>BOKW01000001.1 GCA_016861185.1 Betaproteobacteria bacterium
GCTGAAGGACGTGTTCCTCGACAGCGACACGGCGATGGGCGTGCTGTCGCACGTACCCGGCGGCGCCGACAGCAATCCGCTCGACTTCGATGCCGCCGGCGCCACGCGCGCGGCCGCCAGTGCGCTGGACGGCACCGAGCGGCTGCTGCTGCACGGCCGCTGCATGCCCACGCTCGCGGGCGAGATCGAAGGCATGGACGCGCAGGCCGCGCGCTGGCCGCTCGCGGGCTTCAAGACCTACACGCAGTTCGGCCCGCGCGACGGCGCCGCCGGCTTCCATCTCGACGACGAACGCTTCGGGCTGCCCTTCATCGAGCGCGCGCGCAAGCTCGGCGTGCGCAACATCTGCGTGCACAAGGGGCTGGCGTTCGGCCCGCGCGGCTACGAGTTTTCGAGCTGCGCGGACGTCGGCCGCGCGGCGAAGCGCCATCCCGATCTGAACTTCCTCGTCTATCACTCGGGGTTCGACACGGGCATCAAGGAAGGTCCGTACGACCCGAAAGCGACGTTCGGCGTCGACGCGCTGATCCGCTCGGTCGCTGAAAACGGCGTGAAGAACGTCTACGCCGAGCTGGGCAGCACCTGGCGCTTCGTGATGCGCGACCCGGATCAGGCCGCGCATCTGCTCGGCAAGCTGCTGAAACACCTCGGTGAAGACAACATCCTGTGGGGCACCGACTCGATCTGGTACGGCAGCCCGCAGGACCAGATCCAGGCGTTCCGCGCGTTCCAGATCAGCCGCGAATTCCAGGAGCGCTACGGCTACCCGGCGCTGACGGCGGCGGCCAAGCGCAAGATCTTCGGCCTGAACGCCGCGCGCGTTTACGGGCTCAAGCCCGAGGCGATGCGTAGGAAGCTCGCGCGCGACCGCGTGCAGAAGACCCGGTTCGAGTATCTCAACGCGCCGGATCCGTCGTTCGCGACCTACGGCCCGCGCACGCGTCGCGAGTTCCTCGCGTTCCGGCAGTGGCACGGCGAACTGCCGTGACCGGCGCTATCCTGCGCGCTCGAAAGAAAGGACCGCCCGATGACTTCGACCGCGCTGCTGGTGATCGACGTCCAGCAATCGTTCCGCCACCGGCCCTACTGGCAGGAAGCCGGATTGCCGGCGTTTTTGGCGGCGCTCAACCGGCTGATCGCCGGCTGCGTCGAACGGAAGGTACCGATCGTGCGCATCCTGCACGTCGAGCGCGAAGGGCCTTTTTCGCTCGCGTCGGGCCATGTGCGGCCGATGCCCGAACTGGCCGAGTATCCGGTCGCCGCTGAGTTCCACAAATCGCGCCACAGCGCGCTCGTCGGCACGGGGCTGGAGACCTGGCTGATCAGCAACGGGATCCGGCGCCTGATCGTCTCGGGCATCCGCACCGAACAGTGTTGCGAAACGACGGCGCGCCACGCCTCCGATCTCGGCTTCGAGGTCGACTACGTCACCGACGCGACGCTGACTTTCGACATGAAGCATCCGGACGGCGCGCCCGTGGCGGCGAACGAGATCAAGCGCCGCACCGAGCTGGTGCTCGCCGGACGCTTCGCGAAGATCTGCAGCGTCGAGCAGGCGCTCGAACGCGCTACGGCTTGATGTAGACGTAGCCCTGGCGCGCCTGCAGCCGCGCGATCTCCGCCACGGCCGCCTGCACCACGCCAACCTCTTCGGCGACGGCTGCGTCGGTCAGCTTGCGCGACGTGAGCGTATTGCGGCACACCTTGAACGCCACGCCTTGCCGCGCCAGCTCTTCGAGCGCGGGCGCGAACGGCACGCCCGACTTGTCGACAGCGTCGCGCAGCAGGAAGTCGATGCCGCCGCCGTTGGCGATCACGACGATCTTCGCGGCCGGGTCGTCGCGCAGATGGTTGCGCACGTTGGCGAGCAGCCCGCGCGCCTTGTCGATTTCGTTGATGTGATACACGGCCTTGATCGGCTCCTGCGCGACCGCGGCCGCGACCGGCGCCGCGCTCGAAGCCGCAAGCGCGAACCCGGGGACGAGCGCGGCGGCGAGCGCCAGCGCGAACAGTGAACGCTTCATCGAATGGTCCTTGCACGTCGGAGTGAATGACGCACCGACGCTAAGGGCGACATGGACGCGACCTCTTGCCCTGGCTCAAGCCCGGCGCGCCGGCTTCAGACCGATCGGCAATTCGCTTATTTCGCGTCAAACGCGCGGGCGCCGGCTCAGAGGCCGTGAATCTTTCTACTGCGCGGCCCGCTGGCGTCGTTGCGCGGTGCTCGGGCCTCGCCTATCCAGTTGATATGTCTCGGCCCTGCGCTCCGTGCGCCTAGCCAGCAGGCCGCTCGCGACGAAATCTTCACGGCTTCTCAGTCGAAGCCGAACAGGCGCCGCAGCGCCCGCAGATGCAGGTCGGACTGCTGCCGCTCGCCGGCGATCTGCTTGGCCGTGCGTTCGGCGACGTGCTCGGGAATGATCTTCAGCGGACGGCCGCTGCCGAGCGCGAGCACCTGGTGCATGCACGCGCGCTCCAGGTAGTACAGGTCGTCGAACGCCCACGCGACGTTCGGCCCGCGCACGATGACGCCGTGATTCGCGAGGAACAGCACGTTGGCCTGCGCGAACTGCCGCGCGATGCGTTCGCCTTCGCGATCGTCGAGCACGAGCCCGTTGTAGGTTTCGTCGTAGGCGACCTGGCGGAAGAAGCGCAGCGCGTTCTGGTGCGCCATCTCGAGCCGGCCGCCTGCGAGCATCGAAAGCGCGGTCGCGAACGGCATGTGCGTGTGAAGCACGCATTTCGCGTCGGCGATCGTGCGATGGATCCAGCCGTGGATGAAGAACGCCGTGGGCTCGACGTCGTGCCGGCCCTCGAGCTTGCGCCCCTGCGCGTCGATCGTGACGAGATCTTCGGGACCGATCTCGCTCCACAGCAGCCCCTGCGGGTTGATCAGGAAGTGCCCCGGCCGGCCGGGCACTTCGAGCGAAAAGTGGTTGCAGACCCCTTCGCCGAGCCCGTAATGCGCGGCGGCGCGCAGCGCGCAGGCGAGATCCTTCTTCGCTTCGGCGACCAGGCGCCGGTCGGTTCGCGGGCTCATGCGCGCGATTATGATCGCGCCCGCCGCTCGCAGGAGTCTCGCCGTGCCGCATTCGCTTCGCGTCCCGTGGATCGTTGCGCTGCTCGCCGCGCTCGCGTGCGCGGCGGCAGCGGCGCAGGACCGCCGCAACTGGTTCGGCGATCCGTTCGCGCAGGCCACGTCCGGCCTGTCCGGCTGCCCGGCGCCGGAAGGGCCGCTCACCACCGAGGACGAGATGCGGCGCGAGGGTCACGCGCGCATCGAGCGCGGAACGACCTGCTGGCTGCAGAAGAAGTGCGACGAGCCGAACGCCTACAAGAGCGATCCGCAGATCAATGCCGCGGTGGTCGCCGCGATCGCCGGCGATGCGCGCTTCGCGGGTACCAGCGTCTGGGTCACGACGCAGCGCAAGTTCGTCTTCCTGCAGGGCTGCGTGCGTACGCGCGCGCAGATCGGGCAGCTCGTCGAGCTCGTGCGGCGCGTGCCGCGCGTCGAATACGTCGGCGACGAGCTGCTGGTCGGCACCCGCGGCAAGCCGCCCTATCGCACGGTCGATGGGCGCTAACTCGACCCTTGCCCGGCGGCCGGAGTGCCGCGATAGTGCGGCGTCAGCTCGTCGACGTTGTCGCGCAGCATCCTGTCGTATTCGGACGCGTAGTACGCGGCGGCTTCGTCGAGGGTCTGAGCGGGGCGGTCCTCGCGCGTGAGCCAGACAAAGGCGTTGTAGCGCGCAGTCGCGTACATCATCACCGCGGCGACCCAGTCGCGCGGGTAGCGCTCGTTCAGCTTGTTGGCAAGCTGGACGAACTCGTCGGCGGCATCGAGGAACTCGGGCGGGATGCCGTGGCGGGTTTGTGGCATCGGGATCTCCATGGAATGCAGGCTAGATTAGCGGCCCCGACGGCACCTCGCATACCGATGGACCGACTGTTCGTCATCCTGGGTGCGGCGAGCGCCTTCATCGGCGTCGCCGCCGGCGCATTCGGCGCGCACGCGCTGAAGGCGCGGCTCGCGCCCGATCTGCTCGCGATCTTCGAGGTCGGCGTGCGCTACCAGCTCGTGCACGCGCTCGCGCTGCTCGCAGTTGCGTGGGCCTGCACGCGCTGGCCGGGACTGCTCGCGAACGCGAGCGGCTGGTCGTTCGCCGCCGGCACCGTGTTGTTCTCCGGCAGCCTGTATCTGCTCGCGCTGACGGGCGTGCGCGCGTTCGGCGCGGTCACGCCCGTGGGCGGCGCGCTGTTCCTCGCCGGCTGGCTGCTGCTCGCGGCGGCCGCCTGGCGCGGCGCCTCGCCGGGTCATGGCTGAGCTGCTGAAGCATCGCTATTCGAAGGCGTACGTGGAGCGGCTCGCCGCCGCGCTGGTCGAGGTCGATCCGCGCATCGACGCGTCCGCGTTCGTGCGCGCGGTGCTTGGGCGCGGCTGGAGCGGCCTGGAACTCAAGCAGCGGATGCGACGCATCGCCGAATGCCTGCACGCGCACGTGCCGGGCGACTACCGCGCGCAGCTGGCGACGCTGCGGCGCGCGGCGCCGGGCTTCGGCGGCTTCGAGGGCATGTTTTTTCCCGACTTCGTCGAGCGCTACGGGCTCGACGACTTCGACGCTTCGATCGAAGCGCTGGAGGAGTTCACGCACCACTCGTCGAGCGAGTTCGCGGTGCGGCCCTTCATCGTCCGCTACGGCGACCGCATGCTGCGCGTGCTCGCGCGCTGGGCGCGGCACGAGAACGAACACGTGCGCCGCCTCGCCTCCGAGGGCAGCCGGCCGCGCCTGCCGTGGGGCATGCGGCTGCCGCGGTTCGTCGCCGATCCTGCGCCGGTGCTGGCGATCCTGGAGCCGCTGAAGGACGACCCGTCCGAATACGTACGAAGGTCGGTCGCGAACAACCTGAACGACATCGCCAAGGATCACCCCGACGCCGTGCTCGCCGTCGCGCGGCGCTGGCTCGGCCGCTCGCCGCACACCGATGCGCTCGTCAAGCACGCGTGCCGGACGCTGCTCAAGCGCGGCGATCCGCGCGCGCTGCGGATGTTCGGGCACCACGACGGCGTTGCGGTCGAGGTGCGCGGCTTCCGGCTCGGCGCCGCGCGCATCGCGATCGGCGACGACCTCGCGTTCGCCTTCGCACTGCGGCTGAAGCAAGACCAGCCCGCCAAGCTGCGGATCGAATACGCGGTCGACTTCGTCAAGGCCAACGGCGGCACCTCGCGCAAGGTGTTCAAGATCGCCGAACGGCGGCTCGAACCCGCCACGACGCTGCGCATCGCGCGCCGCCATCGCTTCCGCGACTTCACGACGCGCAGGCACCATCCCGGAACGCACCGCGTGGCGATCGTCGTCAACGGCGTGGAGCGCGCGGCGCGAACGGTGCGGCTGGCGGCGGCGCGCCGCTAAACTGCGCGCACCCGGGAGGCATGCGATGGCCGCGCCAAGCGAAATCGAAAACATGGCGGTGTTCTGCGACTTCGAGAACATCGCGCTCGGCGTGGCCGAGGCCAAGTACGAGAAGTTCGCGATCCGGCTCGTCCTCGAGAAGCTACTGGTCAAGGGCAGCATCGTCGTCAAGAAGGCGTACTGCGACTGGGAGCGCTACAAGTCGTTCAAGGCGCCGATGCACGAGGCCGCTTTCGAGCTGATCGAGATCCCGCACGTGCGGCAGTCGGGCAAGAACTCGGCCGACATCCGCATGGTCGTCGACGCGCTCGACCTGTGCTACACGAAGCCGCACGTCGACACCTTCGTGATCGTCAGCGGCGATTCGGACTTCTCGCCGCTGGTGTCGAAGCTGCGCGAGAACAACAAGACCGTCATCGGCATCGGCGTGCGCGCGTCGACCTCCGACCTGCTGGTGAAGAACTGTGACGAGTTCATCTTCTACGACGACCTCGTCCGCGCCGACGAGTCGCAGCGCAAGAGCGCGGCCAGGCGCAAGGAGGCGAAGGAAGGCGAGGCGCGCGAGCCGAAGAAGAAGTCGAAGACGGCGGACAAGTCCGCCGCCGAGGCGGCCCCGGCCGACGACCGCAAGTCCGCCGCGCTCGACCTGGTGATGGAGACGCTCGAAGCGCTCGCCGCCGAACGCGGCGGCGACGAGAAGATCTGGCCGTCGATGATCAAACAGGCGCTGAAGCGCCGCCGGCCCGATTTCAACGAATCGGCGTACGGCTACAAGAGCTTCGGCAGGCTGCTGGAGGATGCGCAGGAGCGCAGACTGCTCGCGCTGGTCAAGGACGACAAGACGGGGCAGTTTGTCGTGCGTCCGGCCGCGTCGGAACGGTAGCGGACGAACCATGCGCCAGGACACCCGTTTCCCCAGGCTGTACATCGTCGATCACCCGCTGATCCAGCACAAGCTCACCCACATGCGCGACCGCGAAACGTCGACGCGCACGTTCCGCGAACTGCTGCACGAGATCACGCTGCTGATGGGTTACGAGGTCACGCGTTCGCTGCCGCTGACCACGCGCCGCATCGAGACGCCGCTCTGCCCGATGGACGCGCCGGTGATCGCGGGCAAGAAGCTCGTCGTCGTGCCGGTGCTGCGCGCGGGGCTGGGCATGGCCGACGGGCTGCTGAAGCTGATCCCGTCGGCGCGCGTCGGCCACATCGGGCTGTACCGCGACGAGCACAAGCGGCCGGTCGAGTACTATGTGCGACTGCCCGAGATCGAGGACCGCGTCTTCATCGTGTGCGACCCGATGGTCGGCACCGGCTACTCGGCCGCGCACGCGGTCGACGTGCTCAAGCGGCGCGGCGTGACCGCCGACCGCATCCACTTTCTCGCGCTGGTCGCCGCGCCGGAGGGTGTCGCGGCGTTCCAGAGCCATCATCCCGACGTGCCGATGTACGTCGCCGCGCTCGACGACTACCTGAACGACCACGCGTACATCGTGCCGGGGCTGGGCGACGCGGGCGACCGGCTGTTCGGCACGAAGTGAAGGACGGGATTCACTACCGAGATACCGAGAACACGGACACAAACCAATGCCGTTCTCTGTGCCTCTGTGGTGAGACCAACGACCTGCGAAGGATTCGATACTCACCACAAAGGCACAGAGGCACGGAGAGAATCCAAAGCCATCCTCGGTGTGCTCGGTGTCTCGGTGGTGAACCCAGCTTTCAGGCCGCGCGGCGCGCGCAGGCGCGGCGATGCGCGGTCCAGCGGACCAGCAGTTCGCGCAGCCGCGCGGCGTCGAACGGCTTCGCGATGAAATCGTTCATGCCGAGCGCGAGGCTCTGCTGCTGCTCGGAGGCGAGTGCGGCGGCGGTCAGCGCGATGATCGGCAGCTCGTCGGCGCCGTAGCGCTTGCGCAGTTCGACGGTGGCCTCGTTCCCGCTCATCACGGGCATGTGCACGTCCATCAGCACCGCGTCGAAGCGCCCGCGTTCGCGCTCGACCGCGTCGACGGCTTGGCGGCCGTCGGTCGCCTGCACGACCTCCACCCCCCAGTTGGCGAGCAGCGTCTCCGCGATCAGCATGTTGACCGGGTTGTCCTCGACCAGCAGCACGCGCGCGCCTTCCAGCGCGGCGTCGGCGTCGGCCGTCGCGCTCCGCGCCGCCGCGACCGGGGCACTCGCGCGCGCGAGCGGAAGTTCGACCCAGAACGTGCTGCCGCGATCGACTTCGCTATCGACGCCGACCGCGCCGCCCATCAGCTGCGCGAGCTGGCGGCAGATCGAAAGCCCCAGTCCCGTGCCGCCGAAGCGGCGCGTCGTCGTCTGGTCGGCCTGCACGAAGGGGCTGAACAACCGCTCGCGCGCGGCGGCGTCGATGCCGATGCCGGTATCGGCGACGGCAAAGCGCACGCGCTGGCGGTCCGGACCGGCGTCGCCGCGCGCCTCGACGCGCAGCTCGATGCGTCCGCGCAGCGTGAACTTGACCGCATTGGACAGGAAGTTGCCGAGGATCTGGCGGATCCTCACGGCGTCGCCGCGCGCGTAGCGGAGTACCTGCGGATCGACGGCCAGCTCGAACGCGAGCCCGCGCTCGGAAGCGAGCGCGCGGTACGCGGTGAACGTCGAGTCGAGCAGCTCGCGCACGTCGAATGCCGCCTCGTCGAGCACAAGCTTGCCCGCTTCGATCTTCGACAGGTCGAGGATGTCGGAGATGATCGCCGCGAGCGATTGCGCGCTTTCGGCGATCAGCTCCAGGTATTCGCGCTGCTGCTCCCGTCCGACCTTCGGGTCGAGCGCGAGCCGCGCCAGCCCCAGCAGTCCGTTCAGCGGCGTACGGATCTCGTGGCTGGTGTTGGCGAGGAAAGCGCTCTTCGCGCGGTTGGCGGCCTCGGCCCCGTCGCGCGCGGCGGCGAGCGCGCGCTCCCACTCGCGCCGTTCGGTGACGTCCTCGACGATCCAGATCGTTCCGCCGCCCGCCGGGTTGTGCGGGTCGATCGCGCGCGCGCGCATGCGGCCGAGGAAGGTCGTGCCGTCGCGCCGGCGGATCGTCGCCTCGAAATCGACCCCTTCGCCGCGCGCGAGCAGCGGACCGTAGCGGCGCCCGATCTCGGCGTAATCCTGCGGCGTGGGCCAGACGATGCCGCCGGGCTTGCCGATCAGTTCCTCCGGCGGCCAGCCAAGCATCTCCGCGAAACGCGGATTGACGTGCTGGAACACGCGGTCGCGCGTGAACGCGATGCCGACCGATGCGTTCTTGAACATCGCTTCGTACTGCAGCCGCGCCTGTTCGGTGTGCGTCACGTCGCGCGCGATCGTCACCGCGTAGCGCGTGCCCTCGAGCTCGAACAGCGCACTCGACATCACGACCGAACGCTCTTCGCCGTCGGCGCGCTTCAGCCGCATCGGGAAGTCGCGCAGTCGGCGCTCGGCGAGCAGCCGGTCGATGAAGGCCTTGCGCTGCTCGAGGTCGGACCAGATGCCCAGCTCGACGGTCGTGCGGCCGCGCGCCGCGTCGACGGCGATGCCGGTGATGCGCGTGAAGCCTTCGTTGGCGAGCACGACGCGCCCGCTCGCGGCTTCGGTCACGATGATGCTGTCGGCGCCCGCCTCGAAGAGCTGCGAGAACATCGCCTCGGAGCGCGCAAGCCGCGCCTCGGCGCGCTTGCGTTCGGTCAGGTCGAAGTAGATCGACAGGCTGGCCGGACCGTCGCGGTGGTCGACGCGGACGACCGAGGCCTGCACGAACAGGTCCTGGCCGTCGCGGCGCTGCATCCGGATCTCGGCGGTCGGTACCGAACCGCCGACGGGCGTGGCCTCCATCTGCGCGATGCGCTGCGCCGAGAACAGGCGCGACTCCGGATGGTTCAGCTCGACCATCGCGAGTCCGACCATCGCCTCCGCGGACGGGTAGCCGAACAGTCTCGCCGCGGCCTCGTTGGCGACCAGCACGAAGCCGTGGCGATGGATGATGAAGGGCGAAGGCGAGCGCATGAACAGCTCGCGGTAGCGCCGCTCGCCCAGCTCGAGCGCGCGCCGCGCCTCGACCTCTTCGGTGACGTTGCGGCCCACCCCCCAGTAGCCGCGGAAGCGGCCCTGCGCGTCGAACACGGGTTCGCCGCTGACGCTGACGAAAACCGGGCGGCCGTCGCGATCGGTCCGCCGCATCACGAAGTTGCGGAACGGCCGGTGCGCGTCGAGGTCGGCGCGGTGCGCGGCCCACTGCGCGTCGGTCAGCTCCAGTTCGGGCAGCTCCCAGCGCGTCTTGCCGAGATGGGTGTTCGGCGCGATACCGGTCTTGTTCTCGACCGCGCTCGAAATGTAGGTGAAGCGGAACTGCTCGTCCTGCTCCCAATACCAGTCCGAGGCGATCGCCAGCATCGCGCGGAAGCGGCCCTCCTGCGTCTGCGCCTCGGCGAGCGACGAGCGGACGATGCGCGCCAGCATCCAGGAAAACAGCAGGCCCATCGCGAGCAGCAGGGCGTGCGTCAGCAGCCGTGTGTTCATCGGCATCGCGGCCACGAGGGCGGTGCCGGGCAGCCAGCCGCGCAACTCGGCCGCATACATCGCGCCGAGCGCGAACAGGCACAGCGCAGCGAACAGGAGCGCGACGCGCATGCCGATGACCACCCCGGCGACCAGCACCGTGATCGCGTACGCGCCCAGCAGCACGGCGTGGATGCCGAGTCCGCCGACCGCGGCATAGAAGGTCACGCAAGCGAGCGTGGACGCCAGGCCGACGATGACGCCGAGCCGCACGCGACCGCGCCGCGCCACGCGCGCCGCCACGGCGAGCAACACGGCGTAGCTAATCGCAGCGGCCAGTCCGACCTGCTGCATGGCATGCACCGCGCTGCCGCCGAGCGAAAGCACGACGCCGGCGGCGGCCACGCACACGACCGCAGCGATGCCGAAGAACACGTTGGCGACGAGCGCGGGCACGCCGTCCTGCGGCGTACTGGCGGGCCTGATGTACGGTGCGTCAGCCATCGTGTCGCGGGAGGCGCGCGGCATGCCGCCGCAGGTGCGGACGCGCGTCCCCGAAGATGCACTGTCGCATCGCCTTCGCTGCCGCGACGGGGCGAATTCGAGCGAAAAGGCGGGGCAATTTGCCCGCTTCCGGCGGCGTGGCTACATCGAGATCGAGCCCTCGCGGAAGTCGGTCTTGTCGAGCCAGACGTTGACGAGCACCGGCCGCCCCGCGCGGGCCAGTTCGCGCGCGCGGGCGAGCGCGGGCTCGACCT
Organism: Betaproteobacteria bacterium; assembly: GCA_016861185.1. GTDB lineage: Bacteria > Pseudomonadota > Gammaproteobacteria > Burkholderiales > Burkholderiaceae_F > DSNY01. The sequence continues at coordinate 10,652 of BOKW01000001.1, forward strand.
CGGCCATCGTCCGCACCGCGATGCCCTCGGCGCCGAAACCCGCGGCCACGCGGTCGTAGTCGGTGCGCGCGAGCACGGTGCCGACGGCGTCGCCGAGCAGCTTGACCTGCTCGCGCGCGATCTGGGTCCAGCCCGCATCGTTGCCGACGACCGCGATCACCGGGATGCCGTGGCGCACGAAGGTGTCGAATTCGACGAGCCCGTAGCCGCACGCACCGTCGCCGAACAGGATCCACACCTCCGCGCCGGGCCGCGCCAGCGCGGCGCCCAGCGCGAAGCCTGCCCCCACGCCGAGCGTGCCGAAGACGCCCGGATCGAGCCACGCGAGCGGCGCGCGCGGCCGGACGATGTACGACGCGGTCGCGACGAAATCGCCGCCGTCGGCCACGAACACCGCGTCGTCGCCGGCGCTGCGATCGAGCGCGCGGAAAAACGCGAGCGGATTGACGTGCTCGCCGCCTGCTGCGGCGTCGCGGTCGATCTCCGCCTCGCGCGCGGCGTCGCGCGTGCGCAGTTGGGCGATCCACTCGGCGCGCGAGATCGTCCCGCACTTCGCCGCGAGCGCTTCGAGGAACAGGCCCGCGTCGCCGATCGCCGCCAGATCCGGCCGGCGGTTCATCCGCGCCTCGCGCGCGCTGCGGTTGGCGGCGATGAGCTTCGCGGAGCGGCGCACGTGGCGGCCGTAGTCGAGCCGGAAGTCGCACGGCACGCCGGCAAGCAGCACGCAGTCGGCTTCGCGCAGCGCCTGCCGGCGCTGGTGTCGAAGCTGCAGCGGATGCTCGCGGCCGAGCAGCCCGCGCGCCATGCCCGACAGGTAGACGGGAATGCCGAGTTGCGTGACCGCGGCGGCGATCCGGTCGGCCGCGTCCGCGCAGGCGAGCGCCTGGCTGCCGATCACTGCGAGCGGCCGCTGCGCGGCGGAAAGCAGCGCCGCTGCCCGCGCCACGTGCGCTTCGGCTGCGCGCGGCGCAGGCACGTCGCGCGCGCGCGCCGACCACGGCGCCGCGGACCCGGCGAACATCTTCTCGACATGCCGGTGCAGATACCAGCGCAGCAGCCTGTCGGCGAGCGCGGTGCCTTTGCCGGCGGCGTCGGCGTACCACTGGCGGATGCTCGCTTCGTCGTACAGCAGATCGACCGGGCATTCGACGAAGGTCGGACCCGGAACGCCCTCGCGCGCGGCGGCGAACGCCTCTTCGACCGCGGGCGCGAGATCGGCGACGCGCGTGACCTTGCGGAACAGCTTGACGTGCGGTGCGACGAGCGGGCGCTGGTCGATGTCCTGCAGCGCGCCCCGCCCCTGCAGCGCGGTCGGCGCAGCACCCCCGAGCAGCACCAGCGGCGACTGCGCGAGCTGCGCGTTCTTCAGCGCGGTGATCGTGTTGGTCAGCCCCGGCCCTGCGGTCACCGCGGCCACGCCGGGCGTGCCCGTGAGCCGCGCGACTGCGTCGGCGGCGAATACCGCGGTCGCCTCGTCGCGCACGTCGACGACGCGGATGCCGCGCGCCTTGGCCGCCGTCAGGATCGGCGAGATGTGCCCGCCGCACAGCGCGAAGACGAAGCGCACCGCGTGCGCCTGCAGGGCAGCGGCGACGCGGTCGCCGCCGTGCGTTGCGATCGGTTCGGGTTTCATCGCTTCCCGTTCAACACGGAGACGCAGAACTCGTCATTGCCTTCCTCTGCGCCCCTGCGGTGAGATCGAAGGCCTTCGCAGGGACTGGTTTTCACCACAGAGACACGGAGAACACGGAGAAAAGCATTTCGTCTCTCTCGGTGCTCTCGGTGTCTCGGTGGTGAATTCATCCCTTCTCCACCCGCGCGACGTGTTCCTGCACGAGCACCTTGAAGTCGATCTTGCCGACGCGCGTCTTCGGCAGTTCGGTGCGGAACTCGATTTCGCGCGGACACGACCACTTGATCAGGTTCTGCCGGCAGAAGTCGATCAGCGCCTGCGCGGTCGCGTCGTTCGCCTGCGCCGGGTCCTTCAGCACGACGTAGGCCTTGACGCGCTCGACCTGCGCTTCGTCGGGCACGCCGACCACGCAGGCTTCGGCGACCAGCGGATGGCGGTACAGCACGCCTTCGACCTGCGCCGGATACACGTTGAAGCCCGACGACTTGATCATCCGCTTCAGCCGCACGGTGAAGTAGAAGAAGCCGTCGGCGTCGCGCCGGCCCAGGTCGCCGGTGTGCAGCCAGGTGCGGCCGTCGGCGTGCACGCGCAGCGTCTGTCGCGTGGCCTCGGGATCGTCGAGATAGCCGAGCATTACCGCGGGGCCGGACACGCAGATTTCGCCCTCCTCGCCGACCGGCGCCTCGTCGGTCGTACCGGGCACGCAGATCTTCGCGAGCATGTCCGGGAAAGGCACGCCGATCGAGCGCTCGCGGTACTCGTTGACCGGCATCGCCATGATCGCGGTCACCGCTTCGGTCAGCCCGTAGCCCTCCAGCAGTTTGACCTTGCCGCCGCGTTCGGCGACGAGCTGCTCGAAGCGCTCCTTGACCGGACGCGGCAGCGTGTCGGCGCCGGAGAAAGTCGCGCGCAGGCACGACAGATCCGCTTTCGCGAGCGAAGGGTCCTTCGCCAGCGCGTCGAACAGCGTCGGCACGCCGACCAGCAGGTTCGGCCGCTTCTTGCGCAGCAGTTTCGCGACGGCCTTTGCGTCGAAGACCGGCACCAGGATCGAGGTACCGCCCGCCATGAACGCGGCGTTGACGCACACGCCGAGGCCGAAGCCGTGAAAGATCGGCAGGATCGCGAGGATCGAGTCGCCGCGCCCCATGCCGCCCCACGTGGCCGCCTGCATGCCTTCGGCGATCAGGTTGCGGTTCGACAGCACGATGCCCTTCGGCAGCCCGGTCGTTCCGCCGGAAAACAGGATCGCCGCCGGATCGTCGGTCTTCGCGTCGGCGCGCGGGGCTTCCGGATGCGGCCCGCGCATCAATGCGCTCCACCAGCGCACACGCGCGTCGTCCGGCACCTTCGGAATCTTCCGTCCCTTGGTCAGCCAGAAACCGAATCGCTTGACCGGCGACAGGTAGTCGGGGATGCGCGCCAGCACGATGCGTTCCAGCGCAAGCCTCGGCTTGACCGCGGCAAAGCGGTCGTAGAACGCGTCGAGCGTCAACGCCGTGCGCGCGCGGCTGGCGTTCAGATAGTGCTCGATCTCCGGCGGCGTCGACAGCGGATGGATCATCGCCGGCAGCACGCCGAGCTTGTTCGCCGCATAGAACGCGATCACGCCCTGCGGCGAGGTCGGCATCGAGATCAGCAGCCGCTCGCCGGCTTTCAAGCCCAGTGCGGCCAGTGCGTTCGCGCACGTATCGATCGCGGCGACGAAGTCGCGATACGTGCAGGTCGTGTCCAGAAAGTCCCACGCGATCGCGTCCGGCTGCCGCTGCGCGCTGGCGACGACCGCTTCGTACAGGGTGACTTTCGGATAGTCGAGGCTGGCCGGCACGCTGCCGTAGAAGCGCAGCCAGGGGCGTTCGCTCGCCATCGTCTCCTCAGCTTGTTCTTGTCGGGCACGCCGCGGCGCCCGTGTGGATGCGCGGGCGATCCTACACCGCGGCGTGCCGGCGCCCGGCGCGCGAGCGCCGCGGCCCGCCTCAGCGCGCGCTGGCGGTCGACGACGGCGCCTGCAGCGTGGCGAGGTGGCGCTCGGTCACTTCGGCAAGGCAGATCGCGGCGAGCAGCTCGGGATCGCCCAGCGCGGCGTGCCGCGCCGCGCAGCGGTCGCGCTCTTCGAACCGGCCCGGATACAGCCAGCGCCGTTCGTAGGCGGAGAACGCCTGCCGCTGGGCCGGCGACAGGCGCGCCCAGATCTCCGTGTAGCGCGCGCTGATCGAGCGCATGGCGTCCTCGGCACGCCGCTCCGCGCACGCGATCGCGAGCGCGCGATCGGCGCCTTGCACCGAGCAGTCGAGGTGCTGCGCAAGCGCGGGCGATGCCGCCAGCCCGCACAGGAGTGCGGCGGCGGCCGACTGGAGTGCGCGTGCGATGGCCATGCCCCCTCCGTGAGCCGAAGCGCGCAGCGTAGGCGCCGATCCGCGCCGCGCGCCGGCCGATTCGTTATGTCGTCATGCGCGTGCGTGCTTCCGAGCCGGTCAGGACGGCAAGACAGGCCGGGCACAAACAACCGGCGTCGGCCTCCAGACGCTCGAGCGGCGCGGGCGGAAGCTGCGCGCACCAGCAGCCGCCGGCATCGCCGATGCCGCAGCGGAACGCCGCGCCGCATCGGGCGCAGCGCGACGCATTCGAAACCCCCTCGACCATGCGGCCATTCTTGCACGCCTGCGACAATCCGTGCATGTCCGGATCGCCGTCGCGCGCGCTCGCCTATCTGCTGCTGCTGGCCTCGATGTCGCTGGTCGGCGTCTACGTCGCGCTGTCGAAGCCGCTGGTCGCGGCGATCCCCGTGTTCGCGCTCGCTTTCCTGCGTTTTGGCATCGCGGCGTTCGCGATGATCCCCTGGACGCGGCGCGCGGCGGGCGAGGCGCCGCTTTCGCCGCGCGAACGCCGGCAGCTTTTCACGATGTCGTTCTTCGGCAATTTCCTGTTCTCGATCTGCATGCTGACCGGGGTTTCGCTGACGACCGCGACCGCCGCCGGCGTGATCCTCGCCACGCTGCCCGCGGTCGTCGCAGTGCTGTCGCGCATCGTGCTCGGCGAGCGCCTGACGCGCCGCGCGCTCGCCGCGGTCGCGCTCGCGGTCGGCGGCGTGGCGCTGCTGCAGTTCGCCAAAGCCGGCGCGGATGCGGCGCGGCCGGCCACGCTGCTCGGCAATTTGCTGCTCTTCGGCGCCGTGCTCTGCGAAGCGACCTACGTGATCCTCGCCAAGCGGCTTTCGGCGACGCGCACGCCGCTGCGGGTTTCGGCGCTGATCAACCTGTGGGGGCTCGCGCTGATCGCGCCTTTCGGCTTGTGGCAGCTTGCGCGCTTCGACTTCGGCGCGCTCGGCGCCGGGCACTGGGCCCTGCTCGTCTTCTATTCGCTCGCCGCGAGCCTGTTCGCGGTCTGGCTGTGGATGGCCGGCATGAAGCATGTGCCGGCCAACCAGGCGGGCGTCTTCACGGTCGCGCTGCCGATCGCGGCGACGCTGGTCGGCGTAGGGCTGCTCGGCGAGACTTTCACCGCGCTGCATGCGGCCGCGCTCGCGCTGGCCGCCTCGGGCATCGTGCTGATCGCGAGCGCGCGCCAGCCGGTGCCCGTGGCCGAGCGCGCGGCCGGATAGTTCAGCGCGCCCGCGCGAGCGCCGCGTCGAGCAGCGGCAGCACCAGCGCCTGCGCGTCGACGCGCGCGCGGATCCGCGCGAGCAGCAGGAACGAGCCGACCAGCTTGCGGTGCAGGAAGATCGTCTCCGGCGGCGGCCCGCGCAGCAGCCCGCGCCGCACCGCGAGTTCGAAACCGAGCGCCCGCGCGCGCGCCGGCAGATCCGACGCGGCGAAGTCGTACGGGCCGCGCCAGCGCAGCGGCTCGCAGACGAGCAGGATCACGTCCACCGCGGCGCGCACGCGCTCGGGCGGGTCGTCGCGCGTGACGTAGCCGATCGCGACCGCGTGGCGCGCGATCGCCTCGAGGTCGCCGTCGATCGCCGCGCGCGTGATGCGCGCGTAGTTGGCGACGAAAGCCGGCGTGAACGCGCGCGTCGAACCGAAGTCGAGCAGCACGACCCGGCCGCCGGGCTGCACCAGATAGTTGGCGAAGTTCGGATCGGTCTGCATCACGCGGAACTCGAAGAGTTCCCTGAACATCAGCCGCTCGAGCAGCGCGCCGACCGCGTCGCGCCGCGCCTGCGGCACGCCTTCTTCGGCGAGCGATTCGAGCGGCGCGCCTTCGACATAGTCCATCGCCATCACGCGCGCGGTCGTGAAGTCGCGATGCACGCGCGGAACGACCAGCAGCGGTTCGTCGGCGACGAGCCTGGCGAAGTGCTCGAGGAAACCCGCTTCGGCACGATAGTCGGCCTCCTGCAGCAACTGCCGCTTCGCCTCGGCGACCAGTCCGGCGATCTCGAGGTCGAGCGGCAACAGATTGAACAGCCGCAGCAGCGCGGCGACGTTCTCGACATCGCTCGCGATCGAGCGCGCCACGCCGGGGTACTGGATCTTCAGCGCCAGCTCGCGCCCGTCGGCCGTGCGCGCCCGATGCACCTGGCCGATCGACGCGGCGGCGATCGGCTCCCAGTCGAAGCGCGCGAAGCGCCGCTCCCAGCCCTTGCCGAACTCGCGGCCCAGCACGCGGCGCAACTGCTCGACGGGCATCGGCGCCGCCTCGGCGCGCAGCACCGCGAGCGCCTGCGAGAACTCCGGCGGCAGCACGTCGTCGCCCTGCAGCGACAGCAACTGGCCGAGCTTCATCGCCGCGCCGCGCAGCCGCGCGAGCCTTTCGGCGAGCCGCCGCGCGTTCGCGGCCGACAGCAGCGCGGGACCCGCGGCCGGCTGCTGCCGCGCCAGTCGCCGCAGCCCTTCGAGCGCGCCGCCGACCGCCAACTCGCCGGCCGCCAGCCCGAGCCGCGCCAGCCGCCCGAGCCGGGTCTGCGGCACGGGGGCCGCTTTGCGCTTCACTTCGATTCCGCGGGGGCTTGCGCGCGCCGACGAGCGAACTCGACGAACCAGCCGAGGCTCGCCGGGTTGGCCATCGCGTCCGGATGCGCGACCTTCTCCAGCGGATGGCCGAGCAGCAGCTTCTTGATCGGCAACTCCATCTTCTTGCCCGACAGCGTGCGCGGCACCTCGGCGATCGCGATGATCTCGTCGGGCACGTGACGCGCCGACAGCGCCTCGCGGATGCGCGCGGTGATGCGCTGCTTCAGCGCATCGTTCAGCTCGACACCCTCGCGCAGCACGACGAACAGCGGCATGTACGAGGCGCGGCCGAGATACTCCAGATCGACGACCAGCGAATCGAGCACGTCGGGAATCGCTTCGACCGCGCGGTACAGCTCGGCCGTGCCCATGCGGATGCCGTGCCGGTTGATCGTCGCGTCCGAACGCCCGTAGATGATCGCGCCGACCGCCTCCGGCCGCGGCACGAGCCGCAGCCAGTCGCCGTGCCGCCACACGCCCGGGTACGCGTCGAAGTAGCTTTCGCGGTAGCGACGGCCCTCGGGGTCGTTCCAGAAGTAAAGCGGCATCGAAGGAAACGGCGCCGCACAGACCAGCTCGCCGACCTCGTCGAGCACCGGCCGGCCTGCGTCGTCCCACGCCTCGACCTTGAGCCCCAGCGCGCGGCATTGCATTTCGCCTTCGTACACCGGCAGCGTCGGCAGCCCGGTCAGGAAAGCGCCGGCGAGATCCGTTCCGCCGGCGATCGAAACGAGCCACACGTCGCGCTTGACGTGCGCGTACACCCAGCGATACGCCTCGGGCGGCAGCGGCGAGCCGGTCGACCCGAGCGTGCGCAGCGAACCGAAGTCGGCGATCTGCGCCGGCTCGATGCCAGCCTTCATGCAGTTCGCGTAGAAGGCGGCGCCTGCACCGAAGAAGTCGATGCGCTCGTCGGCGACGAAGCGCCACAGCGCGCCCAGATCGGGCCAGCCGGGATTGCCGTCGTACAGGCAGCTCGTCGCGCCGACCAGCAGGCAGCTGAACTGCACGTTCCACATGATCCAGCCGGTGCTGGTGTACCAGTGGAAGCGGTCGCCCGCCTGCACGTCCCGATGCAGCCCGATGCCCTTCAGCGCTTCGAGCAGCACGCCGCCGTGACCGTGCACGATCGCCTTCGGCACGCCGGTCGTTCCCGACGAATAGACGATCCACAGCGGATGGTCGAAGGCGACCTGCTCGGTGTGCAGCTCGGCTTTGCGCGCGACGAGGTCCTTCCATGCGAGCGCGCCGGGGAACTTCGACGCGTCGAGCGACTCGCCCAGCACAGGAACGATCGCGGTGTGCGCCAGCGTCGGCAGCGCGGCGCGGATCTCGGCGACCACGCTCGCGCGGTCGTAGGTCCTGCCGCCGTAGCGATAACCGTCGCACGCGATCAGCAGCTTCGGTTCGATCTGGCGGAAGCGGTCGAGCACGGCGACCGGTCCCATGTCGGGCGAGCACACCGACCACACCGCGCCGACCGACGCGCACGCGAGGAACGCGACCATCGTCTGCGGCACGTTGGGCAGGTAGGCGACGACGCGATCGCCGGGCGCGATGCCGTGCGAACGCAGCGACTCGGCGAGCGACGCGACCTGCCGCGTCAGCTCGCGCCACGAAAGCTCGGCGCGCGCGCCGGATTCGTTGCGCGCGACGATCGCCGGCCGGGCGTCGGTCGCGTGGCGGAACACCTGGTCGACGATGTTCAGCCGCGCCCCCTCGAACCAGCGCGCACCGGGCATGCGTGGCTCGTCGAGCACGCGCGCATACGGGGCGGAGGCGCGCACGTCGAAGAACTGCCAGACCGCGCTCCAGAAACCTTCGACGTCGGTCGTCGACCAGCGCCACAGCGATTCGTAGTCGGCGAACTGCAGCCCGCGGTTGCGCGCGAGCCATTCGACGAACGCCGTGATCCGCGCGCGGCGGATGCGTTCCTCGGACGGTCGCCAGATCGGTTCGGCGGGCGGCGTGTGTTCCATGCCGGCCAAGGATGCGCAGCAATCCAGGCGGCGTCAACTCGGCTCCGGAGCGGAGCCGCAAGCGCGGGTTTGACCACCGAGACACAGAGCAAAACCAAAGTCTTTTTCGGTGTTCTCGGTGTCTCGGTGGTGAATCCAACCGCCTCGGCACGCCGAAGTGCAGCGACAGCGGCCGGCTATCCTCGTCCCCATGACGATGCTTTCCCTGCTCGATGCGCAGCTCGCATTCGGTGACCTGCCGCTGCTCGACCGCGCGCAACTCGCGGTGGGCGACGGCGACCGCATCGGGCTGATCGGTCGCAACGGCAGCGGCAAGTCGTCGCTGCTGAACGTGATCGCCGGCCGCCTTCCGCTCGACGGCGGCGAGATCAAGCGGCGCGACGGGCTGCGCGTCGCGCTGGTCGAGCAGGAGCCCGAGCTGCCCGCCGCGCACACGCTGCGCGAAAGCCTGCTCGTGCGCGGCGGCATCGAACACATGCACGACGAGCGCGAGCGCTGGCGCACCGAAGCGCGGCTCGCCGAGTACCTGCACCGCTTCGGACTCGACGGCCATACGAATCCGGCCGCGGCTTCGGGCGGCGAGCGCAAGCGCGGCGCGCTCGCGCTGGCGCTCGCCTTGCAGCCCGAGCTGCTGCTGCTCGACGAGCCGACCAACCATCTCGACATCGACGCGATCGCGCAACTCGAATCGATGCTCGCCCAGAAGGGCGCGCCGACGTCGATCGTCATCACGCACGACCGCGCGTTCCTCGACCGCGTCGCCACGCGCATCGTCGAGCTCGATCGCGGCGCGCTGCGCGCGTATCCGGGCAACTACAGCGACTTCGAGCGGCGGCGCGAAAGCGAGCTGGAGGCCGAGGACAAGGCCGCGCGGCGCTTCGACAGGTTCTGGGCGCAGGAAGAGGCGTGGATCCGCAAGGGCATCGAAGCGCGCCGCACGCGCAACGCCGGGCGCGTCGCGCGGCTCGAACAGTTGCGGCGCGAGCGCGCGGCGCGGCGCGAGCGCAGCGGCCGGATCAAGCTCGCGCTGGACGCCGGCGAACGCTCGGGCAAGCTCGTCGCCGAACTCGAGAACGTGACGAAACGCTTCGGCGAGCGCGCCGTCGTGCGCGGGTTCTCGAGCGTGATCCGACGGGGCGACCGGATCGGGCTGATCGGTCCGAACGGCGCCGGCAAGAGCACGCTGCTGAAGCTGATCGTCGGCGCACTTGAACCCGACAGCGGGACGGTGCGGCACGGAACGAACCTGCAGGTCGCGTACTTCGACCAGATGCGCGAGGCGCTCGACCCGGACAAGACCGTCGCCGAAACGATCGCGCCGGGTTCCGACTGGGTCGAGATCGCCGGCGTACGCAAGCATGTGATCGGTTATCTCGGCGACTTCCTCTTTCCGCCGCGGCGGGCGGCGGCACCGGTCGGAACGCTGTCGGGCGGCGAACGCAACCGCCTGCTGCTCGCGCGGCTGTTCGCTCAGCCGGCCAACCTGCTCGTGCTCGACGAGCCGACCAACGATCTGGATATCGAATCGCTCGAACTGCTCGAGCAGACGCTGCAGGAGTACGAAGGCACGTTGCTGCTCGTCAGCCACGACCGGGCGTTCCTCGACAACGTCGTCACGCAGACGATCGCGGCCGAGGGCGGCGGCGTGTGGAAGGAATACGTCGGCGGGTATTCGGACTGGCTGGTGCAGCGACCGCAGGAGATTCCCTCTCCCCGCGAGCGGGGAGAGGGTGAGGGGCGACCGACCAAGGCCGAAAGCCCCTCACCCCAACCCTCTCCCCGCAAGCGGGGCGAGGGAGCGAAGCCGAAGCTCGGCTTCAAGGAACAGCGCGAGCTCGAAGCGCTGCCCGGCGAAATCGAGGCGCTCGAGCGCGAGCAGTCGGAACTGACCGCGGCGATGAGCAGTGCCGACTATCACAAGCGCGGCGCGGACGCGATCCGCGCCGACCGCGCACGCGCCGCGGCGATCGAGCGGCTGCTCGCCGAGAAGTTCGACCGCTGGGCCGCGCTCGAGGAAAAGGCGAAGGCCGCGGGCTAGCCGCGCCACGCGCGCGGATAACGCGCCATCGTCAGGCCGTCGAGCGAAATCTCGGGCCGGCGGCCCGATAGCAGGTCGGCGATCACGCGTCCGGTGCCCGCGGCCATCGTCCAGCCGAGCGTGCCGTGGCCGGTGGCGAGATACAGATTCGGATACGGCGTGCCGCCGACGACCGGCGTGCCGTCCGGCGTCATCGGGCGCAGACCGCACCAGAAGCTCGCGCGCGCGACGTCGCCGCCCCGCGGAAACAGATCGGTGACGACGTGTTCGAGCGTCGCCCGGCGGGCCGCGCGCAGCGCGAGGCTGTAGCCCGCGAGTTCCGCCGTGCCGCCGACGCGGATGCGGTCGCCGAGCCGCGTGACCGCGACCTTGTGCGTCTCGTCCATGATCGTCGACTCGGGCGCGTGCACGGCATCGACGATCGGCACCGTAATCGAATAGCCCTTGACCGGATACACGGGCAGATCGATGCCGATCGGCTTGAGCAGCAGCGGCGAATAGCTGCCGAGCGCGCAGACGTAGGCGTCGGCGGTCAGCACGCCGGCGGAAGTGCGCACGCCGGCGATGCGCCCGTCGTGGGCGGCGATCGCGTCGATCGTGGTGCCGTAGCGGAAGTCCACGCCGCGCGCCTGCGCCCTCTCGGCGAGCCGGCACGTGAACTGGTAGCAGTCGCCGGTCTCGTCGCCCGGCAGCCGCAGCGCGCCGACGAACTTCTCCTTCGTGTGCCGCAGCGCCGGCTCGACGCGGCAGAAACCCGCGCGGTCGAGCACTTCGTAGGCCACGCCGTATTGCCGCAGCACCTCGATGTCCTTGCCGATGCCGTCGAGCTGCTTTTGCGTGCGAAAGAGCTGCAGCGTGCCGAGCGTGCGTTCGTCGTAGGCGATGCCCGTGTCGGCGCGCAACTGCCGCAGGCAGTCGCGGCTGTACTCGGCGATCGGCACCATGCGGCTTTTGTTCAGCGCGTACGCGCGCTCGGTGCAGTTGCGCAGCATCAGCCAGCCCCAGCGCCACATCGCGGCATCCAGCAGCGGCCAGATGACGAGCGGGCTGTGCGTCATCAGCATCCACTTGATCGCCTTGATCGGCACGCCCGGTCCGGCCCACGGCGCCGAATAGCCGGGTGAAACCTCGCCCGCGTTGGCGAAGCTGGTTTCGAGCGCGGGTCCGGGCTGACGATCGATCACCGTGACTTCGTGACCGGACTGCGCCGCGTACCACGCGATCGAAGTGCCGATGACGCCGCTGCCCAGAACGAGAACTCTCATCGCGCTCCCTGCGACCGGAAAAAGGCGGCGCGGATCGTAGCGCGGCCGCCGGCGCGCGTCGTCGGGGGAATCTCCGGGGTATTCTTGCCCGCAAACGGGGAGACGCGCCGATGAACACGCCCGCCGCGCTGGCCGAACTCGACAAGCTGCAGTCGCTGCATCCGTACACCAACCTGCGCAGGCACGAGGAGCGCGGCCCGGTGATCATGGCGCGCGGCCGCGGCATCCACGTCTACGACGTGGAAGGGCGCGAGTACATCGAGGGCCTGGCGGGGCTGTGGTGCTGTTCGCTCGGCTTCTCGAACGAGCGGCTGATCGCCGCCGCGACGAAGCAACTGAACACGCTGCCCTACTACCACGGTTTCGCGCACAAGACCTCGGACGTGGCGATCGAGGCCGCGCGCGAGCTGCTCGCGATCGCGCCGGGGAAGATGGCGCGCGTCTTCTTCGGCACGAGCGGATCGGACGCCAACGACACCGCGATCAAGCTCGTGCGCTACTACAACAACGCCCTCGGCCGGCCGCACAAGAAGAAGATCATCGCGCGCACCAAGGGCTACCACGGCGTGAGCGTCGCCGCGGCGAGCCTGACCGGCCTGCCGCATCTGCACACCGGTTTCGACCTGCCCGGACCCGACGTGCTGCATACCGACTGCCCGCACCACTGGCGCTTCGCGCAGCCGGGCGAAAGCGAGGAGGCGTTCGCCGCGCGGCTCGCGCGCAGTCTCGGGCAGCTGATCGAGCGCGAAGGGCCGGAGACGATCGCCGCCTTCATCGCCGAGCCGGTGATGGGCGCCGGCGGCGTGATCCCGCCGCCGGAGGGCTACTTCGATCTCGTGCAGCCGATCCTGAAGCAGCACGACATCCTGATGATCGCCGACGAGGTGATCTGCGGCTTCGGCCGTACCGGCCAGATGTGGGGCAGCCAGACCTACGACATCGAGCCCGACATCCTCACCTGCGCGAAGGCGCTGACGGGAGGCTACGTGCCTTTTTCGGCGACGCTGATCTCGCAGCGCGTGTACGAGCCGATCGCCGAGCAGTCGGCGAAGATCGGCACCTTCGGCCACGGCTACACGTACTCCGCGCATCCGCTCGGCGCGGCGGTCGCGATCGAGGCGATGAAGATCTACCGCGAAGTCGACATCGCCGCGCGCGTGCGTTCGCTCGCGCCGCAGTTGCAGGAAGGATTGCGCACGCTCGCCGCCAGCCCGATCGTCGGCGAGGTGCGCGGCGTGGGACTGATCGCCGCGGTCGAACTGGTCAAGAACAAGACGACGAGGGAATCGTTTCCGCCGGGTGCCGCGATCGCCGGCTATTTCGCCGAGCGCGCGCACGCGCACGGCCTGGTGCTGCGCGCGCTCGGTGAGGCGGTCGCGCTGTGCCCGCCGCTCGTGATCGAACCGTCCGAGATCGACGAGATGCTCGCGCGCTTCACCCGCGCGCTGCGCGACACCGAGGCGTACGCCGAACGCTTCAGCAAGTAGTCCGCGCCGATGAGCTTCGTCGCGTTCGAGCGCGTCTGCAAGACGTACGACGGCATCGCCAACGTCGTCGACGCGCTCGATCTCGCCATCGCCGAAGGCGAGTTCCTGTCGCTGCTCGGTCCGTCGGGATCGGGCAAGACGACGACGCTGATGATGCTCGCCGGCTTCGAGCGGCCGACCGCCGGCCACATCCGTCTGCGCGGCAAGCCGATCGACGCGCTGCCGCCGTACAAGCGCAACTTCGGCATGGTGTTCCAGAACTACGCGCTGTTTCCGCACATGACCGTCGGCGAAAACCTCGCGTTTCCGCTCGCGGTGCGCAAGCTGCCGCGCGCCGAGATCGAAGCGCGCGTCAAGCGCGCGCTCGACATGGTGCAACTGCCGGGCTTCGAGGCGCGGCTGCCGGCGCAGCTTTCGGGCGGACAGCAGCAGCGAGTCGCGGTCGCGCGCGCGCTCGTGTTCGAGCCGCAGCTCATTCTGATGGACGAACCGCTCGGCGCGCTCGACCGGCAGCTGCGCGAACAGATGCAGCTCGAGCTGCGCGGGCTGCACCAGCGGCACCGCATCACGACCGTGTACGTCACGCACGACCAGGCTGAGGCGCTGACGATGTCGGACCGCATCGCCGTGTTCCATCAGGGCAGGATCCAGCAGATCGACGACCCGCAGACGATCTACGAGCGGCCGGCGAACCTGTTCGTCGCCTCGTTCATCGGCGAGAGCAACCGCCTCGCCGCGCAACTCGTCGAGGCGGGCGCCGACGGTCAATGCGTTGCGGAAGTCACGGGCGGCGTGCGCATCCGCGGACGCGCTGCGGCTGCGTGCCGCGCGCCGGCGCCGGCCACGCTGTCGGTGCGGCCGGAAAGGATCGCGGTCGCCGCTCCGGACGATCGGGCCGACGGCGACAACGCGCTGCCGGGCCGCGTCGAGGAGACGATCTTCCTCGGCGGCCACGTGCGCGTGCGGCTGCGCGGCGCAGCGGGCGAGGTCGTCGCCAACGTGCCGGTGCAGGCGGCGGGCGCGATCCCGCCGGTCGGCGCGGCGGCCGTCGCGCGCTGGCCGGCCGCGAGTACAGTGGTGTTTCCGGGGTGAAGTCTTTCTTGGAGGAGAAGAAGATGAGCATCAGGACGTTGAACGCGGCCCTTGCCGTCGGGGTGGCACTGGCAGTCGGCAGCACGGCGGCGTACGCGCAGGGGCGGCCGCTGTCGGTGATTTCGTGGGGCGGCGCCTACCAGGACGCGCAGAAGGAGGTCTACTTCAAGCCGTTCATGGAGAAGACCAAGATCAAGATGGTCGACGAAAGCTGGGACGGCGGCATCGGCGTGCTGCGCGCGAAGCTGCAGGGCGGCGCCAACAACTGGGACGTCGTTCAGGTCGAGAGCGAAGAGCTGCTGCTCGGCTGCGAAGAAGGGCTGTTCGAGAAACTCGACTGGGCCAAGCTCGGCGGCCGCGACAAATTCCTGAAAGACGCCGTGCACGACTGCGGCGTCGGCTCGATCGTCTACAACTTCGTGCTCGCGTACGACGGCGACAAGATCAAGGACGGGCCGAAGAGCTGGAAGGACTTCTGGGACGTCAAGAAGTACCCGGGCAAACGCGCGCTGCGCAAGGGACCGAAGACCAACCTCGAGATCGCGCTGCTGGCCGACGGCGTCGCGCCGGCGGACGTCTACAAGACGCTATCGACGCCGGCCGGCGTCGACCGCGCGTTCAACAAGCTGTCGCAACTGAAGCCGCACCTGATCTGGTGGGAAAAGGGCTCGCAGCCGCCGCAGATGCTCGCTTCCGGCGAGGCGGTCATGGTGTCCGCGTACAACGGGCGCATCGCGGCCGCCAACAAGACCGACAAGAAGAACTTCAAGATGAGCTGGAACGGCAGCCTGTACACGATCGACTCGTGGGTGATCATGAAGGGCTCGCCGAACAAGGCGGCCGCCGAGCAGTTCATCGCGTTCGCGAGCGACCCGCAGAACCAGAAGAACCTGCCGCCGAAGATCCCCTACGGCATCACGCACGTCGCCGCCACCGCGCTCGTCGACAAGGCCGTGCTGCCGGATCTGCCGACCAATCCGGCGAACCTGAAGGTTTCGCTGTACCTGAACGACAAGTTCTGGCTGGAGAACCTCGACAAGCTGAACCAGCGGTTCAACGCGTGGCTCGCAAAGTAACCTGCTCGCGGCTATTCCGGACGCGCTGAACACGCGCCGGAATAGCTCTCGCGTTCGAGCCGACATCGACAGCGTCGAAGCGGCTCAACGCTCGGGGGTGCCGCGACCCATGGCTGCTTCAGTCCGGATCGGCGATCGTTCGCTCGCGCAGCAACTCGCCCGCGCCGAACGCGCGCGCAAGCTCAAGGCGGTGCTGCTCACCGCGCCGCTTCTGCTCTTCCTGCTGCTGACCTTCATCGGCCCGATCGGCGCGCTGCTGACGAAGAGCTTCGTCGACACCGAGCTGGCCGAAGCGCTGCCGAACGTCACGCGCGCGATCCAGCGCTGGGATGGTCGCGACTTGCCCGACGAAGCGACCTTCGCCGCGTTGATCGACGACGTGCGCGCGGCGCGCGCGGCCGGCACGCTGGCGCCGGCGGCCACGCGGCTGAACTACGACGTGAGCGGCTTCCGCACGCTGCTCTTCTCGACCGGACGCGCGCTGCCCGAGCGGCTCGAAACGACGGCGCGCGAGGTGCTCACCGGCATCGATCCGAAGTGGGGCGAGATCGAAACCTGGGGCGCGATCAAGCGCGCGTCCGGGCCGACGACTTCGCTCTTCCTGCTCGCCGCACTCGATCTGAAGCAGACGGCCGACGGACGCCTGGCCGGCGCGCCGCGCGAGGAAGCGATCTTCGTGCAGGTGCTGGGCCGCACGTTCGCGATCGCTACCGCGGTCACCGTGCTGTGCCTCGTGCTCGGCTATCCGCTCGCCTACGTGCTCGCCACGCTGCCCGCACGCACCGCGAACGTGCTGCTGGTGTTCGTGCTGCTGCCGTTCTGGACCTCGCTCCTGGTGCGCACGTCCGCGTGGGTGGTGCTGCTGCAGCGCGAGGGCGTGCTCAATTCGGCGCTGCTGCAGGCGGGGCTGATCGAAGCGCCGCTCGAGATGCTGTACCGGCGCGCCGCCGTCTACACGGCGATGACGCACGTGCTGCTGCCGTTCATGGTGCTGCCGCTGTACGCGGTGATGCGCACGATTCCGCCGGTGCACGTGCGCGCGGCGCTGTCGCTCGGCGCGCGGCCGTCGACCGCGTTCTGGCGCGTCTATGCGCCGCAGACGCTGCCGGGCGTGGGGGCGGGCGTGCTGATGGTCTTCATCCAGGCGCTCGGCTACTACATCACGCCGGCGCTGGTCGGCGGGCCGGACGACCAGATGCTCAGTTACTTCGTCGCGTTCTACGCGAGCAAGACGATCAACTGGGGCATGGCCGCCGCGCTTTCGCTCGCGCTGCTCGCGGCCACGGTCGCGCTGTACTACGTGTACGACCGCCTGGTCGGCATCGACCGGATCAGGATGGGATGAGCGTGGCGTACGAAACCGCCGCCCAACGCATCGCGCGTTATGCGTTGTGGACCTTCGCGGGTCTCGTGCTCGTGTTCCTGGTCGCGCCGATCGGCGTGATCGTTCCGCTGTCGTTCTCCGCGGGATCGTTCCTGCACTTTCCGCTGCCCGGGCTGTCGCTGCGCTGGTACGAGGACTTCTTCACGTCCGAGCTGTGGCTGCCGGCGCTGAAGAACAGCCTGATCGTCGGCAGCGGCGCGACCGTCATCGCGACGGCGCTCGGCACGCTCGCCGCTTTCGGTTTCTGGCGCGCGCGCTTTCCCGGTCGGCGGCTGCTGTTCGCCGTGCTGCTGTCGCCGTTGGTCGTTCCGGTGGTGATCGTCGCGGTCGGCGTGTATTTCGCGTTCGCGAAGGTCGGGCTCGCCGACGGCTACCTGGGACTGATGCTCGCGCACGCCGCGCTCGGGAGCCCGTTCGTTCTGGTCACCGTGCTGTCGACGCTGGCGGGCTTCGACCGCAATCTGCTGAACGCTGCGGCGAGCCTCGGCGCGCCGCCGTGGCTCGCGTTCCGCAAGGTCGCGTTGCCGATCATCTTTCCGGGCGTGTTTTCGGGCGCGCTGTTCGCGTTCGCGACCTCGTTCGACGAAGTCGTCGTCGCGCTGCTGCTGACCGGCCCCGGCCAGCGCACGCTGCCGCGCCAGATGTTCGCCGGCATCAACGACAACATCAGCCTGACGATCACCGCCGCCGGCACGCTGCTCGTGCTGCTCGCTTGCCTGCTGCTGGTCGCAGCCGAGCTGCTGCGGCGGCGCTCGGAGCGCTTGCGGCTGCGTCCGCCCGGCTGAGACGTCACGCGGTTGCGGCGGCGAAGCCGGCACTGACCCACCTGGCCGCCCTCCGGCTCTGCAACGAAGCGTTACAACTTCAACGCCTTTCGTCTTGTCGCCCGTGCGCGCATCGCGACAATGGGCGTTAGGTGAACAGCATTCGGAGGGCTGTTCTTTCGGTTAGCCGCAGGGGAATCGCGATGAGAGTCCTGAAGTTCCTGATGGCCGCGTGCGCGGCCGCGCTTGCGCTGCTGGCGACCGCCGAACCGGCGGAGGCGCACGGACGCTGGCGCGGCGGCGTTGTGCTGCACTTCGGTTATCCCGGCCCGTACTACTGGGGGCCGCGCTACTACTATCCGCCGCCCGCCTACTACTACCCGGCGCCGCCGGTCGTGGTCGCGCCGTCCGCACCTCCCGTCTACGTCGAGCGCGACGACGAGGCCGCGCCGCCGCAGACCGAGTGGTGGTACTGGTGTCCGAGCGCGAAGGGCTACTACCCGTACGTGAAGGAATGCCCGGGCGGCTGGCAGCGCGTGCCGCCGCAGCCGGTGAACTGAAGCCGATCCTCGCGGAGCCGATCATGCGACGCACTTTCAAGCTCGCGACACTGGCGGTCGCGCTCGGTCTGGCCGGCTGCGCTAGCGTGCCGACCGGGCCGTCGCTGCAGGCGCTGCCGGGACGCGCCAGGTCGTTCGAGGCGTTCCAGTACGACGACGCCGCCTGCCGCGACTATGCGCTCGCGCAGATCGGCGGGCGGTCCGCGTCCGATCGCGCCAACGAAGCCGCGGCAGCCAGCGCCGTCGCCGGCACGGTGATCGGCGCGGCCGCCGGCGCGGCGATCGGCGGCAACAGCAGCGCCGCGGGCGTCGGCGCCGGGCTGGGACTGATCACCGGTTCGATGATCGGCGCCGGCGAGTCCCAGGGTTCGTACTACGCGTCGCAGCGCCGCTACGACGCGGCATATCACCAGTGCATGTACGCGAAGGGCCACAAGGTCCCCGTGTACGGCCGCTACGCGCAGACGCCGCGCCGCGCCCCACCCCCGCCGCCCTCGTACGCGCCGCCGGTGTACCCGCCGGCGAATCTGCCGCCTTCGGCCTACCCGCCGCCGAACGCGCCGCCGCCGCGGTAGACGTCGCCGCGTCGTGCGGGCACTCGCCGCGCGCCCGCCTCAGCGAACCATCACGCGCGCATCCGCCTGCGCGCACGCGTCGACGACCGCGACCGCGGACATGTTGACGATCCTCCGCACCGTCGACGATGGCGTCAGGATGTGCACCGGCTGCGCCGCGCCGAGCAGGATCGCGCCGATCGTGATGCCGCCGCCGGCGGTCACGCGCAGCGCGTTGTACGTGATGTTGGCGGCGTCGACATTGGGCATGACGAGCAGGTTCGCCTCGGCCGGCAGGCTCGATTCGGGCATCAGCGAATCGAGCACGGTTTTCGACAGCGCGGCGTCGGCCTGCATCTCGCCCTCGACCGCGAAGTCGGGGCCGCGCGCGAGCACCAGCTCGAGCGCCTCGCGCATCTTCTGCGCGCTCGGCGCCTCCGAGCTGCCGAAGCTCGAGTGCGACACCAGCGCGACGGTCGGCACCAGCCCGAAGCGGCGCACCGCCTCGGCGGCGAGCATCGTCATCTCGGCGATCTGCTCGGCGCTCGGATCGACGTTGACGTGCGTGTCGCAGATGAAGAGCTGCCGGTTCGGCAGGATCAGTAGCTGCATCGCCGCGAACGTCTTCACGCCGGGCCGCATGCCGATCACGTTGCGCACGTACTTCAGGTGGTCGGCGTAGCCGCCGACGGTGCCGCACAGCATCGCGTCGGCGTCTCCGCGCCGCACCAGCATCGCGCCGATCAGCGTCGTTCGCGTGCGCACCTCCGCCTGCGCGAGCGCGCGTGTGACGCCCTTGCGGCGGGTCAGCTGGTAGTACTCGCTCCAGGTGTCGCGATAGCGCGGATCGTCGAGCACGTTGACGACCTCGACGTCTTTGTCGAGCCGCAGCCGCAGCCCGTAGCGCTCGATCCGCATCCGGATCACGTCGGGTCGGCCGATCAGGATCGGCCGCGCGATGCCCTCGTCGACGACGATCTGCGCGGCGCGCAGCACGCGCTCTTCCTCGCCCTCGGCGTAGATGAGCCGCTTCGGCGACTTCTTCGCCGCCGCGAACACCGGCTCCATCGTGCTGCCGGACTGGTACACGAAGCGGCGCAGCCGCCCGCGATACGCGTCCAGGTCGGCGATCGGCCGCGTGGCCACGCCGCTTTCCATCGCGGCCTTGGCTACTGCCGGCGCGATCCGCTCGATCAGCCGCGGGTCGAAGGGCTTGGGGATCAGGTACTCGGGGCCGAAGCACAGCCCGTCCGCGCCGTAGGCGCTCGCGACCTCGTCGGGAATCTCGGCGTGCGTCAGATCGGCGAGCGCACGCACGGTCGCGAGCTTCATCGCCTCGTTGATCGTCGTCGCGCCGACGTCCAGCGCCCCGCGGAAGATGAACGGGAAACAGAGGACGTTGTTGACCTGGTTCGGATAGTCGGAGCGCCCGGTGCCGATGATCACGTCCGGGCGCACGGCCTTGGCGACCTCCGGCATGATCTCCGGCGTCGGATTGGCCATCGCCAGCACGATCGGCTGCGGCGCCATCGTCTTCAGCATCTCGGGCGTCAGCGCGCCCGCGGTCGAAAGGCCCATGAAGATGTCCGCGCCCGGCATCGCGTCGGCGAGCGTGCGCGCTGCGGTCTCGCGCGCGTAGCGCGCCTTGCTCTCGTCGAGCCCCGGGCGGCCGGCGTAAAGAACGCCCTTGCTGTCGGCGACCAGCACGTTCTCGCGCCTCAAACCGAGGCTGACAAGCAGGTCGAGGCAGGCGATCGCCGCCGCGCCCGCGCCGCTGCAGACGAGCTTCGCCCGCGCGATGTCCTTGCCGACCAGCCGCAGTCCGTTCAGCACCGCCGCGGCGGCGACGATCGCGGTGCCGTGCTGGTCGTCGTGGAACACGGGGATCTTCATCCGCTCGCGCAGCTTGCGCTCGACGTAGAAGCACTCGGGCGCCTTGATGTCCTCGAGATTGATGCCGCCGAAGGTCGGCTCCAGCGCCGCGATGATCTCGACCAGCTTGTCCGGGTCGCGCTCGGCGATCTCGATGTCGAACACGTCGATGCCGGCGAACTTCTTGAACAGGCAGCCTTTGCCTTCCATCACCGGCTTGCCCGCGAGCGGGCCGATGTTGCCGAGCCCGAGCACCGCGGTGCCGTTGGTGACGACCGCGACCAGGTTGCCGCGCGCGGTCAGCGTGTAGGCCTCGCCGGGATCGCGCGCGATCTCGTTGCAGGCTTCGGCCACGCCGGGCGAATAAGCGAGCGCCAGGTCGCGCTGCGTGACCATCGCCTTCGTCGGAACGACCGAGATCTTTCCGGGCGTGGGCTGGCGGTGATACTCAAGCGCCGCTTCGCGCAGGTTTTCCGACATGGCGCCTCCCGCGATCGATTTGTGTCGTCGAGAGATTACGCCGCTGCCCGGCGGCAGGGCGATGCGACCCTCAGCTGCCTGCCGCCGCCTTCGCGCGCAGCACGCCTTCGCACGTCGCGCGTTCGGGCGTTGGCGCGGGCAGCTTCGCGCAATGCTCGCCGAGCCGCCTGCGCAGCGCGGCCAGCACGACGTCCTGGCGGTTCGACTCGGCCCAGCCGACGACGCGGCCGCCCATGCGCTCGAGCGTGGCGCGATTGCGTTCGTGGAAGGTCGCGGGCACCGGCTCGAGCTCGCCGATCACACTGCGTGCGGCGGCCTCGATGCGGGCGGCGTCGTCGGGCGCCAGCTCGATCAGCGCGTTGACGTAGGACGCGCCCCATTGCAGCCGCGTGGCCGGGCCCTTCGAGGCCGCGTAGGCCTGCTCGTACCAGCCGAGCGCGGCCGCCTTGTCGCCGCGCTTCTTCGCGTTGCTCGCCAGGCCCGACATGAAGTAGTAGGGCGAATGCGAGCGCGCCAGTTCGCGCTTGAGCATCGCGTCGGATTCGTCGAGCAGGCCCGCTTCGCGCAGCGTGTAGGCGGCGGCGCTGATCACGGCCTGGCGCTCATAGCGGTCGGTCGTCTCGCGGTCGGCGCGTTCGGCGGCTGCGCGCACGTCGGCGACGAGCCGCGCCGGCAGCGGCGCGTCCTTCGGCGCATCGAGCCGCGCCAGCGCCACGCGCGCCAGCGCCGCCGACACGCGGTCGGCCTTCGACAGGCTCGCATCGTCGCCGAAGCGCACGAGCAGCCGATCCCACTCCGCCACCAACGCCTTGCGCTCGGCGCTGCCGGCCGCGGTGACGTAACCGGCGATGTCGCCGGCCGCATCGGTCAGCACCGAGAAGTTCTCGCGCGCGAGCTTCGCGTCGGTGAGCACCGCCCGGACCTGCGGGTACGCGGCGGCGGGCGCGGCGCGCTTGTCCTGCGCGCTCGCCGCCGCGGCGATCGCTTTCAGCGTGAGCCGCGCGCGCGCATCGGCGACCGCATGCGGGCAGCGCTGCGCCAGAAGCGCGAGCGTCTCGGCGACCTGCGCCTTCGGCACCGCGGCCTCGTGGTCGGTTTCCCACGAGTAGTACGCGAGCAGCCGCCAGTCGGCGGGCGTCAACGCGGGGTTCTCGGACAACGCGGCGACGAGCAGCGTCTTCACGGGCCGCGTCGCGTTCATGCCGAGGGTCAGCACGCGCATGTACTGCTGCGCGTCGACCTCGCCGGGCAGCCGCGTGACTTCGATGCCGTCCGGGCGGAACAGCACCATGGTCGGATAGCCGCTGACCTTGAAGCGGCTGGCAAGCATCTGCGCCGAAGGCGAATCGCCGTCGATGTACACCGGAACGAACACGCGCGAGCGCTCGATGAAGTCGCGCCGGTTGAAGATCGTCGCCTTGACCTGGTTGCACGGCGGGCACCATTCGGCGCCCCAGTACAGGAACAGCGGCCGTCGCTCGCGCCTGGCGCGCGCGAACGCCGAATCGACGTCGCCCGCGTGCCAGGCGATGTCCTGTCCGCTCGCCTTCGTGCCCTTGGCGGCGGTCGCGGCATGCGCCGCGGGGACGCCGAGAAGCAGGACCGTCACCGCGATGAGCCAAGGCTTCATGCGACCTCCGGCGATCGGGTTCAACACGTACGCCCGACGATCGACGCGGTGGCGATCAGCTCCTCGAGCAGCGCCATCGCCGCGCGTCCTGAAGCGGCGTACGGGTCGAGCGCGGGCTTCTCCGAGTACTTCAGCAGCGTCGACGGATTCACCTTCGCGAGGTTGACCTGCCCCATCGTCCAGCCGGCGAAGCGCCGCTCGGACACCTCCTCGTAATGCAGCAGCACCACGTCGCGGTGGCGCTTGTCGCGCACGATCCTGTTGTAGAGCTGGTTGACCGCGTCGCGCCCGCCTTCGAGCACCTGCATGTAGACGTCGCCCCCGTGGCACAGGATCCCGGTGATACCCAGCTCCGGGTTGTGCTTGCGCGACTGCGCGAGGATCGATTCGATCACCTCGTGCGTCACCGCGTCGGCGGTGCGGCTGGCGTACAGCAGGCGGACGAGCATGGCAGCGGCTTTCGAGTGTGGCGATCGAGCGGTGATCAGGCGCCCTTTTGCAGCAGCGCCAGGAATTCGCGGCGCAGGCTCACGTCCTTCAGGAACACGCCGCGCATCACGCTGTTGACCATCTTGGAATCGGTGTCCTTGACGCCGCGCCACTGCATGCAGAAGTGATCGGCCTCCATCACCAGCGCAAGCCCGTCGGGCTGCATGCGCTCCTGCAGCAGGTCCGCGAGCCGCGCGACCGCCTCCTCCTGGATCTGCGGCCGGCTCATCACCCAGTCCGCGAGCCGCGCGTACTTCGACAATCCGATCAGGTTCGAGTGTTCGTTGGGCATCACGCCGATCCAGAGCTTGCCGATGATCGGACACAGATGGTGCGAGCAGGCGCTGCGCACCGTGATCGGTCCGACGATCATCAGCTCGTTCAGGTGCTCGACGTTCGGGAACTCGGTGACCGGCGGCTCGGGGACGTAGCGGCCGCGGAAGACCTCGTTGACGTACATCTTCGCCACGCGGCGCGCGGTGTCCTGCGTGTTGTGGTCGCCTTCGGTGTCGATCACCAGGCTGTCGAGCACGCCGAGCAGCTTGCGCTCGACCTCGGCGCGCAGCAGCTCGAGCTCGCCCGGCTCGATGAAGCGCGCGATGTTGTCGTTGGCGTGGAAGCGCTCGCGCGCCCGCTGCAGGCGCTCGCGGATCTTCTGCGACACCGGCACGCCAAGGTCCTCGGCGGCGGCGCGCTTGCGGGTCGGATCGTCCATGGCTGAATCGCCCGGCGGTGACAGTCCTGGATCGTAGCCCGAACCGGCGCCGGCGGACACGGGCGCCTACAGGAATCGGTACTCGAGCCGCAGCACGTGAAAGTTCACGCCCGGGTTCGGATGGCGGATGCCCGCGTTCGAATAGTGGACGAAGCGATAGCTCAGCTCGAACTCGTCGTGGTCGCCGAAGCTGCGCCCGACCGCGAGGTGATCGCTGAACTGGAAGTGCGTGCTGAAGCGCCGGTCGCGCGTCTCGTACAGATCCGACAACGTGTTCAGACCGATGCCGAAGTCGAAGAACCAGCGCGCGATGCGCGCATCGCGCAGCCGCAGATAAGGCGTTAAGCCGACCACCGTGATCCGGCGGCGGTCGGCCGCGTTCGGCTGCGGAAAACGCCAATGCGCGACCGAGATCTCGCCGAAAGTCGCCAGGCCCGTCGTCGCGCGCGACCATAGCGGCGCGGCCGGCGCCGCAACCAGCGCAAGGCGCACGGTATCGGTGCCGTTGCCGTGGCCGGCTTCGGCCGCGACCCCGATGCGCCAGCGTGCGGGCCCGGCCGCCGATGCGGCGGATGCAACGGCCAGCGCGGCCGCTGCGCACGCGAGCGCGGCCGCCCGCGGCGCCCGGTCGAGCATCGTCTTCACACCCCAAAAAATACGCGGTACCCGGCGGGCCGCGCAAATCAAAGGCTCGCGCGGCACTGCTCTGGCACACTGCGCGGCGCATGAAGATCGCCGCCCGCATCGTCTTCGCCTGGCTGTGGGCGTGCGCGATGCAGGCGCACGCCGCGTCGTTTTCGTTCGCGCTGATCGGCGACGCGCCGTACGGCGCGGGCGAGGCCGCGTTCTTCGAGCGATTGATCGACGAGATCAACGCCGACCCGTCGGTCGGCCTCGTGCTGCACGCGGGCGACGTCAAGGGCGGGCGCGAACCCTGCGACGACGAACTGCTGCGCGCGCGCTACGCGCAGCTGCAGCGCCTGCGCGCGCCCGTCGTCTTCACGCCCGGCGACAACGACTGGACTGACTGCCATCGCCCCGCGGCGGGCGGTTTCGACCCGCTCGAACGGCTCGCCGCGCTGCGCGCGATCTTCTTTGCCGATCCGCGCCGCACGTCGGGCGGCGCGCCGCGCGCGGTCGAGCCGCAAAGCGCGCTGCCCGGCTTCGCGCCGTTCGTCGAGAACGTTCGCTTCGTGCACGCGGGTGTGGTGTTCGCCACGCTGCACGTGGTCGGCAGCAGCAACGGGCTCGAGCCCTGGCGCGGCATCGATCCGCGCGACGGCCCGCGGGCGCCACGCGCCGAACGGCTCGCCGAGTTCGAGCGCAGGCAGGCGGCCAACCTCGCCTGGCTCGATGCCACCTTCGCGCAGGCGCGATCGATCGACGCGCCGGCGGTGGTGCTGCTGATGCACGCGAACCCGCGCTTCGACCTGCCGGCCGGCGATCCGCAGCGGGCCGGGTTCGACGCGCTGCTCGAGCGGCTCGCGCAGCGCGCGGCGGATTTCGGCCGGCCCGTGCTGCTCGCGCACGGCGACTTCCATCGCTTCGTCGTCGATCGCCCGCTCGACGTCGAAGGCGCCGCGCCCCGCGTGCCGAACTTCGTGCGCGTGCAGAGTTTCGGCAGTCCGTGGATCCGCTGGGTCAAGGTGACCGTCGACCCGAGCGCGCCGACGCCGTTCCGCTTCGAGGCCGTCGACGCGGACGGCATTCCCGCGCAGTGAGGGCGCCGGCCGCGCGCTACCGGTAACGCAGCGTCGCCAGGTAAGCGACGACGTCCTCGATTTCCTGCGCGGTCAGTATCGGTTTGCCCGCGTCTTCCTTGCCCGTTGCGGGGCGGGCGTCGGGGCGATGGAAGCTCGGCATCTCGACCTTGGGCATCACCCGCGCGTAGTCGACGACCGACAGCCGCAGTTGCGCCGGCGTCAGGCGGGCGCCCACGCCGTCGAGCGCCGGGCCGCGGTCGCCGCCAGCGGGCAGGTCCTTGATCGCGTGGCACTGCAGGCAGTTCGCCGCCTCCCGCTTGGCGATCAGCGCGCGTCCGCGCGCCGCGTTGCCCGGCGTGTTGGTGAGCGCCTGCGGTATGCCGTCGCCCTCGACCCGGTAGTTGGCCACTTGTGCGTGTGCGGTGCCGGCCAACGCCAGCACCAAAGCGATCCCCAGCGCGCGTGTCATCGTGTTCCGGGTCGGCGACCCGCCTCCTTTCGCGAGCTTGCGTGGCAGTGGGCCCTTCTTGCCGCACACTGTGCCCGAGCCGTCGCGGCGCGTGTTGGGCTAACTCAAGGTCCGCGTCCGGCCGGACGGCGCGCCGTCACCCGACCGCGGGAGGAGAATCGAACCGCGCACCGTGCTACCGTGGAAGCGCCGCTGCGGGAGCCGCCACAGGTCGGCGACCGCTGAACTCGCGACCGCCGCGAGAGTCCGACGATTTCGGCGCGTCGCGCGACGCAAGGGCTCGCAGCGGGCTGCGATCGGGCTTGTGGGAGTAGCAGCGATGAAGAGGGCAGCGCTATACAGCCGCTCGCGCGGCGCACGGGAGGCGGCACCCCCGGCCGACGCGGCGCCCGCGCAACCCGCCGCGCCCGCACGTCCTTCGCTGCTGCGCCGGCTCGCGACGCGCAGAAACCTGCTGCTGCCGCTCGCGATCGGCGGGCTGATCGTCGCGCTCGTCTTCACCGCGACCTCTTCGTTCAAGCCGGCGCCGCGCCAGATCACGCAGCGCGACATCGACCGCGCGGTCCTGCACACGCTGAACACCAAGCCGCTGCCTTCGGCCGCCGCCAAGGCGTACGAAGCCGTACGCCGTTCGGTCGTGCTCGTGCGCGGCATCACGCCGGGCGAAAACGGCGAAGAAGACAGCGACGACGCGGTCGGCACCGGCGTGGTCATCGTCGAGTCGGGGATCATCCTGACCAATCTGCACGTCGTGCTGCAGGCCAAGGAGTTGCGCGTCGTCTTCGCCGACGGCTCGGAGTCCGAGGCGACCGTCGCCGGGCTGCGCCCCGAGCACGATCTCGCGGTGCTGCGCGCCAAAGCCGTTCCGGACGACCTGCAGCCCGCCACGCTCGGCTCCACGCAGGGACTTGCGCCCGGCGATCAGGTGATCGCCGTCGGTTTTCCTTTCGGCATCGGCCCGTCGGTTTCGGCCGGCGTCATCTCGGGTCTGAAGCGCGAATTCCGCTCGCCGCAAGGCAAGCGCGTGCTGACGAACCTGATCCAGTTCGACGCCGCGGCCAACCCGGGCAACTCGGGCGGTCCGCTGGTGACGATGAGCGGCGAAGTCGTCGGCATCGTCACCGCGATCCTCAATCCGTCCGAGAGCCGCACCTTCATCGGCATCGGCTTCGCGGTGCCGATCGAAAACGCCGCCGCGGGCGTGGGCCTGCATCCGTTCTGACCGCGCACTCGACCAACCGACCGGCCGCCACGATGAACGACACGACACCGACCAAGCACCACGTCGCTTCGACGATGGAGCGAATCCTGTACGAAGTGAAGAAGGTCGTCGTCGGCCAGGATCACTTCCTCGAATGCGTGCTGGTCGCCACGCTCGCGCAGGGGCACCTGCTGGTCGAAGGGGTTCCGGGGCTCGCCAAGACGTTGACGGTCAAGACGCTCGCGCAGACGATCCGCGGCACCTTCCGCCGCATCCAGTTCACGCCGGACTTGGTGCCCGCGGACCTGGTCGGCACGCGCATCTACAACCAGAAGACCGGCGACTTCGCGACCTCGCTCGGTCCGGTGTTCACCAACCTGCTGCTGGCCGACGAGATCAACCGCGCGCCGGCCAAGGTGCAGAGCGCGCTGCTCGAGGTGATGCAGGAGCGGCAGGTGACGATCGCCGGCGAGACGCACCGCGTTCCCGAACCCTTCGTCGTGATGGCCACGCAGAACCCGATCGAAACCGAAGGCACCTATCCGCTGCCCGAGGCGCAGGTCGACCGCTTCATGATGAAGGTGCTGGTCGACTATCCGAGCGAAGACGAGGAACGCGTGATCGTCGAGCGCGTGACCGGCGCGGCGGCCGCGGTCGCGGCGGTGGCGACGACCGATCAGCTCGCAGCGCTGCAGCGCGAATGCCGCACCGGCTACGTCGATCCGGCGCTCGTCGACTACGCGGTGCGTCTGGTCACCGCGACCCGCGCGCCGCACAAGTTCGGGCTGGCGGACCTGGCGCGCTACATCACCTTCGGCGCGAGCCCGCGCGCGACGATCCACCTGATCGAAGCGGCGCGCGCGCTCGCGCTGCTGCGCGGGCGCGACTACGCGCTGCCGGAGGACGTCGTCGACCTCGCCGCCGACGTGCTGCGCCACCGGCTCGTGCTGTCGTACGAGGCGCTCGCCGACGGCCAGACGGCCGATGCGCTGATCGCGCAGATCATGCGCAAGGTGCCGGTGCCGGACAAGCCGCTGCAAACGCACGCCGACCATGCCCGCGCGCTCCAGTAGTTCCGAGCAGGTCCTGCGCCGGCTCGAGTGGACCGTGCTGCGGCGGCTCGACGGCCTGCTGCAGGGCGACTACCGCACGCTGTTCCGCGGCTTCGGCATGGACCTGGCCGATCTGCGCGAATACCAGTACCACGACGACGTGCGCCACATCGACTGGAACGTCACCGCGCGGCTGCAGACGCCGTACGTGCGCGAGTACCGCGAGGATCGCGAGGTGGCCGCGTGGTTCCTGCTCGACCTGTCGGGCTCGGTCGACTTCGGCTCGGGCGCGACGAAGAAGCAGGCGGTCGCCGCCGACTTCGTCACGCTGCTGGCGCGCGTGCTCACGCGGCGCGGCAACCGCGTCGGCGCGCTGTTCTACGGCGCCAGCGTCGACGCGGTCGTTCCGCCGCGCAGCGGCCGGCGCCACGTGCTGCAGCTTCTGCACCGGATGCAGGCGCGGCCCGCGGCGCGCGGCGCGACGCAGACCGATCTCGCCGAGCTGTTCGCGGCGGCGCTGAACCTGGTGCGCCGCCGCTCGCTGGTGTTCGTCGTGTCGGACTTCCTCAGCGTGCCCGGCTGGGAGCAGCCGCTCGCGCGGCTCGCGCAGCGGCACGAGGTCATCGCGATCCGCCTGTACGACGCGCTCGAGATGGCGCTGCCCGACCTCGGTCTGGTGCTGCTGCAGGACGCCGAAACCGGCGAGCAGATCGCGATCGACACGCACGACGCGGCGTTTCGGCGGCGTTTCGCAGCGGCCGCGCAGCAGCGCGAGACGCGCCTGCGCGAGGCCTTTGCCGGCGCCGGAGTGGACGCGCTGGAGCTGGCCGCCGGCGGCGATCTGGTCGATGCGGTGCTGCGCTTCGCCGACCTGCGCAAACGGCGCGGCCAGGGCGGTGCGGCCACGCGCAGCCGGCTCGCCGCGCATCTCGAAAGCCGCGCGGTTCCGGTCAACGGCCGCGCGGCGGGAGCGGCGCGGTGAACTTCCTGTGGCCCGAACTGCTGTGGCTGCTGGCGGCGCTGCCGCTGCTGGTGGCCGCCTACGTGCTGCTGCTGCGCCGGAAGAAGAAGCTCGCGATCCGCTACGCGAGCCTCGCGATCGTCAAGGACGCGCTGTCGGCCGGCAGCCGCTGGCGCCGCCACGTCCCGCCGCTGCTTTTCCTCGCCGCGCTCGCGCTGCTCGTCGCAGCGACCGCGCGGCCGACCGCGGTCGTGACGCTGCCGTCGCAGCAGCAGACGATCATCCTCGCGATGGACGTCTCGGGCAGCATGCGCGCGAAGGACGTCGAGCCGAACCGCCTCGTCGCCTCGCAGAACGCCGCGCGCGCCTTCATCGCCGGGGCGCCGCGCCATACGCGGATCGGCATCGTCACCTTCGCCGGCACGGCTTCGCTGGTGCAGGCGCCGACGCTGAACCGCGAAGACCTGCTCGCCGCGATCGACCGCTTCCAGCTTCAGCGCGCCACCGCCACCGGCAGCGGCATCATCGTTTCGCTGGCCACGCTTTTCCCCGACGGCGGCTTCGACGTGACCGAGGCGATCTACGGCCGCGAGTTCCAGCGCGGCGCCCCGCTCGACGCCGAACCGAAGAAGGAAAAACCCGAGTTCAAGCCGGTGCCGCCGGGTTCGAACGATTCGATGGCGATCATCCTGCTGTCGGACGGCCAGCGCACGACGGGGCCCGATCCGATCGAGGCCGCGCAGCGCGCCGCCGAGCGCGGCGTGCGCATCTACACGGTCGGCATCGGCACGGTCGAAGGCGAGGTGGTCGGCTTCGAAGGTTGGTCGTTCCGCGCGCGGCTCGACGAGGAAACGCTGAAGGCGGTGGCGAGCATCACGCGCGCCGAGTACTTCTACGCCGGCAACGCGGCCGAGCTGAGCAAGGTCTTCCAGACCCTCAACTCGAAGATCGTGCTGCAGAAGAAGGAAACCGAGGTGACGGCGTTGTTCGCCGCCGCCGCCGCGGTGATCGCGCTCGCCGCCGGCGCGCTGTCGATGCTGTGGTTCAACCGGATCCTGTGACCGGGCGCGCCGAGGCCAGCTCGTCGAGCAGGCGGTCCTTGTCCTGCCAAATCGCGTCGATCCAGCGCTGCACGTGTGCGCGGAAGCGCGGGCTCGCCCGCGCGGCGGCGTCCAGCAGCTCCGGCGGAATCGGCCGCAACTGCGCGCGCACGACGACTTCGCGCACGCGGCCGCACAGCAGGTCCCAGAAGGTCGGCGTGGCGCCCGGGTAGAAGATCGTCACGTCGAGCAGCGCGTCGAAGCGGCTGCCCATCGTGGCGAGCGCGATCGCCAGCCCACCCGACTTCGGCTTCAGCAGGTGCCGGTAGGGCGAGCGCTGCAGCGCGTGCTTGGCGGGCGTGAAGCGCGTGCCTTCGGCGAAGCTGATCACCGACGTCGGGATCAGCTTGAAGCGCTCGCACGCGCGGCGCGTCGCCTCGAGGTCGGTCTGCCCCGACGCGCCGCCGCGGCCGCGCTTGAGGAACGGAAAGTCGAGCGCCCACCACGCCAACCCGATCACCGGCACCCAGATCAGCTCCTGCTTGAGGAAGAACTTCAGCAGCGGAATGCGGCCATTGAACACCTTCTGCAGCACCAGGATGTCGACCCAGCTCGCGTGGTTGCTCGACACCAGATACCAGCCGCGCATGCGCAGACCGTCGGCGACCTGCACGTCCCAGCGCGTGCGCGCGACCGCGGCCATCCACGCGTTGTTCACGCCGATCCACGCGCCGGCGATGGTATTCAACGCGCGGTCGACCGCGCGCCGCACCGCCGCCGCCGGCACGATCAGCTTGGCGAGCGCGAACGGCACCATCGCGAGCACGAACACCAGCGTGTTCAGCACCAGCGTCAGGCCGGCGGCACAGCCTTTCGTCGTTGCAACGATCCGTTCGAACATGGGCGCGGAGTATCGGCGTTCGGGCCCGCGCGCGCTTTGCGATGTCGCAAGAAGGCGGCGATCGAGACTTGGCGGGCGGTCTGCTCCCCCCTTTGACAAAGGGGGGCGAGGGGGAATCCGCTTCGACACGCACCGAAGGTACGTCCGTCCCCGTCCCCCTTTCGTAAAGGGGGATCGAGGGGAATCTCTGGAACGTCGCCGCGCGCGACACCGAGAAATCCCCCCTGGCCCCCCTTTTCGAAAGGGGGGGTTCGAAGCGTCAGACGCCGGTGGCTTCGGCCATCAGCGCGCGCCAGCGGCGATAGCGTTCGCGCAGCGCGGGATCGTCCTGCGGCTCGAACACCTCTTCGCGCGCGCCGGTGGTCCACTCGTCCGGTCGGCCCGCGGCGAGATACGCGATGCCGCGCGCGCTCGCTTCCGGGTCGTCGCGCCGATGAACCGGTACGCCGTTCAGCGATGCGAGCTTGCGGCACAACCCGTCGAGCCGCGAGACGCCGCCGCTGGCGCGGATGCGCTGCACCGGCGGCACGTACGCGGCCATGTGGGCGATGTTCGCCTGCAGGAGAAAGGCGATGCTTTCGACCAGCGCGACCGCCTTCTGCCACGGGTCGGCTTCTCCACCCACGAAGCGCGAGTCGAACGCCGCGCGCCAGAACGGCCCGCCGAGCCCCGCGATGCCGTTCAGGAACACCAGCGACGGCGCCGGCCGCTCGAGCCATTCGGGCAGGCGCGCGAGCAGATCGTCGATGCCCAGTTCGTTCGCGAGCCACTCGAGCCCCGCGCCCGCGCCGTTGACGTTGCCTTCGATCGTGTAGACGGTCGTCTCGCCGTCGGCGAGCACGATCCCGGTGAGCTGCCGCGGCACGTGTCCCGGCGCGCGCAGCACCGCGCGCTGCACGAAGGCGCTGGTGCCGATGTTGACGTACGCGGACTCTGCTTCCGGCCAGCCGAAGGCAAACACCGCCGCCGACTGGTCGCCGTTGACCGCTGCGAGCGGCACTTCGACCCCGCTCGAGACGAGCGTGCCCCAGCGATCGCAGGTCTGCGTGCTGCGCGGAAGGAACCCGGCGGGCAGGCCGAAGAGCCGCAGCAGCTCGTCGTCCCAGTCGCGCGCCTGCAGGTTCCACAGTTGCGTGCGTGCGGCGCATTGCGGGTCGGCGGCGAACGTGCGCTCCCTGGTCAGCCGGTACACGAGAAAGCTCGCCATCGGCCCCCACGCGAGCGTGCCCGCGTCGCGCGCCCGGCGCACCGCCGGCAGATGGTCGAGCGCCCAGCGCAGCTTGCTCGCGCCGTAATGCGGCGACAGATAGAGCCCCGTCTTGCGATGCACCGCGTCGCCGTGCGCGGCGAGCGCGTCGATCCAGGCGTGCATGCGCCGGTCCTGCCAACTGAAGATCGGCGACAGCGCAGCGCCGCTGGCGCGGTCCCAGCACACCGCGCTCGAACGTTGGCTCGACAACCCGGCTGCGACGATGTCGCGCGCGCGGGCACCGAGCGCCGCGACCGCTTGCGCGATCGCGTCGTGGATCGACGCGACGATCTCCTCGCCGTCCTGCTCGGCCCAGTCCGGCTGCGGGCGAACGAGCGCGACCTCCCTTTCACCGCGCGCGACGATCTGCCCGCGCCGGTCGAGCACGAGCGCGCGGCTGGCGTGCGTGCCCTGATCGATCGCGAGGATCAGCGGTTCGGCAGCCATGAGGTTCGTGCAGGGCGCAGAGCGTGAAGGGGTGTCATGCGGCGACGATAGCGCGCGACCTCACTCTTTGGCACGGCGCCGGACTCGGGCCTTACTCCTCGAGCGGGGCGCTGAGGAATCCCCCCTGCCCCCCTTTGCCAAAGGGGGGGCGGCCTCATACGAAGCGTCAGCCCCCTTTCGCAAAGGGGGCCGCGCGCGAAGCGCGCGGGGGGATTCAGGACCGCGGCAACTGGTCCAGCTGATCGAGCAACGGAAGCTGCCCCGGCTGGATCTTCGCGCGCGCTTCGTCGACCGCGAACCAGGCCGCGCGATCGACTTCCGGAAACTCGCGCAACTGCCCCGACTTCGGCGGCCATTCCATCGAGAACGTGTTGCTGCGAAGCTGCGCCGGATCGAAGTCCGCGCGTACCGCCCACGCGTGCACGATCTTGCCGCTCGGCTGCCGCACCGGTTGCAATTCGATGAATTCGCCGTGGACCGTCGCGCCGGTTTCCTCGGCGAACTCGCGCCGCGCGGCCGCAAGCGGTTCCTCGTCGGCGTCGAACTCGCCTTTCGGAATCGACCAGGCGCCGTCGTCCTTGCGCGCCCAGAACGGGCCGCCCGGATGAACGAGCAGAACCTCGATCGCGCCGCGCGACTCGCGGAACAGCAACAGGCCGGCGCTTTGTCTCGGCATCGGATCGAGAAGCGTACCTCGAGCACTCAGTCCGCCCCGAGCCGCATCGGTTCCGGCGCGGCGCGTGCGCGCGGCGTGCCCAGGCGCTCGTATTCGGCGATCACCTGCGCGCCGAGCAGCAGCAGCGTGGCCGCCAGCTCGAGGCTCAACAGCACGGCAATCGCGGTCGTCAGCGAGCCGTAGACCGTGCTGATCTGCGACAGCGTCGCGAAATACCACACGAGCACGTGGCGCGTGATCTCCCACAGCACGGTGGCGACGGCCGCGCCGATCAGCGCGTGCGACAGCCGCAGCCGCCCGACCGGCATCACCATGTAGATCGACGCGACGACGAAGATCTCGCCCAGCACGCCGAGCAGATACAGCAGCAGCCCCGACACGCCTCCGAGCGACCACGTGCGGCCGAGGAACTGCACCGCCTCCTGCCCCAGCGCCTGCAACGTGCCGGCCACCAGCGTCACCAGCAGCAGCCCGAGCGCGAGCGACATGATGTAGCAGTACGGCAGCACGGCCGAGATCAGGAAGTGGCGCCGGCGGATCGCGACGCGATGGTGAAAGATCACCGACATCGCGTTCTCCAGCACGGTGAACGCGAGCGAACTGAAGAACAGCATCGTCGCCAGCAGCACCCAGCTCATCACGTAGCGGTGCTCGAGGAAGTTGCTGAGCTCGCGCACCAGCGCCTGCGACTGCCCGGGCACGAGCCATTCGAGATAGCGCCCGACCGTCTGCAGCAGCTCTCCCTGGTCGATCACGTGCGACAGCGCGATCACCGTCAGGATCAGCAGCGGCACGATCGACAGCAGCGCGAAGTACGCGACCGCGCCCGCCAGCAGCAGGCCCTGGTTCGCGCGGAAGCCCTTCAGCGTCCGCAGCGCGAATCCTCCCGGATGCTGCATGACGTAGGCGGCTTGCGGGCCGAGGAGGCGGGTGAGCATGGCTGCGGCGGTATCGGCCGGCCGAGTCGCTCGCATCGCTTCACGCCCACTCCCCGGAAGCGGGGAGTGGGTCGAAGTAAGGGGCCGTCGTGCGAACCGCCTCGCACACTGTGGTCGCGTGGCCGGTCGACGCGTTGACGACGGTCAATCCGAACGACGCTCACTCGAGCGACGCACGCGCCGCTCACCCTTGCCACACCGCGTAGCCCTTCTCCTGCAGCTCGTCGGCAAGCTCCATCTCCATCTGCCGCGCCGCTTCGTAGGGCATCGGGTTGAAGCATTCGTACAGCTCGGGCAGCAGCCGCAGGCCGTACTTGCGCACGTAGCGGTTGCTCTTGTAGCCCGCCCTGTGGTTCGCGAAGCGCTCCTCCACCGCGAGCCCCGTCATGCCCACGTACACGCACGGCATACCGTCGACGTAGTTCGGATTGCGCGCGCGGAAGCGCCGGTCGCGCAGCACCGCGCGGTCCAGTTCGACGACGTAGACGTGGTGGGCGAGGCGGGGCGCGCGATCGTCCGCGTTCATGCGAACACCCTCGGGCTCATCCGACGCGTCCAGCCGCTTTCGCTCATGGCATCCGGTGCGCCGGGCGCCGCGCACCGTTCTGCGGTCGCGACGCCGAAGTGCGCGTCGACAATCTACCCGACGCCCGAGCCGGCGCGTCTGCACGCGCGCCGCGGCTCGTGCACACTGCATCCGCGTGACCGATCTCCTCGCCTCGATCCTCGCACCGCGCGGCGCGGCGCCCTCGGCGCGCGTGCTCGTGGCCGGGCGCGCGCTGCGCGCATTCGTCGACGGCTACGTCGCGGTGCTGCTGCCCGCGTATCTGCTGGCGCTCGGGCTCGACGCGTGGGCGGTCGGCGTGCTCGCCACCGCCACGCTGTTGGGTTCGGCGCTCGCCACGCTCGCGGTCGGCGCGTGGGGTCATCGCTTCGCGCAGCGCGCGCTGCTCGCCGGCGCCGCCGTGCTGATGATCGCAACGGGCCTCGCGTTCGCGAGCCTCTCGCAGTTCTGGCCGCTGCTGCTGGTGGCGTTCGTCGGCACGCTGAACCCCAGCTCGGGCGACGTCAGCGTCTTTCTGCCGCTCGAGCACGCGCAACTGGCCAATGCCGCCAGCGGCGATGCGCGCACCGCGCTGTTCGCCCGCTACAGCCTGCTCGCGTCGCTGGCGGCGTCGTTCGGCGCGCTCGCGGCCGCGGCGCCCGCCTGGATCGCGCAAGCCGCCGGCATCGGTCTGCTCGACTCGATGCGGCTGATGTTCGTCGCGTATGCCGCGGTCGGGCTCGCGCTCCTGTGGCTGTACCGGCGGCTGCCCGAGCCGCACGCCGACAGCGGCGCGGCCAAGTCGCCGCTGGGCGCCTCGCGCGGAATCGTCGTCAAGCTCGCGCTGCTCTTTTCGGTCGATGCGTTCGCCGGCGGGTTGATCGTCAACAGCCTGCTGTCGCTATGGCTGATGCAGCGCTTCGATCTTTCGCTCGCGGGTGCGGGCGCGTTCTTCTTCTGGGCCGGGCTGCTGACGGCGGCCTCGCAGCTCGCGGCACCATGGGTCGCGCGCCGCATCGGGCTGCTGAACACGATGGTGTTCACGCATCTGCCCGCGAACCTGTGCCTGATCGCCGCCGCGCTCGCGCCGAGCCTGCCGCTCGCGCTCGCGCTGCTATTCATTCGCAGCGCGCTGTCGCAGATGGACGTGCCGACGCGCACCGCGTACGTGATGAGCGTGGTCACGCCGCCCGAGCGCGCCGCCGCGGCGAGCGTCACCGCCGTGCCGCGCAGCCTTGCCTCCGCACTCAGCCCGTCGATCGGCGGCGCGCTGTTCGCCGCCGGCTGGTTCAGTGCGCCGCTCGTCGCGTGCGGACTGCTGAAGATCGCCTACGACCTCACGCTGTGGGCGGCGTGCCGGGGGCAGAGGCTCGATCCGGAGTAATCGTGTCTCGCCGTGGCCTATGTCCGGCGAGGAGGGTGCGGGCAACTCACCGACCGAACGATCCCGTACACCACTGCTGCTCGCACGAAATCCCGTCGCCGTCGCCATCCATCTGCGTGCCCCGACAGTTCTTCAGGAAGAACTTCGACTCTTCGCACGAGCTCATCTGCGAGCAGTGCGTGCGGCCGTCGCAGCGAAATGCGCTTGAGAAACTCCTTGGCGCGGCCGGCGCGTCAGCGCGTCAGCGCGCAACGCGAACGCGCACTCGCCCCGGTTCGACCGTCACGACCCCGCCGGTCGCCAGAACGTCCGCGTGTTGTCGCAGCACGTTCAGGATCGCATCGGCGTGCGAGGCAAGACGCAGTCCGGTCAACCTGAGCAGGCCGCTGTGCGCACGGCCCTGCACGATGGCCAGTTCGCCAAAGTCCTTGTCCAGTGTGACGAGCACGCGGCCCTGCGCGTGCGCGCGCGAGAGGATCTCCTCATCGCCCGGGTCGGTGGGCCACTCGCCCACCCATTGGACATCGTGCCCTGCTGCGGCGAGGGGTGCCTTCAACGCCCCGGACAGACAGGAGTCGAGCAGCAGCTTCACGCTGCCTTTTCGGTGATTGCCGGCTCGACCCGCTCATGCGACACGAGGCGGTGGGCGTACGCAAGGCACGCGCGAATGTCATCCGCTTCGAGCCAGGGATAGGCGGCGAGTATCTCCTCCGCCTTGTCTCCCGCGGCCAGCATGCCCAACACATGCTCGACCGCGAGCCGGCGTCCGCGGATGATCGGCTTGCCGCCGAAGATCGCGGGATTCACGGTGATTCGCTCCAGAAGCTTCTGCTCGTCCATCGCGGCCTCCGATTGCCGCCGATTCTACGAGCCGCGCGTCCGCGCGTCAGCCGGCACGTTCGGTCGAGGGTCCGTTCGATCCACTCACAATCGAACGGTGGATCGAAGCACTTTGGGCGTCACGTCCCGCCCACGTACGGATTGCTGCGCCTTTCGCGGCCGAAGGTGCTTTCCGGGCCGTGGCCGGGGATGAAGACGGTGTCGTCGCCCATCGGCCACAGCCGCCGCGTGATGCTGGCGATCAGCGTGTCGTAGTCGCCGCCGGGAAAATCCGTGCGGCCGATGCTGCCGGCGAACAGCACGTCGCCGACGAACGCGCGCTTGCTCTCGGGATCGTGGAACACCACGTGCCCCGGCGTGTGGCCGGGCGTGTGGCGCACCGCGAGCGTCACCTCGCCCACCTGCACCGTGTCGCCGTCCGCGAGCCAACGCGTCGGCGCAAACGGCTCCGCCGGCGCAAAGCCGAACATGCGCGCCTGCTGCGCCAGGCCGTCGATCCAGAACTGGTCCGCCGGATGCGGCCCGACGATCGGCACGCCGAGCATGCGCGCCAGCGTGCCCGTCCCGCCCGCGTGATCGATGTGCGCGTGCGTGAGCAGGATCTGCACGATGCGCACGCCGTGCCGCTGCGCCGCGTCCGTGATGCGCTCCAGCTCGCCGCCCGGATCGACCACCGCCGCCTCGCGCGTGCGATCGCACCAGATCAGCGAGCAGTTCTGCGCGAACGGCGTGACGGGAAGCGTTTCGTAGCGGAGCATGGACGTCCTACGGCATCGAAGTCGCCGCAGGATAAGGCCATGCAATCCTCCTCCACGGCACCGCCGGCCCCTTCCCTTCAAGGGGAGGGTTGGAGTCGGGATGGGGTCGGTCGGCGAACATCGCTCCCCCTCCCTTGCAGAGGGAGGAGTGAGAGACGCCCGCCGCTTGGCCGACGCCGCGAGCAGGGCTACGCCGCGCGCGGATGCGCGGGCTTCCTGCCCCGGGCGGCCGGCACCGCTTCGTGCCACGCCGCGACCGCGTCGCGCGCGATATGCCGGGCGGCGAGCCGCACTGCGCGCCATACGTCGTTCATCGGCTCGCGCGACGCGCGTCCGGCCAACGCCATCTCATGCATCGAACTGCGCGCGAACTGGCTCGCGGCCATGCCCGCCCGCGTCAGCGCGCGCCCCGCAACGTCGAGCCGCGCTTTCATTTCCTTCATGTTCACCGGCGCTGCCACGAGTGCCGGAGCGGTTCGAGCGGCCGGGCGACTTGCCGGCGTACGGCGACTCGTCCTGGCGGTCTTGGTTGAACGCGTGACCATGGGACCTCCTTTCGTACTTCAATGCGCCGGCAGTCCGGCTGCCGTGCATCCTCATCCTCGTTCGCCCGCGCCTGCGCGCCTTGAGGCTGGTCAGACCGGCCGGCACCCAGTGCGAGTGCTCTAGTTCGAGCGCCGGCGGCCGCGCGTTCGCGCTCATCGCGGCCGACGGTTCAACGCACCCGCGCGGTATTGCGTCCGGTCAATGCTTGTGCGCGCGGGCCGGTGCTACGGTGCAGGTTCGCGCACCGAAGCGCCGCGCCCGCCCCCAGCGGCACGCCGGAACCGGAGGACCCATGCCCACGCGAGTCGACCTCTCCGAACTCACCCTGATGGATACGCTCGACCTCGCCACGCTGATCGAGGTGGAGGCGTTCAAGCGCTACGACCTGTTCGTCGAGCAGATCGGCAGCTCCACCGATGCCGGAGCGTTCTTCCAGTCGATGGCGGTCAACGAGAAGAAGCACGCCGACGAACTCGCCGCGCGCCGGGCCGCGCTGTTCGGCGACACGCCGCCGCGGGTCAAGCTCGACGACATCTTCGACGTGGAGGCCCCCGACGTCGGCTCGACGTACCGGAACATGTCCGAGTACAAGGCCTGCCAGGTCGCCTTGCGCGCCGAAAAGAAGGCCTTCGAGTTCTACGAGCGCTCGCTGCGCAAGGTCGCGCAACCCGACGTGAAGGCGCTGTTCGAGGAACTGCGCGACGAAGAAGCGGAGCACGTCCGCATGGTCGAAGAGATCATCGCCAAGCTGCCCCCCTCGGCCAGGCTCGACACCGAAGACGAAGACGACACGTCGATGCGGATGGGGTTCTAGGCGGGCTTGCGTTCGAGCGAGCCCGATCAGCGCGCGGCGCGGCGATCGCCGGCGATCGTTGCCGCCACCGCCTCCCAGGTGGCGTCGAACTGTTCGGTGGTGAAGCCCGCGCCCGACGGCAGCCAGTCCGCGGTGCGCCCCCCGGCCAGCGCGTAGTGCCCCACCACGTCGAGGTGGTCGGCGCACGCCACGTGCACGAGCCGGCCATGCACCTGGCTGAGCGTGGGCACCACGCCGTCGTTGGTGGCCGGCGTCACCTTGAAGCCCAGGCCGGCGTCGAGCCGCTTCCGCGTTGCCGCCGACGGCTTGGGGTACGGATAGCGCGGATGCGGACGCGCCGTCAGCCCGTGCAGCAGCCTGAACAGCGCGCGCAGCGCCACGTACTCCGGATCGAGCAGTTGACCGGACAGCAGCTTCTCGCGCGGCTTGGGCACGCCGGCCACGACGCAGCCGTAGTCGATGCCGGGGCGATCAACGACCGCCGCATCGAACAGCGCGATGCCCTCCGGCGTGAGCTGCAGCAACGCGCCCTGGTCGCGCTCGATCTCGCCGAGATATTTCCACAGCGGATCGCGGCGGTTGAAGCGGATCTTGCGCAGCAAGCCCTCGGCGATGCGATCGAGCGGCCCTTCGCGCCGGCCGATCCAGTCATCCAGACGCGCGATCGCGGCGATCGCCTTGGCCGCCGCGAGGATCGTGCCGCGGCCCTCGCCCGAAGTGGCCAGCGCGCTCGCCACCAGCAGCAGCGTCTGGCCCTGCACGGTGACGAAGTCGTTGGCGAGCGGCGTGCCGTGATGCGGCGTGGCCACGCAGATCGCCGTGCGCGTGCGGCGCGCGATGCGCTCGGCCGAGGCATCGGCCGCGATCTTCACGCCCGGCGTCAGCAGCATCCTCACGTCGAGCCCGCCGGTGGAGTGGCCGACGAAGTGCAGCTCCTTCGCTTCCAGGCCGCCGAGGCGCAGCACCTGGCGCCGCAGCGCGTCGGCGCGGCGCGGAATCGACGCGGTCGGC
Organism: Betaproteobacteria bacterium; assembly: GCA_016861185.1. Taxonomy (GTDB): domain Bacteria; phylum Pseudomonadota; class Gammaproteobacteria; order Burkholderiales; family Burkholderiaceae_F; genus DSNY01. The sequence continues at coordinate 51,159 of BOKW01000001.1, forward strand.
TGCGTCGCGCACCGCACGACGCGCGCCCTGGCCCCGCGCCGCTCCAACGCGCTCCGAAGCGCCTGCTCCACGCGTTCGAAGTAACTGACGGCGCCCACGGACGTGAAGCCGAAGAAGCCGGGCACGAGGAAGACGAGGCGCGTGCGCATGAAGGGATTGTGCGCGCGCTCAGTCTCCAAGCTCCAGCCTTTGCGCGCTTGGCGACAACAACTCGGTTAGAGCCGGCAACTTCTTGCCTCTGGCTCAGGCGACGAGCCGTTCCACGAGCGACGAGACGCGCGAGTACGTTAGAAACGCCTCGTGCGTCGCCCGCGTGATGGCCACGTAGGCCAGGCGCACGTCGTCCTCGAGCCCGGTCCCATGTCGGCCGAGCGCACCGAGTCCGGCCACCGCCACACACGGAAACTCTAAACCCTTGGCGGTGTGCATGGTCATCAGCCGCACGGCCGGTGTGCTCACCGTAATGCGGTTGCGATTGACCTTGGCCACGTCCACCGGAATGCCCAGCCGCGCACAGGCCGCGGCCATGCGATCGCCGATGTGATGCTCCGTGCTCCGGGTACAGCACCGCCATCTGCGGCCACGTGTAGCCCGCCGTGTGGCGACCCTGCAGCCACTCGGCCACCGTATGCGCCTCGCCGTCGTAATCGACATGGCACGATCGGCTTGCTCTTGAACGGATGCTCGGGCGGGAAGACGAGCTGAGGATCACGCTCCAGCATCCGCACCACGTCGTACATGTAGCCGCGCACCTGCTCGAACGGGCTTTGTTCGCGCACGGGGCCGCGATCGGTCAGCAGCTCGATCTCGGTTTTCGTGGCGGACAGGACGTTGTCGAGCCGCCAGTCCTTGACCTCCAGGACGAGCAGCCCGTGGTCCGGATGAATGAGCACGAAGTCCGGATGCCGTCCGCGCGGCCCGACCGGCAGGTTGTGCCAGACGACGGCGTTGTCTTCGAGGAAGTCCTTCAGTCGTTCCGCCAAGCGCAGCTCGCCGCGGGCGTCGAAGCGGGCGGCGCCGAGTGAAGGGATCAGCGTGGCCATAGGCCGTCAGCCAAACCGGTCGCCAAGCGACTCCAACAAGCGGCGGCCACGGACGATCGCGATGACAAGAATGCGATCCCTCTCGACCCGGTAGATCAACCGATAGCTGTAGACAAAAGCTCGCGGACGGCCGGGTCGTCAAGTTCCGGGACCACGCGCCCCGCCGCGGGAAACGCGGGAAGCGATCGTCCGAGATCCAGGATCTTCTGCACGACCGCCCTGGCGTAGAAGGGCGAATCGCGCTCGATGTAGGCGGCAATCGATTCGATGTCCTCGATCGCCTCCGGCGACCACGCTACTTCGACAGCCATTTGGCCAAGCGCACTTCGGTCTGCTCCTGAGTGAGCGTGCCTTCGGTGTCGGCGCGCGCGATGCCGCGGCGAATCTCAGCGGCTCCATGGCGGGCGCCGCCGTTCGAACGTCCGCGACGAGCTGCGCCAGCCACTCGAGTTCTTGCCGATGCGACAGATCAAGCATCGGCGCGAACGATCCGCTCGAAGATCAGCCTTGCCGTTTCGATGCAACGGCCGTCGCCGGTGGCCATCAGGTCCGCATACACCAGCGGCTCCGGCGCCAGCGCGGCGTCCTTGGCGTCGAAGTTCCAGAACCGGCGATAGATCTCGACGTTGCCGCCGGCGTCGGTGCGCAGTCGCAGATCGACGATCAGCCGCGGATCGACTCTATCCGCATAGAACGTGGCAGTGCCCGGGCGCAGGTAGCGGGTGATGCGTCCGCCTGCCGGCTCGCCGCCGAGCACCGCGCCGTACTTGGTGGGGTCGATCGTGTTCCACCACCCAAGGCTCTCCGCGCGATAGCGACCGAGCAGCAAGCGCGGCCGCAACGTGCGCGGATAGAACTCGGCCCACTGCTGCAGCAACCGCTCGTGCTGTAGCAGTCGGCGCTTGCCTTGCACTTCGGCCACGAAGCCCAGCTTGGGCAGTTCGGCCATCACCCAGCCGACGGTTCCGTGTGCCACGCCGGCACGCTGCGCGATCTCCCTGTAGGGCAGATCGACCCATTCCGGGTGACAGATCAACACAAACAACACCTGCAGCCCGCTCGCCTGGAATGCGCGTCCGACGGGCAGCCCTACGCCCGCGGGCAACTGCGGCTTTTCACCCTTCACCCAGACGAACAGCGGCGGCTGATCGATGAACGCGTTGCCCGCACCGTCGACGAACGGAATTCCGCGTGCACGAAGTTCTTCGGCCATCGGCGGCGTGACGTAATCGGCCACCAGGAGCGCTCGTTCGCCGAGCCGTTCGAGCTGGTGAACCACCGCGCCCAGCGCCTTGGGGCGCAATCCTCGCTTCAACTCGACGGCGTATCTGACTTCCCGGCCGCCGTAGCCGAGCCGCACGATCGCGTCGGCTGCCGTCTTGCGCAGCGCGACCTTGGGCCCCTCGGCTGCAGCCTTGATGCCGTAGCCCCGCAGCCGAGCGAGAGCAGCCGCGAGGAGTTCGTTCGGAGCAGTTCGTTTGTCCACGATGACCGCATTGTCCACGGTACGTGGACAGTGTCAATTCGGTGGACAGGCCGCTCCGGAAGGCCGTCGATCCGGAACCGGTTGCCCGGATGCGGACCGACGATCAGCACGCCCAGCGCGCCGGTGCCGCCCGCATGATCGATGGGCGCGTGCGTGAGCAGGATCTGCCCGAACGGCGTGTCGGGGAGGGTCTCGTAGCGGAGCAGGCGGGAGCGACCGATCCGCCGCCGCGGAACATCGCGGCTTCGGTTCGCCTCAGGGCCGAGATGAAGTTACGGCTTCTCCGCCACGACTTTGCCGTTCTTCATCACGTACACCGGTGTGCCGTACATGCGCGCGATCCGGCGCGCCTCCTTGGCGGCGCGGCGCAGTGAGCGGCCGACGGCCCGCGAGAAGTCGTCGTGCTTTGGCTTTGCGGTTCTTGTCTTCATGGCCCCCGGTCGAGCAGTTCCGGTTTGCTGCCCGAGTTATCGTACACGGACCACTTGTCTGCCAGCGGTCGGTAGATGTCGACGAAGTTCTGCCAACTGCGATCGAAACGTCGCAGCACGTCGGCGCGCGGGATGTTGTGCCCACCCTGTTTGACCCGCGCCGCGATCCGCCGCAATGCCAGGCGCGGCGAGGCAATCTTCAGGTACACGATCTCGATCCGGTACCCGGCGCGCTTCATCGTGCGCAAACGGGCGGCATATCCGACTCCGCTCAGGGTGCTCTCGAAGGCGAAGCTCTCGCGCGCCTGCGCCAGCCGATCCAGCTCCGCCAGGAACACTCGGCCCGCCGCAATCGCTGCATCGTCCGGTCTGAGCGGCGACAGTCCTGTCGCGATCAGATCGGCGTTCACGAAGTGGACGACGCCGGCCTCCCTCGGCAGGAAGTCGCGCGCGAACGTCGTCTTGCCGGCGCCGTTGGGACCGGCGATTACGATGCAGCGTGGTTGAGCGCGCTTGCGGCGCGGCTTCTGCAAGCTCTACTCCCTGCAGTTCGGCCCCACTCGACGGGACTTCGGGTGTTCGCACGGGGCAACGGCGAGCGTATCGACGCCGGTGCTCTGGCGCGCAGCGGCGTACACGAGCTGCCCGAAGTCTTTGTCTCCGCTCAACACCTCAGCCCACGTACTCCGGAGTCAACCGAAACGGATTCGGGCCGTCAGGGTAGTTCACCCGCCGCCCACCGGCGGTCGAACTCCTTCTTCGCACGCGCGTACTCGTTCGCGCATTGCATCGTCGCGCGATTGTCCGGGCTCGCGCAGAACTCCGACGGCCTGTAGAACCTGTTCCAGGCGCGCTCGCGTCGCTGCTGCTGCTCTAGCGCGGCGGCGATGCGAGCGTTTTCAGCTTCGATCGCCTTCCGCTGCGCGGTGGCACGCTCCGCTTTCTCCCGTTCGATGCGCTGCCTGCTTTCCTCCGCCGCGCGCCTCGCCTGTTCGTTGATCAGTGCCGACGTTCTGGCGGCTCGATCGATCGTCGTTTCCACGACCTGCAACTGCATCCATCGGACGACGCCGAAGATCAGAACGATGCTAAGAAGTGTCGAAACGATCCAGACCCAGAAGCGCCGGTGCGAAGACGATACTTCGCTGCGGCGACCGTGAATGCGGACATGCACCTCGCCATGTCCACGCTGGCGGCCCAATCCGCCGTCGTCGGCCGAGTCCAGAAACACGGGTTCACGCCGCTCGCGCACTACGCCTCCGAACTTGTTGTTCCGTTCAAATCCGCCGCGATCAACCGAAACTGCTCCAGCGCCGCCTCCGGGTCCTCGACGATCTCCTGCGCGATCACTTCGGGCGGCGGCAAATTGTCGCTGTCGGCGAGGCTTTCGTCCTTGAGCCAAAAGATATCGAGGCTCGCCTTATCTCGCGCGATCAACTCGTCGTAGCTGTAAACGCGCCAGCGCCCCTTCGCTCCGACCTCCCCCTCTCCTGCATCAGCGGGAGAGGGCTGGGGTGAGGGAGTCTTTTCATCGAACCATGTCGGCTTCCGGTCGTGCCGATTGGCGGGGTTGTACAGCCGCACGAACTCGTCCAGGTCTGCGCGCTTGAGCGGGTTGGTCTTCAGCGTGAAGTGCTTGTTGGTGCGCAGGTCGTAGATCCAGAGCTTGCGGGTCCACGGCGTCTCTGAGGCCGGCTTCTTTTCGAAGAACAGCACGTTGGCCTTGACGCCCTGCGCGTAGAACAGGCCCGTGGGCAGGCGCAGCAGGGTGTGCACGTCGCACTCGTGCATCAGCTTGCGGCGGATGGTCTCGCCGGCGCCGCCTTCGAACAGCACGTTGTCGGGCACCACCACCGCGGCGCGGCCATGGGGCTTGAGCAACGTCTTGATGTGCTGCACGAAGTTGAGCTGCTTGTTGCTGGTGGTGGCCCAGAAGTCGTCGCGCTCGACGATGTCCTTCTCGGTGGAGGTCTTGCCGTCCTCGCCGAGGATCATCGTGCTGCTCTTCTTCCCGAACGGCGGATTGGCCAGCACCACGTCGAAGCGCTCGCCAGGGTCGGACTTCAGCGCATCGTCGACCTTTATCGGGACATGTTTGTCCGAACCAATGCCGTGCAGCATCAGGTTCATCGCGCACACGCGCGCGGTGGCCTGCACCAGCTCCCAGCCGCGGAAGGCGCCTTCCTTGAGGTGGCGCTTCTCGTCGCGGGTGAGGTTGGGGTAGTGCTGCGTGATGTAGTTGTGCGCGGTGAACAGAAAGCCGCCGGTGCCGCAGGCCGGGTCGCAGACCGTCTCGCCGGGGCGCGGGGCGATGCAGTCCACCATCGCCTGGATCAGCGCGCGCGGCGTGAAGTACTGGCCGGCGCCGGACTTGATGTCCTGCGCGTTGCGCTCCAGCAGACCCTCGTAGGCGTCGCCCTTCACGTCGGCGCCCATCGCCGACCAGTTTTCGGCATCGATCAGATCGACGATCACGCGCCGCAGCTTGGCTGGGTCCTGGAACTTGTTCTGCGCCTTGCCGAAGATCAGCGCCAGCGTGCCCGGCTGCTTGCCCAGCTCTTCCAGCGTGTGGCGGTAGTGGTCGAACAGCGCATCGCCGTCTTTGGCCAGCAGCGCCGGCCAGGCGTAGGCGGCGGGGATGGGACTCGGCTGGCTGTGCGGCGGGCGGCTGCGCTCGTCCGCCATCTTGAGGAACAGCAGGTAGGTGAGTTGCTCGACGTAGTCGCCATAGCTCATCCCGTCGTCGCGCAGGACGTTGCAGTAGTTCCAGAGCTTCTGGATCAGGGTGGAGGTGTTCATTCAGGTTGGCGATAGGTTCATCGGGATTTGCCGATCTAGCGACGAACGGCCGGCGTGAACTCGTAGCCGTAATAGGACTGGGTCCCGCGTTCCTCTTCCCAGACACTGACGAATCGCTCGTTCTTCGCGTAGTAGTCCATCCCCGCACGCCATGCGCGGTAGACATCCTCCGGGATGTAGCCGCGCCTGTAGAACATGAATTCCTCTGCGCAAAGGTTGAAGTAATCGACAACGCGGGCTCGATCTTCCGACGTCAGCGGCCCCTCGCCATCAGCAATGAGCTGCAGCGCGTTGTTCATTTCGTCGTAGCGTTGGTTGAAGCGGTTGAAGAGTTCGAAGAAGAACTTGTTCGACTCGAGCGTGTGCTGATGCTGAAAGTGCGTGACTGCCCAGCAACCAGCGACCCACGCCAGCACCAGTTCTTGCTTGCGCACGGCGGGCGCGAACGCGTACAGAAGCGCACCCGCGCTGATCCCAATCAGGAACAGGACCCAAGAGCGGGTGTGACCGTTGGACCTCAGGTTCATGGCGTTCGATAGTGGTTCGAGCGATGAGGACCCCGCGCGGACTGCGGAATGGGAGCCGAATTGGAGGCGAATTGGAGTGAATTGGAGTTCGACAGCATGTGAGCAGCCACTTCAGCGCAGAAGACGCCAATACGCGCCTCTGCCATGGCCAAGAGACTCGACTAGGCCGAGCTGCTTGAGCAAAGAGAGGTCGTCCTTCACCTCCCAATCGGCCGGCCCACCCGGCAGCCCGGCGCGGATCTCCCGCAGCGCCAAGCCCCCGCGGCTCGCATCCAGCAAGGCGAGCACCGCCCGCTGCCGCTCCGTCAGGTCATGCGCAATCCGCTGCGGCGGCACGTAGCGGGTCGGCAGAAAGCGCACGGTCACGCAGCCGCCGGCGTCTTCGATCTCCGGCCGCGGCAAGCCGGCCTCTTCGGCCAGCCGAACGATCTTCAACGTACCCCGGCCCCAGGACTCGATCACGCCGCAGCGATACAGCACCCGCGCGATCAGCGGATTCCAGGGCAATGACTCATGCGGCTGGAGCAGCGCCGCCGGCGTCAGACCAAAGTGCAAGGTGCCGGACGACGTCACCTCCAGCCGATCGTCATAGATCGCCACGGCGACCGATCCGCCGCCGATGCTGTAGTCGCGGTGGCAGAACGCGTTGGCCAGCGCCTCGCGCAGCGCCAGCGGCGGATACAGCGGATCGTCCACCCGCTCGAACAACCCGGGCAGCACGCGGCCCGCTACCGGCAGACTCTCGCGCAAGAAGCGCTCGGCCAACTGCAGCAGGCGGAACACGTTGCCGTTGAACTGACGGTTGTCGAGAAACTCCGTCCGATCCACGCCACGAAAGCGGGCCACCCGCAGCAGGCACTGCGGCATGCGAACCTCCAGCCGCTCCTGCTTGCCGAACAACACCGCCGCCGCACGCAACATCGTGTCGTCGCGCATCAGTCCGAGTCCACGCAACAGTTCGGCAGGATCGCGCGTGCCCGGGTCTTCGGCCCGGCCACGGCGGATCGCTTCTTCGACCGTGCGCACCAGCTCATCGACGTCCAGGTCAGCGATCGTCCAATCAGGGGCCGGCTCGTTCTCCCAGCGCTGCTCGCTGTGCAAGCGTTCGAGCAGCATCCGGTTGTATTCGTCGCGCGAGAGCCGGGCATTCACGTTGCCCACGCGCAGATACGCCTGGCCGCGATAGCTGTACGGCCGGCTCGCGCCCTGGCCGACGGCTATGCAGATCACCTCCATCCCGCCGCCGACTGCAACGCGCTCGATCTGCGGAAAGGCCGGCGGATCGATCTCCCGAATCTCCTGCGCCAGCTCTTCCAGCGTGCGATCGCTGACCTGCTGGCCAGCGACATGCCCGTCCGCCTGCACGCCGAAGAGGACGCGCCCGCCCCGGTGATTGAGCATCGCGCACAGCGTCTGCATGGCCTCGCGGCGCTCGCCGGTCGTGCGCTTGAACTCCACGACCTCCGACTCGCCCGCCTGCGCCGCCGCAGCTACGTCTTGAAGTGTCACACCGCACTCTCCGCACATGCCTGCGCCTTGCCGAAGATCAGCGCCAGCGTGCCCGGCTGCTTGCCCAGCTCTTCCAGCGTGTGGCGGTAGTGGTCGAACAGCGCATCGCCGTCGAGCAGGCGAAGCGTGGGCCAAGCGTAGGCGGCGGGGATGGGGCTCGCTTGGTTGTGTGGTGGGCGGCTGCGCTCGTCCGCCATCTTGAGAAACAGCAGATAAGTAAGCTGCTCGACGTAGTCGCCATAGCTCATCCCGTCGTCGCGCAGGACGTTGCAGTAGTTCCAGAGCTTGTGGACGAGGGTGGAGGTGTTCATCGCGAGCACGCGCCCCTACTTCGCCTTCGTGAGCGTCTTCAGGACATCGGACAGAAGGTCGAACAGCTGATGCCGCGTCACAGGCTCGTCGCGCTCTGGCGAGTCTGGTTGGCCGAAGAACTTCTCGGTCAGCTTCTCTTTGAGTTCGTGGCGCTTGGCCTCCGGAAGCTGCACCAAGTACGCATCAATTGACGCAAGCTCCACCTGCAGCTTTCGGTTCTGTTGCTCGCGCCGCCGATGCTTCGACGATTCCTGCGCTGCATAGATCGCCGGGATTGCAATGACGAAAACCGTCCCAAGCCGGAACAAGAAGATCTTCCAATCGACGGCTGGATGTTCAAAGCTCTGGTAGAAGCTCACTCCTCCAACGACGATCATTGCCGCCATGAGCGCGAGTGCGATCCACCGGAGTAGATTGGCGGCGCGCGCATCCGAATCTGCTGTACGAGCGAAGTGACCTGAAAGCGACGCTGAGCCAATCGCCCCGAATATCTCGTTCACCTCTGCTTGCCGCCTCGCGAAGAAGTCCATGAACTCCTTGCTAGCCTTCTCGCTGCCCTCCTTGAGCACGGACCACTCGGCGGCCCGCGCTGCGGCAGCGTCATTCGCCTGCGCATCGAGGTCGGCTTTCTGTTTGTTGAACTCCGTCAAGAACCGCTGCGACGCAGTGGCGAACTCCGAAGCGCGATTTGCCTCGGCCTGAGAGAACTGCTTTTGAAACTCAGCGATCGATTGGTCGAGCCGCCCCTTCTGACCCTCGATCGTCTGACGGAGTGCCTCTAAGTCTGCAGCTGCGGCTTGGCTCTGCGCCATCAATGTGGCCAGCTGCGCCTCCGATTGCTGTGTCTTTTTCCTCAGGTTCTCCAGCTCGTCGATAAGACGCTGCTCGAAAGCGCTTGTGGCGTCACTCAGAGCGCGAATGAACTCCGGCGGCGGAGTTGTATCAATTGGCCTTAGTACATTTAACACCTCGTCAACGGTGTTGTTGGCGTTCTGAAGCTGCGAGAGATTCGCGGACTGCGCGAAGTCGCGTACATAAGTCAGCAAGTTGGCCAGCCACGACCCGACGTTTGCCCACGTGTTCGCATGAAAGAGTTCGGGGTCTAGCGATGCCATGCGCGCGTTAAGCACACGGAGCGTCTTCTGGAGTCGCGCCAAGTTGACCAGATCGGTCGGCGACAAAGTTTCGGTCTTCGCTGTGTCAAGAAGCGCCAAGGCCTCGCTGATTCGCTGAGGCGCCTGAACAGATTCGTAGTTCTGCTTCCATGTGGACATCGGCACTCCCCCTCTTATGTTCTTCCGTCCGGCAACAGTCCCACGAGCGCCTTCAGACGTCTCTCTTCATCGATACGCTGAATCTCCCGTCCTCGCTCGAGTTGCGCCGCCGACATTTCTTCCAGCTCTGGCAGCTGACTGAACCACTTCGACCAACGGTGCTCGATTGCCCTCAGCGAAATCTCATCGGTTCTGCTACGGCGCATGTGCGCGTAGACGAGAGCGCGAAGCTCCGGCGGCAGTTCGGCGCCCTCCATCGCTCGCTTGAAGATCCACAAGTGAACGTCTACCAAGTCCAGCCCAAAGCTCTCGGTCCCGGTGGAAAACTCGATCGGTACGTCAGGGACGTGCGTTTGGTCAACTGTCGGAAGACCCGGCCCCATTGATGCCTTCAATCCGCGCGCATTGCGATAGAACTCGGCCAGCGTACGTTGAGCCTTGTTGAATTGGGACTGCTGGTCCACGATGATTCGCGACGCTCTCGTCTCCGTCACCTTGAGGCGGCGCGCGATCCCGTGCATGACCGACTGAAATCCGATCACGTTCGGTGTCACTTGGAGCATGTCCTTCTTCGTCGGTACGTTGTAAGAGATCTCGCCCGGGTTGGCCTCCGCCCATGTCAGAGCATCACCAATCAGCTGTCTTGACCGGGCGTCGGGTAACTGACCTACGCGACTGCGAAGCGCGCGACACACCTGCTGCATGGCGGGCAGGGCAACTCTGTTATCTGGCGTGATTCGCGCCTGCCAAGCCATCTGAGCAAGCTCTTCGTCGAATAGCGCTGCCAGCTTTATCAGCAGCACGTAACGCATTGGCGTCCAGTAACCGGTCCACGTAATCGCCGGATTCACGCCTTGGTCAAACACTTGATCGAAGAAGCAGATGACAGCGTGATCCGGCTTGGCAACGCGATAGACATCGAATCGGATATCGAACTGCCTCACAAGCGAAACAACGCTTGGCGCCACCTCGACGAGTCTTCCGATCCCGAGTTCGGCCGCGTGAAGACGTTCCACGCCAAGCCGTCTGCGCATCGCACGAACTCCATCGGCTGTCACAGCATCGAGGTTCACGCGGCTCGATAGGACGCCGTAGTAGAGGAGTGGCTGTGCCGGATCAAACAGATTCGGCCCGGTGTGCCCCGACTCATCAACGTAGAAATACATGTTGAGTGGCAGGCTCTCGTGCTAGACATCCCTGTGCCGGGCGGTGACACGAGGCGAAATGGTCGTTGAAATCGCGAATGCCTTCGTCAAGACCGCCCGCCGTAGCACCTGCGCGCGCTTCAGGTTCGCGTCGACCTCGGCTTCCACCTCGCGGACGATGGAGAGGCGGCGATCGAGTTCGGCGACGATCTGTACTTGACGTTCCAGGCTGGGCAACGGTATCTCCGTCGCCTGCACGTCCTTCTGATTGATGCTCGCTTGGTTCACGGCCCACTTGGCGTTCGCCGTCAGGCGCCGCTTGCCGATCCTGCTACCGAGGTAGAGCTCGACGTATCGAGGACGCACCCCTGGCACCAGACGAAACCGCATCATGTTCGACTCGAACAGCGCTCCGGCCAGCACATCGGGGACAACGACGCATTTGCCCAGGTGCGACATGCTGTTGACCCGGTTGACGAGCACGTTGCCCTGCTGCAGTGCCCATGTCGACACCTGAGACGGAGTGGCGCGAACTCGGCGAAGTTCCGCGACAGGTCGGATCCAATCTGTCTGGTAGTCGTCGATGCGGACGATCGGCGTTCCACTGCCGTACGCACCCTTTGGCAGATACAAGCCGTTCTGTGGGCCCTCGGAGATCAGCTGCCCCAGGACTGCATTCGGCTCGGACGCGAAGGCGTCATCGAGTGCGCGCTGGCGATATGCAGCGAGCCGCGTGACGACGCGCTTGAGGTTGGCGACGGCTTCGTCAAGGCGGGAGATCTGCTTTTCGATTTCGGCGACGATGCGGCGTTGCTCGTCGATCGGGGCGATCCGAATCGGGAGCTTCTTCGCGCTCGCGCCCGAGAGTTCGAGAAACGTTGTGCCGCTGGCAAGCGCCTCGGCTCGCTGCTTCGAACACTTGAGCCACCAGTAGACGTACTCAGGCAGTACGCCGTCCTTGAGCACGAAGCTCTTGAACCCCTGATTGGTGGCGACGGGATTGCGTGCGATGGCGACATAGCCGATTGGTGCGCGCGAAGTGAAAAGCACGGTGCCCGCTGGAAGCAGCCTGGCTGAAGACGATTCGAGGCCCTTCCGTGTAATGAACCGCGCGCCGTGGGAGATGTACTTCTCCGCGTACCCAGAGAGGTCCGCTGGCGTGATCCACGGAACGTCGCCCCCTTCAAAATTCGTCGAGTCGTTCGTTCGAGGCGTACCGCCGCCGACCACTTCGGCGATTTCCCCCATCGTCGTCCAGTACCAGCCCGCTCGGAGCGTCGGCGGCCTTTCATCGAGCACAGCACTCACGCCGCCAGCTCCCGATTCAGCTCATCGATCACCTTCGGCAACTCCGCCCCGAAAAGCTGATGCACCCTCCCCAGCCCGCCGCGCTGGTCGAACGGCGCGTAGCCGAAGTCCTCGGCCTCGATGCCGAGGTTGCTGGCGATGTGCTCGGCCATCTTCTCCAGCCACCAGCGCTGCTCCTCGGTGAACACCTTGCCCGCCGTCTGCTGCTGCGCCAGCCACGCCTTGAAGTTAGCGGCCACGCGCTCGGGGTAGGGCACCAGCTCGTTCTCCTGGTGCATCGCGTAGCGCACCAGTGAGACCAGATCGGTGAGGATGCGGCGGCGGCTTGCGCCCTTGACCTTGCTCTGGTCCAGCGCGGCGTAGGCCTGCCAGAGCTGGCTATCGGTCCACAGGTGCGGCGGGGCCTGCAGCCTGTCGGCCAGCGCCTTCAGGTCTTCGAACTTCAGCGGCGCCTTGGTCGGGCGGTTGTAGAGGATCTGCAGCGCGGTGATCTCGTCGCGGTGCTGGGCGATGAAGGCTTCGAAGCTTTGCACGATGCCCTGCGCGCGCTCGCGCGCGGCCTCGGAGAAGCCGGCTTCGAGCACGCGGTCTTGCGTGACGATGTCGATCACCAGTTCCTTCTGCTGCTTCAGGGTGAGGATCAGCGTGCGCAGCGCGGGGTTGGAGAGCGGCTTGACGGCGTGGCGCAGCGCGGCCTCGGTTTCCTGCGGCGAGCGGTCCTCGCGCGGGTCCAGCGCCTGCACGATGCCGCGCGAGAGTGCCTTCAAGTCCAGGCCGCCAGCTTCGGTCACCACCTTCGCGCGCTCGGCGTCGCTGAGCTGCGCGTCCAGCCGCGCCAGGCGCACGGCCACGCTGGAGAGCACCTCGGGCTCCACGTTGCCCAGGCTCACGGCCTGCAGCAGCGCGTCCAGCGGCACGCTCTTCTTCTGGTCCATCGGCCGGCTGTCGGTCTTGTCGCGCTCGCACACGCCCACGCAGTCGACGATGACAAAGTGGTCCTTGTGCACGTGCTCGCCGGGGTTCACGCCGCGCAAGTCGTCGTCCTTGATCACGCGCACGCCCCGGCCCTTCATCTGCTCGAAGAAGCTGCGGCTCTTCACGCTGCGCATGAAGACGACGATCTCCACCGGCTTGATGTCGGTGCCGGTGGCGATCATGTCCACGGTGACGGCGATGCGCGGGTAGTAGCTGGTGCGAAAGGCCTTGATCAGCTCCTCGGGCTTGCTGCCCGTGGTGCGGTAGGTGATCTTCTGCGCGAACTCGTTGCCGCGGCCCCACTCCTCGCGCAGGATGCCGACGATGGCCTCGGCGTGGTTGTCGTCCTTGGCGAAGACCAGGGTCTTGGGCAGCTCCTGCCGCTGCGGAAAGAGGTCGCTCTGCCAGCGGTCGCGCAAGGTGCGGGCGATGGTGCGGATCTGGTCGGGCGTCTGCACGCTGCGGTCCAGCTCTTCGGGCGCGTATTCGAAGTCGTCGTCCAGCTGCCAGTCGCGGCGGGCGCGGGTGGGCTTGTCGAGCACCTGCAGCCAGTAGCCGGCTTCCACCTTGCTGCCCGCCTCGGTGACCTCAGTCTTGATGCGGTAGACGTCGTAGTTGACGTTCACGCCGTCAGCCACCGCCTGCGGGTGGCCGTACTCCATCACCAGGTTCTGGTTGAAGAAGCCGAAAGTCTGCTTGTTGGGCGTGGCGGTGAGGCCGATCAGGTACGCGTCGAAGTACTCCAGGACCTGGCGCCATAGGTTGTAGATGGAGCGGTGCGCTTCGTCGGTGACGATGATGTCGAAGGTCTCGATCGGGAAGGCGGGGTTGTAGTCGATCGGGGGAACGTCGAAGGAAAAGGCGCCCTCACCCCGGCCCTCTCCCACTGATGTGGGAGAGGGAGTAAAGAATGAGACCTCGTCGTCTTCTTCCGCCAGCTCGCGGCCCTTGAGCATCGAGTACATGCGCTGGATGGTGCTGATGCACACGCGCGCCGTCTTGTCGAGCTGGTTGCTCGTCAGGTGCTGGACGATGAACTCCTCGCCGAACTTGAAGTTGTTGACGGGCGAGACGTACTGGTCGAACTCCTTTTTCGTCTGCCGGCCCAGGTTGCCGCGGTCTACCAGGAACAGCACGCGCCGCGCGCCGGCGAACTTGATCAGCCGGTAGATGAAGCTGATAGCGGTGAAGGTCTTGCCGGAACCCGTGGCCATCTGGATCAACGCGCGCGGCTTATTCTGCGCGAGGCTCGCTTCCAGGTTGCGGATGGCCGTGATCTGCGCCGGCCACAGCTTGAAGTCGGACCACTCGGTGACGAGCGGGGGCATGTTCCGCACGCGGTGTTGGAAGGTGCCGAGTTCGTAGGGGGCGGGGGCTTCGTGGGCCGTCTGAGAAATCCCCCCTGGCCCCCCTTTTTCAAAGGGGGGTAAGGGCAGGGTGAGCCAATGGGCGAGGGTTTCGGGGCGGTGGAAGGCGAAGACGTTTCTGGCGCGTGGCTCGGGGTCGAGGCGGTTGGTGAAGTGCGTTTCGAGGCCGGTGCTTTCGTACAGGAAAGGCAGCGGGCGGCGCCACGCGGGCAGCGTCGTCGGCAGCCCCTGCGCGTACTTGGCGGACTGGATCTCGACGCCGGTGAGCGTGGCGCCAGCCTTCTTGGCTTCGATGACGCCGGCGGCTTTGCCGTCGAGGTAGAGGAGGTAGTCGGCGAAGCCGCCCTCACCCCGGCCCTCTCCCGCTGATGCGGGAGAGGGGGAAACCAGAGGGAACTCGCGGATCGCCACGCCGCGGGCGGCGTGGATGTTGGCTTGCTTGAAGTCCTGAACGCTCGAGCCTGCGGCGGCGAGCAACGCGTCGATGGCGGAGCGGGCTTGTTCTTCCGGGGTCATGCAGGCCGCATGTACAGGCGCTGGCGCGGAGTGTACGAACGAACAGGCCGGCGCAGCATCTGGAGAAGGCCGGACCGGCGGAGGCTAATCGGCGCGCGCCGGCCCCCGCGCGGCCGCGCGGCGCAAGCTCAACCGCAAGAGCCGGAGCTCAGCAGGTCGGCGCCGGCCTTGCGCCACAACTCGGCGTCGCTCAGCGGAGCTTGGGTCGCCGTGCCTGGCGTGCCGACCTTGCGCGCAGCGTCCGCCGTCAGGAACTCGTAGAAGTTCGGGTAGCGATCGGGAAAGTCGAGCGCCATGTTGGTCGCGGCCTGCACCTGCGACATCAGCCTCTCGATCGGCGGGTCGAACACGGCGCGGCGCGTTGCGTAGCCGCCGCTCACCAGGGCCAGGAACTCCTGCCACCGAGCCGAGCCGGCGCCCGCATCGCCGCCGACGCGCAGCGCCTTGAACAGCGACTGGTACGGTTTGCGCCCGATCCAGCGGCGCATTTCGTACTCGTGAAAGCGCCGGCGCGCGGGCGCGTCCATCGCATTCCGGGCGCGTTTACGCCGGGTGCTGCGCGCAGCAACCGTGTTCCGGCGCCGCCTGTTGACCGTCATCAGCGCGGGCGCGATCGGTCGGCCTATGTTGAGTCTGAACGGTTCGCCCGGGGAGCGGCAGGAGATTGCGTGCGCGCCGGCCGGTCCGAATTCGCGACCCACGATCGGCACGCACTGGCGCTGCACATGACGGACATTCGCAGAAGAGCGCTCGTCTTCGCGGCGCTTGCCCTCGCCGGTGCCTGGCCGCTGCGCGCGCCAGCGCAGGACAAAGGCTATCCGGTCGACGAAGCGAGTTTTATGCGGGCGGCGCGCGCGGCCTACCAAGCGGGCGACATGCGCCGGTACCAGGAGATGCTGTTCGAAGGTATCAAGCGCGGATACGCCGATGCGGAGGCCGACTACGCGGGCCTGTTGCTGCTGGCGGGCTCCGGAGCCGAAGGCGCCCGCAATCGCGAGCTGGCCTTCAAGCTTCTGACGCGCGCGTCGAACCGCGGGCATGCCGGTGCCATGTACGCGCTGGCGCTGTGTTATCGCCATGGGTGGGGGGTCGCACCGGATCAGGCGCAGTATCGGCATTGGCTGGTCCGCGGGGCGGCGGCGGGCAGCCTTGAAGCGCAGCGCGCGTGCCGCGATCAGGGCCTGTGCAAATGAGCCGCCGGCGTTCACGACTCAGCGCGCTGGTCGTTTCGACCTTGCTCGCGCTGGCAACGACGGCCGGCGCCGCGCCCGCGGATGTCGCGCCGTGGGAAGAGGGGCAGCCGCAGAACGCGTTCCTGATGCGGCGGCTGTCGTTCGTGCTCGAAGGTCTGCGCAGCACGGCGAGCACGGACCCCACGCTGAAGAGCGTGCTCGATCGCATCCGCTTGCGCGCGCCGGAGGCCAGCCTTTTCGAGAGCATGCCGAACGCTTATGCCCTCACAGACGCCAGCCAGCGGTTGATCCTGATCGAGTCGCGCTTCGTGAACCAGATCGCGGCGCTGTCGGCGGCGGGGGCGTACATCACGATCGCCGAGTACTCAGCCGGGCGAGCGGAGATCTGCCGCCAGCTCGCGGCGACCGACCGCGAAGCCAAGCAAAAGGGCGCGACGCCGGTGTTCAAAGTCCGGCTGGAAACCGTTCCCGAGTTCGCGCATCCGCCGACCCGTCGTGCGCTCGAGAAGCTGCAGGGGTTTCTGGCGGACGAGTCGATGGTCTGGTTCCTGCTGCACGAAGCAGGCCACCACGTACGCGGACACGCGTCGAACCCGTCCGACACCGAGGCCGACAGCCGCGCCCGCGAGACCGATGCCGACCGCTGGGCGTCGCAGACGATGAGCCGGCTGGGCCTCGGACTCTTCGGAGCGTATCGCTATCTGGCGGGCCTTGCCGTCGTCGAAGGCTGCCTGCGGCAACTCGGCTACCTGCGCGACGAATCCGAATCGACGCACCCGAGCTGGCTGCGGCGCGCCGTGACGATGAGCAAGGAGTTCAACGTGCGGAACACCGGCTGGGGCTACCCGCGCGTCGTCTACGTGCCTGCCGAACCCATGGACCTCTGGCTTCACATCGCGCGGCGGGGCGACGATGCGTCGACCTACGTGACCGAGGGGGGATACCGGCCGCTGCGCGCAGCTTCGCAGTGGGAAGGCGCAGCGGTGACCGTGTACACGCGCGAGCAAACGGGCGGCCGCATCGAGATCCGCGTGCCGAATGCCAACCTGGCGCTGGTCGATCTCGTCTACACGCAGTTCGACGCGGCCAACCGCCAGGTGCGAACGCAGACGCTCTCCGCGATCCAGCTCAATCCGACGCTCATGGACTGGATGGAAGTCGCGCCGGGCCTGCGCATGGGCGACCTGCTGCGCCAGGGCAGGCACGGTCGCTTCCGCGAGCACCTGCGCGCGGCCGGCGCGCCCGAAGGCGTGATCGAGGCGGTCGTCGCCGCGCAGAAGCGGTACGAGGCCGACGAAGCGGCCATCGTCGTCGCTTACATGAAGGGACAGCTTCAATCCGCCGAGCTCGAACAGCGCTACGCGCCGGTCCACGCGGCCTACGAGAAGAAGCTCGTCGATCTGCTCGGTGCCGATGGCCTGGCGCGTCTGCGCCAGGTCGCGCAAAGCGACCCGCTTTCGAAGTGGGCGCCTGGCCAGGATCCCGCGTACTACCGCAAGCTGGAAGACGAGCTGCTCAACTACAACTTCGACCGCGGGAAATAGGATGAAACCGCCTGCCATCGTGGCGCGTCTGCTGCGCCGGTCGTCGTCGATGCGAACGGCGCACGCGGCGCGCGCGTGCGTCGTCGCCATCGGGTTCACGCTGGCATGCACGAGCGCGCTCGCGGCGACGATCAGCGGCAGGGTCGTGGATGCCGACGACCAGCCGCTGCCAAAGGTCATGGTGACCGCCACCCACCTCGAAACCGAGTTCGGCGGCGTTGCGGTCACCGACAACGCCGGCGCGTTCTCGATCGGCGATCTGCCGCTCGGGCGCTATCGCGTCGTCGCGGGCAGCGGCATGCACCTGTCGCGCACGCTGACGGTCACGCTGGACAGCACACCGATGGCACCGCTCAGGATCGTGCTCGTCCGCGGGCTCGGCGGACAAGTGTTCGCACTCGCAGGATCGGGGCCGAAGAACTACGCGACGGTATCGGTTCTGTACGGCACCGATCGCAAACCGGTCTCCGCGCAAGGCGCGCCGGTCGTGTTCGGTGCGGAGCGCGGCGAACTCGTCGTCGGCGTCTGCCAAGTCAGCATCCCGCGCGATCACCGCATCGGCGAACTGGAGTCGCCGAGCGTCTGGAAGTTCGAGTTCCGGCCGGATCCGTCGAAGCACGTCGCGCTGCTGAGCACGACGCGCATGGAGACCGCGGCGTTCCGGGCGCTGCTCGCACAACGGCTGAAGGAATCGGGCGCACGCAGCAGCCTGGTCTTCGTCCACGGCTTCAACGTCAGCTTCGAGGATGCCGCGCGGCGCACCGCGCAGATCGCCTACGACCTCGGTTTCCGCGGCGTGCCGAGCTTCTATAGCTGGCCGTCGAACGGCAGCGCGCTCGACTACGTGGCCGACGGCGAACAGGCGCGCCGCGCAGTGCGTTACCTCGGCGAATACCTGGAGCTCGTGTTCGCCGACCCGCAGGTCGACGAAGTGCACCTGATCGCGCACAGCATGGGCAACCGCGTGCTGACGGCGGCGCTGCAGCAGCTCGCCGCGAAGCGCCCCGCGGCCGCGCGCCCGAAGATCGGGCAGATCGCGCTCGTGGCGCCGGACATCGACGCCGAGGTGTTCCGCAACGAGATCGCCCCGCAGATCACCGGCGTCGGGCGCCGGCTGACGCTGTACGCATCGACGCGCGACAAGGCGCTGCAGCTTTCGAAGAAGCTGCACAACTATCCGCGCGCCGGCGATCTCGGCGACGTCGTGACGATCGTCGCCGGCATGGACACGATCGACGCGTCGGCGGTCGACACGAGCTTGCTCGGGCACTCGTACTTCGCCGAAAACCGCTCGGTGATCGCCGACCTGTTCGCGCTCCTGCGCAAGGACGCAGCGCCGTCGGAGCGCTTCGGAATGCGGCCGATGACGTCGGCCGGTCGCCGCTACTGGCAGTTCGCGCCTTAGGGTCGCCGCGCATCGGGCGGCGCGGGCGCGCTCGCCCGAGTCAGCCTTCGAGCCGGAACACGAACTCGACGTCGACCTCGCGCGGCTCGCCGGGCGGCTGGTAGCGCCAGCGCAGCGCGGCATGGCGCACTTCGCGGTCGAAGATCCGGCGCGGCGAGGATTCGAGGATGCGCACGTCCTTGACGCGGCCGTCGGCGTCGACGGCGAGCCGTGCGAGCACGCGGCCGTGCGTGATGCCGTCGCGCGCGGCTTCGGCGGCGAACTCGGGGCGCGGCTGCGCGATCGGTACGAGCGCAGCGCGCGGCGGCGGTGCGGCGTTCGGCGCGGGCGGCGGTGCCGCAGGGACTTCGACCGTCGCCACGCTGCGATCGAGCGCCGGCGGCTCGACGATCGACGTCGGCGAACGCATCGAAGGCGGCGCCGCATCGGCATGCGCAGCGGTCGGAACATCGCGCTGCGCGCCGGTGCGCTCGGTCGCGGGTGCGGGCGCCGTGCTCGCTGCGGTGACGCGCGGGCTCTTGGGCGCGGCAGGTACGGCGGCGGCCGGCTTCGTCGTGCGCGCTGCGCGCACGGGGGCAACGCGCGGCGCCGGCGGCGCACTCGCGCGCGGCTGCAGATCGGTATCGGCAAGTGGGGCGACCTCGGCCGGCGTCGTCTGCGCGGGCGCTGTTGCGAGCGGCTCAGGCGCCGGTGCAGACGTTTGCTCGGCGATCGGCGCGAGGACGATCGGCTTGACCTGCGCTTCGATCGCCGCGCGTGCTTCGACCGGCATTGCGGGCGCCTCGAGCGCGCGCAGCGCGATCGCGCCGACGCCGATCAATGCCGCGGCAATCGCGAACACCGCTTCGTGCGCGCTGAGCGGCCGCTCGAACAGCAGCTCGAAGAGGCGGCTGCGCCGTTTGAACGCGGCGGGCAGCGAAGGCGCCTGCGGTTGTGCCGGCGCGCCGGCCGGCTGCGTTGGCGGGGCGGAATCCGCTTCGACCGGACTGCTCGCGACCGCTGCGGCCGTGTTCGGCTCGCTCGGCGCGGGCGTCGTGCGCGCTTCTTCCGTCGCGGCGTCTTGCGTCGTTGCCGCAGGGGCCGGCGACAGCAGCACGGTGCGCTCCGCGTCGTCCTGATCGCCGGCGGCGATCAGCGCGCGCAGCACGTCGACCGAAGGCGGGCGATGCTCGGGCCGCACCGCGAGCCCCGCGTCGAGCGCGGCGAGCAGCGCGTGCGAGTAGCGGCCGAACGCGGCCTCCGACAGCGGCGTCATCTCGTCGTGCACGGTGCGCGCGACCGCGGGCGGCGGCGGCTGGCGCAGGATGATCGCGTGCGCGGTCGCGCACAGCGCGTAGAGGTCGGTCCACGGCCCCTGCTTGATTCCGGCGACGTCGGCGTACTGCTCGATCGGCGCGTAGCCCGGCTTGACGATCACCGTCAGCGACTGCGTCAGCTCGTCGATCACGCGCCGCGCGGCGCCGAAGTCGAGCAGCAGCGGCACGCTGTCCTTCAGCACGAGGATGTTGTCGGGCGCCACGTCGCGATGCAGGCAGTTGGCCTTGTGCAGCATCGCCAGCGCGTCGAGCATGCGATCGAGAAAAGCGCGCAGCCACGCCTCGTCGGGCGGCGGGTTGCTCGCGAGCCATTGCTTGAGCGTCGGCCCCTCGTACAGCGGCATCACGATGAAGCCGGTGCCCTTGTCCTCCCAGAACTGATGCACGCGCACGAGCGACGGATGATCGAACTGCGCGAGCAGCCGCGCTTCGTTGATGAAGCTGCGCAGGCCGACGGCGAAGGCGTCCTGGTGCCGCACCGAGGAGCGCGGCTGCACCGAGAAGTCGCCCGCGCGGCGCGCGAGCAGCGCAGGCATGTACTCCTTGATCGCGACGCGGCGCTTCAGCCGCAGATCGAGCGCGGAGTAGACGACGCCGAAGCCGCCTTCGGCGATCACGCGGTCGATGACGAATTCGTTGAGCCGATAGCCGCGCGGCAGGCAGCCGGCGAGGTCGTCGGCGTCTTGCGTCGCTTGCGGCAGTCCGTCGCGCGGCATGGTGTTTGCGGTCTCCGTTCGTCGCGTCGCCGGCGCAAAGCGCACGGCCACGCGACTCGACGATAGGGATCGCGCGCGGCGCGCACTACGGAATCTGCGGCATCGAGCGCGCCGAAGGATCGCGCAGGAAGTCGTTGCCTCCCCCTTTCGTAAAGGGGGACCGAGGGGGATTTTTCGGTTCTTCGCAATCGACGCGACAGAGAAATCCCCCCTGCCCCCCTTTTCAAAAGGGGGTTCGCACGGCGGTGCGCGCTGCCGCTAGCGCGGGCGGAACACGAGGAAGTACTGGTGCGGCAGGAAGTCGTGCTGTGCCGCGAGCGCGTAGCCGGCGCGTTGCATCTCGGCACGGACGACGTCGGCCGCTACCCGCGCGCTACGCGGCGGACCGACCGGCGACTCGAGGGTGAAGTCGACGATCGCGACTGCACCACCGGGCTTCAGGCGCTCGCGCAGCCGACCGAAGTACGCCACGCGCTCGCCGATGTGGTGATACGTGTCGACGATCAGCACGCGATCGACCGGCGCGGGCAGTTGCGGATCGTCGGGCTTGCCGCGCACCGGCTGCAGGTTGGCAAGCTGCTCGCGCTGCGCGCGTTCGCCGAGGTAGCGGACCATGTCGGGCTCGATGTCGACCGCGTACACGCGGCCCTTGGGCACGGCGCGCGCCAGGCGCACCGCGAAGTAGCCGGTGCCGGCGCCGATGTCGGCGACGGTCGCGTCCGGCGCGAGCGCGAGCGCGGCGATCACGTCGTCGGGTTTCTGCCAGCGATCGCGCGCGGGGTCGTCGAACACGCGCGCCCAGCGCTCCGCGCCGGAGAACCGGTGCTCGTGCGTGTGCGGCGTCTGCGCAAGGGCAACGGTGAAACCGAGCAGCACGAGCGCGAACAGGCGTCGGAGCATCGTCGTTCCTTGCGAAGCGGGTCGCCGAAGGCGGGCATTGTCGCGAAAGGGAGGCGGCGGAGAAATCCCCCCTTGCCCCCCTTTACGAAAGGGGGTAACTGCTCTCATGCGGGAGTCCCCCGCCGTGGGAAGACCTCGCCCCCTTTCGCAAAGGGGGCGCACGCGAAGCGTGCGGGGGATTTCGCGGTGCGGGCCGAGACGCGGCGCTCGTCAGACCTGGCCGATCGAAACCATGTACTCGCGCGCGGCCTGTTCGCCGCGGAACAGCGCGATCCGGCGGCAGGCGTGCTTGAGCCTTTCGCTCAGCTCCTCGAGCGTCTTGCACTCCTGGATGCGCGCGGCGGGCTCTTCGCCGTACGGTCCCAGGCGGTCGTACAGCGCGCGCACGGCCATGCGCTTGCGCTCCTCGAGCGTCGGCGTTTTCGGTTCGGCGGGTGCGGGCGCGGGCGCCGCCGTGACCGCCGCCGCGGCGGCCTGCGCGGCAGCGCGCAGCGCGGGAATCGCGTCGGGGCCGCGCGGCGATTCCATCACGACGGTCGCTTCGTCGTCGTCGTCGACCCAGTCCGGGATGTCGGTTTCGACCGTCCCGGTCTGCTCGATCATGCCCTTTTCGAGCAGCGCCGCGACGATGCTCTCGAACTCGCCGTCGCGCGCGACGAGCTCCAGCTCGGCCGCCGTGCGCCGGCCGTCGACCATGATCAGGACGCGCCGCATCGCGGGCGTCAGCGCGCCACTGCGGGTCGCGACTTCGGCGACGCCCTTGGCGGTCTTCGAGTAGATCAGCGAGAAGTTCATCGACTGCAACTCCGGTTCATCGCAGCGGGGCGCGCGACACCCGCCCCTCCCTCCGGTCGCGCATCGGCGAAGCGGTCCGGCGCGCTCCGAGTGCGCAGCGTGAACCCGGCGCCGCGCCTGCGGTTCGTTCAGACACGCGGTCGGACGCGCGCTTTTTGACGCATCCGTGGAATGCCGGACGCCCTCAAGACTGCGCGCCGGCCGCCGAAGAAATGTGGCCGCCGCTGCGGAGCAAGGCCGCAATCAGGCGCAGGCGGCGCCGAACAGGTCGCCTTGTGGCGAAATGCAGCGCGCTTCGTGCGCGAGCAGCCAGCGCTTGCGCGCGATGCCGCCGCCGAAACCGGTTATCGAGCCATCGGCGCCGATCACGCGATGGCACGGCACGATGATCGGAATCGGATTGGCGCCGTTGGCGAGCCCCACCGCGCGCGCCGCCCCCGCATCGCCGAGGCGCCTGGCGATCTCGCCGTAGCTCGCCGTCGCGCCGTACGGGATCGCTCGCAGCAGGCGCCACACGCGAAGCTGGAAGTCGGTGCCCCGCGGCGCGAGCGGCAGGTCGAAGTCGTGCAGCCGGCCGTCGAAATACGCGCGCAGCTGACGCGCCGCTTCCGCCAGCAGCGCGTCGTGCGTTTCGACGGACCCGGCGATCTGCGCGACGCCCGCTTGCGGCGACCATTCGCCCTGCATCCATACCTCGGTCAACGCGGCGCCGTCCGACGCCAGCCGCAGCGGGCCGATCGGGCTTGCGATCACGAGGCAGGTCTGGGTCGTCGACGACATGGCGGCGGGAAGGGTTGCGGCGCGAGCATACGCGCGCCGTAGACTGCCCGCCGCCACGTTTCGCCGCCCGCATGCCCGACGTTCCCCGCGTGATCGCGCATCTCGACATGGACGCGTTCTACGCGTCGGTCGAGCTGTTGCGTTATCCGGAGCTGCGCGGGCTGCCGGTGGTGATCGGCGGCGGCTCGCGCCATCAGCCGGCGTGGGAGACCGATCCCGCCACCGGCGAGCGGCGCCGGCGCTTCGCGCGGCTGCGCGACTATGCCGGCCGCGGCGTGGCGACGACCGCGACCTACGAAGCGCGCGCCTTCGGCGTCAACTCGGCGATGGGATTGATGAAGGCGGCGCAGCTTGCGCCGGATGCGATCCTGCTGCCGGTGGACTTCGACGAGTACCGCAAGTACTCGCGGCTGTTCAAGGCCGCGGTCCGCGCGATCGCGCCGGTGGTCGAGGACCGCGGCATCGACGAGATCTACATCGATCTGACGCCGGTGGTCGCCGCGCGGCTCGCCGACGAGGAGCCCGGCGCCGACATCGAGGCCGACGCATGGTGGTGCGCGCGCGAGATCGCGCAGGAACTCAAGCAGGCGGTGCGCGACGCGACCGGGCTCAAGTGCTCGATCGGGCTCGCGCCGAACAAGCTGCTCGCGAAGATCGCCTCGGAGCTCGACAAGCCCGACGGGCTGACCGTCGTCGCGATGCACGATCTGGCCACGCGCATCTGGCCGCTGCCGGTGCGCAAGATCCACGGCGTGGGGCCCAAGTCGGCGGCGAAGCTCGCGCGGCTCGGCATCACGACGATCAGCGAGTTGGCCGCCGCCGAGCCCGACTGGCTGATCGAACAGTTCGGCGCGAGCTACGGCACGTGGTTGCACGACGCCGCGCATGGCCGCGACGACCGACCGGTCGTAACGCACAGCGAACCGGTGTCGATGAGCCGCGAGACGACGTTCGAGCGCGACCTGCACGCGGTGCGCGACCGCGGCCTGCTGTCGAAGATCTTCACCGAGCTGTGCGTCGAGCTCGCCGACGACCTGCGCCGCAAGCGCTACGCGGGGCGCAACATCGCGATCAAGCTGCGCTTCGAGGACTTCCGCACGGTCACCCGTGCCAAGACGATCGCCGAGCCGACCGACGATCCCAGGGTGATCCGCCGCGCCGCCGGCGAATGCCTGAAGCGCGTCGACCTGTCCAGGCGCATCCGCCTGCTCGGCGTTCGCGTCGGTGCGCTCGTTCGCAGCGACGAGCGGGCGGGCGAACGTGCGCGGCACGAGGCAGCGCTGTTCGAAGACTGAGCAGCCGCGCCCATGCTGCACTGGTCCTCCTCCCCTTCGAGGGGAGGGTCAGGGCGGGGATGGGTTCGCCCGCGCCGACAACCCCATCCCCCTCCCTTCTTCCCCTTGAAGGAGAAGGGGTCACAACCGGGAATCGCGTAGGCTCGCCCGCGCTCTCACCGCCGCCACCCCCGCTCGCGCGCGGCGCGTTCGGCTTCGGCGTCGAGCGGATCGCCTGCGATCGTCGCGTCGACCGCATCGAGCAGCGCGGGCGGCAGCGGGGTGGCGGCCGTCCGGTAGCGGTCCGGCGCCGCGGCGCTTTCGTCCTGCACGACGACGGTGACGCGCCAGTCGCCGCCGCTGCGGCACGCGAGCCCCGCCACCGGGGCGCGCTGCGCGAGCGCGAACGTGCGGCAGTACTCGCCCGCCTTCGAAACGAAGCTGAGCCCGATGCGCACCGGCGCGTCCGCCGGCTGGTCCCGCACGAGCTGCGCCGACAGCGCCTGTGCGAGCGCGGCGCGCGCGACGAGCCCGCCGCGTTCGGCGACGATCGGCTCGCCCGGTCCGCGCAGCGCCACCGCACCGATCGCGACCCCGAGCAGCACGCTCGCCGCCATCGCGCCCCATTCGAACCAGCTCCAGCGCGGACGCGGCGCCGCGGTCTTCGCCGCGCGCCGGGCGGCCAGATCGATCACCCCGGATCGGGTCCGGGGCGCGGCGGGCGCGGCCTGCAGCGCGGCGAGCAGCCGATCCGGCACCGGCTCGTCGAGCACCGGCGCGTAGGCGGCGTGTACGGCGGCGCGCAGGCGACGCATCCGCTCGATGCGCGCCGCGAGCGCCGCGTCGCCCGCCGCGGCCTGCTCGATCGCCGCCGCGGCGGCGGCGTCGAGCTCGCCGTCGACGTAGGTCATCAGCGTTTCGTCGGACCAGTTCATCGCGCCGCCTCCGCACCGCCCGCGGCGTCGGCCAGCGCCGCCTGCAACTGCTCGCGCGCGCGCGCGAGCCGGCTCGTCAGCGTACCGATCGGAATGCCGAGCACTTCGGCCGCTTCCTTGTACGGCAGCCCCTCGACGAGCACGAGACCCACGGCGGCGCGCTGGTCGTCGTTGAGCAGCGCCATCGCCCGCCGCACGGCGATCGCGTCGACCGGCGAACCGGCCTGCGGCGCGCCGACGCCTTCGCCTTCCTCCTCGGGCGCGAACAGCGCGTCGCGCCGCGCGCGCGAACGCACTTCGTCGATCCATGCATTGTTGATGATCTTGAACATCCAGCTGTCCAGGCGCGTTCCGGGGGTCCACTGTTCGCGGCGGGTCAACGCGCGCTCGAGCGCCGCCTGCACCAGGTCGTCGGCGTCCTCGCGATGGCGGGCGAGCGCCCGCGCGAAGCGCCGCAGTCTGGGCAGGAGGTTCACGAGCTCGGCGCGAAATTGCTGTTCCGCGGGCGTCATGTCCTGCAAGCACAACGTTGGAGCGGGGGATTTTCTTCCGCCGCCCGGACGTTGTGTCCATCGGAAAGGGCGGCCGTTCCGGCGCGTATCGGCGACGATACGATGGCGGTGCCGGCCAGTCCTCGTTTCTTGGGTTCGAAGTGATGAGGCGATCGATGCTCTTGCAGTCCTCCGCGGCGGCGGCCTTGCTCGCGCTGGCGCTGCCGGCCGGCGCGCAGCTGCGCCTGCCGCAGGTGCCGCAGGTGCCGGTGCCGAACCTGCCCGCGGTGCGCGACCTGACCGAAAGCGCGCAGCGCGTGCGCGAAACGCTCGCGCCGCGCGACCTGATCGGACTGCGCGCGCGAACGATCCGCGATCTGCTGCAGCGGCACGGCGACGCGCTCGAGGCCGACCCGGCCGGCGCGCCCGCGGTGCGCGGCGAAGTGGTCGCGCTGTCGCCGTCGGCGGCCGCACTCGCAGCCGCGCGCGCGGAGGGCTTTACGGTGGCGCGCGAGGAAACGCTCGAAGGCCTCGACGAACGCGCGGTCGTGCTGCGCGCGCCGGCGGGAATGACGGCTGCGCAGGCGTTGCAGCGGCTGCGCGCGATCGATCCGCACGGCACGTACGACTTCAACCATCTGTATCTGGGCGGCGGTGCGACGCCGGCCGGTCGTGTCCCGAGCTTGTCGAAGGGGGCGGCAGAAACCTCGACGCCGTCGAATGCCCCGGCGCAGCCGCAACGGCCGAAGCTCGGCTTGATCGACAGTGGTGTCGATCTGCGCCACCCTGCGCTCCGCCACGCCGACGTGCGCAGCTTCGGCTGCGGCGGCAAACGGGTGCCGAGCGCGCACGGCACTGCGGTCGCGTCGCTGCTGGTCGGTCGCGCGCGCCGCTTCGCCGGCGCCGCGCCCGGCGCCGCGCTGTACGCGGCGGACATCTATTGCGGCGAGCCGACCGGCGGCGCGGCCACGCAATTGCTCGCGGCCTTCGCCTGGCTCGCGCGCGAGCGCGTGCCGGTGATCAACGTGAGCCTGGTCGGTCCGCCGAACGCCGCGCTCGAGCGCGTGGTCAAGACGCTCGCCGCGCGCGGGCACTTGATCGTCGCCGCGGTCGGCAACGACGGACCGGCCGCGCCGCCGCTGTATCCGGCCGCGTACCCGGAAGTGATCGCGGTCACGGGCGTCGATGCGCGCGACCGCGTGCTGCCCGAAGCGGGACGCGGCCCGCACGTCGCGTTCGCTGCGCCCGGCGCGGACATGCTGGTCGCCGTCAGCGGCAGCGATGATCTGGCCCCCGCGCGCGGCACCTCGTACGCGGCGCCGCTCGTGGCCGGGCTGCTCGCGCTCGCGGCGAGCGGCGGCGCGGATGCGGTCGCGCTGCTCAAGCGCGACGCGATCGATCTCGGTCCGCCGGGCCGCGATCCGATCTACGGCCACGGCCTCGTCGCGCAGGCGTTGCGCGTCGACCCGATCGCGCTGCGAGACGCCGTCGCGCGCTGACGCGCGACCGCGCTTGCGGAGGGAGCCCACTTCCCTCCTTTCGAAATGAGGCAGCTCACTTCCCCCCTTTCGTAAAGGGGGGCAAGGGGGGATTTCCATTGGCAGCTACCGGAGTGCGATCAGGCACCTGCGTTCGGCTGCCCGCCTGCATGGAAAAAACCCGGCAGCTCGTTCGTTGTGCTCTGTGAGGGCCGCGGATCGGCCGGGGCCCCGCGATCACAAGGAGTGGGAATCATGAAGACGCGACTGAGTACGGCTGCACTGATCGTTTCGATGGCCTTTGCCCTGCCCGCGACGGCGGGTCCGCTTGGCAATCTGTCGGGCGGTGCGGGCGGCGCGCTCGGCGGAACGCTGTCGGGCGGCCACCGCAACATCGGGATCAGCGCCGGCGGCGCGCTGGGCGCCGAAGGGCAGCTGCACGGCCGGATCGTTCGTCCCGACCGCATGAGCCGCGAAGGGCTGCAGCGCACGCGCGAAGGCGTGAACACGGCGCGCGAAACAACGACCTCGAAGGTCGACGATGTGCGCGATCGCGCGCAGGGCGCGGCGCTGTCGGCTTCGGGTTCCGCGCAAGGCAGCGCCGAAGGCGCGCTCGCCGCGGGCCGTTCGCAGGCCGCGGGCGGCGTCGAAGCGGCGGGCAACGCGACCGGCCGCATCGCGGGCGAAGCCGCGCGCCGGCCCGAAGCGCCCGAGCGCGCGCTGCCTTCGCCGCGCCGGCCCGAGCTGCCGTCGACCGATGCGTTGTCGGCATCGGCAGGCGCGCAGGGCGCCGCCCAAACGTCTGCCCACGGCAAGCCGTTGCGCGGCACGCGCAGCGCCGAGGCTTCGGCCGGCGCACAGGGCGATGCTTCGGCGGGACCGGCCTCGGCGAGCGCAGGCGGTTCGGCGCAAGCCAACGCGCAGGTCGGACGCTGATCGAGCGCGCGGGCCGCACGCGATGCGCGTGCGGCCCTTTTTCTCTTGCGCGTCAGTCACGTCCGCGCAGCGGCCGCAGCGAAGCTGCGAGCGCCGACAACGCGGCGCGATCGAGCTTGCCCGCCGGCGTGACAGGAAGCCGCGGCACGAAGCAGATCCGGCGCGGCCGCTTGTGCGCGGCGAGCCGGGTCGCGAGATGTTCGCCGAGCGCGTCGTCGGTCGGCGGCGCAGACGCGACGAGCACGGCGGCGACGATCTGCCCCCAGGTTTCGTCCGCGACACCGAACACGCCGGCCGCTTCGACGCCGGGGCAGGTTTCGAGCACGCGTTCGACTTCGGCCGGATAGACGTTTTCGCCGCCGCTGACGATCAATTCGGTCGAGCGGCCGAGCACGTGCAAGCAGCCGCGTTCGTCGATCGCACCGAGATCGCCGGTGTCGAACCATGCGTCGGCCGCGAGCGGCGGCTCGCCGAGATAACCCGCCATCCGCATCGGCCCGCGCACCTGGATCCGGCCGTCGGCGATGCGCAGCTCCGCACCGGACAGCGCGCGGCCCGCGCCATGGCGCGCGGTCTCGAAGCGTCCCTCGTACGGCGTGGCGACGACCTGCGAGCACGTCTCGGTGCAGCCGTAGGTGATCACGATCGGAAGGCGCCGCGCGGCCGCCCGCTGCAGCAGCGTCTCCGATGCCGCCGCGCCGCCGAGCAGCACCGCGCGCAGGAACGGCGGCGGCGTCCAGTCCGGATATGCGTCGAACAGCAGCGCGAGCATCGTCGGCACGACCGAAACGAGCGTGGCGCGCTCGTCTTCGATCCAACGCGGCAGCAGCACCGCGTCGAAGTGCGGCGCCAGCGCGACTGCGCGCCGCGCGGCGAGGCAGCGCGTGACGATCGACAGCCCGCCGATGCGCGCGAGCGGCATGGCGAGCAGCCAGCAGTCGTCGTCGCGCCAGCCGAGGTTGGCCGCGCTCGCCTGCGCGGAAGCGAGCAGGGCCGCACGCGTGAGCACGGCGCCGCGCGGGCTGCCGGTCGTGCCCGACGTGAACATCACGACCGCCGCGTCGGGCGGCAGCGCGTGCGCGCCGCGCGCAGCCGCGTCGATTTCTTCCGCGCGCTCGGCTTCGGTCAGCTTCGGGTGCAGCAGCAGCGCGGGCACGCGCAGTTCGAGCAGCGCGTACAGCGTGACAACGGTGTCGAGCGCGTTCGTGCCGACCAGCGCGTGGGGCGCGCGCGCTTCGTGCGAGAGCGCGTCCATGCGCGTGCGCGTCAGCTCGGCCAGCGCGGCGAAGGTGTAGCGGCGGCCTTCGGCGTGCAGCGCGATCGCACGCGGTGCTTCGCGTGCAGCGGCGAAGATGGAGAAGGGGTCGGTCACGGCGCGCGTTTGGATCGAACGTGAAATCCCCCCTGCCCCCCTTCACGAAAGGGGGGTGGGTAGACCGCGCTTACGGGAAGCGGGGGAACTTGCGGAAATTGGGCTTGCGCTTTTCGACGTACGCGTTGCGGCCTTCCTGGCCTTCTTCGGACAGGTAGAAGAGCAGCGTCGCGTTGCCGGCCAGTTCCTGCAGGCCGGCCTGACCGTCGCAGTCGGCGTTCAGCGCGGCTTTCAGACAGCGCAGCGCCATCGGACTGTTGGCGAGCATCTCGCGGCACCATTGCACGGTTTCTTCTTCAAGCCGCTCGTACGGCACGACGGCATTCACCAGCCCCATGTCGAGCGCCTGCTGCGCGTCGTACTGGCGGCACAGGAACCAGATCTCGCGCGCCTTCTTCTGCCCGACGATGCGCGCCATGTACGCCGCGCCGTAGCCGCCGTCGAAGCTGCCGACGCGCGGGCCGGTCTGGCCGAAGCGCGCGTTGTCGGCGGCGATCGTCAGGTCGCAGATCATGTGCAGCACGTGGCCGCCGCCGATCGCGTAACCGGCGACCATCGCGACCACGGGCTTGGGCAGCGTGCGGATCTGCCGCTGCAGGTCGAGCACGTTCAGGCGCGGGATCTTGTCGCCGCCGACGTAGCCGCCCTTGCCGCGCACGCGCTGGTCGCCGCCCGAGCAGAACGCCTCCTTGCCGGCGCCGGTGAGGATCACCGCGCCGATGTTCTCGTCGTCGCGCGCGTCGGCAAACGCCGCCTGCATTTCCTGCACCGTTTCGGGCCGGAACGCGTTGCGCACCTCGGGGCGGTTGATCGTGATCTTGGCGATGCCTTCGTCGGCTTTGGCGTACAGGATGTCCTTGAAGCCGGGGACGTTCTTCCAGTCGGGAATCGGCGGCGGTTTCGGTTCGTTCATGGGTGGTTGCGGTTGAAATCCCCCTGCCCCCTTTTCAAAGGGGGGTGGGGTTACGGTTGGCGACGTGACGCGACGCCTTCAATCGATTTTCGCGCCGGAGGACTGCACGACCTTGGCCCACTTGGCCGTGCTTTCGACGATGTGCCGCGCGAAATCCTCGGGCGTGCCCGGAACGGGTTGCGCGCCGCGCGCGAGCAGCGCGGCGACGATGGCGGGATCTTCGAGCGCTTCGCGGATCGCGGCGTTGAGCTTGCGGATCACGGGCTCGGGCGTGCCGGCGGGCGCGAGGATGCCGTCCCACGCGCTCGCTTCAAAGCCGGGCACGGCGGTTTCGGCGATCGTCGGATACTCGGGCGCGCCGGGAAAACGCCGCGCCGATGCGACCGCGAGCCCGCGCACGCGACCGTCCTTCGCGAGCGGATACGCGTTGGGCATCACGTCGATCATCATCTGCACCTGCCCGCCGATCAGATCGGTGACCGCGAGCGCGCCGCCGCGATACGGCACGTGCACGATGTCGATGCCGGCCATCGTCTTGAACAGCTCGCCCGCGAGATGCGACGTCGTGCCGTTGCCGGCCGAAGCGAAGTTGACCTTGCCCGGGTTGGCTTTCGCGTAGGCGATCAGCTCGGCGACGGTGTTCGCGGGGACCTTCGGATTGACCACCAGCAGCGCCGCGATCGAGGTCATGCGAGCGACCGGCGCGAAGTCCTTGATCGGATCGAAGCGCAGGTTGCGATAGAGGCTCGCGTTGATCGAATGCGTGCCGTTGGTGCCGTACAGCAGCGTGTAGCCGTCGGGCTCGGCGCGCGCGACGAGCTCCGCGCCGACGTTGCCGCCGGCGCCGGGCTTGTTCTCGACGACGATCTTCTGGCCGAGCGCCCTTTCGACGCGCGGCATGACGAGCCGCGCCAGATTGTCGGCGCCGCCGCCCGGCGGAAAAGGCACGATCAGCCTGATCGGCCGCTCGGGGTACTCGGCTGCGCGCGCCGCCGTCGCGCCGATCAGCGCGAACGCCAGCGCGCCGCACGCCGCCAGCACGCGGCGGCGCGCGGCCGGAAGTCGCGGTGCTTTCATGAACTCGTCTTCGCGGCGTGATCCGTCGTCGAGCCGCGATTACGGCACAGGAACATCGAAATCGCCTTGACGGTCATCACGACCTCGGCACGGTCGTTGATCACCTCGATCGACGAACGCACGACGCCGCGGTCGGGCTTCGAGGTCGAGCGGCGCGCGTCGAGCACGGTGATGCGCACCGACAGCCTGTCGCCCGGCCGCACCGGCGCGAGCCAGCGCAGCTCGTCGATCCCCGGCGAGGCGAGGCTCGCGACGCGCGACAGGAAGCGATCGACCAGCACCCGCATCATCAGCGCGGCGGTGTGCCAGCCGCTCGCGATGACGCCGCCGAACGGACCGCGTGCGGCGTGCGCGCGGTCGACGTGGATCGGCTGCGGGTCGTAACGGCGTGCGAACTCGACGACCTCGTCCTCGTCGACGGCGATCGGGCCGTACTCGACGACCGTGCCCGGCGCGTAATCCTCGAAATAGCGCCGGTCGATATCGACCGGCAGGTCCCTCGGGGCCATGACCGCTTCCGCTGCAGATGTGCGGACGGAATGTACCGCGTGTCGCGCGCACGCCCAACCGCGGAGCCCGCGCCGGCGCCGCTCCGGGGCATCCCGCATACTTGGCGGCTGGTCCCCCTCGCGCGGAGCGCCCATGACCCTGCTGATCCTCGGCCTCGTACTGTTCCTCGGCATGCACTCGACCCGCATCGTCGCCGACGGCTTCCGCAGCGCGCAGGTCGCGCGGCTGGGCCTGAACGGATGGAAGGCGATCTACTCGGTCGTCTCGATCGCAGGCTTCGTGCTGCTCGTCTACGGCTACGGGCTCGCGCGCGAGTCGCCGACCGTGCTGTTCGTGCCGCCGCCGTGGATGCGTCACGTGACGGCCCTGCTGACGATCCCCGCCTTCGTGCTGCTGGCGGCGGCGTACGTGCCGGGTACGCGGATCAAGCGCGCGGTCGGGCACCCGATGGTCGCCGGCGTGAAGATCTGGGCGTTCGCGCACCTGCTGTCCAACGGCACGCTGGCCGACGTGGTGCTGTTCGGCACGTTCCTCGCGTGGGCGGTCTTCGATTACGTCGCCGCGCGCCGGCGCGATCGCGCTTCGGGCACCGTCTACGCGACCGGGCCGGTCGCGCGCGACGTCACCGCGGTCGCCATCGGACTCGCAGCCTACGTCGTGTTCGCGTTCTGGCTGCACGCGTGGTGGATCGGCGTGCGGCCGTTCGGCTAGCGGACGACTTCGCCGCTGCATCGGAGGCGCGCATGAATCCCTCCGGCCCGAACCCGCTGCCGCCGCATCCGCCGTCGCCGCACAAGCAGCGCGTGTACGCGCAGCGGCAGCAGGCGCGGCAGGCCGTGCTGACGCGCAGCACGCGCCGCCGGCACCGCGCGGGCTACCTGCGCAGGCACTGGCGCGGCGACCTTCCGCTCGCCGCCGCGGTGATCGCGAGCGGCGCGCTCGTGTGGGGCGCGGTGCAGCTCGTCGCGTTCGCTGCGCGGCGCGTGCCGATGACCGACTACCCGGAAGCCGCTTCGCTGCTGCTCGTCGCCGAGATCGCGCTGCTGATCGCCGGCGCGGTGTGGTGGGGCATGGGCGTGCAGCGCGCGGCGTTCCGCCACGTCGAGCTCGGCGGCTCCCTGCTGGTCGCGCTTCTCACGGGCGCGGTCGGCGTCGGCGCGTTCTTCTGGGCCGGCGCGTTCTGGTACCAGTCGGCACGCCACGTGATGCCCGACGTCTGGGCGACGCTGACCGGCACCGCACCGCCGGCCGCGGTGCAGGTCGACGCCGCCGCGGGCGTGGTGCGACTGAAGGGCGATCTGGAGTTCGGCAGCATGCGCGCGGTGCGCGCCGCGCTCAACGCGCATCCGGGCGCGCGCGTCGTTCAGCTCGAAAGCCGCGGCGGCCGCGTGGCCGAAGGGCTTGCGCTCGGCGCGTTGCTGCGCGACCGCGGCGTCGACACGCTGGTCACCGGCGAATGCAGCAGCGCGTGCGTGACCGCGTTCGCCGGCGGCGCGCGCCGCCTGATCGCGCCGCAGGCGAAGATCGGCCTGCACAGCGCCGGCGGCAAAGGAGTCAGCGCCGCCGCCGTAGCGAGCGCCAACCGCG
Source organism: Betaproteobacteria bacterium (assembly GCA_016861185.1). GTDB lineage: Bacteria > Pseudomonadota > Gammaproteobacteria > Burkholderiales > Burkholderiaceae_F > DSNY01. The sequence continues at coordinate 85,073 of BOKW01000001.1, forward strand.
CGAGCGACGAATTCATCGCGCAACGCGGCGTGGACTGGCGCGTGCTCGAAAAGGGGGCCGCGGTCGCCAACGAAAGCATCTGGTTCCCCGAGCCGTGGCTGCTGCTCGCGTCGGGGCTGGCGACCGACTACGCCGGCACGGTGCCCAAGCGCTGAGCCAGACGCGCGCGCCACGCACGCGCCGTCCGTTCATCCCACGTCATTCCCTCGCGCCGGCCACGACGGTGCGCGGGGCATCTTCGCCGCATCCGATTGCGCCCCGCCGACGTAAGTCGTCCCCGAGGCGCGCCCGCGGTGGATCTCCACCCAACGACGTTACGCCGCGGAAACAAGGCGACAACACGCCGCGCGGCAGGAGACATCGCGCGGATACCGCCGCTTCTTAACCTGCACCGCCATCGAGCCGCGCCGCGCGCGGCCGGTTTTCGACGAGCGAAAGACATGAGATCCCTGCTTCGCATCCGCTGCACGAGCCCCGCTGCCGCAGTCATCGCGGCGGCGCTGCTGCTCGCGCTCACGGTGGGATCGCGCTCGTCGTTCGGCCTGTTCGTCGGCCCGCTCAACACGGCGACGATGCTCGGCGCGGCGACGATCGGCCTGGCGCTGGCGATCGGCCAGCTCGCGTGGGGCGCCTCGCAGCCGCTGTGCGGCGTGCTCGCGCAGCGCTTCGGCGTGGCGCGCGTGATCGCCGCGGGCGGCGCGTTGGCCGCGCTCGGTATCGCGCTGGTGCCTCTGGCGTCGGACAGCGCCTCGTTGATCGCCGCACTCGCGCTCGGCGGCGCGGCGGGAGCGGCCGCGGGCGGCGCGCCGCTGCTGATGGGCGCGGTCGCGCAGCGCGTTGCGGTCGAGCGGCGCGCGCTCGCGCTCGGCGTGGTCAGCGCGGGCAGTTCGGCCGGGCAGCTCGTGCTGGCGCCCGCGATCGCGCTGGCGATCGCGTTCATCGGCTGGCGCGGCGCGCTGTTCGCACTCGCGCTGCTCGCGCTGGCCGCCGTGCCGCTGGCGCGCGCGTTCGCTTCGCGGCCGGCCGAACACGGTCGCCGGGACGAGGCACCGCGCGCCGCGCCGACCGTGCCCCACGCGCTGCGCGACGCGAACTACTGGTACGTCACCGCAGGCTTCTTCGTGTGCGGCTTTCACGTGACCTTCCTTACGACGCACATGCCCGGCGTGATCGAACTGTGCGGTCTGCCCGCGGGATTGTCCGGGATCTGGCTGGCGGTGGTGGGCGCGTGCAACATCGCGAGCAGCCTCGGCTCGGGCTGGTTGATGCAGCGCGTCCCGATGAAAGCGCTGCTCGGCAGCTTGTACGCGCTGCGCGCGGCCGGCGTCCTGCTATTCCTCGCGCTGCCGAAGACGCCGTCCACGTTGCTGGCGTTCGCGCTGTGGATGGGGCTCACCTACATGGGCACGCTGCCGCCGACGACCGGATTGATCGCGAAGCTCTACGGCGCGCGCAACGTCGCCACGCTGATGGGTATCACCACGGCGGTGCACCAGGTCGGCAGCTTTCTCGGCGCCTGGCTGGGCGGACTCGAGGTCGAGCGCTCGGGCAGCTTCGATCTCGTCTGGTATCTGGACGCTGCGCTTGCACTCGCTGCCGCCGCGATCCACGTGCCGATCCGCGAGCGCGATCCGGTCGATGCGCCCGCGCCGAGGCCGCAATGGTCGGCCGCGCCGCAGGCCGCCGGCTGAGAAGCCGTGAATCAATCTACTGCGCGCCCCGATCTTGCGCCTCCGGTGCTCAACGTATCACTCGATACGCCTCCGCTCCTCGGCGCAACCTCGGGGCGCTCGCTACGATTCCTTCACGACTTCTGAGCGCGCGCCTCAGTTCGGCTTCGCGACTTCGCTGCGCGCCACTTCGCGGCGGATCTCGCGCAGCTTGGCCTTGATGCGCTGCGCGTTGTCCACGCCGATACGCATCAACAGCTTCTGTCCGGCCGAGCGCGACTCCAGCTCGGGATCGGCGAATTCGTACAGCACCTTGGGCTGCGCCACGCGGATCGACCCCTTGATCTCGGGCGTCAGCAGCAGATGGTCGATCACCTGCACGAGCCGGTCGTTGAAGTAGCCCTTCGGATAGCCGAGCTCGCGATACGCCTGCTGGAACAGCGGGTAGAAGCGCACGTAGACCTCGACGAGCTTCTTCGTGTCGATCGCTTCGGCCGCCTTGACGTAGGGCGCATAACGCGCCGCGTTGTCCGGGCCGATCACCGCTTCGTCGCCGGCGCCGGTGACGATGAAGTTCCCGGACGGCGACTTGACCGGAAAGATCTTCTGCGAAAGCTTCGGCCGCGGCAGGTTGTCGACGGTCGCGACGATCTTGCGGATGATGCCGCTCGCGATCAGAAACTCGCCGAGCACTTTTTCTCCGACGGCGCCGGCGAGCGACTTGCGGATCGCCGCATCGCTGTCCGCCAGCGCGGGCAGCGGCTCGGGCGGCTCGGCCTGCGCGATCGGGTGTTCGATCTCGGGTTCGGTCGGCGCCGGTGCGGGCGCCGGCGGCGCCTCGACCTTGGCGGCCGGGGGCGGCGGCGTTTCCTGCCGCTTCCACCACAGATAGCCGCCGACCGCGACGAGCAACGCCAAACCGATGAAGATCAAACGTTCGGTGGTCTTGTTCATGTCCTCCCTCCCGGATGCGGGGCGTTCAGCGGTTCAGAGGCCGACGAGCTGAAATCGTTCCGTCGATCATCGGTCGGCCCGCACGGCTGCGCGCATTCGCGCGATCGCGAGTATCCTGCCGCGCAACGAAACATACCCGCACCGGCCGCCGCTTATGAGCCACAAGCACGAAAACCTGATCCGCACGATCTTCCACGATCCGATCAGCGGCAACATCCAGTGGCGCGAGGTCGAGTCGCTGCTGAAGCACCTCGGCGTCGAGATGGAGCAGCTTTCCGGCGCGCGCATCCGCGCCAGGCTCGGCCGCGCCGAGGCGATTCTGCACCGCCCGCACCACAGCAACACGCTCGACCGCCACGCCGTGCAGCACCTGCGCGAGTTCCTCGCGCGCGGCGGCGCCACGCCTTCGCAGTACGAGGCGCGCGAGGAGCAGCGCAAGGGCTAGTCGTACGCCGCCCCGACGATCGCATCGATCCGCTGCATCGCCTCGCTGTCGAGCTTCGGCGCGACTTCGAGCGCTTTCATGTTCTCCTCGAGCTGCGCCACGCGCGTCGCGCCCGTGATCACCGTGCTGACGTTCGAATTCGCGAGGCACCAGGCGAGCGCGAGCTGCGCGAGCGTGCAGCCGAGATCGTGCGCGACGGCTTCGAGTTCGCCGACGATGCGGTTCTTCCCGGCATCGATCAGCCGCTCGCGCAGGAACGCGTAGCTTTCGACGGTGCCGCGCGAGCCCGGCGGAATCCCCTGCCGGTACTTGCCCGTGAGCAGTCCGCTCGCGAGCGGGCTCCAGGTCGTCAGCCCCAGGCCGATCCCAGCGTACAGCTGCGCGTATTCCCGCTCGACGCGCTTGCGGTGGAACAGGTTGTACTGCGGCTGCTCCATCAGCGGCTTGTGCAGGTGGTGCCTGTCGGCGATTTCGTACGCGGCGCGGATGGCGTCGGCGGGCCATTCGCTGGTGCCCCAGTACAGCGCCTTGCCGCGCGCGATGAGATCGTGCATCGCCCACACGGTTTCCTCGATCGGCGTGTCCGGATCGGGGCGGTGGCAGTAGACGAGATCGATGTAGTCGAGCCGCAGCCGCGCGAGCGAGCCGTCGATCGCGCCGAGCAGGTACTTGCGGTTCAGCGTGTTGCGCTCGTTCGGGAACTCGCCTTTGCCCTGTGCGAGCCCCCAGTAGAACTTGGTCGAGACGACGTAGCGGCTGCGCGGCCAGCCGAGCGACTTCAGCGCCTCGCCCATGATCTCTTCCGAGCGGCCGCGCGCGTACACCTCGGCGTTGTCGAAGAAGTTCACGCCGTGATCCCACGCGGCGGCCATCAGCTCGCGCGCGGCGCCTGCATCGACCTGGTTGCCGTAGGTGACCCAGGAGCCGAAGGAAAGCGCGGACAGCTTGAGGCCGGAGCGGCCGAGGCGGCGGTAGTTCATCGTCATGTCGTCGTGGGTCGGTCGTGCGGCTCGTGGCGTTCAGTCGCAGGCGGTGCGCTTCAGCGGGAAATCGACGCCGCGCGGCCGGCCGTCGACGGTCCCTTCGATGCGCGCGAGAAGCTCGTCGGGACCGCCGCGCCGATAGATCACGCGCTGCGGAAAGTCGTGCGCGGGGTTTTCGGCGACGAAGCCGGAAGCGTCGGCGCTGCGGATCGCGAACGACGCTTCCTTCTGCCCCGACGGATGCGCCCAGTAGATCCAGCCGAGATTCGGGTCCTCGCGCAACATCATCGTCTCGTGCGTACGCGGTTTGCCGTCGACCAGCGTGCGCGCCATGCCCAGCATCGTTCCGCCGCCCGGCCGCATCCAGTGCTCGCGATGTTCGCGCCGCCCGCCCGCGCCCAGCCAGCAGCCCGCGAGCCAGGCGAAGCGGTCGATGCCTTCAGCCGCGGCGGGGCGCGGCTGCGCGCGCGCCACGTAGCCTTCGTAGAACGGCGCGAGCTCGTCGATCTGCAGCGCGAACGCGCCGTTCGCGACCATCGGGTCGGCGGCGAACTCGCGTTCGACCGCGGCGCGATCGGCCGCGCGCACGACCAGCATGCCCTTGTCGGCGTAGCGCGCGCCGACGAGCAGGCGGCCGGAACCGCGCAGCCGCGCGAGGTTTGCCGAATGCTCGCCGAATCCGGGCTGGGCGTTCGCGGGCACCTCGGCGCGCCACGCGGGACCGGGCGTCAGGTGCACGAGAAAGAGCCGCTCGTGCGCCTCCGTCTGCGCGTGCGCCGCCGCGGCGAAGAGCCAGCCGAACGCGAAACAGAGCACGCGCATCTTCGCCTCCTTCGGTTGTTCTGCATCCACGGTGCGTCACCCGCGCTTGCGCGCGACGCAGTCGATCAGCGCCGACATGCCCGCGTGCTGCGTACCTTCGGCGAGCACGTCGTCGTGCTCGCGCAGCTCGACGATGTCGTGCGCGCCGAACGCGGCGCGCAGCAGTTCGGGCGTGTAGAGATGCTCGGCGCACGGCGGCCCGCCGGTGCGGTACCCGAGCTGGCGCGGCGTGTAGCCCTGCAGCAGGAGCCAGCCGCCGGGCGTGAGCGTCTCCAGCATGCCTTCGAACATCTTCGCCCGCACCGCGGGGGCGGCGAACTGCACGAAGATCGCGGCGACGACATCGAACGCCTCCGGCGTCCAGTCCCACTCTTCGACGCTCGCCACGCGGTAGTCGACCCGCACGCCGCAGCCTTCGGCGAACCTGCGCGCCTTGGCCACGCCGAGCGGCGCGATGTCGAACGCGACGACCTCGAGCCCCCGTTGCGCGAGCCAGACGCTGTTGCGCCCTTCGCCGTCGGCGACGCAGAGCGCGCGCATGCCTGCCGCCAGCCGGTGCGCCTGCTGCGTCAGGAACACGTTCGGCGCGAGCCCGAAGATGTAGTCCTCGCGCGCAAAGCGCGCGTCCCAGGTCGCGCGCGGATTGGCAAAGCCGTCGTTCATGACGCGATGCTACTGAGCTTCCAGCAAATGGTTGACAAGCATTTGCTGCGCGAACCGCCCCTCTCCCCTCGAGGAAGAGGGGCGGGGGGCGAAGCGGGGGTTTCGCAGCGCATGCGCTGCGCCCGCTGAGCGGCGGCGGCCTGCAAGCCGCCGCGCGCCCTGCAAGGGAGGGGCTGAGCGTTCAAACTGTCATCCACTTTCCGAACGCCCAGTAATCCCCGCCGCAATGCCCTCGCCGCGCCGCCAGCGCGCGGGCGTGTGTCCCGTCACGCGGCGGAACGCTTTCGAGAACACCGGCTGCGAGTTGTAGCCGACCGCTTCGGCCACGCGATCGAGGCTCGTCCGCTCGGCGCGCAACAGGTTCGCCGCGCGCGTGATGCGCCACTGCGTCAGGTAGCTCATCGGCGCTTCGCCGACCAGCTCCTTGAAGCGCACCGCCAGCGCGGTGCGCGACATGCCCACCGCGCGCGCGAGCGCATCGAGCGTCCACGGCTCCGCGAAGCGCTCGTGCATCAGCGCGATTGCGCGCGCGATGCGCGGGTCGGCCAGGCCGCGCATCCACCCGCCGCGCGGCGCCGCCTGCGCGATATAGGCGCGCACGGCCTGGATGAAAAGCACGTCGGCCATCCGCCGCAGCACGGTGCGGCCGCCGAGCATGGCCGAGTCGATCTCGGCGTGGATGAAGCGCAGCGTCGGCTCGAGCCAGCGCGCGACCGCCGGATCGGATCCGCGCAAATGGATCAGCGGCGGCAGCGCGCCGAACAGCGGATTGATCTTCAGCGCGTCGTACGAGAAGAAGCCGCCGGTGACGCGCGCGACGATCGGCCCCTTGCCCGGCCCGCGGATATGGCCGTGCCCGTCCATCGGATACGCCTCGACGAAGCGCTCGAACGGCAGCACCGGCGCGTCGCGCGCGGAGCGGATCACGTGCGGCGCGCCGCGCGGCAACAGGACGAAGTCGCCGGCTTCGACCGCGCGCGCCGCGCCGCGCTTGCCGACCTGGATCTCGCAGCGCCCCTCGGTCACCGCGTAGAACGGCGCGCGGCCGGCGCGCGCGATCGCCACACCGCACGGCGCGCGCAGGTCGACCGTGAAGTAGACGGTCGCCTCGAGCCGCACCTGCTCCATCACGTCCGAGAGCAGGTCGAACGGCGGCGCCGTCGGCCGCGCTTGCGCGTTCTCTGAACGAATCGACATGAAGTTTGTTCCGCAGCGCCTGTTTTTTCCGGCGCCGCGCGCGCACTGTACGCCTCGTGGATGCGGTCGTGTCGCTTCGACCGGCCGCGAAACACGAAAGGAGCCGAAGATGCGTACGAAGTCCGTTTCCCTCGCCCTGCTGCTCGCCGCGACCGCGTTGTCGGCACAGGCGCAGACTGCACAACCCGCCGCCGAGCGCGCCGCGCGGACGCCGGCGGCCATCGGCGCGCTCGAGCCGCTCGCGGCCGCGCGTGCCGGACGGCCGCCGCGTACCGAGAAGGCGGCGCCAGCCGTGGGCGCCGAGTCTGCTTTCAGCGTGTTCACTTACGACGCGCTCGGCGCGACCCCGCGCGTGCAGTTCGGCCGGCGCGATACGGCACCCGACGCGACGCACGCCAAGCCCGTTGCCGCGCGCTGATTGGCACGCGGCGCGCCGAATTTTCGGCGCGCCGCGCGTGCATACGCCGCCGCGCGCTCCGCGCGGCGCGGCTAGGCTGAAGCGCATGCCTGCCGACATCGCCCCGCGCTCCGATGCGTGCCCGCACGCCCGCGCGGCGCTGCTCGCCGTCGCGGCCGTCTTCGCGCTGGGCCTGCCGCAGGAGGCGCGCGCGCCGGGCAGCGCTCTGCACGACGCGCAGGTGCTGTTCACCCGCTGGATGCGGCTCGCTGCGCCGACCGCGGACGACGCTGCGGTCGCCGCAGCCGAGCTGGCGCAAAGGCGCGAATGGCTGCTCGCCGCGTTCGCGCACGCGGTCGAACAGGGACCGTCTGCAGAGGAGCTCGAGTTCGCATTGAGCCGTTCGGCGCGCGTCGCGGCGATCGCGCGGCCACAGACCACCGACGCCGCCGTGCGCCGCATGGCCGACGAAATCGCACAGCGGCGGCAGGTCGACCGTGCGGTCCGGGAGTACCGGGCGCGCGCGCTGCTCGGACTGGCCCTGCTCGGCGATGCCCGCGCGCTCGCGCGCATCGCGCGGCACGCCGGCGACCGCGCCGATCCGCTCGCGCCCGAAGCGCGCGCGGCACTGCGCGTCGTGCAGGCGAACTGACGCGATTAGCGCGGCACCGCGTAGCGCTTGGCGAGCGCCTCGAGATCCCTTTGCAGCGCCGGGCTCGCCGGCGCGAGCTTCAGCGGCTGCAGTCGCGACGACGTGCCGAACGCATGCGCCGAGATCTGCGCGAGCGCGGCGCGCGTGTCGGCATGCTGCGGATCGAGTTCGAGCGCACGCTTCAGGTCGCCGACCGCGGGATCGAGCGTCCGCCGCACGGCGATCGTCGACACCGCGCGCAGCGTGTACGCGGCGGGGTCGTACGGTGTCGCGCGAATCGCCCGTTCGAACGCGTCCTCCCAGCCGGACGCGCCCGGCAGCGACTCGGCGCGCGACGCGCTCGCGAGCCGGCTCGCGCCGAGCAACTGGCACGCGGTCGCGTAGCTCGCGTTGTCCGCTTCGACGCCGGGCGCGCGCAGGTACTGGTCGAACTCGCGCGCGGCGTCGTCCCAGCGGCCGAGCTGGTAGCGGTACAGGCCGGCGACGAAGTGCACGACCGGCAGCGAAAAGCGCGGCCGCACGGCGATCGCCGGGACCCAGCCGGCGCCGGCCGGCGCGGCGATCCGGTACCACAGCCCGCCGCCCGCGAGATAGCGCATGTCCGTCACCTGATACGTGCCGTTCTGCGCGGCACGCCCGCTCGGCCTCGCGTTGCGTGCGGGCTCCGCGCGCAGCACCAGTTCGGCGGCGCCGCTTTCGACCTGTCGCGGCGGCACGTCGACGCGGTTGATGTCGACGTAGCCTTGCCCGGACGGCGTCCGCACCACGAACCAGCCGCCCTGCATCCCCTCGGCCTGCAGCGTCTGCCCGGGCTTCGGCGTCGCGAGCGTGCGGCCGCCGCCTGCGGCTGCGCGCACGACCGCGCCGGCGCGCGCGATCACCGTGCGCCGGAACAGCGCGTCGCGCGTCGTCTCGGCCGGCGCGAAATTGAAGCGCGTACGCGGGATGCGCGCGACCAGCCCGGTGTCGGCGCCGCGGGTCGTCAGCCGCATCAGCAGCTCGTTGCGCTCGGCCTCGCCGATCAGCGACAGATACGTGTCGACGTAGACGCGACCGCCGCTTTCGGCGACCGAGCCCCACACCGCCATCCGCGCGCCCTGCCCCTGCGCGATGCGCACCGCCGCCTCGTGATAGTTCTGCGCGAGCAGGTCGACGAGGCGCTCGTTGCCCGGCGCGCGTGCGAGGATCACGCCCGCGCCCTTCTGGTCGCTGATCGCGGTCAGCACCTCGCGCCACAGCAGGTAGGCGATCTCCTTGCCCAGCTCGCTGCGCTCGGGATCGATGAACTCGGCGATCACGCCTTTCAGGGCGACGTGCTCGAGCACCTTCTTCGGCAGCGGCGCGCCGGGCTCGAACTTCGTCACCGTGATGTCGCCGGCGCGCGCGGCGAACGCAGCCGCCGCGAGCAGCAGCCACGCGAGCCGTTTCATCGCAGCTCCTTGTCGATCTGTGCGATCAGGTCGGCGAGCGCCGGCAGCAGCTGCTCGTTGCCGGGACCGGCGGCCGCGCGCTCGGCGACGAGGTAGCCGCGCACGCGTTGCAGCGCTGCGCGCCGCTCGCCGGCGTCGGCGATGGCGGCCGCGTCCTTCAGATCGCGCACGGCGATTGCGAGCACGGTGATGCGGCCCCACAGCTTGCTCAGGTGCCGGTGCAGCTCCGGGGACGTGAGCAGATTGGCGCGCACGCGGTCGTCGACGAACACGAGCGGCGGCTGGAACGCGTCGGTGCGCGGGATGATCACGTAACTCGACGAGACGAGCACGTCGGCACCGTCGGGTGCCTTGTCGCCGCTGCCGCTGACCACCGCGAGCGCGTTGACGAACTGCCCGTACGCGCGCAGCTGCGCCGCATCGCGCGCGCCGGCGACCGGCAGCAGCTTCAGCCCGAGCCCGCTCGTGTCGACCCCGTGCAGCGCCGCCTGCACGTGCGTCAGGATCAGCCGCTCGAGATTGGCGCGCAGCCGCTCGTTCAGGCGCTCGGCGGTCGTGTCGAGCGCTTCGGCCGGCAGGTCGTACGGAACGAGCACGAGCGGGCCGGTACCCACGCGCGTGACGAGCGGTTCGAGCTTCTTCGCCTCTTCGGGCGCGAGCGTCGCCGTGCCCGATACCGGCAGCAGCGCGACATCGAGCGGACGCGCCGCGGCTTCGGCGACGCGCAGCACGCGCGCGAGCGGCTTGAAGCCCGGCCTGTCGAAGCGCAGCGCAAGATCGCCCGTCGCCCGCGCCGGCGCGCCGAACAGCGCCGCCAGATCGATCGCATAGCGGCCCTGCGCGTCGGTCGCGCCGGCATCCCGGCCGCGGCCGTCGAGTTCGACGCGAAGCTGCACGTCGGGAAGCGGCTTGCCTTCGGCGCGAACGACGCCGCGCACGGTCTGCGCGGCCGCGGGCAGCGCGGCGAGCGCCCCGATCAGCAAAGCGATCAGTCGGCCGCGCATCGGTGCGTGAAGGTCGGTTCGGCGCTCGCCCGAAGTTGCGCGCGCGCCAGCTCAACGTCGAGCGGCTTGCAGCCGGCCGCCGTGATGCGCAGCTTGCGCGCACGGCCGTCGACGAGCGGGTTGTAGTGCAGCGCGAAGGCGCCGGTGACCGAATCGACCGCGCCCGCGCCCGTCGAAATCACGCGGTCGCGGAAGTCGAGCAGCGCGACGGTCGCGCTGTCGAGCCGGTCCGAGCGCAGCGTGCCGGCAACGCGCTTCGGCGTGGTCGCGTTGTCGACGAGACCCAGCAGCACGCCGAGCGCCACGAGCGCCAGCACGACCGCGGCAACCAGCGGCAGCCGGTCGGCCTTGCGCCGCGCGCGCACGCGCTTGACCGTGGGGATCAGCAGCGCGACCACGATCGCGAGCAGGAACAGCTGCAGCACGAGCGGGGTCAGATCGACGCCGACCTTCGCGAGCAGCGCGCTCACGCGGTCGAGCAGATCGCCCGGCCACTGCAGCAGTTGATCGACAGCCTTCGCGTCCGCCACGGCGGCTCCCGCAATGCGCCTTCAATGTAGTGCGGGGGCGCGTCCACCGGCAAGCCGGCGCGGCGCCGTGTTCGCGCGATGTCGCGGTGCTAGGCTCGGCGCATTCCGATCCCCTCGCCGAACCATGCCGCTCGCCATCGACTACGCCGACATCGAAGCCGCCGCGCACCGGCTGCACGGGGTTGCGCATCGCACGCCGACCTTCACTTCGCGCACCGCCGACGACCGCACCGGCGCGCACCTGTACTTCAAGTGCGAGAACCTGCAGCGCATGGGCGCGTTCAAGTTCCGCGGCGCGTACAACGCGCTCGCGCAGTTTTCGCCGGCGCAGCGCAAGAAGGGCGCGATCGCCTTCTCCAGCGGCAACCACGCGCAGGCGATCGCGCTCGCGGCCAGGCTGCTCGGCATGCCGGCGGCGATCGTGATGCCGCAGGACGCGCCGTCGATGAAGATCGAAGCCACCAAGGGCTACGGCGCCGAAGTGATCCTGTACGACCGCTACTCGCAGGACCGCGAGGCGCTCGGCCGGCAGCTTGCAGCCGAACGCGGCATGACGCTGATCCCGCCGTACGACCACCCGCACGTGATGGCGGGGCAGGGCACGGCGGCGAAGGAGCTGATCGAGCAGGCGCGCGCGCTCGACCCCGCGCACGGCGCGCTCGACGTGCTGGTCGTGTGCGTCGGCGGCGGCGGGCTGATCTCGGGCTGCGCGGTCGCCGCGAAGCACCTGCTGCCGCACTGCAAGGTGATCGGCGTGGAACCGGAAGCCGGCAACGACGTGCAGCAAAGCCTGCGCAAAGGCGAGATCGTCCACATCGACGTGCCGCAGACGATCGCCGACGGCGCGCAGACGCAGCACGCGGGGCAGCTCACCTTTCCGGTGATCCGCGCGCTGGTCGACGACGTCGTCACCGTCAGCGACGCGCAGCTCGTACGGACGATGCGCTTTTTCGCCGAGCGGATGAAACTCGTCGTCGAGCCGACGGGGTGCCTGGCCGCTGCGGCCGTGCTCGAAGGCGTGCTCGGCGTGCGCGGCAAGCGCGTCGGCGTGATCGTGAGCGGCGGCAACGTCGACCTGCGCCGCTACGCCGAGCTGCTGCTGGAAGGTGCTCAGCCGTAGCTCAGCTCGCGCGTCTTGCCCCAGAACACGCGGTACGCATAGATCGTGTAGCCGACGATCGTCGGCAGCACGAACGCCGCGCCGGCGAGGATGATCATCAGCGATTCCGGTGCGGCGGCGGCCTCCCAGATGGTCAGGCGGTCGACCACGAGGTACGGGAACAGGCTGTACGCGAGCCCGTAGAACGCGAGGAAGAAGATGCCGACCGATCCGCCGAAGGGGACCCATGCGCCGTACTCGTTGCCGTCGGCGAGCCGCAGCGGCAGCCGCCGCAGCGCGCGCTCGACGACGAAGAACAGCACCGCGGTCGCGAGCGGAATCGGCAGCAGCAGCGGGAAGATCGTCAGCGTGAACCACTTGTCGAAGATGCGCGGGCTGACGAGCGGCGTGACGACCGACACCGCCGCGATGCCGAGCGCGGTCAACCACAGGCTCGCGCGCGCCCAGCGCACCGCGCGCAGCTGCAGCTCGCCTTCGGTCTTGATGATCAGCCAGCCGGCGCCGAGCAGCGCGTAGCCCGCGGCGAGGCTCGCGCCGATCGCGAGTGCGAAGCCGACCTCGGCGAAGCCGTACTCGAAGCCGACCACCGTCAGCCCGAGCATCACGCCCTGCGAAACAGCCGCAAGCAGCGAGCCGGCGTAGAACGCGCGATCCCACAGCGGCTTGTGATGCGCGCGCGCCTTGGCGCGGAAATCGAACGCCACGCCGCGCAGGATCAGCCCCGCCAGCATCAGCGCCACCGGCAGATAAAGCGAAGTGAGGATCACGCCGTGCGCCACCGGAAACGCGGTGAGCAGGATGCCGATGCCGAGCACGAGCCAGGTTTCGTTGGCGTCCCAGAAAGGTCCGATCGACGCGATCATCACGTCCTTCTGTTCGTCGGTCGCACGCCGCAGCAGGATGCCGACGCCGAGGTCGTAGCCGTCGAGCACGACGTAGACGAGCATCGCCAGCGCCATCAGCAGCACGAAAACCACCGGCAGCCAGCCGGCCGGCGTCGAAAGATCAGGCATGGCGGACCTCCATCGTCGCCGGCGCGGGCTGCGGCTCCTCCTTGCCCGCCGCCTTGCGCGCGAGGTACAGCACGACCGAGACGTAGGCCGCCGCCAGCGCCGCGTAGAGCGTCAGGTACATCGCCAGCGTGAACGCAATCATCGGCGCCGCAACGCTCGATGCCGCCTGCGCGGTGGTCAGTACGCCCTGCACCAGCCACGGCTGGCGGCCGATTTCGGTGACGTACCAGCCGGCCACCACCGCGATCCAGCCCGAAAAGCTCATCGGCACGAGCACGCGCGCCATCCAGCGCGCGGGTTCGCCGCGCCGCGCGAGCTGCCAGCTCGCGATCCACGACACGACGAGCATCAGCAGCCCCACGCCGACCATGACGCGGAAGGCGAAAAACACCGGCGCGACCGGCGGGTGTTCGCCGGCAAACGCATCGAGCCCCTTCACTTCGCCGTCCCAGTCGTGCGTCAGATAAAGCGACGCGAGCTTGGGGATCGCGATCTCGAAGTGATTGCGGCGTGCGTCTTCGTCGGGGATGCCGAACAGCACCGCGGGCTGCCCGCGCTGCGTGGTCCAGAAACCCTCCATCGCGGCGAGCTTGGCCGGCTGATGCGCGAGCGTGTTCAGCCCGTGCAGATCGCCGACGAAGATCTGCACGGGAATCAGCAGCGCGGCAAGATAGACGCCGGTTCTCATCGCCGCGCCCACTTCCGCCGCGCGATCGCCGCGCAGCCACCGATAGCTGCTGATACCGGCGACGAGGAACGCGACCGTCAACCCCGAGGCGATCAGCATGTGCGCGAGCCGATACGGCATCGACGGGTTGAACACGATCGCCCACCAGTCGGTCGCGTGCGCGACACCGTCGCGCAGCTCAAAGCCTGCGGGGGTATGCATCCACGAGTTCAGCACCAGGATCCAGAACGCGGACAGCGTCGTGCCCACCGCGACCAGCACCGTGGCCAGCGTGTGCACGCGGTTGGACACGCGCTGGATGCCGAACAGCATGATCGCGAGGAAGGTCGCTTCCAGGAAAAACGCGGTGAGCACCTCGTACGCGAGCAGCGGTCCGGCGATGTTGCCGACAGTCAGCATGAAACCCGGCCAGTTGGTGCCAAACTGGAAGCTCATCGTGATGCCGCTGACCACGCCGAGCGCGAACGTCAGCGCGAACACCTTGACCCAGAAGCGGTACGCGTCCATCCATTTCGCGTCGCCGCTTGCGTTGTAGCGCAGCTTGAAGAACAGCAGCACCCAGCCGAGGGCGATGCTGATCGTGGGGAACAGGATGTGGAAGGTGATGTTGGCGGCGAACTGGATGCGCGCCAGCAGCAAGGCGTCCATGCTCCGTCTCCCGTGAACGAACCCTCTCCGTCAGCGCGGCTCGCGCGTCAGCGGAACGAAGCGCACCGGCAGTTTGCGCCGCGTGATCGTGCGGCCGTCGGCTTCCCTGGTGATCAGCAACAGGTCCTGCCCGCCGACCTGGGCGCCGACCGGGATCACCATCCGACCGCCGGGCTTCAGCTGGTCGAGCAGCGGCTGCGGCACGTGTTCCGGCGCCGCGGTGACGACGATGCCGTCGAACGGTGCCGCTTCGGGCCAGCCGAGGTAGCCGTCGCCGATGCGCACCTCGACGTTGCGGTAGCCGAGCGCTGCGAGCGTGGCGCGCGCGCGTTCGCCGAGCGCGGCGACGATCTCGATCGTGTAGACCTTGCGCACGCATTCGGCGAGCACGGCGGCCTGGTAGCCCGAGCCCGTGCCGACCTCGAGCACGACGTGCTCCGGCTTCGGGTCGAGCAACTCGGTCATCAGCGCGACGATGAAGGGCTGCGAGATCGTCTGTCCGTGCCCGATCGGCAGCGGGCGGTTCTCGTAGGCGTACGCGGCGACTTCCGCGGGGACGAAGCGATGCCGCTCGACGCGGCCCAGCGCGGCCGCCACGCAAGGCGCGAGCCGCGCGCGTCCGGTATACGACTCCGTGCGGCGCATGTCGGACTCGATCTCGCGCAGCAGGCGGCGCCGCTCGGCGGCCTCGTCGCGCGCGGACGCGCGCGCGACGAGCAGTCCCGCCGCCAGCGCCAAGCCGCTTCGGATCAGCCATTCGCGCCGGCCTGTCATCGCATGGACCTCGCTGCCGGTGTTCGCCGCGCGAGTTTAGCCGCAGCGGCCGCTGCCTAGAATGCGACCGGCAGCGCAGAACGATCGCCGACGAACCGATGCACGACTCCGCCTCCGAATGGCTCGCGCCGCAGCCGATCGAGCGCGCGTGGACCCTGCCCGCGCGCTGCTACGTCGATCCCGAGTTTGCCGCCCTCGAGCGCGCTGCGGTTTTCGGCGCAAGCTGGCAACTCGTCGCGCACGCCGCGCAGGTGCGCGGCGCCGGCGATCACGCGGTCGGCGAAGCCGGCGGCGTGCCGATTCTCGTCGTGCGCGGCGCAGACCGCGTACTGCGCGCGCTGCACAACGTGTGCCGGCATCGCGCGGGGCCGCTCGCGGTCTGCGACGGCCGCGGCGCGCGTGCGCTCGTCTGCAGGTACCACGGCTGGACCTACGCGCTCGACGGCGCGCTGCGCGGCGCGCCCGACATGGACGGCGCCGCGCTCGAGACCGACGCGATCCGCCTGCCGGCCGCGCGCGTGGCCGAATGGCAGGGGCTCGTGTTCGTCGCCGCCGGCGCCGCGCCGCCGTTCGAGGATCTCGTCGCCGGCATCGACGCACACATCGGCGCGCACCGCTTCGCGGACTACGCGTTCGACCGGCGGGTCGTCTACGAGGTCGCCTGCAACTGGAAGGTCTACGTCGACAACTTCCTCGAGGGCTACCACCTGCGGCGCGTGCATCCGGGGCTCGCGCGCGCGCTCGACGCGCGCCGCTACCGGACCGACGTCGCCGCCTGGCACGTGCTGCAGTCGAGTCCGCTCGACGCCGCGCAGGGGCCGTACGGCGCGGCCGGCGCGGACGACGAAGCGCTGTACTGGTGGCTGTGGCCGAACACGATGCTCAACGCGCTTCCGGGGCGGCTGCAGACCAACCGGGTCATCCCGCTGGACGCGCAGCGCTGCCGCGTCGAATTCGACTACTACTACGCGCAGGGCACCGATCCGCGCACGGCGTCGAAAGACCGCGAGTTCGCCGACCAGGTGCAGGCAGAGGACGGCGCGATCTGCGAAGCCGTGCAGCGCGGCCTGGCGAGCGGCTCCTACGACAGCGGGCCGCTCAACCCGACGCAGGAAGCGGGGGTCTTCCGCTTCCACGAGCTGCTACGCGCCGCGTATCGCGCGCGGCTCGGCGGATAACGACGCGGAAGCCGCGAAGGACGCGCCCGCCTTATGCCGCGAGCGCGACCTCTTCTTCCACCGCCTGCGCCACACGCGCGCGTTCGCCGGCGGCGGCACCCGGGGTCCTCGTCTCGAGCCGGTAGCCGTGCCCCTGAACCGCGCGGATCGCCAGCCCTTCGACGCCCGCTGCGGCGAGCCGCTCGCGCAGCCGCGAGATCATCGTGTCGACCGCGCGCGCTTCGGGCAGCCGTCCGCCGCGCGGCGGACAGGCCGCCTGCAGCTCGCCGCGGCCCACCGCGCGGCCCTGCCGCAAGGCGAGCAGGTAGAGCGCTTCGCGCTGGGCGCGCGTGCACTCGATCGGACGCCCGGCATAGGCAACCAGCGCCGCCGCGCGGTCCACCATGAGGCCGCCGTAGGCCGCGCGCGCCGCGCCGGCCCGCTCGGGCCGCCGCTGCCGCCGCAATTCGGCCCGCAGCCGCGCCGACAACAGGCGCTCGTCGAGCGGACCGGACCAGACGCCGTCGAAACCGGCTTCGAGCGCGATCAGCTCCTCGGTCGCGCCGGCCTCCGGCGCAAGCAGGACCACCGCGCAACCGACGTTCGCGCGAACGGCGTACAGCAGCGCGATGCGCTCGGCCAGCGGTGCGGCCGTCTGCAGCAGCACGATGTCGGGGCCGTAGGCGCCGGCACGCTCGATCAGCGCCGGCTGCGGCTCGACCACCAGGCAGGACAGGCCGTCGCGCGCGAGCTGCTGCGCGCAGGGCTGCGTCGGCGCGGCGCCGACGAACAGCACGCGCGGCTGCGGCCCGCGAACGCCGCGCGTCGCGAGCGCGGCCGCGTGGTGCACGGCGTCCCACTCGTTCATCTGCATCGCTGGCTCCCTGCGCGGCGCGCCGTGCCGGGCGCGCGCCGCTTCGCATCCGCGGACATTGTGCGTCGGCGCGCCGGCGCGCTCGTTGCACGCATTGCGTACTTGGGGCGTCGCGTTCAGGCCTGCCGCGCCTCGGCGGCGAGCCGCGCCGGGCGGTGCAGCGGCAGCGCCGGTCGCCGCAGCTCGAGACCGCTCGCGCCGTAGACGCGCCGCAACTGGCGGAACATCGTGAAGCGCGTGCCGAAACCGACCTGCACGGCGATCTCGTTGAGCTCGAGCGCGGTCGACTCGATCAGCCGCCGCGCCACCCGCGCGCGCTTGTTCTGCAGGAACACGTGCGGCGTGACGCCGTGCACGCGCCGGAACAGCCGGATCAGATGGAACTTCGACAGGCGCGCGGCACGCGCCACGTCGTCGAGCGAAATCGCGTCGGCGTAGCTCGACTGCATGAAATCGGCCGCCCAGCCGAGCCGGCGCAGCAGTTCCTCGCGCGTCGCGGGCTTGATCGAGTCGATGCGGTCGGCGCGGTGCCGCAGCCGATGTTCGCCCTCGATCAGCCGCGCGAGCAGCCGATGGCACTGTTCCTCGACCCAGGCTTCGTCGGCGAGTCCTTCGGCGACCTTGTGCCGCATCAGCCGCAGGATCGGCGAAATCGCGGCGTCGTGCGGCCGCAGGTTCTCGGCGAACTCGACCGCGCGCGGCGCGACGCAACCGTCGTCGGCCAGCGCCGCCTCCAGCGGCGCGACGAGCGCGCCGTTGACCTCCGCGGGCAGGCCGCGCCGCATGAACAGGCACAGCGCATTCACCGCGGGATCGCCCTGGAAGACGCTGCTGTAGGTCTGGTCCTCGTTGAGCACGAGGTAGCAGTCGTCGTCGACGCACAGCCGGCGGCTGCCGACGCGGTGTTCGCTGACGCCGCCCCACGCGGCCTTGATCGAGAACGGCTGCTCGGTGCGCTCGATTTCGGCGTAGCGTGTGCGCGCGCTGATCAGGGCGTTCTCCTTGCCCCAGCGCGGATACAGCCAGCGGCGGAATGCGATGTTCTGCGGCGTGACGGGCCGCGGCGGAACGTCGGGAATTTCGCGCAGGATCACGACGGGCCCCCGTGACGACGAGTGGGACGGTCTCCTTTCGGACGTCGCTGCCGTTTGCGCTCGGCGCGGTCCTCGTGGGCGCCGCGCGGCGGATCGCCGCACGCCGCGGAAGGCGCATGGCCCACCGGCGTGACGGACGGATCGACGCGTTCGGCGGCGATCGTCGGTCCGCCGCGCAACGGCCGCAACGCCGATTCGACCGAACGCCGCTCGCCGCGACGAAACGCAGGCTAGGCGCGCCGAGCGCGCGGCGCGTTGCAGGAATTGCGCGCGAGCGCTCAGCGCCGCGCGCCGGCGACGGAGGCGCGCGCCGCACCCCGCCGCAGCGCCACACCGCTCGCGCCGAAGCAGCGGCGCAGCTGACGGAACATCGTGAAGCGCGTGCCGAAGCCGGCCGCGAGCGCGATATCGCTCAGATCGTCGTCGGTGGTTTCGATCAGCCGCCGCGCGACCGCGGCGCGCTTGCGCTGCAGGAAAGCGTGCGGCGTGACGCCGTACACGCGCCGGAACAGGCGCACGAGGTGGTACTTCGACAGCCGTGCCGCGGCGGCAATGTCGTCGAGCGCGAGCGACTCCGCGTAGCACGACAGCAGATAGTCGGCGGCGCGCTCGACGCGGGTGAGCAGCTCGCGGCGGGTGGCGGGTCGCAACGCTTCGATCGAGTCGCTGCGCCGGTGGAAACCGCGCTCGGCCTGCACCAGGCGCGCCAGCAGTTGGGTCAACTCCTCTTCGAGCCAGGTCTCGTCGTCTTCGCCGGTGTCGATCGCCGCGACCAGCGCGCGCAATCGCGGCGTCACGAGCTCGTCGTTCCGACGCAGGTGTTCGGCGAAGGCAAGCGGACGCTCGCGCGGCGCCGGGCCGTCGTCGAGCGCGCCGGCGAGCCCCGCGACCAGCTCGCCGCACAGCGCCTGCGCCATGCGCGGGCGGAAGAAGATGCCGATGCTGTCGATCGGGCGCGGCTCGCGCAGCTCGCTCGCGTAGGTCTGCCCCTCGTTCAGCACCAGATAGCTGTCGTCGTCGACTGCCAGGCGCCGGCCGCCGATGAAGTACGACTCGGTCCCGCCCCAGGCCGCCTTGATCGACAGCGTCTGCGTAAAGGGCGGGAACTCGGCCGTCGCCGCGCGGGCGCGCACGACCGCGTTTTCGCGCCCCCAGCGCGTGTAGAAGGCCGCGCGGTAGGCCGCGTTGGCGGGCGTGGGGGGCCAGACGTCGGGAAAACTGCGCAAGATCATCGCGACCTCGAGCCTCGGCAGCGTGCTCGGCGCGTCCGCACGCGCGCGGCAACGAGCGTAGCGCCGCGATGTCGCGCGCGCGTTGCAGAAATTGCACGCCGGAGAGCCGCGCGCAAGCCGTGCAACGCGCGATCGGCTGCCGCCGCCTAGCATCGACGCGCTGCACCATCCGCGCAAGGACATGACGATGATCGACGCGAAATGGGTGAGATTCGGAGCGCGGGTCGCCGCGTCGGGCGCCTGCGCGCTCGCCTCCGCGGGCGCGGTGGCGCAGGCGCCGGCCGACTGTCGCGCCGCCGAACATCGTCAGTTCGATTTCTGGATCGGCGACTGGATCGTGCGCTGGACCGACGCGCAGGGCCGCGCGTTCGAAGGCCGCAACCGCATCCGCAAGACGCTCGACGACTGCGTCGTGCTCGAGGAATTCGACGGCCGCCCCGGCACACCGCTGCGCGGCATCAGCGTCTCGACCTACGACCGCAAGGCCGGCCGCTGGCGCCAGACCTGGGTCGACAACGGCGGGGGCTACCTCGACTTCGAAGGCGGCATCGAAGCGGGCCGCATGGTGCTCGTGCGCCGCGCGAGCGTCGGCGGCCGCACCGTGCTGCAGCGGATGGTCTTCGGCGACATCGAACGCGACGCGCTCACGTGGGACTGGCAGCGCTCGGACGACGAGGGTCGCACGTGGACGACGACCTGGCGGCTCGCGTATCGCCGCGTCCCGTAAGAAAGAACGAAGGCGCCCGCGCGGGCGCCCTCGTCCTGCGGCCGATGCGCGTCTAACGGAAGCGGTAGGTCAGGTTCGCATAGAAGAAGCGCCCGCGGTTGTTGTACAGCTCGGCGAAGCCCATCTGCGTGTAGCGATTGCTGCTGCCGTTCTGGTTGCTGAACGGGGGCATGTTGTCGAACACGTTCTTGACGCCGCCGGTCAGCGTCAGGTCCTTGAAGCCCGCGTACGAGACCTGCAGATCGACTTCCTCGTGGCTGCCGACGCGCCGCTGCGTCACCAGCGGCCAGGCGCGGTCGGTGTCGTAGAAGCCGCCCACCGAGCGCAGCGCGACCTGCGTGGACCACGCGCCCTTTTCCGCGAGCAACGACAGCACGTTGCGCCAGCGCGGCAGCGCGTACGTGGCGATGAACTCGGCCCAGTCGTCCTGCGCGCTGCTCTTGGTCTTCTGGTGGTAGTAGTAGGTGAACAGGTCGCGCACCGTCACGTTGCCGATCGACGTTCCGGGAAAGCGCAGCTTGGCGTCGACGTCGACGCCGGAGTTCGTCAGCTCGGCGATGTTCTGCAGGTTCGTGAAGATGCGCAAACGCCCGCCCTGGCTGCTGTACCGCCCCTCCCGGATCGCCGTGTCCAGCGTCGGCTGCGCGATGTTGTCCTTCTTGTGGATGCGCCAGAAGTCCACGCTCGCCGCGAACGCGGGTCCGACCTCGAAGACGACGCCGAGGTTGATCGTTTCGCCCTTCTCGGGCTTCAGATCGGGGTTCGAGCCATTGACCTGGAACGCGTTGATCGTGCACCCCGGCGGCGCGCCGAGCAGCACGCACTGGTCGTCGTCGGTGATCGTCGCCGCGCCTTCCTCCTGCGCGCCGAAGAGCTGCTTCAGCGAAGGCGCGCGGAAGCTTTCGGTGTAGGAGGCGCGCAGCAGCAGGTTGGGCCGGACCTGGTACTTGACCGCGCCTTTCAGGCTCGTCGCGCTTTCGTTCGGATAGTCGTCGTAGCGCGCCGCGAGCTGCGCTTCGACGCTGCGGACGACCGGGATGCTCAACTCGGCGAAAGCCGCCTTCGCCGAGCGCGACGCGTTGACCGCGGCCTGCTGGATGCTGCCCAGCACCAGCCCCTGCTGCGTCAGCTCGTCGGGCGTGTCGGCGAGCTTCTCCTTGATCGACGACACGCCGACCGCGTACAGCAGCGGCCCGGCCGGAAGCGGCAGCGCTTCGCCCGAGACCTGCGCGTTGACGAAGTCGATCGTGCTCTTGCCTTCGCGCCGCGGCGTGACCAGCAGGCTGCTGACGAGCGCCGGATCGTTGTTCGTCGAGGTCGGGTCGAGCTGCCCGGCGGCGATCGCGTTGAACGAGGTGACCGCGTTCAGATAGCCGCTGTCCTGGTTGACGACCTTGCTTTCGCCGCGGCCGAAGTTGAATTTCCAGTCCAGGCCGAAGCTGCTGCCCTCCACGCCGGCCGCCGTGTGCAGCAGCTTGGATTCGCGGTCGGTCATGCGGTTGCCGGCCTGCAGGAAGCGTCCGCCGACGAGGTAGAAGCCAGGGAAACCGAGGGCCGTCGCGTCCGCGCCGGGCGGCGGCGGCAGGATCGCATTCGGCGCGAAGCTCGTGGTCGGGATCAGGAAGATGTCGGGCGCCGGATGCGCGTCGAAGTGGTCCTCGGTCTTCGAATGGATCACCTCGACGAAGCCGCGGATGTCGGGCGTGATCATGAACGAGCCCATGCCCATCGCGCTCAGGCGGTCGGCGCCGTTGTACGCGGTCAGGATGCGCTCGTTGAAGTCGTAGCGGCACACGACGTTCAGGTTGGCCGGCGGGCACGGCGTATACGGGCTGATGCTGCCGAACGAGTTCGCATCGACCCAGTTGCCGGTCGGCGCGAAGGTGCTGCGCGCGTCTGTTCCGCCGAAGCGGCGGAAGTCGACCGAACGCGAGATGTCGCGGTCCTTGCGCAGGATCGGATCGCGCTTGAAGTAGTCGACCGCGAAGAAGGCGTTGAAGCGGTCCTTGGCGAGGTCGCCGAAGCCGGCGGCGATGCCGGCCGAGGTTTCCTTGCCGTCGCTGCGCGAAGACTGTCCGTAGCCCGCGCGCGCCTCGATGCCCCGGTAGTCGCGCTTCGTGATGAAGTTGATCACGCCGGCCACGGCGTCGGCGCCGTAGATCGCCGAGCCGCCGTCCTTCAGGATCTCGATGCGCTCGATCGCGCTGATCGGGATCATGTTGATGTCGACCGCAGCGCCCGCGCCCGAGGAGTCGTACAGCGCGTTGACCGGAAGCCGCCGACCGTTCAGCAGCACCAGCAGGTCCGTTTCCGCGAGGCCGCGCAGCAGCACGTTGGCCGTGCCCGAACCCGACGGCGAATTGCTCGCCAGTTCGCCCTGGTCGAAGATGTCGATCGAAGCGACCGAGCGGATCAGCTCGTTGATCGTCGTCGCGCCCGTGCGCTCGATGTCCTTCTTGGTGATGATCTCCACCGGCGCCGGACCCTCCTGCTGCACGCGGCGGATCGCCGAACCGGTGATCTCGACCCGCTCGAGCGTCTGTTGTGCGAGTGCGGCCGGCGTGAGCACGAATCCGGCGAGCCCGCCGAACGCGGCCGCGACCGCGCGCGTGGCTGTCTTCAATCGGAACATTCGATTCCCCCCGAAACGAGTGATCGCCCGCGCCGGGAACGCGCTGCCGCGTGCCTGAGCCGCTGCGAGTCGCGGCGGGCGAAAGCGAACCGGAGGGTAGTGACGGGGATGCGACGCAGCGTTGCAGCGATTGCTTAATGCGCCGCGTGCGGCGCAAACGCAACGGGCGACGAAACGCGCCGCGCGTTCAGCGCAGCAGCCGGCCGATCCACTCGGCGACCAGCGCGGGCTTCGTTTCGCCTTCGCGTTCGACGGTGACGTTCCAGGTGAGCTGCACGCCGCCGTCGACCTCGTCGAGCGCGGCGAGCACGAAGCGGCCGCGGATGCGGCTGCCCGCGCGCACCGGCGCGGTGAAGCGAACGCGGTTGAAGCCGACGTTGATGCCCGCGCGCACGCCCGTCACCACGAGCGCGCTTTCGAGCAGCCGCGTCAGCAGCGACAGGGTCATGAAGCCGTGCGCGATTGTTCCGCCGTACGGCGATTCGCGCGCGGCGCGTTCGGGATCGACGTGGATCCACTGGCGGTCGTCGATTGCGTCGGCGAACTCGTCGATGTGCGCCTGCGTGACCTGCAGCCAGTCGCTGACCACGACTTCGCGGCCGACGTGCCCGCCCAGGCGCGAGAGTTCGATGGTCGTCGGGGTCGACATGGCGTGTTGCGCGGGGCGCGTGCTGCGGTCCGATTGTAGGCAGCGCAAATCCGCCGCGGGCGGCATGGGCATAAGGACATGACGACTCATTGTTTCCGTGCGTGGCGTCGCTGCGCCAAGATTTTTGTCTTCGCCCGCTGCGCGCAACTCGATTGCCTGCCGACCATGAAACGACTGCTGCTGTTCGTGCTCGCCCTGCTGCCCGCGCTGGCCTGGGCGAGTCCGCTGATGACGCCCGCCGAACTGTCGGCGCGGTTGAACGATCCGAATCTGCGCATCCTCGACATCCGCGACGGCAGGGACGACGCCGGCCAGACGCCCTACGACAGGGGGCACGTCGCCGGTTCGGTCCCCGCACCGTACGGGTTGTGGCGCGGCCCCGCGGACAACCCCGGCAAGCTGCCCGACGAAGCGACGCTGACGCAACTCGTGCAGCGCCTCGGCATCGATGCCGACACGCGCGCGGTGATCGTGTTCGCCGGGCGCGACTCGACCGACTTCGGCGCGGCGGCGCGCGTCTACTGGACGCTGAAAGCGATCGGCGTGCGCCAGCCCGCGATCCTGAACGGCGGGCTGAAGGCGTGGCAGGCGGCCGGGCTGCCGCTCACGACCGAACCGGCGCAGGTCGCGCCGTCGAGCTTCGCCGCCAGGCTCGATCCGAAGTTCGTCGCCACGCGCGACGAAGTCGAGCGCATCGTCGCCAGCCGCTCGGCGACGCTGCTCGACGCTCGGCCGGCCGCGTTCTTCGAAGGCGAGAAGCGCCATGCCGCCGCCAAGGTGCCGGGCACCATCGTCGGCGCGAAGAACGTCGATAGCGCCGTGTGGTTCAAGCCCGGCGCGGCGACGATCGCCACGCCGGACGAGGTCTCGCGCACCGCGCAGCGTTACGGCATCGACACGTCGCGGCCGACGATCTCCTTCTGCAACACCGGACACTGGGCCGCGACCAACTGGTTCGTGCTGTCCGAGCTGCTCGGCCAGAAAGACGTGAAGCTCTATCCGGAGTCGATGGTCGAATGGTCGCGCAGCGGGCTGGCGATGGACAACGTGCCGTCGCGGCTGAAGTGGCTGTGGCTCGAGCTGAAGCTCGCGCTGGGGGCGCAGTAGTGGCCGCAGGCGTTCTCCCCGCGACCGCCGGGACGACGGCGCCCGCGCGCCGTTCGCCGCGCGTGGTCGCGCTCTACCTGCTGGCGATCGTCGCGGCGCTCGCGGTAACCCTCGCCGCGGGATTGCGCGCGGGTCTGCTGTTCGTCATCGGATTGGGACTCGGCGCGGCGTTGGCTGCCGTGTCGTTCGGCTTCACGACGGGCTGGCGCATCTGGATCCGCGAGCGCGACCCGACCGGTTTCCTCGCGCAACTGCTGTTCATCGGTCTCGCGATGGCGGCGACGATCCCGCTGCTGGCCGCGCGCCCCGAACTCGCGGGCGCGTATGCGCCGCTGTCGGTGAGCCTCGTGCTCGGCGCGTTCGTCTTTGGCGCCGCGATGCAGGTGGCCGACGGCTGCGGCTCGGGGTCGCTGTACAAGGCCGGCATGGGCAACCTGTTCAACCTCGCCGTGCTGCCGGGCTTCATCGCCGGCAGCTTCCTCGGCGCCGCGCACCTCGACCGATGGCTCGCGCTCGGCAGCCTGCCGCCGGTATCGCTCGTCGACGCGCTCGGCGCGGGCGGCGCGCTGATCGCCCAGCTCGCCGCACTTGCCGCGATCGCCGCGCTGCTGTGGCGCACGCGTCGCGCGACGGGCGTGCGCTGGAAGGGCAGGGGCATCTACGCCGCTGCGGTCGCGCTCGCGGTCTTCGCCGTGCTCAACCTGATCGTCGCCGGCCAACCGTGGGGCATCGTCTACGGGCTCGGGTTGTGGGGCGCGAAGATCGCGACCTGGGCCGGCTGGGATCTCGCCGCGAACGCGTTCTGGGGCCGCCCCGAGCAGCAGGCGCAGATCGCCGCGCCGCTGCTCGACGACGCGACTTCGGTGACCAACCTCGGGCTGCTCGCCGGCGCGCTGATCGCTTCGGTTCAACGCGGCACCTTCGCGCCGCACGTGCAGGCGACGGCGAAGCAGTGGGCTGCCGCGATCATCACCGGCCTCGTGCTCGGCTACAGCGCGCGGCTCGCGTTCGGCTGCAACATCGGCGCGTACTTCGCCGGCATCTCGACCGGCAGCGTGCACGGCTGGGTGTGGTTCGCCGCCGCGTTCGCCGGCTCGGTCGCGGGCGTGCGGCTGCGCGATCGCCTCGGACTGAAGGGATGACGATGCGCCGCGTGGTTTGGATCGCCCTCTTCTGGACGCTGCTGCTCGGGCTCGTCGCGCTCGACTACGTCAAGGCGCGCGCGCCGCATGACCGCTTCGCCGAACCGCCGCCGTGGGCGCTCGGCCACGAAGCGAGCGGCCGCGGCGGCCACTGCTCTTCGGCGCCGCGCTGAGCGGAGCGCGGCATCGGCCGCCGATTCAACAGCGCTCGCAAACGGCTACAGTGCGTTCATCACGCGCACGAGCCGCTCGCGCACCTCGGCCGCGACTTTCGCCAGGTCGGGGCTCGACGAAAGCTTCTGCATCGCGTCCGGGTCCATGAACTCGACGTGCACCGCGCCGCCGTCGTCCTGACGGACGACGACGTTGCACGGCAGCAGCAGCCCGATCGTCGGTTCCGCCTCCAGCGCGCGCCGCGCGAACGGCGGGTTGCACGCGCCGAGGATCTTGTACGGCGGAATGTCGTGGTCGAGCTTCTTCTTCATCGTCGCCTTGACGTCGATCTCGGTCAGCACGCCGAAGCCCTCCTTCTGCAGCTCTGCGGTCACCTTCTCGAGCGCCTGCTCGTAGCTCATGGCGACGGTCTTGCCGAATCCATACGCGTTCTTCACGGCCAACTCCCATGCATTCTGCGGATGGCGCACTCTACCCCGCCCGGGCCGCGCCGACAGTGACGCGCGGCACAGCCGACCGGCTATGCTCGCGCCCGCCGAAAACAACAAGGAGAAGTCGATGGCCGAAACGTATTTCCCCCGCTGGACCCTGAAGACCGACGGCGTGATCGCGCCGGACGAACGCCTGCCCGCGCCGCAGACTTTCGCGCTCGGCGTCCAACATGTCGTCGCGATGTTCGGCGCGACGGTGCTCGCGCCGCTGCTGATGGGCTTCGATCCGAACGTCGCGATCCTGATGAGCGGCGTGGGCACGCTGCTCTTTTTCGTCGTCGTCGGCGGGCGCGTGCCGAGCTACCTCGGCTCGAGCTTCGCCTTCATCGGCGTGGTGATCGCCGCGAGCGGCTACGGCGGGCAGGGGCCGAACGCGAACATCGGCGTGGCGCTCGGCGGCATCGTCGCCTGCGGCCTTCTGTACACCGTGATCGGGCTCGCCGTGATGGCCACCGGCACGCAGTGGATCGAGCGGCTGATGCCGCCGGTGGTCACCGGCGCGGTCGTCGCGGTGATCGGGCTCAATCTCGCGCCGATCGCGGTCAGGAGCGTCGGCAGCACGGCCTTCGACGGCTGGATGGCGGTGATCACGATCCTCGCGGTCGGCGGCGTCGCGGTGTTCACGCGCGGGCTGCTGCAGAAGCTGCTGATCCTCGCCGGCCTGATCGTCGCCTACCTGATCTATCTCGTGCTCGCCAACGGCATGGGCCTCGGCAAGCCGATCGACTTTTCCGGCGTGGCGCGCGCCGCATGGTTCGGCCTGCCGGGATTCGCCAGCCCCGTCTTCAAGCTCGACGCGATGCTGCTGATCGCGCCGGTCGCGGTGATCCTGGTCGCCGAGAACCTCGGCCACATCAAGGCGGTCAGTGCGATGACCGGCCGCAACCTCGATCCGCTGATGGGCCGTGCCTTCGTCGGCGACGGCTTGGCGACCATGCTCGCCGGCGGCGTCGGCGGCACGGGGGTGACGACGTACGCGGAGAACATCGGCGTGATGGCCGCCACGCGCATCTATTCGTCGATCGTATTCGTCGTCGCCGCGGCCGTGGCGATCGTGCTCGGTTTTTCGCCGAAGTTCGGCGCGCTGATCCAGACGATCCCGGCAAGCGTGCTGGGCGGCGTATCGATCGTCGTGTTCGGGCTGATCGCGATCGCCGGCGCGAAGATCTGGGTCGACAACAAGGTCGACTTCAGCGAGAACCGCAACCTGATCGTCGCCGCGGTGACGCTCGTGCTCGGCGCCGGCGACTTCGCCTTGAAGATCGGCGCGTTCACGCTCGGCGGCATCGGCACCGCGACCTTCGGCGCGATCCTGCTGCACGCGCTGCTGGCGCGGCGGGCGGGGTAGTTCCCTGTTCTCGGCAGGTCGGCTTCGACACGGAGAACTCGGCGCTTCACTCCCGAGCGACGCGTCGCTTCGCCGCTTCGTACTCGGCCGCGAGCCGGGCGACCAGCTCGGCGGTCGTCGGTACGTCGTGGATCTGGCCGGTCCCCTGGCCGGCGCCCCAGATGTCTCTCCACGCCTTGCTGCGATGGCTGCCGCCGCTGCCGAAGCTCATCAGGCGCTTGTCGGCCTGCGGCAGGTTGTCGGGGTCGAGTCCCGCGCGTTCGATGCTCGAACGCAGGTAGTTGCCGTGCACGCCGGTGAAGAGATTCGTGTAGACGATGTCCTCGGCGCGCGCGTCGATCAGCGCCTGCTTGTATTCGTCTGACGCGTTCGCTTCGCGCGTCGCGATGAAGCGCGTGCCGATGTAGGCGAGGTCGGCGCCGAGCGCCTGCGCGGCGACGATCGATGCGCCGCGGGCGATCGCGCCCGACAGGATGATCGTGCCGTCGTAGAAGGCGCGCACCTCGGGCACCAGCGCGAACGGCGACAGCCGGCCCGCGTGTCCGCCGGCGCCGGCGCAGACGAGGATCAGCCCGTCCACACCCGCTGCCAGCGCGCGCTTGGCGTGCGCGATGTTGGTGACGTCATGGAACACCAGTCCGCCGTAGCCGTGCGCAGCCTCGACCACCGCGTCCGGCGCGCGCAGCGAGGTGATCTGGATCGGCACCCGGTACTTCACCGCGAGGTCCAGGTCGTGCTGCAGCCGGTCGTTCGAGGCGTGGACGATCTGGTTGATCGCGAACGGCGCCACCTTGCGCTCCGGATGCGCGCGGCGATACGCGTCGAGTTCGGTCGTGATGCGCGCGAGCCATTCCTCCAGCACCGGCGCCGGCCGCGCATTGAGCGCCGGAAAGCTGCCGACGATGCCCGCCTTGCACTGCTCGATCACGAGATCCGGGTTGGAGACGATGAACATCGGCGCGCCGATGACGGGCAGGGCGAGGGGGTCGCGCAGCAGGGCGGGCAGGGTCAAGGGAGCGCTCGAAGGTGGCGTGGACGGGTCATCCGATCGGGGGAAATCAGCCTCTGATTCAAGGCAAAACCACCGAACGGGAGCGCGGCAAAAATCGGACACTGGGCTTCGGAACCGGATTCGGAGACATCATGGCGTGGCTGATCGTTGCCGTGCTGCTGTTTGCGGGCAGCATCGTAGCGGCTCTGCTGCAGTCGGGCGGCGTGTCGGCAGCGCTCGCAATCGTCGCGATCGCGGTCGCGGTGGCGAGCCAGCTGCTGTCGCCGCGCGCGCCCGAAAGGCGCGACGAGGGCCGCGCCGAAACGCCCGAAGACGATCCGCGGCCGGCGAACAACGAGCGCTAGCCGCGGCGAGCACTCCGCCGCGCGCTCTGCTCTAATTTCGCCCCGCGATGTCCGACCTCAACGATCCCCGCGTGCTGTTCGCCGCCGAGCGCACGCTGCTCGCCTGGAACCGCACGAGCCTGAGCCTGATGGCGTTCGGCTTCGTCATCGAGCGCTTCGGCCTGTTCCTGCGCTACGTCTCGCATACGCCCGGCGCGACGGTCGCGGGCGCGGTCGACCGCGTGTCGTTCTGGATCGGCATCGGCTTCGTCGCGCTCGGCGCGTTCGCGGCGGTGATGTCGATCGTGCAGTACCGCGTCGCGCTGGCGTCGCTGCGCCCGGCCGAAATCCCGCCCGGCTACAAGACTTCCGTGGGCATCTGGCTCAACGGGTTGATCGCGCTGCTGGGCGCGGCGCTGATCGCCTATCTCGCGGCCACCTGAGCGCGCTCACGGGCTCTTCGGATCGAGCGCGTCGCGCAGGCCGTCGCCGAGCAGGTTGAACGCAAGTACGGTCAGGAAGATCGCCAGCCCCGGAAAGATCGCCATCCACGGCGCCTGCGTGAGAAAGCGCTGCGCGGTGTTCAGCATCGACCCCCAGCTCGGCGCCGGCGGCTGCTGGCCGAGGCCGAGGAAGGACAGGCTCGCCTCGGCAATGATCGCGGCGGCGATCGCGAGCGTGGCCTGCACGATCACCGGCGGCAGGATGTTCGGCAGGATGTGCCGCAGCAGGATGCGCGCCGGCGGATTGCCGACCGCGCGCGCGGCCTCGACGTAATCCTCGGCGCGCACCGCGAGCACCTGACCGCGCGCAAGGCGCACGAAGATCGGCGTCGCGGTGATGCCGATCGCGATCATCGCGTTGGAGAGGCTCGGCCCGAGGAAGGCGGCGAGCGCGATCGCGAGGATCAGGAACGGGATCGCGAGCATCGCGTCGGTGATGCGGCTCAGCACCGCGTCGACCGCGCCGCCGACGTAGCCGGCGAGCATGCCGAGCGGAACGCCGACGCCGACCGCGATCGACACCGAAATCACGCCGGCGGCGAGCGACGCGCGCCCGCCCCAGATCACGCGCGACAGCAGGTCGCGCCCGACCTCGTCGGTGCCGAACCAGTGCGTCGCGTTGGGCGCCTTGCGCACGAGCGACCAGCTGGTCGCGAGCGGATCGAACGGCGCGATCCACGGCGCGAACAGCGCGGCGAGCGCCATCAGCACGACGACCGCGAGCCCGAAGACGGCCGTGCGCCGCGCGAGCAGCCGCCGCAGCGCGCGCCTGGCCGGGCTGTCGTGCGCGGCGGAAGACTCGATCGGAACGGTGACCGCGGCCATGTCAGTCGCGCAGCCTCGGATTGACCAGCACGTACAGCACGTCGGCGAGCAGGTTCAGCAGGATGTAGACGCTCGCGGTGACGAGCACCACGCCCTGCACGACCGCGTAGTCGCGGTTGAACACGGCGTCGACGATCAGCTTGCCGAAGCCGGGGATCGAGAACACCTGCTCGGTCAGCACAGCGCCGCTCAACAGGGTGCCGAACTCGAGCGCGCCGAGCGTGATCACCGGCGTCAGCGCGTTGCGCAGCGCGTGCTTGAGCACGACGACCTTCTCGACCAGGCCTTTCGCGCGCGCGGTGCGCACGTAGTCGCTCGCCATCGCCTGCAGCATCGCCGAGCGCATATGCCGCATCAGCACCGCGGCGATCGCGTTGCCGAGCACGAAGGCGGGCATCACCGTCGTCGCGATCGACTGCCGCAAATCCTCGAACGGGCTGACGAAACCCGACGCCGGCAGCCAGCCGAGCTTCACCGCGAACAGGAAGATCAGCATGATCCCGAGCCAGAAGTTCGGCGTCGACAGCCCCCACAGCGCGAACACGTTGGCGCCGATGTCCCACGCGCTGTCCTTCTTCACGGCGGAGACGATGCCCGCCGGGATGCCGATCAGCACGGCAAAGCACATCGCCATCGTCGCGAGCTGCACGGTCACCGGCAGCTTCTCGGCGATCAGTTGCGACACCGGCTGCTTGATCCGCATCGACTCGCCGAGGTCGCCGCGCAGCACGTTGCCGATCCAGTAGACGTACTGCACCGGCAGCGGCTGATCGAGCCGGTACTGCTTGCGGATCTGCTCGATCACGGCTGGGTCGCGCTCCTCGCCCGCCATCACGAGCGCGGGATCGCCTGGCAGCAGCTGCTGCAGCCCGAAGATGAGCACCGACACCAGGAACAGCGTCGGGACGAGCTGCAGCAGACGGCGGGGGAGGAACTTGAGCACTGTGCGTGCTGCTGGCCCTCACCCTCGGTCCCTCTCCCGGAGGGAGAGGGATGTAAGGCCCCTCTCCCAGTGGGAGAGGGGGTTGGGGTGAGGGAAGCGCCCTTACTTCAACCTGAGATCCGTCACCCGGATCAACCCGTCCGGCATCACCTTGAATCCTTCGAGCCTTGGCGAGTGCGCGAACAGCAGCGTGCGGTGATACAGGTAGATCACCCCGCCCTTCGGCAGGATCTCGGCGGCGGCCTGCTCGTACAGCGCCTTGCGCTCGGCCTGCGTGGTCGCGGTGCGCGCCTTGGTCAGCAGCTCGTCGACCTTCGGGTCGCAGTACCTGCCGTAGTTCAGCGGGCCGTTGCACGACGCGAACGAGAAGATGTTGCCGTCCGGATCGGTGCGTCCGCTCCACGCGAGGAAGTAGAGCTGGAAGTTGCCCTTCTCCGCCTCGTTCAGCGAGGTCGCGAACTCGGTCACGCGGATCTTCAGGTCGAAGCCCGCTTCGGCCGCCATCGACTGCATCACCTCCGCGACCGCGCGGCTTTCCGGGTTGTTCGGCACCATGAAGTCGATCGCGATCGGCGTGGCCACGCCCGCTTCCTTGATCAGCGCGCGCGCCTTCGCGACGTCGCGCTTCGGCGTCGGGAACTTCGCGAGGTGGTACGGGCTCGCGGGGCTGACCCACTGGTTGTCGGTCTTCTGCAGGCCGTTGAAGACGACCTGGTTGATCGCGTCGCGGTCGAGCGCGAGCTCGAACGCCTGCCGCACCTTGGGATTCTTGCCGAGCGGGTTGTTCGACTTCTCGCCGTTGGCGAGGTTGATCGTCAGCCCCTGGTAGCCCAGTTCGGTGCCGGTGGCGAGCTTCAGCTTCGGATCCTTCTTCACTTCCTCGACGTCGGTCGCGAGCAGCCGCTCGAGCAGGTCGAGCTGGCCGGACTTCAGGTTCGCCAGCCGCACCGTCGAATCCTGGATCGGCCGGTAGACGATGCGGTCGATGTGAACGCGCTTCGCGTCCCAGTAGTCCTTGAAGCGCTCGACGACGATGCGGTCCTGCGGCACGCGCTCGACGAACCGATACGGGCCGGCGCAGACCGGCGCGGTGCCGAACTTGTCGCCGAGCGCGGCCGCTGCCTTCGGCGACACCATCATGCCGGCGCGGTCGGTCAACTGCGCGATCAGCGGCGCGAACGGCGCCTTCAGCAGCAGCCGGATCGTCAGCGGATCGACGACCTCGACCTTGTCGATCTGCGCGATCTCGGCCTTGCGGAACGAGCCCTGCATGTTCAGATGCCGCTCGAGGCTCGCCTTCGCCGCCTCCGCGTTGAACGGCTCGCCGTCGTGGAACTTCACGCCGGGACGCAGCCTGATCGTGACCGTCTTGCCGTCGGCCGAAACCTGATGGCTCAGCGCGAGCTGCGGAACGATGTTCAGCTTGTCGTCGATGTCGAACAGCTTGTCGCAGATCGACGCGAAGACGATGCGGCCGACGTAGGTGCGCGCGAGCGTCGGGTCGAGCACGTCGGGATCCTCCGCGAGCCCGATGCGCAGCGTGCTCTGCGCCTGCGCAGCGGTGGCCGCGACGAGCAGCGCGGCGGCGGTCAACAGCGGTTTCAGTGTCATCGTGATCTGCCTTTCTGGGCGTGCGCCCGGAGTGCGGTTCAAGCGGGAATCTTCGCTTCGGCGGTAGCGCGCGCGAACGCGGCCTGCAGCCGCGCGAGCGCCGGGTTGTCGGGCGCGCGGCGCGCCGCGCCGAACGCTTCGCCGTCGAGCTCGCGCCAGCGCAGGCAGGCGACGGCGCCGCCTTCGGGCGTGGGCTCGAGCACGGGCTCCTCGACGCGGCAGCGCTCGATCGCTTGCGGGCAGCGCGTATGGAAGCGGCAGCCGGGCGGCGGCGCGATCGGGCTGGGCACGTCGCCGCCGAGCGCGGCCTCGCGCGTGCGCGCGCCCGGCACCGGCACCGGCACGGCGGCGAGCAGCGCGCGCGCATACGGATGGCGCGGCCGCGCGAAGAGCCGGTCGGCGGCGCCGGTTTCGACGAAGCGGCCGAGGTACATCACCGCCACCTTCGTCGCGATCTGCCGCACGACCGCCAGATCGTGCGAGATGAACAGGTACGCCAGAGAAAAGCGCCGCTGCAGCTCGGCCAGCAGGTTCAGGATCTGCGCCTGGATCGACACGTCGAGCGCGGAGACCGGCTCGTCGCAGACGATCACGCGCGGATTCGCCGCGAGCGCGCGCGCGATGGCGATGCGCTGCCGCTGGCCGCCGGAGAACTCGTGCGGATAGCGGCCTGCCGCTTCCGCGCGCAGCCCGACGAGCGACAGCAGTTCGGCGACGCGCGCGTTCCGCTGCGAAGGGGCCACGACCTCGTGCAGCATCAGCGGCTCGGCGAGCATGTCGCCGACGGTCATCCGCGGGTTCAGCGATCCGTACGGATCCTGGAACACGATCTGCAGCTTGCCGCGCAGCCTGCGCAGCTCGGCCGGCGCGGCGTTCAGCAGGTCGCGGCCCTCGAGCCGCAGCTCGCCCGCGGTCGGTTCGATCAGCCGCAGCACGAGCCGCGCGACCGTCGACTTGCCGCAGCCCGATTCGCCGACGATCGCGAAGGTCTCGCCGGCGTCGACCGCGAACGACACGCCGTCGACCGCCTTGACGCGCGCTTCGACGCGGCCGAACAGCCCCGTCTGCACCGGGAAGTGCTTGACCAGACCCACGGCCTCGAGCAGCTGACTCATGCCGCCTCGGGAAGATCGGCGAGCGAGGCCGCGAGGTTTTCCAGCGGCGCCTTCCAGCAGCGCGACCGATGCCCGGCCTTGACTTCGACGAGCGGCGGCGCCTCGCGGCGGCAGGTGTCGTCGGCGAACGGGCAGCGCGGCGCGAAGCGGCAGCCCGGCGGCATCGCGGTCGCGGCCGGCACCATGCCCTCGATCGCCGCGAGCCGGCGCCGGCGGCCGGCGAGCGACGGAATCGCGCCGAGCAGCCCGACCGTGTACGGATGCTGCGGCAACGCGAACAGCGCGTCGACGCGCGCCTCCTCGACGACCTGCCCCGCGTACATCACGATCACGCGGTCGGCCATCTCGGCGACCACGCCCAGATCGTGCGTGATCAGCAGGATCGACGTGCGCAGTTCGGCGCGCAGCGCGCGCATCAGTTCCAGCACCTGCGCCTGGATCGTGACGTCGAGCGCGGTGGTCGGCTCGTCGGCGATCAGCAGCTGCGGCCGGCACAGCAGCGCCATCGCGATCATCACGCGCTGGCGCATGCCGCCGGACAGCCGGTGCGGAAACTCGTCGATGCGCCTTTCCGGCGCCGGAATGCGGACCCGGCGCAGCATCTCGATCGCCGCCGCGCGCGCGTCGGCCTGGCTCGTGCCGCGATGGCGCACCAGCACCTCGGCGAGCTGCGAGCCGATCGTGAACGCCGGGTTCAGCGAGGTCATCGGCTCCTGGAAGATCATCGCGAGCCGGTCGCCGCGCAGGTCCGCCAGCTCGGCGTCCGGCAACTGCAGCAGGTCGCGCCCTTCGAACCGCACGCGCCCGCCGAGGTCGGCGCTCGCGCGCGGCACCAGCCCCATGATCGACAGCGCGGTGACGCTCTTGCCGCAGCCGGATTCGCCGACGATGCACACCGCTTCGCCCGGCGCGAGCGCAAACGACACGCCGTCGACCGCGAGCGCCGGCCCGCGGTCCGTGCGGAAGGCGACGCGCAGATTCTCGACCTGCAGCAGCGGGCTCATCGCGCGCTTTCGCCGGTCGCGCGCGCGATCTCGGCTTCGATCACCGCGCGGTCCCAGACGCCGCCGGGCGAGCTGCGCGTCGCGAAGAACTTCGCGAAGTGGACGAAGCGCTCGCGGCTGACCGCTTCGAGCCGCTCCAGCTCGGCGAGCGGATCGGGATGGTCGTCGACGCGCATATCGAGCGCCGGATACTCCTCGGTCGTGAAGATCCTGAGCGCCGCCGACTGCTTGCCGCGCGCGTCGCCGCCCGCGGCTTCGCCCGCCTGCAGCGCCGCGATCAGCCGGCGCGGGAAGGGCAGGTCGGCGCATGCCTCGTACGCGCGCGCGGTTTCGGCGATCACCGCCGGCCCGGCCAGCATGTTGCCGGCAACCGAAAAGCCGGCATGGATCGCGTGCCCGCACCAGGGCACGCAGTCCGCGCCGGTGTACGCGGCCATCCGCCCTTCGCGATCCTGCACGTGCAGTTGCCGCGTCGCGCAGCCGGGATCGGCGCCGATCAGCACCTCGACCACCGTCTGCGCCGGCACGCCTTCGCGCAGCAGCCGCAGCCCGCGCGGGCCGAAGGTCGGATTGATCAACGCCTGCGTGCACAGCGCGCCGACGCCGCCTTCGCCGTGCGGGCACAGCGCGCCGACCGCGAAGAAGCGCGTGGCGACGGCGACGCCGAACGCGCCGGTGGCGGGATCGCGGGCGACGATCGACCAGGTCATCGCAACGGCTCGATGCGCGTCAGTCGGGCGGGATCGCGCCTTTGCGCTCGACGATCATCCGGTACTGCGCCGGCTCGCGGTGGCGCGCGAAGTTGAACGTCGTGTTCTTGTACGACGCGCACAGATCCAGGTCGCAGCGCGCAATCGCCAGCTCGTCGCCGGTCGTCGTGCAGGCGGCGACGATTTCGCCGCTCGGTGCCACGACGATCGAATTGCCGATCTGCTCGACCCCTTCCTCGTTGCCCGCTTTGGCGACGCCGACGACCCAGGTGCCGTTCTGGTACGCGCCGGCCTGCATCACCAGCTCGTTGTGGAAGTGCGAAAGCGCGTCGTGCTCGGGCGCGGGCGGGTTGTGCACCGGCGTGTTGTAGCCGATCAGGATCACTTCGACCGCCTGCAGGCCGAGGATGCGGTAGGTTTCCGACCAGCGCCGGTCGTTGCAGATCGCCATGCCGAAGATGCCTTCGGCGCCGAAGCTCGCGCGGAACGCCGGAAAACCCAGGTCGCCGACCTCGAAGTAGCGCTTCTCCAGATGCTGGAAGCGCCGCCACGGTTCGTGCTCGGCGTGCCCGGGCAGATGGATCTTGCGGTACTTGCCGACGATGCGCCCGGTCTTGTCGACGAGGATCGACGTGTTGAAGCGCCGCGTCCGTCCGCCTTCGTTCGCCAGCTCCGCGTAGCCGAGATAGAAGCCGAGCTCGAGCGAACGCGCGGCGTCGAACAGCCGCTGCGTCTCGGGGCCCGGCATCTCGCGCTCGAAGAAGGCGTCGATCTCCTCCTGCCGTTCGAAGTACCAGCGCGGGAAGAAGGTCGTCAGCGCCAACTCGGGGAAGACGACGAGGTCGCAGCCGTGCGACTTGGCCTGCCGCATCAGCGCGAGCATCCGTTCGACGACCTGTGCGCGGGTGTCCTTGCGCGCGATCGGACCGAGCTGCGCGGCGGCGACGGTGACGATGCGGGTCATGCGGGAGGATTCCTCAGGCGGCGAGTTCGAGCAGCGTGTGCAGCAGCACGTCGGCACCGGCGGCCAGATGCTCGGGCTTCGTGTCCTCCGCCGGGTTGTGGCTGATGCCCCTGATCGAAGGCACGAAGATCATCGCGGTCGGCGCGATGCGCGCGATCATCTGCGCGTCGTGGCCGGCGCCCGAGGTCATCGGCCGGCACGAAAGGCCGAGCCGCTGCGCGGTGCGCGCGATCAGGTCCGCCACGCCCTGGTCGAAGATCACCGGTTCGAAGCGCGCGAGCGAACGCGTTTCGATCTTCACGCCTTCGTCGGCGGCGAGCTGCTTCAGAAACCCGGCGAAGCGCTGCTCGGCCTGCTTGAGCAGGGCTTCGTCGGTGTTGCGCAGGTCGACCGTGACCTTCGCGCGCGCGGCGATCACGTTGATCAGGTTCGGGTGCAGGTCGACCTTGCCCATCGTCGCCACCTGGTTGCCGCCCATGTCGCGCGCGAGCTGCCGCAGGAAGTGCCCGATCGCCGCCGCGCAGTAGCCGGCGTCGTGGCGCAGTCGCATCGGCGTCGTGCCCGCGTGGTTCGACTGGCCGACGATCGTCACTTCCTGCCACGAGATGCCCTGCAGGTTCTCGACCGCGCCGATCGTGACGCCCTCGATATCGAGCACCGGCCCCTGCTCGATGTGCAGCTCGACGTAGGCGTGCGGGCGATACAGCGGAATCGGCGCGTCGCCCAGATACCCGATGCGCCGCAGCTCGTCCTCGAAGCGCTTGCCGTCGATGCCGCGCGTGTCGTACAGCTCCTGCAACGGCAAACCGCCGACGTAGGCGAGCGAGCCCGCCATGTCGGGATGGAAGCGCGCGCCTTCCTCGTCGGTGAACACGGCGACGACCAGCGGCCGGCGCGTCGCGATCCCGGCGCCGTTCAGCGTGCGAACGACCTCGAGCCCGCCGAGCACGCCGAGGCAGCCGTCGAAGCGCCCGCCGGTGCGCACGGTGTCGATGTGCGAACCGGTCATCACCGGCGCGATGTCCTCGCGTCCCGCGCGGCGGCCGAAGATGTTGCCGATCGGATCGATGCGCACCTCGAGCCCCAGCTCGCGCATCCGCTTGACGACGAGGTCGCGGCCCGCCTTGTCCTCGTCGGTCAGCGCGAGCCGGCAGCACGAGCCGTCTTCGGTGCGGCCGATCGCGGCGAGTTCGTCGAGCGCGGCCAGCAGCCGCGCCTGGTTGATTCGAAGTTGTTCCGCCTTCATGCGAGCACCTCCTCGGCCGTGCGGCCGACGACCTCGCGGTAGATCGCCGGATCCGTGTCGCCTTCGGATCCGAGCAACAGCACGCGCGACTTCGCATCGAGCGCGAGCGTGCGCCGGATATCAGGATAGTCGCGCGCGGCGAGCAGCGCGGCGAGCCCGGCG
Source organism: Betaproteobacteria bacterium (assembly GCA_016861185.1). Taxonomy (GTDB): domain Bacteria; phylum Pseudomonadota; class Gammaproteobacteria; order Burkholderiales; family Burkholderiaceae_F; genus DSNY01. The sequence continues at coordinate 123,108 of BOKW01000001.1, forward strand.
CCGCCGGTCTCTCCGGCGACGATCGGCGCGTCGCCGGCGGCCGGCCGCGCGAGCGTGCGCACCGCTTCGAGCGCATAGGCATCGTCGACCGCGACTGCCGCGTTCGCGCCGCCGTGCAGGATCTCCCACGCGAGTTCCGAAACTTCGCCGCAGGCGAGCCCGGCCATCACCGTGTCGAGATCTCCGCCGACCACCACCGGCCGTCCCGCTTCGAGGCTGCGATAGACACAGTCCGCGTGCGTCGGCTCGACGACGGCGAAGAACGGCCGCTTCGGACCCCAGCGCAGCCAGAAGCTCGCGCAGATCGCCGCGGCGAGCGCGCCGACGCCCGCCTGCGCGAATACGTGCGTCGGCGGCTCGTCATTCGACTGTCGAGCGATTTCCTGCGCCAGCACGCCGTAGCCGTGCATCACGTCGAGCGGGATGTCGCGGTAGCCGGGATACGAGGTGTCCGAAACGACGGTCCAGCCGTTCGCGGCGGCGGTGGCCGCGGCATGTCGGACCGCGTCATCGTAATTGCCCTTGACCTCGCGCACCTGCGCGCCGTATCTGGCGATCGCGTCGCGCCGGCCCTGGCTCACGTGTTCGTGCACGAAGATCTCGCAGCGGCAGCCGAAAAGCTGCGCGCCCCACGCGACCGAGCGGCCGTGATTGCCGTCGGTCGCGCAGGTGACCGTCGCCCCGCGAACCAGGTCGGCGAACCCGCCCGACAGCAATTGCTTCGACGCGATGTCCTTGCGCCCGGTCGCAGCGGCGACGCGCTGCTTCAGCACGTTCGCCACCGCGTACGCGCCGCCGAGCGCCTTGAAGCTCTTCAACCCGAAGCGGCCGCGCTCGTCCTTGTAGTCGATCCGCGCGAGCCCCAGCGCACGCGCGAGACCGTCGAGTCGTACGAGCGGGGTGGCCGCATAGCCGGGCCAGCTCGAGATCTCGGCGTACGCCGCGTCGAAGCCCGCCTGGTTCAGCGTCTGCGATCGCACCGCGCCGTAGGCCTCGGTGGCCGGCGCGGCGGCGGGGTTGCGCAACGCACGCGCGCGTTCGTTCATGCGACGGCTTCCTGTTTCAACATCGCGACCGGCTGCCGCAAGTGGCAGGCGACGAACTGTCCGGGAACGACTTCCTTCAAAGGCGGCTCCTCGAGCTTGCAGCGCTCCTCGACGTACGGACAGCGCGTGTGGAAGCGGCAGCCCGAAGGCGGCTTGATCGGGCTCGGCACGTCGCCGCCGAGCACACGGCGCTTGCGGCGCGCGGCCGGGTCCGGCACCGGCACCGCTTCGAGCAGCGCCTCGGTGTACGGGTGCTGCGGGCGCGTGAAGATCGCCTTCTTCGGCGCGATCTCGACGACCTTGCCGAGGTACATCACCGCGACGCGATGGCTGATGTGTTCGACGACCGCCAGATCGTGCGCGACGAACAGATACGACAGCCGAAACTCCTGCTGCAGGTCCATCAGCAGGTTGATCACCTGCGCCTGCACCGAGACGTCGAGCGCGGACACCGGCTCGTCGCAGACGATCAGCTTCGGCCGCACCGACAGCGCGCGCGCGATGCCGAGCCGCTGGCGCTGCCCGCCGGAGAACTCGAACGGGTACTTGACCATCTGATCGGGCCGCAGGCCAACGCGCTCGAACAGCCCGGCGACGCGCTCGCGCATCTGCGCCTGCGGCAGCGCGTCGTAGTTGCGGATCGGCTCGGCGACGATGTCGGCCGCGCGCATCCGCGGGTTCAGCGACGAATACGGGTCCTGGAAGACCGCCTGCAGCTCGCGCCTGACCGGGCGCATCTCGCCCTGCGACAGCCGGCTGATGTCGCGGCCGCGCCAGAGGATCGTTCCGCGGGTCGGATCCTGCAGCCGCAGGATCAGCTTGCCGGTGGTCGACTTGCCGCAGCCCGATTCGCCGACCAGCCCGAGCGTTTCGCCGCTTGCGATCGAGAAGCTCACGCCGTCGACCGCGCGCACCTTCGCGCCGCCGCCGCCGAAGAGGCCCTGCTGCGTCGGGTAGTGCTTGACGAGGTCGCGCACCTCGAGCAGCACGTCGCTCATTGCGCGCTCCGATATGACGCACGAATGACTCCCTCACCCTCTGTCCCTCTCCCGGAGGGAGAGGGATGTGAAAGCCCCTCTCCCCTCGGGACAGGGGTTGGGGTGAGGGCGAGCCCGGGCGCCGCGACCGGGTTCCAGCACGCGGCCCAATGACCCGCTTCGTGCTGTTCGAGCACGGGCACTTCGAGCCGGCAGCGCTCGGTCGCGTTCGGGCAACGCGGCGCGAACAGGCACCCGGGCATTTCCTCCTTCAGCGAAGGCACCATGCCCGGAATCTCGACCAGCCGCTTGCCGGTTTCCTCGACCGAGTCGCCCAGATGCGGCATCGAACCGAGCAGCCCGCGCGTGTACGGATGGCGCGGCGAAGCGAACAGCCGTTCGACCGGCGCTTCCTCGACCTTGCGGCCGGCGTACATCACGACCACGCGATGCGCCATCTCGGCGACCACGCCGAGGTCGTGCGTGATCAGGATGATCGACGCACCCGTGTCCTCGCGCAGCTCGCGCATGAGTTCCAGGATCTGCGCCTGGATCGTCACGTCGAGCGCGGTGGTCGGCTCGTCGGCGATCAGCAGCCGCGGCCCGCACGCGAGCGCCATCGCGATCATCACGCGCTGGCGCATGCCGCCGGACAGCTCGTGCGGATACTGCTTGAGCCTGCGCTCGGGCTCGGGGATATGCACCTTGCGCAGCATCTCGGCCGCGCGCGCCGTTGCCTCCGCCTGATTCATGCCGCGGTGGACGATCAGCGATTCGGCGATCTGCCGGCCGACCGTCAGCACCGGGTTCAGCGAAGTCATCGGCTCCTGGAAGATCATCGAGATCGCGTTGCCGCGGATCTTGCGCATCTCGGGCTCGGCCAGTTCCACGAGGTTGCGGCCTTCGAACTCGATGCGGCCGGCGACGATGCGCGCCGGCGGTGTGGGCAGCAGCCGCAGGATCGACAGCGAGGTCACGCTTTTGCCGCAGCCCGACTCGCCGACGACCGCGAGCGTCTCGCCCGGCGCGACGTCGAACGAAACGCCGTCGACCGCGCGCACGATGCCGTCGCGCGTGTGAAAGTGCGTCTTCAGCCCTTCGATCCGCAGCAGCGGTTGCGTGCCGGCGTTCATCGTCACATCCGCCGCGCCAGCCGCGGGTCGAGCGCGTCGCGCATGCCGTCGCCGAGCAGGTTCACCGACAGCACCGTCAGCGACAGGAACATGCCGGGGAACAGCAGGATCGTGCCGGCGATCTGGATCAGGCTTCTCGCCTCGGCCATGATGTTGCCCCAGCTCGGAATGTTCGGCGGCGTGCCGGCGCCGATGAAGGACAGGATCGCCTCGGTGATCATCGCCGAGGCGCAGATGTAGGTCGCCTGCACCAGCAGCGGCGCGAGCGTGTTCGGCAGGATGTGCCGCACCAGGATCGCCGGCAGCCGCGTGCCGGAGGCGACCGCCGCTTCGACGTACGGCTGCTCGCGCAGCGTCAGCACCAGCGAGCGCACCAGCCGGACGACGCGCGGAATTTCGGTGATCGTGATGGCGACGATCACGTTGCGCAGGCTCGCGGTCGTCAGCGCGATCAGCGCGATCGCGAGCAGCACTGACGGGATCGACATCAGTCCGTCCATCACGCGCATCACGATCGCGTCGAGCCAGCGCAGATAGCCGGTGACGAGCCCGATCGCCAGCCCGATCACGGTGGCCAGCACCGCGACCGCGAGCCCCACCGACAGCGACACGCGCGCGCCGTAGATCACGCGGCTGTAGACGTCGCGGCCGAGCATGTCGGTGCCGAACCAGTACTCGGCCGACGGCGGCCTGAGCCTGCGGATCGGCGACACCGCGAGCGGATCGGTCGTGCCGAGCCAGGGTGCCAGCAGCGCGATCAGCACCATCGCGAGCAGCACGACCGCGCCGGCGATCGCGGTCGGATGCCGGCGGAACGCGTCGCGCACGAAGCGCCAGGTCGGCGACGCCGACTTCGGCGCGGGGATCGCGACCGCGGCCATGTCAGTACCGGATGCGCGGGTCGAACAGCGAATAGCTGAGGTCGACCAGTAGGTTGACGAGCACGTACACCGCCGAGAACAGCAGCGTGATGCCCTGGATGATCGGGTAGTCGCGGCGCAGGATCGCGTCGACCGTCAGCCGCCCGAGCCCGGGGATCGCGAACACGGTCTCCGTCACGACCACGCCGCCGATCAGCAGCGCCACGCCGATGCCGATGATCGTGACGATCGGCACCGCGGCGTTCTTCAGCGCGTGGCGCGTCAGCACGGTGCCCGGCGCGAGCCCCTTCGCGTTGGCGGTGCGCACGTAGTCCTGCGCCAGAACGTCGAGCATCGTCGCGCGGGTGATGCGCGCGATCAGCGCCATGTAGACGATGCCGAGCGCGACGCTCGGCAGGATCATGTGCTGGATGAACGGGCCGAAGCCGTCGGCGAGGCTGCGGTAGCCCTGCACCGGCAGCCAGTCGAGCTGCACCGCGAACAGCAGGATCAGCCCGTAGGCGATCACGAACACCGGCACCGAAAAACCCATCACCGAGACCGCCATCACGACGCGATCGATCCAGCCGCCGGCGCGCGCCGCCGCGATCACGCCGAGCGGCACCGCGAGCGACACCGCGACGATCAGCGTGCAGACGGTGAGCGCCAGCGTCGGCTCGATCCGCTGCGCGATCAGCGTGGAGACGGGCAGCTTGGTGAAGATCGACGTGCCGAGGTCGCCGCGCGCGAGATCCGCGAGCCAGTGGCCGAAGCGAACGAAGTAGGGCTGGTCGAGGCCGAGCTGCGCGCGGATGCGCGCGATGTCTTCTTCGGTCGCGATGTCGCCGGCGATCACCGCCGCCGGATCGCCGGGACTGATGTACAGCAGCGAAAAGACGAACAGCGCGACGACCCCCATCACGGGGATCGTCGCGAGCAGGCGTTTGAGGGTGTAGCGGAGCATGCAGCCCGAGCGACCGGAACGATGGCCCTCACCCCAACCCCTCTCCCGGAGGGAGAGGGGCTCTTCATCCCTCTCCCTCCGGGAGAGGGACCGAGGGTGAGGGAACGGCGCTGCCTACTTCTTCTCGACGTTCCAGAGGAAGGTCACCGGCGAAACGATCACGCCCGACAGGTTGGTGCGGTACGCGGTCGGCACGATGAACTGCGCGGTCGGGATGTAGGGCACGGTCTCGAACGCGCGCTTCTGCATCTCTTCGGCGATCTTTTTCTGCTCGGCCGGCGTCGGTGCGGCGAACCAGGCGTCGCGCAACTCTTCGAGCTTCGGATCGGTCGGCCAGCCGAACCACGACTTGTCGCCCGCGCCGCGCAGCGGCGAGTTCAGCGCCGGCGACGTGATGTCGGGCCCGACGAACCAGGTGTGGAACACGCTCCAGCCGCCCTTCTCGACCGGCTCCCTCGACGAGCGGCGCGTGATCAGCGTGCCCCAGTCGCTCGCCGCCAGCTCGACGTTCAGCCCGATCTTGCGCAGCAGCTCCTGCGTCACCAGCGCCTGCGCGTGCACGATCGGCTGGTCGGTCGCGGTCATCAGGATGATCTTCTCGCCCTTGTAGCCCGCTTCCTTGACGAGCTGCTTGGCGCGCTCGACGTCGCGTTTGCCGGTCAGCGCCTGCGAACCGGCCTCGTTGGCGAGCGGCGTGCCGCAGGTGAAAAACGACGGACAGGGCTTGCCGTTTTTCGGGTCGCCGGCGATCGCGATCGCGTAGTCCTTCTGGTCGAGCACCGCGAGCACCGCCTGCCGCATCTTCACGTTGTTGAACGGCGGCTGCAGGTGGTTGAAGCGCAGCAGCCCGATCGAGCCGAGCGGGTCGGTGTTGTCGACCTTGACGTCCTTGTTCTTCGCGACGACCGGGATTAGGTCGGGCGGGATCTGCTGCCACCAGTCGACCTCGCCGTTGTTCAGCGCAGCCGCGGCGGTGGCCGAATCGGGGATGTAGATCCACTCGACGCGGTCGACCTTGACGACCTTGGCGCCGGCACCCCACGACGGCGGCTCCTTGCGCGGCACGTAGTCGGCGTTCTTCACGTAGACGACCTTGCTGCCCGGGACCCACTGCTCCTTGACCATCTTGAACGGGCCGGAGCCGGTCGGGTCGGTGATCTGCGTGAACGCGTCGGTCTTGGCGATGCGTTCGGGCATGATGAAAGGCACGTTCGACGAGGGCTTGCCGAGCGCGTCGAGCACGTACGGGAACGGTTTCTTCAGCTTCAGCCGGAAGGTCTTGTCGTTGACCGCGGTCCAGCCTTCGGTCATCTCCGCGAGCTTCTGGCCGAAGACGTCGCGCTTGGCCCAGCGCTCGATCGACGCGATGCAGTCGGCCGAACGCACCGGCTGGCCGTCATGGAACTTCAGGCCGTCGCGCAGCGTGAAGGTCCACGTCAACTGGTCCTTGCTGACCTCCCACTTGTCGACCATCTGCGGCTGGATCCTGAAGTTCGCGTCGGTCGCGAACAGCACGTCGTAGACCATGTAGCCGTGGTTGCGCGTGATGTACGCGGTGGTCCAGATCGGGTCGAGGCTGCGCAGGTCGGCCTCCGGGATGAACTTCAGGACCTTGCCCTGCGCGAAGGCGGCGCCCGTCGCGGCCACGCCGGCCGCGATCAGGACTCCGGCCGTCCAACGCCGGGCCGCGGGTACAAAGGTAGAGAACACGTCTTCCTCCAGATGAAAGGGAACGTCCGCCCGCGTGCCGTAGGGCCGCCCGTTGCGGTCGAACCGGTGGACTTCGAGTTTCGCAAGTTCCGTTCCTGCGGCGCAGGTGCGGGCTTTGCTGTCGGCTTGTCTCCTGCGCGCTCGAGTTGGATCATTTTGGTGCGCGCGAAGGCGGACTGTAGTGCGCCCGTGCGCGAACGTAAAGCCGGGGCCATCCTTGATTTGGGCGCCTTCCGATTTGCGCCCGCGCTGCCGGCGGACGCACACTATGCGGCCCCGCACGAACCGCTTCCGCATGAGTACCTACGACCTGCGCATCCGCAACGCGACGATCTACGACGGCAGCGGCGCGCCGCCCGTACGCGGCGATCTCGCGCTCAGCGATGGCCGCATCGCCGCGATCGGCGAGTGTCATGGCACCGCGGCCGACGAGCTCGACGCGACCGGGCTCGCGGTCGCACCCGGCTTCATCGACGCACACACGCACGACGACCGGCTGCTGCTCGCCGATCCCGCGCTGACGCCGAAGCTGAGCCAGGGCGTCACGACGGTGATCGTCGGCAACTGCGGCATCAGCCTGGCGCCGCTCGGCGCGCGTTCCGCGGTGCCGCCGCTGAACCTGGTCGCCGATGAAGCCGCATCGCAACGCTTCGCTTCGTTCGCCGCGTATTTCGCCGCGCTCGAAGCGCATCCGCCGGCGCTCAACTGCGCCGCGCTCGTGGGTCACACGACGCTGCGGGTGGCGACGATGTCCGCGCTCGACCGTCCGGCGAACGACGGCGAGATCGAAGCGATGCAGTCGCTCGTGCGCGAAGCGCTCGACAGCGGCGCGATCGGCGCTTCGACCGGCACCTACTACGCGCCGGCCAACGCCGCGACCGCCGGCGAGATCGCGCGCGTGCTCGAACCCCTGCGCGGCACGGGCGCGCTGATCGCCTCGCACATCCGCGACGAAGGCGAACGCGTGCTCGAATCGATGACCGAAGCGATGGACATCGCCGCGAAGCTCGGCGTGCGGCAGGTGATCTCGCATCACAAGGTGATCGGCCGCGCGAACTTCGGCCGCTCGCGCGAGACGCTCGCGCTGCTCGAGGAAGTGCGCGCCAAGGCGGACGTGTGCCTCGACTGCTATCCGTACACGGCCTCGTCGACGGTTCTCAGGGCCGACGCGGCGAAGCAGGCGCAACGCGTACTGATCGCCTGGTCGAAGGCGCGGCCGGACGCGGCGGGGCGTTATCTGGACGAGCTGGCCGCCGAAACGAAGCTCGACCCCGACGCGCTGATCGACGCGCTGCAGCCGGCCGGGGCGATCTACTTCTCGATGGACGAAGCCGACGTCGAGCGCATCCTCGCGTACCCGGAGACGATGATCGGCTCCGACGGGCTGCCGCACGACGCGTTTCCCCATCCGCGGCTGTGGGGCGCCTTTCCGCGCGTGCTCGGCCGCTACGCGCGCGAGCGCAAGCTCTTTCCGCTCGAGGTCGCGATTCACAAGATGACCGGGCTGACGGCCGATCGCTTCGGGCTGCGCAACCGCGGGTTGTTGCGTCCGGGCTTTCACGCGGACCTGGTCGTCTTCGATCCGCAGACCGTCGAAGACGCCGCCACCTTCGCGCAGCCGATGCGGCCCGCGCGCGGCATCGCGACCGTCTATGTCAACGGCGCGCTCGCGTGGCGCGAAGGGAAGCCGACGGGTGCGCGCACCGGCCGCGTGCTCCGGCGAGGTGACTCATGAGAATCGTTGCCGCGCGGCTCAATCACGAGACCAACACCTTTTCGCCGGTGGCCACACCGCTCGCGGCCTTCGGCCCGGATGGCCCGACCTTCGGCCGCGCGGCCTACGAGAGCGCGAAAGGCACGCGCACCGGGCTCGGCGCCTACGTCGACGCGTGCGAAGCGCGCGGCGCGCAGCTCGACGTGGTGCTGAACGCGACCGCGAATCCGAGCGGGCGCGTCGATGCGGCCGCGTTCGAAACCTTCGCCGAGGCGATCGTCGGCGCGGTGCGCGCGGGCTGCGACGCGATTCTGCTCGACCTGCACGGCGCGATGGTGACGACCGCGCACGAGGACGGCGAGGGCGAACTGCTGCGCCGGATCCGCGCGGTCGCGCCGGAAACGCCGCTCGCGGTCGCGCTCGACCTGCACGGCAACCTCACGCAGGCGATGGTCGATGCCGCCGACGCGATCGTCGGCTTCAAGACCTATCCGCATGTCGACATGCACGAGACGGGCGCCCACGCGGCGCGGCTGCTCTTCGACTGGCTCGACGGCGGGCCGCGCCCCTTCGTCGCCTGGGCGCAGCCGCCGCTGCTGTCGCACACGCTGCGCAGCGCGACCGGCGAAGGCGCGATGCAGCGCGCGGTCGAACGCGCGCGCGCGATGGAAGCCCAGGGGCTGCCCGCGGCGACCGTGTTCGCCGGCTTTTCGCTCGCCGACATCCGCGATGCGGGCATGAGCGCGGTCGCCGTCGGCCGGTCGCGGCAGGAGGCGCAGCGCGCGGCGAACGCGCTCGCCGCGCAGCTCTGGGCCGAACGCGAAGGCTTCGTCTACGCGAGCGAACCGCTGGTGACGAGCGTGGCGCGCGCGAAAGCGGCGCGTTCTGCGAGCGGCCCCGTGCTGCTGCTCGACCACGGCGACAACGTGATGAGCGGCGGCACCTGCGACACGACCGACGTGCTCGAAGAATGCCTGCGGCAGGGCATGACGAAGATCGGCGTCGGTCCCACCTGCGATCCGCGGGCGGTGGCCGCGGCGATCGAAGCGGGCGCCGGCGCGCGCGTTTCGCTCGAAGTCGGCAACCGGTTCGCCTTCGGTCCGGATCACGCTGCTGGCGGTCCGCGCAAGCCGATGCGGATCGAGGCGCGCGTGCGCGCGATCACCGATGGGCGCTTCCGCATCACCGGGCCGATCTATACAGGCGAGACGTGGGCGATGGGGCGCACCGCCGTGCTCGAGCACGAGGCCTTCACGCTCGTCGTCACCGAGCGGCCGATGGAGCCGCTCGACCTCGGCGTGTTCACGAGCGCGGGCGTCGATCCGCGCGCGTTCGACTACCTGATCCTGAAATCGCGGATGTACTGCCGGCCGAGCTTCGTCCCGCTGGCGTCCGCGGTCGTCGAATGCGACAGCCGCGGCGTGACCAGCTCCGACTACGCGCTGTTCCGCTTCCGCAACGTGCGAAGACCCATTTACCCGCTCGACCCGCAGACGCGCTGGGAGGCGCCGCGATGACGATCGATCCCTTTTCGACGCTGGCCGAGCTGGCAGCCGCACTCGATCGAAGGCAGATCTCCGCGGTCGAACTGGCCGGGCTCTATCTGGCGCGGATCGAGCGCGCCAACCCGAAGCTCAATGCCTTCGTCGCGGCCGACGCGGAGCTTGCGCTCGCCTGCGCGCGCGCTGCGGATGCGCGGCGCGCGGCGGGCCTGACGCTCGGACCGCTCGACGGGCTGCCGATCGCGTTGAAGGACCTGCTCGAGATCGAAGGGCGGATCACCGGCGTGGGCTCGGCCGCGTGGAAGGACAGGCGCAGCACGAAGACCGCAACGGTCGTCGAGCGGCTGCTCGCAGCGGGCATGGTGCCCCTCGGCAAGACGCAGATGGTCGAGTTCGCGTTCGGCACCTGGGGTACCAACCCGAAGCTCGGCATGCCGTGGAATCCGTGGGACTTGGCAACGCAACGCGTTCCGGGCGGCTCGTCGAGCGGTTCGGGCGTGGCGGTCGCCGCGGGGCTCGCACCGGCTGCGATCGGCTCGGACACCGGCGGCTCGGTGCGCATCCCGGCCGCGATCAACGGCATCACGGGACTGAAGACGACCGGCGGGCTGGTGAGCCTCTACGGCGCGTTTCCGCTGTCGTTCTCGCTCGACACGATCGGGCCGATGACGCGCAGCGCCGACGACGCGGCGCTGCTGCTGGCCGCGATCGCGGGCGCCGATCCGCGCGATCCGGCTACGCTGCGCGCGCCGGGTTTCGATGTTGCTGCTGCGCGCGCGGATGCATCCTCGCTCGCCGGATTGCGGATCGCCGTGTTGCCCGAAGACCAGTATCCGATCGAAGTCCACGCGAGCGAGCGCGCGGCGGTCGGCGAAGCGCAGCGCGTGTTGCGCGAGCTGGGTGCCGCGGTCGCCGAGCGCAGGCTGCCGCTGGATTTCGGCGAGCTGATGCGGCGTAACGGCCAACTGATCGCGGCCGAGGCGTATTCGATCCATCGCGACTACATCGAGGACGAGCCGTTGCCGCTGGGACCGGCGGTGCGCAAGCGCGTGCTCGGCGGCAAGCAGGTGAGCGCGGCCGACTACATCGCCGCGCTCGAACACCGCCGCGCCGCGCGCGCCGCGTGGATCGAATGGATGCGCGAGACCGACGCGCTGCTGTCGCCGGCCGTTCCGTTCCCCGCCTGCGCGGCGGGCGAGGTCGACGAGTCGGTGACGCCGCTGGCGAGCTTCACGCGCGCCGGCAACTACCTCGACGCCTGCGGGCTGGCGCTGCCCGCCGGTTTCAGCGACAACGGCTTGCCGCTCGGGGTGCAGTTGCTCGGCAAACCGTTCGACGAAGCGACGCTGCTGCGGATCGGACGAGCGTTCCAGCAGGCGACCGACTGGCATCGGCGAAGGCCCGACCTCGGCGCGATCGGCCCCTGAGCATCGCCGGGCGGCGCGGCTACGCCGAAAGGGGTAGCCCGCAAAGAAGTCCGCGGCGTATTGCTTTTCCGGCCGGACCGGGGTAAGTTAACGTGCATCGCTGATGCATCTTTAACCACCTGCTGGGCCGAACCATGACCATCGCCACGACCATCGACGTGCGCACGATCGTGCCGCGCGAACGCCATCCGCTGATCTTCCGCACCTTCGAGACGCTCGGCGCCGGGGAGAGCTTCCAGCTCGTCAACGACCACGATCCGAAGCCGCTCTATTACCAGTTCCAGGCCGAGCTGCAGGGCAGGTTCACCTGGGACTACCTCGAGCAGGGTCCCGAGGTCTGGCGCGTTCGCATCGGCAAGACCGGCGTCAAGGGCGCGCTGCCCGGCGACGAGTGCTGCGCCGGCTGATCGGCGCGGGCGACGCGAGCGTGCGATGACCTTCGTCGTCACCGAGCCCTGCATCAGCTGCAAGTACACGGATTGCGTCGCCGTCTGTCCGGTCGACGCGTTCCGCGAAGGGCCGAACGCGCTGGTGATCGATCCGGTCGAATGCATCGACTGCGCACTGTGCGTGCCCGAGTGCCCGGTCGAGGCGATTTACGCCGAAGAGGACGTCCCCGCCGACCAGCGCGACTTCATCCCGCTGAACGCCGAGCTGGCGCGCGTGTGGAAGCCGATCACGCGCGTCAAGCCCGCGCTGCCCGACGCGGACGAATGGGCCAAAGTGCGCGACAAGCGCGACCGGCTCGACCGCGGCGACGGCCGCCGCGCGAGCGCAACCGCCGATTTACCCACCGCCGAGACCACCCGATGAGCGAAACCCTGACCCGTCCGCACCTGCACCTTTCGCCCGACGCGATCTATCCGTTCGACGCGCGCAGCATCGCCAAGCGCTTCCGCCACGCGGCGATCTTCGGCGCGCTCGACGCGCTGACGAAGGGCGAAACGATGCGCTTCATCAACGACCACGACCCGCTGCCGCTGCTCGCGCAGCTGCAGGCGCGCTACGGCGCCGGCATCGAGATCACCTACCGCCAGCGCGAACCCGGCGCGATCGTGATCGACTTCGTGAAGCAGTAGGCCGGCGCGCGATGCGTTACCCGGCGTTTTTCGACGAGGTGCCGCGCATCGCGCTGCACGATCCGCTCGCCGAATTCCTCGGCGCCCTCGAAGGCGGGCTCGTCGAGTTCTCGTATCTGGACGCGGTGCGGCTGGCGGGCCATTCGTGCCCGACGGTCGCCTCGGCCTACGGCATCACGCGGCGTGCGCTCGCCGCTCTGTACGGCGACGCGCTGCCCGAGCGCGGCGCGCTGCGCGTGAGCTTCCGCGAGCCGATCGGCGAAGGCGTCACGGGCGTGATCGCCAACGTGGTCTCGATGCTGACCGGCGCCGCGCACGACGGCGGCTTCAAGGGCATCGCCGGCCGCTTCTTCCGGCGCGATCTGCTGGCTTTCGGCGCCGAGCAGCCGCTCGCGCTGCGCTTCGCGCGCATCGACACCGGAGCGTCCGTCGACGCCGAAGCGGACATCAAGCGCGTACCCTCGGACCCGCGGTTGCCGGCCCTGCTCGCGCGCGCCGCCGCCGGCGAGGCGGGCGCCGACGAGCTGCGCCGTTTCGGCGAGCTGTGGCAGGACCGCGTGCGGCGCCTGCTGCTCGAGCACGGCGACGACCCCGCGGTTTTTCGGATCGAGTCGCGCGCATAATCGGCGGGCATGACCCGCCAAACGCTGCCGCTCGACGACTCGCTGTACGAGTACCTGCTCGCCAACTCGCTGCGCGAGCACCCCGAACTCGCCGCGCTGCGCGAGGCCACCCGCACGCACCCGCGCGCGAGCATGCAGATCGCCCCCGAACAGGGACAGCTGATGGCGCTGCTCGTCAAGCTCCTCGGCGCGCGGCGGACGATCGAAATCGGCGTCTTCACCGGCTACAGCGCGCTCGCGGTCGCGCTCGCGCTGCCCGACGACGGCCGCATCCTCGCCTGCGACATCAGCGACGAATACACGCGTGTGGCGCGCGAGTACTGGCAACGCGCGGGGGTGGCGCACAAGATCGAACTGGTGCTCGCGCCCGCCGCGCAGACGCTCGCCGCGCGGATCGCCGCCGGCGAGGCAGGGACCTACGACTTCGCCTTCATCGACGCCGACAAGACCGGCTACGACGGCTATTACGAGCAGTGCCTGCAACTGCTGCGCGCCGGCGGGCTGATCGCGATCGACAACGTGCTGCGGGGCGGCGCGGTCGCGCGGCCGGCCGACTCCGACGACACGCGCGCGTTGCAGGCGCTCAACGCCAAGCTGCACCGCGACGAACGCATCGATCTGGCGCTCGTGCCGATCGCCGACGGCCTGACGCTCGCGCGCAAGCGCTGAGCGGTCGAGCCCGGCACCCCGTTTCCCGGGAGCGGGAGAGGGCGCCACTTCGCAACGCGCCGGCATAATCGCCGGCGAATGCCCATGCCGCGGCTGCTGCGCCATACGATCCTTTCGATCCGCGACCTCGTGGTCAGCGCGGGGCCGTTCGTCGTGCTCGCACTCGTGCTGCTGTGGGGCGCGTACCTGCTGCTCGACCCGGCACCGCCCAAACGCGTCGTGCTCGCCACCGGACCCGAGCAGGGTGCGTACGCGGAGTTCGGCAAACGCTACGCGGAGCGGCTCAAAGGCCTCGGCATAGAGGTCGTGCTGAAGGGCACGCAGGGTTCGGCGGAGAACCTCGCGCTGCTGCGCGACCCGGCGCAGAACGTCGATCTCGCCTTCGTGCAGGGCGGCTCGGGCGCCGCGGTGCTCGCGGTCGACGAGGACAAGGGCGGCGAGCCGCTCGTTTCGCTCGGCAGCCTGTTCTACGAACCGGTATGGCTGTTCTATCGCGAAGACGCGGCGAAGCGGCTGAACAGGAACGCAGCGCTGTCGCACCTGTCGCAAGTCGCCGGCTGGCGCGTCAACATCGGCGCGCCGGGCAGCGGCGCGCCGCCGCTGTGGGCCAAGCTGCTGCACGCCAACCGCATCGACGCGGCGTCGATCCGCCAGGGCCAGCTTGCGCCCACGCCCGCGGTCGTCGCGTTTCTCGCGGGCGAGCTGGACGCGCTGCTGTTCGTCTCGGCGCCCGAGTCGCCGCTCGTACAGATGCTGCTGCAGACGCCCGGCGTGAAGCTGTTCGACTTCGCGCAGGCGGAGGCGTATTCGCGCCGGCTGCCCTTCCTCAGCGCGCTCGCGCTGCCGCGCGGCGTCGTCGATCTGGCGAAGGACATCCCGCCGGCGGACGTGCAGTTGATCGCGCCGACCTCGTCGCTGGTCGCGCGCGCCGGCACGCACCCGGCGCTGATCCAGCTCTTCGTGCAGACCGCGCAGGCGGTGCACGGCGACACCGGCTGGTTCGCGCGCGCCGGCACCTTTCCCTCGGCGCAGAACGTCGAGTTGCCGCTCGCGAACGAGGCGGCGCGCTATTACCGCAGCGGGCCGCCGCTGCTGCAGCGTTACCTGCCGTTCTGGCTCGCCAACCTGATCGACCGCATGTGGGTCGCGCTGGTGTCGATCGTCGCGGTGCTGATTCCGCTGTCGCGGATCGTTCCGCCGCTGTACGAGTTCCGCATCCGCTCGCGCATCTTCCGCTGGTACGGCCAGCTGCGCGAGATCGAGGACGAGCTGGGCCGCCGCACGACGCCGCCCGACGAGCTTGCGAAGGAGCTCGACGCGCTCGACGCGAAAGTCGAGCGCATCAACGTCCCGCTGTCGCATGCCGACGAGCTGTACGCGCTGCGCTCGCATATCGGCATGGTGCGCGCGCGGCTGCGACAGGCGGCTGCGTGATCGGCTTCCCCCGCCATCTGCAGCGGACTTGACGTACCGCAACGGGTTCGCCGGACACCGGCGAATGATGGCCCGGCGCGCCGCTCACGGCGCGCTCCAGGGAGGCCAACAATGGCTCGAAACCGCCATGCGCTGACGGGCGTCGTCGCCGCGTTCGCGCTGCTCGCGGCGCCTTCGCTCGCGCTGTCGCAAGGGCAGGCGCCACAGATCAAACAGCCGCCGTCGAAGGAGGCGACGCCGATCGAGATCCCCGGCAAGGCCGCGCCGCAGATGAAGAAGCCGCCGTCGAAGGAAGCCACCCCGATCGAGATTCCGGGCAAGGCGCAACCGAAGGCCAAGCTGCCTCCGCCCAGGGAGGCCACGCCGATCGAAATCCCCGGCAAGACCAAACCGCAGGTGAAGAAGCCGCCTCCGAAAGAGGCCACGCCGATCGAGATCCCGGGCAAGCCCGGGCCGGCCAAGTAGCCGCAAGGCGATCGTCGCACCGGCGCCCGCGCGAAGTCGCGCGTGAATATTCATGCGCGGCTTCGTTGCGCCGCGCCTGATCGCCGCCTATACAGGGAGTGGCATCAGCGCTCAGCGGCGCTGAAGGGGGGAGCATGAGCGCGTTCGGTGACGTGGTGATCCTGCTGCCGGGCATCACCGGCAGCGTGCTGGCCAATGCGGCGGGCAAGGAGGTGTGGAGCACCTCGGCCGGCGCGATCTGGCGGGCGATCAAGTCCTTCGGCGGTTCGATCGAAGACCTCGAACTGGCGACCGACGGCGATCCGCGCGGCGTGCAGGCAACCCGCCTGATGCCGGATCTGACGATCGTTCCGGGGCTGATCAAGATCGACGGCTACACGCGGATCGAGGAGTATCTGATCGCGCAACTCGGCCTCGAGCGCGGCAAGAACTACTTCCCGTTTCCGTACGACTGGCGGCTCGACAACCGGATCAACGCGAAGCGGCTCGCCGACCAGGCGCTCGACCGGCTGAAGAAGTGGCGGGCGTCTTCGGGCAACGCGCAAGCGAAGCTCGTGCTGATCGGCCATTCGATGGGCGGGCTGGTGTCGCGCTACTTCCTCGAATGCCTGGGCGGTTGGCGCGACGCGCGCGCGCTGTTCACGCTCGGTACGCCGCACCAGGGATCGCTGAACGCGGTCGACTTTCTCGTGCACGGCATGAAGAAGGGCATCGGTCCGCTCGGACTCGACCTGTCCCCGCTGCTGCGCTCCTACCCGTCGGTCTATCAACTGCTGCCGATCTATCGCTGCATCGACACGGGCGACGGCGCGCCGTCGCTCGTGAAGGACGCGGCCGCGGCGGGCAGGTTGCCGAACGTGCACGCCGACCGGGCGCAGCAGGCGCGCGACTTCCACCGGGAGATCGAGGACGCGCAGAAGCGCAACGCGCGCGAATCCGCGTACGCCGAAAACGGCTACCGGCTCGTGCCGCTGGTCGGCATCGAACAGCCGACGCTGCAGTCGGCGCGCGTATCCGGGACCGAGGTCGAATTGCTGCGCAGCCTGGAAGGCCACGACGATGCCGGCGACGGCACCGTGCCGCGCGTCTCCGCCACGCCGATCGAGCTCGAGGGCCAGGAACGCGAGATCTTCGCGGCCGAAATGCACGGCTCGCTGCAGAACGGCGACGGCACGCTGGCGAACCTGAAGGGGATGCTGCTCGCGCCGAAGACCGACTTGCGCAAGCTGCGCGCCGAGCTGCCGACCGCGCTGTCGCTCGATCTGGACGACGTCGTGCTGCCCGGGCAGCCGCTGACCGTGCGCGTGCGCGCCGGCGAAGGCAACCCGCGCGTCGAGGCCACGCTGACCCACGTACCGACCGGCAAGACGCTCGCCGAGCCGCTCGTGCGGGCGCGCGAACCCGGCTGGCAGCACGCCGAGTTCGATCTCGAACCCGGCACCTGGCGCGTGCGCGTGCAGGCGCCGGGCACCGCAGCGGTGACCGATCTGGCGATGGTCGTCGCGCCATGAGCACGCCGACCGCCACGCTCACCTGGACGCGCGACTTCATCGTCGTCGACGGCGGGCTCCTCGCGGCGCAGGCGCTGCAGTCGATCGAGGAATCGACCGCGCGCTGGGTCGTGATCCGGCGTAGCGACACGCCCGCCCATCTGTACGCGTTCACCGTCGACGAGCTGCTGCAGCACCCCGCGCTCGTCGCGGCGCGCGAGCGCGGCGCTCCGCTCGATGTCCCGCTGCAACGGTTGCTCGACCTGCACGAGGAGGATTCGAGCACGCCGGCCGCGAATCCCGACGATCCGCCGCCGATCGACCGCTCGTGGCGCCCGGTCGCGGATGCGCCGAGCGTCGATCGTTATGTCGCAGTGGCGGCCGACGGCGGGCCGATCGCCGTCGGCGGCGCCGATGTCGAGCGCGAGCGGCGCCCGCGCAGCGCCCGCGCGCGTCCGCCGGCGCTGCCCGCCGCCGTCGGCGCGGCCGCGCCGCTGGACGATGCACGCCCGCAGGCCGACGGCGACGACGAGCCGGCGGAGGACGAAGGCACCGCTCCCGTCCGCTATCCGTCGATCGAAACCGACGCGCCGCCCGCGCCGGGCGCGAAGCTCGCGTTCACGGTCGATCTGCTGCGCAAGGAAACGACGCATACGCAGGGCGGGGCGCTCGCGATCGCGGGGCTGGCGCCGGACTGGAAGACGCTGGAGCTGACCGTCGTGCTCGCCTGCCCGCGCATCCGCTTCGACGGCGAAGGGCGCGGCAAGGTCACGATCCGGCGCAACGCGGCGTCGACGCCGGCGCAGATCAAGGGGCGTGTGGCGGCCGGCGCGCGGCCGGGCGAAACGATCACCGTCGCGGCGACCTTCTTCGACGGCACGCGCTTTTGCGGCGCGGCCGCGCGCAGCTTCACAGTGGCGGCGAAAGACGCGCTGCCCGCGGCGCCCGCCGCCGCGGTGGCCGCGGCGCCGCAGCCCGAGCGCACGCGCGGAACGATCGTCGCCGAGCCGGGCGTACGCGGCCCCGATCTGACCGTGCGCATCTCGACCGACGAGGACGCGAAGAACAAGCTCACCTGGCAGGTCGAAACCGTCCGCTTCGACGGCCTTCCGCCCAAGCTGCGCGCGACCGCCAAACTCGATAGCGACACGCGAAGCGAAGCAACGGAGCTTTTCGCCGAGTTCGCGCAGCTCGAACGAGGACAGCATCGCAACCGCATCGAAGGCTTCGGCGACCGGCTGTGGCAGCGCGCGCCGCAGATGTTCCGCGACGTCTACTGGGCGTTGTGGGATCACTACCGGCGGCGGCTGACGATCCAGTTCATCAGCGACGAGCCGTATCTGCCGTGGGAGCTGATGCGGCCCGCGCGCGCCGACGACAGCGAAGTGCATCCGCCGCTCGCGCTGAAGCACGCGGTCGCGCGCTGGATCGAGCGCTGGGACGGCTACATGCGCAACCAGCTGCCGGGCGGCGCGGTGTTCACGATCGCGCCCAAGTACGCGACCGCCAGCCGGCGGCTGCCGCGCGCGCAGACCGAAGCGCAAATGCTGATCGAGCGCTTCGGCGCGCAGCGCGTCGAGGGCACGCGCGGCGACGTGACCGCGCTGCTGCAGTCGGCGCCGGCCGCGCCGGTGGCGGTGCTGCATTTCGCCGGGCACGGCGTATTCGCGCCCGGCGCAAGCACCGAGTCGATCATCAAGCTCGAGGACGGCGCGCTCGCCGCGAGCGAAGTCGGCCGTCCCGAGGTGCGGCTCGGCAAGGCCTGCCGCACGCTGGTGTTCTTCAACGCGTGCGAGGTCGGCGCCACCGGCAGCATCTTCGGCGAAGTCGGCGGCTGGGGCGATGCGTTTCTCGGCCGCCAGTTCGGCGGCTTCATCGCGCCGCTGTGGTCGGTCGACGACGAGGACGCGAGCGTGGTCGCGACCGAGCTGCTCGAAGGCATCGTCGAGCGGCGCGAGCCGATCGGCGAAGTGTTGCGCGCGGTGCGCGAAAAGCACGGAGACGTGTCGCCGACCTTCTACTCGTACCTGTACTACGGCGACGTGACGGCGCATCTCGCGGCGTAAACGACGCGCACTGAATGGCGAACCCCGCGCCGCTCTATTCGCCGGTCACGCAGCCGGTCGAGCATCTCGCCGAACGCGTCGCGCGCGGCGAGCTGCGGCTCGACCAGGCGCGTGCGCTCGCCGCCGCGCCGGGCATCACCGCGCGGCTCGACCTCGGCTACACGCAGTCGGTCGCGCAACTGATCCACCATCTCACGAAGATCGGCCGCGGCGAGCCGGCGCTCGTCGTCGCCGACGTGCTGCTCGCCGCCGTGCAGTCGCTGCCCGACGACGCGGCGGGATCGAAGCTGCGCGCGCCCGGCGAGCTGGCTTACATCGAAAGCGTGCAGTCCGCCCTGCGCGAAAAACCCGACTGGCGCAACTATCGCGCGGCCGGCGCGGTCGGCGCGCGGCTGCTGCGCCGGGCGCATCGGCTCGGCGATGCGCAGCTTGCGCGCTGGGCGCACAACATCCTCGGCGAGCTGCACTTCCAGCCGCTCGTCGCGCCGTATGCCGGCGGCGGCAGTTGGCCGGCGGCGATCGGCGCGTGGTACCGCCGCGGCGGCGAGATCTCGGGCAAGGCGCGGCCGTTTCCGCCGCCTGCGGTTGCTTTCGCCAACGCGCTGCGCCACTTTCGCCGCGCCGCGCGCGGTGCGCCCGACGAGGACCGGTGCTGGGCGCTGAAGGGCCAGGTGCAGGCGCTCGAATGGCTGCAACGCGTGCGCGGCACGTCGCACGCGGAAGAGATCGCAGCGCTCGCCGCCGAAGCGCTGCCGCTGATCGACCCGCGCGAAGATCTGGCCGGCATCAGCTATCTGATGAACCTGCGGCAGCAGGCTGGCCATCCGATCGACGCGGAGGTCTTCAAGCGTGCGCTTGCGGTGCCGGTGCAGGAACTGATCGACCGCAGCGGCCCGGCGGCGACCGTCACCGCGCATCTGAACCTCGCGCACCTGATCGAGCCGCTCGACGCCAGGCTCGCGCTGGCGCTGATCGAACGCGCCGCGCCCGCGGTCGAGCAGGCGCAGGACGCGAACGTGCTGGCGCGCCACTGCAACGCGCTGATCGGCACGCTGGTCGCGACCTTGTCCACCGACGCGATCGACAACGGCGCCGGCACGCTCGCGGCGGCGCGCGGATTGCGCGCGCGCGCCGAGGCCGAGCAGTGGTCGGTGCCGCGCGTGGTCGGCGCGCTGCTCGCGCTCGTGCGCGACTGCCCGGCGCGCAACGAGGAGATCGAGGGGCTGAAGCTGCTGGAAACCGCGCAGCAGGTGTTCCCCGATCCGTTCAACGCGTATCCGGCGGCGATGAACTTCTGGCGCATGACGCTGTGGTCCGGTGAAGGGGTGAACAACGCCAACGCCGGCAAGCTGCGCGAGGCGATGGCCAGTTACGCGAACGCGCTGCGGCTGGCGGTTCCGCTGGGCCTGCGCGAGTTCGCGCTGCAGCAGCTCAAGTACCTGGTCGACATCGGACTGCGCGACGAAGGCGCGCTGCTGCTCGAGTTCGTCGGCGTGCTGTTCGATCTGGGGCTCAAGCTCGAGATCGCGCTCGGCGCCGAAGGGGCCGAGCAGTTGCAGATGCTGGCGACCCATCTGACCGAACGCCAGGTCGCCACCGGCGAGATCAACACGAACGTGCTGCACTTCACCTGGCAGGTCGCGAAGGCGCGCCGCTTCAGCGCGGCCCTGCGCGTCGGCGCGGCGCGTGCGCTGCCGGGCGACGAAACGAGCGCCACGCTGCTCGCGCAGATCGCCGCGCTGCGCACCGAGGTTCCGCTCGCCGAAGAAGGCACCGGGCCGGGCAGCCGCATCGACCGCACGCGCCGGCTGCTCGCGTTCGCGCGCGACGGGATCCCCGCGGCCGGCGCGACCGCGCTCGAGCGCATGACCAACCTGCAGGCGCGCTTCGACGCGCGGCTGGAGCGCCGGCTCGCCGCGCAAAGCGACGTCCGCGAATCGGAACTGTTCGGCCTCGAGGATCTGCGCGCGCGGCTGCCGGAGCGAACCGCGCTGCTGCAGATCTTCCTCGGCGAATACGCCGGAAAGAGCGCCGTGCACTCGCTGCTCGCCGCGCGCAAAGGCACCTGGGCCGCGGTCACGCCGGAAGATCGGCCGCTGCTCGTGGAGTTCCGCGAAGCCGAACGCAGCGAGCGCGCCTATGCGTACGAAGAAGACGTGTACCTCACGCGCAGCGCGCTGCTCGACGAGTCGCTGACCGAGGCGCAGCTCGGCGAATTCCTGCACGCGGCCGGCGGCGCCTTCCTGCACGGCAACGTCGGCGCCGCGCTCGACGAACTGAAGAAGACCGGCTGCGATCACCTGCTGGTCGTTCCGCACGGACCTTTCCACTTCGCGCCGCTGCAGCTCTTCGCGCGCGGCAAACGCCTGCTCGCCGACGAGTGGAACGTGACCGTGCTGCCGAGCATCGAGCTGCTGCGCCCGCGCGCCGACGACGGTGCGGACAAGCCCGCGCGCGCGGGTGTGGCCGCGTTCGGGCTCGGCTTCGCGGGACCCGAGAACGTGTACGGGCTGGGCGCGCTGCCGGAAGCGGTCGACGAAGCGCGGCGCGTGGCCAAGGCCTTCGGCGCCGAGGCGCGCGTCGACGCGCAGGCGACCGAAAGCGCGGTGCTCGCCGCGCTCGCGCAGGCGCGCTACCTGCACCTCGCCACGCACGGCGCGATGAATCTGGACGCACCGTCGTTCCAGTACGTCGTCGTCGCGCCGGCCGCGGGCGGCGACGGCCTGCTGTTCGCGCACGAACTGCTCGGCGCCGACCTGCGCGGCGTGCAACTGGTGAGCCTGAGCGCGTGCGAAACCGCGCTCGGCCGCATCGACCGCGCCGACAACCCGCGCGGGCTGCCGGCGGCGCTGCTGCTTGCGGGTGTGGAGACGATCGTCGGCACCTTATGGGAGGTCGCCGGCGACGTCGCGCGCGCGTTCTTCGTGGCGCTGTATCGCGCGCTCGCCGCCGGCGGCGCGCGAGGCGCATCGTTCCGCGCCGCGCAGCTCGAAGTGCGGCGCAGATTCCCGCATCCGCGCGACTGGGGGGCGTTCTATCTGTTGGGCGGTTGGGATTGAGGCTGCGTACCCAGCTTGCCGTAGGCGGTCGACTGCCTTGGCCTGGACCCTAAGCGTCCTCAGGTCGTCGGCGTTGCTGCAAGTGCCAGCGATTGGCGTCGCACGTTATCGCGCCGTAGCTGCAGACCCTCTGCGGCTCGATTGCGCTGCAGGATTGGCGAACGGCTGCGTTCGACCCATTGCGGACTCTTGGATCTTCAGGAAACGGGCATTCGGAGCGCAGCGAAAAGTGGCGCGCAAGGCTTCGTGTTGAATCCTGAAGATCACAATCCACGACCTTCACGCATGCACGGCAGAAAAGGGACGGGTCACTGCGACAACTGCCTCCGCAGCTACCGCGAACGCGAATGCGCCCCGCTCAGATGCAGCAGTAGCACCCGCGGCATGGCGACCATCCCTTACCCGCGCAGCGCGGCGATACGGCTGCGCAGTCGCGGCACAACGAAGTCGACGAAACTGCGGACGTTTGCCGACAACAGCCGGGTCTGCGGATAGACGACGTGGATGGGCGTCGGCGTGGGCCAGTACGGTTCGAGCACCGGCTTGAGCTTGCCGCCGCGCAGCGACTCCTGCACCTGGTAGTCGAAGAACTGCGCGTAGCCCAGCCCGCGCTGGCACGCCGCGATCGCCGCGTCGATCTGGTTGGTGGCGAACACCGTGTTCACGGGCACCCGCACCGCTTGGCCATCGGCGACCATCGGCCAGTCCTGCGGCGACACGAGCCCCATGAAGCTGACGCAGGGCGCGGTCTTCAGGCTCTGCACCTCGACCAGCCGGTGACGGCGGATCAGCGCTGCGCTGCCCACGACAATGCGGCGCGTCTCGCCCACGCGCACTGCCACGAGTGACGAGTCCGGCAAATGCGCGAGCCGCACGCCGACATCGATGCCTTCCTCGATCAGATCGATCACGCGGTCGAGCAACACTGCTTCGACGCGCAGTTGCGGGTGCGCCGCCATGAAGTCGACCACCAGCGGCACCAGGAGCGCGCGGCCGAAGGTCACCGATGAGGTGATCCTTAGCCGGCCACGCGGCTCGGCGCGGCGTGCGCTCAGGCTCGCCTCGGCCTCGTCGACCGCAGCCAGCACCAGTTTGCAGCGCTCGTAGTACTCGCGGCCTTCGTCGGTCAGCGCCATCCGGCGCGTCGTGCGGTTGATCAGCCGCACCCCGACCGCTGCTTCCAGTGCGGCAAGTAGCCGCACCATTGATGGCTGCGACACGTCCAGTGCGTCGGCGGCGGCAGTGAGGCTGCCGGCGTCGACGATGCGGACGAACGCGGCCATCGCCTTGAACTTGTCCATCCGCGCATTATCGACTGCTGCATTTTCTGCAGCAATGAACTGAGCGCGGCCCCATCGACCCCGGCGCGGCCCGCGCGCACGATGCGTCCTGTTCGCGGCGCATCCGCCGCCGGCGAGTCCACCCGAACCCCGAAGGAGATCCACCATGGCCCGCGTATCCGTCATCGATCCGAACACCGCCACCGGCGAGGCCGCCGCGCTGCTCAACGCGGTGCAAGCCCAGCTCGGCATCACCCCCAACTTCATCCGCGTGCTGGCCAACTCGCCGAAGGCGCTCGAAGGCTTCCTCGGCCTGTACGGCGCGGCCGGCAGCTTCGCCGTCGACAAGGCCACGCAGGAGCGCATCGCACTCGCCGTGGCCGAAGGCAACGGCTGCCAGTACTGCGTCTCCGCGCATACCGCGATGGGACGTCATGCCGGCCTGTCGAACGACGAGATGCAGCTGAACCGCCGCGGCACCTCGGCGGACGCAAAGGCGGCCGCCGCGGTTGCCTTTGCCAAGGCGCTGAACGACAACCTCGGCGAAGTAACCACCGCGGAGTTCGAGGCCGCGCGCAGTGCCAAGCTGACGGACAGCGAGATCGTCGAGATCATCGCGGTGGTGGCGCTGAACATCTTCACCAACGTGCTGGGCAAGGCCACCCGCGTCGAGATCGACTTCCCGAAGGTCGACCTGATGGACGCGCGACGGAAGGCGGCCGCGTAAGCGCAGCGAGGGAGCAGCACCGGCCCGGCCGACCCCGCACGGCCGGCCAACTGAACTCAGGTTGACGAGACGACGATGGCCCGCAACTTCGCCGAGATCGCCTTCACGCCCAGCGTGCGCGAGTTCCAGACGCGCATGGGCAGCCTGGACCGCTACGCTGCACTCGACGGCATGGAAGGCCGCGGCACGGTCCTGACCGACCGCGAGACCGAATTCATCTCCGAGCGCGACGGCTTCTACCAGGCCACTGTCGGCGAAACCGGGTGGCCATACGTGCAGTTCCGCGGCGGGCCGGCGGGCTTCCTGAAGGTTCTCGATCCGAACACGATCGGCTACGCGGACTTCCGCGGCAACGTGCAGTACATCAGCGCCGGCAACTTGGCGCACGACGGCCGGATCGCGCTGATCCTGATGGACTATGCGCAGCGGCGGCGACTGAAGCTCTGGGGGCGCGCACGGCTGGTCGACACGCGCGACGACGCCGCGCTGACCGAGCAACTGGAGGTGCCGTCATACCGCGCGCGGGTCGAGCGCGCGGTCATTATCACCGTCGAGGCCTTCGACTGGAACTGCCCGCAGCACATCACGCCGCGCTACACCGAGGCCGAGGTCGAGGCGGCCACCGCCAACCTGCGGGGCGAGGTGGCGCGCCTGCGCGCGGAGCTCGAGCGGCTGCGCGAACAAGGCGCGACCTCGAACACACTGGGCGACGGACCGCTGGCGCTGGTGATCGATGGCGTGCGCCAACTGACCCCGCGCATACGCGCATACACGTTGCGTACGGCCGACGGGAGTGAGCTGCCGGCAATCGCCGCCGGCGCGCACCTCGACGTGCCGGTGCAGTTCGTCGACGGGCGTGTCGCCCAGCGACGCTATTCGATCGCGTCGGACCCGACGCAGCGCGATGCGTGGGAGATCGCGGTGCTGCGCGAAGACAACGGCAGCGGCGGTTCGGCGGCGGTGCACGCGCGGTTCGGCGTCAGCCTGCGGCTGAACACCGCCTTGCCTGGCAACGACTTCGCGCTGCATGACGACGCCCGCCCGACGGTGCTGATTGCCGGCGGCATCGGCATCACGCCGATCCGGGCAATGGCCTATGCGCTGCGGTCGTTGGGCCGCGACTTCAGGCTGCACTACGCCGCGCGCAGCCTCCGCGAGATGGCCTGGGCCGACGATCTGGCGCGCGAGTTCGGCCCGCGTATGCGGCAGTACCTCTCCGACACCGGGCCTCGGCTCCACGTTGATGCGCTGTTGCGAGACGCACCGGCCGACGCGCTGTTCTATGTCTGCGGCCCGGCGCGGTTGATCGACGCGGTACGCGCCGCGGCGGAACGACATGGCGCCGCAGATCGTGTGCGGAGCGAGCGCTTTGTGCCCCAGCGTCGCGGCAGCGATGCGCCGATCACGGTCAAGCTGCGCCGCTCCGGCAAGCGGGTCACGGTGCGACCCGAGCAGACGATCCTCGAAGCGGTCGAAGCCGCAGGCGTCAATGCGTCGTTCTCCTGTCGGAACGGTACGTGCGGCACCTGTGCAACCAAGGTGCTCGATGGCACGCCCGAACACCGCGACGCCGCGCTGTCCGATGCCGAGCGCAACGTCGCCGGGCAAATGTGCATCTGCGTGTCGCGCGCCAGCACCCCGGATCTGACTCTCGACCTTTGAGCCCGCTGTCGCAGCGTCGTGTCATGAGTGTGCAGCGGGGCCAGGGAGCGCCCGACCGGTGACTCGCCGATCCGCGAAAGATCGCAACTGGCCGACTGGGGCCCCCCCGGAATCGCAGAAAGCGGGCCCTCCCAAGCAAGTGGGCTGATCGCGCGGAACGTGACCGGCCGCCTTAACGCGCATCAATCGACGCGCGCCGAGTGGCCCGGGAGACATCCCCAAACTCCACGGTCTCAAACGTCGATGTTCCCCGCGTACAGCGCGTTCGACTCGATGAACGCGCGGCGCGGTTCGACCTCGTCGCCCATCAGCGTCGTGAAGATCTGGTCGGCGCCGATCGCGTCCTCGATCTGCACGCGCAGCATCCGCCGCACCTTCGGGTCCATCGTCGTTTCCCAGAGCTGCTCGGGGTTCATCTCGCCGAGGCCCTTGTAGCGCTGGCGGCTGACGGCGCCTTCGGCTTCCTTCATCAGCCAGTCCATCGCGGCGCGGAAGTCGGCGACCGGCGCTTCCTTCTGCCTGTCGCCGCTGCCGCGAACGATGCGTGCGCCGGCGCCGATCAGCCCCTTGAAGGTCTTGGCGGCGTTCGCGAGCGCGGCGTAGTCGGCGCCGTGCACGAACTCGGCGTCGATCGTGCTCGCCTTGACGTTGCCGTGATGGCGCCGCTCGATGCGCAGCCGGTGCTTGTCGGTCTTGTCGTCGTGCTGCGCGTACACGTGCACCGTGTGGTTGCCCATCGCCTGCGCGAGCTCCTGCGCCGAGCGCTCGGCAGAGGCGGCGTCGTCGAGGTTCAGTTCCGTGCCGGCCATGATCGCCTGCAGCGCGCCGGCGTCGATCACGCGGGTGAGCCGCTGCACGACGGCGTCGGCGAGCAGGTACTGGCGCGCGAGTTCTTCGAGCGCGCTGCCTTCGATCGGCGCGGCGTCGGCGGCCGGATAGAGCTTCGCGTCCTTCAGCGCGAGCGCGACCATGTACTGCGCGAGTTCGTGGTCGTCCTTCAGATAGCGCTCGTCCTTGCCGTGCTTGACCTTGTACAGCGGCGGCTGCGCGATGTAGATGTGGCCGCGTTCGACGAGCTGCGGCATCTGCCGGTAGAACAGCGTCAGCAGCAGCGTACGGATGTGCGCGCCGTCGACGTCGGCGTCGGTCATGATGATGATGCGGTGGTAGCGCAGCTTGTCGAGGTGGAAGCCTTCGGCCGAATCGGGCGTGCCGATGCCGGTGCCGAGCGCGGTGATCAGCGTGGCGATCTGTTCGCTCGAGATCAGCTTGTCGAAGCGCGCCTTCTCGACGTTGAGCACCTTGCCGCGCAGCGGCAGCACGGCCTGGAACTTGCGGTCGCGCCCCTGCTTGGCCGAGCCGCCGGCGGAATCGCCCTCGACGATGAACAGCTCCGCCAGCGCCGGGTCCTTCTCCTGGCAGTCGGCGAGCTTGCCGGGCAGCCCGACGCCGTCGAGCACGCCCTTGCGGCGGGTCATCTCGCGCGCCTTGCGCGCGGCCTCCCGCGCGCGCGCGGCTTCGACGATCTTGCCGCAGATGATCTTGGCGTCGGCAGGACGTTCGAGCAGGAAGGTGTCGAGCGCGCGGGCGACGACCTCCTCGACCGCGGGCCGCACTTCGCTGGAAACGAGCTTGTCCTTGGTCTGCGACGAGAACTTGGGCTCGGGCACCTTGACCGACAACACGCACGCGAGCCCTTCGCGCATGTCGTCGCCGGTCGTTTCGACCTTGGCCTTCTTGGCCAGCTCGTTGTCCTCGATGTACTTGTTCAGCACGCGCGTCATCGCCGCGCGCAACGCCGTCAGATGCGTGCCGCCGTCGCGCTGCGGGATGTTGTTGGTGAAGCACAGCACGTTCTCGCTGTAGCCGTCGTTCCACTGCATCGCGACTTCGACGCCGATCGTGCCGCCGTTGACCTGCGCTTCGCCGCTCGCGTGGAAGATGTTCGGATGCAGCGCTGTCTTGGCCTTGTTGATGTACTGGACGAAGCCCTTGACGCCGCCGGAGAAGGCGAAATCCTCCTCCTTGCCCTGGCGCTGGTCGACCAGCTTGATGCGAACGCCGTTGTTCAGGAACGAAAGCTCGCGCAGCCGCTTGCTGAGAATCTCGTAGTGGAACTCGACCTTGCCGAAGATCTCGTCGTCGGGCAAAAAGTGCACTTCGGTGCCGCGCTTGTCGGTTTCGCCGATCACCTTCATCGGCGACACCCGCTCGCCGTCGATCGTCTCGACGATGCGATCCTGCACGAAGCCCTGTCTGAACTCCAGGTAGTGCACCTTGCCCTCGCGCCGGACCGTCAGCCGCAGCCACTTGGACAGCGCGTTGACGCAAGACACGCCGACGCCGTGCAACCCGCCCGACACCTTGTAGCTGTTCTGGTTGAACTTGCCGCCGGCGTGCAGCTCCGTGAGCGCGATCTCGGCGGCGCTGCGTTTCGGCTCGTGCTTGTCGTCGAGCTTGAGGCCGGTCGGGATGCCGCGGCCGTTGTCGATCACCGAAATCGAGTTGTCGGTGTGGATCGTGACGACGATCTCGTCGCAATAGCCGGCGAGCGCCTCGTCGATCGAGTTGTCGACGACCTCGAACACCATGTGGTGCAGGCCGGTGCCGTCCTGCGTGTCGCCGATGTACATGCCCGGCCGCTTGCGAACGGCTTCCAGGCCTTCGAGGATCTGGATCGACGCGGCGCCGTAGTCGTTGGCGGGCGCGGCGCCGGGCGGTTGGGCGCTGCCCGGTCCGTTGGGCGGCGGAAGGTTTTCGGGGACTGCTGCCATTTCTTTCCTTGGTGCGCCCCCTCTCCCCTTGCCCCTCTCCCGCGAGGGGAGAGGGGAACGGGATCGCGAGGCTACGCCTCGATGATCTAGATGCGCATCGGCATCACGACGTACTTGAACTTCTCCGAATCGGGCATCGTGATCAGCGCGCTGCCGAGCGCATCGCCGAGCGCGAACTTCACCTGCTCGTTCTTCAGGTTCGCCAGCACGTCGAGCAGGTAGGTGACGTTGAAGCCGATGTCGAGCGCTTCGCCGGCGTAGTCGATCTCGATCTCCTCCTGCGCCTCCTCCTGGTCGGCGTTGGTCGAGGTGATCTTCAAGGCGCCCGCGCCGAGCATCATTCGCACGCCCTTGAACTTGTCGGTCGTCAGGATCGCGGCGCGGTGCAGCGCGGCCATCAGTTCCTCGCGGCCGATCAGGAAGGTCTTCGGGTTGTTGACCGGGATGACCTTCTGGTAGTCGGGAAACTTCCCTTCGACGAGCTTGGAGATCAGCTCGATCGCACCGAAGCTGAACTTGACCTGGTTCGGCGCCATCTGCACGCGCACCGCGTCCTCGGTTTCGGGCAGCAGGCGCGACAGTTCGAGGATCGTCTTGCGCGGGATGATCGCCTCGATCTTCGGCGAACTGGTGTCCTTGCCGACTTCGCACAGCGCGAGCCGGTGACCGTCGGTGGCGACCGCGCGCACCGTCGTACCGTCGACGACCAGCAGCATGCCGTTCAGGTAGTAGCGGATGTCCTGGCTCGCCATCGCGAAGTGCACCATCGACAGCAGGTACTTCAGCGTCGCGGCGGGCAGCGAGAAGTCGGCGGTGAATTCCGCCTGCGCGACGGTCGGGAACTCCTCGGCGGCGAGCGTCTGCAGGTTGAAGCGGCTCTTGCCGCTTTGCACCGTGAGCTTCTTGTTCGCGAGCGAAAGGCCCACGTCGGCTTCGGGCAGCGCGCGCAGGATGTCGACCAGCTTGCGCGCCGACACGGTGGTTGCGGCCACGTCCTTGCCGGCGCCGATGTCGGCCGCGGTCTGGATCTGGATCTCGAGGTCGGTCGCGGTGAACGAAACCCGCTCGCCCTCCTTGCGCACCAGGATGTTGGCGAGGATCGGCAGCGTCTGGCGGCGTTCGACGATGCCGCTGACGACCTGCAGCGGTTTGAGCAATGCATCGCGGCCGGCTTTGACGAGTTGCATTGTTCTGTTTCCTCTTCGTAGGTTCAGTTAATAGTGGTGCCTTGGCGCTGGGGACAAGACGGAAAAGGCCTTGCGCGGCGGCGCCTTGCGCGGGCGGACAAGCTGTGGGCAAGCGCGTCCGGCGATGCGCGCCGGCCTGTGGAGCAAAAGGACAAGTCGGCCGTATGCGCGCGCACGCGTCGAAGTTGTCCCGTTCTGTCCACAGCCGATCGCGCTTCTGTCCACAGCTTTTCCCGGCGCGGCGTCAGCCCTTCAAGGTCTGTTCGAGCACGTGCAGCGCGTGGTTCAGCTCGGCGTCCTTGGCGCGGCTCGATGCGATCTTGCGCACCGCGTGCAGAACGGTCGTATGGTCGCGCCCGCCGAACAGCTCGCCGATCTCGGGCAGGCTCTTCTGCGTCATCTCCTTGGCGAGATACATCGCGACCTGGCGCGGCATCGCGATCGCGCTCGGCCGCCGCTTGCTGTACATGTCGGCGACCTTGATCTTGTAGTAGTCGGCCACCGTCTTCTGGATCAGCTCGACCGTCACCTGGCCGGTCGACGCCGACAGCAGATCCTTCAGCGCCTCGCGCGCCAGGTCGACCGTGATCGGCCGCGCGTGGAACGAGGCGAACGCGAGCACCTTGCGCAGCGCGCCTTCCAGCTCGCGCACGTTGCTACGCAGGTTCTTGGCGATGAAAAACGCCACGTCCTCCTGCAGTTCGGCGCGCTCGAGTTCGGCCTTCTTCAGCAGGATCGCCACGCGCATCTCCAGCTCGGGCGGCTCGATCGCGACGGTCAGCCCGGAGGCGAAGCGCGACACCAGTCGGTCCTCGATGTCCTTCAGCTCCTTCGGGTAGGTGTCGCTCGTGATGATGATCTGCTTGCGCCCGGCGACCAGCGCCTCGAACGCGTAGAAGAACTCCTCCTGCGTGCGGCTCTTGCCGGCGAAAAACTGGATGTCGTCGATCAGCAGCAGGTCGAGCGAGTGGTAGTAGCGCTTGAAGTCGTCGAAGGCCTTGCGCTGATACGCGCGCACGACGTCGCTGACGTACTGCTCGGCGTGGATGTAGCGCACCTTGGCGTCGGGCTTGCGCGCGAGGATGCCGTTGCCGACCGCGTGGATCAGATGCGTCTTGCCGAGTCCCACGCCGCCGTACAGGAAGAGCGGGTTGTAGGAGCCGCCCGGGTTTTCGGCGACCTGCATCGCCGCCGCCCGCGCGAGCTGGTTTGCCTTGCCGGTGACGAAGTTGTCGAAGGTCAGCAGCGGGTTCAGCCGCGCGCGTTCGATCTGATCGGTCGTCTGCGCGACCGCATCGGCGCGCGGTGCGGTCTCTTCCGCGGCCGGCGCGGTGCCCGCGATCGCCTCGGGTGGCGCGTCGAGCTCGAACACGACGCTGACGGGCCGCCGCAGCACGCTGGTGGCCGCCGCCTGGATGCGCGTGGAGAACTGCGAGCGGATCGCGTCGAGCTTCAGCCGGTTGGGCGCGCCGATCTTCAGCCGGCCGGTCGCGGCGTCGTAGTCGATCGCCTTCAGCGGCTTGATCCAGGCGGAGTATTGCTGCGGAGTCAGTTCACGCTCGAGCAGTCGCGAGCAGTCTTGCCAGAAGTGGAGCATCGATCCGTGTTCCGCCAACGGCCGATGGCGCTGCCGGCATTCGCCTGCGTTGCCTCGACCTCATCGTTGTTATGCGCCGGTCGTACCGGGCCGCTTCGTCCTGGCCGGCGATCGGGGCAGGCCCGGCCGCCGTGTTCGATCGGTGCGTCTCCCCGGATGCTGATGACCGAACGACGAAGCGGCGCATTGTACCGGCGCGCAGGGCAGTTATCCACAGCGCGCCAAGCCGCTGCCCAGCTTGCGAGCAGCGCGGATCCCGCATCGGCACGCGCGTTTCGTGGAAGCGCATGCTTACACGCGAACCCGTGGCACAACCGATGACCAGACAAAATTTTGCGGCTTGCGAATTGCCTGTGGAAACCCTGTGCACAAGCCGGTCCGCGCTGTGAACAACGCGTGGAAAAGGCCTGCCGCGCCAACAAGAGCGGCGACGCGTCCCTCGATGCGCTCGGACGCGTTTGACGCCTCTCGCTGCATCGCGTCTAATACCGCGCTTTTCGCCGCGCGCGTTCGAAAGCGGCGAAAAATCCGCGACTTAGCTGCCGCTGTTCGACCGGTCCGGCAGCGGACCGGCGGACGCGCACGAGCATCCGTTCGCCCGCCGGGATGCGCGGCGATCGATTGAGGATCTGTCATGGCAACCAAACGCACCTTCCAGCCGTCCATCGTCAAACGCAAGCGCACGCACGGTTTTCTCGTCCGGATGAAGACGCGCGGCGGGCGCGCCGTGATCAACGCGCGGCGCGCCAAGGGCCGCAAGCGTCTCGGCGTCTGAACGCGACGGCGCGCCTGCGCTGGCCGGCGGCGAGCCGGCTGAAGGCGCCCGCCCAGTTCGAGGCGGTGGCGGCGGCCGGGCGCGACGAAGGTTTCCGCGCCGCGCGCCGCTGGCTGGCGCTTTCGAGCCGGTGGCAGGCGGCGGCTTCGGGCGGCGTTCGATTCGGGTTTACGGTGGGCAAACGCAATGCGCGACGAGCGGTCGACCGTGCGACGGTCAAGCGGATCCTGCGCGAAGCGTGCCGCCATGCGCGCGGCGAACTCGAAGAAGCCTCGGCCGGGCGCGCAGTCGACGTCGTGCTGCGCCTGAAGTCGCCGCTGCCGGAACGCGACGCGCTGCCGCGCGCTGAACTGAAGCGCGCGCTGCGCGCCGAAGCCGATGCGCTGCTCGCGGTGCTGAGGCTTCGCATCGCGCAGTTGCCGCCGCTTTCCGCATGAAAACGATCCTGCTCGCGCTGATCCGCGCCTACCAGTACCTGCTGTCGCCGTGGATCGGCGGAAGCTGCCGCTTCTGGCCGACCTGTTCCGAGTACGCGCGCGAGGCGATCGAAACGCACGGCGCGGCGAGGGGCGGGTGGATGACGATCGCGCGCATCGCACGCTGCCATCCATACGGCGCGGGCGGCGTCGACCCGGTGCCGCACCAGTTCCGCTGGCGCTGCTGGTGTCATCCGCGCGCGAGCGACGAGGCGCAACTCGCGCCGACGAATTCGAGAATCGACTGAAGAAAGCTTCCATGGCCATGGACTTCCAGCGCACGATCCTGTGGGTCATCTTCGCGATGTCCCTGCTGTTCCTCTGGGACAGGTGGCAGATCCATCAAGGCAGGCCGTCGATGCTCGGCGCCGCGCCGACGCCGACCGCCGAAAAGAAGGCGGATGGGCCGTCGGCGCCACCGCCGTCGGCTGCGCCGGCCGATGCATCGGTGCCGACCGCGACCACGAAGGCCGAGCCCGCCGCGGTGCCGGGCGCTGCGCCCGCCGCACCGTCGGCGGTTCCGGCGGCCTCGCCCGCGGCCGAGCGCGTGCGCATCGAAACCGACATGGTGCGCGCCGACATCGATCCGAACGGCGCGGTGCTCGCGCGGCTCGAGATGCTGCAGCAGGACGTCGCGCCCGACTGGACGCAGACCGGACTGCTCGCGCTGTTCACCGGCAAGAAGCAGGACAAGGACCAGAACGTCGTGCTGCTCGACGTCAACCCGAACCGCGTCTACCTGGCGCAGACGGGATTGATCGGCGCGCCGCAGGGCGCGAGCTTCCCCAACCACCGCACGCCGTTCACCTTCGCCGGCGGCGCGACCAGGCTCGGCGCCGGCCAGGACGCGCTCGAGGTGAAGTTCGTCGCCGAAGCAGGCGGCGTCAAGCTCGCCAAGACCTACGTCTTCAAGCGCGGCCGCTACGACATCGAGGTCAGGCACGAGGTGCAGAACGTCGGCGCCGAACCGCTCGCGCCTTCGCTGTACCTGCAGCTTCTGCGCGACGGCAACAAGCCCGAAGGCGAAAGCCGCTTGTACTACACGTTCACCGGACCGGCGGTGTACACGGAAGAAGGCAAGTTCCAGAAGATCGACTTCTCCGACATCGAGAAGGGCAAGCAGTCGCACGTGACCGGTGCCGACAACGGCTGGATCTCGATCATCCAGCACTACTTCGTGTCGGCCTGGGTGCCGCCGCAGGGTGTCAAGCGCGAGGTCTACACGCGCCAGATCGACAAGAACCTGTACGCGGTCGGATCGATCCTGCCGCTGCAGCCGATCGCGCCGGGCGCCTCGGTGTCGACGCAGGCGACGCTGTTCGTCGGCCCGCAGGACCAGAACGCGCTGGAGGCGATCGCGCCGGGGCTCGACCTCGTCGTCGACTACGGCTGGCTCACGTTCATCGCCAAGCCGCTGTACTGGCTGCTCGAGTTCCTGCACAAGCTGGTCGGCAACTGGGGCTGGGCGATCGTGCTGCTGACGGTGCTGGTCAAGGCGGCCTTTTATCCGCTGTCGGCGGCGAGCTACAAGTCGATGGCGAAGATGAAGGAGGTCACGCCGCGGATGATGAAGATCCGCGAGCAGTACGCCGACGACAAGCAGAAGATGAACGTGGCGATGATGGAGCTGTACAAGAACGAGAAGATCAACCCGCTCGGCGGCTGCCTGCCGATCGTCGTGCAGATCCCCGTGTTCATCGCGCTGTACTGGGTGCTGCTGTCCAGCGTCGAGATGCGCAACGCGCCGTGGATCCTGTGGGTCAAGGACCTGGCCACGCCCGATCCGTGGTTCATCCTGCCGCTGCTGATGATGGCGACCATGTGGATCCAGTACAAGCTGAACCCGACGCCGCCCGACCCGGTTCAGGCGAAGGTGATGATGCTGATGCCTTTCATCTTCGGCGTGATGTTCTTCTTCTTCCCGGCGGGTCTCGTGCTGTACTGGCTGGTCAACAACATCCTGTCGATCGCACAGCAGTGGTACGTGACCAGGCAGATCGCGAAAGCCAAGCAGGTCGGGTAGCGGGACCCAAGCGGTTCGTTCGCCCTGAGCTTGTCGAAGGGCGAACGGGCCGGCGAGCGTTGCCCCGGCGCCGCCTCAGCGCTTGCGCAGCAGGAACACCGGCCAGATCCACAGCGAAACGACCCAGCGCACGAAGCGGGCGACGCTCAGCGGCTGCTTTTCGCCTTCGGCAGTGAGGCGGAACACGACGAACGCGCCGGCCAGGATCCAGCACACCAGGCCCGCGTAGGTCCACGCGCGGCCCGCGTATTCGAACGGCAGCGCGCCGCCGATCAGCGCGGCGATCAGCACCGAGGCGACGACCGCCAGCAGCGTGGCGACCAGCGCGTGCCGGTACTTCATCAGCGGATCGTTGTCGTTCCAGGCCATGCGTACCAGTCTAGCCAGGTCGCTGTGCTAGCTTCGATCGCATGGTTTCGGACAAGGACCCCATCGTCGCGGTCGCGACCGCGCCCGGGCGCGGCGGCATCGGTATCGTGCGGTTGTCGGGCGCCGACCTCGCGCCGGTGATCGACGCGGTGCTCGGTCCGCGCGCGGGGGCGCTTGCGCCGCGGTACGCGACCTTCGCCAAGTTCCTCGATGCGGCGGGCGAAGAGATCGACGAAGGCATCGCGCTGCTGTTCCCGGCACCGCACTCGTACACCGGCGAAACGGTGCTCGAGCTGCAGGCGCACGGCGGTCCGGTCGTGTTGCGGCTGCTGGTCGCCCGCTGCCTCGAAGCGGGGCGCGCGATCGGGCTGCGGTTGGCGGAGCCGGGCGAGTTCACGCGGCGCGCGTTCCTGAACGATCGGCTCGATCTGGCGCAAGCCGAAGCCGTCGCCGATCTGATCGACGCTTCGACCGCGGCGGCGGCGCGCAGCGCGACGCGCTCGCTGGCCGGCGCGTTCTCGCGCGAGGTGCACGCTTTGACCGAGGCGCTGATCGAGCTGCGCACGCTGGTCGAGGCGACGCTCGACTTCCCCGAAGAGGAGATCGACTTCCTCGAAGCGTCGGATGCGCGCGGGCGGCTGGCGTCGATCCGCGCGCAGCTTGCGCACCTCGTCAGGCGCGCGCGCCAAGGCGCGGTGCTGCGCGAAGGGCTCGCGGTCGTGCTGATCGGCCAGCCGAACGTCGGCAAGTCGAGCCTGCTGAACGCGCTCGCCGGCGAGGAGCTGGCGATCGTCACCCCGGTGGCCGGCACGACGCGCGACAAGATCGCGCAGCAGGTCGAGGTCGACGGCATTCCGCTGAACGTCATCGACACGGCCGGGCTGCGCGAGACGACCGATCTCGTCGAACGCATCGGCATCGAGCGCACCTGGGCCGAGGTCGAACGCGCCGACGTCGTGCTGCACCTGGTCGACGCCTCCGCGCGCGACGCCGCCGCCGAGGCGGCCGACGCCGCGATCGAAGCGCGCGTGCGCGAACGCGCGCCGCGCGCGCCCGTGCTGACCGTGTTCAACAAGGTCGACCTGACGAGCCTGCCCGCGCGCGCCGAAGGCGATTCGATCTGGCTGTCGGCGCTGACCGGCGCGGGGCTCGACGCGTTGCGTACGCGCCTGCTCGCGATCGCCGGCTGGGACTCGGCCGCGAGCGGCGAGCATGCTTTCCTCGCGCGCGCGCGCCATCTCGAAGCGCTGCACGCGGCGCAGCGCCATCTCGACGCCGCGGTCGGGCACGCCGAGCAGGGCAACCGCCAGCTCGAGCTGTTGGCCGAAGAGCTGCGGCTCGCCGGCAACCGCCTCGCCGAGATCACCGGCGAGTTCACCGCCGACGATCTGCTCGGGCGGATCTTTTCGCGCTTCTGCATCGGCAAGTGACGCATCCGTCCGCGAGCAAGAGGCGCAGCCCCGCGGCGATCGCCAGCTGATGCGTCATCCCCGCCCCTGCCTTCGCGGGGGCAGGCTGCAGCGGGGATCCGGTTTGCGCGCCCCATCGCGGTGCAACGCGCGGCGGGCCGACACGCGGTCGCCGGGAACGCCACGTCGGGTCTTGCTGCGGACACAGCGCCGGTGCAAGCTTGCCGTCCCGCGCGGACGGACCTGCGCGGAACGAGGAGGAGAACCGGATGAAACGCGCCGTACTCGCGCTGCCTGCAGCGCTGCTGTCGAGCCTCGCCCTTTCCGCGCTCGCTCATGAAGGCGGGCCGCTCGTCGCAGGCACGCCGAACATCGCACCGTCTTGGCTCGGTCAGGTGATCGCCGCCGACTACGACGGGGTGACCGACGATCTGCTGACGGCCGGGCTCGGCAAGACCGGCCTCGGCGGCGCCGCACCCGCCGTCGCCGATCCGACCGACCCGAAACAGCTGCGGCGGCTCGCGATCTACAACAACTACCGCGCGCTGGTCGACGTGAGCCCGCTCGGCGGCTACGGCACGCTGTACGGGCCAAACGTGAAAGCCGACGGCACTGTCACGACCGACGAGGGCCGTATCGCGGGCACCGAATACCTTGCGTTCGCCGACCGCGGGCGCGGCCGGCAGAACGTCACGCTGATGGTGCAGGTGCCGGCGAGTTTCGATCCGGCCAACGCCTGCATCGTCACCGGCACGTCGAGCGGATCGCGCGGCGTCTACGGCGCGATCGGCACCTCGGGCGAATGGGGGCTGAAGCGCAGCTGCGCGGTCGCGTACGCGGACAAGGGCACCGGCAACGGCGTGCACGACCTGCAGAACAACACGATCAACCTGATCGACGGCGTGCGCGCGGACGCCGCGACTGCCGGCGACGACTCGAACTTCACCGCGCGGCTGTCGGATCTCGCGCGCCAGCAGTTCAACGCGGACACGCCGAACCGCTTCGCGGTCAAGCACGCGCATTCGCAACAGAACCCGGAGAAGGACTGGGGGCGCGACACGCTGCGCGCGATCGAGTTCGCCTTTTACGTGCTCAACGAGAAGTTCGGCACGCCGGGGCCGGACGGCAAGAAGCGCCGCACGATCGTCCCGGCCAACACGATCGTCATCGCGTCGAGCGTCTCCAACGGCGCGGGTGCCGCGCTCGCCGCCGCCGAGGAGGATCGCTACGGCCTGATCGACGGTGTGGCGGTTTCCGAGCCGAACATCCAGATCAACCCGCGCCGCGACCCGGTGATCAAACGCGGCGCGCTGACCTACACCGGCGGGTCGAAGCCGCTGTACGACTACTTCACTTTCGCCAACCTGTATCAGCCGTGCGCAGCGCTTTCGGCGCGCGCGGCGGGTTCGCCCGGCGCGGCTTTCCTGATCGTTCCGTTTGCGCAGAACCGCTGCGCTTCGCTGGCGGCCAAGGGGCTGCTCGCGTCGACCACGCTCGCCGCGCAGGCCGAAGAAGCGCTCGACAAGCTGCTCGCCTACGGCTGGGAGCCCGACACGATCCTGCTGCACCTGTCGCACTACGCGCTCGCCACGCCGGCGATCGCGATGACCTACAGCAACTCGTACGGACGCTTTTCGGTCGCCGACAACCTGTGCGGCTTCAGCTTCGGTGCGGTCGACGCGGCCGGTACGCCGATCCCGGCGCCGGCGGCGGCGATCGCGACGATCTTCGGCACCAGCAACGGCGTTCCGCCGACCGGTGCGATCCAGATCATCAACAACGACTCGGTCGGCGGGCCGCGCCGCGACGCGCTGTCGATTTCGCCTTCGACCAATCTGCAGGACTACAACGTCGACGGCGCGCTGTGCCAGCGCGAGCTGTGGACCGGCGCGAACCGCGACCGTCTGCGCGAGGCGCTGCGCGTTCGCTTCGGCATCGCCGAGGTGCAGAAAAGCGCGGATCTGAACCGCAAGCCGGCGCTGATCGTGCATGGCCGCAACGACACGCTGGTGCCGGTGAACTTCTCGTCGCGGCCGTACTACGCGCGCAACCAGCAGGTCGAAGGGCGCCACAGCCGGCTGTCGTACATCGAGGTGACCAACGCGCAGCACTTCGATGCCTTCCTTCCGATCCCCGGCTTCGACACGCGTTATGTTCCGCTGCACGTGTACTTCAACCGCGCGCTCGACGCGATGTACGCGCATCTGGCGAACGGCGCACTGCTGCCGCCTTCGCAGGTCGTTCGCACCACGCCGCGCGGCGGCACTTCGCCCGCGCCCGCGCTCACGTCGGCCAACGTGCCCGCGTGGTCGGCGAATCCGCCGGCGGCCGATCGCATCACCTTCGACGGCACCACGCTGACGATTCCCGACTGATTCCCGCTTGACCTTCTTGCGCCGCGCCGCCGACCGCGGCGCGGCGCGAAAGCGCGTCTGCGCGGCGCCAATCGCCACGGGGGCTTCGCAGTCGTCCGGTAGCATCGCCGGCACAACCGGTGCGGACGATGGCAACCCAGACCGAAACGGCGTCACTGAACAAGCTCGCGATCGACCGCGCCGCGCCGCTGCGCCGGCGCCGGCCGTGGTGGAAGCGCTGGTGGGTCTGGCTGGCCGCGCTGATCGCCGTCGCCGGCGCGACGATGGGCGCGCTGCAGCGCGGCCGCCCGCTCGCGGTCGAGATCGGCACGGTAGTCGCCGCGTATCCGTCGCAGTCGGTCGCGGTGCTGAACGCGACCGGGCGCGTGGTCGCGGCGCGCCGCGCGTCGGTGTCGAGCAAGGCGACCGGGCGGCTCGACTGGCTCGGCGTGCAGGAAGGCCAGCGCGTCAAGGAAGGCGAGCTGATCGCACGGCTCGAGAATCGCGACGTCGCCGCCAGCCGCGAGCAGGCCGCCGCGAGCGTCGAAGCGGCGCGCGCGAACCTCGTGCAGGGCCAGGCCGAACTCGCCGACGCCGAAGCGGCGCTCAAGCGCGCGCAGGAACTGGCGCAGAAGAACTTCGTTTCGGCCTCGGCGGTCGATGCCGCGGAGGCGCGCTACAACAAGGCGCGCGCGGCGATCGAGTCGTTGCGCGCCAATATCCGCGTGGCCGAGGCGAACCTGCGCGCCGCCACTGTCGCGTTCGAGCAGACGCTGATCCGCGCGCCGTTCACCGGCATCGTGCTGACCAAGAGTGCGAACGTCGGCGACATCGTCACGCCGTTCTCGTCGGCGGCGGGAACGACCGGCGCGGTCGTCACGATGGCCGACATGAGCACGCTCGAGGTCGAGGCCGACGTCTCCGAATCGAGCATCGCGAAGATCAAGCTCGACCAGCCGGCCGAGATCCAGCTCGACGCCTTCCCCGACCTGCGGCTCGCGGGCTCGGTGTCGCGCATCGTGCCGACCGTCGACCGCAGCAAGGCCACGCTGCTGGTCAAGGTGCGCTTCGACGAGACCGACCCGCGCGTGCTGCCCGACATGAGCGCGAAGATCGCGTTCCTGTCGCGCAAGCTCGCGCCGGCCGAGCGCAAGCCGGTGCCGGCGGTGCGACCCGAGGCGATCGTCAGGCGCGACGGCAAGGATTTCGTCTACGTCGTCGCGGGCGAGGCCGACCCCGCGAAGGGCGGCGATGCGCGCAAGACGACGGACAAAGGCGCCGCGGTCAAGCTGACGCCGGTCGAGGTCGGCGGCAAGGTCGGCGACCTGGTGCGCGTCGATGCGCTCGCGCCGGGGACGCGCGTGGTGATCGCACCGCCCGAGCGGCTCGCCGACGGCCAGGCGGTCACCGCGCTGAAGAAGTGACAATGGATCAACGCGTGCGGGACGGCGCGGCCTTGGCGACCGCGCCGGCGCGCGAGCCGCTGGTCGAGATCCGCGGCGTGGCCAAGTCGTACCTGCGCGGCGAGCAGATCGTCCCGGTGCTCAACGGCATCGACCTCGTGATCCGCCGCGGCGATTTCGTCGCGCTGATGGGGCCTTCGGGTTCGGGCAAGAGCACGCTGCTCAACCTGATCGCCGGCATCGACAAGCCCGACGAGGGCGCGATCGTCGTCGCCGGCGAGGACATCACGCAGTTGGACGAGACGGCACTGGCCGCGTGGCGCGCGGCGAGCGTGGGTTTCGTGTTCCAGTTCTACAACCTGATGCCGGTGCTGACCGCGTACGAAAACGTCGAGCTGCCGCTGCTGTTGACGAATCTGTCGCGGCGCGAG
Source organism: Betaproteobacteria bacterium (assembly GCA_016861185.1). Lineage (GTDB taxonomy): Bacteria > Pseudomonadota > Gammaproteobacteria > Burkholderiales > Burkholderiaceae_F > DSNY01. Next base: position 163,793 of record BOKW01000001.1, read on the forward strand.
CGACGCAACCGCGTCGAGATGACGCTCGACCTCGTGGGGCTCGCGGATCGCATGGACCACCGGCCAAACGAGCTGTCGGGCGGCCAGCAGCAGAGGGTGGCGATCGCGCGCGCGATCGTCACCGACCCGCTGCTGATCATTGCCGACGAGCCGACCGGCGATCTGGATCGCGGCTCGGCGGCCGAGATCCTGAAGCTGCTCGACCGGCTGAACGTCGAGCTGGGCAAGACGATCGTGATGGTCACGCACGACCCGCGCGCGGCGGGCGCGGCGCATCACCTGATCTACCTCGACAAGGGACAACTCACCGACACCTCGCCGTTTGCGCATTGAAGGCAAGAGGAATTCACCACAGAGACGCGGAGGACACCGAGAAAGCCCTTTAGCAGTTCTCGGTGTTCTCGGTGTCTCGGTGGTTCAACCATGTTCTTCCTGAAGCTCGTTCTCCGTAACGCTCTCCGCGCCAAGCTGCGCACGGTGCTGACCGTGCTCGGACTGGTGATCGCGCTGGTCGCGTTCGGGCTGCTGCAGACGGTCGTGAAGTCGTGGTACGCCGGCGCGGAGGCGGCCTCGGGCACGCGGCTGGTCACGCGCAACGCGATCTCGCTGGTGTTTCCGCTGCCGATCTACTACCGCGAGCGGATCCGTTCGCTCGAAGGCGTGCACGGCGTGGCGGTGTCGAACTGGTTCGGCGGCATCTGGCGCGACGAACGCAGCTTCTTCGCGCAGTTCGCGGTCGACTCGGCGAACTTCTTCGCGATGTATCCGGAGTTCCGCTTCAAAGCCGGGGAGTGGCAGGCCTACCTGCAGGACCGCCGCGGGGCGGCGATCGGACGCCAGCTCGCCGATCTGTACGGCTTCAAGGTCGGCGACCGGCTGCCGATCCGCGGCACGATCTACCCGGGCAACTGGGAGTTCACGGTGCGGGCGATCTACGAAGGGCGCGACGAAACGACGATCACGCGCCAGATGTACTTCCACTACGACTACCTGAACGAGTTCGTCAAGCAGCGCTTCCCGCGCGGGGCCGACCGCGTCGGCGTTTTCGTCGTCGAGATCGACGACGCGGGCCGCGCGGCCGAGGTCGCGCGCGCGATCGACGCCGAGTTCGCCAACTCGCTCGCCGAGACGCTGACCGAAACCGAAAAGGCGTTCCAGCTTTCGTTCGTCGCGATGGTCGAGACGATCATCCAGGTGATCTCGGGCGTGAGCTTCGTCGTGATCCTGATCATCCTCGCGGTCGCCGCCAACACGATGGCGATGACGGCGCGCGAGCGGCTCGCCGAGTACGCGACGCTGAAGGCGCTCGGCTTCGGCCCGGCTTTCGTCGCGCGGCTGATCCTCGCCGAAAGCGTGGCCATCGCGCTGGCCGGCGGGCTGATCGCGCTCGTCGCCACGCCGGTCGTCGCCGCCGGCTTCTTCGAGTCGGTCGGCAAGAGCGTGTTCGCGCGCTTCGAGGTGCAGCCGGTCACCTTCGCCTGGCAGATGGCGGCCGCGCTCGCGGTTGGCGCGCTCGCCGCGCTGGTGCCGATGCTGCGCGCGGCGAACGTCAAGATCGTCGACGGGCTGCGGCATGTGGGTTGAAGTCGTGACGTCTTCGCGAGCGGCACGGATGATTTCAACACCGAGACACCGAGAACACGGAGACATGCCGTTGTCTTTCTCGGTGCTCTCGGTGTCTCGGGGGTGAGAACGGACCATGCGATTGCCGCTCAGCTACGTCGCGCGCAACCTGTGGGTGCGGCGGTTGACGACCGTGCTGACCGCCGGCGGCATGGCGCTCGTCGTGTTCGTGTTCGCCGCAGTGCTGATGCTCGACGCGGGTCTGAAGGCGACGCTGGTCGCGACCGGTTCGGACGCCAACGTGCTGCTCATCCGCAAGGGTGCGGAGACGGAGATCCAGAGCGGCATCGCGCGCGACCAGGCGGCGCTGATCGAAAGCCTGCCGCAGATCGCGCGCGACGCCGAAGGCCGGCCGCTCGTGTCGAAGGAAGTCGTCGTGCTGAACTCGCTGACCAAGGTCGACACGGGGCTGCGCAGCAACGTGCCGATCCGCGGCGTGCCGCCGGTCGGGCTCGCGCTGCGCCCGCAGGTGAAGATCGTCGCCGGCCGGATGTTCCGGCCCGGGTCGAACGAGATCGTCGTCGGCGCCGCGGTCGCGCGCCAGTTCGCCGGCGTGGAAATCGGCCGTTCGCTCGCATTCGCGCAGCGGCAATGGACGGTGGTCGGCGTGTTCGACGCCGGCCGCACGGCATTCGATTCGGAGATCTGGGGCGACGCCGAGCAGCTTCTGCAGGCGTTCCGCCGCTTCGGCGGCTTCTCTTCGGTGATCGCGCGGCTCGCCTCGCCCGACGCGTTCGATGCGCTGCGCGCGGCGATCGACGCCGACCCGCGGCTCACGGTCGAGGTCAAGCGCGAGCGGAAGTTCTACGAGGACCAGTCGCGCGCGCTGTCGAACTTCATCAGCTATCTCGGCATCACGCTGTCGGTGATCTTTTCGCTTGGCGCGATCATCGGCGCGGCGATCACGATGTATGCGGCGGTCGCCACCCGCACCGGCGAGATCGGCACGCTGCGCGCGCTCGGCTTCCGCCGCCGCTCGATCCTCGCGGCGTTCCTGCTCGAGTCGCTGCTGCTGGCGGCGGCCGGCGGCGTCGTGGGGCTGGCCGGCGCAACCTTCCTGCAGGCGATCACGATCTCGACGACCAACTTCCAGTCGTTCTCCGAGCTGGCTTTCTCCTTCGCGCTGACGCCGCGCATCGTCGTCGACAGCCTGGTCTTCGCGCTCGTGATGGGGCTCGTCGGCGGCGTGCTGCCCGCGGTCAAGGCGAGCCGGATGAAGATCGTCGACGCGCTGCGCGCCGACTGATTCAGCCGCTCGCCGGTTCGCGTTCGTCGCGCGGCGGGAAAGGCGCCAGCCATGCGACGCAGAGGAAGACGAGCCCCGCGGCGATCAGCGCGACGATGTTGCCGAGTTCGCCGAGCGAACCGAAGTCGAAGAGCACCAGCTTGACCGCGGCGGCGACGAGCAGCGACGCGCCGGCAAGCCAGGTCGCGCGCGAGCGCACGTGCGCGCTCCAAGCGGCGAGCCCGCCGCCCGCCACCGCCCAGGTCAGCGAGACGACGGCCGGCAGCTTCATCCGCACGAGGTCGAGCACGGTCAGCACCGCGCGTTCGGGGCCGAACAGCCGCAGCAGCGTGGCCTGCGTTACGAGCGCGATGCCGGCGACCAGCAACGCGCCGAGCGCGCGCGCATGCGGGCGTTCGCGCGCCAACGCGCTCGCGGTGGCCGCGCCGAGGACGGCGAGCCCGCCGCCCTCGACCAGCACGGCCCACAAGGTCCGCTCGATCCGCACGAGTGTCGATGCGGCGATCGCCAGCGCGGCGAGCGCCGCGGCGACCGGTACCACCGTTTCGTCCCAGCTCGCGCTGCGTGCGTTTGCCAGCCGTGCCAGCACCTGCGCGGCGAAGGTCGCGGCGATCAGACCCGCGGCGACGAAATACGCGCTGCGCGGCGCGAGCGCGGCCTCGAGCGCGATCAGCCAGGGCGCGGCAAGCAACGGCAGCGCCGCGAGCGCGAGCGCGGTCGTTGCGTCGAGCGGCTCCGCGCGGCGTGCCGTGGCCCAGGCGAGCGCGGCGGCCGTGAGCGGCGCAGCGACGACGCCGACGCGCAGCCAGTTCAATTCGGCGCTCCACGCGGCCCAGGTGGCGGTCGCCAGCAGCAGCGCGAGCAGCACGGCGACGACGCCGGCGCGCACGCCGGCCCTGGCGTACAGCAGCGCGTAAGCGAGCGCGGCGCCGCAGACCGCGGCGAAGACGTACTGCGGCAACGCTTCGAGGTTCAGCCGCAGCAGCTCGGCGACCAGCGCGAGCAGCGCCCACGCGATCGCGGCGACCGAAAAGACGTTCGCGTAGTCGAGCGCGCGGCGCCGGGCGATCGATCCCGCCGCGCCGAGCAGCGCCGCGGCCGCGAGCCGTTCGGCAAAGTTGCGGTTGGCGAAGACCGCGCCCGCCGTGCCGTCGAGCACCGAGCCGAACACGTGCAGCGTCGCGAGCGCGCCGATTGCGAAGCAGACGAATTCCTGCGCTTCGCGGCCGAAGCCGAGCTGCGGCGCGGCGGCAAGCAACACGACCGCCGCGCCGAGTGCGACCAGCGTCCATGGCACGTCGCGCAGCGCGAGCAGCAGGGCGGCCGCAAGCAGCAGTGCGCCGATCGCGCCGTGCGCGGCTGCGCCCGGACGCCGCAGCGCGCGCAGCACGAACGCGGCGACGACCCATATCGCCGCCAGCGCGGCGAGTCCGAGTGAGCCTTCGATGTCGATGCGCGGCGCGATCGCCAGCGTCAGCGCGGCGGCGACGAGCGGCAGCAGCGCGCGGTGGGCGAGGTCGGCGTGCACCTGCCAGCGCGCGGCGAGCGCGCGCGACTCGGCGAGCGGCATCGCCACGTGCAGCGCGACGAGTACCAGCAGCAGCGGCTGCATCGTCGCGTAGTACGCGGGCTGGTAGTACGCGCGTGTCCAGCCGAAGAACAGTCCGCCCGCGAGCGTGAACAGGAAGCTCAGGTGGATCAGCGCGCGCCAGCCGCGCGCGCGCACCAGCAGCAGCGCGAACGCCGACGCGGCGACGTAGTAGCCGTAGACGGCGGCCGGCGACGGCGCGCCGAACGCGAACGCCGGCGCGACAAAGGCACCGGCCAGCGCGAGCACCGCGACCGACAGCGCATGGGCCTGCGTCGCGAACACGCCGGCGGCGATCGAAACCATCGCCATCGCCGCGAGCGCCTGCATGCTCTCGACGTAGCCGAACAGCGCGTAGGCGCTGTACGCGGTCAGGTACAGCGTGGCGAACGCCGCACCGGCCAGCGCGAGATGCAGCGCGCGCTGCACCGACGCGCGCAACGCGAACGACGCGCCGCCGAGCACGAACGCGGCGACGAGCCCGCTCGCGAGCTTCGCCGCCGGTGCGACCTGCAGGTTCAGCAGCGCGTAACGCAGCAGCGCGCCGACCCCGAGGATCAGCAGTCCCGCACCGACCTTGGCCGGCCAGTTGCCGTGCGTGAGCCAGCGCCACAGGCCGAGCGGCTGCGCGCCGCGCGGCGTTTCGTAGGCGAGCAGTGCGGCGAACAGCAGCGCGATCGAAGCGAAGAAGGCCAGCGCAATCATCGTCGTTTGCACCCGCAGCGGGTGTCCGGAGTCGAGGTGCGGCGATTGTTCGCCGCGAAACGAAGCCGGCTCCAGCGCGCAGACAGCAGGTATCGACACGCGCTACCGCGCGTCGCGGCCTGCGCCACGGCGTGTTCGTCGATTGAAGCGCCACGCAGCCGCGCGGAGCATCCGTCGCACGGGCATGTGCCCGGGCCTCAGGAGGAAACGATGGAATCGCGAATCGCTTCGACCGCACTGCGCGCAGGGGTTGCGTTGGTCGCGGCGGCAACCGCCGGCTGCGTCGTCGTACCGGTCAATCCCGACGGCAGCATCTATCAAGGGCCGGTCGCCGCGTATCCGGCGGTAGCGGTGCCGGCAGCGCCGACGAGCCTCACGCTGCCGGTCCGCCTTTATCCGACCAACGAGCCGGCCGCGGCGACCGGCATGGTGAGCGGCACCGTCGTCAACAACCTGAACGGCAAGGGCACGTTCACGCTGAACGTCGGCGGCGAAACGATGTCGGGCGAGGCCACGCGCAGCGGCGGCGCGACGAGCCGGCAGGGGGTCGCCAATGCGTTCGGCGCGCGCGGCAGCTACGCGAACTGCCAGTACACGATGAACACGAACGCGCAAGGCACCGGCCGCTGCACCTTCTCCAACGGCGCGACTTACCAGCTGCACATCGGCGGCTAGGCGCCGCCCGTGCGCGCGGCGCGCAGCCGCGGGTATGCTTGTCGCCCGGGTCGAATGCCAAACACAACGCCTCCCGTGGAGATGAGCATGAAACGCCGTGAGTTTTCGCTCGCCGCGCTCGGCGCGGCGAGCGCGCTGCAGTTCCCGCTGATCCGCGCCGTGCACGCGCAGTCGCTCGGCACGCTGAAGATGATGATTCCGGCCAACCCGGGCGGCGGCTGGGATCAGACCGGTCGCGCGTTGGCGGCCGCGATGCAGGCGGCGAAGGTCGTGCAGTCGGTCCAGTTCGACAACAAGGGCGGCGCGGCCGGAACGATCGGACTGGCGCAGTTCGTCAATGCGGCGAAAGGCGATCCGCACGCGGTGCTGATCGGCGGCATGGTGATGGTCGGCGGCATCATCCTGAACAAGTCGCCGGTCGATCTTTCGATGGTCACGCCGATCGCCCGTCTGACCAGCGAATACGAGGTGATCGTCGTCCCGGCCAACTCGCCGCACAAGACGATGGGCGACCTGGTCAAGGCGTTCAAGGCGGATCCGGGCAAGGTCGCGTGGGGAGGCGGCTCGGCCGGCGGCACCGACCATATCCTGATCGGGCTGATCGCGAAGGCGGTCGGCGCCGATCCGGCGAAGATCAACTACGTGCCCTTCAAGGGCGGCGGCGAGGCGATCGCGGCGATCGTCGGCGGCCACGTCGCGGCCGGCGTGTCCGGGCTCGGAGAGTTCGCCGAGCACATCGAGGCCGGCCGCATGCGCGCGCTCGCGGTGTCTTCGCCCGAACGGCTCGAGGGGATCCCGACGCTGAAGGAGCAAGGCATCGACGTCGTGCTCGGCAACTGGCGCGGTATCTTCGCCGCGCCGGGCATCACGGCCGCGCAGCGCGATGCGCTGATCGCGGCGGTCCGGACGGCGACCGAGTCGGCAGCGTGGAAGGACACGCTCGCGCGACTCGGCTGGGACGCGTGGTTCCTGGCCGGCGACGACTTCAAGAAGTTCCTCGACGACGACGTCAAGCGCATCGGCGCGATCATCGATTCGCTCGGGCTGAAGAAGTAGCGCGATGCCGCCCGTGCGTCGTGGGGCGCGCGCCGAGCTCGTGCTTTCGCTCGGCGTGCTGGCGCTCGGCATCGCCGCGGCGGTCGTCGCGTGGCGGCTGCCGGAGGCAGGCGGGTATGCGCGCATCGGCCCGAACTTCGTTCCGAAGCTCGTCGCCGGCGGGCTGATCCTGCTCGGGATCTGGCTGCTGGTGGAACGCTTCACCGGCGGCTGGCGTTCGCCCGTCGCCGACGATGCGGCCGAGCGCGGCGAACATCCCTTCGTGCCGCAAGCGTTCGGCTGGATCAGCGCGGGGCTGTTCGCGCAGATGGCGCTGATCAACACGGCGGGCTTCGTGCTCGCGGCGGGGGTGCTTTTCGTCTGCGTGGCGCGCGGCTTCGGCAGCCGGCGCTGGTTGCGGGATCTCGCCGTCGGTGTGGCGTTCGGGTTCGCGATCTTCGCGTTCTTCGTGTACCTGCTGAACGTTAATCTGCCGGCGGGCTGGCTGAAGCCGCTGCTCGGCGCCGCGGGCACATGAGCGAGACCTTCAGCGCGCTGGTTGCGGGATTCGGCGTCGCGCTGGCGCCGATCAACCTGCTGTGGGGATTCGTCGGCGTCACGCTCGGCACCGCGGTCGGGGTATTGCCCGGCGTGGGCCCGGCGTTGACGGTGGCGATGCTGCTGCCGCTGACGGTCAAACTCGACCCGACCGGCGCCTTGATCATGTTCGCGGGCATCTACTACGGCGCGATGTACGGCGGATCGACGACGACGATCCTGCTGAACACGCCGGGCGAGTCCGGCTCGATCGCGACCGCGCTCGAGGGCAACCGGATGGCCAGGCGCGGCCGCGCGGGGCCGGCGCTGGCGACGGCGGCGATCGGCTCGTTCGTCGCGGGAACGATCGCGACCGTGCTGCTGACGCTGCTCGCGCCGTTGATCGTCGAGGTGGCGCTGAAGTTCGGACCGACCGAGTACTTCGCGTTGATGGTGTTCGCTTTCGTCACCGTCGCCGCCGTGCTCGGCGCATCGACGGTACGCGGGCTGACGGCGCTTTTCGTTGGGCTGCTGCTCGGGCTGGTCGGCATCGACGAGCAGACCGGACAGATGCGCTTCGCTTTCGGCGTGCCCGAGCTGCTCGACGGCATCGACGTCGTCGTGCTCGCGGTCGGTTTGTTCGCGGTCGGAGAGGCGCTGTACGTCGCCGCTTACCAGAGCCGGGTCCGCGAAGAGATGGAGAAGATGTCGGGCTCGCTGTGGATGTCGCGCGACGACTGGCGCCGTTCGTGGCCGGCGTGGCTGCGCGCGACTGCGATCGGCTTTCCGTTCGGCACGATCCCGGCCGGCGGCGCGGAGATCCCGACGTTCCTGTCGTACGCGACCGAAAAGAAGCTCAGCAAGCACCCGGACGAATTCGGCCACGGCGCGATCGAAGGCGTGGCCGGACCCGAGGCGGCCAACAACGCGGCCGCCACCGGCGTGCTTGTGCCGCTGCTGACGCTCGGCATTCCGACCTCGGCGACCGCGGCGATCCTGCTCGCGGCCTTCCAGAACTACGGATTGCAGCCGGGCCCGCTGCTGTTCCAGACGCAGGGCGCGCTCGTCTGGGGCCTGATCGCGAGCCTGTACGTCGGCAACGTGTTGCTGCTGGTGCTGAACCTGCCGCTGATCGGCCTGTGGGTCAGGGTTCTGACGATCCCCAAGCCGCTGCTGTACGGCGGCATTCTGGTGTTCGCGACACTCGGCGCCTACAGCCTGCACCAGTCGGTGGTCGATCTGGTCACGCTTTACGTGTTCGGGTTGCTCGGTTTCCTGATGCGGCGCTGGGGCTTTCCCGTCGCACCGGCGGTCATCGGGCTGATCCTCGGGCCGCTGGCGGAATCGCAGTTCCGGCGGGCGCTCGCGATCAGCCAGGGTGATCCTTCGGTGTTCTTGACGCATCCGATCTCGGCGGCGCTGCTGGCGCTGACCGCGCTGCTGGTGCTCGTGCCCTGGGTCGTCAAGGTGCGGCGCGAGTGGCGCGCGCGCCGTTCGTCCGCGCCGACGCACGGTTGAGTCGCTTGGTCGGCGCGCGCGCCGCGGATTCTTCGGCTTCGCGCGCAGAATCCCGCCGTTAGAATCCGCTCCAACGTCATCCGCAAGCCCGCCGGCGGCGTTGTCGCAGTTCCCCATGAAGTTCGTTGCGCGCCTGGTCATCGTCACGACGCTCGTCGCCGTCGGCGCGACCGGCTGCGCGTCGCTCGACGGCTGGCAGCGCAAGGCGATCTTCCAGCACACCTCGTCCGATCGCTTCGTGCACATCGCGGCGCCGGACGCGGCCGAAACCTACGATCTGCCGCTCGCCAACGGCGACAAGGTACACGCGTGGTACTTGCGCGCCGACGCCGCCGAAGCGCCGACCGTGCTGTTCCTGCACGGCGCGCGCCGCAACCTGAACGGCAGCGCGTCGCGCATCACGCACTGGCAGTCGCTCGGCTTCAACGTGCTGGCGATCGACTACCGCGGCTTCGGCCGCTCCACGCCGATCCTGCCGAGCGAGGCGAGCGCGATCGAGGACACGCGGCGTGCGTTCGAAGAGCTGAAACGGCGCGAGCCCGATCCGGCCAGGCGCTTCGTCTACGGCTACAGCCTGGGCGGCGCGCTCGCGATCGAGCTGGCCGCGCACGAGGACGAGATCGCCGGCGTCGTGATCGAGTCGTCATTCACCAGCATCCCCGACCTGGTGCGCACGACCAAATGGGGCTGGCTGCCCTTCGTCCGCCTGCTGGTGACGCAGGATTTCGATTCCCTCGGGCGGATCGCGCGCGTCAACGAACCCTTGCTGTTCCTGCACGGCACCTCCGACGGCGTGGTGCCGCACGCGATGGCCGACCGCCTGTACGCCGCCGCGGTCGGCGTTCCGGCCGAATACAAGCGCGTCGTCAAGATCGAAGGCGCCAGCCATCGCGGCGTGATCGGCGTCGGCGGCGCGCACTACGACCGCGCGGTCCGTGACTTCGCCGCGCAGGCGAGCCGCGCGGCCGCCGCGACCCTGTCCGCATCGGCGGCCGTCGTTCGTTGAACGCGGCGCCTCGCTCCCTCTCGCTCGATTACGCGAAGACGCTCGCCGCGGCGCTCGTCGGTGCTGCCGCGGCGGTGTGGCTGCGGCTTCCGCTGCCATGGTTCACCGGCCCGCTGATCGCGGTCGCCGCGGCCAACATGCTCGGCGCGCGGCTTCCGAGCTTTCCGTACGCGCGCGACGGCGGGCAGTGGATCATCGGCACTGCGCTGGGCCTTTACTTCACGCCGGAGGTCGTGCGCGCGCTCGCGCAGCTCGCGCCGTGGGTCGGGCTGACGACGCTCGCGATGATCGCGCTCGGCCTTGCCGCTGCGTGGGTGCTGAAGCGCGCCACCGGCGAAAGCGGGACGACCAGCTTCTTCGCGATGGCGATCGGCGGCGCGAGCGAAATGGCTGCGCAGGCCGAGCGCTACGGCGGGCGCGTCGACCGCGTGGCCGCCGCGCACAGCCTGCGCATCATGCTGGTCGCGCTGATCGTTCCGTTCGGGCTGCAATGGGCGGGGGTGCAGGGGACCGATCCGTACCGGCCGGCGGCGCAGGACTTCGACCCGATCGGCTTCGTCGTGCTCGCGGCGGTCACCGGCGGCGGCGCCATTGCGCTGACTCGGTTGCACATGCCCAACGTATGGATGATCGGCCCACTGCTGGTCGCCGGTGCGCTGACCGCCGGCGGCTACGCGTTCTCCTCGCTGCCGCGCGCGGTGGTCGACGGCGGGCAGCTTCTGATCGGCATCGCGCTTGGAGCGCGCTTTTCACCCGAGTTCTTCCGCGCGGCGCCGCGCTATCTGACGGCGGTCGCGCTGATTACGCTCGGACTGCTCGGCGTGGCAGCGCTGTACGGGTGGTGGCTTGCGGGATACGCCGGGCTGCCGGTCGCCACTGCGATCCTGGCGACCACGCCGGGCGGCATCGGCGAGATGGCGATCACCGCGAAGGTGCTCGCGCTCGGTGCGCCGATCGTCGCGGCCTTTCACAGCGTGCGCCTGGCGGCGCTCGTGCTGCTGATCGGCGGCATGTTCCGCCTCGTTCGTATCGCCCATCGGATGCGCACGCGGTGAATGTGCCTGTCCCGGCGAGGCTCGGCTGTCTCGCCCGGCGCCGCAGGATCCACGGCCCGCCCCGCCCCGGCGCACCCGTCGCGCCGCGCCGGATACCGTTTGCGCACGGCGGATCGGCCGCAATCGGCACTGGCTTTTTTGCAGTCCCTGGTGTACGTTGGCAGCGCAGTCGATTCTGCGCTGTGGTTTTACTTCGTAATCAGTGCTCGCCCGGTCCGTCCCAAGCGCGGTTCGCCGTCTCCGGCGCCGCCTCCAGCCATTTCCCCTCGGTTCCGTCTGGCAGTCCCTGTCGCAGCAATGCCCACATACGACGAGTCGCTTGCGCGCCGCGGGCGCATCCCGCGTTTTTTCGAGTGAGTAAGACATGCCGACAGGCACCGTGAAGTGGTTCAACGAAACCAAGGGCTTCGGGTTCATCAAACCGGACGACGGCGGCGCGGATCTGTTCGCGCACTACAGCGGCATCAAGGCCAAGGGCTTCCGCACGCTGAAGGAGAACCAGCGGGTCGAGTACCAGGTGCAGCAAGGCCAGAAAGGCCCGCAGGCCGTCGAGATCGTGCCGATCGGCTGAGAGCGCTGCCAGGCTTCCTCGAGCCGGTCCGCGGACCGGCTTTTTTTCGTCCTCGTTCAGGCCGCGACGAGATTGACCGGCTGGCCGGCGGCAAACGCGACGACGTTGTCGAAGGCGCCACCGAGCAGGGTTTCGTACGACTGCCTTTCGGTGAAGCCGAGGTGCGGCGTGCACACCGCGTTCGGCAACGCGAGCAGCGGTTCGTCGGCCCCGACCGGTTCGCGCTCGAACACGTCGACCGCCGCCAGTCCCGGGTGGCCGGCGCGCAGCGCATCGGCGAGCGCCCCGGGCTCGATCAACTCGGCACGGCTCGTGTTCACCAGCAGCGCGGTCGGCTTCATGCGCGCGAGATCCGCGCGCGTGACGCATCCTCGCGTGGCGTCGACGAGCCGCAGATGCAGGCTCAGCACGTCGACGCCGGCGAAAAAGGCGTCCTTCGCGGCGATCGCTTCGAAGCCGTCGGCGCGCGCTTGTGCTAGCGATGACTCGCGGCCGTGCACGGCGACCCGCATCCCGAACGCGCGCCCGTAGCCCGCGACGAGCCTGCCGATCCGACCGTAGCCCCAGACGCCGAGCGTCTTGCCGCGCAACGACTCGCCGAGGCCGGCGAGCCGATTCGCCGCGGTTGCCGGCACGCTCTGCTGCCAGCGCCCGGCGTACAGGTTGGCCATGTAGGCGGGGAGCCGGCGCAGCGCCGCGAGCACGAGCAGCCAGGTGAACTCGGCCGTCGCCGGCGGATAGCCGCTCGACTCGGCCACGGCAATCCCGCGCCGCGCGCAGGCGGCGACGTCCACGTGCGCACCGACCTTGCCGGTCTGGCTGATCAGCTTCAGATCAGGCAGTTGCGCCAGCAGCGCGTCGTTGATTCGCGTGCGCTCGCGGATCAGGACGATCGCGTCGAATCCGGTCAGCCGCGCGGCAAACTGTCCCGTCCCGCGGGCGGGGTGATTGAAGACCTTGACCTCGTGGCCGCGCAGCTTTCCAAAGCAGTCGAGGTGCCGGACCACGTCCTGATAATCGTCGAGGATGGCGATGCGCATCGGCGGACTTTGCCTTCTGCTGGTGCAGCGCGCAACACACCCCGCTGCGGTCGGCGACGGCGCACCGTCTGTCCGCGCGCAATGCCGTCGCCGGGCGGCGCTGCGCTCGCGCGGTAAACTGCGCGCCTTTCCGCGCGGTCCCAAGGCCCGATCGGGGCCCCTCCGAGAACACGGCCGCGTGCCGGCCACAAGCCGAGTCGCACCTGACCTTAGCTCCTGCGGCAACCGCTGCGGTTCCGCGGAGGGAGACCGATCGATGAGCGCAGTTCCGTCCAGTCCGAGCATCAACGCCCCCGCCTACGTCAAGCACCGCAAACTGATCGCGTGGGTCGCCGACATCGCGCGGCTCACTCAGCCGGAGCGCATCGTCTGGGCCGACGGTTCGCAGGCCGAATACGACCGGCTGTGCGACGAGATGGTGCGCGCCGGGACGCTGCGCCGGCTGAATCCCGAGAAGCGGCCGAACTCATATCTGGCGTGGTCCGACCCGAGCGACGTCGCCCGCGTCGAAGACCGTACGTTCATCTGCACCGCGGACCGGGCCGATGCCGGGCCGACCAACAACTGGATCGCGCCGGCGGAGATGCGCAGGACGCTGAACGGGCTGTTCGCCGGCTGCATGCGCGGCCGCACGATGTACGTGATCCCGTTCTCGATGGGGCCGCTCGGCTCGCACATCGCGCAGATCGGCGTCGAGGTCTCCGATAGCCCGTACGTCGTCGTCAACATGCGGATGATGACGCGCATGGGCCGCGCGGTGCTCGACGCGCTCGGCGAGGACGGCGCCTTCGTTCCCTGCGTGCATTCGGTGGGCAAGCCGCTCGCGCCCGGCGAAAAGGACGTGCCGTGGCCGTGCAACGCGACCAAGTACATCGTCCACTTCCCCGAGACCCGTGAAATCTGGAGCTACGGCTCGGGCTACGGCGGCAACGCGCTGCTGGGCAAGAAGTGCTTCGCGCTGCGCATCGCTTCGACGATGGGCCGCGACGAAGGTTGGCTCGCCGAACACATGCTGATCCTCGCGGTGACGTCGCCGGAGGGCCGCAAGTACCACGTCGCCGCGGCGTTCCCGTCCGCGTGCGGCAAGACCAACTTCGCGATGCTGATCCCGCCGGCCGGTTTCGACGGCTGGAAGGTGACGACGATCGGCGAGGACATCGCGTGGATCAAGCCGCATGCCGACGGGCGGCTGTACGCGATCAATCCGGAGTACGGCTGCTTCGGCGTGGCGCCCGGCACCAGCGAGAAGACCAACCGCAACGCGATGGCGATGCTGCATTCCAACGTCATCTTCACCAACGTCGCGCTAACCGACGACGGCGACGTGTGGTGGGAGGGCATGGGTCCGGCGCCGGCGCATCTCACGGACTGGCAGGGAAACGATTGGACCCCCGAGTGCGGGCGCAAGGCGGCGCACCCGAACGCCCGCTTCACGGTGATGGCGAATCAGTGCCCGTCGATCGACGAGGACTGGGAAAACCCGGACGGCGTGCCGATCGACGCCTTCGTCTTCGGCGGACGGCGTTCGACGACGGTTCCGCTGGTGACCGAGGCGCGCGAGTGGCAGGAGGGCGTGTACATGGCCGCGACGATGGGTTCGGAGACCACTGCCGCGGCCGCTGGGGCGCAGGGCGTTCTGCGCCGCGATCCGTTCGCGATGCTGCCGTTCTGCGGCTACAACATGGGCGATTACTTCCGGCACTGGCTCGAGCTTGGCGCAAAACTGCAGGCGGGCGGCGCGAGGCTGCCGAAGATCTTCTGCGTCAACTGGTTCCGCACCGACGAGCAAGGCAGGTTCGTCTGGCCGGGGTTCGGCGAGAACATGCGCGTGCTCGAATGGATGGTCCGCCGCATCGAAGGCCGCGCGCAGGGCGCCGAGCACGTGTTCGGCATCTCGCCGCGCTACGAAGACCTGCACTGGGACGGGTTGGCGTTCCCGCCGGCCGCGTACGCGCGCATCACGTCGGTCGACGCGCAATCGTGGCGCGAAGAGCTGCATTCGCACACCGAGTTGTTCGACAAGCTGCGCGACCGGCTGCCCGAGCAGCTCGAAGCGACGCGGCAGCGGCTCGCGCGGCGGCTCGGTGCCTAGTCGGGCCGGAGCGTGAACAGCAGGTAGCGCTTCTCGCGCCGGAACACGTCGGGGTCGAGCGTGTCGAGCTTGACCGCGGCGAGCTTGGCGCGCACCGTCGGCTGGAACAGGTAGGCGGCGAGCGGCCGGCGCAGGAAAAACTTCTCGGACGCGAAGCGCGCCAGCGGCAGCGCGAACTTGGTCGCGAGCAGCTTGCCGTACGCGAGCGTGGGCAGCACGTTCTCGGTGACGTCGACGCGCTCGGCGACCGCCAGCCCGTGCCGCGCAAGCGCGGCCTCGAAGTCGGCGAGCAGATGGCCGGATCTGTTCTTCGCATCCGCCTGCAGCCGGAAGTAGTCGCTGACGATCCAGCGCCCGCCGGGCGCGAGCAGGGCGCGGACGTTGCGCATGCCGGCATCCAGATCGATGTACTGGAACGACTCGGCGTTGACGATCGCGTCGAACTTGGGCGCGATCGCCGTTGCGTCGATCCGCTCGAACACGCTTTCGATCAACGGGATGTGCGGCCAGCGCGCGCGAATGTGCGCCGCGTGCGCTGCGTTCGGCGTCACGCCGACCACCCGCGCGCCGGCGGCGTCGAGCCGCGCGAGCAGCCCGCCCATGCCGCAGCCCACGTCGAGCACGCATTCGCCCGGCCGTACGCGCCCGACCAGCAGCGTCGCGTAGTCGTCCATCGCTCGCTTCAGGTCCGCGAAGCTGATCGATTCGGCATCGGCGGGCGGCTGCGGGAAGTAGCCGTAGTGCAGGAAGTTGTTCCCGAAGATCGCGCCGTAGAGCGCGAGCTCGAGATCGTCGGCCGGATCGTGGACCGAGCGGTCGGCGCGGCGCGCGCCCAGGTGGCGCAGCAGGGCCGGCAGGTTCAGCAGGCGCGCGACCGGACCGGAACTCACGGCTCGTTTCGTGTTGTGAATCGGAGGCAGGCGCGCAACATACAGGGCCGACCCGGGCAGGACAAGTCGAACGGGCTGCGCTAAAGTCGCGCCGCCGAGCGCACAACAAACACAGGCTCGGCGCCGACGGAATCGGCCATGCGCCTCCGCCGGTCACGAGGAGACAGTCCTTGGCGTCGATACACGAGATCACGCAAGCGCGGTTCGTCGGGCGTACGGGCGCACGCCATCGCGGCGCGCAGCCGCCGGAGGCGTTTCGTTCGAACCCGAAGGAGGGCGGCGCGTGAGCGCGCGCGACGTCATCATCGAGACGCAGTCGCTGACGAAGGAGTTCAAGGGCTTCGTCGCGGTCAACGACGTCAACCTGAAGGTCGTGCGCGGGACGATCCACGCGCTGATCGGGCCGAACGGGGCGGGCAAGACGACCTGCTTCAATCTGCTGACCAAGTTCCTGATCCCGACGCGCGGCAAGATCCTGTTCAACGGGCAGGACATCACGTTCGAGAAGCCGGCGCAGATCGCGCGGCGCGGCATCATCCGCTCGTTCCAGATCTCGGCGACCTTCCCCCATCTCACGGTGCTGGAGAACGTCCGGATCGCGCTGCTGAGCAAGACCGACAAGACGTTCCGGTTCTGGGAGTCGGAGCGCTCGCTCGAGGCGCTGAACGGCCGCGCGCTCGAGCTGCTCGACACCGTCGGGCTGCGCGAGTTCGCCGATTACGTGACCGTCGAGCTGCCGTACGGCCGCAAGCGCGCGCTGGAGATCGCGACGACGCTGGCGATGGATCCGGAGCTGATGCTGCTCGACGAGCCGACCCAGGGCATGGGGCACGAGGACGTCGAGCGCGTCACGCAACTGATCAAGAAGGTCGCCGCCAACCGCACGATCCTGATGGTCGAGCACAACATGAACGTCGTCGAGACGATCGCCGACACGATCACCGTGCTATCGCGCGGCCAGGTCATCGCCGAGGGGCCGTACGCGACGGTTTCGAAGAACCCGCAGGTGCTCGAGGCGTACATGGGCAGCGCGGAAGTCGAGCTGCAGGGCGCGCATGGATAAGAGCGTCGAATACCTGCGCCTGACGGACGTGCACGCCTTCTACGGCGAGTCGCACATCCTGCACGGGGTCGACCTGACGGTGAACCGCGGCGAGGTGGTTACGCTGCTCGGCCGCAACGGCGCGGGCCGCACGACCACGCTGAAGGCGATTCTGGGTCTGGTCGGCAAGCGCTCCGGCTCGATCATGATCAACGGCCGCGAGGCGGTCGGCCTGCCGCCGCACCGGATCGCGCAACTCGGCATCGGCTACTGCCCGGAAGAGCGCGGCATCTTCGCCAGCCTGACCTGCGAAGAGAACCTGCTGCTGCCGCCGCCGGTGGCGAGCGGCGGCATGTCGCTCGACGAGATCTACGCGATGTTCCCGAACCTGAAGGAGCGCCGGACGAGCCCCGGCATGCGGCTGTCGGGCGGCGAGCAGCAGATGCTCGCGGTCGCGCGCATCCTGCGCACCGGCGCCAAGCTGCTGCTGCTCGACGAGATCTCCGAGGGCCTGGCGCCGGTCATTGTGCAGGCGCTTGCGCGCACGATCCGGACCCTGCGCGAGAAGGGCTTCACGATCGTGATGGTCGAACAGAACTTCCGCTTCGCCGCGCCGCTCGCGGATCGCTTCTACGTGATGGAGCACGGCCGCATCGTCGAGAGCTTCGCCGCCGGCGAGCTGGAGAAGAAGAAGGACTTGTTGCACGAGTATCTGGGCGTCTGAGGGCGCGCAGTTTTTGGGCGAGAGCCGAACTACAAGGAGGTTGTGATGAAACGCAAATTGATCTCGATGCTGGTCGGCGCGGCGCTCGCGTTCGGCGCGGGCGCGGCCAGCGCACAGATCTCGGACGGGGTGATCAAGATCGGCGTGATGAGCGACATGTCGAGCCTGTACGCCGACATCGGCGGTCCGGGTTCGGTGGTCGCGGCGCGCATGGCCGTGGAGGACTTCGGCGCGGCGAAGAAGGGCATGAAGGTCGAGATCGTCTCGGCTGACCACCAGAACAAGGCCGACGTCGGCTCGAGCGTCGCGCGCCAGTGGTACGACGTCGACAAGGTCGACGCGATCTTCGACGTGCCGAACTCGGCGGTGGCACTGGCAATCAACCAGTTGACGCGCGAGAAGGGCAAGGCCTTCATCGACTCGGGCGCCGCTTCGTCGGATCTGACCGGCAAGGCCTGCTCGCCGAATACGGTGCACTGGACCTACGACACCTGGATGCTGGCCAACGGCACCGGCAGCGCGATCGTGAAGACCGGCGGCGACTCCTGGTTCTTCCTGACCTCCGACTATGCGTTCGGCCACGCGCTCGAGCGCGATACCGAAGCGGCGGTGCTGAAAAACGGCGGCAAGGTGCTCGGCAAGGTGCGGCACCCGCTGAACACGCAGGACTTCTCCTCCTTCCTGCTGCAGGCGCAGGCGTCGAAGGCGAAGGTCATCGGTCTGGCGAACGCCGGCGGCGACACGATCAACTCGGTCAAGCAGGCGGCCGAGTTCGGCATCGTCAAGGCCGGCCAGAGCCTCGCCGGCATGCTCGTGTTCCTGTCCGACGTGCACGGCCTGGGGCTCGACAAGGCGCAGGGCCTGATCTTCACCGAGACGTTCTACTGGGATCTGAACGACGCCACGCGCGCCTGGGCGAAGCGGTTCGCAGCGGCGCACGGCGGCAAGTACCCGACGATGGTGCATGCGGGCGTGTACGCAGGCGTGCTGCACTACCTGAAGGCGATCGAGGCGATCAAGACCGACGACGGCACGAAGGTCATCGAACAGATGAAGAAGATGCCGACCGACGATCCGCTGTTCGGCAAGGGTGTGATCCGGCCCGACGGGCGCAAGATTCACCCGGCGTACCTGGTGGAGGTCAAGAAGCCTTCCGAGTCGAAGGGACCGTACGACTACTACAAGATCCGCGCGACGATCCCGGCCGAGCAGGCGTTCCGCCCGTTGAACGAGGGCGGCTGCCCGTTGGTGAAGTGACAGAGGGATTGCGGATCGCGGACTGCGGACTGCGCTCGGACCGAGCGTGGTTCGTAGTACGCGATCCGCATGACGCAATCGGCAGTCCGAGCCCATGGAAATCTTCGGCGTTCCGACCCAGGCCCTGTTCGGCCAGCTGTTGATCGGCCTGATCAACGGCTCCTTCTACGCGCTGCTTTCGCTGGGCCTGGCGGTGATCTTCGGGCTGCTGAACATCATCAACTTCACGCATGGCGCGCAGTACATGCTGGGCGCCTTCTGCGCCTACCTGCTGCTGGAGAAGCTGGGCATCGGCTACTGGTGGTCGCTGCTGCTCGCGCCGATCATCGTCGGCGCGACCGGTGTGGTCATCGAGCGGCTGATGCTGTCGAAGCTGTACAAGCTCGACCACCTGTACGGACTGCTGCTGACCTTCGGTCTGGCACTGATCATCCAGGGGGTCTTCCGCAACGAGTACGGTTCGGCCGGGCTGCCGTATGCGATGCCGGAGCAGTTGACCGGCGGGCGCAATCTCGGATTCATGTTCCTGCCGAATTACCGGGCCTGGGTGATCGTCGCGTCGCTCGTGATTTGCCTCGGCACCTGGTACGTCATCGAAAGGACCAAGCTCGGCAGCTATCTGCGGGCGGCGACCGAGAATCCGGCGCTGGTGCAGGCCTTCGGCATCAATGTGCCGCGCATGATCACGCTGACCTACGGCTTCGGCGTGGCGCTCGCCGCGCTGGCCGGCGTGATGGCCGCTCCGATCTACCAGGTCAGTCCGCAGATGGGCGCCGACCTGATCATCGTCGTGTTCGCGGTCGTCGTGATCGGCGGCATGGGCTCGATCATGGGCTCGATCGTCACCGGGTTCGGCCTCGGGCTGATCGAGGGCCTGACGAAGGTGTTCTATCCCGAGGCGTCGAACACGGTGATCTTCATCATCATGGCGATCGTGCTGCTGATCCGGCCCGCGGGGCTGTTCGGCACGCAGAAGTAGGTGCCGCATGACGAGCAACGCTCCCGGACTTCCGATCGCGCGCGGCGCAGGCGTGCTGCGGCATCAGCAGATCGCCTTCCTGGCGATGGCGGGCTTCTTCGTGCTTGCGCCGCTCGTCGTGTACCCGGTGTTCCTGATGAAGGTGATGTGCTTCGCGCTGTTCGCGTGCGCGTTCAACCTGCTGATCGGCTACGTCGGGCTGCTGTCGTTCGGGCATGCGATGTTCTTCGGCATGGCCGGCTATGCGACCGCGCATTCGGCGAAGGTGTGGGGCTTCACGCCGGAGCTGGCGATCCTGTTCGGCACCGCGAGCGCATGCGTGCTGGGCGTGCTCGCCGGGCTGCTGGCGATCCGGCGGCAAGGCATCTACTTCGCGATGATCACGCTCGCGCTGGCGCAGATGGTGTTCTTCTTCTGCCTGCAGGCGCCGTTCACCGGCGGCGAGGACGGCATCCAGGCGGTGCCGCGCGGCAAGCTGTTCGGTTTGATCGACCTGACGAACGTCTGGGCGATGTACGCGCTCGTGTTCGCGATCTTCATCGGCGGCTTCCTGCTGATCTACCGGATCGTGCATTCGCCGTTCGGGCAGGTGCTGAAGGCGATCCGCGAGAACGAAAGCCGCGCCGTTTCGCTCGGCTACCACGTCGACCGCTACAAGCTGCTCGCGTTCGTGCTGTCGGCCACGCTGGCGGGGCTGGCCGGCGGAACCAAGTCGCTCGTGTTCCAGCTCGCATCGCTGACCGACGTGCACTGGACGATGTCGGGCGAGGTCGTGCTGATGACGCTGGTCGGCGGGCTCGGGACGATCTTCGGCCCGGTCGTCGGCGCGGCGGTGATCATCACGATGCAGAACTACCTCGCGCAGCTCGGCGCGTGGGTGACCGTCGTGCAGGGCGTAATCTTCGTCGTGTGCGTGCTGGCCTTCCGCCGCGGCATCATCGGCGAGATCGGCCACGCGATTCGCAAGCCCTTGTAACGGCGCCCGGCGGCGGTGCGGCGGGAAGAGCCGCTGCTCCGCGCGCTGTGCCGGCATCGCTGCGCATGACCTCAGGAGTTTCGGCACCGCGCCGCAGCGCCGCGGAACAGCGCAAGCTCGACGCGGCGCTGACCGAGCTGTTCGAACAGCGCATCAGCTTCAACCGGACGCTGGGACTGAAGGTGCTCCGCCTCGGTCCCCGCGGGCCGCAACTGCGGTTCGCGATGCGCCCCGAACTGGTCGGCCACTTCCTGTACGGCCGACTGCACGGCGGCGTGATTTCGGCCACGCTTGATGCGATGGCAGGGCTCGCGATAATGGTCGCCCTCGGCGAGAAGCACGCCGACGAGACCAGCGATCAGGTGATGCAGCGGTTCGCGCGCCTGGGAACGATCGACCTGCGCATCGACTATCTGCGGCCCGGCATCGGTATGCACTTTACGGCCAGCGCCGAGGTGCTGCGCCTCGGCGGCCGCGTCGGCACGGCGCAGATGCGCCTGGTCGACGACGCCGACCGACTGATCGCCACCGGCGCCGCCGCCTACATGCTCAGCTGAGTCGGCAGCGGGCGCGCAGCTCAGTCCACGATCGTCTGCGACTGTTCGCGCAGGTACTGCGGCAGATACCAGAACGAGCCGATCGCCTTGCCGGTCGTGCCGCTCGCCTTCCAGCCGCCGAAAGGCTGATAGCCCGGCCACGCGCCGGTGGTCGCGCCCTGCGGCCGATTGACGTAGGTGACGCCGGCTTCGATGCGGTCGAGAAAGTGCGGGATCTCGTCGCGCGCGCCGTAGAAGCCCGCGGTCAATCCGTAGTCCGACGCGTTCGCGAGATCGATCGCCTGATCGATCGAATCGACTTCTCCGACGAGCACGAGCGGGAGGAACTTCTCCTCCCGCCACAGGCGGTAGTCAAATGGCGCCGTCGCCACCGTCGGCGCGACGAAATAGCCCTGCGCAAGCGCGCCTTCCTTCAGCTGCGCGCCGCCGATGAAGATGCTGCCGTGCTCGCGCAGGTTGGCGACGCATCTTTCGTAGCGCTCGTATGCCGCCGCGTTGATCACCGGCCCGAGCCAGTTGGCCTGCTCGGTCGGGTCGCCGATCGCGATCTTGCGCGTCAGTTCAACGACCCGCTCGCGCAGCGCTGCTGCTACCGGCTTCTCGACATAGACGCGCGAACACGCCGAGCACTTCTGTCCCTGCAATCCGAAAGCTGAACGCACGATGCCGGTGGCCGCGCGCTCGAGGTCGGCATGGCGGCTGACGATCGCGGCGTTCTTGCCGCCCATTTCGGCGATGCACGGGCGCGGCCAGCGGCCGTTGGCGAACTTGCGCAGGATCGCCATGCCGACGTCGTAGGAGCCGGTGAACGTGATGCCGGCGATGCCGGGGTGATCGACGAGCGCCGCACCTGCCTCGCCGCCGCTGCCGCTCACGTAGTTCACCACACCGGCCGGCAGGCCCGCGTCGCGCAACACTTCGAGCAGCAGCCACCCGCTCCACGCGGTGTCGCTGGCGGTCTTGAACATGACCGTGTTGCCGGTCGCGAGCGCCGCGGCGACCGGACCGCCGGCGAGCGCGTACGGGAAATTGAACGGCGCGATGACCGCCCAAACGCCGTACGGCTTGAGTACGGTCCGGTTGCGGCTGACCCAGCCGGCGAGCGGATCGTTCGGCAGTTCGCGCGCGAAACCGTCATTCGCCTCCATCTGGTCGCAGTACCACGTGAACAGATCGGCGGTTTCCTGCACTTCGCCGAGCGCTTCCATCCGGTTCTTGCCGACTTCGAGCGCCACCGCCGCGGCGATGTCGTAGACGCGTTTCTCGATCAACGCCGCGACGCGCCGAAGCTGCGCGACGCGCTCACGCCAGGGCGTCGCGGCCCACGCGGGGAAGGCCTTCTGCGCGGCGCGCACGGCGGCGTCGACATCGGCCTGCGCGGCCGCCGCGAAGCGACCGAGCAGCCAGTCGCGCGCGATCGGCGAGCGCACTTCGAAGCTGCGTTCGGTTGCGCGCGCGCGACCGTCGATCCACAGCGGGTAGTCGCGTCCGAGCGCCTGCTTCGCGCGCGCCAGCGCCGCATCGAATCGCTCGTGCAGGGCCGCGGGAGGATTGAACATCGTCGAATACGTGAGCTTGAAGTGGTCGGCTTCCGCCATCGTTGTCTCCGTCTCGTGATTGCCGGTGGATGCTAGCGCGCGGGAAACGTCCGAATAGCGCTGCCTGGCCAGGAGCTTTGCGAGCGCATGCTGCCGGGATGTCGTCGATAGAATGGGCCGGATCATTGACGGGGCGACCCTCGTGGCCGGCAAGGCGACGAGCGCATCGCGTGAATGCGCAGCGCGGCGCGCATTGACGAACATGTTGGGCTGCCGCGATGATGCCCGCCGCTGCGCGACGACCTCGAAGATGTTCGACCTTGAGCGGGCCTTGCGACGCCGGGCTGCCGAGTCGGAGCACGCCATCGCGCGTTCCGCATTCTGCGGCGGCCGCGCTAGACCGGCCCGTCTTCGAAGAGGCGATGCGCGTGGCCGATGGCAGTGAGCAAGCGCGCGGCAGGAGCTAAGGAATGGGAGCCAGTGTGCGCTCACAGTCAAACAAGCGATCGGGCGACACCGCGCAACAGTGGGAGCCGACGCGCGCGACCGATTTCGCGATCACGACCGTCAACGTTCCCGATCGCCTGGACCTGCAGGAAGTCCGTGCACGCGCCGACGAGGACGACGATGCGCCGCGCCGGCGCCTAGTGTTGTTCGACACGTACTGGCTCAGGGTCTGGTTCAAGCGACTCCTCGTCGTCGGCAGCCTGGGTGCGGCTGCTTACTACGGCTATCTCGCGCTTCTGCCGCTGCGCGATGATGTCTCGGCCGCAGGAATCGCCGCGCGCCTGACCCGAGGTCTCGGGCAGCCGGTACAAATCGCAGGGACGGAGTTTCGCTTCGCGCCGACGCCCCGCTTGGTTGTGAAAGGCCTCGACGTTGCCGGGACCTATCAGCTCGGTGAAGTCTCGCTGCATTTCAATTGGGAGGACGCGCTGCGCGCATTGCGCGGCGGAAGCTGGACTTGGGGCGAGGCCGCGGTTGCGCCGCTGAAGCTCGAAGGTGTGCAAGGGCTCGCGTTGCTGAGGTCGCTCGGCGCAGCTGGAGCCGCGATTCCGCCGACGATTTCGACGATCCGCTTCGAGTTGATCGAGTTCGCCGAGATGCCCTTGCTGCCGGGCCGGTACGAGGTCGTGGCAAGGCGCGGATCCGACGGGCGTTTCGCGCCGGTCGCTCTGACCGAGATCGGCAGCGAGGGGCGGATGAAGTTCACGGTTGCCGCCAGAACCGACAACGACTGGGGTGAGACGGTCGATTTCCAGCTCGACGCGGCGAACTGGGCTTTGCCCGTGGGACCGGGGGCGCGTTGGACCGAGGTCGTCGCGACCGGCCGCGTTCGCCCGAATCTGATCGAGGTCGACAGCTTCAGCCTCGGCGGTGCGTTCGGCGTCGTCCAGGGCTTGATGGTTGCGGCGCGCGATGTCGAATGGGCCGTCGCTGGAACGGCGCGCGCGCCGAACCTGGACCTCGAGTCCGTGCTGCTGCACTTCAAGGGCAAGCCGGCGGAGGAGCGACCGAAGGGGCAAGCCGCGGTCCCGATGCATGGAACTGCCGTGCTCAGCCTGCTCGTCGCCGGACGCGGCGATACGCTGGCGCAGGCGATCGATCAGTCCGTCGCCGCCGGCCCGCTGCAGGTCCGCTGGGCGACGCTGAACGGAATCAATCTCGGCTACGCCGCGACCCGCGGCGGGGCGTCCGGTGTCACCGGCGGCGGTATCACGCGCTTCAGCGAACTCGAGGCGTCGGTGGCGCTGGCGCGCACGGGGCTGACGGTGACCGGCATCCATGGTCGCGCGGGTGCGATGGCGACCCGCGGCGAGATTCGCGTTGCACCCGACCTCGGCCTAAGCGGCGCCTTGCGGGTCGATCTCGGTGCACAGCGAGTTCAGGCGCCGATCAATGTCAAGGTGCGCGGGACGGCGCTGCAGCCGCAGTTCAGCCGTTAGCCGCGGCGACCTCGTCTCGAGCGACTGACGCGATCGGCTCCGGTGCGGCCGGTTTCACGTGAAACCGCGATTGGACGATGTTTCACGTGAAACGTCGGTCCGGGCCCTTCTAACGTCTCCGGCCTGAACCGTATACTCCGCGGCCTTTCAAAGGTTCGTGCCTCGCTCGACGATTCCAACCATGGACTATCCGACCGAGTTCGACGTGATCGTCGTCGGTGGTGGTCACGCCGGGACCGAGGCCTGCTTGGCCGCTGCACGCATGGGGTGCCGTACCCTGCTGCTGACGCACAACATCGAAACGCTCGGTCAGATGTCGTGCAACCCCTCGATCGGCGGCATCGGCAAGGGGCATCTGGTCAAGGAGGTTGACGCGCTCGGCGGCGCGATGGCCAGCGCCACCGACGAGGCGGGAATTCAGTTCCGCATCCTCAACCGCTCGAAGGGGCCGGCCGTGCGCGCGACGCGGGCGCAGGCCGATCGTCTCCTGTACAAGCGCGCGATCCGGACCCGGCTCGAGAGCCAGCCCAACCTTTGGCTGTTCCAGCAACCGGTCGACGATCTGCTCCTCGAAGGCGAACGCGTCGTCGGGGCGATCACGCAGTCAGGTATCCGCTTTCGTGGCCGCACGGTCGTTCTGACCGCGGGCACTTTCCTCAACGGCTTGATCCACATCGGTCTGCAGCACTACTCGGCGGGCCGGGCGGGCGACCCGCCGTCGACTTCGCTTGCCGCCCGTCTGAAGGAGCTGAAGCTCCCGCAAGGACGGTTGAAGACCGGCACGCCGCCGCGCATCGATGGCCGCACGATCGACTTCACCCGGTGCGAGGAGCAGCCAGGCGATCTCGATCCGGTCCCGGTGTTTTCCTTTCTCGGGCGCGCCGATCAGCATCCGCGGCAACTACCGTGCTGGGTCACGCATACGAATCCGCGCACGCACGACATCATCCGCGCCAACCTCGACCGCAGCCCGATGTACTCGGGCGTCATCGAAGGTGTCGGGCCGCGTTATTGCCCGTCGATCGAGGACAAGATCCATCGCTTCGCCGACAAGCCGAGCCATCAGATTTTCCTCGAACCGGAGGGGCTGACGACCAACGAGTTCTACCCGAACGGCATTTCGACCTCACTGCCGTTCGATGTCCAACTTCAGATCGTGCGCTCGATGCAGGGGCTGGAGAACGCGCACATTCTGCGGCCGGGTTACGCGATCGAATACGACTACTACGATCCGCGAGCGCTCAAGTCTTCGCTGGAAACGAAGGCGATCGAGGCCCTGTTCTTCGCCGGTCAGATCAACGGCACCACCGGCTACGAAGAGGCGGCGGCGCAGGGGCTCCTGGCCGGCATCAATGCTGCGCTGAAGGTGAAAGAGCGCGAGCCCTGGTGCCCGCGTCGGGACCAAGCGTACCTCGGCGTGCTGGTCGACGATCTGATCACGCGCGGCGTCGCCGAGCCGTACCGGATGTTCACCTCGCGCGCCGAGTATCGGCTCAGCCTGCGTGAGGACAACGCCGATCTGCGCCTGACCGAAGTCGGCCGCGCGCTCGGCTGCGTCGACGACGCTCGCTGGGCCGCGTTCTGCCGCAAGCGCGACGCCGTCGGGCGTGAAATCGAGCGCTTGAAGTCGACGTGGGTGAATCCTCGCATTCTCTCCGGTGCAGAGGCCGTAAGAGTTCTTGGGAGAGAGGTCGAGCGCGAGTACACGCTTGCTGACTTGCTGAGGCGACCAAATGTCACCTACGCGAGCTTGGTCACGCTGCGCCGCGCGGACGGCGAGCCGCTCGGCGGGCCTGGAATCGACGATCTCCAGGCGGCCGAACAGGTCGAGATCGCCATCAAGTACGCCGGCTATATCGCGCGCCAGGAAGAAGAAGTCGCCAAGCACGAGTCGAGCGAAACGACACGCATCCCCGCATCGCTCGACTACGACGCCGTGCGCGGCCTGTCGATCGAAGTGCGCCAGAAGCTCAAGGCCCATCGGCCGGAGACGATCGGCCAGGCCGCGCGCATCTCCGGCGTCACGCCGGCGGCTATCTCGCTGTTGCTCGTCCACCTGAAGCGGCTGAGCAAACGTGACGCGGGCAAGCTCGCCGCGTGACGCCGACGCGCTGGCGGACACCGTTGCGTCCGGCGCCGCGCGGCTCGGCCTCGCGTTGTCGCGCGCGCAGTCGGAGCAGTTCGCGCGTTTTGCCGCGCTGCTGCTCAAGTGGAATGCCGTCCACAACCTCACCGCGATCGATCGACCCGAAGACGTCGTTCCGCTGCATCTGCTCGATTCGCTCGCCATCCTCCCGGAGCTCGACGCGCTCGCCGGCGCACGGCCGTTACGCGCGCTCGACGTGGGCGCCGGCGGTGGTCTGCCCGGCATCCCGCTCGCGATCGCCCGCCCGCAGTGGCGGTTCTGGCTGATCGACAAGGTGCAGAAGAAGACGGCTTTTCTGCAGCAGGCGCGCGTCGAACTGCGGCTTGCGAACGTCGAGGTCGTGCACGGACGCGTCGAGACATGGCAGCCCGCAGAGCGTTTCGACGTCATCGTCGCGCGCGCCCTCGCTTCGCTCGCCGACCTCGTTGCGTGGACTCGTCATCTGCTCGCGCCGGGCGGCGTGTGGTTCGCGATGAAAGCGGTCGTGCCCGAGGCGGAGATCGCCGCGCTGCCCGGGGATGTCCGCGTGCAGCGCACGGTTAAACTTCGCGTCCCGCTGCTGGATGGCCAGCGGCATCTGATCATCCTCGAAACCTGTTGATGTTGGGCATTGCCGACTACTGGGCCTTCGTCGCTGCGGTGCTCGTCTTCCTGATGCTGCCGGGGCCGGGCACTTTCGCGCTGCTGACCTCCACCGGCCAGGGCGGCTTTCGCGCGGGAGCGGCGGCGACGTTCGGGCTGATTGCCGGCGATCAGGTGCTGATGTGGCTCGCGGCGCTCGGCGTGGCCGCGGTGCTGCAGGCGAACCCGACGCTGTTCAAGCTGCTGCAGTACGCCGGTGCCGCGTATCTGGTGTGGATCGGCATCCGGCTCGCCGTGGCCAGGCCGGGCGGCACGCAGCTGATCGCGATCCGCGCCGAACGCTACTTCAGGCAAGCGTTTTTGATCACGCTGCTGAACCCGAAGGCGATCGTCTTCTACATGGCGTTTTTCCCGCTGTTCATCGACCCGGCGACGCATCGGGGGGCGTTGACCTTCGCGGCGATGGCGGTTTCGATCGCGCTGCTGACGCTCGCCTACTGCCTGCTGCTCGCCGCTTTCGCCCACGCGGTCGCCGCACGCGTGCGCGCGCATCGCAAGGCCGCGCAATGGCTCGAGCGCTCGGCGGGCGTGTTCCTCGTCGGCTTCGGCATCAAGCTCGCGCAATGAGAAGGCCGCAGGCTATTCGCGCACGATGCGATGTGCGGCGGCGCGCTGCGGATCGCGCCCTCGCAACGGGCTGAGCCGTGGCGCGCATCTTTTGCATCGCCAACCAGAAAGGCGGCGTCGGCAAGACGACGACCAGCGTCAACCTCGCCGCCGGGCTCGCCGCGCAGGGCCAGCGCGTGCTTCTGATCGACCTCGACCCGCAGGGCAACGCGACGATGGGCAGCGGCGTGGACAAGCGATCGCTCGCGCGCTCCGTCTATCACGTGCTGCTCGGGCTGGCGACGATCGCGCAGGCGCGCGTGAAGTCCGAGGCCGGCGGCTACGACGTGCTCGGGGCCAATCGCGATCTGGCCGGCGCGGAAGTCGAGCTGGTCGACCTCGACGATCGCGAAACGCGGCTGAAGACCGCGCTCGTGCCGGTCGACGCCGACTACGATTTCGTGCTGATCGACTGCCCGCCCTCGTTGTCGCTGCTGACCCTGAATGGGCTGTGCGCGGCGCACGGGGTCGTGATCCCGATGCAGTGCGAGTACTTTGCGCTCGAAGGACTTACCGATCTGGTCAACACGATCAAGCGCGTGCACGCGAACCTGAACGCCGATCTGAAGATCATCGGGCTGCTGCGCGTGATGTTCGATCCGCGCATGACTTTGCAGCAGCAGGTGTCGGATCAGCTCGAGGGGCACTTCGGCGACAAGGTGTTCAAGACGATCATTCCGCGCAACGTGCGACTGGCCGAGGCGCCGAGCTACGGCCTGCCCGGCGTCGCCTACGACCGCAGCTCGCGCGGCGCGCAGGCCTACCTCTCGTTCGGCGCCGAAATGATCGAACGCGTGAAAACGCTGTGACGGATCCGGGGAAGACGTGGTGATGAAAAAAGTGCGCGGACTCGGCCGCGGCCTCGACGCACTGCTGGGCGGCGAACCCGCCGCCGCGCCGACGGGCGCGCCGACCAGTCTGCCGGTCGCGAAGCTGCGCGCGGGCAGGTATCAGCCGCGCACGAAGATGAACGCCGAGGCGCTGGCCGAGCTCGCCGAGTCGATCAAGGCGCAGGGTGTGATGCAGCCGATCCTCGTGCGTCCGGTCGGCGCCGACCAGTACGAGATCATCGCCGGCGAACGCCGCTTTCGCGCCGCGCAGATGGCCGGGCTCGACGAAGTGCCGGTGCTCGTCAAGGACGTGCCCGACGAAGCCGCGCTGGCGATGGCGCTGATCGAGAACATCCAGCGCGAGGATCTGAACCCGCTCGAGGAGGCGCAAGGCGTGCAGCGGCTGATCCGCGAGTTCGACTTCACGCACGAGCAGGCCGCGCAGGCGATCGGCCGCTCGCGCAGCGCGACGTCGAACCTGCTGCGGCTGCTCAATCTCGCCGCGCCGGTGCAGGAAATGCTGATGGGCGGCCAGCTCGACATGGGGCATGCGCGCGCACTGCTCGCGGTCGACGCGGCCACGCAGGTGCAGCTCGGCCACCAGATCGTCGTCAAGGGCCTGAGCGTGCGCGAAGCCGAAACGCTGGTCGCGCGCGCACAGCAGGGCGAGCGCAAGGGCAAGGCCCAGAAAGCGGCGACGCGCAGCCGCGACATCGAACGGCTCGAGGAGGAGCTCGCCGACGCGCTCGGCGCGGTCGTGCGCCTGCACGCCGACGCCAAGGGCAAGGGCAGGATCGAGATCCGCTTTTCCTCGCTCGATCAACTCGACGGCATCGTCGAGCGCCTGAAGAAATAGACAGCGCCCGCAAGGCATGCGCCGCACCGGCAATTTGACCGGGCTTTGCCGGCGCCCGTAGAATCCCGCGGCTTTACGGAAAACGAAGCGACGCGGGGCGAAGCGACGCGGGAACCCATGCGTTCGACGGTGAGCTCGTCGGGCGTCCGGGGCGAATGAGCATGTTCCGGATCGTCGGCCTGCAGATACTCGCGACCGCAATCGTTTCGCTGGCGGCGTGGCCTCTGGGGGGGAGCGCGGCGGCGATCTCGGCGTTGTTGGGCGGGGCCGCCTGTTTCGTTCCGAACGGGATGTTCGCGTTGCGGCTGGCGATCGCCAGCCGACGCCCCCAGGGGACCAGCGCTGCCGCGTTTTTCGTAGGCGAGTTCGTCAAGGTGGGTTCGACGGTCGGGCTGCTCGCGCTGATCGCCTGGGCCTACCGGGACGTGGTTTGGCTGGCGCTGATCGTCGCGGTCATCGCCGCTCTGAAAAGTTATCTGATCGCCTTTCTCTGGCGCTGAACGACGGGACGAAAAAATGGCCACGAGCCAGGCACCCACCGCCACCGAATACATCGTCCATCACCTGACGCACAACGCGACCGAGAAGCAGAAGTTCATCGTCGACTTCTCGGTCATCAACCTCGACACGCTGTTCTTTTCGATCGTCTGCCTGCTGGTGACGCTGCTCACGCTGCGCGCAGCGGCCAGGCGTGCCACCGCGGGCGTGCCGGGCCGCTTCCAGGCCTTCGTCGAGATGATCGTCGAGATGGTCGAGGAGCAAAGCAAGTCGATCGTTCACGGCGACCGCACGTTCATCGCGCCGCTCGCGCTGACCGTGTTCGTCTGGATCTTCGTGATGAACGCGATCGACCTGATCCCGGTCGAGTGGTTCCCGTGGATCGCGCACAACGTCTTCCACATCGAATACCTGCGGCCGCTGCCGACCGCGGACGTCAACGGCACGATCGGACTGTCGTTCGGCGTGCTGCTGCTGATGCTGTACTACGGCGTCAAGATCAAGGGGTTCGGTGGTTGGCTGCACGAGCTGGTGTGCGCGCCGTTCGGCACCTCGAAGAATCCGCTGTTCGCGCTGCTGCTCGGGGTGGCCAACCTGGGTATCAACCTGATCGAGTACGTCGCCAAGATGGTGTCGCTCGGCATGCGGTTGTTCGGCAACATGTACGCGGGCGAGCTGTTGTTCTTCCTGATCGCGCTGATGGGCGGATTCTGGGCCTGGCGGCTCGACGGCTCGATCCTGCTCGCAGTCGGACACGTGCTCGCCGGGCTCGCATGGTGGCTGTTCCACGTGCTGATCGTGACGCTGCAGGCCTTCATCTTCATGATGCTGACGCTGGTCTACATCGGCCAGGCGCACGAAGGCCACTGACCCTCAACCCGATTCGCAACCTCACTGAACCCAAGGAGTCACAAATGACCAACGTTGCTCTCGTCGCCCTGGCCTGCGGTCTGATCATCGGCCTCGGAGCCATCGGCGCCTGCATCGGCATCGGCATCATGGGCGGCAAGTACATCGAGGCGGCGGCGCGTCAGCCCGAGCTGATGAACACGCTGCAGACCAAGATGTTCCTGCTCGCCGGTCTGATCGACGCGGCGTTCCTGATCGGCGTCGGCATCGCGATGATGTTCGCGTTCGCCAACCCGTTCGCCGCCGCCTAGCCGCGCGCACGGTCGCGACCCAGTGACTGAAGCTGCCGGCGCGCCGCCAGGCGCGATCGGCGTTTTCCGGGTTTCCTATGAACATCAACGCAACACTGTTCGTGCAGACGGTGGTCCTTTTCATCGGGGTCCTGATCACGATGAAGTACATCTGGCCGCCGCTGCGCAACGCGCTGGACGAGCGCGCCAGGAAGATCGCCGACGGCCTCGCCGCCGCCGAACGCGGCAGCAAGAGCCTGGACGAGGCGCAGAAGCGGATCGCGCAGCTCGAGGCCGAAGCGCGCGCCAAGGCGCAGGCGATCGTCGCCGAAACGGAGAAGCGCGCGCAGGCGATCGTCGACGAGGCCAAGCAGGCCGCGAAGATCGAGGGTGATCGCCTGATCGCGGCGGCGAAAGCCGAAGCCGAGCAGGAGATGCAGCGCGCCAAGGCCGCGCTGCGCGACGAGGTCGCCAGGCTCGCCGTCGCCGGTGCCGAGCAGATCCTGCGGCGCGAGGTCAACGCGCAGGTGCACGCCGATCTGCTCGTGCAGCTCAAGGGTCAGCTGTAAGCCATGGCCGAGCTGTCAACGATCGCCCGCCCGTACGCCGACGCCCTGTTCGCCGCGGCGCGCGCCGACCGGTCCGCCGCCGGCGCGCTCGATCAGTGGCTCGCGGTCGTCGACGAGATCGCCGCCGTCGCGGGGCACCCCGACGTCGCGCAAGCGGTGCGCGACCCGAAGCTCACGAACGAGCAGGTCTACGCGCTGCTCGCGGGGCTGGTGAAGTCGCGCCTGCCGGCGGCGGTCGAGAACTTCCTGAAGCTCGTCATCGACAACGACCGCATCGCCGCGCTGCCGGAGATCGCACGTCAGTTCCGCCGGCTGAAGAACGAGGCCGAAGGCGCGGCCGACTGCCTGATCGAAAGCGCGTTTGCGCTGAGCGAGCAGCAGGTCAACGAGCTGCTGTGGGGGCTCGCGCGCAAGTTCGGACTGAAGCTCAAACCGGAAGTGAAAGTCGATGCCGGGCTGATCGGCGGCGTGCGCGTCACGGTCGGCGACCACGTGCTCGATACCACGGTGAAGACGCGGCTGGCGCAGATGCACGCCGCGCTGACCGCCGCCTAGATACGAACTCGGAGTTGGGACATGCAACTCAATCCATCTGAAATCAGCGAACTGCTGAAGAGCCGGATCCAGAACTTCGGCGCCACCGCCGACATCCGTACGCAGGGCACCGTCGTCACGGTGACCGACGGCATCTGCCGCGTCCACGGCCTGTCGGACGTGATGCAGGGCGAGATGCTGGAGTTCCCGGGCAATACGTTCGGCCTGGCGCTGAACCTCGAGCGCGACTCGGTCGGCGCGGTGATTCTCGGCAGTTACGAACACATCAAGGAAGGCGACACGGTCAAGGCGACCGGCCGCATTCTCGAAGTGCCGGTCGGCCCCGAGCTGATCGGCCGCGTCGTCAACTCGCTGGGCCAGCCGATCGACGGCAGGGGCCCCATCAACGCGAAGCTCACCGACGTGATCGAGAAGGTCGCCCCCGGCGTGATCGCGCGCAAGTCGGTGTCGCAGCCGGTGCAGACCGGTCTGAAGTCGATCGACGCGATGGTGCCGATCGGCCGCGGCCAGCGGGAACTGATCATCGGCGACCGCCAGACCGGCAAGACGGCGGTGGCGGTCGACACGATCATCAACTCCAAGGGCAAGGACCTGATCTGCATCTACGTGGCGATCGGGCAGAAGGCGTCGACGATCGCCAACGTCGTGCGCAAGCTGGAGGAAACCGGCGCGATGGCGTACACGATCGTGGTCGCCGCCAGCGCGTCGGAGTCGGCGGCGATGCAGTACATCGCGCCGTACTCCGGCTGCACGATGGGCGAGTACTTCCGCGATCGCGGCCAGGACGCGCTGATCATCTACGACGACCTGACCAAGCAGGCGTGGGCGTATCGCCAGGTGTCGCTGCTGCTGCGCCGGCCGCCCGGCCGCGAGGCGTATCCGGGCGACGTGTTCTACCTGCACTCGCGCCTGCTGGAGCGCGCCGCGCGCGTGAACGAGGAGTACGTCGAGAAGTTCACGCAGGGCAAAGTCAAGGGCAAGACCGGATCGCTCACTGCACTGCCGATCATCGAGACGCAGGCGGGCGACGTGACCGCGTTCGTGCCGACCAACGTCATCTCGATCACCGACGGCCAGATCTTCCTGGAGACGGACCTGTTCAACGCCGGCATCCGTCCCGCGATCAACGCGGGCATCTCGGTGTCGCGCGTCGGCGGTGCCGCGCAGACCAAGGTCATCAAGAAGCTCGGCGGCGGCGTGCGTCTGGCGCTCGCGCAGTACCGGGAACTCGCCGCGTTTGCTCAGTTCGCGTCGGATCTGGACGAAGCGACGCGCAAGCAGCTCGAGCGCGGCCGCATGGTCACCGAGCTGATGAAGCAGCCGCAGTACCACCCGCTCGCGGTGTGGGAGCAGGCGATCACGCTTTTCGCCGTCAACAACGGCTACTTCGACGACGTCGACGTGAAGAACGCGCTGGCCGTCGAGCGCGCCCTGCGCGAGTACCTGAAGAGCAAGCACGCGACCCTGGTCGACCGCATCGAGTCGACCAAGGACCTGTCGAAGGAAGACGAGGCCGCGCTGCACGAGGCGATCAAGGAGTTCAAGAAGTCGGGCGCGTACTGATTCGTTGAGCCGCCCGACGGAGAGCGTCCATGCCGAGCACCAAAGAGATCCGCCTGAAGATCAAGAGCGTGCAGAACACGCGCAAGATCACGAAGGCGATGGAGATGGTCGCAGCGAGCAAGATGCGCAAGGCGCAGGACCGCATGCGCCACGCGCGTCCGTACGGCGACAAGATCCGCAACATCGTCGCGCACCTGGCGACCGCGAACCCCGAGTACCGGCACCCCTTCGTCGCCAAGCGCGGCGAGATCCGCAACGTCGGCCTGATCCTCGTCTCGACCGACAAAGGGCTGTGCGGCGGGCTGAACACCAACATCCAGCGCGCCACTCTGCTGCGCATCAAGCAGTGGGAAGCCGAAGGCGTGAAGTTCCAGGCGACCGCGATCGGCAACAAAGGTTACGGCTTTCTGCAGCGGCTGAACGCGAACGTGGTTTCGCATGTCGTGCAGCTCGGCGACCGGCCGCATCTGGAGAAGCTGATCGGGCCGATGAAGGTGCAGCTCGACGCGTACGCCGAAGGCAGGCTCGACGCGGTCTACCTGGCGTATTCGCGCTTCATCAACACGATGAAGCAGGAGCCGATCATCGAGCAGCTCCTGCCGCTGTCGGCCGACAGGCTGGCGCAGAGCGAGGAAGAGAAGCGCGCGTACGCGTGGGACTACCTGTACGAGCCCGACGCGCAGCGCGTGATCGACGAGCTGATGACGCGCTACGTCGAGGCGCTGATCTACCAGGCGGTCGCCGAGAACATGGCGAGCGAGCAGAGCGCGCGCATGGTCGCGATGAAGGCGGCCTCGGACAACGCCAAGAAGCTGATCGACGAGCTGCAGCTCGTCTACAACAAGACGCGCCAGGCCGGCATCACGAAGGAAATCTCCGAAATCGTCGGGGGCGCGGCTGCTGTCGCGTAGTGAGATGCTGCACCCGACGATTCGGCGAGGCTAACGTGAGCGAAGCGAACGTTAAGCGAGAGGCGCGAGCGGCCGGAGCCAAACCGTCGGCGGCGCCGCCGCGGTCGCGTAATGAACGGATGAATGAACCACCGAGACACAGAGAGCACAGAGAAAATCGCTCGAATGCAGTTCTCCGTGTCTCCGTGGTGAACAAGACTTTCTGAGTATCGAGGTCAATATGTCAACCGGAACCATTGTTCAGTGCATCGGCGCGGTCGTGGACGTCGAGTTCCCGCGCGAGCAGATGCCGAAGGTGTACGACGCGCTGGTGCTCGAGGTCGACCCGGGCAACAAGCTCGTCGAGCAGGGGCTGACCTTCGAGGTGCAGCAGCAGCTCGGCGACGGCGTCGTGCGAACGATCGCGCTCGGCTCCTCCGACGGGCTCAAGCGCGGCATGAAGGTGCGCAACACCGGCGACAACATCAAGGTGCCGGTCGGCCCCGGCGTGCTCGGCCGCGTGATGGACGTGCTCGGCCGCCCGATCGACGAGCGCGGCCCGATCCAGAGCAACGAGTTCCGGCCGATCCACCAGCCGGCGCCGAAGTTCGACGAGCTGTCGCCCTCGATCGAGCTGCTCGAAACCGGCATCAAGGTCATCGACCTCGTGTGCCCGTTCGCCAAGGGCGGCAAGATCGGACTGTTCGGCGGGGCCGGCGTGGGCAAGACCGTCAACATGCTCGAGCTGATCAACAACATCGCCAAGGAGCACTCGGGTCTGTCGGTGTTCGCCGGCGTCGGCGAGCGCACGCGCGAGGGCAACGACTTCTATCACGAGATGTCCGAGGCCAAGGTCATCGTGCAGGAGGACCTGTCGAGGTCGAAGGTCGCGATGGTCTTCGGCCAGATGAACGAGCCGCCGGGCAACCGCCTGCGCGTCGGGCTGACGGGACTGACGATGGCCGAGCGCTTCCGCGACGAGGGCCGAGACATCCTGTTCTTCGTCGACAACATCTACCGCTACACGCTCGCCGGCACCGAAGTGTCGGCGCTGCTCGGCCGCATGCCTTCGGCGGTCGGCTACCAGCCGACGCTCGCAGAAGAGATGGGCAAGCTGCAGGAGCGCATCACGTCGACCAAGACCGGTTCGATCACCTCGATCCAGGCGGTCTACGTTCCGGCGGACGACCTGACCGACCCGTCGCCGGCGACGACCTTCGGCCACCTCGACGCAACCGTCGTGCTGAGCCGCGATATCGCCGCGCTCGGTATCTACCCGGCGGTCGATCCGCTCGACTCGACCTCGCGCCAGATCGACCCGAACGTGATCGGCGAGGAGCACTACACGACCACGCGGCGCGTGCAGGCGACACTGCAGCGCTACAAGGAACTGCGCGACATCATCGCGATCCTGGGCATGGACGAGCTGTCGCCGGAGGACAAGCTGGCGGTGGCGCGCGCGCGCAAGATCCAGCGTTTCCTGTCGCAGCCGTTCCACGTCGCCGAGGTGTTCACCGGCTCGCCGGGCAAGTACGTGCCGCTGAAGGAGACGATCCGCGGTTTCAAGATGATCGTCGACGGCGAGTGCGACGCGCTGCCCGAGCAGGCGTTCTACATGGTCGGCACGATCGACGAGGCGTTCGAACGAGCGAAGAAGCTGCAGTAGGCGGCGAAGGACTCCCATGGCCACCATCCACGTCGACGTCGTCAGCGCCGAAGAGAACATCTTCGCGGGCGAAGCGGAATTCGTCGTGCTGCCCGGCGAAGCGGGCGAGCTCGGCATCTATCCGCGCCACACGCCGCTGATCACGCGCATCAAGCCCGGCGTGGTCCGCATCAAGGCGGCGGGCAAGAGCGAAGAAGAGCAGGTCTTCGTCGCCGGCGGCATCCTCGAGGTCCAGCCGAACGTCGTCACCGTGCTCGCCGACACGGCCATCCGCGGCAAGGATCTCGACGAAGCCAAGGCGCAGGAGGCGCTCAAACGCGCCGAAGAGGCGCGCAAGAACGCCACCAGCGAGCTGGAAATCGCGAAGGTCGAGGCCGAGATGTCCGCGCTCGCCGCACAGCTCGCCGCGATCCGCAGGCTGCGCGGCAAGTAGCGCGCCGCGGCACTCGGGTACGATCGCAAGGGGCAGCAGGCGCTGCCCCTTTGCGTTGGGCCGCGCGTTCCGACGCTTGACCGCCGTCAAGCGCGCACGCGCGGCACGCGGCATCGTAGGTCCAGCGAACGGGTTTTTCTGCGGAGGCAGCGATGTTCAAGAAGATCCTTGTCGCGACCGACGGCTCCGAGCTGTCGAACAAGGCGATCGGTGTGGCCGTGCAGCTTGCAAAGACGGTCGGTGCCGGCATCGTCGGCATGACCGCCGTCGAGGCCTATCCCTACGCGGCGGTCGGCGAGTTCAGTCCGGCCGCCTACAACGATTTCCAGGCGCACGCGGCGGCGATGGCCAACGATCGGCTCGCGGCGGTCGAGCGCGCTGCACGTGCTGCAGGGCTTGCCTACGAAGCGCGCATGGCCGAATCGTCGGCGCCTTACCGGGCGATCATCGACGCCGCGCGCGACGCCGGTTGCGATCTGATCGTGATGGCTTCGCACGGCCGCCGCGGGCTCGGCGCCGTGCTGCTCGGCAGTGAAACGCAGCGCGTGCTGACGCACGCCGAGTGCCCGGTGCTCGTCGTGCGCTGAGTGCGCTCGCGCCTTCGCGGGATGCGAAGGTCCACCCCGCTCTTCTCCGATTGCCCCGCACCTGGGCGCTGCCTAGACTCGACGCGTCGCGCCGCAGCGCGCGACGGAGACAACAACGACAAACCGGACAGGAGACCTCTATGCGAAGCACGTTGAAAGCGGCGGTCGTCGCGGTCGCGCTCGCTCTAGTCGGCCCGACGCAGGCGCAGCCGAATCTCGAGAAGCTCAAGCAGTTCAAGGTATCCGGCACCGACCTGAACATCCCGGTCGTTCCGCAGACGGGCAAGAACGCGGACGCGATCCGCGAGAACCTCAAGCGCATCAAGCTGCCGCCCGGATTCAAGATCGAGCTGTACGCGATCGTTCCGGACGCGCGCCACATGGCGGTGGCCCCCAGCACCAACATGCTGTTCGTCGGCACGCGCAAGACGACCGTGTGGGCGGTGACGGATCGCAACGGCGATATGGTCGCCGACGAAGTGAAACCCTTCGCGCCCTCGCTGAAGTTCAACGTTCCCAACGGCGTGTGCTGGACCCGCGACGGCTTCCTGATCGTCGTCGAGCACAATCGCGTGCTGAACTTCCCCGCGGCCGAGTTCTTCTACGAAGGCCCGGACGTCGCGGTGATCGAGGTCGTGCCGCAAGGCGGGCTGATCCCGGTCGAGGAGGAATCCTTCAACCACGGCGCGCGCACCTGCCGCGTCGGCCCGGACGGCATGCTCTACATCACGCTCGGGCAGCCGTTCAACGTGCAGCCGCGCGACAAGGTCGCCCTGTACGAGAAGCTCGGCATCGGCGGCATGATCCGCCTCAATCCGTTCGACGGCAGCAAGCGCGAAGTGGTCGCGGTCGGCATCCGCAATTCCGTCGGCATGGACATCAATCCGAAGGACAAGACGGTCTGGTTCACCGACAACCAGACCGACGGCATGGGGGATGACACGCCGCCGGGCGAGCTGAACCGCATCACCAAGCCCGCCGAGCACTTCGGCTACCCCTTCATCCACGGCCGCAACGTCAAGATCGCCGGCACGGCGGCGGCGCCGGATCTGAAGGACATGAAGGCGCCGGCCGCCTGGACGCCGCCGCAGATCGAGTTCCCCGCGCACCAGGCGCAACTCGGCATGACCTTCTACACGGGCAAGATGTTCCCGGCGAAGTACCAGGGCGGCATCTTCGTCGCCGCGCACGGCTCATGGAACCGCACCGTGCCGAGCGGCGCGCTGATCAACTTCGTCTCGCTGAAGCCGGACGGCACGGCGGACAAGTCCGAAGTGTTTGCCGAAGGCTGGCTCGACTCGGCCACCGGCACGTATCGCGGGCGCCCGGTCGACGTCGCGGTGATGAAGGACGGCTCGCTGCTCGTGTCGGACGACTTCGCCGGCGCCATCTATCGCATCTCCTACCAGCCCTGAGCGGATGAGTCCGCGCCCGTTCGCCGCCGCCGCGCTCGTCGCGGCGGCGGCGTTTGCCGCGATTCCGTCCGCGGCACAGGACGTCGCCGCCGGCCGCCGCAAGGCAATCGCCTGCCAGACCTGCCATGGTCTCGACGGGCTGGCCAAGCTGCCGGACGCGCCGCATCTCGCTGCGCAACCTGCGCCCTATCTGGAGCGCGCGCTGCGCGCGTACCGTGCCGGCGAACGCCGCAACGAGGTGATGTCGGTCGCCGTCAAGACCTTGAGCGACGAGGACATCCGCGATCTCGCTGCCTACTACAGCGCCATCCAGATCGAAGTGAAGGCCGTGCCGCAGTGAACCGTCGCTGCGCCGGGCGGTCCGCCCTGCGCTTGACCCGATCTCGATACCGTCCTCGATGAGTTCAACCAGACTGCTCGTCCTCGCCCCGTTGTGCGCCGCGTTGCCGGTCCACGCGCAAGCCCCCGCCGCGCTCGACCCGGTCGTCGTCACGGCCACGCGCACCGAACGCAACCCGCTCGACGTGCCGGCTTCGGTCGACGTGGTCGAGCGCGAGACGCTGCGCGACGCGCAGCTGCGCGTCAATCTGTCGGAGTCGCTCGGCCGCGTGCCGGGGCTCGTCGTGCTGAACCGGCAGAACTACGCGCAGGACCTGCAGATCTCGATCCGCGGCTTCGGCAGCCGCTCGACCTTCGGGGTACGCGGCGTGCGCCTGTACGTCGACGGCATCCCGGCAACCTTTCCCGACGGGCAGGGGCAGGTGTCGCATTTCCCGCTGAACGCGGCCGAACGCGTCGAAGTGCTGCGCGGCCCGTTCTCGGCGCTGTACGGCAATTCCTCGGGCGGCGTGATCGCGCTGACGACCGACCTGAAGCCGCAGCCGCAGCGCTTCGAGCCGACGGTGGCGTTCGGCGCGAACCGCACGTGGCGCATCGGCTTGAACGCGGTCGGCGGCGAAGCGCCGTACGCCTTCACGATCGACGCGGGCCGCTTCCGGACCGAGGGCGAGCGCGCGCACAGCGCCGCGCGGCGCGACACGCTCGCGATCCGCACGGCGTTCCTCGATTCGCCGCTCGGCCGCGCGCGCGTATCGCTCGCCGCGCTCGACATGCCCGATGCGCAGGATCCGCTCGGGCTGCGGCGCGACGAACTCGAAGCCGATCCGACACAGGCTTCGCCCGCCGCGCTGCAGTTCAACACGCGCAAATCGACGCGGCACGCGACTGCGGGTGCCGACCTCGAATCGAAGCTCGGTAAAGCCGCCGTGCTCAACACGACCGCTTGGCTCGGGCGGCGCGGCGTCACGCAGTTCCAGTCGATCCCGCCGGCCACGCAGACGCCGATCAATCATCCGGGCGGCGTGATCGACTTCGATCGCAACTTCGGCGGGGCCGACCTGCGCATCACGTGGCAGGGCGGCGCCTGGACGACCAGCGTCGGGCTGGCCTTCGAGCGTGAAGATGAGGAGCGGCGCGGCTATCAGAACTTCATCGGCCCCGCGGCCGCGCCGACGGCGGTCGGTGTCCTTGGCGCGCTGCGCCGCGAAGAGGACAACCGCATCGAATCGGTCGACGTGTATGCGCAGACCGAGTTCAAGGCCGGCGAGCGCTGGCGACTTCTCGCCGGCGTGCGCGTCCCGCAGGTGCGCTTCCGCACGGAAGACCGCTTCCTCGCCAACGGCGACGACTCGGGGTCGACCGACTACCGCGCGGCGAACCCGACCGCGGGCATCGTCTACCGCGTCACACCGCGCGTGGCGTACTACGCCGCGTACGGCCGCGGCTTCGAAACGCCCACGCTCAACGAGCTCGCGTATCGCCCCGACGGCAGCGCCGGACTGAACACCGGCCTGCGCGCGAGCCGGAGTCACAACGTCGAAGTCGGCGCGAAGTTCGCGTTCGCCCCGGCGCTGCGCGGCGCGCTGGCCGCCTTCGCGATCCGCACCACCGACGACATCGTCGTGCGCACCAACGTCGGCGGTCGCTCCTCGTTCGCCAACGTCGCCGAAACCCGCCGCGACGGCGCGGAAGTCTCGCTCGAGTGGGAGCCGGCGGCGCACTGGTCGCTTTACGGCAGCGTGGCCTGGATCGACGCGCGCTTCGACGCCGATTTCCTGACCTGCGGCCCGCCGCCGTGCGCGACGCCGACGCTGCCCGTCGCGTCGGGCAACAAGCTGCCGGGCGTTCCCGCGCGGACCGCTTTCGTCGAGCTGAAGTACCGCGCGGGCTGGGCCGATCTCGGC
Organism: Betaproteobacteria bacterium; assembly: GCA_016861185.1. Taxonomy (GTDB): domain Bacteria; phylum Pseudomonadota; class Gammaproteobacteria; order Burkholderiales; family Burkholderiaceae_F; genus DSNY01. The sequence goes on from BOKW01000001.1 coordinate 205,031, forward strand.
GCCGAATGGCGCGCGCAGAGCGAGCTGTTCGTCAACGATCGCAACACCGACCGCGCAGCCGGCTACGGCCTGCTCGCCGTTTCGGCGGCGCGGACCTTCGCAGTCGGCGCCGCGCGCCCGCGCCTGTTCGCGCGCATCGACAACGTGCTCGACAAGCGCTACGTCGGCTCCGTGATCGTCAACGAAGGCAATAGCCGCTTCTTCGAGCCTGCGGCGGGGCGCGCATGGCTGATCGGGCTGGACTGGCCCTTGTAGCTCCCGGGGCCCCGGAGCGCCGGCTGGCGCGTAGCGAAAATGCATCAGCCGGGGCCCGAAAAACGGGCTGATCCGGGCCCGACGAGCCACATCCGGCCAAGCTTGTGTCAACCTCCGCGCCGGCTATTCGTTAGCCGCAGCAGGCCCGCGACTTCGAGCCGGCGTTGCATGGATTCGGAGAGCGGGCCCTGCTTTGTGATCAACCCACCGTTATCAGGAAATGACATGAACAAGCTGCTTGCTGCTTTGATCGCCGCCCTGTTCGCGGCCGGCACCGCGATCGCCGCGGACGCCAAGAAAGAAGAGAAGAAGGCGGAGGCCAAGCCGGCCGCCAAGGCCGAGGCGAAGAAAGACGCCGCGCCCGCCGCCAAGAAAGAGGAAAAGAAAGAAGAGAAGAAGGCCGAAGCCAAGAAGTAATCCGCCGCGGGGTTTATCCGCGAAAAGGGGCAGACCGACGGTCTGCCCCTTTTTTCATTCGCCGTCGCCGGACGGAGCGAGCGCCCGTGCCACTCCGGCCGGATCGACGCCGCGTAGTTCGACGCGCTTGGCGCGGCTATGCTTGCCGGCTACGAGCAGCACCTGCCGCCGCGGGATCCGCAGCACCGCAGCGAGGTAGGCGACGAGCGCCTCGTTGGCGCGGCCCTCGACGGGCGGTGCCTGCAACGCCAGTTTCAGCCGGCCCGCGTGGACGCCGACCACGGCGCTGCGCCGCGCGCCCGGCTGGATGTGCAATGCGACCACGGCGCCGCCGGAAACGGCGGCGAGCCAGCCAGGCAGGTCGGCCGCGGCTAGCGTGCGAGAATCCGCCGCTCCGACCGTCCCGCTGCTCCGGCGTGAAACCACGAAACGACACCTTCCTGCGTGCGCTGCTCAGACAGCCGACGGACTACACCCCCGTGTGGCTGATGCGTCAAGCCGGACGCTATCTGCCCGAATACAACGCGACGCGCAGCCGCGCCGGCAGCTTCCTCGGGCTGGCCAAGTCGCCCGCCTACGCCGCTGAGGTCACGCTGCAGCCGATCGACCGCTATGCGCTCGACGCAGCGATCCTGTTCTCCGACATCCTGACCGTCCCCGACGCGATGGGGCTCGGCCTGTACTTCGCCGAAGGCGAGGGGCCGAAGTTCGAGCGGCCTCTGCGCCACGAAAACGACGTGGCCGCGCTGGCCGCGCCCGACCCCGAGCTGTCCCTCGGTTACGTGATGGACGCCGTGCGCGAGATCCGCAAGGCGCTCGCCGGCCGCGTCCCGCTGATCGGCTTTTCCGGCAGTCCGTGGACGCTCGCCTGCTACATGGTCGAAGGCGGCGGCTCCGACGATTTCCGCATCGTCAAGACGATGTTGTACGCGCGTCCGGACCTGCTGCACCGGATCCTCGCGGTCAACGCGCAGGCCGTCGCCGACTACCTGAACGCGCAGATCCGTGCCGGCGCGCAGGCGGTGATGATCTTCGACACCTGGGGCGGCGTACTTGCCGACGGCGCGTTCCAGCGATTCTCGCTCGCCTACATGCGCCAAGTGCTTGGACGGCTGCAGCGCGAGCACGAAGGAGAGCGCATACCGGTCATCGTCTTCACGAAGGGCGGCGGGCCGTGGCTCGAGGAGATCGCCGAAATCGGTGCAGACGCGGTTGGACTCGACTGGACCGTCAACCTCGGGCAGGCCCGTGCGCGCATCGGCGCACGCTGCGCGCTGCAGGGCAACCTCGACCCCATGGCGCTGTTCGGAGGTGAAGACACGCTTCGTGGCGAGGTGGCGAAAGTGCTGCGGTCTTTCGGCGATCCGCGCAATCCAGACGGCACCTGGGCGGGCCATGTCTTCAATCTGGGCCACGGCATCTCGCAGTTCACGCCGCCCGAGGCCGTAGCCGTGCTGGTCGACGCGGTCCACGAGCAGAGCCGCCAGTTGCGGCTCTAACCGCATGCGGCTGGCGCGAGCCGCGTCGGTCTTGCCCCGATGCGGGCTGCATGAACCGGTGCGCACCGCTTGACTTATTCACAAAATTGCGTCCATCCCGATTTCATGCGGCTTGGCGCGGTGCGCACCCCTGAAAACCCTCGCTCTGTTGGCTAAGCCGTTGATTCGTAAGATTTTCAGCGGGCGCTGAAGAATCGGGCATCCCAGCAAACTCACGCTCCGACGCGGCTTTACGGGAAACGTCAGGGCATTGTCCACAAAGTTGTCCACAAGCTCACTCGGGTGCGCGGGCGATCGAAAAATCATGTACTTAGCAATGCCATTTCGACGCGCAATCAAGTTTGGGCGCGCGCCGGGCACGACGAAGCATGTACGCGCAGGTCATCGTTGACGTGCCGATTGCGCAGCCGCTCGATTACTCGATCGAGTGCGACGGCGCAGTGGCCGGGCGCTTGTGCGTCGTTCCGGTCGGGCGGCGCGAGCGCATCGGCGTCATCGTCGCGACTTCGACGCACAGCGCGCTCGATCCGGCGCGGCTACGGCCGATCAGGCGCGTGCTCGACGAGATCGATCCGCTGTCGACCGACTGGCTGGCGCTGACGCGCTTCGCCGCGGAGTACTACCAGCACGCCTGGGGCGAAGCGGCGATCCCGTCACTGCCGCCGACGCTGCGCGCGCCGCCCGGGCCGCGCTTCGCTTCAACGCTCAAACGCCTGCGCTCGGATGCGGCGTTCGCCGCATCCGGCGTGGCGCCCGTCGTGCCCCAATTGAACGAAGCGCAGCGCGCCGCGGTCGCCGCGATCGACGCCGCGTTCGCCTTTCGCGCCTTCCTGCTGTTCGGCGTCACCGGCAGCGGCAAGACCGAGGTGTACCTGGAGGCGATCGCGCGCAAGCTCGCCGCGGACCCGCAGGCGCAGGCGCTGCTGCTGGTGCCCGAGATCAACCTGACGCCGCAGTTGCAGGCGCGGCTGCGGCAGCGCTTTCCCGGCGAGACGATCGCTCCCCTGCACAGCGGCATGGCCGACGGCGAACGCACGGCCGCGTGGCTCGCCGCGCACGAAGGCCGTGCGCGCATCGTGGTCGGCACGCGGCTGGCGGTGTTCGCGCCGCTGCCGCGGCTGCGAATCGTCGTCGTCGACGAGGAGCACGACGCGTCGTTCAAAGCCGGCGACGGGGTGCGCTACTCGGCGCGCGACCTGGCGCTCAAGCGCGGTCAGCTCGTCGACGCTCCGGTCGTGCTCGGCTCGGCGACACCATCGCTCGAGACGTGGTCGCACGCACGCGCCGGCCGGTATGCGCTGCTGCAGCTTCCCGAGCGCGCGCGCGGCGCCGCCGTGCCGCCCGCGGTCGAGCTGATCGACACGCGCCTGCAGCGGCCGGTGCAGGGGCTCGCACCGCCGCTGCGCGCAGCGATCGAAGCCGCGCTCGCGCGCGGCGAACAGGCGCTCGTGTTCATCAACCGGCGCGGTTACGCGCCGGTGGTCGCGTGCGAAGCCTGCGGCTGGCTGTCGAACTGCCCGCGTTGCGCCGCCTTCGCCGCCTTTCACAAGACCGATGCGACGCTGCGCTGCCATCACTGCGGCTGGGCGAGCGTCGTGCCGCGCGCCTGCCCCACCTGCGGCAACCAGGATCTGCGCGGCGTCGGCCAGGGCACGCAGCGCATCGAGGAGGCGCTGCGCGCTGCGTTGCCGGGCGCGCGCATCGCGCGCATCGACCGCGATTCCACGCGCCGCAAGGACGCCGCCAGCAGCGCGTTCGGCGCCGTGCACGCCGGCGAGGTCGACGTGCTGGTCGGCACGCAGATGATCGCCAAGGGGCACGACTTCCGCCGCGTGACGCTGGTCGGCGTGCTCAACGCCGACGCCCAGCTCGTCTCGCACGACTTCCGCGCGCCCGAGCGCCTGTTCTCGACCCTGGTGCAGGTCGGTGGTCGCGCCGGCCGCGGCGGGCAGGCCAGCCGCGTGCTGGTGCAGACGCGTTTCCCTTCGCATCCGCTGTTCGCCGCGTTCGCGCGCTTCGACTTCGCCGCGTTCGCCGATCGGCAGCTCGAAGAGCGGCGCGCCGCGGCGATGCCGCCTTTCGTGCACCAGGCGCTGCTGCGCGCCGAAGCGCGCCGGCTCGACGACGCGCTCGCCTTCCTCGCTGCGGCGCGCGCCGCCGCGGGCGACGAAGCGGGCGTTCGGCTGTACGATCCCGTGCCGATGCCGCTGGCGCGCGTGGCCGGCATGCATCGTGCGCAGCTGCTGGTCGAAGCCGACCGGCGCCCCGCGCTGCAGAGTTTCCTGAAGCGCTGGCTGCAGGACCTGCGCGAGGACCCGCCCAAGGGCGCGCCGCGCGCGCGCTGGCAGATCGAGGTCGACCCGCAGGAGATCTGAGTTGTCGGCTGCAGGAATAACGGACGGCGGCGGTCTGTTGATCGCCGTGTTCCCGGTCTCGCCGCGGACGAGGCGCGCGCGCCGATGAGCAGTGGATTCACCGCGGAGCAGCTTCAGGCGCACATCCCGCGCCTGCGCCGCTACGCGCGCGCGCTGACCGGATCGCGCGAGGCGGCCGACGATCTGACGCAGGACACGCTGGAGCGCGCCTGGATCAAGCGCGACTTGTGGCGCGAGCAGGCCGGCAGTCCGGACGGGAAACTGCGCGCATGGCTGTTCGCGGTGATGCATAACGTGTTCATCAACGGCGTGAAACGCACGCGGCAGTTCGACTCGCTCGACGAACTCGCCGCCGCGCGTCCGGAGCCGGCCTTGGCCGGGGCCAGCGCGGAAACCGACGCCGCGCTGAGCGACCTGCAGGCGGCGTTACGCCGCCTGCCGGACGAGCAGCGCGAGGTGCTGCTGCTCGTCGGGCTGGAGCAGCTCTCCTACGCGGAAGCGGCGCAGGCGCTGGACGTGCCGATCGGCACGGTGATGTCGCGACTGTCGCGCGCGCGCGAACGCCTGCGGCAACTGCTGGACGAAGGGGGCGCGGGACCACAAAGCCTGCGCCGGGTGAAGTGATGACGGACGCGCTCAACGAAGAGAAGCTGCACGCCTACGTCGACGGCGCGCTCGACGCGGACGAGCGCCGCGCCGTCGAGGCCTATCTGGCCGCGCATCCCGACGAGGCCGCGCGCGTGCGCGCCTACATCGCACAGAATCAGGCGCTGCACCGGCTGTTCGATCCGGTGCTCGACGAGCCGCACGCGCTGCGGGTCGGTGCGCGGCCGGCGGCGGCCAACGCCGCGCGCTTCTGGCGCAGTCTCGGCGGTTTTGCCGCCACGCTCGCGCTTGGCATCGCGATCGGTTACGTCGCGCGCGGGCAGTTCGGCCGTGGCGTGGCGCCCGCGGCGCCGGGCATCGCGCATCAGGCCGTGCTCGCGCACGCTGCCTATGTGCCCGAGGTGCGTCATCCGGTCGAGGTCGCCGCCGCCGAGGAGCAGCACCTCGTCGGCTGGCTGTCGAAGCGGCTCGGCGCGCCGCTGCGCGCGCCTTCGCTCGCGGCGGCCGGTTACCAGTTGCTCGGCGGCCGCCTGCTGCCCGCTGCCGGCGAAGTCGGCAATGCGCCGGTAGCGCTGCTGATGTACGAGAACGCGCAAGGCAGGCGGCTGTCGCTGCTCGTGCGGCGCGAATCGTCCAGCCGCGACACGGCGTTCCGCTTCTCGCAGTCGGGCGAAACGCGCGTGTTCTACTGGATCGACGGACCGTTCGGCTATGCGCTCGCCGGCAATCTCGACAAGGATTCGCTGGCCGCGGTGGCGCGGCTCGTCTACCAGCAGTTGAATCCCTGATCCAGCGGCCCGCGCTGTTCAGCCGAAGCGCAGTGCGCGGCGTTTACTTGACGGCGGCGATCATGTACTCGACGGCGGCGCGCAGTTCGGCGTCCGTGGCGGTCGGCGCCGCGCCTTTCGGCGGCATCGCGCCCTTGCCCTTGATCACGCTCGCGGTCAGCGCGTCGAGGCCGGTCTGCAGCCGTGATGCCCACGCGGTCTTGTCGCCGAACTTGGGCGCACCGGCTACACCCGTCGCATGGCAGGCCATGCACGCGCTGTCGTAGAGCTTCTTGCCGGCCGCCGCGTCGACCTTGGCTGCTGCGGGCGCGGCCGCGGCGGCGGCCGCCAAGGCAGGCGCCGACTGCTTGCCGACGTTGAACATATGCTCGATCGCACGCCGGACCTCGGCGTCGGACAGCTCGGCCATGCCGCCGCGCGCGGGCATGCCGCCGTGTCCCTTGATCGCCGCTTCGGTCAGCTTCGCCAAGCCCATTTCGACGCGCGGCTTCCACGCAGTCCAATCGCCGAGCTTCGGCGCGCCGCCCTGGCCCGTATCGTGACACTTGCCGCACGCGGCGGCGACGACCTGCTCGCCGCTGCGCTCGCCGAACTTCGCTGCCGCCGGTTTGGGCGCGGCGACCTCGGGTTCCTTGAACTTGCCGCCCGAGCGATTGGCCATGTAGACGACCGCGCGCGCGACTTCGATCGGATCGAGGTCGGCGTTGCCCCCCTTCGGCGGCATGCCCTTGAAGCCCTCGACCGCATGCTTGACCAGCGTGTCGTAGCCTTGCGCGAGGCGCGCCGACCACTGACCTGCGTCGCCCGTCTTGGGCGCGCCCGCCACACCGGCCGTATGGCAGGCGCCACACGCAAGCTGGTAGACCGCCTCGCCCGACTGCAGCGCGCGCGCGCCGCCCGCTTCGGCAAGGACGACCGTGCCGACGGGCCGCAGCCGATCGGCGATGGCCTCCGGCGTCATCGACGCCGTGCCCGCGCCCTCCAGCTTGCCGCCGGCGACGTACTTGACCAGCAGCACGATGATGAGCACCGGCACGACGAACGCCAGCACGACGATGGTGATCAACTGCTGCGGGGTCTTGATCGGCGAGCTGTGCTGGTCGGACATGTGGGACTCCGCGGAGGCATCGTTGCGCATCGACAATGCGCATCCGCACGATGGAAGGCGTGGGAAAAATTGCGGCGAGGATTATATCCGCGGCCCTCGACGCGCCCGCGTGCGCCGGCGCGAGCACAGGCGCACGCGAGGCGCGTGCGTGTTGGACGCTCGCAGTCGATCGGCGTATCCTTCGCGGCCCCGCGCGTCCGTTCTCGGCCGAGGCGACGCGCGGGCGCACGCGCCGCTGCGAAGGCCCGCCGAAGCGCGTGCAAGCCAGGCGCCTGTAGCTCAGTGGATAGAGTACTGGCCTCCGAAGCCAGGGGTCGTGGGTTCGAGTCCCGCCAGGCGCGCCATCCCACCGGCGCTCGGTTGCAGGGCGCCTTCGATTGGTGTCAGGTGCACTCGTCGTCGCGGACGGTGCGCACCTGCAGCACCGAGAAGCACAACGAACGCGCGTCGCTGCCGATGGCGAGCACGAGGCGGCCGAGCACGTAGCCGCCCGAGCCGAGCCGGCGCAAGTTGCCCATGTTGTCGAAACTCAGATAGGCGCCGCTGTACGAGGAGCCGAAGTGCGGCGTGATCGACAGGCCCTTGGGTGCGGCGTCGAACTCGCGCACGACCGCTTCGCCGGCATCGAGCCTGCCGTTGTTGTTGTCGTCGACGAAGACGCGCCAACCCGACGTCCAGTCTGCGCCGCTGCGCGGCGCCAGCACAACGCGCGTGCGCTGCGCGGTCGCGGTCGACCGCGCCAGATTGACGGCAAGCACGAGGTCATTGGTGGCGGTGGTCAGCCGATGGCCGTCGAGCGCGGCCGACATCGACGGCAGTGCGCTGGCTGCGAGCACGGCCGAGACGCACGCAGCCGTCGCGGTTTCGATCAGGGTCACGCCGCGCTGGCGCCGCGGTCCTTCGGCGAACCCAGGACGTGGCTTGATGGTGGGCAATTGGGTCATGGCGTCTTCTCGGTGCGCGAAGCGATGAAGGCGATGCGGGGGCATTGTCGCGAGCGCGCCGACGCGCGGCTGCCGAAAACTCGCGGCCGCGCATGTCGAATTTGCGCCGCGCCGCTTGCGGACAAGCACATAACGCAAACGCGCGAGGGTGCACGCGCTCGAACGATCCCAAGCACTCATCCGCCCGAACTAGCGCCGCGAGGCTTGAGGCCCGCTTGTCGGGCGCGTCCAACCGGCGGGTCCTTCTGCTCTCGGTTTCGACGGAACGCATCGGAATAATCGGCCGGCAAATAGAGCCGGCAGCACCGGCGCACTTCAACGAGGGAGCTCGCGCAATGGCCGTTCGGCCCGCCAATTCAACGGAGCACGGCGTCACGCTGATCGAGCTGATGGTCGTGCTCGCCATCTCCGCGATCCTGCTCGCGGTCGGCGTGCCGATGTTCTCGACCTTCGTCGACCGCAACCGCGTGGCCACTGAAGTCAACGAACTGATCGCCGACTTGGCCCTCACGCGCAGCGAGGCGCTGGCGCGGCGCGCGAGGGTCGGCATGTGTGCCTCAGCCAATCCGACGGCGTCCGGTGCGACCTGCGCGGCCGGCGCGTGGACGACCGGTTGGATCGTGTACGTCGACAACGGTCCGACGGTCGGTACGCGGGATGTCGGCGAGGAGATCATCCGCGTACATACGCCCGGCGCCCCCGGCATCACCATGACGCCGAACCTCGCGCTCACCGGCATCTACGTGACGAGCGACGGCACGGTGTTCGACAGCGCGAACACGCCGCTCGGTGCCATGGGCACGACGGATCCGCTGCGCTTCAACGTCGCCGGCTCCGAAAACGCCAATCGCCGCACCGTGTGCATCAACGCGACGGGGCGTGCACGCGTCTCGACCACCTGGGATTCCTGCGTATGAGGACCACGACCTGTTCGCTGCCGCGGCGAGTGCGCGGTGTGACGCTGATCGAAGTGCTGGTCGCGCTCGTCATCGTCGCCGTCGGCCTGCTCGGGCTGGCGGGGTTGCAGGTGCGCGGGCTTTCGATTCAGAAGGACGCACACGGCCGCGCGCTTGCCACGCAGCTCGCACTCGATCTCGCTGACCGCATGCGCGCAAACCGCGTGCCGGCAACATTGACGCCACCGGTCGACTACACGTTCACTTCCGCCTACCCGACCGGAACGCCTGCACTGCCGACGGCCTCAACCGACTGTGAGGCCGGCGTCTGCAATGAGGCGCAGCAGGCTCAGTTCGACCGCGCCCGTTGGGTGGCGCGCGTCAATCAGACGCTGCCCGGCGGCTGGGCGCACGTCGCGCCGATCGGCGGCACGGGCAATCGCGCTTGGAACGTCACGCTGCTTTGGACGGAAACGGGTTTCCGCGCGCGCACCGACGCGCTCGGCAACGCGCTGCTCGCCTCTTCGTGCAACGGCCTGGCTCTCGGCTTCGCGGTTCCACCGGAGGTCGAATGCATGCGCATCGTGGTGCGGCCATGAGGGTGCGTCGACTGGCGCGGCCGCAAAGGGGCCGCACGCTGATCGAAGTGATGATCGCGATCACGATCGGCCTGATGATCACGGCCGGCGTGATCAGCATCTACGGCGCGAACCGACAGACCTACCGCGCCAGCGCCGACGTCCAGCGCATGCAGGCGGCCGGGCAGCTCGCGCTCGACCGCCTGGCGTATCAGTTGCGCATGGCCGGCTACGGCCAGATCAACTCGTCGGACTTCTGGCTGGTCGGCAATCCATCGAACTTCGTCGGCGAGGCGCTGCGCGTCTGCTCGGGTGGCTTCGACAATCCGAGCGCGGCCACACCCAACTGCAACAACGTGTCTGCGCAGGCGGATGCGCTGGCGGTTTCCTATCTCGTCGGAGGCGCAGCGGCAACCGGTTCCGGCGAGGGTCGCGACTGCCTCGGTGCGACGATCACCGCGGCGAACTCGCCGATTGCGCCGCAACTGGCGACGCGTAACCGCTTCTATGTGGCCAACTCCGGCGGCGTTCCGACGCTCATGTGCGTCGGCAACGACGGCGTGGCGGCGCCGCTCGTGCCGAACGTCGAGGACCTGCAGGTCAGGTTGCGCGTGGGCGATCCGTTTTCGCGCACCGAGCAGATCGTCGATCCGCAATCGGCCGCAGGCTGGACGGCGGCGCAGTGGGGTCGGGTGCTCGGCGTCGAGCTGTGCGTGCAGGTCGTCTCGGAGAACGCGGGTTTGACGACGGGCCTACAGCCCGGCGTCGACTGCCAGAACCGCGCGTTCCCGAACGACGGCCGGCTGCGCCGGACTTTCACGCAGGTCGTCACCCTGCGCAACCGCGTGCTGTGAGGATGAAGATGAACCGCATTGCGCCCAGCGTCCGCGCCAGCCGCGGCATCGTGCTCCCGCTCAGCCTGGTCATGCTCGTGATGGTCACGTTGTTGGCCGTGGTCGCGATCCGCGGCGTCACGACCGAGGAGCGCATCGCCGCGAACCTGCGGTCGTCATCGGTGGGATTCGAGATGGCCGAGCTGGCGCTGCGTCACTGCGAGGAGATCGTCTGGAACGGCGAGGATCCGACCGGCACGATCAAGCTGGACGCGGTCAAGTTCGTCGAGTCGCCGCCGTTGGGCGCACGCTGGAATCCGCCATCCTCCGCCAACGCCAACTGGGCCGACCCGGTCAGCAGCCTCACACCGTCGAACGTGCCGACGGGGGTGGCCGCACCGCGCTGCATGATCGAAGAGGCGCTGGGCGACAGCGGCGGTTACACGATTCGCTTTGCGCGCGGCACGCGGCCGACGATGTACATCGTCACGGCGCGCGGCTTTGGCGACAACTCGGCGACGAACTTCCCCGCGACCGTCCAAAGCCAGTTGCGGCCGAACCCGATCGCACCGTAGACGATTCTCATGCCGAGGCCTCGAATGACCGAGATCGCACGACCGATTCCGCACGCGGCGCGCCGCCTGCTCTGCGCGCAGGTGCTCGGCATCTACTTGGCGATGTCGTGGGCGCCTGCCGCGTTCGCGGCCCCGACGACTCCGCCGGCGTCGCTTGCGCAGGAGCCGCAGTTTCTGCAGCGCCAACCGGATCCGAACGTCTTCGTCACGATCGACAACTCCGGTTCGATGCTCGCCGAGTACCTGCCGGACAGCCCCGGGTTTTCGATAACCGATCGCCTCTTTCCGATCCCGCTGTCTTCGCCCTATCAGGCCGTGGGCGACGGTGGGCCGAACACCGATTTGACCGGTTCGCGCGCGTTCCAGGGGTTTGCGCATGCCATCAACGTTGCGCGCGCGCGCTCGGCATCGCAGAACTTGATGTACTACAACCCGCGGCTGCGGTATCGGCCTTGGACCGGGACGGACGCCAACGGAAACACTTTCGCGAACGCGAATCCCACGAATGCGCTGTTCAACCCCTACCATCCGGCACGCGGCGGGCTGAACCTCGTCTCCGGAACGATCAACGGTGGCGTCAGTGGCACGCCACAGAACAGCGGCGAGGGCGCTTTCAGCGGTTCCTACACGGTGCCTTCGGTATCTGGCACGGCGACCTTCGCTGTCTACTATCTGTTCAATACGGGCAACGCGAACTGCGACGGTACGGCCGGCGATCTGGACTGCTACACGCGAGTCGAAGTTGTTCCGAGCGCCACCTTCACGGTAGCGACTCCGAATCAGCGTGACGATCCTGGATGCACGACGCCTTCGGGCGGTACCGCGACGACCTGCAGCTACGCGGCCGAAATCCAGAACTTCGCAAACTGGTTCCAGTACTACCGCTCGCGCACGCTGCTGGCGCGCGGCGCGATGGGCAACGCGATGGCGGCACTCGGCACAGGGTTTCGCGTCGGCTTCGGACTTATCAATGGCTCGCCGAACCAGGCCGACACGTACAACGTCGACGGCTTCATCTCGACGACCGTTCGGCTCGGCGTGCGGGATTTCGCCGGGTCGTACCGGGCGCAGTTCTTCAATGTGCTGAACAACCACGACGTTAATGGCGCGACCCCGTCGGGCCGCGCGCTGTATCAGGTTGGCGACTACTTTGCCTGGACCAACGGCGGCGGCAATCCGCACCCAAGCGGCCCATGGGCGGACAACCCGGGTTCGGGCGATGGTCAGTTCGCGGCCTGCCGGCAGAGCTACCACGTCTACTCGACCGACGGCTACTGGAACGAAAACCGCTCGAACCTATTCAGCGGCCTGCCACCTGGAGTGCAGAACGCTGACAACACGACCGGCCCCCTGATCTGCCCGCCGTCGGGCGGCCCCTGCTATCAATACGACCCGAGCAAGGTCACAGGGAGCTTTTCCAACGCCCTCGACAACACGAACAACCGCCGATATGTCGGCACTGAGTCGCAGACACTCGCCGACATCGGCATGTACTTCTGGTATCGGGACTTGCAGCCAGGGTTGCCGAACAGCGTTGCGCCGAGCACTGCGAACCCGGCGTTCTGGCAGAACCTGTCGATCATGGCCGTCGCGCTCGGCCTCGTCGGTACCAAGACGGGACAGGGCGACACATTCCTGCAGAACCTGGACACGGGCGCGGACAACTGGCCATCGGTGAGCATCCTCAATCCGACGGCGGCCGATGATCTGTGGCACGCAGCGATCAACAGCCGCGGCCGCCTGCTCGTCGCCAACGATCCGCAGGAACTGTCGGCGCGACTTGCGCAGGCGCTGCGCGAAATCATCGAGCGCGCGAGCAGCGGTTCCGCAGCGACGGCGACGACGGCGTTCCTCGATGTCGGCAACGGTGTGTTCACGGCCGAGTTCTCGCAGGGCACCTGGGCCGGCAACCTCTATCGCCGCGAGATTGATCCGGCGACGCTGCAGTTCAAGGACTTCAGCGGCAACCCGTGGCAATGGCGAGCGTCGGACCAATTGCCGGCGCCGAATGCGCGGCGCATCTTCACGCTGCGCCCGGACGGATCGCGTGTGGACTTCGTTCCGGAAAGCGGGTCGACGGGCGTCTCGTCGTCGCAGATGGCCGAGCTGAGCAGCAATCCCTCGGCCACCGCAGCCGACGTGATCAACTACCTGCGCGGCGATCGCAGCAAGGAGCGCAGCGCAGTCCCGCCGGGCAATCTGCGCGATCGCCCGCGCGGCGCCAACAGCAACGTGCTTGGTTCGATCATCAACTCGAGCCCGCTGTATGTGAAGGACGATGACTTCGCGCTCGACCTGTTGCCGACCGGCACGCCGGGGCGCGACACCTACCAGGCCTTCGTCCGCGCGAACGCCGGCACGGGCGCCGGAACGGGGCGCACGCCGCTGATCTGGGTCGGATCGAACGCCGGCATGTTCCACGCGTTCAACGCCGACACGGGGGCGGAGGTGTTTGCGTACGTGCCGCGCTCGATCATTCGCAACCTGCCGGAGCTGACGCGGCCGGACTACGCGCACCGCTACTTCGTCGACGGCGTGCCGGCCTCGGGTGACGCGTACATCGCGCCGAACGGCATCGGCTCCGCGTCGTGGCGAACGGTCGTCATCGGCTCGCTCGGCGCGGGCGGGCGCTCGGTCTTCGCGATCGATGCGACCGACCCTGCGACGCTGGGCGCCGGCAACATCATGTGGGACCTCGACGAGACCTCGCTGTCGAGTTCGAGCTATCAGTACCTCGGGCACGTGTTCGGGCCGGCATTCACCGCCCGCGCGAAGAACGGTAAGTGGGTCGGCGTGTTCGGCAATGGTCCGGAGAGCGACAACAAGCGCGCGGCACTGTTCATCGTCGACCTCGAAACCGGCAATCCGATCCGCATCATCGACACCGGTGACGGCGACAGCTCGAATCCGAACGGCCTGAGTACGCCCGCCCCCGCGTTCGACGCCAACCAGCAGTTGATCGGCGTGTATGCCGGCGACCTGCGCGGCAATCTCTGGAAATTCGATCTGAGCAGCACCGACCCGGCGTCGTGGAACGTCGCGCTCGGCGGCCAGCCGCTGTTCCAGGCGCGCAATCTCGCGGGGCAGCGTCAGCCGATCTTCGCGCGACCGCTGCTGCGCCGGCATCCGAACGGCGGGGCGATGGTGATCTTCGGCACCGGCAAGCTCTTTTCGCCGGGCGACAAGGACAACACCGACGTGCAGACGCTGTACGGCGTGTGGGATAAGCCATCGGCCGTTCCGCTCGATGCCAATTTCCGCGGCAGCACGGACATGGTGCAGCAGGCGATCACGCTGAAGGATGCCTTCGATCCGTCGATCGTCGGCGACGAGCCCACGAACTACCGGCTGACCAACTTCCCGGTGAACTACGGCGCCGGCCAGCGCGGCTGGTATCTGGACCTCGGTGTGCAGTACAGCGTCGCCGGGTCGGCCGTGAATACGTCGAGCGCGCAAGTGGTTACGCCGCGCGAGCGTATGGTGATTCCGCCGATCCAGTTGGGCATCAATCTGCTGGCGCAGTCGTTCATCCCGTCGACCGATCCGTGCAGCCCCGGCGGCGACTCGTTCCTGTACCGGCTCGATCCGCTGACCGGCAGCTTCCTCGGCACGCGCAGCTTTGGCGATCCGGACTCGGGTGCGGTCCAGGTGCCCGGATCGTTCGGTCTGCTGCCGTTCTATTCGCGTACAGGCGCGAGCGTTCCGCCGCCGGGAGGCGGCGGTACCCAGCCGCCGCCGCCGCCGCCGTGCCCGCCGGGGGCGACCTGCACATGCCCGGCCGGATTCGACTACATCTTCTCGACCGGCATCGACGGGTCGATCTCCGGCCGGTGCGTGCCGCGCGGCGGTATTGGCGCCGTGCGTACCTGGCGGCAGATCATCGAATGATGCCCCGGACGCATGCGATGAAACGCGACCATCGGCGGTGCCATCCCCGCGGTTTCACGCTGATCGAGCTGATGGCGGTCGTCGTGATCATCGCGATCCTCGCCGCGATCGCGATTCCGTCGTACACGCAGTACATTCAGCGCGCCAACCGCAACGAAGCGCAGCAGACGCTGCTCGAGGCCGCTGCCTTCCTGCAGCGCTGCTTCACGCAAAACAACGCCTACAGTTGCGCGCTGCCGGGGCCTTTCACGCAGAGCCCGGCGGCGCCGGCGGCGGCCAAGTACAACATCGCGATCAGCGCGGGCGGCGGTGCGGGCTCGACCACGTACACGCTCACCGCCACGCGAACCGGCTCGATGGCCGGCGACGAATGCGGCGACCTCACGCTGACCCACACGGGCGTGCGCGGCGCCGTCAACAACACCAGGCCTGCGGCGGAGTGCTGGCGGCGCTGACGCGCCGATCTCCCGATCCACCCGCCGCCGCCAGCGCGAACACCGAATGCTCGGTGTAGGCGCACTTCCTACACCTTCCCGCGGCATCGCACGCACTCAAGCGATCAAGTCGCTCGTCGAAAACCCGAGCAGAGGTTTTCGACGTGCGCCGCACCTGCCTTCCGTTTTCGTACGCCCGCCGCCAACGCGGCGTGACCGTGGTCGAGTCGCTCGTGGCGGCCACGATCGGCGCGCTCGTGCTGGGGCTGGGCACGACCTCGGTGTTGGCGCTTGCGCTCAACGAACAGCAGTCCGCCGGCGCGCGTGCCCTGGTGGCGAGCCTGGAGTTCGCGCGTACGGCTGCGATCGCGCGGCGCGTCCCGGTGGCCGTGTGCGGCATCGACGAGAACGGCGCCGAGCGGCCGCTGCGCGAAGTCCGCTGCACCGTGGAGGCGCAGTCCTGGAGGCGCGGCTGGGCCGTCTTCGAAGACACGAACCGCAACGGCCGCATCGATACGGGTGAAACCGTGCTGCACGTCGAGCCCGGGCGCCGTGTCGACATCAGCGCATCCGCCGTCGCGCATGCCGCGCCGCTTGCCGCGGTGAGCTTCAGGCCGGTCGGCGCGCTCGACCATGCCACGCCGGTCGTCCTCGCGTTCGCCTCAGCCGGCGGCGAGGCGTCGCGCCGGGTCTGCGTAGCCACCGACGGGTCGACCCGGATCCTCGCACCGGACTTGCCCTGCCGCTGACGATTTTGCCGCCGATCGGGCACGAGCGGCCGGTGGCCGCCTGAAGTTTTCGCCGCTTATCGGCCCTTAGACGCCGGCTACCGCCGCCTACCTTTAGCCGTCGAATGCGCGTCCGAATTCCCGTTCGGATGCGGCCGATTCGGCCTTGGAGGGCGGCAGTGGATGTCAGAAACGCACGGCGTCGGGCACCGACCGCGAACCGCGGTCTGTCGCTGATCGAGGTGCTGGTCGTGATGGCGATCGCCGCGATCCTGCTCGGCATCGGCGTGCCGAACATGCAGACCTTCATCCTGAACAATCGCCTCGCCTCGAGCACGCACGAGTTCTATACGGCGCTGCAGTTCGCGCGCAGCGAGGCGGTGCGGCGCGGCGAGCAGATCACGCTGGTTCACGGCGGCACGGCCGGATCGGGCAACTGGGGCGCGGGCTGGACGATGTTCGTCGACACCAACCGCAACGCCGCACAGGATGCGGGCGAAGAAACGCTGCGCGCGGGCGCCCCGCTGGAAGCGCCGCTGACGCTGTACGGCAACGCCAACTTCGCGAACTTCATCGCGTTCGACGCCGGCGGCCGCCTGACCACTGCCGGCGGCGGCGCCTTCGTGGTCTGCCACGGCGCGAACCTCGTCGAAGACGGCCAGTCGCGCGCGCGCGCGGTGCTGGTCAACGGCGCGGGGCGCGTGCGCTTCGGCCTCGACTCGAACAACGACGGCGTGCCCGAAAAGGACAGCGGCGCCGTCGCGAGCTGCACCAATCCATAGAGACGTGAACAGCCGGAGCACCCGACGATGACCTCCTCCGTCCCACGCGTTCGCCGTCAACGCGGCCTGAGCCTGCTCGAGGTGCTGGTCGCGATCGTGATCCTCTCGCTCGGCCTGCTCGGCATGGCGGGGCTGCAGGCCGCCAGCCTGCGCACGAGCCAGGGATCGTTCTATCGCGCACAGGCCGCGCAGTACGCCGACGACATGGCCGAGCGCATGCGCGCGAACCTCGGCCAGGCGCGCAACTACGGACTGGCGCTGGCCGATGCGGCGCCGACCGGTACGTCGGTGCGCGACCGGGACCTCGCCGACTGGCTGGCGAAGTTGCGCAACCTGCCGGCCGGCGACGGCGCGGTCGCAATCGACCTGGCAAACAACCTGGTGACGATCACCGTGCAGTGGGACGACACCCGCGCCGGCGGGCCGGCCAACGCGAACTACACGGTTGTGACACGGCTATGGAACAACTGATGCGCCGCTCGCCGGCACGCACGCGCCGCGCGCGGCAGCGCGGCCTGACGATCATCGAGCTGATGATCAGCATGACGATCGCGCTGATCGTGATGGGTGCGATCACCTACGTCTACATCGGTTCGCGCGGCGCCTACCGCGCCAACGAGAACCTGGCGCGCGTACAGGAAGGTGGGCGCTTCGCGCTCGACTACATCGCGCAGGACCTGCGGATGACCAGCTACACGGGCTGCCGCTCGCGCAGCCTGTCGGCCGATGCGGGCACCTTCTACAACATCACGCAACCGGCGATCGCCTTCAATGGCGCCGGCGACGGCGTGATCGGTTACGAAGACGGTACGGGCTGGGTCAACCCGACGCTGACGACCGCCACGCCGATCGCGCACGCCGCGGGCGACGTGCTGACCGTGCGCCGCTCGGCGGGTTTGCAGACCGGGATCGTCGGCAGCTCGGATCCGGTGGCGCGCACCGTCACGCTGCGCCACAACGCCATGGGCGCACGCAACGGCGATCTCGTCGTGCTGAGCGACTGCAAGCAGGCGATGATGTTCCGCGTCACGAACAACCCCGCCACGACCGGCATCGGCAACTACCCGACCGTGCTGCAGTTCGGCGTCAGCGGCGGCGGACTCGACGGTTCGCTCGGCAACGCCGCGGTCATCACGCCGGGCGCTGCGGACTTCGCCGAAGGCAGCCGCGCCGGCGCGATGCGCTTCATCGAAACCACGTACTTCGTCGGCACCAACCCGGCCGGCCGGCGCAGCCTGTATCGCGTTTCGGCCGACGGCATCGAGGAACTGGTCGACAACGTCGAGGACATGGACATCGTCTACGGCGTCGACACCAGCATGCCGGAGCCCGACGACATCGCCGACACCTACGTGCGCGCCAACTCGCTCGTGGCCGCACCCGCCACGCCGAACTGGCGGCAGGTCGTCAGCGTGCGCATCAGCCTGCTGGTCGTCGGCCCCGAAGGAAACATCACGACCAACGCGCAGACCTACGCGTTCCGCGACACCACCGGCGACGGCCTGCCGGAGACGCAGACGGCGCCCGATCGCCGGCTGCGACAGGTCTTCACGACCACCATCGCGCTGCGCAACCGGGTGCTCTGAGGTGCGAAGATGAACAGGCGACATCACACACCCGCCTTCCACGTTCGCCAGCAAGGCGCCGTGCTCGTCGTCGGGCTGATCTTCCTCGCGATGCTCAGCCTGATGGGCGTGGCTGCCTATTCGGTCGCCACGCAGGAAGAGCGCATGTCGGGCAACACGCGAGACCGCATCCGCGCCTTCGAGGCGGCGGAGGCTTCGCTGCGCGACTGCGAATCGGTGCTGGCGCCGATCGGCGGCGGCCTGCCGCTCTTCAACGGAAGCAACGGCATGTACACGGCGCCGGCGGTGGACCAGCCGCAGCAGTTCGAGATGTCGATGACCGACTGGAAGAACGCCGCGAAGGTCCGGACGATCCCGACCGCGCTGCCGGACGTGTCGATCCAGCCGCGCTGCATCGTCGAGCAGGTCATCGACATCGAGGTGCCGCCCGAGGTCCGTGTCGCCGGCAGCCTGCCGACCAACCTGACCGTCTACCGGATCACGGCGGTCGGCTTCGGGGTCAACGCCGGCACGTCGGCGTCGGTGCAGTCGATGTACGTGCGGCCGTAGACGAGGACGAGCAAGGGTTCTGGAGACTGCGATGAAGAAGAGCCGTTCCGATCGCTTACCGCTACGCCGCCTGGTCGGCGTCTGCGCGCTGCTCGTCGCCCAGGGGGCCGCGGCGTTCACGATTTCGAACAACCCGCCGTTCCTGCCGACACCGCTGGCGCCGAACATCGTCATCACGTTCGACGATTCGGGTTCGATGCGCTGGGCGTATGCGCCCGACCAATTGTGTGCGGATCATTCGACGCGCCGCGCGAAGTCGTCCGACTACAACCCGATCTACTACAACCCGCGCAGCCGCTACGACCCGCCGGTCAACTACAACGCGGCATCCGGGACGTACACGACCTACTCGACGAGCTTCAAGACCGCGTACATCAACGGCTTCGAGACGTCGCGCGGGTCGGTCGACTTGTCAGTCAACTATCAAGTCACGTGGGCGTACGACCCGTCATCCAGCAACCTTCTGGACACATCGCGGACCGTCAGCCCGTATCCGGCGGGATTCAACTTCTGCGGAAGCAACGCCACCCGGAACAACCTGGCTTCGAACCCGGACGCCGACTTCAATACCGCTGCCGGCGGCGATCGGCGCTACGTAGGCGTGCCCGCGTACTACTACGTGTACGACCCCGCCGGCACGGCGTGCGCGTCGGCCGCGCTGACCAACGACGCGTGCTACGCGCTGCGCGTTGTCGGCGACCAAGCCGGCCCGGCCGACATGGACGGCAACGGTGTCGTCGACGGCGACGACGAACGGCAGAACTTCGCCAACTGGTACTCGTTCTACCGCACACGCAACCTGATGACGGCGACGGCTGCGACGCGCGCGATGGTGGGCGTGCCGACCACGGCGCGCGTCGCCTGGCAGTCGCTGAACTCCTGCAACGCCACGACATCGTCGGGTACGACGGCCGGACGGCTGTTCACCTCCGCCTGCCAGGGCTGGACCGCGGCCGGTGTCACCAGCAACAGTGTCGACAAACGCATCCGCGTGCTCGACGGCGCACATCGCGCCAACTTCTATCACTGGATGTCGCGCATGCCCGCCAGCGGCAGCACGCCGCTGCGGGGCGCGGCGCAGCGCGCCGGCGACTACTTCCGTACGAACGGCGTCAGCAGCCCTTACGCGCAGGATCCGCAGGTTTCCGCGGGGACCGAATTCTCGTGCCGCCCGAACTTCCACATCCTGATGACCGACGGTATCTGGAACGACGGTGCCGGCAACTACTGCAGCGGAGGCTCCTGCGGTAACAAGGACGGCGCCGCGACGACCTTGCCCGACGGCACCGCGTACAGCATCACGGACGCCAAGACAGCGATCTACCGCGACGGCAACAGCGACAGCGTCGCCGACATCGCTTTCCACTACTGGGCCACCGATCTGCGGTCCGATCTGGCGAACAACCTGATCCCGTACCGCGTCGATCGCAACGGCACGGCGGACCAGCAGTACTGGAACCCGAAGAACGATCCGGCGACGTGGCAGCACCTCGTCACCTTTACGGTCGGCCTCGGTCTGAGCAAGACGCTCAACGAGCCCGGCATCGAGTGGGCGGGGTCGACGTACGCCGGCACCGGGTATTCGAACCTGCTCAGCGGCGCGGGCACTTGGCCGACGACGGGCGCCGATCTGTCGCCCGGCAACGTGTACGACCTGTGGCACGCCGCCATCAACAGCCGCGGCCAGTCTTTCAGCGCAGACACGCCGCGCGCGCTGGCCGACGCGCTCGGCACCGCGCTGAACCGCATCCTCGAACGCGAGAGCGCAGCCGCCGCCCTGGCAACGAACTCGACGCGTCTGACCACCGACACGCTGCTGTTCCAGGCGCGCTTCAACAGCGGCGACTGGACCGGCCGACTGACGGCGTACCGCATCAACGTCGACGGCACGCTCGGCAGCGCCGTCTGGGAGGCGACCGACGCGGGCAAGATCCCGCGCCACGACCTGCGCAACGTGTACTCGTGGGGCGGCACTGCGGGCATCGGTTTCACCGAGTCCGAGCTGACCGCGGCGGGGCTGTGGCCGTCCATCGGTTCGCCGGAGCTGCTCGCGTACCTGCGCGGCGACGCCAGCCGCGAGGAGAAGAACGGCGGCTCATGGCGCAATCGCAGCACCAACCTCGGCGACATCGTCAACTCCGATCCGGTCTTCGTCAGTGCGGAGAACTTCGGCTACGCGGGGCTGCCGGAGGGTCTGGCGACAGGCACGACGCCGTACCGCAGCTTCCTCACGAGCAAGCAGTCGCGCCGCAAGATGCTGTACGTCGGTGCCAACGACGGCATGCTGCGCGCCTTCGACGCGCTGACCGGCGAGGAGCGTTTCGCCTACGTGCCGAACGCAGTGATCCCGAGTCTGTCGCTGCTGTCGGACCCGGCCTACGCGCATCGCTACTTAGTCGACGGCTCGCCGTCGGCCTGGGACGCCTTCTTCGGCAGTGCCTGGAAAACCGTGCTGATCGGCACGACGGGGGCCGGCGCGAAGTCGATCTTCGCGCTCGACGTGACCAACCCCGACGCCTTCGACGCAAGCAAGGTGCTGTGGGAGATCAACTCGAGCACGGCCGCGCGTCCGGGCGACGCGGTCGACCCGACCTACGCCACCGACCTCGGGCACACGATGGGACAGGGTGTCGTCGTCAAACTGAACAACGGCGAGTGGGGCGTGGTGTTCGGCAACGGCTATCGGAGCGCCGGCGAGCGCGGGGTGTTGTACATCGTGCGCGTCGCGGACGGCACGCTGATCCGCAAGATCGACACCGGCGTGGGAGGCGCGGTCTCGCCGAACCAGAACGGACTCGGCACACCGACGCTGTACGACGCCAACGGCGACAGCGTCTACGACTACGCGTACGCGACCGACATGCGCGGCAACGTGTGGAAGTTCGACTTGAGCAATCCGAACCCGAGCCTGTGGGGCATCGCCTTCCCGGCCGCGACGGGATTCCCGAACGGCGCACCGCTGTTCCAGGCGCGCAACTCCTCCGGACAGGTGCAGTCGATCCAGCCGCGCGTGGAACTCGCCCGCCCGCCGCTGGGCGTGCCCGGCGTGATCGTGCTGTTCGGCACCGGCCGCTTCTTCACGACGACCGACAACATCGACACCACGACGCAGTCGTTCTACGGGATCCTCGACAACGGCACGCGCGTCACGACGACCGATCGCAGCCAGCTCCAGCAGCAGACGATCAGCCTGGTCAACGTCAACTTCCGCGGCGTCACGACCCCGTTGCGCGACGTGTCGACCAACACGGTCGACTGGGCGACCAAACGCGGCTGGTACATGGATCTGCCGACCAGCAAGGAGCGCGTGATCGGCAGCGCGGTCGTCCGGTCAGGCCGGGTCATCTTCACGACGCTGATCCCGTCCGACGACCCCTGCAACTTCGGCGGTTCGGGCTGGCTGATGGAAGTCGACGCCAAGACCGGCGCCAAGCTGCCGTATTCGGTGTTCGACACCAACGGCGACGGGCTCGTCAACGACAGCGATACACGCGTCGGCGGCGTTCCGCTCGGCGTGGGCATCGTCAAGCAGCCGCTGGTGCTCGAGGGCAGCCCGACCGCGCAGAAGGTGATGAGCGGCACGTCGGGCAACATCCAGATCGAACGCAACCGGACCTTCAACCGGCTCGGGCGCGACTCGTGGCGCGAGGTGACACGGTGAAGAAGACGACGAACACGATGCGCCGCGCCGCGCGCGGCTTCACGCTGGTCGAGATGCTGATCGTGATCGTGATCGCGGGCATCTTCGCCGCGATCGCGATCCCGAACTACACGAACTACGTGACCCGCTCCAAGCGTTCCGGCGCAAAGACCGTGCTGCTCGACGCGGCCAACGCACTCGAGCGCAACTACACGACCAACGGCTGCTACAACCGCACGAGTGTGGCCAACTGCCAGGCGCAGG
The DNA here is from genome assembly GCA_016861185.1 of Betaproteobacteria bacterium. GTDB lineage: Bacteria > Pseudomonadota > Gammaproteobacteria > Burkholderiales > Burkholderiaceae_F > DSNY01. Next base: position 227,776 of record BOKW01000001.1, read on the forward strand.
CGGGCGCCGCACCCGCGCTGCCGGCCGTCGCGCCCGCCGAGGGCAAGGCGAGCTACGCGGTGACGGTGGACTTCACCGGCAGCGCGACCGGACAGACCTACACGCTGACGGCCACGCCTTGCGGCACCGCCGGCACCTGCCCGGCCGGCAGCGACGCGTTCACCGACGCCGAATGCGGCAACCTGACGCTGACGCAGGCGGGCGTGCGCGGCATTACGGGCACCGGGACGGTCGCGCGCTGCTGGCAGCGGTAGCGTTTGCGTCCGCCGTCGGCCGAAGGCCGACGGCGGACGCAAACGGTCAACGTACCGGGAGCGGCTATGCTTGCGGCATGGCCCGCTCTCCGCAACCCACCGACATCACCCTGCACGCCGCGTCGCGCGTGCTCGAGATCGCATTCGACGACGGCAAGACCTTCAAGCTGCCGTTCGAGTTCCTCCGCGTCTATTCGCCTTCGGCCGAAGTGCGCGGGCACGGGCCGGGGCAGGAGACCCTGCAGGTCGGCAAGCGCGACGTGACGATCACGTCGCTCGATCCGATCGGCCACTACGCGGTGCAGCCGAACTTCTCCGACGGTCACTCGAGCGGCATCTACTCGTGGGAATACCTGTACCACCTCGGCGTCGAGCAGGAACGGCTGTGGGCCGAGTACCTGGCGCGGCTCGCCGAAGTCGGCGCCAGCCGTGATCCGGCCGATCCGCGCAACGCCGCCTTCGTGCCCGACGGCGGCTCCGCTTGCGGCCACCACTGAGGGGATTGCGGAGCGCGGATTGCGGATTGCGCTGAGCTATGCGCGGTCGTTCCGAGTCGCGGCCTTCGCAGGCCATAGCCGGTTTTCGGCGGGACGCAGCGCGCAGTAGAAGTTCCACGCGATCCGCAATCCGCAATCCGCAATCCGCAATCCAAAACCTCACGATGACCGACGAGACGAACAAGACGACCCACTTCGGCTTCAAGGAGGTCCCCGAGCCGGAGAAAGCCAAACACGTCGCCGGCGTGTTCGATTCGGTCGCGTCGAAGTACGACCTGATGAACGACGTGATGTCGGTCGGGCTGCACCGGCTGTGGAAGGCGTTCTCGGTGCGGCAGGCCAACGTGCGGCCCGGCATGAAGGTGCTCGACATCGCCGGCGGCACGGGCGATCTGGCGCTGAAGTTCGCGCGCGAAGCAGGCCCCACCGGCGAAGTGTGGCTGACCGACATCAACGGCGCGATGCTCGCCGAAGGCCGCGACCGCATGCTCGACGCGGGGCTGCTGCTGCCGGTTGCCCAGTGCGACGCCGAGCAACTGCCCTTCCCCGACGACCGCTTCGACGTCGTCACGGTCGCCTTCGGCCTGCGCAACATGACGCACAAGGACCGCGCGCTCGCGGAGATGCGGCGCGTTCTGCGTCCCGGCGGAAAGCTTCTCGTACTGGAGTTTTCCCGCATATGGCGGCCGCTCGCGCCTCTCTACGATGCGTACTCGTTCAACGTGCTGCCGTGGCTTGGCCGCAGGATCGCGGGCGACGCCGAGAGCTACCGCTATCTCGCGGAATCGATTCGCGTGCATCCGTCGCAGCAGGAACTGGCGGCGATGATGGAACGGGCGGGGTTCGAGCGGGTCGAATGGTTCAACCTGACGGTGGGCGTGTGCGCGCTGCACGTCGGCGTGAAGATCTGAAGCGCGGGTCGGCAACGCTTCCGCGCAACGAGGAGGAAGCATGAAGAAGTGGTTGGTGGGTGCGATGATCGGCCTGGTGGCCGCGTCGTTCGCGTTCGATGCCGAAGCGCAGCGCCGTCTCGGCGGCGGCAAGACCTTCGGCCGTCAGTCGCAGCAGCTTCAGCAGCAGCGGCAGATGACGCCCCCGCAGCAGTCGCCGCAACAGGCCGCGCCCGCGCAGCAGGCCAATCCCGCTGCAGCAACCGCCGGCGGAGCGGCGGCGACGACCAAGGCTGCGAGCCCGTGGCGCGGCGCGCTGATGGGGCTGGCCGCGGGCCTGGGTATCGCCGCGCTCGCCTCGTGGCTCGGTTTCGGCGAAACGCTCGCGGCGATCCTCACGGTCGTGCTGCTTGGCCTGGCGATCGCGCTCGTGATCGGCTTCGTGCTGCGCCGTCTGCGCGGGCCGCAACCGGCGTACGGTACCGCCGGCGCACCGGCGCGCGAACAGCCGCTCGGCTACGAGGCGCAGCCGGCGCCGATCGCGCGCACCGCCGTCGAGCCGACGACCGCCGCGCGGCCCGGCTCGGCGATGGACGAGTTCATGCGCGGCGCGGCCGCCGCGCCGCAGCCCTGGGGCGTTCCCGCGGGCTTCGACGCCGAGGGCTTCCTCGCCAACGCGAAGTCCTACTACGGCCGGCTGCAAGCGGCGTGGGACAAGGGCGATCTGGACGAACTCGCCGAGTTCACGACGAACGAGATGTTCACCGCGCTGACGCACGAGCTGCGCGCGCGCGGGGGCGGCACGAGCAGGACCGAGATCCTCGCGCTCGACGCCTCGCTGCTCGGCATCGAAACGTCCGCGACCGATCATCTGGCGAGCGTGCGCTTCACCGGCACGCTGCGCGTCGACGGCGAAGTCGAGCAGGTCGACGAGGTGTGGAACCTCGTCAAGCCGGTCGACGGCAAGACCGGCTGGCTGCTCGCGGGCATCCAGCAGCTGAGTTAGCCGGCCCGAGCGCGCGATCTGCGACAATCCAGGGCACCTTCGGGTGCCCTTTTCATTTCGATGATCGACCAGCTCGCGTCCGGCGCCGCCGTCGCGCTGCTCAACCGCCTGCTCGCGCGCGAGACCTGGGCGCGCGACAAGCTCGCGCCGTACGCCGGCCGCATCGCGCGTATCGAAGCGCTGCCTTTCGTGTTGAGCCTGGCGGTCGCCGCAGGCGGGACGTTCACCGCTGCGCAGGGGGAACCGAACGTGACCGTGACGGTGGACGGCGTTTCGCTGCCGCAGGCGCTCGTCGATCCGCAGGCGGTGCTGCGCAACGTGCGGCTTGCCGGCGACGCCGAGTTCGCGCAGGCGCTGTCGCAGGTGCTGCAGAACCTGCGCCCCGAACCCGAGGAGGAGCTGGCGCGCTTCGTCGGCGACGCCGCCGCGGTGCGCATCGTCGGCTTCCTGCGCGCCGCGCTGACCCAGGCGCAGGACAACGCCGAGCGCCTCGCGCGCACCGCCGCCGACTACTTCGTCGCCGAGAATCCGATGCTCGCCGCGCGCGGCGAAGTCGAGGACTTCTCGCGCGAAGTCGCGAGACTGCGCGACGACGTCGAGCGTCTGGCCAAGCGCATCGAACTGCTCGAGCGCAGCTGACCCGTTGCGATGCTGCGCCTGCTCCGGCTCGCCCGCATCGTTCTGACCGTCTACCGCTTCGGGCTGGACGAGATCGTCGCCGCCAGCCTGAAGAGCGCCTGGCTCGTGCGGCTCGTGCGGGCGGTACCCGTCGGCCGATCGTTCCGCGAGCCCCGCGGCGTGCGGCTGCGGCGCGCGCTCGAGGACCTCGGGCCGATCTTCGTCAAGTTCGGGCAGGCGCTGTCCACACGGCGCGATCTGCTGCCCGCAGACGTGGCCGACGAACTGGCGAAGCTGCAGGACCGCGTCCCGCCCTTCGATTCCGAACTGGCCGTGCGCGAGATCGAGCGCGGGCTCGGCCGCCGCATCGACGAGGTGTTCGCGAGCTTCGAGCGCACGCCGGTGGCGAGCGCGTCGATCGCGCAGGTGCATCTTGCGGTGATGAAGAACGAGCCCGCGCTCGGCGCATGGGCCGGTCGCGAGGTCGCGGTCAAGGTGCTGCGGCCGGGCATGCTGCCGGCGATCGAAAAGGACCTCGGCCTGATGGATGTGGGCGCCGGTCTGGTCGAAAGGCTGTGGCGCGAAGGAAAGCGGCTGCGGCCGCGCGAAGTCGTCGCCGAGTTCGACAAGCTCCTGCACGACGAGCTGGACCTGATGCGCGAGGCAGCCAACGCCTCGCAGCTGCGGCGCAACTTCGCCGATTCGAAACTGCTGCGCGTGCCCGAGATGTACTGGGACTGCTGCCGCGACAACGTGCTCGTGATGGAGCGCATGCGCGGCATTCCCGTGAGCCAGGTCGAGCGCCTGCGCGCCGCCGGCATCGACATCAAGAAGCTGTCGCGCGACGCGGTCGACGTCTTCTTCACGCAGGCGCTGCGCGACGGCTTTTTCCACGCCGACATGCACCCGGGCAACATCTACGTCGGCGACGCGGGCGAAGACTTCGGCCGCTGGATCGCGCTCGACTTCGGCATCGTCGGCACGCTGTCGGAAAGCGACAAGAACTATCTGGCGCAGAACTTCCTCGCGTTTTTCCGGCGCGACTACAAGCGCGTGGCGGAGCTGCACGTCGAAAGCGGTTGGGTACCCGCGGCCACGCGCGTGGACGAGCTGGAGAACGCGATCCGCGCGGTGTGCGAGCCGATCTTCGACCGGCCGCTGAAGGACATCTCGTTCGCGCAGGTGCTGCTGCGGCTGTTCGAGACCTCGCGCCGCTTCAACGTCGAGGTGCAGCCGCAGCTCGTGCTGCTGCAGAAGACGCTGCTGCAGATCGAAGGGCTCGGCCGCCAGCTCGACCCGGACCTCGACCTGTGGAAAACCGCCAAGCCGATCCTCGAGCGCTGGATGCAGGCGCAGATGGGCTGGCAGGGGCTCGAGGACAAGCTGCGACGCGAGGCGGCGCAATGGTCACGCCTTGTGCCGCAGCTTCCGCGGCTGCTGCACCAGGCGCTGACCGACACCGGTCGCGACGACCGCCTGCTCGCCGAAATGCGCCGGCTGCGGCAGGAGACGCAGCGCCGCAACCGGCTGCTGCTCGTCGGCGTCACCTGCCTCGGCGCGCTCGTGGTCATGCTCGCGTGGATGTTCATCGGCATGCCGCTGCCGGGGCGGTAGAGCGGACGCGGTCATCCGTTGTGTCGGCTTGACGGCGGGCGCAGCGCTGCGCAGGATTGGCCGCGGCGCGTGCACCGCCCGGGGGAAACGATGCAGACAGCGGAACGGTTCGTGCGACTGGCCGCCGCGGCGTTGGCCGTGCTGGCGCTCGCGGCGTGCGGAGGCGGCGGTGGCGGTGGCGGCAGCGCGCCGGCGCCCGCGCCGTCGGTTGCGCCGCAGATCAGTATGCAGCCGGGCAGCCGCGCGCTCGCGGTCGGGCTGACGGCGACCTTCAGCGTCGGCGCGATCGGCACGCCGCCGCTTGCGTATCAGTGGTTGAAGAACGGCATGCCGATCACCGGCGCCACCGACGCGAGCTACACGACGCCGCCGGCGACGCTGGCTGACGACGGCGCGCGCTTTTCGGTGGTCGTCTCGAACGCCGCGGGAGCAACGGCCAGCGCGCAGGCGACGCTCGCGGTGTATCCGACGCCGGCGCCGGCCGCGAGCTGCGCCAATCCTGCCGATGCGTTTTCCGCGCTCGGCGACGTGAGTGTGGCGGTCGGCAAGGCGGCCGGCGCGGTCGTCGCCAATTGCGCAGGCACCGGCACGCTCACCCACGTGCGCTGGACGCAGACGGCCGGCAACGCAGTCGCGCTGATCTCGGACAAGACGCAGGCGATCAGCTTCGAACCGACTTCCGCCGGCGTCTACGCGTTCCGCGCCGACTTCAACGATGCGACCGGCACCGCGCGCAGCGCCAGCGTCGCGGTCACTGCGGTCGCGGGCGGCGCTACCGTGCTCGCGCGGGCCGATCACGCCGTGCGCAAGGGCGGCAACGTGTCGCTGCGCGCATGGACGACGCTGCCGCCCGGCGACGCGATTGCGTCGCTCGCGTGGACGCAGATCGAAGGTCCGCCGGTCGTGCTGGACGTGGCCGATCCGCACCGCGTGCTGTTCACGGCGCCGGACGTTGCGCGCGACACGCTGCTGCGCTTTCGCGTGACGCTGCGGACGACCCAGGGGCTCGTCGACAGCGACGACGCGCTCGTGCTGGTCGAGAACTACGCGCAGGCGCCGGACAACAGCAACCCGCACGTCTTCAGCGGGCTGCACGTGTCGCGCGTGTACCCGTACAAGGCGACGAGCCCGTTCGCGGCCGATCTCGTCCGCTGCACCTACGACGCAGCGCTGCGGTGGACCGACCCGGGCAGGAACGCCTGCACGCTCGCCACACTGCCCTTCCTGCACCAGACCACGGGCGGCAACGAGCCGACGGTCGCGCAGATCATGGATCGCGTGCTCGTGTCGCACGACTGGATGGGCGCGGTGTTCGAGCAGTTCATCGCCGGCTCCGACAAGGCCGACATCCGCCGCCTGCTCAACGGCGTCACTGCGATCGTCATCGGCGCGCAGGTGCGGCCTTCCTTCTACTACGGACTGACCGGCGCGATCTATCTGGACGCCGACAACTTATGGCTGACGCCGGAGCAGCGCGACGTGATCAACGAAGCGCCCGACTTCCGCTCCGACTTCGACCGCGACCTCGCCTACTCCGGCGTTTGGCGCTACACGCTGAACAACAACAACGTCTTCCTGCCCTGGCCGGCGACGTCGCGGCTGACGCGCACCGTCGACTACCTGCTGTACGAGGCGGGCTGGCTGATGTACCACGAGCTGGCGCACGCGAGCGACTTCCTGCCACCCGCGACGCGCGGCGCGCTGAACAACGCCGCGACCGTGTGGGACAACGTCGGGCCGCGCTTCGCGAATGCGCAGCTGCCGTCCGACGACCTGGCGCGCAGCCTGCCGCTGCAGTCGGCCGAGATGCGCGCGCTCGCGCTGGTGAAGTTTCAGGGCGTGACGGCCACGCCGGCGCAGCGCGCCTACACGCCGCAGCAGGTCGCCGGCTTCTTCGCGCCCGACCGCGCGACCGACGAATACAACTACTCGACGACGCGCGAGGACATCGCGATGCTGTTCGAGGAGTTCATGATGTTCCGCAACCATGGCGTGCGGCGCGACGTGGCGATCACCGACAAGATCGGACCGACGACGACCGGCGCCACGCTGATCGTGCGCTGGGGCCAACGCGGCCGCGTCGCGGAGACGGCGGTCCGCCCGCGCGTGAAGCTCGCCGTCGGCAGCCTCGCGCCGTGGATCGATCCGGCGAGCGTCGACGCCTTTCCCGCCCCGCTTGCGATGCGCGCAGGCAAAAGCTGGAACGCGAACCTCGTGCTGCCCGCGCCACCGAGCGGCGTCGGCGCGGCGGCGGTGCGTACGCCGGCGTCGAAGGCCGAGGACGCCTACCTGCTCGAGCGCGCCCAGCGGCGCGGTCGCGGCGGCATTCCGGGGTTGCTGGGCGAGCGATCGTTCGGCGCGGAGGGGGCTCGTTCGCGCTGAACGCGTCGGCACGCGCACGCTGCGGGCGTCTCCCGCACCGGTATCGGAACGCGGTCGGCCGGACGATCGCCGTCGGCTCTCGCGCTCGCGCCGCGCTTCGTGCCGCGCTGGTCGCGGCTCGTGCCGCAACCGCCGCATCCGGTCGCGGCCGACCTTGCGGCGCGCGGCGCCCGGCTGCAGCATGCGCGGCATGAGCCTGCACCACCGGATCTTCGCGCTGCTCCTGCTGGGCCGCTTCCCGCTGCCGACCGAAGTCGCCGACATCGATGCGGCGCTCGCGTGGGCGCGGCGAACCTGGGCCTGGCTCGCGCTGGCGTACGCGGCCGCCCTGTGGCTGACGGTCTGGCCGGCGTTTGCCGCGGATCAGCCGCTGCCGTACCGCGTGATCGCACTGGTCGCCACGCACTTCCTGCTGTACGCGATCGCGGCGACGACCGCGGGCTGCTGGGTCGGGTTCCGCGTCGGCTATTTCGCCGCGTCGATCGGCCCCGCGATCCAGGCGACGGTGGGCGTCGGCGTGCTGCTGCTCGTCTGGTATTTCCTGCGCGCCGATCCGGACTGGCAGGGGGCATTCCGCGACTGGGCGCGCGACACCTTCATGTCGGTCGGCTGGTTCCTCGGCGGGTACCTCGTGCTCGCGTTCGTCGTCCCCGATCTGGTCGCGCGGCTGCGCCGGCGCGAACGCGCGTCGATCACGCGCGCGCTGAAAGCCGAAGCGGCCTCCGAACGACTCGCGCGGCAGAGTGCCGAAAGCGAGCTGCGCCTGCTGCAGGCGCAGGTCGAGCCGCACTTCCTGTACAACACGCTCGCCAACCTGCGCTATCTGATCCAGAAAAACTCGCCCGACGCGCTGGCGATGACCGACGCGCTGATCGAGTACCTGCGCACCTCCGTGCCCGACATGCGCGCCCGGCGCGTCACGCTGGGGCGCGAAGCGGACCACGTGCGGCACTACCTTGACATCATGCGGATGCGGCTCGGCGGCCGGCTCGAATTCGGCGTCGACGTGCCCGAGCCGCTACGCGCGGTCGAGCTGCCGCCCCTGGTGCTGCTGACGCTGGTCGAGAACGCGATCAAGCACGGCATCGCGCCGCTCGTCGAAGGCGGCCGCGTCGACGTGCGCGCGCGCGAAGCGGGCGACGCCGTCGTCATCGAAGTCGCCGATAGCGGCGCGGGCCTCGGCGCCGCGAAGGAGGCGCCGGTCACCGAAGCGTCCACCGGCGCAGGACTGGCGAACGCGCGCGGGCGGCTGTGGCTGACCTACGGCGACGCCGCTGGATTGACGCTCGCGGCCAATGCGCCGCGCGGCACCGTGGCCACGCTGCGGATTCCGCGCGAGGTCGCTGCCGCGCCCGCCGCGCGCGAACCGCGCGTGCTGGTGATGTCGACCGAGGAGTGGGCGCGCATGAAGGGTTCCCTGCCACCGACCGACGAAAGGCCCGCCGCATGAGCGAAAAAAGACCGACCGCAATCATCGCCGACGACGAGCCGCTGCTGCGCGCGCAGCTCGCCGAAACGCTGGCCGCGCTGTGGCCGGAGCTGGCGATCGTCGGCATGGCCGCGCACGGCGAAGGGGCGGTGCAGCTCGTCGCGCGCCACCGGCCCGACATCGTCTTCCTCGACATCGAGATGCCGGGTATGAACGGGTTGCAGGCGGCGGCACAGATCAAGGGCCTTGCGCACATCGTCTTCGTGACCGCGTACCACCAGTACGCCGTTGAGGCCTTCGAGCGCGGCGCCATCGACTACGTGCTGAAACCCGCGACCGACGCGCGCCTGCGCGAGACGGTCGAGCGGCTGAAGGCGCGCGTGCGGGAGGCGGCGCCGCCGGCCGAGGACATGGCGCGCGTGATCGCGCAGGTCGCCACCGCGCTCGGCAAGCCGAATCCGGTCCGGCTGAAGTGGATCCAGGCGTCGGTCGGCAGCCAGATCCGGCTGATCCCGGTGGCCGACGTCTTGTACTTCCAGTCGGACCTGAAGTACACGCGCGTGGTCACGCGCGAGGCCGAATCGCTGATTCGCAAACCGCTGAAGGAACTGCTCGACGAGCTCGACACAGAGGTCTTCTGGCAGGTGCACCGCGCGACGATCGTTAACTCGAGCGCGATCGCGCACGTCGTGCGCGAGGACGACAAGCTGTCGCTCGCGCTGAAGCAGCGGCCCGACCGGCTCGAAGTCAGCCGCAGCTTCGCGCATCTGTTTCGCAGCATGTAGGCCTGCGATGCCCGAATTCACGACGCGCGATCCTTCGCAGGCGGCGTTCTGGGACGAGCGCTTCGCCGCGAACTTCACGCCGTGGGACCAGGGCGCGGTGCCGCCGGCGCTCGGGCGCTGGCTCGCGCGCGCCGCGCTCGCGCCCGGCGCGCGCGTGCTGGTCCCCGGCTGCGGCAGCGCGTACGAGGCGGCGTTTCTCGACGCTGCCGGCTTCGCCGTGCTGTCGATCGACATCGCTGAGGCGGCGCTGGCGCGGGCGCGCGCCGTGCTGCCGGCCGATGTCGCCGGCCGCGTACTGCGCAAGGCGGACTTCTTCGCTTTCGCAGCCGAGCCGTTTGATGCGATCTACGAGCGCGCTTTCCTGTGCGCGCTGCCGCCTCGGCTGTGGCCGGCGTACGCGGCGCGCTGCGCGGAGTTGCTCGAGCCGGACGGTTGGCTCGCGGGGCTATTCTTCATCGATCCGGCGCCGCCCGAGCCGCGCCGCGGACCGCCGTTTGCGATGACGCGCGCCGAGCTGGATGCGCTGCTCGCGCCGGCGTTCGAGTGCACGGAGGACCAGGTGATCGCCTCGGGCGAGTCGATCGAGGTGTTCGCCGGCCGCGAGCGCTGGATGGTCTGGCGAAGCCGCGGCTGAGCCTGCCGTTGCGCGCGCGGGACAGTCGCGGCGGCGTCGAATCCCGGCGGCAGCGATCGACAGCGCGGCGGCGCTGCCCCGTTCCTATAATCGCCGCCACTTTCCGCACCGGGCCGACGCCATGACGCTGATCTTTTTCGTGGTCCTCTACCTGCTGGCGTCGATCGCGATCGGCCTGTACGCCGCCTCGCGCGTGAAGAACACCGCGGACTACGCGATCGCCGGGCGTTCGCTGCCGCTGTACATCATCGTCGCGACGACCTTCGCGACCTGGTTCGGCTCCGAGACCGTGCTCGGCATTCCGTCGAAGTTCGTCGAGGGCGGTCTGTCGAAGACCGTCGAGGACCCGTTCGGCGCGAGCCTGTGCCTGGTCTTCGTCGGCATGTTCTTCGCGCGCCGGCTGTACAACATGAACCTGCTGACGATCGGCGACTTCTATCGCCAGCGCTACGGCAAGGGGGTGGAGATCTTCAGCGCGATCGTGATCCTGATCTCGTACCTCGGCTGGGTCGCCGCGCAGATCACCGCGCTCGGGCTCGTGTTCCACCTGCTGTCGGCCGGCGCGATCAGCATCGCCACCGGCATGGCGCTCGGCACCGTCGTCGTGCTCGTCTACACGCTGTTCGGCGGCATGTGGTCGGTCGCGCTGACCGACTTTTTCCAGATGGTCATCATCGTGATCGGACTCGCGCTGATCGCGGTCTTCGCGGCCGATCTGGCCGGCGGCACCAACAAGGTGGTCGCCTACGCGGCCGAGCGCGACATGTTCAGGTTCTTCCCGGAGGCGAATGCGCAGGCGTGGCTGTTCTGGCTCGGCTCGGCGATCACGATCATGATCGGCTCGATCCCGCAGCAGGACGTGTTCCAGCGCGTGATGTCGGCGAAGGACGCGGACACCGCCGTCAAGGGCCCGATCATCGGCGGCATCAGCTACCTGCTGTTCGCCGGCGTGCCGATGTTCATCGGCCTGTCGGCTTTCCTGATCATGCCGGAGGCGGCCTCGACGCTGCTGAAGGAGGACTCGCAGAAGGTGCTGCCCACGCTCGTGATGGAGCACATGCCGGTCTGGCTGCAGGTGTTCTTCTTCGGCGCATTGTTGAGCGCCATCATGTCGACCGCCTCGGCCACGCTGCTCGCACCGTCGACGACCTTCGTCGAGAACGTGCTGAAGAACTTCGTGAAGATGAACGACCGGCAGTCGCTGCGCTACATGCGCGTCACTGTGTTCGTGTTCACCTGCATCGTGCTCGGCTACAGCATCCGCATGGAGGGCACGCCGATCTACGAGCTGGTCGCCAAGGCCTACCAGTTCCCGGTGGTCGGCGCGTTCTGGCCGCTGGTGTGCGGGCTGTACTGGAAGCGCGCGACCAAGCAGGGCGCGATCTGGTCGATCGTGCTCGGCATGTCGACCTGGGCGATGCTCGACTTTACGCCGCTGGGCGAGGCCTTCCCGTCGGTGCTGGGCGGCTTCCTGCTCGCCGCCGTCGGCATGGTGGCCGGCTCGCTCGTGCCGACCGCGGGCAATCGCGCGCACCACGCGAGCCACAAGCACGGCGCGCAGGGCGCCTGAGTGCGACCCTACCCGCGCGCGCCCGAGGCGGCGAGCACGGTGAAGTCCTCCGCGTAGCGGCGCAGCTTGCGCAGCAGCGTCGCGCGCTGCTCGTCGGAGGCGCTGTTGACGAGCTGCGCGATCAGCTCCGCATTGGCCTGCCGGAAGGCGACGACGCGCTCGGCGCGCTCGCGTTCGGCCGGCATCGCGAGCCGCGCGAAGTACTCGCGCAGCCACTGCGCCGCCGTCGCTTCGTTGGGCCGCTCGCGCTGGATGCGCCCGAGCACCGCGAGCAGGTCCTGCTGCCGCCGCTCACGCTCGTCCATCCAGAACTCCTGGTTGCTCGGCCGCGCCGCGAGCGCGTTACGGATCAGCTCGCGCTGCCGGGCGTCGAGCCGACCGAACCACGACTCGGCGCGCTCCGCGTAGCGCTTGACGCGGTCGTCGAGCGACTCGCGCCCGGCGAAGCGCACCAGCTCGCGCCGCGCCTTCGAGGTGTCCTGCGCGAGCTTGCCCGCAAAGCGCTCGAGCTGCGCCGGCGCCAGCGTCAGCGCGAGCGCCGCGAGGTCGGGCGCGGCGCGCTCGCCGAGCACGGCGAGTCGCGCGTAGAGGTCGTTCTGGAAGGCGAGCACGTCGGCCGCGCTGACCGGCCCGGCAAGCTTCGCCTGCGTCCCTTCGATCAGCTCCGCGTAGCCGCGCAATTGCGTCGCGCGATGCCAGTCGAGCAGCGCGCGGGTGCGGGCGCGCGCCAGCTCTTCCTGCGCGTCGTCGAGATCGAAGTAGCTGTCGAGCGAGTACAGCAGCAGCGTGTCGGCGTTGTTGTAGCCGAGCTGGATCGACGAGCACGCCGCCAGCAGGAACGCCGCGCTCGCCGCGACGAAGGCGCGCGCACGGCGGCCGAGCGCGCCGAGCCGGTGCGAGGCGAACCCGGTGCTACGATTCCCGGCCTTCATCCGACCCCCTTTCGCCGCGATGAACGTCGTCATCCTGGCCGCGGGCCAGGGCAAGCGCATGCGCTCGAGCCTGCCGAAGGTGCTGCATCCCCTCGCAGGCAAGCCCATGCTAGCGCACGTGATCGCCGCGGCACAGGCGGCGGACCGGGCCTGCGGCGGCGTGGCGCGCGTCGCGGTCGTGATCGGCCACGGCGCCGAGCAGGTGCGCCGGGCTTTTTCCGACCGCTCCGACCTGCATTGGGTCTTGCAGGAAACGCAGCTCGGCACCGGCCACGCCGTGCGGCAGGCGGCCGGCTGGCTCGACGACGCCGTTCCCACGCTCGTGCTGTACGGCGACGTGCCGCTGGTGCGGCCGGCCACGCTCGCGCGGCTGATGCAGGCCGCGGCTGATCACGTCGGCTTGCTGACGGTGCGGCTCGCCGATCCGGACGGCTACGGCCGCGTGGTCCGCGACTGGCACGGCAACGTGCTGAAGATCGTCGAGCAGAAGGACGCGAGCGACGAGGAGCGCCGCATCGACGAGGTCAACACCGGCATCCTGGTCGCGCCGACCGCGCGGCTGAAGCGCTGGCTCGCCGCGCTTTCGAACGACAACGCGCAGCACGAGTACTACCTGACCGACGTGATCGCGCAGGCCGTGCGCGAGGGCGTCACGGTCAATGCGGTCGTCGCCGAAGAGGCCGAGGAGACGCTCGGCGTCAACAGCAAGTCGCAGCTCGCCGAGCTGGAGCGCGTCGCGCAGCGCAGGACCGCCGAGCGCCTGATGGAGGCGGGTGCGACGCTCGCCGACCCGGCGCGCATCGACGTGCGCGGCGAGCTCGTCGTCGGCGCCGACGTGTTCATCGACGTCGGCTGCGTGTTCGAGGGCAAGGTGGAGCTGGCCGACGGCGTTTACATCGGCCCGCACAACCTGCTGCGCGACGTGACGGTCGGCGCGGGCACGGAGGTGCTCGGCTTCTGCTACCTGGAGCGCGCGCAGATCGGCGCGCACGCGCGTATCGGTCCCTTTGCGCGCACGCGGCCCGACGTCGTGCTCGCCGACGAGGTGCACATCGGCAACTTCGTCGAGGTCAAGAACTCGACGCTCGGCCACGGCTCGAAAGCGAACCACCTCGCCTACGTCGGCGACGCCGAGGTCGGCGCCCGCTGCAACATCGGCGCCGGCACGATCGTCGCCAACTACGACGGCGCCAACAAGCACAAGACCGTGATCGAGGACGACGTGCACACGGGCTCCAACAGCGTGCTGGTCGCACCCATCACGATCGGTGCGGGTGCGACGGTCGGCGCCGGCTCGACCGTCAGCAAGCTCGTGCCCGCCGGCAAGCTCACCGTCGCCCGCGCCAAGCAGCAGACGATCGAGCACTGGAAGCGCCCGACCAAACAGAAGAAGTGAATGCGCTGCTCGCCAGCGCGGAATCTCGCGCAGGGCGCGGCGCAACCCCCCTTTCGTAAAGGGGGGCAGGGGGGATCTCGAGGCGCGACCAAGCGCGAAGCCATGTCTATCCGCGCGAAACCGCAAATCCCCCCGCGCGCTGCGCGCGCGGCGCCTTTGCGAAAGGGGGCCGATGGGCGCAACGTAGCGACCTTTCGCAAGGCGGAGACCCACCCCCCTTTGGTAAAGGGGGGCAGGGGGGATTTCGCGGCGCGACCATGTGCGAAGCCGCGCCCATCTGCACGAGACAGAAGATCCCCCCGCGCTGCGCGCGGCCCCCTTTACGAAGGGGGCTCGTGGTCGCTACCCGAAGGCGGTTCGCGCAATCCGCGATCCGCAATCCGCGCCGCTCACACCGGCACTTTCGGCTCGAACTTGCTGCGATGGATCGAGAAGAACGTGCGGATGTTGCGCACGTTCGCCTCGGCCGTGAACAGCCGGTGCACCAGCGCGTGATACGCGGGCATGTCGGCGACGTAGACGACCAGCACGAAGTCCGGTCCCGGCGAAACCCGGTAGCACTGCTGCACGGCGGGCTCGGCCGCGACGCGCTGCTCGAACTCGGCCTGACGCTCCGCAGCCTGATGCTCGAGCGTGATCTCGACGATCGCGGTGACGCCCGGCCCAACTGCCTGCGGTGAAACGATCGCGATCTGCCGCTCGATCACCCCCGCGTCGACCAGCCGCTTGACCCGCCGCAGGCAGGTCGGCGGCGAGATATGCGCCTTCTCGGCGAGCGCCTGGTTGGTCAGCCAGTTGTCCTCCTGCAACAGATTCAGCAGCCGCCGATCGATTGCATCGAGCTGGATCCGTTGGGGCGTGACTGAATCTGCCATCAAACCAGGCTCCAAAGAAACGAACATGCAAAGAGGCGACCGCCCGGAATCTTACGACGCCGTTTAGCGGAGTTTGCAAACTTATTTCGCAGGGCGGCCGGTAGCATCCGCCCGTCCCTTCCCTTTGGAGCTCCAGATTATGTGCGGCATCGTCGGCGCCGTCGCCCAGCGCAACATCGTTCCGATCCTCGTCGAGGGGCTGCGGCGCCTCGAATACCGCGGCTACGACTCCTGCGGCATCGCTGTCCATGCCGACGGCGAGCTGAAGCGCGCGCGCAGCGTCGCGCGTGTGGCCGAGCTGGACGCGCAGACGCGTTCGATGCCGGGTTTCACCGGCATCGCGCATACGCGCTGGGCTACCCACGGCGCGCCGTCGACGGCCAACGCACACCCGCACTTCTCCGGCCGCGCCGGCGCGCCGCGCATCGCGCTCGTGCACAACGGGATCATCGAGAACTACGAAGCGCTGCGCGCGAAGCTGAAGGCGGCCGGCTATGTCTTCGAGAGCCAGACCGACACCGAGGTCATCGCGCACCTGATCGACAGCCTGTACGAAGGCGACCTGTTCGAGGCCGTGCAGCGCGCGGTGCGCGAGTTGCACGGCGCCTACGCGATCGCAGTGTTCTGCCGGGAGGAGCCGCACCGCGTCGTCGGCGCGCGCGCCGGCTCGCCGCTCGTGGTCGGGCTGGGCGACGGCGAAAACTTCCTCGCGTCCGATGCGCTCGCGCTCGCGGGTACGACCGACAAGGTCATCTACCTCGAAGAAGGCGACGTCGTCGACCTGCAGCTCGGCCGCGTGTGGATCGTCGATCGCGACGGCCGGCCGGCGCTGCGCGAGGCGCGCACGGTGCAGGCGGGGCTCGGCAACGTCGAGCTGGGCCCGTACCGGCACTACATGCAGAAGGAGATCTTCGAGCAGCCGAAGGCGATCGCCGACACGCTCGACCCGGTCGTCGCGATCGACCCGCTGATCTTCGGCGAAGCCGCCGCCGACGTGCTGCCGCGCGTCGACCGCGTGCTCGTGCTCGCCTGCGGAACGAGCTTCTACGCCGGCAGCGTCGCGCGCTACTGGATCGAGGCGATCGCGCAGGTGCCGGTGACGGTCGAGATCGCGAGCGAGTACCGCTACCGCACGTCGGTCGCGCATCCGAACACGCTGGTCGTCGTCGTCTCGCAGTCGGGCGAAACGGCCGACACGCTCGCGGCGCTGAAGCACGCCAAGTCGCTCGACATGCACTACACGCTCGCGGTGTGCAACGTCGCCACCAGCGCGATGGTGCGCGAAACCAACCTGCAGTTCCTCACGCGCGCCGGCGCCGAGATCGGGGTGGCTTCGACCAAGGCGTTCACGACGCAGCTCGTCGCGCTGTATCTGCTCGCGAACGCTCTTGCCAAGGCGCAGGGACGCCTTTCGGCCGAGCGCGAGAACAACGCGGTCAAGCGCCTGCGCCATCTGCCTGCCGCCGTGGGCAGCGTGCTCGCGCTCGAGCCGCACATCATCGCGTGGAGCGAGACCTTTGCGCGCAAGGAGAACGCGCTGTTCCTCGGCCGCGGATTGCACTACCCGATCGCGCTCGAAGGCGCGCTGAAGCTCAAGGAGATCAGCTACATCCACGCCGAGGCGTATCCGGCCGGCGAGCTGAAGCACGGCCCGCTCGCGCTCGTGACCGAAGCGATGCCCGTCGTCACCGTCGCGCCGAACGACGCGCTGCTCGAAAAGCTCAAGAGCAACATGCAGGAAGTGTGCGCGCGCGGCGGCCAGCTCTACGTCTTCGCCGACGCCGACACGCAGATCGACTCCAGCGAAGGCGTGCACGTGATCCGCCTGCCCGAGCACTACGGCGATCTGTCGCCGATCCTGCACGTCGTGCCGCTGCAGCTTCTCGCTTACCACACCGCCGTCGCCCGCGGCACGGATGTTGATAAACCAAGGAACCTGGCAAAGAGCGTCACAGTGGAGTAAATCGCGCCCAGGTTCCTTGGTTTACGTCGAAGGCTAACTTGCCGAAGGCAAGTTAAGGCGGCAGAGCCGCCGGCCGGAGACACAAACGCGCAATCTTGCCAAGAGTGTCACCGTCGAATGATGGTGGCACTCTTCACGCGCGGCTTGCGTCGAAGGCTAACCTCGAGCAGCGAGGTTAAGGCTGCGTGAGCAGCCGGCCGGAGACACAAGCCAAGGAACCTGGCGAAGAGCGTCACGGTCGAGTAGACAGCGGACAGTCTCGACGGCAACGATCCACGGGCGACTGTTTCGGCCAGCAAAGAATTCTTTCGGACAACTGTATGGGCGCATCTAAGAGGGGGAATCCCGTTGTCCGGAGCTCATTAGCCGTACAAGCCCGTTCGCGAAGAACTGGCGCTTTCGCCAGCGAGCTATCGAGCGGACAGTGGCGCCAA
This sequence comes from Betaproteobacteria bacterium, assembly GCA_016861185.1. Lineage (GTDB taxonomy): Bacteria > Pseudomonadota > Gammaproteobacteria > Burkholderiales > Burkholderiaceae_F > DSNY01. The sequence goes on from BOKW01000001.1 coordinate 245,055, forward strand.
CGGAACAGAAAGTAGAAGCTCCTGACCTGCTCGGTTTCTTCGGACGACTAGTTTCTGGAAAGATGGCTCTTCGCCGACGAGGAGCCGATGAGGAAGAGCCGATTCACCGATGAGCAGATGGTCGCGATCCTGCGCGAAGCCGATCGCAGCTCGGTGGCCGAGGTCGCCAAGAAGCACAAGGTCAGCGAGCAGACCATCTACACCTGGCGCAAGCATTTCGGCGAGCTGTCGCCCGCCGACGTGAAGCGTCTGAAGGCGCTGGAAGCCGAGAACGCCAAGCTCAAGCGGCTGCTGGCCGAGCGTGATCTGGACATCGACGTCCTGAAGGAGATCAACCGCGACGCCAGCGGTAAGCCCGCACGCAGGCGCGGCGCGAGCAGATCGCGTTCGCTTGCGAGCGCGGTCTGTCGAAGCGCCGCGCCTGCGGGCTGCTCGACGCGTCCCGCTCCAGCTTGCGCTACGAACTTCGGCTTCCCGCCAAGAACGCCCCGGTGATCGACGCGATGAAGCAACTGTCGCGCAGTACCCGCGCTACGGTTACCGGCGCATCCGCATCATCCTGCAGCGTCAGGGCCATCGGCTTGGCTGGCACCGCACGCACCGGCTGTGGCGCCAGGCCGGCTTGCAGCTGCCGCGGCGGCGGCCACGGCGTCGGATCGCCAGTGGGCGGCCGCGCCCGTTGCCCGCTGCAGCCGCCAATGTCGTCTGGGCCCACGACTTCGTCTTCGATGCCACGGCCTGCGGCCAGCAGATCAAGTGCCTGACGATCGTCGATGAGTTCACGCGGGAGTGCCTGGCCATCGATGTGGCCGGATCGATCCGCTCGCGGCGGGGTGATCGACGTGCTGGCCCAGCTGATCGGCGTGCACGGCGCACCCAGGTACCTGCGCTCGGACAACGGGCCGGAGTTCGTCAGCCGGGCCATCCTCCAGTGGCTGCCGACGGCGGGCATCGACACGGCCTTCATCGATCCGGGCAAGCCGTGGCAGAACGGCGCCGACGAGAGGTTCAACGGCAGATTGCGCGACGAGTGCCTCAGTCTCGAATGGTTCCGCTCGCGCGCCGAAGCGATGATCGTGATCGAGAACTGGCGGCATCACTACAACGCCGTCCGGCCGCACAGCAGCCTGAACTACTTTACCCCGCACGAGTTCAAGCGGCAGCATCACCCATCCACCCACCGAGCCGTCTTCCAGGAGTGAATGGCTCGAAAAAGCCGGGGCAGGTCACGAGCCCTAGCATGTAGCTGACGAGTCGCCAAAGCGTGTACCGCGCGGCCGGCGCGCCGGCATCGGTGTTCGTATCGATCATCGAATCCTCAGGTCTTGGCTCGCGACGCTTCGCGCGCGAAGTGCGCGTACAGCGAATCGAGCACCGTCGTCATTTCGGCCAGCAGCGCGTCGTCATCGTCGAGCCGCTCGCGCGCACCCGCCATCACGGCCTCGAAGCCACTAGCCTCCGGCACAGGCTCGCCACCCACGTCCAAGTGGTGCACGAGCGTGCCCAGCCGCACCAGCGCCGGGTCTTCGTCGAGCCCGAAGCTCGCGGCCAGTGTCTGGAATGTGACGCGGTCGCCGACGTGCGTGAAGGTGGCGCCGTCGAAATCGAAGCCAAGCGCGCTCTTCGGGCAGTCCGCCGGGCGCGCCAGCCAGCGAAAACGCGCCTGCGGATCGATGAAGCGGCGGATTAGCCAAGCGCTGGCGACACGATCGACCCACAGCCGCCGGCGCGTGGCCCACACGCGGCCGCGGTAGCCGGAGGGATCGAGCCGCGCGATGCCGCCACGCGTCTCGTGCGGCTCGTCGGGCGAAAGCAACCGCCCGATGCGGTTGTTCAGATCGATCCAGGCCGCTTCGGTTTCAGCGCTGGCTTCCGTGGGAAAGAAGTCGGTCGCACGGACGGCCTCGTAGTCGCGCTGGAGCTTGCGCTGCAGCCGTGCAAGGTCGGGCAGCGCCAGCGCCTGCAGCCCGCGGTTGGCCTCCTTCCAGCTGCGGCGCAACTCGGCGTACTCGTCGGAACGGTCGAACAGCCCGCGGTAGGAGCGGTCTTCCTCGGCCGAGCGCGCCACCACCGCCATCAGCCAAGAGACGCCGCCTTCGCGCGCGCAGTCTTCGCCGAGTTCGCGCAGCGCGCGTTCGCGAGCCTCGTTGCCCGGCACGAGGTACGCGCCATCGCGCAACGCGGCGCAGCCCAGGCTCTTGAGCGCTCGCCAGATGCGCATGCGAGCCGTTGCGCTGGAGGTCGGCAGCGAGACGATGAAGAGCAACCAACTGGGTTCTGCTGCAATGGTCATGTCGCGAATGCTACTATGTTGTCGCGTACGCTACATACATGACTACTCTCCGAGCGTTCTCTTTGCGGCTGCGCGCACCGGAGACCGGCGCGGGCGCCAGTCCATTGCTCTTCGCGCGCGGCCTGCGCGCGATCGGCGACGGCTACCTCGCGGTGTTGCTGCCGGTGTATCTGCTGGCGCTCGGCCTGGACACGCTGCAGATCGGCGTAATCGCCACCGCGACGCTACTCGGCTCCGCGCTGTCGACGATCGCGATCGGCGTGTGGGGCCACCGCTGGTCGTCACGCGGCCTGCTGCAGGCGGCCGGTCTCCTGATGGCCGCGACCGGCGTCGGCTTCGCGGGATGCACGTCGTTCTGGCCACTGCTGGGGGTCGCCTTCATCGGCACGCTCAATCCAAGTGCAGGCGACGTCAGCGTCTTCCTCCCGCTGGAGCACGCGCGGCTGGCCGGCGTTGCGCGCGGCGAAGCGAGGACCGCGCTGTTCGCCCGCTACAGCACGATCGGCGCCCTGTGCGCGGCGCTCGGCGCGCTCGCGGCCGGGCTGCCCGACTGGCTGGTGCAGCACGCGCAGGCCGCGCGCCTGGACGCGTTGCGCGGGATGTTCCTGGCCTATGCCGCAATCGGCCTGGTCGTCTGGGCGATCTATCGGGCGACGCCGGCCGACCGGCCTGTGGCCGATGAAGCCATGCGCGCGGCTCCGCTCACGGCATCGCGGCGCATCGTCGTCAGACTCGCGGCACTGTTCAGCGTCGACGCCTTCGCGGGCGGGCTGATCATCAACGCGCTGATGTCGCTGTGGCTGCTGCAGCGCTTCGGCCTGTCGCTCGCGCAGGCCGGCGCGTTCTTCTTCTGGACCGGCCTGCTCAGCGCAGCCTCGCAGTTCGCGGCACCGCGTGTGGCGCGCCGCTTCGGCTTGCTGAACACGATGGTGTTCACGCACATACCGTCCAGCGTGTGCCTCATCGTTGCCGCGCTGGTCCCCAGTCTGCCCGCGGCGCTGGCGCTGTTGCTGGTGCGCAGCGCGCTGTCGCAGATGGACGTGCCGACCCGCAGCGCCTACGTGATGTCGGTCGTCACGCCGCCCGAGCGTGCCGCGGCGGCCAGCTTCACCGCGGTACCGCGTAGTTTGGCCGCTTCGCTCAGCCCATCGATCGCGGGCGCGTTGCTCGCCGCCGGCTGGCTTGCGCTGCCTCTCGTGGCCTGCGGTGTGCTGAAGATCGCGTATGACCTGACGTTGTGGCACGCCTGCCGGAACGAGCCGCTGAACGATCCCTAGACACCGAGGCGTCTTGGGCCTCGACCGTGCCGAGCCACCACGCCGCCCTCCATTGCGCACGGGACCGCTTGTCGAGGTCGACATGACGTATTGCATCACACCGCTGTACTGCCGCCCGTGGACGCTCAACGGCATCTCGCCCCGCTTGATCGAAAGCCACTACGAGAACCACTATGGCGGCGCGATCCGCCGGCTGAATGCGCTGACCGCCGAGATCGATGCGCTGGACCCATCGGCGGTATCGCCTTCAGTGATCCAGCGTCTCAAGCGCGACGAGCTGTCGCTACTGAATTCGACGCTGCTGCACGAGCTGTACTTCGCCAGCCTCGGCGGCGACGGAAGATCCGTCCCCGCGCCGGTCGCGGATGCGCTCGAGCGCAGCTTCGGTTCGGTCGCGCGCTGGCGAGCCGAGTTCACGGCGATGGCCCAGGCGCTGTCCAGCGAGTCCGGATGGGTTGTGCTCAGCCATCTGCCTCGCGACGGCGGATTGACCCACCACATCGCGCGCGACAGCACCGAAAGCGTCGCTGGAGCGATTCCGATCCTGGCGCTGGACATGTACGAGCACGCGTATCAGCTCGAATTCGGCGCCAACGCGGACGCCTACATTGCCGCGTTCATGCGCAACATTGACTGGCCCGCCGTGCAAGCCCGGCTCCAGGACGCGATGAACGTGCCGCCGCCTAGGCGCCTGGAGCAGAAGGAGTTCGCCGACGTTCCGGCACTCGCGCCCGAGGAGCTGCGCGAGCTGCTGGACAGCGGCTCGCCGGTTCAAGTGATCGATGCGCGTCCTCGGCACTACGCAACCCGCGCCAGCGACATGATGCGCGCAGCCGTCTGGCGCGATCCGGAACGGGTGGAGGAATGGATCGGCGAGTTGTCCAAGGACACGCCGGTCGTGGTGTTTTGCGTGTACGGCTTTCACATCGGTTGCCAGACGGCTGCCACGCTGCGCAAGGCGGGCTTCGACGCGCGATACCTGTCCGGCGGGCACTACGCGTGGAAGGCAATCGGCGGGCCGACCAAGCTGTTCGAGTGACGTGGGTTCAGCGAGATCGGCGAGAGAAGCCGACCAGCAGCTTGCTATTGGCAACATCTGACGCAATGTTCATGATTTCAAGCGCGTGTCATGAGATCACTAGCGAGCACGGTTGAAGCCCCGGCAGGCGGGCAGCAAGTGTCGGCTCAAAGCGATTGAGCAGACGTCCGCGCGCCCTTTGTCGAGCTTCACTTTGGTCGGTTGCGACGTCGAACGGCCGCTAAGCGGTGGCTGCCCACGGCCCGAGGCGGCTGCTGCGAAGGTCTGCATTCCTGACGCAATGACCCCGACACGAAGCTGACGTTCGAGCCCGGTCAGCCGGTGCCAAAGTACTTCAGCGCCAATCTCTTGGCGAGTGTGGACGGATCACTGCCGTGGGCGCACCTCGGTTAGAGCGATCGTCTCCGTAACGGCCTTCGCTGGGCATCACTGCTTTGGTGGATGAGTTGGTGAATCAAGCGGTGCGGGCTTCTGTTCCACCGAGCTGGGCACCAGGGAGCCAGCGCAAGTCATTGTCCGCAGGTTGAGGGGGAGGGCGATCCACGCGCTCACTATCTCGCCGCTTCCTTGCGCCCCTTGTTGTCCGAAACAGTTACTGCTCAATGGCAACCGCCCCGCCGGCCATTCGCCCGAGGTCCAGCGCGTAGCATCGCCCCATGATCGACGTCGCCGTCATCGGCGCGGGCGTGATGGGGCTCGCGACCACTCACGCGCTCGCGCGCGCCGGGCACAAGGTCGTCGTGTACGAGCAGTTCGCGCAAGGCCACGCGCGCGGATCGAGCCACGGCCGCTCGCGGATCGAGCCACGGCCGCTCGCGGATCTTCCGGCTCGCCTATGCGCAGCCCGAGTGGGTTCGGCTCGCGCAGGAGGCGCTCGCGGGTTGGCGCGCGCTCGAACGCGAGGCCGGCGAGCCGCTGCTGCAGCTCGACGGCCTGCTCGAGATCGTCGACGACATCGGGCAAAGCTCGGCGGCCGCGCTCGACGCGTGCGGCGTGCCGTGGCAGTGTCTCGAGCGCGACGAGGTCGAGCGCCGCTTCGCGCTGACGCTGCCGGCGGGAACGTTCGCGGTGCTGCAGCCCGAGGCCGGAATCGTCCGCGCCGATCGCGCGCTCGCCGCCTTCGGGCGCGGCATCGACGTGCGCTATGGCGCGCGCGTGACTTCGCTCGCGCAGCTCGACGCGCGCTGCGTCGTCGTCACCGCCGGCGCATGGGTCAACGAGCTGGTCGCGCCGCCGCTGCCGGTGCGGGTGACGCGCGAGACAGTCTGCTACTTCCGTCCCGTCGATCCGCGGCCGCGGCCGGCGTTCGTTTCGTTCGGCCCGACGACGGGCGGAATCTGCTTCTACGCGCTTGCCGATACGGTGCACGGGATCAAGGCCGCCGCGCATCACGCCGGCGCGGAAGCGGACCCGTGGCAGGCGGGCGCGCCCGACGCGAAGCTGGTCGAAGCGACCACGGCCTGGCTCGCGCAGCACGTCGCGCTCGCCGAGCCGCGGCCGGTCGAAGCGCAGACCTGTCTGTACACGACGACGGCCGACGAGCGCTTCATCCTGGAGCGGCGCGGCCGCGTCGTCGTCGGCTCCGCGTGCTCAGGGCACGGCTTCAAGTTCGCGCCGGCGATCGGTGCACGCCTTGCCGCGCTCGCGATGGACGTGCTCTGAGGTCGGCGGTGTGTCGAAGTCGGGAATATCCGCGACAATCCGCCCCCTTGCGGCCACGAGCCGCACACGAAAGAACGACGCGCCTTGCCGCGGACCCGGGGCCGAGCGCGCGAGCGCTGCGGGGTGCAGAACATGCTGCTGGCTTGCTCTCGTCGACTGCCGTCGCTGGGCGTCGCTTTGCTCGTCTGTTCGGCCGCGCTCGCGCAGCCGCCGGTGCCGGTCACGGTTCGATCCGCTGCCGAAGTACACGTCCATCCCGCGCGCGATGCCGCGGCGAGCGCATTGGCGCGCAACGAAAGCAAGCTCGGCGCGGAGATCGCCGCGCGCATCGCGGCGATTCCGGTTGCGGTGGGGCAAAACGTCGCCAAGGGCGCGGTCGTCGTGCAACTGGATGACGCCGACGCGAAGCTCGCCGTGCAGCAGGCGCAGGCCGCGCTGAACGCCGCGCGCGCGCGGCTGGCGCTGACCGAGCAGCAGCTCGCCCGCGCGCGCGACCTGCACGCGCAGCAGTTCATCTCGGCCGACGCTCTGGCGGCGCGCGAGACCGAAGCGGCGGTCGTGCGTGCCGAAGTGACGACGGCGGACGCTGCTTTCGCCGCGGCCGAGCGGACGCTCGCCAAGACGGTCGTGCGCGCGCCGTTCGCGGGCGTCGTACGAGCGCGCACCGGGCAGGTCGGCGAGATCGCGCAGCCCGGCATTCCGCTCGTCGAACTGGTCGATGCGGCCCCGCCGGAGGTCTCGGCCGCGATTCCGGTCGTCGACGCACCGGGCTTCCTCGCGCAGCGGAATTTCGAGTTCGAGGCGCATGGCCGCGTCCATCCGCTGCGCCTGCTGAGGCTTTCGCCGGTCGTGTCCGCGACCACGCGCACGCGCGAGGCGCGTCTGGCTTTCGTGAAGGAGGCGCCGCCGCCGGGCACCGAAGGACGATTGCGCTGGAACGACTCGCGGCCGCATCTGCCGGCGGAGCTGATCGTGCAGCGGACGACGGGTGCGCGCAGCTCGTTCGGCGTATTCGTCGTCAATGCGGACCGAGCGAAGTTCGTGCCGATCCCCGGCGCGCAGGCGGGCCGACCGGCGCTTTCGCCGTTGCCGGCCGACGCGAAAGTCGTCGTCTCCGGCCAGGCAGGCCTGCAGGACGGCGCAATGGTGCAGACGGCATCGGCCGCCGCGCCGCGCTGAGGCGCCGCCATGGATCTGCTGCGCGTGCTGGTCCGCAATCACCCGCTCGCGAACATCCTGTTCGCGCTCGTGCTCGCGCTCGGCGCCCTCGCCTACCTGACGCTGCCGCGCGAACAGGACCCCGAGATCAACTTCAACTGGGTTTCGATCATCACGGTGCTGCCCGGCGCGGCGGCCGAAGACGTGGAAAGGCTGGTCACGGGGCCGCTCGAAGACGCGCTGGAAACGGTGCCCGACGTGCGGTTCGTCACCAGCACCAGCCGCGAAGGCGTGTCCAGCATCCTGGTGCGCTTTCGCGACATCCCCGAGCGCACGTTCGATAAGCGCATCAACGACCTGCGCCGCGAGATCCAGAGCAAGGCCGACCGCGAGCTGCCGCGCGACGCCGAGCGCCCGGAGGTGCTGGAGATCACCACCAGCAACGGCTTTCCGACGGCGCAGGTGCTGCTCGCCGGCCAGGCCGACGACGAGACGCTGCGCTTCGCCGCGCAGCAGATCAAGAACGATCTGGAGCGCCTGCCCGGCGTGGACCGCGTGTTCGCCGCCGGGCTGCGCAAGCCCGAGCTGCGCGTCGAGTTCGACGCGGCGCGGCTGGCGGCGCGCAACCTCACCGCGGCCGACGTCGCCGACGCGGTCGCCGCGTGGTTTCGCGACACCTCGGCCGGCAGCGCGCGCGCCGGCGGCAGCGAGTGGCTGGTGCGCGTGGTCGGCGCCGAAGCGGACCCGGACTTCCTGGCGCGCATTCCGGTCGTCCCCGGCGCGCGCGGACCTGCAAACGGCCCGCCGTCGACGCGGCTGGACGTGGTGGCGCGCGTCACGCGCGCCGGCGCCGAGGCCACCGAGCTGACCACGTACGAAGGCCGCCCGGCGGTCTCGATGGCGGTGACCAAGAAGAGCTACACGAACACACTCGAACTGGTCGAGCGCATCGACGCCTACATCAAGAGCCGCAACGAGACGCTCGCCGCGAGCGGACTCAAGCTCGTGCTCACCGACGACCAGACCATTCCGACGCGCGACGCGATCGGCGTGATGCAGGCCAACGCGGCCATCGGCCTGCTGCTGGTGATGGCCGTGTGCTGGTTCTTCCTCGGCACGCGCATCTCGATCCTGGTCGGGCTGGGGATCCCGTTTTCGCTCGCAGGCACCTTCGCGCTGCTGAAGGCGTTCGGGTTCACGTTGAACATCTCGGTGCTGCTGGGCGTGGTGATCGCGCTCGGCATGCTGGTCGACGATGCGGTGGTCGTGGTCGAGGCGATCTACTACCGCGTGCAGCGCGGCGCCGAGGCGCTCGCCGCGTCGCTTGCCGCGCTGCGCGAGACCGCAGCGCCCGTCACTTCGTCGGTTACCACGACGCTGGCGGCCTTTCTGCCCCTGATGCTGATGCCCGGCATCGTCGGCAAGTTCATGTTCGTGATCCCGTTCGTGGTGACGCTCGCGCTGACGATCTCGCTGGTCGAGGCGTTCTGGATGCTGCCCGCGCACGTCAGCGCGATCGGCTTTCGACTGCGCGAGTCGCGCGTGCAGCGGCTGCGCGACCGCTTCAATGCCCGCGTGCGAATCGGCTATTCGCGCGCGCTGCTCGCGGTGATGCGGCACCGGGTCTGGTTCGCCACCAGCTGCGTCGCGCTGCTCGTCGCGGCGGCGGCGGCCTTCGCCACGGGGCTGGTGCGGGTGCAGTTCTTCGCGTTCGACCCGATCCGGATCTTCTACGTCAACGTCGACATGCCGCAGGGAACGCCGCTCGACGAAACGCTGCGCGAAGTGGAGGCGGTGGCCGAGCGCGTGCGCGCCGGACTGCGCGACGGCGAAGCGCGCGCGCTGGTTGCCAACGCCGGTCAGAAATTCACCGAAACCGAGCCGCTGTACGGGCCGCAGTACGGCCAGCTCGTCGTCTCGCTGCTGCCGCGCGCGCCGGGCGGCCGCGAGGTGCAGCAGATCGTCGAAGCGATGCGCGCGGACGTCGAGTCCACCGCCGGCCGCGGCCGCAAGAGCTTCACCGTGCTCTCCGGCGGCCCGCCGGTGACCAAGCCGATCAGCGTGAAGGTGCGCGGCGACGAGTACACGGAGTTGCGCGCCGCCTCCGACGCGATTCGCGGCGTGATCGCCGGCATCGCCGGTGCCAAGGACATCACCGACGATGATCAGCCGGGGCGCCCCGAGCTGCGGCTGACGCTCGACCGCGAGGCGGTGGCGCGCAGTGGCCTGTCCGCGGCGCAGGTCGCGCGTCTGGCGCGTCTGTACGTCGACGGCGAGATCGTCCAGGTGATTCGCGACCGGGGCGAGAAGATCGACGTGCGCGTGCTCGCCGCCGAGACCTCGCGCGCCGATCCGGCGGCGCTGCTGAACGAAGCGGTGGCACTGCCCGGCGGCGGCGTCACGACGCTCGGCGCGCTGGCGCGCTTCGAGACGCGCGCGAGCAAGGGCACGATCAAACGCTACAACTTCCGCCGCACGATTACCGTCGAGGCCAACCTCGACAAGGAGCGGACCGACACCTTCGCGGCCAACCGCATGATTCAGGCCGAGTGGGCCAGGCTGCGCGCGTCGTATCCGAACGTCGACCTGGACTTCACCGGCGAACTGGACGACATCCAGGAAAGCCTCGATGCGCTCGGTATGCTGTTCGTGCTGGGCATCGGGCTGTCGTACCTGATCCTGGCCACACAGTTCCGCAGCTACTGGCAGCCGCTGATGATCCTGGTCACGGTGCCGCTCGCGTTCACCGGCGTGACGTTGGGGCTCATCATCACCGGCAACCCGCTGTCGCTGTTCACGATGTACGGCGTCGTCGCGCTCGCGGGCATCGCGGTCAACAGCGCGATTGTGCTGATCGACGCGGCCAACGACCGCCTGGCGCGCGGAATGAGCGTGCTGCACGCGATCCTGTACGCGGCGCGCCGGCGCGTGATCCCGGTGATCATCACCAGCACGACGACGATCGCCGGGCTGTTTTCGCTCGCCACCGGGCTGGGTGGCAAGTCGCTGCTGTGGGGGCCGGTGGCCGCGGCAATCGTCTGGGGGCTGGCGTTTTCGACCTTGCTGACCTTGTTTATCGTGCCGGTGCTGTACTCGGCTTTCATGCGCAGGCGGCACGTAGCGGCCGTCGATTGATGTCCACACGATGAACGAAATCAAGGCGCTGCTTTTCGACGTCTTCGGCACCTTGGTCGACTGGCGCGGCTCGATCGCGCGCGAGGCCCGCGCGCTGCTCGCGCCGCGCGGCGTGGCGATCGACTGGGAGGCGTTCGCCGATGCGTGGCGCGCCGAGTACCAGCCGGCGATGGAGGAAGTGCGCAGCGGCCGGCTGCCGTTCAGCAAGCTCGACGCGCTGCACCGGCGCAACCTCGATGCGATCCTGCCTCGATTCGGCCTGGATCGGCTCGACGAAGCCGCGCGCGTCGAACTGAACCTCGCCTGGCACCGGCTCGACGCCTGGCCCGACGTGGCGCAGGGCCTCGCGCGACTGCGAACGAAGTTCCGCCTCGCCCCCTGCTCGAACGGCAACGTCTCGCTGATGGTCGACCTCGCGCGCCGCAACGACTTTCCCTGGGACGCGATCCTCGGCGCCGAATTCGCGCGCGACTACAAGCCGAAGCCCATCGTCTACCTCGCGTCCGCGGCCGCGTTCGATTGCACGCCCGCTCAGACGGTGATGGTCGCCGCGCATTCGTCCGACCTCGCGGCCGCCGCGGCCGCGGGGCTGCGCACCGCCTTCGTGGCGCGTCCGGACGAACACGGTCCAGGCAAGGGCGAGCAGCGCGCGAACGTGCCGGTCGACGTATCGGTGCCGAGCCTGATCGCACTGGCGGACCGACTCGGCTGCCGTTGACGTTGCGGCGGCGTCAGCCGATCTGCGCCGCCGGTTCGAAGCCGGCGTCGACTTCGCTGCCGCGCTGCGCCCCGGACACGCGCCGCGCCCAGAACGGCGCATCGGGCCAACGCCGTTCGAGCGCGTAGAACTGTGCGCGCAGCGCGCGGTACGCGTCGAAGTCGCGCGCGATCGCCGCGGCGTAGCGCGCGATGGCGGCTTCGTCGCCGGACTGCGCGGCGACGAGCGTGGCGCACGCCAGCTCGGCCGACGCGAGCGCGAAGTCGATGCCGCTCGACGACAGCGGGTCGCGCCCTAGCGCCGCATCGCCGACCGCGAGCCACCCGGCGCCCGCGGCACAGGCGAGGCGCTGGCTCGCCGCCGGCCACACGCTCGCGCGCGACGGCGGGCGCAGATCCTGCACGCGCCGCTTCGTGTGCGGTGCCGCGGCCAGGCGGCCGAGCGCAAAGTCCGTCGGATCGCCGCCGCCCTGCAAAAGGTCGGCGTCGGTCATGAAGACCGCCAGTTCCTCGCCGCCCGGCAGCCGCGCTGCATACCACCAGCCGTCGCGCACGGCTTCGATCATCGGCCCGCGCGGCGCGCCGCCTTCGTCGCCGCCGGCGAAGAGCAAGGCGACGCCGATCAGATCGTCGATGCGGATGCGCTCGCTGCCGAGCCGCGCCGCCATCCGCGCGCTGCGGCCGCTCGCGTCGACGAGCCAGCGCGCATGCAACGCTGCTTCGCTGCCTTCGATCTGCAGGCGCCAGCCCGCTGCGCCGTCGCCGTCGAGTCCGCGCACGCGGCAGCCCGCGTGCAGCACCGCGCCGGCATCGACGGCCGCCTGCGCGAGCATCGCGTCGAAACGCGCGCGATCGATCTGCCAGCCGTGCTGGTGCGGGTGCGCGATGAACGACTGCGACTGCAGCTCGGCCGCGCCCCAACTGCTCAGCATGTGATCTGAGGCGCGCGGCCGCATGTCTATGAACCGATCCCACACGCCGAGCCGCTGCAGCCGCGGCGCGATCGCCGGCGGCAGCGTTTCGCCGACCCGAAACGCGCGCTCGCGCTGCCGCTCGATCAGCGCGACCCGCGCGCCGGCGCGCGCCAGCCGCAGCGCCAGCGCGCTGCCCGCCGGGCCGGCGCCGACGATCGCGACATCGAACGCGCGCACGCTCATCGCGGCTCAGGACGAGGTCGTGTCGTCGCCGTCGCCGTCGGCGGAGAACCGCTGCACCAGCGCGCCGAGCTGCGCGATCAGCTCGGCGCTCACCTGCGGACTCGCGGCGGCCGGTGCATCGGTTTCGCCGTCGTCGCGGCGCTTGCATGTATGCGCGAGGCACTTGCGCAGGGCGGCGAGATTGACGCCGTGCCTGCGCAGCGTGCGCTCCAGCTCCGCGGAGACGACGCGCCCCGGGCCGAGCAGGCACGCGAGCAGTTCGCACAGCTTGTCGGCCGGGCTGCGTCCGGGCGGATCGCCGAGCCCCGGCGCGCCGCCGCCGACGACCGTCATCGCCGTATGCGTGCGCTCGCGCTGGAACGCATTGCCGCGCGACGAGCTGCCGGCCGCGCGCACGCGCACCTTGTAGACGCCGACCTGATCGGCGCGGAACGCGCCGCGCGCGGTGCCGCCGCCCGCGCGCAGCGCGACGCGCTGCGTCGTGCGATCGGGCGCGGTGACTTCGGCCCATGCGGTCACGCCGCGCTCGAGCGGAATGCCGCTTTCGAGCGCCGCCGCGGTGATCGTTACTTCCGCGCCGGGCGCGAGGCTCGCCTGGTTGACGGTGGTCCGCAGCGAGATGTTCGAGTACGCGTGCACGCTGACGCTGAATGGCAGGCCGCGCGCGGCTGCGCCGGTCGTCGCGTGCGTCTGCGCCAGCGCCGCGCGCTCGCCGATCGAAGGCCCGCCGCGCTTGCCGAACAGCAGCACGACCTGCCACGTGCCGGCGTGATCGAAGCGCTGCGGCGTCAGCTCGGTCGGCAGCGCCACGCGGTAGTAGGCGACGCCGCGGCCGGCGACGAACTGGATGCCGCCGAACTGCGCCGTCGAGCCCGGCGCGATGAGCTGGCCGGTCGGCGTGCGCAGCAGGAAGGTCACCGCCTTCGGCGCGGGTGTCAGCAGCACGACCTCGAGCACCGCGTCCTGCTCGGTCACCTGCACCGGGATCATCTGCGGCATGCCCGGCAGCAGCAGCCCGTCGGGATCGAGCACGATCTCCGCGTTGCTGATGCCCGCGAGGATCTGCACGAAGTACTTCGACAGCAGGAAGCGGTTGTTGGTGTCGATCGCGCCGGTGATCAGCAGGTAGCCGCCGCTATTGCCCGAGATCGTCTGCAGCGCCGCCGCGCTGGTGTTCGCGGCCGTCCCCAGCCCGATCGAAAAGGTCTGGTGGTTGATCAGCGCGGCGACATCGGCGATGAAGCGGTCGCGGTTCTCCTTGCCGTCGGTCAGCACGACCATCGCCTTGTTCGTGAACCCCGCGCCGGCGTTGTTCAACGCCTGCCGGCCCTCGAAGATGCCGTCGCCGATCGAAGTCGCGCCCGCAGGATTCAGATCCGGCCCGCCCAGCACGCCGAGGATGTCGCCGCGCGCGGCGTCGAACGGATCGGTCGGATCGCCGAGCACGGTCACCGGCCGCAGCAGTTGTGCGTCCTGGTTGTAGCGCGTGACCGAAACGCCGTCGCCCTGCTGCATGAGCTGGACGAAGATCTCCGCCGCTTCGCGCAGGCTCGCGATCTTGCTGGTGCCGTCGCCGCGGTCTTCGGTCATCGAGCCGGACCGGTCGAGCACCAGCGCGACGGCGGCCGTCTGGCGCGCGACCGTTCGCGCCGACAGCGCGATCGTCCACGTCTGTCCGCTCGCGGGCTCCACGACGGTCACCGTGCCCGTGTCCACGTCGTTGACGTTGCCGGTCGAATACTTGACCCACAGCCGCACGACCGCGATGTCGTTGCCGGCCGTGGGGCCGACGGTCTGCGGCGGCGACACGTTCGTGAACGACGCGTCGGTCGGATTGCCCTGGAACTGCAGCGTCACAGGACCGCCGGTGGACGACACCTCGAAGGTCGCCGCGAGCGCCAGCGTGTTGACCGCGCCGAGCGGCTTCTGCGGCACGTCGCCGAAGTCGAGCACCGGCGTGACCAGCGTGATCGCGGTCTGGCCGCACCTCTCGGCCTCGACGTACTGCGCGCCCTGCTTCACCACGAAGCCGAGCGTGTGCCATTGCGCGGCCATCGCCTCCATGTTGCCGACCCCGCGGTCCCACGACTCGTAGCCGCCGCTCGCGGGAACGATCACCTCGTTGGGGCGCGGCACCGGCCACCAGTTGGTGCCGCAGGCCTTGAAGTCGGCCTGCCAAGGCAGCGCCATGCGCGCGGTGATGTCGCCCGCTGACACCAGCGCGTGATCGAGCCGGAACGGCGCCGAGTAGTTGTTCGGGTCGCGGAACTTCGCCTGGTTCGCGGGAAAGCCGCCGGCTTCGATGCCGGGGAAGAACGCCGCGCCGACCGAGGCTTCGAGCGCGGCGCGGTCCAGCCCGTCGGGCGTCACGGTGTTGCCGAGCGCAGGCGGCGGCCAGTCGTTCTGGTAGTTGCCGTTCTTCCACGCCTGCATCAGCGCGAACTGCGTCGGCGTCAGATCGCCCGCGGTTCCGCCGCCGCTGTTCAGTTGCGGCATGTTGCCGCCCGCGCCCTTGAGCTTGCCGAAGATGAAGTCGACCGTGCCCTGATTCGTGATCGGGTGCGCGAACGAGTGGTGTCCGGCCGCCGATGCGCTGACCCACTGCGCGTCGAACGCGCGCTGCAGGATCGGATAAATGTGCTTGACGTAGGACACCGGCGAGGGCGTGGTCAGGAAGCCGCGGTCGATCGCGAACTGCAGCAGCGTGTCGTACAGCGTGATCACGCTGTCGATCTGCGGCGCGAACTTCGGCGGCGCGACGACGATCCATGCGCCGGTGGCGGTCAGCGTCGTGTTGGTGCCGTTGAGCTTGACCTTCGCCGTGACCGGGCCGTCGGAGACGTCGTCGTACCAGTTGTTGTTGTCGAGGAAGCTGCCGATCGGCGTGTTGGTCGGCGACGCCGCCTTGCCGAAGCCGCCGAGCACGAGCAGCCGGGCATCGACGTCGGTGCGGATCTCGCCGAGCGGCACCGTCACCGCGGACTGGTTCGGCAGCTTGAACTTGCCGTTGTCGAACGCCGCGACCTTGTTCGGCCCCTTGATCGTGCGCGCACCCGGATCGATTGTCACGTCTGCCGCGGGCACATTGGCGTTGCGGCCCGTCGCCGCTTTCTTGTTCACGAGGTGCACGGTCCACTCGATCTCGGCGTCGGCGGCGGTCAGCTCCTGCACCAGCGCGCCGTTCTGGTCGTAGCCGAAGACCCGGAAGCGCGCCGCCTGCCGCTTCACGCGGCATTGCGCGTCCTTGTAGCCGCCGGGCGGCGCGTCGTACTTGCCCGGGATCTCGGGGCCGATGAAGAACTCGTTGGGGCTGTTGCCGACGCGCGCGATGCCGATCGCCGGGTGGATCTTGACGCTCGTGATGGCCATGTGTCCTCCTCGCGGACGCCCGCGCCGGGAGAGGCACGGCGCGAGCCGGGCGGACATTGCAGCACCGCGCTTGCCGTGCGTTCGGCGAATATCGGCGCGCGCGGGCGCGAAAATTCACGCCGGGCGCCAACCGGCGCGCGCGGTCATCGCGCGCAGCCGCTCGAGCGTCGAAGCGGCAGCGGTGCCGGCTGGCGGCGGTGCGGGCCGACGGCTATGCTGATTGAAAATCCGACTTTCAATCATCATGAAGTTCATCGAACGCGACATCGCCCCTCACCTGCGGCGGCTGGCGGCCTCCTTTCCGGCCCTGGTGCTGACCGGCCCGCGCCAGTCGGGCAAGACCACGCTCGCGCGGCGCCTGTTCGCCGACCTGCCGTACGCGACGCTGGAAAGCCCCGATGTGCGCGCCGCCGCGGCCGACGATCCGCGCACCTTCCTCGGCCGCTATCCGCGCGGTGCCCTGCTCGACGAGGTGCAGCGCGCGCCGGAGCTGCTGTCGTACCTGCAGGAACTTATCGATACCGCGCACCGGGGCGTGCGCTACGTGCTCACGGGTTCCGGCAACTTCGCGCTGCTGCAATCGGTCTCCCAGAGCCTGGCCGGCCGCGCCGGCGTCGCGCGGCTGCTTCCGCTCACCCATGCTGAAGCGGCGCGGACGGGCCATGCGGCGCCGCTGGACGTGACCTTGTGGCGCGGTTGCTATCCCGGTCTGATCGCACGCGGCGCCGATCCGCGCGATTTCTACGCCAGCTACACGGCGACATACATCGAGCGCGACGTGCGCCAGATCGTGAACGTGCAGCAACTCGGCACGTTTCAGCGTTTCGTGCAGCTCGCCGCCGCACGCATCGGTCAACTGGTCAATCTTGCGAGCCTGGCCGCCGATTGCGGCATCACCCATCCGACCGCGGCGAGCTGGCTCAACGTACTGGAGGCGAGCCATGTCGTCTTTCGCGTGCAGCCGTACTTCCGCAACTTCGGCAAGCGGCTCGTAAAGACGCCGAAGCTGTACTTCGTCGACACCGGCCTCGCGGCCTGGCTGCTCGGCATCCACGACCAGTCGCTGATGGCCGTGCACCCGCTGCGCGGCGCCTTGTTCGAGAACTTCGTCGTCGGCGAGATCGTCAAGCACCGCTACAACCACGGCAACCTGCGGCCGATCCACTTCTGGCGCGACTCCAACGGCCGCGAAGTGGACCTCGTGCTCGACGACGGCGCGCGTTTGCTCGGCATCGAGATCAAGTCTGGCGCCACGTTCGCCGCGGACTGGACACGCGATCTCGCGGCGTGGCGTGCCGCGGTCGGCCCTGGTGCCACGCATCGTCCGATCGTGATCTGGGGCGGCGCCGATAGCGGCCCACGCTTCGGCGTCTACGCGCTCGCGTGGGATCGGATCGAACGGTTGCCGAGCGCATTGGACTGAACGGCCGGCGCTCGTGCAGGCGTTCGCGAGATGGCCCTCACCCGGACCCTCTCCCACTGATGTGGGAGAGGACTTCCTGCTGCGCGCCGCTCCGCCGGCAGCGGCAGCAGCGCCGCCACGTCGACTTCGGGACCGCCGACCTCGGCGCTGATCCAGGGCCCCGTCTCGACCAGCACCTTCAGCGTCCGGTCGTCCAGCGCGGCGAGTCGCGCGGCGAGCAGGCGATCGTCGGGCAGCGCGCCGGCGCGGTGCGCGAGCCGCATGCGCATGCGCCGCAGGCGCGCCAGCAGCTCGTGCGTCAGCGCCGTCCGATCGCAGGGACCCTGCAGTCCGCGCCGGATCCGCACGTCGATCGGCGCTGGCGCGCCGTCGGCGTCGCGCATCAGCATCGTCTGCCACGAACGGTTGCCCACTTCCCGCGCCTGCAGCATCTGCATCACGCCTTCGTGCTCGACCAGATCGGCCGCGCGCAGCCGGTCGCCGCGCCGGCGCGCGAGGCAGCGCGCGAGCGAAAGGGCCGACTTCAACGCTGTGTTCAGGCCGCGCCCGGGCCAGAAGTGCAGCGTGTTGGCCGCGTCGCCGAGCAGGCAGCCCCAGGTCTCGCGCGCGAGTTCCGCGACGAAACGCGGCCGGTGCACGAGCGAACAGCGGAACGCGCGCACGCACGCGAGGCTTCGCTCGTCGATGCCGTACAGCTTCAGCCCTTCGCTGATCGCGGGCCACAGCGTCGACGCGCGCACGGCATCCAGGGGCAGCGCTTCGTCGGGTGTGCGCCCGAGGCCCGGCAGTTCCGCCGCCTCGTCGCGCGCGAGCCGCATGTTCAGGAAGCCGCCGCCGCGATGCGTGTTGAGCAGATAGCGGTTCTGCGCGGCCGTGAGCAGCACGGCCTCGCCGGCAGTCGCGGCGGTGTCGACCTGCATGCCGAGGATCGTTTCCTCGAGCGGCCGGCCGTCGACGCAGTACAGGTCGGCGTGCGGCCGCCCGAACTGCGGGATGAAGTGCTCGCGCGTCGGCGAATGCGCGCCCTCGCAGATCGCCAGCAGCTCCGGAAGATCCGTGCGCGTCGGGTCGTAGCGCTGCGGCACGAGTTCGATGCCCGGCGTGCCGCGCGCCAGATCGAGCAGGCGGTCCTCGATGTCGCGGATCGGCAGGTTGCGCGGCGGACCGTGATGTCCGGGCGAATCCGAACCGAGCGGCCACACCTCCGAGTAGTCGTGCCGATCGAACAGCGCGCGCCGGAGCGCCGGCGGCAGCGCGCTCCACACGTTGCTCTGGATCGTCACGATCTGCCGGCGCCTGCGGTTGCCGTGCGCGAGGTCGCGCCACTCGACGCGGCCGCCCTCGGTGCGCCAGCGCGGATCGAAGATGCGGATGCGCGCCGGCACGCGGTACGCGCACAGCGCGAGCGCGAAAGCGAGCCCGGTCGGCCCGCCGCCCGCGACATCGATGCTCAGGTACCGACTGCCGGACATCTGCGCAAACCCCAACGAATGGACCGCCGCCGGCCGAGCCGGCCGGTGGGTGCGATCGGGCTACGTACGGGGCGGGCGCGCGGATGGATGCGGGAGGCCGGGAAGGCGTTGTCGCGACGAGGCGCGCGGCGAACTTCGCTGACGGTGCGCCCGGTATGCGCGAGTTGGCTCCTCCGGATCGAACTCACTCGCGCACCGACCTTTGCTGCGCCCTGCACCGATTTCGGCGCGCGATCGATCAGCCGCTCACCGGCGTTCGGTCAGGCAGCCTCGCATCGCGATGCTGTCGTTGCGAGCGCCGGCACTGCCGACGATCGTTGTTCGGAATGTGCCGACACCTGGTTGCCGCCGACAGCGAATGTGTGACGTCGAGTGTCTGATGTCGGCCAGAAGCAGTCGCGGGGCCTGCCGACAAGAGCGGCCATTCAAAGCGTGTCTCCGGCTTCCGAATCTCCGGCCCGGCTCGTGCTGGCCGATCCGGGTCGCTGCCGACTCTGAAGCCTGGCTAGCGCGATCCCTTTGCGAGATCTTGTTCATGTGAGACGAACGTCTCGGTATTCGCCGTTGCGCAGCCCATGACTGCTGCTTCGCGAAGATTCATGTGCGGCTCCCTCCCGTGCTTCGGTTTGCAGCAAACCATCGCACCCTCCAGAGGGTGCAGGTTGACCAGCGCAGTACGCTACAACGCCCGGCTCGCGAGTGCCCCGCGAAAACCGCCACTCTGCGCCCTGTGCTTTATCCTGACACGGAATGATTCGTCGGGGTGGCTGTGCACGTTCTCCTACTTGGTGCTGGCTTCAGTCGGAATTGGGGCGGTTGGCTCGCCTCCGAACTAATCGGCGAACTCAGCGGACGACTTCTCGACAGGTATTGGCTCGGCGAGATGCTTCGCGTGTATCGAAACTTCGAGCGCGCATACGGTGAGCGACTAGAGGCGTCCATTCGCGAACCGGAGAACGGCCAGGCGCGCGAAGATGTCGCGCGCTTGAACGGTGCGATCCAAGAAGCGTTCGCCGAGATGAACGCGAGCTTTGCACGGCGCGGCGGAATGGAATTCTCGAACGCGGTCGAGCGATCGATCGCGAGCTATCTCGCGCGGTTCGACGCGATCTTCACGTTGAACCAGGATCTATTGCTTGAAGCTCACTATCGAGTGGATGGCCTACATCACAACAAATGGCCGCAAGGCGTTGACTACCCGGGCATCGTCGCGCCGCCAGATTGGCGCAGTGCGCACCCTGGAGCGCGCATAGGAATGACGCGCAGCTGCACTCCGCGTGTTTGGACGCCGGTACCGGGAGCACAACCCATCTACAAACTGCATGGCTCCGTGGATTGGCGTGCAAACGATGGACAACCGATCATGATCATCGGCACCGGCAAGGAGAAAGCGATCTCCACCAGCGAGATCCTGCGCAGTTACCACGATCAGTTCTCCAGGATCTTGAACTCTGGCGGCACGCGCCTGATGGTCATCGGCTATAGCTTCTCCGACGAGCACATCAACCAAGTGCTCATCGGCGCGCGCGAGCGCGGCCTGCGGATGTACTTGGTGAACCCAGGCGGCCTAGAAGCGCTGGGACAGGAACGCAGCGAGCTAAGCAAGATTCCCCTAGCCGGCCTTTCGACTCGGCCTCTCTCAACCACATTTGGCGATAGCGACGATCCGTCGTTTTCGAGTTTTCTGCGATTCTTCGCCGGCTAGCCGCGGAAAACGTCCTTCGGTCTGCTCGTAGTCATTGGAACGACGGATGCCGCACGGCGGCTTAACTCAACGTCAGATGTCGCCGAGCGGGGCCAGTGTCTGCAGTTGCCGGTGCAGTTCGCAAGGTCACAAACAGAACTCTCCGATCGGGACATTCGTCGGCGCTGAATCAGCGCAGCGCGGGACCTAACTCTTCGGCTGCTACTTCGAGCCGGACGCCTTTTT
This sequence comes from Betaproteobacteria bacterium, assembly GCA_016861185.1. Classification (GTDB taxonomy): domain Bacteria; phylum Pseudomonadota; class Gammaproteobacteria; order Burkholderiales; family Burkholderiaceae_F; genus DSNY01. The sequence continues at coordinate 265,687 of BOKW01000001.1, forward strand.
CCCTTGTTGCCGCGTTCCGGGCGCAGTGGCGTTCTGCCGCGGTCGCGGCTTGCCCGCCTGCCCATCGGCGCCAGCCTTGAGGACCTCGATCTGGCCCTTGTGGTCACGGTGAATGGCCTCGCCGCTGACATCCCTGGGCTTTGATTTGCTTTCGGCCTTGCCCGCGGCGGTGCCATCACCGGCAGGTACGAAAGCTGCGGACGCGAGGACAACGAGGGCGACAACGAGGAGCGCTGTCCGATTGCGCTTCCGGCGAACGCGTGCTGCAGCGACTGTCGTCACGTTCATGACTGACCTCCTGAAGAAGGAGTTTGCCTGCGCTGCGTGCAGGCCGACACGATCGGAACCGATGGCTGACACGATATTCCACGACGACACTCTGCTCAACCAGGCCCGACAACATCACGCCATCGGGTCGCGCCTCGCCTATCGGCTGAAGCTTTCGAGAAGTGCTAGCCCAAGTTCGTGGTGATCTCTCGCGCGGATCGCCGAAGGGCGGCGAAGGCATGGACCAACACCGTCTCGCGATCGGCCGGCCGTCGTTGACGCCCCGCAGTGGTTGTTCGAGGGACCGGCATTCGAGCCGACGGCGACGCCGTGCCACTGTGTGCCATGCCCCTGGAGTGCTGCGCCATCAGAGCGGCTCGCCTGCGACGATGCCGGGCCGCTCCACTCGCCGCACGAAGACGGCACCATCCGTCTCCACGACTGATTGCGACGCGAGGTGAAACCGCGCCGCATCTCGCGGCGCGCGACTATCGGGGACGCGCCGCCTGCCGCAGCAGGGTGACGAACGCGAAACACGCGGCGAGTCCGAACAGTCCGGCGGCGAGGAACAGCGCGGCGCGTGCCCCGAGTGCGGTCGCCAGCGCGCCGCCGCCGAGCGCGCCGGCGAGGGTGGCGATCTGGCCCAGGGTGCGAATGCCGGCGTCGATGCGCGCGAGCCGGTCGGCGGGCGCGATCGTCTGCCGCAGCGTGCGGTCGTAGATGTCGTGCACCGTGTGGCCGGCATCGCCGACGAGTTGATGTCCGACCAGCAGTCCGATCGCGAACGCGCCGGCGCCGGTCGCCAGGGGAATCATCAGGCTGCCGACCGCAAGCACGGCCACGCCGGCGACGAGCGCGGCGCGTTCGCCGAACCGCCGTCCCAGCCGCGGCGCGCACGCGGCGCCGAGCGCGGAGCCTGCGCCGCCGACGGCGAAGATCATGCCCAGCACGCCGGGATCGAGCGCGAGATCGCGCGACACGTAGATCATGTAGCTCGTGCCCGCCAGGCTGCCGCCCAGCGTCACGACGCCGTGCAGCCAGGCGAGCGTGCGCAACGTCGGGTCGTCCGCCAGCGTGGCGAGGCCCGCGCGCGCTTCGGCCAGCCACTCGCGCGCACGAGGCCAGCGCTGCGCCGGCGCGGCGGGCTCGGGGTCGTCGATGCGGGCCAGGCACAGCGCCGAGGCGACGTAGCTGGCGGCATCGACCGCGAGCGACAGCGCGCCGCCCAGCGCCTGATAGATCCAGCCGCCGATGCCGAACGACACGGACTCGGTCACGGCGGACGCGCCCGCCAGTTGCGAATTGCGGGTGGCCAGCTCGTGCGCGGGCAGGGCGCGCGCCATCCACGCCGAGCGGGCCAGTTCGAACGCCATGGTCGCCAGCCCGCTCGCCGCGGCCGCGGCGAGCAGCAGCGGCATCGACGCCAGTTCGCCCCAGGCGGCCAGCGCCAGCAGACCGATCAGCACCGCGCGCAGCAGGTCGGCCGCGATCATCACGCGCCGCGCCGACCAGCGGTCGACCAGCGTGCCGAGCGCGAGCGCTCCCAGCGCGCCGGCGAGCACGTCGGCGACCAGCAGCAGCCCCATGTCGAACGGCGTGGCCGCGAGCGAAAGCGTCGCGATCCACGGGATCACGAGCCGCGTGAGCATCGAGCCGAAGTTCGAGATCAATTCGGCCGCGAGCACGCGGCGGAACTGCTTCATGGCCGGAGAAGCCGGATGCGGGTCCGGTCGCACACAAAAGGCTGCGCAGTCTACGCGCGGTCACGGCGCGCGTTCGTCGGCGCGACATTCGAGCGCATGGCGACCGTGTCGCCGTGCGCTCCGCCCCTAGAATGCCGCGCCATGAAAGAACCAACCGCGCCGCGCGTCGTGCCGAGCGCTGACACGCCGGTCCTGCAGACCCCGCGGCTCGACCTGCGCCGGTTCACCGCGGACGACGCGGCGTTCATCGCGCGGCTTCTGAACGATCCGTCGTGGCTGCGCTTCATCGGCGATCGCGGCGTGCGCGACGAGGACAGTGCGCGCGCGTGGATCGCGGAACGGCTCGTCGCCGCGTACGAGAAGCAGGGCTTCGGGCTGTGGGCGATGCAGCGGCGCGACGACGGCGCGCTGCTCGGCATGTGCGGCCTGGTCAAGCGCGACAGCCTGCCGGACATCGACGTCGGCTACGCGCTGCTGCCGCAGTTCCGCGGCGCCGGTTACGCGCGCGAAGCGGCCGCCGCCTGCCTCGACTACGGCGCGAACGTGCTGGGCCTCGGGCGCATCCTCGCGATCACGCGGCCCGAGAACCGGTCGTCGATCAGCGTGCTGGAGTCGCTCGGCATGCGGCTCGAACGCACCGAGCAACTGGCCGGCGACGATCACGTGTCGATGGTGTTCGAGTGGCGTCCGGCGGCGCGCGCCGTCGTCTCGGCGCGGCCGACCCGAGCCTGCTGAGCCTCTCTCCCTCACCCCTGGCCCCTCTCCCGCTGATGCGGGCGAGGGGAGGTTCGGGTTGCGGTCGCTGAGGCTCGGCCTCGCTCTGATGGCGTTCCAGCTAGGCAGTCGGATGGTGCGCGAATGCGTTCTGCATTCGCGGGCGAAGCTACTTTCCCTCAAGCGCCGCTTCGAGCGCAGTCAGCAACGGCGGCAGTTCTTCGGTCACGGTTTTCCACACCACTTCCTTGTCGATGTCGAAGTACGCGTGGACGAGACGGTTCCGCATGCCGATGACGGCGGGCCAAGGCACATCCGGCATCGCTGCACGCCCTGCGGCCGAAACCCGACTCGCGGCTTCGCCGACGATCTCGACCGCGCGCACGACCGCGAACAGCAGCATCAGGTCGGTGTCGAGGTCGGTTCGCGTGCGGCCGGCCATGAATCGCAGCGCCGACCGTGCGGCCTCGATCATGTGCTCGAGCCGGACGCGATCCTCAGGCTTCATAGGCGACTTCGGCCTGGCGCAACACGTCGTCGCGGAAACGGGGGCTCAGGTCCTGCGCAGTGCGCAGATCGACTTTGCGACCAAGCGCCCGCCCGAGTTCGATCTCGATCGCGCTGATCCCGATCAGTCCCGGCGTGCGGCCGGGTTCGAACTCGACCAGCAGATCGATGTCGCTGTCGGGCCGCGCCGTGCCCTTCAGCGTCGAGCCGAACAGCGACAGCTTGCGAATGCCGTGCCGGCGGCACAGCGCCGCCAGTAGCGCAGGTTCAATCGGCAGGCGATTGCCCATGATCGAGCTCCTCGAAATCAGCGCGGCCACGCCGCGCGGACGCCAGGCTGGATTCTCCCGCGAAACGAGGTCCCAGGTGCCACTCGACGTGCGCCGGTCCGCAAGTCCGCTCGCGGCGCCGAAGCCGATGCTGCCGCATCAAGCGACCGCGCGCTGCGGAATCGGCAGGCGGGCGGCGTTGGCGCGCAGCCAGTCGTCGAAGGTCGACAGGCCCGGGTGCAGCGCGCGCGTGTCGGCGACGTTGCGCGCGGCGCAGAACTCGGCGTTGAAGTCGCGCTTGAACCGGAACATGTTCGCGAAGTCGTCCGCGCCGCGGAAGCCGAGCCGCGCGAATTCGGCGGGCGGCATCGCCACGTGCTGCACCGGTTCGCCGAGCGCGCGCGCGAGCGCGCTCGCCATCTGCGCGCCGTTCAGGTGTTCACCGGCGATGCCGACCGTGCGGCCGATCGCGGACTCGCCCTGGCGGAACAGCGCCGCGGCGCACGCGCCGATGTCGGCGGCGGCGATGCCCGGCAGCGGCGCATCGCCCATCGGCAGCACGAACGACAGCTTGCCGTCGGCGCCGCGCTGCGGGTGCATGCCGAAGTAGATCAGGTTCTCCCAGTAGAACGACGTGAGCAGCAGCGTGACCGGCAGGCCGCGCCGCAGGAACAGCCGATCGGCTTCGCCCTTGCCGTCGAAGTGCGGCACGTTGTAGCGGCCCATCAGCACCGGCATCCGGCTGCCGTCGGGCGCGACGAAGCGGCGCGTGTCCTCCAGCGTGGACCAGATCACGTGGCGCACGCCGGCGCGGCGCGCGGCTTCGGCCATCGTGTCGGCCTGCGCGATCTCGCGCTCGGGCGAAAAGTGCTCCCAGAAGCTGGTGACGCAGAACGCGCCGTGCGCGCCCGCGAGCGCGCGCTGCACGCTGTCGGCGTCGTCGAGATCGGCGGCCATGACTTCGGCGCCCAGTTCGGACAAGGCGCGCGCGGCGGCGCCGCCGGGCTTGCGCGTGATCGCGCGCACGCGGAACGGCCGCGTGCCGGACTGCAGCAGGGCGCGCGCCAGGCCGCCGCCCTGCGCGCCGGTGGCGCCGAAGATCGTGATCAAGGGTTTGCTCATGACGGGGTTCCTTCGTTGCGGTGGGTTCGCAGCGCCGCGGCCGCAGCGCCTGCCCGCAGTGTGTGCGCCGCCCCGTCGCGGCGCATCGACCGAAAGGAGCCACGCGCCGCCGCGCGCTCAACCCTGAATCGGCGGCTGCTGCGCGTGGTACCACGCCGCGGCCTGGCCGCGCGAGGCCACGCCGAGCTTGCCGAGCGTGTTGGCGACGTGGCGCTTGACGGTGTGCAGGCTCAGATCCAGCGCGCGGGCGATCAGCTTGTTGCTCTGGCCGCGCGCGATCAGCGCGAGCACTTCGAGCTCGCGCGCCGTCAGCCGTTCGGTTGCGGCCGGCGGTGCAGTCGTCGCGGCCGGCGCGACGGCCGCCGCTTCCGGCCGCGCGAGCGCCGCGGCCCAGGCGCGCAGGACGGTCTGTTCGGCGTCGTCGAGTTGGCCCGACCAGTCCGCGCGCGCGAGCGTCGCCAGCGCTGCGCCGGCGAACACGGCGCCGCGCGGGCCGTCGTCGGCGCGCTGGAGCAATGGGCGCAGCAGCGCGGCGGCGTCTTCGCGCGCGCCCGCGCGCAACTGCATCGAAGCCAGGCGCACGCGCACCTCGCCCGACTGGCCGTACAGGTCGGCGGCCTCCTCGTGCGCGAGCACGTCGTGCCAGTGCGCGAGTGCGTCGTCGCCGCGGCCTTCGAGATCGGCCAATGCGCCCTGCAATCCGGCGACCGGCCGCAGGCGCTGCGGCGACGCTTCGGGCAGCGTCGCCTGCAGCGCGAGCAGCCGCTGGAGCCAGCCGCGCAACGCCGATGCATCGCCCGCGGACGCCGCGATCCGCGCGGCGAGATACAGCACGTGCCACAGACCCCAGTCGCCGTAGCCGGCCGGATGCTCTTCGATGCGCACGCGCGCCTGCCGCAGCGCCTCGGCGGTGTCGCCGCGCAGCAGCGCGAGCACCGCGCGCAGCGCGATCGCATGGCTGTGCAGGATCACCTCGTGACCGCCCCAGCGCGCGTCGCCGGTGGCGCTTTCGAGCAGCTCGGCCGCGCGCTGCGGTTGTCCCAGCCAGACGGCGCGCCATGCGAGCGCGACCTGCGCCAGCGCGCGCAGCGGAGCCGGTTCGTCGCCGGTGACCGCGATGGCGCCGGTGGCCCAGCGCAGCAGCGGCTCGGCCATGCCGGGGCAGGCGGTCTGGCGCGGCGGCGGGATGATGCTCCACTCGCCGACCGTCCGGCACGCCTGCATCTGCCGCAGCAGTTCCTCGAACGCGGGGGCGACCGCGCGGCTCTCGCCGCGGTCTAGGTGCAGCCACATGCGCGCGGTGGCGGCGATCAGCCGCGCCTCGATCTCGATCAGCGGGGCGGTGCCCAACGACTCGAGGATCGCGGCGCATTCCTGCAGGCGCCCGAGCGGCACCATGATCTGCGCGCGGCGCGCCGCCATCGTCTGCGCCGCGGCGACATTGCCGCGGGCCGCGTACAGCGACTCGGCTTGCACGAAGTGGCGCTCGGCCTCGTGCATCCGCCACAGCGAGAGCTTGGCCACGCCCGCGGTGTGCTGCACCTCGGCGCTCGCTGCCGCGAAGGCGGCCGGGAATGCCTCGACCAGGCGCAGCGTCGTCGGCGCGGCGCCGCGCACGTTGAGCTGCGTGCCGGTCGGCAGCAGCGAGCGCGCTGCTTCCTCGAAGCACGACGCTGCCAGCAGCAGCGACTGGCGGCGCAGCGGATCGTCCTCGAGCCGCGCCGCACGCTGCAGCAGCGCGAGCCGGTCGTCGGGCCGCTCGACCTGCAGCCGGTGCTGCAGCGCTTCGCGGAACAGGTCGTGCAGGCGCAGCGTGCCGGTGGCCTCGTCGACGAGGCTCGCGAACAGGCCGCGGCGCTCGATCTCATCGAGCCAGCGCGGCGCGCGCGCATCGCCGGTCAGCGCCGCGCAGCGCGTTGCGTCGAGTTCGTGCAGCACGCTGGTGTCGAGCAGGAACGCACGGAGGTCCGCGTCCAGGTGCGCGAGCACTTCGGTGGCCAGGAAGTCGAACGCGGCGCGATCGATCGCCGCGCCGCCACCGCGCGCGCCGCTCACCGCCAGCCGCAGCCCGGCGGCCCAGCCCGCGGTGCGCGCGTGCAGCGTGCGCGCGGTTTCGGCGTCGAGTCCGTGCGCGGCGAACCATGCCTGCACTTCGTCGGCGGTGAACTGCAGATCGGACTCGCGGATCCGCGCCAGTTCGCCGGCGGCGGCGACGCGCGCGAGCAGCGCCGCGGGCTCTTCGCGCGCGGCGAGCACCAGCGTCCAGCGCGGGCCGAGCCGCTCGATCAGGCGCGCCAGGAAGTGCGACGCCGCTTCGTCGTCGAGGTGGTGCAGGTCGTCGAGCACGATGACGCCGCGTTCCAACTCGCACGCATCGAGCGCGTTGACCAGATCGTCGACCGCCTGTTGCCGGCCGCGCGCGTCGCCGCGTTGCGCGGTGGCGACGAGGCCTTCGGGCGACACGCGCCACGGCGGATCGAACGGCTCCAGCGCCGCGAGCAGGCATTCGAGCAGCCGCAGCAGGTCGTCGCCCGGATCGAGCGAAACCCACGCCAGTCCGTGGCCCGGCGGCGGCGGCGCGAGCGCGCGGACCAGCAGCGCGGTCTTGCCGTAGCCGGCCGGCGCGCACACGAGCACCGCGCGGTGCGCCGGCAGCGCGTCGCGCAGCCGCGCCTCGAGCGCGGGCCGCGCCAGCAGTTGCCCCTGGCGCGGTACCGGCGGGTGGATCTTGGCGTGCGCGAAGTTCATCGGGCGTGCATTGTGCCTCTCGATCGCCGCGGGTGGCGCACTCGCTGGCGTCGGCGCTTCTGCATTGCCCCTCCGGCGCCAGCGATCGGCGACGCTCGCGGCGCCGTATGCTCGACGGCGGCGCAGCCCGCGCGAGTTGTGATGAAAGTGCGAACGAGAAAACCGCTCCCGGAGCCGCGATGACCCGGTTCGCCGATCTTGTCGAAGCCTCGACGCGCGCCGCGCAGACCGCGAGCCGGCTCGGCAAGCGCGACGCGATCGCCGCGTGCCTGCGCGCCGCCGCACCGGACGAGGTCGAGATCGCGGTCGCGTTCCTTTCGGGCGAGACGCGGCAGGGCCGGCTCGGCATCGGCTACGCGACGCTGAGCGCGCTGCGCGGCCGTGCGGCCGCGGCCGCGCCGGCGCTCGCGCTGCGCGAGGTCGACGACGCGCTCGCGCGCATCGCCGCGGCGAAGGGCAAGGGATCGGCCGCCGAGCGCGGGGCCTTGCTTTCGGCGCTGTTCGCCCGCGCCACGCGCGCCGAGCAGGATTTCCTCGTGCGGCTGCTGGTCGGCGAACTGCGGCAAGGCGCGCTCGAAGGCGTGATGATCGAGGCGATCGCCGCCGCCGCGGGCGTTGGCGTGGCCGAAGTGCGGCGCGCGGCGATGTTCGCGGGCGATCTCGGCGCGGTCGCCCGCGCAGCCCTGACCGAAGGCGCGGCAGGGCTCGCGCGCTTTGCGATCGAGTTGCAGCGTCCGGTGCAGCCGATGCTCGCGCAGCCGGCGGAGGACATCGCGGACGCGCTTGCGCGGCTCGGCACGGCAGCGCTCGAGTGGAAGCTCGACGGCGCGCGCGTGCAGGTCCACAAGGCGGGCGACGACGTGCGCGTGTTCACGCGCAACCTGAACGAAGTCACGGCCGCGGTGCCGGAAATCGTCGAAGCGGTGCGCGCGGCGCCCGCGCGCGAACTGATCCTCGACGGCGAAGCGATCGCGCTCGCCGCGGGCGGTGCACCGCAGCCGTTCCAGGTCACGATGCGCCGCTTCGGCCGCAAGCTCGACGTCGACGCGCTGCGCGCGGAGCTTCCGCTGTCGGCGCTTTTCTTCGACGTGCTCAGACGCGACGGCGATTCGCTCGTCGAGCGGCCGGCGCGTGAGCGCTTTGCCGCGCTGACCGATGCGCTGCCGAGCGCGCTCGTCGTGCCGCGGCTCGTCACCGGCGATGCGTCCGCCGCGCAGGCGTTCTACGCGGAAGCGCTCGCGCGCGGCCACGAGGGCGTGATGGCGAAGGCGCTCGACGCGCCGTACGAAGCGGGCAGCCGCGGCGCCGCCTGGCTCAAGGTCAAGCGCGCGCACACGCTCGACCTCGTCGTGCTCGCCGCCGAATGGGGCCACGGCCGAAGACGCGGCTGGCTGTCGAACCTGCATCTCGGCGCGCGCGATCCGGCGGCGAACGCGTTCGTCATGCTCGGCAAGACGTTCAAGGGACTGACCGACGAGTTGCTCGAGTGGCAGACGCGCGAGCTGCTCGCGCGCGAGATCGGCCGCGACGACTACACCGTGTACGTGCGGCCCGAGCTGGTCGTCGAGATCGCGTTCAACGACCTGCAGGCGAGCCCGCAGTATCCGGGCGGACTGGCGCTGCGTTTCGCGCGCGTCAAGCGCTATCGGCCCGACAAGCGCGCGGACGAGGCCGACACGATCGACGCGGTGCGCGCGATCTACGCCGCGCAAGCCGCTAGGGCCGCCGCATGACCGATGCCGAGTGCACCGCACTCCTGCAATGGGCGCTGCCGCGGCTCGGCCGGCATCCCTATTCGCTGGCTATCTGTCTAACGAGTCGGAAGCAGTCGGGCGCCGATGACCTTGGCAGCACCCTTGTCGAACGTCCACAGCGGTTGTTCGCCGGCGGCGGTCGCCAGTGCGACGTGCAGGCAGTCGGCGAAGTCTGCCGAACCCTCGCGATACAACTGCAGCGCCACTTCCAAGGCACGTTCGGACTCGAAGGTCAGCTCCGCCGCCGAGAACAGGTTCGACAGGGCCTGAAGCACGTCGTCCTTTACGTATCCGAAGCTGGCGCGCAGCACCCACTCGAGTTCGAGGGTCACCGTCACCGGAATGAAGAGCGACTGACCCTCGGCGACGCAACGGCCGATCAGGCGCTTGGCAGCGGCGAGCTGCCCGCTGTCGTCTTGCACGACATAACGGACCAGCACATTCGTGTCGAGCGCAGGCATGCAGCCCTCAGCGCCACGGGTTCATCTTTTCAACACTTACCCGCTTGCCCTTCGGGGCTTTGAGCATGCCGGCCATGTGCAGGATGGACTTGGTCTTTGCCCTGACGATGATCGTGCCGTCGGGCATCACCGACCAGACGAGGCGTGTGCCTGGCCCGGCGTGCACGAAAGCCCGGATATCGGCCGGGACGGTCGTCTGACCCTTCGAGGTGATGGTGGACTCTGCCATGGGAAGCCCTTGCGCAAACGCGAATTGTAAGGCGCCCGCTCGCCGCAGCACGGCTTGAAGCGCATCCGGAGGAATGGGCCAAACTCGACGCGCTGCTCGGCATCCCGATCTCGCGCTTCTGGCGCGACCGCGGCGTCTTCGAGTCGATCGAGCGCGACGTGCTGCCAACGATCGCGGACGCGGCGCGCGCGGCAGGGCGCACGACGCTCGATGCGTGGAGCGCCGGCTGCGCATCGGGCGAAGAGCCCTACACGCTCGCGATCCTGTGGCGCGAGCGGCTGCGGCGCGTCCACCCGCCGCTCCGACTGCGGATCGTCGCCACCGATCGCGACGCGCGGCTGCTCGACCGCGCGCGTCGGCTGCTACGGCGAAAGCGGCCTGAAGGCGCTGCCCGACGAGCTGCGCTGCGTTCGAGCGGCGCGACGCCCGCTGGTGCGTGCGCGCCGAATACCGCGCGGTCGAGTTCGTGCAGCAGGATCTGCGCGAAGCGATGCCGGAAGGAACCGTTCGATCTCGTCCTCTGCCGCAACGTCATCTCGATCAGGCCCTCGCCCCTCAGCGCCACGGTCGCGAGCAGCGGTCGGCCGAGCGCAAGCAGGTTGTCCACGGCATTCACGAACTCCGCCGACAGGCATTCCATCTTGCCGATCTCGTCGATGACAAAGAGCGCGACCGCCGGGTCGGGCGCGAGCACGCGCCGCGCGACGGCGTCGATCGCCGCCACGTCGACGCCGTACTTGCCCACGCGCGAAGGTCCGAAGCGCACGTCCGCGATCAGGCGCCGTTCGCCGTCGAACGTGACGAGCCGGAAGCCCTGGCGCACGCCGCCGCTGCGAACTTCCTCGGTGTAGAAGCCGCGCAGCGGCGCCATCGACAGCCGCTCGCAGGCGCGGCGCAACGCGGTCGTCTTGCCGATGCCGGGCGGTCCGGTGAGCAGCAACAGCGGATTCACTTGCGCTCCCCATCGAGCCGCGTGCATCACCACACCGTATCGCCGCCCGCGAGCACCCGCAGCGCGCCGGCGAGTCCCTCGACCACGCGCGCCATCCGCGGATAGTCAAGTCGCTCGGGCGTATCGGTCGCGCGGTGGTAGTGGGGGTAGCGATAGAAGGCGGTGTCGGTGACCATCACGGCGCGATAACCCGCGCGCCAGAACGAAAGCTGGTCGCTCCACGACACGCCGGGGACGATCGCGGGGCTGGCGAGCGATTCGGCCGGGAAGTCGGACGCCGATCTGAACGCGCGAACGACTTCGCGCAACGCGCGCCGCGAGCGCAGGTTCGAGACGAAGCCGATGAAGTTGCCCGCTTGCGGATAGAAGAAACCGAGCAGCGGCGGATACGCCTGGCTGCCCGGCGCATCGCTGTAGCAGCCGAGCATCTCGAGCGAAAGCATCACGCGGATGTCCTCGCCGCGGGCGCGCGCGGCGCGCGCGTAGACGCGGCTGCCCATCTCGCCCCAGTAGAAAAACGGCGGCTCCTCGTTGACGAACGCGACCAGCTTCACCGTGCGCTCGCAACGCGTCTCGCGCAAAACGCGCGCGATCTCGATCAGCGCCGCCACGCCGCTCGCGTTGTCGTCGGCGCCGGGCGAACCGGGCACGGTGTCGTAATGCGCGCCGGCGAGCACGATTTCGCTTCCGCGCGGGCCGCCCGGCCGCGTCACTTCGAGGTTCGACGAGGCCACGCCTTCGGCGACGTACGTCTGCCGCGCGACTTCGTAGCCGATGGCAGCGAACTCGCCCGCGACATACGCCTCGGCCGCATGCAGCGCCTGCGGCCGGCCGACATGCCGCTCGCCGATGTCGGCCGCGAGCGCTTCGACGTGCCCTTTGAGGCGGGATTCGAGGTCCGGCATCGTGTCTTCGGACGGTCACCGCCGCCATCGTTCGCGCGGCCTGCGAACGGCCCCGGCGAACCGGCGCCAAGCCTGCTGCCTGGCGAGGGGCGGGCTCATGCCAGTTTCGGCGTCTCGCTCAGGAAGCCGACGTAACGGTCGCAGGCCAAACGCGGTTGCGGGGGCGCCGATGAGAGTCGCTGTTCTGCAGGCAGGTCCATGTTTACGCCCGCTTTAATTGGCTGCGGCCTTATTAAAGAAGTTGGCGCTTTGCTTGAATAGGCGCGCCTCGAAACCGCAGCTCTCCGGGGGGCGACGACCAGGCATGCAGCCTCGCAGCGCGCTTCGGCCATCCCGCGCGCTTACATCGCCTTGACGAACTTCAGCACCTCGCGAAAGCGCGGATCCGTGGCGTCGCCGGTCCACTCGTACAGCACGGTTTCGGTGCCGGCGAGCAGGCAGCCGGCCTGCGCCATCCGCTGCAGCGCGTGCTCGCGATCGTCGCGCCGCACGCCGCGCGAGCCGACCGCGTCGGTGACGATGCAGACATCGAGGCCGATCGCGCGCAGGCCGAGCGCGGTCTGCAGCACGCACACGTGCGCTTCCATGCCGGTCATCACGATCGTGCGGCGGCCGGTGCGCTGCACGCGCGCGATGAATTCGGGGTGGCCGGTGGCGCCGAACGAAGTCTTGACGAAGATCTCGTCGGCCGCGAACTGCGCGCGCAGCGGCTCGATCACCGGGCCGATCTGGTGCGGGCAGTGCTCGGTCAGCAGCTTCGGCACGCCGAACAGCGCCGCCGCGGCGAGCAGCGTGTCGGTGCGCCGGATCACCGTCTCGTGATCGGCGATGTGCGGCGCGAGCTTGCTCTGGATGTCGACGACCAGCAGCAGCGAGTTGTCGCGGGTGATCTGCATGATTACTTGACCAATGGGTTGGCCGGCACTTCGCTGCGCGCCGCGCGCGCAGGCGAAGGCAGCGCCACGCTCTGCACCGCGGGCAATGCCTCGATCTGGCAGCCGGCCACACAGCAGCGCCCCGGCTGGCGGTTGCGCACGATCTTGCGCGTTGCGTCGGCGAGCACGCCACGGTCGAGCAGACGCTCGACGAGATCGACCTTGTTGCCGAGCGGATAGTTGCGCCAGATCTCCGTCTTCATCGCGTCGGGCGAGCCGCCGCCGTGCAGGCTGATCAGCGAATACCAGCCGCCCTGGTACGAGGCGGTCAGGTCCTCGATGAAGCGCGCGACTTCGATGCGCTTTTCGTACGGGATGTCGCTGCGCGCGGCGAGCACGTCCGACAGCCGCCCCGCGGTCGCCGGGTTGTGGTCCTCGTCGGGGCCCGGCAGCGCCACGATCAGCCCGCCCGAAACCTGATGCGCGAGCCGGTGCATGTCGTAGATCTGCGTGGCGAGCAGCAGCTTGCCGATGTTCGCGAACACGGGCTCCGGCGCGACGTTGCCGGCGCGGCTCGCCTCGCCGTACACGGACGCCGCCACGCCGCACGCGTAGAAGCCTTCGACGATCTTGATCAGCTCGACCATCGATTCGCGCACGCCGTGATGGCGGTCCAGATCGAGGCCGTTGGCTTCGATCATCAGCGCGCCCGCACCGATCAGCAGATCCCCGAAGCCCGCGCGCGCGCCGATGCAGGTGTGCCGGTGCTGGCTCGTGTAGTTGTAGAGCGTCGGCGCGACACCATCCCATTCGCCGGCGAGGAACACGCGCTCCCACGGCACCTCGACGCGATCGAACAGGCACACGCCCGTGGTCTGCCCGTACTTGCCCGAGAACTTCGCCGCCGCCTCGCCGGGGCGCCCCGCGGGGCGCGCGACGATCGTCAGGCCCTTCGCGTCGACCGGCACCGCGCAGGCGACCGCGAATGCGGCATCGGCCTCGGTCATCGCGCGGCCGGGCAGCACGAGCAGCTCGTGCATGTACGGCGCGCCGGTGACGATCGCCTTCGTGCCCGAGATCACGATGCCGCGCGCATTGCGCTCGACGATATGCACGTAGGTGTCGGGATTCGGCTGCCGCGAAGGGCGCAGCGAGCGGTCGCCCTTCGCATCGGTCATCGCCGCGCCGAGCGTCAGGTCGTTCGCGTAGACGTGCGCGAGGTAGTTCCTCAGACGCGCGTGGTAGCCGGTGCCGTGCTCGGCATCCGTGACGTGGGTGCCGTGGTACAGCGCGTTCAGCGCATCGCCGCCGAGATAGCGCTGCGCGCAGCCGGTTTCCTGGCAGATGATGCGCACCGCTTCGAGCTTGTTCAGCAGGTCGGCGGTCGAGTGCGTGAGCGCGATCATCCGGTTGACCGGCGCATCGAAGCCTTCGACGCGCGCCTGCATCAGCGGCGCGAGCTGCGTGCTCAAGCCCAGCTCGTAGGTCTTGGCGATCGCGGCCACGCCGGGCGCTAGCCTGGGATCGTCGGCGACGTTGCCGACGCGTTCGCCGTCGACGAAGACGGTCGGCTTCAGCCGGCGCAGCGATTCGCGGTAAGCCTCGGCGGACATCAGCATGGCGGCCTCCGGTGGTGTCCCGCGGACTCTACTCCCGCGGCTTGGCGCGGACGAAAAAGGTCATCACCGCGCCGAACGCCGCGGCGCCGGCGAGCAGCGCGATGCCGCGGTCCCACGCGCCGGCCAAGTCGCCTGCCGCACGGCCGCGGTCGAGCACCCAGCCGACCCAAGGCTGCAGGATGCCGGTGCCGAGGAAGATGCCGACGTTGACCACCGACGTCGCGATGCCGGAGTACGCGGGCGGATTCGCTTCCTTCGCGATCGTCCACGACAGCGTGAAGCCGGGGATCAGCAGCCCCATCAGCAGGAACCACGCGAGCGTGGCCCACTGCGGCCACTGCGCGTGAGCGAGCCACGGCAGCCACGACAGCGTGTACGCGAGAACGAAGACGCGCATCACGCCCTGCCGGCTTTTCAGCCGGTCCGAGATCATGCCGATCGCGACCGAGCCGATCGCCACGCCGAGCAGTAGCAGGCTCGCGTGCTGCGCGGCATCGACCCGCGACATGCCATGGGTCTGCTGCAGATACGGCACCGCCCACAAGCCCGCGAACGCGAGGAAACTGCCGCCGACGCCGACGTTGACGAAGAACGCCGGCCAGGTTGCCGGATTCGCGGCCACGTGCGCGAGCGCGCGCATCCACGGCAGCTTGGCGGTCGTCGCCGGCGGCGCGTGCACCGGCGGATAGCCCAGCTCCTCGGGGCGATCGCGCACGCGCAGCCAGGTCGCGATCGCGAGCAGCGCCGAAAGGATCGCGAGCGCGACGAACACCGTGCGCCACGACGCGAAGGTCACGATCCACGCGAGCGGCGCGCCCGCGGCGACCGCGCCGAGATTGCCGGCGAACATCGTGATGCCGGCGAGCGTGGCGAAGCGGTCGGCGGGGAACCACACCGCCGACACCTTCAGGATCGCGATGAACGCGACCGACACGCCGATGCCGACCAGCGTGCGGCCGACCGCAGCGATCTCCCACACAGGCGCGAGCGCGAACAGCAGCGAACCGGCCGCCGCGATCGCCGAACCCGTCGCGAGGATCCTGCGCGGACCGAGCGTGTCGGCGAGCACGCCGACCGGCACCTGCAGCAGCGTGTAGACGTAGAAGTACGTCGCCGCGAGCGTGCCCAGCACTGCGCCGCTGATCGAAAACGCCTGCGTCAGCTCGCCCGCGATCGCGGCCGGCGCGGTGCGATGGACGAACGACAACACGAAACTCGCGAGCGCGAGACCGAAGACGATGCGGCGGGCTTGGACGAGGGTCATAGCGAGGCCAATCCCTCAGCGATTGGCTCCAATCCCGTTTGGCGCTTACAAGGCACCCGGTGGCTCGGGCGCGGAGCCAACGCGATGGTAACGTGCGCAATAGATCGAAGACGGGGGGCTGATATGCGGAGACGAGAATTCTTGACGACCAGCCTCGCAGCAGCCACTGCCGCGATTTGCTCGAGCACTGCCCTGCACCAACCAGCTCCTGGCGATGTGCTTGTCGTCGGAGTTTCGGGAAATGGCTGCGCGGCGATTGACCGGATTCGTACGACGTGGAACAAGGAGTTTGGCCACGCTACCCCGGCGCCGTCGCTGATGCCGATTTTCGGCTCTCCGATGGGACCAGAGATTGCGGGGGAGGCACATCAAGACGACAACTGGATTCAGGAGGCGGCAGCGGAACTCGAGCCGCAGATTGCTGCCGCCCGGCGCGTTATCGCTCTCGCGAACTTCCGTTCTCCCGACGCGAGAGCGATGCTCCCCAAGGTCGCGTCAACCGCGCAGGCGCTTGGAGTGATCTCGGACGCGATCGTCATCCACCCATGGGAGCTGCATGGCGATTCAGTATGTCCCAGCTCTTCTCCTCCGGTACTGTATGCCCAGCTCTTCTCCTCCGGTACTGTATGCGTTCGACTTGTTGAGACGGACAGGCTGCCGGACCCTTGTCCTACACGAATCGTATGCGCAGGACGTCATCGCGAAGTGGAGCTCGCTAGGAGAACACCAGGTCGTTCCCGAAGAGCTGTCGGCGGCTTACGGCGAATGGAACAGGAAGGAGATCGATTGCCTTGCTCGCCGTGCAATAAACGAGCTCTTGGCCGAATTCCGCCCGAACCACGCCGTCATTTGAGTCGAAACTCGCTGGCTCGTGAGTTCGAGGCCATGTGCCGGCAGTTGGCACGAACTACACCTGCAACGGGTTCAGTTCAAACCAGATACTCAGCCGGTTTGTCTGCGTAGTCGTCCCAGCGCTCCGTAATGCGTTCAAATGTGAATCCGCGGCTAGCCATTTCGATGAACATGTCCTCAAAAAAGAGGAAGCCAAAGCGCTCACCGAGTTCGTCCTGCAGTCTTAGTAGCTGCCCATCCTTTCCGCGCATCGCCGCTATGGGCATCGCGATGATGTATTCGGACTGAATCCCCATCCGTCGCAGCCGCTGCACGAGCCTCGAATTTGCTTCGCCCGCTATCTGCGATCCACTGAAACTTGAGTGGTCGAACGGCTTTACTTCAATGAATGAAATCTCGCCGGCACTCGTATGGACAAAGTCTGGCTTGAACCCCGTGTCGTCGTCGCCGCCCCCCACCCACTCGGGGTGCAGGGTGACCTTCTCCCCGGTCGCACTCTCAATGAGTGCGGCTAATCCGCCCCCGAACGGCTCGTGCGCAAGATTTCCATCGAACGTAAACGTCGACCTCGACCCACGAATTCTGAACCGCCGCTCACCTGCCGGGTCTAGTGTGATCCCATAGACGGGCATCGTTGGCTTGTGCGAACGAAAGAAGGCTTCCAAACATGGGTGCCAAACCTCCTCCTCGCCCTTCCTTCCGCCGTACTTTTCCGTGAGGTAAGTGGCATCTCGGCTCATACCGCTCCTCTGCTGGTGGTCTCGCCCCTAACGCAACCCTAGCAAGCTATTGCGCGCGACGTCGGCAGGCTCGTCATTGTGACTACTCCACGAGGCGTCGGCCCTTCAAGGAGGCGTGTTTCATTCCCGGCGCTATGTGACGGGCCATCTCGTCGATTGCACAAGCTCTGGCTGCTGCCGGGCGCGTAGCTTGGACTCAGTTTGCTGCGCACCGCGACATCCTTCGGATTCACTACACTGCCGCCACGCGCACGAAACCCGCCGTGCGCGCGCAGGAACTTCCACGAGGAGGACCGCGATGACCGATCTTTCGACGCCGCGCCTCGTGCGCGCACCCACGGGTACGCAGCTCGCCTGCCGCAACTGGCAGATCGAAGCCGCGTACCGGATGATCCAGAACAACCTCGATCCCGACGTGGCCGAGCGGCCCGAGGATCTGGTCGTCTACGGCGGCATCGGCAAGGCCGCGCGCAACTGGGCGTGCTTCGACGCGATCCTGAAGGCGCTGCGCGAGCTGGCGCCCGACGAGTCGCTGCTGGTGCAGTCGGGCAAGCCGGTCGCGGTGTTTCGCACGCACGCGGACGCGCCGCGCGTGCTGATCGCCAACTCCAACCTGGTGCCGCGCTGGGCGACCTGGGAGCACTTCCACGAGCTCGACCGCAAGGGCCTGATGATGTTCGGCCAGATGACGGCGGGATCGTGGATCTACATCGGCTCGCAGGGCATCGTGCAGGGCACGCACGAGACCTTCGTCGAGCTGGGCCGCCAGCACTACGGCGGCGACTGGTCGGGCAAGTGGATCCTGACGGCCGGGCTCGGCGGCATGGGCGGCGCGCAGCCGCTCGCCGCAGTGCTCGCCGGCGCGCACTGCGTCGTCGTCGAATGCCAGGAGTCGCGCATCGACTTCCGGCTGCGTACGCGCTACGTCGACCACAAGGCGCGCACGATCGACGAGGCGCTCGCGATCCTCGCGCAGGCGAAGCAGCCGACCTCGATCGGGCTGCTCGGCAACGCCGCGGAACTGATGCCGCGCTTCGTCGAGATCGCGCGCGCCGGCGGGCCGCGCCCGCACGCGGTGACCGACCAGACCTCGGCGCACGATCTGATCAACGGCTATCTGCCGATCGGCTGGACCGTCGATCGCTGGTTCACCGCGCGCGCAGGATCCGAAGAAGAGCGCAAGGCGCTCGTGCGCGCGGCCGCGCAGTCCTGCGCGGTGCACGTGCGCGCGATGCTCGACTTCCACGCGCTGGGCGTGCCGACGATCGACTACGGCAACAACATCCGCCAGGTCGCGCTCGACGAAGGCGTGCGCAACGCGTTCGACTTCCCCGGCTTCGTTCCGGCGTGCATCCGGCCGCTGTTCTGCGAAGGCAAGGGTCCGTTCCGCTGGGTCGCGCTGTCGGGCGACCCCGAGGACATCTACCGCACCGACGCGAGGATCAAGGAGCTCTTTCCGGAGAACCGCCACCTGCACCGCTGGCTCGACCAGGCGCGCGAACGCATCGCGTTCCAGGGGCTGCCCGCGCGCATCTGCTGGCTCGGGCTCGGCGAACGGCATCGCGCGGGACTCGCGTTCAACGACATGGTGCGCAAGGGCGAATTGAAGGCGCCGATCGTGATCGGTCGCGACCATCTCGACAGCGGTTCGGTCGCGAGCCCCAACCGCGAAACCGAAGCGATGCGCGACGGCTCCGATGCCGTGTCCGACTGGCCGCTGCTCAACGCCCTCGTCTCGACGGCCGGCGGCGCGACCTGGGTCAGCTTCCATCACGGCGGCGGCGTCGGCATGGGCTATTCGCAGCACGCCGGCGTCGTGATCGTCTGCGACGGCAGCAAGGAAGCCGACGCGCGGCTCGAACGCGTGCTGTGGAACGATCCCGCGCTCGGCGTCGTGCGCCACGCCGACGCCGGATACGAACGCGCGCTCGAGACCGCACGCAGGTTCGGACTGAAGACGCCGGGGATCGAGCTTGGCTAGCGTGAAGCGTCATCTGCCTGCCGCGACCGGAAATCCCCCGCACGCTGCGCGTGCCGCCCCCTTTTCGAAAGGGGGCTGCGGATCACCACCCCCTTTGAAAAAGGGGGTCGGCCGAAGGCCGGGGGGATTTCTCCCTCTCCCCAGTCATGGGCGGACGGCGGGGGTAAGGGGCCGTAGCGAGCAGACTGCGCAACCCAACCAATAGACTGATGCTCACCCTCCACCCCGGCCAGCTGACGCTCGCCGACCTGCGCACCCTCGCCGGCCGCTTCGAGCCGATCGCGCTCGACGCAGGCTGCCGCGCCGGCATCGAAGCGAGCGCGCAAGCCGTTGCGCGCATCGTCGCGCGCGGCGATCCCGCGTACGGCATCAACACGGGATTCGGCAAGCTCGCGCGCGTGCGTATCGCCGACGACCAGCTCGCGCAACTGCAGACCAACCTCGTGCGCTCGCACGCGGTCGGCGTGGGGCCGCTGCTCGACGACGACACGGTTCGGCTGGTGCTGCTGCTGAAGATCGCTTCGCTGGCGCGCGGCCACTCGGGCGTGCGGCCCGCGGTGATCGATGCGCTGCTCGCGCTCTACAACGCGCAGATCCTGCCGTGCATCCCGTCGCAGGGGTCGGTCGGTGCCTCGGGCGATCTCGCGCCGCTCGCGCATCTGGCGCTGCCGCTGATCGGCGAGGGCGAAGTGCGCGTCGACGGCCGCGTGCTGCCGGCGGCGCAGGCACTGCGCGACGCCGGCATCGCGCCGCTCGCGCTCGAAGCGAAGGAGGGGTTGGCGCTGCTCAACGGCACGCAGGTGTCGACCGCGATCGCGCTGCGCGGGCTGCTGCGTGCCGAGCAGGTGTTCGCCGCGGCGGTCGTCGCCGGCGCGCTGGCGGTCGACGCGGCGAAGGGCTCCGACGATCCGTTCGACGAGCGCATCCAGAAGCTGCGCGGCCACGCCGGGCAGATCGAAGTCGCGCGGCTCTATCGCGAGCTGCTCGCGGGCAGCGGAATCCGAGCGTCGCATCGCTATGGCGACGATCGCGTGCAGGACCCGTATTCGCTCCGCTGCCAGCCGCAGGTGATGGGCGCGTGCCTGGAACTGATCCGCAACGCGGCGGCCACGCTGCTCACCGAGGCGAACGCGGTGTCCGATAACCCGCTCGTGTTCGCCGACGACGGTGCTGTGCTGTCGGGCGGCAACTTTCACGCCGAGCCGGTCGCGTTCGCCGCCGACACGCTCGCGCTCGCGATCGCCGAGGTCGGCGCGCTGTCCGAGCGGCGCATCGCGCTGCTGATCGACGCGACACTTTCGGGGCTGCCGCCGTTTCTCGTGAAAGAGGCGGGCATCAACTCGGGCTTCATGATCGCGCACGTGACGGCCGCGGCGCTCGCGAGCGAGAACAAGACGCTCGCGCATCCGGCGAGCGTCGACTCGCTGCCGACTTCGGCGAACCAGGAGGACCACGTCAGCATGGCGACCTTCGCCGCGCGCAAGCTGGCGGATCTGGCGCTCAACGTCCGCCACATCATCGCGATCGAACTGCTTGCCGCGACGCAGGGCATCGACTTCCATCGGCCGCTGCGAAGCTCCACTGCGCTCGAAGAGGTGCACGCGATGATCCGCGCGCGCGTGCCGCACTACGCGCAGGATCGCGCTTTTGCGGCCGACATCCGCGCGGTCGAGCAGTTGATCGACGCCGACGCGTTCACGGCGTACGCACGCAGCGTGCTGCCTTCGTGGAATCCGCAGTGAGTCAGGACTGGCGTTTGGCGTGGCAGGGCCGCGTCGATGGGGGCGACGGCGAAGCGGGACTGCGCTGGCATCAGATCGTCGAGCCGTGGCGCGAAGGCGCCCGGCGCGGCGTGGCGCTGCTCGGCTTCGCGTCCGACGAAGGCGTGCGCCGCAACCAGGGCCGGATCGGCGCGGCGCAGGGACCGCAGGCGTTGCGGCGGCTGCTCGCCAACCTGCCGGTGCATTCGCGCTTTGCGCTGTACGACGCCGGCGACGTGACGTGCGAAGGCGGTTCGCTCGAAGCCGCACAGGACGATTACGCCGCGCGCGCGGCGATGCTGCTCGACGAAGGCCAGCTCGCCGTCGGGCTCGGCGGCGGACACGAGATCGCCCGGGCCAGCTATCTCGCGCTCGCCCGCAGCCGCGCGATGAAATCTGCGAGCGCGAAGCTGGGCATCCTGAATTTCGACGCACACTTCGATCTGCGCAAGGACGAGCGTTCGACCTCGGGCACGCCGTTCCTGCAGGCGCTCGACCACGCGGCGGCGAACGGACTCGCCGTCGAATACCGCTGCCTCGGCATCAGCGAATCGTCGAACACGCGCGCGCTGTTCGATCGTGCGCGCGAACGCGGCGTCGTGTTCCGGCGCGACGACGAGCTGACGCTGCTTGCGCTCGACGCGCGCATGGCGGAACTCGCCGACTGGCTGCGAACGATCGACCACCTGTATCTGACGGTCTGCCTCGACGTGCTGCCCGCTTCGGTCGCGCCCGGCGTCAGCGCGCCCGCCGCGCGCGGGGTGGCGCTGGAAGTCCTCGAACCGCTGATCGCGCTCGCCGCCGGCAGCGGCAAGCTGCGGCTGGCGGACATCGCCGAGCTTTGCCCGCCGCACGACATCGACCAGCGCACCGCGCGCGTCGCGGCGCGTATCGCCTGGCGGATCGTGCAGTCGCATCTCGACGCGCCGCGCTGAACGGGTCATGCGCTCCGACCTGCTGATCCGCAAGGTTCACCTCTCCACGTTCGCCGATCCTTCGGGCTATGGCGAGTTGCGCAACGCCGCGCTGCTCGTGCGCGACGGCCGCATTGCCTGGCTCGGCGCAGAAGAGGCGCTGCCGGCGGGGCTCGACGTGGCGGTCGAAATCGACGGCGAAGGCGGGTGGCTCACGCCCGGGCTGATCGACTGCCACACGCATCTCGTCTGGGCCGGCAGCCGCACGCGCGAATTCGAGCAACGGCTCGCCGGCGCGACCTACCAGGACATCGCGCGCGCCGGCGGCGGCATCGTGTCGACGGTCAAGGCGACCCGCGCGGCGACGCTCGAAGAACTCGTCCAATCCGCGCGGTCGCGGTTGCGCGCGCTGCTGCGCGAAGGCGTGACGACGATCGAGATCAAGTCCGGCTACGGGCTCGAAACCGCGACCGAGCTGCGGCAGCTTCAGGCGGCGCGGCAACTCGGCGCGGAGTCCGGCATCGCGGTCAAGACGACCTTCCTCGGCGCGCACGCGCTACCGCCCGAGTACGCCGGCCGCGCCGACGATTACATCGGCCAGGTCTGCGGCGAGATGCTGCCGGCCGCGCACGCGGCCGGGCTCGCGGACGCGGTCGACGCGTTCTGCGAAAGCATCGGCTTTACGCCGGTGCAGACGCGGCGCGTCTTCGATGCGACGCGCGCGCTCGGCCTGCCGGTCAAGCTGCACGCGGACCAGCTCTCCGATCTCGGCGGCGCGGCGCTCGCGGCCGAATACGGCGCGCTGTCGGCCGACCACGTCGAATACGCGTCGGAAGCTTCCGTCGCCGCGCTGGCACGCGCGGGCACGGTCGCGGTGCTGTTGCCCGGCGCGTTCTACTGCCTGCGCGAGACGAAGGTGCCGCCGATCGCCGCGTTTCGCGCGCAGGGCGTGCCGATGGCGGTCGCGACCGACTGCAACCCGGGAACGAGTCCGTGCACGTCGCTGCTGCTGATGCTGCACATGGCGTGCACGCTCTTCGGGCTGCGCCCCGACGAAGCACTCGCCGGCGCCACGCGCCACGCCGCGCGCGCACTCGGACTGCACGGCGAGACCGGCCGGCTCGCGGTCGGATTGCGCGCCGATCTTGCGCTGTGGGCGGTCGATCATCCGCGCGATCTGGCCTGCTATTTCGGTCACAACCCCTTGATCGCTTCGTGGTCGAACGGAGCCGCCGTCGATCCGGAAAAGCGGTCCGCGTAATCAACCCCCCCCTTTCATAAAGGGGGGTAGGGGGGATTTCATCGGTGCTGCCGCGAGCGCTGCCGACGTCAAATCCCCCTCAGTCCCCCTTTACGAAAGGGGGACGAGGACGGGCGCACCTTCGGTGCGCATGAATCGGATTCCCCCCTCGGTCCCCCTAAAGGGAGATGAAAACAGACGCACCTTCGGTGCGTATGAATCGGATTCCGCCTCGATCCCCCTTTACGAAGGGGCAGAAGAACCGCTTGGATTGCGCGATGGTCGAAGTTGTCATCCACGCCGGCAGCGGAGGCACGATGAACGCCAGAATCTCCAAGAGCGACGCACTTCTCGATGCCGCGCTGGAGATGACCTTTCCGGCGAGCGATCCGATCGCGGTCGATCCGCTTGTTGCACGCCAACGCACCACAGCGCCCGGCGCCCCGCGACGGTCGCGCGAGAAAAAGCCGGCGGGGCGCAGCCGCGCGGCCGCGCCCGGCGCGCGCGAGTAACGGGCCGCGCCCTACGCCGCAGCGCCTTCGGCCAGGTCGTCGAGGATCGGGCAGTCGGGCCGGTGGTCGCCGTGGCAGTGCTCGGCGAGGTGCTGCAGCGTGCGCCGCATCGCCTCCAGCTCGGCGATCTTGGCGTCGAGCGCGGCGATCTGCTTCAGCGCGAGCCGTTTGACTTCGCTGCTGGCGCGGCGGCGGTTGCTCCATAGCCCGAGAAGCGCGCCGATCTCCTTGACCGAGAACCCCAGGTCGCGCGCGCGCCGCACGAAGCGCAGCGTGTGCACGTCGGCTTCGCGGTAGATCCGGTAGCCGGCGACGGTGCGCCCCGCCTTCGGCAGCAGTCCGGCCTGTTCGTAGTGCCGGATCATCTTCGCCGATACGCCCGAGGCAGCGGCCGCCTCGCCGATGTTGAAGTAGCCGTCGCGTCGCGCTTCGGCGAGCTCGAAGTACCTGGGATCGCGTGCCATCGGGTGCCTCCGTTTCGCTGTTCCGGCCGAGGCTTGACCTTACCACCATGGCAAGGTTCAAAGTGCGTTCCGTCGTATCCGACCCACCCCTACAGGAGCCAGCCATGACGGACTTCGAACTGAAAGACATGACCTGCGGCCACTGCGCCGGCCGCGTGACGCGTGCGATCAAGTCGGTCGACCCGCAGGCGAACGTCGACATCGACCTCGCCACACGGCGCGTGCGCATCGCGAGCGACGCGGACGCGCAGGCGTTTGCCGAGGCGCTCGCCGAAGCCGGTTATCCGCCGTCGGTCTGAGCGGCGCGCACGGCGCAATCCCGATCCCCGACCCCCGACCCTTCACCGAGGAGACGACCATGAATCACGCCTGCACGGCGGACGAACACCCGCAGCATTCGCATTCGCTGCCCGCCGATCACGCGCACCACGCGCACCACGCGCATCACGTGCAGCACGCGCCGGCGCAAGCGCTGCAAGGCGCCGCGCTGAGCCGCTTGGCCGCGAGCGCCACCCTGCACTGTCTTTCGGGCTGTGCGATCGGCGAAGTGCTCGGCATGGTGATCGGCACGGCGCTCGGCTGGAGCAACGGCGAGACGATCGCGCTGGCCGTCGCGCTCGCCTTCGTCTCGGGCTACCTGATGACGATGTTGCCGCTGCTGCGCGCCGGCCTCGCGTGGCGGCCGGCGGCGAAGCTCGCGCTGGCGGCCGATACGGCGTCAATCGCGGTGATGGAAGTCGTCGACAACGCGGTGATGCTCGCGATCCCCGGCGCGATGGACGCGCCGCTTTCGAGCGGACTCTTCTGGGGCAGCCTGGCTATCGCGCTGGCGATCGCGGGCGTGGCGGCGTACCCGGTCAACCGCTGGCTGATCGCGCGGGGACGCGGCCACGTGCTGGCGCACGCGCATCACGCACATCACTGAGGACACGGTGGGCGCCGGCCGCTGCCGGTCCGGTGCAGGCGGCCGGGGCGCGCCCGGCAGCCGCCTCAGCCGTGCACGACGAGATCGTCCTCCGTCAGAGCGGCGGGCGACCACACTGCACCGCCTGCGGGTACCAGCGTACGCTGCTGCACGAACGCGGCGAACGCGTCGGCCGACAGCGGCCGACTGATCAGATAGCCCTGGATGCGGTGGCAGCCGAGCCGGCCCAGGAATTCGGCCTGTGCGGCGTGCTCCACGCCTTCGGCGACGATCTCCTTGCGCAGCGTATGCGCCATGCTGACGATCGCCGCGACGATCGCACCGGCATCGCGGTCGGTGTCGGCGCCGACGATGAACGAACGGTCGAGCTTGAGGATCGACGCGGGCAGGGTCTTCAGATAGCCGAGCGACGAGTAGCCGGTGCCGAAGTCGTCGATCGCCACGCGCACCCCGGCCTGCTCCAACCGGCGCAGCGCGTCGACGGCGAGTTCGCCGCCCTCGAGGAAAAGCGACTCGGTGACCTCGACCTCGAGTCCGTCGGCGGGTGTTCCCGAATTCACCAGCGCCGAGTCGACGCCGTGCAGGAAGTCCTTGCGGCGCAGCTGCCGGTTCGACACGTTGACCGCGACGCGCGGCACGACCACGCCGGCGCGGCGCCAGCGCGCGTGCTGCGCGCAGGCTTCTTCGATGACCCACGCGCCGATCGGATCGATCAGTCCGCTTTCCTCGGCGAACTGGATGAAGTCGCCGGGCGCCAACAGCCCGCGCTGCGGGTGCTGCCAGCGCACCAGCGCCTCGGCCGAGCACACCTGGCCGGTGCGCAGGTCGACCTGCGGCTGGTAGTGCAGCACCAGCTCGCCGCGCTCCAGCGCGCGGCGCAGCTCGCGGTCGAGCGTGGCGCGGCGGTTGGCGTCGACGTTCATGCTCTCTTCGAAGAAGACGAAGCCGCCGCGCCCCTGCTCCTTGGCGCGGTACATCGCGGTGTCGGCCTTCTTCAGCAGCTCGGTGGAGGTCATGCCGTCGTCCGGGAACATCGCGATGCCGATGCTCGCGCCGGCATGGATCTTCTGGCCGTCGACGTCGAGCGGATCGGCGAGCGCCTTGAGCAACTGCTGCGCGACCGCGCCGGCCTCGCGCGCGGACGACAGCCCCGTCAGCACGATCGTGAATTCGTCGCCGCCCAGCCGCGCGACGGTGTCGGAGTCGCGTACCGCCCCCTTGATGCGTTCGGCCGCGCGCCGCAGCAGCTCGTCGCCGGCCGCATGCCCCAGCGTGTCGTTGGTCTGCTTGAAGCGGTCCAGGTCGAGGAACAGCAGCCCGACGCGATGCTTCTCGCGGCGCGCGTGCGCGAGCTCCTGATCGAGCAGCGCGAGCAGGTAGTGCCGGTTCGGCAGTCCCGTCAGCACGTCCAGGTGCGCCTGCAGATAGAGCTTGCGGTCGCGCTCCGCGCTCGCCACCGCGACCGCGAGCCGGTCGACGATGCTCATCAGCAGCGACACCTGTTCGCGGCCGAGCGGCTTGGGGTCGTGCATCGCGAGCGCGAACACGCCCCACAGACGGTCGCCGCGCGCGATCGGCCGAATCCAGTACGCGCTGTTCTCCTTGGCGCCGATGCGCGACAGGTAAGCCTGCGGCAGCGGCGGCTTGCGCGTCCAGTCGTGCGCCTCGTCGCGGCCGAACGGAAGTGCGGCCGCACTGCAGCGGACGTCGGCGCGGCGGATGCCGGCCTTGTCGTCGCGCCACAGGTAGTACACGCGCATCGTGTCCGGCGCCTCGACGTCGAACAGGCCGAAGCTGACGACGTCGGCCGCGCTGATCCGCCGCACGCAGCGCAGCGCGCTGGCGGCAACGTTGCGCAGGTCCAGATCGGTCAGGATCATGCGGTCGATCTCGGACAACGCCTTCAGCGTGCGGAAGTGCAGGCCGAGCGTGGCGACCATGGCGTTGAAGGAGCCCGCAAGCTGGCCGAACTCGTCGCGCGTGCGCACGTCGACCTTGGCCGAGAAGTCCTGCGAGGCCATCGCCTGCGTGCCCGCCAGCAGCCGCTGCAGCGGGAAAAGCACGCGCCGGATCTGCTCGAAGCTGAGCAGCACGACGATCGCGAGCGACAGCGCGACGATCGGGATGAACGCCGAGCGGAACGACTCCGCCGCGCGCATCGCGTACGACTCGGGCTGGCTGGCGGTGACGATCCAGTCGGCCGTGCCGAAGCGCACCTGCATCGGCAGCGGCCAGGCGCCGGCGCGCTGCAGTTCGCCGCCGTCGTGCAGAACGACCGAACGTGCGCCGGTGGCGGTCGGCAAAGTCACCAGCTTGGCCGCGGCGACGCCGAGCGCGGGGCGCGCGCAGTGCAGCGAGCGCCCGGTTTCGGTCGTCACGCAGAACTCGGTCATCGCCGGCTGCAGGTCGGCGTCGCCCCACAGGTAATCCGGTGCGATCGTCGCCAGCAGCAGGCCGGGCTCGCCGCCGCCGGGCAGGCGGCTGACGTAGACGACGTGGGGCGGGTCATTGGCTGCAAGCACGAGCGCGGGACGCCCGGCGGCGATGCGGGCGAGCGCGTCGGCCGGGAGTGTGACGTCATGTGTGGTGCCGGCGCGCAACAGCGTCGCGCCGGCCGCGTCGCGCGCTTCGACGCCGGCGAGCTCCTTGCCGACGCGCGTGACGAGCCGGCCGAGCTTCGCCGCGCCGCCGGCCGGATCGTCGCGGACTTCGGCGGCCAGCTCGTCGAGCCAGATCAGGCGGTCGAGCAGGGACATGCCGTAGACCTTGCCCGCCTGCACGAGGTCGGCATCGCGCTCGCGCCCCAGCACCGACTCGACCTTGCCGAGCGACAGCACGCCCATCGCCAGGATCGGCACCGACGCGGCGACGAAGAACAGCGCGAAGATGCGCCGGCCGATCCGGCTGCGCAGCAGCGACAGGGCCGGGCGCATCAGTAGTAGTCCCGCACCAGGCCGACGAAGCGACCGTTGCGCGCGCGGATCACGTCGTCCTGGCTGAGCTGCGCGGTCAGTGGCAGCACCGTGCGGCCGTCGCGGCCGGCGCTGTACAGGTCGTAATCGCTGTTGATCGGGTGCAGGTTGCGGTCCTTGCGCGCGTTGATCAGGTTGGCCGGATCGCGCAGGTTCAGGTACTGGTAGGGCCGGCCCCAGGGATCGCGCAGGCCGGCCGCGCCGATGTCGGCCAGGCTGTCGGGCAGCGCGCCCGGATGCGTCAGCTCGAACTGGGCGATCTTCGCGTCGATGTCCTGGATGTCGGCGCGCGCCTGCGCCACCCGCGCGCGTTCGACGTAGTCCGTGTAGGCGGGGATGGCAAACGCCGCGAAAAGCGCCAGCACCGCCATCGCGACGGCGATCTCGACGAGCGTCATTCCGCGCGATGAGCGCGGCTCGATCGGGATCTGGCAGTGCGGCGTGCGCATGGCTCCTTCCGGACCTCCCGGCGCATGAACGGAGGTTGGACACTTCGCGGCACCCGCCGAAACGGCGCCGCGATTCGGCGGACGCGCGAACGCCGCGGTCTGCGCCGTTCCGTTCATATCGGCATGCGCACGGGCGGCTTGAGGCGACCGATCGGCGATCGGCGGCCGGTCGCCGGGGCGCAGGCGAGGGCGACCGAAGGGGCCGTCCGGTGGGCGTCGGTAGACTTCGCCCGCCATGCGCGTCCTCGTCATCGGCGCCGGCGTGATCGGACTCACGACGGCGTACTTCCTGCAGCGCCAGGGTTTCGAAGTCACCGTCGTCGATCGCGAAACGGGGGTGGGCCGCGGCGCCAGCGGCGGCAACGGTGCGCAGCTCTCGTATTCGTACGTCGCTCCGCTGGCCGAGCCTTCGGTCCTCGCCAAGCTGCCGTCGCTGCTGTTTGCGCGCGATTCGCCGCTCGTTTTCCGCCCGCGGCTCGAGCCCGCGCAATGGCTCTGGGGGATGCGCTTCCTGGCGGCTGCCACGCGCGAGCGGGCGCGGGCGACGACCGCGGCGCTGCTCAAGCTCGCGTTCCTGTCGCGCGATCTGATCGAACCGCTGATCGCCGACGAGGCGATCACCTGCGACTTCAAGCGCGGCGGCAAGCTCGTCGTGTATCCCGACGAAGCGTCGTTCGCCGCCGCGCGCGCGCAGGTCGAGTACCAGGCCACGCTGGGCTGCGAGCAGATGCTGCTGTCGCGCGAGTTGTGCGTCGGCCGGGAGCCGGCGCTCGCGGGCTACGCGGACCGGATCGTCGGCGGCGTGTGGACGCCGAGCGACGCCGCGGCCGATTGTGCGGCCTTCTGCGAGCAGCTTGCCGATCGCCTGCGCGATCGCGGCGTGCGCTTCGAGCTGGGCCGCGAAGTCAGTTCGCTGCGGGCGCGCAACGGGCGTTTCGAAGGCGCCGACGTCGACGGCGGATCGCTCGCCGCGGATGTCTGTGTGCTCGCCGCCGGCAGCCATGCCCCGCGGCTTGCGCGCGATGCCGGCTTGCGCCTTCCGATCTATCCGCTGAAAGGCTACGCGATCACGCTGCCGGTGGCGCGCGGCGCGCCGCTGCCGGGCTGCTCGATCACCGACATCCGCCGCAAGGTCGTCTTCGCTCCGCTCGGGGCGCGCGTGCGCGTCGCCGGTTTCGTCGAGATGGCCGGCCACGACGCGCGCATCCCGCAGGCGCGCATCGACGCGCTCGTCGCCGCCGCGCGCGAGGTGATCGGGCTGAAGGCGGACCTGCGCACCGAGCTGCAGCCCTGGTGCGGTTTTCGGCCCGCCACGCCTTCGGGGCTTCCGATCATCGGCGCCACACCGGTCGAAGGCCTGTACCTCAACGTCGGCCACGGCACGCTCGGCTGGACGCTCGCCGCGGGCAGCGCGAAGCTTCTGGCCGAGGTCGTTGCGGGCGCGCGGTCCTTCGGCACGCTCAGGGCGCCGCCTACAATCGATCCGCGTCCGTTCGCCTTCACCTGAAGATCCCCATGCACCACGAATCGCACATCCTGCATCGCCAGCTCCGCGGTCGGTATCCGCTCGCCGTGTCCGCGCAGGGCTGCTTCATCACCGACGCGAGCGGCAAGCGCTATCTCGACGCCTCCGGCGGCGCCGCGGTGTCCTGCCTCGGCCACGGCCACCCCGACGTGCTGCAGGCAATGCACGCGCAGATCGAGCGGATCGCGTACGCGCACACGAGCTTCTTCTCGACCGAGGTCGCCGAGCAGCTCGCCGACGCGCTGATCGCCGAGGCGCCGGCGGGCATGTCGCACGTGTATCTCGTCTCCGGCGGCTCGGAGGCGATGGAAGCGGCGCTGAAGCTCGCGCGCCAGTACTTCGTCGAGACCGGCCAGCCGCAGCGCGCGAAGTTCATCGCGCGCCGCAATTCGTACCACGGCAACACGCTGGGCGCGCTGGCGGTCGGCGGCAACGTCTGGCGGCGCCGGCAGTTCGCGCCGCTGCTGATCGACGTCGAGCACGTGAGCCCCACCTACGCGTATCGCGACCAGCGCGACGGCGAATCGCCCGCGCAGTACGGCGAGCGGCTCGCGCGCGAACTGGAAGAGACGATCGCGCGCGTCGGCGGCGAGAACGTCATCGCCTTCGTCGCGGAGACGGTCGGCGGCGCCACGAGCGGCTGCCTGACGCCGCCGCCCGGCTACTTCCAGCGCGTGCGCGAGATCTGCGACCGCCACGGTATCCTGCTGATCCTCGACGAGGTGATGTGCGGGATGGGCCGCACCGGCACGCTGCACGCGTGCGAGCAGGAGGGGGTGGCGCCCGATCTGATGGCGGTCGCGAAGGGGCTGGGCGGCGGTTTCCAGCCGGTCGGCGCGGTGCTGGTCGGCGGGCGCGTGATCGATGCGCTCGCGCAGGGCTCGGGCTTCTTCCAGCACGGCCACACCTACATCGGCCACCCGGTCGCGTGTGCCGCCGCGCTCGCGGTGCAGCGAGTGCTCAAGCGCGACCGGCTCGTCGAGCGCTGCGCGCGCCAGGGCGAGAAGCTGCGCGACCGGCTCGACGATGCTTTCGGCGAGCACGAGCACGTCGGCGACATCCGCGGGCGCGGGCTGTTCCGGGCGATCGAGCTGGTGCGCGACCGCGCGACCAAGGAGCCTTTCGATCCCGAGCTCAAGCTCGCCGCGCGCATCAAGCACGAGGCGATGGAACTGGGGCTGATGTGCTACCCGATGGGCGGAACGATCGACGGCGCGCGCGGCGATCACGTGTTGCTCGCGCCGCCGTTCATCGTCACCGACGAGGAGCTCGATCTGCTGATCGAGCGGCTGGTCGAGGCGGTCGATACCGCCGTCGCCGGCGCTGTGGGCTGATACGTACATCCGCAGGGCATCCGGCTTGCATCGGCTCGACGCGGAGGGTAAGGTCGCCCACCGCTGCGAAACTTTCGTTCGATCGAGGAAGGAGAACACCATGCGAATCAAGCTTTCCCTGACCGCTGCCGCGCTGGCATCGGCTTTGGTCGCCGCCGCTTCGCTGCCGCAGGCGGCCGGCGCGCAGCAGCGCTTCATCACGATCGGCACCGGCGGCGTCACCGGCGTGTACTACCCGGCGGGCGGCGCGATCTGCCGGCTGGTCAACCGCGACCGCGCCAAGCACGGGCTGCGCTGCTCGGTCGAGTCGACCGGCGGCTCGGTGGCCAACGTCAATCTGCTGAAGTCCGGCGAGATCGAGTTCGGCGTGGCGCAGTCCGACGTGCAGTTCAATGCCACGAAGGGGCAGGGCCAGTTCCAGAAGGACGGCGCGTTCGGCGACCTGCGCGCGGTGTTCGCGCTGCATCCCGAGCCCTTCACCGTGGTCGCGCGCAAGGAAGCGAACATCGCGAAGTTCGAGGACTTCAAGGGCAAGCGTTTCAACGTCGGCAACCCGGGCTCGGGCACGCTGGCGTCGATGAACGAGCTGCTGGCGGCGATGGGCTGGAAGATGAGCGACTTCGGCCTTGCGTCCGAGCTGCGGCCCGACGAGCACGGCCCGGCGCTGTGCGACGGCAAGATCGACGGCTTCTTCTACGCGGTCGGTCACCCTTCGGCCAACATCCAGGATCCGACGACGATCTGCGGCGCCAAGCTCGTTTCGCTGACCGGACCGGCGGTCGACAAGCTCGTCAAGGACAAGCCGTACTACGCGATCGCGACGATTCCGGGCGGCATGTACCCGAACAATCCGCAGCCGACGACGACCTACGGCGTGCAGGCGACCGTCGTCAGCTCGGCCAAGGTGCCGGCCGACGTCGTCTACACGGTCGTCAAGACGGTCTTCGAAAACCTCGACGAGTTCAAGAAGCTGCACCCGGCGCTCGCCAACCTGAAACCCGAGGAGATGGTCAAGAACGGCCTGTCGGCGCCGCTGCACGAGGGTGCACTGCGCTATTACCGCGAAAAGGGCTGGATCAAGTAAGGCCCCGCGGCACCGGGCGTCGCCCGGTGCACCAGGCGGTTTAAAGTGAGCGGGCGGCCAACGAGCCGCCCGTCTTTTTTCGAGGGGGCGCGCGTGCACGAGAAGAAGATCGAAGAGGAGCTGGGGCCGACCGCCGAAATGCAGCTCGGCGAGCCGCCGAACGTCCAGCAGATGGCCAAGGATGCTGACCTCGGCGGCCGCACGACCGAGGGCTGGATCGGCGCCGTGATGATGGCGCTCGGCCTGGCGTGGGTCGCCTTCCAGCTCTGGTACGCCTCGCCCGTGCCCTTCGCGCTGGGCTGGGGTGTGTTCAACGACACCGAGGCGCGCTCGATCCACCTGGCGACCGCGCTGCTGCTGGCCTTCCTCGCCTTCCCCGCGCTGCGCAGCTCGCCACGC
This sequence comes from Betaproteobacteria bacterium, assembly GCA_016861185.1. GTDB lineage: Bacteria > Pseudomonadota > Gammaproteobacteria > Burkholderiales > Burkholderiaceae_F > DSNY01. Next base: position 298,227 of record BOKW01000001.1, read on the forward strand.
GATCGCGTGCCGGCGCTCGACTGGATCTTCGCGATCGTCGGCGCGTTCACCGCGCTGTACCTGATCATCTTCTACCGCGAGCTGGCGCTGCGGCCGGGCAATCCGACGCCGCTCGACGTGGCGGTCGGCATCGCCGGCCTGCTGCTGCTGCTCGAAGCCACGCGTCGCGCGGTAGGCCTGCCGATGACGATCCTGGCGGTGGTGTTCCTCGCCTACGTGATGGCCGGGCCTTACCTGCCCGACGTGATCGCGCACAAGGGCGCGTCGATCCCGCGCGTGGTGTCGCACATGTGGATGGTGACCGAAGGCGTGTTCGGCATCGCGCTCGGCGTGTCGGTGAGCTTCATCTTCGTGTTCGTGCTGTTCGGCTCGCTGCTCGACCGCGCCGGCGGCGGCAACTACATGATGCAGGTGAGCTTCGCGCTGCTCGGCCACCTGCGCGGCGGGCCGGCGAAGGTCGCGGTCGTGTCGTCGGCGCTCAACGGCCTGATCTCCGGCTCGTCGGTCAGCAACGTCGTCTCCGGCGGCATCTTCACGATCCCGCTGATGAAGCGCGCCGGCTACGGCGGCGTCAAGGCGGCGGCGATCGAAACCTCGTCGTCGGTCAACGGCCAGATCATGCCGCCGGTGATGGGCGCAGCCGCCTTCCTGATGGTCGAGTACGTCGGTATTCCCTACTCGGACATCGTCAAGCACGCGTTCCTCCCGGCCGTGATCTCCTACATCGCGCTCTTCTACATCGTGCATCTCGAGGCGCTGAAGCTCGGCATCCAGCCGGCCGCGCGCGAACGCGACCGCACGATGCGCGACCGCCTCGTGTCCTGGGGGCTGGGCATCTCCGGCACGCTGATCGCCTGCGCCGTCATCTACTACGTCGCGCTCGGCGCGAAGGCGCTGTTCGGCGACGGTGCGCCCTACGTGCTCGGCTTGTTGTTGACGCTGCTTTACGTCCACAGCGTGCGGGTCGCGGCGAAACAACCGGACCTGCCGACCGAGATCGACGTCAAGAACCCGGTGCTGCCGCCGACCTGGCCGACCGTCAAGGCGGGCCTGCACTTCCTGATCCCGATCGGCGTGCTGATCTGGTGCCTGATGATCGAGGAGCTGTCGCCGGGGCTATCGGCCTTCTACGGCGTGCTGGCGCAGCTGCTGTTGATGGCAAGCCAGCGGCCGCTGATCGCAGCCTTCCGCCGCAGCGGCGATGCCGGCGCGCAGTTCGTCGTCGGGCTGCGCGACATCGTCAACGGCTGCAACGAGGGCGCGCGCAACATGATCGGCATCGCGGTGGCCACCGGCTGCGCCGGCATCATCGTCGGCGCGATCACGCTGACGGGGCTGGGCCTGCGGATGACCGACTTCGTCGAGTTCGTCTCTCAGGGCAACGTGCTGGCGATGCTGCTGTTCACCGCCTTCGTCTGCCTCGTGCTCGGCATGGGCGTGCCGACCACCGCGAACTACATCCTGGTGGCCACGCTGATGGCGCCGGTGATCGTCGAGCTGGGCGCGCAGTCGGGCATGGTGATCCCGCTGATCGCCGTGCACCTGTTCGTCTTCTACTACGGGATCATGGGCGACATCACGCCGCCGGTGGGCCTGGCGAGCTTTGCCGGTGCGGCGATCGCCAAGGAGAACCCGATCGCGGTCGGCATCCAGGGTTCGGTCTATGCAATCCGCACGGTCGTGCTGCCGTTCATCTGGATCTTCAATCCGGCGCTGCTGCTGATCAACGTGCACGGCTGGTTCGAGGCGCTGCTGGTGGCTTTCGCCTCCACCGTGGCCTCGCTGCTGTTCGCCGCGGCGACGATGGCCTGGCTCCGCACTCGCTGCCGCTGGTGGGAGGTGCTGCTGCTATTGGCGGCGACGTTCGTGCTGTTCCGCCCGGACTGGTTCGCCGACCGCATCGCGCCCGAATACACCGACGCGCCGGCCTCGCAGTTCTACGAGGTCGCCGCGAAGCTCGACGAGGGCGACCGGCTCGTGTTCGTGATTGCCGGCCAGACGCTCGAGGGCGAGGAGCGCAACAAGACGGTCGCGCTGCGCATGGGACCGCGCGTCGACGACCCGAACCCGCTCGCGGCCGCGCGCAAGCGGCTCGCCGAGGCGGGCATGGCCGTCTCCGGCATGGGCGAGATGCTGCAGGTGACCAACGTGCGGTTCGGCAGCACGGCGGCCAAGGCGCGCATCGAGCAGGGCTTCGAGATCGTCGGCGTCAAGGTGCCGACCGACCGCATCAACGCGCACTGGTTCTATATCCCCGGGCTGCTGCTCGCCGCGCTGATCTGGTGGATCCAGGGGCTGCGGATGCGGCGCGAAGCCGCACCCGCGGCCGCATAGCCACCCCTCTTGACGCAAGAGTCGCGCAGCGACGCTCGAAACCCCCTCTCCCGTCGGGAGAGGGGCGGGGTGAGGGAAACGGGCATGACTTTCATGCTTCGGGTTGCCTCCACCGTAAAGTCATGCCCGTTCGCGCGGTTGAACGCCGCCGGTGCGCACCCATCTCGCGCCCATGGGTGCCCGCCCTCTGTTCGTCGCGGCCGGCGGTCCGGCCGCCGCGCCGCCTGCGCCGCGGCCCGCGGAAGATTCCGCGCTGCTCGACGCGTATTCGCGCACGGTCGTCGACGTGGTCGAACGCGTCGGCCCCGCGGTCGGCTACGTCGCGGTCAAGCGCTCGCTGCGCGACCGCGCCGGACGCGCGCGCGACGCGGTCGGCGCCGGCTCCGGCTTCGCGTTCACCCCCGATGGTTATCTGCTGACCAACAGCCACGTCGTGCACGGCGCGAGCTCGCTGCGCGTGAGCTTCCCCGACGGGCGCGAGTTCGACGCCGAGCCGGTCGGCGACGATCCCGATACCGATCTCGCGGTGATCCGCGTCGGCGCGAACGATCTGCCGGTCGCGCGGCTCGGCACGTCGCGCACGCTGCGGCCGGGGCAGATCGCGGTGGCGATCGGCAACCCGCTCGGCTTCCAGAACACGGTGACCGCCGGCGTCATCTCCGCACTCGGCCGCTCGCTGCGCGCGCAGACGGGGCGGCTGATCGACGACGTGATCCAGACCGACGCCGCGCTGAACCCGGGCAATTCCGGCGGGCCGCTGTGCAATTCGGCGGGCGAAGTCATCGGCGTGAACACCGCGATCATTCCCGGCGCGCAGGCGATCTGCTTCGCCACCGGCATCGACACCGCGCGCTGGGCCGTGCAACAGCTTTTCGCGCACGGACGCGTGCGGCGCGCCTCGATCGGGGTGGCCGGCGCCACCGCACCGATCGATCGCCGGGTCCAGCGCGCGCTGAGCCTCGGGCAGGGCAGCGGTGTGCGCGTGCTCGAGGTGCAGGAAGCGAGCCCTGCGCGGCTGGCCGGCGTCGAAGAAGGCGACCTGATCGTCGGCCTGGACGGCACGCCGGTCACCGGCATCGACACGCTGCAGCGGCTGCTCGATGCCGGGCGCATCGGCAGGCTGTGCGTGCTGCGCGTCGTGCGGCGCGGCCGCCTCCTTCATCTCACGCTTGCGCCGCGCGAGCGCGGGCAGTAAGGGCTTGCAGCGACCTCGCGCCTGAGCCGCCCGGTAGCGCGCGGCCCGAGCGCGGACGGCGCGCGCGCTACGGCGCGGAACGCCGTCCGAGCGACTCGAGCACGACCGCTGCATCGGCAATGTCGGCGGCGTCGGCGTCCTCCTGCACTGCGCGCAACGTCGACGCCAGGATCTCGCGCCCTGTGCGCAGGTCGATGTCGTGCCGCCGGTCGGGCAGCCGGCAAAGCGACGCGGTGCTGCGCACTTCGAACAGTCCGGCCTGTTGTTGTCGCGCGATCTCGATCGCGTTGCACAGCGCCTGTTTGGCTCCGACGGAATCGCCTCTGCGTGCGAGGATTTCGCCTTGCTGGCGCCGCATCTCGGCCAGATAAAAGCGCTCCCCCGTTCGCTCGCTCTGCGCAAAGCCGCGCTCGAGCGCGGCGAGCGCGTCGTCGAGCCTGCCGCCGGCGGCGAGCGCTTCGGCGTACAGCGCCAGACCGAACGGCTGATAGGCGATCGCTTCCATCGCCTGGTGTGCGTCGATCCCGGCGGCGATCTCGGCGAGCCCGGCCTCCGGCTCACCGTTGCGGACCCGGGAGGCGCCGCGCACCATCTGTGAGACGCCGATCCAGGTCGCGAATCCCTGTTCGCGCGCGAACTGCAGCGACTCGGTGGCGTACTCGAAGGCCAGGCGCACCCGGCGCTGGATATGGCAGACCGCGCCGAGGTAGCACAAGGAGAAGTTGACCGTGTGCAGGCCGCCCAGCGAGCGCGAGTGCGCCAACCCTTGCTCGGCCGCGCGCAAACCGTCGCCCGGCCGGCCCAGCAGCGTCAGCGTCAACGCCAGATAGCACAGCCCGGTCGATTTCTGGTCCTGCACGTAGAGCACCTGTTTCTTCTGCGGGGCCGCGTGCCGCTCGTACATCGTCAGCGCCTTGTCCAGGTGTTCGCGCGCAGCCGCGAGTTCGCCGGTCAGAAACAACGTGCCGCCCAGCAGCAGATGGCCCATGACGTGCGGCGGATGCGATGACTGCTGCGCCGCGCGCGTCAGGCACTCCTCGGCCAGATCCTTGCAGCGTGCAAACCGGGCCCGCGTGATCTCGACCGAGCCGACGCCGGACAGCACGGAGAAGATCTCCGGCGCATCGCCCAGTTCGCGGCACCGTTGCAGCGCCGCGTCGTAAGCGTCCGCGCACGCCTGCGACGAGAACCCGCGGTACTCGGCGTTCACGCCGCCCAACGTGAGATGCACGCGGAGTTCCTGTTGCAGGCGAGCGCGCGACTGCGGTTGCGTCGCCAGCAGCCGAAGCGCGGCTTCCAACTGCGCGACGGCCTCGACGAATCCGGAGCGACTGGCCGAAAGCTTCGCCGCCTTGACCAGGTACTGGACCGCATGATCGACGTCGCGGGCCGCCTCGAAGTGGTAGGCGAGCACTTCCGGCTGCGCTTCCGCCGTATCCGGAAACGACTCGACCAGGACGCGGGCGATCCGCGCGTGCAGCGCGATCTGCGCCTTCTTCAGCAGGCTCGCATACGCGGCATCGCGCACCAGCGCATGCTTGAACGCATAGGACGGTCCCGCCCCCGAGCGACGGCTCAGCAACAGCCCCGAGGCGACCAGCCGGTAGAGCGCTTCGCGCAACTCGTCTGCGGGCAGCTCCGCGACCTTGGCGAGCAGTTCGTGCGAGAACTCGCGGCCGATGGCGGCGCCGATCTGCGCAACGGCTTTCGCGGACTCCAGCCGATCGAGGCGCGCCATCAGCGCATCGGTCAGCGTGGCCGGGATCGCGAATGCGGGGCGCTCGGGCACGGCGCCGGGGACGTCGTCCGCACCGGACAGTTCGACCAGGTCACGCGTGAGATCCTCGATGAAGAGCGGCAAACCGTCGGTCTGGTCCGCGATCTGCCCGATCGTCGCGGGCGGCAGCCGGCGATCACCGCAGATCAGCTCGATCATCCGGATCGCATCGCGCCGCTCCAGCGCGCCCAGACTCATGTGGACGACACCGGGGCGGTCGAACCGGAACTCGGGTCGAGCCGTCAGCAGCATCAGGATCGGCAGGCGCTCGACGCGGTCGACGATCAGCCCGACCAGTTCGTCGGTCGACGGATCGATCCAGTGCAGGTCCTCGACCACGATCAGCACCGGCCGCCGCGCCGCGTTGACTTCCAGCCCGTGCCGCAGCACCTCGAACAGGCGCTGCTTGTGCCGCTGCGGCGACATGTTGAGCGCCGGGTACCGGCCTTCGTAGCGGATCGACAGCAGTTGCGCGAACAGCGGCACGGTCTCGGCGTTCTCCGCCGCCTCGGGAAACAGCGCCGTCAGCTTCTTTAGTTGGGTGTCGTTGTCGTCGGCGTTCGCGATGTTCGCGGCATGGATCAGATGGTTGATCAGCGGCGCCAGCGGACTGCTCTGCAGGTGGGGCGCGCAGTAGTACCGCAGCCGCAAGCAGCCGGGTTCCACGATGTGTGCGGCGACCTCGGCCACCAGGCGCGACTTGCCGATCCCCGGTTCGCTCGACAGCAGAACTGCCTTGCCGCGCCCGCGACGCGCCTCTTCCCAGAGTCGCCGCAAGTCCTGCAACTCGGTCTCGCGGTCGACGAGCGGCGTCAGCGCCGCGGCGCGCAGCGCCTTGAACCGGTTGCGCACCGCGCTTTCGCCAACGACCTGCCAGGCCTGTACCGGCTGGTCGAAGCCCTTCAGGCTGTGCCGGCCGAGATCCTCGTACTCGAAGATGCCGCCGGCGAGCCGGCGCGTCGTCTCGGACACGACGACCGTGCGCGGCCGCGCCAGCGCCTGCAGCCGGGCGGCCAGATTCAACGCGCCGCCGACGGCCGTAATGCCGGCGTCCACGCCGAGCGACGGGAGCTGCGCCGTGCCGTCCGGCACGTTGCCGACGACCACCACACCGGTCGCAATCCCGATGTGCACCTGCGAGCCCGGCCCCGCCGGCTCGGATGCCGCGAGCGCGAGAGCCGCCCGGATCGCGCGCTCCGCATCGTCTTCGTGGGCGCGCGGGTAGCCGAAGTACGCGAGCAGCCCGTCGCCGACATACTGCGCCACGATGCCGCCATGGCGCACGACGAGACTGCCGCAGCGCTGTCGGTACGCTTGCACGACCTCGGCCAGTTCCTCCGCGTCGAGCCGCTGCGCCAGCGAAGACCAGCCCACCAGATCGCACAGCATCACGCTGAGCTGGCGGCGTTCGGGCGGCTGCGGGTTGTTCATGATGCCGCTGCCTCCTCGGCGAGCGCGCGCAGCTCGATGTCGAAGTGATCGAACGCGCAGGGGATGCGGTCCGGCCGTAACGAGGGCCGCACGAGTTCGAACCGGAAGCGCGCGAGCAGCGCAGCGAGCGTCGCTTTGAGCAGGAACATCGCGACGAACTGACCGGCGCAGCTCTGATGACCTGCGCTGAACACGTACACGGGAGGCGAACTGCCGCGATGCACGTCCGGGGCGAACCGGTCGGCGGCCGGCCCGAAAACCTGCGCGTCGCGGTGGAACACGCCGGCGAGCATCAGCAACTGCTGCTCGGCTTTGATCGCGATCGAGTCTCGCAAGGCGAAGTCCCTCGTCGCGCGGCGCAGCAGCAGCGGTACCGGCGTCCACAACCGCAGTTGTTCGCGGATGCAGGCGTCGAGCAACGGCATGTCCGCGAACGCTGCCTCGCCGGCGGCAGGCGACTGCGTGACCTCGCGGCGAACCCGATCGTGGATGTCGGCATGGATCGCGATCAGCGCCAGGGTCCGCGCCACGTGCAGTTCGAGCGCATCCTTGAGGACGAAGAACCAGAAGCCGACCTGGCTCGGAACGCAGACCGACGATGTCGCGCGGCCATCGTCCTGCAATCGGGCGGCCCGATGCAGCAGGCAGGCTTCCGGCACGGACTCGGTGTGCGTCGGCTGCACGCCGCTCGGCGCCATCCGGTGCTGCCCCAGCATGCGTTCGATCCGGTCATAGAAGGCCGCAAAGTCGCGCCGGCGCTGGAGCAGGACATTGGCGGCGGTCGCCATGCGCGCCAGTTGCGCCGCCATCTCGGGCGACACGAGGCCGGGGCCGAGCAGCACCTCGTGCGAAATCCGCAACGCAAGCCGCTGGAAGTCCGGCCAGCGCAGGCGACCCTCGCGCTCGGGCGCCCATTGCGCCACCGCGCCGAGCGCGATGTCCTTGAACTTCTGCGCGTCGGCGAGCGGCCGGGCGAAGTCGAGGACCTGTTCGTTGAACCGCCTGCGCTCCGTCCAGGCGTCGCCGCTCGAAATGACCAGCGCGTCGGGAACGAAGCGCGACAGCGCCGCCTTCTTGAGCCAGGGATCGGCGGCGTTGTCCCGCGAGGTCAAGACCGCGTCGATGCTTGCGCGGTCCAGCACGAGCAGTGTCCGCGCGAACGGAAACCACAACCACAGATGCCCGCAGCCGTACTTGCGCTGCAAGCCGGCGACGAAGCGCACGGCCAATCGCGCCAGATCCCAGCGCGCAAACCAGCCCACGACGAACCGGTTCGGCGCGACGAGGCCGAGCAGCGCTGCAGGCAGCGTGACCAACGCATGGAAACGCGCCATATCCCACCAAGACATCGGCCTGGACCCGGGGCTCATGATCGCTCCGCCGTCGCCCGATGCCGGGAATGATCGCCCAGTGCCTGCTCGCTGCGAGACATTTCAGGCAGCACCGCGTACCTCCTCGACCAGTCGTCCGAGACGGGCGACGTCCAGCACGACGAGCGCGCGGCGGTCCTTCGCGAGCAAACCCGTCTTGACGAGCGCCGACAGCTCGCGCGTGACCTGCTCGCGGTACGTGCTCACCTGGCTCGCGATGTCGGCGTGCGGCGGCGCCGGATCGATGCGCGCCGCGTTGTCGCGAACCCCCGCGGCGCGGGCGAGGCGCAGCAGTTCGGCGTGGATGCGGTTCTGCACGCCGAGCGTGCTGAGGTCGATCACGCGCTCGGACAGCCCGCGTACCAGCCCGGCCAGGCGGCGCAGGACGCGGCCGGCCACCAGCGGCTGCTCCTGCAGCAGGCGCTCGAAGGCCGCCGGCGTCATCGACGCGACGAGCGTGCTCTCGAGCGCGACGACGTCGACCGAGCGCGGCAGGCCGTCGATCGCCGCCACTTCGCCGAGGAAGTCGCCCGCCTGCTGGTCGCGGAACGTGACCTGCCGGCCCGAGCGCGAATACGTGGTCGCGCGCACGCGGCCGGCGACGACGAAGTGCACGTTGCGATCGTCCGCATCGCGCGAAACGATGCGCTGACCGGCGACGTAGTGGCGCCACGCGCATTCGCGCGCGATCGCCGCCAGCGCGGCCTCGGACAGTCCGTCGAGCAACGCGACCCGGCGCAAACCGAGCACCGATGTTTCGTGGCCTGTCATCTCGCTGCCCCAGTCATCGCGCGCGCCCTTGCCGCTGCGCAGGTCAGTGCGAATGCGCGTGCGTAAACGCACTTACCGGCGCGCCCTGGCTGCCTAAGGTTCGCTCCGCAGTCACACACCAGCGATGCGCTGGTTCACTCACGGAGAGAAAGCCTATGCCTGCCACGACCTATCGCCAAGCCCGTTTTTCTCGATTCCTGAAACACGCCGGATGCGCCGGATTCATCGCACTGGCGGCAAGCGGCCCGGCCCGCGGCCAGGCGCAGACGTCGGGACTGGATCTTCTCGCCCAGCGCGAGCAGATCGTGGACCGGTTCATGCGCCTTCCCGCGGCCGAGCTGAAAGCCGTGTACATGCGCTGCGACGAGGAAGCCACCGAGCGGGGGATGGCCTCCGCCGATGCCTACATGTGCTCGCTGGCGTACGAAGTCCTGCTGAAGCAGACCTTCGACGGCGACTTCGACGCCTTGCTCGCGTGGTGGCGCACGCAACGCATCGCAGCCGCTCCCGACGCAGCGCTGCTGCCGGTCGCCGTACCGGCCGCGCCGGTCGCCGGTCAGGGCCCGGCTTCCGGACTCGAGCAGGCGTTCTGGAAGTGCGACTACGCGGCCAGGCGCACGACCATGACGCGCTATCAGGCGGAAGTCTGCGGCGTCGTCATCGAGGGCCTGCGCGCCGAGAAGTTCGGCGGCAACTTCGAGAAGCTGCTGCAGTGGTGGGAGCAGAACCACGCGGCCCAGCATCGAGCGCTGGAGGAGCGCGACGCCGAGCCGGAACCCCCGCTGCCCTGATCGGCGACGCCGCGGGGTGCGTTGTCCGCGGCCGTGCGAACCGGACCGGTTCGCTCGGCCGCGGCGCGCACTTCGCCTTCATCGCAGCCCACCGTTGCTCGTATGCGCGGGCTACGCGGCAACTGTCGTAAGCTGAGGCCGACGCAACGGAGGGCGTATGCGGCTGATCAGCGACGCGGAGGTCGCACAACTCGTCACGATGCGCGAAGCCATCTTCGCGATGACGGCGGCGTTCGAGCAGTTCGGCAACGGCGCCGGCGCCATTGCGCCGCGCGTGCGCGCGACTGCCGAGCACAACCGGCAGGCGGCGACGATCTCGGCGATGGGCGCTGCTCTGCCCGCCAGCGGCGTGGCCGGCGCCAAGATCTATACGACCGTGCAGGGGCGCTTTTGCTTCGTCATCGTGCTGTTCTCTTCGATGACCGGCGAGCCGCTCGCGGCGATCGAGGCCAACGAGATCACGCGTTTTCGCACTGCCGCCGCGAGCGCGGTGGCAATGCGCGCGCTGGCCCGGCGCGACGCGCGCGTGCTCGCGCTCTTCGGCACCGGCGTGCAGGCGCGCGCGCACGCCGAGGCCTTCCTGCTGACGCATCCGTTCGAGCGCGTGCTGATCGCCGGGCGCGCGGGTGCGCCGGATTTCGCCCACTGGATCGGAACCGAGTTCGGCGTCAAAGCGAGCGCGGTCGACGCCGCCGCCGCGGCGCGCGAGGCGGACGTGGTCGCCACCTGCACGCGTGCGACCGAACCCCTGTTCGACGGCCGGCTCGTGCGGCCCGGCGCGTTCGTCGCCGCGATCGGCTCGAGCAAGCCGCAGGCGCGCGAGCTCGACGACGCCCTGCTCGCGCGCGCCGACCTGATCGTCGTCGAGTGGCTGCCGGCGGCGCAGAGCGAAGCCGGCGAGTTCGCGCAGGCCGGCCCCGGAGTCATCGATCCCGCGCGCGTCGTGGAGCTTGGCAAGCTGCTCGTGCACGGCGCCAGGTACGAGCGCAAGCCGAACGACATCGTGATCTACAAGTCGGTCGGCGTGGGGCTGGAAGACGTGGCGCTCGCGAACCTCGTCTGGCAGCGCGCGCAGTAGGCGATCGCGATGAAAGCTCGGGTCGCGATCGTGCTTGCGTTCGCCTTGCCGGCCATGGCCGTCGCGCAGCGCGCGCCGGGCGCGCCCGATTCCGCGGCCGTCGCGGCGCAGGTTGCGCGCGCGCAAGCCGAGCTCGCGCGCAACGCACAGGAACGCGCGCGCCTCGACCGCGAGCTGCGCGACCTGCAGGCGTCGATCGAGCGGCTGCGCGTTCAGCAGCAACGGCTCGAAAGCGAATACGCGCGGCTGCAGTCGGAGCTGGCGCAGCTGCAGTCGCAGCCGAAGTGAGCCTGCGGTTGGCCGGCAGCGCTCACCAGTAGTTCTCCACGGCCATCTGCGCCGGCTGCCCGCGGCGCGACACCGCATAGCCCGCGTTGCTCAGGTGACGGCGGATGTCGTCGACCATGTCCGGATTGCCGCAGATCATGACTCGGCTGCGCTGCGGGTCGAGCGTGACGCCGGCGGCCGCTTCGAGCGAACTGTTGCCGAGCAGCGCCGGAATGCGCGCGTGAAGGCAGCCGTCGATGCGCTCGCGCGTGACGATCGGCACGTAGACGAGCCTGGCCGGGTTGTCCGCGAGCGCTTCGCCGAAGACCTCGTGCGCGCGCAGCCCTTCGATGGTGTCGCGATACGCCAGCTCGCTCGCGTGCCGCACCGAGTGCACGACGATCAGCCGCTCGTAGCGCTCCCAGGCCTTCAGATCGAGCAGGATCGAGACGAACGGCGCGATGCCCGTGCCCGAGGACAGCAGCCACAGGTCGCGCCCGCCCTCGAAGCGGTCGAGCGTCAGGAAGCCGTACGCCTGCTTTTCGATCAGCAGCTGGTCGCCGATGCGAAGCTGCGCGAGCCGCGTCGTGAAGTCGCCTTCGGGAACGACGATCGAATAGAACTCGAGGTGTTCGTCGTAGTCGGCCGAAGCGATCGAATACGCGCGCCACACGTAGCGCGGCCCGCGCCGCTCGCCGTGAACGTCGTCGCGGTAGAGGCCGAGCCGGGCGAACTGGCCGGGAACGAAGCGATAGCCGCGGTCGCGCGTGAGGCGAAAGCTGAACAGATGGTCGGTCCAGCGGCGGATCCAGGTGATGCGCTCGCGCGTGTACTTGTGCGCCGGCAATTCGCCGGCGGCTTTCGCCGCGGCGGGGGCGTCGAAAGAGAGGTTTCCGTCCATTCGCTATTCGAAGATTCCGGCGGCGACCGTCTCGTGGGTCGCCTCGTCGATCAGGATGAAGCTGCCGGTCGCGCGCTGCGTGCGGTAGCGGTCGGCGGCGAGCGGCTGCTGCGTCTTCAGCTTCACGCGCGCGATGTCGTTGAGCCCGACCGCGGCGTCGGTTGCGATCCAGCGCAGCGTGTGGATGTCGAGCCGGCCCTCGATCGCGGCGACGCGCGCCTTGACCTCGCGCGTCGCGTGCCGGAGCAGATACGAACGCGCCGGCGCGAGCGGCGCGGCGGTGAGCCAGCAGATCGCCGCGTCGAACTCGCGCCTCGGCGCGGCCGTCGCATCGCCCGCGGCGACGAGCAGATCGCCGCGCGAGATGTCGATCTCGCCGGCGAGCCAGACCGTCACCGACTGGCCGGCGACCGCGCGTTCGAGCGCGCGCACGCCGAGCGCGATACGCGCGACGCGCGCGCGCAGCCCGCTCGGCAGCACTGCGATCTCGTCGCCGATGGCAAGTTGCCCCGCCTCGATGCGGCCGGCATAAGCGCGGCCGTCCGCTTGCGCGGGCCGGCATACCCACTGCACCGGAAGCCGCAGCGGCGCGTCGACGCCCGGTTGCGCGGCCGGCGCTTCTTCGAGCAGTTCGACCAGCGTGGGCCCCCCGTACCAGGACAGATTGGCGCCGCGCTCGACGACCATGTCGCCTTCGAGCGCGGACAGCGGCACCGCGCGCAGATCGACCGCAAGCTCCGGATGCTGCGCGAGCCACGCGTCGAAGTCGGCGACGATCGCGGCGAACCGTTCGCGCGACCAGTCGGCAAGATCCATCTTGTTGACCGCGAGGATCAGCCGCTGCACGCCGAGCAACGCGGCGATCGTCGCGTGGCGGCGCGTCTGCGCGAGCACGCCCTTGCGCGCGTCGACGAGCAGCACCGCGACGTCGGCGGTCGACGCGGCCGTCACCATGTTGCGCGTGTACTGCTCGTGGCCGGGTGCATCCGCGATGATGAACTTGCGCCGGGCGGTCGCGAAATAGCGGTACGCGACGTCGATGGTGATGCCCTGCTCGCGTTCCGCCGTCAGTCCGTCGGTCAGCAGCGACAGGTCGAGCGCCGACAGCCCGCGTCTGGCCGCGTGCTTCTCGAGCGTGGCGAGCGTATCGGCGAGCAGCGCCTTGGTGTCGTACAGCAGGCGCCCGATCAGCGTGCTCTTGCCGTCGTCCACGCTGCCGCAGGTCAGAAACCGCAGCACGCCGCGGTCTTCGGCGTCGAGCGGAGGGAGGGGGTCGCGTTTCATCCTAGAAGTAGCCTTCCTTCTTGCGCTGCTCCATCGACGCCTCGGACGTCTGATCGTCCATGCGCGTGGCGCCGCGTTCGGTGAGCGTCGCGGCGATCGTTTCGGCGACGATCTCGTCATACGTCGCCGCGGTCGACTCGACCGGGCAGGTGCAGGAAATGTCGCCGACCGTGCGGAAGCGCACCGAAAGCCGTTCGACGGTTTCCCCTTCGCGCGGCGGCGTCAGCTCGGTGACCGGCACCAGCGCGCCGTTGCGACGAACGACCGGCCGCAGGTGCGCGAAGTAGAGCGAAGGCACCGCAAGCCGCTCGCGCGCGATGTACTGCCAGACGTCCAGCTCGGTCCAGTTCGAAATCGGGAAAACGCGCATGTGCTCGCCTTGCGCGACGCGCGCGTTGTACAGGTTCCACAGCTCGGGACGCTGGTTCTTCGGATCCCACTGGCCCCATTCGTCGCGGAAGGAGAACACGCGCTCCTTGGCGCGCGCCTTCTCCTCGTCGCGCCGCGCGCCGCCGATCAGCGCGTCGAAGCCGAACTCGGCGATCGCGTCGAGCAGCGTCACGCTCTGGTGCCTGTTGCGCGACTCGTCCGACGAACGCAGCACGACGCGGCCGGCGGCGATCGAATCGTCGAGATGGCGGACGATCAGCCGCTCACCCAGCTCGCGCGCACGCGCGTCGCGGAATGCGATGACTTCGGGGAAGTTGTGACCGGTGTCGATGTGCAGCAGCGGAAACGGAAAGCGCGCAGGCCGGAACGCCTTCGTCGCAAGATGCAGCAGCACGATCGAGTCTTTGCCGCCGGAGAACAGCAGCGCCGGATTCGACGACTGGCCGGCGACTTCGCGCAGGATGTGGATCGCTTCGGACTCGAGCCAGTCGAGATGAGAGAGCTGCGCGTCTTCCGGCGCGCCGGAAATCCCCCCTCGCCCCCCTTTTTCAAAGGGGGGGACTGTCCGTGCCCGTTCGGTCTTCACCCCCCTTTCATAAAGGGCGGCAGGGGGGATTTCGGTTTCGGCAACTGCGTCGTTCATGTCACTTCCTCGATCTTCAAAGCGACTGCACGGCGGGAATGCAAGCCGCACTCCTTCGTGTCGGCGTTCTGTCTTCGGCCGGCCGCCGCCGCTGGCGCGGCTTCGGCCTTGACGTTCGCTGCGCTCACGTTAGCCTTCGACGAAGCCCCGCCGGAATGCGGTCTGCTATGCAGCCCGCATTCCTTGCTGGCGGGGCTTTCCCACCACCATCGACCCGCTCGAACGTCCTCGCCCGGCGTGATCGCCCGCGTGCAAGGTGCGCAGCCGATGCTCGGATAGAAGCGGTCGTGCAGCTCGTTGTAAGGGACGTCGTGCGCTCGGATGTAGTCCCAGACGTCGGCTTCGCTCCAGTCGTGCAGCGGGTTGAACTTCTCGAGCATCTGCCCGGCGTCCCATTCGCGCGGCGCCAGCCCCGTGCGGGTCGTCGACTGCGCGGCGCGCAAACCGGTGACCCACGCGGCCTTGCCGGCGAGCGCGCGCGCGAGCGGCTCGAGCTTGCGCACCGCGCAGCAGGCCTTGCGCTTTTCGACCGAGTCGTAGAAGCCGTTGATGCCGTGCGCGGCGACGAGCCGCTCGACCGCTTCGGTCTGCGGAAAGTAGGTGACGAAGCAGCGCCCGTAACGCGCCTCCACGCGCTGCATCAGCCGATACGTCTCTTCCGGCAGCCGCCCGGTGTCGAGCGTGAAGATCCCGATCGGCAGGTCGTTGCGCCGGATCAGGTCGAGCACGACCATGTCCTCGGCGCCGAAGCTCGTCGAAAAGGCGGCGGGCTGCAGTTGCGACGCTTCGCGCAGAACGGCGAGCGCCGCATCGGCTCTGGAACTCATGCGTGGACTCCATGCAAGTGACGCCGCCGGAACAGCGGCAGGGGCTCGTCGAACGAGCGCTGGTAGGTTTGGGAGAACGTCCGCAGCGCGGCGGCCGCCGCGGCGGGATCCTGATCGGCGCGCAGCTCGAACGAAGAGAAGCCGACGCGCTTCAGATAAAAAAGCTGGTCGATCAGCACGTCGCCGATCGCACGCAAATCGCCGGCAAAGGCGAGCCGCGTTCGCAGCAGCGCCGCGGTCGAGTAGCCGCGCCCGTCCTTGAACGTCGGGAAGTCGACCGCGATCCGCGCCGGCAGCGCCGCGCCGCGCAGCGCGAGCGGGTCGTCGGCCGGGGCGAGCCACAGTCCGTGCTGCGCGCGCCGTGCTTCGTCGAGCGCGAGCCAGGCCGCAAGCGGCAGCAGCGCGCCCGCTTCGACCGGCGCTTCGGCGCCGCGCGCGATGCGCCAGGCTTCGCCGCTCACTGCGCCGTCCGCGCGAAGGACGAGCGCGTTCATGCGGCCTCCGGCAGCGCGGCCGCCGCGTAGACGCGCGTCTTGAAGGGCTCGATGCCGACGCGCGCGACCGTATCGACGAAACGCTCGCCCTCGTGCCGCAACTCGACGAAGACCTCGATCAGCCGCTCGATCACGCCGGGCACTTCGTCGGCCGCGAACGAAGGACCGATGATGCGGCCCACGCCCGCGCGGTGGCCCGAAGCGGCCGAACCGTCGGCGCCGCCGATCGACACCTGGTACCACTCCGCCCCGTCCTTGTCGACGCCGAGGATGCCGATATGGCCGACGTGATGGTGCCCGCAGGAGTTCATGCAGCCCGAGATGTTCAGGTTCAGCTCGCCCAGGTCATGCACGTAATCGAGATCGTCGAAGCGCGCCGCGATCGCCTGCGCGATCGGGATCGACTTCGCGTTGGCGAGCGAGCAGTAGTCGCCGCCGGGGCAGCTGACGATGTCGGTCAGCAGTCCGACGTTCGGCGCAGCGAGCCCCGCGGCGCGCAGCTCGCGCCACAGCGCGTGCAGCCGGTCGGCGCGCACGTCGGGCAGCACGAGGTTCTGCTCGTGCGTCACGCGCAGCTCGCCGAAGCCGTAGCGTTCCGCCAGATCCGCGACGAAATCCATCTGCCCGGCGGTCGCGTCGCCCGGCGCAAAGCCCGGGCGCTTCAGCGAAAGCACGACCGCGCGATAACCGCGCGCGCGGTGCGCGCGGACGTTGCGTTCGAGCCAGCGCGAGAAGCCCCGCTCGCCGCGCTCGTCGATCGCATCGTCGATGCCGGCCTCGTAAGGCGGCGGTGCGAAGTGCGCGGCGACGCGCGCGTATTCGTCCTCGGTCAGTGCGCCTGCGCCGCCCGCAAGCTGCGCGTACTCTTCCTCGACCTGGCGCGTGAACTCGGCCGCGCCCAGCGACTTCACGAGGATCTTGATGCGCGCCTTGAAGAGATTGTCGCGGCGACCGTGGCGGTTGTAGACGCGCAGGATCGCTTCGACGTAGTTCAGCATCTCCTGCCACGGCAGCCACTCGCGGATGACGTGGCCCACCATCGGCGTTCGCCCCATGCCGCCGCCGACCAGCACGCGCAGCCCGATCGCACCGGCCGCGTCGCGCCGCGCCGTGAGGCCGATGTCGTGGAACGCGGTCGCCGCGCGGTCCTCGCGCGCGCCCGAGATCGCGATCTTGAACTTGCGCGGCAGATACGCGAACTCCGGATGGAAGGTGCTCCACTGCCGCAGGATCTCCGCCAGCGGGCGCGGATCGATGATCTCGTCGGGTGCGATGCCGGCGTACTCGTCGCTGGTGATGTTGCGCACGCAGTTGCCGGAAGTCTGGATCGCGTGCATCTGCACGGTCGCGAGCTTCGCGAGGATGTCGGCCGTTTCCTCGAGCCGGATCCAGTTGAACTGCAGGTTCTGGCGCGTCGTGAAGTGGCCGATCCCGCGGTCGTGTTCGCGCGCGATGCGCGCGAGCATCCGCAGTTGATTCGACGACAGCAGCCCGTACGGGATGGCGATGCGCAGCATCGGCGCATGGCGCTGGATGTACAGCCCGTTCTGCAACCGCAGCGGGCGGAAGTCGTCTTCGGAGAGTTTGCCCGCCAGATGGCGCGCGAGCTGGTCGCGGTACTGCGCGACGCGTTCGTCGACGAGCTTCTGATCGATGGCGTCGTAGCGGTACATGGTCAACCCGCGAGCAGCTTCGTGCCGATGCCGGCCAGCATCGCGGCGAGCGCGATCCGCAGCGCGCGTTCGGGCAGGCGGTGCGCGACCGCCGCGCCGACGTAGATCGCCGGCAGCGAGCCGACGAGCAGCGTGCCGAGCAGCGTCCAGTCGACTGTGCCCAGCGCGGCATGGCCGAGCCCGGCGACGAAGGCGAGCGGCACCGCGTGCGCGATGTCGGCGCCGACGATCTGCCTGACCGGCAGCAGCGGGTAGAGGAACAGCAGCGCGACGACGCCGAGCACGCCGGCGCCGACCGAAGTGAGCGTCACGAGCACTCCGATCGCGGCACCGACCGCAAGCGTAGGCAGCGGGCGCGCGACGCGTTCGACCTCGACCGGCACATAGCCGACATCGACCGCGGCGGCGAGCGCGACCGCGCGCGCATCGCTCCGCGCGAAGCGCACGCCGAGCGCCTGGATCTTCGATCCGAAGACGAGCGCGGCCGCCGTCAGCAGCAGCGCGAAGCCGAGCGCGCGCTTGACGATCGCGGCGAACGCGGCCGCGTCGAGCTGCAGCGCGTGCAGCGCGCCGAGCGTGCCGAGCGCCGCCGGCACGCTGCCCGCGACGAGCCAGCCGGTGATCGGCCATTGCACGTTGCCGCGCCGCGCGTGCGCGACGGCGCCGCCGGCCTTGGTGATCGCCGCGAACAGCAGATCGGTGCCCACCGCGATCTGCGCCGGCACCTGAAAACCGAGCGTCAGCAGCGGCGTCATCAACGAGCCGCCGCCCACGCCGGTCGCGCCGACGACGAAGCCCACGAGCGCGCCGCCGAATACGAGATAGGGATCCACTGCATCCGTCCGAACAAAACGAGAGCGCAGCGTATGCAGCGCGCAAGGGCGTTTTCGGATCGATGCGCAATGGCGGCATGCCGGCGCGTAATTCCGCCGCGTTCGCGCGCGGCGGGCGCACAGAACGGAGGCGTCTATGCGTATGACGACTCGATCGTCAGCTCGCGCGACGCCGCCCGAATAATTGGGCGGCCGTCTTGCAGGCTTCGATCCACGGAGAACGAATTGAACGCACCGATCCGATCCAATCCCGCCGCACGGCGCACCGGCGCGGAGGGTTTGCGGCCCGGGGAGTCGGAAACCGCGGCCGACTCGCCGGACGTGATCTTCGATACGGCGACGGTCCGCCGCGCCGAGCTCGACCTCGACTACGACGGCGCGGTGACGCCGCGCGAGGCGTGGGCGCTCGTGCAGGCGCGCGCCGCGGTGCTGATCGACGTGCGCACCGCCGAGGAATTCAAGTTCGTCGGCCGCGTGCCCGGCGCGGTCAACGTGCCGTGGCACGGGACCGAACGCGGCGCCCTCGCGCGCTTCTTCGAAGGCCTGCGGCCGTACGTTCTGGCCGCGCGGCCGCTGCTGCTGATCTGCCGCAGCGGCGTGCGCTCGCACGCCGCTGCCAACGCGGTGCACGCAAAGGGCATCAAGCGCGTCTACAACGTGCTCGAAGGCTTCGAGGGCCAGATCGACCAGCGCCGCCAGCGCGGCCATGTCGACGGCTGGCGCTACCACGGGCTGCCGTGGGTGCAGGATTGACGCGGATGCGGCTCGGCCCGCGCGGGTGCACACTTGCGACGACGGGGCCGGCAACGCCGGCGCCGTTCAACGACACGGAGGATGCGTCATGACCGAGCACGTGTACAAGTCGCTGGAGTTGACCGGCTCGTCGAAGGTGGGCATCGACGACGCGGTGAAGAAGGCGATCGCCAAGGCGTCGAAGACGCTGCACAACCTGCGCTGGTTCCAGGTCACGGAAGTGCGCGGCAATATCGACGGCGGCGCGGTGTCGAGCTGGCAGGTCACGCTGAAGGTCGGATTCACGCTCGACGACTGAGCGCGTTGCAGCTCGGCTGCCGGGCCGTGGCTGCGGCGGATGCGCCGCCGTCAGTGATCGGCCGGCGCCATCAGCTCGCGCAGCGGGCGCTGCGAAAAGTCCGCGTCGCTTTCGATCAGCCGCCGGTAGGCCGACCACGCGGCGAGATCGGCGCGGCTGCGTCCTTCCAGCAGGACTGCGCGGATGCGGCCGCGCTCGAGTTGAACGCAGCGCATGCGTCCGGCGCGCGGATCGGCGAGCGCGGGCGCGTCTTCGTCGATCGCAAGCAGCGCGCGCAGCGCGTCGACCAGGGCGCCGGGCCGCTCGTCGTGCGCGGCGAAGACGACGACGCCGAACGGGTCGGCGTGCGCTTCGCCGTTCGACAGGCTCGGGACGCGGCCGAAAGGCGAAACGCTCGCATAGCGCAGCCGTGCGAGCAGCGCCTGCAGCGGCCCGAGGCCTTCGAGCGCGCGCGGCGCCGGCAGCCAGCCGACCGCGGCGAGATGCCAGGGCAGCTCGCAGCGCTCGATGCGCGCCGCGGCGTGCTTCAGCTCGGGCTGGCGCGACAGCGGATCGAAAGCGCGCAATGTCAGCGCGTTGACGCCGGCGCTTGCCGGCAGCCAGCGCGCGCCGAAATGCAGCGGGATTGCCGCGCCGCCTGCGGCGACCGACTCGGTGAGGCGTGCGGGCAGCAGCAGCGCGCCGCGCGCGGTCTCGACGCGCACCAGATCGCCTTCGCCGGCGCCGATGCCCGCCGCGGTCGCGGCCGACAGCTCGACCGCGGGCGGATCGACCGCCAGCGCAGCGACCAAGCCGCTGCGCGATGCGCCGTGCCATTGGTCGCGCAGCCTGGTCGTCGTCAGCGCAATCGGACGCGCTTCACCGGTCGCTTCGGCGGTCGTCCGCAGCTCGATCGGAACGAAGCGCGCGCGTCCGTCGGCGGTCGCGAAGCGCCGGTCGAGATAAAGCCGCGCGCTGCCGCGACCGTCGCGCACCGGCCATTGCGTGGGCGCGGCGTCGAAATCGACGCCGCTCGTGTCCAGGTCGCGTCCGGCGGTGAGCCGCTTGTACTCGTCGAACACCGCGCGCGCGTCGCGCCAGTCGAACAGCCCCGCGCGCTCGGGCGCGATGCGCGCGGCAAGCTTGCGCGCGAAGTCGCGCGCGATCCGCCAGTCGGCGCGCGCCTGTCCCGGCGGCGGCACCGCCACAACGCTGCGCGCGATGCGTCGCTCGGAGTTGGTCATCGTGCCCGTGCGCTCGCCCCAGGTCGCGGCGGGCAGCAGCAGGTCGGCGAACGGCACTGTCTCCGTCTGCGCGAAGGACTCCTGCAGCACAACGAAGGGAACGCGGGTCAGCGCGCGGCGCGCGAGCGCCTGGTCGGGCATCGACTGCGCCGGATTCGTGCAGGCGATCCACAGGCAGTCGATTCCGCCTTCGGCGGCCGCCTCGAACAGCTCGATCGCGGTCTTGCCCGGCGCGTCGGGCAGCGCATCGATGCCCCAAAGCCGCGCCAGCTCGGCGCGATCGTCGGCATCGGCCGGATCCCGATGTCCGGGCAACAGCGTGGCCATCGCGCCGGTTTCGCGCCCGCCCATCGCGTTCGGCTGGCCGGTCAGCGAGAAGGGGCCGGCGCCGGGGCGGGCGATCTGGCCGGTCGCAAGATGCAGGTGGATCAGCGCGGCGCCGTTGTCGGCGCCGTGGATCGACTGATTCAGTCCCTGGCACCACAGCGAAAGCGTGGCCGGCGCACGCGCGAAGAGCCGCGCCGCGCGTTCGATGTCGAGCGCGCGCAGCCCGGTGATCCGCGCCGCTTCGGCAAGCGGCAGCCGCTTCGCGCTTTCGGCCGCGGAGGCGAAGCCCGCCGTGTGCCGCTCGACGAACTCCGCGTCGACGAGCCCGTCGCGCACGATCACCGCGAGCATCGCGGTCAGCAGGTACAGATCGGTGCCCGGCGCGAGCTGCAGGTGCAGGTCGGCGGCCGCCGCGCTTTCGGTGCGGCGCGGATCGACGACGACGAGTTGCGTGCCGCGCCTGCGTCTGGCTTCGAGCAGCCGGCCGAACAGGACCGGATGCGCGACGGCGGGGTTGGCGCCGGCGATGAACACGCAGTCTGCGAGCTCGAGATCCTCGTAGCAGCACGGCGGCGCGTCGGCGCCGAGCGTGCGCTTGTACGCGACGACCGCCGAGCTCATGCATAGCCGCGAATTCGAGTCGATGTTGTTGGTGCCGACGAGCGCGCGCGCGAGCTTGTTGAACGCGTAGTAGTCCTCGGTCAGAAGCTGTCCGGAGACGTAGAAGCCGACGCGCTCCGGCCCGCCCGCGCGGAGCGCGGACGCGAACCGTTCGGCGGCGAACTCGAGCGCCGCGTCCCAATCGACCCGCGTGTGCCGCGCGTCGCGCGTCGCGCGCAGTTGCGGGTAGAGCAGCCGCGACTGCGCAATCACGGCGGGTGTGGCGGTCAGATGCAGCGTCTGCCCTTTCGGGCAGAGCTTGCCGAAGTTGGCGGGATGCTCCGGGTCGCCGCGCACGCCGACGATCGCATCGCCGCGCGCCTGCACGATCACGCCGCAGCCGGTGCCGCAATACGGGCAGACGCTGCGCACCTCGCGCAGCGCATCGGGCGGCGTCGGGTCGAGCATGGCGCTTATCTAGAAGCTGGCCGCGCGCGGCCGCCGAACCGCTTCCCTCCCCTCGCAGGGGACGGAAAAGGGATCAGGTTTCAAGTGGCCAGCTCGCACGCGTGTGCCTTCGGCGCCGCCAGCTCGGCGCGCCGCAGCCAGATGCGGCCGGCTTCGACGCGCACCCCGAAGGTGCGTACGCGGCCTTCGTCGGGCGCGATCATCATTCCGCTCGCAAGATCGACACACTGGCCGTGCAGCGGGCAGGCCACGCGGTCGGCGGCGACGATGCCTTCCGACAGCGGCCCGCCCTTGTGCGGGCAGCGATCCTCGAGCGCGAAGACGCGTTCGGCCTCGGGCCGGATCAGCGCGATTACCGCGCCGCCCGCATGCAGCCTGCGCGCGCCGCCCGCGGGCACGTCCTCCAGCGCGCACACTTCGATCCAGTCCGACATTCACGTCTCCACGACGAGCGGGATGAACTGGCGCGCGTCGACCGCGGCCTTTTCGGGCTCGTGCCACGGATCGGATTCGAGCGAAAGCGCGTACGCGAGCCGCTGCGCCAGTTCGCGCCGTCCCGCGGCGTCCTCGACGACGCGCTTCTTCACGTAGTCGAGGCCGACGCGCGCGACGAAGTGCACGGTGCGCTCGAGGTAATGGCCCTCCTCGCGGTAAAGCTGCAGGAACGCGCTCGCGTACTCGATCACTTCCTCGTGCGTCCTGACCTTGACGAGGAACTGCGCGACCTCGGTCTTGATCCCGCCGTTGCCGGCGACGTGGATCTCCCAGCCGGAATCCACGCCGATCACGCCGACGTCCTTGATGCCGCTTTCGGCGCAGTTGCGCGGGCAGCCGCTGACGGCGAGCTTGACCTTGTGGGGCGCCCACATCTTCCACAGCGCGCGCTCCAGCTCGATGCCCATCCGCGTCGAATCCTGCGTGCCGAAGCGGCACCACTCGGACCCGACGCAGGTCTTCACCGTGCGCAGCGCCTTGCCGTAGGCGTGACCGCTCGGCATGCCCAGATCGCGCCAGACGCCGGGCAGGTCCTCCTTCTTCACGCCGAGCAGATCGATGCGCTGGCCGCCGGTGATCTTCACTTCCGGGATCCGGTACTTGTCGACGACATCGGCGATGCGCCGCAGCTCGGCGGCCGAAGTCACGCCGCCCCAGATGCGCGGCACGACCGAAAACGTGCCGTCCTTCTGGATGTTGGCGTGCGCGCGTTCGTTGACGAAGCGGCTCAGCGGATCGTCCTTCGCTTCGCCGGGCCAGGTGCTGATCAGGTAGTAGTTGATGGCCGGCCGGCAGGTCGCGCAGCCGGCCGGCGTGCGCCATGCGAGCCGCGCGCGCACGTCGGCCGCGGCCAGCAGCTTCAGCTCGCGGATCGCCTGCCGCACTTCGCCGTGCGTCCGGTCGGTGCAGGCGCACAGCGGCTTGGCCTGCGGCGTGGGCGCATAGTTGTTGCCGACGGTGGCGATCAGGATCTGCTCGACCAGCCCCGTGCACGAGCCGCAGGAACTGGACGCCTTGGTGTGCTTGCGGACGTCGTCGAGCGTCAGCAGATTGCGCTCGCGGATCGTGCGCACGATCGCGCCCTTGCACACGCCGTTGCAGCCGCACACCTCGGCCGCGTCGTCGAGCAGCGCCGCGCGGTTGGCGCCCGCGTGCCCG
The DNA here is from genome assembly GCA_016861185.1 of Betaproteobacteria bacterium. GTDB lineage: Bacteria > Pseudomonadota > Gammaproteobacteria > Burkholderiales > Burkholderiaceae_F > DSNY01. The sequence continues at coordinate 321,608 of BOKW01000001.1, forward strand.
CTGTCGCCGATCGAGTTCTCGCCGAAGATCAGCGTATCGCGCAGCGCGCCGACCGGCGTCTTCTCCTTGACGAGCTTGCCGTACCAGCTCGCGTGTTCGGTGTCGCCGACCAGGCACGCGCCGGCGAGCCGGTCGCCTTCGAGCACGAGCTTCTTGTAGACGCCGCGCGTCGGATCGGCGAGCGTGATCTCGTCGGCGTCGGCGCCGCCCTGGAAGGCGCCGATCGAGAACACGTCGACGCCGGTGACCTTGAGTTTCGTCGAGACGATCGCGCCCTGGAAGCGGCCGATCCCGCTTTCGGCAAGATGCGTCGCGCACACCTTGGCCTGCTCGAACAGCGGCGCGACGAGCCCGTAGGCCGTGCCGCGATGGCTCACGCATTCGCCGACCGCGTAGATGCGCGGATCGGTGATCGTCTGCAGCGTGTCGGTGACGACGATGCCGCGATTGCAGTGCAGGCCCGCGTGTTCGGCGAGCGCGGTGTTCGGACGGATGCCGATCGCGATGACGACCAGCTCCGCTTCGATCTGCGTCGGCGCCGCCGCGCGTTCGGCCGCCGGCTGCAGCTTGACCGCCGCCACGCGGCCGTCGCCGCCCGCGATCAGCTCGAGCGTCTGCGTCGACAGCACGAACTTCAGCCCGCGCGCTTCGAGCGACTTCTGCAGCAGCGCGGCGGCGGGCCGATCGAGCTGGCGCTCCATCAGCCAGGGCATCAGGTGCACGACGGTCACGTCCATGCCGCGCGCGCGCAGCCCGTTGGCGGCCTCCAGCCCGAGCAGTCCGCCGCCGATGACGACCGCCTTGCGATGCGTCGCCGCCGCATCGATCATCGCCTGCGTGTCGGCAATGTCTCGATACGTCAGCACGCCGGGCAGGCCGGCACCGGGGATCGGCGGCAGCGCAGGGACGGAACCCGTGGCGATCAGCAGCCGGTCGTAAGGCGCTTCGATGCCGCCTTCGGCCTCGACGACGCGCGCGCCGCGCCGGATCGCCGTCACGGCACACCCGGTGTGAAGCCGGATGCCGTGCTGGGCGTACCACGCGCGGTCGTTCAGAACGATCTGCTCGAAGCGCGTTTCGCCGGCGAGCACCGGCGACAACAGGATCCGGTTGTAGTTCGGATGCGGCTCGGCGCCGAAGACGGTGATCTCGTAGCGATCGGGCGCGATCCTCAACAGCTCCTCGATCGTCCGCACGCCGGCCATGCCGTTGCCGACGACGACGAGACGCGGGTGTGCGCCGTTTTTCATGCGGCCTCCGTTTCGACGTGCGCCTGCTTGCGATAGAGGAACTGCAGCACGGCTTCGCGGCATTCCAGGTAGCGCGCGTCGTGCGCCATGTCGAGCCGGTCGCGCGGCCGCGGCAGCCTCACGTCGAGCACCTCGCCGATCGTCGCGGCCGGGCCGTTGGTCATCATCACGATGCGGTCGGACAGCAGCACGGCCTCGTCGACGTCGTGCGTGACCATCAGCACGGTGGTGCCGGTAGCCGCGACGATGCGCATCAGCTCGTCCTGCAGGCGCGCGCGCGTCAGCGCGTCGAGCGCGCCGAACGGCTCGTCCAGCAGCAGCATCTTCGGCTCCATCGCCAATGCGCGGGCGATGCCGACGCGCTGCTTCATTCCGCCCGAGATCTCCGCCGGCCGCTTGTGCGCGGCGTGCGCGAGTCCGACCAGCGCGAGCGCGGCTTCGGTGCGCGCCTTGAGCGCCGCGCGCTTTTCGCTGCCGCCGAAGACGCTTTCAACCGCCAGGTGGACGTTGTCGAAGCAGCTCATCCACGGCAGCAGCGAATGGCTCTGGAACACGACCGCGCGGTCCGGCCCCGGCTCGCGGATCTCGCGGTTGCCGAGCAGCAGCACGCCGGACGACGGTTTCAGCAGTCCGGCGACCAGGTTCAGCAGCGTGGACTTGCCGCAACCGGAATGCCCGATCAGCGACACGAACTCGCCGCGCGCGATCGTCAGGCTGATGTCGCGCAGCGCGGTGAACGGGCCCTTGCGGGTCGCAAAGACCACGCCCGCGCCTTCGACCGCGAGATGGCGCGCGTCGGTGGGCGGGATGGGCGAAGCGGTGAACATCGGGCGGCCCTCAGCGGTATTCGAAACGCTTCGCGATGAGCACCAGCGCGCCTTCGAGCGCGAGGCCGACCGCGCCGATCACGAAGATGGCGATGATGATGTGGGCGACGTTCAGGTTGTTCCACTCGTCCCACACCCAGAAGCCGATGCCCACGCCACCGGTCAGCATCTCGGCGGCGACGATCACGAGCCAGGCCACGCCGATCGAAAGCCGCACGCCGGTCAGCATGTAAGGCAGCACGGCGGGGAACAGGATGCGCGTGAAGACCTTCCATTCGCTGAGGTTCAGCACGCGCGCGACGTTCAGGTACTCGTGCGGGATCTGCCGCACGCCGACGGCGGTGTTGATGATCATCGGCCACAGCGAGCAGACGAAGATCGTCCAGATCGCCGCCGGGTTGGCCGCCTTGAAGACGAGCAGCCCGATCGGCAGCCACGCGAGCGGCGACACGGGTTTCAGCAGGCTGATGACCGGGCCGGCCATCTGATGCACGAAGACGAAGCGGCCGATCGCGAAGCCCGCCGGAATGCCGATCAAAGCGGCCAGCCCGAAGCCGACCGCCACGCGGCTCAGCGAGGCGAGCACGTTCCAGCCGATGCCCTGGTCGTTCGGTCCGTTGCGATAGAACGGATCGGCGAACACCGCGGTCGCCGCATCCCAGGTCCTGGCCGGTGTCGGAAGCTGTCCGCCGGTGTGCGCGATCAGTTGCCAGACCAGCACGAGCAGCGCCAGCCCGAGCAGCGGTGCGAGCGCTCTTGCGAGCAGCGCGCGCAGCTCGGCGCGCCGGGTCGACTCTTCCTGTTCATCTGCAGTCAGCCGCGGGCGGCGCGCTGCGGCCGCACGCGCGGCGCCGGCGTCGTTCGCAGGCGCCGCCGGCGGCGCGCCGCCGGACTGATCGACAAGAAATGCGGTCGCGTGCATCGCCGTTCCTATGCCATCGACTTGATCCTGAAACCCGCCGCATACTGCGCGGGCTGCTTGCCGTCCCAGACGACGCCGTCGATCAGCTTGCTCGTGCGCATCGTCTCCTTCGGCACGGCGACCTTGGCGGCCGCAGCGGCCTGCCTGTAGACCTCGATCTGGTTGATCTGCCTCGCCACCGCCAGGTAATCGACGTCCTGCTTCAGGAGTCCCCAGCGCCGGTGCTGCGTCAGGAACCACATGCCGTCGGACAGGTACGGGAAGTTGACCGCGCCGTCGGCGAAGAACTTCATGTGGTTCGGATCGTCCCAGGTACGGCCGAGCCCGTTCTGGTAACGGCCGAGGATGCGCTGGTTGATCACGTCGACCGACGTGTTGACGTAGGCCTTGTCGGCGATCGTCTCGGCCATCTTCAGCCGGTTCTGCAGGCCGGCGTCGATCCAGCGGCTCGCTTCCAGCACTGCGGCGGTCATCGCGCGCGCGGTGTTCGGATGCTTCCGGACGAACTCCGCGGTGGTGCCGAGGACCTTCTCCGGATGGTCCTTCCAGATGTCCTGCGAGGTCACCGCGGTGATGCCGATGCCGTCGGCGATCGCGCGATGGTTCCACGGCTCGCCGACGCAGTAGCCGTCCATGTTGCCGACGCGCATGTTGGCGACCATCTGCGGCGGCGGCACCGTGATCACCTTCGCGTCGCTCATCGGATTGATGCCGTTGGCCGCGAGCCAGTAGTACAGCCACATCGCGTGCGTGCCGGTCGGAAAGGTCTGCGCGAACGTGTAGTCGCGTTTGTCCTTGTCCATCAGCTTCTTCAGGCTCGCGCCGTCGACGGCGCCCTGCTCGGCGAGCTTCTTCGACAGCGAAATCGCCTGGCCGTTGTGGTTGATGGTCATCAGCACCGCCATGTCCTTCTTCGGCCCGCCGATGCCGACGTGCACGCCGTAAACGAGTCCGTACAGCACGTGCGCCGCGTCCAGTTCGCCGTTGACGAGCTTGTCGCGCACGGCAGCCCAGCTCGCCTCCTTGCTCGGCACGATCCTGATGCCGTGCTTCTCGTCGAACTTGTTCACCGCCGCGATCACCACCGACGCGCAGTCGGTCAGCGGGATGAAGCCGATGCGCACTTCCTTCTTCTCGGGTGCGTCGGAACCCGCCGCGTACGCCACCGACTGCACCGCCTGCGCGGCGCCGAGCGCTGCGGCCGCCGACGTCTTGATGAACCTGCGGCGCGGTGCGCTCATCGGTCCCGTTTCCTTCCGATCCGCCATGCGGCTCTCCGATACGACTGGTCGACAAAAAGCGAAACGGCGTCGCGATGCCGCCGCGCCGATCGCGCGCCGACATCGGACGCCGTTGTCCGTGATTGCGGCCACGCCGTTGTGGCCGACGCAACGCACAAAGCAGATGCCGTGCCAGCGGCAGCCGGCGCGCTCAACGCGTTGATTTCAGGAGGAAGTCCGCCGGTCGCGCGGCTCGGGCGAGCGGTGCGCAGCGGTGCGGCGGCGCACCAGCGGAAGGCATGCGCCCCATCGGATGCACCAGCACTTGCCGCGCGTGCGGGCGTTCAGGACAACAGCGATTTCGCTTCGATGATCCGGTCGGCGATCTCGACGAGCTTGAGCTTGCGATCCATCGCGAGCCGGCGAAGCTGCGCGTACGCGGCTTTCTCGTCGAGCCCGCGGCTGCGCATCAGGATGCCCTTGGCCTGCTCGATGCGCTTGCGCGCGGCCAGCTGCTCCCGTGCCCGCGCAAGCTCGGTCTTCAGCGCGGCTTCCTGCTCGAAGCGCGCGATCGCGACGTTCAGCACGGGTGCGAGCCGCTGCGGCTGCATGCCGGCGACGACGTACGCGCTGACGCCGGCGGCGAGCGCGCGCTGCATCACCGCGCGGTTCGGGTCGTCGGTGAAGACGACCACCGGACGCGGCATCCGCACCGATAGCGCCGAGAGATTCTCCAGCGTGTCGCGCGACGGCGATTCGCTATCGACGATCACGACGTCGGGCCGCAGGCGCTGCACGCAGTCGTGGATCAGCAGCGGCGAATCGAGCACGCCGACCACGTCGCAGTCGAGGCGCGCGAGCGCGTCGCGCAGCGCGTCGACGCGCCCCGCGCCGTCGTCGATCAGCAGTACGCGCAGCCGGGGCGGCAGATCGTCGTGCAAACCGAGCCTCCGTTGACCCTCGTTCGCGATGCCGGAAGCGGGCCGCGGCTCCGTTGCCGCGGCCCGTCCCTGCACACAACGAGCAAAGCGCGTGCCCGCGCGGGCGGGTCAGCTGAGCGGGCGCAGAGGCGCGCAGGCCACGGCGGACCGCGGAGTAAAGATGCGCTCTCCGCGTCTCTCGGCGGACTCTGCGCCTCTGCGTTCGCTCAGTTTCGCGAGCCCGCGGCGAGGGTTTCGGGCGACCAGCCGCCGCCCAGCGCCTTGTACAGATCGACCAGCGCGGCCTGGCGGTCGCGCAGCGCGGCGATGCGTTCGCGTTCGGCGGCGAGCAGACCGCGCTGCGCGTCGAGCACTTCGAGGAAACTCGAATAGCCGGCGCGATGGCGCAGCTCGGCGAGTCGCAACGCCTCGGCGAGCTTGGCGCGGCGCTCTTCCTGCGCGGCGAGCGCGGCGCGCGCGCCGCGCTGCGCGACCAGCGCGTCGTGGACGTCGCGGAACGCCGCCTGCACCGCCTGCTGGTAACCGAGCGCGGCCTGCTCGCGCCGCGCCGCGGCGGCATCGACCTGCGCGCCGATGCGATGGATGCCGATGATCGGCTGCACGAGTCCCGCCGCGATCGACCAGATGCGCGCCGGGCTCTTCAGCAGATCCGAAAGCTCCGCGCTTTCGCCGCCGAACGACGCGGTCAGCGTCAGCGACGGGAAATACTGCGCGCGCGCCTCGGCGATGCGCGCATCGGCCGCGACGAGCGCGGCTTCGGCGCGGCGCACGTCGGGGCGTCGCTCGAGCAGATCCGAAGGCAGCCCGGGCGGCACGTCGGGGCCGGGATCGAACTTCTCGAGGTCCACGCCGCGCGCGACCTGCGGCGCGAAAACGGCGCGCGCGCTGCGGCCGGCCAGCAGCGCAAGCGCCGCTTCGGTCTGCGCGACCGCGCGCTCGAGCGGCGGCACCACCGCGGCGACCGCCGCACGTTCGGCTTCGGCCTGCGCGAATTCGAACTCGCTCGCCACCCCCGCCTCGCGCCGGCGCTGCTGCAGGCGGACGTTTTCGTCGCGGGTGGCGAGCGTCGCCCTGGTCAACGCCAGCTCGGCATCGAACGCGCGCAGCGAGAAGTAGGTCGTGGCCGCCTGCGCGGCGAGCGCGATGCGCACGGTCTGCGCGTCGAAGCGCGTCGCGAGCAGGCTCGCGTCGGCGGCGTCCCGGCCCGAACGCAGCTTGCCCCACAGGTCGACTTCGTACGCGGCCGCGAGGCCGAGGTTGTGCGTCGTCGAAGTGAACGGCGGGCCCTGCCGCAGCTCGGTCGCTTCGCTGCGCTTGCTGCGGTTCGAGCTTGCGGTGACGTCGAGCGAAGGGAAGAGCGCCGAACGCGCGAGCCGCAGATTCGCGCGCGCTTCGTCGATGCGCGCCACCGCCGCGCGCAGGTCGAGGTTGTTGGCGAGCGCCTCCTCGATCAGCGCGGTGAGCTGCGGATCGTTGAACAGCGTCCACCAGCGATCGAGCCCGGCCGGCGCCTGCCCGGTCGCGGCCGGCAGATCGAGCGCGGGCTTCGCGGTTTCGGTCGTCGCGCAGGCGGCCAGCAGCGACGCCACGGCCAGTGCGGCAAGCGTGCGGAGCGGTTTCATCGTTTGCCCTCCAGCACCGCGATCGCGGTCGCGTGCATCTCGGCGCTGCGGCGTTCGCCTTCGGCGACTTCGGCGTACAGCTCGGAGGCCGAACGGGGCTCGCGCAGCCTGCGGTCGGTCAGGATCTTGAAGAACAGCGGGATGAAGAAGATCGCGAGGAAGGTCGCCGCGATCATGCCGCCCATCACGCCGGTGCCGACCGAATGCCGCGCGCCGGCGCCTGCGCCGGTGGAGATCACCAGCGGCAGCACGCCGAGGATGAACGCGAGCGAGGTCATCAGGATCGGCCGGAAGCGCAGCCGCGCCGCTTCGATCGCCGCGGCCGCCGCCGAATAGCCTTCGCGCACCTTCAGCACCGCGAACTCGACGATCAGGATCGCGTTCTTCGCGGCGAGTCCCAGCAGCGTGACCAGCCCGATCTGGAAGTACACGTCGTTGGCGAGCGGCGCGCGGCCGAGGAACATGTTGAGGTAGCCGCCGATCCACACCGCGGCCAGCGCGCCGAATGTGCCGAACGGCAGCGCGAGCAGCACCGAAATCGGCAGCGACCAGCGCTCGTACAGCGCAGCCAGGATCAGGAACACCATGATCGCCGCCATCGCGAGCGCCAACCCGCCGGCGCCGCCGGACTTCTTCTCCTGGAACGACGCGCCGCCCCAGTCGAAACTGAGGTCGGCGGGCAGCGTTTCCGCCGCGATGGCCTCGACGCGCGCGATCGCCTGTCCGGTGCTGACCCCCGGCGCGCCCTGGCCGAAGATCTTGACCGCGGGCAGGTTGTTGAAGCGGTCGAGCGAGTCCGGCCCGGACGAATAGCGGACGTTGGCGAGCGAGCGCAGCGGCACCATCTCGCCGCGCTCGGAGCGCACCCACACCGCGCCGATGTCGTCGGGCCGGTTGCGGTACTGCGGCTCGGCGCTCATCAGCACCTGCCAGGTGCGGCCGTAGCGGTTGAAGTCGTTGACGTAGTAGTAGCCCAGTGTGGCCGACAGCGTGTTGAACACCTCGTCGACCGGCACGCCGAGCGCCTTCGCCTTCTCGCGGTCGACGTCGACGCGAAGCTGCGGCACGTTCGCGCGCCACAGCGTCTGCGCGCCGCCGAGCATCGGGTCGGAATTCAGCCGGCCGAGGAACTGCTGCAGCACTTCCTGCGTCTTGGCCGGTCCGCCTTCGCCGCGGTTCTGCAGGTACAGCTCGTAGCCGCCGGCCGTACCGATGCCGAAGATCGGCGGCGGCGCGAACGCGAGGACCAGCGCTTCCTTGATGTGGCCGGTCTGCATGAAGAACTCGCCGACCAGTTGCGGCGTCGTCACGTCGCGCTCGTCCCAGTGCTTCTGCGTGACGAAGATCGTCGCCGCGTTGTTGCGGAAGCTGCCGCCCAGGAAGTCGAAGCCGGTGAACGCGACCACGTCCTGGTTGACCGGGTTCTTCTGCAGGATGTCGGTGACCTGGCGCGTGACGGCGTCGGTCCGCTGCAGCGAAGCGCCGTCGGGCAGGATCACCGCGGCGATGTAGAAGCCCTGGTCCTCGTCGGGCACCAGCGAACCCGGCGTGGCGCGCCACAGCCCGGCGGTGATCACGACCATGCCGGCGAACAGCGCGACGCCGAGCGCACCGCGGCGGATCATCCATGTCACGCCCGAGACGTAGCGCCCGGTCATGCGGCCGAACCAGCCGTTGAACCAGCGGAAGAACGCCCACGGCGCCTTGTGCTCGTTGCGCAGGATCATCACGCACAGCGCGGGCGTCAGCGTCAGCGCGACGATGCCCGAGATCACGACCGAGATCGAAATCGTGATCGCGAACTGGCGGTACAGCTCGCCCGTCAGTCCGCCGAGGAAGGCGATCGGCACGAACACCGATACGAGCACCAGCACGATCGCGACGACCGGGCCGCTGACCTCGCGCATCGCCTCGATCGCCGCCTCGCGCGCGCCGAACTTCTCCTCGTGCATGATGCGCTCGACGTTCTCCAGCACGACGATCGCGTCGTCGACGACGATGCCGATCGACAGCACCATGCCGAACAGCGTCAGCGTGTTGATCGAGTAGCCGAGCAGGTACAGACCGGCGAAGGTGCCGATCAGCGACACCGGCACCGCGACGATCGGGATCAGCGTCGCGCGCCAGTTCTGCAGGAACAGGAACACGACCGCGATCACCAGCAGCATCGCCTCGCCGAGCGTCTTGACGACCTCGCGGATCGACACCTCGACGAAGCGCGTCGTGTCGTACGCGATCGCATACGACAGCCCCTGCGGGAAGCGCTCGGCGAGCCGCGCGACCGTCTGCTTGACGTCGCCCGCCACTTCGAGCGCGTTCGCCCCCGGCTGCAGGAAGATGCCGACGAGCGTCGCGCTCCTGCCGTTGTAGGTGCCGTTGAACTCGTAGTCCTTGCTGCCCAGCTCCACGCGCGCGACGTCCTTCAGCCGGATCGTGGCGCCGCCGGGACTGCTGCGGACGATGATCTCCTCGAACTCCTTCGGGTCCGCCAGCCTGCCCTGCGTCGTGATCGTGTAGACCAGTTCCTGCTGCCCGCTGTACGGCGCCTGGCCGACCTTGCCGGCGGCGAACTGCGCGTTCTGCTCGTTGATCGCGCGCGCGATGTCGCCGGTCGTGAGCCGCAGTTGCGCGAGCCGGTCCGGGCGCACCCAGATCCGCATCGCGTAGTCCTTCGCGCCGAAGATCTGCACGTTGGTCGTGCCGGGGATGCGCTTCAGCTCGTCCAGCACGTTCAGCGTCACGTAGTTCGACGTGTACAGGTCGTCGAAGCGGTTGTCCGGTGAAAAGAACGCGATGACCTGCAGGAAGCTCGACGACCCTTTCTCGACCGTGACGCCCTGCCGGCGCACTTCCTGCGGCAGCCGCGACTCGGCCTGCTTGACGCGGTTGTTGACGTTCAGCGCCGCCTGGTCGACGTTGGTGCCGATCTCGAACGTCACCTGGATCTGCACGATCCCGTTCGACGACGAGTTCGAGCTCATGTACAGCATGCCCTCGACGCCGTTGATCGCGTTTTCGAGCGGCGCGGCGACGGTTTTTTCGATCACTTCGGCCGAAGCGCCCGGATAGATCGCCTGCACCGTGACCACCGGCGGCGCGATCTCCGGGTACTGCGCGATCGGCAGGTTGCGCATCGCGGCCAGGCCCGCGAGCACGATGAAGATCGACAGCACCGCGGCGAAGATCGGGCGGTCGATGAAGAAGCGGGAGAACATGGGATCGGAGTCGCGAGTCGGAATCGATGGAGGGCGCTCCCCCTCCCTGACGAGCGGGGAGAGGGAGTCTCGGCTTACTTCTTCTTCACCTCGCCTTTCGCGGGCCCGCCGTTGGCCGCATCGGCGCCGGGCGGCGGACCGACGACGATCGGCGCGCCGGTCGGGATCGGGAAGATCTTCGCCATGCCTTCGACGACCACCTGATCGCCGGGCTTCAGCCCCGACTCGACGATCCACTGATTGGCGCCTTCGATCTCGACCCAGTCGCCGACCGTGACCGGCCGCGGCAGCGCGATGTCCTTGCCTTCGGGCGACTTGGCGGCGACGTAGACGAACTTGCCTTGCGGTCCGTCCATCACCGCGCGCTGCGGAACGACGATCGCATTCGGCCGCGCCGCGCCGTTCAACTGCACGCGCACGAACTGCCCCGGATGCAGCACGCCGTCCGGATTGGCGATCTCCGCGCGCGCGTCGAACGATCCGGTCGCAGGATTGATGCGCGCGTCGATGAACGACAGCTTGCCCTTGCGCGGAAACACCGAGCCGTCGGCGAGCCGCAGCGTCACTTCGAGCGCGCCCTTTTTCGGATCGGGCAGCACGAGCCTGCCTTCGGCGACGAGCTTGTCGAATCTGAGCTTCTCGTTCTCCGACACGCTGAAGTTCACGTGCAGCGGATCGATCTGCGAAACCGTCGTCAGCAGGCTGTCCGCTCCGGGCGACACGAGGCTGCCTTCGGACTTCTGGGCGCGGCTCGCGAATCCGCTGACCGGCGCGGTGACCGTCGTGTACGAGAGGTTCAGCCGCGCTTCGGTCAGCCGCGCCTGCGCGAGCTTCACGCCCGCGGCCGCCGTTTCCTCCGCCGACACCGCGTCGTCGTATTCGCGCTGGCTGACCGCCTTGTCGCCGACCAGCGGTTTGAGCCGCTCGGCCAGGCGCTTGGCCTGCGCGAGCTGCGCCTCGGCCTGCGCGAGCGCGGCTTCGGCCTGCTGGACCTGCGCTGCATAGGGCTTCGGGTCGATGACGAACATCGTCTGCCCCGCCTTCACTGCGCCGCCCTCCTGATACGTGCGGCGCTCGAGGGTGCCTTGCACGCGCGCGCGCACTTCGGCCTCCTTCGATCCCGCCGTCTGGCCGACGTATTCGAAGCGCACCGGTACGGTCGCAGCCTTCACCTGCAGCAAGGTCACCGGCGCGGGCGGGAATCCGCCGAAGCCGCCGTGCTGATTGCCGCCGCTGCAGGCGGCGAGCGTCGAGGCGAGCAGCGCGGCCGCAGCGGCCGCCGTGACCGCGCGGACGCGGCGTGATTGAGTGAGGATCGTCGCGTTCATCTCTTTCCAGCACGCGGCCGAGTGCGGCCGCCGAAGCGTTCGCCTCCCTTGGCGGGGAGGGGGAAGGGGTGGCGTTTCATGACGAGTGGTCGATCGCGCGCAGCGTGATTCGACATGGCTCGTGGCGCGGCCCGCCGGCAAAGGCGCGTTTGTGGCGCGGCATTGTTGCTGGAAGATGTCCGGCGCCGGATGCTCCGTTGCAAATGCAATCTGGCGTCGTGGCCATCCGCGCGGGGCACGAAGTGTGACGGCGCGCGCGAGCCTGCGCTGCACGCGAATGCGGGAGTCGAACGATGCGGCGCGAGCCGGTCAGAACCGGCCCCGGCTCACGCTGGAGGGGAAAGACGGGCAGACGTCGCCGCGCGTCGGGCGGGGACGTCGAGATCGAAGTTGGCGGACCTGCGGGCGCGGTCAGTCAGGCCGCGGCGCCCCGGCCGCGCGGTTCAGCAGATGCCGGACCCGGAGCCCATGTTCCGTTCCAGGCGCCGGATGCGCTGCTCCAGATCGCACAGATCGGTCGCCTGCGACAGATAGCGCTCGACCTCGCGCATGCGCGCGTTGTCGAACTGGTCCGCGAACCAGCTGAACAGCTTCGGGAAGAAGCTGCGCATGGCTTCCGCGCGGCGGGCCGCGACCGCACGCGCGTCGGCGGCCTGCGGGGTCGAGCGGGCGGCCGTCGCTTCGACGGATCGCGGCGCTTCGTGGAAAAGGCCATCGCCTTCGTAGATGGGCGTCAGTACTCGCATCGTGCTTCCTTTCACCTCGTTTCGAGGTCTATTGCTGCAATGCACAGTACCGGATATCGGGGCGACTCAAGCCAAGAAAAGGCATTGGATTCATGTAATTAGTGGTACCCCTCAAACTCGGTCGAGCATTCTGGTTGACGCAGCGCAAATGCCGACGTCGGCGCAACCTCAAGCTGGTCAACCGGCGTGCCCGGCATGCCGCCGGAAGCCTGGACGGCGCCGGCCGCGACCGCCCGCATGGGTGGCGCGAGCGGACGCCCTTCTTGACGTTAACGTCAACGGCACCTAGAGTCGCCGGACGCGCCCCCGTCGTGCCGCGCCTGTCCGCGGCAGCGACCGGGTGCCACAATCGTCCGACCCGGTGCGCTCCTCCTCGCCGCGCGCCGCCGATGCCGGAGCCTCGCCATGACCGATCTCTCCGAAATCAAGAAGCTCGCGACCTATCGCCCGACGCACAAGGTGCGCTTCGTCACCGCGGCGAGCCTGTTCGACGGCCACGACGCGTCGATCAACATCATGCGGCGCATCCTGCAGAGCATGGGCTGCGAGGTGATCCACCTCGGGCACAACCGCTCGGTCGAGGAGATCGTCACCGCGGCGCTGCAGGAGGACGTGCAAGGCATCGCGGTCAGCTCGTATCAGGGCGGGCACGTCGAGTTCTTCAAGTACATGATCGACCTGCTGCGCGAACGCGGCGGCGCGCACATCAAGGTCTACGGCGGCGGCGGAGGCGTGATCGTGCCGTCGGAGATCAAGGAACTGCACGAGTACGGTGTCGCGCGCATCTTCTCGCCCGAGGACGGCCAGAAGATGGGGCTCACGGGGATGATCGGCCTGATGGTCGCCGAGTGCGACGTCGACCTCGCTCCGCACGCGCCGAAGTCGCTCGACACGCTGCGCGACAAAGACGTCGTCAAGCGCTGGCGCGCGCTCGCGCAACTGATCACCGCGTTGGAGAACGGCCAGGCCGATTCGCGCACGCGCGAGGCGCTGCACAAGGCGGCCGACACCGCGAAGGCGCCCGCGCTCGGCATCACCGGCACCGGCGGGGCAGGCAAGAGTTCGCTGACCGACGAACTCGTGCGCCGCTTCCGGCTCGATCAGGACGACGCGCTGCAGGTCGCGGTGATCTCGATCGACCCGTCGCGCCGCAAGAGCGGGGGCGCGCTGCTCGGCGACCGCATCCGCATGAACGCGATCGGCCCGTGGAGCAAAGGTCCGCGCGTGTACATGCGTTCGCTCGCCACGCGCGAAGCGGGCACCGAAATCAGCCAGGCGCTGCCGGATGCGATCGCCGCGTGCAAGGCCGCGGGGTTCGATCTCGTGATCGTCGAGACCTCGGGCATCGGCCAGGGCGACGCCGCGATCGTTCCGCACGTCGACACGACGCTGTATGTGATGACGCCGGAGTACGGCGCAGCCACGCAGCTAGAGAAGATTGATATGCTGGACTTCGCCGACTTCGTCGCGATCAACAAGTTCGACCGCAAGGGCGCGCTCGACGCGCTGCGCGACGTCAGCAAGCAGGTCCAGCGCAACCGCGGCGTCTTCGGCCAGAAGCCGGACGAGATGCCCGTGTTCGGCACGATCGCCGCGCGCTTCAACGACGACGGCGTCACCGCGCTGTATCACGCGCTGCTGCCGAAGCTGAAGGACCTGGGGCTGAAGCTCGGCAAGTCGCGGTTGCCGCTTGCGTTCACGCGCCACTCGACGCACCAGACGCCGATCGTCCCGCCGCACCGCATCCGCTACCTCGCCGAGATCGCCGAGACCGTGCGCAGCTACAAGCGCCGCGCGCTCGAACAAGCCCGCATCGCGCGCGAGCGGCAACAGCTCGTCGAGACGAAGCGGATGCTCGCGGAAATCCCCCCCTGCCCCCCTTTGCCAAAGGGGGGTGAAACCGCCGCACTCGCCGCTCAGCCCCCTTTGGAAAAGGGGGCCGGCGACGCAGTCGCCGGGGGGATTTCTGCCGCCCTCGACCCCCTGATCGCCGACCGCGACGCCAGGCTCGACGCGCGCAGCCACAAGCTGCTCGGCATGTGGCCGCAGATGCAGCGGGCCTACGCGGGCGACGAGTACGTCGTGAGAATCCGCGACAGGGAAGTCCGTACCAAACTCACGCACACGACGCTGTCTGGCAACAAGATCCGCAAGGTCGTGCTGCCGAAATACGAAGACCACGGCGAGCTGCTCAAGTGGCTGCTGCTGGAGAACGTCCCCGGCTCGTTCCCCTATACCGCGGGCGTGTTCGCGTTCAAGCGCGAGAACGAAGACCCGACCCGCATGTTCGCCGGCGAGGGCGATCCGTTCCGCACCAACCGCCGCTTCAAGCTGCTGTCGGAAGGCATGCCCGCGAAGCGGCTGTCGACCGCGTTCGACAGCGTGACGCTGTACGGCCACGATCCCGATCTGCGGCCCGACATCTACGGCAAGGTCGGCAACTCGGGCGTCAGCATCGCCACGCTCGACGACATGAAGGTGTTGTACTCGGGCTTCGACCTGTGCGCGCCGAACACCAGCGTCAGCATGACGATCAACGGTCCGGCGCCGACGATCCTCGCGATGTTCATGAACACCGCGATCGACCAGCAGCTCGACAAGTTCCGCGCCGACAACAAGCGCGAGCCGACCGAGGACGAAGCCGAAAAGATCCGCGCCTGGGTGCTGGAAAACGTGCGCGGCACCGTGCAGGCCGACATCCTCAAGGAAGACCAGGGTCAGAACACCTGCATCTTCTCGACCGAGTTCTCGCTGAAGGTGATGGGCGACATCCAGGAGTACTTCGTCCATCACAACGTGCGCAACTTCTACTCGGTGTCGATCAGCGGCTATCACATCGCCGAAGCGGGCGCCAACCCGATCAGCCAGCTCGCGTTCACGCTGTCCAACGGCTTCACGTTCGTCGAGGCCTATCTCGCGCGCGGCATGCACATCGACGACTTCGCGCCCAACCTGTCGTTCTTCTTCAGCAACGGCATGGACCCCGAGTACACGGTGATGGGCCGCGTCGCGCGCCGCCTCTGGGCCGTGGCGATGCGCGACAAGTACGGCGCCAACGAACGCTCGCAGAAGCTCAAGTACCACTGCCAGACGAGCGGCCGCTCGCTGCACGCGCAGGAAATCCAGTTCAACGACATCCGCACCACGCTGCAGGCCCTGATCGCCACCTACGACAACGCCAACAGCCTGCACACCAACGCCTACGACGAGGCGATCACCACGCCGACCGAAGAGAGCGTGCGGCGCGCGATGGCGATCCAGCTCATCATCAACCGCGAGTGGGGCCTGGCGAAGAACGAGAACCCCAACCAGGGCAGCTTCGTCATCGAGGAACTGACCGACCTCGTCGAAGAAGCGGTGCTCAAGGAGTTCGAGTCGATCAGCGAGCGCGGCGGCGTGCTGGGCAGCATGGAACTGGGCTACCAGCGCAGCAAGATCCAGGAGGAGTCGCTGCACTACGAGCACCTGAAGCACACCGGCGAGTACCCGATCGTCGGCGTCAACACCTTCCGCAATCCGCACGGCGATCCGATCCCCGAGAAACTCGAGCTGGCGCGCTCGACCGAGGAGGAGAAGCAGAGCCAGTTGAAGCGCCTGCGCGACTTCCACGAGCGGCACAAGCACGAAGCGCCGGCGATGCTCGAGCGGCTGAAGCAGGCGGTGATCAACAACCAGAACGTGTTCGCCGTGCTGATGGATGCCGTGCGCTGCTGCTCGCTCGGCCAGATCACGAACGCGCTGTTCGAGGTCGGCGGGCAGTATCGGCGGAATATGTAGCTCGACTCCCTCTCCCGCATCAGCGGGAGAGGGTTGGGGCGAGGGCGATCCGGCTTCGCGAGCCACGACGGACCCCGCTCGCGCAGGCATCCCGCCCCGTAGCGGTCACTCAAACAAGCAAACCATGTCCGACCTCGTCGAAACCTACCGCGGCACCGTCTACCCCTGGCACTGCGACCACATCGGCCACATGAACGTCATGTGGTACGTCGGCAAGTTCGACGAAGCGACGTGGAACTTCTTTGCGCTGCTCGGCGCCACGCCCTCGTACCTGCGCGGCAACGGCCGCGGCATGGTCGCGGTCGACCAGCGCATCGCCTACCAGCGCGAACTGCACGCCGGCGACACCGTCGCCGTCCGCAGCGGCGCGCTCGAAGTGCGCGACAAGGTGATCCGCTTCGTGCACGAGATGCGCAACGCCGAAACGCAGCAGGTCGCGGCGATCACGATGCTGACCGGCGTGCACATTGACACGACGACCCGCAAGTCCTGTCCGCTGCCCGCCGAGGTGCTGGTACGCGCGCGCGAACGCACCGTCGCCTACGAGCTGCCGTGGTAGGGAGCCCATGCCGATGACAACAACCGTCGAGTTCTACTTCGATCCGATCAGCCCCTACTCGTGGCTCGCCGCAAGGCAGGGCGAACGCGTCGAAGCGGCCGGCGCGCGGCTCGACTTCCGCCCGGTCCTGCTCGGCGGACTGCTCGCCGCGCACGGCACCAAGGGCCCCGCCGAGACGGCCGCCAAGCGCGCCTACACGATGCGCGACGTACTGCGTCTCGCCGCCCGCCTCGGCCTGCCGGTGCAGGGTCCGCCGACGCACCCGTTCAACCCGCTGCGCGCGCTGCGCATGTGCATCGCGCTCGACGACGCCGGCGAGCGCCGCCGCTTCGGCGAAGCGCTGCTCGACGCCGCCTGGGCGCGTGGGCTCGACCTCACCGACGACGCCGTGCTCGTCTCCCTCGCGCAGGAATGCGGTCTCGACGGCCGCGCGCTGCTCGCCCGCGCCGGCGACGCCGACGTCAAGCAGCGCCTGATCGACGCCACCAACGCCGCGGTCGCCGCCGGCATCTTCGGCGTGCCGACCTATCGCATCGACGGCGAGATCTTCTGGGGCGAAGACCGCATCGACGCGCTGCTGTGGCGGCTGCAGGGAAACACGATCGACGAGACGCTGCTCACGAAAGTGCTCGCGCGGCCGGCGTCGGCGGTGAGGAAGGCGTAGATCTCCGAAGGAGACCGTTCGCGTTGGGCGTGTCGAAGCACGAACGGCATCCGCGGGGATTGTCTCGCGAGCGCGGGATCTGGTCACGGATGAGTCGCGAGGGCAACCTTCAATACGTCTCACGAACGCGCGGCAACCGGTGCCGGAGCACATCGAGCCGGCGCGCTCCACGGAGGAAGGGAAGCAGAGCCAGTTGAAGCGCCTGCAGGACTTCCACCAGCGCCATGCGAGCCAGGCGCCAGCGATGCTGGAGCGGCTCAAGCGCACGGTGATCGACAACGGCAACGTGTTCGCGGTGCTGATGGACGCGTTGCGCTGCTGCTCACTGGGGCAGATCACGAGTGCGTTGTTTGAGGTGGGGGCAGTACCAGAGGAATATGTAGTCTGTCGAAGGCCAAGTTTCGATTTACATCCTCTCCACTTCAGCTGCTGTTCCGACTTCTTTGGCCACTACTGCCAGATGGTGAGAGGTGTTGATTGCGACCCACGTCGTCGGATCACCTGATGCGCGTCCATGCGTGGCGAATTGACTGATTAGCCGATCTCCCCAGCTAAACCGATCGCCGTGGAATCGACCGTGCGCGATAAGCGAGCGCGAGAGCGCCAGGTACTGTTCCTCAAGGGCTCGCTTCTGCCGCGAGCAGCCGCGAAGAACAAGCGTCGATTCGTCGCCCGTGTAGATAATCCGCGCGCTAATGTGAGGGAATGGCCCGTTCGTTTCAACAAACTCAGGCTTCGTCGCAGCGTAGTCGCCGCCTCGCACAGGACGCCCCCCTCCTCTACCCGAGCGCACTTCCCTCAATAGCCGACGCTCAAGACGTGGAAACTCCCGTAGCTCGTACTCAGGGACCACGGCGCTCAGTTCCTCGGGCAGGCTTGAGCCGATGATCGTTACGGATCGATACGGAAAGAGCCGGTCAGCCTCGGAGAGCAATTCGAGGATCTGCGCCCGATGGCGTGGCATTTGGGTAAGGTGAATTCGCTCAAGATCGATGAGTAGGTCGATCTGACTGGCCTGTAGTCCGAGCCTCCCAACTGCATCCCACATACGCTCGATGGTTTCGCGCGCGACTCCCAGCTCGTCGTCAACGACTCTCAGCGCCGCACCGCACCCAAAGTCCTTGGCAACGGAGCCGAGAGAGCGAGTTAGCGAAGCGTCTTCCGACTTGTATAGATCGAGCACCGGAATGCTAGACACTCCAGCGTTGCGCAGAAATCGATTCACGAGCTCTGCCGGCTCGCCAAGACCCCAGAAGCCCCCATCCAGTTCCCACTTGTCGCGCAGATTCACATAGCAGCTACCACGACGACGCCACGCCTTGGCGATGCGGTCTGCGACAACTCCCAGATCAACTTCTTCAGACCTTTCCTCGCCCACACCGCGGCGAGTTAAGTAGAAGAGTGGTGTCACTGCAGCGGCAACCTGAGATGGCGATTCGCTACAGCCGAGTAGCTCGCCTTTGTGAGACCGGACTACCGTTACGTGACCGAACATCGTTGTATCTCTATCGAATCAAGCCGGAGAAGCGCTTCGCTCCGAGAGAGCGCGGCCAACTTCACCCTGGCCCACCATTGAAGCCAGCTGTCGATAGTTGCCCGTCTCCCTTTGGATACGCCCCGCGATAATCGCCGGATGGATGCGCAATTGCTCAGAGAGCTCTCTTACTGCTGAAGGTGTCCGGACCCTGCGAGCCTCGCTTTCTCTCCAAATTGCCAATGGAATCAATGCATCCCGAGCCAACTTGTCAGCCTCCACTTCGTAGGGGTCGAGCTCGTTCATCTCCGTAACGTCATCCACAAAAACATCCCTATTCTTGGACAAGTGCCTGATAACGTGAACGCACTCGTGAAGAAGTGTGAACCAGAAGATGTCTAGTCGATCTCTTCTAAGCGTCAGGCCGATGACTGGCGTTCCGTCGATGTCAAGTGTGGCAGCGCCGTCGATGCGTCCGCCTGGCAGCTGCCGCTCAACGACAACGGCAATCCCGAGCTTGGAGAGGTACTCGATCGCGAGTGCCGGACCGTTCTCGAACCAACTCAATTTCGCAAGTTCCGAAAGAATGGTTAGGTCAATCGACTCCGCCCGAAAAGCGCCGCGGCGAGTAACGGAATCCCTTGAGCGAACAAGAACTCGTGCGATCCACAGACGAATAGCAGTCGTCTCGCTCTCCATGAGCGAGCCGAAGGGAAGCGAACCTCGCAGATGTGCTAACGCAATCTGATCCGACCCAGCACTGTTGATCATTCGCTGAATGAAATCCCGAGCGTTCTTCGCGGATACACGCGCACTTGACGCCCAACCACGCCGGATGATCTCGCGAGCCAAGCCCACGGGCGACTCGTTTCCTGCGTCGCGCGCTGACTCATCGGACCCAACAAGCACTTGGATCGGAATTGAAAGCTGAGCGCTTAGTCGCCTCATCATCGGGATAGTCAGCTTCCTCTTGCCCGACAGAACCTCCGAAACACGACTCTTGGTGCCGAGTATCGGCACAAGATCCTTCTGCTGCAGACCCTGTTGCTCAAGGCGGAATAGGATCGCCTCCACAGGCTCAGGCTGCGCAATTGGAAACCGCTCCTTCTCATAGGTCTCTACGAGGAGCGCCAGCAACTCAAGCTTCCGCCCGTCTTCGCTCTCCGGAGCGGGGTCCTTCGCCATCAGTACCTCGATTGCCCCCAAGTAGTCGCGGTACTGCGCTTCAGATTTGATAACGCTGATGTCTGCGCTCATCTCAGAGCTTTCTCTTTGTGTATTCAGCATGTGTGCCTGCCCAGATCACATGCACAACGCCAACGCCATACGCGATACGTGCTTCGAGTCGGAAGTCATTACCGCGGACATTGAAGACGACACGGTTGTCCGACAAGAAACTCGCGGATGCGTATCGCCTCTTAATATCGTTCGGCGATCTCCACGTCGCATCTTCGACCTCTGAAGTCCAGCTCCTAACCCATCCTCTTGTGTCTGGGTGCTTGGCAGTTAGTTGGTGCAGGATCTCGCGGCCCAAGAGCTTCATTGATGTTGTTCCTTGGCAATAGGTCGCGGCCCTCCACTACCGTTCCCAATGCGGGAACTCTACCACAGGACGTTCCCGTTTTGGGAAATCAGTTGAGCCGGCGAAGTCGGGTACGTCGGGTCTTGATACCTGTGTCCGCTCCTCCCCCCGAGCATGAAGGCCAGATCCGTGCCGAACGGATCTTCAGCCCCTTCGGCTGCTTTGCCCGTCTCACTGGGTGCATTGGCATGCGCCGATCAACTCGACTCGACAAACCGCCTTTCAAACGCCCAAACCTCCGGAAACCCAACGAGTGTGTGAAGCTCGTCCATCGAGTACGCCGGCACCGGCGAACCTTCCGTGCTGCCGTGCTGCTCGAGGTACCGATACGCCTGCTCCAGAGCGGCGCACGCGGCGTTCATGCCGGCGGTCGGGTAGATGACGATCGAATAGCCGTAACGCTTGAGGCTCTCGGCTGACACCACCGGGCTCTTGCCGCTCGGCACCATGTTGGCGAACAGGTAGGCGTCGCCCGCCAGCGCCTGGCCCACGCGTTCGAACTCGGCTTCGCTCTCGGGCGCTTCGACGAACACGACGTCGGCGCCCGCCTTGGCGAAGGCCCGGGCGCGCGCGATCGCTTCGTCCAGCCCCAGCGAGGTGCGCGCGTCGGTGCGCGCGACGATCGGGAAGTCGTCGCTGCGCCGCGCATCGACCGCGACCTCGATCCGCCGCACCGCGTCCTTCAATGGCACCACGCGCCGGCCGGGCGTGTGGCCGCACTTCTTCGGCATCTCCTGGTCTTCGATCTGGATCGCCTGCACGCCGGCGACCTCGTAGCCGCGCACGGTCTCGCGCACGTTGATCAGCCCGCCGAAGCCGGTGTCGGCATCGGCGATCAGCGGCTTGCTGGTGCCGCTGGCGATCACGCGCGCGCGGTCCACCATGTCGCGGTAGGTCACGAGGCCGGCATCGGCCACGCCGAGGTGCGAGGCCGAGATGCCGTAGCCGGTCATGTACAGCGCCTTGAAGCCCATGCGATCGGCGATGCGCGCGGAGAGCATCTCGAACACGCCGGGCGCGACGATGAACTCGCCGGCGGCGAGCAGGGACTTGAGCTTCTGGGTCATGGCGGGACTTGTGTACTCCACGGGCGGTCGCCCTCACCTCGACCCTCTCCCGCTGAGGCGGGAGAGGGAGTCGATCACTCGATCTTGATACCAGCGGTCTTGACCACCTTTTCCCAGCGCGCGAGATCGGCACGGATCTGCGCGGCAAACTGCTCGGGCGTATTGCCGACCGGCTCGATGCCGAGCGTGGCGTAGCGGTTGCGTACCTCGGGGTCCTTCAGCACTTCGGCCAGTTCGCGCTGCAGACGCTCGACGATCGGCCGCGGCGTCTTGGCCGGTGCGAGGATGCCGACCCAGCTATCCACCACGAAGTCCGTCAGGCCGCTTTCGACGAAGGTGGGCACGTCGGGCAGCGACGACGAGCGCTTGGCGCTGCTGACGCCGATGCCGACGAGCTTGCCGGATTTCACGTGCTGCTGCGCGCTCGCCACCGCGGTGAACACCAGCGGGATCTGGCCGCCCACCACGTCGATCACCGCCTGCCCGCCGCCCTTGTACGGACGTGCACGAACTTCGTGCCGTAGCGCTGGTTGATCAGCTCGCCCGCCATGTGCGGCGTGCCGCCGGTGCCGGAGGTGCCATAGGAGAGCGTGCCGGGCTTGGACTTCTCCAGCTCGATCAGTTCGCGGATGTTTCTGGCCGGCACCGACGGATGCGCGACCAGCAGCAGCGTGGCGTCGCCGAGCTTGGTCACCGGCGCGAAGTCGTTGAGCACGTCGAAACCGGGCTTGCTGAAGATGTGCGGGTTGATCACCACGGTGCCGTCGAAGCCCAGCACCAGCGTGTAGCCGTCGGCCGCAGCTTGCGCCACCGCCTGCATGCCGATATTGCCGCTCGCGCCTGCGCGGTTCTCCACCACCACGCTCTGCCCGAGCCGCGCGCCGAGCTTCTCGGCGACCGCGCGTGCGGAGGTGTCGGCGAGCCCTCCCGGCGCGAACGGCACGATCAACCGGATCGGTTTGGTCGGGTAGTCCTGCGCGGCGGCGATGCCCGCGATGCCGGCGAGCGCGCTGCACAGCAGCGCCCGTCGAACGACGGATGTGGTCATTTCGATGTCTCCTCGTTTTGGGGCCCGTTTCAAGACGGACCGCTTGCTTGGTATGGCGTGAGTTTATTCGGGCCCGCTCAGTTGCCCGCGAGTTGCTTTCGGCCGCCGCGCATTGGCGACGTGGTCCTCGCGGTGACCTTGCGCGCGCGCGTGCCGGCCGCTGTCTCGCCAGCCATGTGGCGCTTCATCTCTCGCACGTCGGGTTGCGCGAGCACCTTGGCGAGCGCGGCGGAGAACGGGTCGATCGCGGCCTTCGGCGTGCCCGCGGGCGCGATGAAGCCGTAGTACGGCACGTCCTCGAAGCCCTTCAGCCCCAGCTCGGCGAAGGTGGGCACGTCGGGCAGCGCGGCTTGGCGCCTGTCGCCCATCACGGCAAGCACGCGCAGCTTGCCGGCGCGGTGGTTCTCGATGAAGTCCTGCACCGAGCCCACGCCCGCGGGGATCTGGTCGCCGAGAGATAAGCCTCGTCCGCTGGCGCCTGCGCCGCGCGCTCGAAGTCTGCTTCGCATTCCGGCGCTTTCCCGGGCACGCTGTCAGCGCCCGCTCTGGCGAATTCGTTGCTGCACGCGATCACCTCGTCCGTTCGGAGCGAGGCGCGCGGATCGGTCGGCGCTCAGAGCGCGTAAGGGCTCTGGCGTTCGAGTTCCTGCACGTCGGCCGCGAGTTCCTGGGTGCGCAGCGTGAGCTGGTCGATCCGCGCGACCAGTTCGGTGCGCTGCTGGGTCAGGCGGACCAGTTCCGTCGCCAGGAAAGCGCGGCGGTCGGTCGGCACCGTCGGTAGCACCAGCTCGGCCGTCACGTTGGCCATGGCGGCTTCGGTCTTCGCCAGTCCGTCGCGCGCGCTGCGCAGTTGAGACTGCGACGCGCGCAACGCGGCGCGCGCGCCGTGGATCTGCCGGCCGTAGCGATAGCCTTCGACAAACGCGGTTTCGCTCGGACCCGAGCACACGTTGGCATATCCGCCCCCGTGCAGGCCGACGCGAAAGCCGTTCTTCGGCTGGCAATACTGCTGGAGTCCGCGCTCGCGCCCTTCGAGGTACTCGGCCAGATTCGGCGTGACCTGGTGCTTGGCACAGGCGACGCGATGCACGCCGATGCGGTCGGCCGGCGCGCCGCGCAGCCCGTCTTCATAGCCGATCGTGCGCCAGTCCGCCGCCACGCACTGGTCCTTGCCGGAGCCCGTGGCGCAGGCGGAGACGAGAACGGCAACGAACACGCCGGCAGTGCCGGCGAGATGGATGCGTGCAAGCGCGTTCATGCCGGGGATTCTGGGCAGAGTGCGCCATCCGCAAACCGACGAATTGCCGAGAGAAACCGGGCGAAGCCTCCCTGGCCGCACGACGACACTTGCCGGCACGGGTCAGGGCAGGCTCGTGTTGGCGGATCGGGGCGCAGTCATCGTCGCGCCCTCGCACGCGAGATCGCGTTGAGAAAGGGCAGAGACGCATTCCCTGGAAGGCGCTGATTCGAAACGGGTCTGCCCTCGAGCAATCCAAAATCCCCCTCGGTCCCCCTTTACAAAGGGGGATGAGGATGGACGCACCGTCGGTGCGTAAGAAGGGGACTTCCCCCTCGGTCGCCCTTTTCAAAGGGGGAGGAAAGGCGACGCACCTGCGGTGCGTAGCGAATGGATGCCCCTCGGTCCCCTTTGCAAAAGGGGGACGAGATGCGTCTTCGGCCGGCGCGTGCGCCCGCACGATCAAGTTGTCGCGGGGCGCGTCTGTGGCGCAAACAACGCCCGCACGCGCTCGATCAGCGACGGCGCGCGGTGCCGTGCGACGTCGCTCGCGGGCGATGCCGCGCGAGACCGGATCGCGCCGCGTGCGCCGCGCAGGTAGTCGGGAATCGCGGGCTGTGCGGCGGTCGCGATCGCCGGGCGCGCGACGTAGAGTTGCGCGTCGCTCTTGGTTGCGCTGACCAGGATCAGCTCGTCGCTTTTCACGTCGAAGCGCCGGCCGGCGCCGAGGATGAAGTCCTCGGTGCAGCCGTCCTGCGTCAGCCACACCTCGCCGCGGATCACGAAGACCGCCGAGCCGATCGGCAGTTGCAGCGGCTGCGGGTTAGCATCGATCCTGATGAACGTGCTGGCGAGATCTTCGGCTTCGATGTTCGGGTTCATCGTGTCGTCCTCTGGGAGGGAGATGGACATGGCGCACTGTCGCGCGGCCGCTGCGGCGAGACAAACGAGATTTCGAAATGCGGCGCATGCGCGGCGGGCATGAGTAGACAGCGCGATCTGCCCGCGTCGCTCGATCTGCTGCGCGGCTTCGAGGCGGCGGCGCGGCTGCTTTCGTTCACCGCGGCGGCTTCCGAACTCTTCGTCACGCAGTCGGCCGTGAGCCGCCAGGTGCAGCAGCTCGAAGAGCAGCTCGGCGTCAAGCTTTTCGAGCGGCGCACGCGCGCGCTGGTGCTGACCGACGCGGGCGAGCTGTACGCGCGCGAAGTCACGAAGGCGCTGAACGCGCTGCGCGAAGCGACCGCCGCGGTGCGCGCGAGCACCACGCCAGTCGTGCGCGTGACGACGACGGTGACCTTCGCTTCGCTGTGGCTCGTGCCGCGGCTCGCGGAGTTCCAGGCCAGGCACGCCGACATCTCGGTGCACGTCGTGGCCGACAACACGATGCGCGACCTCGAGCGCAACGCGCTCGACCTTGCGATCCGCTACTCGCCCGAGACGGCGGCCGGCGCAGGCGCCGAGCGTCTGTTCGGCGAACACGTCGCGCCGGTGGCGAGCCCCGCATTGCTGAAGGGTCGCGCCGTACGTACGCCGGAGGACCTGCTGCGGCTGCCGCTGCTCGAGCTCGACGATCCGGCGCTCAGCGTGCCGTGGCTGTCGTGGAAGGTGTGGTGCGAGGCGATGAAGCTCGAGCGCCCGCGCGAAAACCGCGGGCTCGCGTTCAGCCACTACGACCAGGTGATCCAGGCCGCGATCGCAGGACAGGGTGTCGCGCTCGGGCGCTTTCCGCTGGTCGATCCGTTCCTCGCCGACGGTCGGCTCGCGCTGCCGTTGAAAGGCAGGCAGTACGCGACGCAGGCCACGCGCGCTTACTGGCTGATCGTGCCGCCGGCGGCGGCGCGCCGCGCCGAGGTGGAGGTCTTCACCGACTGGCTGCGCGAACAGGTCGCCGCGCAGGCCAACGGCGGCAAGCGCCGCCGCTGAGACTGCGTACGATCGCCCGCGGCGCGCTGGGTGGCACCGACAGAAGAGCCGAGCCCGTTTCCGCATGAGCTTCCCCCGCACCAAGATCCAGGCGCCGCGACCGACGGCAGCGTTCGTCGATCGCGGCGTCGTGCAGGCGCGGCTCGCCGAAGCGCTCGCGACGAAGCGCCTCGTGTTGTTGTGCGCGCCGGCGGGCTTCGGCAAGACCACGCTGCTCGCGCACGAGCTGGCGCGGCTGCCGGCGCAGCACGCGGTCGCGTGGGTGTCGGCCGACGCGGGCGACGACCTGTCGCGCCTGCTCGAATGCATGCTCGCGGCGCTGGAGCCGTACGACCCGCCGTGGCGCACGGCGCCGGAGGCGCTCGTCGCCGCCGCGGGGCGCGGATCGCAAGAGGAGCAGCGCGCGGCCGCGGCGGAACTGCTGAACGCGCTCGACGCCTGCGACGTGCCGCGCGGGATCGTCGCGTTCGACGACGTGCATCGCGTCGACGATCCCGCGTTCTTCCGTTTCCTCGACCTGCTGATCGAGCGGATGAGCCCGCGCTGGACGGTGGCGCTCACCGCGCGCACCGAGCCGCCGCTCGCGCTCGCGCGGCTGCGCGCGATCGATGCGCTGGCCGAGTTCAGGCAGCTCGAGCTGCAGTTCGCGCGCGACGAAGCGCGACGGCTCGCGGCCGCCGCGGGTCTGGACGAGAAAATCGCCGACGCGCTGTTCGATCGGACGCTCGGCTGGCCCGCGGGCCTGCGCATCGCGATCGGCGCAGTGCTGGGCGCGCGCGCCGGCGACACCGAACGCGCTCTGCGCGCGAGCCAGCGGCCGCTGTTCGACCTGCTGGTCACCGAGGTGCTGCAGCAGTTGCCGCCCGCGCTCGCCGACTTCCTGCTCGCCTCGAGCGTGCTGCCGGTGCTGGAGCCCGCGCGCTGCGCGGCGGTCACCGGCGACGCGCAGGCGGCGCTGCGGTTCGACGAGATCGAGCGGCTGGGGCTGTTCGTCGACGTGCTCGAAGGTCCCGACGCGCCCGCGCGCTCGCTGCGCCTGCACGACCTGTTTCGCGAAGCGCTGCTCGCGCGGTTGCAGCAGTCCGATCCGCAACGCCTGGCGGCGTTGCAGCGGCGCGCTGCCGACACCGAGCCGGACCCCGTGCGCCGCATCGGCTGGCTGCTGCAGGCGGGCGACGTGTCCGCCGCCGAGCAGCTCGCGTTCGACCAGTTGCCCTCGCTGATCGTCACCGCCGGCCCGACCGCCGCGCTGCACGTGATCGCGCAGTTTCCGCCGGCAGCGAAGGAATCGCCCGCGCTCGCGTACATACGCGCGCTGGCGAACTGGGCGCGCTGGGACTTCCACGCGATGCTCGCGCAGTTCGAGCGCGCGGCGGCCGGCTTTGCGGCGCGCGGCGACGCGCAGCGCGGCCGGCTCGCGCGCGCGCAGCGCGTGATGGGGCTGATCGCCTACGGCCGCATCGAAGAGGCGGCCGAAGAACTCGCGCGGCTGCGCGCCGAGCCGCTGCCGATCGAAACGCGGATCCTGGTGCTGAACGCCGAGTTCTGGCTGGCGATCGACGAGTGCCGCCACTCGGCGGTGGCGCCGCTGGTCAGCGGAATGCTTGACCTGCTGCAGCGGGTCGATCGCATCGATCTCTGGTACCAGACCACGCCGCCGCTGCGCATGCCGGGGCTGCCGGGCATCACGCCCGTGCTGGAGCGGCACGCCGAGTTGATGCTGCGCGTGGCCGGCGATGCGCCGACGCCGCTGCGCGCGCTCGGACTGCTGTCGCAGGCCTGGTGCACGCTCTGGCGCGGGCGCATCGCCGAAGCGCAATCGCTGATGGAGCGCGCGCGCGAAGACGCCGCCTGGAGCGGGCAAAGCGGAGCGGTGCGCGCGCATCTGCTCGCGCTCGCGGCGGTGATGGCCGCCGTGCGCGGCGATGCGCGCGCCGCGGTCGAAGCGGCCACCGCGCGCTATCACACGTACTCGAGCAGCGCGCCGAGCGGCTGGCATCGCTATCTGCTGGCGATCTTCAGCGCGCGTGTGATCGCCGCCTGCGGCGGCGCGGGCGACCTGCACGAGGCGCTGGCGCGGGTGGACACCGAACGCGCGCTGCTCGGCGCCGGTGCGGCCGCACGCGGCGCCCCGCCGCGCGAGCTGCCGCTGCGCGCGCAGCTTGCCTGGCTCGAAGGGCGTGCCGACGAAGCGATCGAACGCTGGCGCGAAGCGCTCGCCAACGAAGAGGCGATCGACATGATGGGGCAGGCGGTCGAGACGCGGCTGCGCTTGGCCGCCGCGCTGCTCGCGCGCGGCCACGCGCGCGAGGCGGCGCAGTGCCTCGCCCCGGTGTTCGCGCGCGTGGGCCCGGACGGCGGACCGGGCGGCGCGCTGCTCGCCGGCGAACCGCTGCGCCGCCTGGCCGCGGCGCGCTGGGGCGATGCGCTGCCCGAGCCGCAGCAGGCGCAGCTTCGCGCGTGGTGGGCGCTGGTGGCGGCCGAGCGCGCCGCCCCCGCGAGCGCGCCGGCCGACCGCGCGGCGGCGCCTGCGGCTGCCCAACCGCTGACCGCGCGCGAGCTCGAAGTGCTGGCGCGCATTGCCGCCGGCGACAACAACAAGCTGATCGCGCGCGCGCTCGACCTGAGCCTGCACACGGTCAAGCGCCACGTCGCCAACATCCTCGGCAAGCTCGGCGTCGATTCGCGCGGCCAGGCGGCCGCCTGGTACCGCGCGCACGTCCGCTGACTCAGTCACCCCCCTTTGAAAAGGGGCGCCACGAACTCCCCCCTTTGGAAAAGGGGGGCAGGGGGGATTTCCTCGGTCGCCTCAAAGTCGAGGTACCGGAAATCCCCCTCGGTCCCCCTTTACGAAAGGGGGATGAGGATGGACGCACCTTTGGTGCGTATGGACGGGGAGCTCCCCCTCGATCCCCCTTTACTAAAGGGGGACGAGGATGGGCGCACCTTAGCTGCGCGGCTCGGACTTCCCCCTCGGTCCATCTGCGAAGAAGGGAGGGCCGGCCCGCCTCGCTCCTGCGATGGCTCTCCGCCCGGCGGCCGATGGCTCTTCCGGTCGATGCGCGGCGGGCCGCCGATCGCGACACTGGCGAACCTGCGGTGCGGACGTTCCGCCCGCGATCGACGGAGTCCGCGATGTCCTTGCACACGAACCCTACGAACCCCGCCAGCGTGCAGGAGCGCACGCAGCGGCTGATCCAGGGGGCGATCCGCCGCCTGCTGAGCGAGGCGCGCGAGGCGCGGTTGCACGCCGCGGCGGCCACCGAATTTGCCGGCGCGCGCGCGACCTTCGCGCCGCCCGCCGGCGGGGCCGGCGAATGAACAATGCGCCGGTGATCGCCGTCTTCGGCGCGACCGGCGCGCAGGGCGGCGGGCTCGCGCGCGCGATCCTCGCCGATCCGAAGCGCGCGTTCCGCGTGCGCGCGATCACGCGCAGGCCCGAATCGCCCGCGGCACACGCGCTCGCGCAGGCGGGCGCGCAGATCGTTGCGGCGGATCTGGACGATCCGCCGAGCGTGCGGCGCGCGCTGGAAGGCGCGCAGGGCGCGTTCTGCGTGACCGATGCGTTCGAGCACGGATCGCCGGAACGCGAGTTGGCACAGGCCGAGGCGATGGCCGAAGCGGCCGCGCGCGCCCCCGTGGCGCACGTCGTCTGGTCGACGCTGGAGGACACGCGCGACTTCGTCGCTCTGGGCGGCGGCGCGATGCCGGTGCTCGATGGCCGCTACAACGTGCCGCACTTCGACGCGAAGGGCGAAGCCAACCGCTTCTTCATCGACCGGCGCGTGCCGACGACGCTGCTGTACACGTCGTTCCAGTGGGACAACCTGATCCGCTACGGCATGGCGCCGCGGCGCCACGGTGACGGGCACCTGATCTTCTCGCTGCCGATGGGCGACCGCCGCCTGCCGGGCATCGCCGCCGAGGACATCGGCCGCTGCGCGTTCGCGATCTTCGCGCGCGGCACGGCACTGGTCGGCAAGGCGATCGGCATCGCGGGCGAGCATCTGACCGGCGAGCAGATGGCCGAGCAGCTCGGGCTGGCGCTGGGCGAGCCGGTGCGCTACGAAGCGGTCGCGCCCGAGCAGGTGCGTGCGCCGGACGCCGTCCGCGCCGGACAGTTCGCGGCGATGTTCCGCTTCGTCCACGACTTCGAGCGCGTGCATTGCGACGCGCGGAGCGTGGCCTGCGCGCGCGAGTTGAATCCCCGCTTGCAGACCTTCGCCGCGTGGCTCGCCGCCCACCGGCACCGCATCCCGCGCCATTGAGCGCGCAACCTCGAAAGGAGCTACGCCATGAAACACCAGCTCATCGCCCTGCTCGTCGGCGCGACCGCCGTCGCCGCGATCGCCGCTTCGCCCGGCACGCTCAGCTTCACCGCAGCGCAGCCGCTGCAACTCGCCGCGCAGACGAGCGAGCCGCAGTGCGGCCGTTGACGCCGTGGTTCGTGCCGCGCGAGCTACGCGCAGTCGACAGGCGTGCGCGCTCGACGGCGCGAACACACGAACCCCCCTTTGAAAAAGGGGGGCAGGGGGGATTTCTCGATCGCCCGCATGGCGACGCAGTGAAATCCCCCTCGGTCCCCTCTTCAAGGGAGGAAAGAAGCCGCGTCGCCTCAGGTTTCCGTATTGACCATCCAGCCGATGCCGAAACGGTCGGTCAACATGCCGAAGCCGGGCGACCAGAAGGTCTTGCCGAAAGGCATCGTGACCTTCCCACCGTCGGCCAGCGCCTTGAACAGCCGCTCGCCCTGCGCGACGTCGGACGCCGCGATCGACAGCGAAAAGCCGCCGGGCTTCGCTTGCAGCGTGCAGTCGTCGGACGCCATCACGCGCGACTCGCCGATGCGGAAGCTCGCGTGCATCACCTTGTCGTCCCAGCCGGGCGGCACCATGCCGGGCGGCGGCGGCTCGGGCGCTTCCTTGTAGCGCATCAGCATCTCGAGTTCGGCGCCAAGCGCCTTGCGGTAGAACTCGATCGCTTTTTCGCAGGTGCCTTCGAAGAACAGATAGGGTTCGACCTTCATTGCGTATGCCTCCTTGGGTTGGGGTGCCGCGTGCGCGTCTATTTGCCGGTCTTGCTGCGGCCTTCGATCTGCGCGCGCAGCCGTTCCTCCTGCGCGCGCAGCTCGGGCGTGAATTCGGCGCCGAAATCCTCCGCTTCGAACACCGGGCGGATTTCGATTTCGGATTCGCCGGGCATCGGATTCGGGCAGCGCTTGACCCACTCGACCGCCTCGTCCATCGACTTCACCTGCCACAGCCAGAAGCCGGCGATCAGTTCCTTCGTTTCGGCGAACGGTCCGTCGTAGACGGTGCGCTGCGCGCCGGAGAAGCGCACGCGCTTGCCCTTCGCGCTGGCGTGCAGGCCTTCGCCGGCGAGCATGATGCCGGCCTGCACCAGTTCCTCGTTGAACTTGCCCATCGCCGCGAGCAGCTCTTCGCTCGGCATCACGCCGGCTTCCGAGTCCTTCGTGGCCTTGACGATCACCATCACACGCATGACTTTCTCTCCATACTCTGTTCGGGAAGCCGGCAACGGCGCCGGCCTGTGCTGCTTGGTCGAACGGGGCGCGGCCGTTTCGACGGGTTCGCGCCGGCTCACCCCCCGCTCAGCGCCTGCACGATCAGCAGTTCGTCGTTCGGCGCGAGCGGCGTAGACAACTCGAAGATCGGTTCGCCCCGGACGAAGAAGCGCATGTGGCGGCGCGTCCGGTCCTGCTCGTCGATCATGCGAAAGCGGATGCCCGGGTATTGACGATCCAGGTCCGCGAGCACTTCGCCGAGCGTCGCACCTTGCGCTTCGACCCACGCCGCGCGCGTGTAGTCGCGCAAGGGACTCGGGATCAACACCCTCATTCGAGCGTCGCGGCTTCGACCGCGTAGATCTCGGGCAGATGGCGCGCGATACAGGTCCACTTTGCGCCTTCGTCGCGGCTCGCCCAGAGTTCCCCGCTCGTCGTGCCGAAGTAAAGCCCGACCGGATCGCCGCCGTCCGCGCACATCGCCTGCCGCTTTACGGTCCACCAGCCCTGCTCGGCCGGCAGCCCGTCGTCCAGGCGCTGCCAGGTCTTGCCGCCGTTGCGCGTGACGTACGCCGCCGGTTTGCCGTCGGGGCTCGTGCGCGGCCACACGGTCTGGCCGTCCATCGGAAACACCCAGGCGGTGTCGTCGTCGCGCGGATGGACGACCATCGGGAAGCCGATGTCGCCGACCTTCTTCGGCATCTTGCGGCCGATGCGCTGCCACGTGTTCGACGGCCGGTCGATCCGATAGATGCCGCAGTGGTTCTGCTGATACAGCCGATCCGGATTGCTCGGGCAGATGCGGATGCAATGCGGGTCGTGAAAGGTAGGCGTCTTCGGATCGAAGCCTTCGACGACCTCGAGCCCATCGATCAGCGTGCGAAACGTCTTGCCGCCGTCGGTCGATTCGTGCACGCCGCCGCCCGACATGCCGAAGTACATGTGCTGGGGATCGCGCGGATCGACGATGATCGAATGCAGCTTCGGGCCGTCGGGCGTGCCGTCCTGCACGGTGCCGAACCATTCCAGGTACTGCGGGTCGTCGTTGATGTAGGAGAACGGCGCCCACGTGACGCCGCCGTCTTCAGAGCGGAACAGCCCCTGCGGCGACGTGCCCGCGTACCAGACGTTCGGCTCCGATGCGACCGAAGGCGCGAGCCAGAACGTGTGATCGACCGCGCGGCCGGTGCCGTCCGGCTTCTTGGCGAACGCCGGCGGCTGCGCGGCTTCCTTCCACGTGCGGCCGAAGTCGGTCGAACGAAACACCGTCGGGCCGAGATGGCCGGTCTTCGCCGCCGCGAGCAGCGTGCGGCCGTCGCGCGGGTCGAGCACCACGTGGTTGACGATGTGCCCGAGAAAGTGCGGGCCGTCGGCGCGCCAGCTCCGGCGCGCGGTATCGCCGTGGAAGAGCCATGCCCCCTTGCGCGTGGCGACCAACACCACGACCCGCTTCGTCTTCGCCTTGACCGCACTCTTGCCTGCGCGCGCCATCGTTTCCTCCTCCTTCGGGTTGATGTCGAATGGTCGAACGGGGCGGCCCGGATTCGACACGCCTGCTCACAGATACGCCAGCAACCGGCCGCAAGCGATCGTCCCCAACCACAACAGCAGGGACAGACAGCAGGGACAGCGCCGCCGCGGCCTTGGCGGGCGCGGGTGCCACCGCGGCGGTATCCCAGCGATCGACCGCGGCGTAGGGGCCGAGGTGGAACGCGAGCGCGTTCGCTCCGGCCAGCCCGATCAGCGCGAGCTTGACCGCGAACGCGGGGTTGGACCAGAACTCGGTGGCGTGCGCGGTGAACATCATCGCGCCCGAGGCGGCGACGATCGCAAAGCCCGTCAAGGTCCACGGCAGCAGATGGCGTGCGAGCCCGCGCACCGGCAACGCGCGCGACAGCCCGAGGATGCGCAGGTCGAACATCGCGATCGAACCGACCAGCAGCGCGATGCCTGTGATGTGGACGATCTCGACGATCGGATACAACCACAGCCACTGCCGCATCGCCGCGGCGAAGGCGGTCGACTCCGGCCAGACCAGCGCAGCCGGGCCGGCGATCTCGTGCATCAGCGCAGTTCGACCGTCTTGTCGCCGACGGTGATGCGCTCGGCGCGCATCTCGTCCGGATCGGTGCGATGCGGATAGCCGGCGACCGTCACCGTGGCGCCTGGCTTGAGCGCCTCGCGCGGCAGTCCGCGGTTCTCCATGCGGTACGGCGGCGCCAGCACCGCGAGCCAGGTCTTGTCGCGCGTCTTCAGCCGCACGAAGCTGTGCGGATGCTCGTAGCCGGACGCCACGATCGTTCCGGTCAGCGTCAGCGGTTTGCCCGCGTCGTAACCGCTCCAGCCGTGATGCGCGGAAGCGGCCGCGGCGGCGAACCCGGCGATCGAAGCGACGACATGGCGTGCGCGCATGAGGTTCTCCTTCGCGAAAGCCGGACGCACCGGCCGCGTCGATCATAAGGCGGGGCCGGTTCGGGCCAGCCCGGATGTTTCACGAGGGACGCGGGAGTTGCGCGAGCGGATGCGGGATGCCGGTTGCGCGAGAGGGGCGCAGTCGAATGCCCAGAGGCATTCGCGAGCACTTGAGCGCAAGCCCGCGCCCGCAGGCGCCGCGCAAACCCGCGTAGCCCCGGCGATCCAACGTGCGTTTCGGCTCGCACCGCGCAAGTCCCGGCCGAAGCTGAAGAAGCAATGCATGCGGGGGGCGACCTCGTGAAACATCCGGGCTAGGATCCGATCCTGCTCGCGATGCGGGAGGACCCAGCGATGAAGTTTCTCTGCCTGATCTGCGCCGAAACGCTGATGGAATGGATGCCCGAATCCGCGCAGGCACAGCACTACGACGAATACCGCGCGTTCACCGAAACGATCCGCGCGAGCGGACAACTCGTCAGCGTCAACCGGCTGCTGCCGCCCGATGCCGCGGTGACCGTGCGCGTGCGCAACGGCAGGGTCTCGACCACCGACGGACCGTTCGCGGAAACGAAGGAGCATCTCGGCGGCTACTACGTGATCGAGGCCAAGGACATCGACGAGGCGATCCGCATCGCAGCCCGCATCCCCGGCGCGAAGATCGGCTGCGTCGAATTGCGGCCGATCGCCGAAGACGAAGCGACGGTGCGCGCGATCGGCACCGGCGGGTCAGGAACGCGTTCCGGCATCTAGCGAGCGGAAGCGCTCGACCGCCTCGCTCGGGCCGAAGTCCTCCAGCTCGAACAACTGCCGCACTTCGATCTCGCCGTCCTTGCCGTCGATCGCCGGATTGGGAAAGCGCTTCGTCCATTCGAGCGCCTCCTCGCGCGATTTCGCCCGGATCAGCGTGTAGCCGGCGATCAACTCCTTCGTCTCCGCGAAGGGGCCATCGACGACCGTGCGCTTGCCGCCCGAATACCTGATGCGCCAGCCCTTGGCGCTCGGCGTCAGACCCGATGCGTCCAGCAGCAGGCCGGCTTTCGCCAACTCCTCGTGATAGGTCGCCATCTCGGCGATCAACTGCTCGCTCGGCATGGCACCCGCTTCCGAGTCCATGGTCGCCTTGACGATGATCATGTATCGCATCGGTCGGTCTCCTTGAATGTTCGCATTCGTACGCCCCGGTAACTTCTGCCGACCCCTACGCCGAACCCGCGACGACGAACAGCCCCAGCACGCAGGCCAGGCTGGCAAACTGCGCCGACGTGCGCAGCGTGCTGCGGTCGGTGAGATAGAAGGCGACGTAGGCGGCCCGCACGAGCACCCACATCAGCGCCAACGCGTCCACCCAGATCTGAGGCGCCCGTGCCAGTTGCGCGATGATCACCGCGGCCGCAAAGCCCGGCAGCGACTCGAAGGCATTCAGATGCGCGTCCCAGGCCCGTTTGGGCAACCCCTGGATGCGGTTGGGAAAGTCCCGCGGGTTGCGGTTGTCGCGCAACGCTCTCGCCCGGTTCCTGGCGATACCGAAGCAGACGTACGGCATCAGGATCGCAGCGAAAACGCACCAATTGGCCGTCGTCATCATTGCCTTGTCTCCAGCTCGGTGCGTCGAACCGTCCCGCCCGGAGCGAACGTCACCGGGAATCTCACCGCCGCGCTAGGCGTCCATGCGCGATTCGCGAGACGCAGGCAGGCCATCGCCGAAGCGCAGCCGCTGCAGGTCGTGCGCGAGCCACGAGTGGTGCGTGGGCGGGAAGGCGTTCGGATCGTCGAGGCTGCAGGTCGTCACGTCGATCGCCGCCGGTGCGTCGGCGATGTGTCGGCGGGTCCGGCAGTGGCGGCCATCGTCCGAACCAGGCCGTGGCCTCGCGGACCTGCGTGCCGCTAGAGCTGCCATAGCCCATGATCGTTGCCACCCGAGAGATAGATGGCGAACGTGCCGCGGCCGGAGATTTCCATCGGCGGCACAGCGATCTTGCCGCCTGCCTGAACGACCTCCGCGACGGCCGCTTCAATGTCTTCGACCAGCCAATAGGGTCGTACCACCGGATCTTCGGTCTCACGCAAGGGCGCGCGTACGCCCAACAGCCCACCACCCGTCAACGGCGCGGTGCGTGCGTTGCCAAGCTCGGGGACAGGATCGCTGAACTGCACGTCGTTGGCGGAGGCGTATGCGGCACACACCGCGTCCACGTCCGCAGTCACTATCTCGAGGTAGTGAATCTTCATGGCTCTTCACCTCGCACTTACGACGAACCGCACGTTGCGGACTGACGTGTTGGTGGGCCGAGCCGTCGTCCGGTAACGGACGGCGCCGCACTAGCAGCCGCCCTCCCATGCGCCTTCCTGCATCGCATCCTCCGCTGCGCGCCGGCGGTCTCGCCCGCCGCACGTGCCCGCTCAGGCCGACCGCGGCGTTGTGACGGCGCCGGATTTCAGCGCTGTTTCGGCGTCGGGTGATGCGGATTACGAATGAAACATGGGAACCGCCCCCGCGCGTTCGAGGATCACGAGCCGCGCCGGGCGCCGGCCCTGCAGCAGTGAAAGCAGACCGCCGACCAGGCGGCCGATCCGATGGTTGCGCCGAACGGGCGCAGGTGCGGCGCGCGGTTCGATCGGAACGAAGCCCCAGCGCGCGTAGCGTGCGGCGCACTTGCCGTTCGTGATCATCCACACGCGCCCCTCTTCTTTCGCGAGCAGCGCATCGATCAGCCGCGCCGCGAGACCCTGCCCGCGCGCCTGCGGGTGCACGACCAGCGAGCCCAGCTCGCGCGAACCATCGGCGTGTCGCCGCAGTTGAACCGCGCCGACGATGCGGACGCCGTCGCCGGCGACGACGAAGCGGCGCCAGTCGAGGTCGTTCGGGTTCAGCCGTTCGCTGTGCACCAGCGCCTCGATCTCGCGCTGGTCGTATTCGGTCGCTTCGCGGATGCGCACGGGCGCAAGGCCCGCGAGCGTGATGTGCTCGAAGGGCATTCAGACTCCGTGGTCGAAGCACTGCACCGCGCGCGACTGCGTGACCGGCACCGATGGCTGCGCGATTCGGTCACGACACGGGCCGGCGCGCTCTGGCCGAGATACAGGCGCGACACGATCCCCTGCGAGCAGGCGTGATCGGTCGCGCCGGGCGCGCCGGCAAGCGCCAGCGCAGCCAGCACGAGTGCGGTGCCCGAAGCCGCTGCGGCAAATGGAAGGTTCGGCATGGTCGCTGCGTCGGGTGCGCAAACGGAACGGCATGTACGCGGCGGCCGACGCGCCGGATGCGACGCAACGCTCCGTCCGCGATCAAATCGACGCGCCGTGCATGCAGCGCGTCGGGCGCCTTCGACCTCGTCTCGCGCGCCGCTATCCGGCGTAAGCGCGCTCGAGCCCGGCGATATCGAGCTTCTTCATCTGCAACAGCGCCTGCATGACCCGCTCCGATCGGACCGGATCGGCGCCGCCCAGCAGCCTGTGCAGCACCGCCGGCACGATCTGCCACGACACGCCGTACCTGTCCTTCAGCCAGCCGCACTGCTGCGCCTCCGGATCGCCGCCGGCGCAGAGCTTGTCCCAGTAGTGATCCACCTCCGCCTGCGTCGCGCAGTCGACCTGGAACGAAATCGCCTCGTTGAACCTGAACAGCGGCCCGCCGTTCAGCGCGGTGAAGCGCTGACCGTCGAGTTCGAAGTCCACCGTCATCACGGACCCGGCGGGTCTGCCGTGGATCTCGTGCCCGGCCTCGCCGTAGCGGGCGACCTGCACGATCCGCGAGTTCGGGAAAATGCCGACGTAGAAGTCGGCGGCCTGCTCGGCCTGGTTGTCGAACCACAGACACGGGGTGATGCGGGGCATGGGCGGTACCTCCTGGCGCGTTGCGGGCCTGCCGGGCCCGTGCTTGCTGGTCGAACGGGCGGGCCGCGAATCGACAGGTCGCTCGCGTCGATTCGGCGCCGGGCCGCTCGACTATATGCAAGGCCCCACCCGTTCGCCTTACGCCATGAGAGCCCGGTCCGCGATCGGCCTGCTGATCGGTCTGCTGTGTTCGTTCGCGAGTGCTGCGAGCGATCGCCTGGCCGTCGTCGTGCCCGCGCGCGGCGCGCAACAGCTCGCGGTCGTCGGCGCCGACGGCGCCGGACGCGTGCTGCTGACGAGCGACCCCGGACGGAATCAGGCGCCGGCCTGGTCGCCCGACGGTCGATCTATCGCCTACGCGCACAGCCGCGGCGCAGCGAGCGTCATCCGCATCGTCAGCGCGGACGGCAAGCGCGATCGAACGCTCACGCCGTCCTCCGAAAGCGCGACGCTTCCGGCATGGTCGCCCGACGGCAAACGGATCGCCTACGTGCAAACGGGCGAGCACGGCGGGCGGATCGCGATCGTGGAGGTCGACGGCGGCAACCGGCGCGTGCTCACCGCGGGCGACGACACCGCGCCCGTGTGGTCGCCCGATGGGCGACACCTCGCTTTCGTCGCGCGCCGCGACGGCACGCCGCGCCTTCACGTGATGCGCGCCGACGGCAGCGGCGAGCGGCGCGTGAGCCTTGCCGAAGAGATCGTGCTGCTGCGGCCCGGCGTCCTGCATCCGGCCTGGTCGCCCGACGGCCGCCGCATCGCCTACGTCGTGCGCGTAGCGCGGGCGGAGCAGCAGATCTCGATCGTCGACGTCGACGGCGGCGGCCACCGGCGCTTCGGCACGGGCTACGCGCCGGCGTGGTCGCCCGACGGCACGCGACTGGCATTCGTCGTCGCGCGCGTGGGCGACGCGCAGCTTTACGTCGCCGATGCGGACGGCGCGCAGCCCCGCGCGCTGACGCGCGGCGGCATCAACCTGCTGCCGAGCTGGTCGCCGGACGGCAAGCGCATCGCCTTCGTCGCATCGCGCGCCGGCGACCTGGCCGGATGGGTGATGAACGCCGACGGCACGGGCGAGCGGCGCGTCGCGGAAGTCGCCGGCGATCTGAGCACGCTGCCGGTTCTTGCGTGGCGACCGCCGATCGGTCGCTCTGCACGGCCGCCGTGATGTTGTCATCGGGATCCGCGAACCGGGTCGCCCTGGCGCCAGCCGGCGACCGACAGCGGCATGCTCTCAGCGAGCGCCCGCATCGTCGAGGACGGGCTTGAGGTCGACGATCGGCGTGCCGTCGAGCGCTTCGAGCGCGTCGACGCGCAGCCGCACGCCGTCGGCGATCTCGAGGATCCGCACGCGGTGGATGCCGATCGGGTTCGGCCGATCCGCGGAGCGCGTGCTGAACACCCCGGTCAGCGGCGCGCCGGGGTCGTCGCGCGGATGCACGACGCGCGCCTCGCGGTCGGCGCGATCGAGCCAGGTGAGCACGAGCAGTGCCTGGCCGGCCCGCAGATCCCTGGCCGCGTCGCGAAACCCGGGGTCGAGCTCGAGCCAGGCTTCCGGCGCGTCCTCGTGCTCCTGCTTCGGCGCCTGCTCGCGCCGCTTCAGCGGCGAGCGCACGACGCCGATCGGCACCACGCGAAAGGTGACGCTCACTTGCGCTATTCCCACACCGGCCGTACTTCGATCGCACCGTGCTGCGCCGCCGGGCAACGCGCGGCCCAGTCGAGGGCTGCCGCACGGTCCGGCACGTCGATGAGGAAGTAGCCGCCGATCTGCTCCTTCGTTTCCGCATAGGGCCCGTCGATGACGCTGCGTTTGCCGCCGGGAGCACGCACGGTCGCGGCCTCGGCCGCCGGTCGCAGCCCGTGGTTCGCGAGCAGGACGCCCTCCTTCCGCATTGCCCCGGTCCAGGCGGTGTAAGCGCCGTGCATCCGGCCCGCCTCCTCCTTGGTCAGGTTCATCATCGCGGCGTAGTCGATGTACTGCAGCAGCAGGAATTTCATCGGTTCGCTCCCTCGTTGGCAGAGCAGGGATCCGCTCTCGCATCGCTTGGTCGATCGGCGCAGGGGCGGATCGACATCGGCCCGCAAGGGGCGCACCTGCGGATTGCCTGGATGCAAGCCGGCGTCGCGGCAGCCGGCGGATATCGCGGCGACGGCGCTCACGCCGACTTCAACAGCGCCGTGTAGCGCCGCTGCATCTCCGCCGGCGCGACCTCCTCGATGCTGTGGCCGATGTTCCAGCGGTGGCCGAACGGATCGCGGATGCAGCCCGAGCGCTCGCCGTAGAACTGATCCTGCGGCGCCATTTCCAGCGCGGCGCCCTCGTGCACGGCGCGCTCGATCATCGCGTCGGCGTTGCCGACGTGCAGATGGATCGTGACCGACGTGCCGCCGATCGCCTGCGGGCCGCGGATGCCGTATTCCGGATACTCCTCCGAGAGCATCAGCGTCATCGGACCGAACTCGAGTTCGGCGTGGCCGATGCGGCCGCTCGGTTCGGTGAGCCGGAACTTCTCGCGCACGCCGAAGGCGCGCACGTAGAAGTCGATCGCCGCCGCGGCGTCGGCGACGTGCAGGTAGGGAAACAGTTCGTGGATCATGGCTCGCCTCCGCGCGATGGGTGCGGTGCGCACTTTAGCCGCGCGGCATGCGGCAGGTCTTGAAAGGAATTGACCTCAACGCGGCACGATCACGTGATGCGCGTGCGCCGGAACCGCAGCACGCGCGCGTAGATCTTCGGGCCGAGCCCGACCGCGCGCCTCGGCGAGTCGCCGCCGCTGCCGGTCAAGCCGCCGCCTTCACGGCCGCGCGCAGCGCGTCGGCATGGCGATTCGTCGCGGTCCGCTTCACGAGGATGTCGATCGGCGTCGCCTTGCGGCCGTAGTACTCGGCATTGAGCGAATCGCGCACGTCGATCACCGAGCCTTCCAGGCTCACGCCGACGAAGGCGCCCTTGGACTTCGAGAAGCTCGTCATGTCGGTCGTGAAGGTCACGCCGCCGCCCTGTCCGAGCGGACCGGCGGCGATCGACGCGTCCGAGCCGAGCTTGAACTGGTTGCCGTACAGGCGGTCCAGCGCCTTCCGGTTGTTGACCAGGATCACGACTTCGGCGGCTTCGCCGCCGAACTGCACGCCGATGCTGGCCGAGCCGATCGTGTAGAACGCCGGGCCGTACCACTCCTCGCCGTCGCGTGCGAGCAGCACGCCGGTGCCGCCCGATCCGCCGACGAAGAATCCGCCCTTGATCACCTGCGGGAAGATCAGCACGCCGTGCGCGCGCTGCAGGCCTGCGCGCAGCGCGCCGAAGTTCTTGTCGCGCGCCAGCGATTCGATCGTGATGCGCGCCTTGTCGACCAGCGCACGCGCCTCGGCCCCTTCGTCGGCGCGCGCCCGCGGCAGAACGAGCACGGCGCCGACGGCCAGCGCCGCACGCGTGAAGGCGCGGCGAGTCGGTTCGATCGCGACGTTGTTTCGCATGACATGTCCTCCGCGTCGTTGATGATCGGTTTGATGCGCGATCGACCGCGTCGGTTCTGCGGCCGGGCGAGGCGCGGTATCCCCGATCGGCGCGTCGGAACAACGCATTACCGCGCTCGGCGCAGGTCAGCTGTCGCGATGCCGCGCCTCGGCCGCCGTTGGCGTTGCAGGATCGGGTGCGAACCAAACGGCGAGCACGTGCTGTGTGTCGAGGTACTCGCGTACCGCGCGGATCTTGCCGTCGCGGAACTCCATCAGCGTGTGGTACTGCTGCGCATAGACGCGGCCGTTCTTCAGTCGCGCGTGGGACTCCAGTTCCAGCGACCTTGTCACCCTCGGCGATCACGCCTTTGACGGTCACACGCAGACCATCGACCGTCTGGCCGAGCATGCGATAGAAGACCCTTTCGAGGCGTTCCTTCGACAGCGTGCCCGCAACCGGGTTGGTGCCCGGCTTGCCTGCAATCCACCAGGTCGCGTCGTCGCTCATCAGCGCGAGCGCGCCGGGAATGTCATTGGCATCGGGCCGAGCGAAGAACTCGGCGGCGACCGATCTGATGTCGGAACGCATCGCGACGCAACTCCTCTGGTCAGCCGTGACCGGCCTCGCGCGCCATCGCACCGGCGCGCGCGAATCGACAGCGAGGTGGCGGCGCAATGTTCGCCGGGGTGGTTGCGCCCCGGTTTGGGACACCGATAGGCCTGTTTCAACTGAAACGTCGGCCGTGCGTTTCGCAACGAACACGCAGGAGGCGCATCGCAGCATCGGCGCTCCAGCATCCGCTCCATGCAGGGAGTATCCGTTGCGCGATCCGCTCGCAAGCAGGATCACAGCGGCCGGCAGCGCGGCCGACGCAGCCGCCCGTGCCGGCGCGCACCGGCCGGCCACGAACGAAACCGCCCTGCTGCTGACGCTGGCGGGGATTCAGTTCACGTGCGTCGTCGACTTCATGGTGATGATGCCGCTGGGCCCGCAGTTCACGCGGCTCTTCGGCATCAGCGACGGGCAGTTCGGCCTGCTCGTCTCCGCATACACGCTTGCCGCCGGCGCGGCCGGGCTCGTCGCCAGCACGTTCATCGATCGTTTCGAGCGCAAGACGCTGCTGCTCTGGCTGTATGCCGGATTCGCGCTCGCCACGCTCGCCTGCGGCCTGGCGCCGAGCTACGCCCTGTTGCTGACGGCGCGCGTGCTGGCCGGCTTGTTCGGCGGCGTGCTCGGCACGCTGGTGCAGACGATCGTCGGGGATGCCGTCGCACTCGAGCGCCGCGGTCGCGCGATGGGCGTCGTCATGGGGGCGTTCTCGCTGGCCACGGTGGCGGGCCTGCCGGCGTCGTTGTGGCTGGCGGAGCGGTTCGGCTGGCACGCGGCCTTCGTTTCGATCGCCGCGGCGAGCGTCGCGATCGGCGCGGTGGGACTGCGAACCTTGCCGCGGATCGACGGCCACGTGCACGCCGCGCGCGGCGCATCGGCGCTGCGCCCGCTCGCGAACGTGCTGCGCGAACCGAATCACTGGCGCGCGTTTGCGCTAAGCGCGCTGATCATGGCCGCCGGATTCACGGTGATCCCGTATCTGACGATCTACTTGACCGCCAACGTCGAGCTGCCGGCAGCGCAGGTGCCGCTCGTGTACCTCGCCGGCGGCATCGCCACGTTCTTCAGCGC
This sequence comes from Betaproteobacteria bacterium, assembly GCA_016861185.1. GTDB lineage: Bacteria > Pseudomonadota > Gammaproteobacteria > Burkholderiales > Burkholderiaceae_F > DSNY01. Next base: position 363,923 of record BOKW01000001.1, read on the forward strand.
TCGGCTGATCGGCGCGCTCGCCGACCGCTGGGGCAAGGTGCGCACGTTTCGACTGATCGCCTCCGCTGCGCTCGTGCCGATCGTCGCCATCACTCACCTAGGTCCGCTTCCGCTCGGCGCGTTGCTGGCCGTCACGACCGCGTTCTTCGTCTTTGTCTCGGGGCGTTTCGTTCCGGCGCTGGCGTTGATCACGGCGGCCGCCGCACCGGCGCTGCGCGGCACCTTCATGAGCCTGAACGGCGCCGTGCAATCGGCCGCGATGGGTATCGCTTCGCTCGCCGGCGGTCTGCTGATCAGTCGCGATGCGAACGGGCTCGTGCAAGGCTACGAGCGTTGCGGCTGGATCGCCGCTGCGCTGACCTTGCTCGCGCTCTGGTGGGTCGGACGCGTACAGGTCGCGCGCTCGCCGGCGGACGCAACGGCCGCCGTTCGATGACCGGGCACCGCGCCTCGGCGGGCAAGCGACGATGGGTCCGACCCGCCGGTCACAGATCGACGAATACGGTGAAACCGCCGTACACCATGCGCTTGACGTCGAACGGCATCGCCTTCGGATCCATCATCTTTGCCAGCCGCGGGTCCTTCATCACGGCCGCGTTGACGCGATCGCGATCCTTGCGCGACTTGAACAGGATCCACGAGAAAACCGGCACTTCGCCGGGCTTCAGCTTCAGCTGGCGCGGAAACGGCACGCCGAACTTCACGTTCATGTCGTCGCCCGCGCACTCCTTGTAGTCGAGTGCGCCGTGTTCGCGCCATACCTTGCCCGCCAGCCGCGCGATGCGCCGGTAGGCGGCGAGGTTCTTCTTGGGCACGGGCAACAGGAAACCGTCGGCGTATTTGGGCATTCTGGTTCTCCTCGCAGGGAACTTGGGTCCCGGCCTGCGCCGGGACGAGACCGGTTTACCGTGCGCGCTCTTTCGCCGCTGCGACGGCGACCGTCTCGCGGATCGGGCGGATCGGCCGTACTTCGATCGAGCCGACGCGCGCGGGCGGAATGTCGGCGGCGATCCTGAGCGCCTCGTCCAGATCCTTCGCTTCGATCATGTAGAAGCCGGCGAGCTGCTCCTTCGTTTCTGCGAAGGGCCCGTCGGTGATCGACACCTTGCCGTCGCGCACGCGCACGGTCGTCGCGGTCGCCACCGACTCCAGCGCCTCGGAGGCGATGCAATGGCCGCTCGTGCGGATCGCCGTGTCGTAGGCGACGCAGTCCTCGTCGGGCAGTTCGGGCAGGCGCTTTTCGTCGAGGTACACGAGGCACAGGTATTTCATCGGTCCGGCTCCTTGGTTCGATGGTTCGTGATCATCGTCGAACGGGCGATCCGCGCGTCGACGTCAGGCAAGCTCCGCGATCCGCCGCGCCAGAAAGCGCCGCTCGGGCTCGGTTTTCGCCAGCGCGAGCGCGCGTTCGTAGGCGGCGCGCGCTTCCGTGGTCCGGTCGAGCCGGCGGAGGAACTCCGCGCGCGCCGAATGCGCGAGGTGATAGTCGGTCAGTTCCCCGCGCGCGAGGATCGCGTCGACGAGCGCGAGCCCGGCCGCGGGGCCATCGCGCATCGCCACCGCGACCGCGCGGTTCAGCTCGACGATCGACGAAGGCTCGACGCGCGCGAGCACGTCGTACAGGCCGACGATCTGCGCCCAGTCGGTCGCCTCGGCCGCCGGCGCTTCGGCGTGGACCGCGGCGATCGCCGCCTGCAGCGTGTACGGGCCGAAGCGGCGCGACGCGAGCGCGCGCTCGACGAGCGCCAGCCCTTCGTCGATCAGCGCGCGGTTCCAGAGCGAACGATCCTGGTCGGCCAGCAGCACGAGATCGCCTTCGGGCGTGGTGCGCGCGGCGCGCCGCGCTTCGGTGAGCAGCATCAGCGCGAGCAGCCCGATCGCCTCCGGCTCGGGCAGCAGTTCCACGAGCAGCCGGCCGAGCCGGATCGCTTCGCCCGACAGATCGGGACGCGTCAGCGATTCGCCCGCCGACGCCGAGTAGCCTTCGTTGAAAACGAGATAGATCACGCGCAGCACGCTGTCGAGCCGCTGCGGCAGCTCGTTCGGCGCGGGCACCTGGTACGGGATGCGCGCGTCGCGGATCTTCGCCTTCGCGCGCACGATCCGCTGCGCGAGCGTCGGCGCCGGCGTCAGGAAGGCGTGCGCGATCGCCTCGGTCGTCAGCCCGCACACTTCGCGCAGCGTCAGCGCGACCTGCGCGTCGGCGCCGAGCGCCGGGTGGCAACAGGTGAAGACGAGGCGCAGCCGGTCGTCTTCGATGTCCTCCCGGTCCCACGGCGCAGGCGAGTCGTCGGCGATCGCCTCGGCGCGTTCGGCGTGGTCTTCGAGCGAATCGAAGCGCGCCTGCCGGCGGATGCCGTCGATCGCCTTGAAGCGTCCCGCCGAAACGAGCCACGCGCGCGGATTGGCGGGCACGCCCTCGCGCGGCCATTGTTCGAGCGCGGCGCGAAACGCGTCGGCCAGCGCTTCTTCGGCGAGGTCGAAGTCGCCGAGCAGGCGCACCAGTGTGGCGAATACGCGGCGCGACTCGGCGCGGTAGATCGACTCGACCGTCGCGCGCACACGTTCGGCGGTGTCCTCGCGCATCAGCTCCGTTCCTGCCGTTGCGGCGCTTCGAACGATTCGATCGGCCGCACTTCGATGCCCCAGCCGAGCTGCTCGTTCAGCAGCGCGGCGGGGTGCTTCGACGCGATGCGGATCGCCTCGTTCAGATCGCGCGCCTCGACGATGAAGAAGCCGCCGATCTGCTCTTTCGTTTCGGCAAACGGGCCGTCGGTGACGACGGCTCTGCCGTTGCGCGGCCGGATGCAGGCGGTCGAGCGCGTCGGTCCGAGCGAAGCCTGCGCGACCAACTGGCCGGTCGCGCGCAGCGCCTGGTCGTGCGGGCGGCACGCGCGGCCGATCGCTTCCAGCTCGGCGGCGGACAGGGTGTCGAACTTCTTCTCGTCGTAGTAAGCGAGGCAAAGGTATTTCATCGCGTGCTCCGTCGTGAGTGGGCACCGGATAGTCGATCCGGGGCGCCCGCAATCGACAGGTGCGCACGCGCCGCCGGTCGCGGCGCTAGCGCAGCACCGTGTGGTTCGCCGGAATCCGGTCTCGAACGAGCCGCGCAAGGATAGTGGCGGCGCGCTGCGCCGGCACTCCCAACGATGGGGCGGGTCGCGGCCGCCCCGGCGGCAAGCGCGACGCCTGCCGGTGGAGGTCCGCGCTGCTCCGCGCCGTGCGCTGCGTGGGCCGGCTTCGGTACGAACCCGTATCGGCGCCGTTCCGGGGCAAGCCTCAGCCGTTCAGCAGGCCGAGCAGCGCCGCCATCGGCAGCGCCGAGCGCGCCGCGTATGGCATGCGCCACAGCCCGCCGTGGCAGGCCGCGTCGGCGAGCAGTTGCAGCGGATGCGCCAGCTCGACGCTCGGATTCGCCGCCGCTTGCGGATGGCGCAGATCGTGCACCAGCAGCGCGGCCATCAGCGCGGCGGCGGTCGACGGCTCGAAAGCCTCGGCGCCGAAGCGGTGCGCGGCGCGATACGCCGCGCCGAGCAGGCGGTTCTTCGTGACCGAACGCGTCAGTGCGGGCGGCGCGACGTGAATCGACACGCGGATGCCCGCCTGGCGCGCGACCAGCGCGCGCCAGTGCTGCAAGCGCTTGGCGAGCACGTAGTTCGGCCCCTGCTGCGCGACCAGCACATCGACGATGCCCGCGAGTTCGGCCGCATCGCTCGTCTCCCGCATCGTCGCCAGCGGCGTGCCGTTGCGCGCGAAGGCGCGCCCGAACGTGGCAAGGCGCAACGCGCGCGCTGCCCGGCCGCGGCGCGCATAGCGTTCGTGCGCGGCGCGCAGCGCGGCCGCGGGCACCGCGTACGCGTCGGTCGGCGTGGCGAGCATCGCGAGCGTCGTATCGCCGCGCCGCGCGGCAATCGCCGCCTGGATCGCATCCATCGCCGCCGCGACGCGAACGTGCTGCGCGCCGTCCAGATACGCGTACGCGCCGATCGTCAGCGGCCCTTCGATCGCGTCGAGCCACGCGGCGATCTCGGGCGCAGCGCGCACGAGATCGACGCCGGCGCGCTGTGCGACCTCGCCTTCGCCCGACGGCGCCGCCGCGCACGGCACGCACAGCGCGCCGTTGCCCGCGTGCGCCAGCCGCAGCATCTGCTGCCAGAGGTCGGCGCGCGGCAGATCGACCGCGTAGACGGTCGCGCGCCAGCGCAGCAGGTACGGCAGCGGCCCCATCTCCGCATACGCGCCGAGCAGCGCGAAGCGCTGGTCCGACAGATCGAACCATTCCGGATGCGCCTGCACGCGCCACAGCGCCTGCGCGAACGACGGTTCGACGAGCCCGTCCGCCTCCCAGCGGTCGATCTGCCGCCGCAGCGCATCGCCGGTCAGCACCTGCCCGCGGTAGGGCACGGCGACCGGGGCGGGGCCGACCTTGCTGATGCCGGCGACCGTATGCGTATGCAGCCGGCCGCGCGGGTGCTTGAGCGCGACTTCGAGCGTGTGCACTTCGCCGTCGCGCGCGAACTGCAGCCGGCGATGCGCCGACAGCAGGCCGGCGAGTGCGATCGCTTTCGCGGCGGCGGGCGAAGCCGCGCCCTCCTCGACGAGCCGGCGCGCGTGCACCAGGTAGTGCGCGCGCCAGTTGCGCTCGCGTTCGGTCCTGGCGGCCGCCTCGGGGTTCACCACGCGCAGCGCGTCGGCGAAGATCGCGCGGCCGGTTTCGCTCGTGCTGCGCCGGCCGTCGCGCCCGACGGGAAAAACGACGCCTTCGTCGTCGTCGCGGTCGGTGGTCTGTGCCATCGAAACGGTCCGTGGTGCGAGCGCGCGACTTTACTCAAGCAGGTCGTGCCTGACGATGCCGCGCTTGCGCTCGTCCGCTCTCCTTTGAAAAGGGCACGGGGGGATTCCTCCCGTCAATGCAGCGGCGCAGAATCCCCCCTCGCTCCCCCCTCTTCAAAGGGGTGAGGGCAGTGCGCTCAGCTTGTGCGCGCCGCTTTCGCGAGATAGCCGTCGACGGCGGTGCCCGGCAGCGGCGGGCTGAACAGGAAGCCCTGCATGATGTGGCAGCCGCGGCGGCGCAACTCGTGGAGCTGCCGCACTTCCTCGACCCCTTCGGCGATCAGCCGCAGCCCCATCTTGCCGGCGATGCCGATGACCGCGGAGACGATCGAATCGCTCGCCGGCGACTGGCCGACGTCGCGCACGAAGCTGCGGTCGACCTTGATCGCACGCACCGGCAGCCGGTGCAGATAGCCGAGCGACGAGTACTTCGTGCCGAAGTCGTCGATCGAGAGCTGCACGCCGCGGCGCGCGAGTTCGGCCGCCTGCTCGATCGCGGTGGCGCCGTCGAGCAGTTCGTGTTCGGTCAGCTCCAGCTCGAGCGCGCTCGCCGGCAGTGCGTGGCGCGCCAGCGTCGCGGCCACCGTATCGACGAAATCCGGCTGGCGAAAGTCGCGCGCCGACAGATTCACGGCGACGCGCAGCTCGGTGTGGCCGGCCGCACGCCAGCCGCGCAGGTTGGCGCAGGCGTAGTCGAGCACGCGCGCGCCGATCGCGCGCGCCATGCCGCAGCGCTCGGCGATCGGCAGGAACTCGTCGGGCGCGAGCAGCCCGCGCGTCGGATGCCGCCAGCGCACGAGCGCCTCGACCGTGTCGACGCGGCCGCTCGCGAAGTTCAGGATCGGCTGGTAGTGCACCTTGAACTCGCCGCGCAGCATGCCCGCGCGCAGTTCGCGGCCGACCTGCGCGTCGTGCTCTTCGGCGATCGCGTGCGCGCGCGACGGCACCATCGCCACGTCGAGGTCGGCGTGCTTGGCGTGGCGTGCGGCGCTGCGCGCCGCGCGCATCAGCGCGCGCGGATCGCGGCCGTGCTCGGGCGCGAGCGCGATGCCCGCGCGCGCGGTCAGCGCACACGGCCGGCCGCCGAGCATGAACGGGCGGCGCAGTCCGGCGAGCAGGCGGCGCGCGATCACCGCCGCGTTGCCGGGATCGGCGACGTCGCAGGCGTACACGGCGAACTCGTCGCCGCCGATGCGCGTGACCAGATCCTCGACGCGAAGCTGCAGCGCGAGCCGCTGGCCGAGCGCTTCGAGCAGGCGGTCGCCTGCGGCGTAGCCGTAGATCTCGTTGACGTCGTGAAAGCCGTCGATGTCGATGAGGAGCAGCGCGAGCGTCGGCGGCATCTGCGTCGTCGCCTTCTGCACCCGCTCGAAAAAAGGCGCCGGCGGAACGAACGACGCGTGGTTCGGCGCCGTCGGTTGGTTGGCCGGATCCGCCGAATGCGCGACGACGCGCGGGCGTTGCGCCGAGTGCGGGGAGGCGCCGTGGCGCCGTTCGATCAACGCGGCTGGTTGAGACATGGCTCCACCAGGCGCGTTGCGCTCATGCAGCAGAGAGGGTGAGGTTCGGCACGGCGGCTAAAGTAACTTATCGAATATCGCTTGTAAACAATTGATCGAGCGGCGAAAGGAAAACCTGTGACTTCGTTGTACGGACCCGACTTCCCCGCCACGAACAAGAGGCCGGGGGATCTGCCTTCACACGCTGCGCGGGTGCGTCCGTCTTCGTCCCCCTTCGCAAAGGGGGGCCGAAGCGGGTTTCCCGATCGAGGAAGCTGCGCGACAGCTCAGCCTGGCCGGCGCTGCGCCCACCAACGCTCGAACTCCTCGCGCCGCGGAATGCCTGCACGGCCGCCGAAGCGCGTGCACTTCATCGCCGCGACGGCCGTGGCGAATTCGATCGCTGCATCCAACGCGCGACCTTCGGCAAGCGCGAGCGCAAACGCGCCGTGCCAGGTATCGCCGGCGGCGAGGGTGTCGACCGGTCTGATCTTCGGCGCGGGCGTGCTGCGGATCCGCGCCCCGTCGAACCACATGACGCCGTCGGCGCCGAGCGTCACGCCGGCCGCGACGTTGCGCCCGCCGAAGACGCGCGGCAGCGCCGCTTCCGGTGCGCCGAAACCCAGCGCCTGCAGCATCGTCTCCGAGAAGAACGGATGCGTCGCGAGCCGCGCGGTCGCGGCGACCTGCTCGGGATCGCCGCCGTCGCCGTCGAAGACGCTCGGTTTGCCCGCGGCCGCGGCGGCATCGAACAGTCGGTGCGCGCCCGCGAGCCAGCGCGTGTCGGCGTGCACCGCATCGGCCTGCGCGACCTGCTCGATCGGCAGCCACGACGGATCGGGCGGATAACCCTGCGGCTGCGACGACACGACGAGCCGCTCACCGCGCGCATCGATCAGGATGCTCGCGAGTTTGGTGCGAAAGCCCGCGAGCTTGTGCAGCGAGGACACGTCCACGCCCTCGTGCGCGAGCAGTGCGATCACCTGGTCGCCGGGCTCGTCGTCGCCGACGCGGCCCCAGTACGACGCCTGCCCGCCGAGCCGCTGCACGGCGACCGCGGCGTTGGCCGCCATGCCGCCGCCGGTTTCGACGAAGTCCTTGGCCATGATCTTCGCCGACGGCTGCTTCACCTCGTCGACGAGAAAGATCTGGTCGATCGTCGCCGATCCGCCGAGGCAGATCACGCGGGGCTTGCGCGGTGCAGACGGGGTGGGCATGCGATGGCGTGGCGAGCGCCGCCGGCGGCAGGCGCTTCGCTGCGTCGGGAACGCGGGGCGCGGCTTCGCGCGGCATTATGCGCGCGCGGCGAAGCTGCGCGCCGCGATGCTGTGCCTTCGTGTTGACGCGGACGCACCGCGTCCGACAATGACGGCGATGAAAGCACCCATCGCACGCACGGTGCCGGGCGTTTCGCCGGCGCTGCGGCTGGCGCGCCGGGCCTGGCGCCTGCAGTACCCGGACGCGCGCCGTTCGCTCGCGCTCGCCGAGCAGGCGCTCGCGCGTGCGCTCGCCGCCGGCGACGCCCCGGCCGAAGGCTGGGCGCGGCTCGCGCGCGGTTTTCACCGGATGCGGTACGCGACGCCGCGCGAGGCGGTGCAGGAGCTGGCCGCCGCGCAACGCTGCTTCGAAGCCACGCGCGAGCGCGCCGGCGCAATCCTCGCGCAGGTCGGCATCGGGCGCTGCCGCCTGATGGAAGGCCGCGCGCGCGAATCGCTCGACCTCGTGCTGCCGCTGCGCGCCGACGGGCTGCGCGTGCTGCGGCAGGAGGAGCGCGGCATGCTGCTGAACGGCATCGCCGGCTCGTACTCGGCGCTCGGCGATTCGGCCGAAGCCTTCGCCTACATGTACCAGGCGCTGCGCGAGTCGAGTCCGACCCGCAACCACGGCTTCGACGCGGTGCTGTACTGCAATCTCGCGCACGAGCTGTACCAGCTCGGCGACTACCACGAGGCGCTGCGCTACATCGCGCAGGGCATCGAGCGCTGCGCCTTCCTCGACAACGCGCGGCTGCTCGCCGTGCTGCTGGTCAACCGCGTCGTCTGCCTGACCGATCTCGGCCGCCCGCGCGAGGCGCTGCCGGACATCGAGCGGCTGCTCGCGTTGCCGGCCGACGCGAGCGGACGCGGCGCGCACGGCGCGGCCTTCGAGACGATGGCGATCGCCGCGCTGCGCGCGGGAAAGACGGCGCTCGGCCGCCGCCTGATCGAGCAGGCGCGCGCGGCGCTCGCGCAGGACGCGGTCGCCGAGGAACGGATCGAACTCGCGGTGGCCGAGGCGGAGCTGCGGCGCGCGGAAGGCGACGCGGCCGGCGCCGTCGCGCTGCTCGAACGCGCGCTGCCGCTGCCGGACGAAGGACCGAGCCTGCGCGCGCGCTGCCTGTATTTCGCCGCGCTGGCGGATCTGCACGAGCAGCTCGGCAACGCGCAGGCCGCGCTGCGCCACCTGCGCGTCTGGCAGACGCTGCACGTCGAGCGCGCGCAGCGCGCCTCGCAGGCGCGCTTCCAGGCCGCTTCGCTGCAGACCGAGCTGCTGCGCATCCGGCGCGAGCGCGACGCGATCGACGCGCGCCGCCGCAGCAGCGAGCGCGCCAAGGCCGAGCTGGAGACGATCAACCGCCAGCTTGCGGGCAAGGTGCGCGAAGTGCAGTCGCTGCAGGCGGAGCTGAAGCAGCAGGCGCTGCGCGACGTCCTGACCGGACTGTACAACCGCCGGCACCTGAACGAGGTGCTGCCCGCGCTGTTCGCGCTCGCGCGGCGCGAAGGCGGGCCGCTCGCGGTCGCGCTGATCGATCTCGACCACTTCAAGGCGGTCAACGACCGCTACGGCCACGGCGCGGGCGACCGCCTGCTCGCCGCGTTCGGGCAATTGCTCGCGCGCCGCGTCCGCAGGAGCGACGTCGCCTGCCGCTACGGCGGCGAAGAGTTCTGCCTGCTGATGCCGCACACCGACGCGGAAGCCGCCGCCGAGAAGGTGCGCGCGCTGCTCAAGCAGTGGCGCGCGTTCGTGCTCGCGGCCGACGGCGACGACGGGCCCGCGATCGGGGGCTGCACGTTTTCGGCGGGTGTCGCCGATACGCGCAGCGCGCCGGACTCGATCGAAGCGCTGCTGAAAGCGGCCGACGACTCGGTACTCGAGGCCAAGCGCCTGGGCCGCGACCGCGTCGTCGTCTGCGACCGGTAGCGGCGCACGCCCCGCGTGGCCGGCACGCGATTTCCCAAGCCGGGGGTCGCAGCGGCATACTCGCCCGATCGCACACAAGAACGACACGGGAGATGCCGATGAACAAGCCGGCAACGCCCCACGAGGAGCTGATCGACGCCGCGGTCGCACACGCGCAGCAGAAGGTCGCCGCGGCGGAACGCCCGCTGATCGAGGTGTTCGTCCGCGATTACTACCGCCAGGTCGATCCGGAGGACATCGCCGCGCGCCGTCCGGAGGATCTGGCCGGTGCGGCGCTTTCGCACTGGGAGCTGGGCCGCGTGCGCGCGCCGGGCAAACCGAAGGTGCGCGTTTACAGCCCGAGCGCGGCCGAGCACGGCTGGGCCGTCCGGCATACGGTGATCGAGGTCGTCAACGACGACATGCCGTTCCTGGTCGACTCGGCGACGATGGAAGCGAACCGGCAGGGGCTGACGCTGCACCTGCGCATCCATCCCGTGTTCGCGGTCGAGCGCGATGCGGGCGGTCGGCTCGTTTCGGTGCGGCCGCGGCGCGAAGCGCCCGATGCGAAGCTCGAGTCGTGGATGCACATCGAGGTCGACCGGCTGGTCGATCCGGAGGCGCGCGCGCAGCTTGCCGCCGGCATCGAACGCGTGTTGGGCGACGTGCGCGCGACCACCGAGGACTGGAAGCCGATGCTCGCGAAGCTGCGCGAAGCCGCCGCCGAGCTTGCCGCGAGCGCGCCGCCCGCGGCCGCCGAGGAGCTTGCCGAAAGCCGCGCCTTTCTCGAGTGGCTCGCCAACGGCAACTTCCTGCTGCTCGGCTATCGCTGCCACGACCTCGTCGTCGAAGGCGGCGAGGACGCGCTGAAGCTCGTCGCCGGCAGCGGGCTCGGCATCCTGCGCGAAACCGGCGCCGAGCAGGTGTCGGGCAGCTTCGCCGCGCTGCCCAAGCAGGCGCGCGTGCTCGCGCATGCGCCCACGCCGCTCGTGATCCTGACCAAGGCCAACGCGCGCGCGACCGTGCACCGGCCCGGCTACGTCGACTACATCGGCATCAAGCGCTTTTCGCGCGAGGGCAAGGTGATCGGCGAGCACCGCTTCCTCGGGCTGCTCACGTCGACCGCGTACAGCGCGCGCGTCGTCGACATCCCGCTGCTGCGCGGCAAGGCCGCCGCGGTCGTCGCGCGCGCGGGACTCGCGCCCGACAGCCACCTCGGCAAGGCGCTCGTGCACATCCTCGAGACGTACCCGCGCGACGAGCTGTTCCAGATCGGCGTGGACGAGCTGTACGAAACCGTACAGGGCATTCTGCAACTGGGCGAACGGCAGCGGCTGCGGCTTTTCATCCGGCGCGATCCGTTCGAGCGCTTCGTCACCTGCATGATCTACGTGCCGCGCGACAAGTACGGCACCGAGCTGCGGATCAAGTTCCAGGACCTCCTGATGGCCGCGTTCGCCGGCACCAGCAACGAGTTCGACGTGCTGCTGACCGACGACGTGCTAGCGCGCATCCTGTTCACCGTGCGCACGACCCCCGGGCAGGTGCCCGCGGTCGATCGGCGCGAGCTGGAGGCGAAGCTCGCCGCCGCCGCGCGCCGCTGGGAGGACGAACTGGCCGAAGCGCTGATCGAGTCCGAAGGCGAAGGCCGCGGCATGCAGCTCTTCAAGCGCTGGCAGCGCGCTTTCCCGAGCGCCTATCGCGAGCGCACCGCGGCGCGCGCGGCGGTCGCCGACATCCGCAAGATGGACGGCCTCGCCGCGGGTCAGCTCGCGGTCAAGCTGTATCGCCCGCTCGGCGCGCGCGCCGGCGCGCTCGGCTTCAAGATCTACCGCGCCGGCGATCCGGTCGTGCTGTCCGACAGCCTGCCGATGCTCGAGCACATGGGCGTGCGCGTGCTGACCGAGCATCCCGCGCAGGTCCGCCCCGCCGACGGCGGGCCGATGTGGATCCACGACTTCGAGCTGCTCGCGCTGTCGACCGACGAGTTCGAGGTCGACACCGTCAAGCCGCTGTTCGAGGACGCTTTCCTGCGGGTGATCGACGGCCGCGTCGAGAACGACGAGTTCAACCGGCTCGTGCTGCGCGCCGCGCTCGCGGCGGACGACGTCGTCGTGCTGCGCGCGTACGCGAAGTACCTGAGGCAGATCGGCTTTGCACTGACGCCCGCGTTCGTCGAGGCGACGTTCAACGCGCATCCGCGCATCGCGCGGCTGCTGGTTCAGCTTTTCCGCGTGCGCTTCGATCCGGACGAAACCGGCGCCTGCGGCGGCGCGCCGCGCGCCGAGGCGGTCGCGCGGCAGGTGCGCGCGATCGAACAGGCGCTCGAGAAAGTGGCCAACCTGAACGAGGACCGCGTGCTGCGGCAGTACCTCGCGCTGATCCAGGCCACCTCGCGCACGAACTTTTGGCGCACCAACGAACGCGGCGAGCGGCGCGGCTTCCTGTCGTTCAAGTTCGATCCGTCGAAGGTACCCGGGCTGCCCGAGCCGAAACCGATGTTCGAGATCTTCGTGTATTCGGCGCGCTTCGAGGGCGTGCATCTGCGCGGCGGCAAGATCGCGCGCGGCGGCCTGCGCTGGTCGGACCGGCACGAGGACTTCCGCACCGAGGTGCTCGGCCTCGTCAAGGCGCAGATGGTCAAGAACACGGTGATCGTCCCGGTCGGCAGCAAGGGCGGTTTCGTGCTGAAGAAGGCGCCGCCGCCGACCGAGCGCGACGCTTACATGAAGGAAGGCGTGGCCTGCTACCAGGACTACCTGCGCGGGCTGCTCGACCTGACCGACAACCTGGTCGCGGGCAAGGCCGTACCGCCGCCGCAGATCGTTCGCCACGACGACGACGATCCGTACCTGGTCGTCGCCGCCGACAAGGGCACCGCCACTTTTTCCGACTACGCGAACGCGATCAGCAAGGAGTACGGCTTCTGGCTCGGCGACGCGTTCGCCTCGGGCGGCTCGGCCGGCTACGACCACAAGAAGATGGGCATCACCGCGCGCGGCGCGTGGGAGAGCGTCAAGCGCCATTTCCGCGAACTGGGCGTCGATACGCAGACGACCGACTTTACGGTCGTCGGCATCGGCGACATGTCGGGCGACGTGTTCGGCAATGGCATGCTGCTATCCAAGCACATCAAGCTGGTCGCCGCGTTCGACCACCGGCACGTGTTCATCGACCCGAATCCCGATCCGGCGCGAAGCTGGGACGAACGCAAGCGGCTGTTCGATCTGCCGCGCTCGTCGTGGGCCGACTACGACACGCAACTGATCTCCGCGGGCGGCGGCGTGTGGAGCCGCTCGGCCAAGTCGATCCCGATTTCGCCGGAAGCGGCACGCGCGCTCGGCATCGAAGCGAAGCAACTGACCCCGAACGAGCTGATCAACGCCATCCTGAAGGCCCCCGTCGATCTGCTCTACAACGGCGGCATCGGCACCTACGTCAAGGCATCGACCGAAACGCATGCCGAGGTCGGCGACCGCGCCAATGACGCGATCCGCGTCGACGGCCGCGAACTGCGCTGCAAGGTCGTCGCCGAAGGCGGCAACCTCGGCTGCACGCAGCGCGGCCGCATCGAATACGCGCTCGCGGGGGGCCGCATCTACACCGACGCGATCGACAACTCGGCCGGCGTCGACACCTCCGACCACGAGGTCAACATCAAGATCCTGCTGGGCCTCGCGATCGCCGAGGGCGAGCTGACCGAAAAGCAGCGCAACAAGCTGCTGGCGGACATGACCGACGAGGTCGCCGCGCTGGTGCTGCGCGACAACTACTTCCAGACGCAGGCGATCAGCCTCGCGGTGCGCAGCGCGCCGCAGCTTCTCGAACAGCAGGCGCGCTTCATGCGCTTCCTCGAGAAAGCGGGGCGGCTGAATCGCGCGCTCGAGTTCCTGCCGAGCGACGAGGAGATCGCCGAGCGCAAGCGCCGCGGCATCGGGCTCACCGCGCCGGAAAGCGCGGTGCTGCTCGCGTATTCGAAGATGTGGCTGTTCGACGAACTGCTCGCCTCCGACCTGCCCGAGGACCCGTGGGTGGCCACCGCGCTGGCGCGCTACTTCCCCGTCCTGCTGCGCGAGCGCTACGCCTCGTACATCGACCGCCATCCGCTGAAGCGCGAGATCGTCGCGACCTACGTGCTGAACAGCATGGTCAACCGCGTCGGCAGCGCCTTCGTGCACCGGCTCGCGGAAAACACCGGCGCCACCCCTGCGCAGGTGGTGCGCGCGTATCTGCTCGCGCGCGAAAGCTTCGGCGTGGTCGCGAACTGGCGGGCGATCGAAGCGCTCGACAACCGCGTGGCCGACGCGGTGCAGGCCGAGATGCTGTTCGAGATCGCGCGGCTCACCGAACGCGCGACGACCTGGTTCCTGCGCTCGCGCCGGCTCACCGACCCGATGGACCGGACGATCGCGCGGATGGCGCAGGCGGCCGCGGCGCTCGCCGCGTTTATCGCCGCCGAGCCCGGCACGCCGCGGGTCAACGCGCAGCTTCGCGATCGCTGGGTCGCCGCCGGCGTGCCCGCCGAGCTGGCGGCGCAGGTCGCCTCGTGCGAAGCGCACTTCGGCGCGCTCGACGTCGCCGAGATCGCCGACCATGCGCGGCGCAGCCTCGACGAAGTCGCGGCCGCCTACTTCGCGCTCGGCGACCGCCTCGGCCTCGACCGCCTGCGCGCGCAGATCGCGGCGCTGCCGGCCGACGGCTACTGGCAGGCGCGCGCGAAGGCCGCGCTCGGCGACGACCTCGCGGACCTGCAGCGCGAGTTCGCTGCGCAGGCGGCGAAGCTGCACGGCAGCGGCGACGTCGCCGCCACGGTCGCGGCGTGGGAGCAGGCGAACGCGCACGCGCTCGCGCGCGCGCGCCGGCTCGTCGAAGAACTCGCCGAGGCGCGCACGATGGATCTGGCCACCGCGTCGGTCGCGCTGAGGGAACTGCGCAACCTCGCCTGAGATTGCGGAGGCTGATCTTCACGCGGAGGCCGCGGCGGCAAAGAACGTCACTCTCTGTGCCATCAGTGGTAGGCCGCCGCCTTCGAAGGCCGATGAATTCACCACCGAGAACGCCGAGGGCACAGGGAAAGGACACTGAGGTCTTCTCCGTAGCCTGGGTGTCGAAAGCGGCCCATCGCACGGCGCGCCGCGTCTTCGCCTCGCAGCCGGGCTAATGCCGCCGCTCGAGCACGCCCATCTGCTTGCCGAGCGTGCTCATGCGCGAGCCGACCAGCGGGATCGGGCGGCCGGGCAGCAGCATGTTCCAGTAGATCGGCTTGAAGGCGAGCTTGCCCAGATGGTTCAGCCGCGTCTCCTTCAGCAGTGACAGCGGGCCGATCACGGGCAGCGGGAACCTGCCCGGCACCGGCTGGATGTCGTAGTTGAAGTCGATCAGGATCGCCCTGCCGTGACCGGTTTCGATGAAGCAGTTGGCGTGGCCGTCGGCGAGCGGCTGCGCCTCGCGGCCGGCGATCTCGCGCAGCAGGTTGTGCACGACGATCTCGGCCTGAAAGTGCGCGACCGACCCCGCTTTCGACGTCGGCACGTTCGTGTTGTCGCCGAGCAGAAAAACGCGCTCGGCCTTCTTCGCTTTCAGCGTCTGCTTGTCGGTCAGTCCGAAGCCGAGCCCGTCGCCGAGCCCGGCGTCGTCGATCAGGTCCGAGCCTTCGTGCGGCGGAATCGTCACCAGCAGGTCGTACGGCACGGTCTGTCCATCGGGGCAGGCGATATGCGTATCGGTCACCTTCGCGAGCGACGCGTTCGGCACCACCTTGATGTCCTTGCCGGCAAGCATGCCGGTCAGCATCTCGTTGCAGATCGGCTTGGTGAACGCGCCGGTCAACGGCGTTACCAGCGTCAGCTGCGTGCGGCTGCGCAGTCCGCGCCGGGTCAGGTAGTCGTCCGCCAGGCAGATGAATTCGAGCGGCGCGACCGGGCACTTGATCGGCATCTCGGCGATGTCGACGACCAGATCGCCGCCGTCGAAGTTCGCGAGCGCCTGCGCGAGCGCGAGCGCGCTGTCGGGCGTGTAGAAGCCGTGCGCGCGTTTGCCCCAGCGCTCGGGCAGACCTTCGATCGCGTCGACCACCGTGCGGCAGCCGAGCGCGAGCACCAGCCAGTCGTACCCGTGCTCGCCGCGCTCGGTCGTCACGCGGCGCGCGGTCGTGTCGATCGCGGTGATGCGCTCGCGGACGTATTCGATGCCGGCGCCGATGAAGTCCGTGTTGTCGCGCTGGATGTCGGCGAGCGTTCGGTAGCCGGGTGTCTGGAACGGCAGGAACAGCATGCCCGGCTGGTACGTGTGCTTCGGCGAGTTGCCGATCAGCTTGATGCGCAGGTCCGGGTTCTCGCGGTGCGCCTGCTTTGCCAGCAGGTTGGCGACGACCAGCCCGCCGGTACCGTCGCCGAGGATCAGGATCTCCGTGGTCAAGTGCAACCTCCGTTCGCCGGCGGCCGGACCGACGCTTGTGTTGCCGCGCCGATCGCGATCGCGGACAAAGCTCAGGCTAGCGGACTGCGCGCAGCCCGCGCGCGCCGCGCGCGAACGACCTGTGTCGCAGATCAACGAGAAGCGGGAATACCGCGCGCCGCGGCTGCCGAAGCGTCGGCCGCGCGCGACTCCTCGAGCAGCACGAGCGCGGTCAGCGCGAAAAAAGCGATGATCACGCCGCGCCAGAAGGCGGTCGACCAGCGGCTGAAGCGATCGTGCACGAAGAATCCCCGTTGGTATGCGTCGGCGCCCGCGCCGACGTACACCCGCAACGCTAATGACGCCGCGCGCGTGCGGCTGCGAAATTTGTGCTCAACGATCGCTAACAAAACCGTAAGGCGCCGGGCGCGCCGCCTCGACCGCGCCGCTTCGACAGGGCGGCGCAGCGACTTCGGCCGTGCGGCGCGTCAGCGTCTGCCCTAGCATTTCGAACGCGAACCCGCTGCGGCGAGCCATGAGACAGGCCCACACGACGTTGACGGTCCAAACCCCCGGCCGCGGCCTGGTCGACATCACGCGCCGCGTGGCCGAATGGGTGCGCGGGTCGGGCGTGCGCGACGGGCTGCTGACGCTCTTCATCCGGCACACGTCCGCGAGCCTGCTCGTCCAGGAAAACGCCGATCCCGAGGTGCGGCGCGATCTGGAGCGCTTCTTCGCGCGGCTCGTTCCCGACGGCGACCCGCTGTTCGGGCACACGACCGAAGGCCCCGACGACATGCCGGCGCACGTGCGCGCCGCGCTGACGCAGACGCAGCTGGCGGTGCCGGTCGTCGGCGGCGCGCTTGCGCTCGGCACCTGGCAGGGGATCTACGTCTACGAACACCGCCGGCGCGGCGACGCGCGCGAGGTCGTGCTGCACCTCGTCGGCGAATAGCGCATCCGCGGCATCGCCGTCCGTCGGCGCAGCGTGCGCAATGCGATGCGGCCGGGACTACGATGACCGCGCGGCGCCGCGGCCGATCCCGGTCGGGTCGAACGCGGCGCCGATCCTTTATCGGGCACATCATGGAGGGAACCGATGAGCACCCAACGGTCACTCAGATGGCTGTGCGCTTCGCTCGGACTTGCCGCGACCGCGGCGTTCGCGGGCAATCCGTTCAGCGGAGAAACGTCGACCGCAGGCGGCTACTCCACCTGGGATGCGGATCTGATCAACATCGAAGCGGTGCCGCAGACCGGCCGGGGCGTGTACGTCGCCGTGCTCGACACCGGGCTCGCGCCCAACTGGCGCGACTACTTCCCCGGCGCACGCGTCGCAACGCAGCTCGGCACCGGCTTTCATCAGCCGGTGACGTTCAAGGCGCACAGCGTCGATCCCTGCGGGCTCGAAGTCGCGGTCGGCACGCTGCAGCAATCGACCTGGGTCGGCTCGCGCGGCTCGACGCACGGCACGCACGTCGCCAGCACGATCCTCGGCTATTTCTACGACTCGAACTTCGACGACGCGGCCGGCTTTGCGCTGCCGCCGATCATGGTGCGCGGCATCGCACCGGACGTGACCATCATTCCGGTGCAGGTGCTGTCCGACTATCAGATTCCCGCGCGGCCGCGTTGTCCCGATCCGAACCAGCAGGCCGGCTTCACCGCGGTGTTCGGTACGACCGAAATGGTCGTCGCGGGCATCCGTTACGCGACCGCGCTGAAACGCGCCGGCTACAGCCCGATGGTGATCAACATGAGCCTCGGCGGTTCGGTGCTCGACGCGATCGAAAAAGAGGCGATCGACGACGCGATCGCCAACGGCGTGATCGTCGTCGCGGCGGCGGGCAACGAGGGTGAGGACGGGATGAGCTTCCCCGGCGCGTATCCGCCGGTGATTTCCGCGGGCTCGGTCGGCTGGACCGGCGAATGGCTCAAGCCGACCGACGGTCTGCCGCGCTACCGCATGTGGTGGCTGAAGTATCCGAACCCGCCGCTGCTGCCCGGCTCGGGCGAAGTGGCCGACGCGACGCAGACGGGCGACGTCTACGTTTCGGAGTTCAGCAGCCGCGCGCTGCCCGGCCAGCAGCTCGACGTGCTCGCACCCGGATCGTGGGTGCGCGGTCCGTTTCCCGGCACGCCCGGCTACAACCACCTGCCGTGGTGGTCGCGCGGCATCGGCGATCTGCGCGGGGTCGGCACCAACTTCTTCTTCGTCGGCGGCACGTCGATGGCCACCCCGCACGTCGCGTCGGTCGCCGCGCTGATGTTGCAGAAGAACCCGACGCTCACGCAGGTGCAGGTCGAAAGCCTGCTGAAATCGACCGCGCTCGCGCTGCCGCCGAGCGGATCGCGCGCGATCTTCGACTTCGATCATCCGGCGACGGTCACGTGGGACACGCTGTGCGGCAGCGTGCTGTGCGACGCCGTCGGCGCCGGGGTGATCCAGGCCGACGCGGCCGTGGCCTCGACGCCGGCACCGTAGCGGCAACGCGCCGGCCGTGCGGCGTCACGCGCCGGCGCGATACCGTCCCGGCGAAACGCCCATCTCGCGCTTGAACGCGCGCGCGAACGTGGCTTCGGACTCGTAACCGGTCTCGGCGGCGATCTGCGCGATCGGGCGGTGCGTGTCGCGCAGCCGTGCCGCCGCGAGCTGCATGCGCCAGCTCGTCAGGTAGCTCATCGGCGGCACGCCGACCAGCTGGACGAAGCGATCGGCGAAAGCCGAGCGCGAAAGCGCCACCGCGCCGGCCAGTTCCTCGGTCGTCCACGTGTGCGCGGGGCGCGCGTGCAGCAGCGCGAGCGCGCGCCCGATCGCGGGGTCGCGCAGCGCGGCGAGCCAGCCGCGCCGCGCTGCCGGCAGCGTATCCACGTAGCCGCGCACCGCCTCGACGAACAGCAGCTCGGCGAGCTTGCCGAGCACCGTTTCCGAGCCGGCGCGCCCGGCGGCGACTTCCTGCGCGGCATAGCGGAACGACGCCGCGACCCACTCGGCGCACGGTTTGCCGTTCAGGTCGAGCGTAAAAACGCGCGGCAGCGCTTCGACGAGCGGATGGCGGGTCGCGTCGCAGCCGACGAAGCCGCAGACGATGCGGGTGACCGCGCCGCCGCCGCCGTGCTCGATGCGCGCCAGTCCGCCGTCGCTTTGCAGCGCGACCAGCGCGTCGCCGTCGGCCGGTTTCAGTCCGGGCTCGCTCGCGATCGTGTGCGTGTCGTTGCGCGGCAGAAGCACCATCGCGCCGCTCGCGACTTCGACCGGCGCGTTGCCTTCGACCTGCAGCAGCATACGGCCTTCGATCACATAGTGGAAGGCGATCACGCTGGCGGGCGGTTCGGCCGTGTAGCGGCAGTCCTCGGGGCCGACGCGCGCCGAGATGCACCACGGCGCCGTGAACTTCGCGTCGAGGAAAACGCCGCCGGACAGGCGAACGACCCGCAGCACGTCGGACAGTGCATCCATCGGCGCGCGAACCTCGTAGATCCGGACTGCTGCGCGCGCAGCGGGCGGCGGATCGGCCAAGCGATGCGGCGGATCGGCCATTCTCGCGGCGCGCGCGGCTACCTAAATTAGCAGGCCGGGTCCGCAGCGCGGACGGCACTTTTTCGAGGGACGATCCATGAAGCTATTCGATACCGCCGGGCACGCCGTGTCCGGCGCGAACCACGAGAGCCTTGCCGCGTTCGAGCGCGCGGCGCACGAACTGCGCTGTTTCATCGGCGACCCGGTCGCCTCCGTCGAGGTGGCGCTGGCCGCCAGCCCGGAGATGACGATGGCGCACGTGCTGAAGGCCTACCTGCATCTGCTCGGCACCGAGCCCGCCGGCATCGCGGTCGCGCGGGCCTGCCACGAGGCGGCACGCGCGCTGCCGGCCAACGACCGCGAGCGCGGTCATCTCGAAGCGGTGCGCCTGCTGACCGAAGGCCGCTGGCGCGAGGCCGGACGCACGCTGGAGGACGTGAGCGTGGCCTACCCGCGCGACGCGCTCGCGCTGCAGGTCGGGCACCAGATCGACTTCTTCACCGGCGATTCGCGCATGCTGCGCGACCGGATCGCGCGCGCGCTGCCCGCGTGGAGCCGGTCGATCCCCGGCTATCACGCGCTGCTCGGCATGCACGCGTTCGGCCTCGAGGAGACCGGCGACTACGCGCAGGCCGAAAAGCAGGGCCGCGCCTGCGTCGAGCTGGAGCGGCGCGACGGCTGGGGCTGGCACGCGGTCGCGCACGTGTACGAGATGCGCAACCGCCCGCGCGACGGCATCGCGTGGATGACGCGCGACAGCGACGCGTGGTCGAACGAAAGCTTCTTCGCCGTGCACAACTGGTGGCATCTCGCGCTGTTCCAGCTCGAGCTGGGGCAGGTCGAAGAGGTGTTGCGTCTGTTCGACGGTCCGATCTACGGCAAGCGCTCGAACGTCGTGCTCGACATGATCGACGCCTCGGCGCTGCTGTGGCGGTTGCAGCTTCGCGGCGCCGACGTCGGCGACCGCTGGCGCGCCGTCGCCGACAACTGGGCGCCGATCGCCGGCGCCGGCAACTACGCCTTCAACGACATGCACGCGATGATGGCCTTCGTCGGAAGCCGCCGCACCGACCTGCAGCAGGCCGTGCTCGAGGCGCAACGCGCGGCGCTGACCGGGCTCGGCGACAACGCGGACTTCACGCGCGAGGTGGGGCACGCGGCGACGCGTGCGGTCCACGCGTTCGGTGCGGGCGACTACGCCGAATGCGTGCGCCTGCTGCGCCCGATCCGCAACATCGCGAACCGCTTCGGCGGCAGCCACGCGCAGCGCGATCTGATCGACCTGACGCTGATCGAAGCGGCTTTCCGCGCGGGCGACCGGGGGCTCGCCGCCGCGCTCGCTGCCGAGCGCAGCGCCGTGCGTCCCGAGAGTCCGCTGGCGCGACTCTTCGTCGCGCGCGCGAGCGGGCTGGCCAAGGCGGCGTGAGTTCATCCTCCCCCCTTTGAAAAGGGGGGATCGAGGGGGGATTTCTCGTCCCTGGCACCCGCTGGAGAAATCCCCCCTACCCCCCTTTGCGAAAGGGGGGTGTGAGAGCAGCTCACTCCCCCGCCGCCGACACCGCAACCGCCGCGCGCGCTGCGCGGCGCTCGCGGCCGATGCGTTCGCCGCGCCTCTTGCGCAGCCAGACCCACAGGCCGGTCAGAACGAGCAGGATCGGCATCGCGCCGGTCGCGCTCATCGCGACCATGCCGGCGGTGCCGAACGCGGTCCCGCTGTGCAGCGGGAACAGCCAGTGCATCAGCGTTTCACCCGCGCTGCGCGTGCGGTCGCTGCGCTCGACCAGGATCTGCGCCGTGACCGGATGCACCCAGGCGATCGTGTCGCCGAGCCGGTGTTCGTCACCGGCCCGCTTCAGGTAGAAGAGATACCCGCTGGCGCGTCCCGGCGGTCCGTGGATCTCGGTGATCGCGCGGTCCGGATAGGCGCTGCGCACCGCGGCGACGATCTCGCCGAAAGGTTTCGGCTCGTCGCGGGCGCCGGGCACCCAGGGGATCGTCGGAAACGACGCGACCTTCGAGAACACGTTGACCAGGTCGCGCACGTAGTTCAGATAAACGAGCGTGCTGCCGGTGACGGTGGCCAGCACCAGCAGCACGAAGAAGATCGCGCCGGCCGAGCGGTGCAGGTCGAAGAAGATGCGCGTGGCGTTGCCGCGCCAGTTGATCCAGACGAGCCGCCGCAGTCCTTCGCGCTTGCGCGGCCACGCGACGACGAAGCCGGCGATCGCGTTGGCGAGCAGCAGGAAGCCGGCGATGCCCACGATGTTCGAACCGGCATTCCCGAGCAGCACGTTGCGATGGAACTCGTAGACGGTCTTCAGCACGTACGGCGCGGACAGGCCGAGCGTCTCGGTGCCGCGCGTGCCGAGCAGTGCGCCGGTGACCGGGTTGAAGAACGCTTCGATGCGTTCGGAGCCGACGCGCCGGTTCGGCGACGTGCGGATGAAAAGCCGATACACCTCCCCTTGCGCGAGCGGCATCCGGATCCGCTCGACCTTGCCGAGCGCGTAGCCGTCGGTCGCGCGCGCGGCGATCGCGTCGGGCGCGAGCCACGGCCCGCGGTCCGCGGTCGTCAGCAGTCCGGGGTTCAACCAGGCGTCGATCGGGTCCTCGAAAACCAGCACGCTGCCGGTCACCCCGACGAGCGCGAACCACAGCCCCAGCCCGATGCCGAGCCAGCGATGGATCGAGAACCAAGTCTTGCGATCGCGCATGCCTCCCCCGCGGGCAGCACTGCGCGCTGACTCTAGCATCGCGATCCGGGCCATGGCGGCGTGCGGCGCGGCTGATCGAGCGCAAGTCCGCGCGCACGCGCTGCCCCTATCGTCTGCGCAGCGTCGCGCGGGAGGAAGCTCCGATGGACACGATGGCATGGGTCGCGCTCGCGATTTTCGCGATCACGATCCTCGCGGTGATCACCAACGTCGTCGACGGTGCGGTCGCTGCGCTGATCGGCGTGGCGACGATGATCTGGGTCGGCGTGATGACCGAGGTCGAGGCGTTCCAGCTCGTCGACTGGAACGTGATGGCGATCCTCGTGAGCATCTGGATCATCGCCGGCTACTTCGGCAAGACCGGCGTACCGAGCTGGCTGTCGGTGCGGGCGCTGCGGCTGTCGGGCGGGCGGCCCGGGCTGCTGGTGATGATCCTGTCGCTGCTGGCCGGCGTGATCTCGATGTTCGTCGACAACGTCGTCGTGATCCTGATGATGGCGCCGGTGGCGCTGCCGCTGGCGCGCGCGATGAAGCTGCCGGTCACGCCCGTCGTGCTGATGATCGGCTTCTCGGCCAACTTCATGGGAACGGCGCTGCTGCTGGGCGATCTGCCGCCGCAGATGCTGCACAGCGTGTCCGGCGCGGAGTTCCGCGACTTCATCTGGCAGCACGGGCGGCCGTCGTCGTTTCCGATCCTGATGGCGACCTTCGCCGTGACGCTGGCGGCGATGTACGCGTACGGCTTTCGCGCGCGCGGGCGCGAGGCGGTCGACATCGCGAGTCTCGGCATCGAAACGCGCATTCCGAACCGGTTCTTCGCCGCGGTCGTCGTCGGCTGGTTCCTCGCGACCGTCGTCGGCATGGCGTTGCGCGAACTGCTCGGCGTCAAGCTCGGCTTCATCGCGCTGACCGGTGCGGTGACGCTGGTGCTCGCGCTCGAGGCGCTCGGTGAACGCGTGCAGGCGCCGAGCTTCGAGGAGATCCTCGGCGAGCTCGACTGGCGCGCGATCTTCTTCTACATCGCGCTGTTCGCGCTGGTCGGCGGCCTGGAGAAGATGAAGATCATCGACCAGCTCGCGCACGCGCTGCGGCCGCTGTTCGCCGAGAATCTCGCGCTCGGCGCCACCCTGCTGTACTGGGTCACCGTGCCGATCGTCGGCATCGTCGAGCACGACGCCTACATCCTGACCTTCCTGTACACGATCAAGGACATGCAGTCGACGGGCGTGGCGGTGTGGCCGCTGTGGTGGATGCTGCTGTGGTCAGGAACGCTCGGCAGCAATCTGACGGTGGCCGGCGCGCCGGCGCTGTTCGCGGCGCTCAACATCTGCGAGCGCGAGGAAAAGCGCAAGATCGCGCTGCGCGAGTTCCTCGCATGGAGCGTGCCGTTTACGCTGGTCGCCGCCGGCGTGTGCTACGCGCTCGGCATGGCGATCTGGGTGCTGCCGTTCGCGCGATGAGTTCGAAACGAAGGAAGGGCGCCATGTACAGGCACATCCTGATTCCGACCGACGGCTCGAAGCTTTCGGAGAAGGCCGCCGCCGCCGGCGTCGAGCTGGCGCGCGCGCTCGGCGCGCGCGTGACCGGGTTCTTCGCCGCGCCGGCGGCCACACCGCTCGTGTACGAGAACCTGCTGCCGGTGAGCTACCTGCCGCCCGACGAGCACGCCAAGCTGATCGAGCACGCGGCAGCGAAGTACCTCGGTGTCATCGAAAAGGCCGCGCGGGCGGCCGGCGTGCCGTGCGCCTGCGAGCACGTGACCAGCGATTTTCCCGCCGACGCGATCCTGGATGCCGTGCGCCGGAACAAGTGCGACCTGATCTTCATGGCCTCGCACGGCCGGCGGGGACTGTCGGCGGTGATCCTCGGCAGCGAAACGCAGAAGGTGCTGACGCACGCCAAGGTGCCGGTACTCGTGTACCGCTAGCGTGGCCCGGAGGAACCGTTCGCGTCGAGCCCTTCGCCTGGCTCAGGACAGGCCCGGCGAAGCGCGAACGGAAACCCGTCGCGCGACTTCGCGGGCGCGCTTCAACTCGACGGCCCGTCCATCTGCGACTGCAGGTAGTTCTGCGCTCCGACCTTGCCGATCAGCTCGAGCTGCGTCTCGAGCCAGTCGATGTGCGCCTCGGTGTCGTCGAGGATGTCGACGAAGATCTCGCGCGATACGAAATCCTGCGCGCCTTCGAAGTACGCGATGCCCGCCTTCAGCGCGCCCTGCGCGGTGCGCTCCAGCGCCAGATCGGCCTTCAGCACCTCCTCGACGTCCTGGCCGATCGCGAGCTTGCCGATGTCCTGCAGGTTCGGCAGCCCTTCGAGCATCAGGATGCGCTTGACCAGCCGATCGGCGTGCTTCATCTCGCCGATCGACTCCTCGTACTCGCGCTTTCCGAGGCGCCCGAAGCCCCAGTTGTCGAGCATTCGTGCGTGCAGGAAGTACTGGTTGATAGCGGTGAGTTCGTTCTTCAGTTGCGCGTTGAGGTGCGCGATCGCCTGCTTGTCGCCTTGCATGGTCTCGCCTCCGTCGGTGGGACGAAACTTATGCGGCGATGCTACTCGTCTCGCTTTCCTCGATCTGCACGAGGCGCTCGTCGATCAGGGCGACGGCGGCTTCGCGGCAGCAGCCGCAGCCGGCGCCCACGCCGAGCGTCATCGTGAGGTCTTCGAGCCGCGCGGCGCCGCCCGCGACGGCGGCCCGGATCTCGCGGTCGGTGACCGCATGGCAGATGCAGACGTACATGTCGGATCCTGGTCCGGAGCAGGCCGGATCGCTTCCTGCCGGTTCCGTGATTTCAGTCAAGGCGAGCTTAATGAGAACGCTTATCATTTGCAACCACAACGGCAGCGCCTGCTTTGACCGATGCCCGAACCCGCGACGACAACACGAGTGACCCTGGATCAACTTGCCCGTGGGCAGGCGGCCCGGGTACGCGCGGTTGTTCCGCGCGGGCCGGTCGATTCGATCGGCCGCCGGCTTGGCGAACTGGGCTTCGTCCCCGGCGAGGCGGTGCGGCTCGTCGCGCACGGCCCGTTCGGCCGCGAACCGATCCTCGTGCAAGTCGGCTTCACGCGCTTCGCGCTGCGCCGCGCCGAGGCGCAGCGCGTGCACGTCGAGGCGCTCGCGGAAGACGTGCGATGAGCGAGGTCGCGGCTGCGCGCATCGCACTGGTCGGCAACCCGAACTGCGGCAAGACTGCCCTGTTCAACCGGCTCACCGGCGCGCGGCAGAAGGTCGCGAACTACCCCGGCGTCACCGTCGAGCGGCGCGAAGGCCGCTGGCGCGCGCCGTCGGGCCGCGTCTTCCGCGTGCTCGACCTGCCGGGCGCCTACAGCCTCGATCCGAAGAGCCCCGACGAGGCGGTGACGCGCGCGGTCTGTCTCGGCGAGCGTGCCGACGAGCCGCGCCCCGACGTGCTCGTCTGCGTCGCCGACGCCACCAACCTGCGGCTGCATCTTCGTTTCGCGCTCGAAGTGCGCGCGCTCGGCCGTCCGCTCGTGCTCGTGCTGAACATGATGGACGCCGCACGCCGGCGCGGCATCGCCATCGACGTCGAGCGGCTCGCCGTCGAATTCGGCGCGCCGGTCGTCGCGACCGTCGCGGTCGAGCGCCACGGTGCCCGCGCACTTGTCGAACTGCTCGACCGGGCGCCGATTCCCGAGCCCGCGCGCGGCGGGGTCGGCGATCCGCACGCGGAAACGGCGCGGCTGCTCGCTGCCGCCGTGACGATGCCGCGCGCGACCGCGGCGATCGACGACGCGATCGACCGCGTCGTGCTGCATCCAGTCGCCGGGCTCGCGCTGCTCGCCTTGCTGCTCTTCCTGATGTTCCAGGCGGTCTACGCCTGGGCGGCGCCGCTGCAGGATGGCATCGAATCGGCGACGACGGCGCTCGGCGCGCAGGTCCACGCGCTCCTGCCGCCGGGTCCGCTCAGAAGCCTGCTCATCGACGGCGTGATCGCCGGCGCCGGCAGCGTGCTCGTGTTTCTGCCGCAGGTGCTGATCCTGTTCCTGTTCATCCTATCGCTCGAGGAGTCCGGCTATCTGCCGCGTGCGGCCTTCCTGCTCGACCGGCTGATGGTCGGTTCGGGGCTGTCCGGCCGCTCGTTCATCCCGCTGCTGTCGAGCTTCGCGTGCGCGGTGCCCGGCATCATGGCCACGCGCTCGATCCAGCATCCGCGCGACCGGCTCGTGACGATTCTCGTCGCGCCGCTGATGACCTGCTCGGCGCGGCTGCCGGTGTATGCGCTGCTGATCGGCGCGTTCGTCCCGGCGCGCGAGGTCGCCGGTGCGCTGAACCTGCAGGGGCTGGTGCTGTTTGCGCTGTACGCGGCCGGCATCGCCGGCGCGGTGGCCGTCGCCTACGCGATCAAGCGCTTTGCGCCCGGCACCGGAGAGCATCCGCTGCTGCTCGAGCTGCCTTCGTACCGGCTGCCGAACCCGCGCGACCTCGCGCTCGGGCTGCTCGAACGCGCGCATGTCTTCGTGCGGCGGGTCGGCACGATCATCCTCGCCCTGACGGTGCTCCTGTGGGCGCTCGCGAGCTTCCCCGCGCCGCCGGCGGACACGACGCTGCCCGCGATCCACTACAGCTTCGCCGGGCAGGTCGGCCGCGCGCTCGAGGTCGTCTTCGCTCCGATCGGCTTCAACTGGCAGATCGCGATCGCGCTGGTGCCGGGGCTCGCCGCGCGCGAAGTGGCGGTCGGCGCGCTCGCGACCGTCTACGCGCTGTCGGCAAGCGGCGAGGACGCGGACGTTCAGCTCGCGCCGGTGATCGCCGCGCAGTGGGAGCTTGCGACCGCGTTCGCGCTGCTCGCGTGGTACGTCTTCGCGCCGCAATGCATCGCCACGCTCGCGGTGATCCGGCGCGAAACCAACTCGTGGCGGACGATGGCTTTGGCCGCGTCGTATCTCACGCTGCTCGCCTACGCGGCGGCCTTCGTCGCCTACCACCTTGCACGGACGTTCGCATGACCGGCTACGAAGTCTTCGAAGGCGCGGCGATCGCGGCCGCGGTTCTTGCGGCGGCCGGTTTCGTTCTCGCGCGGCTTCGACCGGCGGCGAAGCCGGCGCGCGACCACCCGCGCGCCTGCGCGTCGGGCTGCGACGGCTGCGGCGGCTGCCCGCCGCCGACCGAGCAGCGCATCCGCTTCGTCGCGCGGGCGTCGCGAAGTTCGCCGGACGCCTAGGTCAACTCCGCTTTATCATCGGGGCAATGACACCGCCCCGCGACCTCGCCCGGATCCGCCTCGACAACGCGCTGCTGCTGTTCGACGAGTTCGTCCGCCAGGCGGCGCGCAATCCCGACGCCGCCACCCTGCGCGGGCTCGAAGGCCGTTTCGCCGAGCGGCTGCAGATCCAGCCGAGCTACTGGAGCCAGATCAAGAACCGTTCGCGGCAGATCGGCGAGCGGCTCGCGCGGCAGTTCGAGCGGCGCATGCACAAACCCTTCGGCTGGATGGACCAGCGGCACGAACCGGGGCCGGCCGCCGTCGGTGCCGAGGCGACTGCGCCGGACGCTGCGGTCGACGCGGGGCGGCCGCGCGACGACGACGAGCGCTTCATCGTCAGTCTGGTGCTGAGCTATTACCGTCGCCACCCCGAACGCGCGCGCGCGCGCCTGCTCGAACTGCTCGGCGAGGTGCTCGCACCGGCGCCCGAACCGCACGTGGCCGATGCCGTGGCCGCGCGCAGAACGGCAGCCGAGCGGGACGCCGAACTGTGGCGGCACTCGCAGCAGGGTGTTGCGCCGTTGAAACGCAAGCGGTGAGCGGGCGCGCCGCCGTGAGAATTCCGCTTGCGCTTCTGATAAACGCATGTTTATCATCCGCTCCGTCGCTGCAGTCGCTCCGAACCGCGGATCGAGCTGCAGTTCCCATCCACCGCCGACCGAAAAGGAGCCGCACGATGTTCGAGCAAAACCTCGTTTGCACGGGCATCGGCTCGGCCATGGTCGGCGGGCAGCCGACCCTCCGCACCCGGGCGCTGCGCGCGCACTAGCGCCGCCGCCTCAACGCTTCCGATAAGCGTTTTCACCCGGGTCGGCACCGCCGCTCCGGGTCGAACCGTCTTCGCCCGTTTTCGTTCGGCCGCGCCGCCGCGCGGCCCGATTGCAGCACTACGTCTTCGCCGAGGAGAACGCGATGAAAGCACGTCACGCAGCACCCAAACCGCGCAACCCGCTGGTCGCGCTCGCCCGCTTCAAGCGCGCGGGCGCGCACCGCGGAGGCCGCGCGACCGGGCGGCAGGCCGCCCACGCGGCGCTGCGCAAGGAGATCGATGCCCTGAAAGAGGGGCCCTGAACGAATCGCCGCGGCGCGACCCGTCGCGGCCCGACACGAGGAGAGTGTGATGACTCGTACGATCAGATGGATTGCCGTCGGCGGCGCGCCGCCGACGCGAAGGATCGCCGCTGCGGCCTTGCTCGGCGCGAGCGCTGTGCTGGCTCGGCTCGCCGCCCGGCTGGACGCCGCGCGCAGCGCGCCCGAACGGCGCACGCTCGAATTCGCCGAGCTGAGGGTCGGCGGACGGCGCGGCGGCGCGCTCTACGAGGATGGCCGGCTCGTCGGCTGGCTGCCCGGCGTCACCCGGCTGTGATGGCCGGCGGTGAGCGCCGGCCGTGAGCGGCGGACGCGTTCAGCGGAGCGCGAACAGCGCGTCGTGCAGGCGCGCGTGCGCGACGAGCCGCAGCGCGAATTCGCGTTCGCTGCGACCGCCCTTCGCGCGCAGCACGTCGCCGAGCGCGCGGCGCTCGGCGACGTGCCAGCGTTCGACGCCGGGCAGCAGCAGCACGAGCGGCGCGCAGCGCTCCCACGCTCGTTGCTCGTCCGCGCTCGCCCCGCGCAGCGCGCCGCCGCAACGGCGCAGCGCGATGCGACTGCACTCGCGCAACGCCCCCTCGCGGTCGGCGCCGCCGAGGTCACCGAGCAGCCGCGCGACCGCGCGCCCGATCTGCGACACCGGCGGCAGCGGCAACGGCCGCGCGGGGTCCAGCTCGAAGAACAGATGCCTGCGCGCGAGCGCACGCAGCGTCGCTTCGCTCGACCGATGGCGCGGGTTGCGCTCGATGCGGGCAAGCTCCACCCGCACGATGCGTCGCGCGTCGGCCGCACGGGGTGCGAAGCCGAGCTTGAAATAGAACCACCACGCGCCCGACGCGATGCCCTCGTCGTTGTCGCTGCCGAGCTGGTACGGGTCGAGCGTGAACGACGTCGCGCCGAACACATGGTGCAGCATGGCCAGCATGCGCGCGAAGACGTAGGCGGATTCGCCGCCGCGGAACGTCTCGAAGGTGTTGAACGACAGCGCGGCCGAGCGGCCGACGAGGTCCGCCTGCAGATACCCGACCGGTACGCCGTTGTGCAGCGTCAGTCCGCCGTAGATCGCGGCGAGGGCGGCGCGCCGCTGCGGTTCGACGCCGTTGAGCAGAAACGCGTAGCCGTCGCCGTCGTCGACCCGCCAGACGTCGCCGGCGCTGCCGTAGGCGAAGGCGTCGAGGTCGCGTTGCCGCGCGACCATCGCACCGCGCGCCAGCTCGATCACGGCCTGCCCGTCGCGCGGCGACAGGCGGCGCAGCGCCCGCGGCGCGCGCGCGATCTCGCGCCGCAGGTCCGGGCGGCCGCGCCGCAGCGGGCCGGTCTGCCAGGCGATGCGCGCGCCGTCGAACTTCTCGCGCGTGCGCGCCGGCGTGTCCCTGCCGGCGGCGAGCGTGCAGCTCGGATTGATCCCGTCGTAGAAGGCTTCGCGCGTGAACGCATCGCCCGGCATCGCGGCGATGCGTTCGATCAGGAAAACCGCGTCGGGCGCGCGTCCGCGCAGCCGGTCGATCGCCTCGTAGCCGGGCAGCGCGAGTTCCTTCAGCGCCGCTGCTTCGAGCGCGGTCACCAGGATCGGCAGCGCGCGCGCGATGTTGTCGCCGGCCAAGGCATCGCTGCGGTCCAGCCGCAGCAGCGCGGGCCAGCGCCGCGCGAGCCATGCGGCCGTCGGATGAAAGAACGGATAGCCGGTGTCCGTGCCGGCGATGCCGGTGTGCGCGAGCGCGGCGCGCTGCGCGCGCAGATCGGCGCGGCGATCGAAGCGCGCGAGCAGCGCTTCGACCAGCGCCAACACGCGCGCGTCGTCCGGATACGCGCGCAGGAAGCACAGCAGCTCGTGCAGCCGTTCGACCTGACCTGCGCTGCGCAGCGTTGCGCGCGCGAGCAGCCGCAGAAGCTGCCGCTTGCGAAGGGCGGCCTCCCGCGAGTGGGCCTCGCGTGCGCGCTCCAGCGCCGCGAGCGCGCGCCCCGCTGCGCGGTGCGGCGTCGTCTTCGTTTCGGACCTGCCCATCGCGCCGGGAGCCTAGAGCATGCGAGGCCGCGGGATCGCCTGCCGGTGACCAAGCGTCGCGGCGGCGCCACGGCACAATGGTGCCGCAGTCCGCGCGAATGCGGCGAGGGAGGCTTTATGGCAATCCGCGTGGTCCGGCTCGGCAGTCCGCGCGCTGCGGGTGAAGGCGTTCGCATCGGCACGGTGCGGCGTCCGCCGCGCGGGGTGCCGAAGGACGAATACGCGCAGCGCGATCTGTACGACGTCTGGCTGCCGAACCTGGCACCGAGCGAGGAACTGCTCAAGCGCGGCCAAGCGGCGTCCGACGAACGCGCGTGGCGCAGCTTCGCGGCGCGCTACCGCGCCGAGATGAAGCGGCCCGAAGCGAGTCGCGTGCTGGATGTGCTCGCCGCGCTTTCGCGCGGCGCGGACTTTTCGGTCGGCTGCTACTGCGAGAACGAGGCGCGCTGCCACCGCTCGGTCCTGCGCGAGCTGCTCGCCGAGCGCGGCGCGGCGATCGTTCAGGACGCGCGATAGCGCTCGGCGATGCGCTCCAGCGCCGCGCTGCGGGCGGCCGCGACCTGCTGCGCGCCGGCCGCCGCGAAGCCCAGATCGACCAGCAGCCCGTCGCGCAGCGAATAGATCCAGCCGTGCACGGCGAGCCCGGCGCCGCGGCGCCAGGCCGACTGCACGATCGTCGATTCGCAGACGTTGACCGCCTGCTCGACGACGTTCAGTTCGGCGAGCAGGTTGACGCGGCGCTCTTCGTCGTCGAGCGTATCGACCAGCGCGGCGTGCGCGCGGTGCACGTCCTGGATGTGGCGCAGCCAGTTTTCGGCGAGCCCGACCGCCGAACGCTGCAAGGCGAGCCGCACGCCGCTGCAGCCGTGGTGGCCGACGACGATCACGTGTTTGACGCGCAGCAGGTCGACCGCGAAGTCGATCACCGACAGGCAGTTCAGATCGGTATGGACGACCAGGTTGCCGACGTTGCGGTGGACGAACACCTCGCCCGGCGCGAGCCCCGTGATCTGGTTCGCCGGCACGCGGCTGTCCGAGCAGCCGATCCACAGGTATTCGGGCGCCTGCTGGCGCAGCAGTTTCTCGAAGAACGCGGGATCGCGTTCGACTTCGCCGCGCGCCCAGCGCCGGTTGTTGTCGAGCAGCCGCTGCAGCGGATGGTCCATCGTCGTCCTTTCAGAAAGGCTCGACCCAGGGGCGCAGCTCGACCTCCCAGGTCCACGCGCTGCGCGGCTGGCGCAGCACGTGCAGATAGGTCGACGCGATCGCGTCCGGATCGAGCCGCGCAGCGTCCGGGTCGGCATCGCCCGCGCGCACCTGCCCGTCGATCACGAAGTGCGCGACGTGGATGCCCTGCGGCGCCAGCTCGCGCGCCAAGCTCTGCGCCAGGCCGCGCAGCGCGAACTTGCCCATCGCGAACGGCGCGGACTTCGCGTAGCCCTTCA
The DNA here is from genome assembly GCA_016861185.1 of Betaproteobacteria bacterium. Taxonomy (GTDB): domain Bacteria; phylum Pseudomonadota; class Gammaproteobacteria; order Burkholderiales; family Burkholderiaceae_F; genus DSNY01. The sequence continues at coordinate 395,808 of BOKW01000001.1, forward strand.
CGCTCGCCGAGGCGCCGGTAAAAAGCAGCGCGCCGCGCCCGCGCGCGAGCATCCGGCGCGCCGCGTGCTGCGCGACGAGGAAGGCGCCGAACGCGCTCACGTCCAGGCTGCGCCGGACGTCGTCGGGCGAGAGGTCGACGAAGGCGCCGCGCGCGCGATGGCTCGGGTTGTACAGCACGACCTCCAGCGGCGGCAGCTCCGCGTCGAGTCGCGCGAAAAGCGCGGCGACCGCGGCCGGATCGGTCGCGTCGCATGCGATCCGCAACGCGGCCGGCACGCCGTCGGCGCGCGCGGCGGCGCTGCGCGAGGCGAGCGCGACCGCATAGCCCTCGGCCGCCAGCAGGCGCGCGAAGGAGGCGCTGATGCCGCTGCCCGCACCGACGATCAATGCCGACCCGTCCATCCCTGCCTCCGCTCGCCCGCGGCGGCGAGCTTACTGCGGGCGACCCGCGGGCGCATTCAACCGTGCGGGATCTGCGCCGCCTTGAACGCGTGCGCCAGCGCGGCGGGCGTGAGCTTGCGCAGCTCCTTCAGCGAGTGGAGCTGCTCGCGGCCGCAACGGCTGCAGCGGTACACGGGGGTGGTCAGGTCGACCGCGAAGGCGTCGATCTGCGGCAGGGCGACGTCGAAGCTGAACGTGTGCCTGTGGTCGGCCTGCTGCCGCAGCTCGCCGCCGCAATCGGCGCAATGGAAGTGCTTGACGATGAGCCCCTTTTCAGAGCCCGCGGGCAGCTTCGGCTCGTCGAGTTCGGTCAGGTGATCGAGCAGCAGCAGCGGGAAGTCCGGATTCACGAACTGCCGGTGACCGTTGCCGCAGACGAGCACCGGCATGCCGCGCAGCGTGACGGCGAGCTCCTTCTCCTCGCCGGTGACGTCGTCGATGCGCGCGGGCGCGGCGGGTTCGCGGCAGATCGCGCAGGTTTTGGGCTTGTTGGTCATGGCTGCCTCCTTGCCGAGGGGACGGCTGCTACGCGGGCCGCCAGTTTCGGCCGATCGCGGCGCGGCTGCATCGTGGCATTCACGTAAGGGTTGGCGCCGAGGCGCGCGGTGCGATGATCCGCCCGCGAGCCGGCCGACGATGGAACACGCCCGTACGATCACCCGCGACGACGGCGCGACCGTCGCCTACCGCGTCACCCGCGCACGTGCGGGCGCGCCCGGGCGCATCGTCGTGCTGTTGCATGGACTCGCCAGCAATCTGACGCGCTGGTCCGAGTTCGTCGAGCACACGGCGCTCGCCGATCGTTGGGACGTTCTGCGCGTCGATCTGCGCGGCCACGGCGATTCGCCGACGACGGGTGCGATCGGCCACGCGCTCTGGTGCGACGATCTCGCGGCGATCCTCGACGCCGAGGGCCACCCTCGGGCGGTGCTGGTCGGCCATAGCCTCGGCGCGCAGGTCGCGCTGCACTTTGCCGTCCGGCGCGCGACGCGCGCGGCCGGGCTCGCGCTGATCGATCCGGTCTTCCGCGAGGCGCTGCGCGGCAAATGGCGGCTGCTCGCGGCGGCGGGACCGGCGCTGCAGGCGGCGGCGGCGGTCGTCCGCGCGGCGAATGCGCTCGGGCTGCGCCGCCGGACGATCGCGCGGCTCGACTTGCGCGCACTCGACGAGATCGCCCGCCGCGCGCTCGGCTCGAAAGAAGCCGAAGCCGAGTTCATCCGCCGCTACAGCTCGATGCGCGCCGACCTGCGCAGCTTTCGCACCGCGCACTACCTGCAGGAACTCGTCGAGATGTTCCGTCCGGTGCCGCTCGACGCGATCGCAGCCCCCGCGCTCGTCCTGCTTTCCGCCGGCGGCACCTTCGCCGACCCGGACGCGATGCGGCGCTGCCTGCAGCGCTTGCCGCGCGCCGAGGTGCAGCGGATCGACTGCCATCACTGGCCGCTGACCGAAAAGCCGGTCGAGGTGCGGCAGGCGATCGAAGACTGGTGCGCGCGGCTGGAGTCGAACCCGGCGCGCGAGGCAATGGGTGTCAATGCGGATTGAGTTCTGCGTTCGCTGCCCGCAGACTTCGGGCATGGTTACGCGCACGGTGTCCTTCGCGACCTTTCGTCCCGCCGGCATCGCGCCTGCGATGCGGTGCGGCCTCGTGCGCGCGTGCTGGCAGCGACGACTAACGGCCGCACCTGGTTGAGCCCGGCGCAGTGGCTGCGCACCGATGCGCGGCAGGCGTCCGGGCCGAAACCGACCCTTTCCCTGACTGTTGGGCGCCGTCCGCGCGACCGCGCCGCCGCTTCCCTTTTCGGAGCTTCCGATGCAGAACACGCTCGATCTACGCCAACTGACCGAACTCGACGCCGCCCGCATTCGCGCGTGGGTGGCGCGGCTCGCACGCGCCGACGCGCCGCGCGCCGATCCGCACGGCGCGCTGGAGATCGTCGACGACGCGCAGCTCGTGCCTTCGGCCGAGATTCCGCCCGACACGGTGACGATGTACTCGCAGGTCCTGCTGGAACTCGCCGAAGGCGGCACGCAGCGCGTCGCACTGTGCTACCCGCCGGATGTCGACCCCGCGGAAGGATTCATCTCGGTGCTCAGCCCGCTGGGGCTCGCGCTGATCGGCCGCAGCGTCGGCGACACCGTGAGATGGGCGCGGCCCGACGGCACGACCGCGCAGGCGCGCATCGCGTCGATCCTGTTCCAGCCCGAGGCGAGCGGCGACTACAGCCTGTGAGCACAGGTCAGCGCGGCGCTGCGGCGTCGCGCGTGGCCAGCAGAGGCCGCAGCATGCGCAGCCCGAGCGCGGGACCGATCGCGAGCCACGGCAGCACGACCCACAAGGGCCAGCGCTGCGCGAGCCACGCGAACAGCTGGATCGTCACGATCGAGATCGCGAAGCCGATGCAGTTGACGAAGGTCAGCACGCTGCCGACGTTGTCGCGCGGCGCGTTTTGCGCCGTGAGCGTCGAGAACTGCGGCGAATCGCCGGCGACGGTCACGCCCCAGACCGCGAGCCACAGCGCGAAGACTGGCAGCGGCGCGGCGAGCGCGAGCGGTGCGGTCGCGCAGCACAGCCCGCTCGCCGCGAGCTGGACCGCCGCCACGCGCGCGCTGCCGTAGCGGGCGGCGGCGAATCCGCCCGCCGCGCAGCCGATCGCGCCCGCACCGATCACCGCAAAGGCCGCCGCTGGCACCTGCTGCATCTCGATGCGCGCGGCGAGGATCGCGGGAACCAGCACCCACATCGCGTACAGCTCCCACATGTGGCCGAAGTAGCCGAAGGCCGAGGCGCGCACGCGGCGGTCGGTCCAGATCACCGCGAGCGCCTGCGGGCGGATGCGCGCCGCGCGCGGCAAATGCGGGCTGTCGGGCACCAGCAGGTACAGCAGCACGCCGCCGGCGAGCGCGAGGCCCGAGACGCCGAGCATCACCGACTGCCACGGCCACGCGGCGTCCAGCGCGCGCAGTCCGTGCGGCGCGGCGGTGCCGAGCACCAGCGCGCCGATCAACAGCCCCAGGGCGCCGCCCAGTCCGCGCGAGTACCAGGCCGCGGCGATCTTCATGCCGACCGGGTAGATGCCGGCGAGGAAGAAGCCGGTCGCGAAGCGCAGCGCGAGCAGCGCATTGAAGTCGCGGTCCAGACCCACGGCCGCCGCGTTGCACCCGCTGCCGGCCAACGCGCACAGCAGGAACACGAGCCGTGGCGAATGACGATCGGCGATCGTCAGCAGCGCAAAGACCAGCGTGCCGGCGATGAAACCCAACTGCACCGCCGAGGTCAGCGTGCCGACCGCCGAGGCCGGCAGCCCCCAGTCGCGCTGCAGGTCCGGCATTACCGCATTGACCGCGAACCACAGCGACGTACCCGCGAACTGCGCGAGCACGATCGTCGGCAGCACGCGGCGCGGCGCGCCCGCTGCGGAGCTGGTCGCGGTGGACATCAGGCGATGATGCCGCAACGGGCGTGTCCCCTTTCGCAAAGAGGGTACGGGGAGTTTCGATGCGCGCTCTGCGCCGTGCGCATTCGTCGCTTGCGCGCAAATCATTTGTCGCAACGCCGTTTACCGCTTCTAATGCCGGGGCCGCGCAGCAGGGCGCGGCGATCCGGAGCCGGAGTCATGAGTCAGGCGGACAAGGCAAGAAGCTGGTGGTTCATCACGCTTGCCGCGGCGGCGATGCTGATGGTGACGATGGGCGCGCGCCAGTCGCTCGGGCTGTTCGTCTCGCCGTTGAACACGTCGACCGGGCTGGGGCTGGTGACGATCAGCTTCGCGATGGCGGTCGGCCAGTTCGTCTGGGGCGCGGCGCAGCCGATCGCGGGCGCGATCGCCGACCGCTACGGCCCCGGCCGCGTGCTTGCGGCGGGGCTGGTGATCCTCGCGGCCGGCAGCGCGCTGACGCCGTTCATGACGACTGGCTTCGGGCTCGTGTTTTCGATCGGACTGCTGTCGGCAATCGGCGCCGGTGCGGGCAGCTTTTCGGTGCTGATCGGTGCGGCCGCGCAGCGCGTCTCGGTCGAGCACCGCGGCACGGCGACCGGCGTCATCAACGCCGGCGGGTCGTTCGGCCAGTTCGTTTTCGCGCCGATCCTGCAGAAACTGATCTCGACCATCGGCTGGATGGGCGCGCTGTGGTCACTCGCGGTGGTCACGCTCGCCGCGCTGCCGATCGCGCGGATGATGCGGCGCTCGCCGCAGGCGGCCGCCGCGGCCGCCGCCGCGCACGCGAGCGACGGCGGACTGCGCAAGGCCGTGCGCGACGCGTTCGCCGACCGCAGCTATCTGCTGCTGCACGCGGGCTTCTTCACCTGCGGTTTCCACATCGCCTTTCTCGTCACGCACCTGCCCGGCGAAGTCGACCTGTGCGGACTGCCGGCCTCGGTCGCGAGCTGGTCGCTTGCGCTGATCGGACTCGCCAACATCGCGGGCAGCCTCGCCGCCGGCTGGTGGGTGAACCGTTACCGCAGCAAATACGTGCTGTTCTGGATGTACGGTTCGCGCGCGGTGCTCGTGCTGCTGTATCTCGCCGCGCCGAAGACCGAGCTGACGTTTTATCTCTTCGCGATCGGGCTGGGCTTCACCTGGCTCGCGACGGTGCCGCCGACCGCGGGCGTCGTCGGCAAGCTGTTCGGTACGCGCTATCTGGCGACGCTGTTCGGGCTGACGATCCTGACGCACCAGATCGGCGGCTTCTTCGGCGCCTGGCTCGGCGGCATCGCGATGGAAACGAGCGGCAACTATCTGTGGATGTGGTATGCGGACGCGCTGCTCGCCGCCGCGGCGGCGCTCGTCAATCTGCCGATCCGCGAAGCGAAGATCGAGCGGCGCGCCGTGCCGGCTTGATCCGTTCGATGCGTGAAGCGTTGTGACTTCCTGGCGATCGGCGCCGGCATCGCCGGCGCGTCCGCGGCGTACGAGCTGGCGGCCTGCGGTCGCGCGCTCGTGCTCGAACGCGAGTCGCAGCCCGGCTATCACACGACCGGACGTTCGGCGGCGCTGTTCACCGAAACCTACGGCAACGCGACGATGCGCGCGCTGACGCGCGCGAGCAAGGCGTTTCTGACTTCGCCGCCGGCGGGTTTCGCGTCCGTGCCGCTGTTGACGCCGCGCGGAACGCTGCTCGCGGCGCGCGCCGACCAGCGCGCAGCGCTCGAGCGCACGTTCGCCGAATGTTCGGCGCTGGTCGGCAATCTCGAGTTGTGGACAGGCGCGCAGGTGCGCGAACGCGTCCCGGTGTTCACCGAAGCGCAGGTCGACGGCGGACTGTGGGAACCCGACGCGATGGACATCGACGTGCACGCCCTGCATCAGGGCTTCCTTCGCGGTCTGCGTGCGCGCGGCGGCGAGGTCGTCTGCAATGCGGAGGTGATCGCCCTCGAGCGCGTCGGCGCAGACTGGGTCGTCGAGACGCGCATTGGGCGTTACGCCGCGCCGATCGTCGTCAATGCGGCCGGCGCGTGGGCCGACGAACTCGGCCGGCTCGCCGGAGCGGGGCCGATCGGGCTGGTGCCGAAGCGTCGCACCGCGATCACCTTCGATCCGCCGCGCAGCGTTTCGATCGAGCGCTGGCCCGCGGTGATCGACGTCGACGAGCAGTGGTACTTCAAGCCCGACGCCGGCCGCATCCTCGCTTCGCCCGCCGACGAAACGCCCTCGCCGCCGTGCGACGCGCAGCCCGACGAGTACGACGTCGCCGTGCTCATTGACCGCATCACGACGGCGACGACGCTTTCGATCCCGCGCATCCACGCGAAGTGGGCGGGACTGCGCTCGTTCGTCGCCGACAAGACGGTGGTCGCCGGTTTCGATCCGCGGCAGCGCGGCTTCTTCTGGCTCGCCGGCCAGGGCGGCTACGGCATCCAGACCGCGCCTGCGGTAGGCCGCGTCGCTGCAGCGCTGGCGCGCGGCGAGCCGCTGCCCGCCGACGTGCAGGCCCTCGGCGTCGACGCGGGCGATCTCGCGCCGGATCGTCCGCCGTTGCGCGGCTGAAACGCCCGATCGGTGTCGTTTCGAGCGCCGTCTTGGCGCCGGCGCCGTCGATGCACGCGGCCGCGCTTGACCCGACCATCGCTTCACGGTTGATGCTCGCGGCGTTACCCGTGGAGACCGCCATGAACCAGGACTTCGAGCCGACCCGCCTCGTCCGTGCGTACCGCCAGCACATCCGCGCGCGTGCCGAGGAAGTGTTTCCTCTGCTTTGCCCCGAACGCGAGAAGGACTGGCTGCCGGGCTGGGACGCGACCATGCTGTACTCGGTGTCCGGAGTTGCCGAGCCGCAGGCCGTGTTCGCCACGCCGCAGCCCGGCGCCGCGCCCGTAGTCTGGACGGTCGTCGAACAGCGTCCGAACGAACGCGTTCGCTTTGTACGATGGCATCCGGACGAGATGGTCGTCGACCTCGAGATCGAACTCGCGCCGGACGGGGCCCGGGCCACGCGGGTCGACGTGCGCTACACGTACACGGCGACCACCGCGGACGGGGCGCGGCGCATCGCGCGGATGACCGAAGCGCAATGGCAGGAGCAGATGCGGCGATGGGAAGACTGCATGAACGCGTGGCTCGCGCGCCCGGCGGCCCGCTGAGCGTCGGCCGCGTCGCGCGCGCCGCCGGCGTGTCGCGTTCGGCGCTGCTGTACTACGACCGGCTGGGACTCGCTTCGCCTTCGGCGCGATCGGCCGCCGGCTACCGGCTCTATGCGCCGGCCGACGTCGAACGGGTGCTGCGCGTCGTCCGGCTGCGCAGGATCGGACTGACGCTCGGCGACATCCGCCGCGTGCTCGATGCGCGTTCGGAGGCGGCGCGCATCATCGAGGCGCATGTGACCGCGCTGGGCGAGCGCATCGATGCGCTGCGCTCGCAGCAGCGGCTCGCGTTGCGGCTGATCGGCGCGGCGCCGACCGCGCGGCGGCGCGCCGGCGTGCTCGACAAAAAAGACTGGACCGCGCTGCTGCGCGCGGCCGGCCTCGGCGACGACGAGATGCGCGGCTGGCACGTGCAGTTCGAACGCCTGCAGCCGCAGGCGCACCGCGCCTTTCTGGCCTCGCTGGGACTGGCGCCCGACGAGATCGCACGCATCCGCAAGGCAAGCCGCGGCGCCTGGGCGCGCGCCGCGGACGCGGGCTGAGCGCGGCGCTCAGCCGCGCGCGACGAGCTGGTTGCCGTTGACGCGCACCTTGGCGCCGACCGCGAGCGCCGGCGGATTCGACTGCGTGATGCTGCGCACGCTGCCGTCTTCCATCTTCACGTCGATGCGATAGACGGTCTTCGCGCGCATCTGCTTTTCGATCTGGTGGCCCGCCACCGCGCCGCCGACCGCGCCGACGACGGTCATCGCGTCCTTGCCGCGGCCGCCGCCGAACTGATGGCCGACCACGCCGCCGAGCACGCCGCCGGCAACGGCGCCGGCGCCGGTGCCTTCGCCGGCCTGCTTGACTTCGTGGATCGCGGTCACCACGCCGCAGTCGGGGCACGTCGCCGCGACCCGGGCGGCAGGCGCGGGCTTCGCGGCAGGTTTGGTCGCAGCCTGCTGCGCGCCTTGCGATTGCGCGTCCTTCGGCGCGAGCCACTGGGCGGCGGCGATCAGCGAAACCGCGGCGACCGCGGCGGCGGCGATCAGGAACATCGGATGCGGCGCGCGCCGCGCCGGCGTCGAGATCGAGTTCGTCGTGTCCTGCATCGTGGATCTCCGTGCGTGAATCGATGCCTGCAATGCTGCCGCAGTCAACGCCGGCGAAGGCGCGTGGGCTTACCGCGAGCTGGCTAAGCCGCAGGGACCATCGACGGCAGCGGGGTTGTTCCGCGCAACGCGGTCATGTCATCGCGAGCGGGGACTTGCACGTCGGCGGAGGAAAGCGGCGATCGATGTCGGCGAGATCCCGCGGCGTCAGCGCGATCGATGCCGCAGCCCAGTTCTCGCGCAGATGCGCGTCGCGCACAGCCTTCGGAATCGCAATTACGTCGGGCTGCCGCAGCACCCACGCGAGCGCGATCTGCGCGGCGGTGGCGCCGTGTCGCGCGCCGATTGCTTTCAGCGTCCTGTCGCGGGCGGCCGCGCCCTGGTCGATCGGGCTGTAAGCCATCGCCGGCATCCGGCGCTCGCGCTGCCACGGCAGCAGCGCAAACTCGGCGCCGCGCTGACTGGCGGAGTAGTAGACCTGGTTCGCTGCGCAATGCGCACCATTCGCCACGCGCGCGAGCGCCTTCAGATCGTCGACGTCGAAGTTGCTGACGCCCCAGCGGCGGATCAGCCCGCGTTCCTTCGACGATTCGAACGCGGCGACGGTTTCCGCGAGCGGCACGCCGCCGCGCCAGTGAAGCAGGTACAGGTCGATGCGGTCGAGTCCGAGCCGGCGCAGGCTGCGTTCGCATGCGGCCGGCACGCCGCTGCGGCTCGCGTTGTGCGGGTAGACCTTGCTGACGATGAAGACGTCCTCGCGCCGCACGTCGCCCGCGGCGATCGCGTCGGCGAGCGCCGCGCCGATCACTTCTTCGGCGCCGCCTTCGCCGTACATCTCGGCGGTGTCGATCAGCCGATAGCCGATCGCCAGCGCGCGCCGCACCGCGGCGATCTCCGCGCGGCGCGTGCGCGCGGACTCGCCGATGCGCCAGGTGCCGAGCCCGAGCGCGGGGACAGCGGTGCCGTCGGGAAGCTGGACCGTCCGCATCCGACGCGCTCAGGGGGCAGCGATCGGCGTGCCGCGCTCGTCGGCGGCGAGCCGACGCAGATAGTCGGCGAACTCCGGGTCCTCGCCCTTCAGCAACTCGGGCAGGCGGAAGTAGAAGTCGTCGCGCCGGATCCATTCGCGCATGAAGTCCTCCCACGAGTTCCAGCGGCGCGCCTGCGCCGGCGTCATGTCCGGCGACCACGCGGTCAGATAGGCGCGCTCGAGCAGCGAGATCAGCAGGTCGAAGATCGCGAGCATGCGTTCGCGCTGCTCGGGCGTGAGATCGGGCGTCGGTTCCTTCGAGCGCAACCGCAGGTCGGGGTTGTCGATGACGACCTTGAGGAAGTCGTTGTAGGCATTGGCGAGCAGTTGGTAGACCTCGTCCTCCTCGTTGGCGCGCTCCTTGCGCTGCTCGAATAGGAAGATCGCGATCGCGGCCGGCAGGCCGATCACGGTGACGATGTAGCTGGCGAGTTCCCAGAAGTCGCGGTCGAACATGGCGGTACGCGTGCGAGGGGACGGACGCCTATCGTACTGAGCGCTCAGGCGCCGTAGCGGCGCAGTCCGGCGAGGTCCTCGATGACGATCGCACCGTACTCGACCCGGATCAGCCCGGCCTGCTGCAGCGTCTGCAGCGCCTGATTGACGCGCTGGCGCGAGATTCCTGCGAGATAGCCGATCTCCTCCTGCGACACCTCGAGCTTCTTGCCGATGCCGGGATACAGGATCGGATTGAACAGCCCGGCCACGCAGCGCGCCACGCGCGCGTCGGGGTCGTGCAGCCGCTGCGCTTCGAGCATGCCGATGAACTGGCCGAGCCGCTCGTTGATCTGCACGAGCAGGAAGCGGTTGAACGGGATGCTCGTGTTCAGCAGCCACTCGAAGGTCCGCCGCGGCACGCGCACGATGCGCGACTCGCGCAGCGCGACCACGTCGTAGCGGCGCGCCTCGGTCTTCAGCAGGCTGCCTTCGCCGAACCAGCCGCCGGCCGGGATGTTGGTGAAGGTCGACGCGCGCCCGCTCGGCGTCGAGATCATCATCTTTACGAGCCCGTCGAGCACGCCGAGCCAGGCGTCGACCGGCTCGCCGGTGCGGCAGACGTAGCCGTTGGCGGGGACGACGACCTCGGCCGATTCGGCGGCCACCCGCGCGAGCTGTTCCGGCGCCAGCGCCGCGCCCCAGCGCGTCGCGCTGAGGGCCTGTTCCAGGGTTTCCGCGGGCATGGCGGCGATTGTCGCCCAGATGACAGCATCGCCGCGCGCGGACCGGTACCTTGCCGTCAGCGTCCGTCGGGATCGCACCAACTTCGTAACGGCGCAGCCGTGGTGTAGATTTTGGCGGACAGAAGATCGGCCGGGCGGCGCTGCGACGCCGCACCTGGCGACGGCACAAGGAGACACGACCATGGCATCGGCCCCTGTTTCGATGCCCGACACCTTTCCGCGCCTGCTGCTGTATCACGCGCATTGGCGCGACAAGCATCCGGCGATCCGCGAAAAAGACCTCGGCATCTGGCAGACCTGGACCTGGGCGCAGGCGGCCGACGAGGTCCGCAAGCTCGCCGCGGGCCTGCACGTGCAGGGGTTCAAGCGCGGCGATCACCTCGCGATCATCGGCGAAAACCGCCCGCGGCTGTACTTCGCCATGATGGCCGCGCAGTGCCTCGGCGGCGTGCCGGTGCCGATGTACCAGGACGCGATCGCGAGCGAAATGGTCTACGTGTTCCACAACGCCGAGATCGCATACGCGGTCGTCGAGGACCAGGAACAGGTCGACAAGCTGCTCGAGATCCGCGAGCAGCACCCCAGGCTCGAGCACATCTATTACGACGACCCGCGCGGGCTGCGCCACTACACGAACCCCGGGCTGCTGCCCTACGAGGAGCTGATCCGGCTCGGCGAAGGGCTACTGTCGGTGCAGCCCAAGTTCGTCGACGAGGAGATCGAAAAGGGCTCGCCCGACGACACCGCGGCGCTGTTCTACACGTCGGGCACGACCGGCAAGCCGAAGGGCGTGGTGCAGACCCACCGCGCGCTGATCGACCGCGCGCGCGTGTGCACCGAGATGGAGGGCCTCACGGTCTACGAGGACGTGCTCGCCTACCTGCCGATGGCCTGGATCGGGCAGAACATCTTCTCGTACGCGCAGGCGCTGGTCACCGGCTATACGGTCAACTGCCCCGAGTCGCCGGCGACGGTGACCAACGACATGCGCGAGATCGGGCCGACGTACTACTTTGCGCCGCCGCGCGTGTTCGAGGGCCTGCTGACGCAGGTGATGATCCGCATGGAGGACGCCGGCAGGCTCAAGCGCTGGATCTTCCATTACTTCATGGACGTCGCCAAACGCGTCGGCGGCCGGATCCTCGACCGCAAGCCGGTTTCGCTGGCCGACCGGCTGCTGTACTGGATCGGCGACGTGCTCGTCTACGGGCCGCTGCGCAACGTGCTCGGGATGAGCCGCGTCAAGGTCGCCTACACCGCGGGCGAAGCGATCGGGCCGGATCTGTTCACGTTCTACCGCTCGATCGGCATCAACCTGAAGCAGCTGTACGGCTCGACCGAAACGTCGGTGTTCGTCTGCGTCCAGCCGAACGGTCAGGTCAAGCCCGACACCGTGGGCCCGCCGATCCCCGGGGTCGAAGTCAAGATCAAGGACAACGGCGAGATCCTGCTGAAGAGCCCGGGGCTGCTGAAGGAGTACTACAAGAACCCGCAGGCCACGGCCGAGGTGAAGGACGCCGAAGGCTGGTATCACACCGGCGACGCCGGCTACCTCGACAACGACGGCCACCTGAAGATCATCGACCGCGCCAACGACGTCGGCCGGCTCAACGACGGTACGCTGTTCGCGCCGAAGTACATCGAGAACAAGCTGAAGTTCTTCCCGTTCATCAAGGAAGCGGTGGCATTCGGCCACGGCCGGGACTACGCGACCGCGTTTATCAACATCGACTACGAGGCGGTCGGCAACTGGGCCGAGCGGCGCGGACTGCCTTACGCCGGCTACATCGATCTGGCGGGCAAGCCCGAGGTGCTCGACCTCGTAGCCGAGTGCGTCGAGAAGGTCAACGCCGACCTCGCCTCCGACGACAAGCTCGCCAACTCGCAGATCCACCGCTTCCTGGTGCTGCACAAGGAGCTCGACCCGGACGACGACGAGCTGACCCGCACGCGCAAGGTCCGGCGCCGCTTCATCCAGGACAAGTACGCGGTGCTGGTCGACGCGCTGTACTCGGACAAGACGGAGCAGTACGTCGAGACCCAGGTCAAGTTCGAGGACGGGCGCACGGGAACGATCAGCGCGACGCTGAAGATTCGCGACGCCCGCAAGTTCGCGCCGATGGCGCGTGCGGCCTGACGGCGAATCGGGAGCGAGGCGGGCACCGTGACTGCAAAGAACTGGCTCGCCGTGTTGTGTCTGGTCGCGGGCGTGCCGCTCGCAGCGTACGGGCTCGCCAACGGTGCACTGCTGCTCGCGCTGGCGGGGCTTGCCCTCGTGCTTCTGTTCTGGGGGCTGGTCTGGCACTGGATCGCCGGCAAGGCCAGACCTGAGCAGCCGATCAAGCCGGCGGCGAACGCCGCCTGGGGCATGAAAGACGAGCCGCCGCCGGGTGCGCCGCGGCAGTGACGACGGACCGATAGGCCATGGCGAACCGACACATCGGCGACGTGCTGCTCAAGGTCGAGAACATCTCGCTCGCCTTCGGCGGCGTCAAGGCGCTGACCGACGTCTCGTTCGACGTGCGCGAGCACGAGGTGCGCGCGATCATCGGCCCGAACGGCGCCGGCAAGAGCTCGATGCTGAACGTGATCAACGGCGTCTACACGCCGCAGCAGGGCCGCATCACCTTCCGCACCGCCGACGGCACGCCGCTTACCTTCGAGCAGATGAACCCGCGCCGCGCGGCCGAGATGGGCATCGCCCGCACGTTCCAGTCGCTCGCGCTGTTCAAGGGCATGAGCGTGCTGGACAACATCATGACCGGGCGCAATCTGAAGATGCGCAGCAACATCCTGCTGCAGGCGGTGCGCATCGGCCCCGCGCTGGACGAGGAACTGCGGCACCGCGCGTTCGTCGAGCACATCATCGACTTCCTGGAAATCCAGGCCTACCGCAAGACGCCGGTCGGGCGTCTGCCGTACGGCCTGCAGAAGCGGGTCGACCTCGGGCGCGCGCTCGCGATGGAGCCGCGCCTGCTGCTGCTCGACGAGCCGATGGCCGGCATGAATCTCGAGGAAAAAGAGGACATGTGCCGCTTCATCCTCGACGTCAACGACGAGTTCGGCACGACGATCGTCCTGATCGAGCACGACATGGGCGTCGTGATGGACATCTCCGACCGCGTGGTCGTACTCGACTACGGCCGCAAGATCGGCGACGGCTCGCCGGACGAGGTGCGCAGCAACCAGGCCGTGATCGACGCCTACCTCGGCGTGGCGCACTGAAAGCGAACGATGAAGCTCGACCTCGCACGCAACTGGCCGATCGTCACGTTGATCGCGGCGATCCTGATCGGCATGGCCGCGCCGCTGGCGCTCGGACTGAGCGCGCCGGGTTTCTACATCGAGGTGCTGCTCGGCGGCCTGATGTCCGGCGTGCTGTATTCGCTGGTCGCTCTCGGCTTCGTGCTGATCTTCAAGGCCTCCGGCGTGTTCAACTTCGCCCAGGGGGCGATGGTGCTGTTCGCCGCGCTGGCGATGGCGCGGCTCGCCGAGTGGATCCCGCCGCTGCTCGGCATCGAAAGCCGCCTGCTCGGCAACGCGATCGCATTCCTGATCGCGATGGCGCTGATGGTCGGCTTCGCGTGGCTGGTCGAGCGCCTGGTGCTGCGCCACCTGGTCAACCAGGAGGGCGTCGTGCTGCTGATGGCCACGCTGGGCATCACCTACTTCATCGACGGCGTCGGCCAGACCGTCTGGGGCAGCGACATCTACGAGATCAACCTCGGCCTGCCGAAGACGCCGACGCTGATCGCCGACGGCTTGTTCCAGGGCGGCATCCTGATCAACCAGGAAGACCTCGTCGCGGCGCTGGTGGCCGGGTTGCTGGTGGCGGTGCTCGCCGTCTTCTTCCAGAAGACCGCCACCGGCCGCGCGCTGCGCGCCGTGGCCGACGACCATCAGGCTGCGCAGTCGATCGGCATCCCGCTGAACACGATCTGGGTGATCGTCTGGGCGGTGGCCGGCGTCGTCGCGCTGGTGGCCGGCATGATCTGGGGCTCGAAGCTCGGGGTGCAGTTCTCGCTGACGCTCGTCGCGCTGAAGGCGCTGCCGGTGGTGATTCTCGGCGGCCTGACGTCGGTGCCGGGAGCGATCCTGGGCGGACTGATCATCGGCGTCGGCGAGAAGTTCGCCGAGGTCTTCCTCGGCCCGGTGCTGGTCAAGACCTTCGATCTGGCCGGCGGCGGCATCGAGAACTGGTTCGCCTACGTGCTCGCGCTCGCGTTCCTGCTGGTGCGGCCGGAGGGTCTTTTCGGAGAGAAACACATCGATCGCGTTTAGCGCGAGCGAGTCGAATGACCCGAAGCAGGCACATCGACTGACTGAACCACGATGCTCTACCGCGAAAACGGCCAGTTCAAGACGACCTACAGGTCGGACCAGCAGTTGCTGCCGATCACGCAGGACCGCTTCTTCGTCTGGGGCGTGGTGGTGCTGGCATTCCTGCTGGTGCCGCTTCTGGCCAGCGACTATGCGTTCCGCGCGTTGATCATCCCGTTCCTGATCCTGACGATCGCGGCGATCGGGCTGAACATCCTCGTCGGCTACTGCGGCCAGATCTCGCTCGGCCACGCCGCCTTCATGGCGGTGGGCGCGTACGCCGCCTACAACCTGGTGATCCGCGTGCCGGGACTGAATTTCCTGGTCGTGCTGGTGCTGGCAGGGCTGATCGCCGCGTTCGTCGGTATCGTCTTCGGCGTGCCGAGCCTGCGCATCAAGGGGCTCTATCTGGCGGTCGCCACGCTGGCGGCGCAGTTCTTCATCGACTGGATGTTCGCCCGCGTGAAGTGGTTCACCAACTACTCGCCGTCGGGCTCGGTGTCGTCGGCCGACATCGAACTGTTCGGCTGGGTGGTCGACCGGCCGGTTGAGAAATACTGGTTCCTGCTCGGGGTGCTGGTGGTGATGACGCTGCTGGCCAAGAACCTGGTGCGCTCGCACATCGGCCGTTCCTGGATGGCCATCCGCGACATGGACGTGGCCGCCGCCGTGATCGGTATCCGTCCCTTGTACGCCAAGCTGTCGGCCTTCGCGGTCAGCTCGTTCTTCGCCGGCGTGGCCGGCGCGTTGTGGGGCTTCGTGCACCTGGGCGCGTGGGAACCGCTGGCGTTCAACATCAATCTGAGCTTCAACCTGCTGTTCATGATCATCATCGGCGGCATGGGCTCGATCCTCGGCAGCTACTTCGGCGCCGCGTTCATCGTCGTGCTGCCGCTGTTGCTGAACCAACTGCCCACCATGCTCGGCATCCCCCTATCGACCGCGATGATCTCGCATCTGGAGTTCATCATCTTCGGCGCGCTGATCGTGTTTTTCCTGATTGCCGAACCGCACGGTCTGGCGCGACTGTGGGCGATCGGCAAGGAGAAGCTGCGGCTGTGGCCGTTCCCGCATTGATTCCCACGCGCTCGGGCGGTTCGTCCCAAGCAACGACCAACGAAAGGAGACAGGCAACATGAGACTCGCGACATTCAAGGCCATCGCGGCCGCGGTGGGCGTCGTTGCTGCACTGAGCAGCGGCACCGCGCTCGCGCAGGACAAGGGCAAAGCGCCGGCGAAGGCGGCGGCCAAAGCGCCGGCCGGGCCGATGGAGCAATTCTTTCCGGCGCTCGTCTATCGCACCGGCGCCTACGCGCCGAACGGCGTGCCGTTCGCCAACGGTTATGCCGACTACCTGAAGCTCGTCAACGCGCGTGACGGCGGCATCAACGGCGTGAAGATCGTCTACGAGGAGTGCGAGACCGGCTACGCCACCGATCGGGGCGTCGAGTGCTACGAGCGGTTGAAGAACAAGGGCCCGACGGGCGCGGCGCTGTTTCAGCCGCTGTCGACCGGCATCACCTACGCAACGACCGACAAGACCGCGGCCGACAAGATCCCGCTGATCACCGCCGGGTATGGACGCGCCGACTCGGTGGACGGGGAGGCCTTCCCGTACAACTTTCCGCTGCTGGGCACCTACTGGGATGCCGCCGACATCCTGATTCAGCACGTCGGCAAGCTCAACGGCGGACTGGACAAGCTCAAGGGCAAGAAGATCGCGCTCGTCTACCACGACTCGCCCTACGGCAAGGAGCCGATCGCGCTGCTCCAGGAACGCGCCAAGATGCACGGCTACGAGCTGCTGCTGCTGCCCGTCACGCACCCCGGCGTCGAGCAAAAGGCGACCTGGCTGCAGATCCGCCAGCAGCGTCCCGACTACGTCTTCCTGTGGGGCTGGGGCGTGATGAACTCGACGGCGATCAAGGAGGCGGTCGCCACGGGCTATCCGCGCGACAAGATGTTCGGCGTGTGGTGGGCAGCGGCCGAGCCCGATGTGTTGCCGGTCGGCGCCGATGCCAAGGGCTACCAAGGCGTGACGCTGCAGCATGGCGCCGGTCGCTTCAAGGTGCACGAGGATGTCATCAAGTTCCTGCACGACAAGGGCCAGGGCACGGGGCCGAAGGAAGAGGTCGGCACGGTGTTGTACAACCGCGGCCTGGTCAGCGCGATGCTGGGCGTGGAGGGCGTCAAGCGCGCGCAGGAGCGCTACGGCAAGAAGCCCTTGACGGGCGAGCAGATCCGCTGGGGCCTCGAGAACCTCGCGCTCGACCAGAAGAAGCTCGACGTGCTCGGCTTCTCCGGCATGCTGCGGCCGATCTCGACCAGCTGCAAGGAGCACGGTGGCGCGCACTCCGGCCGCATCCACACCTGGGACGGCACGAAGTGGAGCTTCACCTCGGACTGGTACGAGGCCGACCAGCAGATCATCCGGCCGATGATCCAGAAGTCGGCCAATGCTTACCTGGCTGAGAAGAAACTGCCGCGACGCGACTGCGCCAAAGAACTGACTGGCGGCTGACCGTCGATTCACATGCTCCGCCCGCGCTCCGGCGCGGGCGGCTTCGGTGAGGCCCCGGCACGGGGCTTCACCGAAGCGAAGCCACCGATCGAGGACTACCGTGTCGTCACTGCTGACCGTCAACGGCATCGAGGTCATCTACAACCACGTGATCCTCGTGCTGAAGGGCGTCTCGCTGACTGTGCCCGAAGGCGGCATCGTCGCCCTGCTCGGCGCCAACGGGGCGGGCAAGACGACGACGCTGCGCGCCGTGTCGAACCTGCTGCACGGCGAGCGCGGAGAAGTGACCAAGGGCTACATCGAATACAGGGGCGAACGGATCGAGCGGCTGACCGCGTACGAGCTGGTCAAGCGCGGCGTCGTCCAGGTGATGGAGGGGCGGCGCTGCTTCGCGCACCTGACCGTCGAGGAGAACCTGCTGACCGGCGCGTACACGCACGGCGCGTCGCGCGGCGACATCGCGGCCGACCTGGACAAGGTCTACACGTACTTCCCGCGGCTCAAGCAGCGGCGCCAGTCGCAGTCGGGCTACACCTCGGGGGGCGAGCAGCAGATGACGGCCATCGGCCGGGCGCTGATGGCGCGGCCGAACATGATCCTGCTGGACGAGCCGTCGATGGGTTTGGCGCCGCAGGTGGTCGACGAGATCTTCGGCATCGTCAGGGACTTGAACGCCAAGGAGAAGGTGTCGTTCCTGCTCGCCGAGCAGAACACCAACATCGCGCTCAAGTATGCGCACTACGGCTACATCCTCGAGAACGGGCGCGTCGTGATGGACGGCGCGGCGAAGGAGCTCGCTGAGAACGAGGACGTCAAGGAGTTCTATCTCGGCGTCTCGCGCGAGGGGCGCAAGAGCTTCCGCGACGGGAAGTTCTACCGCCGCCGCAAGCGCTGGCTGGCCTGACATGGCTGAATTCTTCGATGCGCGCGAGACGCGCGACCCGGAAGACCGCGAGCGCGATCTTGCCGCCCGGCTGCCCGCGCTCGTCGCCGCCGCGCTGCGGGCGCCCGGCTGGCGCCGCCATCTGGGCGACGTCGACCCGCGTGCGATCGATTCGCGCGCAGCGCTGGCGCGCCTGCCGGTGCTGCGCAAGGGCGACCTGATCGCACTGCAGAAGCAGGCGCCGCCTTTCGCGGAGTTGGTGCCCGAGACGCCGGGTTTGTTCGGCCGGCTGTTCACCTCGCCGGGTCCGATCTACGAGCCGGAAGGGCGGCACGACGACGCGTGGCGCTCGGCACGCGGGCTCTTCGCCGCGGGCTTCCGTCGCGGAGACATCCTGCTGAACACGTTCTCTTATCACCTGACGCCGGGCGGTTTCATCCTCGATTCGGGTGCGCGCGCGCTCGGCTGCGCAGTGATTCCCGCCGGTCCTGGCAACACCGAACAGCAGCTCGACATCGTGGGACAGCTTCGGCCTTCGGGGTACAGCGGCACGCCCGATTTCCTGAAGATCCTGCTCGATGCCGCGACGGCGAGTGGGCGTGATGTCTCGTCGATCCGCAAGGCGGTCGTCTCCGGTGCGGCCTTTCCGCCGACCCTGCAGGCCGAGATCAAGGCGCGCGGCATCGACGCGTATCAGCTCTACGCGACCGCGGATCTCGGGCTGATCGCGTACGAAACCGCGGCGCGCGACGGCCTGATCGTCAACGAGGACGTGCTGCTCGAGGTCGTGCGGCCGGGCACCGGCGATCCGGTCGCACACGGCGAAGTCGGCGAGGTCGTCGTCACGTCCTTCGATGACCACCATCCGTGGATCCGGCTGGCGCTCGGGGATCTGACGGCCGTCTTGCCCGGCACGTCCGCGTGCGGACGCACGAACGTGCGCATCAAAGGCTGGCTGGGCCGCGCCGACCAGACGACGAAGGTGAAGGGTATGTTCGTGCGGCCCGAGCAGATTGCGGAGATCGCCAAGCGCCATCCGGAGCTCGGCCGGATTCGACTCGTCGTCGCGCGCGTCGGCGAAGCGGACGCGATGACGCTCAGAGCGGAAGCCGCGCAGCGATCGGACGCCCTGGCTGCCGCTATCGGCGAGAGCTTGCGCGCGATCACCAAGCTCGGCGGCAGCGTCGAGATCGTCGCTCCGGGGGCACTGCCGAACGACGGCAAGGTCATCGACGATACGCGCAGCTATCGATGAAAAACGCCGCGCACTGCGCGGCGTTTCGTGGCGAGCTTCGCTTGCGAACGCGGCGATCAGGCTTTCTTCTTGGCCGGCGTCTTTTTCGCCGCTTTCGCGGGCGGCTTCTTGGCGGCGGTTTTCTTGGTGCCCTTGGCCGTTGCGGCCCTCGTCGCCGACGGCTTTGCGGCCCTGGCCGCGGGAGCAGACACCGCCTTCGTAACGGCCACCGGCGGCAGAGCCGCCTCTTCCTTGATGGCCCAGAGCTTCAGCAGTTCGGCTTGGGTCGGCACCGTGCCCTGCGAAACGCGGTTGCGCCGCGCAGCGACCGAATCGCGCACGATTTTCTCGACGACATCGAGCGGCAGGCGGTTCAGGTCCGAAAACTTGATGAAGCTGCGGGCCGGATTCACTCCGGGCAGGGCATCCTTATGCTTGAGCACGACCTCCTGCTCGGCCACGTACAGCGACATGTGGCGGCGGCCGGATTCGAGCGCGAACAGCGGGCCATCGAGTTCGTAGAAAGCCAATCCGTAGCGCATGCTCTCCCGCACGCCGCGGGCGGAGCGCCGGATCATGCTGCACACGCGGGCCATGGCGACGCGCCGATCGGGAGGGAGATCCCGCAAGTAGGCGCCCACCGTCATGGCACTCGCAGTCGTACTCATTCTTCCCCCTCCGGGCTGGCTCGGACGAACGCGCGATTTTACCGGAAAGCGGCTACTCGCTTAGCTGCGGGGCGGTCAGGACCATATGCGCGCAGACCCCGATGGATAACCCGATGCTGAAGCCGATCGATGGCGCTCGTACCTGTGCTGACCGATGAGCAGGCCGGCCCGGAAGCCAGTGCCGTGTTCGACGACATCCGCGCAAGTCGCAACACCGACTACATCAACAACATCTGGCGTGCGCTCGCCAACGATCCGAAGCAGCTCAAACTGACCTGGGAGCAGGTGAAGACCGTCATGAGTCAAGGGGCGCTCGATCCGCTGACGAAAGGGCTGATTTACATCGCCGTATCGGCTGCCAACGGCTGCGGCTATTGCCTGCACACGCACGCCGCATCGGCGCGCGCCAAAGGCATGACGCCCGAGATGTTCGCGGAGCTGATGCAGGTGGTGGTGCTCGCTTCGCAGACCAACCGCATCGCGATCGGCCTGCAGGTCGAAGTCGACGAGCGCTACAAAGAGTCGCCGCGCTAGCGCGGGCGCACGACGCATGTCGCGCACGGCGGCGGGTCGACGAACCGCGGTGATTGCCGTCGAGCGACGCTGCGACGTGGACGATGATCTTTCGTATCCCTTGGCCCGTTCGAGTCAGGCCCCAGTCCGGTCGTGTCCCGGGCAGGCCGAGTGCCATCATCGGGTGCTTGCATTTTTTCGCACGACCGTGCTAGATTGCCGACCATGCGACTGGCGGGATTGACCAAGTCCGAGCTGACCAAGGCGACCATCGTCGACGCCGCGGTCGACATGGCGCGCCAGTCGGGGCTGGAGAGCCTGACGATCGGCACCGTCGCCGAGCGAACGGGGCTGTCCAAGAGCGGCGTGTTCTCGCGCATCGGTTCGCGCGAGGACCTGCAGGTCGCGGCGTTGAAGGAGTACGAGCGGCGCTTCGTCGAGCAAGTCATGATGCCGGCGCTGCGCGAGCCGCGCGGCCTGCCGCGGTTGCGCGCGATGTTCAACCGCTGGGCCGAACTGATCGGCGGGCCGGAAGCGAAGGCGAGCTGTCTTTTCATCGTCGGGGCGGTCGAATTCGACGACCGCCCGGGGCCCGTGCGCGATGCGCTGGTCGCTGGAATCGGCGAGTGGCGCAAGCAGCTCGCGCGCACGATCCGACAGGCGGTCGACGAGGGTCAGCTGGCGTCCGAAACCGATCCCGAGCAGCTGGCGTTCGAACTGTGCAGCCTGATCCACGGTCTGCACAACGACTTCCGCCTGCTGGGCGACGCGCGTGCGCTCGCGCGCGCCAAGGCGGCTTTCGAAAGGCTGCTGCGCGCCAACGGCGCGCGAAGCTGACCTCGAAAAATTTTTCTTCTTTGTTCGCACGATCGTGCGATTTCTGTGAAGGAGCTGAAGATGTGGAACGAATCGGGAACGCGGGGCTGGATCAACGGCTTCGTTGCCGCCTGGGCGTGGCGGCTGCTCGCGGCGCTCGGCATTCACGGGGCGGCGCGCAGCAACGACGATTTCATCTTCTTCTAGGTCGTCGTTGCGACTCCAGAACGCCGTCGCAACGCGACGGCGCCGGCGCGCTGCGTCAGGGACGACGCTGCGCGAGCTTGCGTTCGAGCTCCTCGACGCGGCTTTCGAGCGACTGCACGGCCGCGTGCAGCGCGCCGACGTTCAGCCAGGCTTCATCGTCGGCCGGCGCGGTCAGGACGCTCGCGTAGCCGAGCCATGACGAGTCGTAGACCTTGACGTTCTTGAAGCCGAGGTCGGCAAGCACGGCGGCCGTCTCGGCGGCGCGGTTGCCGCTCTGACAGTAGACGATCGTCTCCTTGTCGGGGTCGAGCGCCGCGTACAACTTGCGCAGCTCCTCGCGCGGCTTCAGCGCGAAGCCCGCGGTGTCCTTGACCAGTCCCTTGCGCATCTTGTTGCGCGCCTCGGGGTCGATCCAGTTCGCCTCGAACGGGATGTTGAGCGCGCCGGGGATGTGGCCGCCGCGAATCGCGCGGATGTCCTCGCCGCGGAATTCCTTCGCTGTGCGCGTGTCGACGAACTGAACGCCGGGTCGGTTCGCGGCAGCCAGCACTTCCTTCGTCGTTACGGTGACGCCGGGCACGGCGACGAGTTTCAGCGCGACCGGTTGCGGCTTGACGGCCTGCGTCTCGACCGGCTGTCCGGCGGCACGCCAGCCGTCGATGCCGTCGTGGAACACGTAGGCCTTGCGCGCGCCGAAGTAGCGCAGCGTCAGCTGCGCGAAGTACGCGGCCGATGCGCCGCGCTGCGCATAGACGACGATCTCGCGCGTGGGGTCGAGACCCGCGCCGCCGAGGATCTTCTCGAGCTCGGGCAGCGGCCGATAGTCCTCGGTCCGCGCATCGCGCAACTCGACGGTCGGATCGCCGACGTTG
Organism: Betaproteobacteria bacterium; assembly: GCA_016861185.1. GTDB lineage: Bacteria > Pseudomonadota > Gammaproteobacteria > Burkholderiales > Burkholderiaceae_F > DSNY01. The sequence goes on from BOKW01000001.1 coordinate 418,169, forward strand.
ACCGCGCCCGGGATGTGTCCCTTCGCGAACGTCGCTTCGTCGCGCGCGTCCCACAGCAAGGCGCCGTGCGCGACGGCCTGTCTGACGAATTCCAGGTCGACGATCGTCTGCGCCGCCGCGCCGCTCGCGGCGAGCAGAGCCGAAAGCAGAACGAACAACAGCCTCTTCATCTTGTCCTCCATGATCCCATTGCCGAGGGAGGCGCGATTCTGCCGACCGCAGACGCGCGGCGAGCGCAGCAGACGAAGGGTCTGTGATTCGGGTCACGCAGTCGGCGCCCGCCGCGGGCGAGGGCCGATACGACGCGGACGTTCGGTTCAGCGCGGCGCTTGTTGCAGCCGCCGCAGCATCGCTTCGCGGTCGGGATGGCGCGTGCACTCGACCTGCGCGAGCGACGCCGCTACGAACTTCTGCGAACTCGGATCGGCGCGGATCACCGAATGCGCGCCGGTCAGCCGCAACTCATTGCCCACCGCGCGCCACTTTGCGCCGAGCACGACGTAGCCGGCTTCCGGACCGTTCTTGCCGATGCACTGAACGCTCAGCGTGTCGCCGGCGGTTTCACCCGGCCATTGCCGCTCGTCGAGCACCTGGAAGCGCAGGCGCGCCTGATTGCCGGCGACCATCTCGATCAGCGAGCGCCGCAGAAACCAGCTCCGCGCGATCCCGCCGCATTCGATCACCCAGACCTCGAGGTCGCTCGTGCCGATGCGCGCGCGCCAGGTCGGCTCCATGTGGCAGCTCGGAGGAAGTTGCAGGCCGGAGCCCGGTTCGCTGTACACCGGGCGGCCCACGTACGACTCGCCGCCCTGCGCCGCGCCGGACAGCGCGCACAGCAGCGCGGTGCCGAGTGCGCAGGCGATGGACCGCAACGAAAAGGCGTTCATGCGCGCGAGCTTAGCGCCTAGCGGGGACGGTAAAAGACGAAATCGGCCGTGAAATTCACCCGCAGAATGCGATTCGACTGGGCCGCATCGCAGCGCGGCGGCGGCATGCCGCCGGCGGTGTTGATCCGCTGCACATGTGTAACCCCCGCGAACGCGCCTTCGCCGAAGTTCCGCGTCGCGAGCAGCAACCAGCGCAGGCTGCCCGGCTGCGGCGGCTCGTCGAAGCCGAGCACGGTGCCGACGAGACGGCTGCCGTCGATGTGCTCGAACGAAAAGTTCGCGCCGTGCCGCGCGACGACGCGGCCGGTCGCGTCCGCGAGATCGGCTTCGGGCTGCCGGAAGACCCACACGAAGCCGTCGTCGCGCTTTTCGCAGCGGAAGATCTGCGCGCCGGCGGCGGCGAGTTGAAGCACGGGCTGCACGGTGTCCGGCGCCTTGATGCGGCTGAAGAAACCCAGGCGCGGGGCGGGCGGCTCGTCCGGCGCGCCGGACCGTTCCTCGACAACCGGAGTGGCGCAGCCGGCCGCAGCCAATGCGGCGGCGAGCAAGGCCGCGCGCAGCGCCATCAGCGGATCGGTCTTCATCTCAGTTGCTCCACCGCGCCACGCACGGCCCGCGTCGCACGAAACGGAAGTCAATGAGCGAACACAGAGGCGCAGAGTGCGCGGAGAAACGCGGAGAACGACAGGAGACGCGCAGCGCCTTTGCTCCGCGCTCCTCTGCGCCCTGCGCGTCTTTGCGTTCGCTCGGTTTCACTTCAGTCGATGTTGCGCACGACGTCGTCGACCACTTCGGCCGCCCGCGTGGCCGCGAGTTCCTGGAGCGCGCGCGCGATCATCGCCTCGAACGACTGCTCGGCGAAATACCGCTCGTGGATAAGGCGGAAGTAGCGTGCCCCGGACAGATGTTCGACTAGCGCGTTGCGCGCGATCGAACGCACCTGCAGCAGATGGAACTTGATCAGCACGCGCGCGACGTGCCGCGCGTTGCGCGCGGGGCTTTCCGCCAACGCGTCCAGCCGCGCGTGCGCGCGCGCCAGCGCCTCGCGCACGTCGGTGAAAGGCGCGCCGTGGCCGGGGATCACCAGCCGCGGCTGCAGCTCGGCGATCTTGTCCAGCATCGCGCGCTGCTCGGCAAAGCCCGAGGCACCCTCGATCTCCGGAAAGATCGCGCCGAAGCCGTGCTGCCACAGCACGTCGGCCGAGATCAGGATGCGGTCGGCCTCGCTCCACAGCATCACCGAATGCGGATCGTGGCCCGGTGCGGCGATGATCTCCCAGTCGCCGCCGCCAAGCCGCACCCGCCCGCCGGGCGCGAGCAGCGCGTCGAAAGCGAAGGGATCGCACACCTGGCCCGTGGCGGCGAAGGTCAACTCGTCCTCGTCCCAAGCCGCCACCGCCGCGGCCATTCCGGGCGGGATCAGGATCTGCGCACCGAAGCGGCGTTTGAGCGCGGCGTTGCCGCCGCAATGATCCGAGTGCAGGTGCGTGTTGACGATGCGCGCAAGCCGCCGCCCGTGCAGGGCGCTTTCGACCAGCGCCACCGTCTGCCCCGCCTGCGTCGCGTAGCCGGTATCGACGATCGTCGCGCTCGCGCGATCGTCGAAGAACAGCACGTTGTTCGACGACAGCCAGCCGCGCTCGAACACGCGCAGCGTCGCGGGCAATGCGGTGTCGCGGCTCATCGCGGATCCGCCTGTGCCGCGCCCGGCGGATGCGCGGTGGCGATGGCAACGAACGCCTGCGCCAGCTCGGGCGTGCCACCGAAGAAGACGCGGAACCTCCCGCTTTCGGTTTGCACGAGCAGCCGCCGCGCGGTGCCGAAGCCGGCGCTGCGCGCGCTGCGCAGCTCGGACCATTCGACGCGCTTTTCGATCAGCCCCGACTGGCGGATGCCGCGCTCGTCGATCGTGGTCACCGAGCGCATCAGGAAGTAGTAGGAGCCGGTGACAACTGCGAGGCCTGCGCCGGGTAGCAGCCATGCGCGCGGCGGTTGCTGCGCGAGCGCGTCGAACGCGCCCGCGCCGGCGACGACGATCAGCAGCGTCAGCAGGCTCGCGCCGAGCCTTACGGCGACCGGGTACGCCGGACCGGAGACGGGCGCAGGCAGGGGCGTCTTCACGGCGCGTCGGTGACGAGCAGCAGCCCGTTCGAGGTCAACACGGGCTCGTCGTGCTGGTTGCGGATTTCGCCGTCGAGCGTTACCAGCTCGCCGCGCAGCGATTCCTTCCAGTGCACCGCGACCACGGTCCAGCGCAGCGCCAGCGTGTCGCCCGCGAACACCGCTTTGCGGAACTTGATCGTGTAGTCGAGACCGAGCGGCGTCCCGCGCTGCGCGAACCAGGTCGCGGACAGGCCGAGCAGCAGCGACGCGGTGTGCGGGCCGCTCGCAATCAGTCGCCCGAAGCGCGAGCGCGCGGCGGCCGCCTCGTCGTGATGCAGCGGATTGAAGTCGCCGCAGGCCGTCGCGAACGCGCGGATCGCCGCGGCGTCGAGCGTGACGCTGTGCGAATAGCTTTCGCCGACGTTTGCGAAGCGTCCCATCGCGATTACGGAACCGACGGCCGACCGGCCTCCGGCATTCGCGCAGCAGCGGCGGCCGCGCGGCGCACGGCGATCGCGCGCCACACGGCGCGCCGCTCGCCATCCGGCAGCGCGCTCCAGCGCGCGATTTCGTCGATCGTGCGAAAGCAGCCTTCGCACAGTCCCGTACGCGCGTCCATCCGGCACACCGAAATGCACGGCGAAGGGACCGGCGTGGCGGTCGGATCGGGCGCGGCGAGCGGCATGGGTCCTGAGGTCATGGCGCGCAACAAGGAACGGGGCGCAATTGTCGCATCGCGCGCGGCGGCGCCGCGCTTAGGGAAATCTTAGGGTCGCGATACCGAACATTTAGCAACGCGCCGCCGCGCCGGTTTCTACAGTGCGCCGCTGACCGAGGGTCCGCGCGCCCGGACCGCAAAGCGATGGAACCGACGATGAACCAACAGCGCTACGACATCTACGCCTACATCCACAAGGGACTGCGCGCCTACATGAGCGACGTACTTGCGGCCGCCGGGCGCGTCGACGCCAACGACGACGAGGACGTGCGGCAGATCGCTGCCGCCGTGCGCGGACTGATTTCGATCTGCCGCAGCCACCTGAAGCACGAGGACGAACACCTGCACGCCGCGATGCAGGCGCGGCGGCCCGGGTCGGCGAGCCAGGCGCTGGCCGACCATGCGGAGCACAAGGAGGCGTTCGAGCACATCGAGGCGCTGTTGCGCGAGCTCGAAGCGGCGCAGGGGCCGGCGCGCGCGGCGGCCGCGCGCGAGCTGTACCGCACGCTTGCGCTGTTCGTCGCCGACAACTTCGAGCACATGCACCTGGAGGAGACCGAGAACAACGCCGTGCTGTGGGCCACGCACACCGACGACGAGCTGCGCGCGCTCGAGCGCGCGATCGTCGCTTCCCACACGCCCGAGCAGATCGCGCTCGTGCTGCGCTGGATGGTGCCGAGCATGGCGCCGGCCGAGCGCGCGGCGCTGCTCGGCGGCATGCAGCAGAACGCGTCCGCCGAGGTGTTCGGCGGCGTGCTGAAGATCGTCAAGCAGCACCTCAGCGCGCGCGACTGGTTCAAGCTGATGCTCGCGCTCGGCCCGCTGCCGGCATCGTTCTGACCGGGCCAGCCGCCGGCGGGGCGACGCGTTGTCGATGTCCGGGCGGCCTCAGGTCACCTCGATCAGCTTCAGCGGTCGCCCGACCTTCAGGCGAAAGCGGCCGCGCCCGGTCTTCTCGATGCGCAGAAAGTCGCAGCGTTCGGCGAGCCGGCGCTGCAGCAGGATCAGCCGCGCTTCCAGGTTGTCGGCGATGTCCGGCAGCCGGATCGACGGGTCGACGCGCAGCTCGCGGTTGCTGAAGTCGGTGCGACCGCTGCCGGTGAAGTCGCGCACGAGCTTCCAGAAGATCGAACCGGCCACGCCCTTGATCAGGTAGTCGTCGCCGATGAACACGCTGTCGTTGACGCGATAGCGCCGTACGACGACAGGTTCGCCGACCGGCGCAGCGCCCGCCGCGGCATCGGTGCGCGCTGCGACCTCCTCGGCTTCCGCGCTGGCGTGCGCCTGCTGCAGCAGCGCGATCGACGCGCCGAGCTGCGTCGCGACCGCCACCAGCGCGTCCTCGTCGTCGTAGCCGAAGCGCGAGTCCTCCGGGCTCTCCACGTACAGTACGCCGGCCACGGCCGCGTTGAGCACGATCGGCACCGCGAGCTGGCTGCGCGACTCGGGCAGACCCGGCAGCGGGATTTCGGTTTCGATCTGGTTCGCCAGTCCGCCGGACAGTGCAGCGCTGCGCGCCGCGCGGCTGTAGGCGATGTCGGAAGTCATGTGCATGATGCGGATCGGCACGTTGTGCTGCGCGGCCACGCCGATCACGCCCTGCCCGACCGGGATCTCGGAGCCGATGCCGGAGTCCGGGTAGCCGCGCGAGGCGACGGTGAACAGCCGGTCGCGCCGCGCGTCGAGCAGCAGCACCATCGCGTAGTCGATGCCGAAGTACGTCTGCAGCGCCGCGAGCGTGGCGTCGAGCAGCGCCGCCAGTTCGGTCTGCGCGGCCATCGTCTGCGTGACGCCGCGCAGCGCCGCGAGCGGGCTGCAGCGGCGCGGCGGCGCCGGCAGTTCGATCCCCGGCACGCGCTCGATCGACTGCACCTCGTAGACGTCCGCGCCGCGCAGCTTGAACACGCCGGCCATGCCCGTGTGCGACGCGATGCCGGCGAGCTTCGCCTTCATGCTTTCGAACAGCGGCCCGGACTCCTCGGTGCGCAGATAACGCAGCTTCAGCAGGTACTGCGCGGCCGTCTCGGGATGCGCGACCAGCACGGTCGCGTAGGGGTGCGCGAGGATGTTCTCGCGCGTCTTGTTGAAGAACTGGAACGACAGGGCGACGTGGCGCTGGTCGACGTAGTGCACCTCCGACGCGTACGTCACGTTCGGCGTGCCGTCGGGCGCGCAGGTAGCGACCATCGCGGGAACCGAGCCTTCGAGGCACGGGCGGATCGAGTCGACCGTCAGCGCGTCGCTCATGGCTGCTGCGCCGGTTCGAGCCGCGCACCCGCCTTCGGCCCCGGCGTCTGCACGAAGCCCGCCGTCGGCGTGAAGCGGACCGCGACCGTTTCGCCCTGGCCGTAGCCGACGTAGGCGTGGCCCTCTTCCTTCGTATAGCCGATCGAGACGATATCGGCGACGAAACCCTCCACGTCCGCTTCGACGTGGGCTGCTTCCTCGGGCTTGATCGGGTCGATCACCGGGTCGCGGCCCTTCAGTTGCAGCGCGCGGTGCGTGCTGGGCCGCGTGAAGATCGCCGCGAGCACGCCGCTCGCTTCGATGTCGCGCAGGACCTGCGCGGCTTTCGTCGTCGACACGTAGACGGTCACGCGGCGCCGGTCGGGCGACACGCGGCAGGCCAGCGCCTTGGCCACCGATGGCAGGTTGTTCGCGTCGCGCGACGCGATCGAGATCGACAGGCCGCTCTGAAGGAAGGCGGCATCGTCCTCGTTCAGCAGGTAGCTCATCGCCGTGCTCGCTGCGGGACGCGCATCTTACTGCCCGACCCGCTCCGGCGGCGGCTTCTTGCGCGACACGCGTTCGGCGAAGCGCGCTGCGTCGATCACCACGCGCTCGTGCGTGCCTTCCGAGATCAGGTCGTGGCCGTCGTGCGCGGTCGCGCGAAAGGTCACACGGCGGCCGTCGACCGCGATCACTTCGCAGTCGACCGTCACCGTCAGCCCGGGCGGCGTGGCCGCCAGGTGCGAGAAGTTCACGTGCGTACCGAGCGACTGTTCGCGCGGCCAATCCAGGTACGGCTTGATCGCGAGCTGGCACGCGCCTTCGATCAGCCCGATCATGAAACCGGTGGCGAAAACCTCGGGCATCTCGCGGAACTCGGCGAACTCCGGGTACAGGTTCGGCACGGTCTTGTCGTCGGGGACCGTGTATTGGAACCGGTAACGGATGCCGGGCTTCAGCTCTGGGCTCATCGGTTCGCGGCAGTCGCTCGCGGGTGGCTGCCGATTCTATGGAATCATCGGGGCGGTCCTCCCTCCGTCCGTCCGTTCGATGTCCGCCCGGCAGCCGCTCGACTTCAACGCCTACGCCCTGATGGTCCTGCTGACGATGCTGTGGGGTCTGCAGCAGGTCGCGATCAAGCTCGCCGCGCACGGCGTGTCGCCGGTGATGCAGGGAGCGATCCGCTCGATCGTCGCGACCGCGCTGCTCGTCGGCTGGGCGCGCTGGCGCGGCATCGCGCTCGCGCAACGCGACGGCACGCTCGCGGCGGGCCTGGCGGCCGGGGCCCTGTTCGCCGGCGAGTTCTTCTTCATCTACTTCGGGCTCGGGCACACCGCCGCGTCGCGCATGGTCGTCTTCATCTACCTCGCGCCGGTGCTCACCGCGCTCGGGCTCGCGTGGTTCGTTCCCGGGGAGCGGCTGACCGCCGTGCAATGGGCCGGCGTGCTGCTTGCGTTCGCCGGCTTGGCCACCGCGTTCGCCGACGGTTTTTCCGCGCCGGGTCGCGCCACGCTGCTCGGCGACGCCTGCGGCGTGATCGCCGCCGCGCTGTGGGCGGCGACCACCGTGCTGATCCGTTCCACGAAGCTCGCGCAGGCGGCCGCGACCAAGACGCTCTTCTATCAGCTCGCGGTGTCGGCGCTGCTGCTGCCGTTCGCGTCGGTCGCGCTGCGCGAGTCGGGCATCGTCGTGCTCGACGGCATCACGCTCGCGAGCCTCGTGTTCCAGAGCGTGATCGTCGCCTTCGCCAGTTACCTCGCGTGGTTCTGGCTGCTGACGCGGTATCTGGCGGCGCGGCTCGCGGTGTTCTCCTTCCTCGCACCGCTGTTCGGCGTCGCGTTCGGCGTGCTGATCCTCGGCGAGCGCCTGAGCTCGTCGTTCGCGATCGCAGCCCTGCTGGTCGGCGCCGGCATCGCGCTGGTGAACCTGCGGCGCGCATAGCGTTCGAAGCGGCATGGACCGCCGATCGTTCGTCGCCGCCGCGTCCGCGCTGCTGACGGCGCCTTCGCTGCGCGCGCAGCCGGCGACTCTGACGCGCGCGATCCCGCGCACGGGCGAGCGGCTTCCCGCCGTCGGCATGGGTACGTGGCTGACCTTCGATGTCGGCGAAGCGCCGGCCGAACGGGCGCAACGCCGCCGCGTGCTCGAGGAGTTCTTCGCCGCCGGCGGCGGCATGATCGACTCGTCGCCGATGTACGGCCGCGCCGAGAAGGTCGTCGGCGACCTGCTGCAGCAGGTGCCGCACGCGGGCAAGCTCTTCTCCGCGACCAAGGTGTGGACCGCGTTCGACCGCGTCGGCCGCGCGCAGATGAACGACTCGCTGAAGCTGTGGGGGCTCGCGCGCTTCGACCTGCAGCAGATCCACAACCTGCTGAACTGGCGCGGCCACGTCAAGTCGCTGCGCGAGTGGAAGGGCGAGGGGCGCGTGCGCTACATCGGCGTCACGACCTCGCACGGCCGCGCGCACGACGAGCTGGAAGCGATACTGAGGCGCGAGCCTTTCGACTTCGTGCAGTTCACCTACAGCCTCGCCGACCGCAGCGTCGAGCAGCGGCTGCTGCCGCTCGCGGCCGAGCGCGGCATCGCGGTGATCGCCAACCGTCCGTTCGACGGCGGCGCGCTGCTCGACCGGCTGCAGCACAGGAAGCTTCCGCCGTGGGCGCGCGAGATCGACTGCGCCAACTGGGCGCAGCTCTGCCTGAAGTGGATCGTCGCGCACCCGGCCGTCACCTGCGCGATTCCGGCGACGACGAATCCCGCGCACATGGCCGAGAACATGGGCGCGCTGCGCGGCCGGCAGCCCGACGCCGGCATGCGCCGGCGGATGCTGGAGTACGTCGAGCGCGCTTAAGCGCGCTGCGTCGCGGGTGCCCGGGCCGTCCGGCGTATCCCCCCTCGCCGCGTGTCCCGCCCCATCCGCGCGCTTGCGCCGAGGCGCGCGCACGGCATCATTCGGGCATGCTCAACGTCCCCAATGCCATCACGGTCGCGCGCATCCTGCTGGTGCCGTGGATCGCGTGGTTCACGCACGAGCGCGACTACGAATCGGCGCTGTGGCTGTTCATGGCGGCCGCGGCGAGCGATCTGGTCGACGGGCTGATCGCGCGCCGCTTCAACCTGCGCACGCGCTTTGGCGCGATCGCCGATCCGCTCGCCGACAAGATGGCGATGCTGACTGTGACGCTGCTGCTCGCCTGGCAGGGCTGGCTGCCGTGGTGGCTCGCCGCCGCGATCGTCGGGCGCGACCTCGTGATCGTCGGCGGCGCGGTCGCCTATCACCTGCTGGTCGGGCAGCTCGAGATCGCGCCGACCTGGCTGTCGAAGATCAACACGGTGCTCGAGTTCGCGCTGCTTGCCACCCTGCTCGCCACCGGCGCCGGCTACTTCAACGGCGAACCCTGGCTGCCCGTGCTGATGTGGATCGTGCTCGCGACGGTGCTCGCCTCCGGCGCACAGTACGTGTGGATCTGGGGGAGCAAGGCCGCGGCGCGGGCGGGGCGGCGCACGACGTGAGCGGGGCGTCTACGTCTACCGCAATTCCGCCGGCAAGGTTCCCGCCGCCTTGCGCCGCTCGTACTCGGCGTCCAGTTCCGCGTCGGTCTTGTAGTGCGGCACCTTGAACAGGTACCGCTTGTAGTTCTGGATCCGGTGCGGCACGTCCTTCGTTTCCTCTTCCCAGTACCTGTCGCCGAGCGCGACGTTGTTCTTCGCGTCGAGCAGCCAGCCGCGCTTCGAGCGCTCGCTGCCGAACAGGTAAAGCCGGCCGTCGTAGATCGTGAAGACGTTCGCGCCGATGTTGGCCTTCAGCGCGTACGGCGCGCCGCTCGCGCAGAAGCCGGTGTAGGCGGGCTCGTAGCGCGCGGGGTTCTTCAGGAACTCCGCGCGGTGTTCGGCCGAGGCGAAGCGGTAAGTGACGCCGTTGTGCTCGGCCTTGATGTCCGGGCTGCCTTTGACCGGTTTGCCCTGCGTGAAGTACGCGACCGGATCGTTCCCGCGCAACATCAGCTTCGCGTCAGTGCCGTCGCTGATCGTGTTCTTCACGGTGCCGCAGCCGGCGAGCAGCGCGGCGGCGGAGATCAGGATCAGGCCAAGCGCGTGCATGACGGTTCTCCGGTTCGTTGCCCTCTGTGGTACGGAAAGCGGTGCAGTCCGGATGTCGAGCGGTCCGGCTACGCCGCCATTTTCGCCGCGATGGCGTGGGTCCGCGCCCCAACGGTCTTGCGGCTGAGCACGCGCCCGATCCGCCGGTCGGTCATGGCGCCTCCCGTGATCGACGCCGACCTCGATGTCCGAGCCCCGCAGCAGTGCAGCGGGCCTTCGGTGGCGATGACGCCGCGTCCAGCCGACGCGCCGAGGGTTCACGCGGTCGGAAAGCGGGCCTCCAGGTCCGGGATTCGACTGACTGACCGGGCCGCTGAGCGATCTCGGCTCCGTCCGCGATGGCTCACGTGCCGTCCGGCGTCAAGTTTTGACTTCGGGCCGGCGTGGGAATAGTTTCCTTACGACGCTGATTCGGCTCCATCTGCGCTGACACGCGCAGGGGTCGTTTTGCGCCCTGCCGCGCCGCGCAGCACTCGGCGCTCGAGTTCGTCATGCCTGCGAAACAGCGACTTCGGGCTTTGAAGGGTGGATCCGGAACGAGCGCACGCGGCCCACGGCCGCCGGGGCCGGTCGCCGCCTGCGGCAACGGCCCGAACGATGCCGAGGACTGGACGGCCAGGGGCCCTGCCGGTCCGGCGGGTGCCGGCGGCGCCGGCGAGACGGGGCCGGCCGCGCGCATGGCGGTCGTCGTTTGCGCGGGCGGCATCGATGCTGCGAGCCTCGCAGAGCACCTCGCGGGTACCAGCGGAGGTGCTGCGTCGGTGACGCTGGTGTCGGTCGATCGGTTCATTGCCGAGGGATCCGGCGGCCGGGCGCCGATCGACTATGCGGCGACGAGCGCGCGAATCTGGTCGCACCTCGGGCGACGCGACGGGACTCCTGCCGGGCAACCGGGCGGCGCCTGCATCAACGCCAGCGCCGGTTGCGAGGACAGCTGCAATCTGCCCGTCGTCGATGCCGAGGCGACCGTATCGAGGCCGGACGGGCTTGCGGCGCGTCCGCACGCCCCGACGCCCGACGTCCGGTTTCGTCGGTCCAATGAGGCGCGCTCGATCGCGCGCGCAGCGATGTCCGCACCGATCACGGTGCTCGTCGCGTCGGACCGTCCGGCGGTGCTCGCCCGTTTGCTTCCGCACGTAACGAGTCAGCGCGAATTCCGTGTGCTGGGCGAAGCCGTGGCGGATCCGACGCTGCTCCATTCCGCGCTGCAAGTGCATCGCCCCGGCGTGCTGTTGCTCGACCGCGCCCTGCTCGACCGCGCTGGCGGTACGGTGCTGCCGGCGATTCGCGCGAAGGCACCGGATGTGCGCGTGCTGCTGCTGGCCGACTCGATGGATGAGCAAGCAGTCGGCGAGATCCTGCGCAATCGACTCGACGGGTTCCTGCTCGCCGCGTGTCCGCCCGACGCGTTCGTGAAGGCGATTCGCGCGGTGAGCCGGGGCGAACTGTGGCTGCCGCGGGCCCTGCTCGCGAAGGCGGTGGCCGACCTGCTGCAGTCGACCGAGCGCACCGACCTTGCAGCAGAACCGGCGCAGTCCCCAGCGGACGCCACGGGAACGCTTACCCGACGCGAGCGCGAGATCGTCGATCTGCTGCGCCGGGGATTCACCAACAAGGAGATCGCGCGCGACCTCGGCGTCATGGAGGACACGGTCAAGAAGCACCTGCAAAGCGTGTTCGGCAAGCTCGGCGTACGCCGTCGCGCGCTCGTCGTGCTGCGTCAGATCGCGGGGCAATCCCGTCTCGTTCGCGGCGCGCACGACTTTCCTCTTTAGTGGAATACCGCCGCCCGCGCGCTTCTGGAATCTTGTGAAGGCCAAGCGCGGATCCCTGACAGGGTCCGCCGAGGTCGGGTTCCAGGTAGCACGCTAGACAGCGGCGCGAGCTGTCGGATGCATCGGTCGGGAAGGTCCGCTCCGCCGCGGCCATGGCCGTCGGGGGTGCCCTCCAGGATCGGAATACGCCGAAGGGATTGAGAGATGAAAAGACTGTATTGGTTGGCGCCGGCTGCCCTGCTCGTTGGGGTGTCCACGGCTATGGCGGCGAGCATCAGCAACCTGAGCGGGCAGTCGTGCGGTGCGTTCACGGGCACTTGGCACTTTGTCAACAATCAAACCGGCGGCGCGGGCCCAGGCACGCTCACCGCGCTTTGGTCGTCGGGCAACAGCTGCAGCGTCAGCCCTTCGCAGGTGAACCCGAACAACCAGCATTTCCTGTGCACGGCGTCGGGCACGCTAATCAGTGCCTCGACGAACCTGCCGGGCAAGCTCGTGCTGTCCGACTTCACTTGCGGGGACGTCAAGGAGCCGCCTCCGTGCGATCCGACGAAGGAGATCTGCAAGTAACCGGCGTCCGACACGGACACGGATTGCTTGCAGGGCGACAGTGCGGACCGCACGGCCCCCTGTCGCAATCGCCGGGCGCCGGAGAGAACTCCAGCCCGGCGATGTCTCTTGGTTTGCTGAACAACCGGCAGCGTTGGCGCCACGCTTTCGCGCAATCGCCGCTGCGGGATCGCCCCCGAGCGGCGCCGCGGCCGCGACGTTGACGACCAACGCCTGTCGATGATCTGGAGAACCGCGCCGATGAATACGACCCGAGCCTCACTTCGAGCGATCGCGCTTGGCGCGCTGTTTGCCGGAGTCCTATCGTTTGCCGGCGGTGCCGCTGCCCAGTCGACCATCGCGCTGACACCGAATATCAAGCCGCTGCCGGCCTGGAATCTTTCGCTGGTCGCCGGCACGGACGGCAGTTCCACCCTGCGCTTCGCCACGACCGGCTGGAACGCGGGTACGGGTCCGCTGCAACTCGAGGCCGGCGCCGTCGACACGGGTTCGGGCAAGCAGCAGGTGTACCAGCGTGTCTTCAACAGCGACGGCTCGTCGGCGCTATTCTTCGCCGGCTGGTTCCAGTGGCATCCGGCCCACAGCCACTTCCACTTCGATGACTACGCGCTGTACACGCTGCAGCCGATCAATGCGCCCGGGGGATCGCTGCGCACGGGCGCGAAGACGACCTTCTGCGTGATGGACACGGACAAAGTCGACGGATCGCTGCCCGGCGCACCGACCCAGGCCGTCTACAGCACGTGCGGCAGTCAGGTGCAGGGCATGTCGGTGGGCTGGGGCGACACGTATGGCGCTCACCTCGCGGGGCAGGAGATCGACTTCACCGACAACGCCGACGGCATCTACCAACTGAAGATCGGCATCGATCCCAAAAAAGTCCTGGTGGAAAGCAACCGCAACGACAACGAATCGTGCGTGCTGCTGGACATCACGAAGCCGAGCACGGTCCGCGTCCTGGACGGCAGCGGAAGTTGTTCGACGGTGGTTTCGATCACGCCGAACTCCGCCAGAATGGGCGAGACGGTCCAGGTCACGATCACCGGCTACGGATTTGCCCAGGGCACCACGGTCAGTTTCGAGAACGGCAACGGTCCTCGCCCGGTCGCGAGCAACGTGGTCCTCATGGTCGACACGGACGGCCTGGACACGCTCTCGGCCACGGTGACCGTGCCGAAGAAGAAGCAGCCCGGGCGCGACCCCGTGTGGGACGTTCGTGTCGGTACCGGCGGACTGCTTCCCGACGCATTCCGGGTCACCCGATAGGGCGGCGGCCTGCATGCGAGCGCGACCCGTCATGGACCTCCGGTGCGACTCGGTTTCGGTGCCGCCTCCGAAGCTGACGGGACATCTCGTATGAGCGGCGTCTGGCCCGCACGCCCGAAGGTCTATGTGCTCGACGACGGCGCATCGGCCGAGCGGACGCGGGTCGTTGCGCAGAAGCCTGCGATGTCGACGCGATCGTGGCTCGGCGTCTGCGCGGCGGTCGGCCTCGCGTGCGGACTGCTGGGCTGGGTCTTTCGCGGCGATGGGCGCGACCAGCAGGCCGCGCAGACGCCTGCCGTCGCCGGCTCTGCGACGGGCCTGCGTACCCTGTCGCCCGATGCAACGAATTTCCCCTTCGGCAGCGCCGGCACAGCCGTGCAGTCCGCCGACGTGCCGGCGCTGCCCTTCGCCGTCGTGCACGCCTGGATCGAGCACGGCCAGCTTGTAGTTATGCTGGAACGCGACGGACGTCGGTTCGTGGTGCGTGGCTCGGGCGTGCACGACGACTATCTCGTGCAGATCGAACGAGGGCAGGTCGTATTCACGTACCTGCCGTCGGCCGCGCGCCGAAGTCTGTCGCTGCCGCCCGGCGGCTAATCCCGAAGTCCGTTGCCTGCGTCCTTCGCTGCCGCCGCCCACGCACGCCGGCGGCGCGCAGGCGCGACGCGCTAGGCGGCCATCTTTACCGCGATCGCATTGCCGGCGCGGGCGAAGGCTTTGCGGCCGAGCACGCCGCTGATCCACTGGCCGATGGCGACGACCTTCCCGAGATCGATGCCGGTTTCGATACCGAGCCCGTGCAGCAGGTACAGCACGTCCTCGGTGGCGACGTTGCCGGTGGCGCCCTTCGCGTAGGGACACCCGCCGAGGCCGGCGACACTGGTGTCGAACGTCGCGATGCCCATTTCCAGGCACGCGTAGATGTTCGCGAGCGCTTGACCGTAGGTGTCGTGGAAGTGGCCCGACACGTCGGCGATGTCGTAGACGCCGAGCGCGGCTTCCATCGCTGCCTGCGTGGCGCGCGGCGTACCCACGCCGATCGTGTCGGCCACGCCGACGTGCTGCACGCCGATGTCCTTCATCAGCCGCGCGACGTATGCGACCGCCTCGGGCTTGACCTCGCCCTGGTACGGGCAGCCGAGCGCGCACGAGATCGCGCCGCGCACGTGCATGCCGTGCTGGCGCGCCGCCTGCGCGACCGGGCGGAAGCGCTCGATCGATTCGGCGATCGAGCAGTTGATGTTCTTCTGCGAGAACGCCTCGCTCGCCGCGCCGAAGACGACCACTTCGTCGGCCCTCGCCGCGAGCGCGCCCTCGAAGCCCTTCATGTTCGGCACCAGCACCGAGTACACGACGCCGGGCCTGCGCCGGATGCGCGTCATCACCTCGGCGCCGTCGGCCATCTGCGGCACCCACTTCGGCGAGACGAAGGAGGTGACTTCGATCGCGCCGAAGCCCGCGTCGGTCAGGCGGTCGACCAGTTCGACCTTCACGTCGGCCGGGATCGCCTGCTTTTCGTTTTGCAGCCCGTCGCGCGGGCCGACGTCGACGATGCGAACGCGGGAGGGAAGCGAGCTCATTGCGTTGACCTCGTGATTCGACGCGCCGATGTTACTCGCGCGCCCGCCGGTCCAAACAAAAGAAGGGCCGGTTCGACCGGCCCTCGTGTTTCACTCGGAGCGAGCTCAGATCAGATCGCCCCACGGCACGTCCTTGGTCGCCTCGAACGTGCCGTCGTTGTTGGCGTCGAGCTGCACGCGCACGGTCGTCGTCGACAGCACCGTCAGCACCAGCAGCCCGTTGTTGGCGCCGCGCACCTGCACCTGCCCTTCGCGCGGATGGGGATCGATGTCGTACTGCCTGATCGCGAGCGGCGTGCTGATCACGATCGTGCCGCCGAGCGATGCTGCCGAGATCGCGCCGTTGACCGCCAACGTCGACAGGCCGGCGACCGAGCCGCCGGGCGGCAGCGCGGCGCTGTCATACGTCGCGGTCACGCTGTAGCCGGCGAGCAGTGTGACGGTGTCGCTGTAGCTTGCCGTCGCCACGGTCGCCGCCAACCCGTTCGCGCCGATCGAGAGCTGCGCCGTGTCGACGCTGCCTTGGCGCGTGAAGTTGAAGGCGAAGCTGCCGTTGATCGCGAAGCTGCCTTCGCTCGACGTCGCGGTCAGTTGCGAGTACGTGATCGACGCGGTCATCGACAGCACCGGGGCCTGCTGCACGACGGTGAAGCTCGCGCTGAATCCGCCGTCGACCATCTCGGTCGCACTGGTGCGGCACTGGCTGAAGATGACGCTCAGCACGTCGCCCGCGCTCGCCTGGCCGTTGCCGTCGCGATCGTCGAGGGCGAAGGTCACGGTTCCGCTGACGGCGCAGTTCTCCGTCCGCGACAGGACTGCCTGCGCGCGCACCGCGTCGCCGGACGGCGCGGCGGCGGTGGTCTTGCCGGACGTCCGATCGAGCAGCGTGCCGCGGGTCAGGCCCACCAGCAGCGTCGAAAGCGAACGCGCGCCGGCCAGCCCCGAGGGCTTGCTCGACGCGGTCTGCACGCGGTCTGCGTTCGCGCTCGGCGTCACGGCAGCGGTCGCGCTGCTGCTCAACACCGCGTTCGCCGCGGCGCGCGCGACCAGATCCTGGTTCGAAGACGTGATCACGACGCTGGCGGTCGGCGCGGGCGGCGGCGGCGCGCCGTCGGAACCGCCGCCCCCGCAGGCGGCGAGCAGTGCGGCAGCCAGGGCAGTTGCGCCGATCGTGTAGACGGACTTCATCGATCTCTCCTCGATCGTTGGAAGGTGCGCCGCGGGCATCGCAGCGCCGGCCCCGTAGCCGGATTCTCGTCCCGCGATGCCTTGGACCATTGCCCTCAATTGGCTAAGGATTACGGACAGAGTTAGCGCCTGCTTCGAAACAGGAAGGGAACCGTGCGGAACGGCTTCAGCGATCGTCGAGAAGCCATCCTTCCACGGCGTCGAACGTGTCGCCGCAGGGGTGCGGCCGCCGGCGCATTCGCGGCACTGCTCGCCGCATGCGGCGGCAACGAGACGACGCGGGCGCCCGCGACCGCAGGCCGACGAGCGTCTTCGCGCCACCGACGCTCAGTACCCGCGCCGCAAATCGACCACGCCCGTGATCGCCTCACCGCGCTCGAGCCGCGCGATCTTCTCCGCGATCTGCGCGACGCTCGGCTCCAATTCGGTCACGGCAGAGATGTGCGGCGTGATCAGGATCTCCGGCCGCCGCCAGAACGGATGATCGGCGGGCAGCGGTTCGGTTTCGAACACGTCGAGCGTCGCCCCGCCGAGCTTTCCCTCGTCGAGCAGTGCGAGCAGATCCGCCTCGACCAGATGCGCGCCGCGGCCGACGTTGATCACGTGGGCTCCATCGGCCAGCCGCGCGAGATTCGCGCGGTTCAGGATGCCGCGATTGTCCGCGGTCAACGGCAGGACGCTCGCGAGCGCGTCGAGCCCGTCGAGAAAGCTCGCGAACTCCGCGTCGCCCGCGCGGCAGTCCACACCCTCAATCGTATGGCGCGTCCGCGCAAAGCCGCGCACCGCGAACCCGTGCGCCGCGAGCGCGCGTGCGATCGCGGTTCCGATCACGCCGAGCCCCAGCACGCCGACCGTGAAGTTCGACCTCGGCCGCAGCACCTCGGCCTGCCAGCGCGCGTCGCGCTGCCGGATCGCGTAGCGGTCGAAGCCGCGATAGACGCGCAGCACCGCGGCCAGCACGTACTCGGCGAGCGCGTCGGCCATGCCGGCGTCCTCCAGCCGCACCAGCAGCGCGTCGCGCGGGAACGCCGGCATCGCGAGCAGCGCGTCGACGCCGGCGCCGAGGTTGAAGACCGCGCGCAGCCGCCGCTGCTCCTCGAACAGTGCCGGCGGCGGCCGCCAGACGATCGCGATGTCGGCCTGCGGCGCGAGTGGATCGGCGTCGAGCTTGGCCGCATCGCGCCACCACAGATCGGCGTCGGGCAGCGCGGCGCGCAGCGCTTCGAGCCACGCCGGCGCGTGCATCTCGCGCGCGCAAAGGACGATACGCGTGGGCATGTCTACTGCGAGCGCGTGAACGCCACGAGCGCCGCGCCCTCGGCCACCTGCTCGCCGACGCCATAGAGGAAATCGTCGACCGTGCCGTCGGCGGGCGCGATGATCGTGTGCTCCATCTTCATCGCCTCCATCACGAGCAGCGGCGTGCCTTTCGTCACGCGCGCACCGCGCGCGACGTGGATCGCGATCACGCGGCCCGGCATCGGCGCCGCGAGCCCGCCGTTTTCCAGCTCGCTTTCGCCGGCGTGCGCGATCACGTCGACCAGCGTGACGACGCGGTGGCGGCCGTTGGCGAACACGTGCAAGTCGTCGCGGTCGCGGACGACGTCGGCGGCGAACGCGCGGTCGGCGAAGCGGACCTCGAGCCGCGTGCCCTGCGCGGCGACGATCGCGAGCGGCGCGTGCAGCGCGCCGTGATGGAAGACGTAGCCGTCGCGCGTGTACTCGAGATCGACGTCGTGCACGCCGCGCTCGGACTTGAAAACGATGTCGCGCGTGTAGGTCGTGTTCAACCTCCAGCCGCGCGCGAGCGACCACGGGTCGTTCGTTTCCGCCGCCGTTTCGTCGACGACCAGCCGCGCGCAGGCGAGCGCGAGCACGTCGTTCGAAACGACCGCCTCCGCCGCGAACAGCCGCGCGCTTTCGTGCTCGATCAGCCCGGTGTCGAGTTGCGCCTGCGCAAAGCGCGGGTTGTCGACGAGCCGCGCGAGGAAGTCGACGTTGTTCGCCACGCCGACGATGTGCACGTCAGCGAGCGCCGCCGCGAGCCGCGCGAGCGCCTGCGCGCGATCCTCGCCCCAGACGATCAGCTTGGCGATCATCGGGTCGTAATGCGGCGAGATCGCGTCGCCCTGCCGCACGCCGCTGTCGATGCGCACCGGCGCCGGGTCGTGCGCGCGCACGCCGTCGGCGTTGCGCATGAAGGCGACGTGCGCGGGCAGCGCGAGGTGCGAGAGCCGGCCGATCGCGGGCAGGAAGCCCTTGTCCGGATTCTCCGCGTACACGCGCACCTCGATCGCGTGGCCGTGGATCGCCAGGTCGTTCTGCAGCGCCGGCAGACGTTCGCCGTTGGCCACGCGCAGTTGCCACTCGACGAGGTCGAAGCCGGTGATCATCTCGGTCACCGGGTGCTCGACCTGCAGCCGCGTGTTCATTTCCATGAAGTAGAAGGTGCCGGCGGTGCCGTGCTCGTCGGCTTCGGCGATGAACTCGACCGTGCCGGCGCCGACGTAGCCGACCGCTTTCGCCGCGGCGACCGCGGCTTCGCCCATCGCGCGGCGGCGCGCGGCGGTCATGCCGGGCGCGGGCGCCTCTTCGATGACTTTCTGGTGGCGCCGCTGCACCGAGCAGTCGCGCTCGAACAGGTAGACGCAGTTGCCGTGCGTGTCCGCAAAGACCTGGATCTCGATGTGGCGCGGCCGCTGCAGGTATTTCTCGACGAGCACGCGGTCGTCGCCGAACGAAGCCGCCGCCTCGCGCTGGCACGAGGCGAGCGCGGCGTCGAAGTCCTCGGCGCGCGCGACGATGCGCATGCCCTTGCCGCCGCCGCCCGCGCTCGCCTTGATCAGCACCGGATAGCCGATGCGGTCCGCGTGCGCCTTCAGCAGCGCCGTCGACTGGTCCGCGCCGTGATAGCCGGGAACGAGCGGCACGTGCGCCTGCTCCATCAGCGCCTTCGCCTCGCTCTTGCTGCCCATCGCGCGGATCGCCGAAGGCGGTGGGCCGATGAACACGATGCCCGCGTCGGCGCAGGCCTGCGCGAAGTCCTCGTTCTCCGACAGGAAGCCGTAGCCGGGATGGATCGCCTGTGCGCCGGTCGCTTTCGCCGCGGCGATGATCAGCTCGCCGCGCAGATAGCTCTCGCGCGCCGGCGCGGGTCCGAGCCGCACCGCTTCGTCGCACGCGGCGACGTGCTTGGCCGCGGCGTCCGCGTCCGAATAGACCGCCACCGTGCGGATGCCCATGCGGCGCGCGGTGGCGGCGACTCGGCAGGCGATTTCGCCGCGGTTGGCAATGAGGATCTTGCTGAACATGGTTGTCTCCGCGGCTCAATCGCCGCGCGCTGCGCGCGCCCGGCGATTTGGCTTCGGCAAACGCGCTGCGCGCGTTGAGCCTGCGCCGCAACCGGCCTGCGGCCGGTTGTCTCCCCTGTTGGCAATCAGGATCTTCTGGAACATTCCTCTCTGCTCCCCGTCAGGCGCGCCTCGATTCACCTCCCTCTCCCCGGACACGGGGAGAGGGTTGGGGTGAGGGGCTGGGCGTTCAAAGTGTTGTCCCTTACTCAACGCTCAGTCGCCGTCAGCCGCGCCTCGACGGTGCGCGCGCGGATCAGCGTCACGTAGTCCTCGTCCGCGTGCAGCCGTAAATCGACCCGCAGCGGAAACTCCGCGCGCAGCGCGGGCGGCGCGGCGCTGTGCTCCGCTTCGACCAGCAGCCTGAGCGCGCTGCCCTTCGGCACGACGCCGAGGTCGCGCGTCAGCCGCCGGAAGCGCTCGTGGCTGTCCGAAGCCAGCCCGAACACGCGCGCCGGCGCTTCGGCTTCGGGTCCGCGCTCGCGCAACGTGCGCAGGCCCAGGCCGAAGGCCTTCGGCTGCGCCGCCGGCGGTGCCAGATGCACGTCGACGCGCGCGCCGCGCAGCACGACGCGCTCGTCCAGCCACAGCGCCAGCCGCAGCGCGCGCGGGTCGAGCGCGGCCGCGCCTTCGCGCCACAGTCTGCGCAGCCGCCACAGCAACGGCAGGTTGAACGAGATGCGGCGCTCGATGAAGCAGCGCCCGAACGCGGCGAGCACGAAGGCACGGCCGCCGCCCTCGTGCCGAGCCTGCCAGCCCGCCACCCCCATCGTGTGCGTCAGCAGCAGGATCTCGCGCGCCAGTTCCCGGCGCGCGGTCGGTGCGTGCCGGCGCGCCGCCGTCGCTTCGACGCCGGGGTTCTCGCCGGCGGGCGTTTCGATCGCGTGCATCGCGTCCTGCCGCGCGTTTGCGCCGCTCACATTTCCTCGTCGTCGCCCTGCTCGGCCGCCATCTCGGCTTCGTACTCGGCGAGCCAGCGCGGCTTGCGTTTGTCGAGGAAGGCACGCACGCCTTCGCGGCCGTCGTCGGACGCGCGGATCGCGGCGATACGTTCCGCCGTGTCGGCCACCAGCGCATCGTCGAGCGGACGGCCCGCGAGGTCGCGCACGAGCTTCTTCGCTTCGCCGACCGCGTGGATGCTCGTGTGCATCAGCGCGCCGAGCAGCTCGTTGATCGTCGGATCGAGCTGCTCGGGCGGCGTGATGTTGTGCACGAGACCGAGACGGAACGCCTCGCCCGAATCGAAGCGCTCCGCAGTCAGGAAGTAACGCCGCGCGGCGCGCGCGCCGATCGCGCGGATCACGTACGGGCCGATCGTCGCCGGGATCAGCCCGAGCTTCGTTTCGCTCAGGCAGAAGTTCGCCGGCAGCGCGGCGATCGCGACGTCGGCCACCGCGACCAGCCCCATGCCGCCGGCGTACGCGTCGCCGTGCACGCGCGCGATTACCGGCTTGGGGCACGAATCGATCGTGCGCAGCATGTCGGCGAGCGCCAGCGCGTCGCGCCGGTTGTCCTCGTGCGAGTAGCCGGCCATGCGCCGCATCCAGTCAAGATCGGCGCCGGCGCAGAACGCTGGCCCCTTCGCGGCGAGCACGATCGCGCGCACGCCGGCGTCGGCGCCGAGCGTCGAGAACACGCGCGTCAGCTCCGCGATCATCGTTTCGTTGAAGGCGTTGCGCACCTTCTCGCGCGCGAGCCAGACGACCGCAACGCGATGGTTGATGCTGAGTTCGAGCGTTTCGTAGTCCATGACTGCCTCTGCTTCTCGTTGATCCCGGCCGGGCGTTCAGTCCGCCTCGCCCAGCCGCTTGGCCACTTCTTCGAGCATGACTTCGGTCGCGCCGCCGCCGATCGCCAGGATGCGCGCATCGCGCACGAGCCGCTCGATCGCGGCCTCGCGCATGTAGCCGAAGCCGCCGTGGAACTGCTGGCACGTATACACGACTTCGTTGACCAGCTCGCCGGTCAAGGCTTTCAGCATCGACACCTCGCGCACCGCGTCGCGCCCCTGGTCCATCAGCCATGCGCAGTGGTACAGGAAAGTCCGCGCCGCCGCGGTCTTCGCCGCCAGCATCGCGAGCCGCTGGCGGATCACCTGCTTGTCCCACAGCGCCGCGCCGAAGGCCTTGCGCGCGTGCACGTAGCGCAGCGTCAGATCGAGCGCAGTCTGACAGTGCCCGACCGCCATCGCCGCCAGCGCGATGCGTTCGGTCTGGAAGTTGCGCATGATCGCGTAGAAGCCGGCGTTCTCCTCGCCGAGCCGGTTGGCGACGGGAACGCGGCAGTTCTCGAAGACGAGCTCGGCCGTGTCGGATGCGAGCCAACCCTGCTTCTTCAGCGCGCGGCCGACGCGGAATCCCGGCGTCCCGCGCTCGACCGCGAGGATCGAGATCCCGCGCGAGCCCTTGGCGTGCGGATCGGTCCTCGCCGCGACGAACACGAGGCCCGCGTGCACGCCGTTGGTGATGAACATCTTCGCGCCGTCGAGCACGTAGTGATCGCCGTCGCGCACCGCGCGCGTGCGGATCGACGCGACGTCGGAGCCGGCGTCGGCTTCGGTCACCGCGATCGCGCTGATCAGTTCGCCCGACAGCATGCGCGGCAGCCAGCGGCGCTTCTGCGCGTCGCTGCCGGCGTGCACCAGGTGCGGGCCGGCCATGTCGGTGTGCACGAGCACGGTGACGACGAAGCCGCCCGACGTGCAGCGCGCGAGCGCCTCCTGGAACACGACATTGGTCACGCGATCCGCGCCCGCGCCACCGTCGGCCGCCGGCACCGTCAGCCCCAGCCAGCCGAGCGCGCCCATCCTGCGCAGCACCTCGCGCGGAACGAAACCCGCCTCGTCCCATGCGAGCGCGTTCGGCTCGACCTCGCGCTCGACGAAGCGCGCGACCTGGCGGCGCAGTTCGGCGTGTTCGGGGGTCGTGTAGACGATGTCGGTCATTCGCCGTTTTCGGTAGCGACCTTCGCGTAACGCAGGGTGTGGTGCGCGAGCAGTTCGCCGGAGCCGACGCCGCGACTCTCCGCGACGCCGTACGCGCTGCGCCGGCCGATGCGAAGCACCGCGGCCTTGCACAGAATGTCCTCGGCGCGACCGCTTCTCAGAAAGCTGGTGTGCATGTCCGAGGTCACCCAGCGTTCGTCAAGACCGCGCAGCGTCATGATCGCCAACCAGAGTGCCACATCGGCGGCACCCATGATCACCATGCCGCTGATGATGCCGCCGGGTCGCTCCTGCGATGCGTCGTACGGCACGCGCAGCTCGCATTCGCCGCTCGAACACGCCGTGACGACGAAGCCGTGTGGACGGAGAAACGGCGTGGCGGCGAGCACGGCATTCAACTCGTCGATGCCGACAGGTCGTTCGTTCATTGGTGGCGGGCGTGCGAACCGAACAGGATGACGCGCTCCGGGTTGAAACGATCGACGATGCGACGGACCATGCGCGCGATCAGGCGCCGTACCGGAGTGCGGCGAGGGGCGGGACGCGGCGTTGTCGTGCGGCGCTTGGTCATCGCTCGGATGTTACTGCCCGATCTGCGCGTGTCGCTCTGCGCGCTCACATCCGGAACACGCCGAACTTCGTGTCCGCGATCGGCGCGTTCAGCGCCGCCGACAACCCGAGCGCGAGCGTCATACGCGTGTCGAGCGGGTCGATCACGCCGTCGTCCCACAGCCGCGCGCTCGCGTAGTACGGGTGGCCCTGGTGCTCGTACTGCGCGAGGATCGGCGCCTTGAACTTCGCCTCTTCCTCGGCGCTCCAGGTGCCGCCCTTGGCTTCGATGCCGTCGCGCCGCACCGTCGCGAGCACGCTCGCCGCCTGTTCGCCGCCCATCACGCTGATGCGCGCGTTCGGCCACATCCACAGGAAGCGCGGCGAATACGCGCGCCCGCACATGCCGTAGTTGCCGGCGCCGAAGCTGCCGCCGATGATCAGCGTGAACTTCGGCACGTTCGCGCACGCGACCGCGGTCACCATCTTGGCGCCGTGGCGCGCGATGCCTTCGTTCTCGTACTTCCTGCCGACCATGAAGCCGCTGATGTTCTGCAGGAAGATCAGCGGCACCTTGCGCTGGCAGCACAGCTCGATGAAATGCGCGCCCTTCTGCGCGCTTTCGGAGAACAGGATGCCGTTGTTGGCGACGATGCCGACGGGGATGCCGTGGATCCAAGCGAAGCCGGTGACGAGCGTCGTGCCGTATCTCGCCTTCCACTCGTCGAACTCGGATGCGTCGACGATGCGCGCGATCACCTCGTGCACGTCGTAGGGCTTGCGCACGTCGGTCGGGATGACTCCGTACAGCTCGGCCGGGTCGTATTTCGGCGCGCGCGGCTCGCGCAGTTGCAGCGGCGTGGGCTTGGCGTAGTTGGTCGTCGCGACGATGCGGCGCGCGAGCGCGAGCGCGTGCGCATCGTTGATCGCGAGGTGGTCGGCCACGCCCGAAAGCCGCGTGTGCACGTCGCCGCCGCCGAGTTCTTCGGCGCTGACGACTTCGCCGATCGCGGCTTTGACCAAGGGCGGGCCGCCGAGAAAGATCGTTCCCTGGTTCTTCACGATGATCGACTCGTCGCTCATCGCCGGCACGTACGCGCCGCCTGCGGTGCACGAGCCCATCACGACCGCGATCTGCGGGATGCCCGCGGCCGACAGCGTCGCCTGGTTGTAGAAGATGCGGCCGAAGTGTTCGCGGTCCGGGAACACCTCGTCCTGGTTCGGCAGGTTGGCGCCGCCGGAGTCGACCAGGTAGATGCAGGGCAGCCGGTTCTCGCGCGCGATCTCCTGCGCGCGTAGGTGTTTTTTGACCGTCATCGGAAAGTAGGTGCCGCCCTTGACCGTCGCGTCGTTGCACACGATCACGCACTCGCGCCCCGACACGCGGCCCACGCCGGTGATGATTCCCGCGCTCGGCGCCTCGTCCTTGTACATGCCGTAGGCGGCGAGCTGCGACAGCTCCAGGAACGGCGTGCCCGGATCGAGCAGCAGCGTCACGCGGTCGCGCGGCAGCAGTTTGCCGCGCGCCAGGTGCTTGGCGCGCGCGTCCTCGCCGCCGCCGGCCGCGATCTTCGCGATCTTGTCCTTGAGGTCGGCGACCAGCCCGCTCATCGCCTCGGCGGCGGCGCGGAATTCGGGCGAACGGGTGTTCAACTTGCTGTCGAGGACGGTCATCGGAGTGCGGCCGGTGCGAGGTTGACGTTTGCGTCAAGCAGGGCGAATGGTAGAGCCAAGTCGGACGCGGCGGGGCGCTGCGCAGATATGCGGACCAAGCCCGCGCGATTGTCCGTCGCGCGCCCGCGGCGTATATCTCGCGGCGGGCCCGGCCGTGCGCCGCGCGGTCGGGGAGGCGATCCGATACGACTCAGCAGAGGACCATGATGCGTCACGCGTTCCGCAATTCGCTCGGCCCGTTTGCGCTTGCAGTGGGGCTGCTGTTCGCGCCGCCGCTCGCCGCGGACGAAGCGCTCGAAACGCCCGGCGTGCCGCCGGGCAACACGCTGCCGCCGCAGGCGCAAGGCAAGGGCCCGCCGCCGTGGACCGGCAAGGCGGCGCGGCAGGGTGTCGTCGCGGTATCGCATCCGCTCGCGGCCGAAGCCGGCGCCAGGATGCTCGAGGCGGGCGGCAACGCGATCGATGCCGCGGCGGCGATCCAGTTCGCGCTGAACGTCGTCGAGCCGCAGTTCTCGGGCATCGGCGGCGGCGGCTTCATGATGATCCACCTTGCCAAGACCGGCGAGACCTTCGTCGTCGATTCGCGCGAGCGCGCGCCGGCGGCGGCGACACCGGACATGTTCGCACCGGGCGGCACGGCGCTTTCGTTCGCGATCGCCTCGACCAGCGGGCTTTCGGTCGGCGTGCCGGGCACGCTGCTCGGCGTGGACACCGCCCTGCGCAACTGGGGCACGATGCCGCTCGCGCAGACGCTCGCGCCGGCGATCGAGCTGGCGGAGAAGGGTTTCCGCATCAACCGCTTCCTTGCCGCGAACATCGCGGGCGACGGCGGCCGCACCTCGCTGCAGCCGGAAACCGCGGCGATCTTCCGCCCCGGCGGCGTGCCGCTCGCCGAAGGCGATCTGCTCGTGCAGCCGGATCTGGCCAAGACCTTCAAGCTGATCGCCGCGCAGGGCCCGGACGTGTTCTACCGCGGCGAAATCGCCGCCGCGATCGTCGAGGCGCAGAAGCGCTCGCGCACGACGCCCGCGTCGGTCGGTGTCGGCCGGATGACGCTGGCGGACCTCGACCAGTACCGCGTCGCGATCCGGCAGCCGGTCGTCGGCAACTACCGCGGCTGGACGATGGCGGGCATGCCGCCGCCGTCTTCGGGCGGGCTGACGGTGATCCAGATGCTGAAGATGCTCGAAGGGTTCCCGATCTCGTCGAGCGGACTGGGCTTCGGCTTCGGCGGACCGAACACGCTGCACGTGATGATCGAGGCGATGCGGCTCGCGTTCGCCGATCGCGCCGTCTGGATGGGCGACGAGGACTTCGTGCACGTGCCCAAGCGCGGGCTTCTGCATCCGTCGTACGTCGCGACGCGCGCGGGGCTGATCAACCTCGGCAGCCGGCTGGCCACGCCGGCCGCCGGCAACCCGCTGCCGTTCGACGTGGCGGGCCTGGACACGCGCGTGCAGCTCGCGGCGATCCCGTTCGAGCCGGAAAAGGGCGTGCACACGACGCACTTCTCGGTCGTCGACAAGCACGGCAACGTCGTCTCCTACACGACGACGATCGAGAACACCTGGGGCACCGGTATCACCGTGCCGGGCTACGGCTTCCTGCTGAACAACGAGCTGACCGACTTCAACTTCGTGCCGGCGTTCAACCCGGCGACCGGCAACCCCGGCGCGAACGACGTCGCACCCTTCAAGCGGCCGCGCTCGAGCATGTCGCCGACGATCCTGTTCAAGGGCGACGAGCCGTTCGCCGCATTCGGCTCGCCGGGCGGCGCCACGATCATCAACTCGGTGCTCAACGTGACGCTGAACCTGATCGACCACGGCATGACGATCCAGCAGGCGACCGACGCGCCGCGGCTTTCGGTGACGAGCGCCCTCGGCACGGTGTCGTGCGAAGGTACCGCCGAATTCCACCAGCCGCGCTTTTCGATCGCGACGCAGGACCATCTGCGCGCACTCGGCCACCTCGGCCTGGGTGCGACGGGAACGAACGGCTGCACCGCGACGATCGGTTCGGTGCAGGGCGTGGTGGTCGACCTGCAGACCGGCAAGCAGTACGGCGGCGCGGATCAGCGCCGCGAAGGCACGGTCATTGGACTGCCGCGTCCGCGCGGCGAGTAGGGCGAAGCGACCGCTCCGCGCGGTCGCTTCAGCCGCGAAACAGATCCGCTTCGCTCCAGCCGAGCGCGGCGAGATCGGCGACACGGAACTTGGCGTCGGACGGCATCACGAATTCGTCGAGCTGGGGCGGCTTGATCGGCGTGCCGGCGAGCATCGCGTGCGCCTGCCCGCGGTGGTGGATCTGGTGCGTCAGCAGATGCATCAGCACGTGGCGCGCAAGGTCGCGCTGCACGTGGTCGCCGCGGTCCATCTCGACTTCGGCCTCCAGCCGCGCTTCGTCGGCGCCGTCGCACCACGCGATCAGCCGCTCGTCGGAGACGCGCTGCGCTTCCGCGAGATCGGCCATCCGGTCGAACGGCGTCTCGGAAGCGAACGCCCTGCGCATGTCCGGTTCCCGGTACAGCGCCGCGATGTAGTACCAGTCGACGATCAGGATGTGATTGAGCGTGGCCCACAGGCTCGGAAAGAAGCTCGTGCGCGGCGCCTTGAACTCCGCGTCGGTCAGTTGCAGGCAGGCCGCGTGCAGGCGCCGGTTCGCGAGCCGGTTGGCGCGCGCGAGATTGCGGAAGTGCTCGAGCAGTGCGCTCATCTCGGAGTCCTGCGGCGACGGCCGTTCAGCGGCGCGCGGGTGAAAACGCGCCGTCGGTTTCTCGCGCGAACGCGAGCCGCGACGTATCGATGCCGGCGGCGGCGAGCTTGGCGCGCAGTTCGCGTGTGCGCAATCCGTACACGACCTCGCCGCCGATCACGGTGACCGGCACGCCGCGCGCACGCACCGAGTAATACGCCCATTCGCCTTCGCCGCCCTTCTCGACGTCGACGCGCCGGTACGGGATGCCCGCCGCGGTCAACGTTCGTTCCAGCTCGCGGCAGAACGGGCATGTTTCGGTCACGAGCAAGGTGATCGCCTGCGCGGCTTGCTTGCGCGGGTCGTAGCGGTATTGCTGGTACTGGATGAACGCGGCCAGCCCGATCGCGACCGGCAGCAGCACGAACATCGACCACGTGAGCCAGCGATAGACGCGGCTCGTGCGGTAGGTCCGGGCGAAAGTCGGCAGGTGGCGATCGACCCAGGCCGGGATGCGCGGTGCAGCGTCGGCCATCGCGATCAGGGCGAAGGCATCGCGGTCACGCCCGGCTGCGCGAGACAGCGGTCGATCCACGCGCGCACCGCCGGGTACTTGCCGAGATCGAAGCCGGCTTCTTCGGCGCAGTGCGTGTACGCGAACAACGCGATGTCGGCGATCGTCAGCTTGCCGGCGACGAAGAAGTCGTTGCGCGCAAGGTGGCCTTCCATCACGCCGAGCGCGTGATAGCCGCGCTTTTCCAGCTCCGGCAGGCGCGGATCGTCGGGCTTCTTCAGGAACAGGCGCACGAAGCGCGCGACCGCGACGTACGGCTCGTGGCTGTACTGCTCGAAGAACATCCACTGCAGCGCCTGCGCGCGCGCCAGCCGGTCGCCCGGCCACAGCTCGGTGCCGTCCGCCAGGTAGCAGAGGATCGCGTTGGACTCCGGAAGCCACGTGTGATCGTCGATCTGCAGCAGCGGCACCTTGCCGTTCGGATTCATCGCCAGGTATTCCGGCGTGCGCGTCTCGCCTTTCATGATGTCGATCTCGTGCCAGCGGTACGGCACGTGCAGCAGATCGAGCGCGAGCCTGACCTTGTGGCAATTGCCGCTGGTGGAGGTGCCGTAGACGCGGAACGGTGCGAGGTGGGCGAACTGTTGACGCATGGCGTTCGACATCAGAAGGACTCAGAAGGGACCGTAGGCGAGCCAGCGCTCGATCTGCGGCAGGCGGTCGTTGCCCCAGAACATCTCGCCGTCGACGAAGATCGTCGGCGCGCCGAAGACGCCGCGCGCGATCGCCTCGTCGACCAGCGCCTTGAGCTTGTCCTTGACCGCGGGCTCCTGCACGCCCGCGGCCAGCGCCGCCTTGTCGATGCCCAGCTCGTCGGCGATCTCCGCGAGCACCGCCGGGTCGTTGATGTTGCGGTCGTCGGCGAAATACGCGCGGAAGACCTTGTGCACGAACAGCGGCGCCTTGGCCGAGCCCTGCGATTGCAGCCACAGCACCGCGCGCGCCGCCGCGACGGTGGCAATCGGAAACTGGCTCGGGTACTTGAAGTTGACGCCGGCGAAGCGCGCGCTGCGCTCGAAGTCGTGCTTCGAGTAGTTCGCCTTCGCCGGGAACGTCTCCGTCAGCGGCGCGCCGCCGGTGACCTTGAAGATCGCGCCGAGCAGGATCGGCTTGAAGGCGACCGTGCGGCCGTACTTCGCGGCGAGCGCCTCGATCTGCTCGGAGGCGAGGTAGGCGTACGGCGAGGAGAAGTCGAAATAGAACTCGATCGGTTTCATCTTTCGTCCCCCTCTCCTCGGGAGAGGGGCCAGGGGAGAGGGTTGTCGTTGTCAGAGGGGCCGATTGTGCCGCAGCCGCCGCATGCGTACGATCCCCGCCGCACTATCGGGAGGAGGATCAACCGTGGTCTGGTGGTGGCTGCTGCCCGCGGCGCTCGTCGCCTACGGCGTCTGGATCTTCAACCGGCTGATCGCAGACCGCAACCTGGTCGCGCAGGGCTACGCGGACATCGACGTGCAACTCAAGCGCCGCGCCGACCTGGTGCCGCGGCTGGTCGAGGTCGTGCGCGCCTACGCCGCGTACGAGCGCGCCACGCTCGAAGCCGTCGTGGCGCTGCGCACGCAGGCCGCGCAGCACGCCGCGCGCGACAGCAAGCGCGGCACGCACGCCGAGCGGCTGCAGGCCGAGGCGCAGCTCGGCGGCGCACTGTCCCGCCTGCTGTTGCTGCAGGAGAACTATCCGCAACTGAAGGCCGACGCCAACTTCCGCGACCTCGCCGACAAGCTGGTCGAGATCGAGGATCACCTTCAGTTCGCACGCCGCTTCTACAACGGCGCGGTCAAGCAGTACCTCACGCGACTGCAGACCTTTCCCGACCTGATCGTCGGCCGACTGTTCGCATTCAAGCCCGTGGCCTTCTTCGAGACCGAAGATCGCGGCGCCGTCGAGGTGCGGCTGTGATGCGGCGCGTGTTGCGACAGATGCTTGGCGCGCTGCTCGCGCTCGCGTGTGTGGCCGCCGCGGGCGAGGAAAAGATCGTCGACTTCGCCGCCGACATCGCGATCGCGCGCGACGGCGCGCTCGCGGTGACCGAGACCATCGTCGTGCGCGCCGAAGGCGCCAGCATCAAGCGCGGCATCCTGCGCGACTTTCCGACCGCGTACACCGACCGCGCCGGCAACGCGGTGCGCGTGCCGTTCGAAGTGGTCGCGGTCCGCCGCAACGGCGCGCCCGAACCGTACGCGCTCGAAGCGTTGTCGAACGGCGTGCGCATCCGCATCGGCCGCGCGGATGTGTTCATCGACCGCGGCGAGCACCGCTACGAGATCGCGTACCGCACCGCGCGCCAGCTCGGCTTCTTCGCCGCGCACGACGAGCTGTACTGGAATGTCACGGGCAACGGCTGGACCTTCGCGATCGACCGCGCGCGTGCGCGCGTGACGCTGCCGCAGCCGGTGCCGGCCGCGCAGTTGTCAGCGGAGGCATACACGGGTCCGTTCGGCGCGCGCGGCGGCGACTACAGCGCGCGCGTCGTCGACGGCGGCGCCGAGTACGAAACGACGCGCCGGCTGCCGCCCCATCACGGCCTGACGATCGTGCTGGCGTTTCCGAAGGGCGTGGTCGCTGCGCCTTCCACGCTCGACCGCGCGAGCTGGTTCGTGCAGGACAACGTCGGCGCCGGCGTGGCGCTGGCCGGCGTGCTCGCGGTGTGGGCGTTCCTGTACTGGCGCTGGGACCGCATCGGCCGCGATCCGAAACCGGGGCCGCGCTTTCCGCGCTACGAGCCGCCCTCGCTGATGAGCGCGGCGGCCGTGCGTTTCGTCGACAAGATGTCGTTCGACAGCCGCTGCTTTGCCGCCGCGCTGCTCGGGCTCGGCGCGCGCGGCTATCTGAAGATCCATCAGAACGGCGACGTGTTCGCGCTCGAGCGCACCGGCCGCGACGTGGCCTTCGGCACCGGCGAAAAGGCGATGGCCGACAAGCTGTTCGGCGGCGGCAAGGTCACCCAACTGCAGAAGGAGTACGACCCCTCCGTCTACGCCGCGCAGAAGGCGCTCAGCGACGCGCTCGAGCACCACTACGCAGACGTGCTGTTCCGGCGCAATCGCACGCCGCTGGTGCTGGCGGGGCTCGGCGCGGTGGCGACGGTCGCCGGCGCGATCGTGCTGCGCTCGTCGGTGCCGGTGGTGATCGCCACCGCGGTCGTGCTGGCCACAGCGCTGCTGCTGTTCGCGTACCTGCTGCCTGCGTACACGCAGCAGGGACGGAAGCTCAAGGACGAGATCGACGGGCTGCGCCTGTATCTCGGCGTGGCCGAGGGCGACAATCTCGCGCGGCTGCAGAACCCGCGGCTCACGCCCGAGGAGTTCGCCGGCAAGCTGCCGTACGCGCTCGCGCTCGGCGTGGAGAAGACCTGGGCCGATCGCTTCGCCGCCGTGCTCGGCACCGCCGCGGTCGCGCAGGCGGTGTCGCACTACTACACCGGCAGCAGCGCCGACTCGCTCGCCGATGTCGGCTCGCTCAGCAGCAGCCTCGGCGAACTCGGCACGACTGCCAGCGCAGCCGCGTCGCCGCCGGGGTCGGACTCGGGATCGGGTGGCGGCGGGTCGAGCGGGGGCGGTGGTGGCGGAGGTGGCGGGAGCGGGTGGTAGATGCGTGCGTTGGTGCGCTGCTGAATCGCGCCGCGGAAGCCGAGCTACGTGTCATGCCCGGCGTCGGCGACGACCGCGCGTGCGCATCGATCAACCGCGCTGATAACCCGCTTCCCGCTGGCTGCGCAGTGCAAGGATGAAGACGGTATCCATCTCCGGCACGTAACGGTACAGCGCCACGTAGCCGCGCGCGCGACGCCCGATGATCAGTTCGCGCATGCTGCTCGACGTCGGACGTCCGATGAGCGGATTTGTCTGCAGCACGTCGAACGCCTGAACGATCTCCCGGATACGGGCGGCTGCGTGCTCGAGGTCGTGCTGAGCAAGATGGTTGAAGATGCGATCGAAATCGTCCGCGAGTTCCGGGGCGAGTTCGATTCGGGCCATTCAGCCGAACCTACCGCCCCAGCTTTCTCGCGGTTGGCCGGCGTGCCTTCTTGCCGGCGACGCGACCCGCAAGATAGGCGCGCATCTCGCTCCACGGAACCGTCTTGCCCGTGGCGACGATGGCGGCGTAGCGCTTCTCGGCAACCTCATGGAATTCGTTGCGCCGCTCTTCTTCGTCCGTCTTTTCGGCGATCGCTTGCAGGATGAAGCCGTGCGCGGTCGTGCCCGCACGCTTGGCGGCCGCGGCAACGCGGGCCTTGAGGTCGTCGGGAAGGCGAATCGTGGTCGTCGACATGGCGAACCTCCATTATTGAGACTTACCGAACTGCGTGACTCGGCGCCGAAGTCAACGCCTCAGTCCCTCGCCCCAGCCCCTCTCCCCTTGGGAGAGGGGCTGGGGTGAGGGAAGAACGTACCACGCGGCTCGGCAAAGTTCAGTAGGGTACTGCGGCGCACTGTAGCACGGAGGTGCTACAGTGCGTGTGCTCGGCGCCGCCACGGTGGCGCGCACGACTACACCGAAAGCAGCGCCGATTCCCTCGCCGACATCGGCTCGCTCAGCAGCAGCAGCCTCGGCGAACTCGGCTCGACCGCAATCGCGGCCGCATCGCCGCCGGGGTCGGACTCGGGATCGGGCGGCGGCGGGTCGAGCGGGGGTGGTGGTGGCTTCGGTGGCGGGAGCGGGTGGCAGGGGCGAGCGGTGGGGCGCTTTCAGACGGGCTGCGGAGCCCGAGTTGCGTGGCGTGATGTCCACGGTCGACGACGACTCTGGTGGCAATTGCTTGCAGTTGGACCCTTTGTGCTCGGCAGCTCGGTGTCAGGGTACCACCGTCCAAAAAACCGCGATCCGCTAGGTCATCAATCGTGATTCATTGATAATCTTGCCAAGCTCATGATCTCGACCGAAATCGCCTGGACGCATCCGTCCGTACTTGCCTTCGCGCGCGACCGCGATCCATTGCAGGCGATCGAACACGCAGCGCGTGACTTAGCGCTGCGCGCGCTTGACAAGGGATGGGCTGGACCGCCGTTTGACTCATTCGCGCTTGCCCGAGTGTTGGGGTATGAGGTATCCGTGTCAGACGAGGTTCGCGATGCGATGGTGACGCAGGCCGAGGGTCATCCACCGAGCATCGTGTTCAATCCAGCCCAACCTCGTACGCGGATCAACTTCTCAATCGCGCACGAGATCGTTCACACGCTCTTTCCTGACTTCAATGAAGCACCGCGTTATCGGCTGGGTCACGAAGTTCGCCCGGATGCGTGGCAACTTGAGTTGCTCTGTAACCTCGGGGCGGCAGAAGTTCTCATGCCTTCGGAGAGTTTCGACATGCCTTCGCCCGACCAGTTGACCATCGACTGGATCCGCGAGCGCCGTCGCGACCTCAAGGTATCGACAGAAGCGTTACTGCTGCGTCTCGCCCGGCTCGTGGACTTCGCCCTCGCCGTGTTTAGCGCATCGCGTTTGTCGGAGGCAGGCGAGACACCGGCAAAGATAAGACTTGACTACTTGGCGACCTCCCGAGCGCTCAAAATCGACCGCCGTGTGCCCAAGCTTCACGTGAGTCCGACGATTGAACAGTGCACGGCTATCGCATTCACCTCGAAAGGCGAGGAGAACTGGCCGCCATTGAAGGAAAAGGTGCGGGTGGAATGTATTGGGCTGCCTGCCTACGGCGGGCAGGCTTTCCCGCGAGTCGTTGGCTTTGCTCTGCCTACCCGGGAGCTGCCACGTGCCGCACCGTTCATCGAGTACGTCATCGGCGATGCCACAGCACCTAGTGGCTCCGGCGCACGTGTCGTGGCGCAGATCGTAAACAATCGCACGCCGACTTGGACACCACTAGGTTTCCCTGGTGCCGTGAAGAAGAAGTGGCCGCAGGCGCAAGCCGACTTTCACGCCTGGGCGGCCAATCGCGAGAACTTGGCTCTGGGCCGCACGCATCGCACTGAGGTCGAGCCTGGCCTCTACTTGATGTCAATGGTGGCCCAAGCCGGTTTCGGCCCCTCGATTGTGCCTCGTCTCCGGTATGAAGCCCTTCGGGAATGCCTGCGCGAGGTTGGTGAGTTCGCGAAGACAAAGGGGGCCTCGGTGCATCTGCCGCGAATCGGCACCGGCCAAGCCGGAGGTTCGTGGCCCGTCATCCGCGATCTCATCGAAGAAGAGATCGGCTGGAAGGGGGTAAAGGTCTTCGTCTATGACCTCTCCACCTCAAGGCGATAGATGTCGGAGAAGCGAATCGTCTTGATCTCGGGCCCGATCGCCTCGGGGAAGTCCGAACTGGCCAGGCGATTGGCGCAGCAGACGCAGAGTGCGCTACTTAAGACAAAGGACGTCATCCTCAAACGGTTTCCGCGAACTCGCGTTGAACGCGCGCCGATGCAACGCGCGGGGGATCGACTAGATCGCGAAACCGATGGCAAGTGGATTGCCACTGAACTCGGCCAACGCGTCCTCGCCGATGAAACATTCGAAAAGGCACCCCTAATCGTCATTGATTCTGTTCGCATCAAAGAGCAGATCGACGAAGTGAGGAAGGCGTTTTCGAGCAAGTATCGCGTCGTTCACATACACGTCTGGGCGCCTCCCGACGAGCTTGAGCGGCGGTTCAATGCGAGGCGCCGACCGGGCGATCCGCAAACGTATGCCGAGGTGGCAAGAAACTTGACAGAACGACGCGTGATGGCACTGCGCGACTATGCGGACATCTCGATCGATAGCCAGCGTTGTCGAGAGATTGATGTGCTCGTGCAGGCGACGGCCGCTCTCGGCCTTCGCCCACGGATCGTCGAGCCTTGCGTTGATGTTCTGATCGGAGGGCAGTACGGAAGCGAGGGCAAGGGCCATATCGCCTCCTACCTCGCCAAGGAATACGGATACCTAGTTCGAGTGGGTGGCCCCAACGCTGGTCACAAGGTGCTGTTAGACAAGCCGCACACGTTCGTTCATTTGCCTTCCGGCACGCTTCACAACACCGAAGCGAAGCTGATTCTGGGACCTGGAGCGCAAATCAACGTGCCGCTCTTGATGAGGGAGATTCAGGATTGCTTTGTTACGGCTGAGCGGTTGAGCATTGACCCGCAGGCCATGATCATCGAGCAACAGGACATAGTGGATGAGAACAAGCCCTCAGGCGTCGTTACCGCGATCGCCTCGACGGGGCAGGGGGTGGGCGCGTCGGCCGCGCGCCGAATCTTGGGCCGCGACGGCAAGAGGGGCGTTCGACTCGCCAGAGATGTGCCGGAGCTCAAGCCATTCGTTCGTCCGACAATCGATCTGCTGGAGGAAGCCTACGCCTCGGGTCAACGAATCCTGCTTGAAGGAACACAAGGAACTTCGCTGAGTCTGTATCACGGCTTCTATCCGCACGTCACGTCGCGAGACACGACCGCGGGGGGGTGTATGGCGGAAGCCGGCATCCCCGCGCGACGGATTCGCCGGGTCGTCATGGTGTGCCGCACGTATCCGATTCGTGTGGGCAACACGGAGGGCTCGTCCGGGTATATGTCGCAGGACATTACATGGGACATCATTGCTGCCCGAGCGCAAATCGACCCCGAGCCCCTAAAGAAACAAGAGGTCGGTTCTAGAACGGGGCGCCCCCGGCGAGTGGCTGAGTTCGATTGGGATCAACTGCGCCGCGCCGTTCTTTTGAACGCCCCAACCGACATAGCTCTCACGTTCGTCGACTTGCTGTGGGGCGAAAACGCGGGGGCTCGGCGGTACGAGCAGCTTCATCCTGATTCGAAACGATTCATAGAGGACGTTGAGCGAGTTGCGCAGGTTCCGGTAAGCCTCATAAACACGCGCTTCCACTGGCGAAGCGTGATCGATCGCCGGAATTGGTGACCTATCGCTAGGCGAGTCGGCGGAGTCGCTTCTCGCCTCTCATGCGCCAGGCCTCTACGAGATGGCGCGTCACGTCGGTCACGCCGCGCTTGACAGTTAGCTCTACCACCGTGTCACCGTTGCGCCCACGCTTCTTGAGCCAGTAGCTCCACGGGTAGTCGGCGATCGGGCGAAATGTGTCCTTGCCGCGTGGTTGGACCCAGGGAATTGAGGCGCCGCTGTTCATCGGGCAAAGATCGATGTCCTTGGCGTAGCTTTCTATGACGCTCGCAGTGTCCAAGATCAGCACATCATGTTCGTCATGCCGATAGTTGCCGGCGTTAAGTAGACCATGAAGCCGCTTCTCGCTAACCCAGAAGAACACGCGGGCGTTGAGGATGTGCATCCAGTCCCGGGGCGTAAGGCCGTCCCGAAGACAACGCCTGAGCGATGCAACGCTCATTGGACATTGGTCACGAACGACGGCCCTTCCGAACTTTGCATGCTCGATTGCGATGCTTTGGCTGCGGACATCAGACTCGATCGCTGTTCGCCGCGTGCCATTGACGGCATAGAGATCCAGCAGGCTGGAGGTGGACAGCAAGCCGTGTTTGAGAATCGAGGGAAGGCTGTCCTGTTCGGCCATGTGATACAGGCGGGGGTAGCGAGCGATCAATTCAGCGGGCGAGACGCCTAGTTTTGCCGGCATGGGCATGTGCAGGACCAATCCTCTGTTCCTTGTGCTGAGCGGGCTGTTGTGCCCACCAGCGCGGTAGCAACCGCAGCCCGGAGTCGCCTTGACGGTGATGCTCTGCTGTTCGCGCAACCGTCGAGACTGAGATTGCACGTCGAAGCCGGCGAACGGCCGCTGACCGCGGGTTACAAGCGCGATCGTAATGTGAATGTGGACGTCGGAGACATCCGAGCATGACGGTGCCGCCTACCTCACCGTAAATCATTTGGATTGTGCGACGCGCTGCCGAGTTGGAATTGCCGCACACCCTCATGTTGATCGGTAACCCTGCCTGCACGGTGATCGAACCCATCGGCGCCAAGCGCGAGGGACTTACGAAGCCCTACTGAACCGACTTGATGCTCGGCGGCGGGCCGGTCGCCGGCTACCCGTCGACGATGCACGCGATGAGAGCACCGAAAAACACCCGCGTGTCGTACGCCATCACGATCCGACCGTCGCGTTGGCCGGCGTCGAACAGCTCGCGCAGCCGCGCGAGCATCGGCGC
This sequence comes from Betaproteobacteria bacterium, assembly GCA_016861185.1. GTDB lineage: Bacteria > Pseudomonadota > Gammaproteobacteria > Burkholderiales > Burkholderiaceae_F > DSNY01. The sequence continues at coordinate 455,418 of BOKW01000001.1, forward strand.
GTACGTCGGCGCGTCGGGCTTGGGCACGTACGAGGCCGAGTTCAACCGCTCGACCAGCGTGTCCCAGTCGAGTTCGGTCGGGTTCGCGAAGCGCTGCTCGCGCCAGACCGGGCCGCCGAAGAACTCGGTCACCGATGCCTCGTGCGCGTGGCGGTGCCTGATCTTCGCGTAGTCGATGCCGAAGTCGAGCAGCAGTTGCTCGTAACCTTCTGCGAAGGGCGAGCCGGTGGCGATGCGGTCGTTCCAGATCAGCGCCGCGCGCGCGGGGCGCTTCGCGATCCGCAGCACCTCGGCGCGGGCGCGCGACACGTCGAACCAGTGGAAGGCCTGCGCGGCGATCACGAGATCGGCGCTCGCATCCGGCAGCGTGGTCGCCTCCGCGGTCCCGGCCACGCTGCGAAAGCGCGGATACGCGGCGAGCTGGCGGTCGCCGGCCGCGCGCATCGCGTCGTTGGGCTCGACGCCGATCACCGCGAAGCCCGCGCGCAGGAACGGTTCGCACGACAGCCCGGTGCCGCTGCCCAGATCCGCGACCACGGCGCCGGCGGGCAGCGCCAGTTCGCGCGCGAGCATCGGCGCGATCGCGTCCGGATAGCCGGGCCGTGCGCGCGCGTAGCTCGCCGCGCGGTCGGTGAAGCGTTCGGTCGAGACGGGACCCGCGATCACCACGTCATCACCGAATCGAGACCGCGGTGCACGCCGACGAGCCGGCCCACCTCGCGGACCGCGAGCAGCGCGCCGTCGACGTAGGGCTCGGCGCTCTCGCCGGAGTCGTGCCGGATGTGCAGCCGCTGACCCGGCGCGCCGAAGATCGCCTCGACCGACAGCACGTAGCCGGGCGCGCGCACCGAGTGGACCTGCACGCCGCCGAGCGTGGCGCCGCGCGTCTCGCGCGGGCCGCGCACTTCGCCGAGCGGCACGTCGAGCTTCGGCGGCTTCACGCGGCCGAGCCGGAACGCCAGCTCGCGCGCGGTGCCGCTCGGCGCGTCGACCTTGCCGGCGTGCGCGTAGTCGATCACTTCGAAATGACCGACATAGCGCGCGGCGATCTCGGCGAACTTCATCGCCAGCACCGCGGTGATCGCGAAGTTGCCGCACGCGAGCACGCCGCGCCCGCGCTCGCGCGCGGCGGCGTCGATCTGCGCGTAGTCGTCGTCGGTCAATCCCGACGTGCCGACGACGACGTGCGCGCCGGCGGCCAGCGCGGCCAGCACATTGCCCTTGGCGACGTCGGGTTTCGTGTATTCCACGAAGACGTCGCAGCCGGCCGCGAGCGCAGCGGCGGCGCTCGATTCGATCGGCGCATCGAGCCGCGGCTCGCCCAGCACGTCACCGAGGTTCAACCCCGCATGGCTGCGCGAAACCGCTGCGACGAGCTTGATGTCGTCGCACCGCGCGATCCCCCGCGCCAGCGCCGACCCCGCCCACCCCGTCGCCCCCGCAACGATCACCCGCAGGCTCATGCCTCACCCCCCTTTCGTAAAGGGAAGCCGCCGGTCGCAAGCGCGACGATCACCCGCACGCTCACGCGTCACCCCCCTTTCGTAAAGGGGGGCAGGGGGGATTTCTCAGCTTCTCGCAAACGACTCGGCGAACCCGCTCCAGGACAGCCTCCGTCTCGGTCAGTACTTGTCGATTGTCGAAACGCAGCACACCCAACCCAAGCACGCGCAACGCTTCATCGCGTTCAACGTCACGCGCTTGTTCGTCCGCTTCGAAATGCTGCCCGCCGTCCAGTTCGACCACGAGTCGAACCGCGGGCGCGTAGAAGTCGACGATGTATCGACCGATCGGTCGCTGCCGGTAGAACTGAACGCCCTCGATCTGCTTGCCACGCAGCCTCTGCCAGAGCGCACGTTCGGCGTCGGTCAGATTCGACCGGAGTTGTCTGGCAAGTGGCTTGAGATCGCTCCGGTAGCGCAGGCCGCGAAATCCCCCCTGGCCCCCCTTTTGCAAAGGGGGGTTCGCGGTGTCGCTCTGCGGAGGCTCTCCGCGTGGCGACAACTCAGCCCCCTTTCGCAAAGGGGGCCGCGCACGAAGTGCGCGGGGGGATTTCTCGGCGTCGGTCATGTTGGAGCGAAGGGTTCGCGCGAGGGGTTTGAGGTCGCTTCGGTAGCGGAGGCCCTGAAATCCCCCCTTGCCCCCCTTTTTCAAAGGGGGGTTCGATGCATCAACTGGCGAGAGACGTTCGCGTTGCGCGACACCAGCCCCCTTTCGCAAAGGGGGCTGCGCACGAGGTGCGCGGGGGGATTTCGCGGTCTCTCGCACGGGAACCGTGCTCCCTAAGCCAATGCCCGCCCGATCAGCATGCGTTGGATGTCGCTGGTGCCTTCGTAGATCTGGCAGACGCGCACGTCGCGGTAGATGCGTTCGACCGGGAAGTCACTGACGTAGCCGTAGCCGCCGTGGATCTGGATCGCGTCGGAACACACGCGCTCAGCCATTTCGGAGGCGAAGAGCTTCGCCATCGCGGCTTCCTTCAGGCAGGGCTGGCCGGCGTCGCGCAGCGCGGCCGCGTGCAGCACGAGGCTGCGCGCCGCCTCGATCTGCGTGGCCATGTCGGCGAGCCGGAAGTTCACCGCCTGGTGCTCGAAGATCGGCTGGCCGAATGAGGTGCGTTCCTTCGAATACTTCAATGCCGCCTCGAACGCCGCGCGCGCCATGCCGATCGATTGCGCGGCGATACCGATGCGGCCGCCTTCGAGGCTCGACAGCGCGATCTTGTAGCCCTCGCCTTCTTCGCCGATCAGGTTGGCGGCCGGCACGCGGCAGTTCTCGAAGACGATCTGCGCGGTGTCGGACGAATGCTGGCCGAGCTTCTCCTCGAGCCGCGCAACGACGTAGCCCGGCGTGTCGGTCGGCACGACGAACATGCTCATGCCGCGCTTGCCCGCGTTGCGGTCGGTGACCGCGACGACCATCGCGTAGTCGGCGTTCTTGCCCGAGGTGATGAACTGCTTGACGCCGTTGAGCACGTAGTGGTCGCCGTCGCGCGTCGCGGTCGTCTTCAGCGCCGCCGCGTTGCTGCCCACGTGCGGCTCGGTCAGGCAGAAGGCGCCGAGCGCGCGGCCGGAGGCGAGCGGCTTGAGGAAGCGCTCCTTCTGCTCCGGCGACGCGTAGCCCATCAGGATCGCGCACACCGGGCAGTTGTTGACGCTGATGATCGTGGAGACGCCGCCGTCGCCGGCGGCGATCTCCTCGAGCGCGACCGCCAGCGCCGTGTAGTCCATGCCGGCGCCGCCCCATTCCTCCGGCACCGCGATGCCGAACGCGCCGAGTTGCGCCAGCTCGTGCAGCGCATCCTGCGGGAACAGGTGCCTGCGGTCCCATTCGGCCGCGAACGGCGCGAGCCGCGCTTGCGCGAACTCGCGCAGCGATTCGCGCAGCAGGCGATGTTCTTCCTTGAGCACGTTGTCAGTCCTGCATGATCCAGCCGAGCTTGCGCTGCTTGATCAGCCAGCCGACCAGCCAGCCGGCGACGAGCGCGGCGGCGAGCATCGGGCCGCCGCCGATGATGCCGGACAGCAGCAGCACGTTGGAGAAGTAGGGCATGAAGTCGGTCGGACCCCAGGCCCAGGTCGCGAGTGCGGAGAACGAGATCCAGGTCAGCAGCGCGACCAGGATGCCGCGCGAGATCGACTGGCTGATGCGCGTGATCCGCTTGTCGGCGTTCTGGTACACGATCAGCGCGAACATGACCGCGAACAGTCCCGGCACGGCCACGAAGATCAGGGGGTTGACGCCGCTTTCCTCGGCGAAGCGGCGCATCGCCCAGCCGACCGTGCTCGCGGCGAGCATCGCGCAGATGCCGAAGACGAGCGCTGCAAACAGCGGGATCGTGATCCACCGCACCGACGACACCAGCCGCGAGATGAGCCCTTCGGACGGCTCCTCGGGCGCGGTTTCGATGCGCGTGACGGCGGCGCGGCGCGGCGGTGCGTCCTCCTCCTCGTCCAGCCCGTCGTCGTACTTGCGATTCATTGCGGAAGCCTGGCCGTGACTTCGATCTCGATCTTCATCCGCGCATCGACCAGCCCGCAGACGATCGCGGTCGCCGCGGGCCGGGCACGGCCCAGATATTCGCCGAAAACCGGCGCGAGCGGTTCGAACAGCGCGACGTCGGTCAGGTAGTAGCGCACGCGCACCACGTCGTCGAGCGTGCAGCCGGCCTCGGCCAACGCGGCGGCGATGTTGCGGAAGCACTGCCGGCACTGCGCGATCGGGTCTTCGTCGATACGCATTTGCGCGTAGTCGAAGCCGGTCGTGCCGGCGACGTGCACGTAGTCGCCGTCGACGACCGCGCGGCTGTAGCCCGCGACGGCCTCGAACGTCGAACCGGATGAGATCAGGCGTTTGACCATCGGCACGCCTCCGCTACCAGGAAAGTTGTTCGCCGTTGTAGTTGAGGAATTTACCGTTGTGCGAGTCGTTCGCGGCGGCGATCACGTACCGCATGCGGGCCACGCTCTCGGTCACGTCGATGTCCGCGCTCGCCCCGCCCATGTCGGTGCGCACCCAGCCCGGGTGGAACGCCATGCAGATCACCCCCTGCGGTCCCAGCTCGAGGCTCGCGCTTTTCAGCACGTTGTTCAAGGCGGCCTTGCTCGCGCGGTAGAGCCAGCCGGTGGCGTGGCCCATCGTTCCGGTCGCGCCCATGCGGCTGGACAGCACCGCGAGCTTGCCGCGCGCGGCGACGAGCCGCGGCGCCAGCACCGGGATCAGCAACATCGGCGCGCGCACGTTGGTGTGCATCACCGCGTCGAAGTCGGTGGGCGCGGGCGGCTCCAGTCCGGTCGTGCGCGGCCCGTAGACGCCGGCGGCGAGGATCGCCACGTCGATGCGGTCGGCCGCAAGCCGCGCGCCGAAATCGGCGAGCGCGGCCGCATCGAGGACGTCGAGCGCCAGCGGACGCGCGCCCACCGCGCGCAGCCGCTCCGCGTCCTCCGGCTTCCGATGCGTGGCTATCACGCGCGCGCCGTCGGCCGCGTACTGCCGCGCGAACTCGTGGCCGATCCCGCGCGAGGCGCCGACGACGAGGACCGTACTCACCGCACCCGTTCCGCCGCCAGTCCGGCGTGCGTGCCGCTTTGCAGCGTGCACCCGGGCGTGGCTGCCAGGATCGGCGCCGCGACCGGAAACAGCCCGAGGTCCCGGGTACCGAACACGATCAGATCCGCTCGGGGGCCCCGCGCGTGCGCGCCTCGATCACGTTGCCGGTGTTCACCGTGCCGGCGGGCTCGAACAGCAGCACGTGGACCTCGCGTTCCGCGTACGGACAGTGCTCGGTGCCGCGCGGGACGATGATGAATTCGCCCGCGCGTACGCGCTCGGTCCGGTCGCGAAAGCGCATGTCGAACTCGCCGGCGACGACGAGGAACATCTCGTCCTCGTGCTCGTGGCGGTGCCAGGGGAACGCCCCCTGGAACTTCACGAGCCGCACGTGCTGGCCGTTGAGCTCCCCGGCCAGCCGCGGGTTCCAGTGGTCGTCGAACTGCGCGAACTTCTGCGCCAGGTTGACGACCCCGGTCATCACACCATCTCCAGCGCGAGCGCGGTCGCTTCGCCGCCGCCGATGCACAGCGCGGCGATGCCGCGCTTGCCGCCGGTCTTCTTGAGCGCGCCGAGCAGCGTGACGACGATGCGCGCGCCCGATGCGCCGATCGGGTGGCCCAGCGCGCACGCGCCGCCGTGGATGTTGATCTTCTCGTGCGGGATCTTGTGCTCGCGCATCGCCGCCATCGTCACCGCGGCGAAGGCTTCGTTGACTTCCCACAGGTCGACCTGCGTGGCGGCCCAGCCGGTCTTCTTCAGCACCTTGTCGATCGCACCCACCGGCGCCGTGGTGAACCATTCGGGCGCCTGCGCGTGCACCGCGTGCGCGAGGATGCGCGCGATCGGCTTGCAGCCGAGCTTGTCGGCCGTCGACGCCCGCATCATCACCAGCGCCGCGGCGCCGTCGGAGATCGACGACGCGTTGGCCGCGGTGATCGTGCCGTCCTTCTTGAACGCGGGCTTGAGCGTGGGGATCTTGTCGAGCTTCGCCTTGAACGGCTGCTCGTCCTTGTCGATCTTCACCTCGCCGCCCTTGCCGGGGACCGCGACCGGCGCGATCTCCCACGCGAAGCTGCCGTCGGTGTTGGCCTTGAGTGCGCGCTCGGTCGAGGCGATCGCGAACCTGTCCTGCTCCTCGCGCGAGAACTGGTACTTGGCGACGCACTGCTCGGCGAACACGCCCATCGCCTTGCCGCGCTCGTAGGCGTCTTCCAAGCCGTCGAGTGCCATGTGGTCGAAGGTCGTCACCGCGCCGTAGCGGTAGCCCTTGCGCGCGCCGACCAGCAGGTGCGGCGCGTTGGTCATGCTCTCCATGCCGCCGGCGATGACGACGTTGGCGGAACCCGCGGCGAGCATGTCGTACGCGAACATCATCGCGCGCATGCCCGAGCCGCACATCTTCGACAGCGTCACCGCGCCGGCCGACTGCGGCAGCCCGGCGAGCAGCGTGGCCTGGCGCGCGGGCGCCTGCCCCTGGCCCGCCATCAGGCAGTTGCCGAACAGCACTTCGTCGACGGTTTCGCCCTTGATGCCGGCGCGTTCGACCGCAGCCTTGATCGCGGTCGCGCCGAGCTGGTACGCCTGCAGCGAAGAAAAGTCGCCGAGCATGCCGCCGATCGGCGTGCGGGCGGCGGAAACGATGACGATGGGGTCGTTCATGGTGGCTCTCCTGCGTCGAAAAACGGATGGATCGGGATCCGGTGCCGCGTCTCAGGCCCGCCCCCCGCGGGCGTGCAGGCCGTAGCGCTTCACGAAACGCTTGGACTCCGGATACGGGAAAACGTCCTCAAGATACCCCTGCTGGATGCGCTCCTTGCGGCTCTGCCAGAACTCGGGCGTCAGCAGGTCGGCATGGTGCTTCAGGAACGCTGCGCGGATGCGCGGATCGCCGAGCAGGAAGGGGCCGAACTGCTCGGGGAAAACGTCGTGCTTGCCGACGTGGTACCACGGCTCGCCCGACAGCTCGTCCTCCTCGGTGCGCGGCGGCGGAATGCGACGGAAGTTGGTGTCGGTCATGTATTCGATCTCGTCGTAGTCGTAGAAGACCACGCGCTCGAGCCGCGTCACGCCGAAGTTCTTGTACAGCATGTCGCCGGGGAAGATGTTCGCTGCGGCGAGATCCTTGATCGCCTGGCCGTATTCGCGGATCGCGTGATCGACCTCGGCATCGGTCGCGTGCTGCAGGTAGATGTTCAGCGGCGTCATGCGCCGCTCGATGTAGACGTGCTTGATCAGCACCGTGTCGTCGCTCAGCTCGATCTGGTCCGGGCAGAACGCGAGCAGCTCGCGCAGCAGCTCGGCCGAAAAGCGCGCGCGCGGCAGCGTGACCAGCGAGTACTCCCAGGTGTCCGCCATGCGGCCGACGCGGTCGTGCATCTTGACGAGCCGGTACTTGGCCATGATCTGTTCGCGGTCCGTCTCCTTCGGATACGGAATCACGTCCTTGATCATCTTGAACACGTACGGGTACGACGGCAGCGTGAAGACGACCATCACCAGGCCCTTGATGCCGGGCGCGATGACGAACTGGTCGCTCGAATGCCGCAGGTGATGCAGGAAGTCGCGGTAGAAGAGCGTCTTGCCCTGCTTCTGCAGTCCGACCATCGTGTACAGCTCGGAGGCGGGCTTGTGCGGCAGGATCGAGCGCAGGAACTCGACGTACGCGCTCGGCGCTTCCATGTCGACCAGGAAGTACGCGCGCGTGAACGAGAACAGCGTCGCGATGTGGTCGACCGACAGCAGCACCGTGTCGATGTAGATCTGCCCGCGCTCGTTGCGCAGGATCGGCACCGCGAACGGCGTCACGCGCGTGCCGTTGATCACGCGGCCGATGATGTACGCGCCCTTGTTGCGGAAGAACAGGCTCGACAGTACCTGGATCTGCAGATCCGGCTCCGCGTGGAACGGCCGCGTCAGCGCGTGCGGCGCGCGCCCTTCGCGATGCGCCTCGCACACTGCGCGCATCACCCAGCGCAGGTCGCGCTCGACGTCGACGAAGGGGCAGGCCAGCCCGAAGTCGATGACGATCCGGCGGAAGGTCCTGCGCCAGCCGTCGGTCCCCGGGTAGTAGCTGCGGAACGACGGCGGGTCGGCGTCCATGTATTCGGTCGAAACACCGGGCCGCACGAAGATGAACGCGTTGTGGAAGTAGTCGCGATGCAGCAGCTTGGTGCAGACCGAGTTGAAGAAGGTCTCCGCGCACTCGGGCTGCCGGTGCTCGGCGAGCAGCGCGACGTAGTTGGCCTTGACCGCCTGCCACAGCGCGTCGCGCTCGTCGTCGGCGAGCGAAGCGAGGTCGAACTCGCGCTCGATGCGCGCCACCGCCTCGAGCACGCGCTGGTCGTAGAAGTCGATCCGCTCGCGCGCCGAGCGTCGCATCCCGTGCCAGTCGCCGTGTTCGTAGCGGCCCTTGGCCTGCTGCGCGACGTAGCGGAAGAGGCGATAGTGCCGGTCGAACCCGTCCAGGATCGCGCGTGCGATCTTCGCCGGCTGCGGCATCGACCGGTCGAAGCGCTTTTCGAGGACGGCGCTCATTTCAAGTCGTAGTGGCAGTCTGCCGCGGCGTCAGCGCGAGCCATACGGCCAGCACGCCGAAAGCCGAACCGAGGAACCAGCGCTGCATCCGCAGCCACAGCGGCCGACCGGCGAACCACGCTGCCAGAAAGCCGGCCACCGTGACCAGGGATAGATCAACGATTGCCGCGGTGGCGAGCTGGATCGCGCCCAGCGCGAGGCTTTGCGCCAGCACCGAGCCGTGCGCCGGGTCGATGAACTGCGGGAAGAGCGACAGATAGAACACCGCCACCTTGGGGTTCAACAGCGCGGCGACGAAGGCCTGGCGCAACAGAACGCGCGGCGCCGCCGGGGGGAGCGGGCTCGTTTCGAAAACGCCGCCGCTGCGCACGGTGGCGAGCGCCAGCCACAGCAGGTAGGCGGCGCCTGCGATGCGAATCGCGTCGAACGCGAACGGGATCGCCAGCAGCACGACGGTCAGCCCGAAGGCGGCCAGCAGCACGTGCACCGCCAGCCCCGCGGCCACACCGAACATCGAGAAGTAGCCGGCGCGCCGACCCTGCGCCAGCGTGCGCGAGATCAGGTACAGCCACACCGGTCCGGGGGTCAGCGCGAGCAGCAGGGCGGCCAGCGTGAACAACGCGAGCCGTTCGCCGGTCAGGCCGAAGACGTTCATGCACACGCTCCCGTCGGCCGCCGGCCGAATCGAATCATCGGTTCGAAGGTATCCATGGAAACGGGATTGTGCCGAGTCAGGCGGCGGCGCGCTGCCGCCGGTCCGGACTCACGGCGTCCACTCGAACCGCTGTTCGCGCATCGTCCGCCCCCAGGTTTCGCCGTCGACCTCGTCGACCAGGCGAAAACCCGCGTGCTCGTACAGCGCCCGCGCGGCGTCGAGCCCGGCGAAGGTGTTCAGATACACGAGCCGGAATCCCGCGCGCCGGCAGAACTCCATCGCCGCGCCGAGCAGCCGCTTGCCGAGCCCGCGGCCGCGCAACCGCTCGTCGAGCACGAACCAGCGCAGATGCGCGAGCTGGCGCGAGCGCGACGCGGATTCGCTGCCGTCGATGACGATCGAGCCGCAGATGCGGCCGGCGTCGACGACCAGCCAGACGCCGTCGCGCGCAGGGTCGAAGCGTTCGACGAAATCGGCGAAGCCGCGCGCGACCTTCGCCTCGAAGAACGCGCCGAAGCCGTGCGCCGGCCCGTAGTAGCCGGCGTGCAGCGACGCCACCGCGCCGACCGCGCCGGGCAGATAGCCGGGCACGATGCGCGGGCCGTCGGGCGCGGCGAGCGCGCGGTCGAACGGGTAGAGCAGTTCGAAACGCTCGAGCGCGACCGGCGCATCGTCGCTGAACGTGCGTCCGAGCTGCGCGCACTCGCGCGCGAAGTAGCGGCGGTGGCCGTCGAGCCAGTCGGCGAGCGTGCGGTCGCCTTCGCCTTCGTCCCACGCGAACTGCGCGTCGACCGCGGACAGCTCGCGCGTCTCGAGCGAGGTCGTGCGGATCACCGCGCGCGGCGTGCCGTCGAATTCGGTGATCACGCTGTAGCCGTCGGGCACCGGCGCCGCCTGCGGCGCCGCTTCGTTGGACCAGGCGAGGCTCGCGGTCGCACGCTTGGGGCCGTGCAGCACCAGTTCGGCGAGTTCGTGCGCGAGCGCCGGCGTATCGCCGAAATACCACGCCTGATACGGCGTCGATTCCGGGACGCTCGCCGCGCGGCAGAACTCGGCCCAGTACGCGGCGACCGCGCCGTCCTGCGGCACGGTGTTGTCGATCATCGCGCAGCGGGCTGCGGCGGCAGCTCGAAGAACAGGCAGGTCGTCGTGCCGTGCGAATAGACGTTGCCGGCTTCGTCGACGAGCCGGCCCTCGGCGGTGGCCACGCGCTTGCCGCCGGCGACGATGCGGCCCTCGGCGCGCACTGGCCCGATCTTCGCGGTCAGCGGCCGCACGCAGTGGACCTTGAATTCGAGCGTCGTGTACGCGTAGCCGGGCTCGGTCAGCGTCTGCGCCGCGCAGGCCATCGCCGAGTCGAGCAGCGTGGCGTGATAGCCGCCGTGCACGGTACCGATCGGGTTGTAGTGCGCGAAGGCGGGATTGCCCTGGAACACCGCGCGGCCGCGTTCGGCTTCGATCAGATAGAAGTCGAGCGTCTGCGAGATCGGCGGGAACGGCAGCGTGCCGTCGATGATCCCTTGCAGGATCTGCAGGCCGTTCAGCCGGTACGGCGTGTCGGGCGGCGGCAGGCCCGGGCCCGTCATGCGCGCGCGCAGCGCTTCGAACTGCGACTGCCAGGCGGTCATCGGAACGCTCTGCGCGCCGCGCTTCACATCGTCTCGCTGAACAGCTCGCGGCCGATCAGCATTCTTCTGATCTCCGACGTTCCGGCCCCGATCTCGTAGAGCTTGGCGTCGCGCCACAGCCGGCCGGTCGGATAGTCGTTGATGTAGCCGTTGCCGCCGAGGATCTGGATCGCTTCGCCGGCCATCCAGGTCGCCTTCTCGGCCGTGTACAGGATCACGCCGGCGCAGTCCTTGCGCACCTGGCGCACGTGCTGGGCGCCGAGCGCGTCGAGGTTCTTGCCGACCGTGTAGCAGTACGCGCGGCAGGCCGCGAGCGTCGTGTACATGTCGGCGACCTTGCCCTGGATCAGCTGGAACTCGCCGATCGGCTGGCCGAACTGCTTGCGGTCGTGGATGTACGGCACGACCACGTCCATGCACGCCTGCATGATGCCGATCGGACCGGCGGCGAGCACCGCGCGCTCGTAGTCGAGCCCGCTCATCAGCACGCGCACGCCCTTGTTGACTTCGCCGAGCACGTTCTCGTACGGCACCTCGACGTTCTCGAACACGAGCTCGCCCGTGTGCGAGCCGCGCATGCCGAGCTTGTCGAGCTTCTGCGCGACCGAAAAGCCCTTCATGCCCTTCTCGATCAGGAACGCGGTGATGCCGGAAGCGCCCAGCTCGGGTTCGGTCTTGCCGTAGACGACCAGCGTGTCCGCGTCCGGCCCGTTCGTGATCCACATCTTGGTGCCGTTCAGCACGTAGTAGCCGCCGCGATCTTCGGCGCGCAGCTTCATGCTGACGACGTCGCTGCCGGCGCCGGGTTCGCTCATCGCCAGTGCGCCGACGTGTTCGCCCGAGATCAGCTTGGGCAGGTACTTCTTGCGCTGCGCCGGCGTGCCGTTGCGCCGGATCTGGTTGACGCACAGGTTCGAATGCGCGCCGTAGGACAGCCCGACCGAGGCGCTCGCGCGGCTGATCTCCTCCATCGCGATCATGTGGGCCAGATAGCCCATGTTCGCGCCGCCGTATTCCTCCTCGACGGTGATGCCGAGCACGCCGACCTCGCCCATCTTGCGCCACAGGTCCATCGGGAACTGGTCGCTGCGGTCGATCTCGGCCGCGCGCGGCGCGATCTCCTTTTCCGCGAAGGCGCGCACCGCGTCGCGCAGCGCATCGATGTCTTCGCCGAGCGCGAAGTTCAATCCGGGCAGTTGCATCGGTTCCTCCTAGATCCGTTCGTCGCTCACGCCGTGCATCACCATCAGCGTCTGCTGCATCGCTGCGACCAGGGTCTCGCGCGCGCCGTCGATCGCATGCACGTCGGCGCGGACGATCGACAGCGTGCGGCCCGGCTTCACGACGGAACCGACCGCGACCAGCCGCTCGCCCTTGGCCGGCGCCAGCATATTGATCTTGTATTCGACCGTCAGCACCGACGCGTCCGCCGGCATCAGCGTGAAGGCCGCGTAGCCGCCCGCGCTGTCGGCGATCATGCCGACGATGCCGCCGTGCACGAAGCCGTGCTGCTGCGTCAGGTCGGCCCGCACCGGCAGCTCGATCGTGCAACGGCCGGGCTCGACCGCGGTCATCGTCGCACCGATCAAGCCCATCGCGGCCTGCCGCGCGAAGGAGGCGCGCACGCGGCGCTCGAAGTCGGGGTCGAGAGGCGTGAATTTCATGTCCGTGGCCGATCGCGGGAAGCAGGCGGCAATCTAGGTGTCCTTGACGTAAACGTCAACTCGACCGCCGCGCCGCCTTCCCCGGGGCGCGCGTACTCGATTGAGATGCGGCGCGCGCGGGGCTATCGTGGCCGGCAACACAAGGGCGGGACCGGAAAGATGGACGAAGCCGCTGCCGACACGCAGGCGCTCGCCGCGACCCTTGCTGCGGCCGAACGCGGCGACGCCGCGGCTACCGCCGAGCTGTTCGCGGCGCTGTACCGCGAGCTGCACCGGCTGGCGAAGCGGCAGTTGCACGCCCACGCCGCCGGATCGACGCTGTCGGCAACCACGCTGCTGCACGAGGCGTACCTGGACATCAGCCGGCGCGGCGCGGCGTTTCCGGATCGCGCACGCTTTTTCGCGTACGCGGCGCGCGCGATGCGCGGGCTGATCATCGACTACGTGCGCGAGCGGCGGGCGCTGAAGCGCGGCGGCGAGTTTCACCTCACCCAGCTCGACACCGAAATCGCCGAGTCGGCGGCACAGGACAGCGGCGACCTGACGCGGCTGGACGAGGCGCTCGACGAACTCGCCCGCGCCGACGCGCCGCTGGCCGAACTCGTCGAACTGAAGTTCTTCTGCGGCTTCACGTTCGCCGAGATCGCCGCGATGCGCGGCATATCCGAACGCACCGTGCAGCGCGACTGGGCCAAGGCGCGGCTGTACCTGCACGACGCACTGCGCGGCGACTGATCGGTGGCGGGTTTGCCCCCGCCAATCCGATTGAGGCGGAAGGCGAGGTCAACGATGGCGGGGATCGATCGGGATCGCTGGCAGCGAGTCAGCCCCTTGCTCGACGAACTGCTGGACGCGGACGCGGCACGGCGCGCTGAACGGCTGGCGCAAATCCGCGGCGAGGACGCACCGCTTGCCGACGAGGTCGCCGCGCTGCTGGCGCGCGAGGCCGCGGTCGAGACGGTGCAGTTCCTCGAGGGATCGGCGCTCGACGGCGCCACGCTCGCCGGCCGCACGATCGGCAGCTACACGCTCGAGCGCCCGCTCGGCCACGGCGGCATGGGCAGCGTCTGGCTGGCACGCCGCAGCGATGGCCGCTTCGAAGGCAGGGCCGCCGTCAAGTTCCTGAGCCTCGCGCTTCTGGCGCGCGGCGGTGCCGAGCGCTTTGCGCGCGAAGGCAGCGTGCTTGCCAGGCTCGCACACCCGAACATTGCGCGGCTGCTCGACGCGGGACTGACCGGTGGCCAACCCTACTTGGTCCTCGAATACGTCGAAGGCGAACCGATCGACCGCTGGTGCGACGCGCGTTCGCTCGACGTCGAGGCGCGCGTGCGCCTGTTCCTCGACGTGCTGGCCGCGGTCGCGCACGCGCACAACAATCTGATCCTGCATCGCGACCTCAAGCCGTCGAACATCCTGGTCACGAGTGACGGCCGGGCGAAGCTGCTCGACTTCGGCATCGCCAAGCTGATCGGCGAGGGCGCCGAGCCGGCTGCGGCGACCGAGCTGACGCAACTCGCCGGGCGCGCGTTTACGCCGGAGTACGCCGCGCCCGAGCAGGTACAAGGCGGCGACGTGACCACTGCGACCGACGTCTATGCGCTCGGCGTGCTGCTCTATCTGTTGCTCGGCGGCAGCCATCCGACCGCGCGCGCCGAGCAGACACCCGCCGAGCGTTTGCGCGCGGTAATCGAGGCCGAGCCGACGCGCCTGAGCGATGCCGCGCTGCGCGCCGATCCCGCGGTCGCCCTCCGCCGCGGCGCCAGCCCGCAGCAGCTTGCGCGCGCGCTGCGCGGCGATCTGGAGAACGTCGTCGCCAAGGCGTTGAAGAAAGCGCCGGCCGAGCGCTACGCGACGGTCGACGCGTTCGCCGGCGATCTGCTGCGCTACCTCAAGCACGAGCCGGTGGGCGCGCGGCCGGACTCGCTCGGCTATCGCGCCGGCAAGTTCGTGCGCCGGCACCGCTTTGGCGTGGCCGCTGGCGCGGCGGTGCTGGCTGTGCTGATCGCCGGCGTTGCGGGCACCGTGTGGCAGGCGCGCGAGGCGGCGCGCCAGCGCGATCGCGCGCTGGTGCAGTTGCAGCGCGCCGAGACTGCGTCCGACTTCGTCGGCGTGATGCTGTTCAACACCTGGGGTCCCGAGGAGCGCATCACGCTCGACGAGTTCCTCGGCCGCAGCGAAGCGCTGGCGCTGCGTGCGCTGGAGAACCAGCCGGAGCAGCAGGCGGTCGTGCTGGACTCGCTCGCTTCGTACTTCAATTCGCTCGGCAACTACCGCCGCGCGCAGCCGCTGCTGCGACGCGCGGTCGAGCTGCTGCCGGCGTCGGCCGACCCCTCTCTGCGCGCGCGCATCGAGTGCAACCACGCGCTCACGACCGGGCTGCTGGGCGACGCCGACGCCGCGCACGCGACGATCGCGCGCTGGGTCGCCGACGCGGCGGTCGAGGTCGAGGTCGCCACGCAGTGCCAGATGTACCGCGCGCAGATCGCGCAGACGAGCAACGATGCCGCGGCGGCGCTGCGCCACGCGCTGGAAGCGCAGCGCCTGCTGCGCGCGGCCCGCCGGCCGGCGCCGGTGCTGCAGGCTTCGCTGCACGGCGAACTCGGCTTCGGTTACGCGATGAACAACCGGCTCGAAGACGCCGACCGCGAATACGCTGCGGCGCTGCGCGCCTACCGCGAACTGGGGCGCGCCGACAGCGCCGGCGCGGTGGCGATCCTGAACAACTGGGCGCTGGTGAGTTGGGCTGCCGGCGACACGAAGCGCGCGCTCGAGTTGATCGACGAAACGATCGCGCTCGCCGGCCGGCGCGGCGCCACCGGCGTGGTGCCGCCGTACGCCGCAGCCAATCGCGCGGCGGCGCTGCTCGCGCTCGGCCGCCACGCCGAGGCGCTGGCGGCGGCCGAACGCGCGCTCGCCATCGCCGAGGGGGCGGGTCACCTCGGATTCAAGTTCAACGCGCTGATCGTCAAGGCCGGGGCGCTGAGCGAGTCGGGCGACATGGTCGCCGCCGAGCGCGTGCTGCGCGACGCGGCGGCGCTTGCCGCTGCGCTGCCCGCCGGCAGCTACGACGTTCACGGGATGACGTTGCGGCGCACGCGCATTGCGCTGCTGCGCGGCCAGCCGGCGGCCGCGCGGGAGACGGTCCAGCCGCTGATCGAGCGGTTCGAAGGGCAGTCGCAGCCGGGCGGCACGCTCGCCGGCGCGCTGCGCCTGCGCGCCGAAGCGTTCCATCAGCTCGGCGACCGACAGGCGGCGCTGCGCGATGCCCAGGCCGCGCTGGCGATCTGGCAGCGACTGCAGGGCGGCCGCAAGCACTCGCTGCGCACGGGGCAGACGCTGCTGCTCGTCGCGCGCATCAAGCGCGACGCCGGCGACCCGGACGGCGCGCGGGCGGACGCGCGCCGTGCCGCCGAACATCTCGACGCCATGGTCCACGACGGCCATCCCGAACGGCAGCTCGCGCACAAGCTCGCGTCCGAATAGCCGCTGCCGAGCGCTCGCGAGCCGCTTGCCCGCCGCGCGTCGGTTTCTTTCGCCCGATTCCGATCTCCTCGACGAGCCACCGTCGCTGCCGGCGCCCGCGTCGATGGCTGGGACCGCCGAGGCGCCCCTGACCAGTGGAGATCGCTCATGAACGAATCGCTTGCCAACGCCGAACGCAACCGCCGGGCGCCCGGCTCGCACTGCGTTCGAGTGCTGCGCCTGTGCGCGCTGCCGCTTGCGCTCGCCGCGCCGATCGCCGTGCAGGCGGTGCATCCGGGCGACTCGCATCCCGCCGTCGTCTCCGCCGACGCGGTCAGGTGGGGTCCCGCGCCGCCATCGCTGCCGCCCGGTGCGCAGGCGGTCGCCCTCTACGGCAGTCCGTCGAAAGAAGGGCCGTTCGTCCTGCGGCTGAAGTTCCCGGCCGGCTTCACGGTGCCGCCGCACCGGCATTCGAAGGACGAGTTCGTCACCGTGATCTCGGGCCGGTTCGCGCTCAGCGTCGGCGAGCAGATCGACGCCGCCTCGCTCAAGGCGTTGCCGCCGGGCAGCTTCATCCACCTGCCGGCCGGCACGCCGCACTATGCGCGGGCGGAGGTGGAGACGGTCGTGCAGATCAACGGTATGGGGCCGTTCGACGTGAAGTACGTCAATCCGAAGGACGATCCGCGCGGTCAATGAGCGGGCGCGCGTCGGGTTTTGCGGCCAGACTGCGATGTCCCCCATGAAGGCCGCCGCCTCGGCGGCCGTCAAGGGGGACATCGATGCAGTTCGATACGTTTTCTTGCCGCGCGTCTCGTCGCCGCTTTCTGCGCGGCCTTGCCTCGCTCGCGGGCCTCGGCGCGACGGGCGCTCTCGCCGCACCGTCGGCGCTCGCACGCCAGCCGGCGGCCAACCGCTTCACGCGGCTGTTTCCGCACCTTCCGCCGTTCGCCGATGCCACGCCGCAGATGGCCGCGGCACTGGCCGATATCGGCCGACCGGGCGGACTGATGGACGCGCGCGACAACCTCGCGGCGGGCCCGGTCGCGCTGATCGTCGACCCGGCGTTGAACGTCACCAACCCGAACGCCGCGCTGCCGGCAGGCACGGCCGGAACGACCTTCATGGGTCAGTTCATCGACCACGACATCACGTTCGACACGACTTCGCGGCTCGGCGTGCCTACGTCGCCGCGGCAGTCGCCGAACGCGCGCGTGCCCGCGCTCGATCTGGACTCGGTATACGGCGCCGGGCCGGTCGCCGATCCGCTGCTGTACGACCCGCGCGACCGCGCGAAATTCAGAGTCGAGTCGGGCGGGCTGTTCGAGGATCTGCCGCGCATGCCCGACGGCACGGCGATCGTCGCCGATCCGCGCAACGACGAGAACCTCGTGATCGCCGGGCTGCAGGCCGCGTTCCTGAAGTTTCACAACAACGCCGTGGACTTCGTGCGCGCGCGCGGCGCGACCGACTCGGCGCAGGCCTTCGCACAAGCACGGCGCCTGACGACCTGGCACTACCAGTGGCTCGTGCTCAACGAGATCCTGCCTTCGTTCATCGGCCGGGCGGCGGTCAACGACATCCTCGTGCGCGGCCGGCGCTTCTATCGCGCCGACGACGAAGCGGCCGCCGGGGTGCCGGTCGAGTTCCAGGGCGCCGCTTACCGCTTCGGCCATACGCTGGTGCGGCCTTCATATCGCGCCAACCTGCGCGGCGACAACGGCGTCGCGTTCTTCGGCTTCGTCTTCGACCCGGTTGCGCAAGGGCAGTCCGATCCCGTCGATCTGCGCGGCGGCGCGCGCGCTCCGCGGCGCTTTATCGGCTGGCAGACGTTCTTCGATTTTCGCGATGGCGAAGTGAAGCCGCGCAAGAAGATCGACACGCGCATCTCCACGCCGCTGTTCAACCTGCCGCTCGGCGCGATCGCCGACGGCTCGGCGCCGACCTCGCTGCCGCAGCGCAATCTGCTGCGCCATCTGACGTGGCAGCTCCCGTCGGGGCAGCGCATCGCCGAGGCGATGCACGCGCCCGTGCTGTCGCCGCGCGACTTCTCCGAGCTGGCCGGCTATGGGCTCGGGCTGGAGCGGAACACGCCGCTCTGGTACTACGTGCTCAGGGAAGCGGAGCTGATCGGCGGCGGCGAGATCCTCGGCCCGGTGGGCGGACGCATCGTCGGCGAAGTGATCATCGGGCTGCTGCAGGCCGACCGCGATTCGTATCTTTCGGCCGCACCGCACTGGATGCCGACGCTGCCGACGACGACGGGCACCGGCAACTTCCGGATGGTGGACTTCCTGACGTTCGCCGGCGTCAGTCCGGCGCAGCGCGGGCAGTAGCGGTTCGCTTACGGCACCGGCCGCGCGTCCTGCAGTCGCAGCCCGCCGCGAATCAGCCGGTAGATGACCCAGGCCCAGACCGCGACGATGCCGAGCGCGCCGACGGTCGCGCCGCCGATCGTCGCGAACAGCGCGCCCCAGTCGATCGACAGCACGCCGGGCGTGGCTGCGCTGCGGATGGCCGCCGCGACCACCGGCCAGGCCGACGCGACGATCACGCCGAAAGCGAGCGCATACCACAGCAGCGCGAACCAGAAGGTGCGGATCAGCCAGCGGTGGTGCGAGTCGAGAAACGAAACCGAATCGCCGCGCTTGGCGTAGTTGATTACCAGGCCGACGATCGCGGGCCAGATCAGCATCGGCACGAAGCCGATCGCGTGCAGGCCGTAGGCGGCCCACAGCGCGGTGAACTCGCGGGTCGGCGGGACGGCATCGACGGTTCCGGGGTCGTTTGCGCTCATCGTCGGCTCCGGGCGATGCGGCCATCGTAACGCCGTCCGCAGGGACTTCGCTACGCTTGCGCCGATGCGCGCGCGCGACGCTTCGTCGATCCTCAAGGACGTTTTCGGCTACTCGAGCTTTCGCGGCTTCCAGCGCGAGGTCATCGAGCACGTCGCGGCGGGCGGCGACGCCCTGGTGCTGATGCCGACCGGCGGCGGCAAGTCGCTGACCTACCAGATCCCGGCGCTGCTGCGCGACGGCGTCGGCATCGTCGTTTCGCCGCTGATCGCGCTGATGCAGGACCAGGTCGCCGCGCTCGACGAGGCGGGTGTGCGTGCGGCCTTCCTGAACTCGACGCTGTCGGCCGCCGAGGCGGCGGCAGTCGAGCGGCGCATGCGCGCGGGCGAACTCGACCTCGTCTACGTCGCGCCCGAGAGACTGCTGACCGAGCGCTGCCAGCGGCTGCTCGGCGAATGCGCGCTCGGCTTGTTCGCGATCGACGAAGCGCACTGCGTGTCGCAATGGGGACACGACTTCCGGCCCGAATACGGACAGCTCGCGCTCCTGCGCGAGCGCTGGCCGCAGGTGCCGCGCATCGCGCTGACGGCGACCGCCGACGTGCCGACGCGGCGCGAGATCGCGGCGAGACTGCTGGTCGAGCCGCGGCTTTTCGTCGCCAGCTTCGACCGGCCCAACATCCGTTACCGCATCGTCGAGAAGCGCGAGCCGCGCGAGCAGCTTCTGCGCTTCGTCCGCGACGAGCATCCGGGCGAAGCCGGCATCGTCTACTGCCTCGCGCGCAACACGGTCGAGGAGGTCGCGCAGTTCCTCGTCGGTCACGGTATCGCGGCGCTGCCTTATCACGCCGGACTCGATGCCGCCGTGCGCGCGGAGAACCAGCGCCGCTTCATCGACGAGGACGGGCGCGTGATGGTCGCGACGATCGCCTTCGGCATGGGGATCGACAAGCCCGACGTGCGCTTCGTCGCGCACCTGGACATGCCGAAGAGCATCGAAGGCTATTTCCAGGAGACCGGCCGCGCCGGGCGCGACGGCGAACCCGCCGACGCATGGATGACCTACGGGCTGGCCGACGTCGTGCAGCAGCGGCGGCTGATCGAACTGTCGGACGCCGACGCGAACTACAAGCGGCTGTCCAACGCCAAGCTCGACGCGATGCTGGGGCTGGCGGAAACCGGCGACTGCCGCCGCGTGCGGCTGCTCGCCTATTTCGGCGAGCAAAGCGAGCCCTGCGGCAATTGCGACAACTGCCTCGAGCCGCCCGAGCTGTGGGACGCGACCGAGCCGGCGCGCAAGCTGTTGTCGTGCATCTACCGCTGCGAGCAGGCGGGCGGTTTCGGCTTCGCCGCCACGCACGTGATCGACGTGCTGCGCGGCAAGGCTACCGACAAGGTGCACAAGTTCGGCCACGACAGGCTCAGCACGTTCGGCATCGGCGCCGATCTGTCCGAGGCCGAATGGCGGCTGCTGTTGCGCCAGCTCGTCGCGCAGCATCTGGTCGAGGTCGACTACGAGCGCTTCAACGTGCTGCGGCTGACCGAGGCGAGCCGACCGGTGCTGCGCGGCGAACGCACGATCGAAGTGCGCCGGCACACGGCCGCGGCGGGGCGCAAGGCGAAGAAGGCAAAGGCGGCCGCCGGCGCGTCGCTCGCAGCGGCCGACGAGGGGCTGTTCGAACGGCTGCGCGAGTGGCGCGCTCAGGTGGCGAAGGAACACGGCGTTCCCGCCTACGTCGTGTTTCACGACGCCACGCTGCGCGCGATCGCGCAGGCGCGGCCGCAGTCGATCGACGCGCTGCGCGGCATCTCGGGCGTCGGCGAACGCAAGCTCGCGAGCTACGGCGAAGCGCTGATCGGGATCGTCGCGGGATAGCGGCGCGCGACCCGCCGCGGTCGCCGGGCGCGGATCGCATGATCGCGGGGCCGTGCGGCGCAGGCGCGCGGACTACGCTGGGGCTGCCGCACGTCGGCCGTGCGTGCGCCGCCGAATCCCGATCACGGCCTTCGGAGACAAGGAGAATCCCGATGAAGAATCCGCTACCGCGGTTCGGCTGGATCGCCGGCTGCGCGTTCGCCCTGCTTGTCGCGGCGGCGCCGGCGCGCGGGCAGATGCAGACCTGCTTCCCGTCGAAATTCGGGCCGAACGATCAGATCGGCGCACTGAACCACGTCACGCCCGAGAAGACGCTCGCCGCCGCCAAGCTGATCACGCGCGGCAAGGCGTACCGGCTCGGCATCGAAACCAACAGCAGGACGCCGGCGTTCCCGCCGCGCACGTTCGCGCTGACCGTGGTGCAGCCGGGGCAGGTCGCAGGCGGCACGCTCGGACCGAGCAAGACCACGTACAACGACGACATCATCGCCGGCTGGGTCGGCATCGGTTCGCAGCTCGACGGCCTCGGCCACATCGGCATCGACAACGTCTACTACAACTGCAACAAGGCGGCGGACTTCGTCAAGGCCGACGGGCTCGCCAAGCTGGGCATCGAGAACGTGCCGGCGATCGCCACGCGCGCGGTGCTGCTCGACATGGCCGGTTACTTCAACACCGACATCGTGAAGGAAGGCACGGCGTTCAACCGCGCCGAGATCGAGGGCGCGCTGAAGCGCCAGGGTGTGAAGGGCATCGAGCGCGGCGACGTGGTGCTCTTTTACACCGGCTGGACCAAGCTGATCGGCAAGGACGACAAGCGCTACGGCTCCGTCGAACCGGGGCTGGGCGTCGAAGGCGCGAAGTATCTGGCGTCGCTCGGCGTGGCGATGGTCGGCGCCGACACCTGGGGTCTGGAGGTGATTCCGTTCGAGAAGAACGCCGGCGTCTTCGAGGTGCACCAGATCCTGCTGCCGATGAACGGCATCTACATCCTGGAGAACATGAACACCGAGGAAATGGTCAAGGACAAGGCGTGGGAGTCTTTCTTCACGCTCGGCCCGGCGCGCATCACCGGCGCCGTGCAGGCGATCATCAATCCGATCGCGGTGAAGTGAGCGGTTCGCTTTCCGGCCCCGGCTCCGAGCCGGGGCCGGGCGGATCAGCCGCGATCGCGCAGCTCTTTGGCGCGCAGTTTCGCCGCGATGTAAGCGTCGTCCGCCACGTGCAACAGAGCGGCGATCTTGCGCATCAGGTGCTGCTCGTGGGCGTCGATCGCCGCGTCGGCGTAGGCCACGCGCCACATCAGCTCCAGCACGCGTTCCTTCTGTGCCTGGGTGAAGCGCTGGTTGATCAGGGAGGTGAACTGGTAGTAGTCGGTGGCCTGGCGCATCTGCTCTTCGGCGAGCGCGATCAGCGCGTCGGCCTCCGCGCCGCTCAGGCCGAACTTTTCGTGCACCGCGCGCAGCACCGCCTCGCGCTCGGCGGGGCTCGTGTCGCGGTCGATGCGCATCACCTCGACCAGCAGGGCGGCGGTGGCGAGTTCGATGCTGTGGCCGCCGCTCTCCGGCGCGGCCAGGTTGCGGTCGAAAAAGTCGCGGATCGTCTTCAGCATCGGTCGCGCCCCTCTACTTGCGGCCGGTCAGGATGCGGCGGCACTCGGCCTCGTGCTGGCCGATCTCGGCGAGCGTCACCTCGATGTCCTCGCGCTGCTGCTCGAGCGTGGCGCGGTGCTGTTCGAGGATCGCCAGGAACTTGCGCGCCTGCGCGACCGCATCCTTGGGACTCTCGTACATGTCGATCAGTTCGCGGATCTGCGTCAGCGTGAGTCCCAGCCGCTTGCCGCGCAGCGTGAGCTTCAGGCGCGTGCGGTCGCGCGGCGAATACACGCGCTTCAGCCCGCTCGCGCCCGCGCGGGTCGGCGCCAGGATGCCCTGGTCCTCGTAGAAGCGGATCGCGCGCGGCGTGATGTCGAACTCGCGCGCGAGGTCGGTGATCGTGAACTGGGTCGCGGGCGGCGCCGGGCTTTCGGCGTTGGCCGTGGTGCGTTTCGGCATGCGGGTCTTCGGAGAGGCGACGGCGCGCAGTTTACGTGCGCGTAAACCGGAAGCAATGCCCGAGCGAACGCGCTTGAGCCCGGGCCGCCGATTCGAAGCCCTTGAACAGAGGCCGGGGGCGCCCGCATACGCCGCGATCGGGCCGGTCGCGTCAGGGCAATCTAGCGCCGATGAGACTGGAAGGGACGCGCCCGGCGCCAGCGGCGCGTCCGGGTGGACGCAGCATGCAGGCCCCGATCAACTTCGTCATTTCCGTTCACGCCGACGCCGCGCGCGAAGACGGCATGGTTGCAGTCGGTCTGGCCACCGAGCGGCTGCGCGCCGGCGGCGCCGATCTGATCGAAGCCAACGACGACGAAGCCACGCTGGTGCAGTTCGACGCGCTCGACCTCGACGTGCTGTGGAGCGCCGCCGATCTGGCGCGCGAGCACGACCGCGCGGGGCTGCGCTTCGGCATCGCCTCCGGCGTCAAGGAGCGTCCTGCCCGGCCCGGCGCGCGCCCGCGCGCCAGCGAACGCAGCGTCGCGCAGGCGCGGGGGCTCGCCCGCAGCGCCGACCGCGCCGGCGTACTGGTGTCCTCGCAGCTCGGCTCCTTGCTGATCGTCTCCGACCCGACTCTGACGCCGCGGCTGCGCGCAACGCGCCTGTTCCACGCCGACGGCGGCACGCTGCAGGCCTACCGCTTCGAGTCCGGCGCACGCGCCGGCTGAGGCGCGCTGGCGGCGGTGCGGCCCGCTTAAACTGCCGCAATGAATCCGCACGAACACGAACTCGCCTATCCGTGGGCGGAAGCACCCGCGCCCGGAACGATCGTCACCCTGCGACCCGGCGTGCACTGGCTGCGCATGCGCCTGCCGTTCGCGCTCGACCACATCAACCTGTGGCTGCTCGACGACGAGATCGAAGTCGACGGTAGCGTGCGGCGCGGCTGGACCGTGATCGACTGCGGCATCACCAGCGACGAAACCAAGGCCGCGTGGGAGAAGCTGTTCGACACCGCGTTCGAAGGCCGGCCGTTGCTGCGCGTGATCGCCACGCACTTCCATCCCGACCATCTCGGGCTCGCGCATTGGCTCGCCCGCGGCGGCGAACGCGAACGCTGGCGCGCGCCGCTGTGGATGAGCGCGACCGAATACGCATTCGGCCGCTTCCTGTCGGCGGGCACCAACGAAACCGCCGGCGAAGACGCGGCCGCGCACTTCCGCCGGCACGGCCTGTCCGATCCGGAGTCGCTCGCCAAGGTGCGCGCGCGCGGCGGCGGCTACTACCCGAAGCTCGTCCCCTCGGTGCCACGGTCGTTCCACCGGATCGCCGACGGCGACGAGATCGCGATCGGGCGCGCCGGGTCGCGCCGCGTCTTCCGCGTGATCGTCGGCCACGGCCACGCGCCCGAGCACGTGTCGCTGTACTGCGCCGAAGACAAGCTGCTCGTGTCCGGCGACATGGTGCTGCCGCGCATCTCGACCAACGTCAGCGTCTTCGATCTCGAGCCCGAGGCCAACCCGCTGCCGCGCTATCTGCGCTCGCTCGACCATTACCTGATGCTGCCGGCCGACACGCTGGTGCTGCCTTCGCACGGCAAGCCCTTCGTCGGACTGCATCGCCGGGTGGCGCAGCAGCACGCGCATCACCAGGCGCGGCTCGCGGAGGTCTACGACGCCTGCGCGACGCCGAAGACGGCCGCCGACATCGTGCCGGTGCTGTTCAACCGCGAGCTGGACCTGCACCAGACGACGTTCGCGCTCGGCGAATCGCTCGCGCACCTGCACGCGCTGTGGTACGAGGGGCGGCTCGTGCGCACGAGCGACGGCGGCGTCTGGCGCTTCGCGCAAGGCCTGTCCTGAGCTTGTCGAAGGGCATGAGGCGCGTCGATCGACCACCGGGGCGCATCCGTTCATGAGCGAACAGCGCAAGCACAAGCCCGCCACGCAACTGGCCACGCTCGGGCGCGAGCGAACGTCGAGCTTCGGCTTCGTCAACCCGCCGCTGGTGCGCGGCTCGACGGTGCTGCACGACAGCGTGGCGCAGATGAAGGAGCGCGTGCGCCAGCGCTTCGCCGGCGTCGACCGTCCGACGACCTACGGCATCTACGGCACGCCGACGCATCACGCGTTCTACGACGCGCTCACCGCGCTCGAAGGCGGGCACGCGAGCTGGGCCGCGCCGTCGGGGCTGGCGGCGATCACGACCGCGATCCTCGCTTTCGTGCGGCAGGGCGATCACGTGCTCGTGCCCGATTCGGTCTACTGGCCGACGCGCCGCTTCTGCCGCGAGGTGCTGCCGCGCTTCGGCGTGACGGCGAGCTTCTACGATCCGCGCGTCGGTGAAGCCGGCCGCGCGGCGGTCGAAGCGCTGTTCACGCCGGCCACGCGCGTGCTGTTCCTCGAGTCGCCCGGCTCGCTGACCTTCGAGATGCAGGACGTGCCGCTGCTCGCTGCGGTCGCGCGGGCGCGCGGCGCGGTGAGCCTGATCGACAACACCTGGGCCACGCCGCTCTATTCCCGTCCGCTCGAGCACGGCGTGGACGTGTCGATCCACGCGGCGACCAAGTACATCGGCGGCCACTCGGATCTCGTGATGGGCACGCTGACCGCCAACGACAGCGCATGGCCGCGGCTGCGCGAGGCGATCCACCAGTACGGCGTGACGACCAGCCCCGACGACTGCTGGCTCGCGCTGCGCGGTCTGCGCTCGATGGGCGCGCGGCTCGCGCAGCACCGCGCCAACGCCGAACGCCTGATCGAATGGCTGCGTGCCCAGCCCGAGGTCGAGCGCATCCTGTACCCGGCCGCGCCCGACGACCCCGGCCATGCGCTGTGGAGGCGCGACATGAGCGGCGCAAGCGGTCTGTTCGGCGTCGTGTTAAGGCCCTCGGTAAGCGAAGCCGCCTGCAACGCCTTGATCGACGGCTTGCAGCTTTTCGGCCTCGGCGCGTCCTGGGGCGGCTACGAAAGCCTGATCATCCCCGCCAATCCGGAGCGTACGGTCGTGCCGCCGCCGTTCAAGGGGCCGCTGTTCCGCATCGGCGCCGGGCTCGAAGACGCCGGCGACCTGATCGACGATCTGGCGCAGGGTTTTGCGCGATTGCGCGGCTAGCTGGGCTCCGCGAGCAGCCCGCCGAGCGCCAGGCCCAGCTCGAGATCGTCGAGCGCGCCGAAGCGGTGCAGGCGCACGCGGCCGGTGCGGTCGATCAGCAGCGTGGTCGGCGTGCCCTGCAGCGCGTACGCGCGCATGGTCGCCGGCACCGGATCGCCGCCGCGATGCGCGTCGATCGCGATCGGAAAGCGCAGCCGGAATTCGTGCGCGAACGCCGCGAGCGCGGCCGGCGTCATCGCGTCGTGATGCTCGAACACGCTGTGCAAACCGAGCACGATGAGGTCGTCGCGCGCGAGCTGCGCGGCGCGCTGCGCCTGCGGCAGACCGTGCAGCACGCAGCCGGGGCACAGCATCTGGAAGGCGTGCAGCAGCACGACCCGCCCGCGCAGTCCGTCGAGCGCGATCGGCGCGTCGGTGTTCAACCACGCCGCGGCCTCGATCGGCGGCGCCGGACCGAGCACCGGCAGGTCGTGCGGGTTCACGCGTCGCCTACTTGCGGAAGCTGCTGAACACGTAGTCGCGCGACTTCTGCGACGTATGGCAGTCGAAGCAGGCGCTCTTGGCGTTCGCGCCGACCGCGCGTTCGGTGGTCGAGTCGCCCTTGAAGCCCTCGAAACCCCAGCCTCCCGTGTCCTTCCACTTCTTCGCGTCCTTCATCATCACGCCGACGACCTTGCGCGGGCCTTCTTCGATCGCGTTGCCGCCGCTCTTGGCTTCGAGTAGATCGAAGACGATCACCGCGCCGTCGGGGAACGTGCCCTTGCGATAGCCTTCGAGCGCCTTCTGGTTGGCGTACAGGTGGTGGATGCCGCCGAACGAGTCGTACAGCGGATGCCCCGGCTGGATCACCATGCTCTTGACGTGCGTCCAGTCGCGGTAGCCCTTCGGATACGGCACGGGCGCGGGATCGGCGGCGAAGGCGGGCAGCGTCACGAGCGCGAGTGCGGCGAGCAGTCGGTTCATCGAGGTCTCCTTTCCTTGCAGACGGACAGGCGGGTATTGTTTGCGCGCGCGAAGCGCGAATAAAGCGGGCACCGAACGGTGCCCCGGTTACCTTTCGGTGTTGATCGATGATTTCCGGACGAAAGAAAATTCCCGCGGCACCCGACGTGGCCGGCATGGTCGAGGACATCGTCGGCTGCAAATGGTCGCTCGCGGTGCTCGCGCAGATCCGGCAGGGTGTGGTGCGGCCGGGCGCGATGGAGCACGCGCTGCCGGGGCTGTCGACCAAGGTGCTGAACGAACGGCTGCGCAAGCTCGTGCACTACGGCATCCTCGCGCGCCACGCGTATGCCGAGGTGCCGCCGCGCGTCGAATACCGGCTCACGCCGTTCGGCCAGAAGTTCACGCGGCTGATCGACGGCGTCGAGCAGTTGCAGCGGGAACTCGAACGCGACGCGGCGTGATCAGGCCAGGCGTGCGGCGCGGAACTCGCGCAGATACGCGAGCCCGCGGATCGCGCGGCTGCCATACCAGCTCGTCATCTCGCCGTCGATCAGATCGATCGGCTGCTGCGGGTGGCGCGACCGCAGCTCGGTGACGTGTCGCTCGCGGAACATGAACGGCTCGGTCGAAAGCAGCACGCGGTCGACGCGCGCGACCTCGGTGTCGAGGTCGTCGACCACCGGATAACGCGCTGCGCCCCGCTCGCCGCCCGCCGGCGCGGTCACGATCCAGCCGACCAGCGCGAGGGTGCGCGCGATGTAGGTGTCGGCGGCGACCGTCATCCACGGCTTCTTCCAGATCAGGTACAGCACCGTCTCGCGCGGCCAGTCGCGCGCGGCGCAGGCGTCGAGTTCGGCCTGCAGGCGCGCGCAAAGGGCTTCGGCTTGCGCTTCGCGATCGAAGATGCCGCCGAGCAGCCAGTACAGCGCGAGGTTGTCCGCGGGCGCGTTCGGATGCGTGACGATCACGTTCGGCACGAAGGCGCGGATCGCGTCGACCGTCGGCGCCTCGTTCTCGTCGATGTTGACGATCACGTGCGCCGGCGCCAGGCGCCGCAGCGCATCGAGCTTGACGTCCTTGGTGCCGCCGACCTTCGGCACGTTCGCGACCCGCTCGCGCGGATGGATACAGAAGCCCGTGCGGCCGACCACCCGTTCGCCGAGGTCGAGGTCGAACAGCAGCTCGGTGATCGAAGGCACCAGCGAAACGATGCGCGCGTCGGGCGCCGCGCGACCGTGCGCCTGCCCGATCGCGTCGATCCAGCTCACGGCGACGGTTCGGTCTTGCGGGGCTTGTACGGCCGATTGGCCAGCAGCCTGTCGAAGGCCCAGTTCGGCAGCAGGCGCAGCAGCTTGGCGACGAAGGCCATCTGCCACGGGATGACGCGGTAGCTCGCTCCCGCGAGCATCGCGCCGGCGGCGGCGCGCGCGAACGCCTCGGGCGCCATCAGAAAAGGCATGCGGTACGGGTTGCGCGCGGTCAGCGGCGTGCGCACGAAGCCCGGCGCGATCGTCACCACGCCCACGCCGAAGCGCCGCAGCTCGACGCGCAGGCTTTCGAGGTAGCTGATCGCCGCCGCCTTCGACGCGCAGTACGCCTCGGAGCCGGGCAGTCCGCGGATGCCGGCGACGCTCGCGATGCCGGCGAGCGTGCCGCGCCTGCGGTGGCGCATCGGCGCGATGAACGGATGGAAGGTGTGGGCCATCGCCAGCACGTTCGTTTCCAGCACCTGCCTGAACGCGTCGAGATCCTCGTAGTGCTCGGTCAGCACGCCGACCGAGATGCCGGCGTTGGCGATCACGAGGTCCGCGCCACCGCTCGCGGCGTCGAAGTCGCGGCCCGCAGCGACGATCGCATCCCTGTCGGTGACATCGACGGCGTACGTTCGATGCACGCCCGGAAGCTGCGCGGCCAGCTCGTCGAGCACGGCCTGCCGCCGCGCGACCAGTCCGAGCATCGCCCCGCGCCCCGCGAACTCGCGCGCCAGCGCGGCGCCGATCCCGCTCGAAGCGCCGGTGATGAAGACGTTCATTTGTTCGGATTGCGAATCGCGGATTGCGCTGCTCGGATCGCGGACTGCAGACCGCTGTCGACCCCGCGCAGGGTGGCCCTTCTTTCCCCTTTCGTAAAGGGGGCTGAGGGGGAGATCCACTTCAGACGCACCAAAGGTGCGTCATTCCTCTTCCCCCTTTCGTAAAGGGGGACCGAGGGGGAGATCCCCTTCAGACGCACCAAAGGTGCGTCATTCCTCTTCCCCCTTTCGTAAAGGGGGACCGAGGGGGATTTTTCAGTCTCGCCAACCCGCGGAGCCCGAGGAATCCCCCCAGCCCCCCTTTTTCAAAGGGGGGTGCGAGTTCGCCGCATTGCCATCGCTTGACTGCGCGATCCGCAGTCCGCGATCCGCAATCCGATCCCCTACTTCTTCCGCTCCGCCCGCGAGCGCTGGATCAGGTGGTCGAGCACGGCGATCGCGCCTTCGCGCGAACCGACCATCGACGGCGCGGTGACGAACTTGCCGTCGACCGCAACCGACGGCGTGCCGTCGATCTTGTACGCGCGCCAGACCTGCGCGGCGCGGTTGGCGCGCGTGGCCACCGTGAACGAGTTGTACGTGTCGAGCCACTGCTTGCGGTCGATGCCGTTGGCCGCCATGAAGTCGGCGATCTCGTCGGGCTTGAGCATCGGCCGGCGATTGGTGACGATCGCGACGAACACCTTGCCGTGCAGCTCGTTCGTCTTGCCGAGCGCTTCGAGCGCGTAGTAGATGCGGCTGTGCGGCGTGCGCGCCTCGTCGAACGCGACCGGATTGCGGCGGTACTCGACGTCGGCGGGCAGCCGCTTGCGGAACGCCTCCAGATCGGGCTCGAACGTCTGGCAGTGCGGGCAGCCGTACCAGAAGAACTCGAGCACTTCGATCTTGGCGCCGGTTTCCACCGGCTGCGGCGGGCTGACGCGCCGGTAGTCGCGGCCCTCGCGCGGCTGCGGCGCCTGCGCGGAGGCGAGCGTCGGAATCAATGCGGCGGCCGCGATGAACTTGCGGCGATCGAAATGCTGTGACATGGGCGACCCTTCCTCGATGAAGACCTGTGCCTAACGCGATCGGCCGCGCTCGCGCTGACGCGTTCCCGGCATCGGGCGTCGCGCGCGCTACTTCAGCCGGATGACCTGCGCCTCGATGCCGTTGTCGGCGAGCATCTTGCGCGTGCGGTTGACGTCGTCGATCTGGCCGTACGGGCCGAGCCGTACGCGGTACAGGGTCGTCCCGGCCTGTTCGATCGGGAAAACCCGCGCGTCGAGCCCCATCAGCGCGAGCCGCGCGCGCATCGCGTCGGCGTCCTCGGGCGTGCGGAACGCGCCCGCCTGAAGCTGGAAGCGCGTGCCTTCGTCGGCGGCCGGCGCCGCCGTCTTTGCGTCCTTGGCGGGCGCCGGCGCGACGGCCGGCGGCGGCTCGACCTTCGCGCTTTCGGCCGGCTTCGGCGGCGCGGGCGGCGGCGCGTACAGCGGCTTGTTCGGATCGGGCAGCTTGCCGTCGGCGCCGGGCTGGATGTTTTCGGTCGGGCGCTGCACCTTGTTGACGAAAGGCACCGGCGCGTTGGTGATGTAGACGGCGGCGATCGCGGCGATCGCGAGCCCCACGCACAGGCCGACGATCAGCCCGATCAGCGTGTTGCCGTATTGACGTGAAGCGGAGGACGACAAGCGCGGTCCCTTTCGTTGCATCGATGGTCGCGGCGCGCGCGGCGAAACAAACGAGGCTACATCCGCTCGGGCGCAGAGACGCCGATCAGCCGCAGGCCGTTGCGCAGCACCTGCCTCGTCGCGAGCAGCAGCGCCAGCCGCGCCTTGCGGGTCGACTCTTCGTCGACCAGAACGCGCTCGGCATTGTAGTAGCCGTGAAAATCGGCCGCGAGGTCCTTCAGGTAGAACGCGATCTGATGCGGCGCGAGTTCCTCCGCCGCCGCGCGCACCGTGTCCGGAAACGCCGCCAGCCGCGCGAGCAGCGCCTGTTCGCGCGGATTGACGAGCGCTGCGAGGCTCACGTGCAGTGCGCCGTCTTCGTCGAGCGCCGCGCCCGACGACGCGGCCTGCTGCAGCACCGAGCA
The DNA here is from genome assembly GCA_016861185.1 of Betaproteobacteria bacterium. GTDB lineage: Bacteria > Pseudomonadota > Gammaproteobacteria > Burkholderiales > Burkholderiaceae_F > DSNY01. The sequence continues at coordinate 486,281 of BOKW01000001.1, forward strand.
GATCCGCGCGTGCGCGTACTGCACGTAGTAGACGGGGTTCTCCTCGCTCTGCGCGAGCGCCAGGTCGACGTCGAACACGAACTCGGTGTCGGGCTTGCGCGAGACGAGGAAGAAGCGCACCGCGTCGCGGCCGACCCAGTCGAGCAGGTCGCGCAGCGTGACGTAGCTGCCGGCGCGCTTGCTCATCTTCACTTCCTCGCCGCCGCGCATCACGCGCACCATCTTGTGCAGCAAGTAGTCCGGGTAGCCCTTCGGCACCGCCACGCCGAGCGACTTCGCGGCCGCCTGCACGCCGGCGCGCACGCGCGCGACCGTGCCGTGGTGATCCGAGCCCTGCACGTTGATCACCTTGGCGAAGCCGCGCTGGAACTTGTTGACGTGATACGCGACATCCGGCACGAAGTAGGTGTACGTGCCGTCGGACTTGCGCATCACGCGGTCCTTGTCGTCGACCATCTTCTCGCCGGGGCGGCCGACGTCGCCGATCTCGGTCGTCTTCAGCCACAGCGCGCCTTCGGCCTCGAAGGTCATGCCCGAGTCGATCATCGCGCGCACGGCGGCATCGACCTTGCCGTCGGCGTACAGCGAAGACTCCAGATAGAAGTGGTCGAAGCTCACGCCGAAGGCCGCCAGATCGACGTCCTGCTCGTGCCGCAGATAGGCGACCGCGAAGCGGCGGATGTTGTCGAGGTCGTTGACGTCGCCCGAGGCGACGACCGGCGAGCCGTCGCGCGCGGTTTCGGTCTTCTTCTCCAGGAACTCGCGTGCAATGTCGACGATGTAGTCGCCGCGATAGCCGGTCTCGGGGAATTCGACCGTCTCGCCCTTCAGTTCCTTCGCGCGCGCCTGCACCGAGCGGGCGAGATTCTCGATCTGCACGCCGGCGTCGTTGTAGTAGAACTCGCGCAGCACTTCGTAGCCCTGCGCGGCGAGCACGTTGGCGAGCGCATCGCCGAGCGCGGCCTGCCGCGCGTGGCCGACGTGCAGCGGCCCGGTCGGATTCGCCGAGACGAACTCGACCATCACCTTCTCGCCCGCGTGCGCGGAGCTGGTGCCGTAGCACTGCCGCTCGCGCAGCACGACGCGCACGACCTCCTGCTTGGCGGCGGCGGCGATGCGCAGGTTGATGAAACCGGGGCCGGCGACCTCGACCGACTCGATCAGCCCGTTCGCCGCCGGATTGACGCGCAGCGCGTCAGCGATCGCATTCGCCACCTCGCGCGGATTCTTCTTCAGCGCCTTCGCGACCTGCAGCGCGACGTTGCACGCCAGATCGCCGTGCGACTCGACCTTCGGCCGCTCGAGCTGCACCGGCACGCCGGCGCCGCCGAGGCCGGCGAGCGCCTGCTCGATCAGCGCGATCACGCGTTGTTTCTGTTCGGGAAGCATCCGTGCGGCCGGCGACGGGAAAGGCGCGGATTCTACCGGCGCGCTTCACCGGCGCCGCGCGTCGCGCGCCGCTACGAGCGCTGCGATGCCCGATCGACCGGAACGCTTTCCGCGCCTTCTTCGCGCGGCGGTTGCGCGCCGGGCTCGGCCGCGCGCTCCAGGCGCCCGAGCAGTTCGCGCGCACGAGCCGTGAAGGACGCGCGCTGCGCGGCGGGGATCGGCTCGCCCGGCAGGAACTTCTCGGCGAGCGGATTCACGAACCTGCCGTTCCGCGACACGCGGTAGTCGAGGTGCGGCCCGGTCGAAAGCCCCGTCGATCCGACGTAGCCGATCACCTGCTTCTGCGCGACGCGCGCGCCGGGGCGCACGCCCTTCGCGATGCGCGACAGGTGGTTGTAGTAGGTCTTGTAGCCGGCGCGATGGCGCAGCAGCACCTGGATGCCGTTGCCGCCCTTGCGGCCGGCGAACTCGACCGTGCCGTCCGCCACCGCCCACACCGGCGTGCCGGTCGGCGCCGCGTAGTCGATCGCCAGATGCGGCCGCACGCCGCCCAGCACCGGATGCGGGCGCCGGTACGTGAAGCCCGAGCTGATGCGCGAGAACTGCAGCGGCGAGCGCAGGAACATCCTCTTCAGCGAGCGGCCGTCGGGGTCGTAGTAGGCCGTGCGGTCGCCGACCTCGAAGGCCACGCCGGCGAGCGTCCCGTCCTCGGTCAGGTACTGCGCGGCGAGGATGCGGCCGTCCTCGACGAACGCGCCGTTCGCGTAACGCGCCTCGACCAGCAGCCGGAAGCGATCGCCGGCGCGCGTGTCGGCGGTGAAGTCGAAGCTCGATTCGAAGATCTGCACGAGATCGAGCATCGTCTGCGCGCCGATCGCGCCCGCGTCGACGGCATCCCACAGCGAGTTGCGGACCTCGCCTTCACGGATCTCGGTGCGGATCTCCGGCGTGACCTCCGTGCGCTCGACCGTCCAGTCGGCCTGCCCGCGGGTCGCGTGGAAGCGCTGCCACGCGCTCGGCGCGTAGGCGACGGCGACAATGCGCTCGCCGGCATCGCGCGACAGTTCGAGCCGATCGCCCGCGCGCATGCGGCGCAGGTTGGCGCCGGCCTCGCGCAGGCCCTTCGCGACCGCATGCGCCTCGGCAGCCGACAGGCCGCTGCGCATGAGCACATCGGCCAGCGTGTCGCGGCGGCGCAGCTCGACAGTTTCGGTCCGCAGCGCCGGCGCCCCGGGTGCGGCGGCGGCGACGGGCTGTTCGGCAGGAGGAAGGGCAGGGACCGCGGCCTGCTCGGGCTGCGCGACATCCGACGGCCAGACATGCCAACCGATCGACCCCGCGAGCCCGACGATCCCGAGAACGGCGAGGATGCGTCGAATCATCGGGCGGATGATAAGTGCACCGGGGCGCGCTCGAACCCAGTGCAGCGCATTTGCGAGCTGCGGCGAGATCGACACCGCTTGGCGGGTCTCGCTGATTGGCGCGGAGGGGTCGTTCACACCGAGCGCGAACGGTCCGCTGGCGACCTACAGGATTCCCGCAAGCGGCCGCTCAGAGCACGGCTTAACGTAGAATTCAACAGCGACGCGCCGCTTGCGGGGTGCCCGTTGCAGCGCCGAGCTGGAGCTAATTGCTTCCGAATACCTTCCAGGCGGCTGTGCCGATGCTTGTTGTCCAAAGCAGCGTTGAGATTTCTTGCGGCAACCGGTGCCTTCGTTTGTGATTCACTACTATGGTCGGGCGCATGGGGGAGAAAGTCTTCACACCTTTGCTGTTGTAGGGCGGTGAGCAGAAGTAGATTAGAAGACGTTCAGCGCGGGCGATCTTGTCCTCCCACTCTGGCCACCGATCCTCGGTCATGACGGTCGTTCCACCCAAGCGACCAAGATAGGCGGTTACACCGGATGCTTCCCATTCCGTCCACTCGTATTGATGCTCGCGCAGACGTTCACCAAACGGACGATCCTGCGCTTTCCCGATGTACAGGAGAACGTCTGCGCCATGTACGCTGTGCGTGCCATAGAGCTGATAGACGCCGTAGTCGGCGGCCCCGTGCATTCGCGAGACGACGTCCTCAACAGGGAAGGGACCATCCCAGGCGATCTCGATCACTTCCAGCGACTCTGCCATCAGTCACTCCTCATCATGAGTCCAAACGGCTTGTATTGACCTGCACTGCACGATAACAAACGGATTCGCCAGATATGAATCGCCGGGTCAAGGCGAACAAACCGGGTGCTGGCGCGGCAGATCATCAGATTCCCCGCGCAGGTAATGTGATAAGAGGCCAGCAAATCTAGCACTTGACCACCGGCGATGAAGCGGCCTCTGCATGCAACGGACTCGCAGTGAGAATCACTATTCGCGACATTGGTGCTTTGAGCGTCAGCCCGATGGACAGTCACTCCTCCGTGCGACGGCATGCCCTTACCCGGGAGGCCGGTAGAGTGGTGCGATGGGCCTTCAGAGTTCATTCACCATTCAGAAGAATGCGGCTCGAACATGTGCGGCCCGTATTCCCGGCCAGTGCAGAGACTGGTTCGCGGTCAGACTTCACGTCTCGCCCTAGGCGGCAAGAAGACTTCAAGTTGCCGCTTGCCACTGCGAAGCCTGATGGCCTCTACGCTCTCCGCGAGATAGGCAACCTCTGGGACGAAGAGAAGCACTTCCTTCATCAGGTCGCTTGTGAGCGCAGGTGGCGAGACGCTCCCAAGTCGGGAAGCGACCTCACGTTGATCTCCAAATCGATCGAACTGGATCAATGAATCCCAGTGACGGTCGTCGAATAGCACCAACGTTCGCACTCGCCCAGAGGGGATGCGATGGCGCATGCAGGGTCGGCCGATCGCTTTGGCGAGATCGGGATCTGCCACCGCTGAAACCACAATTTCGACGTCAAGCCCGAAGTTCCATTTGATCCAATCGCCGAGACTCTTACCCACCTGAGCCCCAAAGTCTCGCTCATTGATCTCGCTTTCGATCCAAGTGGCAAGATCAGGCGACCAGCGCGATATTTTTCGGTCCAGAAGCGACAGCGCCCGCCATTGGGCCTCCGTGGGAGCCGGCTCGTTCGCCCAAGCATCGCGGTAGCTGTCTTCGATTGCTCGCTTGGCCATGACCGCGAGCTGGAGCGCGCTCTCCAACCGATGGAACTCTTCACTCGCTGGAGTCGACAGCCGATGCAGCAGGTCAAGACGTGGCGAAATGGAGTTGGACGCCTCGACGGCAGCCTCTCGCATCATCTCGAACGCGATACGACGTTTCAGCAGAAAGCGGTAACGCGGTTCGCCTGTCATGGTCGTCATGGGTTCTTGCTGTACATCGGGCGGGAGGGGTCGAACACAGAAAGCAGTATGCGCCGAGTGGTGGCTCACCAGTTGAGCCCAAGCTATGGAGTTGCAGCTGCCACGGCGCGAGCCACCAGTTAAAGCCGGGTTTATGCAGCGAGCTGGGCTCTGCTCATGGTCGGACTCGGAAGCAAATCGCCCCCCCTCGTAGCAGATCCCGACTGAGACCGCATTCCTGCGAGCGGCGCAACCCCCCCCTCGCGATCACCCCTCCCCCCGCCGCGTAACCTTCTCGCGCAGCGTGACGAATTCCTCCGCCGCGGTCGGATGGATGCCGACGGTGGCGTCGAAGTCGGCCTTGGTCAGTTTCGCCTTCACCGCGATGCCGATGGCCTGGATGATCTCGGGCGCGTCGGTGCCGACCATGTGTGCGCCGACGACGCGCTGACTCGCGGTGTCGACGACGAGCTTCATCAGCGTGCGCTCGTCGCGTCCGGACAGGGTGTGCTTCATCGGCCGGAAGTCGGTCTTGTAGACGTCGATCGCGCGGTACGTCGCCAGCGCCTGTGCTTCGGTGAGGCCCACCGTGCCGATCGGCGGCTGGCTGAACACGGCGGTGGGCACGTCGGCGTGATCGGCTTCGGTCGGGCGGCCGCCGAAGAGCGTCTGCGCGACTGCGGCGCCCTCGCGGATCGCCACCGGCGTGAGCTGCAAGCGGTGCGTGACGTCGCCCACGGCATGGATGTGCGGCACGTTGGTGCGCGAGTAACCGTCCACGTAGACCGCGCCGTCGCGGGTCAACTGCACGCCGGCGGCTTCGAGGCCGAGGCGCTCGGTGTTCGGCACGCGCCCTGTGGCGAACATCACGCCGTCGGCGGTCAACGATCCGCCGCGGTCGAGCGCGACTTCGATCGCGCCGTCGCCGCGCTTCGTCAGCGCCGCTGGCGGGGCGTTCAGCAGGATGCGGATGCCCTTCTTCTCCATCTCGGCGTGCAGGAAGTGGCGTACGTCGTCGTCGAAGCCGCGCAGGAACTCCGGCCCGCGATAGGCGAGCGTGACCTCGCAGCCCAGGCCGTTGAAGATGCCCGCGAACTCGACCGCGATGTAGCCGCCGCCGAGGATCGCGATGCGCCGTGGCAGCTCGGGCAGGTGAAACGCCTCGTTGGACGTGAAGCCGAGTTCGTGGCCCGGGATGGCCGGCACGAACGGGCGGCCGCCGGTGGCGATCAGGATGTGCTGGGCCGTGAAGCGTTGCGCGCCGACCTCCATCGTGTGCGGATCGAGCAGGCGCGCATGGGCGGCGTGGATCGTCACGCCCGCCTTCTCCAGCAGATTGCGATAGACGCCTTCGAGCCGCACGATCTCGCGGTCCTTGTTCGCGATCAACTGCGGCCACGAAAAGCGCGCGCCGTCGATCGACCAGCCGTAGCCGGCGGCGTCCTCCAGCTCCTCGCGCACGTGCGCGGCGTACACGAGCAGCTTCTTGGGCACGCAGCCGCGGATCACGCAGGTGCCGCCGAGCCGGTCGCGTTCGGCCAGGCCGACGCGCGCACCGAAGCCCGCGCTCATGCGCGCGGCGCGCACGCCGCCGGAGCCGCCGCCGATGACGAAAAGGTCGTAGTCGTAGCCTTGCATCGCGTCTCCTCCGGTGGGCGCGGGCCGATGCCGGCATTCTGACGCTTCGCCGCGAGCGCGCCGCGCGTGCTTAAATCTGCCGTCGCCCGCGCGAATCGCCCGCCCCCATGCTGCGCTCCGAACCCGATCATCTGGTCGTCGCCTGCGCCGATCTCGAGCAGGGTTCGGCCTGGGCGGTCGAGACGCTCGGCGCCGAGCCGCAACCGGGCGGACAACACGCGACGATGGGCACGCACAACCGGCTGCTGAAGCTCGGCCCGCGCGTGTACCTGGAGCTGCTCGCGATCGATCCGCAGGCCGCGCCGCCGGCGCATCCGCGCTGGTTTGCGCTCGACGATCCGGCCGTGCAGGCGCGCGCGGCGCGTTCGCCTTTTCTGCTGACCTGGGTCGCGTCGACGACCGACATCGTCGAGGCGGTCACGCGCGTGCCGGCGCTCGGCGAGCCGCGCGCGTTCACCCGCAACGCCTACGCCTGGCGGCTGACGGTGACCGAAGACGGCGCGCTGCCTTTCGGCGGCGTGCTGCCGGCGGCGATCGAATGGAGCGGCGCGCATCCGTGCGACGCGCTCGAAGAGCGCGGCTGCGCGCTGGTCGAGCTGCGGCTGTCGCATCCGGTCGCGACCAGCGTGCTGCCGCTGTTTCGCGAGCTGCGCATCGCCGGCCCGGTGCAACTGAAACCCGGGCCGAAGTCTCTGTGCGCCGTGCTGCGCACGCCGCGCGGCGAAGTCGAACTGCGCAACGCCTGAGGAGCGCGTCCGGATCGACGCGGCACTGCCCTCGCGCGATCGAACTCGCGCGCCCCGCCGACAGTCGGTTTCGTGCGACGCATCATGCGCGTGGGCTGCGGCATGTCAATGCCTGCGCTTGCGACCCGGCCCGGTGCGCGGGCTTCCGCGTGCGAGCGCCAGCGAAGCTTGATCGCAGTCAATGAGGCGTCCCCGCCGGCCCCGTACGTTGCAGTCTGACGATGCGCCGTGCATGGCCGGCGCCGCCCGGATCGAGGAGATCTCAGTGTTCACGCAGCAGGTCAGGAACATCATGGAGCAGCGCAAACTGCTCACGGCGCCGCCGCAGACCACCGTGCTGCAGGCGGCGGCGATGATGGCGAAAAAACACGTCGGCGCGGTGCTCGTCGTCGAAGAAGAGCGCCTGATCGGCATCTTCACCGAGCGCGACGCGGTGTTCCGCGTGATCGCGCGCAAGCTTGATCCGGCGATCACGCAGCTTGCCGACGTGATGACGCGCGATCCGAAGACCATCTCGCCGAACAGGTCCTTCGGCCACGCGATGCTGCTGATGCATGAGAACCACTGCCGCCATCTGCCGGTCGTCGAAGACGGCAAGCCGGTCGGCATCGTGTCGTCGCGCAACGCGCTCGACCCGGATCTCGAGGAGTTCGTCGCCGAGGAGCGGCGCCGCAAGCACATCCAGGAAACGCGCTGAAGCCGCCGCGCCGCGGCGCGGGCGGGATCAGCGCAGCCGCGGCAGCGAAAAACGCGGCTCCACCTCGCCGACGACGATGCCGCGGTAGTTGCGGAGCGCGCGGCCAGCGAACGGCGCGAGCGGCGTCTTTTCCGGCGCGTCGAGCAGTCCGAGCTGCTGCAGAACCGCGACCGTTGCGACGTGCAGCGCGCGCGAGTTGCCGTCGGCGACGCGAGTGGCGATGCCGATGCCGAGGCTGGCCACGCCGATCGCCTGCACGCCGTCGGCGCCGATCTTGCTGACCCAGTCGCCGCGGCCCGTCTGCATCAGCGCCAGATCGCTGCGCGCGGTGCCGGACACCAGATCGGGATGGCGCTTCATCGCGTAGGCGAGCGCCGCGAGCGCGGGCGTGGCGCCGAGCGCAAGCTGGCAGAAGACATGCGCGAGCCGCGCGAGCGGCAGCGCGTAGTTGGGCGCGCTGCAACCGTCGATGCCCATCGGCAGCGCCACGCCCGGCGCGAAGCGCTGCACGGCTTCGCGAACGCGCCGTTGACCCGGCGCGTCAGGATCGAGGTAGTTCGCGAGCGGCGCACCGTGCAGCCGGCAGAAGCCGAGGAAGCCGCTGTGCTTGCCCGAGCAGTTGTGATGGAGCTGGTTCCAGCGCGCGCCGGGCGGCATCTGCGACGCCGTCGCGGTGAAGTAGGTCGGCGGATGGCAGCCGCACTGCAGGTCGGACTCGCGCGCGTCGATGCGCTCGAGCATGCGCGCGGCGACGTCGACGTGCACCTGCTCGCCGCTGTGGCTCGCGCACATCAGCGCCAGCTCGTGCGACGTGAAGCCGAAGCGCTCCATGCCGCCGTCCTCGACGAAGGGCAGCGCCTGCAGCGGCTTCAGCGCCGAGCGCGTGAAGTTCAGGCCTTCGGGGTCGCCGACCCCGGCAATGAGTTTCCCCGCGTGATCGACGACCGCGATCGAGCCGGGGTGAACGAGTTCAGGAAATCCGCCGCGCGTGACGACGACGAGCGGGACGTGCTTGGGCGCTGCATGCATCGGGGAGGGCGCTGCCGGTGGCGATTTGTCACGCGGCGCCGGCGACCATCGGTGCCGCCAGCCGCGCTGCGACCTCCTTGCGATAGCGGTTCAGCTCCTGCACCGAGTTGAAGGTCCGTTCGAACAGCAGCCCCATGTTGTGCAGGATGCGCTCGACGACCTTCGACTCCCATGCGTCGTCGAAGCGGATCTGTTCGTCGAGCCAGCGCTCGAGCCAGGCCGGATCCGGCAGCCGCGACTGCACCGTGTCGCGCGGATAGTGCGCCTGGCTCACGTGCAGGTTGGTCGGATGCAGCGCCTTGGCGGTGCGCTTGGCCGAGGCCATCAGCACGGCAATCTTGGAGAACGCCGCGCGCGCGGTATCGCCGAACTCGGCGAGGTACTTCTTCATGTAGCGCAGGTAGGCGCCGCCGTGGCGCGCCTCGTCCTGCGACAGCATGCGGTAGATGTGCTTGATCACCGGCTCGGTGTGCCATTCCGAGGCGCGCCGGTACCAGTGGTTCAGCCGGATTTCGCCGCAGAAGTGCAGCGTCAGCGTCTCCAGCGCGGGCGCCGGGTCGAACTCGAAGCGCACCTCGTGCAGCTCCTGCTCGGACGGCGCCAGCTCGGGGCGGAAGCGGCGCAGGTACTCCATCAGCACGAGCGCGTGCTTCTGCTCCTCGAAGAACCACACCGACATGAACGCCGAGAAGTCCGAGTCGTGCCGGTTGTCGCGCAGGAACATCTCGGTGGCCGGCAGCGCGGACCACTCGGTGATCGCGTTCATCTTGACCGTCTGCGCCTGCTCGTCGCTGAGCCTGGACGCGTCGAACTTGTCCCACGGGATGTCTTTTTCGAGGTTCCAGCGGACCGCTTCGAGGGACTTGAACAGATCGGGATAGAGCATCGTCATGGCGTACCTGCCGTTTCAGTAGGCGACCCGCCGCTCGAGCAGGCGCAGCGCCGGCGATGTCGCGTCTCAGGCCTTTCGCTTGTCGCGTTCGATCAACGCGTACGCGGAGTGGTTGTGGATTGACTCAAAGTTCTCGGCCGAGACCGCGTACGCGAGCACACGTTTGTCGGCGTCCAGCGCCATTGCGACGTCGCGCACGATGTCTTCGACGAACTTCGGGTTGTCGTAGGCCTGCTCGGTCACGTACTTCTCGTCGGGTCGCTTCAGCAGCGCCCACATCTCGGACGAGCCGGCGGACTCGGCGATGCGGATCTGCTCCTCGACACCGAGGTCGCCGTCGACTTCGGCGCTGATCGTCACGTGCGAGCGCTGGTTGTGTGCGCCGTAGTCGGCGACCTTCTTGCTGCACGGACACAGGCTCGTGACCGGAACGACGACCGTCTGCGTGAGCTTCAGCCCGTTTGCGTCCTGCTCGGCGCACAGCGTCACCTGATAGTCCATCAGGCTGCGCACGCCGGACACCGGCGCGGACTTCGTCACGAAGTACGGGAAACGGATCTCGATGTGACCGCGCTCGGCTTCCAGCCGCTCGAGCATCGATTCCATCAGCCGCGCCATCGACGCGGCCGACAGCGGCTCGTGATGCTGCTGCAGCACCTCGATGAAGCGCGACATGTGCGTGCCCTTTTTCTCCGCGGGCAGCCCGACGTACATGTCGACCGCCGCGACCGAGGGCTGCGCGCCGCGCGGCGTGGCCACCGTCACCGGGTGCGTCATCGAGCGCACGCCGACGCGCTGGATCGCGATGTTGCGGCCGTCTGCGCCCGCCTGCACGTCGGGGAGGAACATCCTGTCTGGAGCGTTCATCACAATGTCCGAATTGTCGCCCAAACGCGCCGGTCGCCGGCACCTCGGGTCAGGTTCGCTGAGTCGCTTGGTCGCACGCAAGTGCCGGCGCGGCCGCGAATATCAACCGCAGACGGCGCGGGTCCATTCAGCGGTTCGCCGCCTGCCCGCGCGCGAGGAGCTGCTCGATCCGCTCCGTCAGCCTGCGGTCCAGCGGCGCGACCGCGCTGGGGAAGCTCGCGACGACCTTGCCGTCGCGATCGACCAGATACTTGTGAAAGTTCCACTTCGGCGCCTGCCCGCTCGCGCGCGCCAGCGCCGCGAAAAACGGGTGCGCAGTCTGCCCGACCACGGAAGTCTTCGCAAACATCGGGAACTTCACGCCGTAGGTGTTGAAGCAGAAGTCCGCGATCGACTTGTTGTCCGCGGGCTCCTGGTTGAAGTCGTTCGAAGGAAAGCCGAGCACGACGAGACCGCGTTGCGCATAGCGCGCGTGCAGCGCTTCCAGCCCTTCGTATTGCGGCGTATAGCCGCAGAAACTCGCCGTGTTGACGACCAACAACACGCGCCCGGCGTACTGGCACAGGTTCTGCGGCGCCTCGTCCTGCAGCCGCGGCGCGACGTTCGCGAGCAACGGCGGACAGCCCGGCGCCGGCTGCGCGAACGAAGCCGCCGGCGCCGCCGCCGCCACACACAGCAGCGGCGCGACGAGCAGACGCGCAAGACGAAGCGCGCCCGCCGGAACGACGAATCGGAACTGCATGCTTGTCCTGGGCAACGGTCGGTGCGTGCCTATACTAAGCCAGCCCCAAAGGCTGCAGTCAATCGCTTGTCCTGGACATCCGTGTTGCTGACTCGGCTTTGCATCGCGAGGGCTCGCTGAACGCTCGATGTCCGCTCGGAGCCTGTTCGCTTGAACGATTCGCTGCAGATCTCACCGACCGCGTTTTCGATCGCCGCGGTCGAACGCGATTGCGGTCTGACGAAGGACACGCTGCGCATCTGGGAGCGGCGCTACGGATTTCCGCGGCCCGGCCGCGACGGCTACGGCGAACGCGTCTATCCCGCCGAGCAGGTCGACAAACTGCGTCTGATCAAGCGGCTGATCGACCAGGGCCATCGGCCGGGCAAGATCATCGGCCTGGCGACCGACGAGTTGCAGCGCTTGGCGGGCGGACCGACGCGCGCCGCGCTCGCGCTCCGCGCGAGCGCGGGCGAATCCGATCCGCTCGCGCCATTCCTCGCCTGCGTGAAGTCGCACGCGCTCGATGCTTTGCGCGATGGTCTCGCGCAGGCGCTGCTGCGACTGGGGCTCGCGCGTTTCGTCGACGAGGTCGTCGCGCCGCTGAACGAACGCGTCGGCGCCGCCTGGGCGTGCGGCGAGTTCGAGGTCTACGAGGAGCACCTGTACACGGAGTCGATCCAGGGCGTGCTGCGCAACGCGATCCGGGCGATCCCGCAGCCGGCCGGTGAGACGCGGCGCCCGCTCGTTCTGCTCACCACGCTGCCGCAGGAGCCGCACGGCCTCGGACTGCTGATGGCCGAGGCGATCTTCGCGCTCGAAGGCGCGCGCTGCGTAGCGCTCGGCGTGCAGACGCCGCTGTGGGACATCGTGCAGGCGGCGGCCGCGCAACGCGTCGACGTCGTGGCGCTGTCGTTCTCCGCGTGCCTCGGCCCCAATCAGGTCTTCGGCAGCCTCGCCGAACTGCGCGGCAAGCTCGACGCTACGGTGGAGATCTGGGCCGGCGGCGCGTGCCGCGCGCTTCATCGCCGGCCGCCGCCGGGCGTGCGCTGCTTCCGCTCGCTCGACGGCATCGCGCCCGCGCTCGCCGAGTGGCGGGCCGCGCGCGCCGGCTGAGTGCGGCGCCGGGAAATGGCGGACAATCGCCGCACCGTGTCCGTCCGGATTCCGCGATGAAACTGCTCGGTCGAATCGTCATCGTCACCGGCGCCGCGCAGGGCATCGGCGCGGCCTGCGCGAAAGCCTTTGCCGCCGAAGGCGCCAAGCTCGTCGTCTCCGACGTCAACGAAGTCGGTGGCACCGCACTCGTCAAGGACATCGCCGCGGCCGGCGGAACGGCGCTGTTCTGCCGCGCCGATGTCGGCGAACGCGCCGACGCCGAACGGCTCGTGAAGTTCGCGGTCGATCACTACGGCCGGCTCGACGTGCTCGTCAACAACGCCGGCATCGTGCACGCGGCCGACTTCCTCGATCTCGCCGAGGAGGACTTCGAGCGCGTGCTGCGCGTCAACCTGAAGGGCGCTTTCCTGTGCGGGCAGGCCGCGGCGCGGCAGATGGCCGCGCAGCCGCCGCGCGCGAGCGCGCCGGCCGGCAGCGAACGCGGCGTCGTGATCAACATGTCGAGCGCCAACGCCGTCGTCGCGATCGCCAACCAGGTCCCGTACACGGTCAGCAAGGGCGGCGTGAACCAGTTGACCAAGGTGATGGCGATCGCGCTGGCGCCGAAAGGCATCCGCGTGATGGGCATCGGCCCCGGATCGATCGCGACCGAACTGCTGAAGACGGCGGTGCTGACCAACGAAGCGGCGCGCACGCGCATCCTGTCGCGTACTCCGCTCGGGCGGCTCGGCGAGCCGGAGGAGATCGCGCGCATCGCCGTGTTCCTCGCCAGCGACGACGCGTCCTATCTCACCGGCTCGACCGTGTATCCGGACGGCGGCCGGCTCGCGCTCAACTACACGATGTCCTGAAGTCCGACGGCCGGCGTCGGACTCGCACGGTCGCTCCTTACACGGGCCGCGCCGCGTTGCCGCGTTCGCGGCATGCGGGTAAGCCGCCGCGCGCGGCGGCGACCAAGCACCCGCACGCGCTGCGTGCGTCTGCCGTCCCGTCGGACGGCGGCCATCACACGAACGAGGAGATCAAGATGATGCGCAAACTGCTCGTCGCCGGCGCGATCGCCCTGGCGGCCGCGAATCCGGCGCTTGCCGCCAAAGGCGAAGCGGGCGAAAGCCTGTGGGACTGGCTGATGCTCGAGAAGATGAGCGACGCGAACAAGGACCGGATGGTTTCGAAGAGGGAATTCCTCGACGCGATGAGCAAGGCCTACGACGCCGCGATGAAGGGCATGGCCGGCAAGCCGGGCATGGTCAAGGACGGCAACCTGACGACGGAGGCGTACAAGGAGTTCATCCGCACGCTGTATCACGGCGCATGACCGGAGCGCGCGGCACCTGCCGCCCGCGCGAGCGGCGCTCCGCGCGGGCGGTCAGTAGAACACCGTCAGCACGCCGGTGAAGCCGTACAGGTTGCGGCCGCCGATCTCGCCGTTCGCGTAGAAGCCGACCAGCGGCACGTCGCCGAGCTGGTGCCGGATCAGCCGCAACTCCTCGTGCTGCTCGCCGAACATGTGCGAGCCGCGGCCGAGGCACGAGACATAGATCGCGCCGCTCGGTTCGACCTGCGTACCGCCCGCTTCCGCGCGTTCGTGCAGGTGATCGCGGATCTCCGAGCAGATGCGGATCAGGTCCTTGCGCGCGGCCGCCTCGTCGCGCGTGCAGAAGCTGACCGCCGCCCCGTCCTCGATGGCGCCGGCGATCGCGACCGATCCCTTGTTCGGGTCGAGCGCGACGATGTGGCGGACCACGTAGTCCGCCGCCGGCGTTCGCTCCCGATAGCCGTCGCCGGCGGGCGGCTCGATGCCGACGAAGAGACCGCGCCGCGCGAGCGTGGCCAGCGCCGCACGCGCCTGGCGCGGACCGCCGGACAGTACGCGCTCGCGGATGCCGGCGTCTTCCAGCAGCAGTTCGAAGGCGCGTTCGCCATCGAGCTCGTAGATCAGGTTGTGGTCCGCGCGCGTGACGGTGCGCTTCGCGGAAAAAGGATGGCAGCCCTGCGAGACGCGTGACACGAGCCGCACGTCGCCGGTGAACACGACGCCCGAAAGACCGCCGGCCAGCACCCGGTCGGCGATCTGCAGCGTGCGGCCGCGCGCGCTCGACAGGCCGCCGAACAGGTAACCGCTTTCGACCTTGTTGGCCATGTCGACGATCAGCTCGGGCAGATCGGGCGTGTTCGGGTCGGCGTGCACCAGCGCGGTGAACGCGGTCGGCGCGCCGCTCGGCGTCTTCAGCCCGAGCGCGGGCGGCCGCTGCGTCCCCGAAAACACGTTGAAGCTGCCGGGCGCGAAGCTCGCGAGCATCACCGCCAGCGCGGGCTCGTCGGTGTACTCGACGCCGGTCGCGCAGATGCCGGCGCCGACCGAGCCGACCCAGTTCGGGATGCCGGTGCGCGCCTTCAGCGTCGTCAGGATCGCGTCGGCGTGCGGCGCCAGCGCGTCGGTCAGGTACAGGAAACCGAGGTTCGCGTTGCGCGCGTAACGCTCGTCGCCGTTGAACGCCTGCAGATGCAGCAGGCACTCGTCGACCGCCACCGACCAGTCGGGGTGCGCGGCGTGAGCGTGACGGAAGCGCATCGTGCCTCAGGACTTCTGCGGCGGTGCGCGCCGCTTGCGGCTCGGCGGCGCCTTCGCAGCGGCGGCGCCGCTTTCGGCGCCGGCTGTCGCAGCGGCGGCGATCTTCGTGAACTGGTCCTGCAGTGTGTTCCACCAGGCCGCCGGATTCAAGGGCGCCTCGCTCGCCTTGGGCGCGTGCGGCGGCGTCGTGCGGCGGCTCCGCTTCGCCGAGCGCCGCACCGGCGCGGGCGTCGTCGTCGTCGCCGCGGCCGGGGTCGGCGGGATCGCGAACGAAGGCGCGGGAGTGGCCGCCTCGGGTTTGCCGATCATCGGCGACAGCATCGCGCCGCTGACCTGCTTGAGCGTGGCGATCGTCGCGCGCTGCACCTCGAGGCTCTGGATCGTCGTGCGCAGCATCGCCGCGTTGAGCTGCAGCCACTGTTCGACCGCGCGCAGATCGGCGATGCGCTTGTCGAGCTCGTCGATGTCGAGCGTGGGCGCGATCATGTTCGGCAGCGCCTGCGGCAACCGCGTGGCCATCTGCGCGAGGTTGCCCGGGTTCGGAAGGCCCGGCAATCCGGTCATGCCCCACATCTTCTTCATCAGATCGAAGCCTTCGCCGACGGCGTTGCCGAAGGGCAGCGACGACATCGCGTTCTTGGCGGGCATCGGCGTCTCCTTGTGTTCGCAAGCGCGATCAGCGCTTCTTCGGCGGCGCGACCTTTTGCCGGATCGCGCCGAACAGCGACGCACCGTGGCGATCGAACATCTCGATCGCGACGGTATCGCCGTACTTCATGAACGGCGTGGTCGCCTTGCCGTCGGCAATCATCTCCAGACTACGCTTCTCAGCGATGCAGCAATAGCCCCGGCTGCGGTCGAGGTTCGACACCGTGCCCGAACCGATGATCGAGCCGGCGCGCAGGTTGCGCGTCTTCGCCGCGTGCGCGATCAACTGCGGAAAGCCGAAAGTCATGTCCTCGCCGGCGTTCGGTTCGCCGACTTTTACGCCGTTCCAGTGCACGACGATCGGCCGGTGCACCTTGCCGTCGCGCCAGTCGTCGCCGAACTCGTCCGGCGTGACCGCCACCGGCGAAAAGGCGGTGGCCGGCTTGCTCTGGAAGAAGCCGAAGCCCTTGGCCAGCTCGTCCGGGATCAGGTTGCGCAGGCTCACGTCGTTGGCAAGCATCAGCAGCTTGATGTGTCCCGCCGCTTCGCCGGCCGCTGCGCCCATCGGCACGTCGTCGGTGATCACCGCCACTTCCGCTTCGAAGTCGATGCCGAACTTCTCGCTCGGACAGACGATGTCGTCGCACGGCCCGAGCAGATCGTCGGAGCCGCCCTGGTACATCAGCGGATCGGTCCAGAACGACGGCGGCATTTCGGCGCCGCGCGCCTTGCGCACCAGCTCGACGTGGTTGACGTAGGCCGAGCCGTCGGCCCACTGGAAGGCGCGCGCCAGCGGCGCCATGCATTGCGCCGGATCGAAGGCGAACGCGTGGCGCGCGCGCCCCTCGTTCAGCGCGACGTACAACTCGTTCAACTGCGGGGCGATGAAGGACCAGTCGTCGAGCAGATGCTGCATGCGTCCGGCGATGCCGGCGGCGAAATGCGCTTGCTGCAGATCGCGCGAAACCACGACGAGTTGGCCGTCGCGCGAGCCGTCGCGCAGGGTGGCGACTTTCATTCGGTTATTCTGCGTCGAGGTCGGTAGGGCGCGGCTATCTTATCCCGCACGCATGCATCTGCCCGCCGAACGTGCGGCGGTCGGCGCTTGCGCCGCCGTACGCGTTGAAGCTCAGGCATGTCTTCCGCCGTTTCCTTTCCTTCGCCCACCGGCGTCGCGCGCGTGGCGCATCCGCCCGCTCACGTCGGGCGCGCGGTCGCGTTGCTCGGGGTTTCGCTGCTGTTGCATTGGTGGGCGCTCGACGGCATGCAGCGCGCGGCCGACGACGTGCCCGCGGTGAACGAACGGCCGGCGCGCACGGTCACCGCCGTGTTGCTCGCGCCGCCGCCTCCACCGCCGCCGCCCGTGGTGCGGCGCGCGCCGCGTCCGCCGAGAGTGGCCCCGCCGCCGGCGGTAGCCGCGCCTGCGCCTGAAATCGCGCTGGAGCCGGCGCCGGCTCCGACACAGCCGCCGCAGATCGAGCAGCCGCCGGTCGAACCCGCGCCGCTGCCTGCGAACGAAACGCCGGCGGCGCAACCCGAAGCCGCGCCCGCAGCGGTCGAAGACCCGGTGCTGCCGACCGAGCGCGTCGACGGCACCGACCTCGCCGCCGAACTTGGAGAAACCGGCGTGCTGCCCGGCGGATTGCCCGCGCGCGCGACCTACGTGTATCTGACGACCGGCTCCGAATACAAGGTTCTCACCGGCGAGACGTCGATTGCATGGACGCTCGCCGACGACGGCCGCTACGAAGCGCGGCTCGCGACGGTCGCGCTCGGCATCACGGCGCTGGAGCTGAAATCGACCGGCGCAGTGCGCCGCTTCGGGCTGGCGCCCGAGCGCTTCACGCAGAAGCGCATCCGGCGCTCTGAAGAAGCGGCCAACTTCGACTGGAACAAACGGCGCGTGACGTTCAGCACGCGCTCGTTCGAGCGCGAGCTGCGCGAAGGCATCCAGGACCGGCTGTCGTTCCAGTTCCAGTTGATGGCGCTCGCGCAGCGGTTGCCCGAGCGCTTCCACGCCGGCGCGGCGGTCGAGTTTCCGGTCGCCGGCCCGGACGGCGTCGACAGCTACGCGTTCCTGGTCGGCGACGAAGAGACGATCGTCACCGAGCTCGGCGAGTTCGTCGCGCGCAAGATCGAGCGGCCGCGCAGCGTCGGCGGCGCCGACTCGCGCATCGAGGTGTGGCTGGCGCCGGCGTTGCAGTGGCTGCCGGTCAAACTGCGCTTCACCGACAGGCGCGGGCGCACGACCGAGAACGTGCTGTTGCGGATCGAGGATGGATCGCAGCCCGCGCCGGACCCTGCTCGCTAGCGCGCTCGCCGCCTGCGCGCTCGCCGCGCTGCCGCTCGCCGCGCAGGCAACGACCGAATGCGGCGCGGCCGACGCGTGGCCGCCACCGTTCCGGCTCGCGTTCGAGGCGACCGCCGCGCGTTCGCTGCTGTGGATCACCGGCGACAGCGATCTCGCGCTGACGCGCGAGGGCGACGGCTACTCGCTCGTCTCCGAGACGAACGCGGCCGGCTTCTATCACGCGCGCCAGAGTTCGCGCGGCGTGATCGCCGCAGGCGGGCTGGTGCCGATCGAATACACCGAGCGACGCGGGCGCCGTCCGCAGGCGACGACGAAGTTCGACTGGCGCGCGCGCCGCGTCAGCTTCAGCGCGGCGGCGGGAATCGCCGAGACGCGCGCGCAGATGCAGGATCGGCTGAGCATGCTGCTCGAGCTCGGTCGCCTATTGAAGCTGCGGCCCGCCGCGACAGTCGTCGAGCTGCCGGTTGCCGGCGTGCGCAACACGAGCCTGTACCGCTTCGAGCTGCGCGGGGCGGAGACGCTCGAGCTGCCCGCCGGGCGCATCGACGCGGTGAAGCTGGAGCGTCCGGCGGATGCGCCGGGCAACGACCGCCACGACCGGCTCGAGGTCTGGCTCGCGCCGGCGCTGTGCTGGCTGCCCGTGCGCGTGCGCTACGCCGACGACCGCGGCATGACGATCGACCAGCAGCTGAAGGCGGCGCACATCGCGCCGTGAGCGCTCAGGACGCCGGCCCCGCGGGGGCGAGCCGCGCTTCGATGTCGAGTGCGAGCCGATTCGCGGCCACGAGCGCGCGGCTGGCTTCGGCCTGGTCTGCGAGTTGCAGCAGCAGAAGGCGGCGCCGCGTCGTGCCGAACGGCCGCACGATCAGCACGCCGTCGAGGCACTGCACCAGCAGGCAGACGGTGTCGGCGAGCTGCAGCTCGCGCGCGCTGGTGCGCGCCACCGCGACCAGCGACGCGAGCACGGCGCCGCGACGATCGAGCGGACTCGGCTCGGCGTCGCTGTCGGTGGCCGAGAGCAACCCGTCCTCGGAGGCAATCGCCGCCAACTTCGCCGAAGGGACTGCCGCGCGCAGTTCGGCGAGCCGCGCGGTGAAGAAGCTGCGCATCGTGCGCGACTCGGGCGACTTCGGTCTACTCGACATGGCGCACGGCCTCCAGACGCGCGAGTAGCACGTCGAGCAGCAGCAGCGCGTGTTCGCGCGAGCGCACGTCGACCGCCATCACCGGCAGTTCGAAGCCAGCCGCCGAAAGCGCGTCGGCGTAGTCGTCGACGGTCGGCGTCGGGTGCGTTTCGGTGCGGCCGACGCCGACGATGCAGTTGCCGGCGACGATGCGCGGCGCGAACTCGCGCACGTAGTCGAGCGTCCGCGCGATGCTGTCGGCGCGCGAGTTGTCCGCGAGGATGATCGCGCCGAGCGCGTTGTCCGCGATGATCGGCCACATGAAGTCGAAGCGCGCCTGCCCCGGCGTGCCGTACAGCTGCACCACGTCGCCGCTGTCGAGCAGCACCTGTCCGTAGTCGAAGGCGACCGTCGTCGTCGCCTTGCCGGCGGCGACCGCTTCGTCGCTCGCGACTTCGGTCGTCACCGGCGGCACGTCCGACAACGCGCCGATCGCGGTCGTCTTGCCGGCGCCGATCGGGCCGGCGAACACGATGCGGTACGTGTTCATCACGCTGCGCGCCCGCGGACGTTCAGGCCGCGTCCTGAGCCTGTCGAAGGACTGGTTTGGAGACCGGCTTCGGAGCCGCGAGTCCGAACTTGCGCCGCAGGTTGGCGATCAGGCCGCGCAGCCCGGTCGGCGCGGTCGACGCCGCTTTCGGGGCGTTGTGCCGGGCAACGGTTGTGTCGTCGGCTTCGACGAGCGCGCCGACCGCATAGGTCGCGTTCAGGAAGTTCATCACCGTTTCCGGCAGCACGCCCGCCCGTTCGCGCAACTGCTGCAGCGTCAGCGGTTGCGCCATCAGCGCCGAAGCCATGCGAATGTCGCCCTGGTAGTGCGGCAGGCGACCGAAGTCGGGCCAGCGTCGCAGGCGATAGCGCTTCTCGGGCGACAACTCGGGGCGCAGCCACGGCGAGCGGCTGCAGATCCAGAACGTCCACTCCAGTTCGCGCAGCGGCTTGAAGTCGCGCGCCTGCCGCAGCGTGTCGCGCTCGGGACCGGAGAGTTCCACCAGCACGGCGGGCGGGTTCTCGCGGAACATGTTGGCGAACTCGGCCAGCGTCAGCCGCGTGTGATAGCCGGCGCCAGGCAGGTGGCTGAAGATCGAGCGCCGTTCGTTGTCGATCAGCGTCGCGGCGATCGGATCCTGCAGCAGGCGCCAAGTGGCCGCGCGCAGGGTGGTGCGTATGCGCGCGTCGAAAGTCGCCGGTGCGAGCTGCGACTTGCCCTCGGCCTCCAGGCTTTCGATCAGCGGCACCGTCAGCAGATCGTCCTTCGGCGCGCGCAGCTTTTCGATCAAGCCTTCGGCCAGATGCAGCACCTCGACCAAGCGCGGCGGCGTGATCGGCCGCTTGAGCATCGCGTATGCGTTCGAGGGCCGGTCGCCGTCGTTGCCGAGCGCCAGGTACAGCGGCAGTTCGTCGGGACCGCCCGCCACGCCCTTCAGACGCGCGAGCGTTTCGGCGGGCAACAGCACGACGTCGGCCGGCGGCTTGTCCACGACCTGCCAGCGCGCGCCGAGCGCGGGCTCGAGCAGCAACAGCATCGACCGCAGCGCCGCCGTCGTATGCGCCGGCATCGCCGAGATCGTGATGGTGAAGGTGTCCATGTTCGCGCAGACGCCGGCGGCAGCGCCGACGGCAGCGGTTCTTTAGGGTTGAAGGCTAGGCGCGCGCCGTCTGCCGGAACCCCGGAAAAGGTGCAGGGGGCCGAGCGATTTCGGCCCTTCTGCGGCCCTCAAGCGGAAGCGGCCCGCGTCAGGCGACGCGCAGTCCCTTGTAGCCCGGATTGGGCGGCGGACCTTCGGGCGCAAGACGCTGCAGCGCTTCGAGCAGGATCGTGCTCACCATCAGATTGCGATGAGTCTTGCTGTCGGCCGGGACGATGTACCAGGGTGCATGAGTGGTCGCGGTCTTCTGCAGCGCCGCCTCGTAGGCGTCGTGGTACTTGCGCCAGAGCTTGCGCTCCTCGAGATCCTGAGGGTTGAACTTCCAGTGCTTGGTCGGGTCGTCGATGCGCTCCTGCAGCCGCTTGCGCTGCTCCATGTTGCTGATATGCAGGAAGCACTTGACGATCGTCGTGCCCGTCTCGGCAAGCAGGCGCTCGAAGTCGACGATGCGCGCGAAGCGGCGCTCGCGCTCGGCGGCGTCGATCCAGCCTCGTACGTATTCGATCAGCACGGCCTCGTAGTGCGAGCGGTTGAAGATGACGATCTCGCCCTTGCCCGGCACGTCGCGATGGTGGCGCCACAGGAAGTCGCGGTCGGCTTCGAAGGCGGTCGGCGCGCGGTAGCTCACCGCGCGCACGCCGAGCGGATCGATCGCCCGGAACACCGCGCGGATCGTGCCGTCCTTGCCGCTCGTGTCCATCCCCTGCAGCACGAGCAGCAGCTTGTCCCTGCGCAGCGCGTAGAAATTGTCCTGCAGCCGCGCGAGCCCCTCGGCAATGTCTGCGACGCGTTCCTTGTCCGCAGCCTTGTCGCCGGCCGACAGCGGCTTGGCGGCCGGATCGAAGTCCTTCAGAGCGAGCTTGCCCGGACGATCGATGCGGTACGGCTTCAGTCGCTTGTGCATGAGCGCGGTTTCCGGTGGGCGTGGTCGTTCGGTGCAAAGCCGCATTGTCCCCTTCGGCGACGCCGACTGGGGAAAACACCGAGCCACCTCAAGCGCTGCGGCGTGCGCCGACAACACGTGTCTTCGATACGTGGTTTTTTGCGCCTGCACGAAGAGTGTCATTCGTCTTTCCGGTCGGCGTATCGCCTGCTGTCAAGGGAATTTGCTGCGCTGCGGGTTGTGAGGATTCATTTCGCCACCTAGCATGCGGGCAGTGCTGCGGCAGCCAACGCGCAGCGCTCGATCGGGGGCCGCCGAAAGATCGGCGGGGTTGGTCATCACACTGGAGGCTTCATGAATGCACCCATGAGCCGCAGGCAGTTCTTCAGGATCTGCGCTGCGGGGATGGGCTCGTCCTCCATCGTCGGCCTGGGGATGTCGCCCGGGGCGGCGCTGGCGGAGGTACGGGCTTTCAAACTGGCGCGCACCACCGAGACGCGCGGCACTTGTCCCTACTGCTCAGTGAGCTGCGGCGTCATCATGTACACCCTTGGCGACAGGGCCAAGAACGTCAAGAACCGCATCATCCACATCGAGGGCGATCCGGATCATCCGGTGAGCCGCGGCACGTTGTGTCCGAAAGGCGCCGGCCTGCTCGACATGGTGCATTCGCCGAACCGCTTGAAGTATCCGGAAGTGCGCGAGCCGGGCACCAAGGAGTGGAAGCGCATCTCGTGGGAAGACGCGCTGACGCGCATCGCCAAACACATGAAGGCGGATCGCGACGCGAACTTCATCGAGACCAACGACAAGGGCGTGCCGGTGAACCGCTGGAACACGACCGGCCTGCTGGTGTCGAGCGCGGCGAGCAACGAATCGGGTTATCTGACGGTCAAGGTCGCACGCGGCCTGGGGATGGTCGCCCTCGATACCCAAGCACGAATCTGACACGCGCCGACGGTGTCCAGTCTGGGCCCGACATTCGGTCGCGGAGCGATGACCAACCACTGGGTCGACATCAAGAACACCGACCTGGTCCTGATCATGGGCGGCAATGCCGCCGAAGCACACCCGTGCGGCTTCAAGTGGGTGACCGAGGCGCTCGAGCATCGCAAGGCGAAGCTCGTCGTCGTCGACCCGCGTTTCACGCGTTCGGCCGCAGTGGCCGATGTCTATGCGCCGATCCGCGTCGGCACCGACATCGCGTTCCTCGGCGGCGTCATCAACTACCTGCTGTCGAACAACAAGATCCACCTCGATTACGTGAAGGCGTACACCAACGCGCCCTTCATCATCAAGGAAGGGTTCGGCTTCAAGGACGGCCTGTACTCGGGTTACGACGAGGCCAAGCGCACGTACGACCGATCGACCTGGGCGTACGAGATCGGCAAGGACGGCTACGCGGTCGTCGATGAAACGCTGCAGGATCCGCGCTGCGTGTTCCAGCTGATGAAGAAGCACTACAGCCGCTACACGCCGGAGATGGTGAGCAAGATCTGCGGCACGCCGAAGGAGCAGTTCCTGAAGGTCGCCGAGATGATCGGCTCGACGTCGACGCCCGACCGCGTGATGACGATCCTGTACGCGCTCGGCTGGACGCAGCACTCGGTCGGATCGCAGAACATCCGGACGATGGCGATGATCCAGCTCCTGCTCGGCAACATGGGGCGCGCCGGCGGCGGCGTCAACGCGCTGCGCGGGCACGCCAACGTGCAGGGCATCACCGACATGTGCGCGTATTCGGAAGTGCTGTCGGGCTACCTGTCGGCGCCGACCGACGCCGACACGACGCGCGCCGAGTATCTGGAGCGGCGCACGCCGAAACCGCTGCGGCCGAACCAGATGAACTTCCCGCAGAACTTCCCGAAGTGGCACACCAGCCTGATGAAGACGTACTTCGGGGATGCGGCGACGAAGGACAACGACTTCGCCTATCACTGGATCCCGAAGCGCGACACGGCGTACGACATCCTGGCCATCTTCGAGCGCATGTTCCAGGGCCGGATGAACGGCTTGATCGTGCAGGGCTTCAACCCGCTGGCGGCGCTGCCGAACAAGAAGAAGCTCGGGATGGCGCTGTCGAAGCTGAAGTACCTGGTGGTGATCGATCCGCTGCGCACGGACACGTCCGAGTTCTGGAAGGACTACGGCGAGTTCAACAGCGTGAAGTCCGAGGACGTCAAGACCGAGGTCTTCCGCCTGCCGTCGTCGTGCTTCGCCGAAGAAACGGCGTCGTTCACCAACTCGGGGCGCACGGTGCAGTGGAAATGGGCCGGCGCCGAGCCGCCGGGCGAGGGCAGGATCGACCGCGACATCATCGCCGCGCTCTACCTGAAGATCCGCGAGATGTACGCCAAGGAAGGCGGCAAGTTCCCGGATCCGGTCCTGAAGCTCACCTGGAGCTATCTGAACCCGGCGCAGCCCAGCGGCGAAGAGCTGCTGCGCGAGATCAACGGCCGGGCGCTCGCCGACGTCGTCGATCCGAAGGACAAGACCAAAGTGCTGGTCAAGGCGGGCGAACAGATGCCCGGCTTCGGCCTGCTGCAGGACGACGGCTCCACGGCGTGCGGCAACTGGATCTACTGCGGCGTGTGGACGCAGGCGGGCAACAACGCCGCGCGGCGCGATACGAACGATCCGGCGGGCCTCGGCAACTACCTGAACTGGGGGTTCTCGTGGCCTGCCAACCGTCGCGTGCTGTACAACCGCGCCGGTGCCGACCTGGCGGGCAAGCCGTGGGATCCGAAGCGCGCGGGCATCCGCTGGACCGGTACCGCGTGGGCGGGAGCCGACGTTCCCGACATCCGGCCCGACCTCGGACCCGACTCGGGCGCCGGCCCGTTCATCATGACGCCCGAAGGCGTGGCGCGCCTGTTCACGCCGGGCGGACTGATGGCCGAAGGGCCGTTCCCCGAGCACTACGAGCCATTCGAAACGCCGCTCGCGGAAAACCCGCTGCACCCGGGCAACAAGAAGGCGATCAGCAACCCGGTGGCGCGCGTCTACAAAGGCGATATGGAGGCGTTCGGCAAGGCCGATGAGTTCCCGTACGCGGCGACGACGTACCGGTTGACCGAGCACCACCACTTCTGGACCAAGAACGTCGAGTCCAATGCGATCACGCAGCCGCAGCAGTTCGTCGAGATCGGCGAAGAGCTGGCCAAGGAGAAAGGCTTGCGCAACGGCGACATGGTCAAGGTCCGCAGCAACCGCGGCGAGATCAAGGCCGCGGCCGTGGTGACGAAGCGGATCAAGGCGCTCGACGTGGGCGGCAAGAAGGTGCACACGGTCGGCATCCCGATCCACTGGGGCTTCGTCGGCGTGGCCAGGAACGGCTTCCTCGCCAACACCCTGACGCCTTACGTGGCGGACGCGAACTCGCAGACGCCGGAGTACAAGGCGTTTCTAGTCAACATCGAGAAGGCATAGGAGGACGTCATGCAATCACTCGATGTTCAGAAACGCTCGGCCACGACGACCACCCCGCCGTCGGTGCGCTTCGGTGGAATGCACGGTCCGGTGACACCGGTCGCGAAGCTGATCGACATCTCCAAGTGCATCGGCTGCAAGGCCTGCCAGGTCGCGTGCATGCAGTGGAACGACCTGCGCGACGACATCGGCACGACCATCGGCGTCTACGACAACCCGGTCGACCTGACCGATCAGTCGTGGACGGTGATGCGTTTCGCCGAGATCCAGCGCGCGGACGGCAACCTCGACTGGCTGATCCGCAAGGACGGCTGCATGCACTGCGAGGATCCGGGCTGCCTGAAGGCCTGTCCGGCGCCGGGGGCGATCGTCAAGTACGCCAACGGCATCGTCGATTTCATCTCGGAGAACTGCATCGGCTGCGGCTACTGCATCGCCGGCTGCCCGTTCAACATCCCGCGCCTCAGCAAGAAGGACAACAAGGCCTACAAGTGCACGCTGTGCTCGGATCGCGTCGCGGTGGGTCTGGAGCCGGCTTGCGTGAAGACCTGTCCGACCGGCGCGATCATGTTCGGCGCCAAGGAGGACATGGTCGCACGCGGGCAGAAGCGCGTGAACGATCTGAAGGAGCGCGGGCTGCAGAAGGCGGCGCTGTACGACCCGCAGGGGGTCGGCGGCACGCACGTGATGTACGTGCTGCAGCACGGCGACACCCCCGAGCTGTACAGCGGGTTGCCGAGCGATCCGAAGATCAGTCCGTGGGTCAGCCTGTGGAAAGGCGTGGCGAAGCCGCTGCTTTCGATCGGGCTCGGGCTGGCGGTGCTGGGCGCGTTCTTCCACTACGTGACGCGCGGGCCGAAGGAAGTCGAACCGGGAGATAAGGCATGAGCCAAGTCGTGATGAAAAGCGGCGAAGTGCCGCGCTACAGCGCGGGCGAGCGGACGAACCACTGGATCGTCGCGATCCTGTTCATCCTGCTCGCGGCCTCGGGGCTCGCCTTCTTCCACCCGTCGTTCTACTTCCTGGCGTGGCTGCTCGGCGGCGGCGTGTGGGCGCGCATCCTGCATCCGTTCCTCGGCGTGCTGATGTTCGTGTTCTTCCTGTTCATGGTGATGCGCTACTGGCAGGACAACATCATCCAGCCGTACGACCGGGAGTGGCGCAAGCGCCTGCGCGACGTGATCAACAACCGCGACCACAACCTGCCGGAGATCGACAAGTACAACATCGGACAGAAGCAGCTGTTCTGGACGATGGTCGTCACGATGGTGCTGCTGCTCGTGTCGGGCATCATGCTGTGGCGGCCGTACTTCGCCGGCTTCTTCCCGATCCCGGTGATCCGCGGCGCGGCGGTCGTGCACATGCTGGCGGCCTTCGTGTTGATCGTCGGCATCGTCGTGCACATCTACGCCGGCCTGCTCTGGGTCCGGGGCAGCCTGCGCGCGATGACCCGCGGCACCGTGAGCCACGCGTGGGCCAAGCACCACCACCCGCTGTGGTACCGTCGCGTGACCGGCGCGAAATAGCCGCATCTGCGCTGTGAAGACGGCGGCTGCGGCCGCCGTCTTTTTCTGTCGATCGCCAAGCTCTTATGCCGACCCCCATCATCACCGATGGCTCGATCGGCCGCGTGCCGCAGTTGCCGCGCGTCGCGCTGCCGACCAACGTGCACCGCTACGCCGAACGCGCAAGCCGCTTCGAATCGCTCGCCAACGGCCATCCGATGGCCGACTATCTGCGCGCGATGGCGCAGATCGCCCGCGCGCAGGACGCTGCGCTGCCGGCGCGCGCAGCCGCGCCGATCGCAGCAGCGCTGCTCGAGTCGAGCCGCCAGTACGGCATGCCGCCGCTTTCGGCGCAGTCGCACGAGCGCGGCGCCGAGTGGCGCGCCGACCTGCGGGATATCGTCGCCGCCGTGCGGCGCTCCGCCGCCGACGGCATGCAGCACACGCTGGCGCGGCTCGGCGCGCTCGCCGACGATGCACTCGAGGCGCTTGCCGAGCGGCTGATCGCCGGCACGACACTCGATGCCGACGCGGCCTTCGTGCCTTTCATCGGCGCGGCGCTGCAGGTCTATTTTTCGCGGCTCGCGGCCGCGCTCATTGTGGCCGACGTCGAAAGGTGCGACGTCGCCACCGTCTGCCCCGTGTGCGCCACGCGCCCGGTCGCCAGCGTGCTGCGTATCGGACCGCAGAACAGCCTGCGCTACCTGCATTGCGCGCTGTGCGAGACCGAGTGGAACATGGTGCGCGTCATGTGCTCGTCGTGCGAGACCGACAAGGGCATCGCTTACCTGAGCGTCGAGCAGGAAGGCCGCAGCGCCGCCGAGGCGCTCGCAAAAGCCGAGACCTGCAGCGAGTGCAAGTCATACCTGAAGATCTTCAACCAGGACAAGGACGCCTTCGTCGATCCGGTCGCCGACGATCTGGCCACGCTCGCGCTCGACGTGCTCGTCGACGAGCAGGGCTTTGCGCGCTCGGGTCCCAACCTGCTGTTCCATCCCGGCAGCGGATAGGATCCAACCGCCATGTCCGACTTGGCTCTGCCCCGTGCGGGTGAGGCAAGGGCGACCGCCGAAGTTCTCGCCCGGCTTCCTTCCGTCGATCGGCTGCTCGCGCAACCGGCGCTCGGCGCGCTCGTCGCTTCGCACGGGCATGCCTTCGTCAAGCGAGCGATTCAGGACGCGCTCGGCGCCGCGCGCGAGCGCATCCGCGCGGGGGCCGAAGCGCCCGCGTTCGACGCGCTGATCGACGATGCCGCCGCGCGCGTGCATGCGCTCGCCGCGCCGCGGATGACGCCGGTCTTCAACCTGACCGGCACGGTGATCCATACCAACCTCGGTCGCGCCTTGCTGGCCGACGAGGCGATCGACGCGGTCGCCGCCGCAATGCGCGGCTACGCCGCGCTCGAGTACGACGTCGCCACCGGCGGCCGCGGCGACCGCGACGCCATCGTCGAAGACCTGCTGCGCGAACTGACTGGCGCCGAAGCCGCCACGGTGGTCAACAACTGCGCGGCCGCAGTGCTGCTCGCGCTGAAGGCGCTCGCGGCGAAGAAGGAGGTGCTGATCTCGCGCGGCGAGCTGATCGAGATCGGCGGCTCGTTCCGCATGCCGGACATCATGAAGGCGGCGGGCTGCAAGCTGGTCGAGGTCGGAACCACGAACCGCACGCACGCGCGCGATTTCGAGTCGGCCTTCGGCCCGAAAACCGGACTCGTCGCCAAGGCGCACACGTCGAACTACGCGGTCACGGGCTTCACCGCGAGCGTCGACGAAGCCGAGCTTGCGCGCATCGCGCACGCGCACGGCGTGCCGTTCATCGTCGACCTCGGATCCGGTGCGCTGATCGATCTGTCGGTCTACGGGCTGCCGAAAGAACCGCTGCCGCAGGAAGCGCTTGCCGCGGGCGCCGACCTGGTGATGTTCTCCGGCGACAAGCTGCTCGGCGGGCCGCAGGCCGGCATCGTCGTCGGCCGGCGCGAGCCGATCGCGAGAATCAAGCGCGATCCGCTCAAGCGCGCGCTGCGCGTGTCCAAACTCACGCTCGCCGCGCTGGAGGCCACGCTGCGCGTGTACGCGAGCGGGCATCGGCTGCCCGAGCGGCTGCCGACGCTCGCGTTGCTCGCGCGCGAACGGAACGACATCCGCGCGACCGCCGAGCGGCTCAAGCCCGCACTGCAGGCGGCCGTCGGCGATGCGTTCGCGGTGACGGTCGAGGACTGCGCGAGCCAGATCGGCTCCGGCGCGCAGCCGATCGAACGGCTGCCGTCGGCGGCGCTCGCCGTGCGCGCGCCGGCGAAAGCGAAAGGGCGCGTGATCGAGTCGCTCGAAAAACGGCTGCGCGGGCTGCCGGTACCGGTCGTCGGCCGCATGCACGACGGCGCGCTGTGGCTCGACTGCCGCTGCCTGCTGCCGGGCGACGAGCCGCGCTTCGTCGACAACCTGCGGACAGTGCGCCCCCTCTCCCCCGCCCCTCTCCCTCAGGGGGAGGGGGGAGGTTCGAGCAACGACCGGCCGCAGGCCGATCGTTGAGTGCGGGGATCGCCATGATCGTCGGCACCGCCGGCCACATCGACCACGGCAAGACCTCGCTGATCAAGCGGCTGACCGGGCGCAACACCGATCGGCTGCCCGAGGAGATCAAGCGCGGCATCTCGATCGAGCTGGGGTATGCGTACGTCGATCTTCCCGGCGGTGGCGTGCTCGGCTTCGTCGACGTGCCCGGCCACGAGCGGTTCGTCCACACCATGCTCGCCGGCGCGACCGGCATCGACTACGCGCTGCTCGTCGTCGCCGCCGACGACGGCGTGATGCCGCAGACCGACGAGCACCTCGACATCCTCGAACTGCTCGGCGTGGAGCACGGTGCGGTCGCGCTGACCAAGATCGACGCCGTCGCACCCGAACGCGTCGACGCGGTGCGCGCGCAGCTCGCCGCGCGCGCCGCCGGCAGCGCCGCCGCGAGCTGGCCGGTGTTCGCCGTTTCTTCGCTTACCGGCGCAGGGATCGATGCGCTGCAGGCGCATCTTCACGCGACCGCCGCGGCCTGGACGCAGCGCAACGCCGGCGGGCATTTCCGCATGGCGATCGATCGCGTGTTCACGCTGGCCGGCGCGGGCACGATCGTCACCGGCACCGCGCACGCCGGCGCGATCGGGGTCGGCGACGCGGTGCTCGTGCAGCCGCGCGGGCTCTCGGCGCGCGTGCGTTCGATCCACGCGCAGGACCGTCCCGCGCAACGCGGGCGCGCCGGCGAACGTTGCGCACTCGCCCTGGCCGGTGTTGAAAAGGCCGATATCGAACGCGGCGCCTGGGTCCAGGCGCCCGGACTCGCCAACGTTACCGAGCGCGTTGACGCCGCCTTCACGCTGTCGCGCCGCCAGGCCAAGGTGCTTGCCAACTGGGTCAACGTCCACCTGCACCACGGCACCGACGACGTGATGGCGCGCGTCGCGGTGCTCGACGCCGAACGCATCGAGCCGGGGTCGACGGCCCTCGTATCGATCGCGACGGAGCGGCCGCTCGTCGCATGCCGCGGCGACCGCCTCGTGCTGCGCGACGCGCATGCGGCGCACACGCTGGGCGGCGGAATCGTGCTGGACATCGCGCCGCCGAAACGCGGCAAACGCGCGCCGGCGCGGCTGCAGGTGCTGCGCGCGCTCGCCGCAGGTGCGCCGCACGAGGCGCTCGCCGCTGCGCTGGCGCACGAAGCCCGGCCCGTCGCGCAGCTCGCATCGGCGTGGAACCTGCGCGACGACGAGCTGCAGCCGCTGCTCGCTCGCGTCGGCGCGCGTGTGGCCGCCGGCACCGCGTTCGCCCCGCAGGCGTGGGACGCGTTGCGCGCGAAACTCGCCGCCGCCGTGGCCGCCACGCACGAACGCGAACCCGAGATGCCGGGCGTCGAGCAGAACCGCCTGCGGCGGATGGTCGCCCCCGCGCTTTCCGCCGACGCGTTCGCCGAACTCGTCGACGAACTGCTGCGGGCGGGCAAGCTCGTCCGGCGCGGCGCCTTCGTCGGCGACCCCGCGCACAAGGCCGAACTTGGCCGCGACGAACGCGTTCGCTGGGAGCGGATCAAGCCGCTGCTGATGGAGAACCGCTTCCAGCCGCCGCGCGTGCGCGACATCGCGCGCGACACCGGCATCGCCGAAGGCGAGGTGCGCGCGCTGCTCAAGCGCGTGGCGCGCGTCGGCGAAGTGACGCTGGTCGCGCACGATCACTTCTTCCTCAGCGACGCGGTTGCCGCGATGGCCGAGATCGTCGGCGAGCTGTCCGCGGCGCGCGGCGCGGCGCGCGCCGCGGAGTTTCGCGACCGCATCGGCACCGGCCGCAAGCTCGCGATCCAGATCCTCGAGTTCTTCGACCGCGTCGGCTATACGCGACGCGTGCGCGACGATCACCTCGTGCGCCGCGATAATCCGTGGCGCGCCGAAGAAAGGCGGCCGTGATGTGCGCGCGCGCGGCCGCGGTTCGGAACGTTTGCAGGAAGAGTGTCGCGTCCCGGTGGGCCGGCCAGACTTCAAATCTGGTAGGGGTTGCCAGCAATCCCTGGTGGGTTCGACTCCCATACTCTTCCGCCACGCGCTTCGCGCGTGGCGGCCGCCGGGCTGAGCCCGGCGGTGCCACAAGGTAGGGAACGAGGGGGCTCGGCTGGTTCCACGGCCGCGCTCGCAGGCGCGACCGGCTGCGGCGGCGCGAAGCTATGCTTCGCGAAACCCCGCCTCCGCCCCCTCGTGCTCCCCCAGCCACGACGAGAAGAAACTCGCAGACTCAGCCGAGGACGGATCGGATGGACCAAGCAGAACTCGAGCGACTACCCGCCGACCGCCTCTACGCGGCCGAGCAGGATATGTGGGTGCGGCTCGAAGGCGACGGCACGGCCACGCTCGGGACGACGCATCTGATGGCGATGCACGGACAGTTCATGCTGTTCACGCCGCGGCCGGTCGATACACCGGTCGCGTTCGACCGCTCGCTCGGCGTGATGGAGACGGCCAAAAGCGCGGTGGCGATCCACGCCCCGCTGTCGTGCCGCATCATCGCCGCCAATCCCGCGGTCGAACGCGACGTCGCGCTGATCACGCGCGATCCCTACGGGGAGGGCTGGCTGTTCCGCGTGCGGCCCACGCAACTCGACGCGGAGCGCGACCGATTGATGGACGTGGCCGCCTATCGCGCGTGGCTGGCAACGCGCATGGAGCGCTTCGAGCCGCCGGCGACTACACCCGACGACGCGCTCGATCCGACGCGCTGGCTATGAACGACGCGCGGCGGCTCGTGATCGTCGTCTGGTCGTGCGGACCGGACCGCCCCGGCGGCGCGGCGCTCGCCGCCGCGCCTTTTGTCTACGCGCTGGCGGCGCGCGCGCTCGACCGGGACGTCGAGATGCATTTCACGTCGAGCGCGGTGCGCTGGCTGGTCGCCGGCGAGGCGGACGCCGCCCACACCGACCGCGCGCGCAGCAAGACCGTGCGCGACTTCATCCGCGAAGCGCACGCCGCGGGCGTGAAGCTGTACGCGTGCGCGATGGCGCGCCACGAGCACGCCCGCGACGAGACGCTGATCGACGAGATCGACGGCGTCGCCGGCGCGGCGACGGTGATCGACGCGGCCGCCGAAGCCGACGCGCGGGTGATGGTCTTTTAGCCTGCGATCAGACGCAGCGCGCCGCACCGATCGGCGCGAGCACGGCGGTCAGCACGGGCATGCACATCGGGCCGAGCAGGCCGTCGACTTCCATGCGGCCGACGCCGGCCGAAATCGCCAGGCCGCGATCCTTCAGCGACGCGAGCGCAGATGTCAGCGCTTCATGCGCCTGGGCTGTTTCGCGTTCGCAGCTCGCGTCCATCGCCAGCTCGAGCGCGCGTTCGACAGGGCCGACGATGTCGTTCGCTTCCCCGTCCGCGCCGTCGAGCGCCAGCTCGAGCAGCCGCGCTTCGCGCGCCATCACCGACAGCACGCGGGCCTGCTGCCGGGGTTCGAGCGCGCTCAGCCCGTCGAGCTGCTCTTCGTGCGTGTACCTGCTTCCCACTGCGGCCTCCGTCGCGGCGACTGAGGTCGAACGTAGACGAGCGCAGCCGCGGTCGCAACCGCAATTCGACCGAGGTTTGACCGTGCGGCGATTTGTTTGATCTGGCGCAAGTCCCGGGCTCGCGCCCGCCATTTTTCGAGCGGCGACCCTCAACGCGCGCCGCGGCCGTTTGCCGCGAGCACCGCCGTCAGCACGGGCATCTGCATCAGGCCGAGCGCGCCTTCGACCTCCATGCGGGAGACGCCGGCCGACAGCGTCAACCCCGCGCGCCTGACCGCGGCCATCGCCTCCGCGAGTGCGGCGTACGCCTGCCGCGCCTCGCTTTCGGAGTCGGCGTCCACCGCGAGTTCGAGCGCGCGTTCGACCGCCGCGCCGACCGCGTGCGCGTCCGCACCGCCGCTGTCGACCGCGAACTCGATCAGGCGCGCTTCGTGCGCGAGATCGTTGAGAAGCTTCGCCTGCTCGCGCGGATCGAGCCGCTCCAACCCGTCGAGCCGTCTTTCGTCCGAATACCGCTGCTCCATCGCACCCCCCGGGCCGTCGAGGCCAAGTGACGGCACGACCGTAGTGCAACGAAGAGCGGACCGCTACCGCGATTTCGACGAGGTTTGATTCCGGCGAAGACGCGCGTTTGATTCAGCGCAAGCGGACCTCACGCGACCTTCGCCGGCATCCGGATCACCTGCGCGTTCTGCTGGCCGCGGAACTTCGCGAGCAGCTCGGCCCATTGCGCGCGCACGCGCTCGAGGTTGCGCGTTTTCACGTGGCCGAAACCGCGGATCTCTTCCGGCAGGCCCGCAAGCTGCACTGCGACCGCGTGATTGTCCGCCGTCAGCCTGCCGAGCAGCTCATCGACGAGCGCCTCGTATTCGCCGATCAGCGCGCGCTCGGTGCGGCGCTCCTCGGTACGGCCGAAGACGTCGAACGCGGTGCCGCGCAGGAAGCGCAGTTTCGCGAGCAGGCCGAAGGCGCCCATCATCCACGGGCCGAAGCGCATCTTCTTGGGTTTGCCGGTGGCGGGGTCGATTCGCGCGAGCAGCGGCGGCGCCAGATAGAAGTTCAGCTTGTACGGCTGGCCGCCGACGCCCTCGAACTGCGCTGCGATCTTCGCGCGAAACGCCGGGTCGGAATACAGCCGCGCGACCTCGTATTCGTCCTTGTACGCGAGCAGCTTGAAGTAGTAGCGCGCGACGGCCTCCGCGAGTTTCGTGCCGCCCAGCCGATCGGACTCGACCTTGCGCACGCGCTCGACGAGATCCGCGTACCGCTTCGCGTACGCGGCGTTCTGGTAGCCGGTCAGGAATTCGACGCGCCTGGCAACGATCTCTTCGAGCGACGAGGAAGTGCGTTTCAGCTCGATCACCTGCGCCGCGTACTGGTCCGGATAGGCGGCGCGCTTGACCACCTCCAGGTCGTGCGCGGCGACGCGGCCCCATTCGAAGGCGCGCTTGTTCGCCTCGATCGCCACGCCGTTCAGCTCGATCGCGCGCAGCAAGGTCTCGTACGCGAGCGGGATCCAGCCCTTCTGCCACGCGTAGCCGAGCACGAAGGGGTTCGTGTAGATCGCGTCGCCCATCAGCGCGGTCGCCAGCCCTGATGCGTCGACGAACGCGCAGTTCGCCTCCGGACCCACGGCGTCGCGCACCTGCTGCGTCATCGGCGCACCGGCGAACTGCCAGTTCGGGTTCTTGACGAAGTCCGCGGTCGGCGACTCCGCGGTGTTGATCACGGCGCGCGTCTTGCCGGCCTGCATCTTCGACAGCGCTTCGCTGCTGGTCGTCACGATCAGGTCGCAGCCGAGCACCAGGTCGGCCTCGCCCATCGCGATGCGTGTGGCGAAAAGATCCTGCGGGCGCGCGGCGATCTGCACGTGCGAGAACACCGCGCCGCCTTTCTGCGCGAGCCCCGCCATGTCGAGCACGGACAGGCCTTTGCCTTCCAGGTGTGCGGCCATGCCGAGGAGCTGGCCGATCGTCACCACACCCGTGCCGCCCACGCCGGTGATGACCACACCGTACGCGCCGCCGGACCGGATCGCGGGGATCGCGGGCTGCGGCAGCGCCGGCAGCGGCGCGTCCTTGCTCGCCGCCTTCGACTTCTTCAGCTGCGCGCCTTCGACCGTGACGAAGCTCGGGCAGAAGCCCTTGAGGCACGAGAAGTCCTTGTTGCACGACGACTGGTTGATCGTGCGCTTGCGGCCGAATTCGGTTTCGAGCGGTTCGACCGACAGGCAGTTGCTCTGCACGCTGCAGTCGCCGCAGCCTTCGCACACCAGCTCGTTGATCACCGTGCGGCGCGGCGGATCGGGATACTCGTTGCGCTTGCGGCGGCGCCGCTTCTCCGACGCGCAGGTCTGGTCGTAGATCAGCACCGACACGCCCGGATACTCCCGCAGCTCGCGCTGGATGCGGTCGAGCTCGTCGCGGTGATGCACGGCCACACCCGGCACGAGCTTCCACGCGTCGCCGGTGGCGCCGCGCGCGTTGACGGCGCTGTGATCGACCTCGACCTGCTGCCGCAGGTCGTACTTGCCCGGCTCGTCGGTGACGATGACGATCTTGCGCACGCCTTCGGCGTGCATCTGCTGCGTGATCATCGGCACGGTGATCTGGCCGTCGGTCGGTTGCCCGCCGGTCATCGCCACCGCGTCGTTGAACAGGATCTTGTAGGTGATCGGCACGTTCGCCGCGACCGCAGCGCGCACCGCGAGCGAGCCCGAATGGAAATAGGTGCCGTCGCCGAGGTTGGCGAAGATGTGCTTTTCGTTGGTGAACGGCGCCTGCCCGATCCACGGCACGCCTTCGCCGCCCATCTGCGTGTAGGTGGAGGTGTTGCGGTCCATCCACACGACCATGTAGTGGCAGCCGATGCCGGCGACGGCGCGCGAGCCTTCGGGCACGACGGTCGACGTGTTGTGCGGGCAGCCCGAGCAGAAATACGGCTTGCGCTCGACGACGAGCCGCGGCTTGGCGAGCGCTTTTTCCTTCGCGTCGATGATCGCGAGCCGCGCCTCGATGCGCGCGCGCACGTCGCTCGGCAGCTCGAGCTTCGACAGCCGCGCGGCGATCGCCTTGGCGACGATCGCCGGCGAGAACTCGTAGTGCGCCGGCAGGATCCAGTTGCCCTGCGGCACGGCCCATTCGCCGCCGTCCTTCTCGTCGAACTTGCCGATCACGCGCGGGATGCGCTTGCCCTTGCCGATCCAGTTGAAAAGCTCTTCCTTCACCTGGTACTCGATCATCTGGCGCTTTTCCTCGACGACCAGGATCTCTTCGAGCCCTTCGGCGAACGCGCCGATCGTCTGCGCCTCGAGCGGCCAGACCATGCCGCACTTGAAAAGCCGCACGCCGATGCGCGCGCAGGTTTCGTCGTCCAGTCCCAGGTCGTGCAGCGCCTGGCGCGTGTCCAGATACGCCTTGCCGCTGGCGACGATGCCGAAGCGCGCGTGCGGCGAATCGATCACCGTGTAGTTGAGCTTGTTGGCGCGGCAGTACGCGAGCGCGGCGTACAGCTTGTAGTCGAGCAGCCGCGCTTCCTGGTCGAGCGGCGTGTCGGGCCAACGGATGTTCAGTCCGCCCGGCGGCAGCACGAAGTCGGTCGGAATGCGGATGTCGACGCGCTCGGGATCGACGATCACCGAGCTGGACGCCTCGACGACCTCGGTCACCGCCTTCATGCCAACCCAGACGCCCGCGTAGCGGCTCATCGCGAAGCCGTGCAGCCCGAGGTCGAGGTATTCCTGCACGGTCGCCGGGAACAGCACCGGCATCATGCAGGCCTTGAAGATGTGGTCCGACTGGTGCGGCAGCGTCGAGCTTTTTGCGCCGTGATCGTCGCCGGCGATCGCGAGCACGCCGCCGTGCGGGCTCGTGCCGGAAGCGTTTGCATGCTTGAATACGTCGCAGCAGCGATCGACGCCCGGTCCCTTGCCGTACCACATCGAGAAGACGCCGTCGTACCTGGCGCCTTCGAACATGTTGACCTGCTGCGTGCCCCACACGCTGGTGGCCGCGAGGTCCTCGTTCAGCCCCGGCTGGAACTTTACGTGGTGCTTCTCGAGGTGCTTCCTCGCGCGCCACGCGGTCTGATCGACGCCGCCGAGCGGCGAGCCGCGATAGCCGGTGATGAATCCCGCGGTGTTCAGTCCGGCGAGCACGTCACGCTGGCGCTGCAACATCATCAGCCGAACCAGCGCCTGCGTGCCGCTCATGTAGGCGCGGCCGCGGTCCAGAGTCCAGCGATCGTCGAGGGTGACCTCCGCCAGGGCGCGGCGGACGGCTTCGGGAAGGGGTGCGTTCATGCGGCAGACCTCGGTCCAAAAATCGTGTTCTTGGGAGCGCGACAGGCGAACCGGGTCGGTGCCCGTCGTGCAGCCGGGCGGCACCTCGTGAGTGCATCCGGCGCGGCGGAAATGAAGCGGGCCGCAGGGTAGCACCGCGAGGCGGTCCGCTCAACGAGCGCTGCGCCATCGACCGCGTTTGTCGGTCGACGGCCGCTTTGCTGACTGGCTGGCCCGAACCCCCTTCTCCCTCCGGGAGCGGGGTGGGGCAGAGCGGTGCCTAGACGGGCGATGCCGGCGTTCGGCGCTTGTGCTGATCTGCGGTGCCGGCTGAAATCATCCCGGCATTGCCTGCCGGTCTTTCAGCCGCAGCCAGCCGCGCGCGATCCGGTAGATCGCCCACACGCCGAGCGCGAACAGCCCGATCGCCCAGATCGCGAAGCCGACGACGACGATCGCGAACAGCGCGCCGAGCACGCCGACGACAACCGCCCACAGCAACGCGTACCAGAACGTGCGGATCTGCCACGCGAAGTGGGATTCGAGCCACGTGCCGCGCGCTTCGCCGCGCTTCACGTAGTTGACGATCACCGCGATGATCGAAGGCCAGCCGAACAGGAACGCGCCGATCACAGTCGCCGCCCCGAACGCCCCGATCACGAGGCTCACCGTGTGCAGCGCGTAGACGACGTGCGCGGTGTTGACCAGGCCCGCAGCGGGTTCGAGGCTCGTCCTTGTGCTCATCGTGGTCGCAAGGTATCGGCGGTGCCGGTCGATCAACGACCAGAGCGTCGCTTCCTTCCCTTGTTGGATGCCGGCGGGCTTTGCCGCAGTCGCGCTTGTGCTTCACGCTTGCCGATCCCGCGCAGCGCGACCAGCGCGGCGAGCTGCGCGGCGCGCGGGCGGGCGGCGCCTTGCTCCCAGTTGTAGATCGACTGCGCGCTGACGCCGACGAGCTTGCCGAATTCGGCCGCGGACAAACCGAGGCGCGCGCGCTGCGACCGCAGTCCGCGCGCGACGAATCGCACCTTGGGACCCTCGGCTGCGGGCGGCGCCGCGCTCGCGCCTTTTTCGAGCCTGCGGCCGAGCGTCGCAAGCTGGCGCTGTAGTTGCGCGATCTGCCGCCTCAGCGCGGCGATGGCGCGCCGGTGCTGCGCGGACGCCTTCTTCAACGGATCGATCGCGCCGCGACCTTCCTTGCGCGCAAGTCGGGTGATTTCTTGTTTGAGCAAGGCGGCGACGTTGGGCATCTTCGTTCTTTCGTGATGGCCGAGTTTGTGGTGTGAACGGCGGCGAATCGCGGCGAAGCCTCGCTGGAGCCAAGACGGGGCGACCGGTGTTGCGGCAAGCGGCAGCGTACTCGAAGTCCGATCTTCCCGTCGAGCTTTTCTTGGCGAAGCCGGCGCGCGCTGCTGCCGGCGCAACGCGCGCGGTCTTACTGCAGCTCCGGTCGCTGCTTGACCAGTTCCTCGCGCGTCAGTCGCGGGAACCACTCCGCGTACATGTAGCTGTAGCCCTCGTTCTGCCACTTCGCGATGTCGATGACGGCGGCGGGAACCACGGTGATCACGTCGTAGAACTCGTCCGGCTTGTAGCCGCGCGAGCGCGCCGCATTGGCGCAGACGTGGATCGTCACGCCGGCGTCCTTCAGCGCCTTCAGTTCGTCGTACATGTCCGGGAACGCCGCCCGGTTCAGCCGCGAGAAGCTGTGCAGCTCGTTGCCGTGCGCAACGATGACGATGTGTGAGTTCTTCGGATCGCCGTACTGCTTGATTGCTTGCAGGTGATTCTTGATGTAGCCGAACGCTGTCTTGGCGTCGCCCGGCTTGGCGAAGTTGAAGTCGTACAGCGCCTTCTGCGGCTTGTACGGCGTGCCGTCGAACCTGGAAGGGTCGTCGGGTCCCGCGGTCGCCGCCGATGCGGCGAACGCGAGTGCGAACGCGAACACAAAATTCCACTTCATTGGGTCGTCCTCCTGATGATCGATGCGCCGGTCGAACCCGGCAACCGGGATGCCGCATGCGCGACGATAACAGTCCGCCTTGCCTCGACGGGCCGGCAGTCGGCGCGACGCGGCTGTCGAGACTTGGATTGATGCTGCGCAAGTCGCCGGTAGCCGTTGCGCCTAGGCTGGTTTTTGCGATGAGCAACTTCGATGGTATGAGTTTGTTGCGGCGAGTCGCCGGTCTGCGCGTTCCGATTGGAACTGCGATCGTGCTGATCGTGTTTACCGGCGTCATGGTGTACGTCGTACCGAGGCTCGCGGCCACCGTGCCGGCGGTCGCGCCGGGGCAGTCGCTCGAAGTGAAGGACCTGATCCGCAAGGTGAAGGAGGAGCTTTACGCCGCCGAAGTCGAAATGCACGAACGCAAGGAACTGCCGCTGTTCGAGCTGAAGGAGTTCGAGATGGAGGTCAACTTCGTCGTGCGGACGGCCGGCGAGGTGCGCGCGGAGGTCGTCGGCGTCGGCAGCAACGTCGAACTGGGTACCGAGAAGATCCAGAAGCTGAAGCTGCGCTGGGCACCAGTGCCACCGCAGCGTCACAACGTTGCGCCGGGAACCGTGACGTCGAAACCGGATGTCGTCATCGATGCGCCGGCATCCGACCCGAAAGGAGGGCATCGATGAACACTGCAAGGCGTCTTCTGCTCGCCGCCGGCGGCGCGGCACTGCTCGCACTGGCCGCGCCGTCGCGCGCCATCGAGCTGTCCTGGAGCCTGCGGCTGTACGGCAGCGATCAGATCGAAGTGCTGGTCGACACGACGGCGCTTCCCGGCAATGCGGTGATCGAAGAGGCGAGGTTCAGCGTCGTGTTCGCCGACGACGGCAACCGCGCGCTTGGCCAGCTCGATCTCTCGTATCTCGACGCGCGCCTGCCCGCGCTGAGCGCCGGACACGTCTATCAGCGCCGCTTTCGGCATTCCTTCGCGCAGGCGCGCCGGGTTTCGAGCGACAGGCTCGAGGCGCTCGTGCGCGCCGGCGGCGGCAAGGCCGATGGCGAACAGGCGCACGCGCCGCCGGTGCCGATCAGCGCAAGCGGAAGCGGTGCGGTTTCGCGCGCGCCCGACGTCGTCATCGATGCGCCGCAGGCCGTCATTGGGGTGATGAAGCCGTTGCCGCTCGTGCTGCTTGCCAAGCAGGCGCCGAATCCGGCGGTTCGGCGCTGCCGGATCTATGCCGACATCGCCGTCGCGCAGAACGAAGCCGCGATCGGCAACCGCTGCGGGTTCGAGGGTCCGATGTGGAGCTCGCGCTACGGCTATCACTTCGACTGGTGCGTGAACGTTTCCGCCGAGCACACGCGCGAAGGTACGCGGGCGCGGCAGCGCCTGCTGGAGCAGTGCGCGCCCTGAACGCGCGCGGGGGCGCCTGCGACCCGGCTCGCGCAGGACCAACTCACCGGCGCGCGCAGGTCGCGCGCTGCACGCGCCGGCGGATGCGCGTTTCACTTGTCATCCTCGGTCGCGCGAACGAAACGAACGGTTAACGGTCGCGCCGCACGCTTCGCGTCATGGCCCGTCGCTCCGACGGGCCGCCTGGACCGGAGCACGCCGCCGTGGAAGACCTCGCGCCCGGAGCGCACCTCGTGACGCCGCGCCGCGGCTACGTGCACCACGGGCTCTACGCGGGCGACGGTCGCGTCATCCACTACGCGGGATTCAAGCGGCCCTGGCGCCGCGGGCCGATCGAGGAGGTTTCGCTCGAACAGTTCGCGCGCGGTCGCGGCTTCGCAGTCAAGCCGCGCGTCGCGCCGAAGTATCCGGGGCCGGCGGCGGTCGAGCGCGCGCGTTCGCGCCTGGGCGAAAACCGCTATCGCTTCTGGTCGAACAACTGCGAGCACTTCGTCGAGTGGTGTCTGACCGGCGCAGGCCGCAGCGCGCAGGTCGACGCCTGGCGCACCGGATTCGCCGCGATCGCCGCGCGATTGCGCACGCGCGCCGCGGACGCCGCCGCAACGGGCGTGGCGCGCGTGGAGCCGTGAGTGTTGCGCGACGTTTCAAGCGCAACGCACGCGCTCGAATCCGAAACCGCGCTGCAACGCGGCGCTTCGACACTGCCATCAACCGTCGATGCGTCGCGGTCTCCGCGGTTGGACAGCGACGGTCCGTCCGACGAACCCGAAACGAAAGGAACCCAAGTGAAACGCAATCTGTTCTTCATTGCGCTGCTCGCCGCAACGCCGGTCTACGCGGCCGACATCGACATCGCGCCGTACGGCTACGTGTCCGAAGTGATGCGCAGCGCGAAATCTCCCGCGCAGGCGCAGAACGAATCGAAGACCGCGGCTACGGCGAACGAAGCGACGGTCGGCGAAGCGGGCGTCAGGTTCGCCGTCGAGCCGTCGACCAAGTCGCGTGCGCAGGTCGCTGCCGAGACGCGCGAAGCGGCCAGACTCGGCCTGCTCTCACGCGGCGAAGCGGACCCCGTGCAGGCCACTGCCGAGCAGGAGCGCCAGATCCGGGTCGCCGGCCTGCGCGCACTCGGCATCGACGCGGCTTCGCGGTGAACAGGGCGTCGGCCCGCGCCGGCCGCGCGAGGCGAATTCGCGCGGCCGGCGCGCCGATCGCACCGATCGGGCGCGCCGACCGGAACGCATGCCATGCCTGCAAGACTGACCCTGGTGAGCCACGCGCTGTGCCCTTACGTGCAGCGCGCGGCGATCGCGCTCGCCGAGAAGGGCGTCGACTTCGAGCGCATCGACATCGACCTCGCGCACAAGCCCGACTGGTTCCTCGCCGTGAGCCCGCTCGGCAAGACGCCCGTGCTGCTGGTGCGGCGTGACGATGGGACCGTGCCCGTGTTCGAGTCGGCCGTCATCTGCGAGTACCTCGACGAAACGCTGCCGCCGCCGATGCATCCGGCCGATCCGTTGCGACGCGCGCGGCATCGCGCGTGGATCGAGGTGGCTTCCGCCACGCTCGCGACGGTCTGGCAGTACTACACGGCGCCGGACGCCGCGACCTTCGAGCGCCGCCGCATCGAGCTGGCCAAACGCTTCGAGCAGGTCGAAGGCGCGCTCGGCGAAGGGCCGTGGTTCGACGGCGCGTTCTCGCTGGTCGATGCGGCCTTCGCGCCGGCGTTGCGCTACTTCGACGTGTTCGACACCTTCGCCGAGGTGGACGTGTTCGCCACCACGCCGCGCGTGCGCGCGTGGCGCCGCGCGCTGATGGAACGCCCTTCCGTGCGCGCCGCGGTCGCGCCCGAGTATCCGCGGCTGCTGCGCGAATTCGTCGAGCGCCAGTCCGGCCACCTCGGCGCGCTGTCGCTGGCGCAACGCGACGCGGCCGCCGCGCGCCCGCTTCCGCCGCAGGCGACGGGAGGTCCGCGATGAAGACCGTCGTCGCGCTCGTTCTCGGGCTGGGCGCGTTGGCCGCGGCGAACGGCGCTGGCGCGCAGTCGGCGCCCGGCGGAGCGGACGCGACGAGCGCAGCGCTCGCGCCGGATGCGTACTTCGCGCAGGTCGGTCGCGCGCGCGAGACGTCCACGGTCACGCTCGGCCTGCAATGGGACTGGCATCGCGCTTGGCGTCCGAGCGAAAGCTCGCTCGTGTCGGCCTACGGCGAGCTGTCGATGGGGCACTGGCGCGCCGACCAGGGCGGCGGGCGAGCGATCGTCACGCAGATCGGCTTTACGCCGACGTTCCGTTACTGGCCGTCGGGGTCGAAGTCGGGCTGGTTCTTCGAGGGCGCGGTCGGCGTCAACGTGCTGACGCCCGTGTATCGGACCCGGCACAAGCGCTTTTCGACCGCGTTCAACTTCGGCGATCACGTCGCGTTCGGCTACCGGACGCCCGGCACGTCCGGCTGGGAGTGGTCGCTGCGGTTGCAGCACTTCTCCAACGCCGGCATCGAACATCCGAATCCCGGCGAGGACTTCGTGCAGCTTCGGTTGACGGTGCCGCTCGCGCGCGGCGACGGGTGAGCGGACGCGGTCACATTTCATTTGAAACGTCGATCGGTCCCGCTGCAATGCCTCGGTAACCCGCGCTGCGCATCATTGCTTCGAACCCGCCGGATGCAAGTCCGGCGCAGCTTGAGTGAGTCTCCTCCCCCGCGCCCTCCCCCTGGCGCGTTCGCCCCGCCTGCAAGCACCCTTGCGACGGGGCGTTCTTTTTCCCCGATCCGCCGGGCCTTCAGCCCGTCCGCGCGCCCTGCGCGGCGCGACGCAGCGCCGCCCGCGCCAGCAGCCGCGTGGAATCGAGCGTCGGCAGCGGCGAGTTCGCGTCGTCGATGACGAGCGGGATCTCGGTGCAGCCGAGGACGACGGCATCGCAGCCCTCGGCCTTCATGCGCGCGATCACGCGCTGAAAGTACGCGACCGATTCCGGCCGGAACACGCCGTGGACGAGTTCGTCCATGATGATCCGGTTCATCTCGTCGCGCTCCGCCGCGAGCGGACCGACCCACTGCAGTCCGCGCGCGGCGAGCTTGCGCGGGTACACGTCGCTCGCGACCAGCCAGCGCGTGCCCGTGATTCCCAGCCGACGGAAGCGGCGCGCGACGGCTTCGTCGGCGACGACTTCGGCAATGTGCAGCCACGGCAGCGGCGACCGTTCGACGACGAAGTCGAACGCCTGGTGGATCGTATTGTCCGGACAGATCAGGAAGTCGGCGCCGACTTTCGCGAGCTTGTTGGCCGAGTCCAGCATCAGCTCGGCCACGCCATGCAGATCGCCGCGCTCGAGGCGATCGACGTAGGCGGCGAGCGGCGGCGTATGGACCGAGACCTCCGGATGCCGGCGCGGGCCGAACCAGCGCGGCCCTTCGGTGCAGATCGTCCGGTAACAAAGCGCGGCGCCTTCGGCCGAGCACGCGACGATGCCGATGTGCAACGGCGCAGTGCCCGCGCCGCAGGATGCCGGGTCCGCCTGGTGTTCCACGTTTGCTCCCTTCCGGCGATCAAGTCGGCGGTCGGGTCCGTCGCCGTCCGCGCCCCGGTGCGCGGCGGGCGGCGCGGTTTCAGGCCGACTTGCGTTCGAAGTTGGTGAGGCTCACGCCCGCCATTGTGACGAGTCCGCCGACGACCATCGAGACCAGCAGCGGTTCGCCGAGCACGAGCACCGCGAGCGTCACGCCGAACACCGGCACGAGGTTCGTGAACACCGCGGCGCGCGCCGCGCCGAGCGATTTCACGCCTTCGTAGAACCAGACGAAGGCCACGGCGGTGCCGAACAATCCCATGTACGCCAGAGCGGCGAATTCGATGGCGCCGAGCCTTTCCCACTGCACCTGCGGCAGCTCGAAGGCGGCGACCGCAGCCAGAAGCAGCAGGCCGACCGCCGACGCGTACGCGGTGGTCGCAAGCGGCGAAAGCGCATCGGGCCGGCGCATCATCGCGCGGCCGACCAGCGTGTAGACGACCCACGACAGCACGCCGCAGAACATCAGCGCCTCGCCGGCGCCGATCGCCCCGGCGCCGAGCGAAGCCGGGTCGCCGCGCGAGACGACGATCGACGCACCGGCGAACGCGACCGCCACACCGAGCCACTGCCACCATGCGAAGCGCAGCCGGAAGACCAGCCACGCCGCGACCGCGGTCAGCGCCGGGTTGGTCGCGATGATCAGCGCTGCGCGCCCGGCCGGAAGGCGTTCGAGGGCGCCGAAGAAGAACGCGTTGTACGCGAAGATGCCGGTCGCGCCGAGCACGCCGATGCCGATCCACTGCCGCGCGCTCGGCTTCGGCAGCCCGCCTTCGCGCTGCCACAGATAGGCGATCAGAAGGGCGGACGCGAGCACGTAGCGTGCTGCGGCCGCGACGAAGTGCGGCATTTCCAGCGCGAGGCGGCGCCCCGCGATGAAGGTCCCGCCCCAGAAAAGCGCCACCAGCACGAGCCGCAGGTACAACCCCGCGCGCGACGCGGTCGCGGTGG
This sequence comes from Betaproteobacteria bacterium, assembly GCA_016861185.1. Taxonomy (GTDB): domain Bacteria; phylum Pseudomonadota; class Gammaproteobacteria; order Burkholderiales; family Burkholderiaceae_F; genus DSNY01. The sequence continues at coordinate 531,023 of BOKW01000001.1, forward strand.
ACCCGGCGGCGGGCGAGGCGATCGATGTCATGGTCTTTCCGCGTGCCGAACGTATCCGTTCCGGTCGAACGACGCCACTCGTCACAAGCGCGATGGCCGTCCGACGCCGAAGAACAGCCCCCCTTTCGTAAAGGGGGGAAGGGGGGATTTCTTCGTCACCGCAACGACTTCTCCATGTTCGCCGCCAGCTTCGGCGCCCCTTCCCACCCGCCGCCCAACGCGCGGATCAGCGCGACCGTCGCGAGCGCGCGTTCGCGCTCGATCTGCGTGGCAGCGCGGCGTGTGGCGAGCACCTGGCGCTCGGCGTCGATGACCTCCAGATAGTTGACGTAGCCGGCACGGTAGCGCGTGCCCGACAGGTCCGCGGCGCGCTGCGCGGACTCGACCGAGCTCGCCTGTTCCGCCGCCTGCTGCGCGAGGAGGCGCAGGCCCGACAGCCCGTCCTCGACTTCGCGCAGCGCGCCGAGCACGGTCTGCCGATACGCGGCGACCGCCTCTTCGTAAGCCGCTTCGGCGCCGCGCTCGTTCGCCGCCCGGCGGCCGCCGTCGAAGACCGTCAGCGAAAGTGCCGTGCCGGCCAGCGGGCCGAGTGCCCAGGTGCGGCTCGCGCTGCGCGCGAGATCGCCGAACTCGGCCGACTCGAGTCCGAGCAGTCCGGTCAGCGTCAGCCGCGGAAACCACGCCGCGCGCGCCACGCCGATGCGCGCATTGGCCGCCGCCATCGCGCGCTCGGCCGCGGCGATGTCGGGCCGGCGCTCGAGCAGCGAAGAAGGCAGCCCCGCAGGGACCGCGATCGGTGCGAACGCGAGCGGCTGCGGCGCGAGCGCCAGCTCCGCCGGCGCCTTGCCGACCAGCACCGCGAGCGCGTGTTCGATCTCGGCACGCCGGCGCTCGAGCGCGACGCGTTCGGCGCGCGTCGTCGCCAGCTCCGTCTTCGCACGCGCCACGTCCAACTCGGCGATTTCGCCGGCTTTGAGGCGCCGCTCGACGAGCGCCAGCGCCTGTTCGCGCAGTCTGACCGTTTCGGCGAGCAGCGCGATCTCGGCGTCGAGCCCGCGCAGCGCGAGATAGTTGGCCGCCACGTCGGCCTGGATCGCGAGCAGCAGCGACTTGTACAGCCCTTCGGTCTGTTCGACGTCGGCGCGCGCGGCCGCGACCGCGTTCGCGACGCGGCCGAACAGGTCGACCTCGTAGCTCGCCAAGGCCTGCGCGCGCCAGAGCGTCTGCGCCGACACGTCGGCATCGGCCGGCAGGCCCTGCGACGCCGGCGAGGCGCGGAAGCGCGTTGCGCCGAAGCCCGCTTCGATCTGCGGGAAGCGCTGCGACTCGGCGATGCCCGCCGCGGCGCGCGCCTGCGCGAGCCGTGCGAACCCGGCCCTCAAGGTCTGGTTGGCGCGCGCGGCTTCTGCCTGCAATTCGTCGAGCTTCGGATCGCCGAAGATCGTCCACCATTCGCCGCGCGCGAGCGCATCGCTCGGCTGCGCGAGCTTCCATTGCGCCGATTCGGGCACGCTCTCCTTGAACGCCGCACCGACCTGCGCGGCGGGCCGCTGATAGGTCGGCGCCACGCTGCAGGCGGCGAGCAGCACCGTTGCGGCGAGCGCGGTGGCGTGAAGTTGGGGTGACATCGTTCGTTCTCCAAAGACTTTGTTCACCACCGAGACACAGAGGGCACAGAGAAGAGCAAAACGCTGCAGCGCGGTTGCCCCGGCTTGCGCCGTGGCGACGGAACGAATGCCGTTCTCTGTGCTCTCCGTGTCTCTGTGGTTAACCAGTGCATATCATTCTTCGCGCGGCGCGGCGTGCACGGTCGCGGGCAGCGCCCCGCCGGCCGGCTTGCGCGCGAAGCGCTCGGCGAGTTGACGCAGCAGCACGTAGAAGACGGGCGTCAAGGCGAGCCCGAACAGCGTGACGCCGAGCATTCCCGAGAACACCGCCACGCCGATCGCGCGCCGCATCTCGCTCCCCGCGCCGGTGGAGAACGCGAGCGGCGCCACGCCCATGATGAAGGCGAACGAAGTCATCAGGATCGGCCGCAGCCGCAGCCGGCTCGCTTCGATCGCGGCGGCCACGATCGAGCGGCCGCGCCGCTCCAGCTCGCGCGCGAATTCGACGATCAGGATCGCATTCTTCGCCGCCAGGCCCACCAGCACGATCAACGCGATCTGCGTGAAGATGTTGTTGTCGCCGCGCGTGACCCATACGCCCGCGATCGCGGACAGCAGCGTCATCGGCACGATCAGGATCACCGCCAGCGGCAGCGTCCAGCTCTCATACAGCGCAGCGAGCACCAGGAACACCAGCAGCACCGCGAGCGGGAAAACGATCAGCCCCGCGTTGCCGGCCAGGATCTCCTGATAGGTCAGTTCGGTCCACTCGAAGCTGACGCCCTTCGGCAGCGTCTCCTTCGCGATGCGCTCGACCGCCGCTTGCGCCTGCCCCGAGCTGAAGCCGGGCGCGGGTGCGCCGTTGATCTCGGCCGCGGTGTAGGCGTTGTAGCGCGTGACGCGATCCGGGCCGAAGCTCGGCTGCACCTTCAGCAGCGACGCGAGCGGAACCATCTCGCCGCGATCGTTGCGCGTCTTGAGTTTCCCGATGTCCTCCGCGTGCGCGCGGAACGGCGCGTCCGCCTGCAGCTTGACCTGGTAGGTGCGGCCGAAGCGGTTGAAGTCGTTCACGTACAGCGAGCCGAGGTAGATCTGCATCGTGTCGAACACGTCGGTCACCGACACGCCGAGCTGCTTGGCTTTGACGCGATCGACGTCGGCGAGCAACTGCGGCACGTTGATCTGGTAGCTCGTGAACAGCCCCGCCAGCTCGGGCGTCTGGTAGGCCTTGGCGAGGAAGGCCTTGACCGCGCCGTCGAGCGCTTCGTAGCCCGCAGCGCCGCGGTCCTCGATCTGCAGCTTGAAGCCGCCGATCGTGCCGAGCCCCTGCACCGGCGGCGGCGGGAACACCATCGTGAACGCGTCCTGGATGCCGGCGAACTGCCGGTTCAGCGCACCCGCGATCGCGAAGCCGGACAGTTCCGGCGAACGCCGCTCGTCGAAGTTCTTCAGCGTGACGAACACGATGCCCGCGTTCGAGCTGTTGGTGAAGCCGTTGATCGACAGCCCGGGAAACGCGACCGAGGCTTCCACGCCCGGCTGCTTCAGCGCGATGTCCGACATGCGGCGGATCACCTCTTCGGTGCGGTCGAGCGAGGCGCCGTCCGGCAGTTGCGCGAAGCCGACCAGGTACTGCTTGTCCTGGCTCGGCACGAAGCCGCGCGGCACGGCGTTGAAGCTCACGACCGCGATCGCGGTCAGCAGCGCGTACACGCCGAGCGCCGCCGCCTTGTGGCCGAGCACGCGCGTCACGCCCGTGCCGTACGCGTCCGAAGAACGCTTGAAGAAGCGGTTGAAGAGTCGGAAGAAGCCGCCGAACACGGCGTCCATGGCGCGGCCGAAACGATCCTTCTGCGCGCCGTGCGGCTGCAGCAGCCGCGCGGCGAGCGCCGGCGACAGCGTCAGCGAGTTGAACGTCGAGATGACGGTCGAAATCGCGATCGTCAGCGCGAACTGCTGGTAGAACTGGCCCGTCAGCCCCGGCACGAACGCCAGCGGCACGAACACGGCGACCAGCACCAGGCCGATCGCGACGATCGGACCGCTCACTTCCTCCATCGCCTTGTACGTGGCGTCGCGCGGCGACAAGCCGGCGGCGATGTTGCGCTCGACGTTCTCCACCACGACGATCGCGTCGTCGACGACGATCCCGATCGCCAGCACGAGCCCGAACAGCGACAGCGCGTTGATCGAGAAGCCGAACGCGAGCATCAGCGCGAAGGTGCCGACGATCGACACCGGCACCGCGATCAGCGGGATGATCGACGCGCGCCAGTTCTGCAGGAACACGATCACCACCAGCACGACCAGCAGCACCGCTTCGAGCAGCGTCTTCACGACCGCGTTGATCGAGCTCTTCACGAAGCGCGTGGTGTCGTAGACGATCTGCCACGACACGCCTTCGGGCATGTCCGCTTCGAGCTGCGCCATCGCCGCGCGCACGCCGTCGGCGATTTCGATCGCGTTCGATCCCGGCGACTGGAAGATGCCGATCGCCACCGCCGGGTTGTTGTTCAGCAGGCTGCGCAGCGAATAGTCGGCCGCGCCCAGCTCGATGCGCGCGACGTCGCGCAGCCGCGTGACCGCGCCGTCGGCCGCGGTCTTGATCACGATGTCGCCGAATTCCTCTTCGGTCGCGAGCCGGCCGCGCGCGTTGACCGCGAGCTGGTAGTCCACGCCGGGCACGCTGGGCGAGGCGCCGATCACGCCGGCGGCGACGTTGGCGTTCTGCTCGCGGATCGCGCGTGCGACGTCGGTCGCGGTCAGGTTGCGCGCGGCGACCTTGTCGGGGTCGAGCCACACGCGCATCGCGTAGTCGCCCGCGCCCCAGATGATCACCTGGCCCACGCCCGGCACGCGATTCAGCACGTCCTTGACGTTGAGCACCGCGTAGTTGCGCAGGTAGTTGGCGTCGTAGCGCTCGTTCGGCGACACCAGGTGCACGACCATCGTCAGGTCGGGCGAGCTTTTCACGGTCGTGACGCCGAGCCGGCGCACTTCCTCGGGCAGCCGCGGCAGCGCCTGCGACACGCGGTTCTGCACGAGCTGCTGCGCGAGGTCGGGATCGGTGCCGAGCTTGAAAGTGACGGTGAGCGTGAGCACGCCGTCGCTCGTCGCCTGCGAACCCATGTACAGCATGCCTTCGGTGCCGTTGATCGCCTCTTCGAGCGGCGTGGCGACGGTCTCGGCGATCACCTTCGGGTTCGCGCCCGGGTACATCGCGCGTACGACGACCGCCGGCGGCGCGACCTCGGGATACTCGGAGACCGGCAGCTTCCACAGCGCGATCGCGCCCGACAGGAAGATGACGATCGACAGAACCGCCGCGAGGATGGGACGGTCGATGAAGTGTTGTGACAGTTTCATGGTGGTCTGGCTTTCCCTTCATCCCGAGCCCCGCCTCCGCAGGACCCGGAACGACGTCAGGATGCTTGTCCGTCGGTCTTCGCCCCTGCACTCGGCGCGCCGCTGCGCCGCTGTGCAAGCTCGGGCTTTTCGTCCATGCGCACCGGGTTCGGCGCGACGACGGCGCCGGGCCGAACGCGCTGGATGCCGTTGACGACGATCGTTTCGCCGGCGGCGAGGCCCTCGCGCACGACGCGCAGGCCGTCGACCACGGGGCCGAGCTTCACTTCGCGGTAGGCGACCTTGTTGTCGGCGCCGACGACGAACACGAACTTGCGGTTCTGGTCGGTTCCGACCGCGCGGTCGTTGATCAGCACCGCGTTCTTCTCGCCCGCGCCGCCGACCTTCAGCCGCGCGAACATGCCCGGCGTCAGCAGCCCGTCCTTGTTGTCGAACACCGCGCGCACGCGGATCGTTCCGGACTGCGGGTCGATGCGGTTGTCGACGAACTCGATCGAACCCTGGCGCGGGAAAGCGTCCTCGTTGGCCAGCGCCATGCGGATCGGAATGCGCCGCGCGTTGCGGTCGCCGGGGCGGGCGCCGGCGGCGGCCGCGTACTTCAGGAAGGTCTGCTCGTCCGCTTCGAAAGTGGCGTAGATCGGCGACGTCGAGACGATCGACGTCAGCGCCGGTCCGCTCGCACCCGCGGCGACCAGGTTGCCGACCGTGACTTCGGCGCGGCTCACGCGGCCGCTGATCGGCGCGGTGACGCGCGTGTAGCCGAGGTTCAGCCGCGCCAGCTCGAGCGCTGCCTGCGCCGACTGCAGCGCGGCCTGCGCCTCGCGCTGCGCGTTGGCGCGCTCCTCGAACTCGCGCTGGGCGATCGCGCGGTCCTCGAGCAATCGCTTCGCGCGCTCGGCTTCGGAGTTCGTGAGCGCGAGCCGCGCCTGCGCCCCTGCCAGCGCCGCTTCGGCGCGCGCGACCTCGGCCGCGTACGGCTTGGGATCGATCACGAACAGCGTGTCGCCCTTGTTGACCAGCGCGCCGGGCGTGAAGTGGATCGACTCGATGTAACCGGCCACGCGCGGGCGCACTTCGACCTTGTCGATCGCTTCGAGCCGGCCCGAGAACTCGTCGAACTCGGTGATGCGCTTCTCGAGCGCCGCCGCGACCGACACCGGCACCGCGGCCGGCAGCGCGGAGGCCTGCGCCGCCGCCTTCACCGGCGCGTCGAAGTACGCGTACGCGCCGATTGCGCCGACGACGGCGACGGCGATCGCCAGCCGCGCTGGCGTGAACTTCCGCTTGTCATTCGAATCCATGGAATCGCTCTCCGCTTAGATTTCGTACTTCATCGAGGCGCGATCGTCGCGATCCTCGGTTGCCGCGCCGTTGCAGCGCGTGCCGCGCGTGTTTCACTTGAAACCGGGCGTCATCTGCCCCAGTCCGCCGACAGGCGCAGCTGCACCTCCGCCGCGGCCGACGCCGAAGCGATCGCGATGAACGCCCAGCCGCCCTGCCGGCCGTCTTCGTAGAGAGAGTAGGCAACCATCCGGTAGCGCGCGCCGTGTGCGTCGATGGTGCGATCGTCTTCGCGTTCGATGCGGCGGCCCGGTCGTCGCGCGTCGAGCAGCGCCCGCTCGAACAATTCCACGGCCGTCTGCGCGTCGGCGCGGCGCGCCCAGACCTCGCAGTTGCCGCGCGGCTTCAACAGGATCACGTACTCGCCGCTTTCGTCGGTCGCCGACCACACTTCGCCGCGTTCGCCCTGCAGGACGGCGCGCGTGAATGCAGGATCGGTCCGCCCGAAGCCGCGGCTTCGCACCCACTCGGCCAGCGCCGCCTCGTCGCCGTAATGCGCGAGGCAGGACGCGGCGAACAGTTCGTGCGCGATCTGCGCCTGCCGCTGCGCGCGCGTTTCCTGCGCCTGCGCCGGCGGCGCGAAGACGGACGCGCACAAGGCGAGTGCGGCGGTCAACCAAGCCGGTGCGTTCATCCTGAGAGCTCGCCGCCGCGCCGCGGGCACCGCGCAGCCGGATCGTTGAATCGCTGGCGAACGGCTCAAGCGATGGCGTCGAGCGCGTGCAGCCGCAGCGCGATGCCGATGTCGTTGAGCGCGTATTCGTCGGCGTATTCGGTCGCGCCGGCCGCCGGTTCGCGGCCCGCGGCCTCGTCGTCGGCGTAAGCGCCGCCGGGGTGGAAGTCGTCGTTCATCGCGTGATCTCCTTCGCTTCGTTCATGCGCGCCAGAAGGGTTTGCTCGCCTCGCGGCGGATCGCCTCGAGGTCGAGGCCCATGTCGCGCCGCTGCCGTTCGTCGAGCTCGGCGAGGTTGCAGCGGTCGCGCGCCCGCTGCGCCCACGCGTCGACGGTCTCGGCGAATCGCCTCAGGAACGCCGCGACCGGGGCGACCCGCGCCGGCAGTCCGATCCGCGCGCTCATGCCGGCGCTCCGAGCGCGCAGCACTGCGACCACGACTCGACCGGCATAGCGGGGGCGCGGCGGATCGGCGCGGCCGTTTCGGCCGCGGGTGGCAGCGTCTTGACGACCCGCACGAGACGTGCGTCGGTCGGATGGCGCCGCTGGCTGAAGCCGAGCCTGTGCGCAAACGCGAGCATCGACGCGTTGTCGGCGAACACGTCGCCGTACAGCACGCGCACGCCCGTGCGTTCGGCGCAGCGAAGCAGTCCACGCAGCAGTCGCGCACCGATGCCGAGACCCTGCCAGTCGTCGGCAACGACCAGCGCGAACTCGCGCGCGTCGGCGGCTGCGTCTTCGGCCGTCGCGTAGCGCGCTTCGCCGATCGCGATCTCGCGCTCGCCCTCGCGGACGATCGCCAGCAGCGCCGCCTCGTCGGGTGCCACACGCGTCAGGCGCGCGCGCCAGGGTTCCGAGAGCTCGTTGACGACGGCGTGGAAGCGGCGGTAGCGCGAGGCACCGGACAGCGCACGCACCAGGCCGTCGAGCAGCGCACCGTCGCCCGGACGCACGTGCCGCAGGAACACCGACGCGGTGTCGCGCGGCGGATGTTCTGCGCCGATTTCCAGGGTCGTTCCGTTTACGCGCGCGTCCATGTCGGGCTCCTTCCGTTACGAAGGCGACTTACGCGGCCAGGCGCAGTCCGGATGCATCCGCGCGGGCGGCGCGTCCGTCCGTCGCGGCGGGCGCGCCCGGCGCAAGCACGATCAGGTCGGTGTCGTTCATCGCGTCGACGAGGACCAGCCCCGGCCGGTCGATCGTGAAGCTCTGGCCGCTCGCGATGAATACGTCGCGCGGGTCGCCTTCCTGCGTGATCCAGACGAGACCGTTGAACACCGCGACGCTGCGTCCTTCGCCGTCGTGGATGCGCAGGGTCGCGCCCCGGCGCAGTCGGGTCGGGCCGAAGTCGATGGGGTTCATGGCGATTCCTTTCCGTGCGCGGTCGCCGCGCGTTGCGTGTTCAGGCGGCCGGCATCACGACCGTCAGTACCAGCCAGCTCGCCGAGGCGAGCGTGGCGAGCGTCGCCAGCGCGAAGCGCTGTGGTACATGCTGTTGCTTCATTCGCTTCTCCATGCGTTTGCTTTGATTGCGAACGCATCTTCCCGAGGGCGCGTTGCACGACCGTTGCACGGCGGCGCGCGGCGATTTCAGTTGCAACAGCAATGCGAACGCCGCTTTGAAAAGGGGAGGCGGGGGATTGCTCGATCGGCCGCAGGGCGATGCTGTGAAATCCCCCTCCGGTCCCCCTTTACGAAAGGGGGACGAGGACGGACGCACCTTCGGTGCGTGTGGATCGGATCTCCCCCTCCGGTCCCCCTTTACGAAAGGGGACGAGGACGGGACACCCTTCTGTGCGCGGTGAAGAACCTTCTCTTCGGTTCCCCGTTACGAACGGGGAAGAAGAGCGGTGCGCCTCAGCGCCGCAGCGCGTTGGCGAGGCTGCGCGCGATCTCGCGCGAGACCAGCGGCTTGGCCAGCACTTCGACGACACCCGCTTCGCGCGCGCGCGCGGCAAGCTGCGGCGTCACGTAGCCGCTCATCAGCACGATCGGGATGTCGGGGCGGATCTTGCGGATCTCGATCGCGAGCTCGGAGCCCGTCATGCCCGGCATCGCTTCGTCGGAGATCACGGCGTCGAAGCGATCGGGCGCGGCGCGGAAGGATTCGAGCGCGGCCCTGCCGGAGGCGAAGCCGACCGGCTCGTAGCCCAGCTCGGCCATCATCTCCTCGCCGAGCTGCACCAGCGCGGTTTCGTCGTCGACCAGCAGGATCGTCTCGCCCGAGCCGTTGGTGACGGGTTCCTCGACCTTCTGCGGCGCAGCCACGCAGCTTTGCCACGGTACGTAGACCGTGAAAGTGGACCCTTCGCCCACGCGGCTCTCGACGTCGATGCCGCCGCCCAGGTCGGCGACGATGCCGTGCACCAGCGACAGCCCGAGCCCGGTACCGACGCCGACCTCCTTGGTCGTGAAGAACGGATCGAAGATGCGTTCGATCAGCTTGGGCTCGATGCCGCAGCCGGTATCGGCGACGCGCAACCGCACGTAGCTGCCCGGCGCGAGTTCGCAGGTCGTCAGGCGGCGCGGCACGGCGAACGTGGTCGTGTCGATCGAGACCATCAGCGTGCCCTCGGCGCGGATCGCCTGTACGGCGTTCGTGCACAGGTTCATCACGACCTGATGGATCTGCGTCGGGTCGCCGAGCACGGCCGCGTCGCCCGCGGCAAGGCTGCGCTCGAGCCGCACGCCCGGCGGCAGCGAACCGGCGACCGCGTCGAGCACTTCCGCGACGACCGATTGCACGTGCACCGGAACGCGTTCGCCCATGCCGCTGCGCGAGAACGCGAGGATGCGCTCGACCAACGCCTTGGCGCGCATGCCCGCGCTCATCGCCGCATCGATGTGCCGCCGCAGCGGCGTGCCCTCCGGCGCGTCCTTCTGCGCCATTTCGCCGTAGCCGAGGATGGCCGCGAGGATGTTGTTGAAGTCGTGCGCCACGCCGCCGGCGAGCGTTCCCATCGCCTCGAGCTTCTGCGCCTGCCGAAGCTGCGCTTCGAGGCGATCGCGCTCGGCCTGCGCGTTCTTGCGTTCGGTGATGTCCTCGATCGAGCCGGCCATGCGGTAGGGCCGGCCGGCGTCGTCGCGCAGCGCCACGCCGCGGTCGTAGAACCAGCGCCAATCGCCGGACGGCATGCGCATCCGGTATTCGACCTCGAAGTTGCGCGTGGCGCCCCGCAGATATGCCGACAGCGCGTCGCGCACGCGCGGTCGGTCGTCGGGGTGGTAGGTCCACTTGGCGATCCATTCGCGGCGGGGGCGCAGCGGTTCGCCCGGCTCGAGCCCGAAGAGCTGCTGCGCGCGCGCCGACATGAAGACGGTGTCGCTCGCCAGATCCCAGTCCCACAAGCCCTGGTTGGCGCCGGCGACCGCGAGCTGGTAGCGCTGTTCCGACTGGCGCAGCGCCTCTTCGCTCTTGCGCAGCGCCTCTTCGGCTTGCTTGCGCTTGGTGATCTCGACGGTCGAGCCGGCGAGCCGCTGCGGCCGGCCCTCGGCGTCGCGGAAGCACTGGCCGCGCGTATGGATCCAGCGCACTTCGCCGCTGGCGGCGTTGACGACGCGGTATTCGATATCGAGTCGCGGCGTGCGCCCGGCGAGGTGCTCGTCGAGCGCGTACGCCAGGCGCTCGCGGTCGTCCGGGTAAATCGGAACGCGCGCGAAGAACTCGGCGCGCGTGCGCAGCGGGGTGCCGGCCGCGATGCCGAGCACCTCGTAGGTCATCGGCGAGACGAAGACCTCGTCGCTGCGCACGTCCCACACCCAGTGCGCCTCGTTCGACCCCGTCATCGCGATCGCGTAGCGTTCCTCGGACTGCCGCAGCGCCTCTTCGGCGCGTTTGCGCGCGTCGATGTCGCTGACGGATCCGGCCATGCGCAGCGGTGCACCGCTCGCGTCGCGGATGCACAGCCCGCGGATGCGCACCCAGCGGTAGCTGCCGTCGGCATGCCGCACGCGGTACTCGCCTTCGTACAGCGGCGTCTTGCCGGCCATGTGCGCTTCCATCGCCTCGAGCCGGCGCGGAGCGTCCTCTGGATGGAACTGCAGCGCGGCGAACCACTGCGCGCGCGGCTGCATTTCGGGACCCGGCGGCAGCCCGAGCAGCTCGCGCGCGCGCGCCGACGCGAAGACGGAATCCGACCGTTGATCCCAGTCCCAGATGCCGTCGTCGGAGCCGGCGACCGCGAGCGCGAAGCGCTCGCGCGACGCGTCGAGCTTGTCGCGCACCGCCGCCAGCCGCGCAAGCTGCCGCATCAGCAGCGCGAGCAGCAGCGCGGCGAGCACCGCGAGCGCGAGCGTGCGCGCGGCCGTGCCCCAGGCCTGTTCGCGCCACCGCGCGAGCGCCGTGCGCGTATCGCGCGTGACGATGACCTCGAGCGGATAGTCCGGCACCGGACGTACCGCGCCGAAGCGCTCGACGCCGTCGACGGGGCTGATCGTGCGGGTCGGCCACGGGGCACCCGACTCGCGCACGGCGATCATCTTGTCGAGCAGCGGGAAGTGCTGGCCCAGCGCGGCCGGCGCCGGCGGATAGCGCGCGAGCAGCGTGCCACCGCGGTGCATCAGGGTGACTTTCGTTCCTTCGTCGAGCCGGATGTCGCGGTAGAAGTGCTGGAAGTAGTCGATGCGGCCGCGTGCGCCGATCACGCCGGCGAACTCGCCCGTCGTCGTCTCGAGCCGGCGGCCGAGCGGGAAAACCCATTGGCCGTCGCTCGGGCTGCGCGTTGCCGGGCTGGCCACGAGGCCGAGCGTCGGATCGTCGCGCAGCGCGGCGAAGCCCGGCAGGTGCGCGATGTTGACGGCTGTGCCCGGCGGCAGCCACGACATCGCAAGCGCGTCGCCCTTGGCGTCGTGCAGTGCGAGGCCCTCGATCTGCACGAGCCCCACCGCCTGCTCGTTCAGATAGGCGTGCAGTTCCTCGGGACGCAGCCGCGCGAGCCGCCCGCGCTTGAATTCGGACGCGATGTGCCGCAGCACGACGTCGACGGCCTGCAGGCTGCGTGCGGTCTGCTCGGCGATGATGCGCGCCTGCGTCTCGAGCTGGCGGCCCGTGTCCTCGACCGTCATCTGGTAGCCGCGCAGGATGTCGGACGCCGCCATCGCCACGATCACGCCGATGAACAGCGTTCCGATCCACGGCACGCTGCGGCGGGTCCACTGCCGCGTGCCGACCGTGGCGATCGCGGTCGCGACGTTCATCCGGCGGGGCGCAGCAGGTCCTCGATCGCGGTGATCAGCGCGTCGCGCGCGATCGGTTTCGGCAGCACGCCGGACACGCCGAGCGACCGGGCGCAGTCGCCCGTGCACTTGACGTTCGAGAAGAAGGTCGGCGACAGCGCGAGGATCGGTGTACCGGCGTGACGCGCCGCGAAGCGCTGCAGGCGCTCGACGCCGCTGCGCGCGAAGGGCACGTCGACGATCGCGAGCGCCACACCTTCCGGTGCGGCCGCGTCGTCGGCCTGCCCTTTGACGACCTCGTAGCCGGCCGCGCGCAGCCACTCTTCGAGCAGTCCGAGCGTCAGGCGGTCGGCATCGACCACCAGGATGCGGGGCGCGGGGCCCGGCGCGGGAACCTGCTCCTTCATTTGCGGCGGCGCGCAGGCATGTGCGGAGTCGGGGCGGGTGCGGTCATCGTGTTCCTTCGGCTAACTCGACGGGCAGCGGACGGCGGCGGACAGCGTTGCGCGCGCAATCGACTCCGACCGCGCTTCGATGGCCGACCTCCGCACGACGCCGCGGACATCACGCATTCGACAACCCTACCGTTCCCATGGCATGTCGGACAAGCGGCCGGAAATTACATCTGTAATTCGACCGCGTGCCGAGCCCCCTGTTCGACCGGCGGCCAGTTGTGCGAAATTCGCACGCGGCCGCGCGCCGGGCATCGGAAGGGCCGGTCCGGGAGGGAGGGTATGACAAGACGGTTCGAGAACGCGAACTTCGTGCAGGAGCGGCTCGGCGGCACCGCGCCCGGCGGGGCTATGCTGAGCGCACTGGACCGGAACTCGGGCGCCGCAATGGAAGCCGTCACGCAGCTTCAGCCGCACGTCGTCGCGGTGGACGACGATCCGGCCGTTCGCTCGCTCGTCTTCGACTATCTGACGCAGAACGAGCTGCGCGTCACCACGGTGGCGACCGGCCGCGAACTGCAGCAGATCATCGCCCGCGAGACGGTCGATCTGATCGTGCTCGACCTGAAGCTCCCCGGCGAGGACGGCATGCAGATCGCGCGCAGGTTGCGCGAACAGTCGGCGATCCCGATCCTCATGCTGACCGGCCGCGTCGAGGAGGCCGACCGCGTGATGGGCCTCGAGCTCGGCGCCGACGATTACCTGACCAAGCCGTTTTCGCCGCGCGAACTGCTCGCGCGCATCCGCGCGCTGCTGCGGCGGGCGCGCGCACAGGCGACCGTGGCCGACGAGTTGGCGCGCGTGCGCGCATACCGCTTCGGCACCTGGGAGCTGAACGTCGGGCTGCGCAGGCTGAAGTCGGTCGACGGCCGCACGGTCGAGCTGACCAACGGCGAGTTCAGCCTGCTGACGGCCTTCCTGTCCTCGCCGCAGCGGGTGCTGACGCGCGACCAGTTGCTCGACCTGTCGCGGCTGCATAACGCCGAGGTCTACGACCGCTCGATCGATGTGCAGATCCTGCGGCTGCGCCGCAAGATCGAGCCCGATCCCTCGCAACCGCGCTACATCCGCACCGAGCGCGGCGCGGGTTACGTCTTCGACGCCGCGGTCGAGCGGCTGCGTTAGCGCCCGGCGGCGCCGAGTCTTGCCACCGAGCACACCGAGGAGACCGAGAACGATCGGGCTCTCCTCTATGCCTCGCCGGTGAGATTCTCTGCTTTCGAAGGCCGATGAATTCACCACAGAGACACAGAGGCGTAGAGAACTGCTTCTCTCGCTGCTCTCGGCGTCTCCGTGGTGAATACAGCCTTCGCCGTCAGCGCAGATGCCGCGCCAGGCGCTCGACGCCTTGCTCGATCAGCGCTTCGGTCGCGGCGAAGCACCAGCGCAGGTAGCCTTCGCCTTCGGCGCCGAACGCGATCCCGGGCGCGAGCCCCAGCCCCGAGCGCGTGACGAGATCCTTCGCGAACGCGAGGCTGTCGTCGCTGCGGCCGGGGATGCGGAAGAACAGATACATCGCGCCCGGCGGCGCGGCCGCTTCGACGCCCGGCAGCGCGCGCAGCCGTTGCACGAGCAGGTCGCGCGAACGCTTGAGCCGCGCGACGGTATCGCGAATGAGCGGGTCGCCGTCGCGGATCGCGACGATGCCGGCGCGCTGCACGAACGGCGGCGCGCACGACGTGTTGAATTCGACGAGCTTGCCGAAGTCGGCGACGAACCTGCTGGGCGCGATCAACCAGCCGAGCCGCCAACCGGTCATCGTCCACGACTTCGAGAACGTGTTCGCGCTGATGAAGCGTTCGCCGTCTTCGATCCGCGCGAGCACGCCGGGCGCATGCGGTGCGCCCGTATAGACGAGCCGCTCGTAGGCGTCGTCGGAGACGAGCCAGATCCCGTGCCGGCGGCAATGTGCGAGCAGCGCCTCCCAGTCCGCCTGCGGCATCGTCCAGCCGGTCGGATTGTTCGGCGAATTGACCAGCACCGCGCGCGTGCCGGGCGCGGCGGCATCGATGAGTTTCTGCAGATCGAGCGACCACACGCCGTCGCGGCAAGCGAGCGGTACGCGAACGACCTCCGCGCCCATGATGCGCGGGATCGACGTCAGGTTCGGCCACACCGGCGTGACGATCGCGACTCGATCGCCCGGATCGAACAGCGCCTGCGCGATCAGAGACAACGCGTTGACGCCGGCGCTGGTGACCGCGATGCGGTCGGACTCAATGCGAACCCCGTGCAGCTTCGACGCGTAGTCGGCGATCGCCTGCCGCAATTCCGCGATGCCGAGGTTGTGGTTGTAGAAGGTCTCGCCCGCGTCGAGCGCCTGTTTGGCCGCAGCGCGGATGAACTCCGGCGTGGGCAGGTCGCCTTCGCCGAACCAGAACTTGACGATGTCGTCGCGGCCGAGCGCCGCGTTCGCGACCTCGCGGATGCGCGAGGCGGGCAGGGAGTCGAGTGAGGTGCGCAGCATGGGCGGATTATCGCGCGGCGCGTTCGCTGCCGACGCGCAATCCGCGGTCCGCGATCCGCAATCCGGACTCAGCGAGCGAGCTGATTGATCTCGATGATCGGCAGCAGCACCGCGAGCACGATCAGCATGACGATCACGCCCATCGTCAGGATCAGCGCGGGCTCGAGCAGCGACGTAAAGAACAGCGCCCTGCGCTCGGCCTCGCGCGCGTGGATGTCGGCGGCGCGCGCGAGCATCTCGGGCAGCTTGCCGGTCGCTTCGCCCGAGGCGATCAGATGGATCAGCACCGGCGGAAAGAGCTTCATGTGTCCGGCGCGACGCTCTTCCTCGGCGTCGGCGCGCAGCGCCCGCGCGAGCGAAAAACCCTCGCGCACGCGCTGTGTGGCCTCGACGACGCGCGCGCGCATCGCGCGGTTGGTCAGCGTTTCGCCGGCGGCCTGCAGCGCGCGCAGCATCGGCACGCCCGAGCCGACCAGGATCGAAAGCGTGCTGGCGAAGCGCGCGGTGTTGATCGAGCGCGCGAGCACCCCGGCGACCGGCAGCCGCAGGATGCGCTGGTGCCAGCGCATGCGCACTGCCTCGACGCGCAGCGCGCGGTTGAGCAGGAAGGCGCCGACCGCGAGCAACGCGGCGACGATCCAGCCGTAGCCGCGCACGAAGTCCGAGGTCGCGATCAGTGCGCGCGTGAGGAACGGCAGCGCTTGCTTGGTGTTGGCGAACACCTGCACGACCTGCGGCACGACGTAGGTCAGCAGCCCGATGACCACCGCCAGCGCGACGAAAGTGACGATCGCCGGGTAGACGAACGCGAGCGTGATCTTCTGCTGCAGCTTCGCGCGCTCTTCGATGTAGTCGGCGAGGCTCTGCAGGACCGAGCCCAGCTTGCCCGATTCCTCGCCGGCGGCGATCAGCGCACGGTAGATGTCGGGGAACTGGCGCGGATGGCGCGCGAGCGCCTTCGACAGCGACGAGCCGCCGAGCACGTCGGTGCGGATCGCGGCCATCAGCTCGCGCACCGACTGCTTTTCGCTCTGCTCGACCATCACCGTCAGCGCGTCGGCCACCGGCAGCGCCGCGCCGAGCAGCGAAGCGAGCTGGCGCGTGATCACCGCCAGTTCCGTCTGCGACAGCCGGCGGCCGAGCGCGAGCGACAGCGCCTGCTTCTGCGCCTCGGAAACGACCGGCTCGACCGTCAGCGGCACGAGCCCGCGCCCGCGCAGAAGCTGCCGCGCCGCGCGCGCGCTGTCGGCCTCGAGCACGCCCGTCGTCTCCTTGCCGGAGCCGTCGGCGGCGGCGTAACGGTAGGCAGCCATGGGCGATTAACCGAGCGAACGCAGAGACACAGAGGGCGCGGAGATTCGCCGAGACCAACAAGCGACTGCCTTCTCCGCGTTGCTCCGCGTCTGCGCGCCTCCGCGTTCGCTCATTTCACTCGCGCGTCACGCGCAAGACTTCTTCCTGCGACGTGATGCCGGCGGCGACCCAGCGCATCGCGTCGGCGCGCAGCGGCAGCATGCCGGCGCGCTCGGCGGTGCGGCGGATGTCGGTGTCGTTGGCGCCGTTGTGCACCAGAAGACGCATCTCGTCGTCGACGGTCAGCAGCTCGTAGATGCCGGTACGACCCAGATAGCCGGTGTGACCGCAATACACGCAGCCGACCGCGCGGAAGGTCTGGCCGCTGCCGCCGATCGACTCGACCGGCTGCTTGCAGTGCGGGCACAGCTTGCGCACGAGCCGCTGCGCGAGCACCGCGAGCAGCGAAGAAGACAGCAGGAAGGGCTCGATGCCCATGTCGATCAGCCGCGTGACCGCGCTGGCCGCGTCGTTGGTGTGCAGCGTGGCGAGCACGAGGTGGCCGGTCAACGAGGCCTGCACGGCGATTTGCGCGGTTTCGAGGTCGCGGATCTCGCCGATCATCACGACATCGGGGTCCTGCCGCAGGATCGCGCGCAGCGCGCGCGCGAAGTCCATCTCGATCTTCGGATTGACCTGCGTCTGGCCGATGCCCTCGAGGTCGTATTCGATCGGATCCTCGACCGTCATGATGTTGGTCGTCGCGTGATCGAGCCGGCGGATCGCGCCGTACAGCGTCGTCGTCTTGCCCGAGCCGGTCGGACCGGTGACGAGAATGATCCCGTGCGGCTGGTGGATCAGCTCGTCGAATCTGCGCAGCGTGCGGTCGCTCATGCCGAGGTTCTCGAGCGTGAGCTTCGACAGGTCCTTCTCCAGCAGGCGCAGCACCACGCGTTCGCCGTGGCCGGTCGGCAGCGTGGAGACGCGCACGTCGATCGCCTTGCCGCCGACGCGCAGCGTGATGCGGCCGTCCTGCGGCAGGCGTTTTTCGGCGATGTCGAGCTGCGCCATGATCTTGATGCGCGACACCAGCGCCGCGTGCAGCGCGCGCTTGGGCCGCACGATGTCGCGCAGCGTGCCGTCGACGCGGAAGCGCACCAGCGAATAGGTTTCGAACGCCTCGATGTGGATGTCGCTCGCGCCGTCGCGCGCGGCCTGCGTCAGCAGCGCGTTGATCATGCGGATGATCGGCGCATCGTCCTCGGCCTCGAGCAGGTCCTCGATGTCGGGGACCTCCTGCATCATGCGCGTGATGTCGAACTCGCCTTCGATGTCGCCGACGATCTGCTGCGCGCTGCCCTCGGACTGCGAGTAGGTTTGCGCGATCGCCTCCGACAGCTTGTCGGCGGCTACCACGATCGGCTTCACGCGCCCCGGGAACACGCGCATCACCTCGTTCAGCGCCGCCAGCGGGGTCGATTCGCTGATCCACACCTCGGCGTCGCGTTCGCCGGTGGGTTTCAGCAGGATCGCGTTGTCGCGCGCGAACGCGTACGGGACGAAGGCCTGCGCGCTGCTCATCGGTGCGCGTTCCTCAAGGATTGACCAGCGTCGGCTCGAAACCGCGCCGCTTCAGCTCGGCGATCGTCTCGGCCACGCTTTGCCTGGTGCGATCGACCGCGACGCGCACGCGCACGATCTCGCCTCTGCCGTTCGGCCGGCGCACGCTTTCCCAGTACGCGTCGAAACCCGCCGTGCGCAACTGCCGCTGCAGCTCGCGGGCTTTCGCGATGTCGTTGACCGCGGCGACCTGGATCAACTGCGTGCCCGCTGCCGGCGCCGCCGTGCCCGGCGCGGCGGCGAAGGCACCGCTGGCCGGCGCTGCCGGCGGCGGCGCTTCTGTCGCGGCCGACGGCGGCGGCGCAGGCGCGCGCTGCGAAGCGGGCGCAGAGGCCGGCGTTGCAGCGGGCTGCGGCGCAGCCGACTCGGGTGCCGGTCCAGGTGCCGGCGTGGGCTCCGGAGCGGGCGGCGCGACCGGCGTCACCGTGGCCGGCGGCCCGCCCGTCGCGGGCGGTACGGCCGGTGCGGGCGCAGGTGCCGGCGGCTTCGCGGGCGCCGGGGGCGGCAGATCTGTCTGATAGCCACGGAACAGCAACGAGTCGGGCCGCTGGCTGTCGGCCATCTGCGTGCGCATGTACTCGTAACGGTCGGCCGCCAACGTCGAGGAGGCACGCTCGTCTCGGATCACGTAGGGGCGCAGGAAGATCATCGTGTTGGTCTTCGTACGCGAGCGGTTGTCGTAGCGGAACAGCCCGCCGATCAGCGGCAGGTCGCCGAGCAGCGGCACCTTGCTTTCGCTGTCGTTGGAGCGGTCCTCGATCAGCCCCGACAGCACGACGAAATTGCCGTCGTCGACGATCACCGCCGATTCGAAGCTGCGCTTGTTCGTGACGATCTGCCCCTGCACCGTGGTCGGCGCGATCGACGAGACCTCCAGATAGATCGAAAGGCGCACCGCGCCGCCTTCGGAGATCTGCGGCCGTACGCGCAGCTGCGTGCCGATGTCGCGCCGCTCGAAAGTCTGGAACGGATTGGTCGCGCCGGTGGAGCCCTGCGTGAACGAGCCGGTCTGGAAAGGCACGTTCTGGCCGACGAGGAACTTGGCCTCCTCGTTGTCCAGCGTCTGGATGTTCGGCCGCGACAGCACGTTGGCGTTGGCCCGGGTCTCGAGCGCGCGCGCGAGGAAACCCAGGTTGGTCACCTCGCCGATGCCGGGAATCGTCACGCGGCCGCGGATCACGCCGATATTGAGCCCCGGCCCGAGCGAGCCGAGGTTCTGCGCGGCATCGATGATGTTGGTGCCGCTGCCACGCGCGCCGAAGTTGGTGCCGCCGATCACGCTGGTGTCGTTGGCGTTGGTTTCGCGCAGCCCGCCGAGCGCCTGGAACTGGACGCCGAACTCGGCGGCCTTGTCCGCGCTGACTTCGACGATCAGCGACTCGATGACGACCTGCGCGCGGCGCACGTCGAGCTTCTCGATGGTTGCGCGCAGATTGCGGTACAGCGGCTCGGGCGCGGTGATGATCAGCGAGTTGGTCGCCGCGTCGGGCTGGATCATCCCGGCCAGCCCGCCGGCGGCGCCGGCGCCGGCGGCACTCAATGCCGGGCTCGGCTGCGCCTGGACGACCGGCTGTGTGGGCTGGCCCGGTTGGCCCGGCGCCGTCGTCGTCGTCGGCGTCAACCCGCCGCCGCCCGTCTGCGGTACGAACGAGGGATCGGCGGCGATGATCGCGCGCAGCAGCGGCGCGAGCTTGGTCGCTTCCGCGTTGCGCAGGTAGACGACGTTGATGTTGCCGGGCGTCAGGCTCGGCTGGTCGAGCTTCTCGATGAACTGCTTCGCGAGATAAAGCCGTGCGCGGCTGGCGGTGCGCACGATCAGCGAGTTCGTGCGCGGCTCGGCGAGCACCTGCACGCGCTGGCCGCCGTCGACCGCCTGGCCGGCGGCGCGCGCGCCTTCGTCGAGCACGCGCGTGGCGATCGCCGCGATCTCGACCGCCAGCCCGTGCTTCAGTTGCACGATCTCCGCGTCGGCCGCGCCCGGCTGGTCGATCGCGGCGATGATCTGCGCGATGCGGCGCAGGTTGTCGGCGTAGTCGGTGATGACCAGCGAGTTGTTCGGCCCGTACGCAGAGATCGTGTTGTTCGGCGCGATCAGCGGCCGCAGGATCGGCACCATGTTGGTCGCCGATTCGTACGAAAGCTGGAACACCTGCGTGACGATCTGGTCGCCGCGCGGCGCGGTCGTCGAAGGCGCGACGACGCGCCCGCCCTGCAGCTTGGCGTCGGCCTCGGGCAGGATGCGCGCGATGCCGCCCGGCTGCGGCGACTCGACGATCGTGAATCCCTGCAGCCGCAGCGCCGACAGCAGTTGTTCGTAGGCCTGCTGCTTGGTGACCGGCCGTTCGGTCACGAGGTTGATCGTGCCCTTGACGCGCGGGTCGATGACGAACTGCCGGCCGGTGAACTGGCCGATCGCGCGCACGACCGCCTCCAGATCGGCCTGCACGAAGTTCAGCATCACGGTTTCTTCTTTGCCCGCCTGCTGCGCCTTCGGTGCGGGCGCGGCGCCTTGTTGCGCGGTCAGCGGCGCAGCCGGCAGCGCGAGCGCGCAGATCACCGCCCAGGCGATCGGGCGGGCGGTCAGGGGGACCGAGCCCCTTGCGCTCCGTTCTGCGCGCAATCTGATCATTTCAGCTTCCGATGTTCAGAATGGCCGAGTCGCCGTCGCGCCGGCCGAGCAGCGAAATCAACCCGGTCAGTTGCGTCTTCACGCCGGGGTCGGCGTTGGGCACTGCCCGTGCCATACCTTGAAAGCGTAAGCGCCCACCCTCTGCGATTGTGCCACTGCCTGTCAGCTCCAGGGGGCCCGAAAGGGTTAGCAGGTTCAGTTGAGTTCCCGGGAATACGCCATTGGTCTGCAGGCGGTAATGTCCCATCGGCGACACCGGCGTCAGCGCGCTCGATGCGTATTGCCATTCGGCCGAGAAGTTTCCCTGCCAGCGCCCGGGTTCGATCTGCAGTCGATCCCAGCTCAACGTAACCACGCCGCCCGGCCGCACGGTGTTCCACGGCGCACCCAGTCCGACGAGCAGCGGCGCGGGGAGCCGCACCGTCGTCGCACCCAGCGTGGCGCGGCCGTTCGGCCAGGCGCGGATCGCGAGCGGCTGCGACAGGGCCGACGGATGCTGCAGCGTCAGATCGATCGTTCCAGTGAGAAGCTGCCAAGGTGACAGTCGCCAGGACAAGCGCTCCGGCAGGCTCGCGCGCACCGCGCCCGGCGCTGCGCCGGAGACCAGCACCAGCGTCGCTTCGCCGTTCCACAGCGTGCCCTTGGTTTCCGCGAGTTCGACGCGGCCGTGCGTGGCGCCTGCGACGGCCGCCGCGAGCCATTGCGCCGGCGCGAGCGCGCCGACCGTCGCGACGATCGCGACCAGCGCGACGAGCCCGTAACCGATCCAGCGAAGCACGGCGTCTCCTCACCCCGCCCGCCGCGCCAGCCGCAGCGCCAGCTCGACGTCGACGTTGCCCGGCGTCGCCGTCGCCGTTGCGTTCACGCTGGTGGCACGGGCGCCGAGCTCGCGCTCGGTGCGCGCGAGCCACGCGGCCCAGGTCGCATACGGGACGTTGGCGAAGGTGAGCTGCAGGTCGCCGTCGGCGAGCGGCACGATGCGCGCGGCCTTCAGCCCGGCGGCGGCGAGCGACTTTTCGAGCGCGCCGCGCGCTTCCTGCGGCGAAACGCTCGCGACCTGCGCGCGCGACTTCAGGTTCTTGACCTCGCCGAGCAGCGCGTCGAGCTTCGCGGCCTGCGCGCGCGTCTGCGGCAATCCGCGCTCGAGCCGCGCGATGCCGGACACGGCCGGCTCGATCGCGAGCAGATAGAGCAGCGCGATCAGCACGATCGCTGCGCCGGAAGCGAGGATCGCCTTCTCGCGCGGCGCGCGCTCCGACCAGAACTGTGCGATCGCGTTCATCGTCAGCCCCCGCTTGGAACGAGCCGCGCCGAGCCGTCCGCCTCGAACCGCAGGTTCAGTCCAATCTGGATCGCCTGCGCGCGCAACGTGTTCTGCAGCGCCGGGTTGTCGGCGGTGCCCGGCTTGAACTTCACGCGCAGCGCGCCTTCGCGGTACTCGATGCCCGCCACGCTGCCGATCGGCGCGAGCGACAGCAGCTGCGCGGCCTGCGCGTTGAGGACCGAAAAGTCGTCGGCCGACGGAATGCCGGCGCGCGCGCGCAGCGCGCCGAGCTGGCGCTGCGTCTGCAGCACCGGGTCGACGACCGCGGTCGCCTCGGGAAACGCGCTGCGAAACGCCGTTTCCATCTGCATACGGATCGCTTTCGCCTCCGCCTCGAGCTTCAACCAGTATGCGTTCATGCCGACGACGAAGGTGGCCGCCGCCACGCCGCTCCAGATCAGCGGCACCTTCAGCTTGGCCGTGGTCAGCTTCGGCAGCGACAGGCTGCCGAGCAGCCCGCCGGGCGCAAACGCGCCCTGCAGAAGGTTCACTGCGGTGTCCGTCGCGGCGAGGTCGAGCTCGCGCTGCGAAGCGTCGACCGCCACGCCCAGCTGCTCGGCGAACTGCACGAGCTTGCCCGCGTCGCGCCCGTACGCCTGCACGCGCTTGATGCCGAGCTGCCGCACCGCGAGCAGCAGCGGCGCCGGCACCGACGCCCCGTCGAACTCGAACGCGAAGCCGTCGTGCTTGCCGCTGCGCGCGATGCCGCGTGCGCGGTCGAGCCGCACGCTCAGCACGCCGGCGGCGGGCGCAGGCACCACGTAGATCTCCGAATACGCCGCGCGCGGGCGATAGCCGGCTTCGGACAGTGCGTCGAGCGCGTTCGTCAGCAGGCCGCGGTCGATCACCGCGACCGGCAGCTTCGGCGCCGAGGCGATCGTCGTCACGGTTCCCGAACGCGCCTGCGGCGTGAACGCGAAGTGGCAGTCGGCCGGATCGGACAGCAGCCGCTCCTCGAGCAGGTTGGGCAGCGCCAGTCGTAGCTTCGCTTCGGGCATGCGCGGGGCGTCGACGGCGGCGACGAACACGTCCGACGTGTCGAACACGAGGTCCACCGCAGACGCTTTCGGCAGCAGCGCGATCGGCGTTTCGCCGCTTTCGGCCCCCTTGGCGCCGACGGCGACGAAACTCACGACGGTCGACGACGCGAGCTTGCCGCGGCCGCCGAGCGCGCGGTGCGGCGGCACGAAGACGAACAGGCGCTGGGCTGACTTCTCTTTCATAGCTCGCGTTGCCATAGCACGGCGATCGGCGCCGGTGCGCCCGGCTGGCCGCGCTTGACGAGAGCTTCCATCCCGGTGCTGGCGCGGTCAAGCCGGACGCGGCCGCGCACGAAGAAGTAGCGCGACGCCGTCGAGACGTCCTGCGGCAGCAACCCCGTCGCCTTGTCGCCGAGACGGTTGCGCAGATCGGCCACGTCGCGGAAGTAGCCGAGCTGGGTGCGCTGCTCGACGACGCGGTTGGCGTCCATCCAGGTCAGCCCGGCGATGCGCGCGGCGATGACTTCGCTCGCCGCGGTATTGACGTTGACGGGTGTCGGCTCGTCCAGCACCACGACGTGCGACGCGAGCTTGGCTGCCGCCTCGGGGTCGATGCCTTCGACCGCCAACAGATCGCGCGGCAGCACGAGCGGGATCGGGCGCGGTTTGGCGGACTCACCGCCGGGCGAAGCCGCGGCCGGCGCGAAGGCCTCGGCCATGCGCTGCGCGATCAGGTCGGCGGTTGCTTCCGGCACCGAAAGCAGCGCGCACAGGCGGCGCAGCGCGGCCAGTTCGCGCTCGACGATCTGGCCGTCGGCGGCAATCAGGTTGCGCAGGTTCAGCCGCGCTTGCGCGTCGTCGATGTCGCCTTCGATCGTCGCCTGCGAGGCGAGCGCCGAGGTCTCGCCGAGCTGATCGAGCCGCGTCGGCGCGAGCGGCGTGGCCCAGGGTTCCGTGCGCGCGTCGTAGTTCGACCGCGCGGCGTCTTCCCGCAGGATCGCGCGCGCCCAGTCGAGCGCACCGCGCAGCAGCAGCCGGCTTTGCGACACGAGTTGCTGATTCTCGATCGTCCGCAGCAGCACGAACTGACTCCAGAACAGCCCGGTGACGATCAGCGTGGCAAGCGTCGCGACGAACAAGGCCATCAACACGGCCGCGCCGCGTTGGCGCGCGGCACCGCCCCCCTCTTCGCGAGGGGGGGCCGGCCTCCCCCCCCCTTTAAAAAGGGGGGCCAGGGGGGATTTCCCGAATGCCACGATCCTCACCCCACCAAGAGCACGCGTCGATACGTCTTGCCGTCGGTACGCTCGACGTTGACTTCGATGCCCTGCGGCGGCACCGCCGCCTGGCCGGGCGGCTGCGGCCCTGCCTGGCCGGGTGCGACCCAACCCGGACCCGGCTGCCATAGCCTCACGCGCATCGCCCTGACGTTGCCGAGCAGCCGCACGTTGCTGAACTCCGCGGCTTCGACGGGTCTGAGCGCACGCGTCGCCGGCGTGGCCTGCCGCAGCAGCGCGCCGTCGTCGACGCGATAGAAGACCTGCTGGACCGCGAGCGCGCCGCTTTCGTCGGGCGGCGCGATGCGCACGATCTCGAGCACCTGGCCGCTGGTCGCAAGTCGAACCTGCACCGGATTCGACGCAAGCGCGAACAGCGTCGGATTCGCGACGTGCGCGAGGTCGCGCTCGAGTTGGCCGAAGGCGGTGAGCAGCGCGCGCACGTCGTCGCCTTCCGGCGCCAGACGCTCGCGCGTGGTCACCAGCGTGTCGAGCCCGCGCCACGCGATGATCGACACCAGCGACAGCACGCTGATCGCAATCAGCAGTTCGAGCAGCGTGAAGCCGCGCAGCGGCGCCCGGCGGATCATTGGTTGGTCGGCAGCACGGTCAGCATCTCGGCATACTGCCTGCGCTGCTCGTCCTGCGTGCGATAGACGCGCAGCTCGATGCGGCGGAAGAACGGATTCGGTGTCGTCTTGACGATCTGCTCGCAGACGAAAGTCACGCCGCCCTGTTCGCAATCGGTCGCGTTCTGCCCGAGTTCGAGCCGCTGGCGTGCCAGTCGCAGCTCGTACAGGCGGTTTTCGGCGGTCAGCGTGGCAAGCAGCTTGTAGCGCGTCTCCTCCGCGGTGCCGGCCAGCGACAGCGCGCCGCGCATCGCGGCGGCGAGCGCCACGCCGATGATCACGAGCGCGACCAGCACTTCGAGCAGCGTGAACCCGCGCTTTGTCCGGCTACTGGAGCGCGACATGGCTGCGACCGCTTTCGTCGACTTCCACGGCGACGCGCGCGACGTCGTTGGCCAGTTCCAGCCGCAGGCGCGGCTGCACCCACTCGCGCGCGATCGGCACGCGCACCGGCGGCGCGCCCGGACCGAGCAGCACCTGCACCGGCCTGGCGCTGCTGCGGTCGATCACTGCGAGCCGCGTCAGCTCGCGTTCCCAGGTCCGTTCGCGCAGCAGGTCGTCGCCGGTCAGCAGACGGCGCTCGCCGCCTTCTTCGGTCACGAAGCGGTAGCCGCGCAGGTCGGCTTCCCAGACGATCGGCTGCTGGCGGATGCGCGCTTCGTCGGCGGCGATCGCCATCAACTGGCCGATGCGCTGCGCTTCACGCGCGAGCGCCTGCCGCTCGTCGGGTGCCACGCTGATCGTCACGATCGACAGCAGGATGCCGGCGAGCACGATCACGATCAGCATCTCCAGCAGCGTGAATCCGCGCGCTTTCATGCTCGACCCGGTCCACGTTGCCGGAAACGAAGAGTCGCCTACAACATCCAGGAGCCGATGTCGGCGTCTGGCCCTTCGCCGCCGGACTGGCCGTCGCGGCCGAAGCTGAATACGTCGATCTCACCGCGCAAGCCGGGGTTCAGATACTGGTACTCCTTGCCCCACGGATCCTTGGGCAGCGAAGTGCGCTCGAGATAGCCGCCCTGCTTCCAGTTGCTCGGCACGGGTTCGGTGGCCGGTCGCTCGATCAGCGCGCGCAGACCCTGCTCGGTCGTCGGGTAGCGGCCGTTGTCGAGGCGATAGAGCTTCAGCGCCTGCATGATCGAAGCGACGTCCTGCTTGGCGGCGGCGATGCGTGCATCGTCGGTGCGGCCGACCACGCGCGGCACGATCAGGGCGGCCAGGATCCCGAGGATCGTGATCACGACCATGATCTCGATCAGCGTGAAGCCGCGGTCGCGGCGCTGCATTTGGCGAAGGGAAGCCGAGTCCATCGTCGAGGCGTCCAGTTTCGACTGTCGTTGAAGATGCGCGCCGAAGGCCTTGAAACAACGGCGTTTTCCGATGGCGCTGGAGGGGTTGCGCCGATATTATCAACCGGGTCAGGCCCCTATACCCCCGTTTTGGCGGGATTCGGCTGCGCAGTTAATGCATCAGGATGAAAGCCGCCCAGCGCGGCATGCCGTCTGACCCGTCATCATAGGACTCGTTTGCGCCCGTCCGGCCCGGAATGAAGAAACTCGCTGCTGCGCTCGTGCACATCGTGATGCTCGCGGTCGTCTGCGCGATCGCGGCGTATTGGGCGATTCGCATCGTCACGCCGCAGCCGACCGCGGCACCGCCGCCGCTCGCCGCACCGCCGCCGCGCGATCCCGACCCGGTGCTCGCGGCGCGCATGTTCGGGCTGGTACAGGCGGCGCCGACCGCGGTCCTCGCCAACGTGCAGGTGGCCGGGGTCTTCGCAGCCGGCGCTGATTCGTCTGCGGTGCTGATCGTCGACGGCAAGCCGGCGCGCGCGTATCTGATCGGTCAGGAAGTGGCACCGGGGACGCGGCTCGTCGAGGTGCGGCCCGACGGCGTGACGCTCGAGGCCACAGGTGGCCGGCAGGAACTGCAGGTCCCGCCGAGGCAGGTCGCGAGCTTCGGCGGCGCACCGCCGCCCCCTGCCTACAACCTCACGGGCAACACCCTGTCGGCGCCGGCCCGGCCCAGTGGCGCTGCGCCCGCGCCGATGGCCACGCCGATGCTCCCCCAGAACGTGCCAGCCGCCGATGCGGAGGCGCCCGGAACACCGCGCCAGCCCGGAAGCGGGCCGGCGCTTACCAACTAGACCGGCATCGGATCGAGCGGATACATGACCGTTCGCAAAGCCGACAGGCGCTCGGGGGCGGGTTCGCTGGAACGCATCAAGACCACGACCGCGCTGCCGCTGGGTCAGCTCCCGACTTGAACGGCCGAACGCGGCACCGACATAGGTGTCGATATCGCATGCCGTCCAAGATGCCCCCGCCTTCCGCACCGTCCGCCGGCCAGGGCGAGATCTTCTGGCAGAACGGCTTTTTCTACCTGAGCGCCGTGATGGCAGCGTTCGCGCTGGTCGACTTCGATGCGGGCCGCCTCGCCCACGGGTTGGGCGATGCCGCTATCGCCTGCCTGATGCTGTCGTTGATGACCCAGTATCCGTTTGTGCGCGCCATCGTCGCGGCGAGCAAGCGGGCCAAACCGCGCGAAGAGTTGTTGCGCGAAGTGCAGCGGCTGAAGGAGGCGAACCCCTGGGGCGACCGGCTTAGCCTCGCCGGTTGGACGCTGCTCGCCGCCTCGCTGGTCCTGCGTGCGATCGGCGTCGACTGAGCGCCGAATCGCGGCCGCTCGCGCAAGCGCGCAGGTCAGTCGGCCGTTCCTGCAGTTCGTCGCGCCCGGGTCGCGGCCGCGCGGGCGAACGGCCTAGAGTCGCGCCGTCGATCAAAGCAGCCCGGGCATCCGGGCGGCGCCCGATAATCGCGCGCTGTACGCGCCGCCGTAGCCAACTCATGGATTCACAGAATTCGTCGACCACACCCGGCGCCAACACCGCGTCTGCGCAGGCCAAGCCCGGGGCCGGTGGCCGCTGGCAGCGCATCCGCGAGGACATCGCGGCCGGCGCACGCGTTTCCGCACCGGTCATCCGTCAGTTCGGCACACGCTTCGGCGACTGGCTTGCCGCTATCGGCTGGGGCAAGTTCTTCCTGCTGGCGATCCTGCTGCTGGTCTTCGGTGGAATTCTGAGCTCCGTGCTCTTCGAGCGCGGGCCGACCGTGGTCGTCGATCAGGCGGAGCCCAAGGATCGCGTCAACGTCGTCGTTTCGGTTTCGCCCGAAGGCATCCGCATCGCGCCGCCCGACGCGCCGAAGCCTCCGGTCCCACCGAAGGCGCCCGGCGCGCCGGAACCGTCGGCGGCCGGCAAGGCCGCACCGGCCGACGGGCGCGCGGGCGTCAAGGTCGACGAGAAGGGTGTGCGGATCTTTTCCAACAAGGACGGCAAGCGCGTCGCGATCACGATCGACGAGAAAGGCGTGCGCGTCGAAGATGCCGTCTCTGCCGACGACACGGCGCGCGGCGAAGCCGTCGTGATTCCGCCCGATGTCGCGGCCGATCCGGAGAAGGTGGCCGAAGCGCTGGAGACGGCACGCGAAAAGATCGAGGACATCGTCAGCGAGCAGGTGTCGCGGCAGGTCGCGCGGCGCACGCGCGTGTATCGCGAGGAGTCGGGCGAATGGTTCATGAGCTTCCTGCTCGTGCTGATCGTCGCGATGATCATCGTGAAGGTGGTACTGGGCTCCAAGAAGAAGGCCGAGTCGCGCGCCCAGGCGGCCACCGCGACGGCGGCGGAGGAAGGGCTGAAGCGCCAGCTCGCCGAGGCGCAGCTCAAGATGATGCAGGCGCAGGTCGAGCCGCACTTCCTGTTCAACACGCTGGCCTCGGTCGACTATCTGATCGAAACCGACCCGGCGCGCGCGTCGAAGATGCAGAAGAACCTGATCCAGTATCTGCGCGCCGCGCTGCCGCAGATGCGCGAAGGTTCGACCACGCTGGGCAAGGAGATCGCGTTGTGCCGCGCCTACCTGGAGATCCTGAAGGTGCGCATGGAGGATCGGCTGCAGTTCGCGATCACGGTGCCGCAGGGGCTGGCGAGCGCCCAGTTCCCGCCGATGATGCTGCAGTCGCTGGTGGAGAACGCGATCAAACACGGACTCGAACCGAAGGCCGAAGGCGGTTCGCTGACGATCAGCGCAGACATCGCCAACGGCAACCTGCGCGTCACCGTTGCCGACACGGGGCTCGGATTCGCGGCAGCTGCGCGGCCGGGCACCGGCGTGGGTTTGGCGAACGTCCGCGAAAGGCTGGCGGCACTGTACGGCGGCCGCGCGAGGATCTCGATCGAAGCGAACACCCCGGCCGGTACGATCGCGACGATCGAAGTGCCGTACGCGATCGATCCCGAAGCGAAGGACTTGCCCGAGGCACCCTTGGCGGCCCAGCCGGCCTGAATCGGCTGAGGGCGCCTAGAATCGCGGCCGCATGAGGACCGCCATCCTCGCCGACGACGAGCGCTTGATGCGCGAGCAGCTGCGCGCGCGGCTCGCAGAGGTCTGGCCGCAACTGCAGATCGTCGCGGAGGCGAAGAACGGGCAGGAGGCGGTCGAAGCCGTGCGAACGCATCGGCCCGATCTCGCCTTCCTCGACATCCGCATGCCCGGCATGACCGGCGTCGAGGCGGCGCGCGAGATCGGCGATGCCTGCCACGTGGTCTTCATCACCGCGTACAGCGAGTATGCGGTCGAGGCGTTCGAACACGGTGCCGTCGACTACGTGCTGAAGCCCGCGGAACGCGATCGGCTCGAATTGACGGTGGCGCGTCTGAAGAAGCGTCTTGGGAGCAAACCGCAGGATCTGAGCGAGCTACTGGCCAAACTGTCGGCCAAGCTGGACGGCGTCACCGCCAACGGGAAGGCGCCCTCGTCCAGGCCCTACCTGCAGTGGATCCAGGCGTCGATGGGCCAGCAATTGCGGATGATCCCGGTCGTCGACGTGCTGTTCTTCATGTCGGACGAGAAGTACACGCGCGTGCAGACCGAGTCCTACGAAGCGTTGATACGGAAGCCGATCAAGGAACTGATCGAGGAACTCGATCCCGAGCAGTTCTGGCAGATCCATCGCTCGACGATCGTCAACGCGAAGGCGATCGCCGGCGTGACGCGCGATTTCCGCGGCCGCCAGCTGGTCCAGTTGAAGAACTTCCCGGAAAAGCTCGAAGTCAGCCGCAGCTTCACTCATCTGTTTAAGCAGATGTGACGCGACTACCGGCGCGGCGATGCTGCGCGTAAACCGAGGCGCGCACTCGCCGGCGCTCGCCGCGGGATTTGCCGGCCATGAATTGCCGCGCGTTCGATGCCGAAGCGCGGACGCGCGCCTCAGCCCTGCAGCGCGCGCCACATCTCCCGGTCTCTTTCGGCCGTCCAGATGCGCGGATGCTTGATGCCGCTCGCTTCGTCGTATGCGCGCGCGACGTCGAACGGCAGGCAATGCTCGTAGATGAAGACGTGTCCGAAGAGCGGATCCATCTTTGCCCGCGTGTAGTCGAACGTCGTCTTCAGATCTCGCTTGGCCGCGACGCTTTCGCGCGCCGCTTCAAAGAGCGTCGCGACGAAGGAGCGCGTGTAGTCGATCGCCTTGTTTGCGTCTGCGTTGTTGAGAAGCGCGGGACCGCGTCCGGGCACGAGTCGTTCGGGTTGCAGCGCGCGCAGCGCTTCCAGGGTCGAGGGCCATTCCTCGAGTTGCGCGTCGCCCGTATAGGCCGCGGCCTCGTACTCGACCAGATCGCCCGAAAACAGAACCTTGTCCCGAGGCAGCCATACGATGGTGTCACCCTTCGTGTGTCCGGGGCCCAGGTGCTTGATCTGCACCTCGAGAGAGCCCATGAACAGCGTGAGTTCGCTGTCGAACACCATCGTCGGCCATGTCAGGCCGGGGATCGAGTCGACCGCCTGGAACAGGCGCGGGAATCGCTCGATCTCGGACTTCATATCCTGAGCCCCGCGCTCGCGGATCAACTCGAGCGTTCCGCGGCTTGCGATGATCTCCTGCGCCCCGAACGCGGACGCGCCGAGCACGCGAACGGCGTGATAGTGGGAGAGCACGACATACTTGATCGGCTTGTCCGTCACCGAACGGATACGCCCGATCAACTCCTGCGCCATGACGGGCGTGGCCGTCGCATCTACCACAAGGACGCCGTCGTCGCCAATGACGACTCCGGAGTTCGGGTCGCCTTCGGCCGTGTAGGCGTACGCACTTTCGGAAAGCCGGGTAAAGGAGATCGTGCGAGGTGTGAGATCGCCTCGAGATGCGAATTCCTTGCTCATTCGGATGCTCGCTTCGCTTCAGTGGAGGTCGTCGGTCGCGTGTAGTCTGGATCGATTCAGATGTAAGCGCACGCCGACGACCTCGCGACGTGGCGATGAATAACTTGTGCCGAGTGCGGCAATTCCGATATCCAACCGGGCTTGCTTCATCGGGGCAACGGCGTGCCGCAGGGGACGGCGTGGGCGGTCGTTGGTTTGACAAGGCATTGTTGCGCAACCATAATTTGCGGTTCTCTGCGGAGGGGTGCCCGAGCGGTTAAAGGGGGCAGACTGTAAATCTGTTGGCTTACGCCTACGTTGGTTCGAATCCAACCCCCTCCACCAGGTTCGGTTCGGTCGAGGAATCGATCGCACGAGGCAAGGAAAAGCGGGCGAGAGGCGATCCCGCCTTCGCGCGTCGGAAGGATCTGACAGTCGGTTCGGGCGGGTGTAGCTCAATGGTAGAGCAGAAGCCTTCCAAGCTTATGACGAGGGTTCGATTCCCTTCACCCGCTCCAAGGAACACTCAAACGACGTGCGGCGACACGTCCAGGCCCATGTGGCTCAGTGGTAGAGCACTCCCTTGGTAAGGGAGAGGTCACGCGTTCGATCCGCGTCATGGGCACCAGGATCACGGAAGCAAGGCCGACCTTGTCCGGCTACGGCGGGTCGAAGACAAAACGGGCAGTCAGGAGTTAACAAATGGCCAAAGGCAAGTTTGAGCGGACGAAGCCGCACGTGAATGTGGGGACGATTGGGCACGTGGATCATGGCAAGACCACGCTGACGGCGGCGATCACGACGATTTTGGCGGCCAAGTTTGGGGGCGAGGCCAAGAAGTACGACGAGATTGATGCGGCGCCGGAGGAAAAAGCGCGCGGCATCACCATCAACACCGCGCACGTCGAGTACGAGACGGCCAAGCGGCACTATGCGCACGTGGACTGTCCGGGGCATGCCGACTATGTCAAGAACATGATCACCGGCGCGGCGCAGATGGACGGTGCCATTCTGGTGGTGTCGGCCGCCGACGGTCCGATGCCGCAGACGCGCGAGCACATTTTGCTGGCGCGTCAGGTGGGGGTGCCCTACATCATCGTCTACATGAACAAATGCGACATGGTCGACGATGCCGAGCTGCTCGAGCTGGTGGAGATGGAGGTGCGCGAGCTGCTGAGCAAGTACGAGTTTCCGGGCGACCAGATTCCGATCGTCAAAGGCAGCGCCAAGCTGGCGCTCGAAGGCGACAAGGGCGAGTTGGGCGAGCAGTCGATCATGAAGCTGGCCGACGCGCTGGACAGCTACATTCCCACGCCCAAGCGGGCGATCGACCAGCCCTTCCTGATGCCCATTGAAGACGTGTTCAGCATTTCCGGGCGCGGCACGGTGGTCACGGGGCGGGTCGAGCGCGGCATTGTCAAGGTCGGCGACGAGATCGAGATCGTCGGCATTCGGCCCACGCAAAAGACCGTGTGCACCGGGGTCGAGATGTTTCGCAAGCTCTTGGACGAAGGGCAGGCGGGGGACAACGTTGGCGTGCTGCTGCGGGGCACCAAGCGGGAGGAAGTCGAGCGCGGGCAGGTGTTGGCCAAGCCCGGCACGATCACCCCGCACACCAAGTTCAAGGCCGAGGTGTACGTGCTGAGCAAGGAAGAGGGCGGGCGGCACACGCCGTTTTTCAACGGGTATCGGCCGCAGTTTTATTTCCGCACCACCGACGTGACCGGCTCGATCCAACTGCCGGCGGGCACCGAGATGGTGATGCCGGGCGACAACATCACGATGGACGTGGCGCTGATTGCCCCGATCGCCATGGAGGAAGGCCTGCGCTTTGCCATCCGCGAAGGCGGCCGTACCGTCGGCGCCGGCGTCGTGGCCAAAATCGTCGAGTAAGCCGAACGCACATTTGCTGAAACCGCGGGCCGCCGCCCGTCTCCGAGGCCGGCGGCCCCTTGCTCTTTGAAGGAAACGACATGCAAAGCCAACGCATCCGCATCCGCCTGAAGGCGTTCGATTACAAGCTGATCGACCAGTCGGCGCTCGAGATCGTCGACACGGCAAAGCGCACCGGCGCCGTGGTCCGCGGCCCCGTGCCGCTGCCCACCCGCATCCAGCGCTTCGACATCCTGCGTTCGCCGCACGTGAACAAGACGTCGCGCGACCAGTTCGAGATCCGCACCCACCAGCGGCTGATGGACATCATCGACCCGACCGACAAGACGGTCGACGCGCTGATGAAGCTCGACCTGCCGGCGGGGGTCGACGTCGAGATCAAGGTGCAGTAGCGCAGTTGCGTCGTACCGCCAGCGTTGGATACAATCGCGGGCTTTCCGCGACCGGATGGGCAATCCGGCGCGCAAGAACACGGTCCCGGCCAATCGAAGCCGGGGTTTGGAGAAAACGATGAGTGAAGCGAGTTCACGGGCGGACGCCTCGCGTCTGGGCCTGGTCGGCCGCAAGGTCGGCATGACGCGCATCTTCACGGACGACGGCGAAGCCGTTCCCGTGACCGTGCTCGACGTGTCGAACAATCGTGTCACGCAGGTGAAGACGGCCGAGACCGACGGCTACACCGCCGTGCAGGTCGCCTACGGCAGCAGGAAGCCGTCGCGCGTGGCCAAACCCCTCGCGGGGCACTACGCCAAGGCCGGCGTCGAGGCGGGTTCCGTGCTCAGGGAATTCCGGATCGATGCCGCCAAGGCCGGCGATCTCAAGCCCGGCGCCGCACTCGGCGTCGAGCTCTTCCAGGTCGGCCAGAAGGTCGACGTCACCGGCGTCACGATCGGCAAGGGTTTCGCCGGTGCGATCAAGCGCCATCATTTCTCCTCCAACCGCGCCAGCCACGGCAACTCGGTGACCACCAACGCGCCGGGCTCGATCGGCATGCGGCAGGACCCAGGTCGCGTCATGCCCGGCAAGCGCATGGCGGGCCATCTGGGCGACAAGCAGCGCACGACGCAGAACCTCGTGGTCGCGCGCGTCGACAAGGACCGCGGCCTGCTGATGGTGCGTGGCGCGGTCCCGGGCGCCAAGGGCGGCAACGTGATCGTGCGCCCCGCGGTGAAGGCATAAGGAGCGGGCGATGGAACTGAAAGTACTCGACGCCCGCGGCCAGACGACCGGCACGACGCCGGCACCGGCCACGCTCTTCGGCCGCGACTTCAACGAAGCGCTGGTGCACCAGCTCGTCGTCGCCTACCAGGCGAATGCGCGCCAGGGCACGCGTGCGCAGAAGGATCGCGCGACCGTCAAGCACTCGACCAAGAAGCCGTGGCGGCAGAAAGGCACTGGCCGCGCGCGCGCGGGCATGACCTCGTCGCCGCTGTGGCGCGGGGGCGGCCGCGTGTTCCCGAACTCGCCCGACGAGAACTTCACCCAGAAGGTGAACAAGAAGATGTACCGCGCCGGCGTGTGCTCGATCCTGAGCAAGCTGGCGAAGGACGACCGCATCGCGGTCATCGACGGACTGACGGTCGAGTCGCCGAAGACCAAGCTGCTCGCGCAGAAGCTCAAGGCGATGGGGCTGGGTACGCCCGAGGCGTCGGTGCTGATCATCACCGACAACGTCGACGAGAACCTGTACCTGGCGTCGCGCAACCTGAAGGACGTGATGGTTGTCGAGCCGCGCTACGCGGACCCGATGTCGCTGATCTACTTCAAGAAGGTCGTTGTCACCAAACCGGCGATCGCCAAGCTCGAAGAGATGTGGGGGCAGTCATGAACCAGGAGCGTCTGTACAGCGTGCTGGTCGCGCCCATCGTCTCCGAGAAGAGCACGATGATCGCCGACAAGCACGAGCAGGTCGCCTTCCGCGTCAGGCAAGATGCGACCAAGCAGGAAGTCAAGGCCGCGGTCGAGCTGCTGTTCAAGGTGCAGGTCGAGCGCGTGTCGATCCTGAACCAGAAGGGCAAGCAGAAGAAATTCGGGCGCTTCGAGGGTCGGCGCGACCACGTGCGCAAGGCGTACGTGTCGCTCAAGCCCGGTCAGGAAATCAACTTCGCGCAAGAGGTGAAGTGATGCCGCTGGTCAAGGTCAAACCCACTTCGGCCGGGCGGCGCGGTCTGGTGAAGGTCGTCAGCCCGAACCTGCACAAAGGCGGGCCGCTGCAGTCGCTGACCGAGAAGAAGATCCGCGGCTCGGGACGCAACAGCGCCGGGCGCATTACGACGCGCCATCAGGGCGGTGGCCACAAGCGCCACTACCGGCTGATCGACTTCAAGCGCGACAAGGATGGCATTCCGGCCAAGGTCGAGCGCCTCGAATACGATCCGAACCGTTCGGCGCACATCGCGCTGCTGTGCTACGCCGACGGCGAGCGCCGCTACATCGTCGCGCCGAAGGGATTGGCCGTCGGAGCCGAGGTCGTCAGCGGGCAGGAGGCTCCGATCAAAGTCGGCAATACGCTGCCCCTGCGCAATATCCCCGTGGGCACGACGATTCACTGCATCGAGATGCAGCCGGGCAAGGGCGCCCAGCTGGCGCGCGCCGCCGGCACGTCGGTGCAGCTGCTCGCCCGCGAAGGCAGCTACGCGCAGATCAGGCTGCGCTCGGGCGAAATCCGCCGCGTGCTGATCGAGTGCCGCGCGACGATCGGCGAGGTCGGCAACGAAGAGAACAACCTGCGCCAGTTCGGCAAGGCCGGCGCGATGCGCTGGCGCGGCATCCGCCCGACGGTCCGCGGGGTGGCGATGAACCCGATCGACCATCCGCACGGTGGCGGCGAGGGCCGCACCGGCACCAAGCGCGATCCGGTCAGCCCGTGGGGCAAGCTCACGAAGGGCTATCGCACGCGCAAGAACAAGCGCACCGATTCGCTGATCGTGCAGCGCCGTCGCAAGTAAGGGGTCCGCATGTCGCGTTCACTGAAAAAGGGCCCGTTCGTCGACGGGCATCTGCTGAAGAAGGTCGAGGCTGCACAGGCCACGAAGGACAAGAAGCCGATCAAGACGTGGTCGCGTCGCTCGACGATCGTTCCCGACTTCATCGGACTGACGATCGCCGTGCACAACGGCAAGCAGCACGTCCCCGTCTATGTCACCGAGCAGATGGTCGGACACAAGCTCGGCGAGTTCGCGCTGACGCGGACCTTCAAGGGGCATGCGGCCGACAAGAAGACCGCGGTCGCGCCCGGCAAGAAGTAAGAGGACACGATGGAAACCACAGCATCCGTCCGCGGCGTCAGGTTGTCTGCCCAGAAGGGCCGGCTGGTCGCCGACCTCGTCCGCGGCAAGCCGGTCGACAAGGCGCTGAACATCCTCGCCTTCACGCAGAAGAAGGCGGCGGGCATCATTAAGAAGGCGCTCGAGTCGGCGATCGCCAACGCCGAGCACAACGACGGCGCCGACATCGACGAGCTGAAGGTCACCAAGATCTACGTCGAGAAGGCCGCCACGCTGCGCCGCTTCTCGGCGCGCGCCAAGGGGCGCGGCACGAGGATCAACAAGCAGACCTGCCACATTTTCGTCGCCGTCGGCGACGGCAAGAACCGCTAGGGAACCAAGGGGCGCATATGGGTCAGAAGATCAATCCCACCGGTTTCCGGCTCGCGGTTTCGCGCAACTGGAACTCGCGCTGGTTCGCGTCGGGTCCGGAGTTCGCGCGCATGCTCGGCGAGGATCTCAAGGTCCGCGAGTACCTGAAGAAGAAGCTGCGCAACGCCTCGGTCGGCCGCATTCTGATCGAGCGCCCGGCGAAAAACGCGCGCATCACGATCTACTCGGCGCGTCCGGGTGTGGTGATCGGCAAGAAGGGCGAGGACATCGAGTCGTTGAAGACCGAGCTGCAGAAGATGCTCGGCGTGCCGGTGCATGTCAATATCGACGAGATCCGCAAGCCGGAGATCGACGCGCAGCTGATCGCCGACTCGATCACGCAGCAGCTGGAGAAGCGCATCATGTTCCGCCGCGCGATGAAGCGAGCGATGCAGAATGCGATGCGGCTCGGCGCACAGGGCATCAAGATCATGAGCGCCGGACGCCTGAACGGCATCGAGATCGCGCGCACCGAGTGGTACCGCGAGGGACGCGTGCCGCTGCATACGCTGCGCGCCGACATCGACTACGGCTTCTCGGAAGCCAAGACGACCTACGGTGTGATCGGCGTCAAGGTCTGGGTTTACAAAGGCGACACGCTCGGGCGCAGCGAAGCGCCGGCGGCCGAGGCCGCCCCGGCGCCCGAGCGCGAAGAGCGCCGTGCGCGGCGTCCCGAGGGCCGGCCGGAAGGCAAACCCGCGGGTCGGCCCGCCGCCAAACGCGCGGCACCCCGCCGTGCCGACCCTAAGACCGAAGCCAAGACAGAGGCGCCTCCTGCCGAGACACCCAAGGAAGAAGCCGCCAAGCCGGCCGTCAAGCGCGTGCGCAAGGTGGCGGCCAAGACCGCCGGCGACGCCAAGGGCGGCGGCAAAGACGGAGAGTAAGCGATGCTGCAACCTGCCCGACGCAAGTACCGCAAGGACCACAAGGGCCGCAACCGCGGCCTGGCCACGCGCGGCGCCCACGTCGCCTTTGGCGACTACGGCCTGAAGGCAACCGAGCGCGGCCGCCTGACTGCGCGCCAGATCGAGGCCGCGCGGCGCGCGATCTCGCGTCACATCAAGCGCGGCGGACGCGTGTGGATCCGCATCTTTCCCGACAAGCCGATTTCGCAGAAGCCCGCCGAAGTCCGGATGGGCAACGGCAAGGGCAACCCGGAGTACTGGGTCGCGCAGATCCAGCCCGGCAAGGTGCTGTACGAAATGGACGGCGTCGACGAGGCGCTCGCGCGCGAGGCCTTCGCGCTCGCGGCCGCCAAGCTGCCGCTGAAGACGACCTTCGTCGTGCGCCAGCTCGGCATGTAAGGGGAGCGCGATGGAAACTAAAGAACTGCGCGCCAAGGACGTGGCGGCGCTGAACAAGGAGCTGCAGGACCTGATGAAGGCGCACTTCTCGCTGCGCATGCAGAAGGCCACGCAGCAGTTGCAGAACACGGCCCAGCTTCGCAACGTCCGGCGCGACATCGCGCGGGTGCGCACGGTGCTGGCGCAGAGGGCGGCCTCGAAATGAACGCTGAGAAAAAGTCGCTGAAGCGCACCCTGGTCGGTCGCGTCGTCAGCAACAAGATGGACAAGACGGTGACCGTGCTGGTCGAGCGCAAGGTCAAACACCCCGTTTACGGCAAGTACGTCGTGCGTTCGACGAAATTCCATGCGCACGATGAAAGCGACCGGATCAACGAGGGCGACCTAGTCGAAATCGCCGAGACGCGGCCGATCTCGAAGACGAAGGCTTGGACCGTCACGCGCGTCGTCGAGGCGGCGCGGACGGTCTGAGCACGGTCTCCGGCTTGCGACGAGTACGGCTTTACGAATAGAATTGCACGCTTCGCTGCGGCGGTCGGACGGATTTCTCGAACGACAACGCGGCGGAACTCCGGAGTCGAGGCAGCAAGGGTACGAGTTCGGCACTGCGCGACCGCGCAGATTCAGGTCCGAACGCTCTTCGACTCATCCACCCGGACGGGACCAAGACTGTCCGCCGCGCCAGGCGAACGCCGGGCGCAGCGGGATAAGTTGGGACAAGAAGCCATGATTCAGATGCAGACGATGCTCGACGTCGCCGACAACACCGGCGCGCGCTCGGTGATGTGTATCAAGGTGTTGGGCGGCAGCAAGCGGCGTTACGCCAACATCGGCGACGTGATCAAGGTGAGCGTCAAGGATGCGGCGCCGCGCGGCCGCGTCAAGAAGGGCGAGGTCTACAACGCGGTCGTCGTGCGCACCGCGAGCGGCCTGCGTCGCGCGGACGGTTCGGCGATCAAGTTCGACAACAACGCCGCCGTGCTGCTCAACAACAAGTTGGAGCCGATCGGCACCCGCATCTTCGGGCCGGTCACGCGCGAACTGCGGACCGAGCGCTTCATGAAGATCGTGTCGCTGGCTCCGGAAGTGCTCTAGGGAATCGACGATGGAACGCATCCGCAAGGGCGACGAGGTCGTCGTCATCGCCGGCAAGGACAAGGGCAAACGCGGCGTCGTGCTCGCGCGCATCGACGAGCGGCACGTGACCGTCGAGGGCGTCAACGTCGTCAAGAAGCACGTCCGGCCGAACCCGATGAAGGGCGTGGCGGGCGGCATCGTCGACAAGACGATGCCGGTCGACGTGTCCAACGTCATGCTGTTCAACCCGGACACCAAGAAGGGCGACCGGGTCGGATTCAAGGTGGTCGACGGCAAGAAGGTGCGCGTGTTCAAGAGCAACGGCGCCGTCGTCGGCGCCAAGCAGTAAGGCAATGGTGGAGTAGGCGATGGCCCGCTTGCAGACGCAGTACCGCGAGAAGATCGTGCCCGAGCTGATGCAGAAGTTCGGGTACAAGTCCGTGATGGAAGTGCCGCGCATCACCAAGATCACGCTGAACATGGGCGTGGGCGAGGCGGTCAACGACAAGAAGAACATCGAAAACGCCGTGGCCGACATGACCAAGATCGCCGGCCAGAAGCCGGTGGTCACGAAGGCGCGCAAGGCGATCGCGAACTTCAAGATCCGCCAGGGCCTGCCGATCGGCTGCATGGTGACGCTGCGCGGCCAACGGATGTACGAGTTCCTCGACCGCCTGGTGACGATCGCGTTTCCGCGGATGCGCGACTTCCGCGGCGTGTCCGGCCGCGCCTTCGACGGCCAGGGCAACTACAACATCGGCCTGAAGGAACAGATCATCTTCCCCGAGATCGAGTACGACAAGATCGACACGCTCCGGGGCCTGAACATCAGCATCACGACGACCGCGAAGACGGACGACGAAGCCAAAGCGCTGCTCGCCGCCTTCCGGTTTCCGTTCCGGAACTAAGCGGGGTGTGAATTGGCGAAGCTCGCACTGATCAATCGCGAAGCCAAGCGCCAGGCGCTCGTCAAGAAGTACGAGGCCAAGCGCAAGGAACTGAAGGCCATCATCGCGGACCAGACGCGGTCGATGGAGGAGCGCATGGACGCGCAGACCAGGCTGCAGGCGCTGCCGCGCAACGCCAATCCGACGCGGCTGCGCAACCGCTGCGAGCTGACCGGGCGGCCGCGCGGCACGTTCCGCAAGTTCGGACTCGCGCGCAACAAGATCCGCGAGGCGGCGCTGCGCGGCGACATCCCCGGCCTGACCAAGGCGAGCTGGTAAGCGAGGAGATTGCACATGAGCATGAGTGATCCGATCGCCGACATGCTGACCCGCATCCGCAATGCGCAGCGGGTCGAGAAGGCCGAAGTGACGATGCCCGCGTCGAAGCTGAAGGCCGCGATCGCGCAGGTGCTGAAGGACGAGGGCTACATCGACGGCTTCCAGGTCGTCACCCAGGACGGCAAGCCGGAGCTGCGGATCGGTCTGAAGTACTACGCCGGCCGGCCGGTGATCGAGCGCCTGGAGCGGGTCTCGCGCCCGGGCTTGCGTATCTACCGCAGCCGCAACGCGATCCCGCAGGTCATGAACGGGCTGGGCGTGGCGATCGTGTCGACCTCGCGCGGCGTGATGACCGATCGCAAGGCGCGCAGCCAGGGTGTCGGCGGCGAAGTGCTCTGTTACGTCGCATAACGGGGCGAGGACAAGATGTCTCGAGTTGCACGCATTCCCGTCACGCTGGCCAAGGGCGTCGAAGCCCAGGTGAGCGCGACCGAAATCACGGTCAAGGGTCCGCTCGGCACGCTCAAGTATCCGGCGTCGAGGCTCGTCAAGGTCAGCGTGGCCGACGGCAAAGTGAGCTTCGCCGCCGCCGACGCGTCGCGCGAGGCCAACGCGATGAGCGGCACGCTGCGCGCGCTGGTCGCCGGCATGGTGCAGGGCGTGTCGAAGGGCTTCGAGAAGAAGCTCACGCTGGTCGGCGTCGGCTACCGCGCGCAGGCGCAGGGCGACAAGCTCAGCCTGTCGCTGGGCTTCTCGCACCCGATCGTCCACCAGATGCCCGCCGGCGTGAAGTGCGAAACGCCGTCGCAGACCGAGATCGTGATCAAGGGCCTGGACAAGCAGAGGGTCGGCCAGGTCGCCGCCGAAGTGCGCGGCTACCGTCCGCCGGAACCGTACAAGGGCAAGGGCGTGCGTTACGCCGATGAGACCGTGGTCCTCAAAGAGACCAAGAAGAAGTAACGCGAGCGTCGGAGTTCAGCATGATCGACAAGAAGGAAGCCCGCCTGCGCCGCGCCCGCGCGACGCGCGTCCGCATTGCGCTGCAGCGCGCACATCGCCTGACCGTGCACCGGACCAACGTGCACATCTACGCGAACGTGATTTCACCCGACGGCGCGCGCGTGCTGGCGTCGGCGTCGACGGCGGAGCCAGAGGTGCGCGCGCAGCTTGCCGGCGCCAAGGGCAAAGGCGGCAACGCGGCGGCGGCCAAGATCGTCGGCGCGCGTATCGCGCAAAAAGCCAAGGCCGCGGGCATCGAACAGGTGGCGTTCGATCGCGCCGGGTTCCGTTTCCACGGTCGCGTCAAGGCGCTGGCCGAGGCCGCGCGCGAAGCCGGCCTGAAGTTCTGAGCACCGATTCGAGGAACTGAGCGATGGCAAAGGTTCAACCGAAAGGCATGCCCTCGGAAGAGCGCGACGACGGTCTGCGCGAGAAGATGATCGCGGTCAACCGCGTCACCAAGGTGGTGAAGGGCGGTCGCATCCTCGGCTTCGCGGCGCTGACCGTCGTGGGCGACGGCGACGGCCGCATCGGCATGGGCAAAGGCAAGGCGCGCGAAGTGCCGGTCGCCGTGCAGAAGGCGATGGAGAAGGCGCGCCGCGGCATGACGCGCATCCCGCTGAAGAACGGAACGCTGCATCACCTGGTCGAAGGCAAACACGGCGCCTCGAAGGTGATCCTGTCGCCCGCGCAGGAAGGTACCGGCGTGATCGCCGGTGGACCGATGCGAGCGGTGTTCGACGTGATGGGCGTACGCAACGTCGTGGCCAAGTCGCACGGCTCGACCAACCCGTACAACATGGTGCGCGCGACGCTGAACGCGCTCGAGCAGCTGCGCACGCCGTCGGAGATCGCGGCCAAGCGCGGCATGACGGTCGAGCAGATCACCGGCTGAGGTAGGCGCAATGAGCAAAAAGACCCTGAAGGTCACGCTGGTCAAAAGCCCGATCGGCTGCAAGTCCGACCACCGCGCCACCGTGCTCGGCCTCGGGCTGAAGAAGATGAACCAGACGCGCGAGCTGGAGGACACGCCGGCCGTGCGCGGAATGATCACCAAGGTCGCGTACCTCGTGCGCGTGGCCTGACGAATCCGGGACGATCGAAATGCGTCTGAACACTCTGAAACCGGCGGCCGGCAGCAAGAGCGCGCGGCATCGCGTCGGTCGCGGCATCGGCTCCGGTTGGGGCAAGACCGCGGGGCGCGGCCACAAGGGCCAGAAGGCGCGCGCCGGCGGCTTCCACAAGGTGGGCTTCGAAGGCGGGCAGATGCCGCTGCATCGGCGCCTGCCGAAGCGCGGCTTCACGTCGATGTCGCGCCGTTACGTCGAGGCGGTGCGGCTGTCGGAGCTCGACAAGCTCGGCGCCGACGAGATCGACCTGATGGTGCTCAAGCAGGCCGGCATCGTGTCCGCGCTCGCGCAGGACGCGCGCGTGATCAAGTCGGGCGACATCAAGCGCAAGGTGACGGTGCGCGGCATCGGCGTGACCGCCGGTGCGAAGGGTGCGATCGAAGCGGCCGGCGGCCGCGTCGAGGTCGTCGCGGTCGAAAAACCCGCAGGCAAGAAGGCGGCGCAGTACGCGCAGCGGCGCGCGGCGAAGGAAGCCGCGATCAAGGCGGCCACGCAGGCCGCGCAACAGGCACCGGCGCCGGCCAAGAAGGCGGCCAAGCCGGCCGCGGAGGCCGCGCCGAAGAAGCCGGCCAAGCCGGCGGCGAAGTAAGGCCGGAAAGCGCAAGGCAAAGGACACCGCGTGGCGAGCCTTCCCGGCACCCTCGGCAAGACGGGCAAGTACGGCGACCTGAAGCGTCGTCTGGTCTTCCTGTTGCTCGCGCTCGTCGTCTACCGGATCGGCACGCACGTTCCGGTGCCGGGGATCGACCCCGACCAGCTGCGCCAGCTCTTCAACACGCAGCAGGGCGGCATCCTCGGCCTGTTCAACATGTTCTCGGGCGGCGCGCTGTCGCGCTTTTCGGTGTTCGCGCTGGGGATCATGCCGTACATCTCGGCGTCGATCATCATGCAGATGCTGACGTACGTGCTGCCGTCGCTCGAGTCGCTGCGCAAGGAAGGTGAGTCGGGCCGCCGCAAGATAACGCAGTACACGCGCTACGGCACGCTCGCGCTCGCGATCTTCCAGGCGATCGGCATCTCGATCGCGCTCGAATCGCAGCAGGGGCTGGTGCTCGACCCGGGCATCATGTTCCGCTTCGTCTGCGTCGTGTCGCTCGTCACCGGCACGATGTTCCTGATGTGGCTTGGCGAGCAGATCACCGAGCGCGGCCTGGGCAACGGCATCTCGATCCTGATCTTCGCCGGCATCGTCGCCGGCTTGCCGTCCGCGATCGGCGGGCTGTTCGAGCTGGTGCGCACCGGCGCGATCGGCCCGCTGGCGGCGATCTTCATCATCGTGCTGATCGCGGTGGTCACCGCGTTCGTCGTGTTCGTCGAGCGCGGCCAGCGCAAGATCCTGGTCAACTATGCCAAGCGCCAGGTCGGCAACAAGATCTACGGCGGACAGAGCTCGCACCTGCCGCTGAAGCTGAACATGTCGGGCGTGATCCCGCCGATCTTCGCGTCCAGCCTGATCCTGTTCCCGGCCACGCTCGCGAGCTGGTTCACGACCGGCGACGCGACGCGCTGGATCCGCGACCTCGCAGCGGCGCTGTCGCCCGGGCAGCCGCTGTACATCCTGCTGTACGCGGGGCTGATCGTGTTCTTCTGCTTCTTCTACACGGCGCTCGTGTTCAACAGCAAGGAGACGGCCGACAACCTGAAGAAGAGCGGCGCGTTCGTGCCGGGCATCCGCCCGGGTGACCAGACTGCGCGCTACATCGACAAGATCCTGATGCGGCTGACGCTCGCCGGCGCGATCTACATCACGTTCGTGTGCCTGGTACCGGAGTTCCTGAACCTGCGCTGGAACGTGCCGTTTTATTTCGGCGGAACATCGCTGCTGATCGTCGTCGTCGTGACGATGGACTTCATGGCGCAGGTGCAGGCCTACCTGATGACGCACCAGTACGAGAGCCTGCTGAAGAAGGCCAACTTCAAGGGCTTCGGCCCGGGCATGCCGCGATGACGGGGACTTTCGTGCGCGCGAACGGAGCGGTCTAGATGGCGAAGGACGACGTCATCCAGATGCAGGGGGAAATCCTCGAGAACCTCCCCAACGCGACTTTCCGCGTGAAGCTGGAGAACGGGCACGTGGTGCTCGGCCACATTTCCGGAAAGATGCGGATGCACTACATCCGCATCCTGCCGGGCGACAAGGTGACGGTGGAACTGACGCCGTACGACCTGACGCGGGCGAGGATCGTTTTCCGCGCCAAGTAGCGCGGTGGAG
Organism: Betaproteobacteria bacterium; assembly: GCA_016861185.1. GTDB lineage: Bacteria > Pseudomonadota > Gammaproteobacteria > Burkholderiales > Burkholderiaceae_F > DSNY01. The sequence goes on from BOKW01000001.1 coordinate 575,535, forward strand.
AGAACCATGAAGGTCATGGCAAGCGTGAAGAAGATGTGCCGCAAGTGCAAGATCATCCGGCGCAAGGGTGTGGTGCGCGTGATCTGCAGCGACCCGCGTCACAAGCAACGTCAGGGGTGAGGCTGGACGTGAGCGAATCCCTGCGGACTCGCGAACGCCTGCCGAACGACCGCGCGCCTGCAGGCGCGCGGGCCGGGCGGGCGGAGCAACAGCGACAAGCGATTTGAAGGAAGAACCATGGCTCGAATAGCCGGTATCAACATCCCGCCGCAGCAACACGCCGAGATCGGCCTGACCGCCATCTACGGCATCGGCCGCGCGCGCGCGCGCGCGATCCTCGAGGCGTGCAACGTGCCCTTGACGAAGAAGGTGAAGGAGCTGACGGACGCCGAACTCGAGCGCATCCGCGAGGCCGTCGGCCGCGTGACGGTCGAGGGCGACCTGCGCCGCGAGATCCAGCTTTCGATCAAACGCCTGATCGATCTCGGCTGCTACCGCGGCGTACGGCATCGCCGCGGGCTGCCGGTGCGCGGCCAGCGCACGCGCACCAACGCGCGCACGCGCAAGGGTCCGCGCAAGGCCGGTGTGGCGCTGAAGAAGGCCGCGACCTGACCGCGCGCCGCAGACGAATCGAGGAACTCCTAGATGGCTAAGAATCCGACCGCTCAGCAGATCGCCGCGCAACAGCGTGCCCGCAAGAAGGTCAAGAAGAACGTGGCCGAGGGCATCGCCCACATCCACGCGTCGTTCAACAACACGATCATCACGATCACCGACCGCCAGGGCAACGCGCTGTCGTGGGCCAGTTCGGGCGGCCAGGGCTTCAAGGGCTCGCGCAAGTCGACGCCGTTCGCCGCGCAGGTGGCGGCCGAAAACGCCGGCCGCGCCGCGCTCGAGTGCGGGGTCAAGAACCTGGAAGTGCGCATCAAGGGTCCCGGTCCGGGGCGCGAGTCGTCGGTGCGGGCGCTGAACGCCTGCGGCTTCCGCATCACGTCGATCCAGGACATCACGCCGGTGCCGCACAACGGCTGCCGCCCGCCGAAGCGCCGCCGCGTGTAAGCACGTTCGTCTTTTCTACTGAGGGCACGACCTTGGGACTGGACAACATCTAGCTAGGCGGCGACCGCGAGTCGCCATCGGGTGTTCGCAGTCGCGACTGCGGACTTAATGCGGGCCCGCCCCGCAGGATGAAAGAGGAAATCAAGTGGCACGCTATACCGGAGCAAAACTCAAGCTTTCGCGCCGCGAAGGCACCGATCTTTTCCTGAAGAGCGCGCGCCGCGCGCTCGACACCAAGTGCAAGGCCGACTCCAAACCCGGCCAGCACGGCCGCATCTCGGGCGCGCGCCAGTCCGATTACGGCACGCAGCTGCGCGAGAAGCAGAAGGTCAAACGCATGTACGGCGTGCTCGAACGCCAGTTCCGCCGCTACTTCGCCGAGGCGTCGCGCCGCAAGGGCAACACCGGCGCGCGGCTGATCGAGCTGCTCGAGTCGCGCCTGGACAACGTCGTCTACCGGATGGGCTTCGGCTCGACGCGCGCCGAAGCGCGCCAGCTCGTCTCGCACTGCGCGATCGCGGTCAACGGCGAAACGGCCACCATTCCGTCGATGTTGGTCAAGCCGGGCGACGTGATCAGCGTGCGCGAAAAGGCCAGGAAGCAGGCGCGCATCGCCGAGGCGCTGTCGCTTGCCGAGCAGTCTGGCTTCCCGTCGTGGGTCGAGGTCGACCCGAAGAAGATGGAAGGCAAGTTCAAGGCGCTGCCGGAGCGCGGCGACGTGGCGCAGGACGTCAACGAGTCGCTGGTCGTCGAGCTGTACTCGCGCTGACCGGAGTCGCCGGACGCAACGATCGGTATTCACCACAGAGACCCAGAGAACACAGAGAAAAGCGCAAAGTTCTTTCTCGGTGTTCTCGGTGTCTCGGTGGTTCAAGTCGGTTTTCTGTCGGCGGGATTTCGGGCCGTCCGCCGACGGGTGAACAGGCCCCGACCACCCATCAGCCTTATCGGCGTAACGAGCCGAGGGTATTGAAAAGGGAACGTCAATGACCGCTACCGCATTACTCAAGCCGCGCGCGATCGAAGTCGAATCGATCGGCCCCAACGCCGCCGTCGTCACGATGGAACCGTTCGAGCGGGGCTACGGCCATACGCTCGGCAACGCGCTGCGCCGCATCCTGTTGTCGTCGATGGTCGGCTACGCGCCGACCGAGGCGCAGATCGCCGGCGTCGTGCACGAATACTCCACCGTCGACGGCGTGCGCGAGGACGTCGTCGACCTGCTGCTGAACCTCAAGGGCGTCGTCTTCAAGCTGCACAACCGCGACGAAGTGTCGCTGACACTGAAGAAGGAAGGCGAAGGCATCGTTACCGCAGGCGACATCGAGCTGCCGCACGACGTCGAGATCATCAACCCCGACCACGTGATCGCGCATCTGCACGGCGGCGGCCGGCTCGAAATGCAGATCAAGGTCGAAAAAGGCCGCGGCTACGTGCCGGGCAACGTGCGCGCTTTCCGCGACGATCACAGCAAGACGATCGGCCGCATCGTGATGGACGCGTCGTTCTCGCCGGTCAAGCGCGTCTCCTACACGGTCGAGAGCGCGCGCGTCGAGCAGCGCACCGACCTCGACAAGCTGGTGATGACGATCGAAACCAACGGCGCGATCACACCCGAGGAAGCGGTCCGCCAGTCGGCGCGCATCCTGATGGACCAGCTGCGCGTCTTCGGCGAACTGGAAGGCACGGCCGAGCCGATCGCTGCCGCGCGCGCCGCGCCGCAGGTCGACCCGATCCTGCTGCGCCCGGTCGACGACCTCGAACTCACGGTGCGCTCGGCGAACTGCCTGAAGGCCGAGAACATCTACTACATCGGCGACCTGATCCAGCGCACCGAAAACGAGCTGCTGAAGACGCCGAACCTCGGCCGCAAGTCGCTGAACGAGATCAAGGAAGTCCTCGCCGCGCGCGGTTTGACGCTGGGGATGAAATTAGAGAACTGGCCCCCTGCGGGACTCGAAAAGTAAGCACGGTACTGCCGGGGCCAGTTCAGGCGACCGCTAACTCGGCGCAGCCGAGTTAAGGCCCGAAGGGCCGGCGGTCGGCAAAATTGGCCGCCCGCAGGCCTGGAGAAGTGATTTAACTTGACCACGGAGACACAGAGGGCACAGAGAACGACTTGAACCGTTCTCGGTGTCTCGGTGTGAAACCGAACCGACCCGCCCGCGCAGGGATCGAAGAGTCGGACTACCTGAAGATCGAAAGGAAGAACGATGCGTCACCGTCACGGACTGCGGAAACTGAACCGCACGACCAGCCACCGGCTGGCGATGTTCCGCAACATGTCGAACTCGCTGCTCAGGCACGAGCTCATCAAGACCACGCTGCCGAAGGCGAAGGAACTGCGCAAGGTCATCGAGCCGCTGATCACGCTGGGCAAGGAGCCCACGCTCGCCAACAAGCGTCTGGCATTCAACCGCCTGCGCGACCGCGAGATGGTCGTCAAGCTCTTCAACGAAATCGGCCCGCGCTACAAGAACCGCAACGGCGGCTACACCCGCATCCTCAAGTTCGGATTCAGGGTGGGGGACAATGCGCCCATGGCCCTGATGGAACTCGTCGATCGCCCTGAGCCGAAGACCGAAGAGCAGTCGTCCGAGTCCGCAAGCTAGGGGCGCATTGCGTCGTAGGCTAACTTCGCCGTGGGCGAAGTTAAGCGGCGAAGCCGCGGCCGGAGACACAATGCGCCCATGGCCCTGATGGAACTCGTCGACAGGCCCGAACCCAAGCAGGAAGGGTCGACATCCGAAGCCGCGAGCTAGGCGCGTTACGGCGGAGGCTGACGTCGCGAACGCGACGTTGAGCCCGCGCAGCAGGCGGCCGCGGACAACAAGGCGCCCATCCGCTCTCGAGGCCCGCGCAAGCGGGCCTTGTCTCTCGAGCGGTACGTGCGGCGACCGGATTGCAAGGAGACACCCATGCCCGAAGTCCTCCTCGTCCTCACCAACTGCCCCGACGAAGAGGTCGCCGACCGCATCGCGCGTGCGCTGGTCGGCAACCGCCTCGCGGCTTGCGTGAACCAGCTCGCGCCGGTCGACTCGATCTACCGCTGGCGCGGCGTCGTCGAGGAAGCGGGCGAGATTCCGCTGCTGATCAAGTGCACGCGCGAGCGCTACCCGGCGGTCGAAGAAGCGATCCGGCAGCTTCATCCGTACACGGTCCCCGAGATCATCGCCGTTCCGGTCGTCGCCGGCTTCGCGCCGTACCTGCGCTGGGTCGACGACGAAACGCAGCCGCCGCTGACGGCCTGAGTCGGGCGGCGCTAGCGGACGCGATACGTGAACTGCACGAACATGAGCCCCGGAAAGCGCAGCTGCTTGCCGAAGTTGCCCGCCGGCAGCGCGGTCAAGTTCGCGCCGAAGCCGCTGGCGCGATGTTCGATCGAGAACATCGGCAGCAACAGCGGAATCGCTGCGCGCGCCGACGACGCGAAACTGCGCGTGCGGTAGAGCACCATCGGCGCGAGCGTCGCGTCGAAACTCCAGCCGTGCGCCTGCCGGCGCAGCCCCAAGGCCGCGCCGAGATACAGCCCCTGCCGACCGAAGCTGTCGCGCATGAAGCCGGCCGTCATCCGGCTTACGCGGCGGTCGCGCACGGCGGTCCGTTGCACGCCGAGGCCGTCGTGCAGCTCGTTCCACGATCGCGTTTCGTCCGCTGGCGGGCCGAAGTGATGCGAAACCGCAGGCAGATGCAAGTGCCACGCGATCCCGGAGCGACCGTCGGCGTGCGCTGCCCCGACCCCGAGCGCAAGCAAGGCGGCCGCCAGCGTCCGGCGGCGTCTCGCGTCGAACATCTCTCCGGTCCCGTGAGTCCGTCCGTCTGAACAGATCGGCACGGAACCGCGGGGCTTGAGTCGAAGCGGCTTCCGGCGGCCGCCCGCGTTTCAGTCGTCCTCCGGACTACAACGCGACCGTGGAATCCAGGAAAGCGCTGGTGGACTGTCTCCGCGAACGCGTGCTTCGTCGCGGATCCCTTCCGGTCGCACGCCGTCAGCCAGTGCCGCGCGTGAAAGCGGCGATGTCCCATTCGCCGCTCGGCTCGTCGTGGCGCAGCACGTACAGGTGCCCGTCGTCGGCGTCGACGCGGAACCAGCGCTGCGCGGGCGCGAACCAGCGATCGACGATTGCGCGCACGACGAGCCGGCGTTCGCCGAGCCAGAACGCGACCGGCTCCTGTTCGCCGCGATAACCGGCGTAGCACTCGACGCGGATCGTCATGGTGAGAAGATACGCGCCTCTTCCGGCAAGGGCATCGCGGCTCGATGAAGACCTGGATCGCGCTGTTCCGCGGCATCAACGTCGGCGGCAACCGCGTGCTGCCGATGAAGTCGCTCGTCGCCGCGCTCGAATCGAACGGTTGCACCGACGTCAGGACCTACGTGCAGAGCGGCAACGCCGTGTTTCGCAGCGCTGCGTCGCAGGCCGCGCGGCTCGCGGCGAGCATCCGGCGCGCGGTCGGCGAGCGCCACGGTTTCGAACCGGGCGTGCTCGTGCTCGCCCCAGCCGAACTGCAGCGCGCGCTGGCGGACAATCCGTTCGCGCGGGCGGCCGCGGAGCCGACATCGGTGCATCTGTTCTTCCTCGTCGAAGCGCCGCGGCGTCCGGACCTCGAAGCCTTGAATGCGGCGAAGGCCGCGCGCGAAGCCTTCGCGCTTGCGGGCAAGGTTTTCTATCTGCACACGCCCGACGGCTTCGGCAGATCGAAGCTCGCCGCGCGTGTCGAGCGCTGCCTCGGCGTCGAGGCGACCGCGCGCAATCTGCGAACCGTCTCGGCGCTGGTCGAGCTGACCCGCTCCGCGCACGGCTCGGCGTAGCCGCCCGCTGCGCATCGCGCGCGACCGATCGGCCGCAACCGCGCGTCCGTCCCGCGTCGCTCGGGGCGCGCGGAAGGCTATTCTGTCCGCCGATGCAGTTGCACGTTCCCGATCCAGCCTTCACCGGCTCCACGCAGGCGCGCGCGCACTTCAGGCTCGCGGCGCGGCTTGCGCTCGGATTCGTCGCGCTGCTATGGCTGATCCACCTGATGAACTGGGCGGCGGCTCTGGATCCCGCGCCTTTCGGCGTCCATCCGCGCCAACTCGCCGGCGCGCTCGGCGTCCTGTCCGCGCCGCTGGTGCATGGCGACTTCGCGCATCTGGTCGCCAACACCGCGCCGCTCGCGGTCGTCGGCACCGCGATGCTGTTCCTCTATCCGAGCGCGTCGCTCAGGGTGCTGCCTGCGATCTATCTGGGACCGGGCATCGCCGTCTGGCTGTTCGGCCGCGACTCGACCCACCTTGGTGCCAGCGGACTCGTCTATGGCCTCGTCGCCTACGTGTTCGTCGCCGGCCTGCTGCGCCGCGACCGCCGCGCGATCGCTGCCTCGTTCGTCGTCGCCTTCATGTACGGCTCGCTCGCCTGGGGCGTGCTGCCGACGCGCGAGCCGGTGTCGTGGGAAACGCATCTGGCCGCCGCGCTGATCGGCGTCGTGCTCGCGTTCGCCTTGCGGCGACTCGACGTACCGCCGCGGAAGCGGTATGCGTGGGAGGACGAAGACGCTATCCGCGTAGAGCAATCGCCTTCAACAACGGAAGGCGACGAATCCACGCGGATTCGAAGCGGCGTCTAGCCGTCTGCGCAGGCGAAGCTTCAATCCCTTACCTGCCCAGATACCTGATCTGCGCCGCATCGACGCCCATCCTCACGGCGGACCCGGCCGCCAGCGTCGGCTGCCCCGCGAGATGCGGCTGATCCGCAGTCAGCTCCGCGCTGCCGGCGCGCACGCGGTAGCGCGTGAATTCGCCGAGGAATTCGGCGGACACGATCTCGCCTTCGAGCCAGATCGTGCGGCCGTCGTCCGCGGCGTCGAGCGCGCACTCGCGCGGTTCGAGCACGGTCGTGTGCGGGCGGAAGCTCAGCGTTGTGCGGCCGGGCTTCGGTGCATTCGGCGATGGCGGCAGCACCAGTTCGCCCACGCCTTCGGCCTTGAACACGAGTCGCCCGTTTCTCGCCTCGACCTCGCCGTGCAGCAGGTTCGCGGTGCCGACGAAGCCGGCGACGAAGGCATTGGCCGGATGGTCGAACAGCTCGGCGGGCGTGCCGACCTGCTGCAACACGCCGCCTTCGAGCACGGCCATGCGGTCGGCGGTCGTCATCGCCTCTTCCTGGTCGTGCGTGACGAAGATCGTCGTGATGCCGAGCTGACGCTGCAGTCGCAGCAGCTCCTGCCGCATCTGCTCGCGCAGCTTCTTGTCGAGGTTCGACAGCGGCTCGTCGAGCAGCAGCACCTGCGGCTCGATGACGATCGTGCGCGCCAGCGCCACGCGCTGCTGCTGACCGCCCGAAAGCTGGTGCGGCCGACGCTGCGCGTAGTCGGCGAGATCGACGAGCGCCAGCGCCTCTTCGACGCGGCGCTTGATCTCGACGCGCGGCAGCCTTCGTTCGACGAGTCCGAAAGCAACGTTGTCGTACACCGTCAGATGCGGCCACAGCGCGTAGTTCTGGAACACCATGCCGATGTTGCGCGCGTGCGGCGGCACGCCGCTGATGTCCTGCCCGTCGACGAGCAGCCGGCCCTGGTTGTGCTGGTTGAAGCCCGCGATCAGCCGCAGCAGCGTGCTCTTGCCCGAGCCCGAAGGTCCGAGCAGCGCAAAGAACTCACCCGGCTCGATCCTGAGCGTGATGTCCTTCAGCACCTGGTTCCTGCCGGCTTTCGACTCGTAAGCCAGGCCGATGTGGATGCACTCGACGGCGACTTTTTTCATCGTGCGTTCCGCGTGGTCGTGTTCGCCTGCTCGACCAGCCGGTGCGACAGGTAGGTGCCGAGCGCGACGATGGCGACCGCCAGCACGCCGAGCGCGGCACCCGGTCCGCGGCCGGCGACCGACTGCATGTACAGATAGATGCCGTAGCTCATCGGCGCCTGCGACTCCTGCACGGTGAGCAGCAGCGTGGCGGACAGCTCGACGGCGGCGGTGATGAAGCTCGACACGAAGCCCGCAAGGATGCCGCCCGCCATCAGCGGGATCACGACGCGGCGCACCGCGCGCCAGCGGGTCGCGCCGAGCATCTCGGCCGCCTCTTCGAGATTGACGTTGATCTGCTGCAGCGCCGCCACGCAGGAGCGCAGCGCGTATGGCATGCGCCGCACCGCGAGCGCGAGCATGATCAGCACCCATGTCTGCGTGACCGGGATGCCCGCGATCTGCAGGTGCTGGAACGTACGCAGATAACCGATCGCGAGCACGAGCCCCGGAACGGCGATCGCGGCGGTCGCGATGAAGTCGAGCCACTGCCGCGCGGGCAGCTTCGTGCGCAGCATCAGGTACGCGATCGCGGTGCCGATGGCGACGTCGATCAGTCCGGCGAGGCCGCAGTACAGCAGCGTGTTCCTGATCATGTGCGCCGAGTCGTTGAACACCGTCGCGTAGTGCGCCAGCGTCCACGCGTCCGGCAGCACCGAAAAGCTCCACACGCGCGCAAACGACAGGATCAGCAATCCCAGGTGCGGCGACAGCACGACCAGCAGCACGAAGACGATGCCCGCATATGCGACCGCCGCTTCCCAGCGTCCGAGTCTGCGGCGGGCGATGCCGGTGCCGCCCTTCTGCAGCGTCGAATACTCCTTGCCCTTCATCACGCGGATCGACAGCCACAGCGCGAGGATCGAGAAGCCGATCAGGATCACGCCGATCACGTAGCCCATCGGATCCTCGAGTCCGACCTGCGTGATGCGCAGGTACGCCTGCGGTGCGAGCAGGTTGGTCTGCCCGAGCACCAACGGCGTGCCCAGATCGTCGAACACCTTGATGAACACGAGCGCGGCGCCGGCGATGTAGCCGGGAGCCGCGAGCGGGAACACGACGCGTCGGAACAGCCGCCAGCCTTTCGCGCCGAGGTTCAGCGCCGCTTCCTCCATCGCGCTGTCGATGTTGCGCAGCGCGACGATCAGGTTCATCAGGATGAACGGGAAGTAGTGCAGGCTTTCGACGAAGATCACGCCGGTGAGCCCCTGCATCAGCGGCAGCGTGAAGCCGAAGTACTCGTCGAGCAGCAGGTTGACCGAACCGTTGCGGCCGAAGATCAACTGCATCGCCACTGCGCCGACGAAGGGCGGCATGATCAGCGGCAGGATGCCGAGCGTCTGGATCAGCAGCGCGCCGCGGAACTCGAAGCGCACGGTGATGTACGCGAGCGGCACTGCGATCAGCGAGGCGATCGCCACGCTCACCGCCGCGACGTAGAACGAGTTGCCGAACGCCTCGCGCATCAGCGAGACCTGGAAGAAAGAGCCGAAGTGGCCGAGCGTGAACGCGCCGTCGGCGTCGCGAAACGCGGTGACGAAGACGGTGCCGACGGGAATCAGCAGCAGGAGCAGCAGGAAGCCGAGCACGCCCGCGGCGAGCGCGAGCGTGCCCCAGCCGGCGTTGAAGCGCGTGCGCAGCCAGGCGCCGATGTGGCCGCGGGACGGCGCAGCAACGGTGCTCATGCAGGGGCTGCTTGTCTTGACGAGCGCGAGGACTGCGTGGCGGCGCCCCCTCACCCTAACCCTCTTGCCGTGTCCGGGGAGAGGGGACGATTCCGCGTCTTGCTCCCTCTCCCCGGAGGCGGGGAGAGGGCGGGGGTGAGGGGTTCCGCCGTCGACGCGGCGCTACTTCACCGCCGCGGCCGCCTGCTGCGCCAGCTCGAGCGCGCGCTGGTAATTGGCGCGCGCCTTGCTGTTCCACTGCTCTTCGAGCACGGTGATCTTGCGCGAAACGTCGACTTCCTTCTTGTTCGACGCGAACAGCTTCTGGAAGTCGGGCTGTCCGGCGATCTGCCCCGAAAGCACCGGCGAATACGCGAGCGCTTTCGCCTGATTCAGCAGCTCGCGCGCCTGCGCGTTGCTCTTGCCCGCGGGCTTCGCTTCGGCGTCGTGGATCGCACGAGTCGCCGCCTGCAGCTCCTTCAGCCGGAACGTGATCGTCTGGTCGAACAGCGCCTGCACGATCGCGTAGCGATCCTCGGAAAGATCCGCGTTGAACTGCACCTTGCTGCGCTTGGCGATCGCCTGCGGGTCCGGATAGCCGGCGGGAATCTTGCCGCCGAACGCGCTGTACGGCAGCACCGGCAGCCGCGAGATCTTCGGATCGAGCAGCAGTTCCTGTCCTTCCTGGCTCAGCGCGAACTGGACGAAACGCTTCGCGCCCGCGAGGTTCTTGCCGCCTGCGACCAGCGCGATGTTGGCCGGCACGATCGAGGTCATCGTCGGATAGACGAACTCGACCGGGAAACCCGAGTACTTGCCGGCGAGGCCGAAGAAATCGATCACCGGTCCCGCGCCGAACTGGCCATTGTTGATGCCGTCGGGCACGCCGAAGCTGCGCTCGGTGATCTGCGCGCTGTTGCCGGCCATGCGCAGGATCGTCTCCCAGCCCTTGTCCCAGCCTTCGCCCTGCAGGATCGTCTCGACCGTCAGGTGCATCGTGCCGGAGCGCGACGGCGAGGTCATCGCGACGTGGCCGAACCACTCGCGGCCGAGCAGATCGTTCCACTCCTTCGGCGCGTTGAGCTTGTTCGCCTTCAGGTAGCGCGTGTTGTACATGATCCCGTAGCCCGCGAGCGCCTGGCCCTTGTAGAAGCCCTTCGGATCGTTGATCGGATAGTTGCCGATCTTGGCCGGGATCTTCGGGTTGTCGACGTCGGCCGCGGCGACCAGCAGGTTGTCGCGCTTCAAGACCTCGAACGCGTCGGGCGCGCTCGCCCAGAACACGTCGGGCCGCTGACCGGCCGCGGTTTCGCGCACGAACGCGATGCCGGCCACGGTGCTCTTGTTCAGGATCTCGAGCTTGACGTCCGGGTTGCGCTTCTCGAACGCGGACTTGTAGGCCGCCGTCAGCTCGCGCGGGAACGACGTGATCACGGTGACCGTCTGCTGCGCGAGCGCGGGCGCGGCGACCGCCCATGCGGCCGCGGCGAGCAGCGCGCGGATCGGGGTGCGGGGCATCTTCGTCTCCTGTTCCGGTGAAACCGGACCAATGCTAGCCGCGCGAACGATCCGCCTCAATGCGTCCGCGTCGACCGCGGTCAGCGCTGTCTATCATCGTGGCATGTCCGAATCCGGCCGCGTTCGCGTCGACAAATGGCTGTGGGCCGCGCGCTTCTTCAAGACGCGCTCCGCCGCCGCGCAGGCGATCGAGCTGGGCCGCGTGCGAGTCGAAGGCGAGCGGATCAAGCCCGCGCGCGAGGCGCGCATCGGCGAGCGGATCGAGATCCAGATGGTCGATACGCGGATCGACGTGGTCGTGCGCGCGCTTTCGACCATGCGCGGACCCGCGCCGGTCGCGCGCACGCTGTACGAGGAAACGGAAGAGAGCATCGCCCGCCGCGCGCGCCGCGCCGAGGCGCGCAAGCTCGCGGCCGAGCCGGCGACGACGATCAAGGGCCGGCCGACCAAGCGCGAAGGGCGCGAGTTGCGCCGGCTGCAGCGCGGCGGCGCGTGAAGCGGACGCGCCGCGTGCGCCGGTTCAGACGCTCAGCTCGCGCGAGACGATCCTGTACTTGAAGTTCTCCGGATCGAGGCTGTCGAGCCGGCCGTCGGCGGTTTCCGCCTGCGGATACATCAGGAAAGGAAGCTGCGCGCCCTTCGACCCGGGCAGCTTCACGTCGTGCGCGTAGTTGTATGCGAGCCAGTTGCCTTCCCAGTTGCCGAACAGGAACGCGCGCATCTGCTTGACGACGTCGTCGTTCAAGCTAAGGTTCGGCCGCTCCTCGAGCACGACCTTGCGCACGTCGGCCGGATCGACCGGCACCCAGCCGATGCCCTGCGCGTAGAACTCGGCGCGGCAATGCTGCGCCTTGGTGATGTCGCCGAGCCGGCCCATGCTCTTGTAGCCGCGCGGCGACTCGACCACGCGCACGCCGTAGACGTCGCGCGCCGGCACACCGGCCGCGCGGCACAGCGCGACGAACAGCGCGTTCAGATCGGCGCACTTGCCGCCGAGCGCACCCGTCTCCAGCATCGCCTTGACGTCGCCCACGCCGCAGCCGCGCGTCTTCGGATCGCGGAAGGTGTTCTCGACGGTCCAGTCGTAGATCGCGCGCGCCTTGGCCACGTCGGTGCGCGCGCCCTTGGTGATCTCGTCGGCGGTCTTCTTGACGATGCCGTCGGTGGGCATCAGCTCGGTGGGCTTCAGATACAGCGCCTGCTCCTCGCGCGTCGCGAGCATGCCGGCGCCCGGCTTCAGCTCGACGTTGCGCTCGCGCACCGCAAAGCGGCTGGCGACCTCGATGACCGGCTGCGTCTCGCCCGGCCTGAACTGGGCCGACACCATCGCCGCCCGATAGGTGGGCTCGTAGACGATTTCGACCTTCTCGGCGTTGCCGCTCCAACTGTTGGCGAGCGTCTTGAAGTAATCGGTGTCCTGCGACAGCGGCAGCGGCATCCACGCGCGCACCTGGCCCTTAGCTTGCGCGATTTCGAGGTGGGCGGTGGTTTCGAAGGTGCGCCATTTGCGCGACTGCGCGCGGGCGGCGAAGGGAACGGCGGCGATCAGGGTCGAGGCGGGAACGGCTTTGAGCAGCGTGCGTCGTTTCATGTCGGTCTCCTTGAGGCTATCGACTAGCGACGTTCGGTTGCGTAGCGGACCGGTTGACGGTCGAGTGCCACGGACTGGCTCATCCGTGCGAGCGACCGGCTGGACCGCTGCGTAAGACGGGGGGACAAGGTCATGACACCTCCCGAGGTTGCGGCGCGAGGTGCGCCGGATCGATGAGTCGCGCGGGAACGCGCGATCTTGCAGCTCGCGGGGATTATGCGTCAGCGTGCGTCGCCCTTCGCCATCAATCGGCGCAGGGTCTTTTCGACTGAAGGCGCGGACCAGTCGATGCTGCCGACCAGCGCGTAGCGGATGTTGCCGGCGCGGTCGACGACGTAACTGCTCGGAAACACGCGCGCTTTCCAGGCCCGCGCCACTGCGCCGTCGGTGTCGCGCACGATCGGGAAGTCCACCGGTACTTTCTGCAGGAACCCGCGGATGCGCGGCACGCCTTCCTGGTAGTTCACCGCGAGGATCTCGAACGGCTCGCCGCGCAGCTTCTCGCGCAGGCGTTGCATCGAAGGCATTTCCTCGATGCAGGGTTCGCACCAAGTCGCCCAGAAGTTGACGACGACCACTTTGCCCTTGAGGTCGGCAAGCGTGAGCGGAGCGCCGTCGAGCGTCTTCAGCTCGATCGGCGGCGCGGCCGCCGGTCCGGCCCACGGCTTCAGTTCGGCTTGCGCCCAGGCGAGTGCATGCGCGAAAGCCAGCAGCAGCGCGAGCGCCAGCGTCGACGCGCGGCGCAACTCCATCGGGTTCGAGGTCGATCGCGGCATCATGGAATTCTGCCTCCGGCCAACGCGCCGTAAATCCGCGTTATTCCCGAGTGTGAACGCGGGTCAGGGCGCCGAGATCGGACGCGCCGCGCGCACTTCGCTGCGCAGCCAGCGACGGCGCCACCAGCGGCGCAGGCGCGACGGCCGGTCGGACAGGATCCGCTGCGTCCAGAACACGGCGAGCAGCGCGAGCGCGAGCAGGCTCATCGCGGCGATCGTCAGCCAGAAGCCGTCGTGCCGCTGCACGAGCGGCATCGCCTCGAAGTTCATGCCGAAGATGCCGGTGATCAGCGTCAGCGGCGCGAACACGGCCGTGATCACCGTCAGCAGCCGCACGACCTGGTTGGTCCGGTGCGCGGTCGCCGAGAAGTGAAGCTGCACGGCGGTCTCGAGCGAGTTCTCCAGCCGCTGCGCGTGCGTGTGCACGCGCCGCACGTGGTCGATCACGTCGGCGATGCGCACGAGGTATGCGTCGCTCTGCTGGGGTTCCGGCGTGGATTCGAGGTAGCTGTCGCGCAGCTCCTGCAGGGCGTCGTGCTGTTCCTCGCACAGGTTTTCGAGCTTGCGGATCTCGATACGCGCGTCGAGCAGCGCGGACCAGTCGGCGAACGGCCGGCGCGGATCGAGCAGTTCGCGTTGCCAGTGGTCGAGCTTTTCGGTCAGCGGCTGGCGCAGCTCGAGGTAGCGGTCGACCATGCCGTTCAGGAGCCGCAGCATCAGCTCCTCGGGTCGCTGCGGCAGGCGCGCCAGATGCGCTTCGCCGTTGATCGTGCCGCCCTTCTGCGCCGTGCGCGTGCGGAACTCGAGCAGACGATGCCGCACCTGGTCGATCGTGCGCGACTGCGCGTTGCGCACGGTCACGAGCAGCCGGTCGAAGACGAAGAAGGTCACGGGCCGTGTGGCGATTTCCTGCAGGCGGCGGTGCCGGCCGCGCGCGCCGCGCGGCTGCTCGATTTCGGTCAGCGGCTGCGATTCGCCGAGCGCGAGCTTGCGGAAGACCAGCATGTCGTAATCGCTGGTCGAGTCGAAGAACGACGGGTGCTGCAGGTTGACGGCATCGCGCAGGTGCAGGTCGAACACGCGCACGCCGCCAGCGAGCCGCGCCATCGTCTCGCGCAGGCATTCGGGATCGGCGGCGAACTCCTCGTGCGTGACGTCGAGCCAGACGAAACCGGCGTCGCGCGGCGATTCCGGAACCGCCTCCAGACTTTGCGCCTGGTCGGGCAGGACGTGGATCGCCTCCATCCGTTGCGCTCAACCGCCTTGCCGCAGCGTGCGCGCGACCTGCAGCGCGAAGTAGGTGAGCACGCCGTCGGCGCCGGCGCGTTTGAACGCCAGCAGCGCCTCGGGCACGACCTTGCTTTCGTCGAGCCAGCCGTTGACGGCGGCGGCTTTCAACATCGCGTATTCGCCGCTGACCTGGTACGCGAAAGTCGGCACCTTGAACGTGTCCTTCACGCGGCGCACGATGTCGAGGTACGGCATGCCGGGTTTGACCATCACCATGTCGGCGCCTTCCGCGAGATCGAGTCCGACCTCCCACAGCGCCTCGTCGGTGTTGGCCGGATCCATCTGGTACACGGCCTTGCTGCCCTTGCCGAGATTGGCCTGCGAGCCGACCGCGTCGCGGAACGGCCCGTAAAAGGCGCTCGCGTACTTGGCGCTGTACGCCATGATCCGCGTGTGGATGTGGCCGGCGCCTTCGAGCGCGGCGCGGATTGCGCCGATGCGGCCGTCCATCATGTCGCTTGGCGCGACGATGTCCACGCCGGCCTGCGCCTGCACCAGCGCCTGCCGCTTCAGCACTTCGACCGTCTCGTCGTTCAGCACGTAGCCGCTCGCGTCGATCAGCCCGTCCTGGCCGTGCGTGGTGAACGGATCGAGCGCGACGTCGGTCAGCAGTCCGAGTTCGGGAAAGCGCGACTTCAGTTCGCGCACCGCGCGCGGCACGAGCCCCTCGGGATTGGTCGCTTCGCGGCCGTCGGGCGTCTTGCGCGATGGCTCGATGACGGGGAACAGCGCCATCACCGGAATGCCCAACTGCACGCACTCTTCCGCGACCGGCAGCAGCAGATCGAGCGACAGCCGCTCGATACCGGGCATCGAAGCGACCGCCTCGCGCCGGCCCTTGCCGTCGAGCACGAACACGGGGTAGATCAGGTCGTCGACGGTCAGCCGGTGCTCGCGCATCAGCCGGCGCGAAAAATCGTCGCGCCGCATGCGGCGCATACGTACGGACGGGAAGCTGCCAAGGATCTGCATACGGGAAAATCCCAGTCGGCGAGGCGAAGTGCCTTCGATAGATTTGCGCTCAGGCGATGGTGATTCCGTCGTCTCCCGCTTCTCCTCCCTGAGCGGGTGCCTTTGAGACAAGGCTTTCCGCCCCGGCGCTGTCGGGGCTTCTTTTTGGGCGCTCCATGATACGCGCCGCGGTCGCGCATCAGCGCGCGAGCATCTCGTCGATCGCAGCGTGCAGTTCTTCGAGGCCTGCGCGCTTCAACGCGGAAAAAAGCTGCACCGACACGGGCATGGGCAGATCGGCGGCGCGCTGCTCGACGCGCGCGAGCGCGGCACCGAGCTGCGCACTGCGCAACTGATCGGCCTTGTTCAGCAGCACGTGCACGCGCAGCGTCTGCGCGTCCGCGCGGGCGGCGAGCCAGCCGAGCAGTTCTTCGTCGGCGGGCTTCAGCGGATGGCGCGCGTCCATCACGAGCACCACGCCGCGCAGCATCCGGCGCGTGTGCAGATAGCCGCCGACCAGCCGGTCCCAGCGCGCGCGCGTGTCCGCGTCGACTTTCGCGAAGCCGTAGCCGGGCAGATCGACGAGATAACCGCGCGTCGATTCGCGCCCGGCGCCGTCGTGCGACGTCAGCGCGAAGAAATTCAGAAGCTGCGTGCGCCCCGGCGTCTTGGCCGCAAAAGCGAGCCGGCGCCGCCGCGTCAGTGCGTTGATCGTGCTCGACTTGCCCGCGTTCGAGCGGCCGACGAATGCGACCTCGGGCACCATCGCCAGGGGCGCTGCGTTCAGTTCCGCGAGGTCGGCGACGGATGTCGCGAAGCGCGCGGAGTCGAAGCGGTGGGTCGTCACGTTCGGGCGGGGCGGCGGCGTGGATCGCCGTGCGGCGGATCCGACGGGCGAGTTGAGTAGAATACGCGCCCGGCGAAGGTCGGCCCGCGCGCGCGCGCGGAATGCCTCGCGCGGATCGCGGCGCGCAGCGCGGGGGCTGCGGCGCCGGTCCGAAACTCCAACAAGACGACGAAGGCATTTCGATGATTTCGACGACGGGCCGCCGCTTCGTGGTGATGGCGCTGTTCGCGCTGGCGGCGGCGCAGGGCGGGTACGCGCAGGACAAGGCGACCCCGAAACCGGATCTCGCGAAGGGGCAGCAGATCGTGGGGCAGGTGTGCGCCGCGTGCCATGGCACCGACGGCAACTCGACGATCGGGGCCAACCCGAAGCTCGCCGGACAGCACGCCGACTATCTGATCAAGCAACTCCTCGACTACACGGTCAAGCCGGGCGCGCAGAAGCCCGCCCGCGAGAACAGCGTGATGGCGGGCTTCGCCGCGACGCTGTCCGACGCGGACCGGCGCGACGTTGCGGCGTTCCTGGCGGTGCAGAAGCCGAAACTCGGCGTCGCCCGCAACCGCGATACGCTGGCGCTCGGCCAGCAGATCTATCGCACCGGGATCGCCGACAAGGCCGTGCCCGCGTGCGCGGGTTGCCACAGCCCGAACGGCGCCGGGATCCCTTCGCAGTACCCGCGGCTCGCGGGCCAACACGCGGAGTACACCGAAGCGCAACTGAAGGCCTTCCGCGACGGCGTCCGCCGCAACAACGCGCCGATGATGCAGATCGCCGCGCGGTTGTCGGACGCCGAGATCAAGGCGGTTGCGGATTACATCGCCGGCCTGCGCTAGCGTCGCGCTCAGTTCCGGCCGAACACCTCGTTGACCTGCTGCGTCACGCGCACGAAGGTGGTGCGTTTGGACAGTTCCTTGAGCCGGCGCGCGCCGACATAAGTGCACGCCGAACGAACGCCGCCCAGGATCTCCTGCACGGTGTTGGCGACTTCGCCGCGATAAGGCACGAGCACTTCCTTGCCTTCGGCCGCGCGGTATTCGGCCACTCCGCCCGCGTAGCGCTCCATCGCGGCCTTGCTGCTCATGCCGTAGAAGCGCTTGAACTTCTCGCCGCCGCGTTCGATCAGTTCGCCGCCGGACTCGGTGTGGCCGGCGAACATGCCGCCGAGCATCACGAAGTCCGCACCGCCGCCGAAGGCCTTGGCGACGTCGCCCGGCGTCGAGCAGCCGCCGTCGGCGCAGATGAGTCCCCCGAGCCCGTGCGCGGCGTCGGCGCATTCGATCACCGCCGACAGCTGCGGATAACCCACACCGGTCATCTTGCGCGTCGTGCACACCGAGCCCGGCCCGATGCCGACCTTGACGATGTCCGCGCCCGACAGGATCAGCTCCTCGGTCATCTCGCCGGTGACGACGTTGCCCGCCATGATCACGAGCTGCGGCCACGCGGCGCGGATGCGCTGCACGAAAGTCGCGAACGCCTCGTGGTAGCCGTTGGCCACGTCGATGCACACGTACTGGATCGCGCCCGGGCCGGCCGCTTCCATCACGCGCGTGAACTTCTCCTCGTCGACTTTCGTGATGCCGATGGAATAGAACGCCGCCGACTTGCGTTCAAGCGAGCGGAAGAACTCGACGTACTGCTCGACCGCGTAGTGCTTGTGCAGGGCGGTCGACAGGCCGAAGCGGTCGAGCGCGCGCGCCATCTCGAACGTTCCGGTCGTGTCCATGTTGGCCGCGACGATTGGGATGCCGCGGTACTTGACCGGCGCATGGCGGAAGGCGAACTCGCGCGCGATGTCGACGTCCGAGCGCGAGGTCAGCGTCGAGCGCTTCGGACGGATCAGCACGTCCTTGTAGTCGAGTTTGACTTCGTGTTCGATGTGCATGCGACACCTCCTGTCGTCCGGCGCGGACGCAAAAAACGCCGGCCCTGAGGCGGGGTCCGGCGTTGCGGCATTTTAGCCCCGCGCGGCGGGAACGCCGAACGCGCGCCCGGGTCAGACGTAAGCTTTGCGCCGCTGCGACGACCGAATCCCGAACGAGCAACACAACCGATCCTCCGACAGCCCCGATGCCGACGACCCGTTATCCCTGGAGCGCCCCCCGCGACATCGCGCCGTCCGAAATCACGCCGCGCGCCGTGTGGATGCGCCGACGCGAGCTGCTGCAGGCCGCGGCGGCCGCCGGGTTGGCGATCGCCGCCCCGCGCGGGTCCGCGCAGCCGGCCGACGCGCGCAAGCTGCCCGCGAAGTCCGGGCCGTACTCGACGATGGAGAAGCCCACGCCGTACAAGCTGATCACGGAGTACGTGAACTTCTACGAGTTCGGCACCGAAAAGGACGATCCGCCGAAGTACGCGCCGAAGCTGCTGCGTACGCGACCGTGGACCGTACAGGTCGACGGCGCAGTGAAGAAGCCGCGCGCGTTCGACATCGAAGAGCTGCTCAAGCTCGCGCCGTTGGAGGATCGCGTCTACCGGCTGCGTTGCGTGGAAGCGTGGTCGGCCGTCGTGCCGTGGGTCGGTTATCCGCTCGCGGAACTGATCAAGCGCGTCGAGCCGACCGGCAACGCCAAGTTCGTCGAGTTCACCACACTCGCGGATCCGAAGCAGATGCCGGGGCTGCGTTCGCCGGTCATCGACTGGCCGTACACGGAAGGGCTGCGGCTCGACGAGGCGATGCATCCGCTGACCTTGCTCACCTTCGGCCTGTACGGCGAAGTGCTGCCGAATCAGAACGGCGCGCCGGTGCGCATCGTCGTGCCCTGGAAGTACGGGTTCAAGAGCGCGAAGTCGATCGTGCGGATCCGCTTCGTCGAGAAGCAGCCGCTCAACAGCTGGCAGAAGTCGGCGCCGCACGAATACGGCTTCTACTCGAACGTCAATCCGACGCGCGACCATCCGCGCTGGAGCCAGGCGACCGAGCGCCGCCTCGGCGAAGACGGCCTCTTCACCAAACGGCGGCCGACGCTGATGTTCAACGGCTACGCGGAGCAGGTCGCGTCGCTGTACGCGGGCATGGACCTGCAGAAGTTCTACTGATGCGGCCGGCGACCGACGCGCGTGCATTGCCGCGGCCGGCGCGCGTGCCGGCGGCGCTGTCGGCGGGCGCCCATGCGCGCGTACGCGGCGCGCTGTTCGCGCTCGCGCTCATGCCGTTCGCGCGGCTCGTGTGGCTTGCGGCAAACGATGGACTCGGCGCGAATCCGGTCGAATTCGTCGTCCGCTCGCTCGGCACCTGGACGCTGGTGTTCCTGTGCATCACGCTCGCGGTGACGCCGCTGCGCTGGGCGACCGGCTGGGCCTGGGTGCTGCGGCTGCGGCGGATGTTCGGACTGTTCACGTTCTTCTACGCGACGCTGCACTTCCTCGCGGTCGCCGGCATCGACCTCGGATTCGACTGGACCGCGATCGTCAAGGACATCGCCAGGCGGCCGTTCATCACCGTCGGCTTCGCCGCCTATGTGCTGCTGATCCCGCTCGCCGCCACGTCGACCAACGCGATGGTGCGCGCGCTCGGCGGGCGCAACTGGCAGCGGCTGCACCGCCTCGTGTACTTCATCGCGCTGCTCGCGCTTGTCCACTACTGGTGGCACAAGGCAGGGAAAAACGACTTCGCGCAGCCGACCGTCTACGCGGTGATCATCGGCCTGCTGCTCGGCGTGCGCCTGGTCCGATGGGTCAAGGACCGTCGGCCGCCGTCCTAGGGCAGCACCGACTCGCCGGCGAACAGGTCTTCGACGCGCTCGCGCCGGCGTACGCAATAGACGCGATCGCCGTCGACGACCACCTCGGCGGCGCGGCCGCGGGTGTTGTAGTTCGACGCCATGCTCATGCCGTACGCGCCGGCGCCCATCACCGCGATCAGATCGCCGGGCGCAAGCGCAAGCGCGCGCTCGCGCGCGAGCCAGTCGCCGGATTCGCACACCGGGCCGACGACATCGCAGACGATCGCCCCGGAATCGCGCGGCCGCACCGGCTGCACGTCCATCCACGCGTCGTACAGCGCCGGTCGCATCAGATCGTTCATCGCCGCGTCGACGATGGCGAAGTTCCTTTCCGCGCCGCGCTTGACGACGATCGTGCGCGCGAGCAGCGCGCCGGCGTTGCCGACGACCGAGCGGCCCGGCTCGACGAGGATCGTTTTGTCCGCATGGCCGCGCGCATCGACGCGCGCGAGCAGCGCGGCGATCAGCTCGCCGATCGCGGGCGGCACTTCGTCGCGGTAGCAGATGCCGAGCCCGCCGCCGAAGTCGACGTGATGCAGGCGGATGCCGTCGCGCTGCAGCTCGTCGACCAGGTCGAGCACGAGATCGGCCGCATCGACGTAGGGTTTCAGTTCGGTGATCTGTGATCCGATGTGGCAGTCGATGCCGACGACCTCGACGTGCGCCAGCTTCGCCGCGCGGCGGTACAGCGCGACTGCGTCGCTCCAGGCCACGCCGAACTTGTTGCTCTTGAGCCCCGTCGCGATGTAGCGATGCGTCTTCGGGTCGACATCGGGATTGACGCGCACCGACACCGGCGCGCGTTTGCCGAGCCGCGCGGCCACGCGCTCGATCGTCTCCAGCTCGGCGACCGATTCGAGATTGAAGCAGAGGATGCCCGCGGCGAGCGCCTGCGCGATCTCCTCTTCGGTCTTGCCCACGCCCGAGAAGACGACCTTGCGCGGATCGCCGCCGGCGGCCAGCGCGCGCGCCAGTTCGCCGCCGGAGACGATGTCGAACCCGGCGCCGAGCCGCGCGAGCAGGTCCAGCACCGCGAGGTTCGAGTTGGCCTTCATTGCGTAGCAGACGAGCGCGGGCCGTCCGGCGAGCGCGTCGCGGTACGAGCGGAACGCCGCTTCGATCGCCGCGCGCGAGTACACGTAGGTCGGCGTGCCGAAGCGCTGTGCGATCGCTTCGAGCGGGACGCGCTCGCAGTGAAGCGCGCCGTCGCGCAGCGCGAAGGCGCCGTCGGCCGGACTCGATGACTTCATTTCTTCTCGTCGGTCGACGCCGGCACGTCGGGCGTCTTGCGCTCTGGCGGCGGCGCCGGCGGTTTCGGCGGATACGGCCAGGTCGCGCCTTTCGGATAGCCCGGCAGATACAGCGGGCCCTTCTGCCCGCAGGCGGCGAGCGCGAACGCCAGCGCCGCAGTCAATACAATCGTGCACGTGCGACCGAGCATGCGGGCAATCTAACACGGGCCGATCAGATGACGGAATCCGAATTCCTCGAGCTGGCCGAACAGACGCTCGACGCGATCGAGGCCGCCGTTGAGGCCGCACCGATCGACGTGGACGTCACGCGCGCCGGCAACGTCCTGACGCTGGAGCTGGCGGACGGTTCGCGCGTCGTGGTCAACAGCCAGGCGCCGATGCAGCAGCTCTGGGTCGCCGCAAAAAGCGGCGGCTTCCATTACGAGCGACGCGAAGGCCACTGGCACGACACGCGCGACGGAACGGAGCTGTTCGCCGCGCTGTCGCGCATCCTCTCCGCGCAGGGGGGAACGCCGGTGCTGCTGCGGTCGCGCGCGTAGGCGACGCGCGCCGCTCGCGATCAGAAGATCTGATCGCGCACCTGTTCGTTCTTCTTCTGCTCTTCCGGCGGCAGGCCGTCTTCGAGACCGACGCTGGCCACCCCTTGCCCGGGCGGGAACTCCGCGTAGTAGACCTCGCCGCCGATCGCGGCCACGCCTTCGGGCATCGCCATGATCTGCTCGGGACGATCTTTCAGCGCGGCGCTCATGTACGACAGCCAGATCGGCAGCGCGAGCCCGCCGCCGGTCTCGCGTTCGCCGAGCGGGCGCGGCTGATCGAAGCCCATCCAGCCGACCGCAACCAGGCCGCCGCCGTAGCCCGCGAACCAGGCGTCGTGCGTGTCGTTGGTCGTTCCGGTCTTGCCGGCGATGTCAGAGCGTTTCAACGCGGTCGCGCGCGCTGCCGTGCCGTAACGGGTGACGTCGCGCAGCATGCTGTCCATGATGAACGCGTTGCGCGCTTCTAGAACCCGGTGGCTTTCGTCGCCGGCCTTCAGCGGCTGCGCCTCCATCAGTACCTTGCCATTGGTTTCCGTCACGCGGCTGATCAGGTAGGGCTGCACGCGGTAGCCGCCGGTGGCGAAGACCGCGTAGCCGGCGAGCATCTGCCACGGGGTGACCGAACCGGCGCCGAGCGCCATCGTCAGGTAAGCAGGATGCCTGTCGGCTTCGAAGCCGAACCGCGTGACGAACGACTGCGCGTACTGCGGCGTGATCGACTGCAGGATCCGGATCGACACGAGGTTCTTGGACTTCGCCAGCCCCTGGCGCATGCGCATCGGGCCTTCGAACTTGCCGTCGTAGTTGCGCGGCTCCCAGCCCTGCCCGCCGGTCATGGCCGGGTCGACCGTCAACGGCGCGTCGTTGATCAGCGTGCTCGGCATGAAGCCCTTTTCGAGCGCAGCCGAGTACACGAACGGTTTGAAGCTCGATCCCGGCTGCCGCCATGCCTGCGTGACGTGGTTGAACTTGTTCAGGTTGAAGTCGAAGCCGCCGACCAGCGCCCGGATCGCACCGTCGCTGGCGTTGGCCGCGACGAACGCGGCCTCGACCTGCGGCAGCTGCGTGATCTCCCACACGCCCTGCGCGTTCTGCGTCACCCGGATCACCGCGCCCGGAACGATGCGCCGTGTCGGCTGCGCCTTCGGGTCGAGCGAGCGCGCTGCGAACCGCAACCCGGCCCCCTGGATCTGGATCGTTTCGCCACCCTGCAGGACCGCCTTCACGAGCTTCGGCGAGCTCTCCAGCACGACGGCCGGATACAGGTTCGGGCTGTCGATGGCTTCGACCAGCGCATCCTCGATGCGCTGCTCGCGCACCTGCTCGTCCTTCGCGAGCTCGATGAAGGCCTCCGGTCCCCGGTAGCCGTAGCGGCGGTCGTACTCGAGCACCTGCGCGCGCAGACCCTCATACGCCGCCCGCTGGTCGGTGCTGACCAGCGTCGTGTAGACGTTCAGCCCGCGTGTGTACGTCTCCTCGCGGAAGATGTCGAACATCAGCTGCCGCACCATTTCCGCGGCGAACTCCGCGTGCAGGCGGTTGCGGGCGTTGGGCTGCGAAGCGGCGGTGACCGCGGCCGGACGCTGCCTGAATTCCTCCTTCAATGCGGCGTCGTAGGTTTTCTGATCGATGGACCCGAGCGCGAGCATGCGCGACAGCACGTACTGTTGTCGCGCTTTCGCTCGGCGCGGATTGACCCAGGGGTTGTACGCGCTCGGCGCTACCGGCAGGCCCGCGAGCGTTGCCATCTCGGCGACCGTGAGATCCTTCAGCTTCTTGCCGAAGTAGACCTGCGCAGCCGCCGAGAATCCGTATGCGCGCTGGCCGAGGAAGATCTGGTTGATGTAGATCTCCAGGATGCGGTCCTTCGGCAGTGTCGATTCGATCTTCAGCGCGAGCGCGATCTCGTAGATCTTGCGGATGTAGCTGCGCTCGGAGCTCAGGAAGAAGTTGCGCGCGACCTGCATCGTGATCGTGCTGCCGCCCTGGCCGCGGCGCCCGGACGCGAAGTTGGCGATCGCCGCGCGCGCCAATCCCGCGTAATCGACGCCGCGGTGCTGGTAGAAGCGATCGTCCTCGGCGGCGAGGATCGCCTGCTTGAGCCGGTCGGGGACGTCCCTGATCTCGACGTAGTCGCGCCGCTCCTCGCCGAATTCGCCGATCAGCACGCCGTCGCTGGTCCACACGCGCAAAGGGATCTTCGGCCGGTACTCGGTCAACGCGTCGATCGGCGGCAGATTGGAGTACGCCACCGCGAACACGAAGACGAGCAGCAGCCCGGCGGCGACGGCACCGCCGAGCGCGAGCGCGGCCCCGTAGAGCACGACGCGGCCGGCGAGCGTGGTCGACCAGGCGCGAAAGCGAGCGCCGATGCCGGAGCTGTTCGTTGCGGAAGGCACGTGGATTGGATGCCTCGCGGTCGCGACCGTTCAACTCGGGTTTGCGGGCGCCCGCGACACGGCGGTGAGGAGGTGCGGATTATAGGCGGCGCACCCGAACTCATCGGCGATGCGCCGATCGCGCCGCGCACGTTTGCATCGACGCATACCGCAATCCATGCAGGAATACCCAAAACCGGTCACTGTTCGTCCGTTCTCCCGTCTTGTGCTCGCTTACAGTCTGTTGTTAGGATTTCACGTAGCCTCGAATAATTCAGCGGTAAGCGCTCGAAAAATAAAGAAATTTGGGGAGTCCGACCCGCTCTTTTCGACGGATCGACGGGTGGGTGCCAACGCCGTTTGTCGGTAATACTGGACGACAGGTTCCTTCCAACTTCGAGTCGATTGCGATCACGGGAGCGCCCCCTTGGCCTTCGAGTTGCCCTTCACGTCGAAAGCTCCGCCGCTGGTGGGCCTCGACATCGGGTCGTCCAGCGTCAAGATCGTCGAACTGTCGGATGCGGGCGGCGGCGTGATGCGCCTCGAGCGTTACGCGATCGAGCCGCTGCCGCGCGGTGCGGTCGTCGACGGCAACATCGACAAGATCGACGTGGTCGCCGAGGCGGTCAAACGCGCGTGGCGCCGCGCGGGTTCGCGCATCAAGAACGTCGCGATGGCGTTGCCGGCGTCGGCGGTGATCACCAAGCGCATCGCGCTGCCCGCCAACCTGCGCGAGGAAGAACTCGAGATGCAGGTCGAGAGCGAGGCGAACCAGTACATCCCTTTTGCGCTCGACGAGGTGAGCCTGGACTTCCAGGTGCTCGGCCCGATTCCGAATGCGCCGGACGACGTCGAGGTGCTGATCGCCGCGTCGCGCAAGGAAAAGGTCGAAGACCGGATGGCGGTCGCTCAGGCGGCAGGACTGAAACCGGTCGTCGTCGACGTCGAGTCGTACGCCATGCGCGCCGCGCTCGAGCGGCTGATCGAGCAGCTGCCCAACGGCGGCGAAGGGCTCGTGATCGCGGTGTTCTACATCGGCGCCAACACGACCAGCGTCACCGTGATGCACGACGGCGAGGCGATCTACGAACGCGAGCAGCCTTTCGGCGGCCAGCAGCTGACGGGTGACATCGCGCGCACCTACGGCATCCCGGCCGAGGAAGCCGAGCAGA
The DNA here is from genome assembly GCA_016861185.1 of Betaproteobacteria bacterium. GTDB lineage: Bacteria > Pseudomonadota > Gammaproteobacteria > Burkholderiales > Burkholderiaceae_F > DSNY01. The sequence goes on from BOKW01000001.1 coordinate 601,079, forward strand.
AGAAGCGCAGCGGCGACCTGCCGGCGAACTACGAGAACGAGGTACTGCGGCCGTTCATCGACACCGCGGTGACCGAGATCACGCGCGCGCTGCAGTTCTTCTTCACGTCCACGCCGTACACGCGCGTCGACCAGATCATGCTGGCCGGCGGATCGGCCGTGATCACCGGGCTGGCGGACGCGCTGATGGAGCGCGCGCAGGTGCCGACCTCCGTCATCTCGCCGTTCAAGGGCATGGAGATCGCGGCGAGCGTGCGCGAGAAGCAGCTTCGGCTGGACGCGCCGGCGCTGCTGACGCCGTGCGGGCTGGCGATGCGGAGGTTCGATAAATGAGGATCCGCATCAACCTGCTGCCGCACCGCGAGGCGCGGCGCGAGCGGCAGAAGAAGACCTTCTACGCGCTGACGCTCGTGAGCTTCGTCGCGGGGATCGCGCTGGTCGGGCTCGTGTGGTCGGTGCTGCAGGGCTACATCAGCGGACAGCTCGAGCGCAACCAGTACATCGAGAACGAGAACCGCAAGCTCGACGTCCAGATCAAGGAGATCGCGACGCTGCGCCAGGAGATCGAGGCGCTGCGCGCGCGCCAGCGTGCGGTCGAGGATCTGCAGGCCGACCGCAATCAGCCCGTGTACCTGATGGACGAGTTGACCAAGCAGACGCCGGAAGGCATCTACCTGCGCGCGATCAAGCAGGAGGATCGCAAGGTCAACGTCACCGGTTGGGCCGCGTCGAACGAGCGCGTCTCGGAGTTCCTGCGCAACCTGCAGAACAACTCCAGGTACCTCGAACGGCCGGAACTGGTCGAGATCAAGATCGCCGGACAGACGCCGCAGAACGTGCAGCGCCGGCTGTTCGAGTTTTCGCTGAATTTCTTCCTGCGGCCCACACCCGAACGCGCCCAGCTTCAACAGGCTGCCCGTGGGGCTCCCGCGCAGCGTCCGGGTCAGCCCGCGCCGGGCGCAGCGCCCAAGAAGCAGTAACGGGGCCGCAGCGACGAGGAGAGCATGGCGAACGCCCGCGACATCGTGTCCCAGTTCCAGGGCCTGACCCTGGAGAACGTCGGCACTTGGCCGCTGCTGCCGCGCGCGACCGTGTGGCTGGTCGCGATCGTGGCCTGCGGCGTGCTTGGGTGGTTCCTGCTGTGGAGCAAGCAGGTCGACGAGCTCGAACGGCTGCGGCAGGCCGAATCGCAGCTCAAGGAGCAGTACAAGAGCAAGCTGCAGCAGGCGATCAATCTCGAGGAACTGCGCAAGCAGAAGGAGCAGGTCAGCCAGTACGTGCTGACGCTCGAGAAGCAGCTTCCGAGCAAGGCGGAGATGGACGCGCTGCTGTCGGACATCAACCAGGCCGGCATCGGACGCGGCCTGCAGTTCGAGTTGTTCCGACCCGGGCAGACCAACCTGAAGGAGTACTACGCCGAGCTGCCGATCGCGGTGAAGGTTTCCGGCCGCTATCACGATCTCGGCGCGTTCACCAGCGACATTGCCAATCTGCCGCGGATCGTGACGCTGAACAACCTCGTGATCCAGACCGGCAAGGACGGCACGCTGTCGCTCGATGCGACCGCCAAGACCTTCCGCTACCTGGACGAAGAGGAACTCGCGGCCCAGCGCAAGGCGCGCCAGGCGGCCGCGGCCAAGAAATGACGGATCGTCGATGAGAACCCTGCGCTTGACCCTCTGCCTTGCCGCGGTCGCGCTCGTCGCCGCCTGCGGTGCGTCCGACGAAAAGCAGATCCAGGAGTGGATGGCCGAGGTCAAGGCGTCGATGAAGCCGACCACGCAACCCGTGCCCGAGCCGAAGGAGTTCTCACCGTACGCCTACGAAGGCCGGGGTTCGGTCGATCCGTTCGACCCGCAGAAGATCGTGATGGCGGTGGCGCGCCAGCAGCAGGCGCGGGTTTCGGCCTCGGCGATCAAACCCGATCTGGAGCGCCGGCGCGAAACGCTGGAAGGGTTTCCGCTCGATCAGATCCGCATGGTCGGCATGATGCGGCAGGGAGGGGCCAACGTCGCACTGCTGGAAACCAACGGCGCCACGCATCTGGTGCGCGTCGGCAACTACGTCGGGCAGAACTTCGGTCTGATCACGCGCATCTCGGAAACCGAAGTCCAACTCAAGGAAATCGTGCAGGACGCTGCCGGCGAATGGGTCGAACGGCCCGCCAAACTTGAACTGCAGGAGGCTGCGGCACGCCAGCAGCAGGGGAGCAAGCGATGAGGATCTCGATGAAAACCTTGTGGAGCGCGGCGGCGTTCGGCTGGTTCGCCGCCGTAGCGCTGCTGCCGTCGGGCGCCTCGGCGCAGGCTGCCGCGGCGGGCAACAGCATCGAACGCATCGATGCGACCCAGACCGGCACGAGCGTCGTGCTGACGATCCAGTTGAAGGATGCGGCCCCGGGTGTCCCGCCGAGCTTTTCGGTGGCCAATCCGGCGCGCATCGCGATCGACCTGCCGCAGACCATCAACAATCTGGGCAAGAACCTCGTCGAGATCAATCAGGGCGATCTGCGCTCGGTTAACGTCGTGCAGGCGCAGGGACGTTCGCGCGTCGTGCTGAACCTGCGCCGGCAAGTCACCTACGCGATCACGGCCGACGGCAACACGATCCAGGTCGCGCTCGGCGCCTCGGCCGACACGACGACGTTCCGCGCGGCCGAAGCGCCTGCCGCGGCGCCCGCGGCCGCGGCGACGACGGCGGCGGCCGAAACGGGGCGAACGCTGCGCGGAATCGACTTCCGCCGCGGTGCCGAGGGCGAAGGTCGCGTGGTCGTCGATCTGTCGGATCCGAACACCAGCGTGGACATCCGGCAGCAAGGCCAGACGGTCGTCGTCGACTTCCTGAACACATCGCTGCCCGAGGCGCTGCGCCGCCGGCTCGACGTCACGGACTTCGGTACGCCGGTCGCGCAGGTCAACACCTTCCAGCAGGGCGGCAACGTCCGCATGGTGATCGAGCCGCGCGGGCTGTGGGAGCAGAACGCGTACCAGAGCGACACGCGCTTCGTCGTCGAGGTCAAGCCGGTCAAGGAAGATCCGTCGCGGCTGTTCCAGGGCACCCGGCAGGGCTACCAGGGTGAACGGCTGTCGCTGAACTTCCAGAACGTCGACGTGCGCTCGCTGCTGCAGGTGATCGCCGACTTCACGAACCTGAACATCATCACCAGCGACTCTGTGCAGGGCTCGATCACGTTGCGGCTGAAGGACGTGCCGTGGGACCAGGCGCTCGACATCATTCTGCAGAGCAAGGGCCTCGACATGCGCAAGAACGGCAACGTGATCATCGTTGCCCCGCGCGACGAGCTGGCCACGAAGGAGAAGCTCGAGCTCGAAGCGCGCAACCAGATCGCGGATCTCGAGCCGCTGCGCACCGAGAATTTCGTCGTCAATTATCAGAAGGCCGACGACGTGCGCAAGCTGCTGGTCGACGAGAAGCAGCGCCTGCTGTCCAAACGCGGCAGCGTCGTGGTCGATCCGCGCACGAACCAGCTGTTCGTGCAGGACACGGCCGCAAGGCTCGAGGAAGTGCGGCGGCTGCTCGGGCGCATCGACATCCCTGTGCCGCAGGTGCTGATCGAGGCGCGTATCGTCGAGGCCGACGACAAGTTCAGCCAGAACCTCGGCGTGCGTTTCGGTTTCGCGCGGATCACCAACGGCGAGTGGGTGAACGCCGGCGCAGGCAGCACGTTCACGACCGGCACCGGCACCGGCGCCGGCGGAACGAACACGATCACCATCGGCAATCGCACGGTGACGAACCCGAACTTCGTCAACCTGCCGGCCGGAACGATCGGCGGCTTCCAGCCGGGGACGTTCGGGCTGACGCTGTTCAACAGCAGCGTTACGCGGTTGGTCAACCTCGAGATCTCCGCGCTCGAGGCCGACGGCCGCGGCAAGATCGTGTCCAGTCCACGCGTGATCACGGCGGACAAGGTTAAGGCGATCATCGAGCAGGGCACCGAGATCCCGTACCAGCAGGCGACCTCCAGCGGCGCGACCAGCATCTCGTTCCGCAAGGCGGTGCTGAAGCTCGAGGTGACGCCGCAGATCACCCCGGAGGGCGCGATCTTCCTCGACGTCAAGGTCAACAAGGACAGCCGCGGCCAGGACACCGCGTCGGGCCCGGCGATCGACACGAAGAACGTGCAGACGCAGGTGCTCGTGGAAAATGGCGGCACGGTCGTGCTCGGCGGCATCTACGAGCAGATCGAACGCAGCACCGTCACCAAGGTGCCGCTGCTGGGCGACATCCCTGTCCTGGGCACGCTGTTCAAGAACCGCCAGCGCGTCAACGACCGCACCGAGCTGATGATCTTCATCACGCCGCGCGTCGTGTCCGAGCGCGTCACGGCCGCCGTGCGCTGAGCGTCCCAGGCCCGCCATCCCGCTGCAAGGCCGCCTCGGGCGGCCTTGCTTTTTCCCGCGCGCTTCTCGGCTAACCTTGACCGATGTATGCGCGCTCCGGATCGATCTTCCTGATCGGCATGATGGGCGTCGGCAAGACGACCATCGGCCGGCTGCTCGCACAGGCGGCCGGTCTCGAGTTCGTCGACTGCGATCGCGAGCTGGAGGCGCGCGCAGGCGCGTCGGTCGCGACGATCTTCGAAGTCGAGGGCGAAGAGGGCTTTCGCCGGCGCGAAGCGGCGCTGCTCGACGAGCTGACGCAGCGGCACGGGATCGTGCTCGCTACCGGCGGCGGCGCGGTGCTGCGCGAGGACAACCGGCGGGTTCTGCGCGAGCGCGGCCTCGTCGTCTACCTGCACTCGACGGTGGACGAAATCGTGCGGCGGACCCGGCGCGACACCGCGCGGCCACTGCTGCAGACGGAGAACCCGCGCGCGCGCATCGAGCAGCTCGTGCACGAGCGCGAGCCGCTGTACCGGCAGACCGCGCATCTGAGCTTCCAGTCCGGCATCATGAACCCGAAAAAGCTCGTCAAGCGCATCCTCGCGCATCCGGACGTGAGCGCCTTGCTCGGCGAGTCGTGATGAGGGTGCCGCTTACAATCGCCGCATGCAGCGCGTTCACGTCGGTTTGGCCGGCTCGCCGTACGAGATCCACATCGGCGGCGCCCTGCTCGCTCGGATCGACACCTTCGTCGCGCCGTTGGCGCCGACCTCGATCCTGATCGTCAGCGACGCGACGGTCGCGCCGCTGTACGGCGAAACGGCGCTCGCGGCGGCGCGCCGCGTCGCTCCGACGGCGCTGCTCGAGCTGATCGGCGGCGAGCAGCACAAGACCATGGCCACGGTCGGGCGCGTGCTCGATGCGCTGGTCGCGAGCGGCGCCGACCGCAGGAGTCTCGTCGTCGCGCTCGGCGGGGGCGTGGTCGGCGACATCGCCGGCTTCGCCGCGGCGATCTACATGCGTGGCATCCGCTACGCGCAGGCGCCCACCACGCTGCTCGCGCAGGTCGACTCCTCGGTCGGTGGCAAGACGGGCGTCAACCATCCGCGCGGCAAGAACCTGATCGGCGCGTTTCATCAGCCCGCGCTCGTCCTCTCGGATACCGACACGCTGCGCACGCTGCCGCCGCGCGAGCTTTCCGCCGGTCTGGCCGAGGTGCTCAAGCACGGGCTGCTTGCGGACGCCGACTACTTCGAGCGCACGCTGCGCGACCTGCCGCGGCTGCTGGCGTGCGACGAGGAAGCGCTGGCGGCCGCGATCGCGCGCTCGTGCGAGATCAAGGCCGGCGTGGTCGCGCGCGACGAGCGCGAGGCGGGCGAGCGCGCGCTGCTGAACCTCGGCCACACCTTCGGCCATGCGATCGAGGCGCTGACCGGGTTTTCGCGCTGGCTGCACGGCGAAGCGGTGGGCTGCGGTCTGTGTCTGGCGGCCGACCTGTCGCACCGGCTCGGGTTGATCGCGCGCGCCGACGTCGAGCGCATCGAGGCCGCGGTGGCGGCCGCGCGGCTGCCGACGCGGATCGAAGGGCTGTCGCTGCGCGACGCGCTCGAGTCGATGCGCGGCGACAAGAAAGCCGAAGCCGGACGCGTGAAGTTCGTGCTGCTCGAACGCATCGGTCGTGCGGTCCAGCGCACGGTGCCGGACGAAGCGGTCGCAGCGACGCTGGCTGCGGCCGGCTATCGATGAGCGCCGAGTTCGAGACGCACCTGGCGCCGTACGCCGCACGTTCGGCCGCGACGCGCGGGCGCGCGCGCGCCGAGCCGCCGGCGGTCGCGCGCAGCGAGTTCCAGCGCGACCGCGACCGCATCATCCACTCGACCGCGTTCCGCCGGCTCGAATACAAGACGCAGGTCTTCGTCAACCACGAGGGCGATCTGTTCCGCACGCGGCTCACGCATTCACTCGAGGTCGCGCAGATCGGCCGCTCGATCGCGCGCAACCTGCGCGTCAACGAGGATCTCGTCGAAGCGATCGCGCTCGCGCACGACCTCGGTCATACCCCGTTCGGACATGCGGGGCAGGACGCGCTGCACGAATGCATGAAGCCCTACGGCGGCTTCGAGCACAACCTGCAGTCGCTGCGCGTGGTCGACGAGCTCGAAGAGCGCTACGGCGGCTTCGACGGGCTGAACCTGTGCTTCGAGACGCGCGAAGGGATACTGAAGCACTGTTCGCTCGAAAACGCGCGCAGGCTCGGCGCGCTCGGCGAGCGTTTCATCCGGCGCCGGCAACCGTCGCTCGAAGCGCAGATCGCCAATCTCGCCGACGAGATCGCCTACAACAACCACGACATCGACGACGGCCTGCGATCGGGGCTGCTGCTGCTGTCGCAGCTCGAAGAGGTGCCGATCTTCGCGCGGCACGTACACGAAGTCCGCGAGCGGTATCCGGCGCTCGCCGAGCGGCGTCTGATCCACGAAACGGTCAGGCGGATGATCAACACCTTGATCACCGATCTGATCGCGGAAACGCGGCGGCGCATCGCTGCGGCCGGGCCCGAATCGATCGACGCGGTGCGCGCCGCGCCGCCCCTCGTTGCCTTCTCCGACGCCATTCGGCGTGAAGGCGACGAGCTCAAGCTGTTCCTGCGAGATCACCTCTATCGCCACTACCAGGTCATGCGCATGACCTCGAAGGCGCGGCGCATCGTGCGCGAGCTGTTCGACGCGTTCATGGACGATCCCCGCCTGCTTCCGACCGATCATCGCCTGCGCGCCGAACGCGATCGCCCGCGCGCGATCGCCGACTATGTCGCCGGCATGACCGATCGCTACGCGATCAAGGAACATCGCCGCCTGTTCGCCGTCGGCGAGATCTGAAAAAATGGGGTCAGACACCTTTTCTCTTCGGTGAGCTGACCCCGATGGCTCGACTTCCGAGGCTCGCCGCCGCCGGCCTTCCGCATCACGTCATCCAACGCGGTAACGACCGGCAAACTGTGTTCCGCGAGGACGCGGACTACGCGCGCCACCTCGGCTGGTTGCGCGAGGTCGCGGCGGCGCACGGGCTCGCCGTGCACGCCTACGTGCTGATGCCGAATCACGTGCATCTGCTCGTCACGCCGCCGACGGACGCTGCGCTCAGCAAGGCGATGCAGTCGCTCGGCAGGCGCTACGTCCGATGGTTCAACGACAAGTACGGCCGCACCGGAACGCTGTGGGAGGGCCGATTTCGTTCGACGGTGATCGACGCCGATCGCTATCTGCTCGCGTGCTCGCGCTACATCGAGCTGAATCCCGTGCGGGCCGGCATCGTCAACGCGCCGGAGCTGTACCGGTGGTCGAGCTACGCACACCACGCCGGCGTGTTCGTCGATCCGCTCGTCACCGATCACCCGCTGGTTTGGGCGCTGGGCAACACGCCATTCGAAAGGCAACTCGCCTATCGCCGCCTGTTTGAAGTGGACTTGGCTCCGGAGTTTCTCCAGTCGCTTCGATCGGCAACCAACCGGGGACGGGCCCTGGGTCTGTCGAGTGATGGCGGGAGAACGATGACCTATCCGCGCCCACGAGGCCGCCCCCGGAAAGGCGAGCGCCGCGAGCAGCAGGCCGCGGGACCGCAGACCTAAGGGGCTGGATGAGCTTTACGTGGTGCCGAGTCGCAGATCTACGACTCTGTCCCCATTTAAGTGAACTGAGATGAACGCGTCCCCAGTAAATGGTGTCTGACCCCATTTTTTTGAGTTGATCGCCCTGTTGCGGCGCAGTACAGTGCGACTGCGCACCCGGAAGGCCGTGTTGGCGATGGGTTTACTCACGGGTGCAGGACGAGGGGTACGAATGGACACCGCGCGGCAACTGCACGCTGTTGACGAACTCACCGCACACGGGCTGTACGCCCCGACCCACGAGCACGATGCCTGCGGCGTCGGGTTCGTGGCCAACATCAAAGGCAAGCCGAGCCATGCGCTGATCCAGCAGGCGCTGCTGATCCTGCAGAACCTCGACCATCGCGGCGCGGTCGGCGCGGACCCGCTGTGCGGCGACGGCGCCGGCGTCCTGATCCAGATCCCCGACCAGTTCTATCGCGAAGAACTGGCCAAACAGGGGATCGCGTTGCCCCCGCCCGGCGAATACGGCGTCGGCATGATCTTCCTGCCGCGCGAGAACGCCTCGCGGCTCGCGTGCGAGCAGGAGCTCGAGCGCACCGTGCGCGCCGAAGGTCAGGTCGTGCTCGGCTGGCGCGACGTCCCGGTCGACCACGAGATGCCGATGTCGCCGCTGGTGAAGGACCGCGAGCCGGTGATCCGCCAGATCTTCATCGGGCGCGGCCCCGACGTGATGGTGCCCGACGCGCTCGAGCGCAAGCTCTACGTGATCCGCAAGACGGCGAGCCACAAGATCCAGGCGCTGAAACTGAAGCACGGCAAGGAGTACTTCGTGCCGTCGATGTCGACTCGCACGGTCGTCTACAAGGGCCTGCTGCTGGCGGATCAGGTCGGCCGCTACTACCAGGATCTGCGCGACCCGCGCGTCGTTTCAGCGATCGCGCTGGTGCACCAACGCTTCTCGACCAACACTTTCCCTTCGTGGGAACTGGCGCACCCGTACCGGCTGATCGCGCACAACGGCGAGATCAACACCGTCAAGGGCAACTTCAACTGGATGCGCGCGCGCGAGGGCGTGATGTCGTCGCCCGTGCTGCGCGAAGACCTGTCGAAGCTGTGGCCGCTGATCTACGAAGGGCAGTCGGACACCGCCTGCTTCGACAACTGCCTCGAGCTGCTGACGATGGCGGGCTACCCGCTCGCGCACGCGGTGATGATGATGATTCCCGAGGCGTGGGAACAGCACACGCTGATGGACGACAACCGCCGCGCGTTCTACGAGTACCACGCGGCGATGATGGAGCCGTGGGACGGCCCGGCCGCGATCGCCTTCACCGACGGCGTGCGCATCGGCGCCACGCTCGACCGCAACGGCCTGCGGCCGGCGCGCTACGTCGTCACCGACGACGACATGGTCGTCATGGCCTCCGAAGTCGGCGTGCTGCCGATTCCCGAAAGCCGCATCGTGAAGAAATGGCGGCTGCAGCCCGGCAAGATGTTCCTGATCGACACCGAGCAGGGGCGCATCATCGACGACGCCGAGATCAAAGCGCAGCTCGCCGCCAGCAAGCCGTACAAGGAGTGGATCAAGCGCATTCGCATCAAGCTCGACGACCTGCCGCCCGCGGCGAAGGAGTCGCAGTCGGCCGCACGGCTCGACGTGCCGCTGCTCGACCGCCAGCAAGCCTTCGGCTACACGCAGGAGGACCTCAAGCTGCTGTTGGCGCCGATGGCGCTCGAGGGCGAGGAGGCGATCGGCTCGATGGGCAACGACAGCGCCCTGCCGGTGCTGTCGGACCGGAACAAGCCCCTGTACAACTACTTCAAGCAGCTCTTCGCGCAGGTCACCAATCCGCCGATCGACCCGATCCGCGAACAGCTCGTGATGTCGCTGGTCAGCTTCATCGGCCCGAAGCCCAACCTGCTCGACATCAACAACATCAACCCGCCGATGCGGCTCGAGGTGAGCCAGCCGCTGCTCGACTTCAAGGACATGGCGAAGGTCCGCGCGATCGAGAACTACGCGTCCGGCAAGTTCCGCAGCTTCGAGCTCGACATCTGCTACCCGCTGGCATGGGGCAAGGAAGGCGTCGAGGCGCGGCTCGCGTCGCTGTGCGCGCAGGCGGTCGACGCCGTGCGCGCCGGCTACAACATCCTCATCGTGAGCGACCGCAAGGTCGCACCCGATCAGGTCGCGATCCCCGCGCTGCTCGCCACCAGCGCGATCCACCAGCACCTGATCGCGAGCGGGCTGCGGACGTCGACGGGGCTGGTCGTCGAAACCGGCTCGGCGCGCGAAGTGCATCACTTCGCGCTGCTCGCCGGCTACGGCGCCGAGGCGATCCATCCGTATCTGGCGCTGGAAACGCTGATCGAGCGCTACGGCGCCGAAGGCAAGGACGCCGCGGACAAGGCGATCAAGAACTACGTCAAGGCGATCGGCAAGGGGCTGCAGAAGGTGATGTCCAAGATGGGCATCTCGACGTACATGTCGTACTGCGGCGCGCAGATCTTCGAGGCGGTCGGGCTGAGCAGGGACCTGGTCGACAAGTACTTCCGCGGCACCGCGAGCAACGTCGGCGGCATCGGCCTGTTCGAAGTGATGGAAGAGGCCGTGCGCATGCACCGCGAAGCGTTCAGCGACGATCCGGTGCTGGCGACGATGCTCGACGCCGGCGGCGACTACCACTGGCGCGTGCGCGGCGAAGACCACATGTGGACGCCGGATGCGATCGCCAAGCTGCAGCACGCCTCGCGCAGCAATTCGTACCAGACGTACAAGGAATACGCGCAGCTCATCAACGACCAGAGCCGCCGTCGCATGACGCTGCGCGGGCTGTTCGAGTTCAAGGTCGATCCGAAGCGCGCGATCCCGCTCGACGAGGTCGAGCCGGCGAAGGAGATCGTCAAGCGCTTCGCCACCGGCGCGATGTCGCTCGGTTCGATCTCGACCGAAGCGCATACGACGCTCGCGATCGCGATGAACCGCATCGGCGGCAAGAGCAACACCGGCGAGGGCGGCGAGGACGAACGCCGCTACGCGCAGGAGCTGCGCGGCGTTCCAATCAAGAAGGGCGACACGCTCGCCGGCGTGCTCGGGCGCGATCGCGTCGAAGTCGACATCCCGCTCGCGGAGGGCGACTCGCTGCGCTCGAAGATCAAGCAGGTCGCCTCCGGCCGCTTCGGCGTAACGACCGAATACCTCGTCAGCGCCGACCAGATCCAGATCAAGATGGCGCAGGGCGCAAAGCCCGGCGAAGGCGGCCAGCTTCCCGGCCACAAGGTCAGCGAATACATCGCCAAGCTGCGTTTTTCGGTGCCCGGCGTGGGACTCATTTCGCCGCCGCCGCACCACGACATCTATTCGATCGAGGACCTCGCGCAGCTGATCCACGACCTGAAGAACGCCAATCCGCAGGCGTCGATCAGCGTCAAGCTCGTGTCCGAAGTCGGGGTGGGCACGGTCGCCGCGGGCGTCGCGAAGGCCAAGGCCGATCACGTGACGATCGCCGGTCACGACGGCGGCACGGGTGCCTCGCCCGTGTCGTCGATCAAGCACGCCGGCACGCCGTGGGAACTGGGCTTGGCGGAGACGCAGCAGACGCTCGTGCTCAACCGCCTGCGCGGCCGCATCGCAGTGCAGGTCGACGGCCAGATGAAGACCGGCCGCGACGTGGTGATCGGCGCGCTGCTCGGCGCCGACGAGTTCGGCTTCGCCACCGCGCCGCTGGTCGTCGAGGGCTGCATCATGATGCGCAAGTGTCACCTGAACACCTGCCCGGTCGGCGTGGCCACGCAGGACCCGGTGCTGCGGCGGCGCTTCGCCGGCCAGCCCGAGCACGTCGTCAACTACTTCTTCTTCGTCGCCGAGGAAGTGCGCGAGATCATGGCGCAGCTCGGCGTCCGCAGGTTCGACGAGCTGATCGGCCGTACCGACCTGCTCGACACGAAGAAGGGCATCGACCACTGGAAGGCGAGGGGCCTCGACTTCAGCCGCATCTTCTACATGCCGCCGATGCCGCCGGAGGTCGCGCGCTACAAGTGCGAAGAGCAGGACCACGGGCTCGCCAAGGCGCTCGACCACAGGCTGATCGAGCAGAGCCGGCCCGCGCTCGAGCGCGGCGAACGCGTGAGCTTCATCACGCCGGTGCGCAACGTCAACCGGACGGTCGGCACGATGCTGTCGTCGCTGGTCGCGCGCAAGTTCGGCCACGCGGGACTGCCGGACGACACGATCCACATCCAGTTGAACGGCACCGCCGGGCAGAGCTTCGGCGCCTTCCTCGCGCACGGCATCACGCTCGACCTGGTCGGCGACGCCAACGACTACACCGGCAAGGGACTGTCGGGCGGACGCATCATCGTGCGCTGCCCGAACGATTTCCGCGGCGCCGGCACCGAAAACATCATCGTCGGCAATACCGTGCTGTACGGCGCGATCGCGGGCGAGGCGTACTTCAACGGCGTGGCGGGCGAACGCTTCGCGGTCCGCAACTCGGGCGCGACCGCGGTCGTCGAGGGCACCGGCGACCACGGCTGCGAGTACATGACCAAGGGGACGGTCGTCGTGCTGGGCGCCACCGGCCGCAACTTCGCGGCCGGCATGTCCGGCGGCATCGCCTACGTGTTCGACGAGTTCGGTGACTTCGCGAAGAAGTGCAACACCGCGATGGTCGCGCTCGAGCCGGTGCTGCCTTCCGCCGAACAGCAGGAGCGCATCGACGAGGCGATCTGGCACCTCGGCGAGACCGACGAGTTCCTGCTGCGCGACCTCGTCGAGCGCCACTTCCGCTACACGGGCAGCCTGCGCGCGCGGATGATCCTCGACAACTGGGCCGGCATGCGCACCCGCTTCGTCAAGGTCTTCCCGCACGAGTACAAGCGCGCGCTGAAGCAGCTCGCCGAGGCGCAGAAGAAGGCCGAGCCGCAGAAGCTTGCGGCGTGAGGACGGGATTCACCACGGAGACACAGAGAGCACCGAGAGAAGAGCTTTGAGTTTTTCTCCGTGATCTCCGTGCCTCGGTGGCAAACAGAGATGGTTGAAGATGGGTAAGGTCACCGGATTCCTCGAATACGCGCGGCTCGAAGAGGCCGCCGAAGCGCCGCAATCGCGCAAGAAGCACTGGCGCGAGTTCGTCGTGCATCTGACCGACGAACAGGCTGCGATCCAGGGCGCGCGCTGCATGGACTGCGGCATCCCGTTCTGCACGAACGGCTGCCCCGTCAACAACATCATCCCGGACTTCAACGACCTCGTTTACCGGCAGGACTGGAGAAACGCGCTCGCGGTCCTGCACAGCACGAACAACTTCCCCGAGTTCACCGGACGCGTCTGCCCTGCGCCGTGCGAAGCGGCGTGCGTGCTGAACATCAACAACGACCCGGTCGGCATCAAGTCGATCGAACACGCGATCATCGACAAGGGTTGGGCCGAAGGCTGGGTGCTGCCGCAGCCGCCGAGGGCGAAGACCGGCAAGCGCGTCGCGGTCGTCGGCTCGGGACCCGCGGGCCTGGCCGCCGCCCAGCAGCTCGCGCGCGCGGGCCACGACGTGACGGTGTTCGAGAAGAACGACCGCATCGGCGGGCTGCTCCGCTACGGCATCCCCGACTTCAAGATGGAGAAGTCGCACATCGACCGCCGCATCGCGCAGATGGAAGCCGAGGGCGTGGTCTTCCGCAGCGGCGTGCTGATCGGCAAAGGCAAGCTCGAAGGCGGCGTGACGAACTGGGCCAGGCAGACGATCGAGCCGGACAAGCTGCTCGCCGAGTTCGACGCGGTCGTCCTCGCGGGCGGCGCGGAAACCCCGCGCGACCTGCCGGTGCCGGGGCGCGAGCTGCGCGGTGTTCACTTCGCGATGGAGTTCCTGCCGCAGCAGAACAAGGTTGTCGCCGGCGACAAGGTCAAGGGCCAGATCGTCGCGACCGGCAAACACGTCGTCGTGATCGGCGGCGGCGACACGGGTTCCGACTGCGTCGGCACCAGCAATCGGCAGGGCGCGGCGAGCGTCACGCAGTTCGAACTGCTGCCGCAGCCGCCCGCTCAGGAGAACAAGACGCTGACCTGGCCGTACTGGCCGATCAAGCTGCGCACGTCCAGTTCGCATGAGGAAGGTGTCGCGCGCGACTGGGCGGTGACGACCAAGCGCTTCGTCGACGACGGCAAGGGCAACGTCAAGGCGCTCGTCGGCGCGCGCGTCGAGTGGAAGAAGGACCCGGCCACCGGCCAGATGAAGATGAGCGAAGTGCCGGGCTCCGACTTCGAACTGCCCGCGGACCTCGTGCTGCTGGCGATGGGTTTCGTGGCGCCGGTCGCGTCGGTGCTGGAAGCGTTCGGCGTCGAGCGCGATGCGCGCGGCAACGCGCGCGCGGCGACCGAAGGTGCGGGCTGCTACAAGACTGGCGTCGACAAGGTGTTCGCCGCCGGCGACATGCGGCGCGGGCAGAGCCTGGTCGTCTGGGCGATCCGCGAAGGAAGGCAGTGCGCCCGCGCCGTCGACGAGTACCTGATGGGTTCGTCGTCGTTGCCGCGATGAAGTCTTGAATTCACCACCGAGACACCGAGAACACCGGGAAGAACCAATGCTTCTCTCTGTGCTCTCGGTGTCTCGGTGGTCAGATCAATCCCTCGGCCCAGCCGCTACCGCTGCAACCGCGCCGCTTCTTCCGGCGTCGGAAGCTGCGGCCGGTCGCGCTCCTTGCTGACGAGGCACAGGAAGCCGAGCGCGCTGTCGGCGGCGGCGTGGAACTGGTGCCAGGTCAGCGGATCGACGGTCACGAGATCGCGTTCGGCGATCGCATGGATCTCGTCGCCGAGCCGCACGGTGCCGCGGCCGCGCAGGATCAGCACCGCGTGCGTGTGCTCGTGGCGTTCGAGCGTCGAATGGCCGCCGGGCGCGATCTCGAAGTAGCGCAGCTCGCTCGCCTGGTCGGGCGGCGCGAACAGCACCTGCCGCGTGATGTCGCGAAACGGCGCCGTTCCTTCGTCCTTGTAGCGCAGCACCTCGACGGCCTGCCAGCGATAGTCGCCGGCCGCGTCCGGCGCGAAACGACGCACGCCGCTCATGCGTCCGCCGGCGTTTCGGTGCGCGCGACCGCTTCGACGAACTCGCGGCTGCGCTCGTAGAGCTTCTCGCGCGCCGCCAGCAGCGAACCGCCGATCAGCAGCATGCAGTTGTCGCCGTATTCGCGCTTCAGTTCCGGCACGCGCTCGACGCTCATGCCGCCGGCCGGCACCGGCAGTGCGGGCTTCAGGCCGTGCCAGGCGGCGCGGCTGGCCTGCGCGATCGCGAGGCAGACCTCGCGCGCGTAGGTGAAGCGGCCGCCGTGGTTCGGAAAGATCACCGCGTCGGCGCCGAACAGTCTGAACAGCCTGCCGAGCAGCGCGGCGGGCGCGATGCGGCCTACACCCGCCAGCGAAGGGTGCGCGATGAACGCGAAGTCGGGGTGCTCGCGCCGCAGACCGTTGAGCGTGGCGACGCCACAGACCATCGGCGCGATCAGCGCGATGCGTACGCCGCGCGCGCGCGCCAGCTCGATCTGTCTGAGCATCTGCGTGCAGGTGCCGAACAGGCTCGGCGCGTACAGCGTCACCGTTCCGTTGCGCGCGGCGTTGACCTCGTCGACGGCGGCCTGGCACGCGGCCACACGCTGCGCGAACGGCGCGCTCGCCTGGTCGGCCCAGCCGTGATCGTCCTTGATCACGTCGATGCCTGCGGCGGCGAAAGTTCGGCACAACGCTGCAAGCTGTCCGGGTGTGGAGCCGATCGGTTTCAAAGCCGTGCACGTCAGCGGCCGGCCGATCACACCCACGAGGCTGCGCAGGCCTTCGATGCCCAGGTTCGGCCCGCCGAAGCGGTGCGCGAGCGCTTCGGGAACGTCGACGTCGACCAGCTCCACGTCGGGCAGCAGCGAGCTGTTGCCGAACAGCATGTTCAACAACTGCCCGGGTTCCTCGCCGACGCTTTCGGCGGCGAGCGCGATTCGCGCGAGGCTCGAGCCGTCCGCCAGCGCCTCGATCCGTTCGACGCGTGCGGCGACGCGTTCGAGCACGCCCGCGTCCAGCACCGCTTCGGCGGGCATTTCGATGCTCTGCTCGAGCGCCAGCACGCGCGCGCGCCGCGGCGCGTCTTCGGCCGCAACGCGTAGCCGGTACACCGCGCGGATGCCGTGTGGATCCATGCGCAGATTCTAAGGGCCGCCGCACGCCGACCGGCCGCGCAGGATCGCCGGCCGGTCGGTGCGCCCGGCACGCGAGCTGCGCGGCGCGGCTACACTGCGAACGCCATGGCAGAGCTCCGGATACGCCTAGCGGCGGCGGCGATCGCGGCCCTGTTCGCCGCGCCGGCCGCGCTCGCGCAAAGCGAAGTCGAACTGAAACGCCTCGACGAACTGGATCGCAAGTGCGAAGCGGCGCGCGCCGCCAAGCTCGCGCCGATCCGCGCCGAACTGATCGACAAGTGCGTCAGGATCGACAAGCGTCCGCGCGAAGCCTGCGAAGGCGAGTTCGCGCACTACGGCGACACCAAGGGCACCGCGCAGGGCAAGGCGGTCGCCGGCCTGTTCTACGACCTGCCCGAGTGCGTCGCCGCGTTCGAGGCGAGGCAGAAGTACCGGCGCTGAACGCGGCCCTCACCCCTGCTTGGTACGGCCTGCGGCCGCCGCGCGGGTTCGTCGTTGTGCTGTGAGACAATCCGCCGGCCGCGCGCGGGCATGGCACTTGCCCGTGTCGTGCGGCGAGCCGTCGCTCCCGGCCCGATCAACAACCCGAAGCGTCGCGCGCCGAAGTCCTGCGCGCGCGGACGCGACAAATCGCCGTGCCCCAAGACGACTTCATCACCGTCGATCGCGTCACGTTCGGCTATGACCCGAGCCGCACGATCCTCAACGACGTATCGGCCCGCTTCGCGCGCGGCAAGGTCACGGCGATCATGGGCGGGTCGGGCTGCGGCAAGACCACGCTGCTGCGGCTGATCGGCGGCGTCTACGCTGCCAACCGCGGCACGATCACCTTCGATGGCCAGCGCGTCGACGCGCGCGACAAGGAGTTGATGTACCGGCTGCGGCGGCGGCTCGGCATGCTGTTCCAGTTCGGCGCGCTGTTCACGGATCTGACGGTGTTTGAGAACGTCGCGTTCCCTCTGCGCGAGCACACCAACCTGCCCGAGCCGATGATCCGCGACATCGTGCTGATGAAGCTCAACGCGGTCGGCCTGCGCGGCGCGGCCCCCTTGCGCATCTCTGAAGTGTCCGGCGGCATGGCGCGGCGGATCGCGCTGGCGCGCGCGATCGCACTCGACCCCGACCTGATCATGTACGACGAGCCGTTCGCCGGGCTCGATCCGATCAGCATGGGCGTGACGGCGAATCTGATCCGCAAGCTCAACGACGCCACCGGCGCGACCTCGCTGATCGTCTCGCACGACGTGCAGGAGTGCTTCATGATCTGCGACTACGCGTACCTGATGTCTTCGCAGGGGCGCATCGTCGCGCACGGCACGCCGCGCGAGCTGCAGGCGTCCGACGATCCCGAGGTGCGCCAGTTCATCCGCGGCGAACCCGACGGGCCGGTGCGCTTCCATTATCCGGCGCGACCCGCCGCGGACGAGTTCGGGGTGCGCGTTTGACTGCACTCGATCTGCTGCAGGCGCTCGGCGCGCGCGCGCTGACGGTGTTTCGCGTGCTCGGTCATCACGCGTTTTTCTTCGCGGAGCTGCTGCGGCATCTGCCGCAGGCGCTGCGGCGCTTCTACCTCGTCGTGGTCCAGATCCACGCGATCGGCAACTACTCGCTGGTGATCATCGCCGCATCGGGGCTGGCGGTCGGCTTCGTGCTCGGCCTGCAGGGCTACTACACGCTGAGCCGCTACGGCGCGGCCGAATCGCTCGGGCTGCTGGTCGCGCTGTCGCTGGTGCGCGAGCTGGGGCCGGTGGTCACGGCGCTGCTGTTCGCGGGCCGCGCCGGTACCTCGCTGACCGCCGAGATCGGCCTGATGAAGGCCGGCGAGCAGCTCGCCGCGATGGAGATGATGGCGATCGATCCGAAGAGCCGCGTGCTCGCGCCGCGCTTCATCGGCGGCATCATCGCGATGCCGCTGCTGGCGGCGATGTTCTCCGCGGTCGGCATCTTCGGCGGCTACGTCGTCGGCGTGCTGCTGATCGGCATCGACCCGGGGCAGTTCTGGTCGCAGATGCAGGACGGCGTGGACGTCTTCGACGACGTCGGCAACGGCATGGTCAAGAGCTTCGTGTTCGGCGTGGCGTGCACCTTCGTCGCCCTGTACCAGGGCTACGAGACGCAGGCGACGCCCGAAGGCGTGGCGCAGGCGACCACGCGCACGGTGGTGATCTCGTCGCTCGCCGTGCTGCTGCTGGATTTCGTGTTGACCGCGGTGATGTTCTCGACGCCGCGGTAACTGGAGCTACTCATGGGACGCAAGGGCATCGAGTCGCTGGTCGGCGTGTTCGTACTGCTGGGCTTCGTCGCGATCTTCTATCTCGCGCTGAAGGCGGCGAATCTCGCCTCGTTCAATACCGGCGAAACCTATACGCTGACGGCGAAGTTCGACAACATCGGCGGTCTGAAGGTGCGCGCCCCGGTGCGCAGCGCCGGCGTCACGGTCGGCCGCGTCGCCTCGATCACGCTCGATACGCGGACCTACCAGGGGCTGGTCACGCTCGAGATCCAGAAGAGCATCGAGTTCCCCGCCGACACGTCCGCCAAGATCCTGACCGCCGGCCTGCTCGGCGACCAGTACATCGGGCTGGAGCCCGGCGGCGACGACAAGATGCTGAAGAGCGGCGACACGATCAAGATGACGCAGTCGGCGGTCGTTCTCGAAAACCTGATCGGGCAGTTCCTGTACAACCGGGCGGCCGAAGGGCCGGCCGAGAAGAAGTGAGCCGCACGATGCGCATTGTGCCGCGCCTGTTGCGAGCGTTCGCCGGTGCCGGCGTCGCGTTGCTGGCGGGCGCCTGCGCGACGATTCCGCCCGACGCCGGCAGCAACCCGGTCGATCCGCTCGAGCGGATGAACCGCCACGTCTTCGAGTTCAACGATCGCGTCGACCGCGCGGTGCTCAAGCCGATCGCGCAGGGCTACGTGGCCGTCGTCCCCGAACCGCTGCGCGGTTGCGTCAGCAACTTCTTCGCCAACCTCGGCGACGTGAGCAACGCCGCGAACAACCTGCTGCAGGGCAAGCCGGTCGAGGCGGTGTCGGACATCTGCCGGATCGCGATCAACACGACGGTCGGCGTGCTCGGCTGCTTCGACGTCGCCTCGAAGGCGGGGCTCGAGAAGCACAACGAAGACTTCGGACAGACGCTTGGCCGCTGGGGGCTGGGATCGGGCGCCTATCTGGTGCTGCCCCTGCTCGGTCCGAGTTCGGTGCGCGACGCGGTCGGGCGCGTGCCCGACGCGTACGTCGATCCGGCGAATGCCGCCGGCGATGACGTGCGCGCGCGCAATACGCTGTTCGTGCTCGGGACGATCGACCTGCGCGCGCGCCTGCTCGATGCCGGCCGCCTGCTCGACGCCGCCGCGCTCGACAAGTACCAGTTCACGCGCGACGCGTACCTGCAGCGGCGGCGCAACCTCGTCTACGACGGCAATCCGCCGCGCGAGAAGGAAGAAGACGACGACGCGCCGGTGAAGGCGCGCCCCGTCGAGCGTTCGGCGCCGGTCGAGGGCGAAAAGGCCCGCGTCGAGCCGCCCAAGGACGATCAACCCGGGATCGCGCCGGCGCGTTAATGCGGGAACACCCTGCGACGGCCCGGGTCCTAGAATCGTCGCTTCGAACGATCGGCTCATCCACGATGCGAAACCTGCACAGACTCCGGAGTCTTTTCGTCGCCTTCGCCGCGGCGGCTGCACTGGCGAGCGCCGCTTCCGCGCAAGGCACGACCGCGACGAGTGTCGCGCCGTCCGGCGCGCAGGCGCCCGACGCGTTGATCCGCACGCTGTCGAACGACGTGCTCGACACGATCAAGAAGGACAAATCGCTGCAGTCGGGCGACGTCGGTAAGCTCAACGCACTGATCGACGAGAAGATCCTGCCGTACGTGAACTTCGAGAAGATGACGCAGCTCGCGGTCGGCCGCGGCTGGCGGCAGGCCACGCCCGAACAGCGCCAGGCGCTGACGCGCGAGTTCCGCACGTTGCTCGTGCGGACGTACAGCGGCGCGGTATCGGTCGTGCGCGATCACCAGGTCCAGATGCGTCCGTTCCGCGCCGGCCCGAACGACACCGACGTGATCGTCCGCACCGCCGTCGTGCCGTCGCGCGGCGAGCCGATCCAGCTCGACTACCGCCTCGAGAAGACCGACGCCGGCTGGAAGATCTACGACGTCAACATCCTCGGCGTCTGGCTGGTCGAGAACTACAAGAGCTCGTTCGCCGCCGAAATCAACGCCGGCGGCATCGACGGACTGATCAAGTCGCTGACCGAGCGCAACCGCCAGCTCGCCGCGGCCGACAAGAAGGCGTGATGAAGCTTGAAGTCGCGTCGATCAGCAACGAGAACGCCGCCGCATTGCTCGGCACCGGCGTCGACGCAATCCGCGCCGGCGACGCGGACTTCGACCTGTCGGCCGTCCGGCAGGTCGACTCCTCTGCGGTGGCGCTGCTGCTTGCGTGGCAGCGCGAGGCGCAGGTGCGCGGCGCGCGAGTCACGCTTTCCGGGTTGCCGGCGGCGCTGAAGAGCCTAGCCACCCTGTACGGCGTCGACGAACTCATTCCCGCGTTCCGCCAAGGCTCCGAATAGGGGGCCTGCACCGGTAAAATCCCGGCGCTGGCCGCCCCGGGCAATGCCCGGCGCGGCCGTCTTGTCTTTTGCCGATGTCCGTTGCCGCCATCGAAGTCGTCGATCTCGTCAAGCGCTACGCGTCGCGCGCGGCAGCGGTGACTGCGCTCGGCGGCGTCAGCCTGCGCATCGAGCAAGGCGAGTTCTTCGGACTGCTCGGCCCGAACGGCGCGGGCAAGACGACGCTGATCTCGATCGTCGCGGGGCTGGCGCGCGCCACCAGCGGCCGCGCGACCGTGATGGGACACGACGTCGTCGCCGACTACCGCGCCGCGCGCTCGCAGCTCGGCGTCGTTCCGCAGGAGCTCGTGTTCGATCCGTTCTTCTCGGTGCGCGAGACGCTGCGGATCCAGTCGGGCTACTTCGGGATCCGCCACAACGACGCGTGGATCGACGAAGTGATGGCCGCGCTCGATCTGACGGGGAAGGCCGATGCGAACATGCGCGCGCTGTCCGGCGGCATGAAGCGGCGCGTGCTGGTCGCGCAGGCGCTCGTGCACCGGCCGCCGGTGATCATCCTCGACGAGCCGACCGCGGGCGTCGACGTGGAGCTGCGACAGACGCTGTGGGCCTTCATCCGGCGGCTCAACCGCGAAGGCCATACGATCGTGCTGACCACGCACTACCTCGAAGAAGCGCAGGCGCTGTGTGGGCGCATTGCGATGCTGAAGGCCGGCCGCCTGATCGCGCTCGACGAAACGCGCAACCTGCTGCGGCGGCTGTCGGGGCTGCGGCTCGCGCTGCGCCATCGCGGCGCGCTGCCGCTGGCGCTCGAGCCCGCGGTGATCGAGCGCGGCGAAGGCCGTGCGGTGCTGCGGCTCGCGCGCGTCGAGGACGTCGAGTCGACGCTGGCCGCGCTGCGCGAGCATGGCGTCGCGATCGAGGATCTGGAGGTCGGTCATGCCGATCTCGAGGACGTGTTCCTGCAGTTGATGGCCGACGACCGGCAGCGGATAGCGGCATGAGCGATCCGCGAACGCTGAATATGCAGGCCGCCGGGTCACCGCCCCGGATCGAGTCCGGGGCAGGCTCCGCGCCGGGGCGACTGCCGAAGCCGCACGCGGCCTCGGGAGTCGGCTTCCGCACGCTGCTGCACAAGGAAGTGCTGCGCTTCTGGAAGGTCAGCTTCCAGACCGTGGCGGCGCCGGTGCTGACGGGCGTGCTTTACCTGCTCGTCTTCGGCCACGTGCTCGAAGCGCACGTCGAGGCGTTCCCCGGCGTCAGCTACACGGCCTTCCTGATCCCCGGCCTGGTGATGATGAGCGTGCTGCAGAACGCGTTCGCCAACAGCTCGTCGTCGCTGATCCAGAGCAAGATCACCGGCAACCTCGTGTTCGTGCTGCTGCCGCCGCTGTCCAACGGCGAGTTCTTCGCCGCCTACGTGATCGCGTCGGTCGTGCGCGGGCTGGTCGTCGGGCTCGGCGTGTTCGCGGTGACGGTCTGGTTCGCGCCGCCCGCGCTGGCCGCGCCGCTGTGGATCGCCGTGTTCGCGCTGCTGGGTGCTGCGTTGCTCGGCGTGTTGGGACTGATCGCGGGCATCGTGTCGGACAAGTTCGACCAGCTCGCCGCGTTCCAGAACTTCATCATCATGCCGGCGACCTTCCTGTCCGGCGTGTTCTACTCGGTGCACGGCCTGCCGCCGTTCTGGCAGGCGGTGTCGCACTTCAATCCCTTCTTCTACATGGTCGACGGCTTCCGCTACGGCTTCTTTGCGCAGTCCGACGTGTCGCCGTGGGTGAGCCTGACCGTCGTGCTGGCGGCGCTCGTCCTGGCGTCGGCGATCGCATTGCGCATGCTCGTGCGCGGCTACAAGATCAGACACTGAACATGCTTCCGACTCCCGAGGACATCCGCAACCATATCGCGCGGGCGCTGCCCTGCGACGTGCTCGAAGTGCGCGGCGACGGTCATCACTTCGAGGCGCTGATCGTCAGCCCTGCGTTCGAGGGCAAGACGCGCGTGCAGCGCCACCAGCTCGTCTACGCAGCGCTCGGCGGCCGCATGCGCGAGGAAATCCACGCGCTGTCGATGAAGACGCTCGCGCCCGGCGAATACAAGGGCTGATACGGTGCGCGCTTCACGCTTCCTTCATCTGCGCTTCGCCGGGACTTCGGTCGCGGCGGCGACGCTTCCTCCTTGCGGCCCGCGCGGTGCGGGCGCATTCAGGAGGACGTCATGCCCGATTCGCTTCGCTTTACCGAGGCCGTTCGCTTTCGCCGGCCGCCCGGCGAGCGCCCGTCACCCGATCCGCTGTCGATGGACAAGCTGAAGATCGAAGGCGGGGTTCCGCTGCGCGGCGAGGTCCCGGTCGCCGGCGCGAAGAACGCCGCGCTGCCGATCCTCGCGGCGGCGCTGCTGACCGACGGCGAGTTGCAAGTGGCGAACGTGCCGCAACTCGCCGACATCGCGACGATGGCGAAGCTGCTGCGCGGCATGGGCGTTCGCGTCGAGCGCAGCGGCACCGATGTGGTCGTGCGCGCGGACGCCGTGACTTCGACCGAAGCGCCGTACGAGCTGGTGAAGACGATGCGCGCGTCGGTGCTCGTGCTGGGGCCGCTCGTCGCGCGCTTCGGCCGCGCGCGCGTGTCGCTGCCCGGCGGCTGCGCGATCGGCGCGCGGCCGGTCGACCAGCACATCAAGGGGCTCGAACTGCTGGGTGCCACGATCCGCATCGACCACGGCTACATGGTCGCCGAAGCGCCGCGGCTCAAGGGCACGCGCATCGTCACCGACATGGTGACCGTCACGGGCACGGAAAACCTGATGATGGCCGCCTGCCTGGCCAACGGCGAAACGGTGATCGAAAACGCCGCGCGCGAACCCGAGGTCGTCGACCTGGCGAACTGCCTCACCGCCATGGGTGCGCGCATCAAGGGTGCGGGGACCGACCGCATCGTGATCGAAGGCGTGCAGCGACTGGGCGGTGCGCGCCATCGCGTGATGCCCGACCGCATCGAGACCGGCACCTTCCTCGTCGCCGCGGCTGCCACCGGTGCGTTCGGCGCGGCCGATGTGCTGCTGCGCGACGCCGCGCCGCAAACCCTCGACGCGGTGCTCGACAAGCTGCGCGAAGCCGGCGCCGTGCTCGAGGCCGGTGCGAACTCGGTGCGCGTGAGAATGGACAAGCGGCCGCGCGCGGTCAGCCTGCGCACCGCCCCATATCCTGCGTTTCCGACGGACATGCAGGCGCAGTTCATGGCGCTCGACGCGATCGGCGAAGGGGTCGGCCGCATCACGGAGACCATCTTCGAGAACCGCTTCATGCACGTGCTCGAGCTGCAGCGCCTTGGGGCGCACGTCGCGATCGAGGGCAACACCGCGGTCGTGCAGGGCGTTCCCGCGCTGTCGGGGGCCAAGGTCATGGCGACCGATCTGCGCGCTTCCGCGAGCCTGGTGATCGCGGGGCTCGTCGCGTCGGGAGAGACGATCGTCGACCGGATCTACCATCTCGACCGAGGCTACGACCGCGTGGAACAACGCCTGGCCGCGCTGGGCGGGCGCATCGAGCGGGTGAAATGATTGCGTTCACCGCAGAGACACGGAGAACACGGAGCAATGAATCCATTTGCGCTCTTCTCGGTGATCTCAGTGTCTCGGTGTTGAATTCCAGCGTATCGACGACACGATGATCACGCTCGCACTGTCGAAAGGCCGCATCTTCGAGGAAACCGCGCCGCTGCTAGCGCGCGGGGGGATCACGCCGCTCGAGGATCCGGAGACCTCGCGCAAGCTGATCATCGGCACGTCGGACCCGAACCTGCGCATCGTCGTCGTGCGCGCCTCCGACGTGCCGACCTACGTGCAGTACGGTGCGGCCGAACTCGGCGTGGCGGGCAAGGACGTGCTGATGGAGCATGGCGGGCAGGGGCTGTACGTGCCGGTCGACCTCGGCATCGCGCGCTGCCGGCTGTGCGTGGCCGCGCCCGCGGGGTTCGACTACGCGGCGGCCGTGAGGCGCGGCGCGCGGCTGCGTGTGGCCACGAAGTACGTGCAGACCGCGAGGGAACACTTCGCCGCGAAAGGGGTGCACGTCGACCTGATCAAGCTGTACGGCTCGATGGAACTGGCGCCGCTGGCGGGGCTGGCGGACGCGATCGTCGACCTCGTGTCGAGCGGCGGTACGCTGCGCGCGAACGACCTGGTCGAGGTCGAGGAGATCGCCTCGATTTCTTCACGGCTGATCGTCAACGTCGCCGCGCTGAAGACGCGGCGCGACGAAGTCGAGCCGCTGATCGACAAACTGGAAGCAGTGACCCGGCAATGAAAGTGAGGATGCTCGACACGCGCGACCCGGGTTTCGATGCGGCGTTCGCGCAGCTCGTCGCGGTCGACACGGCGGGCGATCGCGAGATCGAGCGCGTGGCGGAGGCGATCGTCGACGACGTGAAAGCGCGCGGCGACGCCGCCGTGCTCGAGTACACGCGCCGCTTCGATCGCGTCGACGCGCCGTCGGTCGCTGCGCTCGAGATCGGCATGGACGAGATGCGCGCCGCTCTCGAAGCGCTGTCGCTCGAAGACCGCGCCGCGCTCGAAGCCGCCGCGCGCCGCATCCAGGTCTTCCACGAGAAGCAGCGCGGCGAGAGCTGGAAGATCGTCGAGGAAGACGGCACGGCGCTGGGTCAGCGCGTGACGCCGCTCGACCGCGTGGGGCTGTACGTGCCAGGCGGCAAGGCGGCGTATCCGTCGTCGGTGCTGATGAACGCGATTCCCGCGCAGGTCGCGGGCGTGCGCGAGATCGTGATGGTCGTGCCCACGCCTGCCGGCGAGAAGAACCCGCTCGTGCTCGCCGCGGCGAGCCTTGCGGGCGTGACGCGCGCGTTCGCGATCGGCGGCGCGCAGGCGATCGGCGCGCTCGCCTACGGCACGGCGACCGTGCCTGCGGTCGACAAGATCGTTGGTCCCGGCAATGCGTACGTCGCCGCGGCCAAGCGGCGCGTGTTCGGCGTGGTCGGCATCGACATGATCGCGGGGCCCAGCGAGATCCTGGTCATCTGCGACGGCAAGACCGATCCGGACTGGATCGCGATGGATCTGTTCTCGCAGGCCGAGCACGACGAACTCGCGCAGGCGATCCTGCTGACGCCGGACGGGAAGTTCATCGAGGCGGTCGCCGCTTCGATCGCCAGGCTGCTGCCGACCCAGCCGCGGCGCGCGATCATCGAGACTTCGCTGGCGAATCGCGGCGCGCTGATCCGCACGCGCGATCTGGACGAAGCCTGCGCGATCGCTGATCGAATCGCACCCGAGCACCTCGAGATTTCCACCGAAGAGCCCGAGCGCTGGGCGGAGAGAATCCGCCACGCCGGCGCGATCTTCCTCGGCCGCTATTCGAGCGAATCGCTCGGCGACTACTGCGCCGGCCCGAACCACGTGCTGCCGACCGCGCGCACGGCGCGCTTCTCTTCGCCACTCGGCGTCTACGACTTCCAGAAACGCACGAGCCTGATCCACGTCTCGCGCGCCGGCGCGCAGACGCTCGGCCGCATCGCCGAGCGCCTGGCCACGGGCGAGCAACTCCCCGCGCACGCGCAAAGCGCCGCCTACCGCCTCGAAAAATAATGGGGTCAGACACCAATTTCCGGGCGAAGCCCGATCTGTCGATCCTGCGCGACGACGTGCTCGCGGTCAGCGCCTATCACGTGCCGCCGGCCGAGGGGCTGATCAAGCTCGATGCGATGGAGAACCCGTACCGGCTGCCTGCGGCGCTCGCGCGCACGCTCGGCGAGCGGCTCGCACAGGTCGCGCTGAACCGCTATCCGCCGGCGAATCCCGCTGCGTTCAAGGCCAAGCTCGCGCGCGCGATCGATCTTCCGGCCGGCATGGCGCTGATGCTCGGCAACGGTTCGGACGAGCTGATCCACCTCGTGATCCAGGCCTGCGCGAAGCCGGGCGCGGTGGTTCTGTCGCCGTGGCCGAGCTTCGTGATGTACGAGATGAGCGCGAAGTTCGACGGCTGCCGCTTCGTCGGCGTGCCGCTGCGCGCGGATTTTTCGCTCGACGGCGATGCGCTGCTCGCCGCGATCGCGCGCGAGCGGCCCGCGGTGATCTTCATCGCCTGGCCGAACAACCCGACCGGCAATCTGTTCGATCGCAGCGCGGTGGAGGCGATCCTCGACGCCGCGCCGGGGCTCGTCGTGCTCGACGAGGCCTACCTGCCCTTCGCGCGCGACACCTGGCTGCCGCAGCTCGCTGACGGTGCCAAACCGCGGCCGAACCTGCTCGTGCTGCGCACGCTGTCGAAGCTCGGACTCGCGGGCATCCGGCTCGGGTATCTCGCCGGCGATTCGGCGTGGATCGGGCAATTCGACAAGCTGCGCCCGCCGTACAACGTCAACGTGCTGACGCTCGCCACCGCCGATCTGCTGCTCGACCATCTCGACGTGCTCGATGCGCAGGCGGCCGAAGTGCGCGCGGAGCGCGCGCGGCTGCTCGCCGCGCTGCGCGCGTTGCCGGGCGTCACTGCATTCGACTCCGCCGCCAACTTCATCCTGTTCCGCGTCGCCGATCCCGACGGCGTGTTTGCAGGGCTGAAGGCGCGCGGCATACTGATCAAGAACGTCGCCCGCATGCATCCGCTGCTCGCCGGCTGTTTGCGGACGACGGTCGGGACGCCGCAGGAGAACGACGCGTTTCTCGACGCACTGAAGGCGAGCCTTTGAGCGACCATGACCCCTCGCACCGCTGAGATCGTCCGCAACACTGCCGAAACGCAGATCCGCGTCGTCGTCGATCTGGACGGCGGCGGCATGTCGCAGCTCGCGACCGGGATCGGCTTCTTCGACCACATGCTCGACCAGATCGCGCGGCACGCCGCGTTCGACCTGACGATCGAAGCGAAGGGCGACCTGCACATCGACGCGCACCACACGGTCGAGGACGTCGGCATCACGCTCGGGCAGGCGGTGGCGCGCGCCGTCGGCGACAAGCGCGGCATCCGCCGCTACGGTCACGCGTACGTGCCGCTCGACGAGGCGCTGTCGCGCGTGGTCGTCGACTTCTCCGGCCGGCCGGGGCTCGAATGGCACGTGCCGTTCACGCGCGCGATGATCGGCGAGTTCGACGTCGACCTCGCGCACGAGTTCTTCCAGGGCTTCGTCAACCACGCGCAGGTCACGCTGCACGTCGACAACCTGCGCGGCGCCAACGCGCACCACCAGTGCGAAACGGTGTTCAAGGCCTTCGCGCGCGCGCTGCGCATGGCGCTCGAACCCGACCCGCGCGCGGCGGGCACGGTGCCGAGCACCAAGGGCACGCTGTAGCAGCGCGATGATCGCCGTCGTCGATTACGGCATGGGGAACCTGCGCTCGGTCGCGAAGGCGCTCGAGCATGTCGCGCCGCGCGAGACGGTGCGCGTGACGTCGAGCGCGGCCGAGATCGACGCGGCCGACCGCGTCGTGCTGCCCGGCCAGGGAGCGATGCCCGACTGCATGCAGTACTTGCGCGACGCGGGGCTCGAGGACTGCGTGCGCCGCGCCGCGGCCGGCAAACCGCTGTTCGCGGTGTGCATCGGCGAACAGATGCTGTTCGACTGGTCCGAAGAAACGCGCGCGCCCGGCACGCGCACGCCGGGGCTGGGACTGTTCCCGGGCGCGGTCGTGCGCTTTCGCGACGAGGACATGCGGCGGCCGGATGGTGCGCGGCTAAAGGTGCCGCATATGGGCTGGAACCGCGTGGCGCAGGCGCGTGCGCATCCGTTGTGGCGCGGCGTCGCCGACGGGAGCTGGTTCTATTTCGTGCACAGCTTCTACGTCGCGCCGGCCGATGCGCCGTTGATCGTCGGCGAAGCGACCTACGGCCGCGCCTTTACCTGCGCGGTGGCGCGGGATAATATTTTCGCGACCCAGTTTCATCCCGAAAAAAGCGCCGCCGCCGGACTCAAGCTCTACGAAAACTTCACGCGCTGGGCGCCGTGACTCATTAGCGCGCTCCCGCGGCCGTCCCGAGCCATCCCGCCGATTCTCCCGCCGCTTCCGGCTTCGCGACACGCCCACGCCAGAACCTGCCGCAGCGAGCACTCGATGCTGCTGATCCCTGCGATTGACCTGAAGGACGGGCGCTGCGTGCGCCTGCGCCAGGGCAACATGAACGACGCGACCGTCTTTTCCGAGGATCCGGTCGCGATGGCGCGGCATTGGGTCCAGCTCGGTGCCCGCAGGCTGCACATCGTCGACCTGAACGGCGCGCGCTCGGGCAAACCGGTCAACGAACCGGTGATCAAGAAGATCGTCGCCGCGGTCGGTGAAGAGGTGCCGGTTCAACTCGGCGGCGGTCTGCGCGATCTGGACACGATCGAGCGCTACATCGACGACGGCGTGCGCTTCGTCGTGATCGGCACCGCGGCGGTGAAGAACCCCGGTTTCCTGCACGACGCCTGTTCGGCCTTCGGTGGGCACGTGATCGTCGCGCTCGACGCCAAGGGCGGCAAGGTCGCGACCGACGGCTGGAGCAAGCTCACCGGGCACGACGTCGTCGACCTCGCGCAGAAGTTCGAGGACTACGGCGTCGACGCGATCCTGTACACCGACATCGGCCGCGACGGCATGCTGACCGGCGTGAACATCGAAGCGACCGTGGAACTGGCGCGCGCGGTCAAGATCCCCGTGATCGCCAGCGGCGGCGTGGCGAGCCTCGCCGACATCGACAGGCTGTGCGCGGTCGAGGACGAGGGCATCGAAGCCGCGATCCTCGGCCGCTCGCTGTACGAAGGCACGCTCGACTTCAAGGAGGCGCAGGCGCGGGCCGACGCGCTCGCCGCGCAGCGCTGACCCGGCTCGGCCGCGGACGGGGAGCTTCGCCTACCGTTGCGCCGCGTCGGCGCGTTCGACGCAGCGGCGATAGTCCTCGAAAGCCCCGTACGCCGACGGCGCCGCGCGCGGCGCGCCGCACAGGTCGGTCGCCGGCTCGCCCGCGGCCGCGCGGCGCGGCGGCGTCCCGGCCCAGCGCAGGTCGAGTTCGTCCGCGTCCGCGAACAGTCGCCGCACCGGGTGCAGTCCGACGAACGACGCCGCCAGCCACTGCGTCCGATTGTCGTCGGCATCGAGGGTGCCGCCGTCGCGCGAGCGCAGCGCACCGTCGATCAGGTTGCCCGCCGCATGCGCGGCGCTTTCGTGAAAGCGGACGACCACACCGGCGGTGTCGAGCACGGTGTTGTGCAGCAGCGCGGATCGCGCGGCGCGGTTCAGGTAGATCCCTTCGTCGGAGCACGATGCGATCAGGTTGTTCGCGATCAACCCGTCGTCGTGCTCGACGACGCAGCGCCGGTCTCGGCACAGCCTTGGGTCCGAGCCGCCGCCGCCGAAGGAAAGCCCGATTCGCCTCCCGGGCGCGCCGCGCAAGCGGTGCTCGCACAGCACGACGTTGCCGATAAGGCGGTTGCCGCTGCCGCCGCCTTTGGCGAAGGCGCCGTAGCTGGTGCGGTCGCCGCCTGCCTTGACGAAGTCGGCGATCAGGTTGCCCTCGATCGTCCAACCGCTCGCGGCGACCAGGTCGATCGGCGTGACCGGCGCATCGGTCCGGCGCGGCGCCCCGTTGACCAGCGTGTTGAACGCGATGCGCCCGCCGTCGGGAAAACGGCCGCCGGCGCCGTTGATCTTCACGTGCGCGTGGAAGTCGCGCACAACGTTGTTGCGGATCTCGACGTGCTGCGCCGCGCCGACCACGTGGAACGCGTGTTCGCAACCGTCGTGCGACCTGCACGCGCCCTGGATGACGAGGTTCTCGATGAGCCAATGGGGTGCGGTCACGTGGAAGCCTTCGAGCAGTTCGAACTCGAGCACGACTTGGCCAAGGCGCTCGGCGCGCACGACGATCGGCGCGTCGGCGCGGCCCGCGCGCGCCAAGTCGAGCGCGTGGCCGCTGAAGCGATAGGTGCCGGGCAGGAAGGTGATCGTGTCGCCCGCTTCGGCCCGCGCGAAGGCGGCGAGCGCGTCGGCCGCGGTCGCCACCAGCACGGCACGGCCCCGGCCGGGCGGCGCGGCAGGCGCGTCTGCCTCGGCCCGGGCGCCGGCCCACGACGGGTACGCGGCACGCGGCAACAGTTGGCCGCGATCGGCCCACAGCAGCCAGCGGCTCGCCAGCGCGGCCGTGCCTTCGATCAGTGCGTTATGGCCGCTCGCGCGGCGCTCGAGATAGGGCGCCAGCAGCCGCGGCGTCACGCCCAGCGATTCGAGCGAAACCGCGGCCGCGCCGAGCGCGGCGAAGATCAGCGCGCCGAGCAGGGCGAAGCCGGGCCAGCGCCGCCGCTTTGCGCGGCGCGCCGCACGGCGAGCGCGACCGGGCGTTGGACCGGGCTGCACTATGCTTCGCTCCGTTCGGGACGTACCTCGATGCTTGCCAAGCGCATTATTCCCTGCCTCGACGTGACCGCCGGCCGCGTGGTCAAGGGCGTGAATTTCGTCGAATTGCGCGACGCCGGCGACCCGGTCGAGATCGCACGCCGCTACGACGGCGAGGGGGCCGACGAACTGACCTTTCTCGACATCACCGCCAGTTCCGACCAGCGCGACATCATCCTGCACGTGATCGAGGCGGTCGCCGAGGAGGTCTTCATCCCGCTGACGGTCGGCGGCGGCGTGCGCAGGGTCGACGACGTGCGCCGGCTGCTGAACGCCGGCGCGGACAAGATCTCGATCAACACGGCGGCGGTACAGAATCCGCAGCTCGTCGCCGACGCGACCGCGCGCTTCGGATCGCAGTGCATCGTCGTCGCGATCGACGCGCGCCGGCGCGCGCAGGACGATTCGGCCGCAGGCTGGGAGGTGTACACGCACGGCGGCCGCACGCCGACCGGGCTCGATGCGATCGAATGGGCGCGCCGCGTCGCCGCGCTCGGCGCCGGCGAGATCCTGCTCACCAGCATGGACCGCGACGGAACGAAGACCGGGTTCGACCTCGAGCTGACGCGCGCGGTCGCCGACGCCGTGCCGGTGCCGGTGATCGCTTCCGGCGGCGTGGGCAATCTGCAGCATCTCGCCGACGGCATCGTGCTCGGCCGTGCCGACGCGGTGCTCGCCGCGTCGATCTTCCATTACGGCGAATACACGGTGCGGCAGGCGAAGGAGTACATGGCCGCGCACGGCATCACGATGCGGCTCGACTGACATGGACTGGCTCGACGAGATCGCCTTCGACGAACGCGGGCTCGTTCCCGTGATCGCGCAGGACGCGACGACGCAGCGCGTGCTGATGGTCGCGTGGGCGAGCCGGCAGGCGCTCGCGGAGACTGCGGCGACCGGCCAGGCGGTGTACTACTCGCGCTCGCGCGGCAAGCTGTGGCGCAAAGGCGAGGAGTCGGGTCTGCGGCAGGCGGTGCGCGAGATCCGGCTCGACTGCGACGGCGACGTCGTGCTGTACGCGGTCGAGCAGGCCGGCGGCATCGCCTGCCATACGGGGCGCGCAAGCTGCTTTTTCCGACGGCTCGACGGCAAGGCATGGACGATCGTCGATCCGGTGCTGAAGGACCCCGAACTGATCTATCGAAAATGAGCGACGTGCTGAAGCGGCTATCGGACGTAATCGAATCGCGCAAGGGCGGCGATCCGCAGACCTCGTACGTCGCGCGGTTGCTCGCGAACGCGCCCGATGCGATCCTGAAGAAGATCGGCGAAGAGGCAACCGAAACCGTGATGGCGGGCAAGGACGGCGCGCGCGAGCGCATCGTCGCGGAAACCGCCGACCTCTGGTTCCACTGCCTCGTGATGCTCGCGCACTACGGACTGCGCCCCGAAGACGTGCTCGCCGAGCTCGAAAAGCGCGCCGGCACGTCCGGCATCGAAGAAAAGGCGCTGCGCAAGCTGCGCGAGCGCGAGTGAATGGAGTGCACTGAAGGATTCAGAACTCAGCAGACTTCATCCGGTCGCGGTCGCCTTGTTCCGGTGCGGCCGACGGCCGACGGCCGACGACTTACTCCCGACTCCAATGACCGAGCCCCACTGCATCTTCTGCCGCATCGTGCGCGGCGAACTGCCGACCAAGCGGATCTTCGAGGACGACGAGATCCTGGTCTTTCCGGACATCAACCCGGCTGCGCCGGTGCACCTGCTGATGGTGCCCAAGACGCACGTGGCCACGCTCGATGCGGCCGGCGCCGAGCACGAGCGGCTGTTGGGTAGAATGCTGCTGCTTGCGCCCCGGCTGGCACGAGAACAAGGTGCCACGAACGGCTTCCGTATCGTGATCAATAACGGCCCGGACGGTGGACAAGAGGTCTATCACCTGCATGTCCATGTGCTGGGCGGTCCCCGCCCGTGGAAGCGGCTGTAGGGCCGTCCGTAGAGTCCGTCATCGTTCAGGAGTTCATCATGGGTTCGTTTTCGATCTGGCACTGGCTGATCGTCCTGCTGGTCATCATCCTCGTGTTCGGCACCAGCAAGCTGAAGAATCTCGGCAAGGATCTGGGCGGCGCGATCAAGGGTTTCAAGGAAGGCATGAAGGAAGGCGGCGAGTCGGTCGACGCCGCCGCGGCCAAGAAGGTCGAGGAGTCCAAGCAGGTCGCGGGCTCGACGATCGACGTCCAGGCCAAAGAGAAGTCCTGAGCAGCGGTCCAGCGCGCGGGCACCGTCGACCTGAGTGAGTCGACGGTGCGTTCCTGTTCGACGCGCGCGTCGGCGAACGATTCGCGATGTTCGATTTCAGCTTCGGCGAACTGGCGCTGATCGGCGCCGTTGCGCTCGTGGTTCTCGGACCGGAGCGCTTGCCGAAGGTCGCGCGCACGGTCGGCGACTGGCTCGGCAAGGCGCAGCGCTACGTCAGCCAGGTCAAGGCCGACATCAACCGCGAGATGGAACTCGCCGAACTGAAGAAGCTGCAGGAGGAAGCGCGCGCCGCCGCGCAATCCGTGCAGTCGGCGGTCCAGGGCTTCGAGTCCGATGTCCGCAAGGCGGCGTCCGAACTGGGCACGGCGGTCGGCCCGCCGGGCGAAGCGACGGCCGAGGCAGCCGCCGAAGCGACGGCGATCGGCGACTATAGTTGGGAGGGCACGGGCGAGTCGTGGCAGTCGCAACGCTTCGAACGGCGCTACAAGCCCGGGCCTTCGGTCGACGAACTGGCGGAGGAGATTGCGCGGCTCAAGCGGCAGCTCGCGATGCCGGACGCCTACGCCGCGTCGCGCCGCAAGTACGCGCCGCGGGCGCGCGTCAACCGGCCCAGGATCCGCAGGTGAGTTCGCCGATCCCCGAACCCGAGCAGGAACAGAGCTTCCTGTCGCACCTGATCGAGCTGCGGCAGCGGCTCGTTCGCGCGGCGCTTTCGGTCCTGATCGTCTTCCTCGCGCTGACGCCGTTCATGCGCGAGATCTTCGACCTGCTGTCGCAGCCGCTGCTGGTCGCGCTGCCGGCCGGTACCAAGCTGCTGGCCACCGGCGTGATCACGCCCTTCATGGTGCCGCTGAAGGTCACGCTGTTCGTCGCCTTCCTGATCGCACTGCCTTTCGTGCTGTACCAGGCCTGGGCCTTCGTCGCGCCCGGGCTGTACCAGCACGAAAAGAAGCTCGCCGGGCCGATGATCTTTTCGGCCGTGCTGATGTTCTTCCTCGGCATGGCGTACTGCTACTTCGTCGTCTTCGGCTTCGTCTTCAAGTTCATCGCGGGCTTTGCGCCGACCACCGTCAACGTCGCGCCGGACATCGAGG
The DNA here is from genome assembly GCA_016861185.1 of Betaproteobacteria bacterium. GTDB lineage: Bacteria > Pseudomonadota > Gammaproteobacteria > Burkholderiales > Burkholderiaceae_F > DSNY01. Next base: position 635,455 of record BOKW01000001.1, read on the forward strand.
CGTACTTCGGCTTCGTGCTCGGCATGTTCCTCGCGTTCGGGCTGACCTTCGAGGTGCCGATCGTCGTGGTGCTGCTCGCGCGCTTCGGCATCGCCGACGTCGAGCGGCTCAAGGTCGCGCGGCCCTACGTGATCGTCGGCGCCTTCATCATCGCCGCGATCTTCACGCCGCCCGACGTGCTGTCGCAGCTTCTGCTGGCGATCCCGCTTTGCCTGCTGTACGAGCTGGGCATCTTCCTCGCGCGCTTCGTCGGCAGGCGCAAACCGGACGAAGCGCCGGCCGCCGGCGACGCCTCCTGAGCGCATTGAGGGCGACCCGGCCGCGGCGCATACTGCGCCCATGTCCTTCCCGTCCGTCCGCCTGCTCGCCGCGCTGTTCGCGCTGCTGCTCGTCGCGGGTGCCGCGACGGCCGCGAACCGGCTGCAGATCGCGCCCGACGACGACGTCGATCTCGCCAACGGCTGGGCCGCGTACCAGGCGATGGACTACGCGAAGGCGCTCGCGCTGTATCGCAAGGCGGCCGCACGCGAGCAGCGGGTCGCGCAGTTCAACCTCGCGGTGATGCTGATCACCGGCGAAGGCGCGCCGGCCGACCCGCAGCAGGGCATCGCGTGGCTGCGCAAGTCGGCCGACAACGGGCTGGCCCGCGCGCAGTATTCGCTCGGCGTGTTCTACGAGCGCGGCGAGCACGTGCCGCGCTCGCTGACCGAAGCGACCGCCTGGTTCCTTAAGGCCGCCGAGCAGGGCTGGCGCGACGCGCAGGTGAGCGTGGCCACGCAGTACTTCCTCGGACGCGGCGCGCCGAAGGACTACAGGCTGGCGGCCAAGTGGTACGAACGCGCGGCCGAGCAGGGCGACGAAGGCGCCTGCTACATCATCGCCGCGATGTACGAACACGGCGACGGCGTCGAGCGGGACCTCGCGCGCGCCTTCTACTGGTACTCGCAGGCGGCCGCGTTCGGCGATCCCGCCGCGCGCATCAAGGCGCGCGAGCTCGCCGATCGGCTGCGTTCGGGCTAGCCCGGACATTTCACGAGGTCGCCCCCGTTTGCGTGCGTTCTATCTCGGTGAGTCGGCACTTTCGGCCCGCGGGCTGCAGAGCCAGTTTGGACCGTTGGGGCTACGCGGGTTTGCGCGGCGCCTGCGGGCGCGGGCTTGGCCTCAAGTGCTCGCGAAGGGCGAGCGGCGATGAGTCGGAGCCGCGAGCGGGCCTTCGACTGCGTTCCACGGCACGGCTTGCAAGCCGTGCCGGCTGCGGCGGGCCGAAGCGCCGCAGGGCGCTTCGGCTGGTCCGCCTCCGCCCCTCTCGGCCAATCCGCATCGCGCATGCATCCGCGCAATTCCCGCATCCCCCGTGAAATATCCGGGCTAACGCTGCGGCACCGGCCGTTCGCCGACGGTCACCGCGATCTCGAGTTCCTTGCCGCCGCGGATCACCTTGACGCGCGCCACGCTGCCGGGCGCGAGCTGGGCGATCTGCGTCAGCATGCGCGGCGTGTCCTGCACCGGCTGGTCGTTGATCGACAGCAGGATGTCACCCGGCTCGAGCCCGGCCTTGCCGGCCGGCGCGCTGCGCTGGACGCCGCGCACGATCACGCCGTCCTTGCGCGGCAGCTTCAGCGCGTCGACCATCTCGGGCGTGATGTCCTCGGGCTCGATCCCGAAGTAGCCGCGCACGACCTTGCCGGTCTTGATCAACTGTTCCATCACCTGCGTGATGATCGTGGTCGGGATCGCGAAGCCGATGCCGATCGAGCCGCCCGAGCGCGAGAAGATCGCGGTGTTGATGCCGACCAGGTTGCCTTGCGTGTCGACCAGTGCCCCGCCCGAGTTGCCCTGGTTGATCGCCGCGTCGGTCTGGATGTAGCTCTCGTACCGGCTTAGATCGAGCCCCGTGCGGCCGAGCGCCGAAACGATGCCCATCGTTACGGTCTGCCCGACGTTGAAAGGGTTGCCGATCGCCAGCACGACGTCGCCGACGCGCAGATCCTCCGAGCGGCCGAACGTGATCACCGGCAGGTCCGGCGCCTCGATGCGCAGGACCGCGAGATCGGTTTCCGGATCGGCGCCGACCAGCTTCGCCTCGACGCGCCGGCCGTCGCCAAGCGCGACCAGGATCTCGTCGGCCGCCTGCACGACGTGGTTGTTGGTCAACACGTAGCCGTCGGCCGTGGCGATGACGCCCGAGCCCAGGCTGGTGACGCGTTCGGCCTGCTGGCGGAAGCGCTCGCCGAAGAAGCGCTCGAAGAACGGATCCTCGCTGTACGGGCCGCGGCGGATTTCCTTGGTCGTGTAGACGCTGACGACCGCGGGCATCGCGCGCTGCGCCGCTTCGGCGTACGAGGCCGCCGGCGTGCGCGGCGCGCCTGCGGGCGGCGCGACCTGGCGGATCGAAACCTCGCTCGACACGGGCGTGGACAGCACCGCCGGGCCCCGCTTGAGCCACTCCGGCTTGAGCGTTGTGACGATGAACAGCAGGGCGAGCCCGACCGTCGTCGCCTGTGCGAAGAGGAGCCAGAGACGGCGCAGCATGCGGAAGCGGGCGGCAGCGGGAAGAGGGGCGCAGATTCTAAGCCGCCGCCGCGCTCGACTGGCGGACGCAAAAAAACGGGGCGCCGCAGCGCCCCGGGGCAGACCGCGCCGGCGCTACTTCTTCAGCGCGTCGCGGATCTCGCGCAGCAGGACCACGTCTTCCGGCGGCGCCGCCGGCGCGGGCGGCGGCGCTTCGCGCTTGAGCCTGTTCATCGCCTTGACCATCCAGAAGATGATGAAGGCGAGGATCGCGAAGTTGATCACGATGGTTGCGAAGCTGCCCCAGGCCAGCACCGTGCCGACCTTCTGAGCCTCGATCAGCGACGCGCCCGGCGGAACGTTGCCCGCGAGCACCCAGTACTGGTTGGAGAAGTCGACCTGCCCGCGCATGAGGAAGCTCACGATCGGCATGATCACGTCCTTGACCGCCGAATCGACGATCTTTCCGAAGGCCGCGCCGATGATCACGCCGACGGCGAGATCCATCACGTTGCCCTTTAGCGCGAATTCCCGAAACTCCTTGAGCATGCTCATCGACGTTCCCCCGGTTGTTGGTCGCTTCTGACGGACGGCGCGGCCATTCTAGGGGTCCACCGGGAGGGCTGGACGGCGGCGCGATCGCGCATGCGGGTGAGGCGCCGAATGTGCGGCGCCGGGCCGCGGCGCGCCGTCTGTGACGAGGCGCGCAGTCGGCTCGACCGCATGCAGTAAAATCGCGCGCTGCCGCGCAGCTCAGCGCCGCTGCCGCGTTCCGATTCCGATCCGATCCCAGGGAAGCTCCCCAATGTCCACCCCCACAGCAGCCGCCGAGGCGGCCGACGGCGAACGCCGCACCGCGGTGATCGCGACGTGCGTCGTCGGCGGCGCCGGTGCCGTCGCCGCGGTCGTTCCTTTCGTCGGCTCGTTCGCGCCTTCCGAAAGGGCGAAGGCCGCGGGCGCGCCGGTCGAAGTCGATCTGTCGACGATCGCGCCGGGCGAGATGAAGACCGTCGAGTGGCGCGGCAAGCCCGTTTGGATCCTGCACCGCACGCCGGAGATGATCGAAGCGGTCAAGAAGACCGAGGACCGGCTGGCCGATCCGAACTCCGAGCGCACGGCGTATCCGACGCCGCCCTACGCGAAGAACCAGTTGCGCGCGATCAAGCCCGAGTACTTCATCGCGGTGGGCATCTGCTCGCACCTGGGCTGCTCGCCGGTCGGGCCGAAGGCGCCGAACACCGATGCGGCGCTCGGACCGGACGCGGGCTTCCTGTGCCCCTGCCACGGCTCGACTTTCGACCTGGCCGGCCGCGTGTTCAAGAACAAGCCCGCGCCGGACAACCTCGAGGTGCCGCCGCACAAGTACCTGTCGGACGCCGTCGTGCTGATCGGCGACGACGCCCAAGCCTGAACGCCGCGCCGGGACGAACGATGGCTCTGCACAAGACCGAATACAAAGGCCTGCTCGGCTGGATCGATGCGCGTATGCCGACGCTGATGTCGGAATACAAGAAGCACATGTCGGAGTACTACGCGCCGAAGAACTTCGACTTCTGGTACTTCTTCGGCAGCTTCGCGCTCGTGGTGCTCGTGATCCAGATCGTCACCGGCATCTTCCTGGTGATGCACTACAAGCCCGACGCGCGCTTCGCGTTCGAATCGGTCGAATACATCATGCGCGACGTGCCGGGCGGCTGGTTCATCCGCTACATGCACTCGACGGGCGCCTCGTTCTTCTTCCTCGTCGTGTACCTGCACATGTTCCGCGGGCTGCTGTACGGCAGCTACCGCAAGCCGCGCGAGCTGGTGTGGATCTTCGGCTGCCTGATCTTCCTGTGCCTGATGGGCGAGGCCTTTTTCGGCTACCTGCTGCCGTGGGGCCAGATGAGCTACTGGGGCGCGCAGGTGATCGTCAACCTGTTCTCGGCGATCCCGCTGATCGGCCCCGACCTGTCGGTCTGGATCCGTGGCGACTACGTCGTCAGCGACGCGACGCTGAACCGCTTCTTCGCCTTCCATGTGATCGCGATCCCGCTGGTGCTGCTCGGGCTGGTCGTCGCGCACATCCTCGCGCTGCACGACGTCGGATCGAACAATCCCGACGGCATCGAGATCAAGGACCGCAAGGGCCCCGACGGCAAGCCGCTCGACGGCATCCCGTTCCATCCGTACTACACGGTGCACGACGTCTTCGGGCTGGCGATCTTCCTGATGGCGTTCTTCGCGGTCGTGTTCTTCGCGCCGGAGATGGGCGGCTACTTCCTCGAGTGGAACAACTTCATCCCGGCCGACCCGCTCGTGACGCCGTCGCACATCGCGCCCGTGTGGTACTTCACGCCCTTTTATTCGATCCTGCGCGCGACGACCAGCGACTTCATGTGGGTGCTCGCCGCCGGCACGGTCGCGTACGCGGCGCTGATCTACTTCGCGCTGCCGCGCGGGCAGTGGCGCTACGCAACGCTCGCGGTGACGCTGGTCCTGCTCGTGCTGATGCTGCCGAAGAGCCCGGTTGCGCTCGATCCGAAGTTCTGGGGCGTGGTGCTGATGGGCGTGTCGGTGCTGATCTTCTTCGCGCTGCCGTGGATCGACCGCTCGCCGGTGAAATCGATGCGCTACCGGCCCAGCTGGCACTTCTGGCTGCTGATCGGCTTCGTCGTCGTGTTCCTCGTGCTCGGCTACCTCGGCACGCAGCCGCCCGAGCCGACGCTGACCTACATCGCGCAGCTCGGCACGCTGCTGTATTTCGCCTTCTTCTTCCTGATGCCCTGGTGGAGCCGGACGGGCGAGTTCAAACCGGTGCCCGAGCGCGTGACCTTCGCGGCGCACTGAGGAGAACAACAATGAAAAGACTCATCGCCGCGCTTGCGCTCGCTTTCGCCGCCGGCGGCGCGTTCGGCGCCGGCGCCGCCCTGCCTCTGGACAAGTGGCCCGACCGCTCGAAGGACGTCGCAGCGCTGCAGAACGGCGCGCGCCTCTTCGCCAACTACTGCCTCGGCTGCCACAGCGCGAACCTGATGCGCTGGAACCGGCTCAACGACATCGAGCTCGACGACAAGCAGATCAAGGACTTCCTGATCTTCGGTCCGCAGAAGGTCGGCGATGCGATGGCGATCGCGATGAACCCGAAGGATGCGAAGGTCTGGTTCGGCAAGACGCCGCCGGATCTGTCGGTGATCGTGCGCGCGCGCACGTCGTTCGACTTTACGGGCGCGGACTATCTGTACACGCTGCTGCGCGGCTACTACCGCGACGCGACCGCGCCGACCGGCTGGAACAACGTCGTCTACCCGTACATCGGCATGCCGCACGTGCTGTGGGAGCTGCAGGGGCCGCGCGAAGTGACGATCGAGCGCACCGCGCACGCGGTCAAGGGACTGGTGCGGACGGCGACGACGATCGACGCCGAGGGCCGCGCGACGGTGACCTCGATCCCGGTGGCGGGACAGGCCGAGGAGGGCATGACAGTCTCGTTCAAGCCGCTGGCGCCCCAGCTCGCGCGCCAGTACGACTCCGACATCGCCGATCTGGTCGCATACCTCGTGTTCATGACCGAACCGGTTCGCACCGACCGTGTCCGCATCGGCGTGTGGGTGCTGCTGTTCCTAGCGCTGTTCACGGTCGTCGCATGGCGGTTGAACGCGGTGTACTGGAAGGATGTGAAGTAGACGTGCGGGCGCGGCGCGCCCGCGGCACCAGCCCGCGCCGCACGGCGCGGTCATTCGTTTTCGAGGGCGGGCGCGGCTCGCCCTCGTCGGTTTCCAGAGGTACAGAACGATGATGGTTCTTTATTCCGGTACCACTTGCCCGTTCTCGCAGCGCTGCCGCTTCGTGCTGTTCGAAAAGGGTATGGACTTCGAGATCAAGGACGTCGATCTCTTCAACAAGCCCGAAGACATCAACGTGATGAACCCGTACGGCCAGGTGCCGATCCTGGTCGAACGCGACCTGATCCTGTACGAGTCGAACATCATCAACGAGTACATCGACGAGCGTTTTCCGCATCCGCAACTGATGCCGGCCGATCCGGTGATGCGCGCGCGCGCGCGGCTGTTCCTGTTCAACTTCGAGCGCGAGCTGTTCGTGCACGTGCAGACGCTGGAGAACAGCAACAAGCAGCCGGCGATCGACAAGGCCAAGCTGGTCATCCGCGACCGCCTGACGCAGCTCGCGCCGATCCTGCTGAAGAACAAGTTCATGCTCGGCGACGACTTCTCGATGCTCGACGTGGCGATTGCGCCGCTGCTGTGGCGACTCGACCACTACGGCATCGACCTGCCGAAGAGCGCCGCGCCGCTGATGAAGTACGCCGAACGCATCTTCAGCCGTCCCGCCTACATCGAGGCGCTGACGCCTTCCGAGAAGGTGATGCGGCGGTAGGATCGGATTGCGGATTGCGCCGAACGGACTACGCTTCTGCCGACGCCGACGCCCCTGCAACATGCCCGAGCCTTCGACCAAGCCCTACCTGATCCGCGCGATCTACGACTGGTGTACGGACGCGGGGTTCACGCCTTACGTGGCCGTGGCGGTCGACGAGTCCGTGCGCGTGCCGCAGGAGTTCGTCAAGAACGGCGAGATCGTGCTGAACGTCTCGTCGCTCGCGACCAACCGTTTGAAGATCGACAACGACGCGATCGCCTTCCAGGCGCGCTTCGGCGGCGTGCCGCGCGACGTCTACGTGCCGATCGCGCGCGTGGTCGCGATCTACGCGCGCGAGAACGGCCAGGGCATGGCCTTCGAGGTTCCGCGCACGCTGCCTGCCGGCGTCGAAGGTCCGCCCGGCGTCGAGCCCCGCCCGCAGGAAGCGGCGCCGCGCGAACGCGCGAACCTGGTTCCGGTGGCGACGACGAGCAGCGCCGACGCGGCCGACGCCGGCCAGACCGAGCCGCCGCCACCGCGGCCCGGCGATCGACCCAAGCTCACGCGCATCAAGTGAGGCTATTTCGGACGCGCGGGTGCGCACCGAAATAGATAGCCGCGCTCGTTCGACAGGGACGCTGCGCGCCGGCCAACTCGCGCGGCCGGGCTAGTCGCGGTATCCGTTCGGGTTGTTCTGTTGCCAGCGCCAGCCGTCGGCGCACGCCTGCGCGATCGATCGTTCGGCGCGCCAGCCGAGCAGTTCGTGCGCGCGCGACGGGTCGGCCCAGCACGCGGCGACATCGCCCGGCCGGCGCGGCGCGATCGCGTGGGGTACGCGCCGTCCCGTTGCCTGCTCGAACGCCTGCACCAGTTCGAGCACGCTGGTGCCGCGCCCGGTGCCCAGGTTGATCTCGATGCAGCCGGTCCTCGTGCCCGCGTATTCGAACGCGCGCAGATGGCCCGCCGCGAGATCGACGACGTGCAGGTAGTCGCGCACGCCGGTACCGTCGGGCGTGGGCCAGTCCTTGCCGAACACGTTGAGCCGCTCGCGTTTGCCGGCGGCGACCTGCGTGATGAACGGAAACAGGTTGTTCGGGATGTCGTGCGGGTCCTCACCGATCAGGCCGCTCGGGTGCGCCCCGATCGGATTGAAGTAGCGCAGGCTGACGATCGACCAGCGCGGGTCGGCCGCGGCGAGGTCGCGCAATACCTGCTCGACGGCGAGTTTCGTCTGACCGTAGGGGTTGGTCGCCGCGAGCGGCGCGTCCTCGCGCAGCGGCAGCTCGCGCGGCACACCGTAGACCGTCGCCGACGAACTGAACACCATGCACCTGACGCCGGCGCGCTCCATCGCGGCGAGCAGCGCAAGCGCGCCGCCGACGTTGTTGTCGTAGTACGCGAGCGGCCGCGCGACCGATTCGCCGACCGCTTTCAGCGCCGCGAAGTGGATCACGCCGTCAATCCTGTGCCGCGCGAAGATGGAGTCGAGCAGCGCGGCGTCGCGCACGTCGCCTTCGACCTGCGTCACGCGCCGCCCCGCGATCCGCTCGACGCGGCGCAAGGCCTGCGGCGAGCTGTTGACGTAGTTGTCGATGCAGACGACCTCGTGGCCGGCCTGCAACAACTCGACGATCGTGTGCGAGCCGATGTAGCCGGCGCCGCCGGTGATCAGCAGGGTGCTCATTCGGGACGCTCCCGCGTGGATGCGCGCCACCTTACCGCATGCGGCGCGCGGCGGTCCGCTAAACTGCGGCCGCTTGCCTCGCGCCGGCTTAGCTCAGTTGGTAGAGCACCTGATTTGTAATCAGGGGGTCGTGGGTTCGAGTCCCTCAGCCGGCACCAACCCTGCGCCTTCCGGCCTTCGCTCCGCGCGCCACGCAGCGCAGCGGACTGCGCCACCCGCGTAGCTTCAAAAGGGAAACTTCACCACGTCGGCGCAGCGAAGGCGATCCGCCCCTGCGCTGTCCTTGCTTCGCGCTCGCCGCGCCGACCGCGGCACCGCGCGCATTCATCCGAATTGCGCAGCCCCTCGAACGCATCTTCGGCGATCGATGAAAACCGGCGCGTACGCGCATCGCGTCGACCGCTGCGCCGAGTCCTGCGCGCCTCATGAGTTCGATTTAACGCCCGCGGTGCGTCGACGCCGCGACGCTTCCGTATCGGACATGCGGATGAGTGTTCAAAGCGAAGAAACCACTCAGAATCCGTCGCAATGACTCAGGTCAAGGTTTGCCGTTTGAACCGCTTGCGCCGAGGAGTTGCAGTGCCTGGACCGAACCGTCGAGCCGATCGAAAGGCCGCGTCGCGCACGCGACGCGGTGCGCGGCCGTGCTGAACGCGCTGCGCCAGGCGGCGAACCGGCGCGTCTCCCCGGCGGCGCCGCACGCGCGCTGGTTCAGCCGCGACGAAGCGATCATGGGCACCGCGATCCACGTCGAACTGTGGTGCGACGATGCGGCGTGCGCCGAATCCGCGCTCGACGCGGTGATGCAGGAGATGCACCGGATCGACGCGTCGATGAGCCCGTACAAGGAAACGTCCGAGCTGTCGCGCGTCAACCGCGATGCGGCGCGCGAACCGGTGCGCGTCGGCGACGAGCTGTTCGAACTGCTCGAGCGCGCGCTCGAGTTCTCGCGGCTGTCCGGCGGCGCGTTCGACATCACGTACGCCGCGGCCGGGCATCTGTACGACTACCGGCGCGGCGTCAAGCCGAGCGAAGCCGAGCTGGCGTGCGCGCGCGCCGCGATCGGCTGGCGCGGCCTGCAGCTCGATCGGGCAGCGCGCACGGTGCGCTTCGCGAAGGCGGGTATGAGGATCGACCTCGGCGGTTTCGCGAAGGGCTACGCGGTCGACAACGCCGGGGCGATCCTCGCGCGCCGCGGCATCCGCCACGCGATCGTCGCCGCCGGCGGCGACAGCCGGCTGCTCGGCGACCGGTGCGGACGGCCGTGGACGATCGGTATCCGCGACCCGCGCCGCAAAGGCGAAGTCGTCGCGCTGCTGCCGCTCGAAGACGCGTCGGTTTCGACCTCGGGCGACTACGAGCGCTACTTCGACAACGGCGCGACGCGCTGCCACCACCTGCTCGATCCGCGCACCGGCAAGTCGCCCGACGGCGTGCGCAGCGTGACGATCGTGGCGCCCGACGGGCTGACCAGCGAAGCGCTGTCGAAGACGGTGTTCGTGCTCGGTGCCGCGCGCGGTCTGCGGCTCGTCGAGTCGCTGCCGGGCGTCGACGCGGTCGTCGTCGACGCCGACGGGCGCCTGCAGTACTCGTCCGGGCTGCTCGACGGCGGCCCGGCGCAACAGTGATCACGGCTTGCACTGACGAAGGACGTTTCGCGACGCGAACGGAGGCAACGATGTCGGTCCAAACGAAGCTGCGTACTGAATCGATCGCTGTGCTCGGGCTCGCCGCGCTCGCGCTGGCAGGCTGCACATCGAAGAACACCGACAACGTCACCGTCAGCGGCGACGTCGCCGTCGCGTACGTCAAGCGGGCGAACACGATCGGCATGAATCCGACCGACGGCGCCAACACGGCCCCGGGCGGCGACCTGATCATCCGCGAAAAATCTTCGCCGAGCGCGCCCGAGCACAACGTTACCGCCTCCATTACGCAGGGTCAGGGCGACGTGTCCGACCCGGAGGTCTCCTACGACGGCAAGAAGATCGTCTTCGCGCTGCGCTGCCCGACCTCCAATACGTCGACGATCGGCGGCCAGCCCGCGTGCACCGGACGCTGGAACATCTGGGAGTACGACATGACCACCGGCGGCTTCGCCGGCGGCACGCTGCGGCGGATCACGAACTCCACGCAGGACGACGACGTCGACCCTGCCTATCTGCCCGCCGGACGCGGCTTCGTGTTCGCCTCCAACCGGCAGAGCAAGACGAAGACGGTGATCAACGGCCAGAGTTTCTTCGCGCTCGACGAGTACGAACGCGAGCGGGTGCTGAACCTGCACACGATGGCGGCCGACGGCAGCAACATCACGCAGATCACGGTCAACGCCAGCCACGAGCGCAACCCGGTGGTGCGGCCGAACGGCGACATCATGTTCGCCCGCTGGGAGCACGTCGGCGACCAGAACCGCTTCACGATCTTCCGCGCCAAGCCCGACGGCACCGATCTGTTCGTGCTGTACGGCCAGTTCAGCCCGGGCAACAGCTTCCTGCACCCGCGCGACATGGACCCGAGCGGTCCGTACAAGGGCTTCGTCGCCTCCAGCCTGATGCCGCTGTCCGGAACGCAGGAAGGCGGCGCGCTGGTGTTCATCGACGCGGCCAACTATTCGGAGCACAACGCACCGGTCAACGCGCAGGTCGTCGGTACCGGCGGGCAGCGGCAAGCGACTGCGCAAGCGTTGAACTTCGGCCGCGGCCTGTCGCCGCAGGGACGCGTGACCACGCCGTATCCGCTGTGGGACGGCACCAATCGCGTGCTGGTGTCGTATGCGCCGTGCGAGGTCACGCGCAACGGTGTCGTGGTGTCCTGCGCCACGCTGACGGCCGAGGAGATCGCGCGCCTGTCGAATCGCAATCGCCTGGCCGCCGACGTCGCCAACGACCCGCTGCAGGACAACGTGCCGCCTTCGTACGCGGTCTACATGTTCGACCCGGCCAAGCAGACGTTCCTGATCGTGGCCGCGCCGCCGTCGGGTTTCATGTACACGGATCCGATCGCGCTGCAGGCGCGGCCCGAGCCGAACGCCGCCGATCCGACCAGTGTGGACGGCACGCTTGCCGCGCAGGGACTCGGGCTGATCGAGGTGCGCAGCATCTACGACACCGACGGCTTGCAGCGCATGGGCGAGCCGGTCTTCGCCGCCGCCGATCTGGCCTCAGGCTGCACCGAAGGCATCGCCAAGACTGCGCCCGCCGATCCGCTCGACACGCGCGCGCAGATCGCCAACCTCGTGCGGATGAAGGATCCCGCCGATGCCGCCTATCGCTGCGCGCCGCCGCGTTTCGTCCGCGCCACCCGCGCGGCGCCGCCGGTGGCCAACACGATGGGCGTACGCGGTGCGCTCGGCGAAACCGATTTCGAGCCGCAGCAGATCCTCGGCTATGCGCCGATCGAGCCCGACGGCTCCTTCAAGCTGCAGGTTCCGGCCGACGTGCCGCTGGCGCTGACGGTCACCGACGCGTACGGTCGCGGCTTTCAGACGCATCTGAACTGGATCCAGGTGCGGCCCGGCGAGCGGCGCACCTGCATGGGCTGCCACAGCCCGCGCCGCGGCGCGTCGATCAACAGCGGCACGACGGTGAACACGATGCCGGCCGCGCTGCAACCGGCGCTGGCAAGCGCGCATCAATCCGGCGAGACGATGGCTTCGCTGCGCACGCGGCTCGACCCGAGTGCGCTGAATCTGAAACCTCACATGGAGTTCGCCGACGTGTGGGCCGACACCAGCCGGCCGGGCGTGACCGCGCGCGCCCCGATCACGATCCGCTACACGGGCAATCCGAATCCGGCCGACGATCTCGCCACGCCGGCGCCGACAAGCGGCTTCATCGACTATCCGAACCACATCCAGCCGCTGTGGACGCGCGACCGCGGCGCGAACACCTGCACGACCTGCCACAACGATCCGGCTCGGCTCGACCTGCGCGCCAACACGGCCGGCACCGGCCGCCTTGTCTCCTATGAAGAGCTGGTGGTCGGCGATCCGGTGATCGATCAGGCGACCGGGTTGCCGGTCACGCGCATCGAAGACGGCGTGCCTGTGGTGGTGCGCGGCGCGGCGCTGGTGGAGACGAGCGCAGGCGGTGCGCGCGGCCTGGCGCGTTCGAGCCGGCTCACCGAGATCTTGTTCGGCGAGACGCTGAAGTCGACCAGCGAGGCGCGCACCGCGCACCCGACGCCCGCCTCTCCCAATCACGCGACGATGCTCAACGCCGCCGAGAAGCGGTTGCTGGTCGAGTGGATCGACCTGGGCGGTCTGTATTTCAACGACCTGACCAACGGCGGCAGCGGCGTGCGCTTGAGCACGCTGAGCCAGCAGACGTTCGCGACCCAGGTGCAGCCGATCCTGCGCGCGCAGTGCGCGATGTGCCATCAACCCGGCGGCACCGACGGCACCGCCACCGGGCAGTCGTTCCTGCGCAATCGCTTCGTGCTGACCGGAAGCCTGGAGGGCGACTACAACGTCACGCTCTCGATGATCTCCAATACCTGCCAACCGGCCTCCAATTACCTGCTCGCCCGGCCCTCGACGGTGCCGCATCCGGCCGGCGCCACCGGCCAGACGGCGGCCGTGCTGCCGGTGGGCAGTGCCGGTTACAACGCCATCGAGGCCTGGATACGAACGGGGTGTACGCCTTGACGATCCTCCTTCGACACCACGCCAAGGCCGTGCGCGGATGCGCGCACGGCCTTGTTGCACTTCTGCTTGCAGGTTGCGGCGGATCGAATCCGCTCGACAACCCGCCGGACGTGAGCAACCCGGCGAACACCTCCGGGCAGAAGCTCTCGTTTGCCTATTTTCAGCGCTGCATCAATCCGATCTTCAACACGGTGCTGGGCAACAACACCTGCGCCGCCTCCGGCTGTCACGACGATCGCGACGGCACCGGCGGCGCGCTGCGCATCGTGCGCTCGGCACAGCCGATCGACGTGACCAACCCGGCCAACACGCCGGACGTGATCCGCGCCAGCGAGATGTACCGCAACTTCTACTCGGCGCAGGGCATGACGCTGCTCAGTTCGCCGCCCGACAGCCGGCTGCTCACCAAGCCGCTGGTGCGCGGCGTGCTTCACGGCGGCGGGCAGATCTTTTCGGGGGATCAGGACCCGAACGTGCGGCGCATTCTTTACTGGATCAGCAATCCTGCTCCGCAAGGGCAGGACGAGTTCAGCACCGCGACCTACAACATGTTCACTCCGGCTGACCCGAATGTCGGCACGTGCAACTCGTAATGAAGCAGGGCGCGCTCCAGTCGCTGCTTCGGAATCTCTCGCGCGGACTTGCGGTCGCGCTGCTTGCGCTCGGCGCGCTGTCGGCCGTGCCGGCGCGCGCGGCCGAACGCGTTCAGGTCGCCGATCCTTACCTGGAACTGCGCACCGGGCCCGGCCGCGGTTATCCGATCTTCCACGTCGCCGCGCGAGAGGAATGGGTCGAGATCCTGCTGCGCCATACGGACTGGTTCAAGGTCCGCACCGCCAACGGCAGGGAAGGTTGGGTACATCGCGCGCAGCTCGAGACGACGCTGACCGAAGCCGGCAGCAGGAAGACCTTTCGCGACGTCCTGCTCGACGACTACCTGCAGCGCCGGCTCGAACTCGGTGCGGGCTACGGCCGCTTCAAGGCCGAGCCGATGCTGAAGATCTGGGCCGCGTACCGCTTCGCCGACGCGCTGACGTTCGAAGGCACCGTCGGGCAGGTGCAGGGCGTGTTCTCGGGAACCGACCTCTGGCATTTCAGCCTGAACGCCGAGCCCTGGTCGGATCGCCGGCTGTCGCCGTTCTTCGGCATCGGCGTGGGGCGCTTCAAGAACATCCCCAACGCGAGCCTCGTCAGCGCGCTGCCGACCAACGCCAATCTGAGCCATGCGTCGCTCGGGCTGCGCTATCACCTGACCGAGCGCTTCGTCGCGCGGCTGGACTACAGCTTCTACACGGCCTTCGTCGCCGATACGCGCAGCCTTGAATACCGCGCGGTGACGGCCGGCCTTTCGTTCTTCTTCTGATCCGCGAGCGCCGATGATTCCCAGGCAATTCCCGGTCCGCTTGTTCGCCTTCCTCGCGCTGGCGTGCGCAGCGCTGGCGGCGCACGCGCAGGCGGGCAAACCGGCCAACGAGCAGGTGATCGAACCGCAGGTGCCGCGGCGCGACGTGCGCGTGCCGAAGATCCCTTCGAACGATTTCGTCGCGGGGCTGTTCGCCGGCACGTACGCGACCGAAAACTTCGGCACGAGCGCCGTCTACGGACTGCGCCTCGGCTACCACATCACCGAAGACATCTTCGTCGAGGCCGCGTACGCACGGACCGAGGTCAGCGACGAGAACTTCCGCCAGATCCTGCCGGGCGGCGTTTTTCCGCAGCCGAAGGAAACGCTCTCCTACTACAACCTTTCGGCCGGCTACAACGTGCTGCCGGGCGAGGTGTTCTTCGGCCGCCGCTTCGCCAAGACCTCGGCCCTGTACCTGATCGCCGGCATCGGCAGCACCAAGTTCCTCGAGCAGCGCAAGCAGACGGTGAACTTCGGTCTCGGGCTGCGCGTGTTCCTGAAGGACTGGTTCTCGCTGCAGGTCGATCTGCGCGACCACGTTTATTCGCTCGACCTGCTCGGCCGGCGGCAGAGCACGCAGAACCTCGAGCTTTCCGCCGGTGCGACCTTCTTCTTCTGACCGATTCGCGATGAACGTGAAGTTGCAGACCCTCCTCCGCCGCGCGGCGGGCGCGTGGCTCGCCGCGGCGCTGGGCCTGGCCGCGGCCGACGCGTACGCCACGCTGGCGGCGGCTGCGAAAGCACCGGATTTCACGCTGCCCGCGATCGGCGGCACGAACCTGCGGCTGCAGGAGCAGCGCGGCCGCGTCGTGATGGTGAACTTCTGGGCGACCTGGTGCGGCCCGTGCCGCGTCGAGATGCCGCATCTGAACCGGCTGTACGACAAGTACCGCAGTTCGGGTTTCGTGCTGCTGGGCGTCAACATCGACGAGGAGCCGCGCAAGGCCGCCGACCTCGCAGCCAAGCTCGGGCTGCGCTTTCCGGTGCTGTTCGACTCGGAGAAGAAGGTGAGCCGGCTGTACGACCTCAGCGCGATGCCTTCGACCGTGCTGATCGACCGCGACGGCCGCGTGCGCTACATCCATCGCGGCTATCGCGACGGCTACGAGGACACCTACGAAAAGCAGATCCGGGAGCTGCTGAAGGAATGAAGCGCACGCCGTCGATCGTGAAGAACGCCGCGGCCGTATTGCTCGCATGCGCGGCGCTGGCGGGTTGCGCGCGGCTGCAGCCCTGGGTCAAGCCGTACGAGCGCGAGCGGCTCGCCGACCCGGTGATGAAGCTGCAGCGCGACGGCCTGTCGGACAAGCACTTCGAGCACGTACGCGACGTGCGCGAAGGCTCGCGCGGTGCGACCGGCGTGCAGGGAGGCGGCTGTGGCTGCAATTGACGGCGCGCGCCGCATCGGCTCGCTGCTCGCGCGATTGCTCGGGCTCGCGGGCGGGCTCGCCGCGGTCGGCAGTGCAAAGGCCGTCGATCTGCCGGAAAACCGCGCCGACCTGATGTTCCACGGCTACGACGGCGGCGGCGTGCGTGCGACCGGCCCTGCGCTGCTGGTTCGCAAGAACATGATCGACCGCGTGTCGCTGTCGGCGTCGTACTACGCGGACATGGTCAGCAATGCGTCGATCGACGTCGTCACGCAGGCCAGCCCCTACAAGGAGACGCGCAACGAATACGCGCTCGGGCTCGACTACGCGGTGCGCGACGCGCTGATCTCGCTTTCCGCGTCGACCAGCCGCGAGCCCGACTACCAGGCCGACGCGGTGAGCCTCGACGTGTCGCAGGAGACCTTCGGCGGCATGACGAGCGTCGCGCTCGGCTTCACGCGCGCGCGCGACAAGGTCGGACACAAGGATCGCGGCTTCTTCGACAACGCTTCGCACTGGCGTTACCGCGTCGGCGTCACGCAGATCCTGACGCCGCGCTGGCTGGCGAGCCTGAATTTCGAAGCGGTCGCCGACGACGGTTTCCTCGGCAGCCCGTACCGCGCCGCGCGCGTGTTCGGCGCACTCATTCCGGAGCGCAACCCGCGCACGCGCTCGAGCCGCGCCGTGAAGCTGCGCACGATCGGCGAGATCGCCGATCGGCAGTCGGTGCGCGCCGAGTACCGCTACTACTGGGACACGTGGGACATCCGCTCGCACACGGCGGAGGCGGGCTACGCGCGCCACTTCGGCGAGCAGTGGCTCGCCGACGCGTACCTGCGCTACTACACGCAGGACCGCGCGCTGTTCTACAGCGACAACGCGACGAGCGAGACGCTGTACGTGACGCGCAACCGCCAGCTCGGCACGTTCACGAGCGTCGGCCTCGGCGCCAAGCTCGCGTACACCTGGAAACGCGTTCCCGGCAGGTACGAAGTCAGGATCCACGGCGCGCTCGAACGGTCGCGCTTCGATTTCACCGATTTCACCGACATCCGCACCGGCAGCCCGTACGCGTACGACGCGAACGTGGTGCAGGTCTTCGTGTCGGCGACGTTCTGAAGGAGTGCAGGCATGCTGAAGCGCTGCTGCCTTGTTCTTGCCGTGGTGCTGTGCGCCGCGGCGGCGCCGGTTGCGGCGCAGACGACCACGGCCAACCTCGACGACCGCATCCAGGACGTCAAGGGCGACGTGATCCGCCTGAACCGCGATCTGATGGTGCTCGAGGAGGAGCTGCTGTTTCCCGCCAACACGCAGGTCGCGATCTTCGTGTCGATGGACGTGGGCAAGCTGTTTCAGCTCGACTCGGTGAAGATCAAGCTCGACGACAAGGACGTCGCCAACTACCTGTACACGCCGGCCGAGGTGCAGGCGCTGCATCGCGGCGGCGTGCAGCGGATCTACGTCGGAAACCTGAAGGCGGGATCGCATGAGCTGGTCGCCTTCTTCACCGGCAAGGGGCCGCACGACCGCGACTACAAGCGCGGTGCGACGATCCGCTTCGACAAGAGCACCGAGCCGAAATACATCGAGCTGCAGATCAAGGACTCGACCGGCAAGCTGCAGCCCGAATTCGAAGTCAAGGTCTGGCAGTAGTCCCGATGCGCGACGGCGCCCATCCGATCAGGCGCGCGCTGCGGCTGGCGGCGTGCGTGCTCGCGCTGGCCTGCGCGGCGCCCGCGCACGCGCAGTTCGGTTGGGTGAAGTCGCTGTGGCCCTCGACGAAGAAGCCCGAGCCGCCGACCAGCGTGCAGGACCCGCACTACGGCGACAGCCTTTTCTACTTCTACCAGGGCCGCTACTTCAGCGCGGTGACGAACCTGATGGTCTCGCAGCACTTCGACCGCATGCCGAAGCACGCGGACGAGGCCGAGGTGCTGCGCGGCGGTCTTTTCCTCTCGTACGGGCTGCACCGCGAGGCGGGCGAGATCTTCGCCAAGCTGATCGAAAAGGGCGCGCCGCCGCCGGTGCGCGACCGCGCCTGGTTCTATCTCGCGAAGATCCGCTATCAGCGCGGCTTGCACGCGCAGGCCGAAGAAGCGCTTGCGCGCATCGAGCGAAGCCTTCCGGCCGATCTGCAGGAAGACCGCGTGCTGCTGCAGGCGCAACTCGCGATGGCGCGCGGCGACTACGCCGGCGCGGCGCGCGCGCTCGATGCGCTGGCGAAGAGCGGCAAACCCGGCAGCGATGTCGCCCTGTACGCGCGCTACAACCTCGGCGTGGCGATGATCAAGGGCGGCGAGGCGGCGAAGGGTGCTGCGCTGCTCGACGAAGTGGGCCGCGTTCCGACCGGCAGCGAGGAATTCCGCAGTCTGCGCGACAAGGCCAACGTGGCGCTCGGGTTCTCCGCGCTGCAGGAGGATCGCGCCGAGGACGCGCGCCGCTCGCTCGAGCGCGTGCGATTGACCGGCATGCTCGCCAACAAGG
The DNA here is from genome assembly GCA_016861185.1 of Betaproteobacteria bacterium. Taxonomy (GTDB): domain Bacteria; phylum Pseudomonadota; class Gammaproteobacteria; order Burkholderiales; family Burkholderiaceae_F; genus DSNY01. The sequence continues at coordinate 653,913 of BOKW01000001.1, forward strand.
CGCTGCTCGGCTTTGGCTGGGCCGCCGCCAGCGGCAAGAACCTGAACGCGGCGCTCGTGCCGTGGACGGAGCTGGCGCAGCGCGATCCGAGCGACGCCGCGGTGCTCGAAGCCAAGCTCGCGGTGCCCTACGCATACGCCGAGCTGGGCGCGTACGGCAAGGCTCTCGGCCTGTATCAGGACGCGATCGGCGCGTTCGAGCAGGAGAACGCGCGGCTCGACGAGTCGATCGCGGCGATCCGCGCCGGCAAGCTGCTCGCGGGACTGATCGAACGCAATCCCGGCGAGGAGATGGGCTGGTTCTGGAACATCGAGCAACTGCCCGAGCTGCCGCACAGCGGTCATCTCGCGCCGGTGCTCGCGCAGCACGAGTTCCAGGAGGCGTTCAAGAACTATCGCGACCTGCTGTTCCTCGCGCGCAACCTGAAGCAGTGGGAAAACAGCCTCGACGTGCTGCGCGCGATGCTCGCCAACCGCCGCCAGGCCTTCGCCGAACGGCTGCCCGCCGTGCGCGAGCGGGAGAAGTCGATCGACCTCGGCATCTACGACGGCAAGCGCAACGCGCTGCAGGCCGAGCTTGCCCGCGTCGAACGCGAGGCCGATGTCGCGGCCTTCGCCGATGCGCGCGAGCGCGAGCTGCGGGCACGGATCGACAGCGTCCGCGCGATCGTCGAACGCGGCGGAAACGATCCCGAGATCGCGGCCGCGCGCGAACGGCTGCGGCGTGCGGCCGGCGCGCTTGCCTGGCAGCAGACGCAGAACTTCGCCGACCGGCTGTGGCAGGCGAAGAAGAACCTGGCCGAACTGGAACGCAACCTCGGCGAGGCGCACGCGCGCGACGCGGCGCTGCAGAAAGCGCAGCGCGACGAGCCGGCGAAGCTCGACGCCTTCGCCGCGCGCATCGAAGCGCTCGCCGCGCGCGTCAAGGCGTTGCAGCCGCGGGTGGCGGAACTCGCGGCCGCGCAGCAGAACCAGGTGCAGGAGCTCGCAGTCGCCGAACTGGCGAAGCAGAAGGAACGGCTCGCCGCGTACGTGTCGCAGGCGCGTTTTGCGGTCGCGCAGATCTACGACCGCGCCAATCTGGCGAAAGGGGACGGCGGTGCGGCGACCCGGTAGCCCGCTCGCGCTGCTCGTCGCCGCCGCGCTGCTCGCCGGCTGCTCGAGCACGTCCAAGCGCGCGCAGGCTCCCGAGCCGCCGACGCTGAAGTCGCTCGCCAGCCGCGCGATCAAGGTCGAAGCCGATCCGGGGGTCAAGGCGAACGAAGAGGTTGCGTCGAAGGCGTATCGCGACTTCCTCGCGACCGCGCCGCGCGAACCGCACCGGCGCGAGGCGCTGCGCCGGCTCGGCGATCTGGAGATGGATCGCATCGATTCGCAGTCCGCGGCCGGGGAAGCGCAGGCGGGCTCGGCCGACTATCGGGCGGCGATCGCGCGTTACGCCGACTACCTGAAGGCCTACCCGAACGCGCCCGACAACGATCGCGTGCTGTACCAGCTCGCGCGCGCGCACGAACTGAACGGCGAGCTTGAAACGGCGCTGAAGACGCTCGACCGCCTCGTCGAGGCCTACCCCGCGACGCGGCATCGCGAAGAGGCGCAGTTCCGCCGCGGCGAGTTGCTGTTCACGCTGCGCAACTACGCCAAGGCCGAGGCGGCGTACGCACAGACGATGGCGACAGGCCGGGGCACGCCTTACCACGAGCGGTCGCTCTACATGCACGGCTGGTCGCTGTTCAAGCAGGGCCGGCTCGAGGAAGCGCTGCACTCGTTCTTCGGCGTGCTCGATCTGAAGCTCGCCGGCCGCGGCGACGAAAGCGATCTCGACAAGCTGCCGGGGCTCACGCGCGCCGATCGCGAACTGGTCGAGGACACTTTCCGCGTCACGAGCCTGAGCCTGGAGAACCTGCAGGGGGCGGCGTCGATTCCGGCGTACATCACGACGCCGGTGCGGCGCGAATACGAATTCCGCGTCTACCAGCAGTTGGGCGAGCTGTACATCAAGCAGGACCGCGTCAAGGACGCCGCCGACACCTTCACCGCGTTCGCGCAGCGCCATCCGCTGCACAAGGAGTCGCCGGTGCTGCAGGCGCGCGTGATCGACATCTACGCGAAGAACGGCTTCGAGACGCTCGCGCTCGACGCGAAGAAGCGCTACGTCGTCCACTACGGTGTCGGCAGCGAGTTCCAGCGCGCCAATCCGGCCGGCTGGGAGCGCAGCGCGCCGCTCGTCAAGACGCACCTCGAGGAACTGGCGCGCCACCACCACGCGGCTGCGCAGAAGAGCAAGAGGACCGAGGACTACCAGGAAGCGGTGCGCTGGTACCGCAGCTACCTGACCTCGTTCCCGAACGATCCGCAGGCCGCGCAGAACAACTTCCTGCTGGCCGAGCTGCTGTACGAGGACCGCCGCTACGCGGAGGCCGCCGCCGAATACGAGAAGTCGGCGTACCAGTATCCGCAGCACGCGAAGAGCGCCGATGCCGGCTACGCGGCGCTGCTCGCCTACGCGCAGCTCGAAAAGCGCGCCGCCGCGAACGACGCGCGCAACGCGCAACTGGCGGGCGTCGAAAGCGCGCTGCGCTTCGCGCAGGCGTTCCCGCAGGATCCGCGCCGCGCCGCGGTGCTGACCAACACGGCGGAGAGGCTCTACGCACTGAACGATCCGCAACGCGCGGTCGAAGTCGCGCAGCGCGTCGTCGCGCTCAAGCCGCCCGCAGACGCCGCGCAGCGGCGCGTCGCCTGGACCGTGATCGCGCATGCGGCGTTCGACCGCGGCGCGTTCGCCGAAGCCGAGCGCGGCTACGGCGAAGTGCTCGCGCTCGTGCCGGCGAACGACTCGCAGCGCGGCGCGCTGACCGAAAGGCTCGCGGCGTCGGTCTACAAACAGGGCGAACAGGCACAGGCGCAGGGCAAGCTCGTCGACGCGGTCGCGCACTTCAACCGGGTCGGCGCGCTCGCGCCGGGTTCGACCGTCGCAGCGACTGCGCAATACGACGCGGCGGCCGCGCTGGTTGCGCTGAAGGACTGGGCCGGCGCCACGCGGCTGCTGACCGATTTCCGCGCGCGCTATCCGAAACATCCGCTGCAGGACGAAGTCACGAACAAGCTGGCCGCCGCGTACCTGGAGCAGGGCCAGTGGGCGCAGGCGGCCGGCGAATTCGAGCGCATCGCCGCGGCGGGCAGGGACCCGCAGTTGGCGCGCGCAGGCCTGTGGCAGGCTGCCGAGATGTACGAGAAGGCGGGCGCGCGCGCGCAGGCCGCGCGCGTGTACGAGCGCTATGCGAAGCAGTATCCGGAGCCGCTCGAAGCGTCGGTCGAAGCGCGCTACCGGCTCGCGAAGATCGCGCAGGAAGACGGCAACGCCGCGCGCTCGCTCGCACTGATGCGCGAAGTGCAGAAGGCCGACCAGACGGCCGGCCGCGCGCGCACCGACCGCACGCGCTATCTCGGCGCGCTGGCCACGCTGGCGCTCGCGCAGCCGCTCGTCGACGACTACCGCAAGGTCGCGCTGGTCGAGCCGCTGAAGCGCAACCTGAAGCTGAAGAAGGACCGGATGGAAGCGGCGCTCAAGGCGTACGCGGCGGCGGCCGACTACGGCGTGGCCGAAGTCGCGACCGCGGCGACCTTCCACACCGCGGAGCTGTATCGCGACTTCGGCAAGTCGATGCTCAATTCGCAGCGGCCGAAGGGGCTGAAGAAGGACGAACTCGAGCAGTACAACGTGCTGCTCGAAGAGCAGGCCTTCCCGTTCGAGGAGAAGGCGATCGAGCTGCACGAGGTCAACGCCAAGCGCACGGCCGCGGGCGTCTACGACCAGTGGGTGCGCGACAGCTACGGCGCGCTGGCGAAGCTGCGGCCGGTGCGCTACGGCAAGGTCGAACGCGCGGAAGGAGTGATCGATGCGATTCGCTGATCGACTCGCGCTCGTGGCTGTCATGCTCGCAGTCGCCGGCTGCGCGACGGTGCGCGAAACGCCGCCCGCGCCGAAGCCAGCGGCCGAGCCCGTGAAGCCGCGGGCGTCGACGCCTCCCGCCGCTGCGGCGGCCACGCCGGCCGCGCCGAAAAAGGAAGAACCGCCGGCCGTCGACCCGGCCGCAGTCCGCGCGTTCGACGCTGCACGCCGCGCGCTCGCCGCCGGGCGCACCGCGGAGGCCGAGCGCGGCTTCGTCGCATTGACGAAGTCCCATCCCGACCTCGCCGGTCCGCACGCGAATCTCGCGCTGATCCACCGGCAGACGGGCAAGTACGCCGAGGCGATCGCCGCGCTCGAACGCGCCGTGCAGCTTGCTCCGCAGCGCGCGGACTTGCACAACCAGCTCGGCATCACCTATCGAATGACCGGCCAGTTCGCCAAGGCGCGCGCCGCGTACGAAAAGGCGATCGAAGCCGATCCGAACTACGCGCTCGCCTGGCTCAACCTCGGCATCCTCGAAGACCTTTACCTGTGGGACCGCCAGCGCGCGCTCGCGCTGTACGAGCGCTACCTCGTGCTCGCGCCCGCCGGCGACGACAACGTCAGGAAGTGGGTCGCCGATCTGAAGAACCGGATGCCGCAGAAGAGCGCGGTCGCGCAGAAGGAGCAGCAATGAGCGCACACGCATTGAAGCGTCGTCTCCATTCTCGTTCGCTGGTGGCTGCGCTCGCCGCAGCCGTTTCGTTCGGCGCGTTCGCCGAGGACCGCGCCGAGATCGATCGCACGCAGATCATCGGCAACCGCGAACTGCCGAAGGTGCTCTACATCGTGCCGTGGAAGAAGCCGCTGCCGTCGGAGCTGTCGGGCCGGCCGCTCGAAAGCGTGCTCGACGAGGCGCTCGCGCCGGTCGACCGCGACGTGTTCCGCCGGCAGGTGCGCTACACGGCCGCCGCGCAGGCGTCGGCGGCGACGGCGGCGCCGACCGGCCCGCCCGCGGCAGAGCGGAAGTGATTCGTTCGTTTGCTTCAGTTGCAGTGGACATCGGAGATTCGCCCATGAATGCCTTCAACACCGTCGTCAAGTTCTTCCAGGACAGCGGGTTGTTCATCTACCCCAGCATCCTGATCATGGCGCTCGGCCTCGCGGTCGCGATCGAGCGCTTCATCTTCCTGCGCCGCGCGCGCACCGAGAACCGCAGGCTGTGGGAGCGCATGCTGCCGCTGCTGCAGGGCGGCAAGCTCGACAAGGTCGAAGCGGTCGCCGCGAAGTCCGAAGCCGCGATCGGCAAGATCGTCGCGCACGGCCTCGAGCGGCTGAAGATCCCGCACCGGCGCGAGGACGTCGACGCCGCGATGGAGGAAGGGATGATGGAGATCGTGCCGCGGCTGGAGAAGCGCACGCACTACATCGCGACCTTCGCCAACGTGATCACGCTGGTCGGCCTGCTCGGCACGATCATCGGTCTGATCAAGGCGTTCACCGCGGTCGCCAACGTCAACCCGGCGGAGAAGGCCGAGCTGCTGGCGGCGTCGATTTCGATCGCGATGAACAACACCGCGTTCGCGCTGATGGTCGCGATCCCGTTCCTGCTGATCCATGCCTTCCTGCAGGCGCGCACCAGCGAAATCGTCGACAGCCTGGAAGCGGCGAAGGTGAGCTTCCTGAACCTGACGCAGCGATTGGCGACCGACACGCGCAGCGCCGCGCGCTGAACGACGCGGCCGGCGCGTCCGGCCGCTCGAACGGAGGACCAAAACATGCGAGTGCGACGCCTGCGCAAACATCCGGCCGGGCTCGACGTCACGGCGTTCATCAACCTGATCGTCGTGCTGGTGCCGTTCCTGCTGTCGACCGCGGTGTTCACGCGGCTGGCGGTGCTGGAGCTGACGCTGCCGCCGCAGTCGAGCGGTGCGCTGGAGAAGCTCGACAAGGACAACCTGCAGCTCGAGGTCGTGGTCCGCGCCGACGCGCTCGAGGTCGGCGACCGCATCGGCGGGCTGATCCAGCGCATCGAACGCAAGGGTGACGGCAAGGACATCGCCGAGCTGGCGAACCTGATGCAGCAGATCAAGCAGCGCTTTCCGGACAAGACGGCGGTCACCGTGCTGCCCGAGCCCGCCGTGCCGTACGACACGCTGGTGCAGGTGATGGACGCGGTGCGCGCCGGCCGTCAGGTGCAGGGCGCCAAGGTCGTCGCCGTCGATCTGTTCCCCGACATCTCGATCGGAGATGCGCCGATCCGACAGCAGGTTGCGCAAGCGGAGAAGGGCCGATGAATCTCACGCCGCTGCAAAAACGCGCCGAACGGCGCGCGCGCAACCAGTCGCAGGTCGACCTGAACCTGGTCGCGCTGATCGACATCTTCACGATCCTGATCTTCTTCCTGCTGTCGAACGCCGGCGTGGTCGAGGTGCTGCCCAGCTCGAAGGCGGTGAAGCTCCCGGAATCGACCGCGGAGAAAAGCGCGCGCGAGACGATCGTCGTGCTGGTCAACAACAGCGACATCATCGTCGAGGGGCGCAAGGTCGCCGCGGTGGCGGACGTCCTCGGCGCCGACGGCGACCTGATCGCGCCGCTGAAGGCCGAGCTGGATTTCCACGCGAGCCGGCAGACGATCCGCGCCGAAAACGAAGCGGCCAAGCGCGCGATCACGATCATGGGCGACAAGGACATTCCGTATCGCCTGCTGCGCAAGGTGATGGTCACCTGTGCGCGTGCGAACTTCACCGACGTGTCGTTCGCGGTCCAGCAGAAGAGTGCGTGATGAGCGCCGTCGCCTACTCCCCCGTCGCGCTGCTGCCCTGGTCGGGTTCGGCCGAGGACGACGAGCGCTTCCGCCGCATTCTGCAGCGCGTGCTCATCGTCTGCGCGCTGATCGCGCTCGTGATGCCGTGGCTGCCCGTGCGCAAGGAGGAGCGCATCGCCGCCGAGCCGTTGCCGCCGCGGCTGGCCAAGCTGCTGCTCGATCGCGAAGTGCCGCCGCCGACGCCGCTGCCGAAGTCCGAGCGTCCCGCGCCGAAGGACGCGGAAGCGAAGCCCGACAAGACGCCCGATACGCCGAAGCCCGAGCCGAAGGCGCCGGTCGTCGAAGCGCGCAAGCCGGAGCCGAACAAGGCGCCCGGCGAACGGCTGGAGAACGCGCGCAGGCGCGCTTCGGGCGTGGGTCTGCTCGCGATGAAAGACGAGCTGGCCGAGCTGCGATCCGCGCCGGCGGCGGTGCAACTGAACAAGGACATCAAGCCGGGACCGGGTGTCGGCGCCGGCGTCGGCCCGGGCGTCGGCGCAGGCTTGAGCCCCGGCGTACCGACGCGCGCGCTGATCACCTCGAACGCCACCGGCGGCAGCGGCGGCATCAACACGGCCGCCTACAGCCGCGACACCGGCGGCGGCGGGCTTGCGGGCCGTTCGACCACGCTCGTCGAAGGCGTGGCCGGCGGCCGCGGCGGCGGCGGGCCGGGATCGAACGCCGGCGGCGGTGGCGGCACCGGTGCGGGCCGCGGCGGCACGCTGCAGCGGGGTGGAAGCGGCAAGGCGTCGCGGTCGATCGAGGAGATCAAGATCGTCTTCGAGCGCAACAAGGGCGCGATCTACGCGATCTACAACCGCGCGCTGCGCGACGAGCCTTCGCTGCAGGGCAAGGTCGTGCTGGAACTGAAGATCGCGCCGTCGGGTCAGGTGACCGACCTGCGCATCGTGTCGAGCGAGCTGAAGTCGCCCGAACTGGAGCGCAAGCTGCTCGCGCGGATCAGGCAGTTCGACTTCGGTGCGAAGGACGTCGACCTGATGACCGTGACCTGGCCGGTCGATTTCCTGCCGTCGTAACGCCTCAGTCGGTCTCGCCGGCCGACGCGCCGATCTCGCCTTCCCAGCGCGGCGCAAGGCCGTGCGCGATGTCGAGCAGGTCCAGCACGCGGGCGACCGTGTGGTCGACCAGCTCGTCGATCGTCTTCGGCCGGTGATAGAACGCGGGCAAGGGCGGGAAGATCACGCCGCCCATCAGCGTCACCGCTTCCATGTTGCGGATGTGCGCGAGGTTCAGCGGCGCCTCGCGCACCAGCAGCACGAGCCGGCGGCGCTCCTTCAGGCAGACGTCGGCAGCGCGCGCGATCAGGTTGTCGGCGAGCCCGTGCGCGATCGCCGCGAGCGTCTTCATCGAGCAGGGCGCGACCACCATGCCGTGCGTGACGAACGAACCGGAAGCGATCGTCGCGCCGATGTCGCGCACGTTGTGGACCACATCGGCGAATCGCTCGACGTCGCCGCGTGTCAGGTCGAGCTCCTGCTTGAGGTTCAGGACGCCGGCCGGCGTGACGAGCAGATGCGTTTCGACGTCGGCGGCCGCGCGCAGCGCGTGCAGCAGGCGCACGCCATAGACGGCGCCCGATGCGCCGGTGATCGCGACGATGATCCGGCGCAAGGCGGCCGCCTGTCGGAGCCGATCAGACGACTTGGGCCTGCTTCAGCAGGTCCTGCAGTTCGCCGCTCTGGTACATCTCCATCATGATGTCCGAGCCGCCGACGAACTGGCCCTTGACGTAGAGCTGTGGAATCGTCGGCCAGTTGGCGTACTCCTTGATGCCCTGGCGCACTTCGTCGTCCTCGAGCACGTTGACGGTCACGAGGTTCTTCACGCCGCACGACTTCAGGATCTGGATCGCGCGGCCCGAGAAGCCGCACTGCGGGAACTGCGCGGTGCCCTTCATGAAGAGCACGACCGGGTTCTCGGTGACCGTCTTCTGAATGAATTCCTTCGCGTCCATGGCGTTCACTTCGCGGGAGAGGTGCAGCACAGTGTAGGAATCGCTCCGGGGGGCGTCAAACCGGGGGCACGGTTCGGATCAAACGAACCGGCCCGTGCAGGCGCGTTCGATGCCTGCCGCGTCGCGCACGGTTCGTACTTCGTCGAACCCGGCCCGCTCGAACAGCGCTCGCACGGCGGCCGCCTGGTCGTAGCCGTGCTCGACCAGCAGCCAACCGTCGCGTGCCAGGTGCGCGGGGGCGCCGGCGACGATCGTGCGCAGGCAGCCGAGGCCGTCGCCGTGATCGGTCAGCGCGTAAAGCGGTTCGAAGCGCAGGTCCGCCAGATGCGGGTCGCTCGCGGCGACGTACGGCGGGTTGGCGACGATCGCATCGAACTCGCCCGCGATCGCCGCGTACCAGTCGCTCGCGACGAAGTCGACGCGTGCATCGAGCCGCTGCGCGTTGGCCCGCGCGATCGCGAGCGCCTCGACCGACGCATCGGCGGCGACGACGCGCGCGTCGGGCCGTTCGAGCGCGAGCGAGATCGCGATGCAGCCCGAGCCGGTGCCCAGTTCCAGCACGCGCGGGCTTTCGATCGAGCGCAGCGCGTCGAGCGCAAGCTCGACGAGCAGTTCGGTCTCCGGTCGCGGAATCAGCACGGCGGGCGTGACGCAAAACGGCCGGCGATAGAACTCCTGCACGCCGAGCAGATAGGCCATCGGCTCGCCGGCGCGGCGCCGTTCGACAAGCGCTTCGAAGCGCGCCGCCGCTTCCGGCGCGACGACTCTTTCGGGGAAAGCGATCAGCGCTTCGCGCGTCGCGCCGCTGGCGAATGCGAGCAAAGCGCGCGCCTCCGCGCCAGGCAATCCGCTCGCGGCGAGCAGCTCGCCGGCGGTCATGCGCCGGGACGGGTCATCGCCGCCGGATCGATCCACGCGTCGAACTGTTCTTCGGTCACGTAGCCCAGCGCGAGCGCGGCCGCCTTCAGCGTCGTGCCTTCGCGGTGCGCCTTCTTCGCGATTTCCGCCGCCTTGTCGTAGCCGATGTGCGGCGCGAGCGCGGTGACCAGCATCAGCGAACGCGCCATCAGCTCGGCGATGCGTTCGCGGTTCGGCGCGATGCCGCGTGCGCAATGCGCGTCGAAGCTCGTGCAACCGTCTGCGAGCAGCCGGATCGACTGCAGCACGTTGTGCGCGAGAAGCGGCTTGTAGACGTTCAGCTCGAAATTGCCGGAGGCGGCGCCGATCGCCACCGCGGCGTCGTTGCCGAGCACCTGCGCGGCGAGCATCGTCAGCATCTCGCACTGCGTCGGGTTGACCTTGCCCGGCATGATCGACGAACCGGGTTCGTTCTCCGGAATCGTGATCTCGCCCAGCCCCGCGCGCGGGCCGCTCGCGAGCCAGCGCACGTCGTTGGCGATCTTCATCAGCGCGGCGGCCAGCGTCTTCAGACCGCCGTGCAGCGCGAGCAGCGCTTCGTGGCCGGCGAGTGCGGCGAACTTGTTCGGCGCCGAGACGAACGCGAGCCCCGTGTCATCCGCGAGCTTGGCCGCGACGCGCGCACCGAACTCCGGGTGCGTGTTCAATCCGGTGCCGACCGCCGTGCCTCCGATCGCCAGTTCGAGCACGGCGGGCTCGGCGCCGGCGATCGCGCCGGCCGCCGCTTCGAGCTGCGCGACGTAGCCTGAGAACTGCTGTCCGAGGGTGAGCGGCGTGGCGTCCTGCAGATGCGTGCGGCCGATCTTGACGATGTCGGCGAACTCGGTCGCCTTCGCCTCCAGCGTGGCGCGCAGCGCGGCGAGCGCGGGGCGCAGCCTGCGGTCGAGCGCGAGCGCGGCGGCGACGTGCATCGCGGTCGGAAAGACGTCGTTCGACGACTGCCCGCGGTTGACGTCGTCGTTCGGATGCACCAGCCGCCCCGTTCCGCGCGGACCGCCGAGCAGCTCCGAAGCGCGGTTGGCGAGCACCTCGTTGACGTTCATGTTGGTCTGCGTGCCGCTGCCGGTCTGCCAGACGGACAGCGGGAATTCCTCGCGGTGTTCGCCGCGCAGCACTTCGTCGGCGGCCGCGGCGATCGCCTCCGCCTTGCGCGCGTCGAGCAGTCCCAATTCGCGGTTGACCTGCGCGGCGGCGCGCTTGATGCGCACGAGCGCGTCGATCAGCTCGGACGGCATCTTCTCGGTGGAGACGGCGAAGAACTGCAGCGAGCGCTGCGTCTGTGCGCCCCACAGCCGCTCGGCGGGGACTTCGATCGGTCCGAAAGTGTCGCGTTCGGTGCGGGTCATGCTTCCCCCAGCGCTGCCAGCTGCTCGGCCTGGTGTTCGGCGGTCAGCGCGGCGGCGAGTTCGTCGAGGTCGCCGTCCATGATCTGGTCGATCTTGTACAGCGTCAGGTTGATCCGGTGGTCCGTCACGCGGCCCTGCGGGAAGTTATAGGTGCGGATGCGCTCGCTGCGGTCGCCCGAGCCGATCAGGCTCTTGCGGGTCGACGCCTCCTTCGCCTGCTGCTCGCGCAACTGCTTGTCCTTGAGCCGCGCCGCGAGGATCTTCAGCGCGCGTTCGCGGTTCTTGTGCTGCGAGCGGTCGTCCTGGCATTCGACGACGATGCCGCTCGGCAGATGCGTGATGCGCACCGCCGACTCGGTCTTGTTGACGTGCTGCCCGCCGGCACCCGATGCGCGGAACACGTCGATGCGGATCTCGGTCGGGTCGATCTTCACGTCGTCGATCTCGTCGGCCTCGGGCAGCACCGCGACCGTGCAGGCCGACGTGTGGATGCGGCCCTGCGCTTCGGTCTCCGGAACGCGCTGCACGCGGTGGCCGCCTGACTCGAACTTCAGCTTCGAATACGCGCCGGCGCCTTCGATGCGCACGATCACTTCCTTGTAGCCGCCTAAGTCCGATTCGCTCGCCGACACCATTTCGGTCTTCCAGCGCTGGCGTTCGGCATAGCGCAGGTACATCCGCAGCAGATCACCGGCGAAGAGAGCAGACTCGTCGCCGCCAGTGCCGGCGCGGATCTCGAGGAAGACGTTGCGTTCGTCGTTCGGATCCTTCGGCAGCAGCAGTCGCTGCAGCTCGGACTCGAGCGACTCGAGACGGCCCTTCGCCGCGTGGATCTCCTCCTCCGCGAGCGCCTTCATGTCCGGGTCGGTCAGCATCTCCTGCGCGCCGAGCAGATCCGCCTGCGCGCGGTTGTAGTCGTGGAAGCGCGCGACCACCGGTTCGATCTCGGCGCGCTCCTGGCCGAGCGCGCGGAAGCGGTTCATGTCGCGCGCGGCGTCTTCGGCGGCCAGTTGCGCGTCGATCTCCTCGAGCCGCCGCGCGAGCTGGCCGAGCTTGTTGCGCATCGAGTCCTTCATCGTGTCATCCGCAATGGGCGAACGCGGCCGCGCCCCGGCCGCTCGGGCCGGGGCGGGCCGCGCCAGCTAGTGATCCGTCTGGGAGTAGAAACGCGCGAGCAGCGCGACCACGCGCGCGCGCTCGTCGTCGTCTTCGTTGCCGGCCTGATGCAGCGCTGCGACCGGCGCATGCAGGAACTTGTTGGTCAGCGCCTGCGAAAGCTGCTCGATCACCGCCTCGGGCGATTCGCCGCGCGCGAGCAGCTTCTTCGCGCGTTCCAGCTCCTTCGCGCGCAGCGCGTCGGCGCGCTCGCGCAGGCCCTGGATCACCGGGACCGCCGCGCGCGTCTTCATCCACGCCTCGAAGTCGCGCACGCGCGTCTCGATGATCGCTTCGGCCTGCGCGACCGCCGCCTGCCGCGTTTCGGTGCCGCTGGCGACGATGCGGCCGAGGTCGTCGACCGTGTAGACGTAGACGTCGTCGAGCCGCGCCACTTCCGGCTCGACGTCGCGCGGCACCGCCAGGTCGACGATGAACATCGGTCGGTGGCGGCGGCTGCGGATCGCGCGCTCGACCATGCCCAGCCCGATGATCGGCAGCGAGCTCGCCGTGCACGAGACGACGATGTCGAACTTCGCGATCGCCTCGGGCAGGTCCGCGAGCCGCATCGCGTGGCCGTGCAGCTTCGACGCGAGCGTCTGCGCGCGCTCGATCGTGCGGTTGGCCACGACGATCGACTTCGGATGGCGCGCAGCGAAGTGCGTGGCGGTCAGCTCGATCATCTCGCCGGCGCCGACGAACAGGATCTGGCTGTCGCCGAGCGCGCCGAAGATCCGCTCGGCGGTGCGCACGGCCGCGGCGGCCATCGACACCGACTGCGTGCCGATGTCGGTCGTCGTGCGCACTTCCTTGGCGACGGCGAAGGTGCGCTGGAACAGGTGGTTCAGCAGCAGCCCCATGCCGCCCGCTTCGCGCGCGAGCCGCTCGGCCTGCTTCATCTGGCCGAGGATCTGCGGCTCGCCGAGCACCATCGAATCGAGCCCGCTCGCCACGCGGAACGCGTGGCGCACGGCGTTGGTCTGCGGCAGCACGTAGGACGCGCGCTTGAGTTCCTCGGCTTCGAGGCGCTTCTCGGCGGCGATGAAGTCGGTCAGCGCGTGCGTTGCTGCGACGGGTTCCTCGACGGCGCAGTACAGTTCGGTACGGTTGCAGGTCGAAACGATCGCCGCTTCGGTGAGCCGCCCCGCGTCGCGGCCGGCGAGCCGGTCGCGCAGCCGCGCGATCGCATGGCTGACCTCCTCGGGCACGAACGCCACCCGTTCGCGCAGCGCAAGCGGCGCGGTCTGGTGGTTCAAGCCGAGGGTCAGCAGCTGCACGGGCGGTCTAAGCCTTTGATTCGCGGGCGATTATAGTCGGCCATCGGCGACATCCGCGGCCCGGCACGCCGCGGCAGAGTAACGCGACCCGTCACAGCGCGGCAATGACCTAGGTCAGAGGTCGGCGCGGGTACGGCGCGCACAGCAAGCTACGCAAGGTTCTTATGTCCGAGAGAAAAGCTACTCCCGGGGCGCCCGCGCTGATCCCCGCGACGCGCCGCGATGTCGACGCCGTCGCGCGGCGCTGCCGCAAGATCGTCACGCGGCGCGCGCTCGTTTCGGCGGGCGCGGCGGTCGTTCCGATTCCCGGGATCGACGTCGCCGTCGATCTCGGCATGCTGATGAAGATGCTGCACGAGATCAACGAGGAGTTCGGGCTGACGCCCGCGCAGATCGAGGCGCTGGCCACGCGGCGTCGGCTGACCGCATACAAGGCTATCACCGCGATCGGCTCGAGCTACATCGGCCGCATCCTGACGCGCGAACTCGCGATGACGCTGTTGAAAAGCGTGGCGCGGCGCATCGCGACCAAGACCACAGTGAAGTACGTACCGCTCGCCGGCCAGGCGCTCGCCGCCGGCATCTCGTTCGCCGCGATCAAGTACATCGGCGACCGCCATATCGAGGACTGCGTTGCGGTCGCCGATTACGTGATCGATGCCGACGCGCGCCGCCGCTGAGGCAGCCGCGCCGCGCGCTCAACGTACCGCGAGCGTCGTCGACGCGGCTGCGGCGGTCGTTGCCGCCTCCATGGCGCGTTCGATCGTCGCCAGGAAGGCGTCGGCGTTCTGGAAACCGATCACGCGGCCGCCTTCGACCTCGCGCCCCTGCGGATCGAAGAAGATGATGCCCGGCGGGCCGAACAGCCTGAAGCGCTTGAGCAGTTCCTTGTCGGCCGGCGTGTTCTTCGTCACATCGGCCTGGATCAGCAGCATCCGGCCGAGCCGCTGCGCGACGCGCTGCTCGTGAAACGTGAAGCGCTCCATCTCGATGCAGCTGACGCACCAGTCGGCGTAGAAGTCGAGCATCGCGACGCGTCCGCGGTTGGCGGCGATCGCCGCGTCCAACTCCGCCACGCTCGCGACCTTGAGCCAGCGGCTTTTGGCATCGCCGACGGCGACCGCGGTCGCCGCGCCCGGCCGGGCGGCGAGCTGCTGCAGCGGCTGCAGCACGTCGCGCCCGCCGGTGGCCACGCCGACGATCTGCACCGTGCCCGCGATGGCGAGCAGCGCGCCGACGCCCTTCCACAGCCGGCGCCAGCCCGAAGCGCCCGCCGGCAGCGGATCGAACGCGCTCAGGTACGCCGCGCTCACGATGAAGAGCGCCGCCCACGCGAGCATGTGCGCCCACGCGGGAATCACGGGCGACACCATCCAGATCGCTACCGCGATCAGCAGCGCGCCGAAGAACTTCTTCACGCCTTCCATCCACGCGCCGGCGCGCGGCAGCAGCGAGCCGGCGCTGACGCCCACGAGCAGCAGCGGCACGCTCATGCCGGCGGCCATCGAAAAGAGCGCCGCGCCGCCGACGACCACGTCCTTCGTCTGCGAGATGTACAGCAGCGCGCCCGCCAGCGGTGCGGCCACGCAGGGGCCGACGATCAGCGCGCTCACCGCACCCATCACGAACACGCCGGCGTAGCTGCCGCTTCTCTGGTTGTTCGAGATGCCGGCGAGCTTCGCCTGCAGCGATGCCGGAAGCTGCAGCTCGTAGAAGCCGAACATCGACAACGCGAGCAGCACCAGCGCCGCGGCGAAGGCGGCCAGCACCGCCGGCGTTTGCAGCGCGGCGGCGAGCCCTTCGCCCGCCAGACCCGCGGCCACGCCCATCGCCGTGTAGACGATCGCCATGCCGAGCGAATACGCGGCCGCGAGCGACAGGCCGCGCGCCTTGCTCATCGGCGCGTCCTGGGCGCTTTGCCCGACGATGATCGACGACAGGATCGGCACCATCGGCAGCACGCAGGGCGTAAAGGCGAGCAGCAGGCCGAGCAGCAGGAACAGCGGCATCACCGCCGCGAGCGAGCCCGACTTCAACGCGGCCTCGATGCGTCCTTCGTCGGTTTGCGCTGCGGGCGGGACAGCGGCACTCGACGCGACGAGCACGAGCTGCGCCGTCTGCGCCTGCGGCGGGTAGCACAGCCCGCGGTCGGCGCAGCCCTGGCTGTGCGCGGTCAGCGTAAACGCGCCGCCGCCGGTCGCGACCGGGATGCGGACGACCAGCTCGTCGCGATGCGTCTCGACGTCCTTGTTGAAATTCGTATCGAACTTGATCTTGCCGCGCGGCAGTTCGGGCGCGCCGAGGGTCACACCGTTGTCGGCCGCGAACGAGACCTTTTCGCGGTACATGAAGTAGCCGTCGGCGATCGTCCAGCGCGCTTCGATCGTGCGCGCATCGAGCACGCGCGCCGAAAACGCGAAGGCCTTCTCCGGGTCGAGAAAGTCGTCTTCCGCCGCGGCCGCGGCCAGCGGCAGCACGAGCGCCAGGGCCCACAGGGCGCACGCGCGCCATCGCAGTCGTCGCATTCTTCTTTCTCTCCGGGCATGCCGTCGGAGCGGTCGCGCGCCGCGCCCGCTGCGCCGAACGGCGGATCGGCAAACCATGCCAGAGCGCGGCTTCATCTTCATTCACTCGAACGGTCGAATCGATTCGTCCTAGCCGGGAATGGGGATGGAGTCCGATCCAACATTTCGTCCCTTTGAGACACGATGAATCGCCGTCGGGTGCGTCGCAGCAAGAAGAACCGCACCGCGGAACGCTCAGGGACAAGCCCACATGGACTCGCTCGATTCGACCGTCGCCGTCTCGGCGCGCCGCGCGCGCGCCGTCGGTGCCTGCCTGCTGCTGCTCGCGGCGAGCGCGTTCGGCTCGGCCGCGCACGCGCAGAACGCGGTGCGCGGCAAGATGCTGTACGGCCCGCCGGTGCCGGGCAATTGGCCGATCACCTGCGGCAGCGGCGGCTGCCACGACGGTTTCCCGGCGACGCGCAAGTCGGGCATCGACAAGGGCGCCAACGCGCCCAACGTGATCCTGAACGCGATCAGCGCCAACAAGGGCGCGATGGGGATCCTGCAGGGGTACGTCACTGCGACCGACGCCGCCGACATCGCCGCCTACATCGGCAACCCGGCCGCGGCCAACGGCCCGTCGATCGCGGTGTCGCCGGCCTCGTTGGCGTTCTCGTATACGGTAGCGGGCGCGAACAGCGCACCGATGTCGTTCACGGTCTCCAACGGCGGTGCGGCGGCGCTGAACCTGACTTCGCTCACCACGAGCGGCACGAACGCCTCCGAGTTCCGCATCGCCAACACGTCGACCTGCGCGGCGGGCGGCAGCGTCGCCGCGGGCGGCAACTGCCGCGTCGACGTCGTCTTCACGCCGACTGCGGCCGGCGCGAAGAGTGCGTCGGTGACGATCAACCACAACGCCTCCGGCGGGACGACCAGCGTTGCGCTGTCGGGTTCGGCCGGCGCGGCCACGCCGACGATCTCGCTGTCGGCTTCGACGCTGTCGTTCGCGACGGTGCCGCTCGGCAGCATCAGCGCGACGCAGACGGTCACGTTGACGAACACCGGCAGCGCGGCGCTCAACATCGGGGCGCTGACCGCGGGCGGCACGAATCCGGGCGACTTCACGCGCGGCGGCACCTGCGCCGTCGGCGGCACGGTCGCGGTCGGCGGGACCTGCACGATCACTTACACCTTCGCACCCGCCGCGCTCGGTGCGCGCAGCGCCAACCTCACGATCGCATCGAACAACTCGGGCGGCAACGTGACGCTGACCTTGAGCGGCTCCGGCGTCGACAACACGCCGGCGATCGCGTTGTCGCGCGCGTCGATCGCGTTCGGCAACCAGCAGGTCGGCACGACGAGCGCGGCGCAGGCGCTGACCGTCAGCAACGCGGGCGGCGGCACGCTGTCGATCAGCGGTGTCGCCGCGAGCAACGGCGCGTTTGCGACCGCCGGCAACTGCGTGGGCGCCAATCTCGCCAACGGCCAGTCGTGCACGGTCAACGTGAGCTTCGCGCCGACGGCGGCGGCTGCCGTCAACGCGACGCTCGCGATCACGCACAACGCCGGCGGCAGCCCGTCGAGCGTGGCGTTGAGCGGCACGGGGACCTCCGCACCGGTGCCGGCCGTTGCGTTGTCGCGCGCGAGCGTGAGCTTCGCCGGCGTCACCGCGGTCGGCCAGCAGTCGATCGCCGAGCGCGTCACGTTGACGAACAACGGACCCGGCAGCGTGACGCTGACGAGCGTCAGCGGATCGGCGGAGTTCGACGTCGTCGCGGGCGCGGCCGGCGCCTGCCGCGCGGGTCAGACGCTCGCGCAGGGCGCGAACTGCTCGATCGACGTGAGCTTCGCGCCCGCAGCGGCCGGCGCGCGCAGCGGCACGCTGTCGATCGCGAGCAACGGAACGCCGGCGACGCTGACCGCAAGCCTGAGCGGCACCGGATCGGCGGTCGCCGCGGCGAACGCGGCGCCCAACCCGACCGCGGTCGATTTCGGCCCCGTGCGCGTCGGCACCGCCGCTGCGCCGCGCGCGCTGACGATCGCCGACAGCGGCATGACCAATCTGGTCGTCAACGGCATCGTCGTCGACGCGCCGTTCCAACTCGTCGCCGGCGGCACCTGCGGCGCGCCGCCGTTCACGCTGACGCCGGGCGCGAACTGCAGTGTGATGGTCGCGTATCAGCCGAATGCCGCGGGAACGCACCAGGGCAGCCTGCAGGTGATGAGCAACGCACCGACACCCGCGGTCGTGACGCTGTCCGGACAGGGGCAGGTCGCCGCAGCGGCGGCGCCCGGGCCGACGAACGTCGGCTTCGGCGGTGCAGGCGCGCTCGGCGGCGCGCTGCTCGCCGCGCTCGGCCTGCTGGCCGCGCTCGGCGCGCGCCGCCCGCCGGCAAACCGAATCTCGACGAACGCAACGGAAAAGGAGTGCTCGTGAAACTGCGCAAACTCGGAATCGCCGCCCTGCTCGGGGCCTCGCTTCAATTCGGCGCCGCCTTCGCGTCCGAAGTCGGCCAAGCCGCGCCGGCCTTCGACCTGCCGGGCGCATCGGGGCAGGTCCGCCTTGCCGACCTGCGCGGCAAGCTCGTCTACGTCGACTTCTGGGCCTCATGGTGCGGCCCGTGCAAGCAGTCGTTCCCGTGGATGAACGAGATGCAGGCCAAGTACGGCGGCCATGGCCTGCAGGTCGTCGGCATCGCGGTCGACAACAAGCGCGCCGACGCCGAGCAGTTCCTCAAGGAAACGCCGGCCAGATTCACCGTCGCGTTCGACACCCAGGGCGAGTCGCCGAAGAGCTACCGCATCAAGGGCATGCCCAGCTCGTACTTGATCGCGCCCGACGGCCGCGTGCTGTACGCTCACGCCGGCTTCCGCGAGCAGGACAAGAAGGAGCTCGAGGAGCGCATCCGGCAGGCGCTGCCGAAGAAGCCGTAAGCGGGGGGATAACGAGGATGCGAGGTCTCCGTATCGCGTGCATCGTGGTGGTGGCTGCGGCGAGCGCCGGCTGCGCGGGTCTGCAACCGGTGCAACCCTGGGAGAAGGGGTACCTCGCGAAGCCCGAGATGACCTTCGAGGCCGATCCGCTGCAGGCGCGCTTCGAACAGCACATCTACTTCAGCAAGGAAAACGCGTCGGGCGGCTACGGCGTCGGCGGCGGCGGCTGCGGCTGCAATTGAGCGGGCGAGAAGGAAAACGAGAGCGGTGATCATCGAAAAGAACGCCGCCGCCCAGGCGGCGACGCGCGAGCCGGCGCGCGAGACGGAGTCCGGCATCGCCATCCTCGCCGCGGCGATGGCGCTTCCGGGCGTAGCCTTCGCGGAAACAGCGCCCGAGCAGGGCCTGATCGGGCTCAAGTACCTCTACTACAAGGACTATCAGCCGGGGCTCGATCGCATCGAGGTCAGCAGCCCGTCGCTGTACGTGCTAACCCCGCTCGGCCGGCAATGGTCGCTCGAGGGCTCGATCGTGCGCGACGCGGTCTCCGGCCCTTCGCCGCGCTATCACTCCGCGATCTCGAGCGCATCGCGCATGGAAGACGAGCGCCACGCAGGCGACCTCAGACTGACGCGCTACTTCCGCCGCGCTGCCGTCGGCTTCGGGCTGGCGTATTCGACCGAAGACGACTACGAGTCGCGCGCGCTGAGCTTCGACGTGCGCATGTCGAGCGACGACAACAACACGGCGATCGTCTTCGGCGCCGGCTACAGCGACGACACGATCAAGCCGAACGACACCGGCGGCGGCAGCGTCACCAGCGACGAGAAGAAGAAGGTCAACGACTTCATCGTCGGTCTCACGCAGGTCGTCACGCCGCGCGACATCGTGCAGGCGAACCTGACCTACTCGCGCGGGCGCGGCTTCTTCAGCGATCCGTACAAGTTTCTCGACAACCGCCCGCGCGAGCGCAACCAGACCGCGCTGCTCGGGCGCTGGAACCATTACTTCGCCGCACCCGGCGCCACGCTGCGTTCGAGCTACCGCTACTACTCGGACACGTTCGAGGTCAAGGCGCACACCTTCGGCTTCGAATGGGTGCAGCCCGTGCGCGCGCTGACCGTGACGCCGAGCCTGCGCTACCACACGCAAAGCTCGGCCAACTTCTACGTCGATCCGATCCCCGGCAGCGCGTTCCCGCCGGTCGTTTCGCTGCGGCCGCCGTACTACTCGGCGGACCATCGCCTGTCGGCCTTCGGCGCCGTCACCGCGGGCATCAAGCTCGCCTGGGCGATCGGCAAGGACTGGGCGATCGACGCCAAGTTCGACTACTACGAGCAACGCGGCGACTGGCGGCTCGGCGGCACCGGCAGCCCCGGCCTCGATCCGTTCAAGGCGCAGTTCTATCAGGTCGGCATCTACCGGCGCTTCTGAGCGTTGGGAGGCAACGACACGCCTTCGCGCGCCTGCTGCATCGCCTCGCGCAGCACCGCCAGGTGGTGTGGTTGGCGAGCAGCCGCTCGGGCGCGCGGCCGCGGCGGAAGCGCTGCGATCGAGAAGCGCTCGGTGAACACGCGCCCCTGGATCTCCAGCCCCGGCTTGCGCCGCACCGGCCCGAGTGCGCCGTCGACGGCGATCGGCCAATCGGCCGCCAGTTGATAGTTGCCTTCGCGCGTCTCCGCGGTCAGCGCGACGGCATCGTCGCGCGGCCGCACGGGGATGACCTTGTTGCGCCAGCGCAGGTCGATCGCGGGAAGTTCCTGCGTGCGCTCGACGAGATACTGCTCGAGGCGGCACTGCTGCAGGTTGATCATGCCCGGCCGCTTGCGACCTGCCTCCGGCAGCAGCTCGAAGCGGAAGACCTCCTTGGTCCGGAAGAACTAGCGGCCGACGTTCCACGACACGCCTTTCGCCACGCAGCGGTCGCCGACGCCGAGGCGGTCGAGGATCTCGAGCGCGCGTTTGGCGTAGCACACGCCGCGCGAGCCGATCGACACCGTGTCGTCGTCGCCGAGCAGCCCCACCGGCACGCCGCGCTGCGCGAGATCGATCGCCGCGCACAGGCCGACGGGGCCCGCGCCGATCACGATGACCGGATGCCGTACCGCCGCCTGCGCGCCGCAGCCTCGGGCCGCGGACCGCAACGCGAATGCCTTGCGTCAAGCGCTCCTCGGGATCACGGGGAGGGGAACGCGCATGGAATCGAAGGACCACGCACGTGAGAGCTAGCCTGCGCGAGCAGGCGACGAAGCTCGCGAAGCGGCGCCCGTCTTTCGGCTGGCGCTGGCGGCGTAATGCCCGACGCGCCGATCCGAGCGCGGCGATCAGCGGCGCGCTACGAGGAGCGGCGAATCAATTGCGGGAGTTGGTGGCCAAGGGCGGACACGCCCTTGGCCGATTCTGCTGCCCGCCCGGCGTGCAGCAAATCTGGTGGCCAAGGGCGGAATCGAACCACCGACACAAGGATTTTCAGTCCTCTGCTCTACCAACTGAGCTACTTGGCCTTGCCTACTACACCGAAGACAAGGATTTTGTCTCCGGCCGCAACGCTTGCGCGTTGCTCAACTTCGGCTGCGCCGAAGTTAGCCTCCGACGCAGCTTGTCCTGCGGCCAAGCTGTCAGTCCTCTGCTCTACCAACTGAGCTACTTGGCCTTGCTTACTACACCGAAGACAAGGATTTTGTCTCCGGCCGCAACGCTTGCGCGTTGCTTGACTTCGGCTGCGCCGAAATTAGCCTCCGACGCAGCTTGTCCTGCGGCCAAGCTGTCAGTCCTCTGCTCTACCAACTGAGCTACTTGGCCTTCGTCAAACCAGCCGCTTACAGGTGCTGACCTGCACTTAACCGCTGCACATGACATCCCATGTGCGCACGCGCAGTCCTTGGGACCCTCGCGCGAGGGCGCGATCTTACCCGAAACGGTTTGGTCGCTCGGCGCTGCGGCCGGCGACGATCCTTCGCGCGGCTGTCGCGTCAGTACGGCGCAGCACGTCCCTGTCGACAAGCGGTCTGGGTGCGCGCCGGACTGTATATTTCGCCAGTATGCCGTCCCGAGTGCCCAAGCCGCGCCCGCCGGACAGCGAGCGCAATCGCTGCCGCCGGAGCCCTCGATGAACGCGCGCGCCGAATCGTTCGACGCCGCGCGCGAGCGCTGGCTGTCGACGCTGAACCCGCAGCAACGCGCCGCGGCCGAGTTCGGCGCGGACGCCGCCGCGGCCGGGCCGCTGCTCGTCATTGCCGGCGCAGGCTCGGGCAAGACCAACACGCTCGCGCATCGCGTGGCTTGTCTGATCGAGCGCGGCGCCGATCCGCGCGCGATTCTGCTGCTGACGTTCTCGCGCCGCGCGGCTGTCGAGATGACGCGCCGGGTCGACCGCATCGTCGCCGCGACGGCGCGGGCGCGCGGCCGCTCGGCGGCGGTCGAGATTCCCTGGGCCGGCACGTTCCACGCGATCGGCGCGCGGCTGCTGCGCGAGTACGCCGGGCGCATCGGCCTCGCTCCCGCGTTCACGATCCACGACCGCGAAGACTCCGCCGACCTGATCAATCTGGTGCGGCACGAGCTGGGGTTGTCGAAGACCGAAAAGCGCTTCCCGCTGAAAGGCACGTGCCTGGCGATCTATTCGCGCGCGGTCAACACCGAGCAGCCGCTCGGCGAAGTGCTCGCGCAGTGGTTTCCGTGGTGCGCCGAGTGGGAGGCGCAACTGCGCGGGCTTTTTGCCGCATACGTCGACGCCAAGCAGCGCCAGGGCGTGCTCGATTACGACGACCTGTTGCTGTACTGGTCGGCGACGATGGCCGAACCGGCGCTCGCGGACGAGATCCGCGCGCGCTTTTCGCACGTGCTGGTCGACGAGTACCAGGACACCAACCGGCTGCAGGCGGCGATCCTGCGCGCGCTGAAACCCAACGGCGACGGGCTCACGGTCGTCGGCGACGATGCGCAGTCGATCTACTCGTTCCGCGGCGCGACCGTGCGCAACATCTTCGACTTTCCGCGCGCGTTCGACCGGCCGGCGACGGTGATCACGCTGGAGCGCAACTACCGCTCCACACAGCCGATCCTCGCCGCGTCCAACGCGGTGATCGCGCTGGCGCGCGAGCGCTACACGAAGAATTTGCACTCGGAGCGGCCGTCGTCGCTGCGACCGCGGCTCGTGTCGGTGGCCGACGAAGCGGCGCAGGCGCGCTACGTCGCCGAGCAGGTGCTGGAAGGCCGCGAGCGCGGGTTCGCGCTGCGCGCGCAGGCGGTGCTGTTCCGCGCCTCACAGCACAGCATGCAACTCGAGCTTGAGCTCGGCCGCCGCAACATCCCGTTCGTGAAGTTCGGCGGGCTGAAGTTCCTCGAAGCGGCGCACGTCAAGGATCTGCTCGCCTGCCTGCGCTGGGCCGCGAACCCGCGCGACCGCGTCAGCGGCTTCCGCGTGCTGCTGATGCTGCCGGGCGTCGGGCCCAAAACGGCGGCGCGCGCACTCGATCGGCTGACCGAAGCATCGGACCCGGTCGCCGCGCTCGACGGTTTCGAGGCGCCTGCCGCGACGCGCGACGACTGGTGCGCGCTCGCCGGTCTGGCGCGCGCCTTGCGCGATCGAACCGCCGCCTGGCCCGCCGAACTCGCGCTCGTGCGGCGCTGGTACGAGCCGCAGCTTCAGCGGCTGTACGAGGACGCGGAGGTCCGTGCAGCCGATCTCGCCGCGCTGGAACACATCGCGGGCACGTATCCGTCGCGCGAGCGCTTTCTGACGGAGCTGACGCTCGATCCGCCGGACGCGACGAGCGGCGAAGCCGGCGCGCCGCTGCGCGACGAGGACTATCTGACGCTGTCGACGATCCACTCCGCCAAAGGGCAGGAGTGGGGCGCCGTCTACGTGCTCAACGCGGTCGACGGCTGCATTCCGTCGGATCTCGCGACCGGAACGCCCGCGGAGATCGAGGAGGAACGCAGGCTGCTGTACGTGGCGATGACGCGCGCAAAGGATGCGCTGCACGTGATCGTGCCGCAGCGCTTCTACGTGACCCAGCAGTCCGCCGGCGGCGACCGCCACGTCTACGCGACGCGCACGCGCTTCATCCCGAACGAGCTGACGACCCTGTTCGAGCCGGTCGCGTGGCCGGCGGCCGAGCAATGCGCGGCGCGCGCGCCGACCGCGGCCGTGCCGATCGACCTCGCCGCGAAGCTGCGGGGCATGTGGCGCTGAGCGCCTAGGCGTGCGCGCGCGGATTCGCCGGAAAGTATTCGAGCGCGAGCCGCGCCAGGTCCACCGTGGTCTTGGCGCCGAGCTTGGCGCGGATCGCGGCGCGATAGCCTTCGACGCTCTTGACCGAGCGGTTGATGCGCGCGGCGATCTGCGTCGACGTGATGCCCTGCGCGATCATCTGCAGCACCTCGAACTCGCGCTGCGTCAGCCGCGACAGCATCTCGGTACGACCGGCGCTGGCGCCGCCGACGTAGGTCTGGAACATCCGCTCCTCGACGTCGCGGCTCAGGTAGAGGCCGCCGGCGAGCAGTTTGCGCGCGGCGTCGATCAGTTTCTCGGTGGCTTCGTGCTTCATCACGTAGCCGCGCGCGCCGGCGGCGAGCGCGCGGTCGGCGTACACGGACTCCTCGTGCATCGACAACACGAGCACCGGCAGCGCGGCGTTGCCGCTGCGCATGCGGCGGATCAGGTCGAGCCCGGACAGCCCGGGCAACGAGATGTCGACGATCGCGAGGTCGACCGACTGCTCGCGCAGCACTTCGAGCGCGGCGTCGGCGTTGTCGGCTTCGAGGCGGCATTCGAAGTCGGGTTGGTTGTTCAGAAGCTGGACGATCCCGTGGCGGACGATCGGGTGATCGTCGACGACGAGGATGCGGTGCTTGCCGTTGGCGTTCATGGCAGAAGTCCTTTGTGGCTTGGATGGGAAGACGGAGAGGCGCCGGGCAGCAGCAGCACGACTTCGGTGCCGCCGGCCGGCAGGGGTTCGATCGAAAGCTCGGCGCCGAGCACCTCGGCGCGAAGCTGCATGCCGGCCAGCCCGGTGCCGCGCTCGCGCGCGACCGTCGCCGGATCGAAGGCGACGCCGTCGTTGTGCACGCTGACGAGGAAGTTCTCGCCCGCGCTTTCCAGACGCACGGTGACGCGGCGCGCGCGCCCGTGCCGCACCGCGTTCGCCGCCGCTTCCTGCACGATGCGGTAGACCATGCGCAGCGCGGCGGGCGATTCGAGTCGCGGCTCGCCGCTCGCGTGCAGCGCGAAGCTGATGCCGTGCAGCGCCTCGAAGTCTTCGCCGAGCCCCTGCAGCGCACGCACGAGCGAACCGTGCTCGAGATCGATCGGCGCCAGCCCGCGCGCCAGCGCCCGCGCCTTGCGCGTCGCTTCGTTCAGCAGGCGAACGATCCACGCGGCGTCGGGCGCGCGTTGATGGCCGCTTTGCGCCAGCCCGTTGGCCAGCGTCCCGGCGAGGAAGGCGAGTCCGCTCAGGTGCTGGCCGAGCCCTTCGTGCAGTTCCAGGCTCAGCCGCCGCGTTTCGGATTCGGCGAGCTTCAGCAGCCGGTGCTCCAGCAGGCGATGCCGCTGGATCTCCTCCTGCAGCCGCAGGTTCAGCTCGACCAGTCTGCGGCCGGCGGCGTCTTCGTCGTCCACCAGGTCGCGCACGTTCATCGCGTCGCCTTTCGAGCGAGCACGCCTTCGACGGCGGCCCTCAGATACCGATCCACGCCGGCGAGGAACGCGACCGCGTCGAGCGGCTTGGTCCAGTAATCGGCGAAGCCCGCGTTGCGCGCCGCTTCGATCGCCTGCGGGGTGGCGTTCGCCGACACCGCCACGCAGCACAGGTGTTCGGTGCCCGGCTGCAGGCGAAGCTGGCGCAGCACTTCGGTGCCGTGAATGTCGGGAAGCTGCAGGTCCATCAGCACGAGGTCGGGCCGGCACACGGCGGCGAGCACCACGCCGGTCGCGCCGTCCGGCGCCGCATACAGCCGCACGTTCGGGCGCAACTGCAGGAACTGCTGCACCAGCGCGCTGTTGGCCGGGTTGTCCTCGATGTACAGCACGGCACCCTGCACGTCGTCGCGCGCCTGCAGCGCGGTCGCTTCGGCGGCCGGGACGTGCGGCGCCTGCGCGTCGACGACGGCCTCCTGCAGGTGTACGCGGAACTCGCTGCCCACGCCGGGTTCGCTCGAGACTTCGAGTCGGCCGCGCATCTGCTCGACCAGGCGCAGCGAGATCGCCAGCCCGATGCCGGTGCCTTCGGGCGCGATGTGCTCGAGCCCCAGCCGGTTGAAAGGCTGGAACAGCTTGTCGATCTGGCGCGCGTTCAGGCCCACGCCGCTGTCGCGCACGGCGATCACCACGCCGCCGTCCTCGGCGCGCCGCACGGTCATGCGCACGCTGCCGCGCGGCCGGTTGTATTTGATCGCGTTCGACAACAGGTTCAACAGCACCTGCTTGAGCCGCGTGCGGTCGGCCCACACGAAGCGCGGTGCGTCGGCGTCGCGCTCGCGGGCGAGCGCCAGCCCGCGGCGGCGCAGTTCGGGCTCGACCATCGCGAGCGCGTCGGCCAGCACGCCGTCGAGCGCCACGGTTTCGATCGACACCGCGATGCGCCCGGTTTCGATGCGCGCGAGGTCGAGCACGTCGTTGATCAGTTGCAGCAGATGGCCTCCCGCGGCGTGGATCTGCCCGAGCCGTTCGCGCTGGGCGGCCGACGGCGGGTCGGACTTGTCCAGCTCCAGGAGCTGCGTGAAGCCGAGGATCGCGTTCAACGGCGTGCGCAACTCGTGGCTCATCCGCGACAGGAATTCGGACTTCGCGCGGTTGGCGCGTTCGGCGGTTTCCTTCGCCCGCAGCGCCGCTTCCGCAAGGCGCGCTTCGGTCACGTCCCAGCACACGCCGATCAGCCGCCGCATACGGCCGTCCGCGCCGCGCTGCGCCAGTCCCCGGCTGGCGATGTAGCGCATTCCGCCGTCGGGCCAGGCGATGCGGAACTCGCTGTCGAACTGGCCGTTGCCGTCGATCGCCCTGCGCATGGTCTGCTCGGCGCGCGCGCGGTCCTCCGGCACGACGGCGCTGCGCCAGATCGCGAGCGCCGAGCCGTCGTCGGCCGTGCGACGGAACAGGCGATAGGTCTGCGCGTCGCAGATCAGCGCGCGCGCGGCGAGGTCGAGGTCCCAGATGCCGATGCCGGCCGCTTCGTTGGCGAGCTGCAGCCGGTCGGCGTTGTCGCGCGCCGCACGCTCGGCCGCGCGCAGCTCCGTCACGTCGAGCGCGGCGCCGAGCACGTGCAGCGCGCGACCGGCAGCGTCGCGGCGCACGCGCACGGTGGTGTGCACGTCGCGCACCGCGCCGTCGGACCGCAGCAGCCGGTATTCGACGGCGCCGGCGCACGCCGACTCCATCAGGCGCTGCCAGTCGGCGATCGTGCGCGCGCGGTCGTCCGGATGCACGAGCGCGATCCACTGCGCGTAGGTCGGGTTCGCGCCGGCCGGCAGGCCGAGGATCGCGCGGAAGCGCTCGTCGCAGGCGGTCGTGTCGTGCACCGGGTCCCACTCGAAGATGCCGAGTCCGACGGCGTCGGTGGCGAGCTGCAGCCGCTCGAGCAACGCGTTCGATTCGAAGGCGGCGCGCTGCGTGTCGGTCGCGTCGAGGTTGACGCCGAGCACGCGCAGCACCCGCCCGGCGGCGTCGCGCTCGATGTCGAAGGTCGAGACGATGAAGCGCGTTTCGCCGTTCGGCCGCACGATCCGGAACTGCATGTAGCCGCGGTCGCCGTGCGCGACCGCGCTCTCCAGCTCGCGCGCCGCGCGTTCGCGGTCCTCGGGGTGCAGTGCGCGCAGCCACGCCTCGTGCGTCGGCTCGAAGTCGGGGCCGACGCCGAAGAACCTGCGCGTGCGCTCGTCCCAGTAGACGCGTTCGGCGCGGCCGTCGCGTTCCCACAGTCCGACGCCGGCGAGCTGCGCGGCAAGCTGCATGCGCTGCGCGAGCTCCTGGCGCTGCCGCTCGGCGCGGCTGCGCGCGGTGACATCCAGCAGCACGCCGACGAAGCGCGCCGCGCCGTCGGCGCGCGCGACGACGCGGCCGCGCGCGTTGAAGCAGCGCTCCGCGCCGTCGCTGCGCAGGAAGCGGAAGTCGACGTCGCCGATTTCGTCGGCGGCGAGCGCGTGCGCGCGCGCGGCGGCCACGCGTGCGCGATCGTCGGGATGCACCTGCGCCAGCATCTCGTCGGCCGAGAGCGGCCCGCGTTCGCGCGGCGTGCCGGTCAGCGCATACATCTCGTCGCTCCAGCGCACCACGCCGGTCGCAAGGTCGCGCTCCCAGACGCCGACGCCGACCGCGTCCATCGTCAACTGCAGTTGCGCCCGCACGCTCGCGAGCGCGTCTGCGTCCGGCGCGAGCGGGGTCAGCCAGACGGCGGCCCAACGCCCGCCGTCGGCTGCGGCCGCGCGCAGGCGAAACCGCGCCGAGCCCGCTTCGAGCGGCGTTGCTTCGCCGGCGGAGACGCCGCGCACGGCGCAGCCGGTCAGCGCCGCGCGCAAGGCTTCGTCGTTCTCGGCCGACGCGCCGAGCGCGAAGCGGGCCGCGGCGTTGACGTGCACGACACGGCGCGCGAACCGATCGACCAGCACGGCCGGCGCGGGCGCGACGTCGATCAGCGCGACGAACTGCGCCGGCTCGGAGGCTGGCTCGGCGCCGTTCATCGCCGCGGCGCCTGTTGCGGGGGCGGCAGCAGCACGGCCAGCACGGCGTGCAGCTCGTCGGTCACCGCGGGAATCGCGGTTGCCGCCTTTTCGATCCTGCCTTCGGCGGCGGCGCGATGCACCGTGTCGGCGAGCCCGGCCAGACCCGAGGCGCCCATGAACTCGGCGCTGGCGCGCAGGCCGACGGCCGCGTGCGCGAGTTCGGCCGCCGCTTCGCGCGCGACCGCGCGCTGCATCGCTTCGAGCAACTGCGTGCAGTTCAGCGCGAAGGTCTCGAGCACCGTCGGCGCGAAGGCCGCGTCGTCGGGGCGCACGCGGCGCAGGCGGTGCGCGGTCGCCGCAAGCCGCTGCGCATCGCTGGCGGCGCCGGCGCGCGCGCGCAACGGCACGCAGCGTTCGATCGCCGCGCCCAGCGTGGCGGCCTGAACGGGTTTGCTCAGGTGCTCGAAGAAACCCGCCATCAGGCAGCGCAGGCGGTCCTGCGCCGACGCGTAGCCGGTCACCGCGATCACCGGCAGCGGCGCGCGGCCGAACGCGGCTTCGCGCCCGCGCAGTGCGCGCAACACGTCGAAGCCGTCGCGGTCCGGCATCCCGATGTCGAGCAGCATCAGGTCGGCGGCGTCGGCGAGCGCGAGCCGGATCGCCTCGTCCGGATGGACCGGCGTCAGCGCCTCGTGGCCGAGCAGCGCCAGCAGGCGCGCCTGCAGCGAACGCGAGATCGGATCGTCGTCGAGCACGATCGCGCGCACGCGGCTCGGTGCGCACGGTTCTTCGAGGACGTTCTGGAGCGAGTCGGGGAGCACGGTGTCTTCGTTCGTCCGGATTGCGCGACACGACGGCTCGCGGACTCAATGCCCGCCGCTGCCGCGCATCCACTGCGGCGCAATCTAAGCGAGAACGACGACCCCTGAGGGGTGGTTTCGTCAAACTGATACTTCAGGGATACCCCTGAAGATGCCGGGCGGCTCGTTATGATCCGTAACCTTGGGTAGAGGCCGTATTCCCTTCGCGACGAAGGGGAACGCGGTCCCCGTTTGCGAGCCACGATGCCGGCGTCTTCCACATCCTCATCGGCCGCGGCCCGCGTCGATGTCGCCGTTGTCGGCGCCGGCGTGGCGGGCCTTGCGGCTGCGCTCGGCTGTGCGCAGCAGGGACTGAAGGTCGCGTTGATCGGACCGGCCGCGCGCGCGCACGCGCCGAGCGCGGCGGCGCCGTTCGACGTGCGCATCTATGCGATCGCCCCGGGCGCGACCGCGCTGCTCGCTCAGCTCGGCGCATGGAACAAGATCGACGCGGCGCGCGTGTGCCGCGTCGAGCGGATGCGCGTGTTCGGCGACGCGGGCGAGGCGCTGACTTTCGATGCGTATGCGGCCGCGGTCGAGCGGCTCGCGACGATCGTCGAGGAAGGCGAACTGCTCCGCGTGCTCGCGGCGGCGTGCGACTACCAACCCGCGCTCCGCCGCGAAAGCGCGCCGCTGGCCGCGCTGCGCGCCGACGCCGATGCGGCGCGCATCGAACTCGACGACGGCCGCACGATCGAGGCGCGCGTGGTGATCGGCGCCGACGGCGCGCAGTCGGCCGTGCGTGCGGCCATCGGCGCGAATGCGGACGTCCACGACTACCGCCAGCAGGGCGTGGTCGCGAATTTCGCGTGCGAGCATCCGCACCAGGACACGGCCTTCCAGTGGTTCACCGACGAGGGCGTGCTCGCGCTATTGCCGCTGCCGGGGGAGCGCGTATCGATGGTGTGGTCCGCGCCCGATGCGCTCTCCGCGCAACTGATGCAGCTTGCGCCCGAGGCGCTCGCGGCGCGCGTTACACAACGCTCGGGACACGCACTCGGCGCGCTCGCGTCGATCGGCGCGGCGCACGCCTTCCCGCTGCGTCGCATCCGCGTCGACCGGCTGGTCGCGCCGCGCGTCGCGCTGCTCGGCGACGCCGCGCACGTGGTGCATCCGCTGGCGGGGCAGGGATTGAACCTCGGACTGCTCGACGTGTCCGAGTGGCTGCGCGTGCTCGCGGCGCGCGAGCCGTTCCGCGATCCGGGCGACCTCGTGCTGCTGCGGCGCTACGAGCGCGCTCGCGCCGAACCGCTCGCGCTGATGCGCTGGACGACCGACGGGCTGAGCCGGCTGTTCGCCGCCGACGACCCCTGGGTTCGCCGCCTTCGCAACACGGGGCTGGCGGCGGTCGAGCGGATCGCGCCGCTGAAGCGCGCGCTGATACGGCACGCGCTGGGTTAGCCCGGCGCGGTCTTTCACTTCGGGCGCCCCGCTAGACTGGCGCCCTTTTGCAGAGGAATCCCGATGAAGTCCTGGTGGGTGGCCGCGCTCGCAGCGGCGATGTCATGCGGCGCGCTGGCGCAGGTCCAGGCACCGCCCGCAAAAGGCGAGGCGCGCAAGGACGCCGCGCGCGCGGACGAAGCGGCGCTGCGCGCGCGCGTCGAAGCGCGCATGGGCGCGAAGCCCGACACGGTCACGCGCATGCCTTTCGGGCTGTACGAGGTCGTCATCGGCACCGAGATCTTCTATGTCGATGCGGCGGTCAACTACGTGATCGCCGGCAGAGTGTTCGACGCGCGCACGCGCGAGGATCTGACCTCGAAGAAGCGCGACGAGCTGCTGAAGGTCGACATCAAGTCGCTGCCGCTCGAAAACGCCGTGAAGAGCGTGCGCGGCGACGGCTCGCGCACGCTCGTCACCTTCGAGGACCCGAACTGCCCTTACTGCAAGAAGCTGTTCAGGGACCTCGACGGGCTGAAGAACGTGACCATCTACACGTTCCTGTATCCGATCCTGTCCCAGGATTCGTTCGAGAAGTCGCGCGCGATCTGGTGCGCGAAGGATCGCGCCGCCGCGTGGGCCGATCTGATGGGCAACGGCAAGGCGCCGCCCGCGCCGGCCGCGGATTGCAAACATCCGTTGCAGCAGGTGCTCGAGCTGGGCCAAAAGCTCGACATCACCGGCACGCCGACGCTGATCTTCCCGAGCGGCAAACGCGCCCCCGGCGCGGTGCCGCTCGAGCGCATCGAACAGATGCTCGCCGAGCCGGCGGCGAAGTAGGTCGCGCTGTTGGGGGAGTCCGAATTCAACACCGAGACACAGAGACCCAGAGAACTGCTTTTCTCTCCGTGTGCTCCGTGTCTCGGTGTTGAATCAGCGCCTTCCTTCAGCGTGCAATCAGTGCGGCGGGCGTGAGGCCCTTCGGCACGAGGATCCACGCGGCGACATCGTGACGCTGGCGGCCGGCGACGGCGCCGGCTTCGCGACCGGTGCCCCAGAAGAAGTCGAAACGCAGCGGCCCGCGGATCGCGCCGCCCGTGTCCTGCGCGGCCATCAAACGCACGAGCGGCGCGTTCGTCGCCGGATGCTGCGTGGAGATCACGACCGGCGCGCCGAGCGGAACGTACTGCGGATCGACCGCGACCGAATAGCCGGCCGTCAGCGGGACGGCCAGCGCGCCGAGCGGCCCCGCGCCGGGATCGCCGAGCGGCAGCTCGCGGAAGAAGACATAGCTTGGGTTCTGGTTCAGCAGTTCGTCGAGCCGCTGCGGATTGGCGCGCGCCCATGCCTGGATGCCCTGCATCGACGCGTCCTCGAGCTTCAGTTCGCCGCGCTCGACGAGCCAGCGGCCGATCGAGCGGTACGGATGGCCGTTGACGTCCGCGTAACCGACGCGCACGACGCTGCCGTCGGGCAGCCGCACGCGCCCCGAACCCTGCACCTGCAGGAAGAACGCCTCGATCGGATCGTCGACCCACAGCAGCTCGGCGCCTGCGAGCCGCGCGCCGTTCGTCAGTTCCTCGCGCGACCAGTACGGCACGACGCGTTTGCCGTTCGGTGTCTCGACGAGCCGGCCGCGCACGCGTTTGCCGGCGAGCTCCGGATGCAGGCTCGCCAGATCGACGATCAGCAGATCGTCGGGCGGCCGATGCAGCGGCACGGTGTAAGGCGGCGCCTTGGTGCGGCTGCCGTTGAGCAGCGGCTCGTAATAGCCGGTGATGCGGCCGCGGTCGGCCACGCCGATCAGCGCGCCGTTGCCGGCCGTGTCTTCGCGCGTCTCCGCGAGCACGCGCCAGGCGTCGAAGCGCTCGCGCAGATAGGCGCGGATCGCCGCCGCGCTGCCCGCGCCGACCGCGGCGGCCGTCGCGCACGCCGCTTGCCACGCCGCGCGCCGCGTCCCGTTACCGCGCTCGAATGCGCGGCACGAAGCGAGCCACGCCGGCCACGCCGCGACGAGATCCGCATCGGCGAGCGCGGGCAGCGCTTCAAAAGCCACCTTCTCGTAACGCGCCTGCGTGACCGTCTTGATCGTCGGCGGCGGCGCCGGCGGCAGCGTCTGGCACGCGCCGAGCAAAAGCGCGGCGGCGAACGTGACCGCCCCCCTACAATGCGACGCAACGCGGCCCGTCAGCCGTACGCAATCCGCAATCCGCAATCCGAGCTCCTCGAATGTGGCTCCTCGTCCTCGAAGCGCTGCTGGCGCTGGCCCTGCTGGTGTTCATCGTCTGGTGGACGATGTTCCATGGCCGCGACAAGCGCCCGCCCGGCGAGTGAGCCGTCGCTCAATGCAGCGCGCGCGGCATCGACAGCACGAACTCGGGGATCGTCGCGTCGAAGCGCGTGCCGTCGGCGGCGACGCACTGGTAGCTGCCGCGCATCGTGCCGACCGGCGTCGCGAGCGGACAGCCGCTGGTGTACTCGAAGGTTTCACCCGGCGCGAGCACCGGCTGCTCGCCGACCACGCCGAGCCCGCGCACCTCGTGCACCTTGCCTTCGCTGTCGGTGATGATCCAGTGGCGCGAGATCAGTTGCGCGGCGATCTCGCCGGTGTTGCGCACCGTGACGGTGTACGCGAACAGGTAGCGGTTCCGCTCCGGATCGGACTGCTCGGGCACGAAGCGCGGCTGCACGCTCACGCTGAACTCGTATCTCGCGCTCATTCGTAACCTTCGTCACCGTCGGCCCGGCGGGCCGACCGTAGAATCGCGGCGACCCTTGTCCGCCGTGCCCTTCGTGGAGAACGTGCCGTGGATTTTCGCATCGCTCCGAGCATCCTGTCTGCCGACTTCGCACGGCTCGGCGAAGAAGTGCGCAACGTCGTCGCGGCCGGCGCCGACTGGATCCACTTCGACGTGATGGACAACCATTACGTTCCCAATCTGACGATCGGGCCGCTGGTGTGCGAGGCGATCCGCCCACACGTGCAGGTGCCGATCGACGTGCACCTGATGGTCGAGCCGGTCGACGCGCTGGTGCCGATGTTCGCGAGGGCGGGCGCGAACGTGATCACCTTCCACCCGGAGGCGTCGCGCCACGTCGACCGCACGCTCGCGCTGATCCGCGACCAGGGCTGCAAGGCGGGGCTCGTGTTCAACCCGGCCACGCCGCTCGACTGGATGGATCACGTGATGGACAAGCTCGACCTCGTGCTGCTGATGAGCGTGAACCCGGGCTTCGGCGGGCAGGCATTCATTCCCGAGGCACTCGCCAAGCTCGGCCGCGCGCGCGCGAAGATCGGCGCGTGGACGCAGGCGACCGGCCGGCCGATCCTGCTGGAGATCGACGGCGGCGTGAAGGTCGACAACATCCGCGCGATCGCCGAAGCCGGCGCCGACACCTTCGTCGCCGGCAGCGCGATCTTCGGCGCGAAGGACTACAAGGCGACGATCGATGCGATGCGCCGCGAACTGCACGAAGCCGCCGCCGCGATCGCCCGCCGGCGCGAGGCGCAGCGGCGGGAGTTGGGCGGCGCGTGATCGGACGGGCGGGATTTCAACACCGAGACACCGAGAACACCGAGAGAATGCAAACCGCAAGTCGGTATCCGGACTCCGGCACCGCGTTGTGTCGAGGATCAACCGCAGCGAAGAAGCGCTGCGCTTGTGTCCGGCGAGCCGTCTCGACGAGTTTCGGTCCGCCTGTGGTCTTTTCGCCTTTCTCTGTGTTCTCTGTGTCTCTGTGGTGAATCCGACTTTTCTTCTGCGCGGCGTGCTGATCGACCTCGACGGCACGCTGATGGACACCGCGCCGGACCTGTCGGCGGCGGCCAATGCGATGCGCGCGGACTTCGGGCTGCCGGCGCTGCCGGTCGCACGCATCGCCGCGTTCGTCGGTAAGGGTGCCGAAGTGCTCGTGCATCGCGCGCTGACCGGCGATCTCGGCGGGCGCGTCGATGACGCCACCTTCGAACGCGCGCGCGCCGCGTTCTATCGCCACTACCACGCCGTCAACGGCACGCACGCGGTCGTCTTCGAGCGCGTTCCGCAGGCGCTCGAGTTGTTGCACGCGCAGGGGCTCAAGGTCGCGTGCGTCACCAACAAGCCGCGCGAGTTCACGGTGCCGTTGCTGGAGCGGCTCGCGCTCGCCTCGGCCTTCGATGCGGTGGTGGCCGGCGACGACGTGCGCGAGAAAAAGCCGCATCCCGCGATCGTGCTCGCCGGCTGCGAGCGTCTGCGCCTCGCGCCGGCGCAGGCGCTGATGATCGGCGACTCGGTCAACGACGCGCTCGCCGCGCGCGCCGCCGGCATGCGCGTCGTGCTCGTCGAGACCGGCTACAACGAAGGCGAACCGGTCGCCACGCTCGCCGGCACCCCTGGCGTCGATGCTATATTCGCCACGCTTTTCGACGCCGCGCAATGGGTCGCGCGGCACGCCGAGATCGAAACGAACGAACCGCGTCGTCCGACGCCATGAGTCACCGCAACGAATGGAATTCCGCCCGCACGTGGCAGGCCCGCAATCCGGGCTGGCACGCGCAGGGGGTCTGGTTCTGGCGTCGCTAGCCTGAACCGCTGCCGCACGCTGCGGCGCTCCATTCGATCAACCCGCGCCGTTGCCCGGTCATGGCAGACGGACGCAACGACAGGTGACGCATGACCGAACTCGAATTCAAGGCCCTCGCCGCGCAGGGCTACAACCGCATCCCGCTGATCGCGGAAGGCTTCGCCGACCTCGACACGCCGCTGTCGCTGTACCTGAAGCTCGCGCGCGCGCAGGGCGCCAGCCACAACTCGTACCTGCTCGAGTCGGTCGTCGGCGGCGAGCGTTTCGGCCGCTACTCGTTCATCGGCCTGCCGGCGAAGACCGCGCTGCGCTCGTTCATCGGCGAGCCCGGCCAGCACCGTAGCGAGGTCGTCGTCGAAGGCAAAGTCGTGCAGGAGGACCGCGGGGATCCGCTCGCGTTTGTCGAGCAGTATTTCGCGCAGTTCAAGGTCGCGCTGCGCCCCGGGCTGCCGCGCTTCTGCGGCGGGCTCGCCGGCTACTTCGGCTACGACACGGTGCGGTTGATCGAGAAGAAGCTCGCGCGTCCCAAGCGCGACGACCTCGGTCTGCCCGACATCCAGCTTCTGCTGACCGAAGAACTCGCCGTCGTCGACAACCTGAGCGGGCGCATCTATCTGATCGTCTACGCCGACCCGAACCGCCCCGAGGCGTACGCGCGCGCGCGCGAGCGCATCCGCGAACTCAAGGCGCGGCTGCACCGGCACATCGAGCCGCCGCACACGCGCGCGAGCGTGCGGCGCGATGAGTACCGCGAGTTCGCGAAGGCCGACTATCTGAAGGCGGTCGCGCGCGCGAAGGAATACATCGCCGCCGGCGACGTGATGCAGGTGCAGATCGGCCAGCGCATCACCAAGCCCTTCGCCGACGCGCCGTTGAGCCTCTATCGCGCACTGCGCACGCTGAACCCGTCGCCTTACATGTACTTCTACGACTTCGGTGATCATCAGATCGTCGGCGCCTCGCCCGAGATCCTCGTTCGCAGCGAGGATCGGCAAGGCGAGCGGTATGTCGCGATCCGCCCGATCGCCGGCACGCGCCCGCGCGGCGGAACGCCGGAGCAGGACGCCGCGCTCGCGGAGGAGCTCGCCGCCGACCCGAAGGAGCGCGCCGAGCACCTGATGCTGATCGACCTCGCGCGCAACGACATCGGCCGCATCGCGCAGATCGGCACGGTCAAGGTGCCCGAGCAGTACGTGATCGAGCGCTATTCGCACGTGATGCATTTGGTCAGCCACGTGGAGGGCAAGCTCAAGCCCGGGCTGACCAACCTCGACGTGCTGCGCGCGACCTTCCCCGCCGGCACGCTGTCCGGCGCGCCCAAGGTGCGCGCGATGGAGATCATCGACGAGCTGGAGTCCGTGAAGCGCGGCATCTACGGCGGTGCGGTCGGCTATCTGTCGTTCGCCGGCGACATGGATCTGGCGATCGCGATCCGCACCGGCGTGATCAAAGGCAACGTGCTGTACGCGCAGGCGGCCGCCGGCATCGTCGCCGATTCGATCCCCGAGATGGAATGGCGCGAGACCGAAGCGAAGGCGCGCGCCGTGCTGCGCGCGGCCGAACAGGTGGAGGATGGTTTCGATGTCGACCTCTGAATTGATCGACCTGCGCAGCGACACCGTCACGCGTCCGAGCGAAGGGATGCGCCGCGCGATGTACGAAGCCGAAGTCGGCGACGACGTGTTCGGCGACGACCCGACCGTCAACCGGCTGCAGGCGGTGCTCGCGGACCGGCTCGGCTACGAGGCGGGCCTTTTCATGCCGAGCGGTACGCAGAGCAACCTGACCGCGCTGATGACGCATTGTCAGCGCGGCGACGAATACATCGTCGGGCAGGAGGCGCACACCTACAGGTACGAAGGCGGCGGTGCAGCGGTGCTCGGCTCGATCCAGCCGCAGCCGATCGAGAACGCCGCCGACGGATCGCTGCCGCTCGCCCAGATCGCCGCCGCGATCAAACCCGACGATCCGCACTTCCCGCGCACACGGCTGCTCGCACTCGAGAACACGATCGGCGGGAAGGTCGTCCCGCTCGCCTATTGCGCGGAAGCGACCGCACTCGCGCACGCGCGCGGGCTCGCGACGCACCTGGACGGCGCGCGCTACTTCAACGCCGCGGTCGTGCTCGGCGGCGACGAGCGCCGCGCGGCCGCGGGGTTCGATTCGGTGTCGATCTGCCTGTCCAAGGGGCTCGGCGCGCCGGTCGGTTCGGTACTGCTCGGCTCGCGCGACTTCATCGAGCGTGCGAAACGACCGCGCAAGATGCTCGGCGGCGGCATGCGGCAGGCGGGCATCCTCGCGGCGGCGGGGCTGTACGCGCTCGAACACAACGTCGCGCGCCTGGCCGACGACCACGCCAACGCGCAGCGCCTGGCCGACGGCCTGCGCTCGATCGACGCGTTGAAGGTCGACGGCCCGTACACGAACATGCTGTTCGTCACCGTGCCCGCCGATCGCGTCGCCGCCCTCGGCACCTTCCTGCGCGAACGCGGCATCCTGACGCTCGCCCGCTCGCCGACGCTGCGGCTGGTCACGCATCTGGACGTCGACGCCGCGGCGATCGATCGCGCGATCGCGGCGTTCAGGCAGTTTTTCTCGGGGCGCGGCTAAAGGCACGAACCATGCTGCTGATGATCGACAACTACGATTCGTTCACCTACAACCTCGTGCAGTACTTCGGCGAACTGGGCGAGGACGTGCGGGTGTGTCGCAACGACGAAGTCACTCTCGACGAGATCGCCGCGCTGAGGCCCGACCGGATCTGCATCTCGCCGGGGCCGTGCTCGCCGAAGGAGGCGGGGATTTCGCTCGACCTGATCCGGCGCTTCGCGGGCCAGATTCCGATCCTCGGCGTGTGCCTCGGGCATCAAGCGATCGGCGAGGCGTTCGGCGGCAGGGTCGTGCGCGCGAAAGTGCTGATGCACGGCAAGACCGCACCGGTGGAGCACGTCGACGCCGGCGTGTTCAAAGGGCTGCCGTCGCCGTTCACCGCGACGCGCTATCACTCGCTCGCGGTCGAACGCGAATCGCTGCCCGACTGCCTCGAGATCACGGCCTGGGCCGACGACGACGAAATCATGGGGCTGCGCCACAGGTCGCTCGCGGTCGAGGGCGTGCAGTTCCATCCCGAATCGATCGCGACCGAATACGGACGCGCGTTGCTGAAAAACTTCCTCGACGAAAGCCGGCGATGAGACGGACTCTGACGGTGATCCTGGTCGCATTCGCGGGCGTCGCGCGCGCGGACGTGCTGGAAGACTGCGTGCGCGGCGCGCGCGATCGCGGCGAGGTGACGGCCTGCCTGCACGAGGCGCGCCGCGTGGCCACCGACGACATGCTGGGCGCCTTCCTCGGCGTCGAGAAGGCGATGCGCGAGATCGGCGACGCGCGCGAGCGGCCCGGCGCGGTCGCGGTGCTGCGCGAGTCGCAACGCGAGTTCGAGCGCTACGTCAGCGCGCATTGTCGGCTCGTGCTCGCAGCGGCCGCGGGCCAACGCGACCCCGGACAGGCCGCGCTCGCGTGCGAGGTGGAGCTGCTGCGCCAGCGCGCCGCGCTGCTCGAGGCGCTGACGACGAAGCGAAACTGAAGACAACGACGGAGGACGCACCGATGGCGATCACCCCGACCGAAGCGCTCGTACGCTGCATCGAGCACCGCGAGATCTTCAACGACGAAATGCTGTCGCTGTGGCGCAAGCTGATGAGCGGGGAGCTGACGCCCGTGCAGATCGCCGCGGTGCTGATGGGGCTGCGCGTGAAGAAGGAGACGATCGGCGAGATCGCGGCGGCCGCAACGATCATGCGCGAGTTCGCGACCAAGGTGGAGGTCGCCGACAAGGCGCATCTGGTCGACCTGTGCGGCACCGGCGGCGACGCGGCCCACACGTTCAACATCTCGACCGCCGCAATGTTCGTCGCCGCGGCGGCGGGGGCGCGCGTGGCCAAGCACGGTGGGCGCGGTGTGTCATCGGGGTCCGGCAGCGCCGACGTGCTGGAAGCGCTCGGCGCGAACATCAACCTGTCGCCGGACAAAGTCGCCACCTGCCTGGCCGAAACCGGGATCGGCTTCATGTTTGCGCCGAATCATCACGCGGCGATGAAACACGCGGCGCCGGTGCGCAAGGAGCTGGGCGTGCGGACGATCTTCAACATCCTGGGTCCGCTGACCAATCCGGCCGGCGCGCCGCACCAGATGATGGGCGTCTTCCACCCGGACCTCGTCGGCATCCAGGTGCGCGTGCTGCAGCAGCTGGGCAGCAAGCACGTGATGGTCGTCTACGGCAAGGACGGCATGGACGAGGTTTCGCTCGGCGCGGCGACGATGGTCGGGGAACTGAAGAACGGCGAGGTCCGCGAATACGAGATCCACCCCGAGGACTTCGGCCTGGCGATGATCTCCAACCGCGGGCTGAAGGTCGCCAACGCGAACGAAAGCCGCGCGATGGTGCTCGAGGCGCTGGAGAACACGCAAGGCACGCCGCGCGAGATCGTCACGCTGAACGCCGCCGTCGCGCTCTACGCGGCCGACGTCGCCGGCTCGATCGACGACGGCATCCTGATGGCGCGCGAAGCGATCGCCAGCGGCGCCGCGAAGCGCAAGCTCGATCACTTCGTCGCGACCACGCAGAAGCTGACGGCGTAGGGAGCGACGGCCATGATCGGCGTCATCTTTGAAGTCTGGCCCGCGCCGGGGCGGCGCGAGGAATACCTGGACATCGCGGCGCGGCTGAAAGTCGAGTTGGAGAAGTTCGACGGCTTCGTGTCGATCGAACGTTTCCAGAGCCTGGCCGACCCGAACAAGATCCTGTCGCTGCAGTTCTGGCGCGACGAAGAGTCGCTCGCGCGTTGGCGCAACCACGCGCCGCACCGCGCCGCGCAGGCGCACGGGCGCGCCGAGGTGTTCGACGACTACCGCCTGCGCGTGGTGAGCGTGCTGCGCGACTACGGTCCGTTCGACCGGCGCGAGCAGGCGCCCGCCGATTCGCGCGCGGTGCACGACACGGGGGCGCGGTCGTGAGCGACATCCTGCGCAGGATCCTCGACGTCAAACGCGAGGAGATCGCACGCGCGAAAGGGCGCGAGCCGTACGCGAAGCTGCTCGCGCGCGCCGAGGCGCGCAGCGATTTGCGCGATTTCGAAGGCGCGTTGCGTGCGAAGATCGCCGCCGGGCTGCCCGCGGTGATCGCCGAAGTGAAGAAGGCCTCGCCGTCGAAGGGCGTGCTGCGCGAGGACTTCGATCCCGCCGCGATCGGCGCGAGCTACGCGAAGCACGGTGCGGCGTGCCTGTCGGTGCTGACCGATGTGCGGTTTTTCCAGGGCGCGCCGGAGCACCTCGATGCCGCGCGGCGGGCGAGCGGGCTGCCGGTGCTGCGCAAGGATTTCGTGGTCGACGAATACCAGGTGGCGGAGGCGCGCGCACTCGGCGCGGACTGCATCCTGCTGATCGTCGCGGCGCTGGACCCGCACCGGCTGCGCGACCTCGAAGCCGCTGCGCAGTCGCTCGGCATGGCGGTGCTCGTGGAAGTGCACGACGCCGCCGAGCTCGATACGGCGCTGAAGCTCGACACCCCGCTCGTCGGCATCAACAACCGGGATCTGCGGACGTTCGACGTTTCGCTGCGCACGACGATCGACCTGCTGCCGGCCATCGGCACGGGCCGCCTCGTGATCACCGAAAGCGGGATCCTGCACGCCGCGGACGTCGCGACGATGCGCGCGGCCGGCGTGCATGCCTTCCTCGTCGGCGAAGCCTTCATGCGCGCGCCCGATCCGGGCGTCGAGCTGGCGCGGTTGTTCGGCTGATCTTGGATTGAAAGGCTGTTTTCACCACAGAGACACCGAGAACACCGAGAAAGACTTTGGGTTTCCTCGGTGTCTCTGTGCCTCTGTGGTGACAATCGCGCCCTGCGAAGGCCGCTGTATTCACCACAGAGGCACAGAGAACTGCTCCTCTCGGTGGTCTCGGTGTCTCGCTGGTGAACACCTACGTCCTTCCGCCGCCCGGCAGCAGGCTCGCCGCGGCGAAGGTGACGACCGCGACGCCGGCCATCGCGAGCAGCAGGAAGTCGAAGCCCGAGGCCTTGACCACCGGGCCGAGCAGATAGACCGCGAGCGAACTGATGCCGAACGAGATCGCCAGCCGCGCACCGGCCACGCGCGAGCGGATGCGGTCGTCGACGAAGCGCACGATCATCGCGTCGATGAACGGGATCGCGCCGAACACCGCCGCCATGAACAGCGTGCACAGCGCGAAGAACAGCCACCCGTGCGCGTGCGCCGCCGCGCTCAAGAGCGCAACCTGCAGTGCGACGATCGCGAGCAGAAGCCGCTTCATCGGCACGCGGTCGATCAGATGGCCGACGACGAGCTGCGCCAGCGAAGCGATCGCGTAGACGAGCGCGAGCAGCACGCCGAGCGCGAACGGGTCGGTCGCGATCGCTGCCATCCGTTCGCGCAGCAGTTCCGCGTTGCCGTTGGTCGTGAAGTTGAAGATCAGCGAGCCGGTCGTCGCGGTGATCGTGATCACGGCGAAGACGCGCGCGAGCAGCCCGCGCGGTAACTCGGCCTTCGACGGTTTGCGCTGCGTCGGCGGCAGTTCCTCGCGCGGCGCCACCCGCGCGAACAGCAGCCCGCACGCGATCGACAGCAGCCCGGGCACGACGAACGCCATGCGCCAGCCGAAGTACTTGACCAGCGCGCCGGTCGTGATCGCCGCGAGCGCGATACCGAGATTGCCCGCCAGTCCGTTGATCCCGATCGTGCGCCCGGGTCGCGCGGCATCGCGCACCAGCATCGGGATGCCGACCGGGTGATAGATCGCCGAGAACACGCCCATGATCGTCAAGGCGATCGCGATCTGCCACGGGCCGGTCGAGGCCGCGACCAGCAGCAGCGAGGCGCCGAGCCCGAAGAAGAACGCGAGCATCATCGGCCGCCGTCCCCACGAGTCGCCGAGCTTGCCTGCGGGCAGCGAACCGATGCCGAACGCGAAGAACGCGCCGGTCGCGTACGGCATCAGATCTTCCCAGCGCGCGAACCCGAAGTCGGCCGCGATCGTGCTGACCGCGGTCGCGAAGATCAGCAGCACCCAATGGTCGATCGCGTGCGCGACGTTCAACAGCAACGACCATGCGGCGCGGCGCGCGTCGCCCGGTGCAGCGGTCGCGGATCGCGTGACGATGCTCATGATCGTGCGAGGATGTCGGGACGGACCGCAGTGTAGATGAGCGCCATCAGCCGACCGATTCCGTGCAATGCTCCCGCTTGCGTGGGCGCACAGGTGCCGCTTGGTCCCTCGCCCCGGGAACGGGAGCGGGTTAGGGTGAGACGCAGCGCCGCCGATGAGGCGCGCAAACTCCCCCCGATCCCGCCTGCCCTGCTGATGCAGTTTCGGTTGCCATGCCCGCAACGCTTCGACTCCCGCTGAGCATGCACCTCGACGCGCTTCCCGCGGATTGGCGGCCGCTGGTGCAGGTTTTTTTCGCCTCCAAGGAAGGACAGTCGCTGCAGCACTTCCTTGCAGTGCGCGCCGCAGCCGGCGCCACGATCTATCCGCCGCGTCCGCTGCATGCGCTCGAACTCACGCCGCTGCACGAGGTGCGCGCCGTCGTCGTCGGCCAGGATCCGTATCACGGGCCGGGACAGGCGCACGGCCTTGCCTTCTCCGTGCCCGACGTCGTAGCGCCGCCGCCGAGCCTGCGCAACATCTTTCTGGAATTGAAGAGCGACCTCGGCTGCCGGATCCCGACGAGCGGCAACCTCGAACGCTGGGCGCGCCAGGGCGTGCTGTTGCTCAATGCGGTTTTCACGGTCGAAGAAGGCAAAGCCGGCGCGCACGCCAAGCGCGGCTGGGAGCGCCTGAGCGAATCGGTGATCGAGCGACTCGCGACCGACGAAGGGCCGAAGGTGTTTCTTCTGTGGGGTGCGTTCGCGCAGGCGCAGCGCGCACTGATCGAAGCGAAGGGCGGGCGGCATCTCGTGCTCGCCGCGAACCACCCGTCGCCACTGTCCGCGCGCCGGCCGCCGGTGCCATTCTTCGGCTGTAAGCACTTCTCGAAGGCGAACGAGTTCCTGGAGCAGCGCGGCCGCGGCAGCATCGATTGGTGCGGCGGTCCGCTGCCTTGAGCGTCGGCAGCGGCGGATCGCCGCGAGTCGGCACGATGGTCAGAATGACGACAGCGTACCGAGTTGGCGTGCCAGCTCCTCGATCGACTTCGCGGGCAACTGACACGCTCCGCGCCGGCACAGGTACGCTTCGCCGCCTTTTCGGCCGGCGAGCACGGGCAACGCGTCCGGCGCGCCGATCGCGAACGTGACCAGCGGCGCGAATTCGGCTTGCGCGGCCGCGATCAGTTCCTCGACGCCGGGCGCAAGCGGCAGCGCGAGTTCCGCGCCGCGCTCGGCGAGCAGTTGCGCATGCAGCAGCGCGGGCGCGGCTTCCGGGTGCGCGAGCAACCCGGCGTTGCGGTCGATGGTCCGTTGCGCGAGATCGGCCCAGTCGGCGCGCTCGAAGACGCCGGACAGGCGCAGCAGCAGCTCGCATGCGGCCGCGGTGCCGCTCGGCACGGCGCCGTCGAACAGGTCGCGCGCGCGCAGCGGCAGCGCGCCGGGTTCGTTGTCGTAGAAGCCTTCGTCCGGATCGCAGAAGCGTTCGATCATCCGCTCGGCCAGCGCGCGCGCGGCTTCGAGCCACTGCAGCTCCCCGCTCGCGGCGTGCAGTTCGACCAGACCGAGCGCGACCTGCGCGTAGTCCGCGAGATAGCTTTCCGTGCGAAGCTGGCCGGCGCGATACGCGTGGCACAGCCGGCCGTCGCGCGTC
The DNA here is from genome assembly GCA_016861185.1 of Betaproteobacteria bacterium. Taxonomy (GTDB): domain Bacteria; phylum Pseudomonadota; class Gammaproteobacteria; order Burkholderiales; family Burkholderiaceae_F; genus DSNY01. The sequence goes on from BOKW01000001.1 coordinate 698,002, forward strand.
ATGAGGTCGAGAAGAAAACGCGCCAATCGGCGCGCAGCGCCGACGAGGTCCGGCCGGCCGTGCAGGCGACCGGTTTCGGCGAGCGCGCGCAGCGCCATGCCGTTCCAGTCGGCGAGCACCTTGTCGTCGGTCAGCGGAGGCACGCGCCGCGCGCGCACCTCGTAGAGCCGATCGCGCACCGAGCGCTCCCAGCGCGCGAACTCTGCGGCCGAAAGCGCGAGCGAAGCGCGCACCGACTCGGGATCGCGCCGTTCGAGCACGTTGGCGCCGTGCTCCCAGTTGCCCTCGGGCACGACGCCGTAAAGCCGCGCGGCGGCGTCGGCGTCTTCGCCCAGCACGGCGCGGAACTCGTCGGCGGTCCACAGGTAGAACTTTCCTTCGACGCCTTCCGAGTCCGCGTCCTGCGCCGAACTGAACGCGGCCGGCGCATCGCCCGGATGCATCTCGCGCGCGAGCCATGCGAGCGTGTCCTCGGCGACGAAACGCAGCCGCTCGTCACCGGTCAACCGGTACGCGCCGGCGTAGACGCGCGCGAGCTGCGCGTTGTCGTACAGCATCTTCTCGAAGTGGGGCACGTGCCAGCGCGCATCGGTCGAATAGCGCGCGAAGCCGCCGCCGACGTGGTCGTACATTCCGCCCGCGCTCATCTGCACGAGCGTCGTGAGCAGCATCGTGCGCGCGCGCTCGTCGCCGGCCGCGGCAAGCGCGAGCAGGTACTGCAGCAGCGGCGCTTGCGGAAACTTCGGCGCCTCGCCGAAGCCGCCGTGCGCCGTATCGAAGCGGCGCGCGAGCTGCTCGACGGCCTGCGCGTGCAGGTCGTCGCGCACGGCCTGCCGCGGCGGCGTCGTACCTTCGCGCAGATGGTCGAGCAGCGCCTGCGCCTGCTGCTCGATCTCCGCGCGCCGCGCGATCCATGCCTCGCGCACCGCGCGCAGCACGTCGGCGAAGGCGGGCATACCGAAGCGCGGCTGCGGCGGAAAGTAGGTGCCGCCGTAGAACGGCTTCAGATCCGGCGTCAGGAACATGTTCATCGGCCAGCCGCCGTGTCGCGCCATTGCATGCAGCGCGCTCATGTAGACGTGGTCGACGTCGGGCAGTTCTTCGCGATCGACCTTGATCGGAACGAAGCCTTCGTTCAGCAGCCGCGCGACCGCTTCGTCCTCGAAGCTTTCGCGCTCCATCACGTGACACCAGTGGCAGGTCGCATAGCCGACTGACAGGAAGATCGGCTTGTCTTCGGCGCGCGCCTTGGCGAACGCTTCTTCGCCCCACGGATACCAGTCGACCGGGTTGTGCGCGTGCTGCAGCAGATACGGACTCGTCTCGCGCGCGAGGCGGTTGGTGAAGCGGTGCGATTCGGACATGCGCGCTCCCGGGTTGGACGCATCATCCCACCGCTTCGCCGTTGGGGACGAACCCCCCTTTCGTAAAGGGGGCAGGGGGGATTTCGCGGTGTCACGCTGCGAGACGCTGTGAAATCCCCCTCGGTCCCCCTTTTCCACAGGGGGGAGGCACTCTGCGGCGGCGTGGTCCGATGCCCCGATCGACCGACACTGCCCGCCCGAAGCTTTGTCCCGTGTCGCGGGCACGGCGATCAACCGCCCAGCCACCTCCTTCTCGCCCGCTGCGCGGCTGCGCTCGCTTTCGGATCGACCGTCAGCGTGAACCTGGGCGGCGGCTGCGTGGCGAGTTCGACCTCGAAGCGCATCAGCTCGTCGCCGCGGAAGGCGAGCAGCTCGACCGCATCGCCCGGGTGATAGCGCGCGAGCAGCGCATCGAGGTTCGACGGCTTCACGCGCAGCCCGCCGAGCGCGATCAGCATGTCGCCGCCGGACAGCCCCGCGGACTGCGCAGGCGAGCCGTCGAATACGTTTGCGATGCGGCAGTCGCCGTCGGCGTTCGTCGTCTTGACGCCCAGCAGCGCGAAGTGCGGCGGATCGACCGCGGCGCGCTTCTCGACGCGCACGCCGAAAGGCGCCAGCAGCGCTTCGAAGTCCGGATCGCGCGTGCCTTCGGTCCATTCGCGGAAGTGGCGCGCGAGCTTGAGCCCCGTGGCATCCTCCGCCGCTGCGGCGACTTCGCCTTCCTCGACACCGGTGTACGCCGCGCCGGCTTTCTGGCAGCGTTTCCACAGCAGCCGCATCAGGTCGTCGAGCGAACGATCGCCGCCGGTTTCGTGGCGGATCGTCAGGTCGAGCGCGGCGGCGACGAGCGCGCCTTTCTGGTAGTAGCTGACCACGCTGTTGGGTGCGTTCTCGTCCTGCCGGTAGTACTTGATCCAGGCGTCGAACGAGCTCTCGGCGAGCGTCTGCTTCAGCCGGCCCGTTCGCTGCATCACCGTCGTCATCGTCTTGGCGAGCGCATCGAGGTACTGCGCTTCGGTGATCAGCCCCGCGCGCGCGACCAGCAGGTCGTCGTAGTAGGAGGTGAAGCCCTCGACCGCCCACAGCAGCCGCGTGTAGTTCTCCTGCGTAAGGTCGTACGGAACGAAGGCCGCCGGGCGGATCCGCTTGGCGTTCCACGCGTGGAAGTACTCGTGGCTCGCCAGTCCGAGGAAGCTGCGGTAGCCCTCGGTCGGATCCTTCATGCCGGCGTACGGCAGCTCGTCGCGCCTGCAGACGAGCGCGGTCGAGTTGCGGTGCTCGAGCCCGCCGTGGCCTTCGCCGAGCGCCGTCGTGAGGAACGTGTAGCGCGTGAACGGCGCCTGTTTCGAGCGCGGCTCGAACAGCTCGATATGCTGTGCGCATAGCTTGGCGAGATCCGTGGTCAGGCGCTTCAGGTCGAGCTTCGGCACGCGGCCGGTGATCGCGATCTCGTGCGACACGTCGAGCACGTCGAACGCACCGCGGACGAACGTGCCCATCTCGACCGGACAGTCGATCAGCTCGTCGTAGCCGGCGGCGATGTAGGTGCCGAAGCTGCCGTAGCGCGTTCCGCGCGCGGGCGTGAGCCCGGTCGCGACCTTCCAGTCGGCGTAGCGCCTGCCCGCCGGCGGCAGCAGATCGACGAGGCAGTTGTCCTGCTCGTGTCCGAGCGCTAGCAGGAAGACGCTGGTGCCGTTGAAGAACGCGTGCGTCTCGTCCAGATGCGCGCCGCGCACCGACAGATCCCACGCGTAGACCTCGTAGGCGACCGTCAGCGGACCGCGCGCGGGCGCGGCGCGCCAGGTGTGCTTGTCGAGCTTGTCGATGTCGAGCTTGCCGTCGCCCGCCAGCGCCGTGACGCGCACGATGTGCCGCGCGAACTCGCGGATCATGTAGCTGCCGGGAATCCACGCAGGCAGCATGAAACGCTGGCCCGCGGGATCGGGGCGCTCGACGGTGACGGTGACGTGGAAGAGGTGCGCGGCGGGATTGGCGGGGCGGATGGCGTAGTGGATCGTCATGGCGTGAGCCGGCGTCGACGTGCCGCGATTCTCGCAGACGGCGGGGTCCGTCCGCTCAATGCCGCAGCACGGCGAGCACGTCGGAATGGAACTCGCGCCGGTACAGCACGAAGACGATCCCGGCGGTGCCGAGCGCGAACGCGAGCGGCGACACGAACCACAGCAGCGCGGCGAAAGCCATGTAGTAGGCGCGCAGCCCGTCGTTGAAGGTCTCCGCCGCGAGCCCGACGACGCGGCCCGCGCGCTCGGCGAACTCCTCGCGCTTCGCGTCGCCGCGCGCGAAGGCCGCGTGGTCCGGCATCGACGCGATCAGCAGCGCGCCGAACGTGTACTGCCGCATCGACCAGGTGAAGCGGAAGAAGGCGTAGACGAAGATGCCGGTCAGCAGCAGCAGCTTCAGCTCGATCACCACGAGCGGCGTGCGCGCCGCGAACGGGATCTCGCGCACCAGCTCGGTTGCGCGCTCGGAAGTGCCGATCACCGCGAGCAGGCCGCCGATGATCAGGATCGTCGTCGATGCGAAGAACGACGGGCTGGTCGAAAGGTTCTGCACGACCACGCCGTCGACGACGCGGTTCTCGCGGTGCGTGGTCTGCAGCATCCACAGTCGCCGATAGCGGTTGGTCGTCGCCAGCAGCGAGCCGGCGGTTTCGGCGCGCCGCTTGGCGAACCACGCGTAGCCGATCCACGCGGCGAAGAACCCGCCGAGCGCCATCCAGTCCGCGAGCGGCAACAGCCGCAACAGTTCGAGCACTTTCATCCGGCCCCGATCATCCACCGGAGCGGGTGCGCCGATCAAGCGTGCGCAGCGCCGGCCGCAGCGGGCACGCTTGCTACCATCGCCGCATGCCAAGGTTGATCCACGGACTGCGCGCGTTGCATGCGCGGCGGATCTACGCCGCCGTCGTCGCCGTCGTCGTCGCGCTGCTCGCCGCGGCGCTGTACTACCAGCACGTCGAAGGGCTCGAGCCCTGCCCGCTGTGCATCCTGCAGCGCTATGCGTTCGTCGCGGTCGGTGCAGCCGCGCTGGTCGCTGCACTCTCAGCAGGCCGCCGCTGGAGCGTCGTCGCCGGCGCGGCGGCGCTCGTCGCCGCGCTCGCCGGCGCCGGCACCGCCGCGCGGCACGTCTGGATCCAGCTTCACCCGGAGAGCCTCGCCTGCGGACCGGGGCTGGCGACGATGATCGAGAACTTTCCGCTGTACGAAGTGCTGCCGAAGGTCTTTCGCGGCAGCGGCGATTGCGGCGTCGTCGACTGGACCTTCCTGGGGCTCACCATGCCCGCGTGGGCGCTCGTCTGGTTCGTGCTGCTGGCGCTCGCGCTCGTCGCCGCGCTCGTCCGCCGCTGAGCTTCAGGGCAGGCCGAGTTCCTCGCGGATCGCCGCGGCCATCTTCGCGGCGAGCTTGGCGTAGCCGCGCCGGCTCGGGTGAATCTCGTTGTCCCATTCGCCGGAAGAACCGTTGGCGCCGAGCGCGGCGCGCTGGATCGTGCCAAGCGTGTTGACGACGTGGAAATCGACCAGATCGAGCCCGCGCAGCAGCCGCGCCATGTGCTCGAGCAGGTAGTCGGAGATCGGGATCCAGAAGTGCTGCGGAACGCCGGCCTCGACGAGCTTCGGATACATCCATGCCGAACCGGCGCGCACGCCGAAGATGCGCGCCGGCGCGTCGTTCGGCGTCGGGTAATCGTAGGTGTGCGTGAAGATCGGCGCGTCGCGGTTCGGTCCGCCCTCTTCGCGGATGAAACGGACGATGCGCGTCAGGCTGTCGCTGAGGAAGGCATCGAAGCGCGCGAGCGCATCCGCGTCGATCAGCGCCGCCGGGTCGGCGGGGTCCGCATTGGCGTAGTCGACGCCGCGCCTGAGCAGATGCGGAAACGCCGCAATCAGGTCGTTGCCGCCGGCCGACAACAGGATGCCCTGGTACGGATACGCGTTGCGGTCGGCGAGATGCACGGCCAGTTCGGAAGCCCACAGGTCGATGCGCTTGCCGCCGCTCGCGGGCAGCGCCCTGCGCATGTCGTCGGCCGTGTCGCCGGGATAGGCGAGGTTGATCACGGCGCCGAAGGTTTCGAACTCGAGCGGATCGAGCATGTTGTACGCGGGGATCGCGCCGAGCGAAAACCAGGAATCGCCTTCGGCGAGCAGTGCGGGGTAGAACTCGGTGAGGACGACTTCGTTGCGTTCCAGTTCGTGCGGTTTGATGACGCGGACCTTCGGCATGCTTGTTCTCCTTCGTTGAAGCGGTCGCCGATTGGCGCCCGCGCGCGGCGCGGGCAGGTCAAGAATAAGCCGGTCGCGCGGATCATGGCGCGCCGTCGTCCGACCTCGCGACCGCTGTCAAGGCGACTTCAGATCGGACGGCGAATCGATGTCGAGCAGCGCGCCTTGATCGTCGACCGCGACGCGAAACGGCGGGTGGTCGGCGAGTACGCTGCGCGCGCCGGCGTCACCGGTCAATCGCGCGAGTTCTTCGAAGCAGGCGGCGGAGAAACCGACCGGATGGCCGCGGCGATCGCCGACGAAAGGCGCGGCCGCCATGTGCCCGGTGCGCAGCGCCTGCGCGACCGCGGCGATCGTCGCTGGGGCGATCGCCGGCATGTCCGCCAGCGCGATCAGCCAGCCCGCGGCATCGCTCGCCGCGCGCACGCCGCAGGCGAGGGAAGCGCCCATGCCTTCGCCGGCGCGCTCGCAGACGACAAGCCGGCAGCCGGCAGCCGCGAGCGCGGCGTGCAGCGCGCGCTGCGGTTCGTCGTCGATCGGCCGCACGACGGCGACGACTTCGTCGACCGCGGCTTTCAGATTCAACGCCGCGGCGACTGCCAGCGGCCGCCCGGCATGCGCGCCGGCCGGTGCGGGTTCGAGCAGCTTGAGCCGCACGCCGTTCGGATCGAAGCGCGCGCCCACGCCCGCGGCGAGCAGGATGCCGGCGATGGGCTTCATGGTTCGTCGGGCAACCGGACGATGCGCGGGTGGCGCGGATGCGCGGATTCGTGCAGCAGGTCGAACAGGTACTGCTCGATCTCATCCGGCGCGACGAAGTCCGGGATCACGAGATCGCTCGGCCGGCGCTTGCCCTCGCTGCCGACTTCGAACAGCCGCCAGCGGCCGTCGTACACGGCATCCATGCGGCGGCCGAAAACGTCGAGCCGGATCACGCGCCCCGTCGCAGCCGCGCGACCACCCATACGACGACACCCGCGAGCATCACGTAGATCGCGATCTGGATCGCCCGGTTCTGCAGCGTGAACTCGAGGCTCTTGTACAGCAGGAAGGCACAGGTCGCGACGAACACCATCGGCAGAACCGGGTACATCGGCACGCGGAACGGCCGCGCGACGTGCGCGTAGCGGAAGCGCAGCACGAACAGCGCGATGCCGGTCAGCAGGAAAAAGAACCAGAATACCGGCGCGGTGAAGTCGACCATGAATTTGACGCCGCTCTGGTTGACCGCGGCGAACGCAACCAGCGCGAGCGACAGCGCGCCGGTGACGACGAACGCGACGACCGGCGCGTCGCGCCCGCCGTGCCAGCGTCCCATGAAGGCGAACAGCGGCCAGTCCCGCCCGACCGAGTAGTTCGTGCGCGCGGCGACCAGCATCGTCGCGTTGATCGAGGTCAGCGCCGCCAGTGCGACGAGCGCGCCGATCAGCTTTTCGCCGAAGGCGCCCATCGACTTCTGCGCGACGTCGGCGGCGACCTGCTTGCTGGCCTTCAGCCCGTCGAAGCCGAGCCCGACGAGCAGCGCGGCGACGAACAGAACGTAGACGATGGTCACGAGCCCCAGCGCCAGCACCAGTGCCTTGACGATCGCGCGGTTCCCGCCGCGCACCTCGGCCGAGATGTAGGCGGCTTCGTTCCAGCCGCCGAAGGTGAACAGCACGAACAGCAGCGCGGTGCCGAACAGCGGCGGCATTCCGCTCGATGCCGGCGGCGGCGGCGCCGCCGGCGCCGGACTGACGAAGCCCGACACGACCACCAGCAGGATGCCGAGCACGAGCAGCATCGACATCACGTTCTGCGTGCGCGCCGATTCGCGCAACCCGGCGACGTTGACGGCCGTGAGCAGCACGACGACCAGCGCCGCGTAGATCGCCGACGAGTGCGCGCCGAGCGACACGACGCGCGAGGCGTAGTCGCCGAACACGAACGCGAGCAGCGCGATCGAGCCGCTCGTGATCACCGTCACGCGCGCCCACGCGAAAAAGAAGGACAGGTCTTTGCCGTACGCGCGCGTCAGGAAGTGATAGTCGCCGCCGGCGTTCGGAAAAGTCGTCGCCAGCTCCGCGTAGCACAGCGCGCCGATCAGCGCGAGTGCGGCGCCCGCGAGCCATGCGCCGAACGTCCATTCGACCGAGCCGGTCATGCCGGCCACGAGCGGCGGAAACGAGAAGATGCCGCCGCCGATGATGATGCCGGTGATGATCATCACCGCGTCGAACACCGACAGCGCGGGGCGCGGCGCGGCGACGACGGGCGCAGCGGCCGCGGGTGCGGCGGAACCGGTGGTGGCGCTCATTGGGGGGCTCCGATGCAAAAAGCCCCGCGATCGCGGGGCTCGTCGTTGAGGAAGTTGAACGGGCCGCGCGCTCAACGCCGCGTGCCGCTGACCTTGACCTCACCGCCCCCGGCGGCGCGCAGCGTCCCGTTGATCTCGTTGCCGCGAACCGTGCCCGTCAGCGTGCGGGTGACACCCTTGTCGTCGTTGAACGCGAAGCGGATCTCGTCGCCGCGCAGCGTGGCGCCGACCAGCGGCTGCTTGTTGCCGCCAGCGGTCACGTCGCCGCTGATCTTCTGGTACTTCTGCGTCAGCGCGACGGAAAACTGCTGGCCGCTCGCGTCGCGGAAGTTCCAGCTGCCTTCGACCTTCGCCGGGACGATCCACAGGTACGCGGTGCGGTAGTCGATCTCCGCAGTCTCGTCGGCTTCCCAGTCGCCCATGGTGAACTGGTGCGAGGTCACGCGCGTACCGGGCCGCATGTTGAGGATCGTCGGCCGAAGCTTCAGGTTCAGTTCGGGCAGCAGATACATCGTGACGACGGTGGCTCTGCTGAAGTCCTCTTTGAAGATGTCGCCGTGGATGATCTTGACCTTGCCGGCCACGCCTTCGGCCTCGACGTAGCACTGCGCGAGCTTGACCATGTCCGGGTTGTATTCGATGCCGACCGCCGTCGCGCCGAGCTTGCCCGCGGCGATCGCGATCTTGCCGTCGCCGGCGCCGAGGTCGTAGACGATGTCCTTCGGCGTGACCTTGGCCATCGCGAGCATGCGCTGCACCAGCTCGTCGGGCGTCGGCACCCAGACGACGTCCTTGCCGGGCTGGCCCACCGACGGTTTGTAGACGCGATCGCATTCCTTGCGATCCTTGGCGAAGGCCGAGCCGGCCGCGATCAGCAGGCCGGCGACGGCGAACGTGGTGGCACGTAGCAGCAAGCGTGGCTTCATTTTTCGGGCTCCGTTTCGTTCCTGCTTGAAAGCGCGTAGTGGGTCGAGCGCGTGCGTTGCGCAGCGATTCTGCCGCAAGTGGCGCCGGCCGCAACCGGCGCCACTTGCGCCACGCATCGCCGAATCAGGTGGCCGCCAGATCGAAAGGCAACCGGCGCAGCCGTTTGCCCGTCAGTTGGAACACGGCATTCGCGACGGCCGGCGCGATCGGCGGCGTGCCGGGTTCGCCCACGCCCGTCGGCGGCGCGTTGCTCGGCACGATATGCACGCTGATCTCGGGCATCTCGTCGATGCGCAGCACCGGGTACTGGTGGAAGTTCGTCTGCTCGACCTCGCCGTTCTTCAGCGTGATCTTCCCGTACAGCGCGGCCGACAGCCCGAACACCATCGCCGACTGCACCTGCGCCTCGACGCCGAGCGGATTGACCGCGGTGCCGCAGTCGATCGCCGACGTGACGCGATGCACGCGGATCGCATTGTTCTCGATCGACACCTCGGCGACGTGCGCGCACACGGAGCCGAAGCTCTCGTGGATCGCCACGCCGCGCGCGCGTCCTTTCGCGAGCGGCCGGCCCCAGCCGGACTTTTCGCGCACGAGATTCAGCACCGCGCGGTGCCGCGCGTGCTTGGCGTCGAGCAGCGAAAGGCGATAGGCGATCGGGTCCTGCTTCGCCGCCACCGCCAGCTCGTCGATCAGCGTTTCCATCACGTACGCGGTGTGCGTATGGCCGACCGAGCGCCACCACAGCACGGGCACGTTGACGTCCGGATGGTGCACGCTGACGCGCATGTTCGGCAGGTTGTACGGCGTGTCGACCACGCCTTCGGTCATCGTGTGATCGACGCCGTCCTTGACCAGGAACTTCTCGAACGCGGTGCCCTTGACGATCGACTGGCCGACGATCGCGTGTTGCCACGCGATCGGGCGGCCCTTGGCGTCGAGGCCGATCGCGACGCGGTGCACGTGCAGCGGCCGGTAATAGCCGCCGCGCATGTCGTCCTCGCGCGACCACATCACCTTGACCGGCGCATCGAGACCCGCCTGCTTCATTCCCTTCGCGATTTGCACCGCTTCGACCAGGTAGTCGGACACCGGATTCGCGCGCCGGCCGAAGCCGCCGCCGGCGAAGGTCGTCACGAGATTGACCTGTTCGGGCTGCAGTCCGGCCGCTTGCGCGACGCGGATCTGGTCCACCGTCTGGAACTGCGAGCCGCACCAGACGTCGCAACGGTCCGCTTTCAGGTCGATCACCGCATTGAGCGGCTCCATCGCTGCGTGCGCGAGGTAGGGGAACTCGAACTCGGCGTCGATGCGCCGCGCGGCAGCGCTGATCGCATCGGGCCCGCCGTCGGCGCGCGCCGGCAGACCCGGCTGCGCGGCGAGCGCCTTGTACTGCGCGAGCTGCTCGCTCGTCGTCGGTCCCGCCGGCAGATCCCACTCGATCTTCAGGCCGTCGCGCACGGTCTTCGCCGGCCAGTAGCCGTCGGCGACGACCGCCACGCCGCTGCCGCCGCGATCGACCGGAATCACGAACATCGACTTGAAGCCCTTGACCGTGACTTTCGCCGGATCGAGGTCGGCCTGCTTGACCTTGCCGCCGAACACCGGCGGCCGCGCGACGACCGCGACCAGCATGCCCGGCAGCGTCTTGTCGATCGCGAACTGCGCGCGGCCGTCGACCTTCTCGCGCGCATCGACGCGCAGCGTCGGCTTGCCGATCAGGCGGAAATCCTTCGGGTCGGCCTTGATACCGATCTTCGCCGGCACCTCGAGTTTCATCGCGCCTTCGGCGAGCGCGCCGTAGTGGATGCGCCGCTTCTGACCGCCGATCTCGATCACCACGCCGTCGCGCGTGTCGAGCCGCGCCTTGTCGACCTTCCAGCGCTGCGCGGCGCTGGTCAGCAGCATGTCGCGCGCCGTCGCGCCGATCACGCGGAACTGCTGCCAGCTCGAAGTGACCGACTGCGAGCCGCCGGTCATCTGGATGCCGAATCCCGGATGCGCGTAAACCTGCGCGGCGGGCGCATGCTCGGCGCGCACCTTTTTCCAGTCGCACTCGAGCTCTTCGGCGATCAGCATCGGCAACGAGGTGAAGACGCCCTGGCCGAACTCGAGCTTGTTCACGAGGATCGTCACGCTGTCGTCGGTCCCGATGCGGATGAATGCGGCCGGCGGGTAGACGAACTTCTTGCCCGGCTCCTGCGCCTGCGCGATGCGACCGCCGAGCAGCGCGCCGGCGGGCAGGCCGATGGCGAGCATCAAGCCGCCGCCGGCCACCCCGGTGACCTTGAGGAAATCGCGGCGCGCGAGCTTGATCGGCTGCGTCGTCGAAAGTTGAGCGAGCGCATCGGCGGCATCGGCTTCGAAGAGTGCCTTCATCGTCACCTCCTCAGCCGAGCGCCTTCGCGGCGTCCTTGACCGCGGCGCGGATGCGCGCGTACGTGCCGCAGCGGCAGACGTTGCCGACGAGCGCTTCGTCGATGTCCTTGTCGCTCGGGTTGCGCTTGGCCCTCAACAGCGCGGCCGCCGCCATCACCTGACCTGACTGGCAGTAGCCGCACTGGACGACGTCGTTGCGCACCCACGCGTCCTGCACGGCGCGGCCGACGCGGTCGGATGCCATCGCTTCGATCGTTACGACCTGCGCACCGGCGGCGGCCGACAAGGGCGTGCTGCAGCTTCGCACCGGTTGGCCGTTCAGGTGGACGGTGCAGGCGCCGCAGACGGCGATGCCGCAACCGAACTTGGTGCCGGTCAGCCCGAGGTGTTCGCGCAGCACCCACAGCAGCGGCGTTGACGGATCGGCGTCGACCGACACGCCGCGTCCGTTGACGTTCAACTGGATCATCGAATGAGTTCCGTCGAGGGAGTGGTAGGCGGCGGCGCCGGGGCCGCCGCGTCGAGGGGCGCTACGTTAGCAGTCCGGCACGGCGACGCCATGACCTGTTCTTGCGGCGCTCGCGCGCGGAACCCGCGCGCGAGTTCAGATGTCGCCGCGGCAGGATCAGCCCTCGTCGACCACGGTCGCGAAGTCCGCGGGCATCACAATCTCGAGCATTTCCAGGTCGTCGGAATGCCCCAGCTCCTTGTGCCGGATGCCCGGCGGCTGGTGCACGCACGATCCCGCCGTCAGCAGCACTTCGCCGACGCCGTCGTATTCGAACCTGATCCAACCTTTGAGCACGTAGACGAGCTGGAACTCGACTTCGTGATGATGGCGCTGATGCTGCGCGGGGGCGCCCGGCCGCGCGCGGATCACGTGGGCGACGACCTTGCCGTTCGTCGCGTCGCGGATGCCGAGGTCGCGGTACTCGAAGAACGGGCGCAGGCCGTCGTGCGTGAAGGCGCCGTCGCGCGCGTGGCTGACCGAGAACTTCATCGCGTCGCCTCAGCGATTGACGTCGACGACGACGCGGCCGCGCACCTTGCCCGCGATCAGGTCGCGCGCGACGTCGAACGCTTCGGCGAGCGGCACGACGCGCGTCATCGCGTCGAGCTTGGCGCGGTCGAGCGATTGCGCGAGCAACTGCCACGCCGCTTCGCGGCGCGGCCGCGGCACCAGCACGCTGTTGACGCCCAGCAGCGAAACGCCGCGCAGGATGAACGGTGCGACGGTCGACGGGAAGTCCATGCCCTGCGCCAGCCCGCAGGCGGCCACCGCGCCTTCGGCGCGCGTTTGCGCGCACGCGTTGGCGAGCGTGTGGCTGCCGACCGAATCGACGACGGCGGCCCAGCGCTCTTTCTGCAGCGGCTTGCCGGGCGCGGACAGCTCGGCGCGGTCGATCACGTCGGCGGCGCCGAGCGACTTCAGGTAGTCGGCCTCGGCGAGCTTGCCGGTCGACGCGACGACGCGGTAGCCGCGCGCGGCGAGCAGCGCGATCGCGATCGAACCGACGCCGCCGGTCGCGCCGGTGACGAGCACGTCGCCGTGCGCGCGCGTGATGCCGTAGCGCTCTAGCGCGCTCACGCACAACGCGGCGGTGAAGCCCGCGGTGCCGATCGCCATCGCCTGCTTGGTGCCGAACGGCGCCGGCGGCGCGACCAGCCAGTCCCCCTTGAACTTCGCCTTCTGCGCGAGCCCGCCCCAGTGCGATTCGCCCACGCCCCAGCCGGTCAGCACGACCTTCTCGCCCGGCTTCCAGAGCGGATGGCTGCTCGCGACGACCGTGCCGGCGGCGTCGATGCCGGCGACCATCGGCCACTTGCGCACGATCGGCGACTTGTCGGTCAGCGCAAGCGCGTCCTTGTAGTTGATCGTCGAGTATTCGACGGCGACGGTCACATCGGCGCCGGCGGTCGCAAAGTCGAGCGCATCGTCGCCGAGCTCGGCGATGCGCGCCGCGAACTGGTCGTTGTCGCGGGTCAGGTAGATCGCTTTGAACATGGTCGGTCCTTCACAGGGTTGAAGCCAGCGCGATCGCCAATGCGATCGTCGCACCGATCGTCAGCCGCGTGCGCAGCGCGGGATACCACGCCGGCACGCTCCCGTACACGCGCAGCAGCGCAGCGTCCATCAGCCGGCAGATCGCGATGTCGCCGATCAGAAACGCATAGACGAGCCCGGTGTGCACGCCGGCAATCGCCAGCAGCAGCGCGAGCCAAGCCAGCGCCGACGGCGCGATGCCCCAGCCGAAAGCGTTCCAGGCCTGCGCCTTCCCGAGCGCGGGCGTGGCGAGCGCCAGTCCCCAGTGCACGGCGCCGAGAAACGAAAGAATCACCGCGGCATAACCGACGAGCGCCTGCTCGACGAAGTTCTCGTACGGCGCACCGAACGGCACCCAGCTCGCGGCAGCCAGCGCGAAGAACGGGATCAGCCCGAAGTTGCCGAGCAGCGTGGCGATCCGTTGTTCGATGATCTGCGACATGTGCGCGGCGCTTCGGCAGAGAGGTTCCCGCGTCCTTCGTGCGCTCCGGTACCGCAGCGAGCGGTAACGAGACCGCGATCACCGGCCGAGTGTAGCGAGCATCCGCGGCGCGTCCCAGCAGGGCGGCTCCCACGCTCACGCGCGGACGCTCGCGTGGCACAATGCCCGCGGGGTAGCAACGCCCGCGCCGTCAGCCTCGGCGCGAGGCGGTTGCGCGGGGGGGAACGAGGGCGTTCGTGGCTTCGACCGTCATACCGCTGAGGCAATCGGCCGTCGAGAAGTCGCTCAAGCAAGCGGCTTTCGACCATCTGCCCCTGCCCGCGGTGTGCATGAACGCCTCGGCGCAGGTGCTGGCCGCGAATGTTGCGGCAACCGAACTGCTGGGACTCGCCGCCGAAGCCGTCGTGGGGCGCCATCTCTCCGAGCTGGTCGCGTTCCGCCGTCATCGCGAGTCCGCCCGTCGCTGGGCCAAGCTGTGGGCCAGGCTGCAGGAGCGGAGCCGGCTCACGTTGCGCGCGAAGCTGCCGCTCGCGGAAGGACGCGTGCTCGCGCTCGAACTCGATGCCGAGCTGCTGCGCTTCGAGCAGGAGAACGTCGTCGCAATCACCCTGCGCGACATCGAGCCGCAACGACGCGCCGAACGCGAGGAGCGCGCGCGGCGCGCGCGGCTGCAGGCGCTTGCGCAGCCGGCCACGGACCTGGCGCTGCTGGTCGGTGCGGATCGGCGCGTGCTCGCCGCCAACGCGGCGGCAGAGGCGGCGACCGGTGTGGCGCCTGCCGACCTGCTCGGCGTGCCCTTCGAATACCTGCTCGACGAGGCGTCGAGCGCCGAGTTCCTGAGCGCGTTCGAGGCGGCCCGCAGCGGCCGCTCGGACGAGGCCGGGCGCGGCCATCTGTGGCGGCTGCGCACACGCGGCGACGGCCGCGGCGGCCGCTGGATCGAAGCGGCGCTCGCCGACCGGCTGCGCGATCCGCTGGTGCGGGCGATCGTCGTTTCCGCGCGCGACGTGACCGAACTGCGCGAGCTGGCGGCGCGGGCGGAGCGGATCGAGCGCAGGCTGGTCGTCTTCGCCGAGAACACGGCGGATCTGCTGATGGTCCTCGACGCCGGCGGCGTCGTGCGTTACCAGTCGCCAGCGATCCGCGCGGCGCTCGGGATCGAGCCGGAATCGACGCTGGGCCAGCCCGGGGCGGCGCTGGCGATCGAGGAGGATCGACCGGCACTGCTCAAGGCGATCCAGGCCGCGTCGATCGATGTCGCCGGCGAGCGCACGCACGCGTGTCTCGTTCGCGCCAACGGCGCGAACGGCGCGGTGCACCGGCTTTGGGTCGCGATCCGTAACTGCAGCTCCGAGCCCGCGCTGGGCGGACTGCTGGTGACTGCGCGCGACGTGGGCGCGGCTCTGTCGCAGCGCGCCGGCGAAGGCCCGCAGCAGGCGCGCCGGCTCGAATTCCGCGAACGCCTGCTGGAGCTGGCGATCCATACGCGCGCCGACTTCGCGCAATCGCTCGCGCGCGTGTTGCGCACGACGGCCGAGACGCTGCGCGCCGACTCGGTGAGCTTCTGGCGGCACGCGCGCAATCCGGAAAGCCTGTTGTGCGAGGCGATGTTCGAGGGACGGCACGAGCGCTTCGCACGCGACTGGATCGGCGTGGAGTTTCCGGCGACGGCGTTTCCAGAGTACTTCGCCCGCCTGCGCGACCGCCAGCCGCTGGTCGTCGCCGACGCGCGCCGATCGCCGCTGACAGCCGGGCTGGCGGGCGACCGCCGCTGGAGCGGCATCCGCGCGCTGCTCGACGCCCCGGTGCTACTCGACGGCACCGTGCAAGGCGTGCTGTGCGTGCACCACGAGTCGCCGCGCCATTGGGACGAGGACGAAGTCAACTTCGCCGCGACCGCGGCGCTGATGGTCTCGCTCGCGATGGAGGCCGCGCAGCGGCAGGAGGCCGAAAGCCGCATCGAGCAGCTCGCGTGGTACGACTCCCTGACGGGGCTGCCGAACCGCAACCTGCTGCGGGAGACGATGCGCGACATGATCATGACCGCCGCGAACCGGCGGCGGCGCATCGCGGTGATGCTGATCGACCTGGATCGCTTCAAGGACGTCAACGACACGCTGGGTCACCTGGTCGGCGACGCGTTGATCAAGTCGGCCGCGCAGGTGCTCAAAGAGACGGTCGGCGACGCCGGCGTGGTCGCGCGTCTCGGCGGAGACGAGTTCGTCGTGCTGATCAACGAGTTCGAACACCGGCAGGAGGTCGCGCTGCTTGCCGCGCGCATGGCGCAGGCGCTGCATCGCACCGACCTCGTGCCGAACGTCGACACGCAGGTGTCGGCCTCGATCGGAGTGGCGCTGTTCCCCGAGCACGGCCGCGAGATGAGCACGCTGCTGAAGAACGCCGACGCCGCGATGTACCAGGCCAAACGCGACGGTCGCAACCAGTTCAGTTTCTTCAACCCGATCCGCGCCGAGCGCGCCGCGCGCGAGGTTCAGCTCGGCATCCAGCTCCTGAAGGCGGTGCAGGGCGACAGTCCGCAGTTCGCCGTCGAATACCAGCCGCAGGTCCACATGGAGACCGGGCGCGTGGTCGGGCTCGAGGCGCTGATCCGCTGGCAGCATCCGGCCTTCGGCACGCTGACGCCCGACCGCTTCATCGGCGTGGCCGAAGTGAGCGGACTGTCCGAGAGGATCACGCGTTGGGTCGTCAACGAGGTCTGCGCCCAGATCCGGCGCTGGCGCGAGGCGCATCCCGGTTTCGACATACCCGTCGCGATCAACGTCGCCGGGCGCGAGATGGGGTCGGCGTCGCTGCCGATTCTCGTGCGCAGCGCGCTCGTCAAGCACGACGTCGAGCCGCGCATGATCACGCTGGAGATCACCGAGCGCACGCTGGTGAAGGAAAGCGAGATCAACAACGACGTGATGAGCGAGCTGGCTTCGGTAGGGGTCGGCCTCGTGCTGGACGACTTCGGCACAGGCTACTCGATGCTGGGCTACCTCAAGCGCATGCCGATCCAGGCCCTGAAGATCGATCAGAGCTTCGTCGAGGGCATCCCCGCCGACGCCGACAGCTGCGCGATCGTGCATGCGATGCTCGCCGTCGCACGGCACTTCAAGCTGAAGGTCATCGCCGAAGGCATCGAAACGCTCGAGCAGGTCCAGTACATGCGTTCGATCGGCTGCGAGTACGCGCAGGGTTACTTCTACTCGCGGGCGCTGCCGGCGCAGACGATCCTCGAATACGTCGAGCGCGGCGCACCGGAGGCGGACAAGGCGCCGGACATTGTTCCCTGAGCGCTTGCGGCGCTCGCACGATCGATATCAAGGAGTCAGGTATGAACTACGAGAACATCGTCGTCGAAACGCGCGGCCGCGTCGGCCTCGTAACCTTGAATCGCCCCAAGGCGCTCAACGCTCTGAACGACGCGCTGATGGACGAACTCGGCGATGCGCTGACCCGATTCGACCGCGACGAGGCGATCGGCGCGATCGTGATTACCGGTAGCGACAAGGCCTTCGCCGCCGGGGCCGATATCGGCGCGATGCGCGAGTGGGGTTACATGGATGTGTTCAAGAGCGAGTACATCACGCGCAACTGGGAGACGATCAGGCGCGTGCGCAAGCCGGTGATCGCCGCGGTCGCCGGCTACGCGCTCGGCGGCGGCTGCGAACTGGCGATGATGTGCGACATCATCATCGCCGCGGAGAGCGCGAAGTTCGGCCAGCCCGAAATCAAGCTGGGGATCATCCCCGGCGCTGGCGGCACGCAGCGCCTCCCGCGGGCGGTCGGCAAGGCCAAGGCGATGGACCTCGTTCTGTCGGCGCGCATGATGGACGCTGAGGAAGCCGAGCGCGCCGGCCTCGTGTCGCGCGTCGTGCCCGCCGATCGCCTGCTCGCGGAGGCGATCGGCGCTGGCGAGACCATCGCGCAGTTTTCCTTGCCGGCCGTAATGATGGCGAAGGAAGCCGTGAACCGCGCCTATGAAACGGCGCTTGCCGAGGGGCTGCTTTTCGAGCGGCGCCTTTTCCATTCGCTGTTCGCCACCAGCGACCAGAAGGAAGGCATGGCGGCGTTCGTCGAGAAGCGTCAGCCGAAGTTCTCGCATCGCTGAAGCGCCCGGCGCCCTTGGCTTCTTGTCGGATCAGGGACTTAGCCGGGCGTTCCCTCGGGAGCACGTGTCGGCTTGACACGCGATTTTCCGATCCGCATAATTCCGCTTCTTCGCTGCTGGCGCAAGTGCGCGGCGCACTCGAGAGTGCGAGGCAGCACGCTCTTTAACAACGAAACAGCCGATAAGTGTGGGCGCTTGATGAAAGGCGCAGCCACGGTCGAAGGTCTCACGCCGGCGACCGCGGTCGACTCAAGTCATCAAGAAGCTCACGCGCAATAGAGGTCTAGAACCTCAATTCCGCGAGTGAGTGGTGAACGTACAAAGTATGTTCGCCGAGGATTTGAACTGAAGAGTTTGATCCTGGCTCAGATTGAACGCTGGCGGCATGCCTTACACATGCAAGTCGAACGGCAGCACGGGGGCAACCCTGGTGGCGAGTGGCGAACGGGTGAGTAATGCATCGGAACGTGCCCCGTAGCGGGGGATAACCAGTCGAAAGATTGGCTAATACCGCATACGCTCCACGGAGGAAAGCAGGGGACCGCAAGGCCTTGCACTATGGGAGCGGCCGATGCCCGATTAGCTAGTTGGTGAGGTAAAGGCTCACCAAGGCGACGATCGGTAGCTGGTCTGAGAGGACGACCAGCCACACTGGGACTGAGACACGGGCCAGACTCCTACGGGAGGCAGCAGTGGGGAATTTTGCACAATGGGCGAAAGC
>BOKW01000002.1 GCA_016861185.1 Betaproteobacteria bacterium
TCCAACATACTGGAGCATGCATCCCGTATGCCGGATTCCACCCGACACGAACTGGACCGGCGCATCGCACGGCGCGTGCGCGACCTGCGCGCTTCGCTGGGCCTTTCGCTGGAGGCGTTGGCGGCGCGCTCGGGCGTTAGCCGCTCGATGATCTCGCTGATCGAGCGCGGCGAAAGCAGCGCGACTGCGGTGGTGCTGGACCGGCTCGCGAGCGGACTCGGCGTGTCGCTCGCGTCGCTGTTCGATGCGCCGGCCGCGCAGCCGGCGCCCGTCGCGCGGGCGGCGGACCAGCCGTGGTGGCGCGACCCGGCGTCGGGCTACCGGCGCCGCAACGTCTCGCCGAGCGGCTTTCCGTCGCCGATCCGGATCGTGGAGATCGTGTTTCCGCCGGGCGCGCGCGTGGCCTACGAAACCGGACCGCGCGAACCGCGCATGCACCAGCAGGTGTGGGTGCTCGAAGGACGGATCGACGTCACGGTCGGCGAGGAGCAGAACGTGCTGAACGCCGGCGACTGCCTCGCGCTGGTGCTCGATCGTCCGGTCGTGTACCGGAACCGGACGCGCCGGCCGGCCCGCTATGCGGTCGTCATCACTTCGCAGTTCCTGCCCGGAGGCTGAACATGGATGCGGGCGACTACACGGTGCGGCGCGTTGCGTCGGTCACCGATTCGCAACTGCACGAGCTGGCGCAAGTCCTGATCGATTGCGTCGACGGCGGCGCCTCGGTGAGCTTCATGCACCCGCTGTCGCACGCGAAGGCGCTGGACTTCTGGCGGCACGTCGCCGCCGGCGTCGAACGCGGTGAGCGTGCGCTGCTGGTGGCCGAGGATGCCGCCGGCATCGTCGGCACCGTTCAAGTCGTGCTGCAACAGCCGGAGAACCAGCCGCATCGCGCCGACGTCGCGAAGATGCTCGTGCACCGGCGCGCCCGCCGACGCGGCATCGGCGCGGCGCTGATGCGCGCCGCCGAGGACATTGCACGCGAATGCGGCAAGACGCTGCTGGTGCTGGACACGGTCGTCGGCGGCGACGCCGAGCGGCTGTACCTGCGTCTGGGCTGGCAGCCCTGCGGCATCGTGCCCGACTACGCGCTGCTGCCCCGCGGCGGTTACTGCGCGACGCAGTTCTTCTATCGCAGGCTCGGCGCGGGCTAGCCCGGATATTTCACGGGGGACGCGGGAATTGCGCGGATGCATGCGGGATGCGGATTGCGCGAGAGGGGCGCAGTCCAATGCCCAGAGGCATTGGCGAGCACTTGAGCGCAAGCCCGCGTTCCACGGTCGCGCTTGCAAGCGCGACCGGCTCCGGCGGCGCGAAGCAGTGCTTCGCGAAACCCCGCCTCCGCCCACAGGCGCCGCGCAAACCCGCGTAGCCCCGGCGGTACAAACTGGATCGGCCGCCCGCGTGCCGCAAGTGCCGATTCACCGAGACGCAACGCACGCATACGGGGGCGACCTCGTGAAATATCCGGGCTACTGGTCCGCGCGATTCAACGCCCGCACCCCGACCGCGAGCATCGCGAGCGCGAACGCCGCGAGCGCGGCCGCCTCCCATGCGAGTGCAGCGGGACTGCCCGTGCCGAGCAGCGCGTAGCGCAGCAGGTCGACGTGCCACGTCAGCGGATTGAAGTGGGCGGCGACGCGGAACCACGCGGGCAGGTCGAGCACCGGATAGAACATCGTGCTGAAGAACATCAGCAGGATGTACGCGGCGCTGGTGGCGGTGTTGAATGAATCCATGCGGCGCAGCTCGATCGCGAGCACGGCGAAGGCGAAGAACCAGGCGGCCGTGGCGACGACGATGACGGCGGCGACGAAGGCGAGCCATTCCCAGCGCACCCGCACGTCGAGCGCGCCGACCGCGAGCGCGACGACGATCGCGGAGCCGGCGAGCGCGACCAGTACGTTGAAGCCGATCTTGCCGATCAGCAGTTGCGCGCGCGTGATCGGGTAGGTCAGCAGCTCGTGGAAGATGCCGGAGTCCTTGTCCATGTAGAAGCCCCACGCGGCGTTCAGCGCGACGGTGAAGCCGACCATCGCGATCACGCCCGGCAGCAGGAAGGCGGTGTACGAAAGCACGCGGCCTTCGAAGACGAAGCCGCCGCCGATCATCCGCTCGAAGCCCAGGCCGAACAGCAGCAGATAGGCGACCGGCGCCAACAGGTCCCAGAAGACGAAGCCGGCGTTGGTCATCCGCTGCCGCCAGTCGCGATAGAAGATCGCCGCGATCGTTTTCATGCGCCGGCCTCCGGCCGCGGCTCGGCCACCAGCGTTACGAAGATCTCCTCGAGCGTCGGGCCGCGCACCTCGAACTGCGCGATCGGCACCGTGCGCGAGAAGTCGCCGAGCCTGGCGAGAAGTTCCGCCTCCTCGCCGTGAAACAGCAGCTCGGCCGAGTGGCCGTCGATCTTCATCTCGGTCGGCGCGAGCGCGCGCAGCCGTTGCGCGAGGTCGCCGTCGGCGCGCGCGAAGGTGAGCGTGACGCGGAACGTGTGCGCGGCGCGGCGCCGCAGTTCGTTCAACGTGCCGGCGGCCATCGCGCGGCCGCGGTGCAGGATCATGATCGTGTCGCACAGCGCCTCGGCCTCGCTCAGCACCTGCGTGGTCATCAGGATCGTGCGGCCGTTGCGCGCTTCGGCGCGCAGCCGCTCCATCACGCGCCGTTTCATCAGCGGGTCCATGCCGGTGGTCGCTTCGTCGAGTATCACGAGCGGCGTGTCGAGCATGAAGATCTTCGCGACCTGGATGCGCCGCTTGGTGCCGAGCGAAAGCTCCTGCACCGTGCTGCGCAGCCGCGCGCCGAGTTCGAACTCGTCGACCACCGTCCGCATCCGCGCATGCGCCGCGCGGCGCGGCACGCCGTGCAGGTACGCGTAGACGAGCAAGTTGTCGCGGACCGTCAGCAGGTTCTCGGCGGCGGTCTGCTGCAGCACGACCGCCATCTGCCGGCGCGCCGCGAGCGGCTCGCGCGTCACGTCGAAGCCGAGCACGGCCGCGCGGCCCGCCGTGGGCGCGGTGATCGTGCCGAGGATCTTCACCAGCGTCGACTTGCCGGCGCCGTTCGGTCCGAGCAACCCGTAGATGCGGCCGCGCGGCACGGCGAAGCTCACGCCGTCGAGCGCGCGCACGGACGCACCCGCTTTCGCGCGGTAGTCCTCGCACAGCGCTTCGACTTCGATCGCGTGGGTCATCGGCCGGCCATGCCACCTTGGCGGGAGGGGCGAAGCTTAGCCGCGCAACCCGGGGCGGCCGCCTGGATTGAGGCGCGCCTCGCGGCCATCCCGCATCCGCGCGCGCTCGGGAATGCGCGCGAGGTTTCGCGTGTTGTTCGTCGCGCGCCCGCATCGGATGCCGGCCCGCGCGGCCGCGCCGCCGCGGGTGCAGCCGGGCCGGGGTTCGCGCGCCGTTCGCTCTCCGCGCGAGCCCGCCGGCCCGTCCTCGGTCGCAACGCGTTCGGGAGGAAGTCGATGATCAGCAAGCATGGCAAACAGGCATTCGCCGCCATCGCGCTCGGCGCGCTCTGGGCGGCTGCACCCGCGTACGCCGAAACGGTGCACGCGAAGCTCGAAGGCTTTCAGGAAGTGCCCGCGGTATCGAGCCCCGGCAGGGGCGACTTCCGCGCGAAGATCGAACGCGACGGCAGCATGATCGCGTACGAACTGAACTACGAAGGGCTGCAGGGCAGGCCGTTCATGGCGCACATCCACGTCGGCCAGCACGGCGTCAACGGCGGGATCAGCGTCTGGCTGTGCGGCAACCCGGAGGACGGGCCGCCCGTTCCGCCCGCCGGCACGCCGCGCTGCCCGGTGCCGGGCGGCAGCGTGAGCGGCGTGCTGACCGCATCCTCGGTCGTCGGACCGGGCGGGCAACTGATCGCCGCGGGCGAGCTGGCCGAGCTGATCGCCGCGATTCGCGCCGGCGTCACCTATGTGAACGTGCACACGGCCGCGAACTCCGGCGGCGTCCCGAGCGGCGAGATTCGCGGGCAGATCAAGTAGCCGTCGAGCGACCGGCGCTCTGCCCATCCGAGGCGGCCATGCGCCGCCTCTTTTTTCGTCCGGCCGGCGGGTCATCGGGTGCGGCCGCTAGAATCGCGCGACGCTGCACGGAACCCTCATGCCCGCACTTTCCCGACGCGCCGCCTCGCTCGGCACCGAAAACGCCTTCGTCGTCCTCGCCGAAGTCAATCAACTGATCCGCTCCGGCAAGGACATCGTATCGTTCTGCATCGGCCAGCCGGACTTTCCGACGCCGGTCCACATCCAGGACGCCGCGGTCGAAGCGATCCGCGGCGGCAGGCACGGCTACACGCCGTCGGCCGGGATCGACGAACTGCGCGCCGCTGCCGCGGCGTCGATGGCGAAGCTGCGCGGCATCGACATCGCGCCGGAGGACGTCGTCGTCGGCGCGGGTGCCAAGCCCTTCATCGCGTACGCGATCGCCTCGACGACCGACTACGGTGCCGGCGACGAGGTGATCTTCCCGGTGCCGGGCTTCCCGATCTACGAATCGCAGATCGTCGCCCACGGCGCGGTGCCGGTCGCGCTGTCGCTGCGCGAGTCGCGCGCCTTCGCGTTCGATCCGGACGAACTGGCCGCGCGCATCACGCCGAGGACGAAGCTGCTGATCCTCAATTCGCCGCAGAATCCGACCGGCGGGCTGCTCGCGCGGCGCGATCTCGATGCGATCGCCGCGGTGCTGGCGAAGCACCCGCAGGTGTGGGTCTACGCCGACGAGATCTACTCGAAGCTCGTCTACGACGGCGAGTTCGTTTCGATCGCGAGCCTGGCCGGCATGCAGGAGCGCACGATCGTCTCCGACGGCGCATCGAAGACCTACGCGATGACCGGCTGGCGCATCGGCTTCACCGCCAACCGCACGCTGGCGCCGGTGTTCACGCGCTGGATCACCAACACCGAAAGCTGCGCGAGCCAGATCAGCCAGTGGGCCGCGCTCGCCGCGCTGACCGGCCCGCAGGACGAAGCGGAAAAGATGCGCGCACGCTTCCGCGTGCGGCGCGATCTGATCGTGCAGCTGCTGAACGACGTGCCGGGCTTTCGCTGCGCTTCGCCGGGCGGTGCGTTCTACGCGTGGCCCAACGTCACCGAGGCCTGCGCGCGCATCGGCGCGAAGGACTCCGAGGAACTGCGCAAGCGGCTGCTGCACGAGGCCGGCGTGGCGGTGCTCGCCGACATCCACTTCGGGCCGCGCATCGAAGGCGAGGGCCAGCACATCCGCTTTTCGTACGCGACGAGCGAAGCGGCGATCGAAGCGGGCGTGGCGCGCATCGCCGATTTCATCCGCAAAGCGACCCGTTGAGCGCGAACCCGTGAGCTTCGACACAAGCCGCGCGCGCGCCGCGATCTTCAAGCGCATCCGCGTCAACCAGCACCGCACGGGCGAGCCGGTCGCGGCGGAACGCGCGCTGGCCGAGGACTATCTCGCGCGCCATCCGGCCGGGCCGCGGCCGGCGCTCGAAGGCGACCTGCGAACCCGCTTTCGCGCGATGTCGGAGAAGATGGCGAGCACGGTCGACGAAGTGCCGCGGTTCGCCGACGCGCCCGCCGCGGTCGCGCGCTATCTCGACGCGCAGGCGCTCGGAAGGCGTGCGGTGGCCTGGCCCGCGCTCGCCGGACTCGACTGGGCGGGCGCCGGGCTCGAGGTCGAGTTCCGCGCGCCCCGCTTCGACGAGTCGCAGGGAGCGGATGCGGTCGGCATCACCGGCTGTTACTGCGCGCTGGCGGAGACGGGAACGGTCGTGCTGCTGTCGGGGCCGGACACGCCGGCGTCGACGCATCTGCTGCCGGAGACGCACGTCGCGCTGGTGCGCGCGTCGCGCATCGTCGCCGGCATGGAAGACGCGTTCGCGCTGCTGCGCGGCGAGCGCGGTGATGCGCGGCAGATGCTGCCGCGCGCGCTGAACATGGTGTCGGGACCGTCGCGCACCGCGGACATCGAACAGACGGTGGTGCTCGGCGCGCATGGCCCGTACCGCGTGCATCTGATCATCGCCACAGAAGAATGACGCAGACCGTCCGATTCGTCCGGACGGCGGGGAAGGGGGAGCGTTGAAGGGAATCCGCATCGCGCACGCGGCGGCGCTGGTCGCCGCAATCGCGCCCTGCGCCGCGGCGGCGGCCGAGTTCGACGCAACCCGGCTCGGGCTCGGGTGGGCGCTGCCCTTCGTGGGCATCCTGCTGTCGATCGCGCTGATGCCGTTGGTCGCGCTGCGCGTCTGGCATCACCACTACGGCAAGATCGCGTTCGCATGGGCGCTCGCGTGCGTCGTGCCGCTCGGCCTGGCGTTCGGCGCGCGCACTGCGATCGAGCTGGCGCTGCACACGCTGCTGCTGGAGTTCCTGCCGTTCATCGTCTTCATCGGCACGCTGTACGTGATCGCCGGCGGCATCTTCCTGCGCGGCAACCTGAGCGGCACGCCGATCATCAACACCGGCATCCTCGCGTTGGGCGGCGTGCTCGCGAGCTTCATGGGTACGACGGGCGCCGCGATGCTGCTGATCCGGCCGCTGATCCGCGCCAACGACGACCGCCGGCACAACGTGCACACGATCGTCTTCTTCATCTTCATCGTCGCCAACGTCGGCGGTTCGCTGACGCCGCTCGGCGACCCGCCGCTGTTCCTCGGCTTCCTGAAGGGCGTGAGCTTCTTCTGGACGATGCAGCACATGTTCGCGCCGATGCTGTTCGTGCTGGCGATCCTGCTCGCGCTGTATTTCGCGCTCGACTCGGCGCTGTACATGCGCGACATCGCGCAGGGGCTGAAGCGCGATCCGACGCCCGTCAGCGCGCTGCGCATCGAGGGCAGCGTCAACTTCCTGCTGCTCGCGCTCGTGCTCGGCGCGGTGCTGATGAGCGGCCTCTGGAAGCCCGCCGTGGAGATCGACGTGCTGGGACAGAAGCTGCCGCTCGAGGGCCTCGTGCGCGACGCGATCTTCCTGGCCGTCGCCGCCGTTTCGCTGGCGATCACGCCCAAGGCGACGCGGCAGTCCAACGAGTTCGGCTGGGCGCCGATCGCCGAGGTCGCGAAGCTCTTCTTCGGCATTTTCATCACGATGGCGCCGGTGCTGCTGATGCTGCGCGCGGGCGAGTCCGGCGCGTTCGCCGACCTGGTGCGGCTGGTGACCGACGGGGAGGGCCGTCCGGTCGACGCCGCCTACTTCTGGCTGACCGGCGCGCTGTCGTCCTTCCTCGACAACGCGCCGACCTATCTCGTCTTCTTCAACCTGGCCGGCGGCGACCCGCAGGCGCTGATGACTACACTCGCGCCGACGCTGACGGCGATCTCGGCCGGCGCGGTCTTCATGGGCGCCAACACCTACATCGGCAACGCGCCGAACTTCATGGTCAAGGCGATCGCCGAGGACAGCGGCATTGCCATGCCGAGCTTCTTCGGCTACATGTTGTGGTCGGGAGCGATCCTGCTGCCGATCTTCGGACTGCTGACCTTCATCTTCTTCCTATGAGCAAGCGACCCTACCGCGTCGCGGTCACGCGCCGGATCTTCCCGGCGCTGATCGACGAACTGAAGGAAAGCTACGATCTCGTCGACAACCAGGCCGATCTGTCGCTCGCGCCCGAGCAGCTCGCCGAGCGGCTCGCCGACGCCGACGGCGCGCTGATCACCGCGGGCGACCGCATCGACGAGCCCCTGCTCGCGCGCTGCCCGCGGCTGAAGATCGTCGCCAACATCGCGGTCGGCTACAACAACATCGATCTGGCCGCCTGTACGAAGCTGGGCGTGGTCGCGACCAACACGCCCGACGTGCTGAACGAGGCGACCGCCGACCATGCGTGGGCGCTGCTGCTGGCGGCGGCGCGGCGCGTCTGCGAGTCCGGGCGCTGGCTGCGCGCGGGACACTGGAAGCGCTGGGAGTTCGAGATGTTCCTCGGTGCCGAGCTGCACGGCACCACGCTCGGGGTCATCGGCATGGGCCGCATCGGTCGCGCGATCGCACGGCGCGCGGCGGGATTTTCGATGCGCGTCGCGTATCACAACCGCACGCGCCTGCCCGCGGAGCAGGAGGGCGGCGCGATCTGGGCGACCAAGGAAGACCTGCTGCGCGCGGCCGACCACCTGATCGTGATGGTGCCGTACTCGCGCGACACGCATCACCTGATCGGCGCGGCGGAGCTGGCGCTGATGAAGCCTACCGCGGTGCTCGTCAACATCGCGCGCGGCGGCGTGGTCGACGACGACGCCCTGATCGACGCGCTGAAGAACGGGCGGCTCGCCGCGGCGGGGCTCGATGTGTTCGAGGACGAGCCGAACCTGCGGCGCGGCTTCCTCGAACTCGAAAACGCCGTGCTGACGCCGCACATCGCGTCGAGCACGCGCGCCACGCGCAATGCGATGGCGCGGCTGGCGATGCGCAACCTGGCCGAAACGCTCGCCGGCCGGCAGCCGCCGTCGCTGCTGAACCCGGACGTGTGGCAAGCTCGACGCACCTGAAGGAGCCGCCCGATGTCGGACATCAAGTACACGCGCAAGCACAGCCTGCCGCTCGCGCAGGCGAAGAAGATCGCGCAGAAGACCGCTGACGATCTGGCCGAGGAGTACGACCTGGTCAGCGAATGGGAAGGCGACACGCTGCACTTCCACCGCACCGGCGTCGAGGGCCACATGCACGTGACCGACTCGCACATCGACCTGAACGTGAAGCTCGGCTTCCTGCTGAGACCGTTCAAGGCTAGGTTCGAGCAGCACATCGAACATCACCTCGACGAGTTGCTGGACAGGGCCAAGCCCTCGCACGCGTCGGCGAAGGCAGCCGCGAAGAAGGGCGGCAAGGGCAGGGCCTGAACGCCGCACTGAAAAAAGGGCCCGCGCTGCGGGCCCTTCGTCTGTGCGGCGGGCGATCAACCCTTCAGTTCATCGATCAGGTCGACGTACTGCTGCATCGCGTCTTCCTTCGCGAGGCCCTTCAGTTCGTTCCACGCATCCCACTTCGCGCGGCCGACCATGTCGGTGAATCCCGGCCGCTTGCCTTCGACGTCGCCGACGGTGGCCTGCTTGTACAGCGCGTAGATCTTCAGCAGCGTCGCATTGTCGGGGCGCTCGGCCAGGTTCTTCGAATCCGCGACGGCCTTCTCGAACTTCGCCTTCAGCTCGCTCATCTTCTCCTCCATGCGCGGCCGGAACGGCGCGCGCGGCTATTATGCCGGCGCAGGTGCGCGACGACGAGGAGGAGACGATGGCGGGGCGCCAACGGATGTCACCGGTGGACACGGCGTGGCTGCGCATGGATTCGCCCGGCAATCTGATGATGATCGTCGGCATCGACCTGTTCGCCGACCGCCTCGATTGCGAACGGCTGAAGCAGGTGCTCGAGCGCCAGTTCCTCCGGTACGACCGCTTCCGCTGCCGCGTCGCGCAGGACGCGACTGGTCACTGGTGGGAGGAGGACGAGGACTTCGATCTCGACCATCACCTGATCCGCGTCGAGCTGCCCGCGCCCGGCGGCAAGGCCGAGCTGCAGAGGTTCGCCGCGCAACTGGCGAGCCAGGCGCTCGATCCGTCCAGACCGCTGTGGCAGATGCATCTGGTCGAGCACTACGACGGCGGCTCGGCGCTGGTGATTCGCATCCACCACTGCATCGCCGACGGCATGGCGCTGATGGGCGTGCTGCTGTCGATGACCTCGACGAGCCCGGACTCCGACGACCGCGCCGAACCGCCGCCCGCGCGGCCCGACCGGCGCATGTACGACGGCACCTGGGAAGCGCTGCTGCGGCCGTTCACCGACGCCACGGTCAAGGCGATCGACGCCACCGGCGACATCGCCACCCGCGTGCTGCACGCCTACGGCGCGGTGCTGGAGGACCCGAACCTCGCCGGCGAAGCGGCCGCCGACTACGCGCGCATCGCCGCGCGCGTGGCGCAGGATGCGGCGGCGCTGGCGCTGATGGACAGCGATTCGGCGACCAGCCTGAAAGGCAAGACCACGGGTTCCAAGGTCGTCGCGTGGAACGAGCCGCTGCGGCTGCTGGACGTGAAGGCCGTCGGTCACGCGCTCGGCTGCTCGGTCAACGACGTGCTGCTCGCGTGCGTGGCGGGCGCGTTCCGCGAGTACTTCATCGCGCGCGGCGAGGACGTAACCGGCTGCGAGATCCGCGCGATGGTGCCGGTCAACCTGCGCCCGCCCGGTCCGCCGAAGACGCTCGGCAACAAGTTCGGGCTGGTGCCGCTGCTGCTCCCGGTGGGCATCGAGAACCCGATCGCGCGCGTGCTCGAAGTGCACGCGCGCATGGAGGAGCTGAAGGGCGGCTACATGCCCGTGCTCGCGATGGCGATCCTCGGCATGACCGGGCTCGTGCCGCGCGCGGTGCAGAACCAGATTCTCGAGATCTTCCAGCGCAAGGCGACCGCGGTGATGACCAACGTGCCCGGGCCGCAGCAGACGCTGTACATGGCCGGCGCGCGGCTCAAGCAGATGATGTTCTGGGTGCCGCAGTCGGGCAACATCGGCGTGGGCGTGTCGATCCTGTCGTACGACGGCGGCGTGCAGTTCGGTCTGGTCACCGACAAGAAGCTGTGCGCCGATCCGCAGGACATCATCGACCGCTTCGTGCCCGAGTTCGAAAAGCTGGTCTACGCGCTGCTGCTGCTGCCTTGGGAGGAATATGTCGATCCCGAGATGGCCGAGCGCGCGCTGTTCGCGACCGAAAGCGTGGCCGGCGTGGCCGCGCGGCTGATCGAGAGCCACGCGGAGGAAGCGCCGGCCGAGCCCGCGCGACCCGCCCGACTGCGCAGGCGCAGCTCGGCCTTCGCCGCCGCGCGCGCGGCAGAACATTAGACGGGGCGGCGCCGACGCCCTGGCCCGATCCGTTCTCCCCGCGTCGGATGCGGGATTGGGGGCCGGCGCCCGAGTATCCGCTGCAGGATCGGGCCAATTCGGGCTTTTCGGACCGGACTTTCCCGTCTACGTTATTCGTGCTTGCAAGCGGCACTCAATAAGCCGCGCCAATATCCCACGAGGAAGGAGGGCGCGATGCCGAAGCGGATGAGTTACTGGCCTTCCGCACTCTCTGCGGTTCTGTTCGTCGGTCTTGCGCAAGTCGCGTCGGCGCAGACCGCGCCGCCGTCCGGCGCGTCGCCGCAGCGCGTGCTGGTGGCGATGGATCCGGCCGACGAGGGCAGCGGACTGCTGTCGATCATGGTCGCCAATACGCCGTTGCCGCGGCTGCTCGGCGCGCCGGTCACGGTGCTGCCGCTGCGCGACCTGCGCGACGCGATGCGCGCGACGCGCACCGGGGAGAACGACGCGATCGTCGCCCCGGCGCACGTCATCGCGTCCGCACTCGCCTATGGCTACGAACTGGTCGCGCACACCGGCGGCGAGGAGCGTTACGTTCTGGTGGCCAGCGGCGGCGCGAAGACCGTTGCGGATCTCAAGGGCCGCAACGCCTACTTCCCGCACGAGGACTCGCTGCGCACCTATGTCGGCCGCGGTCTGCTGAACCAGGGCGGGCTGTCGGTGCGCGCGCTCAAGCAGGTCAGCTACCAGCAGAGCAGCATCGGCGGACTGATGTCGCTCGGCGGCCGCTACGACGTGACGGTCGCGCTCGAGCAGGAATGGAGCAAGTGGGCGGCGGCCAATCCGCAGCGCGCACAGGCGCTCGCAACTTCGCGACCCCTGCCGGCCGGTTTCGGCGTCGTCGTGCGCCGCGATACGTCGCCCGCGTTCAAGCGCGCGATCGTGCAGTGGGTGACGACCACGGACAACGTCGTCCCCGGGGCGCCGCGCTTTCGCGCGACCAGCGATGCACGGCCCTACGAGTACGTCGCGAGCCTCGGTATCGTGACGCCCGAGGAACTGCAGGGCGTGAAGCGCGTCGGTGCGCGGGAGGCGCTCGAGCTGGCGCAGCGCGGCGCCAAGCTCGTCGACGTGCGCACCGAACGCGAGTTCAAGACCAAACGCGCGCGCGGGGCGATCAACGTCCCGTACGGCGAGAAGAGCCTGAAGGAGCCCGACTTCGATGCGACCGTCGACTCGTTCGCCGGACTGGCCAAGCTCGGCAAGGGCGAGCCGCTGGTTTTCCTGTGCAACGGCGCCGAATGCTGGAAGTCGTACAAGGCGTCGAAGTGGGCCCGCAACGCGGGGTACACGAACGTGTACTGGCTGCGCGGCGGCATGCCGGAGTGGGTTGCGCTCGGGCTGCCGACCGAGCCCTGATCGCCAGAGTACGAACGGCTCACGGGTCGTTGTATCGTTCGCGCCTCGTCCGACACGAGGCGCGCAACGCACCCGATGGCTACGGAAGCGCTCTACCGAATCGATCCGTATCTGCAATCCTGCGAGGCCGTCGTCACGGCGCTGCGCGACGATGGCATCGAGCTCGATCGCACGGTCTTCTATCCGTTGGGCGGCGGCCAGGCCGGCGACCGCGGCGCGCTGACGCTCGCGGACGGAACGACGTACGCGGTGGTCGACGCGCGCAAGGCCAGGCGCGAAGGCGCGACCCCCGACGACACGCTGCACGTGCTCGACCCGGCCGTCGACTGGCGCGCGCGGCTTGCGCCCGGCACGCGCGTCGTCGCGACGATCGATTGGGCGCGGCGCTACCGGCACATGCGCTTTCACACGGCTACGCACCTGCTGTGCGCGGTCGTCAAGGAACTGGTCGACGGCTGCAGCATCACGGCCGAGTACGCGCGGCTCGATTTCGCGATCACCGCGCCGCTCGACAAGGAGACGGTGCAGGCCGGCCTCGACGCGCTGATCGCGGCCGGGCATCCGGTGAGCTACGAATGGATCACCGACGAGGAGATGGCGGCCAATCCGCAGCTCGTCAAGTCGATGAGCGTCAGCCCACCAATGGGCTTCGGCCGCGTCCGGCTGGTGCGCGTGCAGGACGTCGACCTGCAGCCATGCGGCGGTACGCACGTGAAAAACACGCGCGAAATCGGCAACGTGCGCGTGGCGAAGATTGAAAAGAAAAGCGCCCGTACCCGGCGCGTCGTTCTGGAGTTTGCATGATCGGGCAACTTTTCTTTCGGCGAAGGCTCGTGCGCGCACGGCGCGCGCGAAGCCCGCAAAGCGGGCGGCTGAAGCCAAAAGAAGAGTGCGCGTACGAGACGCATCGTGCTCGAGTTCGCGTGAACACGCTGCGTTGCACGGACTCGATCTGCCGATGACCACACCGCAGGACGTTCTGGACTTCTGGTTCGGCGCGCCGGGCTCGCCGGACTACGGCCGCGCCCGGACGCTGTGGTTCGAGAAATCGCAGGTGACAGACGATGCGATCCGCGCACACTTCGGCGCCGCAGTCGAGGCCGCGTTGCAGGGGGCATACGAGGATTGGCGCAAGACGCCGCGCGGCGCGCTTGCCTTGATCCTGCTGCTCGACCAGTTCACGCGCAACGTCTTTCGCGACACGCCGCGCGCGTTTGCCGGCGATGCGCGTGCGCTCGCGACGGCGCAGGCGCTCGTCGAATGCGGCGACGATCGGAGCTTGACGCCGTACGAGCGGCAGTTCGCCTATCTGCCGTTCGAACATTCGGAGGATCGCGCCGCGCAGGAGACTTCGCTGCGGCTTTTCACGCAGCTCGCTCGCGACGGAGTGCCCGAGGCGCTCGAATGGGCGCGGAAGCATTACGACGTGATCGCACGATTCGGCCGCTATCCGCATCGGAACGCGATCCTCGGCCGCGAGTCGACGCCCGAAGAGCTCGAGTTCCTGCAGCAGCCGGGTTCGCGCTTTTAGCAGTTGCCGGGTGTACGTGGTGCACCGGAGCCACGATGCTGCGGTGCGAGCTTTTCATGCGCGGTCGCGCGCGGCACAATCCGCGCCAAAGCGCCGCGCTCATAAGGCATCGGCGCATGGAGGGCACCGATGACCGTCGTCGCCCGCTTCGAGATCGAACACACCCAATACGTCGATCATCTCGGCAAGGTGGTCCGCCCACTGCCGGCGTTCGCGAAGAACGCGGCCGCGATGGTGCCGGACTATCGCGCGATGGTGCTGATGCGCGCGCTCGATGCTAAAGCGATCGCGATGCAGCGCACCGGGCAGATCGGCACCTACGCCTCCACGCTCGGCAAGGAAGCGATCGACGCCGGCGTCGGCGCGGTCCTGCAGCGCGACGACGTGGTGCTGCCGAGCTATCGCGAAAGCGGCATCCTGTTTCTGCGCGGCATCTCGCCGCACCGCGTGTTTCTGTACTGGGGCGGCGACGAGCGCGGCAACGAGTTTCCAGAATCGCCGCGCGACTTTCCGTTCTGCGTGCCGATCGGACTGCAGCTTTCGCACGCGGTGGGCGTCGCGTACGCGATGAAGCTGCGCGGCGAGCGGCGCGCCGCACTCGCGCTGTGCGGCGACGGCGCGACATCGAAAGGCGACTTCTACGAGGCGATCAACGCGGCTGGCACGTGGAAGCTGCCGATGGTCGTGCTGATCGTCAACAACCAGTGGGCGATCTCGGTGCCGCGCAAGGTGCAGACCGCGGCGGCCACGCTGGCGCAAAAGGGTATCGCCGCCGGCATCCACTGCGAGCAGTTCGACGGCAACGACGCGATCGCCGTGCGCGACGTCGTCGGCCGCGCGCTCGCGCGCGCGCGCGGCGGCGA
Organism: Betaproteobacteria bacterium; assembly: GCA_016861185.1. GTDB lineage: Bacteria > Pseudomonadota > Gammaproteobacteria > Burkholderiales > Burkholderiaceae_F > DSNY01. The sequence goes on from BOKW01000002.1 coordinate 14,588, forward strand.
CGGCCCGTCGCTGCTGGAGGCGATCACCTATCGGCTGAGCGATCACACGACCGCCGACGACGCGTCGCGCTACCGCAGCGCCGAGGAACTGGCCGGGATGTGGAAGCGCGAACCGATCGTGCGGCTGCGCGATTGGCTGGTGGCGCAAGGGGCGTGGGGCCGCGAGCAGGAAGAAAAGTTGCGCGGCGAAGTGGCCGAACGCGTGCAGCAGGCGGTGCAGGCGTATCTCGATACGCCGCAGCCGGACCCCCGGCAGATGTTCGCGCATTTGTACGCGGAACTGCCGCGCGCGTACGCGTGGCAACTCGATGCGATCGAGAAGGGCAATGGCGGCAATCACGCTCGTTGAAGCGATCAACCTCGCGTTGGCACGGGCGCTCGCCGACGACCCGAACGTGGTCGTGTTCGGCGAAGACGTGGGCGTGAACGGGGGCGTGTTCCGCGCCACCGTCGGGTTGCAGCAGCGCTTCGGCGCCGCGCGCGTGTTCGACACGCCGCTCGCGGAAGCGCTGATCGCCGGCATGGCGGTGGGCCTGGCGGTGGAAGGCTTGAAGCCGGTGGCGGAGATCCAGTTCGCCGGCTTCGCGTACACGACGATCGACCAGTTGCTGAACGAAGCGGGCCGCATGCGCCATCGCACGCTGGGCAGACTGTCGTGCCCGCTGGTGCTGCGCACGCCGTGCGGCGCGGGCATCCGCGCGCCCGAGCATCACTCGGAAAGCCCCGAGGCGATGTTCGCGCACATCCCCGGCATTCGCGTCGTGTATCCCACGTCGCCGCGCCGCGCGTACGGGCTGCTGCTGGCGGCGATCCGCGACCCCGATCCGGTCGTGTTTCTCGAGCCGTCGCGGCTGTACCGGCGCGACAAGGAGGAGCTCGCGGACGACGGCCAGCCTCTGCCGCTCGATCGCTGCTTCGTGCTGCGCGAAGGCGCCGACGTGACGCTCGTCACCTGGGGCGCGTGCGTGCTGGAGACGCTGCAGGCGGCGCAGCAGCTCGCCGCCGAAGGCATCGCCGCCGAAGTGATCGACGTGGCGACGCTGAAGCCGATCGACTTCGACACGATCCTCGCGTCGGTCGCGAAAACCGGCCGCTGCGTGATCGTCACCGAGGCGCCGCGCACCTGCAGCCTCGCCTCCGAGATCTCGGCGGAGCTCGCCGAGCGCGGCCTGCTGTCGCTGCTCGGACCGGTGGTGCGCGTGACCGGCTGGGATACGCCCACACCGATGGCGCGGCTCGAGAACCTCTACATCCCGAGCCCGCAGCGCATCTGCGCGGCGGTGCGCAGCGTGATGGCCTACGCCTGATGAAGATCTTCAATCTGCCCGACCTCGGCGAGGGCCTGCAGGAAGCCGAAATCGTCGAATGGCACGTGAAGCCGGACGACGACATCGCCGCCGACGCGACGATGGTCTCAGTCGAAACCGACAAAGCGGTGGTCGACATCCCCGCGCCGTACGCGGGGCGCGTCGAGAAGCTTTTCGCGGCGAAGGGCGAGGTCGTGCGCGTCGGTGCGCCGCTGATCGGTTTCGAGGGCGAAGCGGCCGATACCGGCACCGTCGTCGGCGAACTCGAGCCGCAGCACGCTGCGGCGCCCGTCGCTGCTGCGGCTGCGCATCGTGCCGCGGTGCGCGCAACGCCGGCGGTACGCGCGCTGGCGCGCGATCTGGGTGTCGATCTCGCCGCCGTCAAAGGCACGGGGCCGGACGGCGCGATCACGTCGGTCGACGTGCGCCGCGCCGCTCAGGCCGCCCCGGTCGCCGCCGAGGAATTGCGCGGCATGCGCCGCGAAGGCGAGGAATTGCGCGGCATGCGCCGCGCGATGGCGCAGCGGATGGCCGAAGCGCATGCCGAGGTCGCCGCGGTGTCGATCTTCGACGATGCGGACATCCACGCGTGGCTGCCGCAAACGCCGATCCTCGTTCGGCTGCTGCGCGCGTTGATCGCAGCGTGCCGCGCTGAACCGGCGCTGAACGCGTGGTTCGACGGCAAAGCGGGCAGCCGCCGGGTCCTCGACGAAGTGCATGTCGGCATCGCGGTCGACTCGGCCGACGGGCTGATCGTGCCGGTGCTGCGCGATGCGCACGCGCTCGAACTGGCCGCGCTCGAACGCGAAGCGCAGGCGTTGATCGACGCAGCACGCGCGCGCACTTTGCCGCCGGAGCGGCTGCGCGGGGCGACGATCGCGCTTTCGAACTACGGTCCGGTCGGCGGCCGCTACGCTACGCCGATCGTCGTGCCGCCCACCGTCGCGATCCTCGGGGCGGGCCGCATCGCCTTGCGGCCGGTCGCGCTCTCCGACGGCGCGATCGTCGCCCACCGTCTGCTGCCGGTTTCCCTGACGTTCGATCACCGCGCGGTCACCGGTGGCGAAGCGGCGCGGTTCCTGAACGCGGTCATCGCGGCTCTGCAGCGCGCCGAGTAGAGGCGTCGATACGGGCGCTTCGATGGAGGCGGGCCGCGACGGCAGCGCGGGCGATCGTCGACACGGAGGCTGCGCCTTCAGTGCACGTGCCCCTTGCCCGCGTGATCGTGCGGCAGCAGCGTGTGCGGCAGGTCGGTGCGCTCGAGGCCGCCTGCGGCGATCCACGCGCGCGTGCTCGCGGCGGCGCGGGCGATCAGCTCAGCGCCGTGCGAGTAGTCGTACGGCGAGACGTCGAGCGGACACAGCGGCGGCACAACGACGATCTGCGCGGCCTGCGCGTAGCGCTGCAGATCGACGATCAGTTGCCGGATGACCAGCAGGCTCAGCGCATGCATCGTCCGACCGAGCGCGCTCGTCGGGATGCGCTTCAGCGCGCACGCGAAACCCGTCGGCAGCACGATCAGCCGCCGTGCGCCGAGCGCAATCGCGGCGCCGATGGGCGTGTTGCTGCTGACGCCGCCGTCGACGAGGTCGCGGTCGTTCAGGCGCACTGCCGGAAACACGCCGGGGATAGCAGTGCTCGCCAGCACCGCCTCGATGACCGGGCCCGCGGACAGGACGACTTCTTCGCCGGTGACCTGGTCGCTCGCGACGACGTACAGCGGCACGCGCGCCTGCGCGAACTCGCGAATCGGCAGATGCTTCTCCAGCAGGACGCGCAGGTGCGTGGGCGCGAACAGGTGATCGCGCCGGCGCAGCACGGAAACGAGCGACACCCAGCGCGGCCCAAAAACCTGCGCGCTGGTCAGCCCGCTCCAGAGCCGTTCGAGGCGCGCCACGCACGTCGGGCTGGGATCGGCGGCGAAGTAGGCGCAGTTGATCGCGCCAGCCGAAGCGCCGACGAGCAGGTCGGCGCGTTCGCCGGCGCCGACGATCTCGCGCAGCATGCCGACCGCGACGGCGCCGAGGCTGCCGCCTCCGGCGAGCACCAGTGCGGTGGGCCGCATGGCTATCGGCGCCGCGCGACGGCGTTCAATCCTCCAGTTCGGCCTTCGCCAGCTCGATGTCGAGCTTTTCCATCGCGTCGTGCGGCTCGCAGGCCGCCGCTTCGGCGTACAGCTTTTCGGCCTGCGCGAGCGCTTTCTTGCCTTCGAGCATCACCAGCCCGTTGGCATATTCGATGCGGGCGATCGCCGAATCGGGATTGAGTTTCAGCGCGGTTTCGTAGTGCTTCAGCCCCGCGTCCTTCTTCGCGCCGTAGGTCAGGCCGCCGATCATCGCGCCGACCTTGTCGATGATCTCCGCGTGATACGCGCCGGAGGCGATGTGCGCGTCGGCGTGCTTCGGCGCGAGCTTCAAGGCCGTGTCGAGCGCATTCTTCACCTGCGTGCCGATGCCCTGCGCGAGCGCCTTCGCGATCGAGATGCCCTGGCCGTAGCGGCCGAGCGCGTAGGCCTGCCAGTAGAACGCGTTGGCGTTCTTCGGCTCCTGGCGCTGCTGTTCGGCGGCGCGCTCGGCGACTTCCTGGAACATCTGCAGCTTGCGCTTCTCGTCTTCCTCGAGGTAGTTGGCGTAGATCGCCTGCGCCTTGTTGGCGGCAGTGATGCCGGCGCCGCCGGCTTTCAGGCCCAATTCGTACGCCCTCTGGAAGTCGCCTGCGTGAAAGGCGATCCACGCCTCGACGGCCTCGTCCTTCGGAAAAGGCTCGACGTCGCCGCGATGCAGCCGGTCCCACGCCTTCTTCAGCGTCGCCGCGGTGTACACGAACTTCTTGTCGGGATACGGAAACTTGGCCCAGCCCTTTGCCATCGGCGTCTCCTCCTCGTTGCTTCGGATTGCGGATTGCGCAGCGCGCCGGCGGGTTCCGCACAATCCGCGATCCGCAATCCGCAATCCGCGATCCGCAATCCGACCTAATCCTTCAAATACTCCCCCGCCAGCTTTTCGAACAGCCGGCGCGCGTTGCCTTCGAGATACGGTGCGGTCAGCGCCATCACCTGGTAGCAGCCGCGCGCGAGCGCTTCGCCGACGACCGCGGGCTCGGAGAAGCGGCGCGGGTTCAGCACGTACTCGTAGGAGAGCCAGTAGGTCGCGACGACGACCATGTTGGTCGCCAGCGCTTCGATTTCGGGCCGCGTGGCCTTCAGCTCCTTCTGCCCCGCCAGGCCTTCGCACAGCCAGCGCGCCACCTTCGTCTTCTGCGCGAGTAGCGTCTTGAAGCGCAGCTCGAGCGTGCGGTTGTTGATCAGCAGGTTGTTCAGATCGCGGTAGAAGAAGCGGTACTTCCAGATCAGCTCGAACAGCAGGTGCAGGAACAACCACGCGTCCTCGACGTTCGGCTTGCGGCTCGTCGGCACCGTCAGCAGTTCGTCGATCTCGCGCTCGAACTGCTGGAAGATGCAGTTGATGATGTCGTCCTTGTTCTTGAAGTGGTAGTACAGGTTGCCGGGGGAGATGTTCATCTCCTCGGCGATGATCGTCGTGTTGATGTTCGGCTCGCCGAAGTCGTTGAACAGCCGCAACGACAGCTCGAGGATGCGTTCGCGCGTTCTTCGCGGCGGTTTGCGTTCCATCGGGATCGGGAGGCGCGGCGCGGCGGCGCGCCGGTTTCTTGTCGCGGCCGAGAATAGCACTGGCCCTGTTGCGCGCCGTGCGGCGGATTTTCGGCACGCACCGAAGGTGCGTCCGTCCTCTTCCCCTTTTCACAAAGGGGGACCGAGGGCGAACGCCGAACCGCGCACCAAAGGTGCGCCTGACGTCCTCCCCCTTTCGTAAAGGGGGACCGAGGGGGAACGCCGAACCGCGCACCAAAGGTGCGCCTGACGTCCTCCCCCTTTCGTAAAGGGGGACCGAGGGGGATTTCGCAGGCGGAAAGCTGGCTGGCCGTCAGCCCGCCGCCACGCGCAACCAGCGCTCCAGGTCGTCGAGCGTGTGCCCGAGCATGCGCGTCGTCGCCGACGAGCGCGACTCGATCCATGTTTCGCGATGGCGGCGGATGCTCTTGACCAGCGTCAGGCTCTCGTCGCGCAGCACGGCGACGTCGATTTCGATGCCGTGCCGCGCCAGCGTGGGCGCCAGCTCGTGCCGGCGCACCCACAGCTCATGGCGCGTCTTCTGGTACGCGTGCTCGCACAGACGGCGCCGGCTCGAATACGAGAACAGGTTGGTGAAGAACATGTCGGCGTCGGCGCGGTTCGGCTGGAACAGCACGATGTCGCTGTCCGGATACGCCGTCTTGTACCGCTCCATGCCGGCGCCGAGACGCGAATGGATGATCGAGCGGAAGGTCTGTGCCAGCACGACCGGCAGGCCGCCTTCGACCAGCTTGTCGAGGTGATGTTCGCGGTCGCGCGTGCGATGGTGCGGGGTCGCGTCGTACGGCACCAGCGGGTTGAGGCACAGCAGCAGGTCAACGCCCTGCTCGAGCGCGATCGACGCGTGCAGCGTCTTGCGCAGCGCGCCATCGACGAAGTCGCGGCCGTCGATGCGCACCGGCGGAAACACGCCCGGCAGCGCGGCCGACGCCTGCACCGCGCGCGAGATCGGCACGTGCTCGTAGCCCTTCGAGCCGAAGGCGACGGCTTCGCCGGTGTCCAGATCGGTGGCGACGAGGAACAGCTTGTGGCCGAGCTGGCGGAAGTCGTTGGTGCGCCCGGGCTGGCTGAAGATGCGGGCGAGATAGCGGTCGACCTCGTCACCGTTGAAAAGCCCCGTCGGGATCGCGCGGCCGAGCCGTTCGAGCGAGCCCATCAGGTTGCCGGGCCGCACCACGTAGTTCCACAGCGCGCCGGCCGCCAGCGGCGGCAGCGAACGGATGCGCCGCCAGTACTCGCGCAACGCCGGCCGCAGCAGGATGGCGGGATCGAAGCGATCGTCTGTCTTGTGCCCCTCGATGAACAGCCGCGACATCTGGTACGGCGTGAAGCCGTTGGCCAGCCCCGCCGCGATAAAGGCGCCCGCGCTGACGCCGACGTAGACGTCGGCGTCGTTGAAGTCCATGCCGCGCAGCGCTTCGGCGAGCGCCGCCAGCGCGCCGATTTCGTAGATCGCCCCCAACGGTCCGCCGCCCGCGAGGGCGAGGCCGATACGGGGACGCTGTCGCGGTGGGAGGCGACGGTGGACGGAGCTACGGCGGGCGGCGGACCGTTCGTTCATGAGTCCAAGCGGACAGCGCCGAGCGTAGCGAGGAGATGTCCGCCGCCCGCGAGGGCGAGGCCGATACGGGGGCGCTGCAACCGCGACCTGCGGCGGCGAACGTCGCTACCGCCGTGTGCCGACGCCGCGAAGCTGCTCGAGCGGGCGATCATGCCGCTCTTCTAGCACGCCCGACCGACCGCGTTGCCGGCCGGCCGGGGGCATCGCTTGATCTGGCTCAGGCGGCGGCTTTGCGCGCGCGCGTGGCGCGGGTTGCCTTGACGGCGCGTCCGCCGGAGAGTTTCTGCACGCTGGCGGTCAGTTCCTCGACCCGCTTCGTCAGCGCGTGGATCTCCTTCTTGGTCGGCACGCCCAGTCGGGTCAGCGCGCGCTGCACGCGGTCCTCGAAGACGCCTTCGAGCTTGTCCCACGAGGCGTTCGCCTGTTTCTGGAAGCTGCCCGCCATCCTGGTGACTTTGCTGGTGACTTCGTTGACGCGGTCTTCGGTGAGTTTCATCGTGCGCTTCTGGATCGAGTTGCCTTCCTTGACGAGCGCCTCGAAAACCTTGGTGCCTTCCTCCTGCGCCTTGGAGAACGCGCCGAGGCCGGCCAGCCAGATCTGCTGCGCCGATTCCTTGATCGCGGCCGCGAGTTGACTGTCCTTGCCGCCGCCTGCCATTGCCTTGAGCTTCTTGACCATCTTGGACTCCTTCCCTGGAACGACGTTGTCGATGCGACGCAGTCTATGGACGCGCGCTAGAGGGCGCCAACTAAATCCCGCCGTACGCGTAGAGCGCGGTCTCTACCGGGCGTGCGCGGCCGTGCCGCGCCGGCGTTCAGGGGGCGGTGGTTAGAATCGCTCGGGCATCACAACAACACTTCGCGAGGAGACGCCACCATGCAGTACTTCGTCACCGGAGCCTCGGGCTTCATCGGCAAGCGGCTGGTCAGGAAACTGCTCGCGCGGCGCGGCGCCGTGGTGCACTTCCTGATCCGCGAATCGAGCAAGGACAAGGTGGCCGAGCTGCTCGAGTTTTGGGGCGTCGACGAGAAAAAGGCGGTTCCCGTTTACGGGGACCTCGCGCAGCCCGGCCTCGGCCTGTCGAAGGCCGCAATCAAGGACCTGACCGGCAGGATCGACCACTTCTTTCATCTCGCGGCGGTTTACGACCTGAAGGCGGACGCCGAAAGCCAGGTGATCGCCAACGTCGAAGGCACGCGCAACGCGGTGGCGCTCGCCAACGAACTGAAGGCCGGCTGCTTCCAGCACGCCTCATCGATTGCCGCCGCAGGGATGTACGAGGGCGTGTTCCGCGAGGACATGTTCGACGAGGCCGAAAACCTCGAGCACCCGTACTTCGGCACCAAACACGAGTCGGAGAAGATCGTCCGCAAGGAGTGCAAGGGTCCCTGGCGCGTCTACCGGCCGGGGCTCGTGGTCGGCGACTCCAGGACCGGCGAGATCGACAAGGTCGACGGTCCCTACTACTTCTTCAAGCTGATTCAGAAGATGCGGCGCATGCTGCCGCCGTGGATGCCGGCGATCGGCATCGAGGGCGGCCGCATCAACATCGTTCCGGTTGATTTCGTCGTCGACGCGATGGACCACATCGCGCACGCGAACGATCTGGACAACCGCGCGTTCCACCTCGTCGACCCGACGCCATACCGCGTCGGCGACGTGCTCAACATCTTCGCCCGCGCCGCGCACGCGCCCGAGTTCGGGCTGCGCATCAACGCGGCGCTGTTCGGCTTCATTCCAGGGAGCGTCCGCAAGGGCCTGCTTGCGCTGACGCCGGTGCGCCGCATCCGCGACGCGGTGATGAAGGACCTCGGGCTGCCCGAGGACATCCTGCAGTTCGTCAACTACCCGACGCGCTTCGACTGCCGCGACGCCGCGGCGGCGCTGAAAGGCAGCGGCATCGAATGCCCGCGGCTGGAGGACTACGCGTACCGGCTGTGGGACTACTGGGAGCGCAACCTCGACCCGGATCTGTTCATCGACCGCACGCTGAAGGGTCAGGTGCAGGGCAGGGTGGTGCTGGTCACGGGCGGTTCGTCCGGCATCGGGCTCGCGGCTGCGAAGAAGATCGCCGCCGCAGGCGCGGTCACCGTGATCGTCGGCCGCGAGCAGGACAAGCTGGACGCGGCGAAGAAGGAGATCGAAGACGGCCTGGGGCACAACCCGAACGGCGGTCAGGTCGTGACGTTCTCGGCGGATCTGGCGAACTACGAGGGCTGCGACAAGCTGGTCGCCTGGCTGGTCGAGAAATACGGCGGCGTGGACGTGCTGATCAACAACGCGGGCCGCTCGATCCGGCGCGGCATCGAGTCGAGCTACGAACGCTTCCACGACTTCGAGCGCACGATGCAACTGAACTACTTCGGCTGCCTGCGCACGACGATGGGGCTGCTGCCGCACATGGCCGCGCGGCGGCGCGGACATGTCGTCAACATCAGCTCGATCGGCGTGCTGACCAACGCGCCGCGCTTTTCCGCGTACGTCGCCAGCAAGGCCGCGCTCGACGCGTGGACGCGCTGCGCGGCGAGCGAGTTCATCGACGTCGGCGTGACCTTCACGACGATCAACATGCCCCTCGTGAAGACGCCGATGATCGCGCCGACCAAGATTTACGAGAACGTGCCGACGCTGACGCCCGACGAGGCCGCGGACCTGATCGTCGAGGCGATCGTCTACAAGCCGGTGCGCATCGCGACCAGGCTCGGCATCTTCGGCCAGGTGCTGCACGCGCTCGCGCCGCGCATTGCGCAGATCGTGATGAACACGACCTTCCGCATGTTCCCCGATTCGTCTGCCGCGAAGGGCGCCAAGGAAGGCGAAAAGCCGAAAGCCACGCCGGACCAGATCGCATTCGCGAATCTGATGCAGGGCATCCACTTCTAGCGCGGCGCAGCGGCGCCCGGCCTTTCCCCCTCTCCCCCGGCGGGAGTGGGGGATGGCGAGAGGGGGGACTGTTCGACGTGAGCTGGCACGCGATGTGTCGTCTTGATCTCGCGCTCGACGATCGACCACACCCGCCGATCCTCGACCGTCGCGAGGTGCCCGACGCCGTCGAGCACGTGATGGCGCGCGCCGTCGAGCAGGGGGCTCGTGCGCGGAACGATCAGGTTGTCGTCTTGCGTGGCGATGCAGACGAACTGCGCGCGGCGGCCGCCGACCTCGCTCGCCGCGAGCTCGTGCAGGAACGGTGAAGCGGGCCGCATCTGCCGCGCGTTGCGCCCGTGGCCGAAGCGCGCGAGCAGCGTGCCGTGGTGCGGCGAGGCGATCGTGATCGCGCGCGCGATGGCGCCGTCGCCGTAGCGGCGCAAGTAGCAGCGCAGCGCGAGCCCGCCCATGCTGTGCGCGACGACGACGACCCGCTCCGCGCCGCTCGCCGCGCGCAGTCGCCCGACAGCCGCGTGGACCAGGTCGGCGTAATCGTCCAGATCGCCGAAAGGAGGCGCCAGATCGACGGTTGCGACGTTGCAGCCGGTGAATCCGCCGGCGTCGAGCCAGGGTTCCCAGACCGCGCGATTGCACAGGTAGCCGTGTACGAGCAGCACGGCCGGCCGTTCGCCATCGCGCGTGATCGGCGGCTCGGGGAATCCGGCGAAAAACGGCATGCGCCACGCGAAGGTGCGCAGCGACGCCGAGGTTTCGCGCAGCCACACCGCGAGCACGTGCAGGACGGGCGCGCGCGGGCGCCGCGGGTCGACCGCTGCGGCGATCGCGAATTCGATCCCGAGCACGAGCGCATGGCCGGCCGGCGGAACCGCGAGCCCGATCGCGAGCGCGATCCACATGCTCGTGCCGGCCGGCAGCCACCAAGCGGCGAGCAGCGCGCCGCCGCCGATCTGTGCCGCGAGCGAGATCCGAAGCAGCGTCGAGAGCTTCACCGCGCCGCCTCGCGGCGGGCGGGATCGACGTCGATCCAGTTCCACTGTCGCGTCGTGAAAGGATGCCGCCGGTAGCCGTCGACCCAAGGCTGCGTCAGATCGAGCACGACGCGATGCAGGTGGAACTTGTAAGGCATGTAGGCGGTCAGCACCCGCGCCGCGCGATGCAGCAGCTGCAGCCGCTCCGGGCCGTCCGGCAGCACGCGTTGGCGCTCGTACAGCGCGTTGTATTCGGGCAGGTCGAAGCGCGCGTCGTTCAACTGTTCCTTGTTGGGCCCGTAGCCCATGCCGAACAGGTTGTCGCTGTCGGGGCCGCCGACCTGCCAGCTGTAACCCCACATCATCAGCTTGCCCGCGAGCGACATGCGCAGCAGCTCGGGCCACTGCGCGATGCGGAAGTCGATGCGCAGCCCGACCGCGTTCATGTAGCGCTTCCATAGCTCGTTCTGCTTGCGGTCGAGCGAGGTCGCCGACGACGCCAGCTCGAGCACGAGCGGGGAACCGTCCGGCATTTCGCGCCAGCCGTCGCCGTCGCGGTCGACGTAGCCGAACATGTCGAGCAGCGCGGCCGCGCGCGCCCGGCTGAACTCGCCCATCTCGCTGCGGTAGCCCGGGTCGTAGCCGAACGTGCCGGGCACGATCGGCGACTGTGCGCGCACGCCCTGGCCGGAGAAGATCAGCCGGATGTACTCGTCGCCGTCGATCGCGAGGGCGATCGCACGGCGCAGCGCAATCTTCTCCGGCGTGTAGCCGCCGACGACCGGGTGCTCGATGTTGAAGTAGGTCAGCGAGACGTCGGCGGCCGCCGTGCGGCGCATGCGAACGCCGCGCCGTTCGAGAAAAGGCGCGAGCCGGCCGTCCGGCGCGGCCAGCGGAACGAACTCCAGCGGCACGGCCAGCACGTCGAGTTCGCCCTGCTGGAACGCCAGCCAGCGCGGCTGCGATTCCTCGATGATCGAGATCTCGACGCGGTCGACCAGCGGCAACCGCCGCCCGCGCAGCCGCGCGACCTCGTTGCGCATGTCGGCCGCATCCGCGGCCGGCTCGAAGTCGTAGCGCTCTTCGCGATAGTCCGGATTGCGTTCGAGCACGATGCGCGACGAGCGCGTCCAGTGCGCGAGCCGGAAGGGCCCCGTGCCCACCGGATGCGCCATGATCGCGTCGCCGTAGGTCTCGACCACTTCGCGCGCGACCGCGCCGAGCAGCGACGCATCGGCGAGGTTGTGCACGAAGCGCGGATTGGGTTCCGCCAGCCGGATCTGGAACGTGTAGCGGTCGAGCGCGCGCAGGCCCTCGACCTCGCGGTCGTAGTCGAACGGCTTCTTGGTGCGGACTGCCTGCTGGCGCAGCTCGCTCAGGCCGAGCAGCTTGCTGTTCTCCAGCGTGAACAGCATCGGACTCTTCCAGCGCGGGTCGTACAGGCGCTTGAACGAGTAGACGTAGTCGTGCGCGGTCAGCTCGCGGCGCGCGCCTTTGAAGGCGGGATCGTCGGCGAAGAAGATGCCCGGCCGCAGCCGGACCGTGAACGTGCGGTAGTCGGACGAAGTCTCCGGCAGCGCGACCGCGGTATTCGGCCGCAGTCGCGCCGGCCTGGCGAGGTAGTCGTATTCGAGCGGCGCGTCGAGAATGTGCGACAGCACCGTGCGCGAGTACAGGTCCTGCACCTGTGCCGGATCGAAGCCGGTTTCGGCGGTCGGGAAGGCCACGCGCAGCGTCTTCGGGCCGGCGCCGCGCGGCTGCGCCGCCGCGGTGCGCGCGCCGGCCAGCGGGGTGAACGGTGCCGTCGCCAGGAAACGCCGCCGCGACAGGCTCATCACTGCGCGATCAGAGGGTCACTTCGCGGCGCGCGCCTGTGCGCCCGGATCGATGTCCACGTACTGCCACCAGTCCTGCCAGAACGGCGGACGGCGAAAGCCGCTGACCCAGGGGTGCGTCAGATCGTTGATGATCCGGTGCACGTGGAACTTGTAGGGCGCGTAGGCGATCATGATCTTGTTCGCGCGCCGGAACAGTTCGAGCCGCTCGGGACCGTCTGGGACGACCTTCAGCCGCTCGTAGATACGGTCGAATTCGGGCAGCTTGAAACGTGACAGGTTCTGCCCGCCGATTTCCGGACTGTAGCCGCGCGCGAGCACGCCCTGGCCGTCCGGCGAAGCGGCGCTCAGCCCGACGCCCCACATCATGAACTTGCCCGCGCGCGCCTGCCTGAGCTGCTCGGGCCATTTGGCGATGCTGAAGTCGAGCTTCAGTCCGAGCGCTTCCAAGTTCTTCTTGAACAGCTCGTCGAACTGGCGCGAGATCTGGTCGGGCTGCGTGGAGAGCACGAGCCGGAGCGGCGAGCCGTCGGGCTGCTCGCGGAAGCCGTCGCCGTCGCGGTCGACGTAACCGTACATGTCGAGCAGGGCGCGCGCGCGCGCCAGGTCGTACATGCCCATCTCGCTGCGGTACTCCGGGTCGTAGCCGTAGGTCTGAGGCATCAGCGGCGCTTGCGACGGGATCGCCTGTCCGCGGCGTACGAGCCGGATCTCGCGGTCGATGTCGATGCCCAGATTGATCGCGCGGCGCAGCGCGATTCGCTCCGGCGCATAGCCGCCGATGACCGGGTCTTCCATGTTGTAGACGGTCATCGTCACGTCGGCGGCCAGCGTGCGGTACAGCTTGATGCCGCGCTTGGCCAGGTGTGGTGCAAGCTTGCCGCCGGGCACGACCAGGTTCGCGAAGTCGAGCGGCGTGCCGTACAGCACGTCGTGCTCTTCGTTGACGAAGGCGAGGTAGCGCGGCTGGCTCTCCTCGATGATCGAAATCTCGACGCGGTCGACGAGCGGCAGCTTGCGGCCGCGATAGCGGCGCGCCAGTTCCTGCCCTTCGGCATCGTCCGCGTTCGGCGTCTCGTCGTACCGCACGTCGCGGAAACCCGGGTTCGGTTCGAGCACGATCCGCGACGAGCGCCGCCACTCGGCGAGGCGGAAGGGACCCGTGCCGACCGGATGCTCCATGATCTTGTCGCCGTAGAACTCGACGACCTCGCGCGCGATCGCGCCGTTGACGTCGGCCGTTGCGAGGTCGTACAGGAAGCGCGGCGTCGGTTCGGCGAGGCGAATCTGGATCGTGTAGCGATCGAGCGCGCGCAGCCCGTCGATCGGTCGGTCGTAGTCGAACGGCTGCTTGGTCTTCAGCACCTCGTCGCGGTACTCGTTCAGGCCGAGCACCTTGTTGATCATCCACACCGCGACATAGGGTGCCTTCCAGCGCGGATCGTAGAAGCGTTTCCACGAGTAGACGTAGTCGTGCGCGGTGAGTTCGCGGCGCTGGCCCTTGAAAGCGGGGTCGTCGGCGAAGTAGATCCCGGGGCGAAGGCGGACGACGAAAGTCCGGTAGTCGGACGAGATCTCGGGCATCTCCGCCGCCGTGTTCGGCTTCAGCTTGTACGGCCGCGCGAGATGGTCGTACCTCAGCGGCGCTTCGAAGATATGCGCCGTGACGTAGCGCGAGTACAGATCGCTGATCTGCACCGGGTCGAAGCCGGTTTCGGCGACCGGGAACGCGTAGCGCAGAACCTTGGCCTGCGGTGCGCCGCCTTTCGGTTGAGCGAGCGAAGGCAGCGGCGCGGCGAGGGTGCCGCCGGCGATCAGAAGTGCGCGGCGGCCGGGTGAGCGGGGAGGGTTGGTCATCGTCGGAGTTGCCGTTCGGTGCTCATCCCCCTTTCGCAAAGGGAGACGGAGGGGGATTCAAGAGGGTCGCCTCCCCGGCGCCGCACAGCAGATGCCCACTGCCCCCCTTTTCAAAGGGGGGGCGGACGGGAGCGTCGCGCCTTGCGTCATCAATCGACCCGCCGTTTCAGTTCCTGCGGATCGATATCGACGAGCTTCCAGAAGTCGCGCTTGAACACGTTGCGGTGATAGCCGACCACCCACGGGTGCGCCAGATCGGTCCAGATCCGGTGCACGTGGACCTTGTACGGCATGTACGCGATCATCAGCTTCTTCGCTTCGGTCATCAACGCCATGCGCTCGGGACCGTCGGGCAGCACGCGCTGCGCCTCGTAGGCCTTGTTGAAGGCGGGCAGGTCGAAGCGCGCGTGATTGGCCTGGCCCTTGTTGCCGCCGTAGCCGAGCGCGAGGAAGGTGTCGCCGTCGGGCGCTGCGGCACTCCAGCCGACACCCCACATCATCAGCTTGCCGGCGCGCGAGGCCTTGAGCTGCTCGGGCCACTTGGCGTGCTTGAACTCGATGCGAACGCCGATCGCGTCCATGTTCTTCTTCCACAGCTCGTTCAACTGGCGCGACTGCTGATCGGGCTGCGTCGAGTATTCGAGCACGAGCGGCGCGCCGTCGGGCATCTCGCGCCAGCCGTCGCCATCGCGGTCGACGTAGCCGTACATGTCGAGCAGCGCCTTGGCCTTGGCGCGGTTGAACTCGCTCATCTCGGAGCGGAACTCCGGGTCGTAGCCCCACACGCCCGGCGCGATCGGCGATTGCGCGGGAACGGCCTGGTTCTTGCGCACCAGCCGGATCTCCTGGTCGAGGTCGACCGCCAACCCGATCGCGCGACGCAAAGCGACCTTCTCCGGCGTGTAGCCGCCGACGATGGGGTGCTCCATCGCGAAGTAGGACACGGAGACGTCGGCGCGCGCGTAGCGCACCATGCGGATCGCCCGCTTGCGCAGATTGGGAGCCAGTTCGTTGTTCGGCAGCGCCAGGTTGGCGAAGTCGGTCGGCACCTCCTCGATGATGTCGTGCTCGCCGTTGAGGAAGGCGAGCCAGCGCGGCTGGTTCTCCTCGACGATGTAGATCTCGACGCGGTCGACCATCGGCAGCTTGCGGCCTCTGAGCTGCGCGGCGATCTCGCGCGCGTACGCGTCGTTCGCGGGCGGCGCTTCGTCGTAGAACTCGTCGCGGTAGTTCGGGTTCTTCTCGAGCACCATGCGCGAGCTGCGCTTCCACTGCGCGAGCCGGAACGGTCCGGTGCCGACAGGGTGCTCCATGATCTTGTCGCCGTAGAACTCGACGACTTCGCGCGCGACCGCGCCGAGGAAGGACGGGTCGGCGAGGTTGTAGACGAAGCGGGGATTGGGCTCGGCGAGCTTGATCTGGAAGGTGTAGCGGTCGAGCGCGCGCAGGCCTTCGACCTCGCGGTCGTAATCGAACGGCTTCTTGTTCCTGAGCGCTTCCTGCCGCAGTTCCGACAGCCCGAGGATCTTGCTGTTCTCGAGCACGTACAGGTTGGGGCTCTTCCAGCGCGGATCGTAGTGGCGCTTGTACGAGTAGACGTAGTCGTGCGCGGTCAGCTCGCGCTTGCGGCCTTTGAATGCGGGATCGTCGTCGAAGTAGATGCCCGGCCGGAGGCGGATCGTGAAGGTGCGGTAGTCGGGCGCGATCTCGGGCAGCGCGACGGCGGTGTTCGGCCGCACGCGTACCGGCCGCGCGAGAAACTCGAACTCCAGCGGCGCGTCGAAGATGTTCGACGCGACGATGCGCGAATACAGATCGGAGATCTGCGCCGGGTCGAAGCCCGTCTCGGCGATGCGGAACGAGTAGCGCAGCACCTTGTCCTGCGCCTGCGCGACCGACGCGGCCGCGAGCAGCGCGGCGAGCGCGATCGCGGCGCGTGCGAGACGGCGGGCGAGGTTCAAGAGCATCCGGTCCTTTCGGTATCCAAAGCGGGCGCAAGGGTAGCGCAAGGCGCGCGTGTTGCGGATTGGACACCGCTCGCGCCGCGGACATTCCCCGATGCGACGAAACCCTTCACCGCCGGAGCGATTTGAGGATAATGCGCGCTTTCGCGCGCGGGCCGGATGTGCCCGCACTGCCGGGCCGCGAGCTTGTGCAGTGCGACGCGTCGGTTGCACGGGCATGGCGACAGTCACGGCGAAGCATGAAGGTCACCATGCCCGTTCCCTCACCCCCGCCCCTCTCCCGGCGGGAGAGGGAGGATTCGAGCGTCGCGTTGCGACGTTCACGTTAAGGCACGGGTCAATACAAGGCTGACGTGGCTGCGTATATCGTCCGACGGGTCTGGCAGATGGTCCCGACGCTGGCAGGCGTGATCCTGCTGGTGTTCTTCCTGTTCAAGTTCTTCGGCGGCGACCCGGCCGAGATCCTCGGCGGGCTGCTGGCCACGCCGGAGCAGATCGAATCGATCCGCGAACAGCTCGGCCTGAACCGGCCCGTCTGGGAACAGCTCGCGATCTTCGTCAAGCAGATCGTCACGTTCGACTGGGGGCGCAGCTGGGCGACCAGCGAGGCCGTCTCCAACATCTTCGTCACGCGGCTGCCGGCCACGCTGACGGTAATGGTGCCGATCCTGATCCTCGAAGTCGTGCTCGCGATTCCGCTCGCGCTCGGCGTGGCCTACGTGCGCGGCACGCTGACCGACCGCGCGATCATGATTCTGACCACCGTCGCGCTGTCGATCTCGTTCCTCGTCTACATCATCGTCGGCCAGTGGCTGTTCGGTTTCTACCTCGGCTGGTTCCCGGTGCAGGGCTGGACCGACAGCTTTTGGAAGAACCTGACGACCTACGCGCCGCTGCCGATCATCCTCGCGGTGCTCGTGAGCCTCGCGCCGCAGACGCGGCTTTATCGCAGCTTCTTCCTCGACGAGATCGGACAGGACTACGTGCGCACCGCGCGCGCGAAGGGGCTCAGCGAAAACACGATCATGCTCAAGCACGTGCTGCGCAACGCGATGATTCCGATCCTGACCAACGTCGCGGTGCAGCTTCCCGGCGTGTTCATCGGTTCGTTCCTGATCGAGATCTTCTTCTCGATCCCCGGCCTCGGGCGTGAGGTGTACCTGGCCGTCAACCGCAGCGACTACCCGGTGATCCAGGCGGTCACCGTGTACCTGGCGTTCCTGACGATGGTGATCAACCTGCTCGCCGACCTGCTGTACAAGGTCGTCGATCCGCGCGTGGTGCTCAAGTGAGCGCGGCCGCCGCACCGTACCCCGAGGCGATGCCGAGCCGTTCGGCGGGCGTCTGGCTCGCCGCCTGGAAGCGGCTTGCGCGCGACCGCGTCGGCATGGTGTCGCTGGCGATCGTCGCCGCGTTCATCGCGCTGATCCTGTTCGCCGCGGCGGGTCTGGTGGCGCGCGACTGGCAGCGCGAGGTCGGCGTGCCGTACGCGCCGCCGACCTTCGTGGGGCCGGCCCCGGCCGAGGTCGCGGCAATCATCGAGGCGCCCAAGGGGCCGCCGGTGGACCTGTCCGACGTCGATCCGCTCGCACCCCGCTACAAGGAATGGGCCGAACGCGCGGCGAAGTTCCAGTCGGTCGAGATCGTCAAGTCCGACACGCTGCCTTTCGGCGGCGACCGGCTCGGCCGCGACGTGCTCGCCAAGGCGGTCAAGGGCGCGGAGATCTCGATCTTCGTCGGGCTGGCCGCCGCGGTGCTCGCGACCTTCATCGGCACGCTGCTCGGCGCGCTCGGCGGCTACTTCGGCGGCCGCATCGGCGACTTCCTCGAGTGGGTCTACAACGTTTTCACGTCGATTCCCTCGATCCTGCTGATCTTCGCGTTTGCGGCGGTGTTCGGCCGCGGCATCGATACGGTGATCCTGATCCTCGGGCTCGCGGGCTGGACCGGCATCTACCGGCTGGTGCGCGCCGAGTACATCAAGCATCGCAATCGCGAGTACGTGCGCGCGGCCGAGGCGATCGGCGCGAGCCATCTGTCGCGGATGTTCGTTCATATCCTGCCGAACGTCAGCCACGTGATCCTCGTGCAGCTCTCGCTGCACGTGGTGTTCTTCATCAAGGCCGAGGTGATCCTGTCCTTCCTCGGGCTCGGCGTGCCGGTCGATCAGGTGTCGTGGGGCACGATGCTCGCCGAGGCCAACGTCGAGCTGGTGCTCGGCAAGTGGTGGCAGCTCGCGGCCGCCACCGCGTTCATGGCGACCTTCGTCACCGCGTTTTCGCTGCTGACCGACGCGCTGCGCGACGCGCTCGATCCGAAGCTGAGGTAAGCATGACGAACCTCGTTTCGGTGCGCGACCTCACGGTGTCGTTCCGGCTGGGCAAGCATCACGTCGTCGAGGCCGTGCGCGGGGTCAGCTTCGACGTGCCGGAGAACGGCACCGTCGCGCTGGTCGGCGAATCGGGCAGCGGCAAGAGCGTGTCCGCGATGTCGATCATGCGGTTGCTGCCCGACAATGCGATCGTCGGAGCCGCAAGCCGCGTCGAGTTCGGCGGGCGCAACCTGCTCGCCGAGCCGATCGAGTCGCTGCGCGCGATCCGCGGCAAGGACATCGGCGTCGTCTTCCAGGAGCCGATGACCTCGCTGAATCCGGTGTTCACCGTCGGCGACCAGGTCGCCGAGGTGCTGCGGCTGCATCTGGGCCTCACGCCGCGGCAGGCGGCCGACCGCGTTGTCGAGCTGCTGACGGAGGTGGGCATCCCCGAGCCCAGGGCGCGCGTCGACAGCTATCCGCACGAGCTGTCGGGCGGCCAGCAGCAGCGCGTGATGATCGCGATGGCGATCGCCTGCCAGCCGAAACTGCTGATCGCCGACGAGCCGACCACCGCGCTCGACGTGACCGTGCAGCGGCAGATCCTCGAGCTGATCGCGAAGCTGCAGGACAAGCACCGCATGTCGGTGCTGTTCATCAGCCACGATCTCGGCGTCGTCGGCGAGATCGCCGACGAGGTGGTCGTGATGCGCGAAGGCATCGTGCGCGAGCGCGGGCCCGTGGCAAAGATCTTCGCGGCGCCGCAGGACGCCTACACGAAGGCGCTGCTCGCGTGCCGGCCGCGCCTCGACGCACGCCCGAAGCGGCTGCCGGTGATCGACGACTTCATGCAGTCCGCCGACAGCGCGTCGATCGTGCTCGGGCGCGCCGATGCGCAGCAGCGCGTCGCGCGCACCGCGGAGGACAAGCCGCTGATCGAAGCGCGCGGGCTGCGCAAGGAGTACCGGCTGAAAACGGGGCTGTTCGCGCGCAAGACGATCGAGGCGGTGAAGGACGCGTCGTTTTCGGTGGCGCGCGGGCGCACGCTGGGTGTGGTCGGCGAGTCGGGCTCGGGCAAGACGACGGTCGGCATGCTGCTGATGCGGCTCGTCGACGCCACCGCCGGCGAAGTGCTGTGGGACGGCAAGGACCTGCTGAAGCTGTCGGACCGCGAGATGATGGCCTACAGGCGGCGCATCCAGATCATCTTCCAGAATCCCTACGCGAGCCTGAACCCGCGCTTCACGATCGGGCAGATCCTGACCGAGCCGATGAAAATCCACGGCATCGGCAGCGGGGACGACGAGCGCTTCGAGCGCGCAGTGCGGCTGATCAAGCGCGTGGGGCTGCCGGCCGACAGCATCCACAAGTACCCGCACGAGTTCTCCGGCGGCCAGCGCCAGCGCATCGCGATCGCGCGCGTGCTGACGATGCAGCCCGAGGTGATCATCTGCGACGAGTCGGTGTCCGCCCTCGACGTGTCGGTGCAGGCAACCGTACTGAACCTGCTGCTCGATCTGCAGGACGAGTTCGGCATCAGCTACGTGTTCATCAGCCACGACCTGGCCGTGGTCAAGTACATGGCCGACGACATTCTCGTGATGAACCAGGGCGCGATCGTCGAGCGCGGCTCGAGCGAGGCGATCTACGAGGCGCCCCGGCACGAGTACACGAAGAAGCTGCTCGCGTCGATTCCGCGCGGCTATGCGCCCTCGCGCGCGACGCGGGCAGTCAGGCCAGCGTCGGCGCGGGGCGCCCCGTGAGGTCGGCGGCCAGCGCGCCAGCCATCCGCGCGACGATGCCGTAGATCGAAAGCTGCGGATTGGCACCGAGCGAGGTCGGGAAGACCGAACCGTCGTGTACCGACAGGTTCTCGATCTGGAAGTGCCGGCCGCGACCGTCGACCACGCCCGCGCGCTCGTTCGCCGCCATGCCGCAGCCGCCCATCACGTGCGCGCTGACCAC
Organism: Betaproteobacteria bacterium; assembly: GCA_016861185.1. Lineage (GTDB taxonomy): Bacteria > Pseudomonadota > Gammaproteobacteria > Burkholderiales > Burkholderiaceae_F > DSNY01. The sequence goes on from BOKW01000002.1 coordinate 34,895, forward strand.
GCGCGTCAGCAGCGGCTTCAGCGGGAGCCGTTCGATCGCCTCCTTCGCTTCGGCGAAGCGCGTGTAGCCGCCGGCCAGTTCGTGTACGGGATGGACGGTCTTCGCGCCGGCCGCGAACTGGATCTCGGCCATCGCGAGAAAGGCGCGGCGCACGCCGTCCCAGACCGGCTCGTTCAGCGGGTAGTCGAGGATCGCGCGGCCGTCGCTTGCGAGCACCACTTCGCCGCCGCGGCTTTCGGAGTGGAAACCGTCGCGCAGCAGCGCGATCAGCGCGTGCGCATGCGCGAACTGTTGCATCAGTTGCGCATGCGCGGTGCCGAATCCATGCAGCGTCGAGGCGAACAGCACCGGGTGCAGCGGGGGCGCCTCGAGCTTGAAGCCGAGCCGGCCGTCGATCGGATCGACTTCGAGGAAGTGATCCGAATACAACGACTGCGGCGCGCCGGCGAAACCGTCGACCCGCTGCTCGAACAGCGCCGACGAGATCACGGTCGGATGCAGGAAGGTGCGGCGCCCGAGCAACCCGTACGGATCCGGCGCGGCCGAACGCAGCAGGAGGCCCGGCGTGTTGATCGCGCCACCGGCGGCGACGAAATGGCGCGCGCGCACTTCGACCGTCACGCCGCTTTCGACCAGCCCGTCCGGCCGCAGCGCCGCGCAGACGAGCCGCGCGATCCGCGCGCCGTCGAACTCGAAGCGCAGCGCGCGCAGCCGCGTGTACAGCCGCGCACCGCGCTCGAGCGCGGCGGGAATCGTCGTCACCAGCATCGACTGCTTCGCGTTGATCGGACAGCCTACGCCGCAGTAGCCGAGGTTCGCGCAGCCGGCGACGTTGCGGCGGATCCCGGCGGTCGCAATGCCGAGCGCCGCCGCGCCGCGCGCAAGCAGGCTGTTGTTCTCGTTTGGCGCGATCGTCCATGGGCGGATGGCCAGCCGCGCTTCGGCTTGGGCGAACCACGGCGCAAGGGCCGCCTCCGAGTAGTCGGACAGGTCGAAGCGGCTGCGCCAGAACGCGAGGGTCGCGGGCGGCGTGCGGAAGCTCGAGGTCCAGTTGACCGTGGTCGAGCCGCCGACCGCGCGACCCTGCAGGATGTTGATCGCCTTGTCCTTGGTCTTGCGTGCGGCCGAATCCCAGTAGAGCTGCGGATACGCGTCGGCCTCGCGCATGCGGAAATCGCGCGAGCTGGCGAGCGGTCCTTCCTCGATCAGCACGACGGCAAGCCCCGCCTTGGCGAGCAGCTCGGCGCTGATGCCGCCGCCCGCGCCGGTGCCGACGAGCGCGACGTCGCAGTCGATGCGCTGCGGCTCGCGCAGCGTGGCGGCGTCGACGACCTTCCAGCCGCGGGCGAGCCCTTCGGCGACCGGATCGGCGCGCGCGACGAGCGGTGCGTTCATAGCTTCGGCGGACCCGGGTAGCCGATCGCGGCCCAGGTCGACTCGTCCGCGTACCACGGTCCGAGCACGAGGTCGTGCAGCGCGTGGTACCCGGCCTGGAACAGGTCGAACGAATGCGTGCGCCAGTGTTGCAGAAAGCGCGCCGCCTGCTCGACGCCGGCGGTTTCCCAGTCGTCGATGCCGGCCAGCCAGCGGCCCGGACGCGAGGCCAGCAGAGCGAAGAGTTCGCCCAGTTCGAGCCGCGTCGGCGGCGGCAGGCTCGCGATCGCGGCGAGCGTGCGCGCGAGCGCCGCTTCGCGCGCCTGCGCGGCGCCGTCGGCCGGCAGCGCGCCGCCGAGGAGCGCCGGGATCACCGCGCGCAGCACGACGCGCGCCTCTTCGCTGGTGGATGCGTCGCGCGCGGCAGGCTTCAGCCACAGGGCCGCGCCGCCTGCGGCCGCCAGCACGGCGCCGCCGATCAGACCCGCCTTCACAAACGTCCGTCGACGCATTGCGCCCTTCACGTATCCTTCGCGGGCATTCTAGGGATCGCCGATAGAACACCGCTTCTAAACGGGCCGATGGCGCGAGGATTAGAGGGCTCCGCCAAGGAGCGATTGGCCGACGCCTTGAACCGGGTCATCGCGCTGCGGCGGCAACTCGAGGCCGATGGCGCGATGGCGCAGCGCTGGCGCGCGGTCAAGTCGTGGCAGTCGCAGCGGCTGCAGCACACGTATCCGGACCTGCTCGCCTCGCCGCGCTACGGGCCCGCGTGCCGGTTCTTTCTCGACGAGCTGTACGCGGCGAAGGACTTCAGCCAGCGCGACAACGAGGCGCTGCGCGTCGTCCCGAAGCTCGCGCGCATGCTGCCCGATCGCGCGATCGAGACGATGGCGCTCGCGGTCGAGCTCGACGAGCTGTCCGAGACGCTCGATGCGCGCGTGGCCGGCCTGATCCGCCTGCCGATCGACGAGCCGGCGTACGCCGGGGCCTATCGCGGGGCCGGGACGTACGAAGAGCGCGCGCGGCAGATCGAGATGATCGACCGCATCGGCCGTTCGCTCGAGCGGCTGGCGCGCATTCCTTTCCTGTCCGGCATGCTGCACATGATGCGGGCGCCGGCCGAAGCGGCGGGGCTGGGGCACCTGCATCACTTTCTCGCCTCGGGCTTCGACAGCTTCAAGGCGATGGGTGAGGCCGGCGAATTCCTGGCGACGATCCGCGAGCGCGAAACCGCGCTGATGCGGGAATGGTTCGCCGATTGATCCGCGCCTACTCGCGGACGACGCGGGTGCCGAGCCAGCGGTCGTGCAGCAGTTGGCGGTCGCGACCTGCAACGCCGAGCGCGAGCATCGCGAAGAAGCCGAGCGCGAACGCGGCGACGTCCCCGGCTGCATGCGTCCGGAACAAGGTTACGTAGGCGATGCCCGGCGCGAACAGATGCCAGGCGAGCAGGTAGCGCAGCACGGCGGTGCGCCAGCCGATCGGCCCACCGTCCGGTCCGACCACGCGCAGCCGCCAGGTTTTCATCGCAAGCGTCTGTCCGCCGCGGGTCCAGCACCAGACGAAATAGGCACCGATCGCGACAAACAGCACCGCCTGCAGCGTCCAGCGCTGGCGGTCCTGCAGCGGGTAGGTCCATTGCGCCAGCGCCAGCACGAGGTAGCCGACGATGAAGACCACGCCGAACAGCAGCACCGCCTCGTAGGTCATCGCCGCCAGTCGCAGCAGCAGCCCGGGCGGTCGAGGCGTCGAGTGGGCGGACATGGCGGGGTGGAGCGGGGTTCAGTCCGGATCGCGGATTGCGGATCGCGCCGGCGCTTGTGCGGCCGACGGCCGCTAGTCCACAGCCGACGCCTACTTCTTCTGCGCCGCTTTCGACCGCCGTTCGGGCGCGGGCTTCTTCTGCGCCTGCTCCTTGAGCTCTTTCTTCTTGTCGGGCGGCAGTGCCTTGTACTGTTCGACCAGGGCCTCGCGCCGCTCGGCGGGCAGTTCGTACGCGCGCTGGAAGTTTTCGCGCGTCGTCCAGCGCTGTTCGGGCGTGAGCTTGATGAACTCGGCCATGCGCGCGTGCATCCGCTGCTTGCCCTCGGGGGAAAGCTGGTGATACTTGGGTGCCACTTCGAGCCACTTGCGCTTGCGGTCGCGGTCGAGCTTGTTCCACTCCGGTTCGAGCGGCGCGAGCGCCTCGCGCTGGGCGGGCGTCAGTTCGTTCCAGGTCGGGCGCGACGCCGGCACGGTCGCCTGCGGCTTGCGCGCGGTCGACGGCTGCTGGGCGCCTGCCGGCGCCGCAAGGAAGGCCGCGGCCAGCGCAGCCAGGAGGAAGAGCACGCGCATCATGGGACCGCGCGCCTACAGTTGCCGCTCGTTTCTCAGCAGAACGGTGAAGCCCTGATCCGCATAGGCTTCCAGCGGCGTCTCGTCCATCAGCACGGCGAAATCGAGGTCGGCGATCTCGGCGATCGTCTGCGCCCGCTGCCATTGGTAGATACCGACGAAGCCGATCACCAACGCCAGCAGGGGGGCAACGAGCCCCATCCGATGCAGCCAGACCCAGAAACCGGAGGATTCGCCGTTCGTCGGCACGCTGCCGGCCGCGGCCACCTGCAGGGCCGGCACCCAGACCGCCGCTTCCTGCGGCCGCTTCTGGCGCGCGAGCGCGGTCCTGCGCGCCTGCTCGAGGCGGTAGACGGTCTTGTAGTCGAGCCGCTCGGCCCCCTCGTTCAGGGCCTGGCGGACGCGGTACCCGAATTCGACTTCGTTCATAGCGTGATTCCCCGTGCCCGCAATGCGCGCGCCAGGGCGTGAGTGGCGCGCGAACAATGGGTTTTGACGCTGCCTTCCGAGCATCCCATCGCCGCCGCCGTTTCCGCAACGTCAAGCTCCTCCCAGTAACGCAGCAGAAAAGCCTCGCGTTGACGGGCCGGAAGGCGGGCGATCTCTTGCTCGATCGCGGCGACGACCTGGCTTCTTTCCACCTTATCGGCAGCGCTTTCGGCCTGTTCAGTGCCTTCCAGCGCTTCCAGGGTCTCGAGCGGGTCCGAGTCCTCCTCGTCGCCGGAGCCAAGCGCCGAAAACAGCGTCACCCAGGTCGAGCGGACCTTCTGGCGGCGGAAAAAATCGTGGATCGCGTTCTGCAGGATCCGCGTGAACAACAGCGGCAGTTCCGGCGCCGGACGGTCGCCGTAGTTCTCGGACAGCTTGATCATCGCGTCCTGAACGATGTCGAGCGCGTTTTCCTCGTTCCGCACGGCAAACTGTGCCTGCTTGAACGCGCGCCGCTCGACGCCAGCCAGGAATTCCGAGAGTTCTTCGCGAGTCGCCATCGAAATGGGCCCGCGTCGACGCGAAGAAGACGCTCGGCATGCGGCCCGAAACCGGCGCGAATCCTAACAGAGCACATCCGCGGGGCGGTCTTGCACCGCCGTCAATTTGCGCTCGCTGATGCGCTGCAGTATCGTGCCCGTTCTTGCAAAACAAGAGGCACTTAGCTCGGAGCAGCCGACCCAGTTGCGTTCCACATAGCTAAACGCGCTCGCCGCACCGCCCGCCACAAGCGGGTAAGGAACGGCATCCGATCAATCTCCAGAAGGACCTTGAGAGGACCCGCAACTATGCAGACCCTCAGCGCGGAAAAGACACGAGCGGGCACCGCACCCGCAGAACCGAAACGGGCGGAAGCGAAGTCCGCCGAGCTCACGGGCGCCGAAATCGTCGTGCGGTGCCTGCAGGAAGAAGGCGTCGAACACGTCTTCGGCTACCCCGGCGGGGCGGTCCTGTACATCTACGACGAGATCTTCAAGCAGGACAGCTTCCAGCACATCCTCGTGCGGCACGAGCAGGCGGCCGTGCACGCCGCCGACGCGTATTCGCGCTCAAGCCGCAAGGTGGGCGTGGCGCTGGTCACGAGCGGCCCCGGCGTGACCAACGCCGTGACCGGCATCGCCACCGCGTACATGGACTCGATCCCGATGGTGATCATCACCGGCCAGGTGCCGACGCACGCGATCGGGCAGGACGCGTTCCAGGAGTGCGACACGGTCGGCATCACGCGGCCCTGCGTCAAGCACAACATCCTGGTCAAGGACGTGCGCGATCTGGCGCCTGCGATCCGCAAGGCCTTTTTCATCGCGCAGACAGGCCGGCCCGGGCCGGTGCTGGTCGACATCCCGAAGGACGTGACGATCGCGCGCTGCGAGTTCAGCTATCCGAAGAACCTGTCGATGCGCTCGTACAACCCGGTGGTCAAGGGCCACCAGGGGCAGATCAAGAAGGCCGTGCAGCTTCTGCTTTCGGCCGAGCGGCCGATGATCTACACGGGCGGCGGCGTGATCCTGTCGGATTCGTCCGATCTGCTGAACAGGCTGGTCAACCTGCTCGGCTTCCCGTGCACCAACACGCTGATGGGGCTGGGCGGCTTCCAGGCGAGCGATCCGAAGTTCGTCGGCATGCCGGGCATGCACGGTACCTACGAGGCGAACATGGCGATGCAGCACTGCGACGTGCTGCTCGCCGTCGGCGCGCGCTTCGACGACCGCGTGATCGGCAACCCGAAGCACTTCGCGCAGAACCCGCGCAAGATCATCCACGTCGACATCGATCCGTCGTCGATCTCCAAGCGCGTCAAGGTCGACGTGCCGATCGTCGGCGACGTGCGCGAGGTGCTGACCGACCTGCTCGCGCTGATCGAGGTCGCGGGGGGCAGGCCCAACGCGCAGGCGCTGAAGGCGTGGTGGGCGCAGATCGAGGAGTGGCGCAAGCGCGACTGCCTGAAGTACGAGAACACCGACAAGGTGATCAAGCCGCAGTATGTCGTCGAGACGCTGTGGAAGGTGACCAAAGGCGACGCGTTCGTCACGTCCGACGTCGGCCAGCATCAGATGTGGGCCGCGCAGTACTACCGCTTCGACAAGCCGCGCCGCTGGATCAACTCGGGCGGACTGGGCACGATGGGCGTGGGCCTGCCCTACGCGATGGGCGTGCAGATGGCCAATCCCGGCGCGCAGGTCGCGGTGATCACCGGCGAAGCGTCGATCCAGATGTGCATCCAGGAGCTGTCGACCTGCAAGCAGTACGACCTGACGCCGAAGATCGTCAATCTGAACAACCGCTACCTGGGTATGGTGCGGCAGTGGCAGCAGATCGACTACGGCAGCCGCTATTCGCATTCGTACATGGACGCGCTGCCCGACTTCGTCAAGCTCGCCGAGGCGTACGGCCACGTCGGCATGCGAATCGACCGGCCGGCCGACGTCGAGCCTGCGCTGCGCGAGGCTTTCGGCAAGTACAAGGACCGGCTCGTGTTCCTCGACTTCATCACCGACCAGACCGAAAACGTCTGGCCGATGGTCAAGGCCGGCAAGGGGCTGACGGAGATGCTGCTCGGTTCGGAGGACCTGTAATGAGGCACATCATTTCCGTCCTGCTGGAGAACGAGCCGGGCGCGCTGTCGCGCGTGGTCGGGCTGTTTTCCGCGCGCGGCTACAACATCGAGACGCTGACGGTCGCGCCGACCGAGGATCCGTCGCTGTCGCGGATGACGATCGTTTCGGTGGGCTCGGACGACGTGATCGAACAGATCACGAAGCACCTGAACCGCCTGATCGAGGTCGTCAAGGTGGTCGATCTGACCGAGGCCGATTACACGGAGCGCGAGCTGATGCTGATCAAGGTGCGCGCGGTCGGCAAGGAGCGCGAGGAGATGAAGCGGATGGCCGACATCTTCCGCGGCCGCATCATCGACGTCACCGAGCGCACCTACACGATCGAGCTCACCGGCAACACGGGCAAGCTCGACGCGTTCATCCGCGCGGTCGACCGCGCCGCGATCCTCGAGACGGTGCGGACCGGCAGCTCGGGCATCGGCCGCGGCGAGAGGATCCTCAGGGTGTAGGGAACAGTTGGCCGTTGACCGGTCCATCGCTGCGGCGGAGAACGGTCAACCGGCATCGGACAACCGGCAACGAACAACGGATCACGGAGAAAGCATGAAGGTCTATTACGACAAGGACGCCGATCTTTCGCTGGTGAAGGGCAAGAAGGTCGCGATCGTCGGTTACGGCTCGCAAGGGCACGCGCACGCGCTGAACCTGAAGGAGTCGGGCGTGAACGTCACCGTCGCGCTGCGCAAGGGCGGCGCATCGTGGAACAAGGCGGTCAATGCCGGGCTCACGGTCAAGGAAGTCGCCGAGGCGGTCCGCGACGCCGATATCGTGATGATTCTGTTGCCCGACGAGAGCCACCCGCAGGTCTACAACGAGTCGATCGCTGCCAACATGAAGCAGGGGGCGGCGCTCGCCTTCGCGCACGGCTTCAACATCCACTACGGCCAGATCCAGCCGCGCGCGGATCTCGACGTGATCATGGTTGCGCCCAAGGCCCCCGGCCACACGGTGCGCTCGACGTACAGGCAGGGCGGCGGCGTGCCGATGCTGATCGCCGTGCACAAGGACGTCTCCGGCATGGCGCGCGACCTGGCGCTGTCGTACGCGTGCGCGATCGGCGGCGGCAAGGCCGGCGTGATCGAAACGAACTTCCGCGAGGAAACCGAGACCGATCTGTTCGGCGAGCAGACCGTGCTGTGCGGCGGCTGCGTGGAGCTGGTCAAGGCCGGTTTCGAGACGCTGGTCGAGGCGGGTTACGCGCCGGAGATGGCCTACTTCGAGTGCCTGCACGAGCTGAAGCTGATCGTCGACCTGATGTACGAGGGCGGCATCGCCAACATGAACTATTCGATCTCGAACAACGCCGAGTACGGCGAATACACGACCGGCCCCGAGATCATCACCGCGCAGACCAAGGAGGCGATGCGCAACGCGCTCAAGCGCATCCAGACCGGCGAATACGCGAAGAGCTTCATCCTCGAGAACCGCGCCGGCGCGCCGACGCTGCTCGCGCGGCGCCGGCTCACGGCAGAGCACGAAATCGAGAAGGTCGGCGAGAAGCTGCGCGCGATGATGCCGTGGATCAAGGCCAACCGGCTGGTCGACCAGAGCAAGAACTGAGGCGGCGCAACCCCGCGGGCGCGCGCGCCGCGTTCAAGTCGACTGGACCCACCACGGAGGGCAGGATGCCGACTCGATTCCTTCGCGCCGCCGCGCTCTGCGGCGCGCTGATCATCGCCGCGCCGGTGCCGGCCCAGACGCCCGCCGCGCCGGCGCGCTTCGAGGGCACGCTCGTCACGATCTCGACGGCGGCCGAGGTCGAAGCGACCAACGACGAGGCGCTCGCTTCCTTCTACCTCGAGGTGCAGGAGGCCGATCTCGCGCGCGCGCAATCGCAGCTCAACCAGCGCGTGGCCGAAGGCGTTGCGACACTGAAGCGCGCCGATCCGAAGGCGCAGGTCGAAACGGCCGGTTACGGCAGCTACCCGATCTACGCCGCGGGTGGCGGCCGCAAGATCGTCGGCTGGCGCGTGCGCCAGAGCGTGAACCTGCGCACGACCGAACTGGCCGCACTGCCGAAGACCGTGGCCGCGGGGCAACAGCAGCTCGCGCTCGGCGGGATCGGCTTCCGCCTGTCGCGCGCTGCGCGCGACAGGCTCGACGCCGAACTGATCCAGCGCGCGTACGCGAATCTGAGCGCCCGCATCGCGGCGGCGGCGCAGGCGATGGGCGTGCCGCCGGCGCGCGTGCGCATCGAGGAGGTCAACTTCGGCGCGCGCGGCGACGGGCCGCCGATCGTGCCGATGGCGCGCGCGATGGCGATGGCCGCCGAGTCGGTCGCGGAGCCGAGCTTCGACGCGGGCCAGTCGACGCAGCGGCTCGACGTCACCGCGAAGGTGCGTTTCCTGCAGCCCTGAGCGGCTGCACCATCCGATACCATACGGCCTTCGTTTTTCAGAGGGCCGTGCAGTGGCCGACTATCCGCATCCGCTGATCGCGCGCGAAGGCTGGCCCTTCGTCGCGGGCTCGCTCGCTGCGGCGCTGCTCGTCTGGTGGGGGGCCGGGCTCGCGTGGTCGGCGCCGCTGTGGCTGGTCGCGATCTTCGTCGTCCAGTTCTTCCGCGATCCGCCGCGTGCGGTGCCGGCGCAGGCCAACGCCGTGCTTGCGCCGGCCGACGGCCGCATCGTCAAGGTCGAGGACGCGCGCGATCCATACACCGCGCGCGACGCGCTGCTGATCAGCGTGTTCATGAACGTGTTCAACGTGCACAGCAACCGCTCGCCGGTGGACGCGACCGTGCAGCGGGTCGAATACTCGGCGGGCAAGTTCATCAACGCCGATCTGGACAAGGCCTCGACCGAAAACGAGCGCAACGCGATGGTGCTGCAGCTCGACTCGGGCGAGCGCATCACGGTCGTGCAGGTCGCGGGGCTGATCGCGCGGCGCATCCTCTGTTACGTGAAGGCCGGCGACCGGCTCGCGCGCGGCCAGCGCTACGGCTTCATCCGCTTCGGCTCGCGCGTCGACGTCTACCTGCCGCGCACGGCACGCCCGCGCGTCGCGGTCGGCGACAAGGTCTACGCGACCGAGACGATCCTCGCCGAGCTGTAACTCGTATGCGCTTTCGCCGCCGCAAGCCGCGTCCTTTCGGCATGCCCTCCGCGCCGCCGCTGGCCGAGGCGCCGCCGCCGCTGAAGTTCCGCCGGCGCGGCATCTACCTGTTGCCCAACCTCTTTACGACGGCGGCGCTTTTCGCCGGCTTCTTCGCGATCGTTCAGGCGATGAACCAGCGCTTCGAGCTGGCGGCGATCGCGATCTTCGCCGCGATGGTGCTCGACGGCATGGACGGCCGGGTGGCGCGGTTGACCAACACGCAAAGCGCGTTCGGCGAGCAGTACGACTCGCTTTCGGACATGACCTCGTTCGGCGTGGCCCCCGCGCTCGTGATGTACGAGTGGATCCTGCACGAGCTGGGGCGCTGGGGATGGATCGCGGCCTTCGTCTACTGCGCGGGCGCCGCGCTGCGGCTGGCGCGCTTCAACGCCAACCTCGGCGTGGTCGACAAGCGTTACTTCCAGGGGCTGCCGAGCCCGGCGTCGGCGGCGTTGATCGCCGGTTTCGTATGGCTGGCGATCGACAACAAGCTGCACATCAAGGACGTGTGGATGCCGTGGGTCGCCTTCGGGCTGACGGTGTATGCCGGCGTCACGATGGTGTCGAGCGCGCCGTTCTACAGCGGCAAGAGCTTCCAGCTCGGGCGCAGCGTTCCGTTCTGGGGCATGCTGCTCGTCGTGCTGGCCTTCGTGTTCGTCTCGACCGATCCGCCGATCGTGCTGTTCTCGCTGTTCTGCGTCTACGCGCTGTCGGGCTATGTGTACTGGGCGTGGCAGTGGTGGAACGGCCGGCCGAACCCGGCCAAGCCGGTGCCGCGCGCGCCCGTCGAGCCGCCCGCGGGGAGCGAATGAAGGCGACCGCCGGTTGTTTCGACGTGGCTTTGCGCCTATAGTCGCGCCCATGCATCGCGCAAGCATCACGATGTCCCGCCTCCCGGCAGCCGCCCGCGGCCTGCTGCTTCGACTGCTGCGCCCCGCGCGCAGCTAATCCCTTACCCACAACTCGGCCCTTCGCTCCGCCCGCCTGCAAGGCCGGCGGCGAGAAGCATGCATCGGAGATCTCCATGGCAGACCGCTTGATCATTTTCGATACCACGCTGCGCGACGGCGAACAGAGCCCGGGCGCGTCGATGACGAAGGAGCAGAAGCTTCGCATCGCCAAGCAGCTCGAGCGGCTGCGCGTCGACGTGATCGAAGCCGGCTTCGCCGCATCCAGCAACGGCGACTTCGACGCGGTGCGCACGATCGCCAACACGGTGAAGGACTCGACCGTCTGCTCGCTGGCGCGCGCCAACGACAAGGACATCAGCCGCGCGGCCGAGGCGCTCGCCGGCAGCGACAACAAGCGCATCCACACCTTCATCGCGACCTCGCCGCTGCACATGGAGAAGAAGCTGCGGATGACGCCAGACCAGGTCTTCGAGCAGGCGAGGCTCGCGGTGCGCTTCGCGCGCAGGTTCACCGACAACGTCGAGTTTTCGCCCGAAGACGGCTACCGTTCGGAGCCCGACTTCCTGTGCCGCGTGCTCGAAGCCGTGATCGCCGAAGGCGCGACGACGATCAACATTCCCGACACCGTCGGCTACGCGGTGCCCGAGCTGTACGGCCAGTTCATCGCCGATCTGCGCCGGCGCGTCCCGAACTCGGACAAGGCGGTCTGGTCGGTCCACTGCCACAACGATCTGGGCATGGCCGTGGCCAATTCGCTGGCGGGCGTGAAGCTCGGCGGCGCGCGCCAGGTCGAATGCACGATCAACGGGCTGGGCGAGCGCGCCGGCAACTGCTCGCTCGAGGAGGTCGTGATGGCGGTGAAGACGCGGCGCGACTTTTTCAGGCTCGAGGTCGGCATCGACACGACGCAGATCGTTCCCGCGTCGAAGCTGGTGTCCGCGATCACGGGCTTCCCGGTGCAGCCGAACAAGGCGGTGGTCGGCGCCAATGCGTTCGCGCACGCCTCGGGCATCCACCAGGATGGCGTGCTGAAGGCGCGCGACACCTACGAGATCATGCGGGCCGAGGACGTCGGCTGGACCGCCAACAAGATCGTGCTGGGCAAGCTCTCGGGCCGCAATGCGTTCAAGCAGCGCGTGCAGGAGCTGGGCATTCCGGTCGACAGCGAGGCCGAGCTGAACGCCGCCTTCGCGAAGTTCAAGGAACTGGCGGACCGCAAGGCCGAGATCTTCGACGAGGACATCCAGGCGCTGTTCTCGGACGAATCGGTGACGCCGCACGACGAGCACTTCAAGCTGATTTCGCTCGCGCAGCGGTCCGAGACCGGCGAGCGCCCGCATGCGCGCGTCGTGCTCGCCATCGGCGGCAAGGAAGTCGCCTCGGAGGCCGACGGCAACGGCCCGGTCGACGCTTCGCTGAAGGCGATCGAAAGCCAGGTCGGCAGCGGCTCCGAGCTGCTGCTGTATTCGGTCAACGCGATCACGACCGGTACCGAATCGCAGGGCGAGGTGACCGTGCGGCTGGCGCGTGCCGGCCGCATCGTCAACGGCGTGGGCGCCGACCCGGACATCATCGCCGCTTCGGTCAAGGCATATCTGAACGCGCTGAACAAGCTCTACACGACGACCGAAAGGCTCAATCCGCAGACTTCGCTGGCGCCCTGACGCGTTCAGCGCAGAGCCGCGCGACCCAGCACGTCGTCGAGCGCGTACAGCGCCCACGCACCGCCGGCCGCGCGGCACATGCCGTAGCGGAACGGCGCCGCATCGCGCCCCGGAAAGACGAAGCGCAGGTCGCGGTACCACACGCAGGCTTCGCGCGGACCGTTGTCGACGCGCTCGACCAGCGGAAACATCGCGAACCAGCGGAAGAACGCGAAGTCTGGATGCGCCCAGACTTCGCGTGCGAGCGCTTCGTCGGCCCCGCCGCCGAACATCGGCAGCGGCTCCCAACGCGCCTGCGCAAGCGGCTGATAGGGCGCGGAAAAGCGGCGGATGAAATGGTCGTCCGCCGTCGCGACGAGCGGCTCGGTGCGGCGCGTGTTGACGTGCGCGACGTGATAGCGCGCGCCGTCGAAGACGAACACCGTCCAGTTGAACGGCGAAGCCGGGCGCGGCGCCGCGTCGACGAAGTCGGCGCGCAGCCCCGCGCGGGCGGCGTAGTCGCGGGCGAATGCGATCGCGTCCTGCTTGGCCGAATGGCTCAGCCCGACCCACGCCGGCAGCAGCGCGAGCGCGACGAACGCCGGCGCGCGCGAGCGGGGCAGCAGCGCCGACGCGACCAGTCCGGCAAGCAGGATGCCGCTTACCACGAGGTCGATGATGAAGGTCGCGCCGAGCCCGAAGCGCGCGTCCGACAGCGGCGCGAACAGCATCGTTCCGAACTGCGTGATCCAGTCGCCGGCGATGTGGATACCGATCGCGGCCGCGGACAGCCACGCGTAGCGCTTCCATGCCGTGCGCCGGCGCGCGACGAGCGCGAACAGCCCGCCCAGCAACAGCGCCCAAAGCGGCAGCATCACAATCGAATGCGTGACGCCGCGATGCCCGCGCAGGTACGCGAGGTCCGAGACGAAGCGCAGCGCGAAGTCGGCATCGGGAAACGCCGCCGCGAAGAAGCCGACCGCAACGGCATGACCGACCGGTACCGGCGGACCGAACCAGCGCTCGCCCGCGCGGTCGTGCTGCGCGGATGCCGAAGGCGTCAGCGCGCGCGCCAGCAGCGCGCCTGACAGGGCATGGGTGAGGGTATCCATCGACTCGATCTTCGCCGGGGGGCCTCACTACAATGCGCGCCCTCGCGGCAGTCAATCGGGTTTTCAGGGGAGATGCGTACGTTCTGGTTCGTCGCCGCGCTGCTCGCCGCAGGCGCGGCGCAAGCGGCGGAGCCGATCCGGCTCGGCATGATCGAAGCGATGTCGGGGCCGTTCGCCAACGCCGGCGAAGCCGTCGCGCGCAACCTGCGGTTCGCCGTCGCGCGCGTCAACGAGCGCGGCGGCGTCAGGCTGCCCGGCGGCGCCCGTCCGCTGCGGCTCGAGGTGTACGACTCGAAAGGACAGGCCGAAGAAGCCCTCGTGATGCTGCGGCGGGCGGCCGACGAAGGCGTGACCGTCGTTCTCCAGGGCAACAGCTCCGCGGTCGCGGGCGCGTTGATCGAGGCGATCAACCGGCACAACGAACGCGTCGGCGAGCGCGACCCGGGGGCGCGGCTGCTGTTCCTGAACTACTCGGCGGTCGATCCGGCGCTGACCAACGAACGCTGCAGCTTCTGGCATTTCCGCTTCGACGCGCACGCCGGCATGCGCATGGCCGCGCTGGTCGACGTGCTCGCCGCCGACCGCGGCGTGCGCCGCGCCTATCTGCTGAACCAGGACTACAGCTTCGGCCGCGAGGTCGCGCGCAGCGCGCGCGAACTGCTGGCGTTGCGGCGGCCGGACGTGCAGATCGTCGGCGACGAGCTGCATCCGATCGGCCGCGTGCGCGACTTCGCGCCGTACGTCGCGAAGATCAAGGCGAGCGGCGCGGACACGGTGATCACCGGCAACTGGGGCAACGATCTGACGCTGCTGGTGCGCGCCGCGCGCGAAGCGGGCCTCGACGCCGGCTTCTACACCTTCTACGGCAACGGGCTCGGCGCGCCCGCGGCGATCGGCGAAGCGGGCGTGGGCCGCGTGCGCGCGGTCGCCGAGTGGCACTACAACGCCGGCATCGACGCGATGGACGCGCTGTATGCCGAGTTTCGCCGGATGTACCCGGACCCGCGCGACGACTATTTCCAGGCGCGCATGGTGGTGATGATCGAGATGCTGGCGCGCGCGATCGAGCGCGCCGGCCGCGTCGACGCGCTGGCGATCGCGCGCGCGCTGGCCGGGATGCGGTTCGGTCCGACCGAAGGCAATCCGCTCGGCGAGGTCCGGATGCGCGCCGAGGACCATCAGCTGCTCGGCCCGCTGTACGTCAGCGTGATGGAGCGCGCGGGCGCGCCGGGGGTGGTGCGCGACGTCGAGGGCAGCGGCTTCGGCTTCCGCACCGAGCGCTTCGTCGATGCCTCGCGCACGGCCGCGCCGCACCGCTGCGCGATGGTCCGCCCCGGGCGCTAAGAGCGGACCGGCCGCCGCGCTCGGGTATACTGCGCCGCTTCACGGCACGGCCTTCCTTCCGTGTCCGCGTGTCCACCGAAACACCGAAAGGGAAACCATGGCAGTCGCAGACATCAAGAAGGGCGACATCGTCGCCAAATTCCAGCGCAGCAAGTCGGATACGGGTTCGCCGGAGGTGCAGGTCGCGCTTCTGACGGCCCGCATCAACGAACTGACCGAGCACTTCAAGACCCACGTCAAGGATCATCATTCCCGGCGCGGGCTGCTCAAGATGGTCAGCCGGCGCCGCAAGCTGCTCGACTATCTGAAGGGCAAGAACCCCGAGGCGTACAAGGGGCTGATCGACAGCCTCGGCCTACGCAAGTAGTCGTGCCGACCGATCACGCGAGGAAGCCTGCGAGACACGACGCTCCGCGGGCTTTTTTGCATGGCGGCTCCACTGCGCGCCGCGCTATGGACGTAAGGCCCGGCCGATGCCGGGCCCAGTCGTCGATACCGCGGCGTGCCCGAAGGTCCGGCCGTCCGGCCGGACGCTGATGTCCCAGCGGCTGCGTTTTCAACGCGAAAGGAAACGCAAGTGTTCGAAAAAGTAACGAAGACCTTCCAGTACGGTGCGCACACCGTCACGCTGGAAACGGGGGAGATCGCGCGGCAGGCGACCGGCGCGGTGCTCGTATCGATGGACGACACGGTGGTGCTCGCGACCGTCGTCGCGCGCACCGAAGCCAAGGCCGGTCAGGACTTCTTTCCGCTGACCGTCGATTACGTCGAGAAGACCTACGCCGCGGGCCGCATTCCCGGCGGCTTCTTCAAGCGCGAGGGTCGTCCCTCGGAGAAGGAGACGCTGACGAGCCGGCTGATCGACCGGCCGATCCGGCCGCTGTTCCCCGACGGCTTTTACAACGAGGTGCAGGTCGTCGTGCACGTGCTGTCGGTCAATCCGGAGATCGACCCCGACATCCCCGCGATGATCGGCGCGTCGGCGGCGCTGTCGGTGTCGGGCATCCCGTTCAAGGGCCCGATCGGCGCGGCGCGCGTCGGCTACGTCGACGGCCAGTACGTGCTGAACCCGACGGCCGCCCAGCTCAAGAGCTCGAAGCTCGACCTGGTCGTCGCCGGCACCGAACGCGCGGTGCTGATGGTCGAATCCGAAGCCGACCAGCTTCCCGAGGACGTGATGCTCGGCGCCGTCGTCTTCGGCCACGAGCAGATGCAGGCGGCGATCAACGCGATCCACGATCTCGTGCGCGACGCCGGCAAGCCGGCGTGGGACTGGAAGGCGCCGGAGAAGAACGAGGCGCTGATCGCCAAGATCATCAACATCGCCGGCACCGAACTGCGCGCCGCCTACCAGATCCGCAGCAAGCAGGCGCGCACGCAGAAGCTGCGCGAGATCTACGCGCTGGTCGACGGCAAGCTCGCCGAGGAGGCCGCCGCGGCCGGGCAACCGGCGCCGGACGCGAACGAGGTGGGCAGCATCCTGTTCGATCTCGAAGCGAAGATCGTCCGCAGCCAGATTCTCGAAGGCGAACCGCGCATCGACGGACGCGACACACGCACGGTGCGGCCGATCGAGATCCGGCTCGGCGTGCTGCCGCGCACGCACGGCTCGGCGCTGTTCACGCGCGGCGAAACGCAGGCGCTCGTCACCGCTACGCTCGGCACCAAGCAGGACGAGCAGATCATCGACGCGCTGATGGGCGAGTACCGCGAGCGTTTCATGCTCCACTACAACATGCCGCCGTTCGCTACCGGCGAAACCGGCCGGGTCGGCGCGCCGAAGCGCCGCGAGATCGGCCATGGACGGCTTGCCAAGCGCGCGCTGCTCGCCTGCCTGCCGACCACCGAAGAGTTCCAGTACTCGATCCGCGTCGTTTCCGAGATCACCGAATCGAACGGTTCGTCGTCGATGGCGTCCGTCTGCGGCGGCTGCCTGGCGTTGATGGACGCCGGCGTGCCGATGAAGGCGCACGTCGCGGGCGTGGCGATGGGGCTGATCAAGGAGGGCAACAAGTTCGCCGTGCTGACGGACATCCTCGGCGACGAGGACCACCTCGGCGACATGGACTTCAAGGTCGCGGGCACCGCGACGGGCATCACCGCGCTGCAGATGGACATCAAGATCGAGGGCATCACCAAGGAGATCATGCAGGTGGCGCTCGCGCAGGCGAAAGAGGGTCGCATGCACATCCTGCAGAAGATGCAGGATGCGATGGGCGTGCCGCGGCCCGAGCTGTCGGCCTTCGCGCCGCGGCTGATCAAGATGAAGATCAATCCCGAGAAGATCCGCGACGTGATCGGCAAGGGCGGCGCGGTGATCCGCGCGCTGACCGAGGAAACCGGCACGCAGATCGACATCGAGGACGATGGCACCGTGATCATCGCCAGCGTCGATCTGGAGAAAGGCCGCGAGGCCGAGCGCCGCATCCGCGAGCTGACCGCCGAGGTCGAGGTCGGCAAGATCTACGACGGCACCGTGCTGCGGCTGCTGGACTTCGGCGCGATCGTGCAGATCCTGCCCGGCCGCGACGGCCTGCTCCACATCTCGCAGATCGCCAGCGAGCGCGTCAATCAGGTCAGCGATTACCTGAAGGAAGGCCAGGCGATCAAGGTCAAGGTGCTCGAGGCCGACGAGAAGGGCCGGCTGCGGTTGTCGATGAAAGCGGCTGCCGCCGAGTTGGGCGGACAGCAGGCCCAGCAGCAGCAGCAGTAAGCCGCCGTGCCGCCCCGCGCGGGCGGCGCCGATTCGCATCATGCGTGCCGTCGAAATCAGCAACCCCGGCGGACCCGAGGTCCTGCGACTCGTCGAGCGGTCGCGGCCGCAGCCGCGCGCGGGCGAAGCGCTCGTGCGCGTGCACGCCGCCGGCATCAACCGGCCTGACGTGCTCCAGCGCAAGGGCGGCTATCCGCCGCCGCCGGGTGCGTCGGATCTGCCGGGGCTCGAGATCGCCGGCGTGATCGAAGAAGGCGACCTTGCCGGCAGCGGATTCGAGATCGGCGACGCGGTGTGCGGACTCGTCGCCGGCGGCGGCTACGCCGAGTACTGCGCGGTTCCGGTCGGGCAGTTGCTGCCGGTGCCGCGCGGGCTGAGCTTTGCGGAGGCTGCCGGGCTGCCCGAGACGTTCTTCACGGTCTGGAGCAACGTGTTCGATCGCGCGCACCTCGCGCCGGGCGAAACCCTGCTCGTGCAGGGCGGCACCAGCGGCATCGGCGTGGCCGCGATCCAGCTTGCGGTCGCGCTCGGTCACACGGTCTACGCCACCGCGGGCACGGACGAGAAGTGCCGCGCGATCGATACGCTCGGCGCCGCGCGCGCGATCAACTATCGCGACGAGGACTTCGGCGCGGTGGTCAAGGAGGCCACGCAGGGCCGCGGGGTCGACGTGATCCTCGACATGGTCGGCGGCGGCTACGTTGCGCGCGAGATCGCCTGTCTCGCCGACGACGGCCGCCTGGTACTGATCGCGCTGCTCGGCGGCGCGAAGGCCGAGATCGACCTGTCGGCCGTGCTGCGGCGGCGGCTCACGATCACTGCGTCGACGCTGCGCCCGCGTCCAGTGAACTTCAAGGCGGCGATCGCGCGGCGCCTGCGCGCGGTCGTCTGGCCGCTGATCGAAGCGGGCCGGATCAAGCCGATGCTGTTCAAGACCTTCGAACTCGGGGACGCCGCCGCCGCGCACGCGCTGATGGAGTCGGGTCGGCACATCGGCAAGATCGTGCTGGCCGTCACGAACGAAGCCGCGGCCCACCCGCGGGTCTGACCGACGACGCGATCCGTAGAATCCGGCCCCCTTTCCCGCATCGACACCATGTCCGCCCGCCGCCCGCTGGTTGCCGCCAACTGGAAGATGAACGGCTCGATCGCTGCCAACGAGCAGTGGCTGGCCGAATTCCGCGCCGGCGCGAAGAACCTCGGCAGCGATGCCGTCGTGTCTGCGCCGTATCCGTATCTGGCGCAGCTTTGGGTGGGGCTCAAAGGCACGCCGGCCGAAGTCGGCGCGCAGGATCTCAGCGAACATCGCGCCGGCGCGTACACCGGCGACGTCACCGGCGAAATGCTGGTGGACGTGGGCTGCCGCTGGGTGATCGTCGGTCATTCGGAGCGGCGCGCGCTGCACGGCGAATCGAACGAACGCGTGGCCGCCAAGGCCGCGCGCGCTCTCGACGCGGGTTTGCGGCCGATCGTGTGCATCGGCGAGACGCTCGCCGAGCGCGAGGCGGGCCGGACCCACGAGGTCGTGCGCACGCAGCTCGCGGTCGTGCTTGCTGCGGTCGGTGCCGCGGCGCTCGAGCGCGGCGCGATCGCCTACGAGCCCGTGTGGGCGATCGGTACCGGGCGGACCGCCACGCCCGCGCAGGCGCAGGAGGTACATGGCGCGATCCGCGCGCAGCTTGCCGCGGCCGATCCGGGCGCAGCGCGCGCGGTGCGCGTGCTCTACGGCGGCAGCGTCAAGCCCGCCAACGCCGCCGAGCTGTTCGCGCAGCTCGACATCGACGGCGGGCTGATCGGGGGTGCGTCGCTGATCGCGCGGGACTTCCTCGCGATCTGCGCGGCAGTGCCGCGCCCGAAGGGATGACATTCAAGAAGGAACCGATATGGCCTGGTTAACCACGCTGCTGATCGTGATTCAGGTGCTGTGCGCGATCGCGATCATCATCCTCGTGCTGCTCCAGCACGGCAAAGGCGCCGACATGGGTGCGGCTTTCGGCAGCGGCGCCTCGGGCAGCCTGTTCGGCGCGACGGGCTCGGCGAACTTCCTGTCGCGCAGCACGGGCATCCTGGCGGCGGTGTTTTTCGTCGCCACGCTCGGGCTCGCGTATTCGGCGACCGCGGTACGCGCGCCGCAGGCCGAACGCGGCGTGATGGGCACGATGCAGAAGATAGACGCCGGCAAGGACGCGGCGAAGGACGTTCCCGCGCCGGCGACCAAGGGCGAAGGCGGCAAGGCCGGCGACATTCCCAAGTGAGCCGGCGCGCGAGCGCGACGCCCGCCGCGGTGTATCAAGTAGAATCCGCGCGATTTGCCGACGTGGTGGAATTGGTAGACACACCATCTTGAGGGGGTGGCGGCGCAAGCCGTGTGAGTTCGAGTCTCACCGTCGGCACCAGACAGCGCTTCTTGCGGGGCGCGCAACGGTCGAAGCGTGGTGCCCGTCGAAATCGCGGCGCCGCCGGACCCGGGTAGCAGTGCCAGGCAGCGACTGAACCAGACAGCGGAACAGCAAACATGGATCTCGAGTCATACGTACCTGTTCTGCTGTTCATCCTGGTTGGCGTCGCGGTGGGCGCTGGCCCGCTCGTGATCGGTGCGCTGCTCGGGCCGCGCCGGCCCGATCCGGAAAAGCTCTCGCCCTACGAGTGCGGCTTCGAGGCCTTCGAGGACGCGCGCATGAAGTTCGACGTGCGCTATTACCTCGTCGCGATCCTGTTCATCCTGTTCGATCTCGAGATCGCGTTCCTCTTTCCGTGGGCGGCCGTGCTCGGTGACCTCGGTTCCTGGGGTCCGGCCTTCTGGTCGATGATGGTTTTCCTCGCCATCCTGACGGTCGGCTTCCTCTACGAGTGGAAAAAGGGCGCGCTGGACTGGGAGTAGTCCGGCAAGGAGCGGCCATGGGCATCGAAGGCGTGCTGAGCGAAGGCTTCGTCACCACCAGCGTCGACAAGCTGATCAACTGGAGTAAGACCGGCTCGATGTGGCCGATGACCTTCGGGCTGGCCTGCTGCGCGGTCGAGATGATCCACGCCGGGGCGTCGCGCTACGACCTCGACCGCTTCGGCGTGATGTTCCGGGCGAGCCCGCGCCAGTCCGACGTGATGATCGTCGCCGGTACCTTGTGCAACAAGATGGCGCCGGCGCTGCGCAAGGTCTACGACCAGATGGCCGAGCCGCGCTGGGTCATCAGCATGGGCTCGTGCGCCAACGGCGGCGGCTACTACCACTATTCGTACTCGGTCGTGCGCGGCTGCGACCGTATCGTGCCGGTCGACGTCTACGTACCGGGCTGCCCACCGACGGCCGAAGCGCTGATCTACGGAATCATCCAGCTGCAGAACAAGATCCGGCGCACCAACACGATCGCCCGCTGACGCCCGCGCACGCGATGACCCGACTCGAAACCCTCGCCGCGAATCTGAAGGCCGCGCTCGGCGAGCGCATCGCCGACATGACCATCGCGCTCGGCGAAATCACGATCGTCGTCAGGGCGGCCGATCACCTCGCGGTCGCGCGCACGCTGCGCGACGACGAGCGCCTCAAGTTCGAGCAGTGCATCGACCTCGCCGGCGTCGACTACCTGCACTACGGCGACGGAACGTGGAACGGACCGCGTTTCGCGGTCGTGTTGCACCTGTTGTCGGTGACGCACAACTGGCGCGTTCGCGTTCGCGCGTTCTGCCCGGACGACGAACTGCCGCTGATCGATTCGGTCACGGGTGTATGGCCCTCGGCCGGCTGGTTCGAGCGCGAAGCGTTCGACCTGTACGGCATCGTGTTCGAAGGCCACGCCGACCTGCGCCGGATCCTCACCGACTACGGCTTCGTCGGCCATCCGTTCCGCAAGGACTTCCCGATCACGGGCTACGTCGAGATGCGCTACGACCCCGAGCAGCGGCGTGTCGTCTACCAGCCGGTGACGATCGAACCGCGCGAGGTGACGCCGCGGGTGATTCGCGAAGAGAACTACGGCCGTGGCTGAGATCAAGAACTACACCCTCAGCTTTGTCTCCGGCCGCCGCGCTACGCGCGGCTTAACTTGCGCTGCGCGCAAGTTAGCCTGCGACGAAACTCAAGGTGTAGTGGTGTAGGGCAGTCCGTATGGCAGAGATCAAGAACTACACCTTGAGTTTTGCCGTCCGCCGCCCGCGGTCCGCGGGCTTAACTTGCGCTGCGCGCAAGTTAGCGGCCGCCGAAGTTGAGCTGCACATGCAGACGCCCGGCACGCGCGGCTTCGACGGGGTTCGGTAGACGATGGCCGAGATCAAGAATTACACGCTCAACTTTGGTCCGCAGCATCCGGCGGCGCACGGGGTGCTGCGACTGGTGCTCGAGCTCGACGGCGAGGTGATCCAGCGCGCCGATCCGCACATCGGGCTGCTGCACCGGGCGACCGAGAAGCTCGCCGAAACCCGCACGTACATCCAGTCGGTGCCCTACATGGACCGGCTCGACTACGTGTCGATGATGTGCAACGAGCACGCCTACGTGATGGCGATCGAGAAGCTTCTCGGCATCGAGGTGCCGCTGCGCGCGCAGTACATCCGCGTGATGTTCGACGAGATCACGCGGCTGCTGAACCATCTGCTGTGGATCGGCGCGCACGCGCTCGACGTCGGCGCGATGGCGGTGCTGCTGTATGCATTCCGCGAGCGCGAGGACCTGTTCGACATGTACGAGGCGGTCTCGGGCGCGCGCATGCACGCGGCCTACTACCGCCCGGGCGGCGTCTATCGCGATCTGCCCGAGCGCATGCCGCAGTACCGCGCGTCGAAGTACCGCAGCGCGAAGGAGATCGCCCGGCTGAACGAAAACCGCCAGGGCTCGCTGCTCGACTTCATCGAGGACTTCACCAATCGCTTCCCGAAGTACGTCGACGAGTACGAGACGTTGCTGACCGACAACCGCATCTGGAAGCAGCGGCTGGTCGGCATCGGCGTCGTCCCGCCCGAGCGCGCGCTGGCGCTGGGCTTCACCGGACCGATGCTGCGCGGCTCCGGCGTCGCCTGGGACCTGCGCAAGAAGCAGCCGTACGAGGTCTACGACCTCGTGCAGTTCGACGTGCCGGTCGGCAGGAACGGCGACTGCTACGACCGCTACCTCGTGCGCGTCGAGGAGATGCGGCAGTCCAACCGCATCATCAGGCAGTGCGTCGAGTGGCTGCGCAACAACCCCGGGCCGGTGATGATCGACGACCACAAGATCGCACCGCCGTCGCGCGTCGACATGAAGTCGAACATGGAAGAGTTGATCCACCACTTCAAGCTCTTCACCGAGGGTTTCCACGTTCCGCCCGGCGAGGCGTACGCGGCGGTCGAGCACCCGAAGGGCGAGTTCGGCATCTACCTCGTGTCCGACGGCGCCAACAAGCCGTACCGGCTGAAGATCCGCGCCGCCGGGTTCGCGCACCTGCAGGCGCTCGACGAAATGGCGCGCGGCCACATGATCGCCGACGCCGTGACGATCATCGGCACGCAGGACATCGTCTTCGGGGAGATCGACCGATGAGCGCCGCCGGGTCGCTCGTAGGTTGGGGTGAGCGAAGCGAACCCCAACGGGGCGTCGATGGATTCGGCTTGACCGATGTTGGGGTTCGGCTTCGCCTCGCCCCGACCTACGCGCCCCGCGGAGGGACCGGCGCGCAGCGCCGTAGGGGGCAAACATGAGCGCCGTGCCGCAGGATAGGCGCCTGCTGTCGGCGCAGGCGCTCGCGAAGATCGACCGCGAGACCGCCAAGTACCCGGCCGAGCACCGGCAGTCGGCCGTGATGGCCGCGCTCGCGATCGCGCAGGACGAACACGGCTGGCTGTCGACGGAGCTGATCGAGGAGGTCGCCGACTACCTCGGCATGCCGACGATCGCGGTGTACGAGGTCGCGAGCTTCTACGCGATGTACAACCTCGAGCCGACCGGCCGCCACAAGATCACCGTCTGCACGAACCTGCCGTGCGCGCTGTCGGGCGGCACGCGCGCGGCGGAGCGCCTGAAGAAGAAGCTCGGCATCGGCTTCAACGAGACCACACCCGACGGCTGCTTCACGCTGAAGGAGGGCGAATGCATGGGCGCCTGCGGCGACGCGCCGGTGCTGCTGGTCAGCAACAAGCGGATGGAAAGCTTCATGACCGACGAGAAGCTCGACGCGCTGATCGACGAGCTGAAGCAGGCCAAGTGATCCCATGAGCGCGCAGACCTGTTTCCACGGCCGCCACATCGATCCGATCGTCCTCGCGGGACTCGACGGGACGAACTGGCGGCTCGCCGATTACGAGAAGCGCGGCGGCTATTCGGCGCTGCGCAAGATCCTGTCGGAGGAGATCGGACCCGACATCGTGATCGCCGAGGTCAAGAAGTCCGCGCTGCGCGGACGCGGCGGCGCGGGTTTTCCGACGGGGCTCAAGTGGAGCTTCATGCCGCGGCAGTTCCCCGGGCAGAAGTACCTCGTGTGCAATTCGGACGAAGGCGAGCCCGGTACGTTCAAGGACCGCGACATCCTTCGTTACAACCCGCACATCGTGATCGAAGGCATGGCGATCGCCGCCTACGCGATGGGGATCTCGGTCGGCTACAACTACATCCACGGCGAGATCTGGGCCGAGTACGAACGCTTCCAGGAGGCGCTCGACGAGGCGTACGCGGCGGGCTATCTGGGCAGCAAGATCCTGGGTTCGGAGTTCTCGTTCGACCTGCACGCCGCGCACGGCTACGGCGCCTACATCTGCGGCGAGGAGACGGCGCTGCTCGAGTCGCTCGAAGGCAAGAAGGGCCAGCCGCGCTTCAAGCCGCCTTTTCCGGCGAGCTACGGCCTGTACGGCAAGCCAACGACGATCAACAACACGGAGACCTTCGCTGCGGTGCCGTGGATCATCAAGCACGGCGGCGACGCGTTCCTGAACATCGGCCGGCCTAACAACGGCGGCACGAAGATCTTCTCGGTGTCGGGCGACGTCACGCACCCCGGCAACTACGAAGTGCCGCTCGGCACGCCGTTCGCGAAGCTGCTGGAACTGGCCGGCGGCATGCGCGGCGGCAGGAAGATCAAGGCCGTGATCCCCGGCGGCTCGTCGATGCCGGTGCTGCCGGGCGACGTGATGATGGCCACCGACATGGACTACGACTCGATCGCGAAGGCCGGGTCGATGCTCGGCTCGGGCGCGGTGATCGTGATGGACGAGACGCGCTGCATGGTCAAGTGCCTCGAGCGGCTCTCGTACTTCTACTTCGAGGAAAGCTGCGGCCAGTGCACGCCGTGCCGCGAAGGGACCGGTTGGCTGTATCGCGTCGTGCACCGGATCGAGACCGGCAAGGGCCGGCCCGAGGATCTCGACCTGCTGAACTCGGTGGCCGACAACATCCAGGGCCGCACGATCTGCGCGCTCGGCGACGCCGCGGCGATGCCGGTGCGCGCGTTCATCAAGCACTTCCGCGCGGAGTTCGAGCACCACATCGAGCACAAGCGGTGCGTGGTGCCGGAGTACGTGTGAAGGAACTTCGGTGCCGGAGAAACCCATCCCCACCCCTTCCCCCTCCCCTTGAAGGGGAGGGGAAATGGACGGAACCATTTCATGGTTGAAGTAGAAATCGACGGCCGCAAGGTGCAGGTGTCCGAAGGCAGCATGCTGATGGACGCCGCGAACAAGCTCGGCATCTACATTCCGCACTTCTGCTACCACAAGAAGCTGTCGATCGCGGCCAACTGCCGGATGTGCCTGGTCGACGTGGAGAAGGCACCGAAGCCGCTGCCGGCGTGCGCCACACCCGTCGTTCAGGGCATGGTCGTGCACACCGCGAACGCCAAGGCCAAGCAGGCGCAGAAGGGGGTGATGGAGTTCCTGCTGATCAACCATCCGCTCGACTGCCCGATCTGCGACCAGGGCGGCGAATGCCAGCTGCAGGACCTGGCGGTCGGCTACGGCGCGTCGTCGTCGCGCTACGCGGAGCCCAAGCGCGTCGTCTTCCGCAAGAGCATCGGTCCGCTCGTCGCGGCCGAGGAGATGAGCCGCTGCATCCACTGCACGCGCTGCGTGCGCTTCGGGCAGGAGATCGCCGGCATCATGGAGCTGGGCATGGCCGGCCGCGGCGAGCACTCCGAGATCCTCGCCTTCGTCGATCGCACCGTGGACTCGGAGCTGTCGGGCAACATGATCGACCTGTGCCCGGTCGGCGCGCTGACCAGCAAGCCGTTCCGCTACGCCGCGCGCACCTGGGAGCTGGCGCGCCGCAAGAGCGTCAGCCCGCACGATTCGCTCGGCTCGAACCTGATCGTGCAGGTCAAGAACCAGCGCGTGCTGCGCGTCGTTCCGTACGAGAACGAGGAAGTCAACGAGTGCTGGTTGTCCGATCGCGACCGCTTTTCGTACGAGGGGCTGTACGCGGCCGACCGCCTGACGCGCCCGATGCTGAAGCAGGGCGGGCAGTGGCGCGAGGTCGACTGGCCCGATGCGCTCGCCTTTGCCGCCGGCGCGCTCAATCACGTGAAGGCCGAGCACGGCGCCGCGCAGATCGGCGCGCTCGCCGCACCCGGCAGCACGCTGGAGGAACTGTTTCTGCTCGGCAAGCTGATGCGCGCGCTGGGCAGCGACAACGTCGACTTCCGCTTGCGGCAGGCGGACTTCTCGGCCGACGCGCAGCGCGCCGGCGCGCCGTGGCTCGGGATGAAGGTCGCCGAGATCAACGCGCTCGACCGCCTGCTGCTGGTCGGCTCCTTCCTGCGCAAGGACCATCCGCTCGTCGCCGCGCGTGTGCGGCACGCGGTCAAGCGCGGTGCGCAGGTCAACGTCGTGCACGCGGTCGACGACGATCTGCTGATGCCGCTCGCCGGCAAGGCGATCGTTTCGCCCGATGCGTGGGTGCAGTCGCTGGCGGAGATCGCAGCGGCGCTGGCGCAGATCAAGGGCATCGCCGCGCCGGTTGCCGGCGTCGCGCCCGGCGAAGCGGCCAAGACGATCGCAGCATCGCTCGCCTCGGGCAGGAACGCGGCGATCCTGCTCGGCAACGCCGCCGCGCAGCACCCGCACGCGGCGCAACTGCACGCTTGGGCGCAATGGCTCGCGCAGGCGCTCGGCTGCAAGTTCGGCTTCCTCGGCGAAGGCGCGAACGGCGTCGGCGGCTATCTCGCCGGTACCTTGCCCGTCCAGGGCGGGTTGAATGCCGCGCGGATGATCGCCGAACCGCGCCGCGCCTACCTGCTGTGGAACCTCGAGCCCGAGTTCGATACGGCGAATGCGGCGGCGACGATGAAGGCGCTGGCGGCGGCCGACGCCGTGATCGCGTTTTCGCCTTATCGCAACGGCGCGCTCGAGTACGCGCACGCGATCCTGCCGATCGCGCCGTTCACCGAGACGTCCGGCACTTTCGTTAACGCCGAAGGGCGCGTGCAGAGCTTTAACGGCGCGGTCCGCCCGCTCGGCGACGCGCGGCCCGGCTGGAAGGTGCTGCGCGTGCTCGGCAACGAGCTGGAACTGCCGGGCTTCGACTACGACACGCCCGAAGCCGTGCGCGCCGAGGCGATTCCGGCCGACCTCGCCGCGCGGCTTTCGAATGCGACCGCGCTCGCGCCCGCGCTCGTTCGGCCGGCCGGGGGCACGCAGCGCATCGCCGACGTGCCGATCTACTTCGTCGACGCCATCGTGCGGCGCGCCGAGTCGCTCCAGAAAACGCGCGACGCACGGCCGCCGAAGGCGACCGCGAACGCGGCCACGCTCGCGAAGTTCGGCCTGGCTGCCGGCGCCAAGGCGCGGGTCGTTCAGGCGAGCGCGCAGGGCGAGGCGAGCGCGCTGCTCGAATGCGCGCTCGACGACCGGCTGCCCGACGGCGTCGTGCGCGTGCCGGCTGCGCATGCGTCGACCGCCACGCTGGGCGCGCTGTTCGGTCCGATCGCGCTGGAGCGCGCGTGATGAACGGCGTGCTCGAGTTCGGCAACGGCGTGTTCGGCGGCGCGTGGCCGACCGTGTGGTCGCTTGCGAAGATCGTCGCGATCGTGCTGCCGCTGCTGGTGCTGGTCGCCTACCTGACGCTGTGGGAGCGCAAGCTGATCGGCTGGATGCACGTGCGGCTCGGGCCGAACCGCGTCGGCTTCGGCGGGCTGCTGCAGCCGTGGGCGGATGCCGTCAAGCTGATCTTCAAGGAAGTCATCGCGCCGACGCAGGCCGACAAGCCGCTGTTCTTCCTGGCGCCGGTGATGGTGATGATGCCGGCGCTCGCCGCGTGGGCGGTCGTTCCGTTCGGGCCGGGACTGGTGCTCGCGGACATCAACGCCGGGCTGCTGTTCGTGATGGCGATCACCTCGGTCGGCGTCTATGGCGTGATCATCGCCGGCTGGGCGTCGAACTCGAAGTACGCCTTCCTCGGCGCAATGCGCGCCGCCGCGCAGATGGTGAGCTACGAGTTGGCGATGGGATTCGTGCTGGTCACCGTGCTGCTGGTCGCCGGCACGCTGAACATGACCGGCATCGTCAACGGCCAGAACACCGGGTACTTCGCCGAGCGCGGCCTGAACTTCCTGTCGTGGAACTGGCTGCCGCTGCTGCCGCTGTTCGTGATCTACGTCGTCTCCAGCGTGGCGGAAACCAACCGCCATCCGTTCGACGTGGTCGAGGGCGAGTCGGAGATCGTCGCCGGCCACATGATCGAATACTCGGGCATGAGCTTCGCGGTGTTTTTCCTCGGCGAATACGCGAACATGATCCTGCTGTCGACGCTGGCGACGATCATGTTCCTGGGCGGGTGGGCCGCGCCGGTGAATCTCGAGCTGCTGCTCGGCGTCGACTTCCCGGCGTGGTTCGACGGGCTGTCGAACTGGTTCTGGCTGTTCGCGAAGGCGTTCTTCGTTGTCTCGCTGTTCATCTGGTTCCGGGCGTCGTTCCCGCGCTACCGCTACGACCAGATCATGCGGCTCGGCTGGAAGGTCTTCATTCCGATCACGCTCGTGTGGCTGGTCGTGGTCGCGGTGTGGATGCAGACGCCGTTGAACATCTGGAAGGCCGGGTGATCATGGAAGCCATCCGCGAATTCTTCGGCAGCCTGCTCCTGAAGGAGCTGCTCAAGGGTCTGGCGCTGACCGGGCGGTACGCGTTCTCGCGCAAGATCACGATCCAGTACCCGGAAGAGAAGACGCCGATGTCGCCGCGCTTCCGCGGGCTGCACGCGCTGCGCCGCTATCCGAACGGCGAGGAGCGCTGCATCGCGTGCAAGCTGTGCGAGGCGGTGTGCCCGGCGCTGGCGATCACGATCGAGAGCGAACAGCGCGCCGACGGCACGCGCCGCACGACCCGCTACGACATCGACCTCACCAAGTGCATCTTCTGCGGCTTCTGCGAGGAGAGCTGCCCGGTCGACTCGATCGTCGAGACGCACATCCACGAATACCACGGCGAAAAGCGCGGCGACCTGTACTACACGAAGGAAATGCTGCTCGCGGTCGGCGACCGCTACGAAAAGGAGATCGCCGCGGCGCGCGCGGAGGACGCTCGCTACCGGTAGTCGGCCGACGCCCGACGCTACTCAAATGGACACCAACACCATCCTGTTCCTCGTGTTCTCGGCGATCCTGCTGGTCGCGGCGCTGCGCGTGATCACCGCGCGCAATCCCGTGCACGCGGTGCTTTTTCTCGTGCTGTCGTTCTTCTCGGCGGCTGCCCTGTGGATGCTCGCGCGCGCCGAGTTCCTGGCCATCGCGCTGGTGCTCGTCTACGTGGGCGCGGTGATGGTGCTGTTCCTGTTCGTCGTGATGATGCTCGACATCAACGTCGACCGGTTGCGGCAGGGCTTCTGGCGCCATCTGCCGCTCGCCGGTTTCGTCGCCGCGCTGATCGTGCTGCAGCTCTGGCTGGTGCTGTCGTACGGGCGCTGGCAGACGATGACCGAACCCGGCGCGGGGATCCGCGAAGCGAACAACATCGAGGCGCTCGGGCGGCTGACCTTCACCGAGTACGTCTATCCGCTGCAGGTCGCCGGCGTCATCCTGCTGGTGGCGATCATCGCGGCGATCGCGCTGACGCTGCGCCGGCGCAAGGACACGAAGTACCAGGACCCGTCGCGCCAGATCAAGGTCAAGCGCCAGGAGCGGGTTCGGCTGGTGCCGATGCCGGCCGACGCCGAAGGCCGGCAGACCGCCGCGGCGCCGGCGAAGAAGGGCTGAGGAAGGGCGCGAGGAGAGGGGAAAGAACAACGATGGTTTCGCTGTCCTGGTACCTGGGCGTCGGTGCGCTGCTGTTCGCGATCAGCGTGATCGGCATCTTCCTGAACCGCAAGAACCTGATCGTGCTGCTGATGGCGATCGAGCTGATGCTGCTCGCCGTCAACACCAACTTCATCGCGTTTTCGCATTACCTCGGTGATTTCCACGGGCAGGTGTTCGTCTTCTTCATCCTGACCGTCGCCGCCGCCGAATCGGCGATCGGCCTGGCGATCCTGGTCGTTCTGTTCCGCAACCTGTCGACGATCAACGTCGACGAGCTCGATGCATTGAAGGGCTGAAATGACCTCGATGCAGAAGCTCTACCTGCTCGTTCCGCTCGCGCCGCTGGCGGGCGCGATCCTGGCCGGATTGGGCGGGCGCGTGCTCGGCCGCGCCGGCAGCCACACGGTGACGATCTTCGGCGTGCTGGTGGCGACGATCGCCTCGGCGCTCGTCTTCGTCGACGTCGTCTACCGCGGCAATACCTTCAACGGCAACGTCTACACGTGGTCGACCGTCGGCGACCTGACGCTCGCGGTCGGCTTCCTGATCGACCCGCTGACCGCGCTGATGATGCTGGTGGTCAGCTTCGTGTCGCTGATGGTGCACGTCTACACGATCGGCTACATGGCCGACGACCCCGGCTACCAGCGCTTCTTCTCGTACATCTCGCTCTTCACCTTCTCGATGCTGATGCTGGTGATGAGCAACAACTTCCTGCAGCTCTTCTTCGGCTGGGAGGCGGTCGGGCTGGTCTCGTACCTGCTGATCGGCTTCTGGTACAAGCGGCCGACGGCGATCCACGCGAACCTCAAGGCCTTCCTGGTCAACCGGGTCGGCGACTTCGGCTTCATCCTCGGCATCGGACTCGTGTTCGCGTACTTCGGCACGCTCGACTACGCGGCGGTATTCAAGGCCGCGCCCGGGTTCGTCGCCAGGGGCCAGACGCTGCCCGGCACCGACTGGGCGCTGATCACGGTGATCTGCATCTGCCTTTTCATCGGCGCGATGGGCAAGAGCGCGCAGTTCCCGCTGCATGTCTGGCTGCCCGACTCGATGGAAGGCCCGACGCCCATCTCTGCGCTGATCCACGCGGCGACGATGGTGACCGCGGGCATCTTCATGGTCGCGCGCATGTCGCCGCTGTTCGAACTGTCGGAGGCCGCCCTGTCCCTGGTGATCGTGATCGGCGCGATCACGGCGCTCTTCATGGGCTTCCTCGGCATCGTGCAGAACGACATCAAGCGCGTGGTCGCGTATTCGACGCTGTCGCAACTCGGCTACATGACGGTCGCGCTCGGCGCCTCGGCGTATTCGGTCGCGATCTTCCACCTGATGACGCACGCGTTCTTCAAGGCGCTGCTGTTCCTCGCCGCGGGCAGCGTGATCATCGGGCTGCACCACGACCAGGACCTGCGCAACATGGGCGGGCTGCGCAAGTACATGCCGGTCACCTGGATCACGTCGCTGATCGGCTCGCTCGCTCTGATCGGAACGCCGTTCTTCTCCGGCTTCTACTCGAAGGACAGCATCCTGATCGCCACCGGCGCGTCGAACGTGCCGGGCAGCGGCTTCGCGTACTTCGCGGTGACGGTCGGCGTGTTCGTCACCGCCTTCTACTCGTTCCGTATGTACTTCCTCGCCTTCCACGGCAAGGAGCGCTTCGGACAGGCGCACGACGAGGACCACGAGGACGAGGAACCGACCGGCGACCACCATCACGGGCTCGCAGCGGGCGAAAAACCGCACGAGTCGCCGGCGGTGGTGACGATCCCGCTGATCCTGCTTGCGATCCCGTCGGTCGTCATCGGCTTCGTCGCCGTGGACAAGCTGCTGTTCGGCGACTTCTTCCGCGACGCGATCTTCGTCGACGCCAAGGCGCACCCGTCGATGGGCGTGCTGCGCGAGCACTTTCACGGCGCGACGGCGATGGCGCTGCACGGTTTCGTCACGCTGCCGTTTTTCCTCGCGCTGGCGGGCGTGCTGCTGGCGTGGTTCTTCTACCTGAAGCGGCCGGACATCCCGGAGATGCTCGCGCAGCGCTTCTCGGCGCTGTACGCGCTGCTCGTCAACAAGTACTACATGGACCGCTTCAACGAGATCGTCTTCGCCGGCGGCGCGCGCGCGATCGGTCGGGGACTGTGGAAGGGCGGCGACGTCGCGCTGATCGACGGCGCCGCGGTCAACGGCTCGGCGCGGCTGGTCGGCTGGTTCGCCGGCGTGATCCGCTTCGTGCAGTCCGGCTACATCTACCACTACGCGTTCGCGATGCTGATCGGCATCGCGATCGTGCTGTTCTTCTTCCTGACGCTGCCCTACGTCTGGCCGGCGCTGACCGCAAGGTGAGGGGCGGGCGCCGATGCAGACGATGACTCCCTGGCTGAGCCTCGCGATCTGGATCCCGATCGCGGCGGGCCTGTTCCTGCTCGCGGTCGGACGCGACCGCAGCGCCGCGCTGGTCAAGACCGTCGCGCTCGCCGGCAGCCTGCTCGGGCTGCTGGTCACGATCCCGCTCTACACGCAGTTCGATCCGGCGCAGGCCGGGCTGCAGTTCGTGGAAAGGGCCGTGTGGATCGAGCGGCTGAACGCGCACTACCACGTGGGCGTGGACGGCATCTCGGTGTGGTTCGTGCTGCTGACCGCGTTCATGACGGTGCTCGTCGTGATCGCCGGCTGGGACGTGATCGAGCAGAAGGTCGCGCAGTACAACGCGGCCTTCCTGACCCTGTCGGGGCTGATGATCGGCGTGTTCGCCGCCGCCGACGGGCTGCTGTTCTACGTGTTCTTCGAGGCCACACTGATCCCGATGTACATCATCATCGGCATCTGGGGCGGGCCGAACCGCGTCTACGCGGCGTTCAAGTTCTTCCTGTACACGCTGGCCGGCTCGCTGCTGATGCTGGTTGCTTTCGTGTACCTGTACTACACGGCGGGCGGCAGCTTCGATCTGGCCGCCTGGCACGAGCTGAAGATCCCGCTCGCGGCGCAGATCCTGCTGTTCCTCGCGTTCTTCGCTTCGTTCGCGGTCAAGGTGCCGATGTGGCCGGTGCACACCTGGCTGCCCGACGCGCACGTCGAGGCGCCCACGGGCGGATCGGTGATCCTGGCCGCGATCATGCTGAAGCTCGGCGCCTACGGCTTCGTGCGCTTCTCGCTGCCGATCACTCCGGACGCGTCGCACGAGCTGGCGTGGTTCATCGTCGCCATCTCGCTGATCGCGGTCGTCTACATCGGCTTCGTCGCGCTGGTGCAGACCGACATGAAGAAGCTGGTCGCGTACAGCTCGATCGCACACATGGGCTTCGTGACGCTCGGCTTCTTCATCTTCAGCCAGATCGGCGTCGAAGGCGCGCTCGTGCAGATGATCTCGCACGGGTTCGTCTCCGGTGCACTGTTCCTGTGCATCGGCGTGATGTACGACCGCATGCACAGCCGCAACATCGCCGACTACGGCGGCGTGGTCAACACGATGCCGAAGTTCGCCGCGCTGATGATGCTGTTCGCGATGGCCAACTCGGGGCTGCCCGCGACCAGCGGCTTCGTCGGCGAGTTCATGGTGATCCTGGGCGCGGTCAAGCACAACTTCTGGATCGGCGCGGCCGCCGCGCTGACGCTGATCCTCGGCGCGGCGTATTCGCTGTGGATGTACAAGCGGGTGATCTTCGGCGAGATCGCGAATCCGCGCGTGGCCGCACTGGCCGATCTGAACGCGCGCGAGTTCATCGTGCTCGCGCTGCTCGCGGTCGCGGTACTGTGGATGGGCGTCTATCCGAAGCCGTTTACCGACCTGATGCACGCCTCCGTGAGCGAGCTGCTGCAACACGTCGCGCAGTCGAAACTGCCCGCGCCGGCCGTGCTGAGCGGAAACTGAGGCGGGCGCAGACACAATGGACAAGCTGAACCTCTTTGCCGCCGCGCCCGAGATCGCGCTGCTCGCTGCCGCCGGCGTGGTCATGGTCGCCGATCTCTTCGTCTCCGACGCCCGGCGCAACGCCACCTATGCGCTGACGCTCGCCGCGCTCGTGCTCGTTTCGGGCGTCTGCGCGTTCTTCCTCGGCAACGACGTCGTGCAGTACGCGTTCCACGGCATGTACGTGACCGACCCGATGGCCAACGTGCTGAAGCTGTTCGCCGCGCTGTGCACCGCGCTGATGCTGGTCTACGCGCAGGGCTACGCGCGCGACCGTGGCATCTGGAAGGGGGAGATCTTCACGCTCGCGCTGTTCGTGCTGCTCGGCATCTTCGTGATGATCTCGGCGAACAACCTGCTGGTGATCTACCTCGGACTAGAGCTGCAGGCGCTCGCGCTGTACGCGCTGGTCGCGCTGAGACGGGACGACGCGCGCGCGACCGAAGCGGCGATGAAGTACTTCGTGCTGGGCGCGCTCGCCTCGGGTTTCCTTCTGTACGGCATGTCGATGCTGTACGGCGCCGCCGGGACGCTCGACCTCAACGATCTCGCGCGGCGCATCGCCGGCGGCCAGGTCGCCAGCCGTCCCGCGCTCGTGCTCGGCACCGTGTTCATCGTCGCCGGACTCGGCTTCAAGTTCGGCGCGGTGCCTTTCCACATGTGGGTGCCCGACGTGTATCACGGCGCGCCGACGCCGGTCACGGTGCTGATCGGTTCGGCACCGAAGATCGCCGCATTCGCGATCGCGTTCCGGCTGCTGGTCGAAGGGCTGCTGCCGCTCGCGGTCGACTGGCAGAAGATGCTCGTCGTGCTCGCGGTGGGGTCGCTCGCGATCGGCAACGTCACGGCCATCGCGCAGAGCAACCTCAAGCGCATGCTGGCGTACTCGACGATCGGCCAGATGGGTTTCATGCTGCTCGCGATGCTGTCGGGTGTCGTCGGCGGCAACACGATGTCGACCGCGAACGCGTACAGCGCGGCGATGTTCTACGTGATCACCTACGCGATCACCACGCTCGGCACCTTCGGCATCATCATGCTGCTGGCGCGGCAGGGCTTCGAGGCCGAGGAGATCGCGGATCTGCGCGGCCTGAACCGGCGCAGCCCGTGGTACGCGTTCGTGATGCTGCTGCTGATGTTTTCGCTCGCCGGCGTGCCGCCGACGGTCGGTTTCTACGCCAAGCTGGTCGTGCTGCAGGCGCTGCTCGGCAGCGGGATCACGACCGGCATGGTGTGGCTCGCGGTGATCGCTGTGCTGTTTTCCCTGGTCGGCGCGTTCTACTACCTGCGGGTGGTCAAGGTGATGTACTTCGACGAGCCGGCCGACAACGCGCCGATCGTCGCCGCGCAGGACATGCGCGTGGCGCTGTCCGCGAACGGCGCGTTCGTGCTGGTGCTCGGCGTCATCCCGCAGTATCTGCTCGCGCTGTGCGCGAACGCGATGATCAGGACACTCGGCGGATAGCATCGTGAGCGATCTGCCCGCGTCCGTCGATCCGCTCGCCGAGGAGACGCTCGAGTCGACGGTCGTCTACGAGGGCGTGCTGCTGAAGGTCTACTCGGACCAGGTGCGCTGCCCGGACGGGCACATCGCCACCCGCGAATACCTGCGCCATCCGGGGGCGGTGATGATGATCCCGCTGCTCGACGACGGCCAAGTCGTGCTCGAGCGCCAGTATCGCTATCCGGCGCGTCGCAGCTTCACGGAGTTTCCCGCGGGCAAGATCGATCCCGGCGAAGGGCTGCTCGCCTGCGCGCAGCGCGAGCTGATGGAAGAGACCGGCTATAGCGCGGCCGAATGGATCTACCTCGGCGGCTTCTACAACGCGATCGGCTACTGCGACGAGAAGATCGAGGTCTACCTCGCGCGCGGGCTCAGGCGCGAGCGCGAACCGAACAGCGACGCCGGCGAGGTGCTCGAGGTCTTCACCGCGCCCTGGGAAGAGCTGCTGGAGTGGGTGCGCGAGGGCAGCGTGACCGACGTCAAGACCATCGTCGGCGTCTACTGGCTCGAGCGCTACCTGGCCGGCGAATGGGAAAGGGCGGCGGACTGAGCGTCCTCAGCAGGCGCGCAGCGCGTTTTCCAGGTCGGCGATCAGATCGTCCTCGTGTTCGAGGCCGATCGACATCCGGATCAGCCCTTCGGTGACGCCGACCTGGCGGCGCACGTCTTCCGGAACGCCCGAGTGCGTCGTCGAGGCCGGATGGCAGACCAGCGACTCGGTGCCGCCCAGGCTCACCGCGGACTTGAACAGCGTCAGCGCGTTGATGAAGCGGAACGCCCTGTCCCGTCCGCCGTCGAGCACGAACGAGAAGGTCGAACCCGGGCCGCTGCACTGGCGCCGGTAGACCTGCTGGTACGCGGGATCGGCGATGTGCTCGGGGTGCAGCACCTGAACCCTGCGGATCGGATTCTCCGCGAGCCAGCGTGCGACCCGACCGCCCGTCTGCGCGGCGCGCCGCATCCGCAGCACGAGCGTTTCCATCGAGCGCGCGATCATCCACGACGAATGCGGGTCGAGCTGCGCGCCGAACGCGCCGCGCATCAGCCTGAGCCTGCGGATCAGCTCGCTGCGCCCGGTGACGCCGCCGGCCACCAGATCGCTGTGCCCGCCGACATACTTGGTCAGCGAGTACACGGACAGGTCGATGCCGTCGCGGATCGGGTGCTGGAAGATCGGGCCGAGCATCGTGTTGTCGCAGGCCGATAGCGGCCGATAGCCGTGCCTGCGCTCGAACGCCGCGAGCGCCTGTCCGACCGCCTGCAGGTCGATCAGCGCGTTGGTCGGGTTCGCCGGCGTTTCGATGTAAAACAACGTCACCTTGCCGCGCGCCGCGGCCGCTTCCAGCGCCGCCTCCATTTCGGAGCGGGACAGCCCGTCGGTGAACGGCTGGCCGCCCACGCCCCATTCGGGCAGGATCTTGCGGATCAGCGTCTCGGTGCCGCCGTACAGCGGCGTCGAGTGAACGATCTGGTCGCCGGGCCGCAGGAAGGTCAGGAACACCATGCCGATCGCCGCCATGCCGCTCGAGGTCACGGCGGCGGCCTCGGCGCCGTCGAGCAGCGCGAGGCGGTCCTCGACGATCTCCAGGTTCGGATGGTTGAAGCGGCTGTAGACGAGCCCGGCGCCGGTATCCTGCGGCGCGGGCTTGCGGCCGGCGACGACGTCGAAAAATTCCGCTCCGTCCTCGGCGGTGCGGAACGCGAAGGTCGACGTGAGGAACACCGGCGGCTTGACCGCGCCCTCGGAGAGGAACGGGTCGTAGCCGTACGACATCATCTGCGTCTCGGGATGCAGCTCCCGGTTGCGGATCGCTTTCTTGTGATAGTTGGCGTACGACATCCGAGTCTCCTTGCGCTCGCGCGTGTAATGGCGCGATCGTCCGGCAATTCGGAGCCTCGTTCAAGCCGCGCGAGTGCGGCGACCGGCCCGTCGGGTCGGCCGCCGTCGCCGAGCCGCGCCCGGTTCGCCGCTACATGTTCGTGTAGTTCGGCCCGCCGCCGCCCTCGGGCGCGACCCAGACGATGTTCTGCGTCGGGTCCTTGATGTCGCAGGTCTTGCAGTGCACGCAGTTCTGGAAATTGATCTGCAGCCTGTCCTGCCCGTCGACCTTGACGAATTCATACACGCCGGCCGGACAGTAGCGGCTCTCCGGGCCTGCGTACTTCGCGAGGTTGATCGCGACGGGCACCGACGGATCCTTCAGCGTCAGGTGCGCCGGCTGGTTCTCCTCGTGGTTGGTGTTCGACAGGAACACCGAGGACAGCTTGTCGAACGCGATCACGTTGTCGGGCTTGGGATACGCGATCGGCGCGCATTCGGCCGCGGGCTTGAGCTTCTCGTGATCGGCCCTGGCCCGATGCAGCGTCCACGGTGCCTTGCCGCGGAAGATCAGCTGGTCGATTCCCCACATCACCGCGCCGACGTACAGCCCCTTGTCGAGCCACGGCTTGAAGTTGCGCGCGCGATACAGCTCGTCGTACAGCCATGACGATTCGAAGGCAGCCGGATACGCCGCGAGCTCGTCGCGTGCGCGTCCGCTTGCGAGCGCGTCGAACGCCGCTTCGGCCGCGAGCATGCCGGTCTTGATCGCGGCGTGGCTGCCCTTGATCCGCGACGCGTTCAGGAAGCCCGCGTCGCAGCCGACCAGCGCGCCGCCCGGAAAGACGAGCTTCGGCAGCGACTGGATGCCGCTCGCGTTGATCGCGCGCGCGCCGTAGGCCAGCCGCTTGCCGCCTTCGAGGAAGGCGCGGATCGCCGGGTGCGTCTTGTAGCGCTGGAATTCCTGGAACGGCTCGAGATACGGGTTCTCGTAGCCGAGCCCGACCACCAGCCCGAGCGATACCTGGTTGTTCTCGAAGTGGTACAAGAAGCCGCCGCCGTAAGTCTTCGCGTCGAGCGGCCAGCCGGCGCTGTGTACGACCAGCCCCGGCACGTGCTTCGCCGGGTCGATCTCCCATACCTCCTTGATGCCGATGCCCCAGGTCTGCGGATCGCGGCCCTCCATCAGCCGGTAGCGCTGGAGGATCTGTTTGCCGAGGTGGCCGCGCGCGCCTTCGGCGAACAGCGTGTATTTGCCGAGCAGCTCGACGCCAGGCTGGAAGTTGGCGGTCGGCTGGCCGTCCTTGCCGATCCCCATGTTGCCGGTGGCCACCCCGCGCACCGCGCCATGGTCGTCGTACAGCACCTCGGCCGCGGCGAAGCCCGGGAAGATCTCGACGCCGAGCGCTTCGGCCTGCTGGCCGAGCCAGCGGACGACGTTGGCGAGACTGACGATGTAGTAGCCGTCGTTGATGAAGCAGTCGGGCAGCAGCCAGTGCGGGTTGTACAGCGCCCGCTTCTCCGTGAGGATGTAGAAGCGGTCTTCCGTGACCTGGGTATTCAGCGGCGCGCCGCGCTCCTTCCAGTCGGGGAACAACTCGTTGAGCGCGATCGGATCCATCACCGCGCCGGACAGGATGTGCGCGCCGATGTCGGAGCCCTTTTCGAGCACGCAGACGCTGATTTCGCCGCCTTTGTCCGCGGCGAGTTGCTTGAGCCGGATCGCGGCCGCCAGGCCGGCCGGCCCGCCGCCGACGATCACGACGTCGAACTCCATGCTTTCGCGCTGAATGTCCTGCATGCGGGCCCCGGGTGGTTTCGCGTGGCGGGATTGTCGGCAAGTTCGTTAGAGGCCGCAATCGAGTGTGCGATCATCCGGCGCGCAAGCGGGGTGGACCGACATGCAGACCAATCTGAAGGAAAAAATCGCGCTCGTGACGGGCGCCAGCAGCGGGCTCGGCGCGCAGTTCGCGCGCACACTGGCCGCCAACGGCGCGCAGGTCGTGCTGGCCTCGCGGCGCGTCGAGCGGCTGAAGGAGCTGCGCGCCGAGATCGAGGCCGAAGGCGGCGCCGCCGACGTCGTGCCGATGGACGTGACCGACCTCGACTCGATCGCCGCAGCGGTGGCCAAGATCGAGTCGGAGAACGGACCGATCGACATCCTGGTGAACAACTCGGGCGTGAGCACGACGCAGCGGCTGGTCGACGTGAACGCGGTCGACTTCGATTACGTGTTCGGCACCAACGTCCGCGGCGCGTTTTTCGTCGCGCAGGAAGTCGCCAAGCGCATGATCGCGCGCTCGCGCCAGCAGCAGGACTTCCGCGGCCGCATCGTCAACATCGCGTCGGTCGCCGGGCTGAAGGTCGTGCAGCAGATCGGCCTGTATTGCATGAGCAAGGCCGCGGTGGTGCAGATGACGAACGCGATGGCGCTCGAGTGGGGGCGCTACAACATCAACGTCAACGCGATCTGCCCCGGCTACATCGAGACCGAGATCAACGCGCACACTGGCAGACCGAGGCCGGCCAGAAGCTGATCCAGATGCTGCCGCGCCGGCGCGTCGGCTCGCCCGAGGATCTCGATTCGGTGCTGCTGATGCTCGTGGCCGACGAGTCGCAGTTCATCAACGGCGCGATCGTGGCGGCCGACGACGGGCTGTCGGTGACGTGACCGCCCCCGCGCCGGAACCTCGGTTCGCGCGCGGCAGATTGGACCCCGGCCTTCGCCGGGGCGACGAAACACAAACGACGATGAAAGAGTTCATCTGCGAGATTCCGCTGCGCTGGGGCGACATGGACGCAACGCCACAGGCGTTCCACATGGGGCGCCTTGCGCCATGGCGTCCGGTGGGCCGATCCAAGTCATGAAAGAGTTCATCTGCGAGATTCCTCTGCGCTGGGGCGACATGGACGCAACGCCGCAGGCGTTCCACATCGTGCGCCTTGCGCCATGGCGTCCGGTGGGCCGATCCAAGTCATGAAAGAGTTCATCTGCGAGATTCCTCTGCGCTGGGGCGACATGGACGCCATGGCGCACCTGAACAACGTGCAGTACTTCCGTCTGATGGAAGAGGCGCGCATCCGCTGGTTCGCGCAGTTCGGTTTTCCGACGCTGCCGAGCGGCGAGGCGCCGATCCTCGCGCATGCCGCATGCGACTTCGTCAAGGCGATGACCTACCCGGGCACCGCGATCGTCAAGCAGATCGTCACGCGAGTCGGCCGCTCGAGCGTGGAGATGTCGATCGTCATCGAGCGCAGCGACGAGCCCGGCGAGGCCTACGCGACCGGGCGCACGGTGATCGTCTGGTACGACTACCGAGCCGGACGGTCGGCGCCGTGGCCCGAGCACGTGCGCGCCGCGCTGGCCTGAGCCGCTGCGCCGTAGAATCGCGCTGGATTCCCGGGGACGCGGCGCACGCTCGAGTCCCGAACGCATCGCAAATCCCGTTGGAGGTGTGAGTGAACAAGATCTACCCTTCGGCCTCGGCCGCACTGGCGGACGTGGTCAAGGACGGCCAGACCATCGCCGTCGGCGGCTTCGGGCTCTGCGGCATCCCCGAGGCGTTGATCGCCGCGCTGCGCGATTCGGGCGTGAAGAACCTGACTTGCGTCAGCAACAACGCCGGCGTGGACGGCTTCGGCCTCGGGCTGCTGCTCGCCACGCGCCAGATCAGGAAGATGATCTCGTCGTACGTCGGCGAGAACAAGGAGTTCGAGCGGCAGTACCTGTCGGGCGAACTGGAGCTGGAGTTCACCCCGCAGGGCACGCTCGCCGAGCGGATGCGCGCCGGCGGCGCCGGCATCCCGGCGTTTTTTACGCGCACCGGCGTGGGCACGATCGTCGCCGAAGGCAAGCCGACGATGGTGTTCGACGGCGTCTGGGGCAACAAGGAATACGTGATGGAGCGCTCGATCCGCGCCGATGTCGCGCTCGTCAAGGCGTGGAAAGCCGACAAGCAGGGCAACCTCGTCTATCGCAGGACGGCGCGCAACTTCAATCCGGTCGTCGCGATGTGCGGCAAAGTGACGATCGCCGAGGTCGAGCAGATCGTCGAGAACGGCGCAATCGATCCGGATCACGTGCACACGCCCGGCATTTTCGTGCAGAGGCTCGTGCTGAATCCACACCCGGAAAAGCGGATCGAGAACCGTACCGTTCGCGCGAAGTGAACTGGAGACATCGATATGGCATGGACCAGAGAAGAGATGGCCGCGCGCGCGGCGCAGGAACTGAAGGACGGCTACTACGTGAACCTCGGCATCGGACTGCCGACGCTGGTGTCGAACTACATTCCGCCCGGCATCGACGTGATGCTGCAGTCCGAGAACGGCCTGCTCGGCATCGGCCCGTTTCCGACCGAAGACGAGATCGACCCCGACCTGATCAACGCCGGCAAGCAGCTCGTCACCGCGCTGCCGGGGTCGAGTTTCTTTTCCAGTGCGGACTCGTTCGCGATGATCCGCGGCGGCCACATCAACCTCGCGATCCTCGGCGCGATGCAGGTCAGCGAGAAGGGCGACCTCGCCAACTGGATGATCCCCGGCAAGCTGGTCAAGGGCATGGGCGGCGCGATGGACCTCGTGGCCGGGGTCGAGCGCGTCGTCGTGCTGATGGAGCACTGCGCGAAGAACGGCGAGCACAAGATCCTGCAGCAGTGCACGCTGCCGCTGACGGGCAAGGGCGTGGTCAACCGCATCATCACCGACCTCGGCGTGTTCGACGTGACAAAGGAGGGGCTGAAGGCGGTCGAGCTTGCCCCGGGCGTGACGGCGGAAGAGGTGCGCACAAAGACTGGCTGCCACGTGCAGCTTTCGCATCTGGCTGCCGCCGCCTGAGCGCGCATCCTGCGTCGCGCATCGTGCTGCGCGCGACCGCGAAATCCCCCCGCGTGCTTCGCAGTCGGCCCCCTTTGCGAAAGGGGGCTGAACACACCTCCCCTTGGAAAGGGGGGGAAGGGGGGATTTCGAATGCGGGAGCGAGGCATCATCCGACCGGCAGGAGCGGGTCCCGCAGCGCGCCCGCCCTCTTCGTCGTCGTCGCCCGATCCGTGCAATGAGCGCGCCCAACCACTTCGGCGAACACGAGCACGGCGACAGCGCATACACGCACCAGGCGCGCCCGCACGGCGCGCAGCCGCTCGCGATCGCGGTCGGACTGACGCTCGGCTACGCGTTCATCGAACTGATCGGCGGGCTGTGGTCGGGTTCGCTCGCGCTGCTTGCCGATGCCGGGCACATGGCGACCGACTCGGCGGCACTGCTGTTCGCGCTCGCGGCCAACATCATCGCGCGCCGGCCGGTGTCGGATCGACACTCGTTCGGGCTGGCGCGCGTCGAGGTGATCGCCGCGTTCGTCAACGCGCTCGCGATGCTGGGCGTGGTCGCTTGGATCTTCTACGAGGCGATCGATCGCCTGCGCAGCCCCGTGCCGGTCAAGGGGCTCGGTGTCTTCGTGATCGCCGGCATCGGTCTGCTGATCAACGTCGCGGTGGCGTGGGCGCTGTCGAAGGACCGCGACAACGTCAACACGCGGGCTGCCTTCATCCACGTGCTGGGCGACCTGCTCGGCTCGGTCGCGGCGATCGCCGCCGGCCTGATCATCTACTTCGGCGGGCCGCTGGTCGCGGACCCGCTGCTGTCGATGTTCGTCGCCGCGCTGATCCTGCGCTCGACCTTCGGGGTGCTGCGCGAGACCACCTTCGTGCTGCTCGACAGCGTGCCGCACGGCGTCGACTACCGGAAGGTGGGGCTGTCGCTCGCGCAGATCCCGGGCGTCCTGTCGGTGCACGATCTGCACGTGTGGTCGATGGTGCCCGGTCGCAGCGCCCTGTCGGCGCACGTGCTGGTCGACGATATCGAACGCTGGCCGGTCGTGCTGCACCAGGCGCGCCACATCCTGCGGCGCGACTTCAAGATCGACCACATCACGCTGCAGCCCGAGTGGCTGCGCAAGGAACCGTCCGAAGCGGCGATCCCGCTCAGGCGATCTTCCTGACGAGCCACAGCGCCCCCATCAGCACGGGCTGGTGGACGAGGTAGACGGTCAGGCTCCAGACGCCGAGAAAGACGAGCCAGCGCGGCGGCGCTTCGTTGAGCCGGCGCAAAGCGGGCGCCAGCGCGAAGCCGTGCCGACGCCACTGCGCGCCGAGCGCGACGCCGATCAGCACGACGCCGATCCACGGGAACAGCGGCACGTAGTCCTCGGTGCGCGGCTTCATCGTCACCAGGCCGATGACGTTCAGCGGCGTCGGATTGAATGCCGCGTCCTTCACCAGCAGCCCAAGCGCGATCGCCACGCCGCCGAGCAGCAGGTTCCACGCGCCGAGCGCGACCAGCGGCCGCGCGAGCACCAGCGCCACCGCGATGAAATGCAGGATGCCGAACCACACGTAGCGCGGCCCGAACACGAGCCACGTGCCCGCGGACACGAGCACCGCGGCACCGGCGATCTGCGCCCAGCGCGACCAGAAGTCGCGCCACGCCGGTTTGTACGCGGTGCGCAGCACGAGACCGACTCCGAGCAGCAGCAGAAACTGCGCGACGATCGCCGTGCGCCAGCCCACCCACGGCTGGTCGCGGGTCATCGCCAGCTTCACCCAGCCGAAGTAGTTCAGGTCGTAGATGAAGTGATAGACGATCATCTGCGCGACCGCGAAGCCGCGCAGCGCATCGATCAGCGCGAGGCGGGGAGGCTTCGGTACGGTCATCTGGCAGCGGTGTCGAGAGGGCGGGGGAATGCTACCTGCGCACGAGCCCGGGGCGACCCCGAAGATGGACGGCTCCGGCGGCGTGGCCTATCCTCGGCGCGCGATGGCGAGGTGACCGGCAGCGGCAGTCGACCGTCGCAAGATGCAAACGGGAGTGCATGCAGTCACATGAAGAAGGGCGATTCGGCGAACGGTCGCTGCCAGTGCGGCGCGCTGCAATTCTCGGTGCGCTTTCCGACGAAATGGATGGCGCACTGCCATTGCACAATGTGCCGGCGCGCGCACGGCGCGGCGTTCGTCACGTGGGTGGGTGTCGAGGATGCGTCGTTCGAGCTGGCCGACCCGGACGGCCTGCTGCGCTGGTATGCGTCGTCGCCGGGGGCAGAGCGCGGCTTCTGCTCGCGCTGCGGCAGCATGCTGTTCTTCCGTTCGCAGCGCTGGCCGGGCGAGATCCACGTCGTGCGCGCGAACTTCGATTCGGCGCTCGACCGCGAGCCGCAGGCGCACGTGTTCTACGACACGCGCGTGTCCTGGTTCGAAGTCAACGACGCCTTGCCGAAGCGACCGCCGCCGGCGTCTTGACGCCGCGTTTTCGTCTGCGAGCGGGGAGAAAGTCTGCCTGGCCCCTTTGCGAAAGGGGATCGGCGCGGGGTCAGAAAGCGGAACGCAGCAGCGTGGTCAGCTCCCCGAGGCGGCCGAGCCATTCCCGATGCCAGAGCACCATCGAAAAGCCGACCGCGACGGCGAGCGCGACGGCGAGCGGGCGACGCCACCGCTGCCACGCGCGGCGGGCGGGGCTGGGAAGTTCGCGCTCCGCGGCCGCTTCCTGCAGCTGTACCTGCATGCGCAGCGCTTCGAGCGGAATGCGCATCGTCAGGTTCAACGCGGACACGACGAGCTGCTGGGGCAGCTGGCCGCGCACTTCCTTCGCG
Organism: Betaproteobacteria bacterium; assembly: GCA_016861185.1. Taxonomy (GTDB): domain Bacteria; phylum Pseudomonadota; class Gammaproteobacteria; order Burkholderiales; family Burkholderiaceae_F; genus DSNY01. The sequence goes on from BOKW01000002.1 coordinate 79,577, forward strand.
AGGCCGAACGCAACCAGCCGCGCGGCATTGCGCGGGGCACGAACCGCATCGACGCCGGGATCGACCGCCAGGATCTCGCGCAGGGTGCGTGCGCCGTTCAGCGCCGCCAGCAGGCGCCGTTGCGGTCCGCTCAGATTGAGCTGCGGCTTTTCCAGTTCCGCCTGGCCGCGCCGGGTCCGCTCGAGGGCAACGTCGAGCGGATCGGCGGACGCCTCGCGTGGGACGCCGAGCGCGTTGGGATCGATGGACATGGCCGGCATGGCTGTGGGTGCGGAATCGCGTGGATGATGCGCGGATCCTAGCCGCAGCGCCATAGGATGCCGAGAGGCCGAACGGATGAGGAGCTTTTTCCCGCGGTGCGTCAGAACTTGCCTTACAGGATCGACGAGGCGCGCCGCTCGGATTGACTCCGATCAAAAAGGACGGAGGCGCGATGCCTGAACTCGGCGGGTTGCGGTCTTCCCGTTGTCGCCGCGCGTGGAGCGCGGTGACGTTGGTTGCGCTGCTGTCGACGGTGGGGGCACCGCCTGCCTTCGCTTTCGATCTGCAGGGCCATCGCGGCGCGCGCGGGCTCGCACCGGAGAACACGTTGGCGGCTTTTCGCGCGGCGCTGGCCATCGGCGTCACGACGATCGAAACCGATCTGGCAATGACGAAGGACGGCGTGCTCGTGCTCGCGCACGATCCGCGGCTGAACCCGGCGCTCGTGCGCGACGCCGACGGCCGCTGGCTCGTGGCGGAAGGGCCTGCGATCCGCCAACTGACGTTCGACGAGTTGAGGCGCTACGACGTCGGCCGGCTGAACCCCGAGCATCGCTACGCGCGCCAATGGCCTCGCCAGCAGCCGGCCGACGGCGAACGCATCCCGACGCTCGCGCAACTGATCGATCTGGTGAAGGCGAGCGGCCGGGCGGTGCGCCTCAATCTGGAAACGAAGCTCGCGCCGACCGACGCCGACACGCCCGAGCCCGCCCTGTTCGCCCGGGCGGTCGTCGAAGAGTTGCGCCGCTCCGGCATGGTCGAGCGGGCGACGATCCAGTCGTTCGACTGGCGCACGCTCGCGGAGGTCAAGCGCATCGCACCGGAGATCGCCACCGCCTGCCTGACGATCGAAGCGGAGAACTTCGACACGGTGCGCGCGGACGCGAGCGGCGCCTCGCCGTGGCACGCGGGGCTGAAGCGTGTCGATCACGGCGAGTCGCTGCCGCGGCTGGTCAAGGCGGCAGGCTGCGGCACCTGGTCGATGTTCTGGCGCAATCTGACGCCCGCGCTCGCGGCCGAAGCGAAAGCGCTCGGACTGCAGTTGCTGCCGTGGACCGTCAACGAGCCGGCGGCGATGGCGCGGCTGATCGACCTGGGCGTGGACGGAATCATCACCGATTACCCCGACCGCCTGCGCGCCGTGCTGGCGGAACGAGGCATGCGCCTACCCGACTAGGCGACGGTTACGGGCCGCCCGCTACGCTGAATCCTCGATCCTCGATCCTCGCGCTCCAGCGCCTTGCGTATACTGCCGCTTTACCGGTAACGCGCGCGCTGCGGCGACGCAGGCGGCACCCAACGAACATGACGAAATACGTCTTCGTTACCGGTGGCGTCGTGTCCTCCCTCGGCAAGGGGATCGCCGCCGCCTCGCTCGCTGCGATCCTCGAATCGCGCGGCCTCAAAGTCACCCTGATCAAGCTCGATCCCTACATCAACGTCGACCCGGAACGATGTCGCCGTTTCAGCACGGCGAAGTGTTCGTCACCGAGGACGGCGCCGAAACGGACCTGGACCTCGGTCACTACGAACGCTTCATCTCCGCCAAGATGAAGCGCGTGAACAACTTCACGACCGGGCAGATCTACGAGTCGGTGATCAAGAAGGAGCGGCGCGGCGAATACCTCGGCAAGACCGTGCAGGTGATCCCGCACATCACCAACGAGATCCAGGAGTTCATCGAGCGCGGCGCGCGCGCCGCATGGGAAGGCAAGACCGATGTCGCGATCGTCGAGATCGGCGGAACGGTCGGCGACATCGAGTCGCTGCCTTTCGTCGAAGCCGCGCGGCAGATGAGCCTGCGGCTCGGACGCGGCTCGTGCTGCTTCGTGCACCTGACGCTGGTGCCCTTCGTCCCGTCGGCGGGTGAACTGAAAACCAAGCCGACGCAGCACAGCGTGCAGAAGCTGCGCGAGATCGGCATCTCGCCCGACGTGCTGTTGTGCCGCGCAGACCGCCCGATCCCGGAGGAGGAGCGCGCGAAGATCTCGCTGTTCTCCAACGTGCCGCTGAACGCGGTGATCTCGGTGTGGGACGCGGACTCGATCTACAAGGTGCCGTCGATGCTGCACAAGCAGGGGCTCGACGAGATCGTCTGCTTTGCGCTCGGCATCGTCTCGCGGCCGGCCGACCTGTCGGCGTGGGACAAGCTCGCGTACGCGCTTGAGCACCCGGAGCACGAGATCCGCATCGGCATGGTCGGCAAGTACGTCGACCTGTCGGACTCGTACAAGTCGCTGAACGAGGCGCTGACGCACGCCGGCATCCACACCCGCACGCGCGTGACGATCGAATACGTCGACTCGGAGGAGATCGAGCGCGAGGGCACCGCCGTACTGAAGAACCTCGACGCGATCCTCGTGCCGGGCGGCTTCGGCAAGCGCGGCACCGAGGGCAAGATCAAGGCGATCCAGTTCGCGCGCGAGAACAAGGTGCCCTATCTCGGCATCTGTCTCGGCATGCAGCTCGCGACGATCGAGTTCGCGCGCAACGTGTGCGGACTGGCGGGAGCGAATTCGACCGAGTTCGATCCGGACACGCCGCATCCGGTGGTGGCGCTGATCACCGAGTGGACGGACCGCACCGGGCGCATCGAGCGGCGCAGCGACCAGTCCGATCTCGGCGGAACGATGCGGCTCGGCGCGCAGCGCGTGCCGGTTGAACCCGGGACGCTCGCGTACCGGGTCTACGGTTCCGAGGTCAACGAGCGGCACCGCCACCGGTACGAGGTCAACAACGCCTACGTGCCGCAGCTCGAGGCGAAGGGCTATAAGGTGTCGGCGCGCACGCCGACCGAAAACCTGCCCGAGATGATGGAGCTGCCCGCGCATCCGTTCTTCATCGGCGTGCAATTCCACCCCGAGTTCACGTCGACGCCGCGCGGCGGGCACCCGCTGTTCAAGGCGTATATCGAAGCGGCGCTCGCCTGCGAGCAGGCGCGGCGCACGGCGGCATTGCAGAAGGTTGCCTGATGAGACTGCGCCTCATCCCCTCACCCCCGACCCCTCTCCCGCCTGGCGGGCGAGGGGAGATACTTGTGCTTCGCAGAGGTGTGGAGTGAAGCTCTGCGGTTTCGACGTCGGACTCGACCGTCCGCTGTTCCTGATCGCCGGACCGTGCGTGGTCGAAACCGAGGCGCTGGCGCTGGATACCGCCGGCAAGCTCAAGGACATCACCGCGTCTCTCGGGATTCCTTTCGTCTACAAGTCGAGCTACGACAAGGCCAACCGCAGCTCGGGCAAGAGCTTCCGCGGGCTCGGCATCGACGAAGGCCTGCGCATCCTCGCGGAGGTCAGGAAGAAGATCGGCGTTCCGGTGCTGACCGACGTGCACGCCGAAGACGAGATCCGGGCCGCCGCGCAGGTGGTCGACGTGATCCAGACGCCGGCGTTCCTGTGCCGGCAGACCGACTTTATCCGCGCCTGCGCCGTCAGCGGCAAGCCCGTCAACATCAAGAAGGGCCAGTTCCTCGCGCCGCACGACATGAAGAACGTGATCGACAAGGCGCGCGAGGCGGCGCGCGAGGCGGGGCTGTCGGAAGACCGGTTCCTCGCCTGCGAGCGCGGCGCGAGCTTCGGCTACAACAACCTCGTGTCCGATATGCGGTCGCTCGCGATCATGCGCGAAACCGGCTGTCCGGTCGTGTTCGACGCGACGCATTCGGTGCAACTGCCGGGCGGGCAGGGCACGTCGAGCGGGGGCCAGCGCGAATTCGTGCCGGTGCTCGCGCGCGCGGCGGTCGCGGTCGGCATCGCGGGGCTGTTCATGGAGACGCACCCGGATCCGAAGAACGCGAAGTCGGACGGTCCAAACGCCGTGCCGCTGAGCCGGATGAAGGAGCTGCTCGAGACGCTGGTCGAGCTCGACCGCGTGACGAAGAAGAACGGCTTCATCGAGAGCGACTTTCACTAGCCAAGGGAGGGCACCGTGGCCGCTGGCTACATCGTCGTCGAAATGAAGATCACCGACCCCGAACGCTACAGGGAGTACATGGCGTTGGCGCCGGCAACGATCGCCGCCGCGGGCGGCGAGTACCTTGCGCGTGGTGGCAAGTCCGAGCCGCTCGAAGGGCAGTGGAACCCGGTGCGCCTCGCGATCCTCAAGTTCCCGAGCTATGAGCAGGCCAAGGCCTGGTACGACGGCGAGCGCTATCGACAGGTGCGCGCCAAGCGGGCCGGCGCCACCGAGTTCTTCAACATGGTCCTGGTCGAAGGCGTGCCGGCGGCCTGAACACTTGCGACAACTTTCAACAACAACATGAGTGCCATCGTTGACATCATCGGCCGCGAGATCCTGGATTCGCGCGGCAATCCCACCGTCGAATGCGACGTGCTGCTCGAGTCCGGCGTGATGGGCCGCGCGGCGGTTCCGTCCGGGGCGTCGACCGGTTCGCGCGAAGCGATCGAGCTGCGCGACGGCGACAAGAGCCGCTACGGGGGCCGCGGCGTGCTGAAGGCGGTCGAGAACATCAACACCGAGATCTCCGAAGCGGTGATGGGGCTCGAGGCGAACGAGCAGGCTTTCCTCGACCGCACGCTGATCGATCTGGACGGCACCGAGAACAAGTCGCGACTCGGTGCGAACGCGATGCTCGCGGTGTCGATGGCGGTGGCCAAGGCGGCGGCCGAAGAAGCGGGGCTGCCGCTGTACCGCTACTTCGGCGGCAGTCAGGCGATGCAGATGCCGGTGCCGATGATGAACGTGATCAACGGCGGCGCGCATGCGAACAACAACCTCGACCTGCAGGAGTTCATGATCGTGCCGGTCGGCGCGTCGAGCTTCGCCGAGGCGGTGCGCTACGGCGCGGAAGTCTTCCACGCGCTGAAGAAGCTGATCCACGACAAGGGCATGAGCACCGCGGTCGGCGACGAGGGTGGCTTCGCGCCGAACGTGAAGAGCCACGAGGCCGCGATCCAGCTGATCCTCGACGCGATCGACAGGGCGGGCTACGAGGCAGGCAGCCAGATCGCGCTGGCACTCGACTGCGCGGCGAGCGAGTTCCACAAGGACGGCAAGTACCGCCTTGAAGGCGAAAAGCTCGCGCTCGACGCCAACGGCTTCACGGATCTGCTCGCGACCTGGTGCGACAAGTATCCGATCCTGTCGATCGAGGACGGCATGGCGGAGAACGACTGGGACGGTTGGGAGCACCTGACGAAGACGCTCGGCGCGCGCGTGCAGCTCGTCGGCGACGATCTGTTCGTCACCAACACGCGGATCCTGCGCGAGGGCATCAAGCGCGGCGTGGCCAATTCGATCCTGATCAAGATCAACCAGATCGGTACGCTGACCGAAACCTTCGCCGCGATCGAGATGGCCAAGCGTGCCGGCTACACGGCGGTGGTCAGCCACCGCTCGGGCGAAACCGAGGACGCGACGATCGCCGACATCGCGGTCGGCGCCAACGCGCTGCAGATCAAGACCGGCTCGCTGAGCCGTTCGGATCGCATCGCCAAGTACAACCAGCTTCTGCGCATCGAGGAGGATCTCGGCGACATCGCCAGCTTCCCGGGGCGCGGGGCCTTCTACAACCTGAGGTAGCCGGCTCGCGATGCGGGCGCTGACGATCGTCCTCGGCACGCTGCTGGTGGCGGTCCAATGGCCGCTGTGGTTCGGCAAGGGCGGCTGGCTGCGCGTGTGGGAACTGCAGCGCAGCCTGGAAGCGCAGCGGCAGGACAATGCGACGCTCGCCGCGCGCAACGCCGCGCTGGCGGCCGAAGTCCGCAGCCTGAAGGAGGGCCGCGAGGCGATCGAGGAACGCGCGCGCCAACAGCTCAACATGATCCGCGGCGACGAACTGTTCTTTCAGTTCGTGACGCCGCCGCAGCCGGCAGCGGCCGAGAAGAGGTAGCCCGCATGAACCTGTACGCGAAGCTCGTCGCGCGCGAACGCGAAGGCCGGCCCTTGCGCGTCGGCCTGATCGGCGCCGGCAAGTTCGGCTCGATGTATCTGTCGCAGGCGCGGCGCACACCGGGCATGCGCCTGACGACGGTGGCGGACCTCGATCCGCGACGCGCCAAGGAGGCGCTGCGGCGCGTCGGCTGGCGCGACGACGAAATGCAGCGCATCGCGTTCACCGACGACGGCACCGGACTGATCGCCTCGGACGACGTCGACATCGCGATCGACGCGACCGGCGCGCCGGCGGCCGGCATCGCGCACGTGCTCGCCTGCTGCGAGCACGGCAAGCACATCGTGATGGTCAACGTCGAAGCCGACGCGCTCGCCGGCCCTTTGCTCGCGCAGCGCGCGCGGCAGGCGGGCATCGTCTATTCGCTCGCCTACGGCGACCAGCCGGCGCTGATCTGCGAGCTGGTCGACTGGGCGCGCGCGTGCGGATTCGAGGTGATCGCCGCGGGCAAGGGAACGAAGTACCTGCCCGAGTTTCACGCGTCGACTCCGGACACGGTGTGGACCCACTACGGGCTGACGCCGGAGGACGCGCGCGCGGGCGGCTTGAATGCGCAGATGTTCAACAGTTTTCTCGACGGCACCAAGAGCGCGATCGAGATGTGCGCGGTGGCGAACGCCACCGGCCTGGCTGCGCCCGAGGGGCTGAGCTTTCCGCCGTGCAGCGTCGACGACCTGCCGCGCGTGCTGCGGCCGCGGGAGGAAGGCGGCGCGCTCCAGCATCGCGGCCAGGTCGAAGTGATCTCCAGCCTTGAACGCAACGGGCGGGCCGTGTTTCGCGACCTGCGCTGGGGCGTGTACGTGACGTTCGCGGGCGGCAGCGACTACGTCGAGCGCTGCTTCAGGGAATACGGGCTGGTCACCGATCCGAGCGGCAAGTACACGGCGATGTACAAGCCGTATCACCTGATCGGGCTCGAACTGGGCATCAGCGTCGCCAGCGTGGGTCTGCGCGGCGAGCCGACGGGCGCGCCGATCGCCTTCAACGCCGACGTGGTTGCGACCGCCAAGCGCGATTTGAGAGCCGGCGAAGCGCTCGACGGCGAAGGCGGCTATACAGTGTACGGGCGGTTGATGCCGGCGGCGGAGTCGCTTCGCATCGGCGGCCTGCCGCTCGGGCTCGCGCACAGGCTGCGTCTGAAGAACGCAGTCGCGTCCGGGGCCGCTGTGCGCTGGCACGATGTCGAGATCGACGAAAACGATCCCGCCGTGCGCTTCCGGCGCGAGATGGAACGGTCGCTCGCGTCCTGAAGAACGTCCGCCAGCGCCTTACGGCCAGACGCCGTAGTAGCCGAAGCCAAGCGACCAGCGCGGGCGCCAGCCCCAGTGCGGGCCGTACCAGTAGCGGCCGTGAGGCCAGACGCGACCGTAGTGCAGATCGAAGTAGTACTGCTGGTTGGCGCGGCGCCACGCTTCGAGCTGTTCCTCACGCTCGCGGGCGGCGCTCTGCTCGGCCAGGATCTGCGCGTTCTGTTGCGCCATTTGCCGCGCCTGCTCCAGCGTCAGCGTCGGCGGCGCGGCGGCCTCGGACGAGGGCAGCCGCTCGACCCGGCTGCCGTCGGGCAGCGGCGTCGTTGCACAGCCGGCGAGCAATCCGCCGATCAGGATCGCGATCGCGTTGCGAAACATGCGTCCTCCTGCCGGGACGTCAGTGCAGCGAATCCTGCGCGCCCATGTCGGTCGATCCGGTCGAGAACAACTGCCCCACGTCGACCGCATCGAACTCGTGACGCGCGTTGCAGAAGTCGCAGGTGACCGTCACGGAGCCGAGCTCCGCGACGATCGAGTCGACTTCCTCGCGTCCCAGCGAAACCAGCATACGCCCGATGCGCGCGCGCGAACACGTGCATTGGAAACGAGGTGTAAGTCGGGCGACGGCGTCGAGCCGTTCCTGCCAGTACAGGCGCCGCACGAGTTCGTCAGGTCCGATCGAAAGCAGCTCGCGCGAGTCGAGCGTGCTCGCGAGCGTGACGGCGCGCTGCCAGGTTTCGCCGTGATCGTCCTCGCCGATGCGTCCGCCTTCGCGCGGCAGCCGCTGCAGCAGCAGCCCGGCCGCGCCGGCGCCATCGGCGGCAAGCCACAGCCGCGTGTCGAGCTGCTCGGAGCGGCGCATGTAGCTCTCGAGCGCCTGCGCGATCGAAGCGCCTTCCAGCGGCACGACGCCCTGGTAAGGCTGCTGGCCGGGTTGCGGATCTCTCGGATCGAGCGTGATCGCGCAGCGACCATGCCCGCCGGCGTTGACCAGTTCGCGCAGGCCAGCGCCGTCGGGGACATGAGCGCCGGCGCGCAGCTTGGCGGTCGCGCGCAGCGCGAGGTCGGGCTGGCACTCGACGACCAGCAACTTGACCGGCCCGTCGCCGTGGATCTGGAACACCAGCGCGCCGTTGAACTTGATCGTCGTCGACAGCAGCGCCGCGGCCGCGGTCATTTCGCCCAGCAGCCGCGCGACCGGCGGCGGGTAGTCGTGCAACGCGATCATCTGCTGCCACGCTTCGCGCAGTTGCACGACCTCGCCGCGCACCGGCGCGCCGTCGAACAGGAATTTCAGCAGCGCGTCGTTCAAGGTCGGGCGGCGCGCGCGGCCAGCGCCTGCACGCGCTTCAGTTCTTCGGCGTAGTCGCAGTAGGTGCCGATCGTCTCGGCGATCATCGCGCGCTTGCGCTCGTCGAGCGGCCCGAGCGCGCGCGCGGGCTGGCCGCCCCACAGCTTGCCGCTGGTCAGCACCTGGCCGGGCAGGGTCGTCGCACCGGCCGCGAGAAACACGTCGTCCTCGACCCGTGTTCCGCTCGCCACCACGCTGCCGATGCCGATCAGACAGCGGTCGCCGATCGTGCAGTCGACCATCTGCACGTTGTGGCCGATGGTCGCGTCGCGTCCGATCTCGAGCCGGCCGCCGGGGCCGCAACGCAGCAGCGAGTTGTCCTGCACGTTGCTGCGCTCGCCGATCGTGATCTGCCCGCCGTCGGCGTCGAGCTCGCACCCGTACCAGATGTTGACGCGCGCCGCGGCGTCGATGTCGCCGCGCAGCGTGGCGGTGTTGGCGACGAACACGCTGGCGTCGAGCGGTTCGCGCAGGTCCGATGCCGGAAGCGAAGCGCTGCCGGCGGCGGCGCCGCGCGCGCGCAACGCGGCGCGCCGCTGCGCAAGTTCGTCCTCGGCCAGCGGCCGTTCCGGCTTCGCAGGTCGACCGGCATAGACGAAACCGCCCGGCAGACGCGAGCGCGGAAAAACGACGGCGTCGGCGGCGAGCACGACGCCGGGCTCCAGCACCGAGCCGTCGAGAATGACGGCGCGCTCCTCGAGCACGCAGCCGTCGCCGACCTCGCAGGCGTGCACGACCGCGTATTCGCCGATCGTCACATCGTCGCCGAGCAGCGTCGGATACACGTCGTGGGCGATGTGCACGGTCGCGCGGCGCCCCATGTGCAGGCTCTTGCCCGCGCGCACGTAATGCCCGTCGGCACGGATGACGGCGCCGGGCCCGAACCAAGCATGGGCGCCGAGCGTCACGCGGCCGACGATCGCGGCGCCGGCGCCGAAGTGCAGCGGGGGGCCGGCCAGTTGCGGGTGCTCGCCGCGGTAAGCGAGGAGATTCGTTCGAACGGATGACATGAGATCGGGCGGCCAGCGGGCATCCGCCGGAATCGGAAACGGGACGGCCGCAAGGTTAGCGCAGCCCGCGTCAGTACACCGGCGTCTCGCGGTACGTGCCCCACAGTCCCTTCAGTTTCTCGACGATGTCGCCCATCGTCGCGCCGTTCTTCACCAGCTCGATCGTGATCGGCATGATGTTCCGGCGCTCGTCCTTGGCCACTTCGACGAGTTGCGCGAGCAGTTGCTGGACCTTCGCGTTGTCGCGCTCGCGCCGCACGCGCTGCGTGCGCGCGATCTGGCGGTCGGCCGTGGTCTGGTCGTACGGGTGGATGTCGATGTCGACGTGCTCCTCCTGCTCGACGTAGCGGTTGACGCCGATCACCGCCTTGTCGCCCGACTGTTTGCGCAGGGCAGTTTCGTAGGCGAAGTCGGCGATGTGCTTCTGGAACCAGCCCTGCTCGATCAGCCTGATCGTGCCGCCGCGCTCGTCGATCTCCTTCAGGATGTCGAAGATGCGGCGCTCGTATTCGGTGGTCAGCGCCTCGACGAAGTACGAGCCGCCGAGCGGGTCGACGACGTTCGCCACATTCGACTCCTCGGCGATGATCTGCTGCGTGCGCAGCGCGATCTTCATCGCCTCCTCGGTCGGGATCGCGAAGGCCTCGTCGTAGCCGTTCGTGTGCAGCGACTGCGCGCCGCCGAGCACCGCGGAGAGCGCCTGCAGCGTCGTGCGCACGATGTTGATCTGGTACTGCGGCTTGGTCAGCGTGGCCGCCGCCGTCTGGCAGTGGAAGCGCAGCCGCATGCTGTCCGGGTCCTTCGCACCGAAGCGTTCCTTCATGATCTTCGCGTAGCAGCGGCGCAGCGCGCGGAACTTGGCGATCTCCTCGAAGAAGTCGCCTTGCGAGACGAAGAAGAACGCGAGTCGCGGCGCGAACTCGTCGACCTGCATGCCGGTCTTCAGCACCTCTTCGACGTAGACGATCAGGTTGGCCAGCGTGAACGCTGCTTCGTGCAGCGGCGAGGAACCCGCTTCGGAGATGTGGTAACCGGACAGGTTGATCGGGTTGTAGCGCTTCAGGTTGCGCGCCGAGTACGTGATGATGTCGCGCACGATGCGCACCGACGGCGCGATCGGGTAGATGTACTCCTTCTGCGCCATGTACTCCTTCAGGATGTCGGCCTGCACGGTGCCGGACAGCTTGTTCAGGTCGTAGCCGCGCTTCTGCGCGAGCGCGACGTACATCGCGAGCAGGATCCAAGCGGTCGGGTTGATCGTCATCGACACCGAGATCTTCTCCAGGTCGATGCCGTCGAACAGCGCTTCCATGTCCGCCAGCGTGTCGATCGCCACGCCTTCGCGTCCGACTTCGCCGTCGCTCATCGGATGATCGGAGTCGTAGCCCATCAGCGTGGGCATGTCGAAGTCGGTCGAAATCCCCGTCTGCCCCTGGGCGATCAGGAACTTGAAGCGCTTGTTCGTGTCTTCGCCGGTGCCGAAGCCGGCGATCTGCCGCATCGTCCAGGTGCGGCCGCGATACATCGTCGGGTAGGGCCCGCGCGTGAACGGATAGCGGCCGGGCAGGCCGATGTCCTCGAGCGGCGTGTCGGCGAGATCCGCCGCCGTGTAGACGCGCTTGACCGCGATGTCGCCGGTCGTGAAGAACTGCTCGCGGCGCTCGGGCTGGCGGGCGAGGAAGGCGGCGACTTCGCGCGCCTCCCAGTCGCGCACTTCGCGCTGCAGCTTGTCGAGGGTGGCCGGGTCAAGCGGACTCATGCGGGTACTCCTTGCGGATCGAGGTCGCCACGAGTTCGCGGGCGAGCGAGTAGGGGTCGCCGTCGCGCCGGGCGAGCCGTTGCGCGAACGCGGGCTGCAGCGATTCGGCGGTGCGTTCGAACGATTCGAGCAGCAGCGTCTGCGCGGTCTTGTGCAGGCGGAACTCGGCGATCTTCTGCCGGCGCGCGCGGCCGAGCTCGGTGTCGCGCGACGCGGCGCGATGCGCTTCGATCGCGGCGAGCAGTTCGTCGAAACCTTCGCCGCGGATGCTGCTCGTGCCGACGACGGGAACGCGCCATTCGGTGCGCGCGGCCGTCGCCGCGCCCAGCGCGAGCATGTTCTTCAGATCCATCAACGTGCGCTGCGCGTCGCTGCGGTCGCACTTGGACACGACGTGGATGTCGGCGATCTCGAGCACGCCGGCCTTGATCGCCTGGATCTCGTCGCCGAGTCCCGGCGCGGACACGACGATCGTCGTGTCCGACGCGCGCGCGATCTCGACTTCGTCCTGGCCGACGCCGACCGTCTCGATCAGGATCGTTCGGTAGCCGGCGACGTCGAGGATGTCGACGGCGTCCAGCGCCGCCCGCGCCATGCCGCCGGTGGCGCCGCGCGTGGCCATGCTGCGGATGTAGATGCCCGGGTCGGACGCCACTTCGCTCATGCGGATGCGGTCGCCGAGGATGGCGCCGCCCGAATAGGGGCTCGACGGATCGATCGCGACGATGCCGACCCTCTCGCCGCGTTCGCGCAGCCGCTGCGCGAGCCGCGCGACCAGCGTCGATTTGCCGCTGCCGGGCACGCCGGTGATGCCGATGACGTGCGCTGCGCCTGCGCGGTGATAGATCGCGGCGAGCGCAGCGCGCGCTTCGGCCACGCCGGCTTCGGCGCGCGAGATCAGGCGGCCGATCGCGCGCGGCTCGCCGGCCGCGACCGCGTCGAGCAGCGCGGTCGACGCGACGTAGCCGCTCATGCGCGTCCCGTTCCCTCGAGCTGCGTGCGCATCTCGCGGAAGACCTCGCGGTCGTCGATCACGCGGCGCGCCTTGAAGTCGGTGCGCGGCAGCGTCCCCGGCGCGGCGATCTCGACGCGCGCGCGTACGCCGAGCAGGGTCTGCAGCTTGTGCGCGACCTCGGCCTGGAAACTCTCGATCGCCGCCGCGCCATCGCGATGCAGGCCGTCGGTCGGCTCCACCCGCAGCAGCAGTTCGTCCATCGCCGCCTCGCGCGTGATGACGATCCGGTGCTCGCCGCCGTAGCCCGCGAGCTGGTTGACCACCGCGTCGACCTCGCTCGGATAGACGTTCTCCCCGCGGATCGTGAACATGTCGTCGATGCGCCCGAAGATGCCCTGCGGCAGCCGCGGATAGGTGCGTCCGCACGGGTTCGGCTCGTCCACCCACAGCGTGAGATCGCCCGACAGCAACCGGATCATCGGCTGGCTGGTGCGTTCCAGGTGCGTGTAGACGGGCGTGCCGCGCTGGCCGTACGGCACGCGCCGCAGGAATGGGTGAGATGCGGCCGGGTCGCACACTTCCGTATAGACGACGTCCTGCCAGCACAGCAGTCCCGAAGTCTCGGCGCTGCCGGCGACGTTCATCCACGGCGACATCTCCGCCATCGAACCGCAGTCGATCACCTGCGCGCCGTACAACGACTCGATGCGATCCTTGACGCCGGGCACCGATGCGCCCGGCTCGCCGGAGAAGAACAGGACCTTCAGTCCGAAGTCGCGCGGATCGAGCTTCTCCTCGCGTGCGACCTCGGCCAGATGGATGGCGTAGCTCGGCGTGCCGTAGAACGCCTTCGGCTTCATCAGGTGCAGCCACTGCGCCAGCCGCGCGCTCATGCCGGGCGCGCCCGCGCCGAAGGGAAAGGCCTTTGCTCCCAGCCGCTCCGCGCCGGCGAGCGCGCCCCAGCTTCCCATGTAGAGGCTGAACACCGCGGCGATGCAGATCATGTCGCCGGGCCGCAGCCCCATGCCCCACATGATGCGGGCGTGCGCATTGGCGATCGCGTCCCAGTCGCCGCGGCCGATCGCGAACGCCGTCGGCCGGCCGGTCGTTCCGCTCGTGCCGTGCACGTGGAAGACCTCGGACTCGGCCACGCACAGGTAGTCGCCGAAAGGCGGATACGCCGCCTGCGCTTCGCGCAGGTCCTTCTTCTGGATCACCGGGACCTTGTCTTCGAAGTCCTCGAGCGAACGAAGCTGGTCGGGATGAAAGCCGGCTTCGTCCCACTTGCGGCGATAGAAGGGCGCGTGCTCGTAGGCGTAGCGGCAGACGAGCTGCAGTCGCTCGAGGATCGCACGCTCGCGCTCGCCGGGCGGCATCGTTTCCCGCCGCGGGAACCAGTAGCGGCTGTCCGCCGGCGGCAGATAGTGCTCGTCGTAGGCGGGCGGGTAGGACCAGGCTTCCATGGCCTGACCTCAGCGCGGACCGCGTTCGGCGACGAGCCGGCGCAGCGTGTCGACGATTGCCTGCGGCGGCGTGTCCTGCAGCATCACTTCGCGCACGCCCATCTGCTTGAGCGCGACGACGTCCTCGTCGGGCATTACGCCGCCGGCGACGACGATGATGTCGTCGGCCCTGCGCTCCGCGAGCAGCCCGAAGATCTTCGGGAACACGGTGAGCTGCACGCCCGACAGCAGGCTCACGCCCAGCACGTCGACGTCCTCCTGGATCGCCGTCGTGACGACTTCGTCCGGCGTTCGGTGCAGCCCCGAGTAGATGACGTCCATGCCGGCGTCGCGCAGCGCGCGCGCGACCACCTTGACGCCGCGGTCGTGACCGTCGAGGCCGACCTTGGCGAGCAGCACGCGTATCGGTGTTTCCATGTTTGTTCGAATTCCGTATTCGGTATACGATATGCGAAGTTTGAAAGCCCGCCGCGGCGCTGTCAACCGGTACGCGGCCGGGTCTCGATCGGAGGACCGATGCAATCGCTGTTACCCCAGAAGACGCTCGTCGAGCAGGCCTACCGCACGATCCTCGATGCGATCTGCGACGGCACGTTCAAGCCGGGCGAACGCCTGACGCAGGACGAGATCGCCGCGCGCCTGAACGTCTCACGCCAGCCGGTGATGAGCGCGCTCGCGCTGCTGAAGAACCAGGGCTTCCTGCAGGACGCGGGACGGCGCGGGCTGGCGGTCGCGCCGATCGATCCGGCGCGCTTCGAGGCGATCTATCAGCTTCGATCGGCCGTCGAGCCGCTGGCCGTGCGGCTGGCGACGGCACGGATGACCGCGGCGGACGCCGCGCGCGGCCGCGAACTGGTTGCGCAGGGCAAGCGGCTCGCGGCCACGGGCGACGCCAAGGCGATCCTGCAGGCCGACGTCGACTTCCACGCGTGGATCTACGCGCTGTCGGGCAATCCGCTGATCGCCGAAACGATGCAGCTCAACTGGCAGCACCTGCGCCGCGCGATGAGCGAGGTGCTGCGGCAGCCGGCGATGTCGAAGCCGGTGTGGGACGAACACGGGCGGATCGTCGAGGCGATGATCGCCGGCGATGCCGACCTGGCCGCGCAGCGGATGTACGACCACATCGTCGTCGCCTATCAACGCGTCCGCCCGCAGTTGGGCAGCGCTGAGCCCGCCGTGCGCGCCGCGGCGTAGACCTAGAATCGCGCAAGCTCCAGCCCGCACGATTGCCCGCTTGAACCGCGAACTGCGCCGCGCCGCGCTCGAAGCGCTGCTCGCCGTCGAGCCGGACGAAAAGCTCGCGGCCGTCACATCGCTCGCGCGCGTGGCGTCAGAACCCGACCCGTCGCTCGAACTGGCCGAGCCGCCCGGCGTTCCCGGCCGCCCCGATCGGCCCGTGCTCGTTGCGCCGGGCGCGGTCGCATCCCGCGCCGTCGCGACCGACGAAGGCCGCGCGGCGCTGCTGCACGCGCTGGCGCATATCGAATTCAACGCGGTGAATCTCGCGCTCGACGCAGTCTGGCGTTTTCCCGCGATGCCGCGCGCGTACTACTTCGACTGGCTGCGCGTTGCGGCCGAGGAGGCGCTGCACTTCCGGCTGCTGTGCGAGCGGCTCGCGACACTCGATCGGGTCTACGGAGATTTCCCCGCGCACGACGGTTTGTGGGAAATGGCGCGCAAGACCGCGGGGGATGTCCTGGCGCGGATGGCGCTCGTGCCCCGCACGCTGGAGGCGCGCGGGCTCGATGCGTCGCCGCAGGTGCGCGCGAAGTTCGCCGCGGCCGGGGATGTAGCCTCGGCAGCGGTCGTCGACGTCATCCTGCGCGACGAGATCGATCACGTTGCGATCGGCAACCGCTGGTTCGCCTTTCTTTGCGGCGAGCGCGGCGTGCCGGTTGGGGCGACCTACGAGCGGCTATGCCGGGAGCATGCGGCACCGCGCCTGCGCGGCCCGCTGAATCTGGCAGCGCGCCGGGCGGCCGGCTTCAGCGAGGAAGAGCTGGCGGCAATGGCCCGAATTCGGCTGGAGTCCTAGCGCACCTTTGGTATCCACCCTAATCCTCCGGCGTGCATCATCCGAAAGCGTCGTATGGAGGTTGGTATGCCGGGCTTGGCGGGTGCGGTGCGCGATCGGCTGCGGACGATGCTGAAGATCCGCAAGCCGCGGTCCTTGCCCCGCAGGGGGCCGAAGCCGGGCGTCGGCGCCAAGATCTTCAAGGACGACGTTCGCATGACGGTGCAAGCCGGCATGAGCCACGAACTGTGGCGCTGGCTGCAGGAACAGGGCTGGCGCGAAGTGTTGTTCCGCCCCGATCGGCGCCGCTATCGCGACGTACCGACCGCGTGGGTCACCCGCCTGATCGACAGCGCGCCCGAAGAACGCGCAGCGTTGCTCGACGCGGCGATCGCACGCGCCGTGTACCGCGCCGGGCAGCGCTCTGGTGCAGCGGACACCACGCCCCCGGTCATTTCGCAATCGGAGTAGCCCTCAGGGTTCGCGCGCACCCGTGGCGCGGACTGCGCGTCATCCGTTCGTCGTGACCGGCGAGTGATCCCGGTTTGCGGGATCGTTTCCCTGCAACGCGCTGGGTAGATTGCTCTCCTGAATCAACGAGGAGAGCGAATGAACTGGGCCCAGCTTCTGACACGTCCCGTTTCCGGATTCCTTTCGGGACGCAAGCAGGAGGTCCGTCGGCGCCATACGCGCAAGCCGCAGATCGGCGCGACGATCTGCTGTGCCAACCTTCGCATGACGGTCCAGGCCGGATTGAGCAGGGAACTGTGGGTCTGGCTGGTCGGGCAGGGCTGGCGCGAGATCCTGCCCAACGAGAACCGTTACCGGTTCCGGGCGCTCCCCTCGAACATCGTGACTCAGCTTTTCGACGCCCAGCCCGACCGTTGGGAGCGGCTGCTCGCGGCGGCGATCAAACAGGCAGTCCAGGACGCAAACCCGACCACCGTGCCTCCGCGCGCCGCCGAAGCCGTCGCGCTGCGCGATTAGCGCCACAAATCCTCTGCGCCACAATACGTCCCGCCCGCGATCCGCGGGCGGGAGCGTCTTATGCCGACCGAAGCTTCGCGCGCGCCGCGCGGCCGCGCCTACGCCGAGGTGCGCCCGGGCGACGTCTACGCGCGCACCATCAGGATCGAGGAGCGCCATCTGTCGCAGGGCGCCGAGCTGATCGGCGACTTCAACCCGCTGCATGTCGACGAGGATTTCGCGCGCCGCTCGAAGTTCGGCGGGCGCATCCTGCACGGCGTGCTGACC
Source organism: Betaproteobacteria bacterium (assembly GCA_016861185.1). GTDB lineage: Bacteria > Pseudomonadota > Gammaproteobacteria > Burkholderiales > Burkholderiaceae_F > DSNY01. The sequence goes on from BOKW01000002.1 coordinate 96,808, forward strand.
TCGGCGTTCATGGCCGCCGAACTCGGCATGGTGTTCGCGGGCACCGCGCTCGGCTATCTGGAGCACAACGCGCGTTTTCTCGCCCCGGTGCGCATCGGCGACGTGCTGACGATCCGCTGGACCGTCATCGACCTTGTTCCCAAGCCCAGGCACGGCGGCGGCATCGTCGTGGCCGAAGGGGTTGCGGTCAATCAGGACGGCGTGACCGTCTGCACCGCGACCGGCAAGATGCTCGTCGGCTCCTTGCCGGGTGACACCTGATTCAACACGGAGACACAGAGCTCACGGAGAACTGCAAGGACTTCAGGAGCCTTTCTCGGTGTTCTCCGTGTCTCTGTGGTGAACCCGGTTTACCGTCGCTCGACAGCCGTCATTCGCCCGACACCCCAGTCCCGGCCGCCCGCTGCTTCTCCAGTTCGCGCAGCACGCGGCGCTGCACCTTGCCGGTGGTCGTCATCGGCAATTGCTCGATGAACTCGATCTCCTTCGGGTACTCGTACGGCGCGAGCTTGCCGCGCACGTGCGCCTGCAGTTCGGCGACCAACTGCTCGTCGCCGCGTCCGCGATAAGCGTCGGCGAGCACGACGAAGGCCTTGACTACGGCGCCGCGCTCGGCGTCCGGCTTCGGCACGACCGCCGCGTTGGCCACGGCCGGATGCTTGATCAGGCAGTTCTCGATTTCGCTCGGGCCGATGCGATAGCCGGCGGCCTTGAACATGTCGTCGGCTCTTCCCTGGTACCACAGGTACCCGTCGGCATCGCGCGTCGCGAGGTCGCCGGTGCGGCACCACGAGTTCATCGGGTCGCCGGTGAATTTCCTGCGCGTCGCCTCGGGATTGCGCCAGTACTCGAGGAAAAAGACCGGGTCGAGATCGCCGTGGATGTCGCGCCGATGGATCGCCACCTCGCCGGTTTCGCCTTCCTTGACTTCCTCGCCCTCGTCGTCGATGACTGCGATACGGTGGCCCGGGTAGGGCCGCCCCATCGCGCCTGGCCTGGCCGGCCAGCGCTCGTGCGAATTGCCGACGATGTAGTTGACCTCGGTCTGCCCGAACATCTCGTTGACGGTGATGCCGAGCTTCTCGCGCGCCCAGTCGAACACGGCGGTGCCCACCGCTTCGCCCGCGCTCATGATCGAGCGCAGCCGCAGTTTGCCGCGCGGATCGGCCCACGCCTCGGAGCGCATCATCATCTTCAGCGCGGTCGGGAACAGGAACGCGTTGGTGACGCCGTAGCGCTGCATCAACTCGAACGCCTTGTCGGGCGCGAAGCGGCCCTTGTAGCCGACGATCGGAAAGCCGAAGTAAAGCGTCGGCAGCAGCGCGTCCATCAGGCCGCCGGTCCACGCCCAGTCCGCCGGCGACCAGAAGACGTCACCGGGCCGCGGGAACCAGTCCTGCGAAGCGACGAAACCGGGCAGGTTGCCGATCAGCGCGCGATGCGGCATCAGCGCGCCCTTCGGCGGGCCGGTCGTCCCGCTCGTGTAGATCAGCAGCGCCGGATCGTCGGCACGCGTGGCGACGCATTCGAAGCGGTCCGAGGCCTTCGCCAGCAGCGCGCTCCATTCGTGGGCACCGTCGGCGGCAAGCCCCACCGTCAGCAGATGCGCAAGCTGTGGGCACGACGCGCGCAGCGCGGCCAGCGTTTCGGCCGCCGCTTCGTCGACGATCGCCGCGAGTGCACCGCTGTCCTGCAGCCGGTATTCGAGCGCGTCGGGACCGAACAGGATCGACAGCGGCATCGCGACCGCGCCGAGCTGGTAGATCGCCAGATGCGCGATCGCCGTCTCGGGCCGTTGCGGCAGCACGATCGCCACGCGGTCGCCGCGCTTGACACCCAGCGCGGCCAGCGCGTTGGACAGGCGATTGGCGTCGGCCTGCAGCGCCGCGTAGGTGTAGACGGCACGCCGTCCCGCGTCGTCCTCGAAGTGGATTGCCACGCGCGAGGTCTCGGCGGCCCAGCGGCGGCCGCAGACCTCGGCGATGTTGAACTCGGCCGGCACATGCCAGCGGAAACTCTCGTACAGCTCGCGATACCGGTCGCGCTTCATTCGTCACCCGTCCCCACGTTGCTATCGTTACTGCCGAAAGTTTCGCCCAGCTCGTAGCCACCTGCAACGCCATGAAGCCCTCGCGTTCCCGCTTCGTCGAAGTGCGCCGTCTGCGCTATCACCTGCGCGAATGGGGGCGCGAAGGCGCGCCGATGCTCGTGATGCTGCACGGCTGGATGGACGTGTCGGCGTCGTTCCAGTTCGTCGTCGATGCGCTGCGCGGCGACTGGCACGTGCTCGCGCCCGACTGGCGCGGCTACGGAGTCACGTCGTGGACGAGCGAGGATTGCTACTGGTTTCCCGACTACCTGGCCGACCTGGACTGCGTGCTCGACGCGGTCGCGCCCGGACACCCGGTTGCGCTGGTGGGACACAGCATGGGCGGCAACGTCGCGCTGCTGTACGCTGGCGTGCGGACGCAGCGGGTTTCCGCCGTCGTCAACCTCGAAGGCTTCGGATTGCGCGACAGCACGCCCGACGAGGCGCCTGCGCGCTATGCGCGCTGGATCGACGAGCTGAAGGCGGGCGCATCGCTGCGCGACTACGGCTCGCTGTCGGAAGTCGCCGACCGCCTGCGCAAGAACAATCCGCGGCTGTCGGAGGAGCGCGCGCTGTTCCTCGCGGCGCACTGGTCGCAACCGACCGACGACGGCCGCTATCGCATCGCCGGCGATCCCGCGCATCGCATCGTCAATCCCGTCCTCTATCGCTGGGCCGAGGTGGAGGCGTGCTGGCGCAACGTCGCCTGCCCGGTGCTCTGGGTGCAGGCCGAGCAGACCGACGCGGCCAAGTGGGCGGGCGGGCAGCGCGAGATCGATCGCCGCGCCGCCGCGCTGAGGAACGTCGCGACCGCGCGCGTCGCGGACGCGGGGCACATGCTGCATCACGACCAGCCGCAGCAGGTCGCGGCGCTGATCGAATCCTTTCTTGCAGGCCCGCTTGCCTGATCGCGGACCCGGAAAACCCGGGTTTCCCGGCGAATCGCGAACGCACCGGCCGCTACAATCGCGGCGTGAAGTTGGATCTGCATCGCATCAACGCCGACCTGCACGCGCATTCCACCGTTTCCGACGGCACGATGACACCCCGCGCGCTGGTCGAGCGCGCGCATGCGCAGGGTGTCGAGCTGTTCGCGCTGACCGATCACGACGAAGTCGCCGGGTTGCACGAGGCCGCACTCGCCGCCGCCGAACTCGGCCTGGACTTCGTGCCGGGGGTGGAGATTTCGGTCACCTGGAGCGGGCAGACGGTGCATATCGTCGGCATCGGCATCGATGCGGGCAACGCCGCGCTGATCGAAGGGCTCGCGCACGTGCGCTCGGGCCGGATGCGGCGTGCGCAGGCGATGGCCGACGCGCTCGCGGCGGCCGGACACCCGGGCGCGCTCGAAGGCGCGCTCGCCTATGCCGGCAACGTCGATCTCGTCTCGCGCACGCATTTCGCGCGCTGGCTCGTCGAGACCGGGGCCTGCGACGACGTGCGCGAGGTATTCACGAAGTATCTCGTCGCCGGCAAGCCGGGCTACGTGCCGCACCAATGGGCCGAACTGCGCCAAGCGGTCGCGTGGATCGCGGGGGCAGGCGGGGTCGCGATCGTCGCGCATCCGGGCCGGTACAAGTTCGGCGATGACGAGTTGCGCGCCTTGCTCGCCGAGTTCCGCGACGCGGGCGGGCTCGCGGTCGAGGTGTCGACCAGCAATCACACCGCGCAGCAGACGCGCAAGTTCGCGAAGCTGGCGCGCGAGTTCGAACTCGAAGCTTCGCGCGGCAGCGACTTTCACAGTCCGAACGAATCGCAGGTCGAGCTGGGTCGCGTGCAAGCGCTGCCCGATGCGCTGGTGCCCGTGTGGCGCAGATTCGTGTAGATGGCGCAAGTCTTCACGGTCCATCCGCAGAATCCGCAGCTTCGCCTTCTGCGGCAGGCCGCGCAGTTGATCGATCACGGCGCGCTCGCCGCGATCCCCACGGACTCGTGCTACGCGCTCGTCTGCCATCTCGACGACAAAGTCGCAGTCGATCGGCTGCGCCGCATCCGCCGCATCGACGAGCGGCATCACCTGTCGCTGCTGTGCCGCGACCTGTCGGAGATTGCGGCCTATGCGCAGGTCGACAACAAGCAGTACCGGCTGCTGAAGATCGCAACTCCGGGCCCTTACACCTTCATCCTCGACGCCACGCGCGAAGTGCCGCGGCGCCTGTCGCATCCGTCGCGCAAGACGATCGGCATCCGCATCCCCGACCATCCGGTCGCGCTCGCGCTGCTCGACGTGCTCGGCCAGCCGCTGATCGGCACCACGCTGATGCTGCCGGGCGACGAGCTGCCGCTGAACGATGTCGAGGACATCCGTGCGCGGCTGGAGCACGACATCGACGTGATCGTCGACGCCGGCGCGTGCGGCGTGGAACCGACCACGATCATCGACCTGACGGGTCGCGAGGCGGTCGTGCTGCGGCACGGGCGCGGTGCGCTCGAACCGCTCGGGCTCGCGCCCGCCGAAAGCTGAACCGCACATCGAACGCGCGAGACGCGCTGCTAGACTGCGGCGCATGGAAGGTCTGATTCAGGCGATCACCGTCTATGCGATTCCCGTGCTGTTCGCCATCACGCTCCACGAGGCGGCTCACGGCTACGTCGCGCGCATCTTCGGCGACCAGACGGCTTTCGTCGCCGGCCGCATCACGCTCAATCCGCTGAAGCACATCGATCCGGTCGGCACGATCATCGTGCCGATCGCGATCCTGCTCGTGTCCAAGCTGGCGGGCGGGGGCGGCTTCCTGTTCGGCTGGGCAAAGCCCGTGCCCGTGAGCTTCGGCAATCTGCGGCATCCGAAGCGGGACATGATCTGGGTCGCGGCGGCCGGTCCCGGCGCGAATCTGTTCATGGCGATCGCGTGGGCGCTGTTCCTGAAGATCCAGCTCGTCTTCAGTCTGAACGAGACCTTCTTCGTCGAGATGGCGAAGGCCGGCATCTTCGTCAACATCGGCCTGATGGCGCTGAACCTGCTTCCGGTGCCGCCGCTTGACGGCGGTCGCATCGCCGTCGGGTTGCTGCCGCACCGGCTCGCGTGGCAGTTTTCGCGCATCGAGCCCTACGGTCTATTCATCATCCTGATCCTGCTGGCGACCAACACGCTCGGCTTCTTCCTCGTGCCGTTTTACAGGCTCGGGCTGGCGGTCGTCGAACTGTTCATCTGAAATGCTCTTCCCCGATCGTGTACTCTCCGGCATGCGCCCGACCGGCGCGCTGCACATCGGCCACTACCACGGCGCGCTGAAGAACTGGGTCAAGCTGCAGGAAGAGCATCCCTGCTTCTTCTTCGTCGCCGACTGGCATGCGCTGACGACGCACTACGAGACGCCCGAAGTGCTCGAGGCGAGCGTGTGGGACATGCTGGTCGACTGGTTCGCCGCCGGCATCGATCCGCAGAAGTCGACCGTCTTCCTGCAGTCGCGCGTGCCGGAGCACGCGGAGCTGTTCCTGCTGCTGTCGATGGCCACGCCGCTCGGCTGGCTTGAACGCGTGCCGACCTACAAGGATCAGATCGAAAAGCTCAAGGATCGCGATCTCGCGACCTACGGCTTTCTCGGCTACCCGCTGATGCAGGCCGCCGACATCCTGATCTACCGCGCCAGCATGGTTCCGGTCGGCGAGGACCAGGTGCCGCACATCGAGATGACGCGCGAGATCGCGCGCCGCTTCAACCACCTGTTCGGCCGCGAGCCCGGCTTCGAGGAAAAGGCGCAGGCGGCGGTGAAGAAGCTCGGCGGGAAGGCCGGCAAGCAGTTCATGGAGGCACGCACCAAGTGGCAGCAGGACGGCGACGCCGCCGCGCGCGATGCCGGCCGCGCTTTGGTCGCCGCCGCGAGCGTCCCGCAGGAGGATCGCGAACGCTTGATCGGCTATCTCGAAGGCGGCACGCGCAGCGTGCTGGCCGAGCCGGCCGCCAAGCTCACCGAAACGCCGAAGCTGCCGGGGCTCGACGGCCAGAAGATGTCGAAGAGCTACGGCAACGCGGTGCTGATGCGCGAAGAGCCGAAGGTGCTGACGGAGAAGATCCGCCGCATGACCACCGATCCCGCGCGCGTGCGCCGCTCCGACCCCGGCGAACCGGAGCGCTGCCCCGTCTGGCAACTTCACAAGGTCTATTCGGACGAAGCGACCCGCGACTGGGTGGTCAAGGGCTGCCGCAGCGCCGGCATCGGCTGCCTCGAGTGCAAGCAGCCCCTGATCGACGCGATGCTGCGCGAGCAGCAGGGCTGGCGCGAACGTGCTCAGCCCTATCTGGACGACCCCGCGATGCTGCGCGCGATCGTTGCCGACGGCTGCGACCGCGCCCGCAAGGCCGCGCAGGAAACGATGCACGACGTGCGCGACGTGATGGGGCTCAATTACACATAGGATTGCGCATGGCGGATTGCGGATTGCGCTTTGTGCCGACGCGCCTGCGCCGCACGTTGAGAGCGCGCTGAAGTCCGCACGGCGACTGCGCTCAAGTTGCGCGGACCTCCCCATCCGCAATCCGCAATCCGAGAATGCACGGTCCCGACATCGCGTCTGCCTGGGTGCAACGCTTCGCGCCGCTAATCGCGCGCGACGCGAACGTGCTCGACGTGGCGTGCGGCAACGGCAGGCATGCGAGGCTGTTCGCGCGGCGCGGCTGCGTCGTCGATGCGGTCGATCGCGATCCGGCGTGCGGAGAACTGCTGGCGGACGAACCGAACGTCCGCTTCCTCGCTGCCGATCTCGAAGAAGGGCCGTGGCCGTACGCGGGTCGGCGGTTCGACGCGATCGTCGTCGCCAACTACCTGCATCGGCCGCTGTTTCCGCAACTCGTCGCTTCGCTTGCCGACGGCGGCGTGCTGATCTACGAGACCTTCGCGGCCGGCAACGAACGCTACGGCCGGCCGTCGAACCCGGACTTTCTGCTGAAGCCGCGCGAACTGCTCGACGCCTTCGGCGTGCAGCTTCACGTGCTTGCATTCGAAGACGGCGTCGTCGACGCGCCGCGGCCCGCGCGCATCCAGCGGCTGTGCGGCGTGCGCGCTTCGGCCGACGCGCACGAGCGTCTGCGGCTCGACGCAGCCGACTGAGCGGGCGCAGCGCCGGATGTAGAATCGCCGCCTTCGTTCGGCTCGGCCGACGCCTTCACGAGTCCACCGCGCGCACATGATCACCGGCAGCCTGGTCGCCATCGTCAGTCCGATGCACGAGGACGGTTCGCTCGACTACGACGCGTACCGCAAGTTGATCGAGTGGCATATCGCCGAAGGAACGAACGGCATCGTCGCCGTCGGCACGACCGGCGAGTCGCCGACCGTCGACCACGACGAGCACTGCGAGCTGATCCGCGTGGCGGTCGAGACCGCCCGCAAGCGTGTTCCCGTGATCGCCGGCACCGGCGGCAACTCGACCGCGGAGGCGATCGATCTCACCCACTACGCGAAGAAGGCGGGCGCCGACGCGACGCTGCAGGTCGTGCCCTACTACAACAAGCCGACGCAGGAGGGGCTCTATCAGCACTTCCGCAAGGTCGCCGAAACCTGCGGCCTGCCGGTGATCCTGTACAACGTGCCGGGCCGAACCGTCGCCGATCTCGCGAACGACACGACGCTGCGGCTGGCGCAGGTGCCGGGCATCGTCGGCATCAAGGACGCGACCGGCGATCCGGCGCGCGCGGCGGATCTGCTCAGGCGCGCGCCCAAGGACTTCGCCGTCTACAGCGGCAACGACGACTCGGCGCTCGCGCTGATGCTGCTGGGCGGCCACGGCGTGATTTCGGTCACCGCCAACGTCGCGCCGAAGCTGATGAGCGAACTCGCCAAGGCCGCGCTCGCCGGGGACCTGGCGCGCGCGCGCGCGATCAATAACCAGCTGCTGCCGCTGCACATGAAGCTCTTCGTCGAAGCGAATCCGATTCCGGTCAAATGGGCGCTGGCGCGGATGGGACGCATCGGCAAGGGCATTCGGCTCCCGCTGGTGCCGCTGGCCAAGGCGAACGAACCCGTCGTCGAAGCTGCGCTCAAAGAAGCCGGTTTGCTGTAACCGGCACCGAGGAGACGTTCCGTGATGCAAGGCATGCTGCGCGTGCGTTCATGGGTTCTGCCTGCCGTTGCCGCCCTCGGGGTGCTGGCGGCGGGCTGCAGCTCGATCGGACTGACCAGCGACAAGGTCGACTACAAGTCGGTGCAGGCGGTCAAGCCGCTCGACGTTCCGCCCGATCTTTCGCAGCTTCCGCGCAGCGACCGCTACGCGGTGCCCGACAGGCCGGGCGTGGCGAGCGCCTCGTCGGCCGCCGCGCCGGCCGCTGCACCCATCGCAGTCGGCGGCGCCGCGGTCGCGCCCGCGGTTCCGAACGCGCGCATCGAACGCGCGGGCGACCAGCGTTGGCTCGCGGTCGACGTTCCGCCGGAAGCCGCCTACGCGGTGGTCAAGGAATTCTGGCCGAGCATCGGGCTGGCGATCGAGCGCGAGGATCCGGCCGCGGGCATCGTCGAAACCGTATGGGCCGAGAACCGCGCGAAGCTGCCGCAGGACATCATCCGCCGCACGATCGGCCGCGTGTTCGACACCCTGTATTCGACCGGGGAGCAGGACAAGTACCGCACGCGCATCGAGCGCACCGCGAAGAACACGTCCGAGATCTACGTCAGCCATCGCGGCATGATCGAGGTCTTCACCTCGCAGGCGCAGGACTCGACCAAGTGGCAGCCGCGCCCCTCGGATCCCGAGATGGAAGCCGAGATGCTGCAGCGGCTGGCGCTGCGCTTCGCGCCGCGCGCCGCGCAGACGGCCGCGGCGCCGGCGGCCGCCGGGGCGACGACCGCGAGCACGGCGCCCGCGGCGCCGCAGGTCGCGCGGCTGGTCAAAGGCGCCGACGGACGCAACGAGCGCGTCGACATCGACGAACCGTTCGACCGCGCGTGGCGCCGCGTCGGACTGGCGCTGGACCGCGGCGGCTTCACGGTCGAGGACCGCGACCGCGCCAAGGGCATGTACTTCGTGCGCTACCTCGACCCCGAGTACGAGGCCAAGCAGCGCGACAAGCAGGGCTTCTTCTCGAAGCTGCTGGGGCGCGAGCCGAAGATCGAAGCGCAGCAGTTCCGCGTCCAGGTCGCCGCCGCCGGCAACGCCACGCAGGTCACCGTGCTCGACAAGGAAGGCAAGCCGGCCACGGGCGCGACGGGCGACAAGATCCTGGTCCAGATCAACGAGCAGCTCCGCTAGTGCTGCGCTTCTGCTGCCTCGGCTCCGGCAGCGAGGGCAACGCGCTGGTCGTCGAGTCGCGTGACGGCCTGTTCGCCACGCGCGTGCTCGTCGACAACGGCTTCAAGCCGAAACAGCTCGCGGCGCGGCTGGCGCGCGCGGGCCTTGCGCTCGACGACCTCGACGCGATTCTCGTCACGCACGAGCATTCCGATCATGCCGACGGCGTGGCGGCGCTGCTCGAACGCCGGCGTCTGCCGCTGTTCGCCACGCGCGGCACCGCCGCGGCGGCGCGGCTCGACGCGACCGGGGTCGACCTGCGCGTGCTTTGCGCCGGCGTCGCGGTCGAAGTCGGCGCCTTGCGCGTCGAACCGTTCGCAGTGCCGCACGACGCCGGCGAGCCGGTGCAGTTCGTCTTCGACGACGGAGCGCGCAGGTTCGGCCTGCTCACGGACATCGGCACGCCGACCGCAGCGGTCGCGGAAGCGCTCGACCGGCTCGATGCGCTGATGCTCGAGTGCAATCACGACGGCGCGCTGCTGCGCGCGGGCGACTATCCGCCGTTTCTCAAGGCGCGCATCGCCGGCGATCGCGGCCATTTGTCCAACGCGCAGGCCGCGGATCTGCTCGCGCGCATCGACCACAGTCGCCTGCGCTGCGTCGTCGCCGCGCATCTGAGCCGCAAGAACAACGCGCCCGCGCTGGCGCAGGCGGCGCTCGCTGCGGTGCTGAGCTGCGCGCCCGCCGAAGTTCTTGTCGCGCGCCAGGCCGACGGGCTCGACTGGCTGACCGTGTGAGCCGCGCGCGGGCGGCGCTCAGCAGCCGCCTTTCTTCGGTTTCTTCTCGTCCTTCGCTTCGGTCGGCATCGGCGCCGGTGCGGGGGCCGTCTCTGCGGGTTTGGCAGCCTCGGCCGGCGCGGGCGCGGGCGCGGGTGCAGGCGCCGGCGGCGCTGCGGTTTCCTGTCTACCGCAGGCCGAAAGCGCAGCAACGAAGATCGATGCGAGCAAGAGCGACTTCTTCATGGGCACCTGCCTTTCCACCAATGGGGCGATGCGGTTTGCCGCGTGTCGCGTTCCGACCGACGACGGCGTCGGCCGCCATCGACCCGCGGTCAATCTAACGCGGATCGCGCGGGCGGTCGCCCCAAGGGCGTGGGATGGGCGCGCAGCTCGGATGCAAAAAGGGCCGGCGTACGCCGGCCCTTTTCGTGATGGAAGAAGCGAGTCGATTACTTCTTGGCTTCTTCCTTCTTGGCTTCGGCAGGTGCAGGTGCGGCGGCCGGAGCCGGTGCTTCGGCGGGCTTGGCCGCATCCGTCGGCGCGGGGGCCGGAGCCGGCGCGGGCGCAGGCGCAGGCGCCGGGGCCGGAGCGGGAGTCGGAGCCGGGGCGGGCGCCTGTTTGCCGCAGGCGGCGAGCACGGCAACGACCATCGAAGCGAGGAGCAGCGACTTCTTCATTCTCGGTTTCCCTTCAAAGCAGCAAGAGGACTAGTCCAGAGTGATCGGCGCGCCGCGCTGCTCGTATTGCACAGCAACGCGGCAATCGCAATCGACGCGGATTATAGCTGCCGCGCTGCAACAACCGCGGCGTTCGCGGACTACCTCGAACGTGTAATCAGAGTCCGAGCGGCACGACCGGCAGGTTGTGCGCGGCCGCTTCCCAGCGGCGATCGAACAGCGCCGCCCACGTTTGCGCATGCGGCTCGTGGTTGAGCCACAGATCGCCGAGCCCCTGCGTGGTCGGCGTGAGCAGCAGCGCGTGGCGCGCGTCGGCGAGCAGGCAGGCATCGTCGCCGACCGCGTCGTCTTCGGACGCGACGCGCATTTCGATCGCGTGCGGGAAGAAGCGCTGAAGCTGGCGCAGCCGCGCCGCCCCCGCTTCGAGCCACGCGACGTCGTCGACCAGCAGCCGCACGCGCGCGCTGCGATGCGCGAGGAGAAAGCGCTCGATCTGCTCGGTCGCGGCGATCGTCGACAGCTCGAACGGCGCGAGATCGCGCTGCATCGCGCGCACGATGCGCTGCGCGCTGCCGAGGACGAGTGCGACCGCGCGCGGCACGTCGTGGCGCGACGTGACCCAGGCCCGTTGCGGGCGCGGATCCTCGATCCGCAGTTCGTCGATCGTCATGCGTCCGTCTCCGCGCGGCCGCGCAGATGCAGCCAGCCGGCAACATACCACTCGTGCAACCGCGCCAGCAGCGGCGAATCGAGCGCACGCAACGAAGCGTCGTCGAGCGCGCGCCGGTCGGCGAGCGCGCGCAGCAAGGCGGCGGCGCGGCGATCGGCGAATTCGAAGCATTCCCCGTTGATCGCCGCGTCGGCGCCGTCGTACAGCAACCGCGTGCGCGCATCGAGCCGCAGTCCGCGTTCGCGCGCAGCGGCGGCAAAACGCGCGGCGCCGAGCGGTCGCGCCGGACGATCGAACGCGACGTGCGGCTTGGGCTCGGAAAGCTGCGCGAGCAGCGCACGCGCCGCGTCGCGCGCCGTCGGCCGGATGCGGCCGAGCGCCTGCAGGGCCGCGGCGCGCATCTCGGCAGGCAGTTGGCCGGGCCGGCGCGTCGGCCGCAGTTGCGGATCGCGGTAGCGGCCGTCGATGCGGGCGCGCTCGGCGAGCGCGGTGAACCAGGGCTCGACGAGTTCCTGCCATGCCGGCGCGCGAAAGCCGATCGAGCAGGTGATGCATTGGCCGAGCGCAACCCCTTCGTGCGCCACGCCGGGCGGCAGATACAGCAGGTCGCCCGGCTCGAGCACCCATTCGTGCGTCGGGCGGAAGTCGGCGAGGATCTTCAGCGGCAGCCCCGACACGAGACGCAGATCCCGCTGCCGGCCGATGCGCCAGCGCCGCCGGCCGTATGTCTGCACGAGGAACACGTCGTACGAATCGACGTGAGGCCCGACCCCGCCGCCGTCGGTGGCGTAGCTCGCCATCAGATCGTCGAGCCGCGCGTCGGGCAGGAAGCGGAAGCGCGCGAGCAGTTCGTCGGCGGCTTCGTCGTGCAGATTGACGCCTTGCACGAGCAGCGTCCATCCGTGCCGGCGCAGCGAAGGCAGCCTGCCCGCGGCGAACGGCCCGTGCGCGAGCCGCCAGCGCCCGCCGAAAGCGGTGACAAGCCGCGACTCGACCTCGTCGCGCGCGGCCAGCGCGAACAGCCGTTCGGGGGCGACCGGCGAGCGCAACGCGGGAATCGCCTGCCGCAGCAGCAGCGGGCGCTTCTGCCAGTAGCGCCGCATGAACTCCTCGACCGGCAGCTTGCCCAGCGCGCGCAGCGGTCGAGGTACGGACATGCGGGCGATTATAGGAAGGCGCCTGCGCGGATAATGCATTCGTCACGGCGGAGATCACGATGCACATCGCGCGCGGCATGCTGGTGTCGCTGCAGGTGAGGATGTTCGACGCGCAGGGCAACCTGCTCGAAGCGAGCGAAGCGCCGCTCGTCTACCTGCACGGCGCCAACGACATCTTTCCCGCGGTCGAGCGGGCGCTCGAAGGCAAGGCGGTCGGCGACGAGTTGTCGCTGCGGCTCGAGCCCGAGCAGGCGTTCGGCGACTTCGACGCGCAACTCGTGCACGTCGTCGAGCGCGACCGGATCGGCCGCGACGTGACGGTCGGCATGCAGGTCGGAGGGCTGCCGGGTACAGTCGGCGACACGCGGATCTACCGCGTGACCGATGTCGCGGACAACGTCGCCGTGCTCGACGGCAACCACCCGCTGGCGGGCATGGCGCTGCGCTTCGACATCAAGGTGCTGGGCGTCGAAGCCGCAAGCGTCGAAGAGCTCGCGCAGGCCGAAGCGCCGCAGGTGCCCGACTTCCTGCGCCCGGTCGCGCCGCACGACTTGCACGACGGCGACGGGCACGAGCACTGACGCCCCGTCAGTCGCGCGCCAGATCCTTCAGCTCGTACAGCAGCGCGAGCGCGTCGCGCGGGGCGAGCGCGTCGAGGTCGAGCGCGGCGAGCCGCTCGCGCAGCGGGTCGTGCGCGGGATCTTCGACGGGAGCGGGGTTCGGCGCCGTCGCCGTGAACAAGTCGAGCTGCGGCCGCGTGCCGGCCGCGCGCTCCTCGAGCTGCACCAGCAGGCTGCGCGCGCGCCGCACCACCGCCGGGGCCACGCCCGCGAGCTGCGCGACCGCGAGCCCGTAGCTCTGGCTCGCGGGACCTTCGCGCACCTCGTGCAGGAAAACGACCTTGCCGCGCGATTCGGCGGCGGCGACGTGCACGTTGGCGACTTCGGGCAGCGTCTCGGCGAGCTGCGTCAGCTCGAAGTAGTGCGTCGCGAACAGCGTGTAGCAGCGGTTGCGCTCGACCAGCTCGCGCGCGATCGCCGCGGCGAGCGCCATGCCGTCGAAGGTCGAGGTGCCGCGGCCGATCTCGTCCATCAGCACGAGGCTTTCTTCGGTGGCGGCGTTGAGGATCGCCGCCGCCTCGGTCATTTCGACCATGAAGGTGGAGGCGCCGCGCGCCAGATCGTCGGCCGCGCCGATGCGCGTGAGGATCCGGTCGATCGGTCCGAGCCGCGCGCTCGTCGCCGGCACGAAGCTGCCGCAATAGGCCAGCAGCGCGATCAGCGCGATCGAGCGCATGTAGGTCGACTTGCCGCCCATGTTCGGCCCGGTGATCACCAGCAGCCGGCGCGACGGACCGAGCCGGCAGTCGTTCGGCACGTAGGCTTCGATCTCGCGCTCGACGACCGGGTGGCGCGCGCCGACGATCTCGAGGCCGGGCTCGGCCGTCAGCTCGGGCCGCACCCAGCGGGCCGCGGCTGCATGCGCGGCCAGGGCCGACAGCGCGTCGAAGCTCGCGACCGCGTCGGCCGCGCGCAGCAGCGCCGGCACGTGTACAGCGAGGCGCGCCAGCAGCGCATCGAACAACTCCTTTTCGCGCGCCCGTGCGCGCTCCTGCGCCGACAGCGCCTTGTCCTCGAAGGCCTTCAGCTCCGGCGTGATGTAGCGCTCGGCGTTCTTCAGCGTCTGCCGACGCCGATAGTCGTCGGGCACCTTGTCGACCTGGCCGTGCGTGACCTCGATGTAGAAGCCGTGCACGCGGTTGTATTCGACGCGCAGATTGGCGATGCCGGTGCGTTCGCGCTCGCGCGCCTCCAGATCGACCAGGAACTGCCCCGCGTTGTCGCGCAGCGCGCGCAGCTCGTCCAGTTCCGCGTCGAAGCCGGCCGCGATCACGTCGCCGTCGCGCGGGGAGTGCGCGGGCTCGGCGAGCAGCGTGCGCACAAGCGTTTCGTGCAACCCGGCCGGCAGCGCCATCGCGTCGACGAGCGTCCGCGCAAGCGGCGCGTCGAGCGTGGCGAGCGCGCCGCGCAGCGCCTCGATCCGCGGCAGCGCATCCCTGAGTGCGGCGAGCTCGCGCGGCCGCACGCTCTTCAGCGCCACGCGTGCGGCGATGCGGTCCAGGTCCGGTACGTGCCGCAAACCTTCGGCGATGCGCGGCGCGAGTCCCGCGTCGAGCAGCGCCTCGATCACCGCATGCCGCGCCGAGGCCGCCGCCGCGTCGCGCAGCGGATGATGCAGCCAGTGGCGCAACCTGCGGCTGCCCATCCCGGTCGTGCAGCGATCGAGCACCTTGAAGAGCGTCGGGCCGTCGTCGCCGCGCAGCGGCTCGGTCAGCTCGAGGTTGCGGCGCGTGACCGCGTCGAGCGCGACGAACTCGGATTCGGACTCGACGCGCAGCGTCGTCACGTGCGCGAGCCGTTCGCTTTGCGTCTGCTGCGCGTACGCCAGCAGCGCACCGCAGGCGGCGAGCAGGGCAGGGCGGTCGTCGACGCCGAACGCCTGCAATGTGGCCACGCCGAGCTGCTCGCGCAGAAGCTGCGCGCCGCGCTGCGCGTCGAAATGCCAGTCGGGGACGGACTGCACCGGCGCCGCGGCAGCGAGTCGCTCGCGCGCGCTTTCCGCGACCAGGATCTCCGAAGGCGCGATCCGCGCCAGCTCGGAAGTCAGTCGATCAGCCGTCGTCTCGGTGGCGCGCAGATCGCCGCTGGCGAGCACGAGCCAGGCGATGCCGACCGTCTCGCGCCGGTCGCGCCGCGATCCATCGAAAGCGATCGCCGCGAGCGCGGCGTCGGCCTTGTCGGCGAGCAGCCCCGTGTCGGTCAGCGTGCCGGGCGTGACGACGCGCACGACCTTGCGTTCGACCGGACCCTTCGAGGTGGCCGGATCGCCGATCTGCTCGCAGATCGCGACCGACTCGCCGAGCTTCACGAGTCGCGCGAGATACTGCTCGACCGAAACGACCGGCACGCCCGCCATCGCGACGCGACCGCCGCCCGAGGACCCGCGCGAGGTCAGCGTGATCGCGAGCAGCTTCGCCGCTTTCTCGGCATCCTCGTAGAACAGCTCGTAGAAGTCGCCCATCCGGTAGAACAGCAGCACGTTCGGATACTGCGCCTTGATGCGCAGGTACTGCTGCATCACGGGCGTGTGTTCGACCGGGGTCGGCATCGGATTCGGCAGGGACGGCGGGCGCGGCGAACGCAGCGCTCGTACGCGTCAGGCTTCGGTGCGAGCGTCCTTGACGTGCACTTCCTGCACGAGCTTCAGGAGCTGGGCGAACACCTTTGGGGTGCCGCAGACGATCTCGCCGCATGCGAGCCAGTTCTGCTCGCCGTCGAAGTCGGCGACCATGCCGCCGGCTTCGACGATCAGCAGGCTGCCGGCGGCGACGTCCCACGGCGAAAGCCCGAACTCCCAGAAGCCGTCGAGGCGGCCGGCGGCGACGTAGGCCAAGTCGAGCGCGGCCGCGCCGGGGCGGCGGATGCCCGCGGTTTCCTCGGTGATGCGCTTGAACATCCGCACGTATTCGTCGAGGTGGTCGAGTTGGCGGAACGGAAAGCCGGTGCCGATCAGGCTCTCGCGAAGCTGTGCGCGGCGGCTGACGCGGATCCGCCGGTCGTTGAGGAATGCGCCGCGACCGCGCGACGCGGTGAACAGCTCGTTGCGCGTCGGGTCGTAGACGACCGCCTGCGTGATGTGGCCCGCGTGCTGGAGCGCGATCGACACCGCGTACTGCGGAAAGCCGTGGATGAAGTTGGTCGTGCCGTCGAGCGGATCGATGATCCAGGTGTATTCCTGACCGCCCTCCGGATTGCTCGCGCCGGACTCCTCGGCGAGCACCGCGTGGTGCGGATAGGCGGTCTTCAGCACGTCGATGATCGCTTCCTCCGCCGCGCGATCGACTTCGGTGACGAAGTCGCTGCGCCCCTTGCTGGCCACGCGGATCAGATCGAGGTCGAGGCTTGCGCGATTGATGATCGCGCCGGCCTTGCGGGCGGCCTTGACGGCCGTGTTCAGCATCGGGTGCATGGGGCTTCGGCTTGTGGAAGGAGCGGAGCGATGCGGCTGACCGACCTCGCATCGCTAGACTGCGCGGATTGTAATGTTTCCGACCCAATGGTCCGACCCGACCCGTCGAACGAGTTCGCTCAGCGCGCGGCGCGCGTGCGCTTCGTGATGGTCGCGCCGAGCCATCCCGGCAACATCGGCGCGGCGGCGCGCGCGATCAAGACGATGGGATTCGCGCGGCTCGCCGTGGTGGCGCCGCGCGAACCCGACTTCAAGTCGCATGCCGAAGCCGTCGCCTTCGCCGCCGGTGCGGCCGACCTGCTGCAGCGGGCCACCGTGCACCCGGATCTCGTCGACGCGCTGCGCGGCGTGCACTTCGCGCTTGCGATGACCGGCTATTCGCGCGAGTTCGGTCCGCGATTCGTCGATCTGCGCGCCGCGGCCGCGGAAGCGCGGACCCTGCTCGATGCGGGCGGCGGAGTCGCTGCCGAAGTCGCGTTCGTCTTCGGCACCGAGCGCAGCGGACTGCAGAACGAGGACGTCGAACGCTGTCACGCGTGCTGCGCGATCCCGGCCGACCCGGCGCATCCGTCGCTGAATCTCGCGCAGGCGGTGCAGGTTGCGGCCTACGAATGCCGGCTCGCGCTGCATTCGGCGGCGGTGCCGCACGATCGCTTCGCGGCCGAGCCGCCGGCGAGCGTGGAGGCGACCGAAGGCATGCTCGCGCACCTGGAGCGCGCGCTGACGGCGATCGGCTACCACGATCCCGCCGAGCCCAAGCACCTGATGGCGCGGCTGCGCCGGCTGTTCGCGCGCGCGCGGCCGACGCAGAGCGAGATCGACATCCTGCGCGGCGTGTGCGCGGCGATCGAAAGCCGCAAGGACGAGCGCCGCGGCCGCAAGCAGGGCGCGCGCTGAAGCTGCGCGCCGGATGCGGCGCGCGCATGCGTTGCATGCGCAATCGTCGCTGGTCGGACGCGCTGCCGTGCGCGACGATCCGCGCAAGCTCCGACATGGGATTCGACCGATGAACGATCTGAGTCACGATCTGCCCGGCCGCGCCACTAGAATCACGGCTCGATCAGAACGAGAACTCGGCATGTTGGGCCGTCTGCGCGAGGACATCGCTTGCATCCGCGACCGCGACCCGGCGGCGCGCTCGACTTGGGAGGTCGTGACCTGCTATCCGGGTCTGCACGCGCTGTGGTTTCACCGCCTCGCGCACTGGTGCTGGACGCACGGCCTGCGCTGGGCCGGGCGGTTCATCTCGCACCTTTCGCGTTGGTTCACGGGCATCGAGATTCACCCGGGCGCAGTGATCGGCCGGCGCGTGTTCATCGATCACGGCATGGGCATCGTGATCGGCGAAACGGCCGAGGTCGGCGACGACAGCACCTTGTACCAGGGCGTCACACTCGGCGGCACGTCGCTTGCGCGCGGGGTCAAGCGGCATCCGACGCTGGGCCGGGGCGTGATCGTCGGCGCCGGCGCCAAGGTGCTCGGCGGCTTCACGGTCGGCGACGGCGCGCGCATTGGATCGAACGCCGTCGTCATCAAAGAAGTGCCGCCCGGCGCGACCGCGGTCGGCAACCCGGCTCGCATCCTGCACAAGGAAAGCGACGCGCAGCGCGAACAGGCCGCGAACCGGATGGGCTTCTCCGCGTACGGGCTCAGCGCCGGCGGCGACGACCCGCTGGTCAAGGCGCTGCACGGTTTGATCGATCACGCCGCGCAACAGCAGCGCGAGATCGAGCGGCTGGTCGCCGCGCTCGAACGCCACGGCATCCCGCTGCACGACGTAACCGCCGCCGCGCCCACGGTCGACCCGCAGCAGTTGAACAAGCTGGTCGACGAATAGGGCGCGGTCGCCGCCGCCAGATCCCGCGCGTTTCGGGACGGCTTTACTTCGTCTGCAAGCGGCTCAGGTACTCCGCGAGCGCGAGAATGCGTCCGCGCACGTACGCTTCGGGGTCGTACGGGTGATCCTGGTAGTACTCGGCGGCCCGCACCTTGTAGTCAAAGCCCCAGATCGGCATGTCGCGCGTGCCGTGCGCCTTCAGCACGTTGGTGCCGTCGATCGTCTCGTACACGCGCGCAAACGGAAACACGCCGCCGTTGCGCTTGCTGAGCACGGTCAGATCGGGGATGCGCGTGTCGAGGATGCCCGCGTACGGCCCGTCGCCTTTGCCCGTGACGCCGTGGCAGACGGCGCAGTTCGAGTCGTACTCGCGTTTGCCCAGATCGGCTTTTTGCTGCGCCATGGCCAGCACTGGCGTCGCGAGGAACGCGATCCCGGCCAGCACGGCGAGCAAGCGGGTTCTTGTCATGGTTGGCCTCCCACAGTCCGGTTGTGGATCCGGCGTCGCGAAGGCCGCCCCCGGCCTCGGTTTGCGAGAGACATCCGGCAACAAGCCTTCCCGCCGGACTTCAACCTAGTTCGCGGGCGGCGCCGGCGTTTCATCCAGATCAACGAGGCGCCATTCGGTCGCCGCCGGGGCCGATGTCGTTCCGACCGGCCGGCGTCGGGCCCCGGCACGGCCGCGCGACTCAGCCGTGCAGGGTCAGGATCGCCCGGCCTGCGCGCTCCAGGACCAGGTATCCGCCGCGGGTGGGCGTGGCGTCGAAGTCCCAATCCGGCAGGACCCAGCGCTCGGCGGCGCGGCCGTCGAGCGTCCAGCGGTGGACGGCCGGCCGGTGCGTGTGTCCGTGGATCATCGTCGCGAGACCGGCGGCGTGCAGCGCGGCGTCGATCGCCTCCGGCGTGACGTCCATGATGTCCATCGGCTTCGCCTTCCTGACGGACTCGCTCGCGGCGCGCGCGGCGCCGATGAATGCCCGACGCTCGCCGAGCGATCGCGCGAGGAAGCCGCGCTGCCAGTCCGGATCCCGCACCTGCGCGCGGAAGCGCTGGTAGTCGGCATCGCGCGTGCAGTAGGTGTCGCCGTGCGCGAGCAGCACGGTGCCGTCGGGCAAGGTGGCACGGGTCGGATCGCCGAGCAGCGTGGCCCGCGCGGCTTCCGCAAAGCCGCGGCCGAGCAGCAGGTCGCGGTTGCCGTGCATCAGGAACACGGCCACCCCCTGCTCGGCGAGCGCGCGCAGCGCGTCGGCGACCGGACGGCCGATGCCGGGATCGAGATCGTCGTCGCCCGCCCAGTACTCGAACAGGTCGCCGAGGATCACCAGCTCGCTGTGCGTCGCCGCGACCTCGCGCGCGAAGCGCAGAAAACGCTCGAGCGTGGCGGGTTGTGCTTCGGAAAGGTGCAGATCCGAGATGAAGAGCGGATCGCGCAGCGCGATGGCGTCGACGTCCGCGGTCAGCGCGGGGACGGGGTCGAGCAGGGATCCGCCCGTCACTGAGCGAGGATCTCGGCGCGCTCGATCAGGACTTCCTGCTCGGGCACGTCCTGGTGCATGCCGTAGCGGATCGTGCGCACGGCCTTGATTCTGTCGACGACGTCGGTGCCTTCGACGACCTTGCCGAACACGCAGTAGCCCCAACCCTGCACGGTCGGCGCGGTGTGATTCAGGAAGTCGTTGTCGGCGACGTTGATGAAGAACTGCGCCGTCGCCGAATGCGGATCGGAGGTGCGCGCCATCGCGATCGTGTACTTCTCGTTGCGCAGGCCGTTGGCCGCCTCGTTTTCGATCGGCGCCTCGGTCGGCTTCTGCCGCATACCGCTCTCGAAGCCGCCGCCCTGGATCATGAAGCCGTTGATCACGCGATGGAACAGCGTCTTGTCGTAGTGGCCGCTCCTCACGTAGCGGAGGAAGTTCTCGACCGTCTTCGGCGCCTTGGCCGCGTTCAGTTCAAGCGTGATGGCGCCGAAGCTGGTGTGCAGGCGGACCATGGCTTCTCCGGGGATGAATGTTCACTGCGCGATCCGCGCGGCGCGGATCAGCACGGGCTTGGCCGGCACGTTCTGGTGCCCGCCGGCGGAGGTCGTCGGCACGACGCGGATCTTGTCGACGACCTCCATACCCGCGACCACCTTGCCGAACACGGCGTAACCGTTGCCGTCGGGGTTCGGGTAGTCGAGCCGCGGGTTGTCGACGACGTTGATGAAGAACTGCGAGGTCGCCGAATCGGGCACGCTGGTGCGCGCCATTGCGATCGTCCCGCGTTCGTTCTTCAGCCCGTTTTTGCTCTCGAGCGGGATCGGCGCCTTGGTCGGCTTCTGCTTCATGTCGGGCGTGAAGCCGCCGCCCTGGATCATGAAGCCGTCGATCACGCGGTGGAAGATCGTGCCGTCGTAGTGGCCGCTTTTCACATAGGCGAGGAAGTTCTCGACGGTCTTCGGCGCCTTGGCGGCGTTCAGCTCGACGGTGATGTCGCCTTCCGACGTCGACAGCACGACGCGCGGTGCGGCGGGTTGCGCGCCGCCGTCGACGCCGGCCACGGCCAGCAGCGGGCCGAAGGCGAGCGCGAGGATGCGGGTCAAGGGGTTCATCGGGGCTCCTTCGTCGGTGGGTTTCAGCGCGCCGCGCGCAGCCTGGTGCCGATCTCGCGCGCGAGCGCGAGTTTGCGCGCGAGCGACGCGTCGTTCGGCGCGAGCTTCGCGCCGCGCTGGTAGGCGTCGGCAGCCAGCGCGATGTGCAGGTCGCCGAGGTTTTCGTAGGCGGTCAGGTAGTTCGGCTGCGCGTCGATCGCCTGCTGCAGCAGCGAGCGTGCCTGCTCGTAGCGGCCCTGCGCGGCGAGCAGCACGGCGAGGTTGTTGTACGGCTCGGGCAGCTCGGGGAAGTCCCGCATCAGCGACTCGAAGACTGCGATCGCTTCGGCCGGCTTGCCCTGGTCGGCGAGGATCACGCCGCGCAGGAAACGCACCTGCGCGTCGCGCGGCGACTTGGCGAGAAACGCGTCGGCGCGCGCGAGCGCCGCGTCGAGCTGCTTCTCGCGCACGAGCCGCGCGATCTCCTCGCGTTCGCTCGGCGGCGCCGCTGTCGTCGGCGCCTGCGCCGCGGCGGTGCCGCCGAAGGCGAACAGCCAGACGGCGATCAGAAGTGCGCGCAGCGGCATGCGAGGTGGGATGGGAGATGTCGCGCGGACGCGATTGGATATACTCGCCGGCGATTCTAACGCCGCCCCTCCCGCACTCCGATCGACGATGCCGAACCGGCGCTGTTGACCTCCCGTCATCGCTTCTTCGCTGCGCCGATCCATCGCGCGCTGCCCGCGCGGCAGCGCCCCCGCCGACGATCCGGGATCCCCTCATGACGATCCACATCTACAACACGCTGACGCGCAAGCTCGAGCCGCTCGCGCCGATCGAACCCGGCCACGTGCGCATGTACGTGTGCGGGATGACGACGTACGACTACTGCCACCTCGGCCACGGCCGCACCTTCGCCGCGTTCGACGTCGTCGTGCGCTGGCTGCGCGCGCGGTGCCTGAGCGTGACCTACGTGCGCAACATCACCGACGTCGACGACAAGATCATCCGGCGCGCGGCGGAAAACGGCGAAACGACGACCGCGCTGACCGAGCGCTTCGTCCGCGCGATGCACGAGGACTTCGCCGCGCTCGGCTTCCTGCCGCCGGATCTCGAGCCGCGCGCCACGCAGTACGTGCCGCAGATGCTCGGGCTGATCGAGCTGCTCGAGAAGAAGGACCTCGCGTACGCGGCCGAAGACGGCGACGTGAACTTCGCGGTGCGGCGCTTTCCCGGCTACGGCAAGCTCTCGGGCAAGTCGCTCGACGAGTTGCGCGCCGGCGAGCGCGTCGCGGTCGATCAAGCCAAGCGCGATCCGCTCGACTTCGTGCTGTGGAAGCACGCCAAGCCGGGCGAGCCGAACTGGGCTTCGAAGTGGGGGCCGGGCCGCCCCGGCTGGCACATCGAGTGCTCGGCGATGGCGAGCGAAACGCTCGGCCGCACGCTCGACATCCACGGCGGCGGACCTGACCTGGTCTTCCCGCACCACGAGAACGAGATCGCGCAAAGCGAAGGCGCGTTTGGCCAGCGCTTCGCCAGTATCTGGATGCACAGCGGCGCGCTGCGCGTCGGCGAAGAGAAGATGTCGAAATCGCTCGGCAACTTCTGGACGATCCGCGACGCGCTCGCCAAATATGACGCCGAAGTGCTGCGCTTTTTCCTGATCCGCTCGCACTACCGCAGCCAGATCGCTTTCACCGAGAGCCTGATCGCCGAGGCGCGCACGGCATTGACGCGCCTGTACACCGCGCTGCGCGACACGCCGCCCGCCGCGGGTGGGGTCGACTGGAACGAGGCGCACGCAAGCCGCTTCGCCGCGGCGATGGACGACGACTTCAACACCGCGCTGGCGATGTCGGTGCTGTTCGAGCTGGCGAACGAGGTGAATCGAACGAAGTCGGCCGAACTCGCGCGGCAGCTGCGCGCGCTCGGCGGCGTGCTCGGCCTGCTGGAGCGGGACCCGATCGAGTTCCTTCAGGGACGCGTGGCGAACTTGGCTGGACGTGTGTCGCTCCAACTCAAGGCGACCGGTACGCTGACTGCGCTCCCGGATTCCGAGCAGATCGAAGCGCAGATCGCTCTGCGCACCGCCGCCAAGAAGGCAAAGAACTATGCCGAAGCCGACCGCATCCGCGCCGAGCTGCTCGCGCAGGGCATCGTCCTCGAGGACGCTCCGAGCGGCACGACGTGGCGGCGGCAGTAGCGCGCGTGAGAACGATGTGTTCACCACAGAGACACAGAGAGCACAGAGAGCTGCCTCGTGGTTTTCTCGGTGTCTCGGTGGTTGAACCCCGGCCGTTCGACCGATGACGCAGCCGAGCTACTGGCCGAAAGCCAAACGCGCGCTGGCGAGCGCCGATCCGACGCTCGCGCGGATCATCCGGCGGCATCCGCGCGTCGCGCTCGTCTCGCGCGGCGATGCGTTCGCCACGCTCGCGCGCTCGATCGTCGGCCAGCAGATTTCGGTGAAGGCGGCCGATGCGGTGTGGGGCCGGCTCGCGAAGGCCTGCGAGACGCTGACGCCACGCGCCGTGCTGCGCAGGCGCGCGACGACCTTGCGCGCGTGCGGGCTGTCGGATCGCAAGGTCGAATACCTGCGCGACCTGGCCGAGCACTTCGCGACCGGCCGCGTCGATCCGCGCACGCTCGAGTCGATGGACGACGAGGAAGTGATCGAGTGCCTGACGGACATCCGCGGCATCGGTCGCTGGACAGCCGAGATGTTTTTGATCTTTAATCTGCTGCGCCCGAACGTGCTGCCGCTCGACGACCTCGGACTGCTGAAGGCGATCAGCCTGCACTATCTGGACGGCGAATCGACGCAGGCGCTGCTCAAGCGCGAGGGGAGGGCACGGATCGAGCGGCTGGCGGCGTCCTGGGCGCCGTGGCGCAGTGTCGCGACGTGGTATCTCTGGCGCAGCCTCGATCCGGTTCCGGTGGAGTACTGATGTCAAAGACGACTTTTCTGGACTTCGAGCAGCCGATCGCAGAACTCGAGACGAAGATCGAGGAACTGCGCTTCGTGCAGGACGACTCTGCGGTCGACATCTCCGAGGAGATCGAGCGGCTGCAGAAGAAGAGCCAGGCGCTGCTGAAGGACATCTACGCGAAGCTCACGCCCTGGCAGGTCGCACAGCTCGCGCGCCATCCGCAGCGGCCTTACACGCTCGACTACGTCAACGACATCTTCACCGACTTCCACGAGTTGCACGGCGACCGCGCGTTCGCCGA
This sequence comes from Betaproteobacteria bacterium, assembly GCA_016861185.1. Classification (GTDB taxonomy): domain Bacteria; phylum Pseudomonadota; class Gammaproteobacteria; order Burkholderiales; family Burkholderiaceae_F; genus DSNY01. Next base: position 121,010 of record BOKW01000002.1, read on the forward strand.
CGACCTGTCGATCGTCGGCGGGCTGGCGCGCTTCAACGGCCAGCCGGTGATGGTGCTGGGCCACCAGAAGGGTCGCGACACCAAGGAGCGCACGCTGCGCAACTTCGGCATGAGCAAGCCCGAGGGCTATCGCAAGGCGATGCGGCTGATGAGGCTCGCGGAGAAATTCGGCCTGCCGATCTTCACTTTCGTCGACACGCCGGGCGCGTACCCGGGCATCGACGCCGAGGAGCGCGGGCAGTCGGAGGCAATTGGCCACAACCTGTACGTGATGTCGCAACTGAAGGTGCCGATCATCTCGACGATCATCGGCGAAGGCGGCTCGGGCGGCGCGCTGGCGATCGCGGTGGCCGACCACGTGCTGATGCTGCAGTATGCGACGTACTCGGTGATTTCGCCCGAGGGCTGCGCGTCGATCCTGTGGAAGAGCGCGACGAAGGCACCCGAGGCGGCCGAGGCGCTCGGCCTCACCGCGCACCGGCTCAAGGCGCTCGGCCTGATCGACAAGATCGTCTCCGAGCCGCTCGGCGGCGCGCACCGCGATCCCAAGCAGATGTCGGCGCTGCTCAAGCGCGCGCTCGGCGACAGCCTGCGTCAGTTCCAGGGCATGAAGACCAAGGAGCTGCTCGCCGCGCGCCATACCCGTCTGCTGGGCTATGGCAAGTTCAAGGAAACGATCCCCGAAAGCTGATCCGCTCGAGCAGGAACTGCTCGATGTGCTGCGCGGCGCGCTCGCCGCGCAGCGCGCGGATGCGACCCTTCGGCGGGCTCAGGGCGCAGCTCGGCGTGACGGCCCGCTCGTGATCGCCTACAGCGGCGGGCGTGATTCGACCGTGCTGCTGGATCTCGCACGCCGCCTGCGCGACGCGCGTGCGCCGGGCTGGCGCAAGCTGCTCGCGGTGCAGGTGCACCACGGCCTGCTGCCGCAGGCCGACGACTGGGCCGCGCACTGCGAGCGGGTGTGCGGACAGTGGGACATTCCGATCGACGTGCGACGGGCGAGCGTCGCGCGCGGCCACCGCGGCATCGAGGCGGCCGCACGCGATGCGCGCTACGCAGCGCTGGCCGCCGCGGCGCGCGAGCACGGCGCGTGTTTCGTGTTGACGGCGCATCATCTGGACGATCGCATCGAGACCTTCCTGCTGCAGTGGCTGCGCGGCGCCGGCGTCGACGGGCTGGCGGCCATGCCGGCGAGCCGCGCGTTCGGGGCGGGGCTTACGCTGCTGCGGCCGCTGCTGGACGTGCCGCGCGAGGCGATCGACCGCTACGCGCGCGCGCGCGAGCTTCCCTTCGTCGAAGATCCGAGCAATGCCGACACGCGGCTCGCTCGCAACGCGCTGCGCGCCCGCGTGCTGCCGGAATTGGAAACGATCCGCGGCGGCTTCCGGCGCGCGGCGGCGCGCTCGATCGACCTCGTCGCCGACGCGGCCGAAGCGCTGCGCGAGCTCGGCGTGGCCGACCTCGAGGCCTGCGCCGACGGCGCACCGAGCGGGATGCTGCGGCTCGACCGGCTCGCCGCGCTCGCACCCGCGCGCCGCGCGCTCGTGGTGCGCGAGTGGCTGGCCGCGGCGGGGCTCGAAGCGCCGTCGCGCGCGCGGCTCGGCGAGATCGTCGATCAGGCGCTCACCGCGCGCGGCGACGCGCGGCTGCTGATCCGCATCGCCGATCAGGAAGTGCGCCGGCATCGCGGCCTGTTGCTGCTGCGGCGGGCGACCGCGGCGCCGCGCCGCCACGTGCCGATCCGCTGGCAGGGCGAACGGGAGATCGTGCTGCCCGAGTGGGGCGGCGTGCTGCGCTTCGAGCCGACCAGCGAAGAAGGGTTCGACGCCGACTGGCTGCGCGCCGCGCCGCTCGAAGTGCGCGGCCGCGGCGGCGGCGAGCGCTTCAAACCGCATCCGACGCGGCCTTCCAAGACGCTGAAGCGGCTGTTCCAGGATGCCGGCGTGGCCGAGTTCGAGCGCGCGTCGCTTCCGCTCGTGTGGCGCGGCGACGACTTGATCTATGTCGCGGGACTCGGCCCGGATGTGCGGATGATCGACACGGGCGGCGAACGCGTGCGCCTCGACTGGCGGCCCGACGCCACGCTGCTGGGGGACTGAGCCGGCAAGCCGGTCGGCGTCGGTGCCGGCCCTATAATCCGCCGCTTTTCGCCGCACCCGATTACGGCAATCACGCAAGCATCATGGCGCTCATCGTTCACAAGTACGGCGGCACGTCGGTCGGCTCGGTCGAGCGGATCAAGAACGTCGCGCGGCGCATCGCCAAGTGGCAACGCGCCGGCCACCGGCTCGTCGTCGTCGTCTCCGCGATGAGCGGCGAGACGAATCGGCTGATCGCGCTCGCCAAGGAGATCCAGCCGAACCCGGATCCGCGCGAGTTGGACGTCGTCGCCTCCACCGGCGAGCAGGTCACGATCGGGCTGCTGGCGATGGCGCTGAAGGAAATCGGCCTGAAGGCCAAGAGCTACACCGGCCCGCAGGTTCACGTGCTGACCGACAGCGCGTTCACGAAGGCGCGCATCATCGACATCGACGAGAAGAAGATCCGCGCCGATCTCGATTCGGGGCACGTCGTCGTCGTCGCGGGCTTCCAGGGCGTGGACGAGCACGGCAACATCACCACGCTCGGCCGCGGCGGCTCGGACACGTCGGCCGTCGCGCTCGCCGCAGCGCTGCGCGCCGACGAGTGCCTGATCTACACCGACGTCGACGGCGTCTACACGACCGATCCGCGCATCGTGCCCGAGGCGCGTCGGCTGCACACGATCACCTTCGAGGAGATGCTCGAGATGGCGAGCCTCGGCTCGAAGGTGCTGCAGATCCGCTCGGTCGAATTCGCCGGCAAGTACAAGGTGCCGCTGCGCGTGCTGTCGAGCCTGACCGACCCCGACATGCCGCTCGCCGAGGAAGCGAACTCGGGCACGCTGATCACGTTCGAGGAAGACACGAAGATGGAAAAGGCCGTCATTTCCGGCGTCGCGTTCTCGCGCGACGAGGCGAAGATCACGTTGACGCGCGTGCCCGACCGTCCCGGTATCGCCTACCAGATCCTGGGGCAGATCGCCGAAGCGAACATCGACGTCGACATGATCGTGCAGAACATCAGCGTCGACGGCATGACCGACTTTTCGTTCACCGTCCACCGCAACGAGTACGCCAAGGCGATGGACGTGCTCGCCGCGAAGGTCAAGACGCACGTCGGCGCGAAGGAGATCGTCGGCGACCCGAAGATCGCCAAGGTGTCGGTCGTGGGCATCGGCATGCGCTCGCACGTCGGCATCGCCAGCCTGATGTTCCGCACGCTCGCCGAGGAAGGCATCAACATCCAGATGATCTCCACCAGCGAGATCAAGATTTCGGTCGTCGTCGAAGACAAGTACCTCGAACTCGCGGTCCGCGCGCTGCACAAGGCCTTCGGCCTCGAGCAGGAAACGGCCTGACTCTCCGTCGATTCGTTGCCCGATCGATGCGTGCGGACTAAACTGCGCTGCCTGCGCGATTCGCGAGCCATCCGTCCGTCGGGTTGCGAAGTGAGTTGTATCGAGTTTGGAGACGTGGCCGAGAGGTCGAAGGCACTCCCCTGCTAAGGGAGCATGCGGGCAAAAACCTGCATCGACGGTTCGAATCCGTCCGTCTCCGCCAGTTCGCAAAGCCGCCGCAGGCCGGCTTTGCTCATCATCGCGAGTCGACTCCGCGCTCGGACGCAGAGCGCGCCGCTCGAAGCGGCGGCCTTCATGTACAATCCGCCGCCTCGCGCCCGTAGCTCAGTTGGATAGAGTACTTGGCTACGAACCAAGGGGTCGTGGGTTCGAATCCTGCCGGGCGCGCCAAACTCCAAGACAGAGCCCCGCCTTGCGCGGGGCTCTGTCTTTTCCGCGCGATGCATCTACAGCGGCAGCAACTCGCCGTTGACGATCCAGGGCGTGCCGAACCTGTCGACCAACATGCCCCACGCCTTGGCCCAGAACGCGGGTTGCATGGGCATGGTCACCTGGCCGCCCGCGGCCAGCGCGTCGAAGACCCGCCGTGCTTCTGCGACCGTGTCGTAGTTGAGGGTCAGCGAAACGCCTTTGATGCCCTGGTAGGGCACATGCGCCGGTGCGTCGCCGGCGAAGAGTATTCCGCCGCCGGGCAGAGCGAGCCGCGCGTGCAGGATTCGATGCGCGTGCTCCTTCGGAATCTGCGCCGCCATCGGCGAGTCGGCCCCGCTCATCAGTATTTCCAGTTTCCCGCCAAGCGCGCGTTCGTAGAAGCGCATGGCCTCGGCGCAGTTGCCGTCGAAGGCGAGATAGGCGATCGGGTGTGGCATGGCAATTCCTTTCGTGTCGTGTGCGTTGCTGATCGGACCATCTGTCGGGGCTTCGGAAGATCGCGCGGATGCCAGGGCCTGGCACCCTTCGGGGCGTCTTTCCTGATCCGTAGTCGATCGGCGCGCCGCGCGATCGACATCGCCGTCCGCGGTTGCGGCCTCGCCACTGCGGCCAGCAGACTTGCGGCACGAAAGGGCGCTTCAGTCGAGCAGCCGTTGCGCCCAGGCGCGCACCTGGGCGTGGTGATCCGCCCATGCGTACCAGACGCACTCGGCCCATTGCCGAACGCGCCGCAGGTGGTCCACGACGCCTTGCGCCGCGTGCACGTGGGCGACCGTCAGTTCGCCGCGCGTGCGCGGCGGTTCGAGCCAGACGTAGGTGCTCTTGTCGCGCGCGGCGCGCGGCAGCAGGCGGGCCGCCTCGTCGAACGACACGCCGCGTTCGAGCACCACGTGCAGGCTGATGAGGTACAGCGCCGCCGATTGCACGGTCTGCGGCGACGGCCGTCCAGGGTGCTGCACGGCGTAGGGATCGACGGTGAGCCGATGCAGCGCGAAGAACGCGGGGTCGGCGTACTCCCGCGCGAGAACTTCGCCGTACAGCGCCCAACAGGCCGGCGAGGAATCGAGATAACGATGCATCGGACCGTCGTGCGGGGCGAGCACGACACCGCAGCCGGGGCAGGCCGAGTCGGTTTCCACGCGCATACGTCGTTGGAGAAAAGCGATCGGATCTACGCGAGAACCGGCTGCGACTCCATGTCGGCGGCGTCGAGCAGGAAGGTCATGACTTCCTCGAAAGGCGCGTTGCCGACGTTGACGGCCCCTCGTTGCACTGCCGGTTCGGGTTGATCCCCGCTGGCGCCCGCATTTGGCGGGTTCATGTCTCCGAGACGAGCGTCCATGTTTCCAGTCGTTCGTCCACGCGCGCGTGCGCCGCCACGGCGAAGCCTCTGCGCCGGTAGAAGGCGAGGTTGGTTTCGTCTTCCGTCGTCAGATCGATACCGTGCGGTTGCGGTCCCGCGGCTGCGAATCCTCGCGCGGCCTGCAGCAGAAGCTCGCCGTAGCCTTGCGCGCGATGCGAGCCCAACACGCCCAGCATGTTGATGTGCCAGCGCGCGCCGGGCAAGGCGGTCGCGTTCCACGCGGACTTGATCGCCTCGTAGCGCCTGCGCGCCGCTTCGCCGAGCGCGCTCCAGGTCGATTCGGTGAGCGCGGTCAGCGCATGCGGGGTTGCGAACTCGCCCGGCGGCGTCATCGTGACGACGCCGACCAGGCGGCCGCTCGCCTCGCGCGCGCCGAGCACCGGATGGCCGCGCATCCAGCGCCCAGCCGTGAACAACCCGATCAGCCGGCGCAGCGCTGCGGCGTCGCCGGCCGCTGCGCCAAGCGTGTAGCGCATCACCGAATAGGCGGCGAAGGCATCGCACAGGACTGCGTCCGCCGCGTCGGCCTCGCGCAGGTCGAGCATCTCGATGCGCGCCGCGGGCGCGCTCATGTGTCTCGATCCTTGCCGCGCGGCCGCCGCAGCATCGGCGTGATCGGGGGGCAGGTGCCGACGCGCAGCACGTCGACGACTTCGAACCCGTGGCGCCGATACAGCGGCACGCTGCGTTCGCTGGTCGCTTCCAGGTACGCGGGCAGGTTCGACGCATCGCAGAGCGCGAGCGTATGGCGCAACAGCGCCGAGCCGAGTCCGCGGCCCTGACAAGCCGGGTCCGCTCCGATCAGCGGCAGGTACCAGTGCGGCTCGCCGGGATGGCAGCGGCCCATGCGCTCGAACAACTCGAAGGCCTGCGCGCGGCGTTCCGGCGAGGCACCGCGTTCGACCACTTCGATCAGCGCGTCGTCGTCGGGTCCGGCACCGGGCGGCAGCCAGAGCGCCGCGGCGAGCGAACCGACGCAGGCGGCGGTGCCGAGCGCGAACGCGCGTCCGCCGAAGGCGCGCGCGAATGCGGGGAAGTGCGTGCGATAGCTCGCAGCGTCGGGGAAGAGCCAGCGCACGCCGGGATCGGCGGCGAAGGCGAGCGTCAACACGTCGATGCAGCGCCCGGACTGCGCAGGCGTGGCCGTCGCGACCTTCAGCGCGGCGAATGCGGACTCTCGATGCGTTTCGATCAATGCTTCCATGCGGGCGCTCCGTGATGCGATTGCGTGCAATGCCGACAATCGCGCCGGCAAGGCGCGCAGTCTTGCATCGGCATGGGCGGCCCGCCATGGCCGCGCCTCCGCGCCGCATTGCCGAAGCGCCGCGTCGGCATCCGCGCGCGGGCCGGATCCGGCCCGACATGCATGCGGCCCGGTGTCCACCGACGCCGCGGGGCAACCGCGGCGCCGGCGTGCGTTCAGAGCGGACTCTGCAGATACCGGGTCGCCGCCAGCTCGCCGATCTTCCGGCCCATCGCCATGCCGACCTCGGTCGCGCTGCGGAAGTGGATTCCGGCAAAGACCCGCGCGTCGTTCACTTCGCGCGTGAAATCGTCCAGGCTCGTCCAGCGGCGCACGGCGCCCTTGGCGGTCGGGCTCATCGTCGCCAACACCGGCGTCGGACCCCGGCCGATCTCCGCTCGCAGCACCTCCGCGACGGCGGCCGCGAGGATGGAATGTCCGCTCGGGTACTCGGGATGCATCGGGTTGTCGATCAGCGGTGCCCAAGAGGCGTCGCGCGCAGTGGCATCGTTGCCGTCGATGTCGCCGTTGCGGATCGCCGTGACCGGGCGCCAGAAGTTGTAGTGGTACTTGGCGTCGAACACGGCGATCAGCGCGTCGTCCATCGCCTGCGCGGCCGCGGCGTACAGGCGCGCGTTCTGCAGCAGGCTGCGCGACGGCTGCGCCGCCACTGACCGCACGACGCCGAAGTAGATCGCGGGCAGCGAGTATTCCCAGAAGCGGGCGATTTCGGTCTGCTCCGCGCTGCGCTTCGCGCTCTGACGCGCGCCCATCAGCTTGACTTCGTCGAACTCGCGCGCCCATGCGTCGCTCGTCAGCGCGGGCGGCGGGCCAGGCCTGAACTGGGCGGCGCTCGCCATCAGCCAGGGCTTGCGCTGCGGCCACTGCGGAATGGCGGGCGTGGCCGTCGGCACGTAGGCGCCTGCAGTCGTGTGCGGACGATACGACTCGGGCGTGGCTGCACCGTCGTTCAGGCGCGCGGCCAGCACCGCGGCTGCGGCCTTTTCTCCCGCGGCGAGTCCAGCGGTTTTTGCGGGTCCGTCGGCGATCGAAGCGAGTGCCGCCTGATACGCCGCATCGATCGCGGCCTGCTGCGCCGGCATCAGCTTGAGCAATGCGGTGCGGTGCGCGGCGGCGACGGCGGCTTCGCGTGACTCGCCGCGCTGCGCGGCGCTTACCGCGTCGTGCGCGGCCGTTTGCACGATCGCCATCACGCGGACGGCCGGCGGCGTGCCGAGCTTGGCTTCGGTGATGATCTCGCCGACCTTGGTGTTCCAGTCGGTGATCGCATCGGCCTGCGCGTTCAGCGACAGGGCGAGGGCGGCGCCGGCGAGCAGGGCACGGACGCCGATGTAATGAGGCTTGGGAGCTTGCATGGTTACTTTTCCTTCAGAAGTAGTCAGATGAATTCCGCCTGCGGCCGCAAGGCCGCGCGGCGGCGAAACTGGGTGCGCAGAAACTGCTCGATGCGCGCATTGACTGCGGCGGGCTGCGTGACCGGGCTCATGTGGTTCATGCCGGCCACCAGCTCGTGTTGCGCGCGGGGCAGCGCCGCGCGCAGCAGTTCGCCGATACGGCGCATCGCCGCCACCGTGTCGGTGCCGGTCAGGAACAACATCGGCATCGTCAGCACGGCGAGTTCGGCGACAAGCGACTCGCCGAACAGCGCATCGAAATGCCGCAGCACCGACGGCATGCGCGCTGCGATCGCCTGCTGCCGGCCCGCATCGAGGGCGCGCCACGCGCCCGCGCCGGACCAGAAGTCGACGAAGCGGTGCGCCGCGGCGTGTTCGTCGCTGCGCCGCAGGGCGTCGGAGACTGCCTCGGCCGCGGTGACCACCGCGCGCAGCGGCTCGCTCGGCGCAGCGTCGTCGCGCAGCAGCGCAAACAGCACCGGCTCGTAGGCGACGACGCCGAGCACCCGCCGCGGATAAAGCGCCACCGCCTTCAGCGCGACGGCCGCGCCGTACGAATGCCCGACGAGGTGGACCGGCGCATCCCGCAACAACGGTTCGACCAGCGCGGCGTCGTCGGCCAGCGCGAACGGCGCATCCGCGGGCCAGGGCGGCCGCGCGCCGTGGCCGTGCAGATCGACCGCGAGCACGCGGAAGTCGGCCTGCAGCGCTTCGCGCAACGCCTGCCACTGCCGCGCCGAGCTTGCGCTCGAATGCAGCAGCACGACCGTCGGCGGTGCGGCGGTCGCCGCGCCGCCGACGGCGAAGGACGACGTCCTCATCGTCGCTCAGCCCGCCGCGTGACCGACGATCGGCGCCAGCGCGCGGCCGATGCGTTCGCGCTGCACCGGCGTGGTCAGTTCGCCCAGCACTTCGGCGAAGCGCGGCTCCTGCACACCGCTTGCGACGTACTGCCAGCGGTACGCGCGCAGCAGGCCGTCGTGGATCGCGTCGCCTTGCGTCGGGGTAAACGAGCGGCCGGCGGCGCCGATGAAGTACTCGGCGTCGGCCTGCGCCTGCGCCTGCACGATGCCGTCGACCGCGGCGACGAGCCCGATCAGGTCATCGACACCTTGATCGCGCTGCGCCTCGGTGAGCCGCGCGTGCTCGCGGCGCCATTCCAATTCGTCGAGGATCGCGTGCTGCGATTCCTCCTTCCAGTGGAACAGGAAGACGTCCTTCCACAGCGGTGACAGCTCGGCGTCGGGCTCGATGCTCGACCGGTAGTGCGCCTGCGTGAACAGCTCGATGTCCAGCGTCAGTCCGAGGACTGCCCAGGTGGACTTGCTGAGCACCGCTTGCGCGACCTCGTTGGGCTCGGGCACGAAGCGGTAGCCTGCGGGCATGCCTTCGGCGGCCATCTCCTCGAGCCGGCGGAACAGCGCCTGGTGCTTCAGCTCTTCGTCGGTCATTCGCACCAGCGCTTCGAGCGCGATCTGATCGCCCAGACCGTGCTCGCGGCTCAGCTCGAGCGTCTTGGCGCCGATGTAGCGCTCGACGAGCCCGAAGATGTTGGCGTAGGTGCGCCCCTGGACGTGCGAGAGGAAGCGCTGCTCCCGCGGCTGCAGGAACGTTAGGCGGCCGATCTTCGACAGCCCATCCGGCATGAACTTCTTGTCGAAGTCGAAGCGGCGCCCGAGAATCACGTCGCGCTCGATGTCCCAGCGGACGCGTTTGGAAACCTCGATGCACTTGGCGTAGCGGGCGGTCGTGCCCGCGTGCATGGACGGTTCGATGGCAATGGCTTGCATGGTCGATTCCTTTGGGTGGTTGAGGACGGTCGGAAGCTCCGACTCGAAGCCGATCTGCGCGCGCACTTCTGCGAAGGCGTCGCCGCCGAAGCCGTTGGCCGCGGCGGCGCGCAGGGCCCGGGCCTGCAGCTGGTCGCGCTGCGACTCGGCGGCGTCCGCACGACGCTTGCGCGTCATGCGACGCAGGCTTTCAGCCTCGACGAAGTGCGAGTCCCTTTGCGGGCGGCGCGAACGCATGTTCGTGCTCCGAGCGTCTGGCCGCCTTCAGCGTGTTGCCGCGCCGAAGAAGCGGTAGTCGGCCCGGTAGCCAACGCGCGCCTGCCGACCGAGGGTCTCGGCGTTGCAGCCGGCCGCCGGTGCCAGGCCGCCGACGGTGTTGATGCGCTGGATGCTCGAGACGCTGCCGAAGACGCCTGGCTTGCCGGTCGACGCCGTGCTGAGCAGCAGCCACGGAATCGCGTCGGCCGTCGGCGCATCGGCGCGCGCGCTGACCTTGCCGATCACGCGGCTGCCGTCGGCCGCCTGCCAGTACGGTCCCGCGCCGTGCGTGCCGGCGGGGCGGCCGCGCGCGTCGATCAACTCGGCCTCCGGCGCGACGAAGACCCACTGCGGCGCGCTTCCGGCCTCCTTGCCGGCGCGGCACTCGTAGATCTGCACGCCGCGCGCGGCGGCCATCAGCGCGAGCCTTTCGCCGGCCGGCGGTGCGAGCTGATCGGGCACTGCCATGGGCGCGATGCCGGCGCAGGCCGCAACAAACAGCGCCGCGGAGATTGCGAGCAATGATCTCATCGTCAGTCTCCTTCAGCGCTTGGTGACGACGATTTCGAGGTATTCGCTCGGCACCACGAGCGAGGCGGCGCCGGCGACGTTCGACCGATCGAGCAGCGTCACGATGTCCCGCTCGAGCGCCGCTTGCCCCTTTGCGTCCAGCGCGGAAAACGCCTTCTGCGTCGGCCCGTAGTAGTCGCGGAACACCTGGATCCAGTGCGCCGCCGAGCGGTAGCGGAAGTTGAAGTGCTTGCGCTGGGTATGGATGTGCGCGGCCTGCGCGCCGAACAGCTCGGCGATATGCGACTCGGTGCCCCACAGCGCCGGCGGCTTCAGCCCCGCGGGCGGCGGCACGTGTGCGCCGATCAGCTTGAACAGTCGGCCGATGAAGCTTTCCGGCGTCCAGTTCGCCAACGCAATCCGCCCGCCCGAACGCACAACGCGCAACATCTCGTGCGCCGAGCGTTCGTGGTCGGGCGCGAACATGACGCCGAAGGTGGACAGCACGACGTCGAAGCTGCCGTCGGCGAACGGCAGATGCTCGGCGTCGGCCGGCTGGAACTGCACGTTCAGTCCTTCGGCCGCCGCACGTGCGGCGCCCTTGTCGAGCAGCGCCGACACGTAGTCGGTCGAAGTGACCTGCGCGAAGCGGCGCGCGGCGGCGAGCGTGGCGTTGCCGTTGCCGGCGGCCACGTCGAGCACGCGCTCGCCGGCGCGCACGTCGGCGGCCTCGGCGAGCGTCTCGCCGACGATCTGCAGCGTGGTGCCGACGACCGCGTAGTCGCCGCTGGCCCAGGTGGCCTGCTGTTTCTGCTTGATCGCGGCGAAGTCGGGCGCGGGCGCCCGGGTTTCGAGAACTGAACTCATCGATTCCTCCTGGTCGGTTAGGGTTCTCCGCCTGCGGGTCCGAACGCATCGTTCGTCCCGCGGACCGGGCGCAACTTAGGCAGGCGAGCGTTCCACGAGCGTTCCACGCTTGCGGCGCGCGACGGTTGCGCGCATGCTTCGCGGCTTTTCCACGGTTGCCCGATGACCGTACGTCTGTTGCTTTTCGGCTCGCCGACTGTCGAGCACGGGGGCGCGCCCTACGCGCTTCCTTTCGAGCGACGCAGCCAGTTGCTGGTGCTGCTCGCGCTCAAGCGCGCGTGGGTTGCGCGCGCGGACCTGGCGGCGATGCTGTGGCCGGAGCAGGAAAGCAAGCTCGCCTACGGCAACCTGCGCAAGACGCTGTTCAGGCTGCAGTCCTGGCCGTGGGCCGAGCGCATCGAGACGCACGGCGGCGCATTGCGCTTCGAGGTCGATACCGACGTCGCCGCGTTCGAGGCCGCGCTGCGCGAGCGCCGCCATGCCGACGCGGCAGCCCTGCATCGCGCCGACTTGCTCGCCGGCTTCGACGACGGCGCCAACGAAGCGTGGTCGAGCTGGCTCGGTTTCGAGCGCGATCGGCTGCGCGCGGCGTGGCGCGGCGCGGCGCTGGAACAGCTTGCCGCGGACATCGATCCCGCCGAAGGCGTGGATCTTTCGGCGCGCCTGCTCGAAGCCGATCCGCTCGACGAAGCCGCGCTGCGCGCGCACATGGCGTGCCTCGTACGCAGCGGGCAGAGCGCGCGTGCGCGCCAGGCCTATCGCGAGTTCGTCGATCGGCTTGCGCACGACCTCGGACTGGCGCCGAGCGCGGAACTGAAGGCGCTGCACGACGCCCTTGGCACGACGGTCGTCGTACCGGTGCTCGCTCGAACCGCGCCGCTATCCTCGGACGAAGGCTTCGTCGGGCGCACGGTGGAACTGCGCCGCATCGGCGAACTGCTTGCACAGGACGGCTGCCGCTTGCTGTCGATCGTTGGCCCGGGTGGGGTCGGCAAGACGCGGCTCGCGCGGCGCGCGCTGCATGAACTGGCGTCCGGTTACGCCGACGGCGCGGCCTTCGTGCCGCTCGAAGACCTCGTCACGCCGGGCGAACTCGGCGGCCGGCTCGCGCGCGAACTGGGCGTTGCGCTTTCCGGCAGCGGCGATCCGCTCGAGCAGGTGATCGAATTCCTGCGCGAGCGGCGGACGCTGCTCGTGCTCGACAACTTCGAGCAGCTTGCAGCCGATACGACTCCTGTCGAGCGGCTGCTCGCCGCGTGCCAGCGCATGAAGCTGATCGTCACGTCGCGCGTGCGGCTTGCGCTCGCGGCCGAATGGCTGCTGCCGCTCGACGGGCTGCCTTGCCCCGAGATCGAGGATCAGGACCGACTCGAAGCGTTCGATGCCGCGCGCCTGTTCGTGCAGGCGGCGCAGCGCGTCGAGCCGGCGCTGATTCCCGCCGCGGAGGCGGAGTCGATCGTCGACATCTGCCGGCAGGTCGGCGGGCTGCCGCTCGCGCTGGAACTTGCGGCCGCCTGGACGCGCGTGTTGTCGTGCGACGCGATCGCCGCCGAGCTGCGCCAAGGGACCGAACTGCTGCGCGCGGCCGACCCTGCGCACCCGCCGCGGCACGCGAGCATCGAAGCGGTTTTCGAGCAGTCGTGGAAACTGCTCGGCGCGACCGAACGCGACGCGCTGGCGCGGCTATCGGTGTTCCGCGGCGGGTTCACGGCCGAGGCCGCACGCGCGGTCGCCGGCGCCTCGATGCCGGTGCTGGGCGCGCTCGCCGACAAGTCGCTGCTGCGCAAGGATGGCGCGCGGCTGCACATGCACCCGCTCGTACATCAGCTCGCCGCGCTGCGGCTGGGCGAGGGCGGGGCACGGGAGTCGGCGGAACGGGCGCATGCGTCCCACTTTCACCGACTGCTGAGTCAACTCGGACCTGCAGTCGAGAACGGCGATCGGACGGCCTTGGATCGGGTGGACATCGAGTTCGAGAACTGTCGAGCTGCATGGCAATGGGCCATCGACAACAAGGCCGGCGGCGCATTGAGGCAGACCGTACAGACCGTGATGGACTTCTGCAATCACCGGGGTCGCTTCAAGACCGGTCTGTCGCTGCTGCGGGAAGCGCTCGACTCGTCGTTTGCCGGCGCGGATGCGAAGCTGGAGCTGGCGCTTCGGAGCGGAGCGGCGCACCTGCTGTTCCGACTCGACAGCTATGGCGAAGCCGCGGAGCAGGCCACGCAAGCGCTAGGTGTCGCGAAGCGCGAAAAAGATCACCGTGCGCAAGCGCTCTGCCTTGCGACGCTCGGCGCGTGCGCGCTGAGACGCGGCCGGCACGTCGATGCAGGGAGTTACTTCGAGCAGGCATTGAAAGAAGCGCAGCTCGCCGGCGACTCGCGGCGAGCGGCCGCGCTGCTGCACAACCGGGCGCTGGTCCAGCGAGCGATCGGCCGGCGCGACGATGCTCGGCGTTTGTTGATCGAGTCGATGGCGGCCTACAAGTCGCTCGGCGACGTCTCCGGCGAGGCGATGTGTCTGACCACGCTCAGCAGTCTGCATTGGGACAGCGGAGAACTCGGAATCGCGATCGAACACTTGAAGGCCGCGCTGGTGATCTGCGATCGCCATGGCCTTGACCGGACTCGAACGGTGATTCTCTCGAACCTGGCCGCGCTCGCGTTCAAGACCGGCGACTTCGCAGGGGCAGCGACGTATGCGGAGCGCGCGCACGAGATGGCCAAGGCGATCGGGAACCGGCACTTTCAGTCCTGGATGAGACTGCTCTTTGCTCAGCTTGCGCTAAGGAATAGGGACTTTTCTGCTGCGCGCTCCGACCTCAAGACCGCCCTGGAACTGGCGCTGGCGATCGGGCAGAAGAGCGTTCTTCTCGAAGGGATCTCGTGCTTCGCCGAGGTTCTGGCTGTACAGGGAGACACCGTCAGCGCGCACCGCGTGCTGAACTTCGTGGCAACACATCCGGCAATGGCCGCGCCGGACCGGAACGAGGTGTTGGCGAGAATGGCGCAATGGGCACCGACGACCAAGAGCGAACCGGCGTGGCCGGGGCTCAGCCTGGATGAACTGGGTCACCGAATCGTCGTCGAGACCGACGTTGGGTACGGACCGCTGATCGCCGCTTTGCGCGGCGCGAGCCCCTCCGGCGCCTCGTAGCGCGGATCGCCCCGTTTGCTCGTGCGCGGGCGAGGAACGCTCGTGCAACGCCCGCCTGCGTACGGTTCGTCCATCGAGAAAGGACGACCATGTACGAGACGATGCAACGACACGGCAACTTCGCGCCGGCCGCGACCGAAAGCTTCGGCAGGATCGGGCGGTGCTATCCGATGGCGGCGGCGCGATGCGGGTTGGGGTTTGGCAGCCCCGCAGCATGGAGCCGACCGGTGCTGGCGATCCGCGCGCTGCTGCGGGCGGTCGCAGACGCCGCGCGGCGCGCGCGCGAGTCGTGGAAGCGGGCGCAACAAGCGAGCGCGACCTACGTCGCACTGCGCGCGCTCGATGCGCGCACGCTGCGCGACCTCGGCTTCGATCGCAGCGAACTCGCCTCCGTCGCGGCCGAATGCGCCGGAGCGATAGACCGTACCCGCGTGCGGTCGCGGCCGCGCTAGCGCGTGTTCGACCCCGATCCCGAAGAAGCGCACACTGCCATGAGCGCAAGCGGCCAAGAGAAAGCCCGCGCGGGCGCGCTGTCGCCGACGCAGCGCTACGCCAAATGCATCGAAGCCTCCAGGCGCATCCGCTGGGAGATCGACCGCGACGTCATACGCGGCCGCAGCTTCGATTTCGATCGCAAGTTCCTGCCTGACGGACTGTCGCGGGTCAACGAGCTGGTCTTCCTCGATCCGGCCCGCCGGTGCTTCCTGTCGCAGATCCAGGGCCGCACCTACGCGAACATGTTCGGGCTGGTGGAACGCTTCGCCGGCGCCAAGATCCTCGAGCTGACGCGCGACCACTGGTTCGGCGATCAGGCCGCGCTCGAAGCGCTGGTGCGCTTCGCCGACGAGGAGCTGAAGCACCAGGAACTGTTCCGGCGACTCGATCGCATGGCCGCGGAGGGAATGCCGGAGGGGTATTGCTTCAAGCCGCCGCCGAACGAGATCGCGCGCGCCGTCCTGAGCAAATCGACCTGGGCGGTGCTTGCGCTGACGCTCGACATCGAGCTGCTGTCGCAGTCGCACTATCGATCGAGCATCGAGTGCGACGCGGAGTCGTCGGAGCTGTGGAGGGACGTGTTCCTGTTCCACTGGAAGGAGGAGTCGCAGCACGCGATCCTGGACGAGCTGGAGTGGCGGCGCATCGACGCGCAGTCCAGCGCGCTGCAGCGCGAGCAGGGCGCCGACGATTTCGTCGGGCTGCTGCTCGCGATCGACGGCACGCTTCAGGTCCAGGCGCGCACAGACGCGGCCTACTTCCTGCGGCACGGCGGGCGAGCGTACTCGGCCGCGGAGCAGTCGGCCGTGCACGACCTGATCCTAAAGGCCTACCGCTGGCAGTACATCGCGACCGGCGTGCAGGAGCCGCGCTTCGTCGAAGTGTTGAGATCGCTCGTGACGCCGGAACAGTTCGAGCGGATCGCGGGCGCGCTGGCGCCGATCCTCGCGCACGCCGGCGATTGAACGACTTGCGACGCGTCGGCGGCGGTCGCATGGCGTGGCTGGAGCCGCGCACAAGCGGCGGGAGCTGCGCGACGCAGAAGGTGCTGAAAGCGACGTGATCGGACGCGCAGGTCGCAGACGCCGAGGCCACGCCCGGCGCGCACCCGCAGACGGCGACGGGTGCGTCGGCCGCGGATCGAGAGTGCAGTGCACCGCATGCCGCGCTCGTCTACGCATATGCGGATTTCTTCTGCGACCGAGCGCGAACTAGCGCGGGTCGGCGATTCACAATCGGCCGCGCGGCGCGCACACTGCGCTTGGCTCCCCGCTCACGACCGATGCTCGAGACCGCATGAACGCGCAGCCGATTCCCTGTGCCCAGATCCGTCCCGACCCGCGCAGCCGCGGCTACCAGCCGCCGGCGGTCGAGTGGCTCGCCGACGATATCCGTGAACACGGCGTGCTCCGGCCCGTGCTGGTGCGCGCAACCGAGCACGGCTATGTGCTCGTCCACGGCGAACGCCGCTGGCGCGCGGCCACGATGCTCGGGCTCCAGGTGATCCCGGCATACGTCGTGCAGGGTCCGGCGTACGACGAAAGCGCCGCGACAGATCCGGGTCGCCGGCAGTGAGAGCGCGCGCCGGCGTCATTCTGCGGCGCGGAGCGGCGCTCGCGGCGGTTGTCCACAGCAACTGTGGATAACGCCGGTCGCGCCGCGCGCAAACCGGCGCGCTTGCTGGGTTCGATCGGCATGCCGCGCCACGCGGCAGCGCCCGCGACTGCCGGTTAGTGAGGATTTAAGGAGTCCGGCAGGGAGATTTACGAACCATGCTCGCGCGTTTGCGCGAGCATCGCGGCCTTCGATCCCGAGATATGGCCGCGCCGTGACGCTCTTTCACCACCCCGTGCCGGCGGCGAGCCGCTCCGAGGCCCGCCGATGATCCGCAAGCTGCATCACAGCGCGTACCGCTGCCGAGATTCCGAGGAAACGCGGCGCTTCTACGAAGGCTTCCTCGGGATGCCGCTGGCCGGCGCGCTCGAGATCCAGGATACCATGTCCGGCCGCAAGACGCGGGTGCTGCACACTTTCTTCCGGCTCGGCGACGGTTCGTTCCTTGCGTTCTTCGAGGCGCCGGACATGCCGTTCGAGTTCAAGGCGCAGCATGACTTCGACCTGCACATCGCGCTCGAAGTCGGCGCGGCGGAGCTTGCCGCCGCGCGGGCGCGCGCGCTGGCGGCCGGCATCGAGACGCGCGGCGTCAGCGATCACGGTTTCATCCACTCGATCTATCTGCGCGATCCGAACGGCTATGTCGTCGAGCTGTGTGCGCGCACGCCCGCCGACGCGGTGCTGATGGATCCGGCGCAGAACGACGCGCGCGGCATCCTCGCGCGCTGGCAGCAGGCGAAATCTTCGGGGGCGCAGGCGGGCGGCGCGAGCTGATGGCGGTCGACCGGGCGCGGTTCGAGCGACGGCGCGACGTTCAGGCGCGCGCCGGCGACGGCGCGGCGACACGGCGTCAGGGTTCGGCCAGCACCGTGCCCGCGAGGACCGCGCGCAGGAACGGGTTGCCGTTGCCCGGCTTCAAATAGTGCCGGTACGCCTCCACGCCGAAGCGCATCGGATCGAACAGGTAAATCGTCGTCGACATCCGACACGCGTCGTCGAAGCCCTCGCCGGGGAATGCGGCGAGCACCTGGCTTCGCTGCGATTCGTCCATCGTCGAGAACGTCGCGACGTAGGCGATGTACTCCTTGGCTTCGATCGTTGGGACCGCGACGCGGAAGTGCTCGGACGCGATTGCATGGGCGACCTCGTGCGTGGCCACGCTGCGGTACAGCCGCCGGTCGATCCGAATGCGGAACCAGGTTCCGTTCGCCTTGAAGCGCTCGTAAGACAGCACCATGACGCGGCGCTCGGATTCGATGAACGCACCTGCCCCGGATGCGCCGAGCGACTCGGGCATTCGCGCGAGGACCTCGATCGAAATCGGTCTGCGGCTCTCGAGCCCCAGCGACCTGAAGAATCCGATCGCGGCCCGCGCGCCCGCGCAGGCATCGATCGCATCGGCGCGGCTTGCCGACACGACCACGACTCTCGCCGCTCGGCAGTCGTAAGGCTCGCCGGCTCCCGATGGCTGCCGGCCCGCGATCAGCAGGAGCACTGCCGCAAGACAGGCTGCCGCGACGGCGAGCAGATGCGGAAAAGCTCGATTCCTCCTCATCGGCCGCGGCGGCGCGCGCTCGATCCACGCACCACCCATGCCTCCAAGATAGTCGGGATCGGCTGTAGGGCCTTGATGTCGGGCATCCGGCCCCCGATTCGCGCTCGACTCGCCGCGTCGGTCCCGCGCTGCCGCGCTTAAGCGATTCTTAGGGTTGCTTGATCCAAGATTTACGAACGCGAACGGGCGCGCGTCCCTACGCTGGCGGCATGAGAATTCGTGTGCGCCATCGCTTCGTCTTCGCCGCTGCCCTCGGCGTCGCCGCAGTCGCGCTGGGCGTCGCCATCGTCGCGCGCTCGGGCGAAGCGGCAGCGCAGCCGACGGTTGCGCCGCCGCTGCCGAAGCATCTGCGCGATACGGGCCTGTATGTCGCGGGCTCGATGCGCGAGGTGCGTCCGGAGAATCTTCCGTTCTCGCCGCAGTACCCGCTGTGGTCCGACGGCGGGGCGAAGCGCCGGTGGCTGTACCTCCAGCCCGGAACCGCGATCGACGCGTCGCGCCCCGACGCCTGGGTGTTCCCGCCGGGAACGAAGCTGTGGAAGGAGTTCTCGCACGGCCGTGCCATCGAGACGCGGTACATCGAGCGGCTCGCCGACGGGTCATGGCGTTTCGCCGCCTACGTGTGGAACGAAGACGGCACCGACGCCGTGCTCGCGCCCGCGGGCGGCATGACCGTCGCCGCCCGCGGTGGGCCGAACGGACGCTACGCGATCCCCGCCGAGGCCGATTGCCGCGCCTGCCACGAAGGCGCTGCCGTTCCGGTGCTCGGCGCGAGCGCGCTGCAGCTTTCGCCGTTGCGCGATCCGCTCGCGCCGCACGCCGAGCCGCGCAAAGAAGGCGAAGCCGATCTGCGGCTGCTGGTCGAACGCGGCTGGCTGCGCAATCTGCCGCCGGCACTGCTCGAGAGTCCGCCGCGCGTCGCGGCATCGACGCCGGTCGAACGCGCCGCGCTCGGCTACCTGCACGGCAACTGCGGCCACTGCCACAACGATGCCGGCGCCCAGCCGCCGGTCGACCTGCTGCTGGCGCACGACGCCGCGGCGACCGGTGCCGGCAAGGTGCTGCGGTCACTCGTCGGCGCGCGCAGCCGCTATCGCGCGCCCGGGCTGTCGAAAGCCGCGCCGCTGATCGAACCGGGCCGTCCGGACGCGAGCGTGCTCGTTGCGCGCATGCGCTCGCGCAACCCGCAAGTGCAGATGCCGCCGCTCGGCACGCAGCTCACCGACGCCGAGGCGCTTGCGCTGATCGAGCGCTGGATTTCCGAACTTCCTACCACCCGAAAGGAGCAGACCCCATGAAACGATCGACCCTCGTCAAGTCAAACTTGCCCGCGTGCATCGCCGCAGCGTTCGCCTGGCTCGCACTGTCCGGCAGCGCGCTCGCGGCGGACGCCGGCAAACCGTCCGCGGACAAAGTCGCGCGCGGCAAGTACCTCGTCACCACGTCGGGCTGCAACGACTGCCACACGCCGTGGACGATGGGCCCGAACGGTCCCGAACCCGACTACAGCCGCATGCTGTCGGGCCATCCGGAGAAGATGGAACTGCCGCCGGCGCCGAAGCCGGTCGGGCCGTGGATTGTCTCCGCAGCGGCGACCAACACCGCGTGGTCGGGTCCGTGGGGCGTGAGCTTCACCGCGAACCTGACGCCCGATCCGGAGACGGGGCTCGGCAAATGGACGCTGCGCAATTTCGTCGACACGATCCGCACCGGCCGCCACATGGGCCGCGGCCGTCCGATCCTGCCGCCGATGCCGATCCCCATGTACAAGAACTTCACCGACGAGGATCTGGAGGCGATCTACAGCTACCTGCGCACGATCCCGCCCGTGAAGAACGCCGTACCCGAGCCGCTGCCGCCCGCGATCGCGCCGACGGCGTCGAAGCAGTAAGGTGCGCGTGCGACGGCGGTCGTTCCTCAGTCGGGGATCACCGCCGTCGCTTCGATCTCGACGCGCGCGCGATCTTCCATCAGCGCGCTGACTTCGACCGCGGTCATCGCCGGATAGTGGCGGCCGATGATCTCGCGGTAGACCGCGCCGAGCGCGCGGTAGCTCGCCAGGTATTCGCGCTTGTCGAGTACGTACCAGGTCATGCGCGCGATGTGCTCGGGACGGCCGCCGGCTTCCGCCAGCACGGCGACGACGTTGCGCAGCGCCTGCGCGGCCTGCGCGACGAAGTCGTCGCTCTCGAACTGCTGCGCGCCGTTCCAGCCGACCTGACCGCCGACGAACACCAGGGTGCCGCGCGCAGCGATGCCGTTCGCATAGCCCTTCGGCTGCGCCCAGCCGGGCGGTTGCAGGACCTTCATGCTTGCGCTCCCGTTGCGAGGGCTCCCGGCTGCGCGCGGAACGCCTCGATGCGCTCGCGCAGCTCGCCGTCGATCGGCACGGGCCGGCCCGTACGAAGATCCGTCTGCACGATCACCGTGCGGATGGCGAGCCGCGGCTCGCCGCCGCAAGCGAAGGCGTAGTGCAGGTGCAGCGAGCTGCGGCCGAGCTGCGCGACCGTGATCGCGATGTCCAACTCGTCGCCGTGGCGCGAGGCGGCGAAGAAGTCCGCTTCGAGCCGCACGATCGGCAACCCGCGGCCGCGCGTGCCGACGAACTGCTGGAACGGCACGCCGGCGATCGCGCGGAACCACTCTTCCTTCGCTTCGTGCGCGATCTCGAAGAAGCGTGGATAGAAGACGATCCCGGCCGGGTCGCAGTGCGCGAAACGCACCGTATGCCGCGTATGCCAAGCCGCGCCCTGAGCCTGTCGAAGGGCCCTGTCGTGAGCCGGTCGAAGGTCGCTCATGCGGCACCGCTCGCCCGCTGGTGGGCGCGCTGCAGTTCGAGCTGACGAAGCTGGAAGCGCTGCAGCTTGCCCGTTTCGGTGCGCGGCAGGCCCGACACGAACTCGATCGCGCGCGGGTACTTGTACGGCGCGATCTGCGACTTGACGTGCTCCTGCAGCGCCTTGACCAGCGCATCGCCCGGTTCGTTGCCGGGCTTGAGCACGACGAAGGCCTTGACGATCGTTCCGCGCTCCTCGTCGGGCGAAGCGACCACGCCGCATTCGGCCACCGCAGGATGCGCGAGCAGCGCGGCTTCGACCTCAGGCCCGGCGATGTTGTAGCCGGCCGAGACGATCATGTCGTCGGTGCGCGCCTGGTAGACGAAGTAGCCGTGCTCGTCGACGAGGTACGCGTCGCCCGTGTAATTCCAGCCGTCGCGCACGTAGTTCGTCTGCCGCGGATCGGCGAGATAGCGGCAGCCGGTCGGTCCCATCACCGCCAGCTTGCCGACCTGTCCCGGCGGCAGCGGCCGGCCTTCGTCGTCCATCACGCACGCGCGATAGCCGGGGATCGGCTTGCCGGTCGCGCCCGGCTTGGCGCCCGCTTCGTCGTGCGAGATGAAGATGTGCAGCATCTCGGTCGAGCCGATGCCGTCGATGATCTCGATGCCCGTTGCTTCGCGCCACAACGCGCGCGTGGCCGCCGGCAGCGCTTCGCCCGCGGAAACGCACTTGCGCAGGCTGGCGAAGTCGGCGCGACTCGCCTGCAGCGCCATCGCGCGGTACGAGGTCGGCGCGGTGAACAGCACCGTGGCGCGATGCTGTGCGATCGCCGCGGGCAGCGCGTCGGGCGAAGCTTTCTCCAGCAGCAGCGTGGCGGCGCCGATGCGCAGCGGGAACAGCAGCAGCCCGCCCAGCCCGAAGGTGAACGCAAGCGGCGGGCTACCGGTGAAGAGGTCGTCCGGCAGCGCGCGCAGCGTCGACTTCGGGAAGCAGTCGCATACGGCGACCACGTCGCGGTGGAAGTGCATCGTGCCCTTCGGCTCGCCGGTCGTGCCCGACGTGAACGCGATCAGCGCGGTGTCTTCGGCGGCAGTCGGCACGTCCGTGAACTCGGCGGACTTGCGCGCGGCGAGCGCCTCGATGCCGTCGGCCGCGTCGGTCTGGAACAGCGCGACCGTCTTCAGGCTCGGGCAGCCTGGCCGCGCCTTCGCCAGCTCGTCGACGAGCCGCGCATCGCACAGCGCGTGCGAGACGTTCGCCTTGGTCACGATCTTGGTCAGCTCGGCTGCGCGCAGCAGCGGCATCGTGCCGACCGCGATGCCGCCCGCTTTCATCACCGCGAACCAGCAGGCCGCCATCATCGGGCTGTTCGGCCCGCGCAGCAGCACGCGGTTGCCGGCAACGAGCCCGAGATCCTCGACCAGCACGCGCGCGATGCGATTCGCCTCGTCGCGCAACTGCCGGTAGGTCCAGACGAATCCGTTCGGCGCGAGGATCGCGCGCCGTTCGCCCCAGCCGCGTTCGAGCGCGCGGTCGAGCAGCTCGGTCGCGCAGTTCATCCGTTCCGGGTACTGCAGCTCGGGCAGCTCGAACAGGAAGTTCGGCCACTGCGCGCGCGGCGGCAGGTTGTCGCGGGCGAAGGTGTCGATATGGGCGGTGTAGGTCATGGCAGTCAGGACCTCAACAAGTCGCGGGCGATGACGAGCTTCTGCACTTCGGTTGCGCCTTCGTAGATACGCAGTGCGCGGATCTCGCGATAGAGGCGTTCGACGATCTCGCCGCGCCGCACGCCGCGGCCGCCGAAGAGCTGCACCGCCGCGTCGATCACCTGCTGCGCGGATTCGGTCGCGGTCATCTTGGCCATCGCGGCTTCGCGCGTGGCGCGGCGTTGCTGTACGTCGCGCGTCCAGGCGGCGCGGTAGGTGAGCAGGGCCGCGGCGTCGATCGCGGTGGTCATGTCGGCGAGCTTCGCCTGCGCCATCTGCTGGTCGGCGAGGGTGGCGCCGAACATCGTGCGCTCGCGCGCGAACGACAGTGCTTCGGCGAACGCGCGGCGCGCCATGCCGAACGCGGCGGCGGCGACCGAGGCGCGAAAGATGTCGAGCGTGGCCATCGCGAGCTTGAAACCCGCCCCTTCTTCGCCGAGCAGGTGGGCGGCGGGAATGCGGCAGTCGTCGAACGCGACCCGCGCGAGCGGGTGCGGCGCGATCACGTCGATGCGTTCGGCGATGCGCAGGCCCGGCGCGTCCGCCGGCACGGTGAACGCGCTGATGCCGCGCGCGCCGGTGGCCGCGGGATCGGTCCGGGCGAAGACCGTGTACACGTCGGCGATGCCGCCGTTGGAGATCCAGGTCTTCTCGCCGGCGAGCACCCAGTGCGCACCGTCGCGCCGCGCCGAGCACCGCATCGCACCCACGTCCGAACCTGCCTGCGGCTCGGACAGCGCAAAGGCCATGATCGACTCGCCGCGCGCCACGCGCGGCAGGATCGCCTGCTTCTGTTCGCGCGTGCCGGCGAGCGTGATCGCGCCCGACCCAAGGCCCTGCATCGCGAACGCGAAGTCGGCCAGCGCGTCGTGATACGCGAGCGTCTCGCGGACCAGGCACAGCGCGCGCGAATCGAGGCGAGGCAGCGCGCCGCCGAACTCGGCCGGCACGCACCAGCGCAACAGCCCGCCTTGTCCGAGCGCGCGAACGAGCCCGCGGCAGGCCGCGTCGACATCGTCGTGCGCGATGCCTTGCAGGTTCGCCCGCGCCCACGCATCCGCCTCACCCGCCAGCGCGCGGTGGGCGGCATCGAAGAACGGCCAGTCGAGGTGGTCGAGTGTCATCGCGGCTGCAGTCGTTCCTGAGTCCGTTCGCGCTGGGCTTGTCGAAACCCGAAGTTCGAGCTCATCGGTGTGCCCGGTGCAGTAGGAGCCGTAAGCGCAACGCGGCAGGCACCCATGAAACGCCGACGCTCAATTCCCCTCGAACCGCGGCGTCTGCCGGGCGACGAAGGCATCGTAGGCGCGCTTGAAGTCGCCGGTCTGCATGCAGATCGCCTGCGCCTGCGCCTCCGACTCGATCGCCTGTTCGATCGACATGCTCCACTCCTGATTGAGCATCGTCTTGGTGATGCCGTGCGCGAATGTGGGTCCGGCGGCGAGCTGCTGCGCGAGCTGGGTCGCTTCGACGAGCAGCGCGCCCTCGTCGACCACGCGGTTGAAGAAACCCCACGCGAGTCCTTCGTCGGCGCTCATCGCTCGGCCCGTCAGCAGCAGCTCGGTGGCGCGGCCCTGGCCGATCATCCGCGGCAGCAGCGCGCAGGCGCCCATGTCGGCGCCGGCCAGTCCGACGCGCGTGAACAGGAATGCCGTCTTTGCGCGCGGTGTGCCGACGCGGATGTCGGACGCCAGCGCGAGCAACGCGCCGGCACCCGCGCACACGCCGTCGACCGCGGCGATGACCGGTTGCGGGCAGCCGCGGATGGCCTTGACGACATCGCCGGTCATGCGCGTGAACGCGAGCAGCTCGGGCGCGGACATCTTCGTCAGCGGGCCGATGATCTCGTGCACGTCGCCGCCGGAACAGAAGTTGCCGCCGGCGCCGGTCAACACGACCGCCTTGACGTCGTCGGCGTATGCGAGGCCGCGGAACAGGTCGCGCAGCTCGCCGTACGAATCGAAGGTCAGCGGATTCTTGCGTTCCGGCCGATTCAGGGTCAGCGTGGCGACGCGGTCGCGCACGGTCCACAGGAAGTGCTGCGCGGCGTAGTCGCGGTACGGGCGGGCTTGCACGGTCATGCCTCCTTCGTGCGCGCGTTTGTGCGCACCGATGTCTTGAGCCGGCCGAGCAGCGCGTGCAGTCGATCGCGTTCGCTCTCGGAAAGGCCCCCGAGCAGCTCGACGATCCAGGCCTCGTGCTCGGCCGCCATCCGGTCGAAAGCGCGTTTGCCCGCGCGCGTCAGCCGCACGGTGAAGGCGCGGCGATCCGTCGGCACCGGCTGGCGCTCGACGAGTCCTTCGGCGACGAGCTGGTCGGTCAGTCCGGTCACGTTGCCGCCGGTGACCATCAGGCGGCGCGACAGATCGCTCATCCGCAGGCCCTGCGGATTGCGCTCGAGCTGCGCCATCAGGTCGAAGCGCGGCAGCGTGATCGCAAAGCGCTCGCGCAGCCGCGCGCGGATTTCGCCCTCGATCAGCATCGTGCAGGTGAGCAGCCGCAGCCACAGCCGCAGCGCGTCGTGGTGAGCCTCCGACGCGCGCGCTTCGCGGTCGACCGGCACGGCGGCGAGCTGGGCTGCGCGGCTCATCCGTTCGCTTCCGGCCGTTCCGCGGCCATCTGCGCCGCACGCGCGAGGTTGCGTTCCAGCTGCGCCTTGCCGGTCAGGTACTGCACCGGCCACTCGACGTCGGCGTAGCCCAACTGCGCGGCCGCGTGCAGCGTCCAGTACGGATCCGCCAGATGCGGGCGCGCGATCGCGGCGAGATCCGCGCGGCCGGCCATGATGATCGAGTTGACGTGGTCGGGCTCGAAGATCGCGCCGACCGCCATGGTCGCGATGCCGACTTCGTTGCGGATGCGGTCGGCGAACGGCGTCTGGTACATCCGACCGTAGACGGGCTGCGCGTCGCGCGTCGTCTGGCCGGTCGACACGTCGATCAGATCAGCGCCCGCTTCCTTGAACAGCCGCGCGATCACGACCGCGTCGTCCGGCGTATTGCCGCCGGGCGCCCAGTCGTGCGCCGAGATGCGCACCGACATCGGCCTGTCCTGCGGCCACACCGTGCGCAGCGCGCGGAAGACTTCGAGCGGATAGCGGCAGCGGTTTTCGATCGAGCCGCCGTATTCGTCGGTCCGCCTGTTCGTCAGCGGGCAGATGAACGCCGACAGCAGGTAGCCGTGCGCGCAGTGCAGCTCGAGCCAGTCGAATCCGCATTCGCTGCCCCACTGCGCGGCGCGGACGAAGTCCGCCTTGACGCGGTCCATGTCGGCGCGCGTCATCGCGCGGGGCACCTGGTTGCGCGGGCCGTACGCGATCGCGGAAGGTGCGATCAGCGGCCAGTTGCGTTCACCGGTCACCGGGTCGCCGGCGTCGGGCAAAGGTTCGTCGGCGTCCTCCCAGCCGCGCTGAGTC
The DNA here is from genome assembly GCA_016861185.1 of Betaproteobacteria bacterium. GTDB lineage: Bacteria > Pseudomonadota > Gammaproteobacteria > Burkholderiales > Burkholderiaceae_F > DSNY01. The sequence continues at coordinate 147,045 of BOKW01000002.1, forward strand.
GAGCCCTTCGGCCCGGCGTGCCCGAGCTGCAGCGCGATCCTGGCCGACGTGCGCGCATGCACGTAGTCGACGATGCGTTTCCACGCTGCGCGATGCTCTGCGCGGTACATCCCGGCGCAACCGGGCGAAATGCGCGCGTCGGCGCTGACGCAAACCATCTCGGTGAACACGAGCCCGGCGCCGCCGTGCGCGCGGCTGCCGAGGTGGACGAGGTAGTAGTCGTCGGGCGTGCCGTCGACGCACGAGTACTGCGCCATCGGCGAGACGACGACGCGGTTCTTCAGCGTCAGCCCGCCCAGCTTGAACGGCGTGAACATCGGCGGCAGCGCGCGCTCGGGCAGACCCGTCCGCTGCGCGAACCAGCCCTCGATGCGCTCGACGAAGGCCTTGTCGCGCAGCCGCAGGTTCTCGTGCGAGATGCGCTGGCTGCGGGTCAGCAGGCTGTAGGCGAACTGCTCGGCCTCGAACGCGGTGTAGCGCTCGACGTTCTCGAACCATTCGGTCGAGTTGCGCGCTGCGTTCTGGATCTTCAGCACCTCGACGCTGCGCTCGGCTTCGTAGCGCGCGAGCGCGGCAGCGAGATCGTCCGGGTGCGCGGCGAGCGCGCGCGCGAGCGCGATGCCGTCCTCGAACGCGAGCTTGGTGCCGGAACCGACCGAGAAGTGCGCCGTGTGCGCGGCGTCGCCGAGCAGAACGACCGGCACGCGGCGGCCGTCAAGCGTGTTCCAGTGGATCCAGCTTGCGCAGATCACGCGCGGGAAGCGGATCCAGATGGCGGAGCCGCGCAGGTGCGCGGCGTTGCTCATCAGCCTGTGCCCGTCGAGGTACTGCGCGAACAGCCGCTCGCAGAAGGCGATGCCTTCCTCCTGCGACATGCGGTCGATGCCCGCGCGCAGCCAGTTCTCCTCGGGTGTCTCGACGATGAAGGTCGAGGTGTCGCCGTCGTACTGGTAGGCGTGCGCCTGGAACCAGCCGTATTCGGTCTTCTCGAACGCGAAGGTGAACGCGGAGAAAAGCTTCTTCGTGCCGAGCCAGACGAAGCGGCAGCGGCGCGTGTCGACATCGGGGCGGAACGTTTCCGCGTAGCGCGTGCGGATGCGGCTGTTGATGCCGTCGGCGGCGATCACGAGGTCGGCGCCGAACTCGCGCGCCGCCTGCTGGTCGTCGGCCACGTCGTTCTCGAAGACCAGCTCGACGCCGAGCGCCTCGCAGCGGCGCTGCAGGATGTTCAGCAGACGCTTGCGGCCGATGCCGCAGAAGCCGTGGCCGCCCGAGGTGATCGTGCGGCCCTTGAAGTGGACGTCGATGTCGTCCCAGTGGTTGAAGGCGCCGACGATCTCGCGGGCCGACTCCGGATCGGCCGCCTCCAGGTTGCCGAGCGTCTGGTCGGAGAAGACCACCCCCCAGCCGAAGGTGTCGTACGGCCGATTGCGCTCGACCACGCGGATCACGTGGCGCGGGTCGGCGCGCTTGGCGAGCAGCGCGAAGTACAGGCCGGCGGGGCCGCCGCCGATCGACAGGATGCGCATCGACGCTCCGGAGGACGCGTTGGCGAAATAGTTTAGAACTAAATTAAACGGCGTCAACCCGAATCGTCGCCGCGCTGCGCAAGCGCTGGCGCCCTTTCTTCCCGGCGCGTTCCGCGATGGCGGGGAGGAGATCGAACAGGCGCAGCACAAGGGGACGAGCTGAACCCCCTTGACAAGGGGGCGGGGGATTTTCGGTGTGCGCCGGAACGCGATGCCGTGTCACCGGGAATCGCGGCGCAGGGATTCCCCTCGCCCCCCCTTTTTCAAAGGGGGGAAGGGGTTGCAGTGATTCGACAGGTCTTGCCGGGGCGCGCGGATCGCTACGCCGGGGCAGCGACGCGCTCGTAGTAGCGCGCCCGCAGGATCAGGCGGCGGTGCGCGTCGGAATCGGTGAACGCGGCGCGGTCGTGCAGCACGTTGTTGCAGACGAGCCCCATGCCGGGCTCCATGCGCACGCGCAGGACCCGCGGATCGGTTTCGAGCATGTTCGCGAGCGCCTGCGTTGCTGCGTGCACGCCCGGTTCGTCCTCCCAGGTAATGCTGAGCGTGCGCGCGGTGTAGCGCATGTGCAGGCGGCCGTCGACGTCGATCGAGAACACGGGACCGGCCTGGTCGCCGCGCTCGACTTCGCCTTCCTCGGACCGGGCGGGGATCGTCATCGCGTGCGGCCGCATCAGCGCGCGGATGTACTCTGGGTTGGCGTCGCGCAGCGCGATGTACGCAAGCTCGTGGTCGAGCAGGCGGTTCTCGCCGCCCTGCTCGGCGCGCTGCACGCAATGCAGGAGCATTGCGCGGATCGCGCGCTCGGGCGGGTTGTAGTAGCCGTCGGTGTGCCAGCGGATCGGGCGGTTCGTGTACGGGATGTACTGCGTGCGGGTCCCGTTTGCGGCGACGGCCAGCGGCGTGATGCCGTCGTCATCGGCGAGGTAGTTGATGTCGAGCGTGTGCAGGCCGAGTTGCGCGCCGATTGCGCGCAGCACGTCCTGGGCGCCGTGCGCACGCGGCGGGGCGGCGTAGATGGCCATGTTGGCGCGCGCGCAGCGTTCGAGCAGCGCACCGCGCTCGGCAGGCGTCAGCCGGGTCGGGTCGGCGACTTCGACGACGAGTTCGCCGACGCTCGTCGGATAGCCGGCCAGCTTGCGCTCGCGCCAGGCCCGGTACGCGTCGCGCTCGTCGAGAGCGAAGTGGTGCGGCACACGCGTTTCGGTTCGGCTCACCGGCGGCTCACTCGGGCGGAATCGGGTCGCCGACCGGCGCGTCGACGCCGGGCATTTCCGGCAGCGGGCCCGGCTCGGTCGGTTCTTGGTCGTTGGCGGCGCTGATCGCCCCGGCCGTGGACACGGCGCTGTCGAGCACGCGCCGCAGCGTGGCGATCGCATCCGGCGCCTCGTACGACATCAGCTGGTCGGCGATCCAGGTGCGGTCCTCGGGCGCGGCCACTTCGCGCAGCGCCTGGCTGCAGTAGCGCATGAATGCGTAGTCGGGGCCGAGCTTGTCGTCGAAGGGCAGCGCGGCGTAGTCGTCCGCGCGCGTGTTGTACAGGTCGATGAAGTCGCGGCGCACGGCGTCGTAGTCGTCGCCGAGCAGGCGCGCGCGGTTTTCGGCGATCTGATCGGCGAGCGACTTGACCATCGCGACGGTGAACGCGCGCCGCTGCGGCAGCGCCAGCCGCGAAAACGCGAAGCGGTCGGCGATCTGGATCAGGAAGACCAGGTACTCGGCGAGGAAGGCGAAGTACTGCGGGCTCGCTTCGATCTCGAAGTGCGCGCTGCGCATGCGCTTGATCGTGTTCAGTCCGAGCCGCCAGGCGTTGAACGCCGCCACGCTGGCGAGCACCTCCGGGTCGCGCGCCTTGGCGCGGTTGAACCAGCGGCTCTTGGTGCGGATCGAGCGCGTGCTCATCGCGTCTTCGCGGCTTTCAGTAGCCGCCTTTGCCGAACGGCTTGGTCAGACCGGCGACGCGCACACCCTGCTTGGCGGGGCCAAGCGGAAACAGGTCGTACAGCCGCTTGTTGTCCCAGCCGGGGTGCAGCTCGCTGATCTCCTTCAGCATGTTGCGGTAGTTCGGCGTATGACCGTCCTCGCGGTACTTGTCGCGCAGGTAGTTGATCACGGTCCAGTGATCGTCGGTCAGCGCGATGCCTTCGGCCTGCGCGATGACCGGGCAGACTTCGCTCGAGAAGTCCGGCTCGAGCAGATATCCCTCGTCGTCGACCTCCAGCACCTTGCCGTTGACTTCGTATGCCATCGTGTCTCCCTACCTTCTGCGTAGATAAAACTCGTACTCGCCCGGCGCCGGCTCGAAGCGGTCGATCAACTCGACCGCGCTGTCGGCGGTCCATGCTTCGACGTCGGCGGAGATGCCGGGGCAGTTGCTGATCAACACCAGCACTTCGCCCGCCTGCATGCCGTGCAGCAGCCTCTCGGCCTCGACGATCGGCCCCGGACAGGCGGCACCGCGCATGTCGAGCATCACGTTGCCGCCGAAGCGCGCCGGCCCGGCGTTGCGGCGGATCGTGTAGGCGATGCGGTGGCCGTTGAGCCGCTCGGTGCGCACGACCTCGTGCCCGGTGATGCCGGCCCACGCGCGCAGATCGTCGCCGGTGCCGGGGCAGTCCGAGATGAGGATCATGTGCTGGCCGTCGGGCAGATCGTCGAGGATCTTCTTCGCGCCCAGCAGCGGCAGCGGGCACGACAGCCCGCTCATGTCCAGCGTGACGGCGGCCCGCGTGTTCATCGATCGACTCCTTCCCCGCGACGGTTCACGTGCCGACCGCGGCAATCGACTTGTGCGGCACGAACAGCCCGCAGCCGAGCTTGCGGTGCAGTCCGAGCCCGCGCTCCTGCACGTGTAGCGACTCGGCGGCCGACAGCCCGTGCAGCATCAGGCTGAACCCGACCAGCCGCTCGGCGCCGGCCTGCAGTTCGCCGCGTTTGCCGACGATCATCTCGCAGTCGAGTTCCAGCTCCGCGACGCCGCGTTCCACATCGGCGACGAAGTCGGCTTCGTCTTCCACGCCGGTGACGACCAGCCGCGCGTGCAGCACCGGGTAGGCAAGCAGCTCGCGCACGCTGATGCGCCCGATCGCGAGCGGCGCGGGCACTTCAATGTGCGCGCCCTGCAACCGTTCGCAGTCGGCGGCGCGTTGCGCCGGCGCGCGCAGCAGCAGGCGCGTGCGCCCGCCGACTATCAGCCCGTCAGCGCACGGGGTCAATCCGCGCATCGGATGCACGCCGGCCAGCGGCTCGTCGTCGAGCCAGGGCAGGGCGGCCGCCAGCGCGCGATAAAGCCCGCCGGCGTAGTCGCGCCCGATGCGGTCGCCGCTGACGGCGAACACGAAGTCGACCGCGTTCGCGGCGTTCATGGCGCGCGCTCCGCAGCGCCGGCGTGCGCCCGCCCCCAGCGCAGCATCGCCTCGCCCCAGGCGGTCGCGGTCGCCGCGTCGATGTCGAACACCGTATGCCGGCGTCCCTCGCGAATGCGGATGCGCAGCAGGCTGAGCCCGCCGATCACGTAGTCGATCTGCTGCAGTTCGATTCCCTGTCCGCCGATGGGCGCGCGCAGTTTCGTGAGCGCGGTCACAGTCAGCTTGTCGTCGCCTATGTCCCGGCTCGCGGGCGGGTCATGTGAGTCCATCGGTGTCTTCCGTCGTCGCGGGTCGTTCGCAGGGGGCGCATTGTGCATCCGCTTGGCGCCGCGGCGCCCGTCGCGATCGTGTCGGCATTGTCCACCGTGCATCTATAGCCCGCTCACCTTGCAGCGTGCCATCACCCGGGTTGGCTGCGGACCCCTCCCTTTGGGGTTATCCGCGTAATCATCGCGGGTGATGGTTGGCCCAGACGGCGGACCGTAGGATGCCGTCGAGATTCGCTGCGCCGACATCGCGTAGACGGTGACCGGTGAAGGCGAACGCGCACCCCGGTCGACGACGGCCGCGATCCCAGGTCCCGCGGGACCGACTCAGCAGGAGGCTTGAACAAAATGGCTAAGCCAATGCACGAAACCCCGATGCTCGACGAGCTCGAAAGCGGTCCGTGGCCAAGCTTCGTGACGGGACTGAAGCGGCTGGCGAAGGACAAGGACTACATGGTCGACGTGCTCGGCCAGCTCGAGACTTCGTACGAGACGCGCAAGGGCTACTGGAAGGGCGGCACGGTCAGCGTGTTCGGCTACGGCGGCGGCGTGATCCCGCGCTTCACCGAGCTGAAGGATGAGAACGGCAACCCGATGTTCCCCGACGCAGCGGAGTTCCACACCCTGCGCGTGATGCCGCCGGCGGGCATGCACTACTCGACCGACGTGCTGCGCAAGATGTGCGACATCTGGGAAGAGCACGGCTCGGGCCTGATCGCCTTCCACGGCCAGAGCGGCGACATCATGTTTCAGGGCGTCAAGAGCGACAAAGTGCAGGACGCCTTCGACGCGATCAATGAACTGGGCTTCGATCTGGGCGGCGCGGGCCCCGCGGTGCGGACGTCGATGTCGTGCGTCGGCCATGCGCGCTGCGAGCAGTCGTGCTACGACGAAGCCAAGGCGCATCGCACGATCATCAACAACTTCCTCGACGACATCCACCGTCCGGCGCTGCCGTACAAGTTCAAGTTCAAGTTCTCCGGCTGCCCGAACGACTGCATGAACTCGGTGCAGCGCGCCGACCTGGCGATCATCGGCACCTGGCGCGACAACATCAAGACCGACGAGGCGCTGGCGAAGAAGTGGTTCGCCAAGCACGGCATGACGGAACTCGTCAACGACGTCGTCGCGCGCTGCCCGACCAAGGCGATCCAGATCAAGGAGATCAAGGAGGTCCGCAAGGGCGATTCGATCTCGAGCGTGGCGGTCAACGACGCGCAGGCGCTGGAGATCGACAACCGCGACTGCGTGCGCTGCATGCACTGCATCAACGTGATGACCGGCGCGCTCGCGCACGGCGACGACACCGGCGCGACGATCCTGTGCGGCGGCAAGCGCACGCTGAAGATCGGCGACCTGATGGGCACGGTGATCGTGCCGTTCATGAAACTGAAGACCGACGAGGACCGCGAGCAACTGGTCGATCTGGCCAAGCGCATCGTCGACTTCTTCGCCGAGAACGCGCTCGAGCACGAGCGCATCGGCGAAACGATCGAGCGCATCGGGCTGGTCAACTTCCTCGAAGGCGTCGGACTCGACGTCGATCCGAACATGGTGTCGGCGCCGCGCACGAACCCGTACGTGCGCACCGACGGCTGGGACGAGGAAGTGGCCAAGATGCAGGCCAAGAAGAAAGCGGCTTGAGAGGAATGACGATGGCGCAAGTCGAAGCACCTGTCGCGCCGGCCAAGCCGGCGGCACCCAAAACGCCCCGCCGTGCGATCGAAAGCGGCGTGCCGGACAACTGGCAGTTCCTGCACCCGCTGATGCAGAGGAACTACGGTCAGTGGAAGTACCACGACCGGCCGCGCCCCGGCGTGCTGCACCACGTCGCCAAGTCCGGCGACGAGCTGTGGACGGTGAAGGCCGGTACGCAGCGGCAGATGGACGTGTGGACCATCCGCAAGCTGTGCGACATCATCGACAAGTTCGGCGAAGGCCACGTCCGCTTCACGATTCGCAGCAACGTCGAGATCGGCGTGTCGAAGTGGGAGAAGGTCCAACCGCTGATCGACGCGCTCGAATCCGCCGGCTTCCCGGTCGGCGGCACCGGCAACTCGGTGTCGATGATCGCGCACACGCAGGGGTGGCTGCACTGCGACATCCCCGGCACCGATGCCTCGGGCGCGGTCAAGGCGCTGATGGACGAGCTGATCGACGAATTCCGCAAGGAAGAGATGCCCAACCGCGTGCATCTGTCGACCTCGTGCTGCGAGATCAACTGCGGCGGCCAAGCCGACATCGCGATCATCGTCCAGCACACCAAGCCGCCGAAGATCAACCACGACCTCGTCGCCAACGTGTGCGAGCGGCCCGCGGTGGTGGCGCGCTGCCCGGTCGCGGCGATCCGGCCGGCGCTGGTCAACGGCAAGCCCTCGCTCGAAGTCGACGAGAAGAAGTGCATCTGCTGCGGCGCCTGCTATCCGCCGTGCCCGCCGATGCAGATCAACGATCCCGAGCACTCCAAGCTGGCGATCTGGGTCGGCGGCAAGAACTCCAACGCGCGCGGCAAGCCGACCTTCATGAAGATGGTCGCCTCCGGCCTGCCGAACAATCCGCCGCGCTGGCCCGAGGTCAGCGAAGTCGTCAAGCGAATCCTGCGCGTCTACAAGGAAGACGCGCGCTCGTGGGAGCGCATGGCCGACTGGATCGAGCGCATCGGCTGGCCGCGCTTCTTCGAGAAGACGGGGTTGACCTTCACCAAGTACCTGATCGACGACTGGCGCGGCTCACGGGTCAATCTCAACGCGTCGACGCATATCCGCTTCTGAGACGCGCCGGGATCGAACGTGAAGATTGCAGTACTGGTGAACGAGGGTCCGTATCAGCATCAGGCGAGCGATTCGGCCTACCTCTTCTGCATGGCGGCGCTCGCCAAGGGGCACGAGCTGCAGCGGGTGTTCTTCTATCACGACGGCGTCAACAACGCGTCGAAGTTCACCGAGCCGCCGCAGGACGACCGCAACATCGTCGCGCGCTGGAGCAAGCTGGCGGAGGAGCACAAGGTCGACTTGGTCGTGTGCGTGGCGGCCGGCCTGCGGCGTGGCCTGGTCGCCGACACGCTCGCGCCCGGCTTCCGCATCTCGGGGCTCGGGCAGCTGATCGACTCGGGCATCAAGGCCGATCGCCTGGTGACCTTCGGAGACTGAGCGATGACCAAGAAATTCATGCTGGTCAACCGCAAGGCCCCGTACGGTTCGATCTACGCGCTGGAAAGCCTCGAGGTCGTGCTGATCGCGGCCGCGTTCGAGCAGGACGTGTCGCTTGCGTTCGTCGACGACGGCGTGTACCAGCTCAAGAAGGGCATGCAAACCAAGGCGATCGCGACCAAGAACTTCTCGCCGACCTATCGCGCGCTGGAGGACTACGACATCGACAAGCTGTACGTCGAGGCCGAGTCGCTGGCCGCACGGGGGCTCACGGCCGAGGACCTGGTCACCGAGGTCAAGGTCGTCGACGCCAGGGCGCTCGACGAGTTGATGGAGCAGCAGGACGTGGTTCTTAGCTTCTGAGGCGCACCGGAATGCTGCATATCGTCAACAAGTCCCCGCTGGAAAAGAGCACACTCGATACAGTGCTGCGGCTGGCGCGCTCCGGTGCGTTGCTGCTGATCGAGGACGCCGTTTACGCCGCCACGAAAGGCAACGCCGCCGAGCCCAAGCTGCGCCAGGCGATGGCGAAGCTGAAGGTGTTCGCCTTGGGGCCCGACCTGCAGGCGCGCGGCGTGGCGGATCGCGTGATCGACGGCGTGCAGACCGTCGACTACGAAGGTTTCGTCGATCTGGTCGCCGAACATCCCACCTGCCAGTCGTGGCTGTAGACAGCCCCGAACCATTTTCGCGAAGGAGAAACCCATGCCGACCATCGAAGTCAGCGGCAAGAGCTACGAAACGGACGAGGAGGGCTATCTCGTCAACCTCGGCGACTGGAACGAAGACGTCGCCAACGCGATCGCCAAGGCCGAGAACATCGACATGTCCGACAACCACTGGGAAGTGGTCAACTTCCTGCGCAAGTACTACGAGGAATACCAGATCGCGCCCGCAGTGCGCGTTCTGACCAAGGCGATCGGCAAGACGCTCGGCCCCGAGAAGGGCAACAGCCAGTACCTGTACGAGCTGTTCCCGTACGGCCCGGCCAAGCAGGCGTGCAAGATCGCCGGCCTGCCGAAGCCGACCGGCTGCGTTTGATCGAAGCGTTTACGCCCCTCACCCTGACCCTCTCCCCGTGATCGGGGAGATGGGACAAAGGCTCCCTCGCCCGCATCAGCGGGAGAGGGGCGAGGGGTGAGGGCAGGAACGTCACGCCATGTCCGCCGCCAGCATCCTGTTCGCGCTGCTGTTCTACGCCGCAACCGTGGTGCTGGTCGCGGGGCTCGCCGTGCGCATCGCCGATTACGCGCGCACGCCCGCCCCGCTGAAGATTCCGACCACGCCGGCGCCGGTCACGCGCGGCGGCGTGGCGCTGCGCATGCTGCGCGAGGTCGTGCTCTTCGAGAGCCTATTCAAGGGCAGCCTGTGGACATGGCTGTTCGGCTGGCTATTCCACGTCTCGCTGGCGCTGGTGGTGGCGCGGCACCTGCGCTACTTCACCGAGCCGGTGTGGTTCTGGGTCGTGCTGGTGCAGCCGCTCGGCATCCTCGCCGGCTTCGGCATGCTGATCGGGCTGGCCGGGCTGCTCGCGCGCCGCATTGCGGTCGAGCGCATCCGCTACATCTCGACGCCGTCGGACTACCTGATGCTGGTGCTGCTCGCGGCGATCGCGGCGTCCGGACTCGCGATGAAGTACGTGTTCCACACCGACGTCGTCGCGGTCAAGAAGTTCTTCCTTGGCCTGATGTACTTCGACTGGCAGCCGCTGCCGGCCGACGGTCCGTTGTACGTGCATCTGGCGCTGGTCGCCGCACTGATGCTGATCTTCCCGTTTTCCAAGCTGCTGCACGCGCCCGGCGTGTTCTTTTCGCCTTCGCGCAACCAGGCCGACGATCCGCGCGAAGCGCGGCATCTGGCGCCGTGGGCCGCGCAACTGGAGCGCCGCTAGATGGCCGCCGAAGTCACCACGCCGCCGCTGCGCGAATTCCCGACGCCGCCGCCGCTCGTGCCCGGCGCGATGGAGAAGTCGCGGCCGTACGTTGCCAACGAGAAGATGCAGCAGGCGATCGGCTTCCCGGGGCAACTCGTCGAAGACTGGGAGCAGCGCGCGATCGCGCACATGGGCACGCTGCTCGGCAAGTACCGGTCGCTGAAGGTCTTCATGGATTCGTGCGTGCACTGCGGCGCATGCGCGGACAAGTGCCATTACTTCATCGGCACGCAGGATCCGAAGAACATGCCGGTCGCGCGCCAGGAGCTGATGAGGAGCGTCTACCGGCGCTACTTCACGTTGCCGGGCAAGCTCTTCCCGAAGCTGGTCGGCGCGCGCGACCTGACGAAGGACGTGCTCGACGAGTGGTACACGTACTTCAACCAGTGCTCCGAGTGCCGGCGCTGCTCGGTGTTCTGCCCGTACGGCATCGACACCGCCGAGGTGACGATGGCGGCGAAGGAGATCCTCGACGTCGTCGGTTACGGCCAGAAGTACACCAACGAGATCATCGGCAAGGTCCACAAGGTCGGCAACAACCTCGGGCTGCCCGGCCCGGCGCTCGCCGACACGTTGACCGGTCTCGAGGAAGATACGAAGGAGGACACCGGCGTCGACGTCCGCTTCCCGCTCGACGAGGCCGGCGCCGAGGTGCTGCTGGTCACCCCGTCGGCGGACTTCTTCGCCGAGCCTCATGTCGACAGCCTGATCGGCTACGCCAAGGTGTTCCACGCCGCCGGCATCCGCTGGACGTTGTCGTCGAAGGCGTCGGAGGCCGGCAACTTCGGCCTGTTCATCGGCAACTACGAGCAGTTGCGCACGATCGCGCTGCGCATCCGCGAGGCCGCGCTCGAACTCGGTGTGAAGCGCATCGTCGTCGGCGAGTGCGGCCACGCGTGGCGCGTCGCGTACTCGTTCTGGAACACGCTGGTCGGCATCGGCGCCGGCGGCAAGGATCCGTTCGCGATCCAGTTGCAGAGCCAGCTCGACCCGAACGTGCGCCAGCCGATGCACATCTGCGAATTTACCTGGGACCTGATCCGGCGCGGCGCGCTGAAGTTCGACAAGGAAGCGAACGACCACCGCGTGATCACGTTCCACGACTCGTGCAACGTCGCGCGGGCCTCGCGCATGGGCGACACGCCGGGCGGCCAGTTCGAGATCCCGCGCGCGATCATCCGCGCGGTCGCCAACAAGTACGTCGAGATGGCGCCCGACACCACGCGCGAGAAGACCTTCTGCTGCGGCGGCGGCGGGGGCCTGCTGACCGACGAGCTGCTCGACCTGCGCGTCAAGGGCGCGCTGCCGCGCATGGAGGCGCTGCGCGCGGTCGCCGATCGGCACGGCGTGAACTTCATGGCGACGATCTGCGCGATCTGCAAGGCGCAGTTCACGAAAGTGCTGCCGTACTACGGTTTCAAGATGAGCATGGTCGGCGGCGTTCATCAGCTCGTCAACACGGCGATCCGGCTGAACACCGTCCCGCATTGAGTTGCACTTGGCATCCACCGCATCGGAGACACGATGTCGACACCTGCTGATACCGACGTCAGGCCGCTGACGTTCCGCCGCTTCAAGGACGGCGAACACAAGTGGAACGATCTGCACCAGAAGATCTTCGATGCGGATCACTCGCACAAGTGCCCGACCTACATCCAGTCGACGGCGCCGTGCCAGGGCAGTTGCCCGGCGGGCGAGGACATCCGCGGGTATCTGAACATCGTGCGCGGCATGGAGAAACCGCCGGTCGGCCCCGACGGCAAGCCGGCGATGACCTGGCAGGAGTACGCGTGGCGCCGGCTGACGGAAGCGAACCCGTTCCCGTCGATCATGGGGCGCGTCTGCCCGGCGCCGTGCGAAACCGGATGCAACCGCAACGAGGTCGAGGACCACGTCGGCATCAATTCGGTCGAGCACTACCTCGGCGAATGGGCGATCAAGAACGGGCTGAAGTACAAGGCGCCCGGGAAGCGCACCGGCAAGAAAGTCGCCGTGATCGGCGGCGGACCGGCGGGCCTGTCGTGCGCGTACCAGCTCGCGTTGCGCGGCCACGAAGTCACGATCTTCGACGAGCGTGAATTCCTCGGCGGCATGATGCGCTACGGGATCCCGGGCTTCCGCACGCCGCGCGAAGTGCTCGATGCGGAGATCCAGCGCATCCTCGACCTCGGCGTCAACGTGCGGCTGAAGTGCCGCATCGGTACCGACGTCACGCTCGAGCAGTTGCGCAAAGACTTCGACGCGCTGTTCCTCGGCATGGGCGCGCAGGCGGGCCGCGCGCTGCCGGTCAAGGACGCCGAGGCGCCGAACGTCGTCACCGCGACGGCGTTTCTGCGCGCGTTCAACGACGGCCGGCTGCGGCACGTCGGCAAGCGCGTGGTCGTCGTCGGCGGCGGCGACACGTCGATCGACGTCGCGACCGTCGCGCGCCGGCTCGGCCATATCGAGCACGCCAAGCCGACCGATTTCGAGGCGGCGATCGCCGGCCACATGGCGCACGACGTCGCCGAGATCTCGGTCAAGCAGGGGGCCGAAGTCGTGCTGACGACCGTGTTCCCGGTCGACAAGATGCAGGCGAACAAGCACGAAGTCGAACAGGCGCTCGCCGAGGGCATCGACATCCGTGGCAGCCTCGCGCCGGTCGGCATCGTGCGCGGGCCCGACGGCCGCGCAACCGCGCTGCGGCTGGCCGAGTGCGAAGCGAAGATGGTCGGGCCGCGGCTCGAGCTCAAGATCAAGGAAGGGACCGAACGCGACATCCCGGCCGACCTGATCGTCTCGGCGATCGGCCAGGCGGTCGACTTCACGGGACTCGAGGAATTCGACAACGGAAAGGGCGCGGTCGGTGCCGACCGCAACTATCAGGTGCAGGGCAAGTCGGGCGTGTTCGCCGGCGGCGACGTGCTGCGGCCGCATCTGCTGACCACCGCGATCGGCCACGGCGCGATCGCAGCCGAGGGCATCGACCGCTTCCTGCGCGGCGAGGAGCTGGAGAAGCGGCCGAAGATCGACGTGCACCAGTTCGATCTGATGCGCAAGTACCTGGAGAAGGGCGTGTCGCTGCCCGAGGTGAAGGAGCCGCTGCGCGGTACCGACAAGGCGCCCGGCGCGGTCCACAACTTCGACAACCGCTCCGACCGCTACGTGATCCCGCACACGGCGCTGTTCCTCGGCCACTTCGGCTTCGCGGCGCGCCACAAGCGCGCGATCGTCACGCTGACCCGCGAAACCGCGCTCGGCAACTTCGAGGAGCGGCTCGGCGTGCTGAGCGAACAGGAGGCGATCGCCGAGGCCAAGCGCTGCATGAGCTGCGGACTGTGCTTCGAGTGCGACAACTGCGTCGTGTACTGCCCGCAGCTCGCCGTCAAGAAGGTGCCGAAGAAGGAAGCGACCACCGGCCGCTATGTCTTCACCGACTACGACCGCTGCGTCGGCTGCCACATCTGCGCGGATGTCTGCCCGACCGGCTACATCCAGATGGGGCTCGGGGAATAGCAATGGCGCGCGCGCTGCGTTGGCTGGTCACGATGCTGGCGTTGGCCGGCAGTGCTGCCGCGCACGCGCAGGGCGGGCGCGTGCCGCGGCCCACGCTCGAGGTCGACAAGAGCACGACCTGCGTGGCGCCGCCGGAGGTGATGCGCCGCACGCACATGAACATGCTCAAGCATCGGCGCGACCGCACCGTGCACCAGGGCGTGCGCGGCGGCGACGAGGCGCTGACCCGCTGCGTGGAGTGCCACGCCAGCCGCACCACCGGCGCCGCGATCGGCTCGCGCGAGGCCTTCTGCCAGTCCTGCCACGACTACGTCGGCGTGAAGCTCGATTGCTTCGAATGTCATCAGGGCAAGCCGGGCGCGGTAGCGAAATCGCGATGACCGAGCAGCGCGTCTCCAGGCCCCGTGCGCAGGGCGATGTTTCCGGCGCCGACGAGAAGGGCGTGCAGCCGTCGCGGCGCCGGCTGCTGGCAGCCGCAGCGGCGCTGGGCGGCGCAGCCATTGCGCCGGGCGTCACGCTGGTGGAGATCGCCCGCGCCGCCAAGCCCGGCGAGCCGGTCAGTTCCAAAGTCCGCTGGGGGCTGCTGATCGACGCCAACCTGTGCCGCGAGGGCTGCCAGGAATGCGTGCTCGCCTGCAACCGCGAGAACGGTCTCGAAGGCGGCACGCGGCCGACCGATTCGCAGTGGGTCCGCAAGGTCAACCTGAAGGACCTGAAGAGCGGCCGCGCGCTGTCGGTGCCGGTGATGTGCCAGCACTGCGCCGAACCGCCGTGCGTCGACGTCTGTCCCACCGGGGCGTCGTTCAAACGCGCCGACGGCATCGTGCTCGTCGATCGCCACACCTGCATCGGCTGCCGCTACTGCATGATGGCCTGCCCGTACAAGGCGCGCAGCTTCGTGCACGAGCCGCTGACGCAGCAGAAGCCCGAGGTGCCGCGCGGCAAGGGCTGCGTGGAGTCCTGCACGCTGTGCGTGCACCGGATCGACCGCGGCGTGCGCAATACCGCCTGCGCCGAGGCCTGCCCGACCAAGGCGATCGTCTTCGGCGATCTGAACGATCCGAACTCCGAGATCTCGCGCCGGATCGCGCAGGTCCAGACCACCCAGTTGCGCGCCGACCTGCGGCTGAACCTCGGCGTGCGCTACGCGGGGCTGTGACCATGGCGAGCGTGCCGACCCTGCCCACCCGCGGCGAACGCGGGTTCTGGATCCGGCTGGCCATCGGCCTGGCTGTGCTCGCTGCCGGTCTCGGTGGCGCCTGGGTGATGGAGCACGAGGGCCACGTGGTCACCGGCATGACCAACGAGGTCGTCTGGGGCACGCCGCACGTGTTTGCGATCTTCCTGATTGTCGCCGCGTCCGGTGTGCTCAACGTGGCGTCGATGGCGACCGTGTTCGGGCGGGCGCACTACAAGCCGTGGGCGCGGCTGTCGGGGCTGCTGAGCATCGCCATGCTCGCCGGCGGCCTGATGGTGCTGATGCTCGACCTCGGCCGCCCGGAGCGCATCGTCGTCGCCGCCACCCACTACAACTTCAAGTCGGTGTTCGCGTGGAACGTGTTCCTGTACTCGGGCATGTTCGCGGCCGTGTTGCTGTACCTGTGGATGCAGATGGAAAAGCGGATGAACCGCTACGCGAAGCCGGCCGGCATCGTCGCGCTCGTCTGGCGCTTCGTGCTGACCACAGGCACCGGCGCGATCTTCGCGTTCCTCGTCGCGCGGCAGGCCTACGCTTCCGCCGTGCTGCCGCCCCTGTTCATCGCGCTGTCGCTCGTCTGGGGCATGGCGGTGTTCGTGCTGGTGCAGGCGGCCTGCGGCGGTGCGGGCGAGGAACTGCTGCGGCGGATGCGCAACCTGCTCGGCATCCTGGTCGCGCTGGCGCTTTATCTGACCGCGGTTTATCACCTGACCAACCTGTACTTCGCGCGGCAGGTGGAGTTCGAGCGCTTCATCCTGCTGGACGGGGGCGTCTATCCGTGGCTGTTCTGGGTCGGCTATGCGCTTGCCGGGAGCGTGGCGCCGATGGCGCTCGTCTGGCGGCCGGGCGCGGGCGCGGGATCGCTGCGACTGGCGGCGGCGCTGACGCTGGCCGGCGCGTTTGCGTGGCTGTACGTGTTCATCATCGGCGGGCAGGCATTCCCGCTCGAGATCTTTCCCGGCTACGAAGTGACGAGCAGCTTCCGCGACGGCCAGATCGCCTCGTACGCGCCGAGCCTGCCCGAGGTGCTGCTTGGGCTCGGCGGCATCGCGGCCGCGTTCCTGATCGCGCTGATCGGCGTTCAGGTGCTCGACTTCATGCCTGACGACAAGAGCTGACCGATGTCAGGGCTACTCGTCTCGGCGGCGCACAAGTCGTCCGGCAAGACGACCGTGACGATCGGGCTCGCCGCTGCGCTGCGCGCGCGCGGGCTGGCGGTGCAGCCGTTCAAGAAAGGGCCGGACTACATCGATCCGCTGTGGCTCAGTGCCGCTGCGGGCCGGGCCTGCCGCAACCTGGATCCGTATCTGTCGCCGCCGGACGAAGTGCGGCAGGCGTTCGACGCGGCCGCCGCCGGCGCCGAGGTCGCGCTGGTCGAAGGCAACAAAGGCCTGTACGACGGGCTGTCGCTCGACGGCAGCAACAGCAACGCGGCGCTCGCGAAGCTGCTGGATCTGCCGGTCGTGCTCGTGCTCGACGCGCGCGGGATGACGCGCGGGATCGCGCCGCTGATCCTCGGCTATCAGGCGTTCGATCGCGACATCCGCATCGCCGCCGTGATCCTGAACCGGCTCGGCGGTGCGCGCCACGAAGCGAAGCTGCGCGCGGTGATCGAGCACTACACCGACGTTCCCGTGCTCGGCGCTTTGTACGAGGATGCGCGGCTCGCGATCGAGGAGCGCCACCTCGGACTGATGCCGGCCACCGAAAGCGTCCGGTCGCGCGAGCGCATCGAGCAGCTCGCGCAGACCGTTGCGGCCGCGATCGATCTCGATCGCGTGCTCGCGCTCGCCGGACCTTCGGCCCCGCGCACCGTGCCATCGGATGCGCCGCCGACGGCGGGCGGGCGCCGGCTGCGCATCGGCATCGCGCGCGACCGCGCCTTCGGCTTCTACTATCCGGAAGACCTGGAAGGGCTGGAGCGCGCGGGCGCCGAACTCGTCTTCTTCGACGCGCTCGCCGACACGCATCTGCCCGTTGTCGATGCGCTCTTCGTCGGCGGCGGCTTCCCCGAAGTGCTCGCCGCCGAGCTGTCGGCCAACCGCACGCTGCTCGCCGAGGTCCGCAACGCGGTCGAGGACGGCCTGCCGACCTACGCCGAATGCGGCGGACTGATGCTGCTCGCGCGTTCGATTACGTGGAACAACGTCACCTGGCCGATGGCCGGCGCGCTTCCGGCCGATGTCGTGATGCACGCGCGCCCGGTCGGCCGCGGTTACGTGCACCTGCAGGAGACCGACGCGAGCCCGTGGCCGCAGCGCGTCGCGGGGACGATCAGGGCGCACGAGTTCCATCACTCGACGCTCGTCAACGTCGATCCCAGACTGCGTTTCGCCTATCGCGTCAAGCGCGGACACGGCATCGACGGCGAAAACGACGGCATCGTCTACCGCAACACCCTCGCGTCGTACGCGCATCTGCGCAGCGTCGCGGGGCACGACTGGCCAGCGCGTTTCGTCGCTTTCGCACGCGCGGCGCGCGCGAGCCAACATCACGCGTCGGCCGCCTGACGCGTACTCAAAGGAGCCACCGATGGTCGAGATCACGCCGGCTGCGGCCGAACAGATACGCGCGGCGCTGCGCGACGCGGGCGAGGGCGTGGCGCTGCGCGTCGCCGCCCGGCGCCGCCCCGACGGCGAGACCGAATACGGGATGGGACTCGACGAGCGGCGCGAGCAGGACGAGGAAGTCGTCACCGAAACCGGCATCACGCTGCTGGTGTCGCCGCCTTCGCTCGAGGCGATCGCCGGCACCGTGATCGACTACGTCGAGATCGAGCCGGGCGACCTGCGCTTCGTGTTCTATCGCGCCGACGAGATGCCGCCCGCGGAGGACGCCGCGCCGAAGGCCGGCGGCGGCAGCTGCGGAAAGGGCGGCTGCGGCTGACGAGGCAGTCTGCGGGACACGGCAAAGCCGGACCGGGACAGGGAGACGAGGGAGATCATGACAGGCAGCATCAGCACCGCCGCGATCGTCGTGTGGGGCGGATTCGTTCTGGCGTTCGCATTCGGCGTCGTAGCCGCGCGCGCGAACTTCTGCACGATGGGGGCGATCTCCGACGTGGTGAACATGAGCCACTGGGGCCGGATGCGGATGTGGCTGCTGGCGATCGCGGTCGCGATCATCGGTGCGGGCGTGCTGCAGTGGCTCGGGCTCGTCGATCTGGCGAAGTCGATCTATCCGCGGCCGCGGCTCGCCTGGCTGTCGGCGATCGTCGGCGGACTGCTGTTCGGCGTCGGCATGTCGCTTGCCGGCGGCTGCGCCAACAAGAACCTGCTGCGTGTCGGCGGCGGCAGCCTGCGTTCGGTCGTGGTACTCGCCTTCCTCGGCATCTCCGCGTACATGACGATCAAGGGCCTGTTCGGCCAGTGGCGCGTCGATTATCTGGACCGCTTCGCGGTGGATCTGTCGGCGTACGGGATCAAAGGGCAGGACCTGCCGACGCTGCTGGCGTCGACCACGGGCCTGTCGCCGCACGCGGCCCTCGCGCTGGCGATCGCGGTGGTCGCCGGCGCACTGCTCGTGTTCGTGTTTGCCGACGCGCGCTTCCGCTCGAACCCGAACCAGGTGACGAGCGGCGTGATCCTCGGCCTGCTGGTCGTCGCTGCGTGGTACGTCAGCGGGCACATCGGCTACGGCGAGCATCCGGAGACCATGGAGGACGTCTTCTTCGCGACCAACACGCGCGCCGCGGAGTCGCTGAGCTTCGTCGCGCCGGTCGCGTTCGGCCTCGAGCTGCTGCTGCTGTGGACCGACAAGTCGCTCGCGGTCACCTTCGGCATCGCCTCGGCGCTCGGCATCGTCGCCGGCTCGCTCGCGTGGGCGCTCGCGACGAAGCAGTTCCGGCTCGACGGTTTCGTCTCGGCGACCGACACGCGCGATCACATCGTCGGCGCGATCCTGATGGGCTTCGGCGGCGTCACCGCGCTCGGCTGCACGGTCGGGCAGGGGATCACCGGCGTGTCGACGCTCGCGGTCGGCTCCTTCCTCGCCCTCGGCTCGATCATCGTCGGCGCGGTGGCGACGATGAAATACCTGCTCTGGCGCGAGGAGCGCGCGTAGCCAGGATCAGCCAGCGGCAGCGCTGCGTGCGCCTCCGTCAATCTTGAGCCGACACGGATGAAGCGGCGGCGGCAGCTCGTTCTCTCTCCGTGATCTCCGTGTCTCCGTGGTTGGATCACGGCCTTCGCGGGCTGATGAACTCACCACCGAGACACAGAGCGCACCGAGAACGGCCCCGAGCCCTGTCGTCGCTTTCCGTAAGCCGCTGCCGCCTCGCCCGCGGAAGGCGCGGCTGCAGAGGGCGGTCAGGGCTTGTCGATGCCCAGCGCGGCGCGGTTCTGCACGGCGAACACGGCCGCTTCGACGCGCGAGCTCTGGCCGAGCTTCGCGAGGATGTGCCGCACGTGCAGCTTGACGGTGTCGTGGCTGATGCCGAGCGTCTTCGCGATCGCCTTGTTGCTCATGCCGGCGGCGACGTAGCCGAGGATCTGGCGCTCGCGGCCGGTGAGCTGCTTGACGAGACTCGCGGCGCTGCCGGGTTCTTCGCCGCCCTGCAGGATCGCTGCCAGCTTGCCTGCGATCGACGGCGCGACCACGAGTTCGCCGCGCGCGGCGGCGCGGATCGCGTCGATCACGTCGGCCGGCTCCATGTCCTTCAGCAGGTAGCCGCGCACGCCGAGCCGCAGCGCCGCGGCGAGATCCTCGGCCGCTTCGCTCATCGTCAGGATCACGACCGGCGTGTCGATGCCCTTTTCGCGCAGGCTCTTCAGCAGCGTGATGCCGTCGGTCGGCGCCATGCGCAGGTCGAGGATCAGCAGGTCGGGCCGGTGCTTTTCGAGCAGCGCGAAGGTTTCGTCGGCGCGGCCGGTCGTCGCCATCACCTGCATGCCGGCGCCGCGCGAAAGCAGGTCGGCCAGGCCCTGGCGGACGAGCGAATGATCGTCGACCAGGACGAGCTTGATCGGCGGCGTCGTCATGTGCGGGCCAGTGCGCGCAGCGGGCAGTGCACGGTCAGCGTGACACGCGTGCCGCCCGAGGGCAGCGCGCCGATGTGCAGGCTGCCGCCGGCGCGCCCGGCGCGCTCGCGCATGATCTGCAGCCCGTGGTGGCCTGCCTCGGTCAGCCGCCCTGCGCAGCGCGGGTCGAGGATCGACTCGTCCGGCCCGCGGCCGTCGTCCTCGACGACGACGCGCAGCTCGTCGCCGTTGCGCTCGACGGTGAGGTGCGCCAAGCGCGCGCCCGAGTGGTGGCTGACGTTGGCCAGCGCCTCCTGCACGATGTAGAAGATCTGCAGCTGCTGTTCGGCCGCCAGGTCGAGGTCCTGCACCGAGCACTCGAACAGCAGGTCGATACCCGAGCGGCGGCGGAACGCGGCGG
Source organism: Betaproteobacteria bacterium (assembly GCA_016861185.1). Taxonomy (GTDB): domain Bacteria; phylum Pseudomonadota; class Gammaproteobacteria; order Burkholderiales; family Burkholderiaceae_F; genus DSNY01. Next base: position 167,362 of record BOKW01000002.1, read on the forward strand.
CCAGTTCGCCGAGCGAAGCGATCAGGCCGCGCGAATCCATGCCGGCGCGGTACAGGCTGATCATCTCGCGCAGCCGGCCGTGCGCGTTGCGCAGCTCGTCGCTGACGTCGTTCGAGTAGACGAGCGCGTTCGCATTGTCGTTCTCGCGCATCGCGTCCTGCAGCAGCGACATGCGCATCCGCACGAAGGTCAGCGACTGCGCGAGCGCGTCGTGGATGTCGGCGGCCATCGCCTGCCGTTCGGAGACGACGCGCGCCTGCAGGTTCTCGCGCGCGAGGCGCTCGTTCTCGAGCGCCAGCCCGAGCAACTGGCCGAACGGCCGCAGCAGCCGCGTGATGCCGGCGGGCGGGTCGAGCCCTTCGGAGAAGAACAGGTTCAGCACGCCGATCGGCCGGTCGCGGTGATTGAGCGGGACGGCGACCGCGCGTCCGCCGGCAGGGCCGAGCGGACCTTCACCGCCGCGAATCGCGCAGCCGAGCGTGGGCGCGGCGTGGTGCGTTTCGTCGTCGCGCAGCGCCGCGCCGCACATGCCGCAGGACGCGGGCATCACGGCGTCCCGCTCGCAGACGTCGCTCGACAGTCCGATCGCGGCCAGCAGCCGCAGGTTCGCGCCGTCGTTCGTGGGTGCGCGGATCGCGCCGGCGCGTGCGCCCGTCAGGCGCATCACCAGCCCGAGGAAGTCGACCAGCATCGAGCCGGTTTCGCCGCCGTCGATGTCGTGCGCGCCGTAGCGCTGCAGCGGCGCTTCCGCCGCGGCGGCGGCCGCGCGCACTTCGTTCGATTCGACCTTCACTTGCAGACCCGATCCGCCGGAGCGTGGCGGCAGCCAACGATACCATTCGCCGCCGCCGCGACTCGGCGGCCGCCGGTGGCGTTCGCGGCGCTGGCGGCTCATGCGGATCAGGCGACGGACTGGTAGTACAGGTTCTGCGGGTGGTTGGCCTGGGCGAAGAAGAACCAGCGCTCCGCCAGCAGTCCGAGATACTGGAGCGCGAAGGCGGCCGCCAGCAGCGGCGCCGAACCCTGCACGAGCCCGGCAGCGAGCAGTGCGGCGGGGACCGGAAACACCAGCAGCAGGAAAGCCCACTTGACCGCGCGCAGCGCGGCGCGGGTGCGGCCGTGGAAGAACTCGCGCGTGTTGAACGCGCCGCCCATCATGCCCATCGACTTCTGCACGATGCGCGGGTGCTTGACGCCGATGGCCGTCTGCAGCGTCGACCTGGGTTTCAGCCGCGCGTTGCGCACGAGCGAAGCGCCGCGCGTCAGCACTGCCGCGCCGGCCAGCGCGAGCGCGCACGGACCGAAGAAGCCGGCCAGCGCCGGCGCCGCGAGCGCCGCGTACGCGGTGGCGAGCGTGAAGCCCGAGGCGAGCCCCAGCAGCGTGTAGTTGACGACCGTCAGCGGCGTGGCCCACTCCTGCAGGAACTTCAGGCACGCGTAGATCATCCCGGTACAGACGTACAGCGCGAGCGACAGCACGGCCGTGACCGCGCCGAGCGCAAGCGTGGTCTGCGCGCCGGCGTCGGCCGGCAGCAGCCAGTGCGCGACGCCGTAGAAGAACGCGCCGGCCGTGAACAGCGGCAGCACGATGATCTCGCGCGACAGCCACGACGTGCGCCAGCGCGACGCGGCGCGCCAGCCGCGCTCCGGGCGGCCCAGATGGAAGATCGAAGCGACCAGTCCCAACACCATCAGCACGATGACCAGCGCGCTGCCCGCGGCGTAGAAACCGCCCGGAACCGGGGCGATCCAGCCGAAGCGAGCGCCGAGTTCGGCAAGGTACAACGCCAGGAACAACCCTTGACCGGCGCCGATCAGCGTTGTGAGGAAGATCACAGAAAAGGCGGGGTGCATCGTTCGTGCCTGCGGTGCGGCGTCACCACGACGTGACGTCGTCGAGCGCCGGATCCTTGCGCGCCGGCTTGGGCAGCTTGCCGTCGACTTTCAGCGGGTTGTCGACGCGCGTCAGCTCCTCGGCCTCGATCGCGAGCTGCGTGCGCCGGCGCGGCAGATAGTGGTTGGCCGGCTGCGTGCCCCACTCGGGCATCAGCGCGTAGCCGGCGCGGTCGCGGATCGCCTGCGAAACCTGCGACTCCGGATCGTGAATGTCGCCGAACAGCCGCGCGTTGGTCGGGCAGGCGAGCACACAGGACGGCTTGCGCTCGGCCGGCGGCAGCGCGAGGTCGTAGATGCGGTCGACGCACAGCGTGCACTTCTTCATCACGCGCTGCTTCTCGTCGAGTTCGCGCGCGCCGTAGGGGCAGGCCCACGAGCAGTACTTGCAGCCGATGCACTTGTCGTAGTCGACCAGCACGATGCCGTCCTCGGGGCGCTTGTAGCTCGCACCCGTCGGGCACACCGGCACGCACGGCGGTTCCTCGCAGTGCAGGCAGGACTTCGGGAAGTGCACCGTCTGCGTGTTCGGATACTCGCCGACCTCGAAGGTCTGCACGCGGTTGAAGAAGGTGCCGGTCGGGTCGGCGCCGTACGGATTCAGGTCGGCCATCGGGCCCGCCGCGCCGGACGTGTTCCATTCCTTGCAACTCGTCACGCACGCGTGACAGCCGACGCAAACGTTCAAGTCGATGACAAGCGCCAACTGAGTCATCGCGAACCCCCGTTGCCGCGCGTCGTGTACGCGAGCCACAGCCTGCGCACGGTCGTCATGCCGGGGAACGGTTTCATCGGCGCGAACTGCGGCGACGTGACCGGCTCCTCGGCGGGATCGGCCTTGCGGATGCGCACGCGCACGTCGTACCAGCCGGCTTGCCCGGTGATCGGATCGGAGTTGGAGACGAACTGCCCGTCGCCCGCGGGCAGTTCCTCACTGATCACGTGGTTCAGCAGGAAGCCCTTGCGCGACTCGTTGGCGTCGGGGGTGAGCGCCCAGGCGCCGGCGGCCTTGCCGATCGCGTTCCAGGTCCACACGGTGCCGGGTTCGACCGCCTCCGAATAGCGGCACAGGCAGCGCACCTTGCCCCATTGCGATTCGATCCAGATCCAGTCGCCGTCGGCGATGCCGCTCGCGCGCGCGGTGCGCGGATTGACGAACAGGTAGTTGTGCGTGTGGATCTGCCGCAGCCAGGCGTTCTGCGAATCCCACGAGTGGTACATCGCCATCGGTCGCTGCGTGATCGCCGCCAGCGGAAAGCGCTCGGTGTCGGTCGCCTGCACCTCGAGCGGGGGGTAGTAGAACGGCAGCGGGTCGAAGTAGGTGGTAATGCGGTCGCGCAGATGCGCGGGCGGCTTGCGCGTCGGCCCCTTGCCCTGCGCGGCCGCGCGGAACTTCTGCAGCACCTCCGAATACAGGTGGATCAGGATCGGCTCGTCGTAGCGCGTGATGCGGTTGCGGCGCGACCACTCCAGATAGCCCTTGTTCCAGTTGCGCATGTACTGGTAGGAGGGCGGCAGCTTGTAGTGGAAGACGCAGTTGTTCTTCCTGTACATCTCCCACTGCTGCGGATTGGGCTCGCCGTGCATGAACTTCTCGCCGCCCTTGCCGCGCCAGCCCGACAGGAAGCCGATGCCCGAGCCGGCATCGGTTTCGTAGTTGACGATGAAGTCGGGGTAGTCGCGGAACTTGCGCTCGCCATTGGGCCGCGTGAACGCCGGCAGCTTCAGCCGCGACGCGAGTTCGATCAGAACTTCCTGGAAAGGCTTGCACTCGCCCGTCGGCGGCACGACCGGGATGCGCACCGAATCGACCGGGCCGTCGAACTCCGAGATCGGGCGGTCGAGCATCGACATCACGTCGTGCCGCTCGAGGTAGGTCGTGTCGGGTAGCACCAGATCGGCGAAGGCGGTGGTCTCCGACTGGAACGCATCGCAGACGACAATGAACGGGATCTTGTATTCGCCGCTCATTGGCCCATCTGTGTCGCGGTCGTTCAGCATCTTGCGGACCTCGACCGTGTTCATCGTCGAGTTCCACGCCATGTTGGCCATGAAGATCAGCAGCGTGTCGATGCGGTACGGATCGCCGCGCCACGCGTTGGTGATCACGTTGTGCATCAGCCCGTGCACCGACAACGGGTACTCCCACGAGAAACCCTTGTCGATGCGCACCGGATTGCCGTCGTCGTCGACGAACAGATCGTCCGGGTCGGCCGGCCAGCCGAGCGCCATGCCGTCGAGCGGCCGGTTCGGCTGCACCGCGCGATGCGTGTTGGGCGGCCGCGCGCAGGGCGGAATCGGCCGCGGGAACGGCGCCTTGTGGCGGAAGCCGCCGGGCCGGTCGATCGTGCCGAGCAGCGACATCAGGATCGCGAGCGCGCGGATCGTCTGGAAACCGTTGCTGTGCGCGGCCAGCCCGCGCATCGCATGGAACGCGACCGGGTTGCCGGTCACGCTTTCGTGTTCCACGCCCCACGAGTCGGTCCACGCGATCGGCAGCTCGATCTTCTCGTCGCGCGCGGTGATGCCGAGTTCGTGCGCCAGCCGCGTGATCGTCGCGGCCGGGATGCCGGTGATGCCACTTGCCCATTGGGCGGTGCAGTGTTGCACGCGCTCCTGCAGCAGCTGGAAGGCCGGCTTGACCGGCGTGCCGTCGTGCAACCTGAAGCTACCGAACAGATACGGATCGGCGCCTTCGCGGTGCGTGACGACCGGCGCGTTCGTGATGCGGTCCCACCACAGCTTGTTCTGCGGGTCGTAGCAGGCTTCCTCCTCGGGCACCTCGGTGCGGACGAACATGCCGAACTCGTCGTTCGCCTCGTCGACGTTGACGAGTTGGCCCGCGTTCGTGTAGCGGACCAGGAAGTCGCGGTCGTACAGCCCGTGCTCGATGATCTCGTGAATCAGTGCGAGCAGCAGCGCGCCGTCGGTGCCCGGTTTGATCGGCACCCACTCGTCGGCGATCGCCGAATAGCCGGTGCGCACCGGGTTGATCGAGACGAAGCGGCCGCCCTTGCGCTTGAACTTCGAGATCGCGATCTTCAGCGGGTTGGAGTGGTGGTCCTCCGCGGTGCCGATCATGAAAAAGAGCTTCGCGCGCTCCAGGTCCGGTCCGCCGAATTCCCAGAACGAGCCGCCGATCGTGTAGATCATCCCGGCGGCCATGTTCACCGAGCAAAAGCCGCCGTGCGCCGCGTAGTTCGGCGTGCCGAACTGCCGCGCGAACAGCCCCGTGAGCGCCTGCATCTGGTCGCGGCCGGTGAACAGCGCGAACTTCTTCGGATCGGTCGCGCGGATCTTTGCCAGCCGCTCCGTGAGGATCTCGAACGCGCGCTCCCAGGAGATCGCCTCGAATTCGCCGGCGCCGCGCTCGGCGCCCTGCTTGCGCAGCAGCGGCCTGGTGAGCCGCGCCGGCGAGTACTGCTTCATGATCCCCGACGAGCCCTTGGCGCAGATCACGCCGTGGTTCAGCGGATGTTCAGGATTGCCTTCGATGTAGCGGACCCGGCCGTCCTTCAGGTGCACGCGGATACCGCAGCGGCACGCGCACATGTAGCAAGTGGTGGTGCGGACGTCGGTCGCTGGCGCTCCGCTCGGGGACAGATCTGGCATTGACAGGTACTTGATGCGCGCTGGAGAAAGGGGCGGACCGGTGGACGGTGTGCGAATCGATCGCCCGCGACGCCGCCGTTCGGATCATCGAAGGATCCGCCGTGGATTAGGCGTGCAGCGACGCGCGCCGTCTACCCCCGAGGAAGGGTGCCGCCGAGTTACCCACTTCGGTAGGAAGCGCGGTCACGGCGGCTGGGATACTGTTCGCCTGTTTGAATGCCGGCCCGTCACGGGTGGAGTGCGCGCGGGCTCGACGCAGCCTGGGCAGGGGGAAGACGTGAAGATCGGTGTCGTCTCCGACAGCCACGACCATGGAGTGTTGCTTGCGGACGCCGTCATGCGCGCCCGCGACTGGGGCGCGCAGGCGATCCTGCATTGCGGAGACATCATCGGGCCGAATTCGCTGCGGCCGGCGCTGGCGCTTGGTCTGCCGCTGCACGTCGTCCATGGCAACAACCTCGGCGACATGCTGTCGATGCAGCGGCTGGCGCACGAATCGAAAGGCGGGCTGACCTATTACGGGGCCGATGCGACCTTCAGCCTGGGCGGCCGCCGCCTGTTCATGACCCACTATCCGCACCTCGCCCGCGGCATGGCCTGCACCGGAGATTTCGACGCGGTGTTCTGCGGCCACAGCCATGTCGCGGGTGTCGAGCACGTGACCGGTGTGCGCGGTAATACGCCGCTGGTGAATCCGGGCACTGTCGCGGGACTCGGCGCCGAACGCACGATGGTGCTTGGGGATCTCGAGAGGCTCTCTTTCGAGATCGTGTTCCTTGGCGACGCGGGAGGGAGGCGATGATGCGGCCGCTGGCCTGGCTGGCGCTGATGCTGCTTGCGGGGCCGACTTCGGTCGCCGCGCAGCCGCTGGAGAAGTCCAGCGCGTCTACCGGCAAGTACGAGGTGCCGGTAGAGATCGCACGCCCCGCGGGGCCCGGGCCGTTTCCGCCGGTGCTGTACATCCATGCGAAGCGCGGATTCGAGGACGAGGACCGCGCGCACATGCGCGAACTCGCGGCGCAGGGATTCCTCGTGCTGGCGCCGGACTGGCAGCAGGCGAACATGATCGAGCGCTGGCCCGATCGCCACTATCCGGAGAGCGAGGACGACGTCGAGGCCGGGCTCAATGCGCTGTTGGCGCGCAAGGATGTCTGCAAAGGCCCGGTGGGCATCGTCGCGCTGTCGCGCGGGCCGTACTTCGCGATCCGGCTGGCGGCGAAGCGGCCGCAGGACATCGCGGCGATCGTCTCCTACTACGGACACTTCCAGAACCCGAACGCGCCCGAGCCGCAGCAGTTGTTCTCGGTCGCGCCGGAGGTCAACCAGATCAAGGCGCCGGTGCTGATGCTGATCGGCGACGCCGACTTCGAGCTGCGCCGCATGGTCAACGGGCGCGCCTTCTATGCACTCAACGAACGCGGGGTTCCGGTCGAGTTGCAGATGTATCCGATGGTACGGCGCGCGTTCGATTTCCGGCGCGACGCGACGCCGGAGGAGAGAATCGCCACGCGGCATGCGCGCGAGCGCGCGCGTGAGTGGCTTGTGCGCCACATGAAGCTCGGTGCCGGCGCGCGCTGCGCGTCGTAGAGGTCGGGACATGGCGGCCATCGCACTGAATGAAACGGTTCTTGTCGCGGGCGGCCGCACTGCCGCCTTGTGTCGCCACTTCCCGAAGCCATGTCATCCGACCTGCGGGCGCTGACTGCCGATCCAAGGAGGCTGTGATGGTGCAATCGACCGATCCGATCCGCGGCCGCGAACTCGAACCCGATCCGCGCTTTCGCCATGCACCGCCCGAGTGGACGCCCGCGGTGGCGCAGGACGTCGCGGCGCGCGAGAACCTCGAGCTGACCGACGACCACTGGGAAGTGATCCGCGGCCTGCAGGAGTTCTTCGCGCGGCACGAGGACGCACCGATCACGCTGCGCGATCTGCACGACGCGCTCGAGGAGAAGTTCCACCACAAGGGCGGCGTGAAGTACCTGTACACGCTGCTGCCCGGCGGTCCGATTGCGCAGGGTTGCCGGCTCGCCGGGCTGAAACCGCCCGGCGGCGCGATCGATACGAGCTTCGGCAGCGTCGCGTAGCGCCGCGACGCTACTTCACGCCGACCGCCTCGCGCGCAATCGAGTCGAGCAGCGCCTCGACTTCCTTCAGCGCGGCCTTCGACGCGGTCGAGCCGTCCGGCCGCCACGGGCGCCGGAAGGCGACGTAGACTCTGTCCGGCGCCTGCGCGGTCGCGTAGACGACGATCGAATACGGGCACATGGCAACGTTTGCCGGGTCGGCCTCCATCGTTTTGCGCGACAGCGAGGCGCTGCAGAACACGAACGCCTGCGCGTCCGTGTAGAGCTTGCGCGCCGAGCCGACATCCTTGCCGGTGCGCTCGAGCATGCGGTTCACGTGCGACTCGTAGTCGATGACGAGTCCTTTGCTTTCGATCGCCGCCTTGACGTCGTCGCGCACGTCCGCGAACCTCGCCTGCTTCGAATAGGTGACGACCGGATGCGGATCGGCCGCCAGCGCGGGCGTGCCGAGCGCGATGAGCGACGCGAACAAAGCGCGGAACATGGCGTTTCTCCTTGGAAGCTGCGGACGGCCCGCAATGGTGGGTCGGCATGCGCGGGCGCCGACCGACGGCGACCCTGCATTGCGCGTGGGTTTGATGCTTCGATCCATGCGATGCTTTCGGCTTGAACGACGGCCGGCCGGCCCCAATTCCCGACCGTCGACGATTCGAGGAGACAGCCATGTTCGGTCCGATCACGATTCCCTTCGGCGCGAAGCTGTTGTTCAACGCCATCAAGCTGAAACCGGACGTCACGTACGACGACGTCGAACTGGCGCTGGCCGAGATGTGCAGCGTGGTCAAGGAAACCTACGGCGGCGACAAGGGCGGATTCATCGCCGGACAGGTGTTCCGTTTCTCCGGCTTCGTGTCGGACGAAGGCTCGCTCGGCGCTGCGCGCGGCGCCGATCACGACCTGGTGATCGCGACCTACTGGCGTTCCTTCGAGGAGCACGAGCGCTCGCACGCCGACGCCGTCTTCCGCGAGAAGTTCGCTGCGCTGGCGCAGCACTGCGTGAGCTCGCAGGAACTCGGGTACGAGATGCTGTGGCAGGGGGCGCCGGAAGGCAAAGCGGCGCAGGCCGCGCGCGCCGTGCCGGCCTGATCGCGTTGCGTCGCGGGGTGCGCGCGGCGCGCTAACCGGTGCTCCAGGCACGTGGGCGGCGCATGCCGGCGATCTTGCACGCCTGCTTGACGTACCCGTACGGAAACAGCTCGAACAGCCGCTGCCGCGCGGCGGAGCCCAGCCCGACGTCCTTCTCGAGAAACCAGATGACGAAGCGCGCATCGGGAATGAGCTGGTGCTCGTCCAGATAGTTGCGCATGAAGCGCAGCACCTGCCAGTGCAGGTCGGTGAGCACGATGCCTTCCTTGCGCGCGAGCGCCTCGGCCACGCCTTCGTCCCAGTCGGCGGGGTCGATCAGGTAGCCCTCGTCGTCGGTGGGCGGCGTGCTTGACTTCGCGGTCTGCAGCGACGTGTCGTTCACGGTTGCACCTTCAGCGAGTCGTACTGTTCGTCCTGCGCCTTGGCTGGACGCGCGGCCTTCTTCTGCGCCGCGCGTGCCGGTTCGCGGTTCTGCGCTTGCATGGCGCGTGACTGCCTATTGCCGGGCGGCGCGCGACTTGGCGCGGCGCGGCGTGCCGACCCGCTTGCGCGGCGGCTTCTTCGCGCCGGACTTCGTCGCGGCGGCCTTGCGGACAGCAGGACGTGCGCGCAGCATCCCGGCTGCGATCTTGAAGATGTCGGTTTCGGTGATGATGCCGACCAGCGCGTTCTTCGAATCGAGGACCGGCAGGCTGCCGATGTGCTTCTCGACGAGCAGACGTGCGGCATCCTTCAGCAACGCGCTCTCGGCAACGCAAACCGCGGGGCCGCTCATGATCTCGCCGACCGGGACCTCCGACGATCCGAAGTTGGCCGCCGCGAGCAACAGGTCGCGTTCGGCCACGATGCCGACGACGCGCCCGCCATCGACCACGGGCAGGTGGTGGACGTTGCGACTGCGCATCAGATCCAACGCGCGGTGAAACTCCGTCTCCGGAGTCACGGTGAGCACCGCCCGGCTCATGTACTGGCTGACTTTCATGAAACGTCTGGTCCCAGGAACGGAAAAGGGGCGGGCAGCAGCCCGCCCGGTCGTTCGATGAAGTGATGCAGACGGCGCTCCGCAGAGTCCACTCGCCGGTGTTCCGGTCGCAGCGGCGCGGGGTGAGGCTGCTGCGACATGACGCCTACGGCTGTTGCGGCGTCTGGTATTCGGCTTCCTTCTGGAACGGCACCCAGATGGTTTCGAAACCGACGAACCCCTTTTCGTTCGGGGGCAACTGGCGCGTCGTCACGAAACGCGAATGTCCGTCAGGAATCTTGGTGACGGGTTTCTGCTCGCTCTCACTCATTGTTCACCTCGTTTCATCGGGAAGTCAGGATGCCATGCACAAGCGCTTGCGTTCGCGTCGTGCTGCGCCATTGAGCATCGCTGCTCAGACAGGTCTCAGGAGCGACGGGTCGACGGTCGGGCTCACCCCGATTGCTCCGCCGGCCTTCATCTCGTCGCTGGTTGCGTCGCGCACGGTCAGGATCTCGAGCGTGAAAACGACCTCTCTGCCGCACAGTGGATTGTTGCCATCGACGGTCAGGGTCTCGTCGTCCATGTGCGTCACGAGAAAGCTGCGCGTCTGACCCGCGTCGTTCTCCATCAGGATGGAAGCGCCGACCTGCCGATACTCCTCGGGGACGTTCTCGATGCGATCCGTAAAGACGAGCGACTCGTCTCTTGGACCGAAAATCTGATTGCCATCGATCGCCACTTCGATGATATCGCCGGCCGACTTGCCCTCGAGTTGCATGTGGACCGAAGGGGCCAGGATCTCGTTGTGTCCATGGACGTAGCCCAAGGGGAACTCGACCCGGGTCAGAACGTGCCCCGACTTTCGGTCGGTCACCTTGTAGCTCAGCTCGACGAACTTGCCGGCTCGAATGACTTCGTTCACGTCAGATCCCGACGAAGTGGTCAGAAGATGGAGGCACCGAAGATCCTGAGCTTTCCGTCCTCGTAGCCGAGCACGAGCCGGCCAAGCCACTCGCCGGGCTTCTTGGTGCTGCGCTGCCGGAACAGGACGGTCACATGCTCGCCGCGGCGGATGATGCCGAGCGGGTCGAACTGGTCGGAGAGATTCCGCGCCAGCTCGCTGTGCGCGAACTGGTGGCCGGCCGCGACCTGGTCCATCGCGCGCGCCAGGGAACTGGAGAAGTTCCTGGAGAACTCGCCGTACTTGCCTTCGTTCGAGTACCTGACGAGGTCGCGCCACAGGGGCGTGGCCAGCGCCAGGAGCTCTTCGTCCGTCTTCTCGATGATGTTCACGCGCGTAGCCGGCGATCCCGCTATTTCTCGTCCGCTACCAGGTGATAGCAGGGAGCCTTCTCCATCGTGTACTCGCCGGTCTTCGGGTCGCGGCGCGAGACCGTCAGCACATGCCAGTTCTGGTCGTCCACCTTCAGGTAGTCACCCCGGTAGTAGTAGCCGGGCCAGCGCGTCTCCTTGCGGAACAGCGTGTGCTGCGTTACGCATTCGGCGGCGCGATGGCGGTGCTTCAGTTCCCAGGCACGCAGCAGCTCGTGCAGGTCCGACGCGGCCAGCTTCTCGAGGTCTTCCTCCATGATCGCGAGCTTCTTCAGGCCGATGTTCAGAAGCTTCTCGTTGGTCATGTAGTTGGCCGTCACCCCGCCGCAGTACTCGTCCATCAGCTTCTGCAGGCGGTCCAGTCCCTGCTTGGGCGTGATGTAGTGCGGGTTGACGTCGCCCGCGACGACCGCATTGCGGTAGGTCCGGTAGTGCTCGAGGGGTTTGTAGACCTCCTGCTTGAGGCGGTCGATCTGGCTCTGCGAGACGACGATGCCCTCGGCCTTGCCGTCGTCGATGTACTTGCAGGCGGCCTTCGCGGCCAGCCGTCCTTCGGTGAACGAACCCGACGAGAAGGCGTGCGGCGTGCCGCCGACCGCGTCGCCGGCACCGAACAGGCCGGCGACCGTCGTCATGCGGTTGTAACCCCAGAAGTACTCGGGGGGTGACACGTCCTCCGGACCGGAGCACCAGGCGCCGGAACCGGTCGCATGCGAGCCCATCACATAGGGCTCGGACGTGGTCAGTTCGGGGTTCTCGTTCTTCGGGTCGACGTCGGTGGCGGCCCACAGAACCGCCTGCCCGACGGTCATGCCGAGGAAGTTCTCCCAGCCGACTTCTTCCAGGTGCGGATCCTGGAAGGCGCGCATCGTCACCATGTGAATCGGACCGCGGCCCGCGTTGATCTCGCTGATCAACGCGTGGTTGCGCAGACAGGTCGGGATGGGCCGGTGCGTGAGGTGCGAAGCCTCCGGATCCAGGTACTCCTTGCCGACCATCTTCTGCAACTCCGGCCACCACTTGGACTCGTACTCCTGGCCCAGACCGTTCTGGGTATAGGTCTTGAGGTGCAGGAAGTACGCGCCGACCGGGCCGTAACCGTCCTTGAAGCGGGCCAGCACGATGCGGTTTTCCATCTGCGTCATCTTGGCGCCGGCGTTGATCAGCAGTCCGTAGGCGGACGCCGACGACCACGGCGCGTACCAGGTGCGTCCCGCGCCTTCGCCCACCGAGCGCGGCTTGAAGATGTTGGACGCGCCGCCCGCGGCGCAGATCACCGTCTTGGCTTTGAAGACGTGGAAGTTGCCGGTGCGGACGTTGAAGCCGACGGCACCGGCCACCCGGTTTTCGTGGCTTTCGTCCATCAGCAGGTGGGTGACGCAGATGCGATTGAAGACCTTGTCGGCCGACTTCTTCGCGGCCTCCGCCACGATGGGCTTGTAGGACTCGCCGTGGATCATGATCTGCCACCGACCTTCGCGCAGATAGCGTCCGGTCTTCGGATTCTTCATGATCGGCAGGCCCCACTCCTCGAACTGATGCACGGTGGAGTCGACGTGACGGGCCATGTCGAACAGCAGATCCTCGCGCACCATGCCCATCAGGTCGATGCGGGCGTAGCGGACATGGTCCTCCGGCTGGTTCTCGCCCCAGCGCGTGCCCATGTAGCAGTTGATCGCATACAGGCCCTGGGCGACCGCGCCCGAGCGATCGATATTGGCCTTCTCGGCGATGACGATCTTCTTGTTCTGCCCCCAGAAGCGCGCCTCCCAGGCCGCACCCGTGCCGCCCAGGCCTGCACCGACGACGAGAATGTCGATGCCGTCTTCGATGATGGTTTCGTAGGCCATTAGTAGTAGACGCCTTTCTTCAGTTTGAGGCCTGCGTCCTGCAGGGTTCGCAAACCGCCGTCATCCAGACGGATGTACTTCGGTTCGTTGTATAGAAGCTGGCTGTCGCGCATCTCCTTGCCGGGCGGCGGAACGTCGGCGAGCTTGGGGATCGCCTGGCCCCAGGGCTTGGTCGTGATGGGCGACAGGAAGTTCTTCTCCGTGCCGTTGCGGAACTTGATCCGCCAGGCGATCGTGCCGCGCCGTTCGTCGCGGTGGACGCGCACGCTGTGGCCCAGCGGGGCGAAGTCGGCGTATCCGCGCACGTCGATCGCATGCTGGGGGCAGGCCTTCACGCAGGAGTAGCATTCCCAGCACATGTTCGGCTCGATGTTGTAGGCGCGCCGATAGGTCTTGTCGATGTGCATGATGTCCGACGGGCAGATGTCGACGCAGTGTCCGCATCCGTCGCACCTCGTCATGTAGACGAAGGTTGGCATTCGTCCAGCTCCTTATCTGATCCAGCAGAAGTTGCGGGCTGCTCTTGTTGTCAATAGTGCCGGGGCGCTTCGCGCTTGATGCCGAGCCCCATGTCCATCGGGGCGTCCAGCAACAGTTCCATCGAGTGTCTCTTCTGTTGCTCGGGATCGTCGCGGGTCTGCGTGGGCAGGTTCTCGGCGGTCCCGTTCGCCTTGGACAGTCGCTTCTCGAAGGCGGCAGCCGGCTTGAAGAACATGTGCGCGAACTTCGACCAAGGCACGCCTGCGAACAGCACCGTGGTGGCGAGGATGTACAGCCCGAACAGCACGCCGAAGCCGCCGCCGGCCGCCGCCCAGATCAGGCCGAGCGTGGCGCTGGCCAGCAGCGACAGGATGAAAAGATCGGCCCTGACGAGGCGGAACGGTGAGTGGCCCTCGGCCGCGACGTCGACGCGGATGAAGAACCAGAACCAGTAGCCGCCGACGCAGATCATCAGGCCGCCGAGCCACCACAGCGTCGCCCAGAGCGGGCTCGCCGACGGATCAAAGACCAGCACGACGGTGGCGAGCACGTAGAACACGAAGCCGTACATGCCGAGCAAGTGCGCGATGCGCCGGCGCGGGTTGCAGAACTCACCCGAGGCCAGCACGTCCACCACGGCGGTCTGCACGGCGATCGACACGAGCTCACCGCCACCGACCGGCCGCGCCCCCTTCGCCTTCGATCTGCGGAAGTTCTCGAAGAAATACCGGGCGCTGCCCTTGTGCAGAACGTCGAACAGCGTTCCCGCCACGACCAGTATGAACATGACGACGACATACGCTTGCATGACCGCAGGCGAAAGCGACGCCGACAGCCCGGCAAACGGATTGGTGGTGAACATCGTGTATCTCCTCCCCGAACGATCGCAGGTGTGGTTTGTATGCGGCAGGTTCAGCGGGCGGAATGCCCGCTCAGTTTCACCTCGACGCGCTCGTGCGCGGCGAGTCCCTCGTAGTACCGGCGCAGGATCGCGAGCACCTCGGGCCGGCTGAACTCGGCCGGCACGTCGGCGCCCTCGGACAGCCACTTGCGCAGTTTCGTGCCCGACACCAGCAGCCGGTCCTTGTCCTCGTGCGGGCAGGTGCGCGCCGAGGCCATGCCGCCGCACTGGTAGCACCAGAAAGTCCAGTCGATCTTCAGCGGCCGTGTCTCCAGCGATCCTTCGGGAATCTCGTCGAAAATGTGGTGCGCGTCGAACGGCCCGTAGTAGCTTCCGACGCCCGCGTGGTCGCGCCCGACGATCAGGTGCGAGCAGCCGTAGTTCTGGCGGAACAGCGCGTGCAGCAGCGCCTCGCGCGGACCGGCGTAACGCATGTCCAGAGGATAGCCCGCCTGGGCCACGGTCTTCTTGACGAAGTAGCGTTCGATCAGCGTCGCGATCGCGGCGGTGCGCACCTCGGCCGGAATGTCGCCCGGTTTCAGCGCGCCGAGCAGCGAATGCACGAGCACGCCGTCGCACACTTCGATCGCGACCTTGGCGAGGTATTCGTGCGAGCGGTGCATCGGGTTGCGCGTCTGGAAGGCGGCGATGCGCGTCCAGCCGAGCGACTCGAACAGCGCGCGCGTCTGCGCCGGCGTCATGAACAGCGCGCCGTACTTCTCCGGAAAGCCGCCGGTGGACAGCACGTGCACGGGGCCGGCGAGGTTCACCTCGCCCTGTTCCATCACCATCTTCACGCCCGGATGCTCGAGGTCCGTCGTGCGGAACACCATCGCGCATTCGTGCTGCTTGTCGATCGTGTACTTCTCGGTGACCTGCATGGTCGCCAGGATCTCGTCGCTGTCGGGATCGACGAGCGCGACCTCGGCGCCGGTTCGGATCGAGTCGGCGGTGGCCTTGTCGGTCGACAGCGTGATCGGGATCGGCCAGAAGAGCCCGTTGGCGAGCTTCATGCCGTCGCACACGCGTTCCCAGTCGCCGTGCGTCATGAAGCCGTCGAGCGGCGTGAAGCCGCCGATGCCCAGCATGATCAGGTCGCCGCGTTCGCGCGAACTGACGCGGATGCGCGGCATCGTTCGCGCGCGCGCGAGCGCTTCGGCGTGCGCCGCGCCCGTGAGCAGGCGCGGCTTCAGCGGACCGCCACCGTGGGGATTGACCAACGCGGGCACGGCGTCTCCTTCCTTCGAGTGTGCGCCGGAGCCGTGCCGCTCGTGCGCTGCTATCGCCCGCCTGCCGCGGGCGCCGTTTTCGTGACCCCACGGCGCGCTTCGCGACGGGCGAACTCGGCGCGGATGTGGTCGCGCCGGTCATCCAATCCGAATAACCCTGAAGGCGGATTGGACGCTGTTTTCATCGGCGCGCACCATTGCCGCTTTGGCATGGACGCGGACTCCCCAGTTGGGTGGGTGTCGACCTCCCAGACAGGTAGGCAGTCGAACCCGTGGCGTTAGGGCGGGCTTTGCGCGGTGCCCGCCATGGCACTATCGCCGGGCAGGTCCCAGGCTGCGACCGACGAGGCGAAGCAGGCGGGAACTTCACTTTCGGATCGATCGGCTTGAGACCGCTGCCCTCACGAACCACTTTCGCTGGACTGCTGCTGCTCGGATGCGCGTGGCCGGGCGTGGGATCGACGGCGCTGGCCGCCGAAGCGCTGGCGCTGCCGATCGACGCCGCAGCCGCCGCGACCGCCTGGTGGGTATGGCCGCTCGCGCTGTTCGTCGTCTGCTTCTTCCTCGGCGTAATCGCCGTGCCGGCGGGTGTGGGCGGCGGCGTGCTGTTCGTCCCGCTGGTCAGCGGCTTCTTTCCGTTTCATCTGGACTACGTGCGCGGCGCCGGCCTGCTGGTCGCGCTGTCGAGTGCGCTCGCCGCGGGGCCCTCGTTGTTGCGCGCGGGGCTGGCGAACATGCGCGTGGCAATCCCGCTCGCGCTGCTTGCCTCGATCAGCTCGATGCTCGGCGCGCTGCTGGGGCTGGCGCTGCCGGCTGCGGTCGTGCGGATCGCGCTTGGGGTGGCAATCCTCGGCATCGTCGCCGTGATGCTGATGGCGCGCAAGTCGGAACTGCCTGATGTGCCGCAGAGCGACCGTCTCGCTCAGCTGCTCGGCATGCACGGCGTGTTCGTCGACGGCGCGACCGGGCAGCAGGTGCAGTGGCGCACGCACCGCACCCCGCAGGGGCTCGCGCTGTTCTTCTTCATCGGCATCCTCGCCGGCATGTTCGGGCTCGGCGCCGGCTGGGCCAACGTGCCGGCGCTGAATCTCGTGATGGGCGCGCCGCTGAAGGTCGCCGCGGGCTCGTCGAGCTTCATCCTGTCGCTGGTCGATTCGTCGGCTGCGTGGATCTACCTGAACAACGGCGCCGTGCTGCCGGTGATCGCGGCGCCATCGGTCGTCGGCATGATGCTCGGCGCGAAAATCGGCGCGCGCCTGCTGTCGGTGCTGAAAGCCGCGTTGATCCGCAAACTGGTCATCGGCATGCTGCTGTTCGCCGGCGGCCGCGCGCTGCTGGTCGGCCTGGGTATCGGGGGCTAGGGGATGCCGAAGGATTCGCAGACGGCCGACAAGCCACACATCGCGCCCGAGCAGATCCGCTACGCGGAGTGGCTGCGCTGGAGCGGCTGGTTCGGCCTGGCGCTGCTGATCGTCGCGTCCTTGCTGTACGTGACGGGTGTGATGGCGCCGCACGTGCCGGTCGGCGAGCTGCCGCGCGTCTGGCTGATGTCGTCGCGCGAACTCGCCGCCCACGCCGGCGGCCACGGCAACTGGGACTGGGTCGCGCTGCTGCACAAGGGCGACATGCTCAGCCTGCTGGGCATCGCAGTGCTGTCGGGATGCTCGGCGCTGCCGCTGCTCGCGGTGGTCGGCATCTACCTGCGGCGAGGCGATCGGCTGTTCGCGCTGCTGTGCGTGCTGCAGGTGGCCGTGCTCGTGCTTGCAGCCTCGGGCCTCGTTTCGGTCGGGCACTGAACGATGAGCGCGCCGCGTCGCGTGCTGCTGTTCACGCAGTGGACGGAGTTCGACTCGGGTGCGGAGCGCGCCGCCCTTGCGCTCGCGCAGCGCCTCGGCGCACCGCTTGCCGTCGTGGTCCCGCTGCTCAGCAATCCGGAGTTCGAGGCCGTCGCGCCCGAAGTCGCCGCGCAGAACGAAGCGAAGGCGGCGCAGGCCGCCGCCGACTTCGCGCGCCGCGCGCAGATCGCGCGGGTGGCGATCGACGTGCGCGTTCGGCGCGGCGACGAGCTGTGGCGCGAGATCGTTGCCGAAGCGCAGGCGCAGCACGCCGACCTGCTGGTCACTCGGCGGCGCGGCCATCGAAGCTTTCTCGGCAAGCTGCGCGTCGGCGAAGTCGTGCGGCGCGTGGCCGCGCACGCTCCGTGTCCGGTGCTGATGGTGCCGCGCGCGGCGACGGCGCCGCAGCGCCATGCGCTCGCGGTGATCGATGCAGCCGAGTGCACCGAGCCGGTTGCGCGCGCCGCGGCGGCGTTCGCCGCTGCGCTCGGGCTGCGTTTGTCGTTCGTCGTCGCCGGCGCCGTGAGCGCGCAGGCGGCCGCGCTGCTGCAGCGGGCAACGGCGCTCGCGCAGGCCGCCGGGGTCGCCGCCGACGGCAGCGCGGCGAGCGGTCCGGCCGCGACGGTCGCGCCCGAACGCATCGCCGCGTTGCAGGCCGACCTGCAGGTGGTGGCCATTCCGGCGCAGCAGGCGGCGCACGGTAAGCTCGGCGATGCGGTCGAAACGCTCGTCGCCGAAGTTCCGTGTTCGACGTTGCTGGTGCGGGCATCCGCAGCGTGATGCTGGCATTCGGGTTGCGTCCGGGAGCGTCTGATGTCGCAATGGCTCAATCTGGCGCGCGCGGCGCAATTGGCGGGGGTGCCGCGCGGGACGCTGCAGCGGATGATCGGTGCCGGCGAACTCGCGGCGTTCGACGGGCTGATCGATGCGGCCGAGCTGTTGCGCGCTTTCCCGCAGCTCAAGCTGGAAGACGCGGGGCTGTTCGAGAAGGTCGCGCGCATCCGCGACGAATCGTTCGGCCGGCGCGTGCGCGAACGGATGCTGCCGTCGCAGGAAGTGCTCGCGCAGCGGCTGTTCGCGCAGGGACAGGAGCTCGCCGATCTGCGGCGACTGGTGCAGGCGTATCACGCGCTCGTCGTCGACGCGCAGGCGCGGCTCGGCGAACTCGCCGCCGATGACCGGCGGCTCGCCGGACTGAAGGGAATGCTGGACGAGGGGCTCAAACGCGCGCTTGGCGCCGAGCCCGCGGACCGGCTCGATGCGATGGTGAACGTGATGCAGGTCATCTCGGCGCAGGTCACCGTGCTGCCCAGCGGGCGGCACTTTTTGGTCGAGGGCAACGACTCGATCTTGCAGGCCGGGTTGAAGGCCGGCATGCGCTTCGCCTACGGCTGCGGCACCGGCACCTGCGGGCTGTGCAAGGCGCGCGTGGTGAGCGGCGAAGTGCGCCAGATCCAGCACTCGGACTATCCGCTGTCGGAGGTGGAGAAGCAGCAGGGCTACGCGCTGCTGTGCACGCATACGGCGGTCAGCGACATCGCGGTCGAAACCCTCGAGGCGCGCGGACCGGGCGACATCCCGGCGCAGGACATCGTCGCGACGGTGCGCGCCGTCGAAACGCTCGCGCCGGACACGCGGCTGCTGCATCTGCAGACGCCGCGCACGAACCGGCTGCGCTTCCTCGCCGGGCAGTCGGTGACGCTCGGCATCGCCGACGCGAACGGCGACGCGACGCAAACGGCCGCGCTCGCCAGTTGCCCGTGCGACGAACGCAACCTGCACTTCCATATTGCGCGCGAGGAGGCGTCGCCGCTCGCGCAGGCGCTGTTCGCCGATCGCCTGCGCCCCGGCGCCGCGGTCAGCGTGCGCGGGCCGAGCGGCGACTTCGTGCTCGACGCCGACAGCGCGCGGCCGCTCGTGCTGGTCGCCTGCGACACGGGCTTCGCGCCGATCAAGAGTCTGCTCGAGCACGCGATGGCCGGCGAGCAGGTCGAGGCCTTCGACCTGTACTGGCTCGCCACGCGCGCCGACGGCCACTACCTGGCGAACCAGTGCCGCGCGTGGGCGGCCGCGTTCGACAACTTTTCGCACCGACTGCTGACCGACGCCGCGCCGGGCGCCGGCGCCTGGCAGGTGACCGAAGCGGTCGTCGCATCGCGCCGCGAACTCGCGCAATGCGATGTGTTCGTCGCCGGCCCGGCCGAGTTCGTGCAGCCCGCGGTCGAAGGCCTGCAGGGCGCCGGCGCGCTGCCGGGCCGTACGCGCGCCCTCGTGCTCTGACCCTCACCTCGACACCGACCATGAGCGACGCACTGAACTTCCTCGTCAAGGCCCGCCCCGAGGCGATGGGCCACTACCTGAAGTTCCTGAAAGAGGCCGGCAGGAACCTCGACCCGAAGACGCGCAACCTGATCTCGGTGATCACCAAGGTGCATTCGCAGACGGATCGCGGCTTCCGCCAGTACCTGATGCGCGCGCTGCGCGAAGGCTGCACGCCGGCCGAGGTGCTCGACGCACTGCTGATGGCGTTCCCGGCGCTGGGGCTGGCAAGAATCGTGTGGGCGGTGGACATCATCCTCGACATGGATCTGCCCGAGTTCCAGGCCGGCGCGTTCGGGCTGCCCGGCACCTGGCACGACGTAATGGGCGCACACGAGCTCGAAGTCGGCGCCACGCGCCGCGTCGACTGCGACGGTCGCGGTCTGTTCGTCCATCGCGCTGCCGACGAGTACCGCGTCTACGACAGCCGCTGCCCGCACCAGACGACCAACATCCCGCACCTGGCGCTGCAGGGCACGCGGCTGACCTGCCCGAAGCACGAGTGGGCGTTCGACATCACGACCGGCGAATGCATCGCCAAGGGTTCGACGCCGCTGAAGCGCTGGCAGTCGAAAGTCGAAGGCGGACGGCTGCTCGCGTACTGGTAGCGATGGATCACCTGCCGATCTTCCTGAAGCTCGCCGGCGAACGCTGCGCGGTGATCGGCGGCGGCGAAGTCGCCGCACGCAAGGCGCGGCTTCTGCTCGACGCCGGCGCGCGCGTGACCGTGACTGCCCCCGAGCTGTGCGAGGCGCTCGCCGATCTCGCGCGCCAGGGTCGCATCGAGCACCGTGCGGCGGCGTTCACGCGCGAGGCGCTCGCGGGTGTTGTCCTCGTCATCGCGGCCACCGACGACCGCGCGGTCAACGCCGAGGTGTCGCGGCTGGCGCGCGCGCAGGGCACGCCGGTCAACGTCGTCGACGATCCGGAACTGTGCTCGTTCATCCTGCCGGCGATCGTCGATCGTTCGCCGGTCGTGATCGCGGTGTCGACCGGCGGCGCCTCGCCGGTGCTCGCGCGGCTGCTGCGCGCGCGGCTCGAGAGCCTGATCCCTGCCACCTACGGACAGCTCGCACAGCTCGCGCAGCGCTTCCGTGAACGCGTCAAGCGCGCGCTGCCGCCGCCGGCGCGGCGCCCGTTCTGGGAGCGCGTGCTGCAGGGTCCGATCGCGGGGCTCGTGTTCTCGGGCCGACTGCAGCAGGCCGAAGAGGCACTCGAACGCGAGCTCGACGATTCGACGCAGCGTGCGCCGGTGGGCGAGGTCTATCTCGTCGGCGCGGGCCCCGGCGATCCCGACCTGCTGACCTTCGCCGCGCTGCGTCTGATGCAGCAGGCCGATGTCGTGCTGTACGACAACCTGGTGTCGCCGGCAATCGTCGATCTCACGCGGCGCGACGCGCGCCGCATTTACGTCGGCAAGCGGCGCGCCGACCACACGATGCGGCAGGAGCAGATCAACGCGCTGATGATCGAGCTGGCGACGCAGGGCCAGCGCGTGCTGCGGCTGAAGGGCGGCGATCCGTATGTCTTCGGTCGTGGCGGCGAGGAGATCGAATCGCTCGCCGCCGCCGGCGTGCGCTTCCAGGTCGTTCCCGGCATCACTGCGGCGTGCGGTGTCGCGGCGTACGCGGGCATCCCGCTGACGCATCGCGATTACGCGCAGTCGTGCGTGCTCGTCACCGGGCACCTGAAGGACGGCACGATGGATCTCGACTGGCACGGGCTGGCGCGCCCGCGCCAGACGCTCGTGATCTACATGGGGCTGCTCGGTCTGCCCGCGCTGTGCGAGCAGTTGATCGCGCACGGCCTGCCGGCCGACATGCCGGCTGCGGTCGTGCAGCAGGCCACGCTGCCGCAGCAGCGTGTGGTGGTTGCCCCACTCGGCGAACTCGCGTGCAAGGTCGAGGAGGCCGGCTTGCATCCGCCCACGCTCGTGATCGTCGGCGACGTGGTCAAGCTGCGCGACAAGCTGGCGTGGTTCGAGGGCGCGCCGGATCGCGGCCGCGCGGTGCCCGTGCTGTCAGCGCAGGCGCCGGAGCAGACGGCGGATCACTGACGCGGGCACAGCGCGTCGGCGGCCTGCGCGAGCGCGGCACTGCCGCCGCGCTGCCAGGCTGCCTGCAGCCCGCTCGCCCGTTCGAGCCATCGGCTCGCGCCCGTGCGCGCAGCGTCTGCGAGCGCCGCGCGGTCGATGCGATCCGGTTCCGCGCGAAAGGGTTCGGCCAGCTCCGGCGCCAGTTGGCGCCGCAGCCCGTCGAAGGTCGCGTACCAGAACAGCAGCGACGCGTGCGCATCGCGCGCCAGCAGTTGCGGCAGCGTGACGAGGCAGTCGGCCAGCAGATCGCGCAGCGCGCGCAGCACCACCTCGGTGCGGCGGGGGCTGTCGATGATCATGCTCTCCCAGTCTTCGCCGAGCAGCACGCCGGCGTGCAACTCGCCCAGCTCGTGCAGGATCAGCGTTTCCGTCTCGCCGCGCGCCATGCGCTCGACGCCGGCGGCCGCGTCCGCGGCGGCATACGCGCGCAGCGCCGCACTGAACGCGTTGTCGCCGGCGCGCCGGCTGCCGGCTTCGACGCGCGTCCATAGCCAGCGGCGCAACGCATCGAGCCGCACGATGACCGTACGTCCGCGGCTGACCGCGGGCGGGGCGGTCATGCCGCGCGCCCATTCGCGCTCGGTGACGATCACCCGCGCGCCGTCGCGCGTCTGTTCGGAGGCCCGTTCGGCGAGAAAAAAAAGCGGCGCGCCGAACAGGCCGATGCCGGCGCCGTAGACGCAGCCGTGTTCCGCCAGGTAACCGTTCGCAGCGTCGTCGTCGAAGGGGTCGACTCCAGCCCCGAGCGGCAGCGGCGCAAACGGCGCATCCGCCGTCGGCAGCAACTCCCAGCTTTGTTCGCGCCGCGCGATCCACGCCGACAACTGCGCTCGGTCGGGCGCCGTGCCGAGCGGAAGCTGCGCCGCCCAGCGAAAGTGCTCGCGCATGTCGAGCAGGTAGGTGCACATCGACTTCTCGCGCGCATGGCGTGCGTCGGCCAGATCGCAGTTGCGCTGGACGACGTCGATGAGCGGGGCGAGTTCGGCATGCGGCATCGACGGCCCGACTCACTCGACGTAGCGCTTGGCCGCGCGCCGCCGGCCGGGCCGGCTCTTTTGCCTGATCACGCCGCGAACGGGGCTCAGATCGGGCAGGGCGATGTCCGGGTACTGCGGATTGAGCGCCCGCAGGCACCAGCCGGCGTCGCTGCGCACGAGCTGGCGGAAGATCCATTCGTCCTGCCAGAGGGCCAGCACATACGAGCGATCGGTGGCCAGCCCTTCGGGCTCGATGATCACGATGTCGCCTTCGGAGAATTCCGGCGCCATCGAGTCGCCCAGGACCATCAACGCGAACGATTCGGCGCCGCTGCAGGCGTGTTCGGCCGCGCTCGAGGCGCGCTCTGCGCTTTGAGCCGGAACGATCGGAATGGAAGGGCGGGCGCCCGCCGGCGGCTGGGGCATCGAAGTCGCGTCGCGCGCTCAGGCAAGTGCGCACGACGATTCTGCGAGCCGCCTGCCGCACCATGAATCACCCATGCGGGTAGGCGGCGCCACGCCTTCGCAGCAATGCGGAAGCCGCGTCCGCTCAGTGGTTTCGTCGCTACACTGTGCCGCGCGACTCAACCCGCCTGTCCCCGCTGCGCGCCGGGACGGCCGAACGAAGAGGAGACCCCGGATGAAGTACGACAAGGAACTCGACGCGCGCGGGCTGGCCTGTCCCATGCCGATCGTCAAGACGCGCAAGGCGCTGAACGAACTGGCCTCGGGGCAAGTGCTCAAGGTGCTGGCGACGGACGCGGGTTCGGTCGCCGACATGAAGGCGTTCTCCGAGCAGACCGGCAACGAACTGCTCGCCTCCGAGCAGGACGGCGGCACCTATCTCTTCTATCTGAAACGCCGTTGAAGGCGTTGCACCGCGCGCGACCGCAGCGGCCGCGCGTCCTCGATCCACTGCGACACGCGGCCGATGGCCGCGCCGCGCCAACAGACACCGAGAGGCTGCCGTGAGCCAGAAAAAGATGGCGTTGATCGCCACCAAAGGGACGCTGGACTGGGCGTACCCGCCGTTCATCCTCGCTTCGACCGCCGCGTCGCTCGGCTACGAAGTCCAGATCTTCTTCACCTTCTACGGTCTGACGCTGCTGAAAAAGGATCTGTCGGACGTCAAGATCAGCCCGCTCGCCAATCCGGCGATGCCGATGCCGGTGCCGATGCCCGTGTTCGTGCAGGCGCTGCCGGGCATGGAGTCGATGGCGACGATGATGATGAGGAACAAGATCAAGTCCAAGGGCGTGGCCTCGCTCGAGGAACTGCGCAACATCTGCATCGAAGCCGAGGTCAAGTTCATCGGCTGCCAGATGACGGTCGACCTGTTCGACTTCACGAAGGACGACTTCATCCCGCAGACGCAATTCGGCGGCGCGACGATGTTCCTCGGTTTCGCCGGCGACGCCGACATCAGCCTGTTCATCTGAACCGGGGCCGGGCGGACAGCCGCCAGGCCGATCCGGTCCGATCGGGGCGGAAAAGCGAAGCGCGCAACGCGTCGAGCTTCCGCCCCGGCTCGTTTCTGCTCTCGGCGCACGCCGCGCCCTTGCTCCGCCGGAGCGCAGCCGTCGCTTTGCTGCGGTCGGTGACGCGAACGCATTGCCGGGCTAATGGCCCCGGGCGTTGCAACGCAAAACGAAATCTTCCTTGACACAGATCAAGGGAATCCAGATCATTCGCATCCGATGACATATGCGCATATGCGCATACACGCCATGACCCCCGACCCCGACCTCGAACGCCTGTTTGCCACCGTTTCGGGCTTCTTCGGACTGCTGGGCGAGCCGACCCGCCTGAAGATCCTCAACGCGCTGTGCGAAGGCGAACGCAGCGTCGGCGAGATCGTCGAGCGCGTCGCGTCGAGCCAGACCAACGTCTCGCGCCACCTGAACCTGATGCACGCCAAAGGCGTGCTGAAGCGCCGGCGCGAGGGTCAGATGACCTTCTACGCGGTCGCGGATCCGACGGTGCTCACGCTGTGCCGGACCGTCTGCCTGCACATCGCCGGCATGGCCGACGACCGGACCGTCAGTGCAAAGACGCTGCGACGCTTCATGTCGCAGCCCAACTCGAAGTCCCCCTCGTAGTCAGCCCAGGATGAAACAACCCCTCACTCAGGGGCGCATACAGCTTGCGCCCGAAAATCACCTGAGCGCCGAGCAGATCCAGGCCGCCAAACGCGCGCGGCGCGGATTCATGC
Source organism: Betaproteobacteria bacterium (assembly GCA_016861185.1). GTDB lineage: Bacteria > Pseudomonadota > Gammaproteobacteria > Burkholderiales > Burkholderiaceae_F > DSNY01. The sequence continues at coordinate 192,234 of BOKW01000002.1, forward strand.
AGCAGGCGCTTGCAGCAGCGGGCGGCGCGCTCGCCGCCGCCGGTTCATCGGCACTGGCGAAGGCTTCTTCGAACATGCCGCCGGATGCGGCCGCGTGGACCCGCGCGCTCGGCGCGCCCGTCGGCGCGTCGGGCTACGGCATGCCGTCGAAGTACGAGGCCAACGTGCAGCGCCGGCAAAGCCCGGGCCTGACGCGCACGCCGCTGTCTTCGGTGAGCTTCACGCCGCTGCAAAGCCTGTTCGGCATCATCACCCCGGCGGGTCTGCATTTTGAGCGCCATCACTCGGGCGCGCCGGAGATCGATCCGGAGCAGCACCGCCTGATGATCCACGGCCTGGTCAAGCGGCCGCTGCTGCTGACGATGAGCGACCTGATGCGCTTGCCGTCGGTGTCGCGCATCCACTTCATCGAATGCGGCGCCAACAGCGGCATGGAGTGGGCCAACGTCGCCGTACCCACCGTGCAGTACACGCACGGGATGATCGCGTGCAGCGAGTTCACCGGCGTGCTGCTGTCGACGCTGCTCGAAGAAGTCGGCTACGACAAGAAGAACGCGAAGTTCATCCTCGCCGAAGGCGCCGACGGCTCGGCGCTAACGCGCACGATTCCGATCGAGTTCGCGCTCGACGACGTGATGGTCGTCTACGGCCAGAACGGCGAGATGCTGCGACCGGAGAACGGCTACCCGCTGCGGCTGCTGGTGCCGGGCGTTCAAGGCGTGTCGAGCGTCAAGTGGCTGCGCCGGCTCGAAGTCGGCGACAAGCCATGGAATACGCGCGAGGAGTCCTTGCATTACGTCGACCTGCTGCCCGACGGCACGCATCGGCAGTACACGTGGATCCAGGAGGTCAAGTCGGTCATTACGTCGCCGTCGGCCGGACAGAAGCTGCTCGACAAGGGTTACTACGAGATCACCGGGCTGGCGTGGTCGGGCCGCGGGCGGATCAAGCGCGTCGACGTCTCCACCGACGGCGGCCGCAACTGGCGCACGGCCAAGCTGCAGGAACCGGTGCTGCCGAAGGCGCTGACGCGCTTCCGCTTCGACTGGAACTGGGACGGCAGCCCCGCGCTGCTCGAAAGCCGCGCGATCGACGAAACAGGACACGTGCAGCCGACGATGGCGCAGCTGCGCGCCGTGCGCGGCACGCGCTCGATCTATCACAACAACGCGATCAAGACCTGGCGCATCGCGCGCGACGGTGAGGTGACGAATGTTCAGATTGGCTAGTGGATTGCTGATGGCGGCGGTCGGCGCCGCGCTGGTTGTCGCGACCGGCGTCCCAGCGCGCGCGGCCTCGGCCGACCCGACGTTCAAGCCGCGCTTCGGTTTCGGTCGCATCGCCACGCCGCAGGAAATCGCCGGTTGGGACATCGACGTGCGTCCGGACGGGCACGGCGTCAAAAAAGGCCGTGGCACCGTGGAGCAGGGGCAGGCGATCTACGACGCCAAGTGTGCGTCCTGTCACGGCACTTTCGGCGAGAGCAACAACTACATGATGATCGCCGGCGGAGTCAGCCCGAAAGATCTGGAAACCGGCCGCGCGTCGGCGCTGCTCAGGCCCGACGGCGTGCGCACGGTCGGCACCAAGCTCAATCACGCCTCGACGCTGTGGGACTACATCAATCGCGCGATGCCGTGGACCGCGCCGCAGTCGCTCACCGTCGACGAGGTGTACGCGGTGACCGCGTATGTGCTGCACCTGAACGACATCGTGCCGGCCGACTTCGAGCTTTCGGACCGGAATCTGCTGACGGTGAAGATGCCGAACCGCAACGGCATGACGGCCGAACACGGCATGGGTTCGGTGCGCGGTAGGCCCGACGTGAACGGCTCGGCGTGCATGACCAACTGCCGCACGCAGGTCGCGGTGACCTCCGAACTGCCGACCTATGCGATGAACGCGCACGGCAACCTGGCCCAGCAGGTGCGCGCGATCGGTCCGGTGGCCGGCGTCGATACGACGCGCTTCGATGTGGCGCTTGCGAGCCTGCGGGCACCGGAGGGCGTGCGCGTGGCCGCGAACGCGATGCCGAGCGTGCAGGACCTGATGAACCGACAGGCGTGCGTCGCCTGCCATGCAGTCGACAAGGACGTGGTAGGACCTTCGTTCGACGCGATTCGCCTCCGCTACGAAAAGAAGCCGGACGCAGAAACCTATCTCGCGGATCGCATTCGCCAGGGAGGTGCCGGCCAGTGGGGGCAGGTCGCGATGCCGGCGCAGCAGAGTCTCTCCGACGCGGAGCTACGTACTCTTGCGAGGTGGATACTGCGCCGCACGACCGACTAGCGAGGCTCGAATAACCCTTTGGAAGTGTTTCCTTTCGCTCCGCGCGCTGTTTTACTTCGGCCGCAGCGAGGTCGGGCGCAGGGTGAGAAGGCGGCGCCTTGCGGGCGCGGGCGTTCGCAGCCGAGCGGCGGCCTTGGACGCGTGGCTGTTCGCGAGCGCAGATGCGACTCAGGGACAACGACTGGCGCGCGCGGGCCCTGCGCTCGTGGCGCCACGTCTGATCGGCAACAACAATGCGACGGGCAACGACCCGGCCGCAACAGAACTCCGGGCGCGGCGGTTCAAGCGGCGCCTAGGATGAGAGTATTCCCGCAAGCGGAATGCTGGCCGACGCTGCATTGCTACCATTGATGCAGCTCGATGAACATTGACGGAGGTGATTCATGAGTGAGACACGACGCGACTTCATGAAGCTGACCGGCGTTTTCGGCCTTCTGGCCGCGGCGGGTCTGCTGACGACGGACGAAGCTTTTGCGCAACAGCAAGCGTGGAACAAGGCGGCGTTCGAAACGAAAAACCTGAACGACGCAGTCAAGGCGCTCGGCGGTTCGGCGCCGGTCGAGAGCAAGGACATCGCGATCACCGCGCCCGACATCGCCGAAAACGGTGCGGTCGTTCCGGTCGGCGTGACCAGCAAGATCCCCAAGACACAGGCGGTCTACGTGCTGGTCGAGAAGAACCCGAACGTGCTGGCGGCGGGCTTCAACATCCCGGCCGGCACCGAGCCCAACATCTCCACCCGTATCAAGATGGGCCAGACGTCGAACGTGTACGCGGTCGTCAAGGCAGACGGCAAGTTCTACGTCGCCTCGAAGGAAGTCAAGGTCACGCTGGGCGGCTGCGGCGGCTGAGCAGGGATCGAAACGTTACGCAAGCGAAGGAGCCAACATGCCTGATCCGATGCGAATCCGCGCCACCGCGCAAGGCGATGCGGTCGAGGTGCGCGTGCTGATGAGCCACGAAATGGAAGCCGGCCAGCGGCGCGACGCGAGCGGCAACCTGGTGCCGCCGCACTTCATCCAGACGGTCACCGTGACGCACGCGGGCAAGACCGTGCTGTCGGCCGAGTGGGGGCCGGCGGTGTCGAAGAACCCGTACCTGCAGTTCAAGTTCCAGGGCGGCAAGAAGGGTGACGAGATCGTCGTGACGTGGGTCGACAACAAGGGAGAGACACGCACCGACAAGGCGACGATCAACTGACGCAGTGCACGGGCGAGTACCGACGGAAGCGCCGGTGCGCCCGTGCTGCACGTCGAAGCGAAGTGCAGGCCGATGAAGCAGGCACGCACGCGATCTGCGCGCAGGGCGGCATCGGCTTCCGCGCGGCTGCCGGCCAAGCAAGACGCATACGTTGACCTACGTCCCGCAGAGGACGGGGTATTTGTCCCTTAAGCCACAAGGAGCACCCATGACATGGAGACGACCCGCATCGGTGATGCGGAGCCTGGGACCGGTTTTGGCCGGTGCGGGAATGGCGATCGCTGCGGCGAGCGCGATGGCGCAGGACAAGGACAGGACGATCCAGGAGATCGAGCGCTATCGCCAGATGCTGCAGGATGGCAATCCGGCCGAGCTGCTGGTCGTGCGCGGCGAAGAGCTGTGGAAGACCAAGCGCGGTCCGAAGAACGCCTCGCTCGAGCAGTGCGACCTCGGCCTCGGGCCGGGCGTCGTCAAGGGCGCGTACGCGCAACTGCCGCGCTACTTCGCCGACGCCGATCAGGTGATGGACTTCGAGGCGCGCCTGGTCCACTGCATGGTCACGCTGCAGGGCTTCGATCGCGCGGCAGTGACCAAGAATCCATTCTCCGGCGCCGGCCAGCGCGCGACCGACATCGAGTCGATCACGACCTATGTCGTCGAACAATCGCGCGGTCTGCCGATCACCGTGCCGCAGAATCACCCCAAGGAGAAGGCTTCGTTCGAGCGCGGCAAGCAGCTCTTCTACATGCGCGCCGGTCCGTACGACTTCGCCTGCTCGACCTGCCACGGCGTCGACGGCCAGCGCATCCGGCTGCAGGACCTGCCGAACTTCGAGAAACCGGAACCCGCGCAGCGCGCGTTCGCGACCTGGCCCGCGTATCGCGTGTCGCAGGGCGCCTTGCGAACGATGCAGTGGCGGCTCAACGACTGCTTCCGGCAGCAGCGCTGGCCCGAGCCGATCTTCATTTCCCAGGGGACGATCGACCTGATCACGTTCCTCGGGGTCAAGGCCGCGGGCGGCAAGATGGATTCGCCCGCCATCAAGCGCTAGGAGGGAGCGACCGATGAAACTCAAGTTCGCCATGGCTGCGCTCGGCGCGGTCGCGCTCGCCGGCTGCGCTTCGATGATGTACGCGCCGCCGACCAAGGAGGAAACGCTCGCAGTCATCAAGTCGAGCTTCAAGGACCGCGGCATCGCCAAGATCGACCGGCTGAATCAGACCGAACTGCAGCGCGTGTGCTCGGAGACAGGCAACAACCCCCCGAAGGAGGTGCGCGAACGGCTTGAAAAGGCCGCGCTCGCCGCGGTCAAGTACCCCACCGACAGCAAATGGCTCGGCGATTACAAGCAGGGCGAGCGCGTCGCGCAGACGGGTGTCGGCCTGCAGTGGAGCGACAAGGAAGGCGCGCCCGCCGGCGGCAACTGCTATGCCTGCCACCAGTTGTCGAAGGCGGAGATCTCGTTCGGGAACATCGGCCCGTCGCTATACAACTACGGCAAGCTGCGCGGCAACACCGAGCAGACGCTGCGCTATACGTGGGCCAAGATCTGGAACACGCACGCGTTCAACGCCTGTTCGCCGATGCCGCGCTTCGGCGACGCCGGCATCCTGACCGAGGCGCAGATCAAGGACGTGATGGCGCTGCTGCTGGATCCGGCATCGCCGGTCAACCAGTAGCGTCCGCAAGGCAAGCGGGGCGGCGTCGGCCGGCGCCGCCCTTTTTTTGGACCCGAGGAAAGCGATGACGCTCGTTCGCCGGCTGCTGTTCGCGCTGCTCGCAGCGACGCTGCCGCTGTCCGGCGCGCGCGCGGTCGATGTCGGCGACCGCGTCGCCTGGTCGGACGTCACGCTGGTCGACGGTCGCGTCCTGCGCGCCGCCGATCTGCGGGGAAAGACCGTGGTCGTCGAGTTCTGGGCGACCTGGTGCCCGTTCTGCGCGGCGCAGAACCCGCACATCCAGAAGCTGCACGCGCAGCACGGCGGCAAGGGGCTGGTCGTGCTGACGTTCTCGATCGACAAGGATCCGGCGCCCGTGCGCAAGTACATGGCCGAGCGCGGCTTCACGTTCGCCGTCGCGATGGCCGGTCCGCAGTCGGAGTCCTGGTTCGGGCGGCGCAAGGCGCTGCCCGAGGTGTACGTGGTCGATTCGACCGGGCGCATCGTGTTCCGCGAACTCGGCGAGATGTTCGCCGAAGACGTCGCTGCGCTCGCGCGCTTCGCGACCAAGCCGTGAGAGGTAGGGGGAAGTCCGATGTCGATGAATCGACGCGAGTTCATGCAGGTCCTGGCGGTGGCCGCCGCGGCGGGCATGCCGATCACGGCGCGCGACGTGCTCGCGCAGCAGCCCGATGCCGCGCGCCGGCTGTACGACGTGCCGCGCTTCGGCAACGTGCACTTGCTGCACTTCACCGACTGCCACGCGCAGTTGCTGCCGATCTACTTCCGCGAGCCGAGCGTCAATCTCGGCGTGGCGGACGCGCGCGGCAAGGCGCCGCACCTGGTCGGCGAACACCTGCTGAAGCAGTTCGGCATCGCGCCGAAGTCGATCGAAGCGCACGCGTTCACCTATCTCGACTTCGAGGCCGCCGCGCGCACCTACGGGAAGGTCGGCGGCTTCGCGCACCTCGCCACGCTGGTCAAACGGATGAAGGCGTCGCGCCCCGGCGCGCTGCTGCTCGACGGCGGCGACACCTGGCAAGGATCGGGCACGGCGCTGTGGACCAACGGGCAGGACATGGTCGACGCCTGCAAGCTGCTCGGCGTCGACATCATGACGCCGCACTGGGAAATGACGCTCGGCGCCAAGCGCGTGCAGGAGATCGTCGACCGGGACTTCAAGGGGAAGGTCGACTTCATCGCGCAGAACGTCACGACCACCGACTTCGGCGACCAGGTGTTCCCGCCGTACGTCATCAAGGACATCAACGGCGTCAAGGTCGCCATCATCGGGCAGGCCTTCCCGTACACGCCGATCGCCAATCCGCGCTACCTGATCCCCGACTGGAGCTTCGGCATCAAGGACGACACGATGCAGAAACACGTCGACGAGGCGCGCGGCAAAGGCGCGCAGGTCGTCGTCGTGTTGAGCCACAACGGCATGGACGTCGATCTAAAGATGGCCACGCGCGTGCGCGGCATCGACGCGATCCTCGGCGGCCACACGCACGACGGCGTGCCGGCGCCCTCGATCGTCAAGAACGCGGGCGGGCAGACGCTCGTGACGAACGCCGGCAGCAACGGCAAGTTCCTCGGGGTGCTCGACTTCGAAGTCAAGGGTGGCAAGGTCGTCGACTTCCGCTACAGGCTGCTGCCGGTGTTCGCCAATCTGCTGCCGGCCGACGCGGAGATGGACGCGTTCATCAAGAGAGTGCGCGCACCGTTCGAGTCGAAACTCGGCGAGAAACTCGCCGTGACCGAAGGGCTGCTGTACCGGCGGGGCAACTTCAACGGCACCTTCGACCAGTTGATCTGCGACGCGCTGATCACGGTGAAAGGCGCGCAGATCGCGTTTTCGCCGGGATTCCGCTGGGGCACGTCGCTGCTGCCGGGGCAGACGATCCTGATGGAGCACGTGCTGGACCAGACCGCGATCACGTATCCGTACACGACCGTGACCGACATGCCGGGCGAGATGATCAAGACGATCCTCGAGGATGTCGCCGACAACCTGTTCAACCCCGACCCGTATCTGCAGCAGGGCGGCGACATGGTGCGCGTCGGCGGGCTGCAGTACACGATCGATCCGAACGCGACGATGGGAAGCCGCATCTCCGACATGCGGCTCGACGGCAGGCCAATCGATCCGAAGAAGACCTACAAGGTCGCCGGCTGGGCGCCGGTCGCGGAAGGGGCGCAGGGCGAACCCGTGTGGGACGTCGTGGCCAAGTACCTGCGCGATCAGAAGGTGCTTAAGCCGCGCAAGCTCAACCTGCCGACGATCAAGGGCATGCAGGGCAATCCCGGATTGGCCTAGCGCACGAGGCTGCGCGCTCGCCGTGCGGCCGGCGGACGCACGTCCGCGTTCGATCGCATGAGTGCGCGCGGGCAGCCGGCGCTGGATCGCCGCCATGCGCATGTCCTTGGCCGTTGAACTGGGTCAATGCCGATGCCGAGGGATGGGAGCAGCATTCTTCCAGGGGGTCTCCTCGCCGAACCGGGAACGAGCGGAACGCATCGGCCATCGTTGGCGGCGCCGTCAAGCATCCGGTCTCGCGCAGCTACTGCGGCCGAGCGGCGCGAGCGACCGAGGCATCATGGACATCAAGGCGCTCATTGTCGCCCTGTTGACGTGGATCTCGTCGCAGATCGGATGCGAGCCGCCGCCCGCACCCGAGATCCGACTGGCGCCGCACGACCAACTCGTGACGATGGCCTACGGCTCTCCGCCGCCGGCAGGCGCGTCGGTGACGGCGCTGTACGACGGTCGATCGAAGACCGTTTACCTGGAAGATTCGTGGCGGCTCGACAGCCTCGCGAACCGGGCGACGCTCGTGCACGAGCTGGTTCACCACGTGCAGGAACTGGCCGCGATCCGGTATCCCTGCCTTGCGGCGCGCGAGCGGCTCGCGTATCAGTTGCAGGCGAAGTGGCTGAAGGAGCAGGGCATCGCCGACCCTTATGCTTTCCTGCAGATCGACGAGTTCACCATCGCCGTGCTGTCGTTGTGCCTCGAATCCGAATGACGGCGTCCGCTCGTCGACGTCTCCGGACCGATCGCACCGAACGGCATACCGCGTGCAGGTTGACGCCAAGCTCCTGACCCCAGGCACGCCCATGTCGGACCACGCGCGCGAACTCGAACGGCGGCGAGAATTCATTGCGGCTGTCGCGGTACTGGCGTTGGCCGGTCAGCTCACGACCGGCGCACGCGCCGCCGAAGCGCATGTGCTCGAACGGATCGGCGATCTGCGCCCGCTGCTTGCGCAGGTGCGGCGCGAGCGCGTGCCGCTGCTGCTTTTCTTCAGCACGCCGGGCTGCCCGTACTGCATCGAAGTCCGGCGCAACTACCTGGCGCCGCGCGCACGCGATCCGCGCGCCGGCGTCCTGATCCGGGAGGTCGACATCGTCGGGCAACGCAGCTTCGTCGACGCCGACGGCCAGCCGATCACCGAAGCACGGTTCGCAGCGCGGTTCGGTGCGCGCGTCGTTCCGGTCGTGTTGATCGTCGACGCGAGCCTGACGCCGCTCGGCGACCCGCTGGTCGGCCTCGACGCCGCGGGCTTCTACGAGAGCTATCTCGCGAACGCGATCGAAGCCGCGACGGTGAAGCTGCGGGCGCGTTGACGGCGCTTGCACGCCGCCCGACCTCTCCAGCCTGCGGCGAGGGCGCAGTGCGCCGCACGGGCCGCTACGGCACAATGCGCGCCTTCGGAGGCGTGGCCGAGCGGTTTAAGGCACCGGTCTTGACAACATCGCGCGCAGCGCGATGTTGCGTCGAAGGCTAACTTCGGCGCGGCCGAAGTTAAGCGAACGCAGTTCGCGGCCGGAGACAAAACCGGCACAATGCGCGCCTTCGGAGGCGTGGCCGAGCGGTTTAAGGCACCGGTCTTGAAAACCGGCAAGGGTTCGCCCTTCGTGAGTTCGAATCTCACCGCCTCCGCCACCGGTCGCTCGAGAGTTCGCGGAGCGAGCGTCCGGGGGACGCTCGCGACGGACGCCCGCAGGGCGGGCCCGAGCGATGCGAGGGCCGAGGCGGCCGCGGAGGCAACGCGGTCGCCGAGCAATCTCACCGCCTCCGCCACCGGCTGCAACAAGAAGACTCAAGTCCCGCCCGCGCTCGCCGCATGCCGCCCCGTCTGTCGCTGAAGAACATCAGCAAACGCTACCCCGCGGTGCTCGCCAACGACGCGGTCTCGCTCGAGGTCGCGGCCGGCGAGATCCACGCGGTGCTCGGCGAAAACGGCGCCGGCAAGAGCACGCTGATGAAGATCGTCGCGGGCGAGGTGCAGCCGGACGCCGGCGAAATCGCCTTCGACGGCCGCGCGGTGAGGATCGACGACCCGCAGGCGGCGCGGGCGCTCGGCATCGCGATGGTGCACCAGCATTTCGCACTGTTCGACACGCTGACCGCGGCGGAGAACATCGCGCTCGGCCTGCCGACCGCGCCGTCGCCGGCCGAGCTGCAGCGCGATCTCGGCGAGACCGCCGCGCGCTACGGGTTGGCGATCGACGCGCAGCGCCGGGTGCACGACCTGTCGACCGGCGAACGCCAGCGCGTCGAAATCCTGCGCGCGCTGCTGGCGCGGCCGCGGCTTCTGATCATGGACGAGCCGACTTCGGTGCTGACGCCGCAGGCGGTCGACGCGCTGTTCGCCACACTGCGCAGCCTCGCTGCCGACGGCCTGGCGGTCCTTTTCATCAGCCACAAGCTCGACGAGATCCGACGGCTGGCCGATCGCTGCACGGTGATGCGCGCCGGCCGCGTCGTCGCCACGGTCGATCCGAAGCGCGAGAGCGAAGCGAGCCTCGCGCGGCTGATGATCGGCGCCGAGCCGCCGCAGATCGCCGCGCACGACACGCCGCCGGGTCCGCCGCGCCTGGTCGTCGACGGTTTGCGCCTGGGGAGCGAAGAGGGCGCGCCGCTCGCCTTCGCGCTGCACGCCGGCGAAATCGTCGGCATCGCCGGCATCTCGGGCAACGGCCAGCGCGCGCTCGTGGCGGCGCTCGCCGGCGAAGCGCAGGTCCAAGCTGACGCGCTGTCGCTCGACGGCCGCTCGCTGCGCGGCCTCGGTCCGCGCGAGCGGCGCGCACTCGGACTGCGCTACGTGCCCGAGGAAAGGCTGCGGCACGGCGCAGTGCCCGAGCTGACGCTCGCGGAGAACGCGCTGCTGACCGGCGATGCCCTGCATCGGCGCGGTTTCATCCGGCCGGCCGCGATGCGCGACTTCGCGCGACGCGTGATCGAGCGCTTCGACGTGCGCTGTCCCGGCTCCGAAGCGGCCGCCGCGAGCCTGTCGGGCGGCAATCTGCAGAAGTTCATCGTCGGGCGCGAGATCGAAAGCGCGCCGCGCGTGCTGATCGTCGACCAGCCGACCTGGGGTGTGGACGTCGGCGCGGCCGGCGCCATCCGCAACGCGCTGATCGCGCTGCGCGCTCAGGGCTGCGCGATCCTCGTCGTGTCCGAAGAGCTCGATGAGTTGTTCGAGATCTGCGACCGCATCATGGTGATGGCGCGCGGTCGGCTTTCGCCCGCGGTGCCGGCGCGTTCGGTGTCGGTCGAGGCGATCGGCCGCTGGATGTCCGGCCTGTGGGATGCCGACGCGGCCGCCGGAGGCGCGCGATGACGCTGCCGTTCGCGCTGGTGCCGCGCGCCGCGCCTTCGCAGGTCGCCGTCTGGCTGTCGCCGCTGGTGGCGCTCGCCGCAACCGTGGCGTGCGGCATGCTGCTGTTCGGACTGCTGGGCAGGAGTCCGTGGCAGGCGGTCGCCGTGTTCTTCGTCGAGCCGCTCGTTTCGCTGCGCGGCTGGGGCGAAGTGGGGCTGAAGGCCACGCCGCTCGTGCTCTGCGCGGTCGGACTGGCGCTGTGCTTCCGCGCGAACGTCTGGAACATCGGCGCCGAAGGGCAGTTGATCGCGGGCGCGATCGCCGGCGGCGGCGTGGCCTTGCTGGCGACCAAGGACTCGGGCGGCGCGCTCGTCGGCGCGGTGATCATCGCGGCCGGCGCGGGCGGCATGGCATGGGCCGCGCTCACCGCGTGGCTGCGCGATCGCTTTCACGCCAACGAGATCCTCGTCAGCCTGATGCTCGTGTATGTCGCTCAGCTTCTGCTGAGCCATCTGGTGCACGGTCCATGGAAGGACCCGGCCGGCTTCGGGTTTCCGCAGAGCCAGCTCTTCGAGCGGGCGGCGCGCATGCCGATCCTGTTTGCGGGGACGCGGCTGCATCTCGGTTTTGCGCTCGCGCTGATCGCGGCCGCTGCGGCGTGGCTGCTGCTCGCTCGCGGTTTCATCGGCTTCCAGTTGCGCGTCGCGGGGCTGGCGCCGCAGGCGGCGCGCTACGCCGGGTTCTCCGAGAGGCGCATCCTGTGGACCGCGTTGCTCGCGTCGGGTGCGCTCGCGGGCATCGCCGGCGGCGCTGAAGCCGCCGGACCGGTCGGGCAGCTCACGCCATCGATTTCGCCGGGCTACGGATTCGCGGCCATCATCGTGGCCTTCGTCGGGCGGCTGCATCCGCTGGGCATCGTCGGCGCGGCCTTCGTGATGGCGCTGTTCTACATCGGCGGCGAACTGGCGCAGTCGCGGCTCGGCCTGCCGTCGTCGCTGACCGGCGTTTACCAGGGGCTGCTGCTGCTGTTCCTGCTCGCCTGCGACACCTTCGTCCACCATCGGCTGCGCTGGCGGCGCGCCGCGGCGGTTGGCTAATGGACGCGCTGCCGCTGCTCGTCGCCGCGACGCTGAACGCCGGCACGCCGCTGCTGGTGGCTGCGCTGGGCATCGTCGTCGCCGAGCGCAGCGGCGTGGTCAACCTCGGCATCGAAGGCGTGATGCTGGTCGCCGCGATCGTCGCCTTTGCGGTGACCCACGCGACGCACTCGTACGCGCTCGGCTTCGCGGCGGGCGCGCTCGCCGGCGCCTTGCTCGCGGTTGCCTTCGCGCTCTTTGCGATCGGCCTGCACACGAACCAGTACGCGACGGGGCTCGCGCTCGCGCTGTTCGGCGCGGGCCTGTCGGCGTTCATCGGGCTGCCGTACTCGGGCGAAAGCCTGCCCGCGCGCGCGGCGGACGGCATCGCCGGGTTGCGCGAGTGGCCCGTGCTCGGTGCGATGCTCTTCTCGCACCATGCGCTCGTCTACGCCTCGTGGGCGCTGGTGGCCGCGGTCGCGTGGTTCCTTTACCGGACGCGCTGGGGGCTCGTGCTGCGCGCGGTCGGCGAATCGCCTGAAGCCGCGCACGCGCTCGGCTATCCGGTGCGCGCGATCCGCGTGGCTGCGCTCGCGTTCGGCGGCGCCTGCGCGGGACTGGCCGGCGCATACCTGTCGACGATCTACACGCCGCTGTGGGCCGAAGGCATGGTCGCGGGACGCGGCTGGATCGCGTTGGCGCTGGTGGTATTCGCGACCTGGCGGCCGGCGCGCGTCGTCGCCGGCGCGTACCTCTTCGGCGGCGTCACGATGCTGCAGCTTCACCTGCAGGGCGAGGGGGTGCAGATTCCGTCGCAGATCATGTCGATGGCCCCCTATCTGGCCACGATCGTCGTGCTGGCGCTGATCTCGCGCAATCCGCGCTGGATCCGGCTGAACATGCCGGCTTCGCTTGGCAAGCCGTTCAATCCGAACGCGTAGCGCGTGCGCGCGGCTCGCTAGAATGCGCCGCTCGCGCGCGACCCGCGCGCCACTTCCCCGTTCACGGAGATACGCCTGATGAAGCCGTCGTCCCGACTGATCGCCGCGGCGGCCGCGGCGCTGCTCGCTGCCGCGTGCGGCAGGCAGGAACCGCCCGCGCCCAAAGCCGAAGCCAGGAAGGAGGAGCCGAAGAAGGCCGAACCGCTGAAGGTCGGCTTCGTCTACGTGAGCCCGGTCGGCGACGCCGGCTGGACCTCGCAGCATGACGCCGGCCGCAAGGAGATGGAACAGGCGCTTGCGGGCAAGGTCGTCACGACCTTCGTCGAGAAGGTCCCCGAGGGGGCGGACGCCGAGCGCGTGATCCGCGATCTGGCCGCGCAGGGCAACAGGCTGATCTTCACGACTTCGTTCGGTTTCATGAACCCGACGATCAAGGTCGCCGAGGAATTCCCCGCCGTGAAGTTCGAGCACGCGACCGGCTACAAGAGCGCGGCCAACGTCGGTACCTACAACATCCGCTTCTACGAAGGGCGTTATCTCGCCGGCATCGTCGCCGGCAGGATGACCAAGACCAACACGCTGGGCTATGTCGCCGCGTTTCCGATCCCCGAGGTCCTGCAGGGCATCAACGCGTTCACGCTCGGCGCGCGCAGCGTCAATCCGAAGATGCAGGTGCGCGTGATCTGGGTGAATTCGTGGTACGACCCGGGCAAGGAGCGCGACGCCGCCAACACCCTGATCGGGCAAGGGGCGGACGTGCTGACGCACCACACGGATTCGACCGCGGTGGTCGCCGCGGCCGAGGAGAAGGGCAAGATGGCGGTCGCCTACCACTCGAACATGGCGAAGTTCGGGCCGAAGGCACAGATCGCGGCCGTCTCGCACCACTGGGGCGCGTACTACACGAGGGTCGCGCAGAGCGTGCTGGACGGGACGTGGAAGCCTTCGAACATCTGGGGCGGCATGAAGGACGGCATGATCAAGCTCGAAGCGATCGGCCCCTCGGTGCCGAAGGAGGTCGTCGATCTGGTCAAGGCGAAGGAGGCCGACATCGTCGCCGGCAAGTTCCATCCGTTCACGGGACCGATCAGGACCAATACCGGCAAGGAAGTCATCGCCACCGGCCATCTGAGCGACGAGCAGCTCGGCAAGATGGACTTCTACGTCGAGGGCGTGGTCGGCAAGGTGCCGGCCGGCGGCAGTTGAGCGATACCGAATCCCTCTCCCCGGACACGGGGAGAGGGTAGGGCGAGGGGTGTCGCGGCTGGCCGGATCCCCTCACCCCGGCCCTCTTCCCGACAAGCGGGGAGAGGGAACTGGTCGACCCCTTACTCTCATGCCCCGCACCGCGCTGCGCGCCACGCTGTTCGATTTCGCCGACGATCCGCTGCGCTCGGAGCACGCGGCGCGCGTGATCGAGGACGGTCTGCTGCTGATCGACGGCGGCCGCATCGCCGCACGCGGCGAGTTCGCAGCCCTGCGCGACGCGCTCGACGCCGACGACGAGCTGCTCGACCTGACCGGCTGCATCGTCGCGCCCGGTTTCATCGACACGCACATCCATCTGCCGCAGGTCGACGTGATCGCTTCGCCCGCGCCGGGACTGCTCGAGTGGCTCGAGCGGCACACGTTTCCGGTCGAGGCCGGCTATGCCGATCCCGCGGTCGCCGCGGAAGCCGCGCGCTTCTTCCTGGACGAGCTGGCCCGCCACGGCACGACGAGCGCCTGCGTGTTCGGCACCGTGCACGCCGCCTCCGTCGACGCGTTGTTCGCACAGGCGCTCGCGCGCGACGTGCGGCTCGTCGCCGGCAAGTGCCTGATGGACCGCAACTGCCCCGAGCCGCTTCGCGACACGGCCGAGGGCGGCGTGCGCGACAGCGCCGATCTGGCCGCGCGCTGGCACGGCCAGGGCCGGCTCGGCTATGCGATCACGCCGCGCTTTGCCGCGACTTCGACGCCGGCCCAGCTCGCGCTCGCCGGCGAGCTCGCGCGCGCGCGGCCGGACCTGTACATCCAGAGCCATGTGGCCGAAAGCCTCGACGAGGTGCGCTGGATCGCGGAGTTGTTTCCCGATGCGCGCAGTTATCTCGACGTGTACGACCGCGTCGGCCTGCTGCGCGAACGCGCGGTCTACGCGCATTGCATCCACCTCGACCGCGACGACCGGCACCGGATGGCCGCGAGCGGCGCGCTCGCCGCGGTCTGTCCGACGTCGAATCTCTTCCTCGGCAGCGGGCTGTTCGACTTCGCGCTGTCGCTCGCGGCCGGCATGCGGCTTGCGCTCGCGACCGACGTCGGCGGCGGCCAGTCGTTCTCGATGTTCGCGACGATGCGCAGCGCGCACGAAGTGGCGCGTCTGAAAGGCGTCTCGCTCGGTGCGCTGCAGCTCTGGTACTGGGCCACCCGCGGTGCGGCGGAGTCGCTCGGCTGGGGCGGACGCGTCGGCACGCTGGAACCCGGCGCCGAAGCCGATGTCATCGTGCTGGATCCGCGCGCCACACCGCTGCTGGCGCGGCGGACCGAACGCGCACAGAGCTTCGAGGAACTGCTGTTCGCGCTGATCGTGCTCGGCGACGACCGCGTCGTGCGCGAGACCTACGTCGCCGGGCGGCCGAGCAGGCCGAAGGCGTACCCCTTCGAATGAGGGCGCCATCGCCAACCGTTGCCCGCGCAGCGGTCGGCGACAATCCCCCCTCTCCCCGCTGGCCGAGGAGAGGAAACTTGTACTCTGCGGGCCATGACTTTCCGACATCTGCTCGTCCAAGCTCTTCGCATGACCGCGCGCGACTGGCGCGCCGGTGAACTGCGCCTGCTGGCCGCAGCGCTGGTCGTCGCGGTCGCGGCGGTGACGAGCGTCGGTTTCTTCGTCGACCGCATCCGCCTCGGGCTGGAGCGCGACGCCACGCAACTACTCGGCGCCGACCTGGTGCTGAACTCCGACGTGCCGATCGGCGAGAGCGTGCGACAGCGTGCGCGCGCCGGCGCACTGGCGGTGGCCGATACCGTCACCTTCCCGAGCATGGCGATCGCCGAGGCCAATGCCGAAAACAATGCGCTCGCCGCCGTCAAGGCGGTGTCGCCTGGCTATCCGCTGCGCGGCGCGCTGCGCGTGCAGGACCGAGCGGGTGCGCCGGACGAGCCGGCGCGCGACGTTCCTGCGCCCGGTACCGTCTGGGTCGACCCGCAGGCGCTCAACGCGCTGCGCATCGGGCCGGGCGAGACGCTGCGGCTCGGCGACAAGAGCTTCGTCGTCGCCAAGCTGATCGCGGTCGAACCCGACCGCGGCGCGCAGTTCATCAACTTCGCGCCGCGCGTGCTGCTGAACCTGGCCGATCTTCCGGCCACGCAACTGATCCAGCCGGGCAGCCGCGTGTCGTACCGGTTGCTCGTGGCAGGCGAGCCGCCCGCGGTGCGCGCCTTCGCCGCCTGGCTCGGCGAAAACCTCGGCCGCGGCCAGCGCATCGAATCGCTCGAAGGCGGCCGCCCCGAGATGCAGCGCACGCTCGAGCGAGCGCAGCGCTTTCTCGCGCTGGTCGCGCTGTTGGCGGCGATGATTGCCGCGGTGGCGGTGGCGGCGGCGGCGCGTCGCTTTTCGCTGCGGCACCTCGATTCGTGCGCGATGATGCGCTGCCTCGGCGTCGTACAGCGGGACATCTTCCGGCTGTTCGCAATCGAGTTCGTCTGCATCGGGATCGCCGCCTGCGTCGTCGGCATGGCGGCGGGCTACGTCTTCCACTTCGTGCTGATCGAAGTGCTGCGCGAACTGATCCAGACGACTTTGCCGCAACCCTCGTTGCTGCCCGCGTGGCAGGGCGGTGCGGTGGGGCTCGTGCTGCTGCTCGGCTTCGCGCTGCCGCCGCTTGCGCAACTGCGCGCGGTGCCGCCGCTGCGCGTGCTGCGCAAGGACATCGGGCTGCCGACCGGACGCGTTGCGCTCGGCTACCTCGCGGGCTTCGCCGGCTTCTTCGCATTGCTGCTGTGGTCGTCGAACGACCTGCGCATCGGCGGCATGACCGCGGGCGGCTTCGCGCTCGGCGTCGTTTTCTTCGCCGGTACGGCCTGGCTCGTGTTGAAGGGGCTCGCACCGCTGCGCGCGATGACCGGCCGGCTCGGCATCTCGTGGCGCTTCGCGGTCGCCGCCGTGCAGCGCCGGCCGGTCGCTACCGTCGTGCAACTCGTCGCGCTCGCGGTCGGGCTGATGGCGCTGCTGCTGCTGACGGTCACGCGCACCGATCTGGTCGACGCGTGGCGCAAGGCGGCGCCGCCGGATGCGCCCAACCGCTTCGTCATCAACATCCAGCCGGACCAGGTCGAGCCGATCGCGCAACGCCTGCGGCAGGCCGGGCTGGGCGACGCGACGCTGTACCCGATGATCCGCGGCCGGCTGATCGCGAGGAACGGCCAGCCGCTGGGGCCGGAGAACTTCGCGAGCGAACGCGCGCAGCGGCTGGTCGACCGGGAGTTCAACCTGTCGTACGCGGACGAAGCGCCGTCGCACAACCGCCTCGTCGCCGGCCGCTGGTTCGCGCCCGATGCGCACGAGCTGTCGATCGAGGACGGCATCGCCAACACGCTCGGCATCGCGCTCGGCGACATGCTGACCTTCGACATCGCCGGCAACCGCGTCGACGCGCGCGTCAGCAGCCTGCGCAAGGTCAACTGGGACTCGATGCGTGCGAACTTCTTCGTGATCATGCCGAGTGGCTTGCTGGCGAACCAGCCGAAGAGCTATATCACGGCGTTCCATCTGCCGCCCGACAAGAGTGCGTTCACTGCGGACCTGGTGCGCGACTATCCGAACGTCACCGTCGTCGACACCAGCGCGGTGTTCCGCCAGGTGCAGGCGGTGCTCGACCAGGTGATCGCCGCGGTGGAGTTCCTGTTCGTCTTCACGCTGGTCGCCGGCGTGCTGGTGCTGTACGCGGCGCTCGCCAGCAGCCACGACGAACGCGTGCGCGAGGCGGGGCTGCTGCGCGCGCTCGGCGCGTCGCGCAAGCAGCTTTCCAACGCGCAGGTGGCCGAGATGATCTGCCTCGGCGGGCTGGCCGGGCTGCTCGCCGCGCTCGGCGCCGCGGCCATCGGCTGGGCGCTCGCGAAGTTCGCGTTCGAGTTCGACTACGTCGTCACGCCGTGGGTGTTCGTGCTCGGCATCGGCGGCGGAGCGCTGTGCGCGTTGGTGGGCGGCTGGATCGGACTGCGCGGCGTGCTGAAGACGCCGCCGTTGACGACGTTGCGGGAGGCGTGAAATCCCCCCGCGCGCTGCGCGCGCGGCCCCCTTTGCGAAAGGGGGCTGGAAATCCCCCGCGCGCTGGGCGCTGCCCCCTTTTCCAAAGGGGACTGAAGATGGTCCCGGTGCAGGAACCCCCCTTTGAAAAAGGGGGCAGGGGGGATTTCTGGATCCAAGCAAAAAGTCATCGCACTTCCACGAGCAAAACAGATCACGATGTCCGTCCCCAACCCCACCGAATCCGTACAACGCGCCGAAGACACGCCGTACGCCAGGCTCGGCGGCGATGCCGGTGTGCGTGCGCTAGTCGATCGCTTCTACGACCTGATGGATTTCGAACCCGCGTACGCGGCGCTGCGCCGCGTGCACGGCAACGACCTCGCGCACGCGCGCGACAAGCTGTACTGGTTCCTGAGCGGCTGGCTCGGCGGGCCGAACCTGTACATCGAGCGCTTCGGCCACCCGGCCCTGCGCGCGCGCCACCTGCCGTTTGCGATCGGCACCGTCGAACGCGATCAGTGGGTCGCGTGCATGGCGCAGGCGATGCGCGAGCTGGATGTAGACGCGGACCTGCAGGCGCAGCTCGCGCAGGCGTTTTTTCGCACCGCCGACTGGATGCGCAATCGAGCCGACTGACGCGCCTCTATGATCGCAGGCGGGAGGTCCCGATCTTGACCACGCTCGAAATCGTCGCATTGGCGCTGGCCGGCGCGTTGCTCGTCGCGCTCGTGGCCCTGGCGCTCGCGCTGCGCAAGCGCGAGCTGGCCGGCATCGGCGCGCGCATCGACGAGCTGCAGCGAAGGTCCGACGAGCACGGCGAGCGGCTCGAGCGCGAGCTGCGCGCCGCGGTGGAGAACGCCGCGAGCCAGGTTCGCATCGAGACCGGTGCGCGACTGGCTGAACTGCAGACGGGACTGCTCGGGCAGTTGACCAGTCTGGCCGGCGTGCAGACGACGCAACTGGGCGGCTTCAGCCAGCAGGTTGCGCGGCTGTCGGAACTGGCCGAAGCCAGTGCGCGCGCCAACCGCGAAGAAAGCGCGGAGCAGCTGAAACGGCTCGCGCAGCTTCTGCAGCAGCAGGTCGCCGACCTCGGCCACGCGGTGCGGCAGCAGCTTGCCGAGGTCAGGCAGACGCTCGAAGCGCGGCTGCAGACGCTGCAGCAGGGCAACGAGGCGAAGCTCGAGCAGATGCGCGCGACGGTCGAGGAGAAGCTGCAGACGACGCTCGAAGCGCGGCTCGGCGAGTCCTTCCGCATCGTGTCGGAGCGGCTCGAACAGGTGCATCGCGGCCTCGGTGAGATGCAGGGGCTGGCGCAGGGCGTGGGCGATCTCAAACGCGTGCTGACGAACGTGAAGACGCGCGGCACCTTCGGCGAGGTGCAGCTCGCCGCGCTGCTGGAGCAGGTGCTGGCGGCCGATCAGTACGCGGCGAACGTCGCGACGCGGCCCGGTTCGAGCGAGCGCGTCGAGTTCGCGATCCGCATGCCGGGGCGCGAAGATGGCCGGTCGGTGTGGCTGCCGATCGACGCGAAGTTTCCGGCCGAAGACTACGAGCGCCTGCTCGCCGCGCACGAAGCGGCCGACCCCGCCGGCGTCGAGGCGGCGGCCAAGGCGCTCGAGGCGCGCATCCGCAACGAAGCGCGCACCATCCGCGAGAAGTACGTCGAGCCGCCGCACACGACCGATTTCGCGATCCTGTTCCTGCCGACCGAGGGGCTGTTCGCCGAGGTGCTGCGCCGCCCGGGTCTGACGGAGGCGCTGAACCGCGAGCTGCGCGTCGTGATCGCCGGCCCGACGACGCTGTTCGCGATGCTCAACTCGCTGCAGATGGGCTTCCGCACGCTGGCGCTGGAGAAACGCTCGGCCGAGGTCTGGCAGGTGCTCGGCGCGGTGAAGACCGAGTTCGCGAAGTTCGGCGACGTGCTGGCCCGCCTCAGGGCGCAACTGGCGACAGCGTCGAACACGATCGAGGCGGCCGAGACGCGCACCCGCCAGATGGGACGGGCGCTCAAGGCCGTCGAGGCGCTGCCGGCCGAGCAGGCCGCTCGCTTGCTGCCGTCCGAGCCACGCGACGAGGGCTGAGCGCGGCCCGCGCAGCTTCCCGTACGCGGCCTTGAGGGGGCGAGCGCTCCAATTGCGCGGCCGAGGATGCCGAAGATTCACATTGCCTCGGCCGCGCCCGGCAGGGTGTAATCGGCGTCATCCGCAGCCGCTTGCGACCTTTCGATGGCAGAGGCCGACCCGCAACACGACGACGCCGACCGCTGGCTGCGCTACCGGGCGGCGATCGAGCACGCGGGCGACGGTTTTTTCGTCGTCGACCGCAACCTGCGCATCGTCGAAGTCAACGACACGCTGTGCGCGATGTTCGGCTATGCGCGACACGAGATGCTCGACCGCAATCCGCTCGATTTCGCCACGCCGGAAACGCGCGCAACCGTTCGCAACCAGTGGCAGAGCATCGACCGCGTCGAGCGGCGGCGCTATCGCTTCGAAGGCCAGCGCAAGGACGGCAGCCGCTTCCCCGTACTCGTGCGGTCGGTGACCCACCGCGGTGCCAACGGCGCGATCGACGGCTCGGTGGGTTTCGTCACCGACCTGTCCGAGATCGAGCAGGCGCAGCAGACGCTCGCCGCGTCCGAGCGCGAGCTGCGCTCCATCCTCGACAACATGCAGGACACCTATTACCGCACCGACGTCGAAGGCCGCATCGTGCGCGCGTCGAAGTCGGCCGAGAAGCTGCTCGGCTACCCGATCGAGCAACTGATCGGCCGCCGGCTCGCCGACCTGTATTGCGAACCCGGCGAGCGCGACGAGTTCCTGCGCATGCTCGAAGCCAATGGCGGCTCGGCGCGGCAGTTCGAGTCGCGCCTGCGGCGCGGCGACGGCACGGTGATCTGGGTCTCGACCAACGCGCAGTACTACTGCGACGCCGCCGGCCGCGTCGCCGGCGTGGAGGGAACGACGCGCGACATCACCGAGGCGCGCCGCGCGCAGGAGGAACTGCGCCTCGCGGCGCGCGTGTTCGAGTGCGCGGCCGAGGGGATCGTCATCACCGACCGCGCGCTCGCCATCCTGTCGGTCAACCCGGCATTTGCCGAAATGGCCGGCGTCGACCCGGCGCGGGCCGCCGGACAGAGGCTCGCCGATTTTGCCGCCGACGCCGCCGGCGAAGACCTCGAGGCGCGGCTGCGCCGGGCGCTCGCGGAGCGCGGCCAGTGGAGCGGCGAGGTGCGCGCGCGCCGCGCCGACGGCGGCGGCTTTTCGAACTGGCTCAGCGTGTCGACGGTGCGCGACCGCGCCGGCGAGCCGACCCACTGCGTGGCGATGTTCTCGGACATCACCGAGCGCAAGGCCTCGCAGGCGCGCATGGCTTTCCTCGCGCACCATGACCCGCTGACGCAGCTTCCGAACCGGCTGCTGCTGCGCGACCGCGTCGACCAGGCGATCTCGCGCGCGGCGCGCTCGGGCACGACGCTCGCCCTGCTGTTCGTCGACCTCGACGATTTCAAGCGCGTCAACGACTCGTTCGGACATCAGACCGGCGATGCGCTGCTGCGCGAGATCGCAGGCCGGCTCGCGCACTGCGTGCGCGAAACCGACACCGTCAGCCGCTACGGCGGCGACGAGTTCGTCATCGCGCTGCCCGACCTGACCGACGTCGGCGTGGTCGAGCGCGTCGCGCGCTGCATCGCCGAGCAGGTGTCGGCGCCGCTGCACGCCGGCGGCGTGGAGGTGCGCGTGTCGTGCTCGATCGGCGCGGCGATGTATCCGGGCGACGGCGAGGACTGCGACGCGCTCGTGCAGCGCGCCGACGCCTCGATGTACGCTGCCAAGCGCGCCGGGCGCGCGCTTGCCTAGCTCCGCGTCGCGCGACGCTGCGCGATCACCGGTGCCAGTTCCGCATGCGCACGGCGCAGCAGCTCCTCAGTCGTATCCCAGCCGATGCAGGCGTCGGTCACCGAAACGCCGTAGGCCAGTTGCGAAAGATCCTCCGGAATCGGCTGGTTGCCCGGGTTGATGTGGCTCTCGAGCATCATGCCGACGATGGAGATCGACCCCTCCTTGATCTGGTGCACGCAGTCGGCGAAAACGAGCGGCTGCAGCGAAGGATCCTTCAGCGAGTTCGCGTGCGAGCAGTCGACGACGATGTTCGGCGCCAGACCGGCCTTCACGAGCGCTCGTTCGGCGAGCTTGACGCTGACGGAGTCGTAGTTCGGCCGCCCGCCGCCGCCGCGCAGCACCAGATGGCCGTGCGCGTTGCCGCGCGTGCGAACGACGGCCGTTCGGCCGTCGGCGTTGATGCCGAGAAAGCTGTGCGGATGCGCTGCCGACTTGATCGCGTTGATCGCGACGTCGAGCGCGCCGTCGGTGCCGTTCTTGAAGCCCACCGGCGTCGACAGGCCGCTCGCCATTTCGCGGTGGGTCTGCGATTCGGTGGTGCGCGCGCCGATCGCGTACCAGGCGATCAGATCGGCCAGGTACTGGGGGGACAGCGGATCGAGCGCCTCGGAACCCGTCGGCAGGCCCAGCTCCGCCAGATCCAGCAGCAGTTGCCGCGCGCGCGTGATGCCTTCCTCGATGTGGAAGGAGTCGTCCATGCGCGGGTCGTTGATGAAGCCCTTCCAGCCGGTCGCCGTGCGCGGCTTCTCGAAGTACACGCGCATCACAACGAACATCGTTTCGGTCAGCTCGCCGGCGAGCCGCCCGAGCCGGCGCGCATAGTCGAGCGCCGCGACGGGGTCGTGAATCGAGCAGGGACCGGCGACGACGAAAATGCGCGGATCGCGTCGCTCGAGGATCGCGCGCAGCGTCGCGCGCCCGCGCGCGACCGTCTCGGCGGCTTTCGCCGTCAGGGGCGCGCGCGCATGCACCTCGGCGGGCGTGGGCATCGCGTCGAAGCCGATGACGTTGACGTTTTCGAGGGCCGGCGCGGCCGGCGGCCGTGCGTGGTTCATGCTGAGCCCGTCGGAGGCGCGAGCGTCTTCATGCGGCCTGCAGCCGGTCGAGCGCGGCGCGCAGCGTTTCGTCCTTCTTCGCGAAACAGAAGCGGACGACGCGCCCCTCGAACGGCCGTTCGTAGAAGACCGACACGGGAATCACCGCGACCCCGTAGTCGACGATCATCTTCTGCGCGAACTCGGCTTCGGGCAGGTCGGAGAGCGCCGAGTAATCCGCGAGCACGAAATACGTGCCTTCGCAGGGCAGCAGGCGGAAGCGCGTACGCGCCAGCCCCGCGACGAAAAGGTCGCGCTTGGCCTGGTAGAACGCCGCCAGCGTCTGGTAGGGCGCGGCGTCCTCGAGGTAACGCGCCACCGCGTGCTGCCCGGGCGTGTTGACCGCGAACACCATGAACTGGTGGACCTTGCGCAGCTCGGCGGAGAGCGCGCGCGGCGCACAGGCGTAGCCGATCTTCCAGCCGGTCGTATGGAAGGTCTTGCCGAAGCTGGAGATCACGACGCTGCGCTCGGCGAGCAGCGGCGAAGTCGCGACCGACCGGTGCGGCTGGCCGTCGAAGACGATGTGCTCGTAGACCTCGTCGGAGATCACGAACAGACCGGTCGATTCGACGATCGCCTCGAGCGCGCGCAGATCTTCCTCGCGCAGGATGCGGCCGGTCGGGTTGTGCGGGAAGTTGATCATCAGCGCGCGCGTGCGCGGCGTGATTGCCCCGCGCACGCGGTCCCAGTCGGGGGCATAGCCGCGCGCGGCGTCCAGGGGCACGAATACCGGACGCGCGCCGGCCAGCTCGATCGACGGTACGTAGCTGTCGTAGACGGGTTCGAGCACGATCACTTCGTCGCCGGGCCGCGCGAGGGCGAGCACAGCGGTCATCAGCGCCTGTGTGGCGCCGGCCGTGATCGTGATCTCGGTTTCCGCGTCGTACGCGCGGCCGTACAGTCGCGCGATCTTGGCGGCGATCGCCTGCCGCAGCGCGGGCACGCCCGCCATCGGCGCGTACTGGTTGTGGCCGGCCGCGATCGCTTCAGCGAAGTAGCGCTGCAGCTTCGGGTCGCAGTCGAAGTCCGGAAAGCCCTGGCCGAGGTTGACCGCGCCGTGCTTCGCCGCCAGCGCCGACATCACCGTGAAGATCGTCGTGCCGACGCGGGGCAGCTTCGACGGGCCGAGCAGCGCGGCGAGGTCGGGCGCGGTCGGGCGCGGTGCAAAGGACGCAGAATCGTTTGACATCGGAGCCGCGGCGCGAGAGCAGAATCATCGCGCGGCGCGCGACGAGGCAGGTCGAAACGGCGCGCAAATTATACTTTCGCGCGCCGCTTTCCCTCGGAAGAGGCCGCATGCAGCAAGCCGACGACGCCGTACCCGACTTCGCCTTTGCCGCGAGCCGCGCGGACGGTGCGCGCCGATTCCCGCATCGGCTGGGCCGATGACGCTGCACGTTTCCAGCGCGTTCGACGGCGGCGCGATCGAGGTGGTCCGCTGCGAAGCGCCCGACGCGATCGAGCTTGCGATCCGCCGCGACCTGCGCGCCGACGGAACGGCGTCCGAGTTCCTGCAATGGTTCTACTTCCGCGTCGGCGGGGCGGCGGGCCGCCCACTCGTGCTGCGCATCGTCAACGCCGGATCGACGACCTATCCGAAAGGCTGGGAAGGCTACGCCGCGCTGGCAAGCTGCGACCGCAAGTACTGGCAGCGCGTCTCGACGCAGTTCGACGGTCAGGTGCTGACGATCCTTCCAGGTGTGGCGGCCGATCCGTTCTACCTGGCCTACTTCGAGCCGTATTCGTGGGAGCGCCATCTCGACCTGCTCGCCGATGCGGTCGCGCGCGGCGCCGCGCTGCGCCGGCTCGGCGCCAGTATTCAGGGGCGCGACGTCGATTCGCTCGTCGTCGGCGAAGGCGCGCGCATCGTCTGGATCATCGCGCGCCAGCATCCCGGTGAAACGATGGCCGAGTGGTTCGTCGAGGGCCTGCTCGAACGCCTGCTCGACACGGCCGATCCGCTCGCGCGGGAGCTGCGGCGGCGCGCGACCTTCCACGTCGTGCCGAACATGAATCCGGACGGCTCGGTGCTCGGCAACCTGCGCAGCAACGCCGCCGGTGCGAATCTGAACCGCGAATGGCTCGCGCCGTCGCGCAGCCGCAGCCCCGAAGTGGCGTGCGTGCGCGACGCGCTGCACGCGACGGGGGTGGACGCGTTCTTCGACATCCACGGCGACGAGAACCTGCCTTACGTCTTCGTCGCCGGCTGCGAGATGCTGCCGGAGTTCGGCGCGCGGCAGCGCGCCGAGCAGGACGCGTTCTGCGAGGACTTCAAGCGCGCCAGCCCCGACTTCCAGACGCGGCACGGCTATGCGGCCGACAAGTACCGGGACGAGCTGCTCAAGCTCGCATCGAAGTACGTCGGCCACACGTTCGGCCGCCTGTCGCTGACGCTCGAGATGCCGTTCAAGGACAACGCCGACGCGCCCGATCCGCGCACCGGCTGGAGCGCGGCGCGTTCGCGGCGGCTGGGCCGTGCGCTGCTCGATCCGTTGTACGGACATCTGCTGCGGCTCGGGGCGACGCGATGACGATCGCGGGCGGCCGCAAGGTGAACCTGCGGCGGGCGGCGCTGGCCGACCGGCCGCGCGTCTACGCGTGGATGGTCGACTCCGATCTGACGCCGGGGATGATGGGGCGGCCTCTTTATCCCGACCATCCTCCGCCGAGCTACGAGCAGTTCTGCGAGGACTACGAACCGTACTTCTTCGAAGGATCGCGTCCGTTCGACGGCCGCGGCCTGATCGTTCAGGCCGACGGCGCCGACATCGGCTTCCTCGCCTATCGGCGCGTCGATCTGCTGCGCGATGTCGTCGAACTCGACCTGTGGTTCGCCGGCCTGCGCCATTGCGGGCAGGGTCGCGGCTCGGAGGCGCTCGCGCTGGCGTGCGAGTGGCTGCAGGAGAACTTCGGCGTCAACCGCTTCCTCGTGCGCCCTTCGCGCCGCAACGTGCGGGCGCTGCGCGCGGTCCGGCGCGCGGGCTTCAGGGAAACCGATCTGCAGGCGCGCGAAGTGAGCGCGAAGCTCGCGCTGCCCAAGGGCCGCTACTTCGACGAAGTGCTGCTGTTCCGCGTGCTGACGCCGCCGGCGGCGCAGCTCGAGCGGGCCGACGATCGCGTGTACGTCTTCGTCGACAGCGAGTTCACGAGCCTCGCCGAGCCGCGGCTGATCAGCGTCGGCGCGGTCGCGAGCGATACGACCGCCTTCTATTGCGAGCTGAACGACTGGCCCGAGGAGCATTGCAGCGAGTTCGTGCGCGAATCGGTACTGCCGCAGCTCGAAGGAGGTGCCGTGCCGCATCCCGTAGCGGCCGACGCGTTCGCGCGTTGGATCGCCGAGCGCGCCGCGTCGGCACCGGTGACGATCGTCTCGGACTCGGGCTTCGACCGCTGGGCGCTGGCGGATCTGCTCGGTCGCGAGGATCTGCCGGCCGGTGCCGAATGGCGGCAGGTGCCGCTCGACGTCGAGCGCCTGGACGACAGCGCGCGTGCGCTCGGGCTGCGCCGCCACCACGCGCTCGACGATGCGCGCGCCTTGCGGCACGCGCTGCTCGGTTCGGCCCGCTGACCCAGCCGGTGCCGCGCGCCCGATTCTGCGCCGATCAGACGCGGGCAGCGTCCGGCGCGAGCCCGAGCACCGCCGGCGCCGCTGCGGCCCCGACGATCTTCAACCCGACGCGCGCGGCGCGCCGGCGCAACGCGAGCAGCGCGCGGTCCTTCGAGACCAGCGCGTCGGCGCGCGCGCAAACGGCGAGTTCGACGAACTTCTGATCGCGCGGATCGCGGCAGGCGAACGGGGCGGGAAAGACGTGCGCGATCGGCATGGCGCGGGTACGCCACGCCGCGAGCAGCATCGAGCGCAGGTCAGCGTCGAGCGCAAAGCACGGGCGCGCGAGCACGTCGGCGAGCTCCGCATCGCAGTCGGCCGAGCGCAGCGCGACCACCCGACCCTCGTCGAACGCAGCGCGCAGCGGACGGGCGAGGGGATCGTCGAACACCCAGAAGTCGAGCAGCACGTTGGTGTCGAACACCACCCGCGGCGGCGAGCGGTCCCGGCCGATCATGCGCAGCGCAGCACCGCGGCGCCCTGCACGCGGCCGCGGCGGACGGCGTCGAGCGCCTCGTTCGCGCGCTGCAGATCGAAGATCTCGACGTGCGTGCGCACGGGAATGCGCGCGGCGAGGGCGAGGAACTCCTCGCCGTCGGCGCGGGTGAGATTCGCCACCGAACGGACCACGCGCTCGCCCCACAGGATCTCGTAGGCGAAGGCGGGGATCTCGCTCATGTGGATGCCGGCGCAGACGACGGTGCCGCCCTTGCGCACCGCGCGCAGCGCCGCCGGAACGAGGCTGCCGACCGGAGCGAAGATCAGCGCCGCGTCGAGCGGCCGCGGCGGCGGCTGCGTCGAATCGCCCGCCCAGGCACAGCCGAGCGAATACGCGAACGCCTGGCCTTCGACGTCGCCCGCTTTGGTGAACGCGCAGACCTCGCGCTCCTGCCATACCGCCACCTGCGCGACGAGATGCGCGGCCGCGCCGAAGCCGTAGATGCCGAGCCGCTTCGCGTCGCCGGCCAGCCGCAGCGCGCGATAGCCGATCAGCCCGGCGCACAGCAGCGGCGCGGCATGCGCGTCGTCGAAGGCGCTCGGCAGCGCGAAGGCGTAGTTCGCGTCGGCGACCGCGTATTCGGCGTAGCCGCCGTCGCGGTCGTAGCCGGTGAATTGCGGCGCATCGCACAGGTTCTCGCGCTGCATCCGGCAGTAGTCGCAGGCGCCGCAGGTATGGCCGAGCCAGGGTACGCCGACGCGATCGCCGGGTTTGAAGCGCGTCACACCGCTGCCCGCGGCGACGACGTGGCCGACGATCTCGTGGCCGAGCACGAGCGGCAGCTTCGGATGCGGCAGTTCGCCGTCGGCCACGTGCAGGTCGGTTCGGCACACGCCGCAGGCGTGCACTCGCAACAGCACTTCGCCGGGGCGCGGCTGGGGGATCGGCAGCGTGCGGGTCTGCAGCGGCGCGCCGGGTGCTTCGAGCACCATTGCACGCATCGTCGCAGCCATCGCGCGCCTCAGCGAACTGCCGCGCGCGGGGCCGACGCGGCCCGCGCGAGTTGTTCCTCGACCCAGGGCACGAGCGCATCGAAGGTGTCGGCGACCGCGCGGCCGAGCGCGGCCGCCGCTGCGGCCGAATCGGCGCGCTCGACCGGCACGGCCGCCTCGAACGTGCGGCGCGCCGCCAGCGTGCGCGCGCGGCGATCGATCAGCTCGGCGCGCAGTACAAGCCGCGCGGTGCCCGGCTCGGCGGCAACGTCGTGATAAACCGCCTCGACGCCGATCGCGAGCAGCCAGTCCCCGGCGATCGGCTGCCCGAGCAGCCCGACGGCCTCCGCCGTTCCGCGCGCCTCGAGCCGCTGCTGCAGCAGGCGGGTGATCGCGCGCAGCGGCGGTTCGGTCCACGACGCGAGCTGATAGAACTCGCGTGCGCCCGGCGAGCGCGCGTAGGCGATCGAGCGCGTGTTCGCGAGCGGATCGGCGGGCACGGCCTGGATCAGCAACGCGCGCGCGGCGGGCGCGTCGCGCCTGGCCATCGCCGGGCGCGCGTCGGCGAGCACGAGGTTGACGTGCCGCGCGCCTTCGGTGCCGAGCTGAACCGACACGCAGCCGGCGAGCAGGGCGCCGAAGACGGCAGCGGCCGCCCTCATCGCAACGACTCCCCGGGGCCGAGCGTGCCCTTGTCGGGCCCGAGCAGCGCACGGCGCGGATCCTGCAGGCGGTCGAGCGCGCGCGCGGCGGCGTCGACGCTGACGCGCAACTCGGCGAGGCTCGCGGCGAGCTGGTCTTCGAGCGCAGCGGTCGAGCGATCGACGCGCTGCGCGACGGTCTGCGTCTGAGTTTGCAGCGACTCCGCAGTGCGCCCGATCGCGGCGGCCGCGGCGTCGATCTGCGCCAGGCTGCGTTGCGCGTCGGCGATCAACGCGTCGAGGCGCTGCCCCGCATGCTCGGTGGCGCCGGCGATGCGATCGCCGCTGCGGCCGACTTGGTCCGCCGCGCGGCCGACGCTGTCGAGCGTGCGGTCGAAGCGGTCGAGCCGCTGGTTCAGCCCCGCCGTCAGCTCGCGCAGGTTCTTCAGCGTCTGCGCGAACGCCTCGCGGTTTTCCGGGGCCATCACGCGGTTCAGGTTGGTCATCACCTCGGCGGCCATGTCGCCGAGCTGGCCGACGCGGCCGGCGATCTCGTCGAGGTCCGAGCGGCCCTCGGCGATCACCGGGTGGGGTTCGCCCGGCGGAGCGGACTCCAGCGGCGGGCCCGCGGGCTCGGGCGTCACGAGCGTGATCTGCGCGATGCCGGTGACGAAGTTGCGCGTGACCACCGCGACCGTGTTGGTCCGCACCGGCGCGCGGCGGTCGACGCGGATCGTCACGCGCACGCGATTGACCTCGTCGCCAGCGACCCGATCGTCGGCCAGCGCGTAGCTGTCCACGCGGCCGATCTTGATGCCGCGCATGTCGACGTCGCCGCCGATCTGCAGGCCGTCGAGCCGCTGCCGCTCGAAGTAGACCGTGTAGCGCTGCAGGTCCTGCTCGGAGCCGACGCGCTTGAGCCAGACGACCGCGCCGACCAGCGCCGCGATCAGCGCGATCACGCCGGCGCCGACGTAGGTGTATCTGGCTTCCGCTTCCATCACCGTGCGCGAGGAACGTCCGCGGCCATTGTACGGACCGCGAAATACGCGCGGATCCACGCGTCGTCGGTCTGCATGACCTCGGCCACGCTGCCGTCCGCGCGCACGCCGCCTTCGGCGAGCACGATCAGTCGGTCGACGACGGTGAGCAGCGTGTCGAGGTCGTGCGTGACCAGCAGCACGGTGATGCCCAGATCGTCGACCAGCGAGCGCACGAGTGCGTCGAAGGCGCGCGCGGTCGCTGGATCGAGCCCGGAGGTCGGCTCGTCGAGGAACAGGACCTCGGGCTCGAGCGCGAGCGCGCGCGCGATCGCCGCGCGCTTGCGCATGCCGCCCGAAAGCTCGCTCGGCATCTTGGCGCCGACCTCGGGCGCGAGCCCGGCCTGCGCGAGCCGCAACGCGACCAGCGGCGCGAGCAGCTCGGCGGGCGTGCGCGTGTGTTCGATCAGCGGCACCGCAACGTTCTGCGCGACCGTCAGCGAAGAAAACAGCGCGCCGTCCTGGAACATCATGCCGAAGCGCCGCCGCACCGCCGCCACCTCGGCCGCTAGCGCCGACCACATGTCGGTGCCGAGCACGCGCACGCGACCGCCGTCCGGGCGCACGAGGCCAATGATCTCGCGCAACAGCACGCTCTTGCCGGTGCCGGAGGCGCCGATCAGCGCGGTCAAGGTGCCGCGCGCGAGCGCGAAGCTGACGCCATCGTGCACGGTCTGCGCGCCGAAGCGCGTGACGACGCGCTCGACTTCGACGACGGATTCGCCGGCATCTGCAGCGCGGCCGCTGCGCTCCCGCATGGCGTCTCAGAGCCCCAGTTCCTGGAACAGCACGGCGAACGCGGCGTCGAGCAGGATCACCGACACGATGCTCTGCACGACGGTCGAAGTCGTCGCGAGTCCCACCGCGCGCGTGTCGCGGCCGACGGTCATGCCCATGCGGCAGCCGATGACAGCGATGAACAGCGCGAACACCGGCGCCTTGGCGAGTCCGATCCAGAAGTGCTTCAGATCGAGCGCGTCGCGCAGCCGTTCGAGAAAGGTCGCGGGCGTCAGCCCCAGCAGCGGGTCCGCCACGAGCATCGCGCCGGCGATGCCCAGCGCGTCGCCGACGAACACCAGCAGCGGCAGCGCAACCATCAGCGCCAGCACGCGCGGCACGACGAGCACCTGCAGCGGCGAAAGCCCGAGCGTGCGGATCGCGTCGATTTCCTCGGTCAGGCGCATCGAGCCGAGCTGCGCGGTGAACGCCGCGCCCGAACGGCCGGCGACGATCGTCGCGACGATGATCGGCGCGAACTCGCGCGTCATGCCGATCGCCACGCCGTCGACGACGAAGATGTTGGCGCCGTACTTCTCCGCCTGCAGTCCGAGCAGGTACGCGATCGTGACGCCGATCAGCAGCGTGACCAGCGCGACGACCGGGACTGCGTTCAGGCAGACCTGCTCGAATTGCGCCGCCAGCTCCTTGACGCGCAGCTTGCGCGGACGCGCGAACGCTTCGGCCAGCGCGGCGAGCGCGGCGCCGAAGAAGCCCAGATGGCCGTGCAGCAGTGCGCCGACTTCGACCGTCTGACGGCCCAGCGCGGCGAGCGGGGACGCGCCAGCGCGCGCCGCCCCCAGGTCGGTGGGCGCGGCGGCGAGCTCGGCGTAGCGCCGCCGCACGCCGTCGAGGATCCGCGCGTGCTCGGGACCGAAGTCGAGCCAACGAATCTGCGAGGCGGGTAATCCGGCGCGCTCGAGCGCGCGCAGCAGCAGCAGCGCGCCGGCCGAATCGAACCCGGTCAATTCGCCGGCGCGGATCGCCAGCGGCGCGGCGGGCGCGATCGCCGCCAGCGCCTGCCAGATCGACTCGGCGTCGCGCAAGCGCCAGTCGCCGTGCAGCGAAAGGACCTGGCCCTCGGCGGTCGAGGCGAGTTCCAGCCGGCGATCCTGTGCCGGCGGGGTCTGCGGATCGCCCGGCATGCCGATCGACCCGCGTTCAGGCGCCGTGCGCCTGGAGTTGCTCGAGCGTGACGAACTCGAGCGTCTTTTCGTGCGTGGCCGTGAGCACGACCGGCGGCGCAACACCGGCTTCGAGCGCCTCCCTCCAGCGCGCCGCGCACAGGCACCAGCGATCGCCCGGCTTGAGCCCCGGAAAGTCAAGCTCGGGCCGCGGCGTGATCAGATCGTTGCCGCGCGCAGCCGAAAACGCGAGGAAGCGCGCGGTCATCGTCGCGCAGACGGTATGCGACCCGATGTCCTGCGGTCCCGTGTGGCAGTAGCCGTCGCGATAGAAACCCGTGCGCGGCCGCTCGCAGCAGCAGGCGAGCGGCCCGCCGAGAACGTTGCGGGCCGAGGAAGGGCGGTCGGCTTCGCGCGGCATGGCGGCGATGATAGCCGCGACCGTCGCTCAGCCCGGCTTGCTTCCCGGCAGTGCCGAGGGGACGTCGGTCGCCGGACGCTGCGCCGGCGGCGCCGCATCGATGCAGGCGCGAACCAGCAGCAGACTGATGATCGCGAGCGCGGCGAGCGGCCACCACTTGCCGGTGAAGCCGCTCGCGTCGGGCCGGTCGACGATCGGCGACCCGTCCGCCGGGTCGGGTGCGTGTTCTTCTTCTTTCATCATTGCTCCGTCATCCGCTGTCCGCCGGCCCGAGCGTAACGGATCACGGGCGGCGGTCGACGGACAACGTGACTACGCCGCCAGCAATTGGCGCAGCACGAACGGCAGGATGCCGCCGTGCTTGTAGTAGTCGACCTCGATCGGCGTGTCGATCCGCAGCTTGAGCCTGACGCGCTGCTGGCTGCCGTCGCCGCGATGGATCACGAGCGTGGCGTCCTGCTGCGGCCTGATCTCGCCGCCCAGTTCGATGTCGAACACCTCGTCGCCCTTGATGCCCAGCGAGTCGACCGAATCCGAGCCCTGGAACTGCAGCGGCAGCACGCCCATGCCGACCAGGTTGGAGCGATGGATGCGCTCGAAGCTGCGCGCGATCACCGCCTTGACGCCGAGAAGCTGCGTGCCCTTGGCCGCCCAGTCGCGCGACGAGCCGGTGCCGTATTCCTCGCCGCCGAAGACGACCGTCGGCGTGCCCTGCGCGATGTAGCGCATCGCGGCGTCGTAGATGAACATCTTCTCGCCGCCGGGTTGGAACAGCGTGACGCCGCCTTCCTCGCGCGAACCGTCGGGCCGCGGCGGCAGCATCAGGTTCTTGATGCGAACGTTGGCGAAGGTGCCGCGCATCATCACTTCGTGGTTGCCCCGACGCGAGCCATACGAGTTGAAGTCGGCCTTGGTGACGCCGTGCTCGATCAGCCACTTGCCGGCGGGCGAGTTCTCCTTGATCGAGCCGGCCGGCGAGATGTGGTCGGTCGTGATCGAGTCGCCGAAGATGCCGAGCGCGCGCGCGCCTTTGACGCCCGCGTCGAGCGCCTTCGGCCTGAGCGTGAAGCCCTGGAAGAACGGCGGCTCGGCGATGTAGGTCGACTTCGGCCATGCGTAGACCTGGCCGGCGACCGACTGGACCTGCTTCCACAGCGCGCCCGGATCGGACTTGACCTTCGCGTAATTGGCCTTGAACGACTTCGGATCCATCGCGTGCTTCAGCAGCGCGTACACCTCGTCCGACGACGGCCAGATGTCGCCGATCCAGACATCGCGCCCGTCCTTGCCCTTGCCGACCGGCTCGGTCATCAGATCCTTCATCACCGTGCCGGCGAGCGCGTAGGCGACGACGAGCGGCGGCGAGGCGAGAAAGTTCGCCTTCAGGTTCGGATGGATGCGCGCCTCGAAGTTGCGGTTGCCCGAAAGCACGGCCGCGCAGACGAGATCGTTCTTCGCGATCGCGTCGTTGATCTCGGGCGCGAGGTCGCCGGCGTTGCCGATGCAGGTCGTGCAGCCGTAGGCGGCGACGGCGAAGCCGAGCTTCTCCAGATACGGCAGCAGCCCCGTCTTCTGCAGGTATTCGGTGACGACGCGCGAGCCGGGTGCCAGCGAAGTCTTGATGTGCGGCTTGACCGCGAGGCCGCGCTCGACCGCCTTCTTCGCGAGCAGGCCGGCGGCGAGCAGCACGCCCGGGTTGCTCGTGTTCGTGCACGAGGTGATCGCCGCGATCAGCACGTCGCCGTTGCGCAGCTCGATGCCGCTGGACGTCCTGAACGTCTGCTTCAGCTTCTCGGCCGGCTGGTTGAAGCCGCTCTCGGCGCCGGGCGCGGTGGCCGGAGCGCTGAAGAGCTTGGCGAAGGTCTTCTTCACGTTGCCGATCTCGATGCGGTCCTGCGGGCGCTTGGGTCCCGCAAGCGAGGGCGCGACGGTCGCCAGGTCGAGCGTCAGCACGGTCGAGTAGTCGATCGCGCCGGCCTTCGGAACGCCGAACAGGCCCTGCGCCTTGAAGTAGGCCTCGAACGCGTCGATCTCCTCGCGCGTGCGGCCGGTGCCTTCGAAATAGTCGATCGTCTTCGCGTCGACCGGGAAGAAGCCCATCGTCGCGCCGTACTCGGGCGCCATGTTGGCGATCGTCGCGCGGTCGGGCACCGAAAGCGATTCGGTGCCTTCGCCGAAGAACTCGACGAACTTGCCGACGACCTTGGCCTTGCGCAGCAGCTCGGTCACGGTCAGCACGAGGTCGGTCGCGGTGACGCCTTCGCGCAGCCGGCCTTTCAGATGCACGCCGACGACGTCGGGCGTCAGGAAGTAGACGGGCTGGCCGAGCATGCCCGCTTCCGCTTCGATGCCGCCGACGCCCCAGCCCACCACCCCGATGCCGTTGATCATCGTCGTATGGCTGTCGGTGCCGACCAGCGTGTCGGGGTAATACACGCCGTTTTTCTGGTGCACGCCGCGCGCCAGGTACTCCAGGTTGACCTGGTGGACGATGCCGAAGCCCGGCGGAACGACGCCGAAGGTGTCGAACGCCTGCATGCCCCACTTCATGAACTCGTAGCGCTCGCGGTTGCGCTGGAACTCGAGCTTCATGTTCAGGTCCAGCGAATCCCTGCCGCCGTAGTGATCGATCATCACCGAGTGGTCGACCACCAGATCGACCGGCACCAGCGGCTCGATCGTCTTCGGATTCTTGCCCTGCTTGGCCGCGACGTTGCGCATCGCGGCCAGATCCGCCAGCAGCGGCACGCCGGTGAAGTCCTGCAGCACGACGCGGGCGACGATGAACGGGATCTCGTCGACGCGCGGCGCGTTCGGCTTCCAGTGGGCGAGCTGGCGGACGTGTTCCTCGGTCACCTTCTTGCCGTCGCAGGTGCGCAGCACCGCTTCGAGCACGATGCGGATCGATACCGGCAGGCGATCGACGTTGGGAAAGGTCTTCGCCAGTTCGGGCAGCGAATACAGCTTCCCGCTGCGGCCGCCGGCCTTGAACTCCTTCAGCGTGTTGAAGAGGTTGTGCGTCATTTGTTCTCCTTCAATCGGATCTGCACGTCGTAAACGAGGCCTTTGTCGTCCTGGCAGGTGCCGCCGCCGCTGCGGCCGTAGGCCGTGCCGCGGATGTCGCAGCGCAGGCCAGAGCCGTCGGCCGCCTGCAGCAGCGCCTTGGATTCGCCGCCGGTCGGGTTGTCGACGGTCACCGTCGTGCCGATGCCGGAGCGGCGCCAGCCCCACCAGCCGCTGACGTAACCGGTCGTGCGGTCCGGGGTCACTTCGACCCAGGTTCCCGTATAGGTCTTGCCTTCGATCGTCACGCTGACGTCGGCCTGCGATCCGCGCTGCACGGCTTCGCCGTAGTACAGCTTTCCGGCGGTGCGCGGCATCAGCGTCAACTCGTAGGTCGACGCGCAGCCGGCCAACACCACGACGACGGCGGCGATCGAAGCGAAACGGGCAACTGGACGACGGACTGACATGGCGACCTCCAACGGTGTATCGGGCGCCGGTTAGATCACCATCATGTCGACGAATTCGTTAACAGGTGTTACCGCGAGCCGCTTCGCGTCGAGGCACAGCTCGAGGAGCGCGTTCGCCTGCTTGGGCGGGAACGCGCGCGCGAGGTTGGTCTTGAACTTCTCGACCAGGACCGGCATGCCTTCCTTGCGGCGGCGCTTGTGGCCGATCGGGTACTCGACGACGATCTCCTTCAGCTTCTTGCCGTCGTTGAACTCGACCGTCAGCGCATTCGCGATCGAGCGCTTTTCCGGGTCGTGGTAGTCCTTCGTGAACTGCTTGTCCTCGACGCAGGCGATCTTGTCGCGCAGCGCGTCGATGCGCGGATCGGCGGCCACGTCGTCCTCGTAGTCGGCTGCGGTCAGGCGGCCGAAGATGATCGGCACCGCCACCATGTACTGGATGCAGTGGTCGCGGTCGGCCGGGTTGGACAGCGGCCCCTTCTTGTCGATGATGCGGATGCAGGCCTCGTGCGTGCGGATCGTGATTCTCTTGATGTCGGCGTCGGTCTTGCCGAGCTTCTTCATTTCGCCGTGGATCTGCATCGCCGCTTCCACCGCCGTCTGCGAGTGGAACTCGGCCGGGAAGCTGATCTTGAACAGCACGTTCTCCATCACGTAGCTGCCGTAAGGCCGCTGGAACTTGAACTCGTTGCCCTTGAACAGCACGTCGTAGAAGCCCCAGGTCTTCGCCGTCAGCACCGACGGATAGCCCATCTCGCCGGTCTTCGCGATCAGCGCGAGCCGCACCGCGCGGCTCGTCGCATCGCCCGCCGCCCAGCTCTTGCGGCTGCCGGTGTTCGGCGCGTGGCGGTAGGTGCGCAGGCTCTGGCCGTCGAGCCAGGCGTGCGACAGCGCATTGATGATCTCGTCGCGCGAAAGCCCCAGCATCTGCGCGACCACGGCAGTCGAGGCGACCTTGACCAGCACCACGTGATCGAGCCCGACCTTGTTGAACGAGTTCTCCAGCGCGATGCAGCCCTGGATCTCGTGCGCCTTGATCATCGCGGTCAGCACGTGGTGCACCGTCAGCGGTTTCTTGCCGGCGGCGACTGCGTTGCGCGAAAGCCAGTCCGCCGTGGCCAGGATTCCGCCGAGGTTGTCGGACGGATGGCCCCATTCGGCCGCGAGCCAGGTGTCGTTGAAGTCGAGCCAGCGGATCATCGCGCCGATGTCGAACGCGGCCTTGACCGGGTCGAGCTGGAACTGCGTGCCCGGCACTCTCGCGCCGTTCGGCACCACCGTGCCCTGCACGATCGGGCCGAGCAGTTTGGTGCAGGCGGGATACTCGAGCGCCTCGAAGCCGCAGCCGAGCGTATCCATCAGGCAGTAGCGCGCGGTGTCGTACGCCTCGGCGCGCTTGATCTTGTACTTCAGCACGTAGTCGGCGATGTCGACCAGCACCTTGTCGGGTTTCGGTCGGACATTGCTGATGTGGCCACCCATCGTTGACTTCTCCTTATTTCGCGGGGTTCTTCGGTTTCGGGACGCAGGCGAGCGGCGCATCGAGCAGGCCGGCGTATTCGAGCGTGGCGCGGTCGGCGCTTTCGTTCCAGTGGATCTTGCCGTCGGCGCTGGCCGCGACGATGTCCCGGCCGACGCGCACGCGCGCGATCTCGACGCGGTTGCCGAGATAGGTCAGCCACGCCGGCTCGCGGATGCGGCGCGGGTGGTAGTTGACCAGCACGACGCGGCCGTTCTCGCACTGCCACTCGCGCGTGATCGGCCTGGGCTTCGCCGGCCTGCTCTGCGCGAAGGATGTCTGCGCCGCGGCGAGCGCGGCGCAGACGAGGGCGGCGAGCGCGAGGCGCTTCATGGACGCTTTTCGATCGGC
Organism: Betaproteobacteria bacterium; assembly: GCA_016861185.1. Taxonomy (GTDB): domain Bacteria; phylum Pseudomonadota; class Gammaproteobacteria; order Burkholderiales; family Burkholderiaceae_F; genus DSNY01. The sequence goes on from BOKW01000002.1 coordinate 229,614, forward strand.
ACGAACTTCAGGTCCTCCGGTCCGATGTAGTTCGCGCTCGGCCGGATGATCTTGTTGTCGATGCGCTGCTCGATCACGTGCGCGCTCCAGCCGCTGGTGCGCGAGATGACGAAGATCGGCGTGAACATCGCCGTCGGTACGCCCATCATGTGATAGGAGACGGCGCTGAACCAGTCGAGGTTCGGGAACATCTTCTTGATGTCCCACATCACGGACTCGATCCGCGCGGCGATGTCGAACATCTTCATGTTGCCGGCGTCCTTCGACAGCTTGCGCGCGACTTCCTTGATGACCTTGTTGCGCGGGTCGGAGATCGTGTACACGGGATGGCCGAAGCCGATGATGACCTCCTTGTTCTCGACGCGGCGGCGGATGTCGGCCTCGGCTTCGTCGGGCGTTTCGTAGCGCTTCTGGATCTCGAAGGCGACCTCGTTGGCGCCGCCGTGCTTGGGCCCGCGCAGCGCGCCGATCGCGCCGGCGATCGCCGAGTAGAAATCCGATCCGGTGCCGGCGATCACGCGCGCGGCGAAGGTCGACGCGTTGAACTCGTGCTCGGCGTACAGGATCAGCGAGGTGTGCATCGCGCGCACCCACAGCTCGGAGGGCTCGCGGCCGTGCAGCAGGTGCAGGAAGTGGCCGCCGATCGAATCGTCGTCGGTCTCGACCTCGATGCGGCGGCCGTTGCAGCTGTAGTGGTACCAGTAGAGCAGGGCGGAGCCGAGCGAAGCCATCAGCCGGTCGGCGGTGTCGCGCGCGCCGGGGATGTTGTGGTCGTCCTTCTCCGGCAGCGCGCAGCCGAGCGCGGACACGGCCGTGCGCATCACGTCCATCGGATGGCTCGACGCCGGCAGCCATTCGAGAACGGCCTTGACGTTGGCGGGCAGTCCGCGCAGCGATTTCAGCTTCGTCTTGTAAGCGCGCAGCTCGGTGACGTTCGGCAGCTTGCCGTGCACCAGCAAGTGCGCGATCTCCTCGAACTCGCAGGCGTCGGCGACGTCGAGGATGTCGTAGCCGCGGTAGTGCAGGTCGTTGCCGGTGCGGCCGACCGTGCACAGCGCGGTGTTGCCGGCCACCACGCCCGACAGCGCAACCGACTTCTTCGGTTTGGGGGTTACATCGTTCATCATCAGGTCTCCGTCATGGTGACCGCGGCCGGACGCGAGCGCCGGGAGAAGCCCGCGCGTCGGCGCCGTCGATTCGTCATTTCTTCTTCGCAAACAGCGCGTCGAGCCGCCGTTCGTATTCGTGATACCCGATCACGTCGTACAGCTCCATCCGCGTCTGCATCGTGTCGATCACGTTCTTCTGCGTTCCGTCCCGGCGGATCGCCTGGTAGACGTTCAACGCCGCCTTGTTCATCGCGCGGAAGGCCGACAGCGGATAAAGCACCATCGAGACGCTTGCCGCGCGCAGTTCGTCGACGGTGAACAGCGGCGTGGCGCCGAACTCGGTGATGTTGGCGAGCAGCGGAACCTTCACCGCCGCGGCGAATTTGCGGTAGGTGTCCAGATCGTTCGCGGCCTCGGCGAAGACGCCGTCGGCGCCGGCTTCGACGCAGGCGATCGCGCGTTCGATCGCGCGCTCGAGCCCTTCGACCGCGATCGCGTCGGTGCGCGCGATGACGAAAAAGTCCGGATCGGTGCGCGCGTCGACCGCGGCCTTGACGCGGTCGGCCATCTCGTCGGCGGGAACGATCTCCTTGCCCGGACGGTGGCCGCAGCGCTTGGCGCCGACCTGGTCCTCGATGTGCAACGCGGCGGCGCCGAACTTGCATAGGCTGCTCACCGTGCGGGCGATGTTGAACGCGCTCGGACCGAAGCCGGTGTCGACGTCGACCAGCAACGGCAGGTCGCACACGTCGGCAATGCGGCGCACGTCGGTGAGCACGTCGTCGAGGGTGTTGATGCCGAGGTCCGGCATGCCGAGCGAACCCGCAGCGACGCCGCCGCCCGAAAGGTAGATCGCGCGGTACCCGACCTGCTTGGCCATCAGCGCGTGATTCGCGTTGATCGTGCCGACGATCTGCAGCGGCTTCTCTTCCTTCAGCGCGGCGCGGAATCTCGCGCCCGGACTCAGTGCGGTCATGTTCGGCTCGGCGGTTGCATCAGTTTGAGGACGTTGCCGTCCGGATCGCGGATGGCGGCAAGCCGCCCCCACGGGTTGTCGCTGCGGCCGAGCGCGTTCACGCCGCAGCGCTTGAGGTACTCGAGGTCCGCGTCCAGATCGGTCGAGCGCAGCGTCAGCGTCGCCCCGTGCCGGGCGCCGTGCTCGTCGGCAGCCACCGGCGGCACAGGGCCGCCGCCGGTCCAGTGCAGGCCGATGCGCGCGCCGAAACACTCGAGCGAGGTCCACCATTCGTTGCTGTCGAGCACCTGCATGCCCAGCACGTCGCGGTAGAAGGCGACCGCGCGCGGCATGTCGGCCACGTAGTAGTGAACGTCCTGTACACCGACGATCACGGCTGCGCTCCGACGAGGGCGCCGACGCTGCGCACGCTTCAGCCCAGCAGATGCTTGACGCCGTCGCGCTCCTCGAGCAGCTCCTTCAGGGTGGCGTCCATCTTGCCGCGCGAGAACTCGTCGATCGCGAGCCCCTTGACGACTTCGTACCTCCCGCCCGCGCAAGTCACCGGGAAGCCGTAGACGATGTCTTCCGGGATTCCGTAGCTGCCGTCGGACGGAACGCCCATCGTCACCCACTTGCCGTTGGTGCCCTTGACCCAGTCGCGGACGTGGTCGATCGCTGCGTTGGCCGCGGAGGCCGCTGACGACAGTCCGCGCGCTTCGATGATTGCCGCGCCGCGCTTGCCGACGGTCGGAATATAGGTATCGCGGTACCACGCTTCGTCGACCATCGGCTTGGCGGGCTGGCCGCCGATCGTCGCGAAGCGGATGTCCGGATACATCGTCGGGGAGTGGTTGCCCCAGACGACGAGCTTTTCGACCGAAGCGACCGGCTTGCCGGTCTTGGCCGCGAGCTGCGACAGGGCGCGGTTGTGGTCGAGCCGCATCATCGCGGTGAAGTTGCCCTTCGGCAGCGAAGGCGCCGACTTCATCGCGATGTACGCGTTCGTGTTCGCGGGGTTGCCGACTACCAGCACCTTCACGTTGCGGCTCGCGACCTTGTCGAGCGCCTTGCCCTGCGCGGTGAAGATCTGGGCGTTGGCCGCCAGCAGGTCCTTTCGCTCCATCCCCGGCCCGCGCGGGCGCGCGCCGACCAGCAGCGCGATGTCGGTGTCCTTGAAGGCCGCGTTCGGGTCGCTGTGGGGCTCCATGCCGGCAAGCAGCGGGAAGGCGCAATCTTCGAGCTCCATCATCACGCCGCGCAGCGCCTTCTGCGCCTTTTCGTCCGGGATCTCGAGCAACTGCAGGATGACCGGCTGGTCCTTTCCCAGCATCTCGCCCGAGGCGATGCGGAACAGCAGCGCATAGCCGATCTGGCCTGCCGCACCGGTGACGGCGACGCGAACGGGGGCTTGTGTCATGACGGTTCTCCAGTGGTGACGTTGAAGGCGTGGGCGGCGCAGGGCGGACGGCCTGGATTCGGGAGCGAAGCGCGGTCGAAGCGGAGCCGGCGGGCGCCGTCCCGTCGGGAGCGCAAAAAAGTGTACGCCTCGGGCGGGAAGCGAGACTCGACCGTGATCATCCGTTGACCTGTCGGCGTGGGGTGCCGCGCTGGGATCGGCGCCGGCGCATTATAGCTCTTATATAAGACATAAGAATTTTGCGCTAGATCAGCAAGCTGTGATCAAATTCGCCCATGGCCGAAGCCCAACGATCCGCCGACGCCGTCGCTCGCCGCGGCAAGGGCGCGGTGTTCGCGCCGCTGTACAAGCAAATCAAGCAGTTGCTGGTCGAGGGGCTCGACCAGGGCGAGTGGAAGCCGGGCGAGCTGATTCCGAGCGAGTTCGAGCTGGCGGCGCGTTTCCAGGTCAGCCAGGGCACCGTGCGCAAGGCAATCGACGAACTGGCCGCCGAGCACCTGCTGGTGCGGCGGCAGGGCAAAGGCACCTTCGTCGCCACGCACCACGAGCCGCGCGCCCAGTTCCGGTTTCTCCGCATCGTTCCCGACGAGGGCGAGGTGGTCCCCGCGCAGAGCCGGTTTCTGGAATGCCGGCGCCAGCGCGCGGCAGCCGACATCGCGCGCAGCCTCGATCTGAAGACGGGCGACGCGGTCGTGTTCATCCGGCGTCTGCTGCTGTTCGACGGCACGCCGATCGTGCTCGACGACATCTGGCTGCCGGGGGCGATGTTCAAGGGACTGACCGCCGACCGGCTCGCCGAATACCACGGGCCGCTTTATGGGCTGTTCGAGACCGAGTTCGGCACGCGCATGATCCGCGCCGACGAGCGCCTGCGCGCCGTTGCTGCGGACGCGACCGAAGCGGAACTGCTCCGGCTCAAACCCGGGGCGCCGCTGCTGCTGGTCGAACGCGTTTCATACACGTACGGCGAGCGTCCGGTCGAGGTCCGGCGCGGCTTCTGCGTGACTACCGGCTATCACTATCGCAACACCTTGACCTGATCGCGGCGACCGCGCGGCCACTGCCTATGTTTCGCCGCAGCGTAATCGGCGAGAATACGAGTCCTTCGCTTGGGCGTCCGTTCATAAGACAAAGATGAGTACCGTGCTCGATCCCGCCAGGAAGCGTCCCGAGTTCCGCAACATCCACGTCACACAGATCGTGCGCTACCGGCTGCCGCCGGCGGGCATCGTGTCGATCCTGCACCGGGTGAGCGGCGCGCTGCTTTTCCTGCTGCTGCCGTTTCTGGTGTGGATCTTCGAGCTGAGTCTGTCGTCGGAGCTGAGCTTCGCGCGGCTGAAGGACGTGGCTTCGCACTGGTTCGTGAAGCTCGTGCTGCTGGCGGTGTTGTGGGGATTCCTGCACCACCTCGTCGCCGGCATCCGTTATCTCGTGCTCGACCTGCACATCGGGATCGACAAAGCGGCGGCGACCAAAAGCGCACTCGCCGTGCTCGCCGTCAGCCTGACGTTGACGCTGGTGGCCGGGCTGCGACTGTTCGGAGTGATCTGAATGGCGATCGGATCGAAGCGACTCGTCGTCGGCGCGCACTACGGGCTGCGCGACTGGCTGGTCCAACGCATCACGGCGATCGTGCTGGCCGTCTACACGCTGTTCCTGGTCGGCATGCTGCTCTTCGCGCGCGATCCGGGCTATGAAGGCTGGGCGCGGCTGTTCACGCCGACGTGGATGAAGGCGTTGACGCTGATCGCGCTGGCGTCGCTGTTCTATCACGCGTGGATCGGCGTGCGCGACATCTGGATGGACTACGTCAAGCCGACCGGCGTGCGGCTGACGCTGCAGGTGCTGACGGTTCTCTGGTTGGCTGCCTGCGCGGTGTGGTCCGTGCAGGTTCTTTGGAGAGTGTGAGCTGATGGCCTCAACTTCCATTCCGCGGCGCCGCTTCGATGCGGTGATCGTCGGCGCCGGCGGCTCCGGTATGCGCTGCTCGCTGCAGCTCGCGCAGGCGGGGCTGAACGTCGCCGTGCTGTCGAAGGTGTTCCCGACGCGCTCGCACACGGTCGCCGCGCAAGGCGGCATCGGCGCTTCGCTCGGCAACATGACCGAGGACCAATGGCTGTGGCACATGTTCGACACGGTCAAGGGGTCCGACTACCTCGGCGACCAGGACGCGATCGAGTTCATGTGCCGCGAGGCGCCGAAGGTGGTCTACGAGCTCGAGCACTTCGGCATGCCGTTCGACCGCAACCCCGACGGCACGATCTATCAGCGCCCGTTCGGCGGGCACTCGGCCAACTTCGGCGAGAAGCCGGTGCCGCGCGCGTGTGCGGCCGCGGACCGCACCGGCCACGCGCTGCTGCACACGTTGTATCAGCAGAACGTCAAGGCGCGCACGCAGTTCTTCGTCGAGTGGATGGCGCTCGACCTCGTGATGGACGCCGACGGCGCCTGCATCGGCGTGGTCGGGCTCGAGATGGAAACCGGCGAGCCGATGATCTTCGAAGGCAAGGTCACGGTGCTCGCCACCGGCGGCGCCGGCCGCATCTTCGATGCGTCGACCAACGCGTTCATCAACACCGGCGACGGACTGGGACTGGCCGCGCGTGCGGGGCTGCCGCTCGAGGACATGGAGTTCTGGCAGTTCCATCCGACCGGCGTGGCCGGCGCCGGCGTGCTGATCACCGAAGGCGTGCGCGGCGAGGGCGGCATCCTGCTCAACTGCAACGGCGAGCGCTTCATGGAGCGCTACGCGCCGACCCTGAAGGACCTGGCGCCGCGCGACTTCGTCTCGCGCAGCATGGACCAGGAGATCAAGGAGGGGCGCGGCTGCGGTCCGCACAAGGACCACGTGCTGCTGAAGCTCGATCATCTCGGCGCCGAGACGATCATGAAGCGGCTGCCGTCGATCCGCGAGATCGCGATCAAGTTCGCCAACGTCGACCCGATCAAGGAACCGATCCCGGTCGTGCCGACGATCCACTACCAGATGGGCGGCATTCCGGCCAACTATCACGGGCAGGTGGTCGCACCGAGGGGCGGCGACCCCAGCGCGGTCGTTCCAGGGTTGTACGCGATCGGCGAGTGCGCGTGCGTCAGCGTGCACGGCGCCAACCGGCTCGGCACCAACTCGCTGCTCGATCTGGTCGTCTTCGGCCGCGCAGCGGGCAACCATATCGTCGACTTGCTGAAGGAGGAGCCGCGCGAGCACAAGCCTCTGCCGAAGGATGCGGGCGAAGCCACGCGCGCGCGGCTGGCGGCGCTCGACGCGCGCACGCAGGGCGAACGCACGCAGGACGTGGCCAACGGCATCCGCAAGACGATGCAGGCGCACTGCGGCGTGTTCCGCACCGGCAAGCTGCTGCGGGAAGGCATGGCCAAGATCATGGAGCTCGAGCAGCGCGTGCAGCACGTCGCGATCGCCGACAAGTCCAAGGTCTTCAACACGGCGCGGATCGAGGCGCTCGAGCTCGACAACCTGATCGAAACCGCCAAGGCGACGATCGTTTCGGCCGAAGCGCGCACCGAAAGCCGCGGCGCGCACGCGCGCGACGACTATCCGGAGCGCGACGACGCGAACTGGATCAAACACACGCTGTGGTACCGGGAAGGCAACCGCCTCGCGTACAAGCCGGTCAACATGAAGCCGCTGACGGTCGAAACCTTCGAGCCGAAGAAGCGCACGTTCTAGGGACGCAGATGACTGCCAACAGCACAGCAGAGTCCGCCGCGGTCGGCGCCGCGGCCGGCACGCGGGTGATGCGGTTCGAGATCTACCGCTACGACCCCGACCGCGACGCCAAGCCGTACATGCAGAAGCTCGAGGTCCGGCTCGCGCCGACCGACAAGATGCTGCTCGACGCGCTGATGCGGATCAAGGCCGACTTCGACGACTCGGTCGCGTTCCGCCGCTCGTGCCGCGAAGGGGTGTGCGGGTCGGACGCGATGAACATCAACGGCAAGAACGGGCTCGCCTGCATCACGAACCTGAACGAGCTGCGGGAGCCGGTCGTCCTGAAGCCGCTGCCGGGGCTGCCCGTGATCCGCGACCTGATCGTCGACATGTCGCAGTTCTTCAAGCAGTACCACTCGATCAAGCCGTATCTGATCAACGACACGCCGCCTCCGGAGAAGGAGCGGCTGCAGTCGCCGGAGGAGCGCGAGGAGCTCAACGGCGTCTACGAGTGCATCCTGTGCGCATGCTGCTCGACCGCCTGCCCGAGCTTCTGGTGGAATCCGGACAAGTACGTCGGCCCGGCCGGGCTGCTGCAGGCGTACCGCTTCCTCGTCGACAGCCGCGACCAGGCCACCGGCGAACGGCTCGACAACCTGAACGACCCGTACCGTCTGTTCCGCTGCCACACGATCATGAACTGCACGGACGTGTGCCCGAAAGGGTTGAATCCCGCAGCGGCGATCGGGCGGATCAAGACGATGCTGGCGCGCCGCGCCGTGTGAGGGATGCGGGAACGCGCGGGCAGCGGCGAAGTCGAACGGCGCAGACTGCGCTGGCGGGCGCGCCGCGGCCTGCTCGAGAACGACATCCTGATCGGCCGCTTCCTCGACCGCGAAGGCGCAAGGCTCGACGCCGAAGACCTGCGGGCGCTCGAGGCGCTGCTGGCGTTGCCGGACAACGATTTGCTCGACCTTTTGCTCGCGCGCAAGGATCCGGCCGGAGCGCTGGACGACAATCGCGTACGCGCGCTGCTTGCCCGCATGCGCGCGGCCTAGAAACCACGTCAACAGGACCGATCCAATGACGCTGAAACCCTCGACCGAAAAGGCGACGCTGACCTTCTCCGACGGCACGCCGGCCATGGAACTGCCGATCTACAAGGGCACGCTCGGTCCCGACGTGATCGACATTCGCCAGCTCTATGGCAAGAGCGGCAAGTTCACCTACGACCCCGGATTCCTGTCGACCGCATCCTGCAACTCGACGATCACCTACATCGACGGCGACAAGGGCGAGCTGCTGTATCGCGGCTACCCGATCGAGCAGCTCGCGACCCAGTGCGACTACCTGGAGACCTGCTATCTGCTGCTGTACGGCGATCTGCCGGACGTCAAGCAGAAGGCGGACTTCGTCAAGCGCGTGACCAGCCACACGATGGTCAACGAGCAGATGCAGTTCTTCATGCGGGGTTTCCGCCGCGACGCGCATCCGATGGCCGTGCTGACGGGGCTGGTCGGCGCGCTGTCGGCGTTCTACCCGGATTCGATGAATCTGCACGACCCGTGGCAGCGCGAGGTGTCGGCGATCCGGCTGATCGCCAAGATGCCGACGCTGGTCGCGATGGCGTACAAGTACTCGGTCGGCCAGCCGTACATGTATCCGCGCAACGAGCTGTCGTACGCGGCCAACTTCATGCGGATGATGTTCGCCACGCCCTGCGAGGACTACAAGGTCAACGACGTGCTGGTGCGGGCGCTTGACCGCATCTTTATCCTGCACGCCGACCACGAGCAGAACGCGTCGACCTCGACCGTGCGGCTGTGCGCCTCCAGCGGCACCAATCCGTTCGCGGCGATCGCCGCCGGCGTGGCCTGCCTGTGGGGCCCCGCGCACGGCGGCGCGAACGAAGCCTGCCTGAACATGCTGTACGACATCCAGGCGCAGGGCGGCATCGAGAAGATCGGCGAGTTCATCGCCAAGGTCAAGGACAAGAACAGCAACGTGCGGCTGATGGGCTTCGGCCACCGGGTCTACAAGAACTACGACCCGCGCGCGAAGCTGATGCGCGAGACCTGCCACGAGGTGCTCGGCGAGCTGGGCCTGCACGACGATCCGCTGTTCAAGCTCGCGATGAAGCTCGAGCAGATCGCGCTCGAGGACGACTACTTCGTCAGCCGCAAGCTGTATCCGAACGTCGACTACTACTCGGGCATCGTTCAGAAGGCGATCGGCATCCCGGTGTCGCTGTTCACCGCGATCTTCGCGCTCGCGCGCACCGTCGGCTGGATCGCGCAGTTGAACGAGATGATCGCCGACCCCGAATACAAGATCGGCCGCCCGCGCCAGCTTTTCGTCGGCGCCCAGCGGCGCGACGTTAAGGCGATCGCGACGCGCTGAGCGCGGACGGAAAAAAGCGGGCGCAGGATGAGCTGCGCCCGCCGGTGGCCCCCGTCACCGATCAGAGGGTCGGGTACCCGGTGCGCGCGTTCGGATCGAAGAAGGCGAACATCTCGTTCGCCGGCACCTTCAGATCGAAGCGCGGGTCGGTCGTGTTGATGCCCAGATAGCTGCGCAGCGCGGCGTGGATATGGCGCGGCCGGATCAGCACGCCGTTGGTCGGGTCGACCGCCCCCGTGGCGGTGTTGATCCGCAACGCCTGGTGCCGCGGGCCGCTCGCGCCGAACACGCGGTTGCCCCAGGCCGGCGCCGCTTCCATGATCACCTGCGAGCCGACCGACCAGTGGTCCTTGCCGTTGCCGCTGTTCAGCGGCGTGCGGCCGAACTCCGAATAGATGCGCACGAGGATGCGATTGCTGATGCCGAGCGCCGCCGACTTCTGCCAGATGTAATCGACGAGGTCGGTGAGCCGCGGCAGCGCGGTGGCCATCCGGTTGTCGTGATCGCTGTGCGTGTCGAAGCCGCCGCTCGAAAGCTGGATCGTCGAAGTGATGCCGGCCTGCGCCGCGACCAGGCCGACGTGCGCGGCCGGGAAGGCGTCCAGCGTGGTCGGCAGGAACTGCGCGACCCGCTGCATCAGCGCGCGCGAGTCCGACGACGCGGCGAACTCCTGCGAGACCGTCCGCATGCGCGGCAGCGTGTCGCTGCGCGCCTGCAGCGCTTTCATCCGCTCGGCACGGGCCGCGAGCGTCTTGTCGAGGTCGGCCTGCTTCATGAAATCCGCGTTCGCCGACTGCGCGTTCGGCGTGACCAGCGCGCGCAACGCGTCCACGCTCGGCATCGGCGTGGCCGCGACCAGCCCCGCGCTCGTGCGGAAGCCTCCTGCGTTCAGCCAGGGCATCGGCAGGCCCTTGCCGTACACGCTGGCGAACAGTTCGGACATGTTCGGATAGCCCATCTCGAGCCGGCCGGTGGCGTGCGCGCGCGCGCCGTCCTCGTGGCTGTTCGTTTCGCTGTTGACGCCGTTGATCACCAGCGTCTGCATGAAGTAGCGATCGAAGAACGCCTTGTTGTTGCCCATCGGCGCCGAGCGAATGTTGCCCGACACGTTCGCCGGCGTCACACCGGCGTAGTTGTTCAGCGTGCGGTCCGTCTCGCGCGGGTCGGTCCACGAGCTCTGGTCGATGCCGCCGTCGGCGTGGATGTTGATCAGCACGCGCCCGCCGTACAGGCCGACCTGCGCGTGCGCCTCGGGGATCACGCCCCACCACGGAATCGTCAGCCCAGCGGCGCCGGATTTCAGGAAGTCTCTGCGGTTCATTCTGTGGCTCCTCGTCCGTCGGCCGTTACTCGTACAGGAACTTCGGGTCGCCGATCATGTAGGCGAGCACTGCCGCCCACGCGCGGCCTGTGTAGTTCGGGTCGTTGGTGTTGTTGTAGACGCAGGTCGTGGGCCGTGTCGGCGCGGTCGCGCGGTCGGCCCAGATGTCCTCGAACAGCTTGACCGTGCGCTGCACCTCGGGATCGGTCGGCGCGGCGTCCTCTTTCCACAACCACTTGTGCAGATGGCGCACGTTGGCCACGATCGCATCGCGCCCGGCCGCGGTCGCCGGCGTGTCGGCGAGCGTCACGTTCGGGAACAGCAGGCGGCTCGCGACCGGTTTGTCGAAGTCCCCCTTGGCGAACGTGCAGCTTCGCACCGCGACCAGACGGTCGATCGTCACGCTCTGCATCATCGTGTGCGACTTGGCGCGCGTGATCCGCGTGTTGCCGTCGAAGTCGCCGTAGTTCAGGGCGAGCCCCGCGTACGGGTTGTCGAAGTCGACCCAGGCCTGGCCGATCAGCCCCGCGAGCTTGAGGTTCAACTGCGTCGGCAGCAGCATATTGACGCTGCCGATGTCGGCCAGCTCGGCGGCGCGGCTCGCAGTCAGGTTCGACGCGCGCTCGGCGCGGAACCAGCGGCTCAGCACGAGATCGGTAAGCAGATCCCTGACCTTGTAGCCGCCCGCCCTGAAGCGCGCAGCGATCTCCTCGAACTCCTGGTGCTGCGCGTTGTAGGCGGCCAGCTGGGCCGCGTACTGCGGGCTGGACTGGTCGATCGGCGCCTTCAGCGGCGCGCGGCCGAACACGCCTTCGTACCAGAAGTGCACGGCGCCGAGCGCAAAGCGCGCATCGGCCGCCACCTGCTGGCCGAGCCATTGCAGCGCCGTCGGATTGCCCGTCACCCCGCCCGGCAGCGCTGACGCGCCGTAGCCGGGCGCCTTCTGGTCGCGGAACCAGTTGTCGCCTTCGCGGTAATAGGCCTGGCCGGCGGCGTCCTTCGGATAGTTGTTCGAGCGATAGCTTCCGGGCAGCGCGATGTCCTTGCCGCCGGCCGACCGGAACGGCAGGTAGCGGTTGTTCTCGGCCCAGTTCTGGAAGCCTGCGGCGATCGGGTCGATCGTGTCGTGGCAGGCCGCGCACGCCGGGTTCTCGATCACCGGCACCCTGAACTGCGCGCCGTCGTCGATCGGACGCGCAGCGAGCGCATTGACGTCGGTGGCGAGGAACTGCTTGGCGAGGATGTAGACGCGATGCCGGTTGCGGTTGGTCGCCGTGGTCGGGAAGCGCATCAGCCACGGATGCGTCGACAGCACGCCGGCGTGTTCGCGCATGGTGCCGAGCCGCGCGTTCGGGATCGTCGCCGGCAGCCATTCGTTGTCGTCGTCCTGGTTGACGAACGCGCCCTGGACCTGCGCGCCGAGGTAGCGCGCCATGATGCCGTTGACGACCGTGTAGTTGCCGCTGACCATCTCGGTCCACGGACGGTCGTTGCGCACGACGTAGCGCATCAGCTCGATGCCTTCGCGCCGCGCCGACGCTGCGAAGCGGTTGCGCACGCCGGCGGGCAGGTTGACGTTGTTGATCAGGTCGGCCGCCAGCGGGAAGTCCGCCGCGTTGTAACCGACGTTGTTGCCGAACACGACCACGCCCGGCGACAGGAAGTGCGTGTCGCCGACGTCGAACAGGAAGCGTTCGAACGCCGGACCCTGCATGTAGCCGCGGATCGTCTGCCGCAGCGCGTTGGCACCGCCCGAAGAGACGGCGGCCAGCTCGGCCGCGGTCGGATTGCGGCCGGCGAACAGCACGGCGGCGCGCGCCAGCGTGGTCGCGTCGTCGGCGAAGGTCACCCCCTGCCAGAACTGCGCCTGCGCGGGTGGCACCGGTGTGGCCGGCGGTGCGCAGCTTTGCCGCAGCGTCGGCAGCAAGGCAGCGAGGTCCTTGTACTGCTGCGAGTTCGTATCGACGAAGGGTTTGCCGCCGCCGTGCGTCGGCAGGCCGATCGACTTCGTCAGCACGAGATCGCCCGTGTTGGCGACGAAGTCGCGCAGGATGTTGTAGTTCTGCACTTCCGTGCCGGCGCCGGTCGCGAACACCAGCTTGGTGCCCGCGGCGACGCGGCCCGAGGCGTGACAGGCAACGCACGCCTGCTCGAGACTGGGCCAGACCTTATCCGTGAACAGCGCCGGCGCGGTCGCGCAACTGTTCGCGCCGGCGGGTTGTGACGGCTCGTTCTTCTGCGTGTCGTCGCCGGTGCAGCCCGCCAGCATGATCACGGCGGCGAGCGAACCGTGCAGGGTTCTGCTCATCCAGCCGCGCTTGGCGTCGGTGTGTGCCATCTTCTTCCTCCCTGATGCATCGACGGAACCCGATAGGGGCGGATCGTGCGCTTGCACCTTGATCGACATCAATTCGGGCGGACGGATGAAGAGTCGGAAGGACGGATGAGCCGCGCTCCCGCACGCGATGAGGCGCGCACGCTCGTTCAGAGGCGTGGTCTGCCGATGTGCAACTTTCCCGCGCGCGCGGCTAATGCGTTCGATCCGTGTTTTCGGGGGACACGCGTTCGCGCGACGCGCATGGAGACGATCCGCACGGCGCGTGCGGCGGCCTCACTGCGCACGCGCGTCCGGTGCAGCGCGGCTCAGAGGAAGGGCTTGGCGCGCTCGAGCAGTTCCGCGAGTCCGGGCTCGTTCGGATTGCGCGGCTTGCCTGGATGGATGATCGCCACCTGGCAGGCTTCGGCCGCTTCGACGAGCTGGCGGTAGGTGCCGGCGTCGATGTCCTGGATGAACGCCTGCTTGTTGTCGTTGTAGCCGAACATGCGGTCGTTGATGTTGCGGCATTCGCCGCAGCTCGGGCAGCGCGCGGTTTCGATCCACGCTTCGTCGGACGGCGGCTTCTCGACGACCGCTGCGATCGCGGGCGCGGCGGTCGTCGCAGCCGCAGGCTGCGCAGGCGCCGCGCCGCCTTGCTGGAGGCTGTCCACCTCCTGCCGCTTCTGCGCTTCCCAGGCCGCGCGCTCGCGCGTCAGCAGCTGCTCGGCATGCGAGTTGTGGATGCCGCCGTGCTCCTGCAGCCGATGCCAGAGCAGCATCGCGCGGCGGGTCGCCTGCATCAGGCGCGCGTCGACGATCACGCGGTGCAGGCGATCGTCGGCATCGACCGCCCACAGATACGGCACGCGCTCGGCCGTCTCTGCCTCGGGCTGAGCGAGCCAGTTCGACACGGGCAGCATCGCGCCGTTCCAGCGGTCGCGCGGAACGACCGCGAAGTGCGCGGCATGGCGCCGGTCGCACAGCACGAAGTCGGCGTAGGTGAAAGCGACGCGCTCGTTCACGCGTTGCAGGGCGTCGTCGGCGAACTCGAACGACTCGACCGTCCAGTCGGCGTCGCGATCGCGGTTGTTCTCCAGCGAAAAGCGCGCCGCCCAGTTGCTGCCGGCCGCGGCGTCGTACGTGAACGCAGGAAACGCGCGCGCTTCCATCGCCGCTGCCGCACTCAGGTACGCGGGCAGCGTGCTCGCCGACGCCGGCACGCCGGCGAAAACCGCGAACAGCGCCGGGCCGCGGCACGTCAGCCCGCGCTGCAGGCGTTCGCGCAGCGCGTACAGGTTCGAGCTCGGCGACTGCAGCACGAACATCCCGCCCAGCCCCATCGCGGTCGTCGCCAGCCGCGCGCTGCGTACGCCGAAGGCGAAACGGCCGGTGCCGATCGAGGCCTCTTCGATCAGGTCGCCGACCTGCACCAGCACCTTGACCGGCAGGCCGGCGGACAGCATCTCCATCAGCGCCGCATTCTCCGGCGCGTCGTTGCGGTCCGGCGGAATGCAGACGAGGTAGTCGGGGAACAGCGCCAGGTCGTCGGCCGTCAGCGCATTCTCGTCATAGCGCTCGAAGAACGGGTCATGGTCCGCCTCGACATACGCGCCGGACGCTTCCAGTTCGGCGATCGCCAGCGCCTTGACCACCTCGACGATCTTCGACAGGCGCGCGCGATAGGCGTCGATCGCCGCCGCGCAGCTGTCGAATTCGAATGCGAACGGCGGCGTGCCGGCGACCGCCAGGTCGGGAGCCGGATAAAACGGCTGCGCGCGCAGCACTGCGAGCGACCATTCGATGCGCGCGCGCCGCGCCGCCGGCAGCTCGTCCTTCGGCGCGCGCCGCGCGACCAGCCGCGACATCGCGGCGAAATCGAACACGTCCGCGTGCCCCGCGCCGACCGCGGCGCGCAGCGCCTCGGGCTGCCGCCCGGCTTCGGAGTTGACGAAAGCGGCGCGGCGGATGTCGGTGAGCTTGCGCAGCAGCTGGTCGACCAGCGTGCGGAACTGCCGCGCTTTGCGGCGCTGCGCGTGCCGCCACGCGTGCGCGAGGAAGCGCGCCGGCAGCACGGCATCGCAGTCGACCAGTGCGCCGTCGACCTTCAGCGACTGGCCCGCGCGCGCGAGCACCTCGTTCACCGTGTCGTCGGCGCCGGCGGCGATCCGCGCGAGCGCGGTCTTCCACAGCTCGGACAGCCGGCCGGTCGCCCCGTCGGCCAGCAGCACGCGCAGTTCGCGCTCCAGCCGCAGCGCATGGCGGCGCATCCGCTCGCCTTCGATGCCGCGCGGCGCGACCTCGGCGAGCACGCGGTTGACGAGCGCGGTGAGGGACACGGCGAATTCGTCGCCGTCGCCTTCGGCGAGCACGACCGGATAGTCGTAGCGCAGCCGCGCGAGATCGCGATAGCGCGCGAGCAGCGCCGGCCGCAGGTCGGCCGTATCGACCGCGTCGAGGCCGTCGCCGGCGCGCTTGCCGGTCATGTGGAAGACCACCTGGTCCTGGAACTTGGCCGCCATGTCCATCGCGGATCTCTGCTGTCGTGTTGCGCGCTCAGGCGGCGCGCGGCATCTCGGCCGCGTCGGGCCAGATCGTGAACTTGTCGAACTCGGCCTCGAGCCCGGCGCGGATCGCCTCCGCCGTGCGCGGCCGCCCCGCGCCGCGCAGGTCCTCGTAGCAGGGCACGTCCGGGTTCTGGTAAAGGATGCCGACGGGAATCGGGTCCTCGGTCGAGGCGATCTCGCGCGCCTGGTGCAGATCCAGCGGATCGTGCTCGCGCTGGTTCCGGTAGATGCGGCTCGTCTCGCTGCCGGGCTGCAGGCCGTTGGGATGGGTCAGCAGCAGCGTCCTGCCGGGGTCCTGCAGCCACGGCTCGAACATCTTCGGCAGCCACTCGGGGCAACGCTGGATGATGCGCACGAACGAGAAGCCGCGATGCTTGAAGGCCTTGGCGACGATGTCGTACAGCAGGTCGGGGATCCAATCCACGCCCTGCGCCACGAACGAGACGTTCTGTATTCCGAGCGTGACGGTGAGCGGATTGAGCGCCTCGAGCACCGTGCCGCGCGGCGTCGTGTTGCTCTTCAGCCCGAGCGGCGAGGTCGGCGACGCCTGCTTCTTGGTGAGTCCGTACACGTGGTTGTCGTGCAGGATCACCGTGATGTTCATGTTGTAGCGGATCGCGTGGATCCAGTGCGCGGCGCCGATCGAGCAGCAGTCGCCGTCGCCGGTGTTGACGAACACGTGCAGGTCGGGGCGCGCCATCTTGACGCCTTCGGCGATCGGGAAGGCGCGGCCGTGGATGCCGTGGAAGCCGTAGGTCCGCATGTAGTGCGGGAAGCGGCTCGAGCAGCCGATGCCCGACACGAAGACGGTGCGCTCGGGCGCAAGGTCCTCGTCGCGGCACAGCCTTTGCACGGCGGTGAGGATGGCGTTGTCGCCGCAGCCGCTGCACCAGCGCGGAATGCCGCCCTGGTAGTCCTCCAGGTCGTGATGCTCTTCGTGCAGCCTGATGATGTACTGGGAAAGCGGTGAGCCCATCTCCCTCGGTCCTCTCTACGGTCGCGCTTCGGCGAGCTTCGCGCGAATCGCCTTGACCACGTTGCCCGGCTTGATCGGCTGGCCGCGCGCCTCGGTCCAGCAGTCGACGTCGACCAGCGTGCGCGCGCGCAGCATCATCGCCAGCGGCGCGTAGCGGCGGTTGTCCTGGTCGATCACTTCGTCCTCGCCGGGGCGGTCGGCCCAGGTGCCCTCGACCGTCATCACCTTCTTGAAGCGCTTGAGGATGTCCTTGATGCCGGACGGCATCGGCTGGATGAAGCGCATCTGCAGCGCCGAGACCTTTTGCCCCTCGTCGCGCAGCCGCTGCACCGCCTCCTCGATCACGCCTTGCGTGCTGCCCCAGCCGACGACGAGCAGGTCGCCTTCGGGATCGCCGAATACCGGCGGCGTCTTCAGCGTCTTCTGCAGCGCCGCGAGCTTCAGGCTGCGCATGCGCAGCCCTTCCTCGTTGATCGCCGGGTCGTACGCGACCTTGCTCGCGCGGTCGTGCGCGAGCCCGGTCACCGTGTGCATGCCGTTGGGTTGCCCCGGCGAGAAGCGGCGCGCAATGCCGGTCAGCGGATCCCAGTCGTAGGGCTTGGCGCCGTCGGGAACGGGGGTCTGGTCGATCGGCGGCGCCAGCCAGTCCTCCGAGAAGTTCGGCCGCGGGAACGGCTGCTGCGCGGTGGCGAGGCTCGCGTCCGACAGCACGACCACGACCATGTTGAACGTCTCGGCGATCTTGCGCGCGGTGATCATCGAGTAGAAGCAGTCTTCGATGCTGGTCACCGCGAGCACCACCTTGGGCGCGTCGCCGTGGCTGCCGTAGATCGAGGTCAGCAGGTCGGCCTGCTCGACCTTGGTCGGCTGCCCGGTGCTGGGGCCGCCGCGCTGCACGTTGACGACCACCAACGGGATCTCGGCCATCACCGCGAGGCCGATGCCCTCCTGCTTCAGCGAATAGCCGGGGCCCGACGTGATGGTCACCGCGCAGCGGCCGGCGTAGGAGGCGCCGATCGCAAAGGCACAGGCGGCGATCTCGTCCTCGGCCTGGTGCACGATGCCGCCGACGCGTTCGAAGATGTCCGACAGGTAGTGCGACGCCGAGGTGGCTGGCGTGATCGGGTACATCGCGCAGATGTCCATGCCGGAGGCGACCACGCCGAGCGCGATCGCGGTGTTGCCGTTGATGACGATCTGCGGGACCTTCGCCTTCTGCGCGGGGATCTCGTACTTGAAATCGAGGTTGGCCTCGCCCCAGGCGTAACCCGCTTCCAGCAGCCGGACGTTGGAGTCGATGACCTTCTGGTCCTTCTTGCCGAAGATCAGCGCGATCTGCTCGCGGCCGAGTTGCAGGTCGAGGCTGTAGATGCTGCACAGCATGCCCAGCACGAACATGTTCTTGCCGCGCCGCGCATCGCTCATCAGCGCGCGGCACTCGCGCTCGAGCGGCACTTGGTAGACGCGGTAGCCGGCCTCCTTCAGCGCGGCGACGGTGTCGGTATACGACTTGACGATCACCGGGTCGCGGTGCTCGGCCCACATGTTCTCCAGCAGGATCGTCGCGCCTTTCTTCAGTTCGCCGGCGCGCACGCGGCCGAGCAGCACCTGCTCGTTGAAGGCGACGGCCAGATCGGTTTCGTCGCCGCCGTTGGTCACGCGCTGCGCGCCGATGCGGATGCGGATGCCGCTCGCGCCGGCGATGCTGCGCGCCGGCGGCTGGATCTCCGCGGGGATGATCTCGACCGTCCAGATGCCGTTGCCACTGCGGGCGGCGATCGCGGCGAGCGACTGGCCGCAGCGCTGCGCGCCTTCGCCGGAATCGCTGATCACCTCGACGATGTGCTCGGGAAGCCGCAGCGCGCGCTTGGTTCCGCGCGGGGCAGGGCGTTCGAGGACGGTGGCGTCGTTCATGCTCGAGCTCTCGTTCGGCGATCCGGTGAGGTGGCGATGCGGGTGGGTCAGGCCAGGTGCACGCGCGCGAAGCCGTGTTCCGCGCGCGGAATGCCGAACAGTCCCGCGCCGCCGTCGGCCTGGTAGATGGCATCGCTGTCGCGCAGGCCCAGATAAGCCTTGATGCTGCGCGCCGCCTTGCGGCCGGCGCCCATCGCCTGGATCACGGTGGCGGCGCCGGTGACGATGTCGCCGCCGGCGTAAACGCCCGCGATCGAAGTGGCGAGGTTGTCGTCGGTTTCGATGTAGCCGCGCTTGTTGAGCTTCAGTTTCGACGTCTGGCCGAGGATCGGATTGGCGTTGGTGCCGATCGCGAACACGACCATGTCGCACTCGAACTCGAACTCGCTGCCCGGCACGACGACCGGCTTGCGGCGACCGGACTCGTCGGGTTCGCCCAGTTCCATCTTCACGCAGCGCAGCGCGCGCACGTTGTTCTCCGCGTCGCCGAGGATCTCGATGGGGCTCGTCAGCCAGTTGAAGTCGACGCCTTCCTCTTCGGCGTGGTGAACTTCCTCGACGCGCGCCGGCGCCTCCTTCTTCGAGCGCCGGTAGATGCACCGGACCGACTCGGCGCCGAGCCGCAACGACACGCGCAGCGCGTCCATCGCCGTGTTGCCGGCACCGATCACGGCGACGTGCTTGCCCGGTTGCAGCGGCGTGTCGAAGTTCGGGAAGTCGCGCGCGCGCATCAGGTTGCAGCGCGTGAGCAGTTCGTTGGCCGACAGCACGCCGTTGAGCGACTCGCCCGGGATGCCCATGAAGCTCGGATAACCCGCGCCGGTGCCGATGAACACCGCATGGAAACCCATCTCCGTGAGCATCTGCTCGATCGTGAACAGGCGTCCCACCAGCGTGTTGCACTCGAAGCGCACGCCGAGCTGCTTCAGCTTGTCGATTTCGGCGTCGATCACGTCGTTCGGCAGGCGGAAGTCCGGAATGCCGTACTTGAGCACGCCGCCCGGCGTGTGGAAGGCTTCGTAGACGACGACCTCGCACCCGGCCTTGGCCATGTCCGCCGCGCAAGCCATGCTGGCCGGTCCGGCGCCGACGATGCCGACGCGAAAGCCGCTCGGCTCGATGTACGGGACGTTGGCCCAGCCTCCCTTGATCGCCATGTCCCCGACGAAGCGTTCGAGCCGGCCGATCGCCACCGGCTCGAGCGTGTCGCCGACCGTGCACACCCCTTCGCACTGGTTCTCCTGCGGGCAGACGCGGCCGCACACTGAAGGCAGCAGGTTGGTGTCGGTGATGATGTCGTAGGCGCCGTGGTAGTGCTTTTCGCTGATCTTCTGGATGAATCCCGGAATGTCGATGCCGACCGGGCAGCCGCGCACGCACGGTTCGTCGGGGCACTGCAGGCAGCGTTCGGCTTCGCGTTGCGCTTCTTCGAGGCGGTAGCCGCACGACACCTCGTCGAAGTTGCGCACGCGCTCGCGCGGATCCTGCTCCTGGACGGGCGTGCGCTCCTGCGGGATCGTGCGGATGGTCTTTTTCTTCGTCGCCATCGTTCACCCGTCCGTCGAAGGTCTGTCGAGCTGCAGCACGGCCGATTCCAGTTCGCCGGCGGCGTTGCCGCGCAGCCGACAAGCTTCCTGGAAGCGCTCGAGCGCCTCGCGCTCGGCGCGCCTGTAGCGGACGAGCCGCGCCATCAGATCGTCGAAGTCGACCTGATGGCCGTCGAAATCGGGGCCGTCGACGCAGGCGAACTTGACCTGGTCGCCGATCTTCACGCGGCAACCGCCGCACATGCCGGTGCCGTCGACCATCACCGGATTCAGGCTGACGATCGTGCGGATGCCGTGCGCGCGCGTGGCTTCGGCGCAGCCCTTCATCATGATCGGCGGGCCGATCGCGACGACTTCGTCGATGTCCTGGTGCTTGGCGATCGCCTGCTGGATGCCTTCGGTGACGAGCCCCTTGATGCCGGCCGAGCCGTCGTCGGTGCAGATGATCAGCTCGTCGCACACCGACGCGAACTTGTCCTGCCAGAACATCAGGTTGCGGCTGCGGAAGCCGATCACGCCGATCACGTACGCGCCGCTCTGCCTGTACGCGCGCGCCTGCGGAAACACGGGCGCCACGCCGAGCCCGCCGCCGACGCACACCACCTTCTTCGCCTTGCCGATATGGCTCGGAATGCCCATCGGTCCGACCAGCGCGTACAGCGTCGTGCCGACGCGGCAGTTGCGCTGCATTTCCTTGGTCGTCTTGCCGACCGCCTGGATCACCAGCGTGATCGTTCCCTTGTCGCGGTCGAAGTCGGCGATCGTCAGCGGAATGCGCTCGCCGTGTTCGTGCTCCATCACGATGACGAACTGGCCCGGCTGCGCGGCCCTGGCCAGCAGCGGATGCTCCACCTCGAGCAGGTAGGTGACGTCGGAAAAGTCCTGACGCGCGACGATTCTGTACGCGCCGGCGGGCGTCGTCTGCTGCATGTTGCGTCCCCTCGGGACCGCGCGATGTCTTCGGCCGTTCGCCTGTTCGGCGCCCCGACATCGATCGCGATCCGGTCGAAGGGGACCCTAACCGGATCCTGAAGGGGGGGCTTGATCCGCGGCAAAAAGGTCGGCATCGCCGACCCTTCGCGCGTCAAGGTCGAACGCGTCGCGCGCGCCCGTTTCGGACGACTTGCGGCGGCGTTACCGCAGACTCGCGTTGATCGCTGCGAGCGTGCGCACGCCCGGACAGAGCTCGGCTTCCGTCAGCGCAGCGAGCGGTGAAGCGACCGTCTTCAGGTGCTCGTGCAGATCGTCGGCGGTCGGATCGACGTACAACAGGCCGGTGACAATCTCACCGCGCGCCTGATGCGAGTGGATGTGGCTCAGCGCGGCGAGCCGGTCGCCCGGATCGTGCCCTTCGGCGAGCTTGCGCAGCCGCAGCAGGCTACCGTCGTGCTGCGTGATCTCGATCACCTCGCCTGGCGCGTAATCGGCGACGATCGCGTCGCGTTTCGGAATGAAGTCGAGCCGGTTGACCGCGTCGTTGTGCTCGCGCACGTAGTCGTAGCTCTTCGTGCTGCCCGGATGGTTGTTGAACGCGACGCAGGGGCTGATCACGTCGATGAAGGCCGCCCCGCGGTGATGCAGCGCCCCTTTGATCAGCGGCACGAGCTGCGCCTTGTCGCCGGAGAAACCGCGCGCCACAAAGGTCGCGCCCATCTGCAGCGCGAGCGACACGAGATCGATCGGCGCATCGGCGTTGACGGCGCCGCGCTTGGACTTGGATCCGGCGTCGGCCGTCGCCGAGAACTGCCCCTTGGTCAGTCCGTAGACGCCGTTGTTCTCGACGATGTAGGTCATGTTGACGCCGCGGCGCATCAGGTGAACGAACTGTCCGAGCCCGATCGACGCCGAATCGCCGTCGCCGGACACGCCCAGGTAGATCAGCGCCCGGTTGGCGAGGTTCGCGCCGGTGGCCACCGACGGCATCCGCCCGTGCACCGAATTGAAGCCGTGCGAGTTGCCGAGAAAGTAGTCGGGCGTCTTCGACGAGCAGCCGATGCCCGAAAGCTTGGCGAGCCGGTGCGGTTCGATGTCCAGCTCCCAGCACGCCTGGATGATCGCCGCCGAGATCGAGTCGTGCCCGCAGCCCGCGCACAGCGTCGAGATCTTGCCTTCGTAGTCGCGCCGCGTATAGCCGAGCGCATTCTTCGGCAGCGTGGGGTGGTGCAGTTTCGGTTTGGCGATGTAGGTCATGGGGTCGTTGGCCGTCGGTCGTCGGCCGTCGGCCGTGGGTCTTCAGCGATCCGTGCGCTCACTGGCATGGATGGTTCCGTCACTTCGCGCAATCCGCGATCCGCAATCCGAATCACGCCCGCTTGCGCAGCGGCAGTTTGACGGCTTCGACGCGCTCGGCGATCGCCTGCGTGATGAAACGCGCGGTGATCGGCGTGCCGTCGTAATGCAGCACCGGCAACAGTTTCGCCGGGGCGATCCCCAGCTCGTTGACGAGCAGCGTGCGCATCTGCGCGTCGCGGTTCTGCTCGACCACGAAGACGCGCTCGTGCCGCTCGATGAAGCTCCGCACCGAATCGGTGAACGGGAACGCGCGCAATCGCAGCGTGTCGAGGTGGATGCCCTGCGCGCGCAGCGCGGCGATCGCCTCGGCCATCGCGGGGCTGGTCGAACCGAAGTGGATCGCGCCCGCGGCGGTCTTGCGGTCGCCGTCGTGTTCGACGGGCTGCGGAACGAGCTGCTTCGCGGAGTCGAACTTCCGCAGCAGCCGCTCCATGTTGTAGACGTAGTCGGGGCCGGCCTCCGAGTAGCGCGCGTAGGCGTCCTTGGTCGTGCCGCGCGTGAAGTAGGCGCCGCGCGTCGGATGCGTGCCGGGATAGGTCCGGTAGGGAATGCCGTCGCCGTCGACGTCCAGATAACGGCCGAAGTCGCGGCCAGCCTCCAGTTCTTCGGCAGTCATCACCTTGCCGCGGTCGTAGCGGCGCGCTTCGTCCCACGCGAACGGCGCGCACAGCCGCTGGTTCATGCCGATGTCGAGGTCCGACATCACGAACACCGGCGTCTGCAGGCGGTCCGCCAGATCCAGCGCCGCCGCGGCGAACTCGAAGCACTCGTACGGGTCCTCCGGGAACAGCAGCACGTGCCTGGTGTCGCCGTGCGAGGCGTACGCGCAGGCGAGCAGGTCCGACTGCTGCGTGCGGGTGGGCATGCCGGTCGAAGGCCCCCCGCGCTGCACGTCGATGATGGTCGCCGGGATCTCGGCGAAGTACGCCAGGCCGATAAACTCGCTCATCAGCGAGATGCCGGGCCCCGACGTGGCGGTGAAGGCGCGCGCGCCGTTCCAGCCGGCACCGATCACCATGCCGATCGAAGCCAGTTCGTCTTCGGCCTGGACGATCGCGTAGCGGTTCTTTCCGGTCGCCGGGTCGACGCGCAGTTTCGCGCAGTACTTCTGGAAGGCTTCCGCCAGCGAGGACGACGGTGTGATCGGGTACCAGGCGCAGACGGTGGCGCCGCCGTACACGCAGCCCAGCGCCGCCGCTGAGTTGCCGTCGACGAAGATGCGTTCGCCGATCAGGTCGCGCCGCTCGATCCGCAGTCCGAGCACGTCGTTGAGCTGCTCGCGGCCGTGATGCAGCCCGGTCATGAAAGCGTCCAGATTGGGCTTGATCAGCTTGTCCTTGCCCTTGTACTGCTCGCCCAGGAGCTGCGCGATCACTGCGGGCTCGATGCCCAGCATCGCTGCGAGCACGCCGACGACCATGATGTTCTTCAGCAGCTGACGCTCGCGCGCGTCGGCGTACTTCGACGCAGCGATTTCGGTGAACGGCACGCCGATCGCGTGCACGCCGGCGCGGAACTTCGAAGGCGGAAGCGGCTTCGTGCTGTCGAACAGCAGATAGCCGCCCGGCTCGATCTCGGCGAGGTCCTTGTCCCAAGTCTGCGGATTCATCGCGACCATCAGGTCGACGCCGCCGCGCCGGCCGAGCCAGCCTGCCTCGCTCACGCGCACCTCGTACCAGGTCGGCAGCCCCTGGATGTTCGACGGGAAGATGTTGCGCGGCGAGACCGGCACGCCCATCCGCATCACGCTCTTGGCGAACAGCTCGTTCGCCGACGCCGAGCCGGAGCCGTTGACGTTGGCGAACTTGACGACGAAGTCGTTGACCGCTTCGATCCTGGCGGGGCGTGGGCTCATCAGGCGGCCCTCCGCTGCGGCGCGCGGCAGCCGTGCCCCGCGTGCGTCATCTCAAGCAGGAACTTCTGCATGTCCCACGCGCCGGTCGGGCAGCGTTCGGCGCACAGTCCGCAGTGCAGGCAGACGTCCTCGTCCTTGATCATCACGCGCCCTGTCTTCAGGGTCGTCGATACGTACAGCGGCTGGTCGAGATTGGTTGCCTTCGCGCGCAGCCGTGGCCGAACGTCCGACTCGTCGCCGTTGGCCGTGAAGTTGATGCAATCGGTCGGGCAGATGTCCACGCAGGCGTCGCACTCGATGCACAGGTGCGCGGTGAACACCGTCTGCACGTCGCAGTTCAGGCAGCGCTGCGCCTCCTTCCAGGCGGTGGCGGCGTCGAAGCCGAGTTCCACCTCGACCTTGATGTTGCGCAGCGCCTGATTGACGTCGCGCCACGGCACCTTGTGGCGCGCGTCGGTCGCGACCTCGTTGTCGTAGCTCCACTCGTGGATGCCCATCTTCTGCGACAGCAGGCTGACGCCCGGCGCGGGGCGGGCGCGGATGTCCTCGCCGTGCAGGAACTTGTCGATCGAGATCGCCGCATCGTGCCCCTGCGCGACCGCCCAGATGATGTTCTTCGGTCCGAGCGCCGCGTCGCCGCCGAAGAAGACCTGCGGCAGCGTCGATTGCAGCGTGACCGGATCCAGCACCGGCATGCCGTCGGCGCCGAAGTCGATGCCGATCGACCGCTCGATCCACGGGAAGGCGTTCTCCTGGCCGATCGCGACCAGTACCTCGTCGCATTCGTAGGTCTCGTCGGCTTCGCCGGTGGGCACGAGCTGCCGG
Source organism: Betaproteobacteria bacterium (assembly GCA_016861185.1). GTDB lineage: Bacteria > Pseudomonadota > Gammaproteobacteria > Burkholderiales > Burkholderiaceae_F > DSNY01. The sequence continues at coordinate 254,779 of BOKW01000002.1, forward strand.
CGGCCGCGTTCGTCGTACACCGCGCGCACGCGCTCGAAGCGCATGCCGGTGAGCCGGCCGCCTTCGTGCAGGAAGGCCTTGGGCACGCGGTAGTCGAGGATCGGGATGCCTTCGTGCATCGCGTCCTCCTTCTCCCACGGCGACGCCTTCATCTCGTCGAAGCCCGAGCGCACGATCACCTTGACGTCCTCGCCGCCGAGCCGCCTGGCCGTGCGGCAGCAGTCCATCGCGGTGTTGCCGCCGCCGAGCACGATCACGCGCCTGCCGATGCGCGTCGTGTGGCCGAAGGACACGGAAGCCAGCCAGTCGATGCCGATGTGGATGCGCTCGGCCGCCTCGCGGCGGCCTGGGATCTGCAGGTCGCGGCCGCGCGGCGCGCCGGAGCCGACGAACACCGCGTCGTAGTTCTCTTCGAGAAGCCGCCCCATCGATTCGACGCGGACGCCGCCGCGGAAGTCGACGCCGAGATCCAGGATGTAGCCGGCTTCTTCGTCGATCACTTCCTCGGGCAGGCGGAAGCGCGGGATCTGCGAGCGGATCATGCCGCCGGCCCTTGCGTCCTGGTCGAACACGGTGACCTGGTAGCCGAGCGGCGCCAGGTCGCGCGCGACCGTCAGCGACGCGGGACCGGCGCCGACGCAGGCGACGCGCTTGCCGTTACTGCGCCGGGCGCGCTTCGGCAACCGGCTGCGCACGTCGCCCTTGAAGTCGGCCGCAACGCGCTTGAGCCGGCAGATCGCCACCGGCTCGGGGCGCGGCAGCTGCTGCGCCTCCACACGGCCGCGCCGGCAGGCTGGCTCGCACGGCCGGTCGCACGTGCGCCCCAGGATCCCGGGGAAGACGTTCGACTTCCAGTTGACGAGATACGCGTCCGCGTAGCGTCCGGCGGCGATCAGCCGGATGTACTCGGGCACCGGCGTATGCGCCGGACACGCCCATTGGCAGTCGACCACTCGATGGAAGTAGTCGGGGTTGCGGATATCGGTGGGCTGCAACGGTGTCCTCCTTCCAGCCTTCCTGCCGCATGCGCCGCGCGTGTCTGTTGGACCGCGTGCGCTGTTTGTTGTGCGCGCGAGTCTACGCCGTCGAGCGACGAGGGGCTCCCGCAGTGCGCAAGCCCGCTTGTCGAGCGCGCCTTCTGCGCAACAGCGCTGCCGGCGCGTCTTCAACGCAAGTTGCGGTGGTACGATCGCGCCTCGCTGCGCGGCCGGCGTCGAGCCCGGCGCGGACGCGCGGCAAAGGCCCGATGCGCGACGCTGGAATCCGGCGTCGCCGTCGCCGGATGTGCGGTGACGCTCGCCCGCGTCCGGACCTCTTTGACGAGAAGCTCGTTCTGAAAGGTGCAGCGCGATGATGCGACAGTTCCAGGTCAACTCGTACCTGTTCGGCGGCAATGCGCCGTATGTCGAGGAGCTCTACGAGCGCTACCTCGACAACCCCACGTCCGTTCCGGAGAAGTGGCGCGCCTACTTCGACCAGATGCAGCTCGTGCCGGCGGCCGACGGCTCGCCCGCCACGCCCGACGTCGCGCACGCGCCGATCGTCGAATCCTTCGCGCTGCGCGCGAAGGAGGGCAAGCTGCGGCCGACGGTCGCACCGACCGATCTGTCGGTCGCGCGCAAGCAGGTTCACGTCCAGTCGATCATCGCGGCGTACCGCTTCCTCGGCTCGCGTTGGGCGGATCTCGATCCGCTGAAGCGCCAGGAGCGCCCGCACATCCCCGAGCTGGAGCCGGCGTTCTACGACCTGACCGAAGCCGACATGGACATCGTGTTCTCGGCGACGAACACGTACTTCGGCCAGGAACAGATGACGCTGCGCGAGATCGTCAAGGCGCTGCGCCAGACCTACTGCGGAACGATCGGCGCCGAGTACATGTACATCTCGGACCCGGCGGAGAAGCGCTGGTGGCAGCAGAAGCTCGAATCGATCCGCTCCACGCCGAACTTCAGCTCGGCGAAGAAGCGGCAGATCCTCGAGCGGCTGACCGCGGCCGAAGGGCTTGAGCGCTTCCTGCACACGAAGTACGTCGGCCAGAAGCGGTTTTCGCTCGAAGGCGGCGAAAGCTTCATCGCGGCGATGGACGAGCTGATCCAGCGCGCCGGCGAACGCGGTGTGGAGGAGATCGTCATCGGCATGGCGCACCGCGGGCGGCTCAACGTGCTGGTCAACACCCTCGGCAAGATGCCGAAGGAGCTGTTCGCCGAGTTCGAAGGCAAGGCGGCGGCCGATCTGCCGGCCGGCGACGTCAAGTACCACATGGGGTTTTCCAGCGACGTGTCCACGCCGGGCGGGCCGGTGCACCTGTCGCTCGCGTTCAACCCCTCGCACCTCGAGATCGTCAACCCGGTCGTCGAGGGTTCGGTGCGTGCGCGCCAGGAGCGGCGCGGCGATGCGAAGCGCGAAAAGGTGCTGCCCGTGCTGGTGCACGGCGATGCGGCGTTCGCCGGGCAGGGCGTCGTGATGGAGACGCTGAACCTCGCGCAGACGCGCGGTTACAAGACCGGCGGCACGGTGCACATCGTCATCAACAACCAGATCGGATTCACGACCTCCGATCCGCGCGATACGCGCTCGACGATCTACTGCACCGACGTCGTCAAGATGATCGAAGCGCCGGTGCTGCACGTCAACGGCGACGATCCAGAGGCGGTCGTGCTGTGCGCGCAGCTCGCGATGGAGTACCGGCAGGAGTTCAAGAAGGACGTCGTGATCGACATCGTCTGCTTCCGCCGGCTCGGCCACAACGAGCAGGACACACCGGCGGTCACGCAGCCGCTGATGTACAAGAAGATCGGCCAGCATCCCGGGACGCGCAAGCTGTACGCGGACAAGCTCGTGACGCAGGGCACGCTGGCGCCGGACATGCCGGAGCAGATCGTCAAGGCCTTCCGCCAGGCGATGGACGAGGGGCGCCACACGGTCGATCCGGTGCTGACCAACTACAAGAGCAAGTACGCGGTCGACTGGGCGCCGTTCCTCAATCGCAAGTGGACCGACCACGCCGACACGGGCGTTCCGATCGCGGAACTGAAGCGGCTGGCCGAGCGCATCACGACCGTTCCGGCGAACTTCAAGCTGCATCCGCTCGTCGAGAAGGTGCTCGCCGACCGGCGCGCGATGGGCGAAGGCAAGATGCCGCTGGACTGGGGCATGGCCGAGCACCTCGCGTTCGCTTCGCTGGTGGCGAGCGGCTACCCGGTGCGCATCACCGGACAGGACTCGGGGCGCGGCACCTTCACGCATCGGCACGCGGTGCTGCACGACCAGAACCGCGAGCGTTGGGACGAAGGCACCTACATTCCCCTGCAGCACGTCTCCGAGAAGCAGGCGCCTTTCCTCGTGATCGACTCGGTGCTCTCCGAGGAGGCGGTGCTCGGCTTCGAGTACGGCTATTCGTCGGCCGAGCCGAACGCACTGGTGATCTGGGAGGCGCAGTTCGGCGACTTCGCCAACGGCGCGCAGGTCGTCATCGACCAGTTCATCTCGTCGGGCGAAGTGAAGTGGGGGCGCCAGTCGGGGCTGACGCTGATGCTGCCGCACGGCTACGAAGGGCAGGGTCCGGAACATTCGTCGGCGCGCATCGAGCGCTTCCTGCAGCTTTCGGCCGATAACAACATGCAGGTCGTGCAGCCGACCACGGCGGCGCAGATCTTCCATCTGCTGCGCCGGCAGATGATCCGGCCGTTCCGCAAGCCGCTCGTGATCATGACCCCGAAGTCGCTGCTGCGGCACAAGGACGCCGCTTCCGAGTTGGCGGAGCTGGCGCGCGGCGAGTTCCAGACGGTCATCGGCGAACTGGCCGAGTTGGACGCCAAAAAGGTCAAGCGCGTGATCGTCTGCTCGGGCAAGGTGTATTACGACCTCGTCGCAGCGCGCGCCGAGCGCAAGGCCGATGACGTCGCGGTCGTCCGCATCGAGCAGCTCTACCCGTTCCCGCACAAGGCGGTCGCCGCCGAGCTGAAGAAGTACCCGAATGCAGCCGACGTGATCTGGTGCCAGGACGAGCCGCAGAACCAGGGTGCCTGGTTCTATGCGCAGCATCACCTGCTCGAGAACATGAACGACGGTCAGAAGCTCGGCTACGCCGGGCGGACGGCGTCGGCCTCGCCCGCGGTGGGCTACTACGCCAAGCACATCGAACAGCAGAAGGCGCTGATCGACGTGGCGTTCGCCAAGCTCAAAGGCATCGTCCTCAACAAATAGTCGGCCGTTGGCCGTCGGGCGTCGGGCGAAACCGCTTGCGCACGTTCCGGCCGCGCGTCTGCATCGAACGGAACTCGAACCATGTCCATCGTTGAAGTCAAAGTCCCGCAGCTTTCGGAATCGGTTGCGGAAGCCACGCTGCTGCAGTGGAAGAAAAGGCCCGGCGACGCGGTCGCGGTCGACGAGGTGCTGATCGAAGTCGAAACCGACAAGGTCGTGCTCGAAGTCCCCGCGCCGTCTGCGGGCGTGGTGGCATCGATCGTCAAGCCCGACGGCAGCACGGTCGTCGCCGGCGAACTGATCGCGACGATCGACAGCGCCGGCAAGGCGGCCGCGGCGCCCGCGCCCGCCGCACAGGCTGTTGCCGCAGCCGCAGCGCCAGCGCCTGCCGTCGTGCCTGCCGCGACAACGGCTGCAGTGGCGATGCCGGCGGCCGCCAAGATGATGGCGGACGCCGGGCTTTCGCCCGCGCAGGTCGCGGGCACCGGCAAGGACGGCCGGATCCTGAAAGGCGACGTGATCGCGACCAAGGAGGCCGCCGTGCGGGCGCCTGCGCCAGCAGTCGCACCGGCTGCGCCGCCTGCAGCCAAACCCGCGCTGCCCGAAGTGAAGGCGCCGGTCGATCTGTCGATCCTCGCCAACCGTTCCGAACAGCGCGTCCCGATGTCGCGGCTGCGCCAGCGCGTGGCCGAGCGGCTCGTTCAGTCGCAGTCGACGGCGGCGATCCTGACGACGTTCAACGAAGTGAACATGCAGCCGGTCATGGAGCTGCGCAACCGCTACAAGGACCGCTTCGAGAAGGAGCACGGCGTCAAGCTCGGTTTCATGTCCTTCTTCGTCAAGGCTGCGGTGGCGGCGCTGAAGAGATTCCCGATCGTCAACGCCTCGGTCGACGGCAACGACATCGTCTACCACGGCTACTTCGACATCGGCATCGCGGTGGGCTCGCCGCGCGGGCTCGTCGTGCCGATCCTGCGCGACGCCGATCAGATGAGCTTCGCCGACATCGAGAAGAAGATCGCCGATTTCGGCAAGCGCGCGGCCGACGGCAAGCTCGGCATCGACGAGCTGACCGGCGGAACCTTCTCGATCTCCAACGGCGGCGTGTTCGGCTCGATGCTGTCCACGCCGATCATCAACCCGCCGCAGAGCGCGATCCTCGGCATCCACGCGACCAAGGAGCGGCCGGTCGTCGAGAACGGCCAGATCGTGATCCGGCCGATGAACTATCTGGCGCTGTCGTACGACCACCGGATCATCGACGGCCGCGAGGCCGTGCTGTCGCTGGTCGCGATGAAGGAAGCGCTCGAGGATCCGGCGCGGCTGCTGCTCGAACTCTGATCGGATCGAGGATCGCGGATTGCGGATTGCGCGTCCGCAGACTGCGGTCCTCATCCTGACGCAATCCGCAATCCGCACTCCGCATTCCGATGTCAACTGCCGACGAAATCGCCAAGCTGCACGACCTGCTCGCCAAGGGCGCGATCACCCAGGCCGAGTTCGATCAGGCCAAGGCGAAACTGCTTGCCGCGCCCGCGGGTGCGGCGCTTTCGATCAACCGGCTGCGGCTTTCCGACAGCGACAAGTGGATCGCCGGCGTGTGCGGCGGCATCGGCGCAGTCACGGGTGTGGAGTCGTGGATCTGGCGGCTGATCTTCGTGCTCGGCCTGCTGTTCGGCGGCTTCACGCTGCTCCTGTATCTGCTGCTGTGGATCTTCGTGCCGCGCGAAGGCGCATAGGTCCACGCGGCTTCAAAGGGAACGACCATCCATGTCCAAGAGTTTCGACGTCGTCGTGATCGGCGCCGGTCCCGGCGGCTACATCGCCGCGATCCGGGCGGCCCAGCTCGGTCTTTCGGTCGCGTGCATCGACGAATGGAAGAACGCGCAGGGCGGACCGGCGCCGGGCGGCACCTGCACCAACGTCGGCTGCATTCCGTCGAAGGCGCTGCTGCAGTCCTCGGAGAACTACGAGCACGCCGCGCACCACTTCAAGGATCACGGCATCGAGGTCAAGGGCCTCGCGATGAACGTCGCGCAGATGATCGCGCGCAAGGCCGCCGTGGTGAAGCAGAACAACGACGGCATCCTGTATCTGTTCAAGAAGAACAAGGTCGCGTTCTTTCACGGCCGCGGCAGCTTCGCCGGCAGCGGCGAAGCCGGCTACCAGGTGAAGGTCGCGGGCGCCAATGAAGAGACGCTGGTCGGCAGGCACGTGATCGTCGCGACCGGGTCGAATCCGCGCGCGCTGCCCGGCGTCGAGTTCGACGAGAAGCTCGTCCTGTCGAACGACGGCGCGCTCGCGATCCCCGAGGTGCCGAAGCGGCTCGGCGTGGTCGGCGCCGGCGTGATCGGGCTCGAGATGGGTTCGGTGTGGCGCCGGCTCGGCGCCGACGTGACGATCCTCGAGGCGCTGCCGGCCTTCCTCGGCGCGGCCGATGCGCAGATCGCGCGCGAGGCGCAGAAGGCGTTCACGAAGCAGGGCCTGAAGATGCACTTCGGCGTCAACATCACGGCGGTCAAGCGCGAGAAGAAGGGCAAGGCCGAAGAGGTCGTCGTCGAGTACAACGACGACAAGGGCGCGGCGCAATCGCTCGCCTGCGATCGGCTGGTCGTGTCGATCGGCCGCGTACCGAACACGAACGGGCTCGCACCCGAAGCGGTCGGCCTCGCGCTCGACGAGCGCGGCTTCGTCGTTGTCGACGACGAATGCCGGACGAACCTGCCGAACGTCTGGGCGATCGGCGACGTCGTGCGCGGGCCGATGCTCGCGCACAAGGCCGAAGAGGAGGGTGTGGCGGTCGCCGAGCGCATCGCCGGCCAGCACGGCCACGTCGACTTCAACACGATTCCCTGGGTGATCTACACGTCGCCCGAGATCGCGTGGGTCGGACAGACCGAGCAGCAGGTCAAGGCTTCCGGCCGCGAGTACCGCACCGGAACTTTTCCGTTTGCCGCGAACGGCCGCGCGCGTGCGCTCGGGGATACCACCGGGCTGGTCAAGTTCGTCGCCGACGCCGGGACCGACGAGATCCTCGGCGTGCACATCGTCGGGCCGATGGCCTCCGAGCTGATCGCCGAAGCGGTCGTCGCGATGTCGTTCCGCGCCTCCAGCGAGGACATCGCGCGCATCTGCCACGCGCACCCGTCGCTCTCCGAAGCGACCAAGGAGGCCGCGCTCGCGGTGGACAAGCGCACGCTCAATCTTTGAGGATTGCGGATCGCGGATTGCGGATCGCGCGAACCCTGCTTCGCATTCGACACGGTCGTGTTTTGGTGCGCCGTGCGAGGCGGCTAGTGATTGAACGCCGTGCCTGCAGAACGGACGAGCGCAATCCGCAATCCGCAATCCCGAGTCCGAAGTGACCTTCCGCGCCCATCTCGACGACGTGCTGCGCGAACGCGGCTACGCGCTCGACGGCGCGCAGCAGACCGCGGCGGCGCGACTCGAGCAACTCGACGCTGACTGGCGCGCGTACAAGGCGCAGCGGTCGAACGCGATCGCCAAGCTGCTGCGCCGGCCGCCGATCCCACGCGGCGTCTACCTGTGGGGCGGTGTCGGCCGCGGCAAGAGCTTCCTGATGGACGGCTTCTTCGCCGCCGTCCCGCTGATCCGCAAGACGCGCGTGCACTTCCACGAGTTCATGCGCGGCGTGCACCGCGAGCTGGACGAGCTGAAAGGCACGGTCGATCCGCTCGACGAGGTCGCGCGCCGCATCGCGCGGCGGCACCGGCTGATCTGCTTCGACGAATTCCACGTCTCCGACATCGCCGACGCGATGATCCTGCACCGACTGCTCGCCCGGCTGTTCGAGCTGGACGTGGGTTTCGTGATGACGTCGAACTACGCGCCCGACGCGCTGTATCCGGACGGGTTGCACCGCGACCGCATGCTGCCGGCGATCGCGCTGCTGAAGGAACGGCTCGACGTGGTCCATCTCGACGGCGGCATCGACTACCGCCGGCGCACGATGGAGCGGATCGACGCGTACCTGACTCCGCTCGGTCCGGAGTCCGAAGCGCATCTCACCGAAGCCTTCATGCGGCTCGCCGAAACCGAGGACGATGAACCGGTGCTGATGATCGAATCGCGCATGATCCGAGCGCGGCGCCGCGCCGGCGGCGTGGTCTGGTTCGACTTCGCGGTGCTGTGCGGCGGGCCGCGCTCGCAGAACGACTACCTCGAGATCGCCGCGCAGTTCCACACCGTGCTGCTGTCGAACGTGCCGCGCATGTCCGCCGGGCAGGCGTCGGAGGCGCGCCGTTTCACCTGGCTCGTCGACGTGCTGTACGACCATCGCGTCAAGCTGATCGCCTCGGCGGAGGTGCCGCCCGAGCAGCTTTACACGGCCGGTGCGCTGGCCAACGAATTCCATCGCACCGCCTCTCGGCTGCTCGAGATGCAGTCCCGCGCTTACCTCGAAGCGCCGCGCCGCGCGGTGGCCGCGGGCGTGTAGGCTGAAGCGAATGCTGCGCGCACTCGCCCGCCGGATCGCGCCGCTCGTGCTCGCCGCGGCCTTGCCGGCGCACGCCGAGCTTGCGGCGCAGTTTCCCGCGGGGAGCATCCGCACGCGCGAGGACGCGACCCGCGCGCTCGCCGCTGCGCGGACCGAGGCGGCGGCCGTCGAAAAGGCCTACGCCGCCGAGCAGCAGCGCTGCGCCCAGGCCTTCTTCGTCAACCGCTGCCAGGACGAAGCGCGGCGCACGCGCGAGCTGGCGCTGCGTGAAGTCCGCCGGGTCGAGCTGGAGGCGCGCGACACGCAACGGCGGCTGGATGCGGAGGAGCGGGCGCGGCGCCGCGCGCAACAGCCGGCCGCCGACCCGGCGGAGCAGGCGAAGCGCGCGGCCGAAGGACGCGCCGCGCAGGACAAGCGCGAGCGCGCAGCGCGCGAAGCTGCCGGGCAGCGCAAGCTGCGCGAGCAGCAGGCGGCGGCCAACCGGGCGCAAGCCGAGCGGCGCGCGGCGGAACGGGCGCAAGAGGACGCGAAGCGCGCCGAACAGGCGCCCGCGGAAGCCGCCCGTCGCGCCGAGTACGCGCGCCGCGCGGCCGAACGCAAGCGCGCCGCGGAGGCTTATGCCAGGAAGAAGGCGGAAGAACGCGCCGCCAACGAACGCCAGCGCGAAGCGCGCCGCAAGGAACGCGCCGAAGAGGAAGCGCGGCGCGCCGCACAGAAAAAACAGTAGAGGATCAGGCCTGCGACGGCTCGGGCGAGTCCTTCTCGAACCAGAGCGTGGCGGTCGGCATGCGCTTCTTCGGTTCGGGCGCCTCGAGCTTGACGATCGCGAGCGAGAGGTTGTCGCCGCGTCCCTTGGCGCGGTCGCGCGCAATGCGGACCAGGTGTTCGGACGCTTCGCGCGGCGACAGGCTGTGCAGCAGCGAACCCAGCTCGTAGTCCTCGAAGTACGCCCACAGTCCGTCGCTGCATAGCAGGAAGGCGTCACCGACGCGCAACTCGGTCGCCTCGCCGACGACGATCTGCGGCTCGCGCGCAATGCCGAGCGCGCTGACGAGAATGTTCTTGTACTTGTTCGCAGCGACCTCGGCCGCTTCCACCTTGCCTTCGGCCGCCAGCATCGACGCGTAGGTGTGGTCGTCCGTCCGGTGCACGAGCCGGCCGGCGCGGAAGTAGTACAGGCGGCTGTCGCCCGCGTGCGCCCAGATCGCGTAGTCCTTCTTGACGATCAGCGCGACGATCGTGCTGTGCGGCTCCTTTTCGCTCGAGATTGCAGTCAGCCGGATCACCGTATGCGCTTCGGCTGCGATCTGCCTGAGCAGTTGCGGAAGCGCGGTGTCCTGCTCGGACAGCTCCTGGAACAGGCTGTCCGCGGTCGCGATCACCTGGTCCGAGGCCATGCGCCCGCCGGTGCGGCCACCCATGCCGTCGGCGACGATCGCCAGCAGCGCGCCCGGGTTGCGCTTGCTCGTCAGGATCGCGACGCGATCCTGCTGTTCCGGACGGTCGCCGATGTGCTCGGCGATGCAGGCGGTGACCTTGAAGCGCGACACGCGAGGCTTTCGACTTCGATGCGAGGCTGCGAACGGGTCCTTCGAGCGCCGCGGCAGTCTATCAGCGGGTCCGCGCGCCGATCGCTCGAACTGGCCCCGAAGTGAAGGCCAAGCATCCCCTGCTAGCATTCGCTTCACGCCGTGCGCCGGCCCCCTGACCCGACATGGAACCGGACGAGATCAAGCGCCGCATCATCGAGCTGCAGATCGAGCATCGCGATCTCGACGATGCGATTGCGCGCCTGTCCGTCCAGCCCGGCGTCGACGAGCTCCACCTTCGCCGGCTGAAGAAGCGCAAGCTGCAGATCAAGGACGCCATCGGGCTGCTGCAGGCGCAGCTCGTGCCGGACATCCCGGCGTGAGTTCGACTCCGCCGCGCCGCGCCGCCGCCGGCGACGCGCCGCATGCGCGCGAGGCGGCCGCGGTCGAAACCGTACGCCGCCGCGTGGCGCGCGCGTTCGCACCCGACGGCGAGCTTGCCGGCGCGGTGCGCGGTTTCGTCGCGCGCGACTCGCAGCGCGACATGGCGCTCGCCGTCTTCGACGCGATCGTCGAGCGCGCCACCCTCGTGGCCGAGGCGGGAACCGGCACCGGCAAGACCTTCGCGTATCTGGTTCCGGCCCTGCTCGCGGGCGGAAAGGTGCTCGTTTCGACCGGCACCAAGGCGCTGCAGGACCAGGTCCACGGCAGGGATCTCGCCGCGGTCACCCGGGCGCTTGGCCTGCGCGTCGAGTGTGCGCTGCTCAAGGGGCGGCAGAATTACGTCTGCCTGCATCGCCTCGCGCGCGCCGAACGCGAAGCGCAACTCGCCACGAGGCAGGACGCCGCGCATCTGCGCGCGGTGCTGCGCTTCGCGCGCACGACTGAGACCGGCGATCTCGCCGAACTGGCCGAAGTGCCCGAGAACGTGCCGATCCGGCCGCTGGTGACTTCGACGCGCGAAAACTGTCTGGGCGGCGAGTGCCCACGCTTCGAAGAGTGCTTCGTCTACAAGGCGCGGCGCGCCGCGCAGGCGGCCGACGTCGTCGTCGTCAACCATCATCTTTTCCTCGCCGATCTGGCCCTGCGCGACGATGCGATCCGCGAGTTCCTGCCGGCCGTCGATACGGTCGTGCTCGACGAGGCGCACCAGTTGCCCAAGATCGCCGGCGAGTTCTTCGGCACGACCTGGTCGCTCGCGCAGGTCCTTGAGCTGGCGCACGACGCCCGTGCGGTCGGGCTTGCGCAGGCGGCCGACGGTGCGCCGTGGGTCGCGCTGACGCAGTCGATCGAGCAAGCGGCGCGCGAGCTGCGGCTGCAGCTCGCGCAGGCGGGGCTCGCGCCCGGTGCGCGCGTCGCGCTCGACCGCATCGGCCGGCGCACGGCGCTGGCGCAGGCGGTCGGGGCGATCGAGACTTCGTTGGCCGCGCTCGCATCCGCCCTCGGGGCGAACCAGGGGCGCGACGCCGAGCTCGATGCGCTTGCTCCGCGTGTCGCCGCGCTGCGCGCGCAGCTCGCCGAGTGGCGCGACGCCTTCACCGGGGCCGCAACGGACGCCGACCCGAGCGAGGCGAGGATCGACGAGACGGTCCGCTGGGTCGGTGTTTCTGCGCACGGCGCGCAGTTCAACGCAACGCCGCTTGCGCCCGGCGAAGCTTTCGCGCGCGTGCGCGCCCAGCAGACGCAGGCTTGGATTCTGACCTCGGCGACGCTGACGGTCGTTCAGCGTTTCGATGCCTTCATCGCCGAAACGGGGTTGGTCGAAGCGCGGACGCTGCGCTGGGACAGCCCGTTCGACTTCGCGCGGCAGGCGCTGCTTTATCTGCCGCAGCCGATGCCTTCGCCGCTCGCGCAGGATTTCGCCGAGCGCGTCGCCGATCTCGCCTGGCCGGTGATCGCCGCCGCAGGCGGCCGCGCCTTCGTGCTGTGCACGACGCTGCGCGCGGTCGAACGCGTCGCCGAGCGGCTGCGTGCGCGCATGCGCGAGGCGGGCGTCGAGCTGCCGCTGCTGGTGCAGGGAACGAGCACGCGGCGCGCGCTTCTCGACGCCTTTCGGCGCGCCGGCAACGCGGTGCTGGTCGGCAGCGTCAGCTTCTGGGAAGGCATCGACGTGCGCGGCGAAGCGCTGTCGCTGGTCGTGATCGACAAGCTGCCGTTCGCGCCGCCCGACGATCCGGTCGTCGAGGCGAGAATCCGCAGGCTGCGCGCCCTCGGCCGCAATCCCTTCGTCGAGTACCAGTTGCCGCAGGCGGTGACGCTGCTCAAGCAGGGCGTCGGGCGTCTGATCCGCGACGAAACCGACCGCGGCGTGTTGATGATCCTGGACGATCGCCTGCTCGCCAAAGCGTACGGCAAGGCGGTGCTCGCGAGCCTGCCGCCGTTCGCGCGCACGCGCAGCGAAGAGGAAGCGTGCGCGTTTTTTCGTTGACGTTGACCGTGATCAGTCGCGGCCAAACGGAGAACGGCCTACCGTCTCTGTAGCGCCAGATATGTACTCTTCGGGAAATTGGCGCGCAGCACCCGCTCCGTATCCGCGCGCAGATCCGCGAGCCCGAGCGCTTCGTACGAGCGCATCATCAGGTACAGCGCTTCCTCGGAAGCCGGCGCACCCTGGTAGTCGCGCAGCGCGCCCTGCGCGCGCGCGATCGCCGCAAGATAGGCGCCGCGGCGGAAGTAGTAGCGGGCGACGTTGACTTCGCTCTGCGCCATCGCGTTGACCAGGTAATTCATCCGCATCCGCGCTTCATCCGCGTAGCGGCTCGCGGGCCAGCGCTGTACGAGCTCGCGAAACGCCTCGAACGCCTCGCGCATCGCCTTCGGGTCGCGCTCGCTCGGATCCTGCCCGAGCCGGCGGCCGAACAGACCCAGGTCGTCGTTGAACGACGCAAGGCCCTTCAAGTACTGCACATAATCGGCGAACGGGTGGTTCGGGTTGAGCTTCAGAAACCGGTCGGCCGCGGTGATCGCCTGCGCCGACTCGCCTTCCTTGTAGTAGGTGTAGGCGATTTCCAGTTGCGCCTGCTGTGCGTGGCGGCCGAACGGAAAACGCGCCTCGAGCCTTTCGAGCAGTGTGCGCGCGCGCTGCCAGTTGGCAAGATCCATCTCCGCGCGCGCCTCTGCATATAATCGCTCGGCATCCCACTTCGCCGTTTCGTCGCGCTCGGCGAGCGTGCCGCACGCGGCGAGCAGCGCTGCCAACGCGCCGCCGAGCGCGGCGCGCGCGATCCGGGCCCATATGTTCTGCCGCATTTCGAACCGCATCGCGAACCGTTTCCGCCGGAAGAGTGCGCGGATTATATCGGCGCGCCTCGCTGCGCAGCGCGCGGCGCGATGAACGCCGCACCGGCGCCGCTCGAGGACGTCGACGAAGGCGACGTCGATCTGCCGCTGCTGCAGCGTTTCAGCGTGACTGCCGCGCACGGCGGGCAGCGCGTCGACAAGGTGCTGGCGCTGCTCCTGCCCGAGGTGTCGCGCAGCCGAATCCGCCAATGGATCGAGGCGAACGCAGTGCGCGTCAACGGTGCTGCACCGCGCCCGCGCGACGAGGTGGTCGAAGGCGACGTGATCGACCTCGAGCCGCCGCCGGCGCCCGAGGCGCTCGCCTTCCGCGCCGAGCCGATGCCGCTCGCGATCGTGCACGAGGACGACGAGATCATCGTCGTCGACAAGCCGCCCGGGCTGGTTGTGCATCCGGCCGCCGGCAACTGGAGCGGCACGCTGCTGAACGGACTGCTCGCGCATGATCGCGAGCTTGCGCGGGTTCCGCGCGCGGGCATCGTGCACCGGCTCGACGCCGACACTTCCGGGTTGATGGTGGTCGCGCGCACGTTGCGCGCGCAGACCGAACTCGTCCGGCAGCTTCAGGCGCGCAGCGTGACACGGGAATACTGGGCGATCGTCTTCGGCGCGGCGCCGCCGGCGGGAACGATCGAGGCGCCGATCGGCCGCGATCCGCGCAATCCGCTGCGCTTCAAGGTGAGCCGCGCCGCGAGCGCCCGGCCCGCGCGCACGCGCTTTCGCCGCGTGCAGGCGGTCGAAGCCGGCACGCTAAAGCTGAGCTGGATCGCGTGCCGGCTCGACACCGGCCGCACGCATCAGATCCGCGTCCACCTCGAGTCGATCGGCCATCCGCTGGTCGGCGACCCCGTCTACCGCAAAGGTCGGCCGACGCATGCGCAGGGCCATGACGCGCCCGCGTGGGCGCGCTTCGAGCGGCAGGCGCTGCACGCGTGCAGCCTCGCGCTCGATCACCCGGCGAGCGGCGCACGCATGGCGTGGTTCCGCGCACCGCCGCCGGACATGCGCGCGTTGATGCGCGCGCTCGGCCTGCGCGGCGGCGAAAAGCCGGTGGCGGTCTTCGAATGAGCATCGACCCGCGCTGGATCGTTCCGGACTGGCCCGCGCCGCCCGGTATCCGCGCGCTGATCACGACGCGCGGGGGCGGCGTCTCGCGCGGCCCGTGGGGCGCGCCGCCGAACGGCGAAGGCGGAATGAACCTCGGCTTCGGCAGCGGCGACGATCCGGCGGCGGTTGCGGCCAACCGCGCTCGGTTGCGCGCATTGCTGCCGGACGAGCCGTGCTGGCTCAAGCAGGAGCACGGGGCGCGCGTCGTCGACGCCGAGTCGGTCGCTGCGTCGCCGGCGGCCGACGCGTCGACCGCGCTTGCGCGAAACGTGGTGTGCGCCGTGCTGGTAGCCGATTGCATGCCGGTACTGCTGATGGATGTGCGCGGCCGCGCCGTGGCGGCAGCGCACGCGGGCTGGCGCGGCGTGGCCGCCGGCGTGCTGCAGGCGAGCGCGCGCGCTTTGCGCGCTCGACTCGGGGATCCGGCCGCGGAACTGATCGCCTACCTCGGACCGGCGATCGGTCCGGAGGCGTTCGAGGTCGGCGCCGACGTGCTCGACGCGATGCGCGGCACCTTGCCGCAGGCCCAGGCGGCGTTTCGCCCGCTCGGCAGCGGCAAGTACCTGGCCGATCTCTTCGCGCTGGGACGGCAGGCGCTCGCGCAAGGCGGCGTGGAAGCGGTGTACGGCGGCACCGAGAGCACGTACGCCGACCCGCAGCGCTTCTACAGTTTTCGCCGCGATCGCGTCACGGGTCGTCATGCCGCGTTGATCTGGCGCGCGTCCGACTGATCAGCGTCAAAGCTCCAGGCGCGCGGCGCAAACGCGGGGCGATCCCGGTTTGACACCGTTTGTCCGCGCTGGCGACAATGCCCGCGGGCAGCGTCTATCCTGCATCAGAGACGGATCGGTGCCGCGACCACAGGAGGGGACTCGAATGGCAACCCGCAACGGCGCCGGCAAACGCGCCGGCAAGACCACCCGATCCAGCACGGCCCGGCGTCGGGCCGCAGCGGCGGAGGAGCGACCGACCGCACGCGGCGAATCCGCGACCGCGGCACAGCGAACGTCCGGACGCCCGCCGGAGAATCCCTGGGCCGATTGGTGGAATGCCATCTCGTCGATGCCGCGCCCGGCGACCGAGGTGCCGAGCCTCGGCCTGTCGCCGGAACGCATGATCGAGCTGCAGCAGGACTACGCGCAGCGTCTGACGCGCCTTTGGACGGACTTCTTCGAGCATCCGGAGAAGGCCGACGAGCCGATCAAGGACAGCCGCTTCTCCGATCCGGCCTGGCAGCAGAACCCGCTGGCGTCCTTCTACGCGCGCGCGTATCTGCTGAACGCCGAGTTCCTGAACCGGATGGCCGAAAGCATCGAGGCGGACAAGAAGACGAAGAAGCGTATCCGCTTCGCGGTGTCGCAGTTCGTCGACGCGGCCTCGCCGTCGAACTTCCTGGCGCTGAACCCGAAAGCGCAGCAGACGCTGCTGGAAAGCGGCGGCGAGAGCCTGAAGGAGGGGCTGAAGAACCTGTTCGGCGACCTGCAGAAAGGCAAGATCTCGCAAACCGACGAGGGCGCGTTCGAGGTCGGCCGCAACGTCGCGACCACCGAAGGCGCGGTCGTCTACGAAAACGAGCTGATGCAGCTGATCCAGTACAAACCGCTGACCGCCAAGGTCTACGCGCGGCCGTACGTGATGATTCCGCCCTGCATCAACAAGTACTACATCCTCGATCTGCAGCCGGACAACTCGTTGATCCGCTACACGGTCGAACAGGGACATACGGTGTTCGTCGTGTCGTGGAAGAACCCGCACGCGCCCGAACGTTTCATGTCCTGGGACGACTACCTCGAGAAGGGGCCGATCGCGGCGATCCACGTCGCGCAGGAGATCACGGGATCGAAGCAGGTCAACGCGCTCGGCTTCTGCGTCGGCGGAACGATCGTCGCGTGCGCGCTGGCGGTGCTGTACGCGCGCGGCGAGGATCCGGTCGCGAGCCTGACGATGCTGACCGCGCTGCTCGACTTCGAGGACGCCGGCGTGCTCGACATCTTCATCGACGAGGCGCACGTGCGGATGCGCGAGCACCAGCTAGGCAAGGGCGGGCTGATGCCGGGCCGCGATCTGGCCAACACCTTCTCCAGCCTGCGTGCCAACGACCTGGTGTGGAACTACGTCGTCAACAACTACCTCGAGGGCAAGCAGCCGCCGGCGTTCGATCTGCTGTACTGGAACGGCGACAGCACGAACCTGCCGGGGCCGATGTACACCTGGTATCTGCGCAACATGTACCTCGAGAACAACCTGCGCGTGCCGAACAAGATCAAGTGCTGCGGCGGCGCGGTCGATCTGAACCGGATCCAGGTGCCCACCTACGTGTTCGCCGCGCGCGAAGATCACATCGTGCCGTGGAAGGCCGCCTACGCATCGGCGCGGCTGCTGCCGGGCAACAAGCCGGGCGGCGTGAAGTTCGTGCTCGGGGCGAGCGGGCATATCGCCGGAACGATCAACCCGCCGTCGAAGAACAAGCGCAGCTACTGGACCGGCAAGCCGGGACCTTTGCCCGCCGATTCGGAAGCATGGCTGCACGGCGCGACCGAACACCCCGGAAGCTGGTGGACCGACTGGTCGAAGTGGCTCGCACCGCTCGCCGGCGCGCAGAAGCCCGCACCCAAGGGCTACGGCAACGCGAAGTACAAGGTGATCGAACCGGCCCCGGGCCGTTACGTTAAAGAGAAAGCGTAGGAGTGGAGAAATGACACAGGCAGTGATCGTGGCCGCCGCGCGGACGGCGATCGGCAAATTCGGCGGCACGCTGGCGAAAACGCCGGCGCCGGAACTGGGCGCGATCGTGATTGGCGAGCTGCTCAAACGAGCGCAGCTCAAGCCCGAGCAGATCGACGAGGTGATCCTCGGTCAGGTGCTGACCGCCGGGTCGGGGCAAAACCCGGCGCGGCAGGCGGCGATCAAGGGCGGGCTGCCGGTCGCGGTGCCGGCGATGACGATCAACAAGGTGTGCGGCTCGGGGCTGAAGGCGGTGATGCTCGCGGCGCAGGCGATCGCCAACGGCGACGCCGAGATCGTGATCGCCGGCGGGCAGGAAAACATGAGCCTCGCGCCGCATGTGCTGCTCGGCTCGCGCGACGGCTTCCGCATGGGCGACGTCAGGATGATCGACTCGATGATCGTCGACGGCCTGTGGGACGTCTACAACAAGTACCACATGGGCATCACCGCGGAGAACGTGTCGAAGCAGTACGGCATCGACCGCGCGCAGCAGGATGCGTTCGCGCTCGAATCCCAGCGCAAGGCCGCGGCGGCGCAGGACGCCGGCAAGTTCAAGGAAGAGATCGTCCCGGTGTTGATTCCGCAGAAGAAGGGCGATCCGGTCTCGTTCGACACCGACGAGTTCGTCAACCGCAAGACCAACGCGGAAGCGCTGGCAGGCTTGAAGCCCGCGTTCGACAAGGAAGGCTCGGTGACCGCGGGCAATGCGTCCGGCATCAACGACGGCGCGGCGGCGGTCGTCGTGATGTCGGAAGCGAAGGCGAAGGCCTTGGGCCTGGCGCCGCTCGCGCGCATCAAGGCGTTCGCATCCTCCGGCGTCGACCCGAAGATCATGGGCATGGGGCCGGTGCCGGCGTCGCGGCGCACGCTCGAGAAGGCGGGCTGGAGGGCGGCCGACCTGGACCTGATGGAGATCAACGAGGCGTTCGCCGCGCAGGCCTGCGCGGTCAACAAGGAGATGGGCTGGGACACGTCGAAGATCAACGTCAACGGCGGCGCGATCGCGCTGGGCCACCCGATCGGCGCGTCCGGCTGCCGCATCCTGGTGACGCTGCTGCACGAGATGAAGCGGCGCGGCGCGAGGAAGGGGCTCGCGTCGCTGTGCATCGGCGGCGGGATGGGCGTGGCGCTGGCGGTGGAGCGCTGACGGGTTCTCGTCGGCGGTCGGCTTCGAGCAGCCGAAGCGAACGGAGGCGGAGCATCATCAACCGACCGACCGTGGGCGCGTTCGCCGACCGCCGGTCCATCAGTCGATAGGAGACAGCAATGACCAAGCTTGCATACGTCACCGGAGGCATGGGAGGCATCGGTACAGCCATCTGCCGCAAGTTCCACGAGATGGGCTACAAGGTCGTCGCCGGCTGCGGTCCGACGCGCGACTACAACAAGTGGCTGGGCGAGCAGAAGGCGGCCGGCTACACGTTCTACGTGTCGGTCGGCAACGTCGCGGACTGGGAGTCGACGAAGGCGGCGTTCGACAAGGTCAAGGCCGAGCACGGCAATCCCGACATCCTCGTCAACAATGCCGGCATTACGCGCGACGGCGTTTTCCGCAAGATGTCGCTGGACGACTGGCACGCGGTGATCAACACCAACCTGAATTCGCTGTTCAACGTCACCAAGCAGGTGATCGACGGCATGCTCGACAAGGGCTGGGGCCGCATCGTCAACATCAGTTCCGTGAACGGCGAAAAGGGCCAGTTCGGCCAGACCAACTACTCGGCCGCGAAGGCGGGCATGCACGGCTTCACGATGTCGCTCGCGCTGGAGGTGGCCAGCAAGGGGGTCACGGTCAACACCGTCGCGCCCGGCTACATCGCGACCGACATGGTGATGGCGGTGCGCGAGGATGTTCGCGAGAAGATCATCCAGACGATTCCCGTCAAACGCCTCGGCCGCGCCGAGGAGATCGGCTCGATCGTCGGCTGGCTCACCACCGACGACGCCGCCTTCACGACCGGCGCCGAGTTCAGCATCAACGGCGGACTGCACATGGGGTGATGGCGCGCGCGGTCCCCGGCCCGCGGGGACGGCGCGTCACTCTAGGACGCGCGCGCGCTTCATGCGCCGCATCAGCCGCGCGCCGGGCGTTGCGCCGCGCAAGGCCTTCCGAACGGGTGCGAACCTTCGGCTAAAATGCGCGCGCGCTCAAGCATTTAGCGCGACCCATCGATAGAAGGGAACGCCCCTGCCGTCCTGCGGAGCAACACCGCGCGCGGCGCAGCATCGTGAAGGGAAAACGCAGCATGCCCGCCGGACTCCGCCTCATCAAGAAGTACCCGAACCGCCGTCTGTACGACACGCAGACGAGCACCTACATCACGCTGGCAGACGTCAAGCAGCTCGTGCTGGAGCACGAGAACTTCCAGGTGGTCGACGCCAAGAGCGGCGAAGACCTGACGCGCCAGATCCTGCTGCAGATCATCCTCGAGGAGGAGTCGGGCGGCATGCCGATGTTCTCGGCGCAGATGCTCGCGCAGATCATCCGCTTCTACGGAAACGCGATGCAGGGGATCATGGGTTCATACCTGGAGAAGAACATCCAGGCCTTCATTGACATCCAGGCCAAGCTGCAGGAGCAGAGCAAGGCGTTCTACGAGACGAACAAGATCGGCCCCGAGATGTGGACGCAGTTCGTCAACATGCAGGCGCCGATGATCCAGTCGATGATGACGAACTACATCGAGCAGTCGAAGAACCTGTTCGTGCAGATGCAGGAAAACATGCAGAACCAGGCGCGTTCGATGTTCACTGGCTTCCCGTTCCAGCAGCCGACCGAGAAGAAGTGACGACTACTTGCGCGGCTCGTGGCGGCGGGCGCGCCGCCTATGATCTCGCGCTGCGCGCGGCGATGATCCGCCCGTAGGTGCGCGGCGCCGCGATCGCGGCCGCCTGTCCCCGCGAAGCGGGCTGCGACCTCCATTCTTTCGTTCGATGACGACCCTTGCCAAGGCACGGCCTTCCCGTTCGGCGAGAGTGCCGACCGTCGGCATGGTGTCGCTCGGCTGCCCGAAGGCGCTGGTCGATTCCGAGCGCATCGTCACGCAACTGCGCGCCGAGGGTTACGTGCTGTCCGGCAGCTACGACGGTGCCGACCTCGTCATCGTCAACACGTGCGGCTTCATCGACGCCGCCGTGCAGGAATCGCTCGACGCGATCGGTGAGGCGCTGGCGGAGAACGGCAAGGTGATCGTCACCGGCTGTCTGGGTGCGAAGACCGAAGGGGGCGAAAACCTGGTCGCCAAGGTGCACCCCAAGGTGCTCGCGGTCACCGGGCCGCACGCGGCCGACGAAGTCATGCGGCGCGTCCACGCACAGTTGCCGAAGCCGCACGATCCATTCACCGATCTGGTGCCGCCTGCCGGCGTCAAGCTGACGCCGCGCCACTACGCGTATCTGAAGATCTCCGAAGGCTGCAACCACCGCTGCACCTTCTGCATCATTCCGTCGCTGCGCGGCGATCTCGTTTCGCGGCCGATCGGCGAAGTGATGCGCGAGGCGGAGAGTCTGGTCAAGCAGGGCGTGCGCGAGCTGCTGGTGATCTCGCAGGACACGAGCGCGTACGGCGTGGACGTGAAGTACAAGCTCGACTTCGTCGGCGGCCGCGCGGTGAAGACAAAGATGACCGAGCTGGTGCGCGAACTGGGCCGGCTCGGCGTGTGGATCCGGCTGCACTACGTCTACCCGTATCCGCACGTCGACGAGATCGTCCCGCTGATGGCCGAGGGCAAGGTGCTGCCTTACCTGGACGTCCCGTTCCAGCACGCGCATCCGCGCATCCTCAAGCTGATGAAGCGGCCAGCCTCGGGCGAAAAGAACATCGAGCGCATTCGCGCGTGGCGCGCGCTCTGCCCGGAGCTCACCATCCGCTCGACCTTCATCGCGGGCTTCCCCGGCGAAAGCGAGGAAGAGTTCGAGTACCTGCTGGACTTCCTGCGCGAAGCGCAGCTCGACCGCGTCGGCTGCTTCGCGTATTCGCCGGTCGAAGGCGCGGCGGCGAACGCGCTGCCCGGCATGCTGCCCGACGACGTACGCGAGGAGCGCCGCGCGCGCTTCATGGCCGTGCAGCAGGAGATCTCGCGTGCGCGGCTGGCGCGCAAGGTCGGCACGACCCAGCGCGTCCTGATCGACGAGGTGGGTCCGACGGTCGCGGTCGGCCGCTCGAGCGCGGATGCGCCCGAGATCGACGGACTCGTCTACGTGAAGACGCGCCGCAAGCTCGCCGCCGGCGAATTCGTCGACGTGCGCATCACCGCCGCCGAAGAACACGACCTGCACGGGGTGCCCGCATGAAGTACCGGCTGCTCGGCGGGCGCGGATCGGGCTCGGCCAGCGTCGAGGTCGCGCTCGCCGCGCTCGGCGTCGAGCACGAGATTGTCGAGGCCGCGCCGTGGGAGGAAAACGCGCCGGGACTTGCCGAGTTGCACGCGGTCAATCCGCTCGCGCAGGTCCCCACGCTCGTCACGCCCGCCGGCGAGGTGCTGACCGAAAGCGTGGCGATCCTGTGGACGCTGATGGAGCGCCATCCGAGCGACTGGGTGCCGGCGCCTTCGACGACCGAGCGGGCCGCCTGCCTGCGCTGGATGATGTTCGTCGCCGCGAACGTCTATGCGGCGGGCAGCATCGTCGACGTGCCTTCGCGCTGGCTCGCCGACGAAGGCGCACGGCAAGCGTTGCAGACCGGCGCCCGCGCCCGCATCGCGCAGTACTGGACGATCGTCGCCGACGCCTGGCGCGGCACGCCGTTCCTGCTCGGCGAGCGACCGCGCATCGCCGATGTGTACGTCGCCAACATCTCGCGCTGGTGGGGTGCGCGCAAGTTCCTCGAACAAAACCGACCCGAGTTTCACGCGCTGTTGCGCCGGATCGAAGCGCTGCCGGAAGTCGCGCCGGTCTGGCAGCGCCACGGATTCCAGTAGCGATCAGCGGCGCGAACCGAGCACCGCGCCGCCGACGATCAACGCGGCGGCGACCGCGATCGTCCAACTGAACCGGCCGAGCCCGGTCGCGATCAGCAGCAGCGTCGACAGCAGCGGCGTCAGGAACGACAGCGCGCCGATCGCGCGCGCATCGCCGCGTTTCAGCGCAGCGTCCCACAGGAAAAAAGCCGCGCCCATCGGTCCGAGCGCGAGCGCACCGATCAGCAGCCACTCGCGCGCCGAAGGAACGTAGGGCGCTTCGAGCGCCGCGTGCGCGCCGAGCGCGAGCAGCCCCGACACGACGCAGAACAGCCCGACCGCCGCGGTCGGAAACGGCAGAACGCGCCGCGTCAGCAGCGAATACGTCGACCAGATCAGTGCCGAGCCGAGCGCGAGCAGGTAGCCGTCCCAGTGCGCGATCGACAGCGTCCAGCGCCCGCCGGTGATCACGAGCGCCGCGCCCGCGAACCCGAGCATCGCCGCGATGACGTGCCGCGCCGTCAGCCGCAGCCCGCGCAACAGCAGCGGCGCGAGCAGCACGATCAGCAGCGGCCACAGGTAGTTGATCAGGTTCGCCTCGACCGCCGGCGCGCGGCGCAGCGCCAGGAACAGCAGCAGGTGAAAGCCGAACAGACCGTAGACGCCGAGCGCGAGCGTGGCCGGCGGCACGCGCCAGCGGCGCCAGGTCGGCGCAGCGATCAGGCCGGCGCCGGTCAGCGACAGTCCCAGGAGCAGGAAGGGCGGTACCGATCGCAGCCCGACCGCGAGCGCGGCGAGCAGGCTCCACAGGATAACGGCGCCGAGAGCGAACAGGGTTGCGGGAGCGGACGACATGCGCAGGCTTCGAAAACGCGAGGCGTGCGAGTCTAAACGCCGCGCTCGAGCGGTTCGGCCCCACGTTCGGCGCCGGTGCTAACCTGCGGCGTCGGAGCCGGCGACCTTGCGTCGCGCGGCGAATGCAGTGCATCGAGCGGAGGACGTATGGGCAGGGACGTGGTGATCGTGAGCGGCGTGCGGACAGCGATCGGCGATTTCGGCGGCGGGCTGAAGGACCTGGCGCCGACGCAACTCGGCGCGACCTGCGTGAAGGAAGCGCTGGCGCGCGCCCGCGTCGAAGGCGGCGAGGTCGGCCACGTCGTCTTCGGCAACGTGATTCACACCGAGCCGCGCGACATGTACCTGGCGCGGGTGGCCGCGCTCGACGGCGGCGTGCGCGATCACGTGCCCTGCCTGACGCTCAATCGCCTGTGCGGCAGCGGGTTGCAGGCGATCGTGTCCGCGTCGCAATCGATCCTGCTCGGCGACTGCGATATCGCGGTGGCGGGCGGCGCCGAAAGCATGTCGCGCGCGCCCTACGCGATGCCGAGCGGCCGCTGGGGCCAGCGCATGGGCGACGCGAAGGTCGTCGACATGATGGTCGCCGCGTTGCACGACCCGTTCCACAACATCCACATGGGCGTGACCGCGGAGAACGTCGCCGCCAAATGGGGCATCACGCGCGAGGAGCAGGACCGCCTCGCGGTCGAAAGCCACATGCGCGCGTCGGCGGCGATCAGGGAAGGGCGCTTCAAGAGCCAGATCGTGCCGATCGTCACGAAGGGCAAGAAGGGCGACGTCGTCTTCGACACCGACGAGCATCCGCGCGCCGACGCCACGCTCGAAGACATGGCGAAGCTCAAACCCGTGTTCGTGAAGGAAAACGGCACCGTCACCGCG
Organism: Betaproteobacteria bacterium; assembly: GCA_016861185.1. Classification (GTDB taxonomy): domain Bacteria; phylum Pseudomonadota; class Gammaproteobacteria; order Burkholderiales; family Burkholderiaceae_F; genus DSNY01. The sequence goes on from BOKW01000002.1 coordinate 278,736, forward strand.
GGCAACGCCTCGGGCATCAACGACGGCGCGGCGGCGCTCGTGCTGATGGAGCGCGCCACCGCCGAGAAGCGCGGCGCGAAGCCGCTCGGCCGGCTCGTCGCCTACGCGCACGCCGGCGTCGACCCGAAGTACATGGGCATCGGTCCGGTGCCCGCTTCGCGTACGGCGCTCGAGCGGGCAGGGCTGACGATCGACCGGATGGACGTCATCGAGGCGAACGAAGCCTTCGCCGCCCAGGCCTGCGCGGTGACGAAGGACCTGAAGGCGGACCCCGCGAAGGTCAACCCGAACGGCAGCGGCATCTCGCTCGGCCACCCGGTCGGTGCCACCGGCGCGGTCATCGCCGTCAAGGCGTTGTACGAACTGGAGCGGATCGGCGGCCGCTATGCGCTGGTGACGATGTGCATCGGCGGCGGGCAGGGGATCGCGGCGATTTTCGAGCGGGTGTAGGTTCGTTCGAGCGCGGCCGAGCGGCGAAGCGATGCCGGAAGTCTTTCGCTGGCGCGGGTTCCGATTCTTCTTCTATTCGAACGAAGGAAGCCCGCGCGAGCCTTGCCACGTGCACGTGGAACATGCCGATGGCGAAGCGAAGGTATGGCTCGATCCCGAGATCCGCCTGGCTTCGAGCTTCGGATTGAGCAGCCGGCAACTCGGCACTATTCTTGCCGTCGTACGGGAACGTGAGGCACGGATCCGGGAGAAATGGGATGAATACTTCGGACAGTAGCGTCGCGTCTGCGGTTCACTTCACCGACACCGACATGCTGGTCGAACTGGCGGACGGCCGCGCCATCCGGGTTCCGCTCGCCTGGTTCCCGCGCCTGCTCAACGCGACTCCTGAACAGCGCGGCAAGGTGCGGATCAGCAAGTCGGGCGCAGGCTTGCACTGGGACGAGCTCGACGAAGACATCAGCGTCGGCGGTTTGCTGGCCGGGCGGCCGGACATGAGTGCTAGACGGACGCTGGCGTCGGCGTGACCACGGGCCGACGCCCTCAGCTCACCTCGCGCCCGTCGTTCAGCCGCAGCCAGCCCTTGACGACGCGATAGATCGCCCAGATCCACACGGCGAACAGGATCAGGAAGCCGACCGCGACGAGCGCGAGCACGACGCCGACGACGGTCCACACGAGGCCCCACCAGAAGGTGCGGATCTGCCAGGCGAAGTGGCTTTCGAGCCAGGTTCCGCGCACGTCGTCGCGCTTGATGTAGGCGATGACCACGCCCGCGATCGCGGTGATCCCGTACAGGAACGACAGCGCGTACAGCACGTAGACGACGAGCGCCACGCTTTTCGTCTTCTGGATGACTTCGTCGGCAACGGGCGTCTGCATCGATCTCCCCCTCATGAGAACCAGTTGAGCACCCCGTCGAGCGCAGTGTAGTTCAGCGCGTACGTGGCTTGTTGTCGGACGACGGGTTTCGCGCGATACGCGACCGACAAACCGGCGAGCTTCATCATCTTCAGGTCGTTGGCGCCGTCGCCGATCGCGATCGCTCGATCGGTCGCGCAGCCGAGATCGGCGCAGGCATCGCGCAGCGCCTGCGCCTTGCCGTCCGCGTCGACGATCTCGCCGCCGTCGGGGCCCGTCACGCGGCCGGTGAGCTTGCCGTCGGCGATCTCGATCACGTTCGAGCGCGTGAAGTCGAAACCCAGACGCTGCTTCAGCCGATCGGTGAAGAAGGTGAAGCCCCCGGTGACGAGCAGCGTCTTCAGCCCGGCGGCCTTGCACGCGGCGATCAGCGCCTCCGCGCCCGGATTGAGCTTCAGCCGCTCCGCGTAGACGCGCTCGAGCAACGACGCATCCACGCCGGCCAGCATCGCCACGCGCCGGCGCAGGCTTTCCTTGTAGTCGGCGATCTCGCCGCGCATCGCCGCTTCGGTGATCGCCGCGACCTCCTCGCCCTTGCCGGCATACGCGGCGACTTCGTCGAGGCTTTCGATATTGACGAGCGTCGAATCCATGTCGAGCGCGAGCAGCCTGAAGTCGGCGAGCTTCAGCGCCGGCGGGACGATCGCCCAGTCGCACCTCCAGTAGTCCGCGAGCGCGGCCGCGGCCTTGCGCGTATCGGCGTCGTCCTGGATGCCGACGAGGCGCGCGCAGTTGAGTTTCCGCTGCACGCGCCGCGCGAGGCAGGCGACCTTGAAGGCCTCGACTGCCGCGGTGGGAAGATCGGTGGATTGGATGACGAGGTCCATGGTCATTGGCTCAGCGCCTTGAACACCGCGCGCAACTGCTGCAGCCGCGCATCGAGATTCGGCGTCTTCGCATCGATGCGCAGCTTGTCCTGGCCGGCCAGCCGCATCGTCTTCTCGCGCTGGATCAGCGCGATCAGCTTCGCGGGATCGATCGGCGGGTTCGGAACGAAGGTCAGCACGATCGCATCGCTCGAGGCGTCGATCTTCTTCACGCCGAGCGGCTCGGCCGCGAGCCGCAGCCGGTGCGTTTCGATCAGGGCGCGCGCGGGTTCCGGCAGCTTGCCGTAGCGGTCGACGAGTTCTTCCTGCAGCGTCAGCAGCCCGTCCTCGTCGTTGCACGAGGCGAGCTTCTTGTACAGCGACAGCCGCTGGTGCACGTCGTTGACATAGCCGGGCGGCAGCAGCGCCGGCACGTGCAGGTTGATTTCGGTCACGGCCGCCAGCGGCGCCAGCAGATCGGGCTCGCGCCCGGAACGCAGCGCGCGCACCGCGGCGTTGAGCATCTGCGTGTACAGGTCGAAGCCCACTTCCTGCATGTTGCCCGACTGCGCCTCACCGAGCACCTCGCCGGCGCCGCGGATCTCCAGGTCGTGCATCGCGAGGTAGAAGCCCGAGCCCAGCTCTTCCAGGTTCTGGATCGCTTCCAGCCGCTTCTCGGCGTTCTTGGTCATGCCCCCTTCGTCGGGCACGAGCAGGTACGCGTACGCCTGGTGATGCGAGCGGCCGACGCGGCCGCGCAGCTGATGAAGCTGCGCCAGTCCGAACTTGTCGGCGCGATGGATGACGATCGTGTTGGCCGTCGGCACGTCGATCCCGGTTTCGATGATCGTCGTGCACAGGAGCAGGTTGAAGCGCTGCTGGTAGAAGTCGCGCATCACGCGTTCGAGTTCGCGCTCCGGCATCTGGCCGTGCGCGATCTCGATGCGCGCTTCGGGAACGAGCTCCGCGAGCCGCGCGCGGCGGTTTTCGATCGTCTCGACCTCGTTGTGCAGGAAGTAGATCTGCCCGCCGCGCTTCAGCTCGCGCAGGCAGGCTTCGCGCACGAGGGAAGCCGTTTCCCGCCGCACGAAGGTCTTGATCGCCAATCGCTTCTGCGGCGCGGTGGCGATCACGCTGAACTCACGGATGCCTTCCATCGACAGCGCAAGCGTGCGCGGGATCGGCGTGGCCGTGAGCGTCAGCACATCGACCTCGGCGCGCAGGGATTTGAGTCGCTCCTTCTGCCGCACGCCGAAGCGGTGCTCCTCGTCGATGATCACCAGCCCCAGACGGCCGAACTTCACGTCCGCCGACAGCAGCTTGTGCGTGCCGATCGCGATGTCGATTCGCCCGGTATTGAGCCCCGCGATCGCTTCGGCGACCTCTTTTTGCGAGCGGAAGCGCGACAGCTCGACGATCTTCACCGGCCAGTCGGCGAAGCGGTCGCTGAAGGTCTGGAAGTGCTGCTCGGCGAGCAGCGTGGTCGGGCATAGCACGGCGACCTGCTTGCCACCGGCCACCGCGGCGAACGCCGCACGCAGCGCTACCTCCGTTTTGCCGAAGCCCACGTCGCCGCACACCAGCCGGTCCATCGGAAAGCCGGCACGCATGTCTTTTAGCACCGCGTCGATCGCGGCCTGCTGATCGGGCGTTTCTTCGAAGCCGAAGCCTTCGGCGAACGCTTCGTAGTCGTGCGGCTTGAAGTCGAACGCGTGGCCCTTGCGCGAGGCGCGCAGCGCGTACAGATTCAGCAGTTCCGCCGCGGTGTCGCGTACCTGCTTGGCGGCTTTCTTCTTCGCTTTCTCCCAGTCGCCGCCGCCGAGGTGGTGCAGCGGCGCGGCATCCGGATCGGCGCCGCTGTAGCGCGAGATCAGATGCAGCTGCGCGACCGGCACGTACAGCTTGGCGTTATTCGCGTACTGCAGGTGCAGGAATTCGGCCGGGCCTTCGCCCAGATCCATCGACTCGAGACCAAGGTAGCGGCCGATGCCGTGCTCGACGTGAACGACCGGATCGCCGACGCGCAGCTCGGCGAGGTCGCGCACCATCGCCTCGACGTTCGACGCGCGTTCGCGCGCCTTGCCGCGCAGCCGACGCGGGCTCGCCGCATACAGCTCGGTTTCGGTGACGATCGCAAGCTGCGCATCGCGCAGCACGAAACCGCCGTGCAGCGGCGCTTCGCCGAGCGCGACCGGCGCATCGCCGGCGAGGAAGGCCTGGTAGTCCGCGTTGTCCGCGAACTCGAAGCGATGCTCGCGCAGCAGTTGCGCGATCGTCTCGCGCCGTCCCGCCGAATCCGCGAGCAGCAGCAGCCGACCGCCTTCGAGCGCCAGCCGCTGCGCGAACGCGCGCAGTTTCTCGAGCGGATCGTGCGCCTTGCGATCGAGCGCGACCGGCGGCACGGCTTCGAATTGCAGCGATTCGCCTTCGGTCAGCGCCAGCCGCGCGAAGCGCTTGCACGCGGTGAAGAACTCCTCGACGCCGATGAAAAGCCGGTGCGGTGGCAGGCAGGGCCGCTGCGTGTCGCGCGCGAGGAAGCGGTAACGCTCGGCGGTTTCGGTCCAGAAGCGTTGGCCGCTCGCCTCGACCGGACCGTGCAGCACGATCGTCGTCTCGGGCGGCAGGTAGTCGAACAAGGTAGCGGTCGAGTCGAAGAACAGCGGCAGGTAGTACTCGATGCCGGGCCCGGCGATGCCGTTGCCGATGTCCTTGTAGACCGGCGATCGGCTCGGGTCGCCTTCGAACGCCTCGCGCCAGCGACCGCGAAAAGCCGTGCGGGCCGCTTCGTCGAGGGGAAATTCGCGTCCCGGCAGCAGCCTGACCGCCGGCACCGGATACAGGCTTCTCTGCGTGTCCGGATCGAACGCGCGGATCGTCTCGATCGCGTCGTCGAGCAGGTCGAGGCGGAACGGCAGCGCCGATCCCATCGGGAACAGATCGATCAGTCCGCCGCGCACGGAGAACTCGCCCGGTGCGACGACCTGTGTGACGTGCTGGTAGCCGGCGAGCACGAGCTGGGCGCGCAGCTTGTCGGCGGCGAGCCGCTCCCCCTGGCGGAACGCGAACGTGCGCGCAGCGATGTAGGCGGGCGGCGCAAGCCGATACAGCGCCGTCGTCGCGGGCACGACCAGCACGTCGATGCCGCCCGCGGCGTCGCGCGTCAGCAGCCGGTACAAGGTCTCCAGCCGCTCCGAGACCAGATCGGGGTGCGGGGACAGGATGTCGTAAGGCAGCGTCTCCCAGTCGGGAAACGGCCGCACCGCGAGCGTGCGATCGAAGTAGGGCAGCTCGTCGCCCAGCCTCTGTGCATCGAGCGCGTCGGCGCAGATCGCGACGACGAGCTGCCCGTTCGCTTTCGCGCGTCGCGCGAGCTGCGCGATCAGCAGCGCGTCGCCGGAGCCCGGCGGCCGCGGCAGCGCGAAGCGCTCGCCGGCTGCCGGCGCGGGCAGCGCGAGTTCGACGTTCGACGTTGAGGCGACGCTTTCCAACCGTTCGGCCGTGCAAAAACGCTTCGCGGCGGACCGATTGCTCGGGCCACCGCGAACGCGTCGCTATTATAGGTTCCGCCGCCTTCGTCCTCCCTCGTTCGCGCCGCACCGCGCGCTCCGCTTCGATGCCTTCGACGCTCGATTCACACGTCTTCGCCCTGATTCCCGCAGCGGGCAGCGGTTCGCGGATGGGCGGCGACGTTCCCAAGCAGTACGCGCCGCTCGCGGGGCGCACGATGCTCGAACATGCGATCGACGCCTTGCTGGCCGACGCGCGCATCGAGCGCGTGCTGGTCGTCGTCGCGCCGGACGATGTCCGCCACCGCGGGCTTGCCTGCGAAGCGCGCGTCGAGTTCGTCGCGGCCGGCGGTGCGAGCCGCGCCGAGAGCGTCCGCAACGGGCTGGCGCGGCTGGCGATGAGCGCGAGCGCCGAGGACTGGGTGCTCGTGCACGATGCAGCCCGTCCGTGCCTCGCTCGCGAAGAGTTGACGGCCCTGATCGACGCGCTGATCGACGATCCGGTCGGCGGCCTGCTCGCGGTGCCCATCGCGGATACGATCAAGCGGGAAGATCAGGGTCGCGTGGCGCAGACGGTCGAGCGTGCGTGCCTGTGGCGCGCGCTGACGCCGCAAATGTTCCGGCTCGGCGTACTCGACGACGCTTTCGAGCGCGTGCGGGATCCGGCCGCGATCACCGACGAGTCGAGCGCGGTCGAGCGCATCGGTCACGCGCCGCGGCTCGTTCCGGGCCACGCATCGAACATCAAGGTCACGCGGCCGGACGACCTGCCGCTCGCCGAAGCGATCCTCCGACTGCAGGGCAGGTGCCGATGAGATTCAGGGTGGGGCAGGGCTACGACGTGCACGCGCTGGTGCCGGGGCGGCGGCTCGTGCTGGGCGGCGTCGAGATCGCGCATACGCACGGGCTGCTCGGACACTCCGACGCCGACGTGCTGCTGCACGCGATCACGGACGCGCTGCTCGGCGCCGCGGGGCTCGGCGACATCGGCCGGCTTTATCCCGACGGCGACGCCCGCTTCAAGGACGCCGACAGCCGCGTGCTGTTGCGCGATGCCGTGGCGCGCGTCGTCAGTGCCGGCTGGCGGATCGAGAACGTCGACTGCACCGTGATCGCCGAGCGGCCGAAGATCGCGCCGCACGTCGACACGATGCGCGCGAACATCGCCCAGTGCCTCGGCATCGACGCGTTCGCCGTCAACATCAAGGGCAAAACGACGGAGCGGCTCGGCTTCACCGGGCGCGGCGAAGGCATCGCAGCGCTCGCGGTCGCGCTGCTCGTCGAAGCCGGGCGATGAAGCGTTACGCCGAGCTGCTGGCCGAGGCGCTGACGCGCGTGCGCGAGATCATGCCCTGGGATCTGCGCGATCGGCTCGCGGCAGGACGCGAGCTCGTGCTGCTGGACGTGCGCGAACCGGCCGAGTTCGAAGCCGCGCACATCGCGGGGTCGATCAACGTGCCGCGCGGCGTGCTGGAGCAGGCCTGCGAATGGGACTACGACGAGACCGCACCCGAACTCGCGGGCGGCCGCGCGCGCCCCATCGTGGTCGTTTGCCGCTCGGGCCATCGTTCGGTGCTGGCCGCGGACGTTCTGCAGACGCTGGGCTTCGTCGATGTCGTGTCGCTGAAGACGGGTTTGCGCGGCTGGAACGACTTCGAGCAGCCGCTGGTGAACGCAGGCGGCCTGACGCTCGACACGGACGCGGCCGAGCGCCTGCTGGCGGCGCGCGTGCGTCCCGAGCAGCGCCGGCCGACGCAGGCGCGCGGCGCGGCGCTGACGAGAGCGGTCGCGTCGGAGGAGGGCGGCCCGCCGGAGCCGCGCTGAAACGCGCGGCAAGAGGAAAGCTCACCCGAGCGGCAGCCGGAGCTGCGCGCGCAGCCCGCGCGGCGGGTTCGGCTCGAGCGCGAGGGTGCCGCCGTGCAGGCGCGCGACGCGGTCGACGATCGCCAGCCCGAGCCCGGCGCCGGCGTGGCCCGAGCGCGCGGTTTCGCCGCGTTCGAAGGGGCGCACGAGTCGCTCGACCGCATCGGGGGCGATTCCGGGTCCGCGATCGGCGATCGCAATCACCGCCTGGTGGCCGTCGATGCGCAGTTCGACGCCCAATTCGAGCGTGCCTGTCTCGGGATCGCGTCCATAGCGCACCGCGTTGGCGAGCAGGTTCTCCAGCGCGCGCGCCAATTCGGTCCGATAGCCGGCCATGCGGACCTCGGGCGCGATGCGCCGCTCGACGCGCGTGCCGTCGTGCTCGTCGAGCCGCGCATGCGAAACGACTTCCTCGACGAGCGCCGACAGGTCGATGCCCTCGCGCGCCTGCTGGGGTGCCGGCCGCGCATAGTCGAGGAACTGCCCGACGATCGCGTCGATCTGCTCGATGTCGCCGATCATCGCAGTGCGCGCCGCCTCGGGAAGGTCGTTGATCTCCAGATCGAGCCGCAGCCGTGCAAGCGGCGTGCGCAGGTCGTGCGAGATGCCGGCGAGCAGCACTGCGCGATCCTGTTCGAGCTTGGCCAGATCGCCGACCATCCGGTTGAAGCTCGCGTTGACCGTGCGGATCTCGACCGGCCCCGCGTCCGGCAGCGGTGCCGGCGTGCGCCCCGCCCCCAGTTCGCGCGCGGCGTTCGACAGCCTCTTCAGCGGGCGGTTGACCACGCTCGTGATCGCAATCGCCGCCAGCATCGACAGCAGCATCGAGGCGATCGCCCAACGCACCCACTGCGTGCCGGCTTCGCGCGCGAGCGGATCGCGTTCGATGAAGACCCAGTAGCCGTCGCCGTCGATGTCGAAGCTGACCCAGATGCCGGCGATGCCGTTGACCTCGGCGGCGATCCGCGTGTCCGGTCCCAGCCGTTCGACCACCTCCTTCGACACGAGTCCGATCAGCGGGATGTCCGGGAACGGCTTGACCTGATCGGCCGGCTCCAGCGGCACGATGCGGATGCCTTCGTCGTCGGCCAGTTCGGCGAGCAGGAAACGGCGCGCAGCCGGGTCCGAATACAGCAGTGCGCTGCGCGTGAGGTTGACGATCGACACGACCTGCTGCGCGATCTGCTGCGCGCGCGGCTCGCGCTCGAACACCCGGAAACTCTGCACCCACGCGGCGAGGCTCGCCGCGATCAGCAGCAGGATCAGCAAAAAGGTCCGCCAGAAGAGGCTGGGGGAACGCAGCGTCACGCGGGGGCCTTCTGCGGGAGGCTCGACATCCTCGCTCGCCCCTCTTTGCGAAAGGGGGGCAGGGACCGCGGTCTGGCGACTTCAGCCCCCTTTGAAGAGGGGGGCCACGCGCGTAGCGCGCGGGGGGATTCTTCGGACGCGGCAGGCCGGCGCCGCAAGAACAAGCTACGCCTGCCCATCCGGCACGAACACGTAACCCAGCCCCCACACGGTCTGGATGTACTTCGGCTTGCTCGGGTCAGGCTCGATCATCTTGCGCAGGCGCGAGATCTGCACGTCGAGCGAGCGGTCGAAGGCCTCGTATTCGCGACCGCGCGCCATCTCCATCAGCTTTTCGCGCGACAGCGGAACGCGTGGGTAGCGCGCGAAGACCTTCAGCACCGCGAATTCGCCGGTGGTCAGCGGGACCTGCTCGCCGTTCTTCGTCAGCGTGCGCGTCGACAGGTCGAGCACGAAGTCGCCGAAGGCGACCGCCTTGGCCTCCTGCGACGGTGCACCGGGCACTTCGTCCGGCGCCTTGCGCCGCAGGACCGCGTTGATCCGCGCCAGCAGCTCGCGCGGGTTGAAGGGCTTCGGCAGGTAGTCGTCCGCGCCCATCTCCAGCCCGACAATGCGGTCGACGTCCTCGCCCTTGGCGGTCAGCATCACGATCGGCGTCGGATCGTTGGCGCCGCGCAGCCGCCGCAGCACCGACAGGCCGTCTTCGCCGGGCATCATCAGGTCGAGGATCAGCACGTCGAAGCGCTCGCGCAGCCACAGCTTGTTCATCGCCTGCGCGTTCTCCGCCGTGTAGACGGTGAAGCCGTTGTCGCCGAGGTAGCGGCGCAGCAGTTCGCGCAGGCGGGGATCGTCGTCGACGACGAGCACTCTCGGGGGGCCGTGGCGGGTCATGGTCGGTTGTTCTCGCTGCGAAACCGCCGCGCATCCTACGGAGCGCCTTCCGACGAATGCAGCGGCAGAACAAAGTGTTACAGAATTTACCGCCGCCGCCCGGCGTTTTCAGCGATGCTGGCCTCCGCCCGCGCGTTGAACACCTACCATTCCGATCAAGCACCGACCCAAGGACATGTGCGCGTCCCGCATCCTGCGATTCGCCGCCGCCGCGCTGCTCGCGGCGGCGGGCTTCGCCTCGGCGCAGCCCGTGCGGCCCGACGACGCGCCCGGTGCGCGTCTGACGCCGGAGCAACGGCGCGAACTGTGGATGCGCATGTCGCCCGAGGAACGCCAGGCGATCCGCGAGCGGATGACGCCGGAGCAGCGCGACGCGATGCGCGAGCGCTGGATGGAAGAGCGTCAGCGTCGCATGGACGAGGGGCGAGGACCGCGCATGGGCGAGGGCATGCCGCACCGGCTGACGCCCGAGGAGCGGCAGCGGCTGCGCGACCAGATCCGCGAGGCCAACCGCGAATGGCGCGGCAAGGGCATGCGCGGGCGGCGCGGCGAACGTTGAGATCGCGATGCGCCGCATCGCCTTTGCCGCCGCGTTGTGGGTGTTCGCAACGGCGACGCTCGCGCAACCGCTCGGCACCGAAGGCGCCAAGCGGCTGCTGACGCGCACCGGCTTCGCGCCGAACGCGGACGAGATCGCGCGCTACGCGCCGCTCGACCGGCGCGCTGCCGTCGAGCGGCTGCTGGCCGAAGCGCGCACGGCCGCCGTCACCCCGCCGCCCGGCTGGATCGACGAGCCGATCGTTCCGCCGCGCGCGCTGCGCGCGATGAACGAGGAGGAGCGCAAGGCCGAACGCCAGCGCGCGATCCGCCAGGGGCTCGAGTTGCGCGGGTGGTGGCTGCGCGAGATGGTCGCCACGCCGTCGCCGCTCGCCGAGCGGATGACGCTGTTCTGGCACAACCACTTCGTCTCCGCGCAGCCGAAGGTCCGTTGGGCGCAACTGATGTACCGGCAAAACCGGCTGCTGCGCGAACATGCACTCGGCAACTTCGGCGTGCTGCTGCATGCGGTCGCGAAGGATCCGGCGATGCTGGTCTACCTCGACGCTGCGACCAGCCGGCGCGGCTCGCCGAACGAGAACTTCGCGCGCGAGGTGATGGAGCTGTTCACGCTCGGCGAAGGTCATTACACCGAACGCGACGTCAAGGAGGCGGCGCGCGCCTTCACCGGCTGGAGCCTCGACCCGGACAGGGGGACGTTCGTCTTTCGGCCCCGGCTGCACGACGGCGGCGAAAAGACCGTGCTCGGCCGCACGGGCCGCTTCGACGGCGATGCGGTGCTCGACATCCTGCTCGAGCAGCCCGCGACCGCGCGTTTCGTCGTCGGCAAACTGTGGCGCGAGTTCGTGTCGCCGCAGCCCGACGCGGCGCGCGCCGAAGCGATCGCGCAGCGCTTCCGCGCGAGCGGCTACGACATCCGCGTCGCGCTGCGCGAGTTGCTGCTGCAGCCGGAGGTGGTGGCGCCCGTCAGCGACGACGCGCTCGTCAAGTCGCCGGTCGAGCTGGTCGTCGGTTTCGTCCGGCAGTCGGGCGCCGAGTTGGCGCAGCCGGTCGGCGGCGCGATCACCGTCGCCGCGATGGGGCAGAACCTCTTTGCGCCGCCGAACGTGCGCGGTTGGCCTGGCGGTGAAGCCTGGATCAACACGCAGACGCTGCTCGCGCGCAAGCAGTTCCTCGACCGCGCGCTGTCGCGCGCTGCGGCCCTGCAAGCAGCGATGGAAACAACAACGATGAGCGAAGCGGCCGGCGAGGCCGGCCAAGCCATCGAACTGAGGCGACGCGCCGAGCTCGCGCAGGCGCTCGCGGTGCGGCTCGATCCCTCGGCGTGGCTCGAAGCGATCGCGGGTCTGGCGCCCGAACGGCCGATCGATCCGGCGACGGCAGGCAAGCTCGCCGACGCGCTGCTCGTCGTGCCGCCCGTCGCGCCGCCGCAGCCCTCGACGCTGGCGCTCGACGCGCTGCGCGCCGTGGTGCTCGATCCCGCCTACCAACTCAAGTGAGCCCGCGATGACCGCGCGCAGGCGTTTTCTGAAAGCCGGCGGCGCCGCGCTGACGCTGCTGTCGTTCGCCGGCTGGGCGCGCGCGGCGGGTGAGGCCGCACCGAAGCTGCTCGTGCTGCTCGAGTTGCGCGGCGGCAACGACGGGCTCAATACTGTCGCGCCGGTGGAAGACGGTCGCTACTTCGACTTGCGGCCGCGGCTCGCGCTGCGGGGCGAAGGCGTCGTTCCGCTCGGCGAAGGCATGGCGCTGCACCCCGCACTCGCGCCGCTGCGCACGCTGTGGGACGCACGCGAGATGACCGTGATCCGAGGCGTCGGCTATCCGCAACCCAACCTGTCGCACTTCCGTTCGATCGAAATCTGGGACACGGCGTCCGACAGCGGACACTACCTGCACGAAGGCTGGCTGACGCGCGCGATCGCGACGGCGCCGGCGTTCCGCGCAGCGAGCGCGGATGGCGTGGTGATCGGCGCGACCGACCTCGGTCCGCTCGGCGGCGGCGCCCGCGCGATCGCGCTGGCCGATCCGGCGCGCTTCGCGCGCCAGGCGCGGCTCGCAGGGAAGGCGGAAACCGAGGCGCGCGGCGCGCTGGCGCACCTGCTACGCGTGGAGCGCGACATCGCGCGCGCCGGCGCCGAACTGCGCCCCGACGCCAGCTTCATGACCGAGTTCCCGCGCGGACCTTTCGGGATCGCCGTGCAACGCGCGGCCGAGGTGGCCGCCACGCGGCGTGTGCCGATCGTGCGCGTCACGCTCGCCGGCTTCGATACCCACCAGAATCAGTCGAACGTGCAAGCGGCGCTGCTGCGCCAGGTGGCCGAAGGCGTGATCGCGCTGCGCGCGGCGCTGACCGAGGTCGATCTGTGGCGCGACACGCTGGTGCTGACGTATTCCGAGTTCGGCCGCCGGGCGCGCGAGAACGCGAGCGGCGGCACCGACCACGGCACCGCCAGCGTGATGTTCGCGTTCGGCCCGCGGGTCGCCGGCGGCTTCGTCGGCGAGGCACCCTCGCTCGCCCGGCTCGACGACGACGGCAACCTGCTGCACACGACCGACTTCCGCGCCGTCTACGCGACGGTGCTGGAGCGCTGGTGGGGGCTCGACAGCGTCCGCGCGCTCGGCGGACGCTTCGCGCCGCTGCCGCTGCTGCGCGCGTAAAGCCGCCGGATAGAATCCGGCGCGCCGGCGCGCAGTACGCGCGCCGCGCCTGTCCGTGACGAACGCGCCGATCCTCCTCGCCTTCGATACCGCGACCGACGTCTGTTCGGTCGCGCTTGCGATCGGCGGCGAGATCGTCGAGTCGAGCGAAACCGTCGGCCACGCGCACTCCGAGCGTCTGCTGCCGATGATCGATGCGCTGCTCGCGCAGCGCGGCCTGCGGCTTGCCGATTGCGACGCGATCGCCTTCGGCGCCGGCCCCGGATCGTTCACCGGGCTGCGCATCGCCTGCAGCGTCGCGCAAGGGCTGGCGTGGGGCGCGGGCAAGCGGGTGATTCCGGTCGGCAACCTGGCTGCGCTCGCGCGCCGGGCCTGCGACGGCCGATCCGCGGCGCGGCGGGTGGTCGCGGCCGTCGACGCGCGGATGCGCGAAGCCTACTGGGCCGTCTACGAGCGGCGCGACGGCGCGTGCGTCGAACTGGCGCCGCCCGCGCTCGGCGCGGCCGCCGAACTGGGCGCGCTGATCGATCGCTGGTGGCCCGACGTGGTCGCCGGCGATGCGCTGGACGCTTTTCCGGAGCTCGCCGGCCATGTCGCAAGCTGGGAACGGCTGCCCGCGCTGCGCGCGAGCGCCGCGCCGATCGCCGCGCTTGCGCTCGAGGCGTGGCGCGCCGGGCGGACGGTGGCGCCGCACGAGGCGGCGCCGCTGTACGTGCGCGACCGCGTGGCCTTGACCGTCGACGAGCGGCGCGCGGCGCAGGCGGCGACATGAGCGCGGTCGTCCGGCCGGCCGAAGAGCGCTTCGAGCCGATGCTGATGCGGGATCTCGACGAAATCGTCGCGATCGAGCGCGAGATCTATCCGTTCCCGTGGACGCGCGGCAATTTCCAGGACGCGCTCGCAGCCGGCTACAGCGCGTGGGTGCTGCGCGACGCGAGCGGCGCGCTGATCGGCTACGCGGTGGTGATGCTGGCGCTCGACGAGGCGCATCTGCTGAACCTGAGCGTGGCGCGGCCGTACCAGCGCTACGGCTTCGGCTGGCGCATGCTCGAATGGATGGCGCAGCGCGCGCGCGATCACGGCGCGCGCACGATGCTGCTGGAGGTGCGGCCGAGCAATCTGCCGGCGCAGAGGCTGTACGCACGTTACGGCTTCGAACGGATCGGCGTGCGGCGCGGCTACTACCCGTCGCACGGCGGGCGCGAGGACGCGCTGGTGATGCGGATCGCGTTGTGAGCCCGATGAGTCTCGATCCGCGGCGCGCTCGGCTCTGGCAGGCGATGGACCTCGGACCGCTGTGGGTCGAGCGCAACGCGCACGCGGCCGCCGACGCAGCGACCGGAATCGCGCCTGCGCCGGGCGCCGTCCGCTCCGAGTCTTTCGACGAGCTCGGGACGCGGCCTGCCGAAGGCGCGGCACGGGACGCGGCCCCGCATCGGGCGCTGCCGATTGCACTGCCGGCAGGGCTGCGGGTGCAGCTTCCGGCGGCCGGCGATGCGCGCGCCGTCGCGATCGCGCGGATGGATTGGAGCGAGCTGCAGAAGTCGGTCGCGGCTTGCGTCGCCTGCCCGCTGTGCAAGACGCGCACGCAGACCGTCTTTGGGGTCGGCCACCGCGGCGCGCGCTGGATGATCGTCGGCGAGGCCCCGGGGGCGGAGGAGGATGCGCGCGGCGAGCCCTTCGTCGGCCAAGCGGGCAGGCTGCTCGACAACATGCTCGCGTCGATCGGTCTGTCGCGGCAGGGCGAAACCGACTCGAGCGTCTACATCGCCAACGTGCTGAAGTGCAGGCCGCCCGGCAACCGCAACCCGGAACCCGCCGAAGCGGCCGCGTGCGAGCCCTACCTGCGACGCCAGATCGCGCTGATCCGTCCGGCGCTGATCGTCGTGATGGGGCGCGTGGCCGCGCAGTCGCTGCTCGCCACCGATGCGACGATCGCCAGCCTGCGCGGACGCGTTCACACGATCGTCGTCGACGAACTGGCGATTCCCGTCGTCGTGACCTATCACCCCGCGTATCTGCTGCGCAACCTCGCCGACAAGGCGAAGTCGTGGACCGACCTGTGTTTCGCGCGCGAGGTCTACGCGCGGGCGGCATTGGCCGGCTGACGCACGGCCCGCGCGCTCACGCGCGCCGCGGCTGGCCGATCAGCGATTCCGAGTCGAATTGCCGCTGGTTGTAGCGGTGGCGCAGGATCACCACGAACATCGTGCCGGCGACGAACAGCCCGAACAGCACGATGATCGTCGTGATCGCGAGGTTCAACCAGATCAGGGCCGCGTACACCGACAGCATCACGAGGATGCTGAGGTTTTCGTTGAAGTTCTGTACGGCGATCGAGTGCCCGGCCGACAGCAGCACGTAGCCGCGGTGCTGCAGCAGCGCGTTCATCGGCACGACGAAATAGCCGGCCAGCGCGCCGACCGCGATCATCAGCAGCGACGCGAGCAGCGCCGCCCACGAGATCTTCAGCGCGCCGAGCGCGAGCCCGCCGGCAGGCAGCGCGCCGAAGTCGACGAAGGCCATCGCCGCCACCAGCAGCCCCATCGCCACGCCGACCGGCAGCACCGACAGCGAACGCTTCAGCGAGACCCGCGCCGCCGCCCACACCGAGCCGATCGCGATGCCGATAGCGACCACGGCCTGCATGATCGCGCCCTGCGACAACGTCATGCCGAGCACCTGCTCGCACCACTTCAGGATGATGAACTGCAGTGTGGCGCCGGCGCCCCAGAACAGCGTGGTGACCGCCAGCGAAATCTGGCCGAGCTTGTCGCGCCACAGCGTGCCGACGCAATGGCCGAAGTCGGCGAGCAGCCGCAGCACCGCGCGCTCCTGGCGCGGATAGCGCGCGCCGGTGTCGGGGATCCACAGGTTGACCCCCGCGGCGATCGCGTAGATGCCGGCGATCACCGCGATCGCCGCCTCGCCGGGGCGGTCCACGCCCGTGTCGATCAGCGGCACATCGAACGCGAGCAGCGCAGCGGCGACCTTCGGCGAAACGAGCACGCCGCCGGCCACGAAGCCCAGGATGATCGAAGCGACCGTCAGCCCTTCGATCCAGCCGTTGGCGATGACGAGCTTCTCCGGTGGCAGCAGCTCGGTCAGGATGCCGTACTTGGCGGGGGAATACGCGGCGGCGCCCAGCCCGACGACCGCGTACGCGAGCAGCGGATGTACGCCGAAGAACATCAGCAGGCAGCCGCCGATCTTGACCGTGTTCGTGACGAACATCACGCGCCCCTTCGGCATCGAATCGGCGAAGGCACCGACGAAAGCCGCGAGCGCGACGTACGAGATGAAGAAGAACAGCTTGAGCATCGGCGTCATCCACTCGGGCGCGTGGATGTCGCGCAGCAGCGCGATCGCGGCGATCAGCAACGCGTTGTCGGCCAGCGATGAAAAGAACTGCGCGGCCATGATCGTGTAGAAGCCGCGGTTCATCGCTGGTCGTCGGCAGGCATCGGTGCGCTGGGCACGGTCGTCGAGGCGGCGTCTTATAACACGCAGGTTGCGCGGCAAGCGCGCAGTGGAGCAAGGACGCTGCGTTTATCCTTGCCGCCGCACGCCCTGCAGCCCGCCGATGCCCCGACCGATCCTCGCAACGATCGACCTCGCCGCGATGCGGCACAACCTCGCGCAGGCGCGCGCGCGCGCCGGGCGTCGCAGGGTCTGGGCCATCGTCAAGGCCAACGCTTATGGCCACGGCATCGAGCGCGCGGTCCGCGCGTTCGCGGACGCCGATGGGCTCGGTCTGCTCGATCTGGCCGAAGCGCAGCGGGCGCGCGACGCCGGCTGGCGCAAGCCGATCCTGCTGCTCGAAGGTATCTTCGAACCGGCTGACCTGGCGCTGGTCGACGCGCTGCGGCTCACGGCGGTCGTGCACGGCTTCGAGCAGATCGAGATGCTCGAACGCCATCGCCCCGCGCAGCCGATCGACGTGTACCTGAAACTGAATACGGGAATGAATCGGTTGGGGTTCGGTGCCGCCGATACGCCGCGGGCTTTGGCCCGGCTCGAAGCACTGCCGCACGTGCGCGTCGTTTCGCTGATGACGCATTTCGCGAACGCCGAGCGCGACGACGCGCGCTTCGGTCGCGCCGCACCGGCCGAGCAGTTGCGCGCGTTCGAGGCGTTGGCGGAAAGC
Organism: Betaproteobacteria bacterium; assembly: GCA_016861185.1. Lineage (GTDB taxonomy): Bacteria > Pseudomonadota > Gammaproteobacteria > Burkholderiales > Burkholderiaceae_F > DSNY01. Next base: position 295,844 of record BOKW01000002.1, read on the forward strand.
TGGCGCGGCGAACGCTGCCTCGCCAACTCGGCCGCGCTGTTCCTGCAGCCGTCGATCGGCGGCGACGCCGTTCGTCCCGGCATCGCGCTGTACGGCGCCACGCCCGACGCCACGGTCAGCGCAGCGAGCCTCGGCCTGCGCGCGGCGATGACCCTGCGTTCGCGGCTGATCGGCGTTCAGCAGCTCCAAGCCGGCGATGCGGTCGGCTACGGCTCGCACTTCGTCGCGCCGCGTCCGATGCGGATCGGCGTGGTCGCCTGCGGCTATGCGGACGGCTACCCGCGGCACGCGCCGAACGGAACGCCGGTCGCGGTCGACGGGGTGCGCGTGGGCACGGTCGGCCGCGTGTCGATGGACATGCTGTGCGTCGATCTGACCGACTTGCCCGCCGCGCGGGTGGGCTCCGAGGTCGAGCTGTGGGGGTCGCGGGTTCCGGTCGACGAGGTGGCCTCCGCCGCCGGCACGGTCGGCTACCAGTTGCTGTGTGCGCTGGCACAGCGCGTTCCGGTGGTCGAGGTCTGACTTGGCGAAGGCGAAGACGCAGTACGTCTGCTCCGAGTGCGGCGGCACGTCCGCGAAATGGCAAGGCCAGTGTCCGGCCTGCGGTGCGTGGAACACCTTGGCCGAAACGCGCGTCGAGGTCGCCTCGGCGAACCGCTATGCGGGGCTGGCGCCGAGCGCCGCGGTGCAGACGCTCGGCTCGGTGCACGCGCGCGAGCTGCCGCGCGCATCGACCGGCATCGAGGAGTTCGACCGCGTGCTCGGCGGCGGGCTCGTCGAAGGCGGCGTGGTCCTGATCGGCGGCGATCCGGGCATCGGCAAGTCGACGTTGCTGCTGCAGGCGCTCGCTGCGATGGCGCGCCGCCAGCGCGTGCTGTACGTTTCCGGCGAGGAGTCGGCGGCGCAGGTGGCGCTGCGCGCACGCCGGCTCGGCATCGAAGGGCACGACGTACGGCTGCTCGCCGAGATCGGGCTCGAGCGCATCGTCGCCACGCTCGCCGAGGAGAAGCCCGAAGTGGCGGTGATCGATTCGATCCAGACGCTGTACTCGAACGAGCTGCAGTCGGCGCCGGGGTCGGTCGCGCAGGTGCGCGAGTGCGCGGCGCAGCTGACGCGGCTCGCCAAGCAATCGGGCAGCGCGATCGTGCTGGTCGGTCACGTGACGAAGGAGGGCGCGATCGCCGGCCCGCGCGTGCTCGAGCACATGGTCGACACGGTGCTGCACTTCGAGGGTGACACGCACTCGTCGTTCCGGCTGATCCGCGCGATCAAGAACCGCTACGGCGCGGTCAACGAGCTGGGCGTTTTTGCGATGACCGACCGCGGGCTGCGCGGCGTGTCCAACCCGTCGGCGCTGTTTCTGTCGCAGCACGATGCCGCCGTGCCCGGCTCCTGCGTGCTGGTCACGCAGGAAGGCACGCGGCCGCTGCTGGTCGAGATCCAGGCGCTCGTGGATACCGCGCACGTGCCGAATCCTCGGCGGCTTTCGGTCGGGCTCGACCCGCAGCGGCTTGCGTTGCTGCTCGCGGTGCTGCACCGGCACGCGGGGGTCGCGACCTTCGACCAGGACGTCTTCGTCAATGCGGTCGGCGGCGTGCGCATCCAGGAGCCGGCCGCCGATCTCGCGGTGCTGGCGGCGATCGTCTCGTCGATCCGCAACAAGCCGCTGCCGCGCGGCTGGGTCGCGTTCGGCGAAGTGGGACTGGCCGGCGAAATCCGCCCCGCGCCGCGCGGTCAGGAGCGGCTGCGCGAGGCCGCCAAGCTCGGCTTCTCGACGGCGCTCGTGCCCAAGGCGAACGCGCCGAAGCAACCGATCGAAGGGCTGGAGATCGTCGCCGTCGACCGTCTCGAGCACGCGCTCGCGCGGCTGCGCGCGTAGGCTGGCTCACCGGGCAGCGCGCGGCGGCAGGCCGAAGTCGGCCAGCAGCGCATCCGCAGCCGCGAGCCCAGCGCGCACGGAACCTTCGATCGTCGAAGGGTAGGGACTCGCGGCGGCGTCGCCTGCCAGATAAAGGCCCGGCGCGTCGAGCCGCGCCGGCGGGCGTTGCAGGCCAGGCGCGGGCACGATCGTCGCGTGTTTCTCGGTCAGCATCGCTGTCGCCAGCGGCGCGGGCAGGCCGAAGTCGGCCGTCAACTGCCGGGCGACGGCGGCGACGACGGCGTGGCGATCGCGATCGAGATGCGGACCCTTGGCGCTGACGACGACCGCGAACACGCCGGCGCAGTTTTCCTCGAGAGCGCCGCGATCGAAGACCCACTGACCGTAGCGTTCGGTCGCCGCATCCTCGCGCAGGGCATAGACCGGGTGGGGCATGCGCACGTGCTCCGCGTAGCGCAGATAGACGGTCGCGATCGGCGCGGTGTCGATCGCGCGCAGCAGTGCGACCGTCTCCGCGCATGGAGCGCCTTCGATCGAAGCCAGCAGGTCCGCGGCGCGCGCCGGCGGCAAGGCCAGCACGACGGCGTCGGCGGCGAGCGGCTCGCCGCGCGTCTCGACCCGCCAACCGCGCGCTGCGGGCGGACGCAGTCCGACGACGGCCGTTCGCAGGCGCACCGTGGCGCCGATCCGCAGCACGTCGATCGCCGCATCGGGCAGCAGCCCGGACAGATCGCCGCGCGGCAGCAGCAGGTCGCTCGCCGCCGCGTCGGCGCCGAGCGAATCGCGCAGCACCGCGAGAAACACCGCAGCCGACGCCTGCTGCAGACGCACGTTCAGCGCCGCGACGCACAGCGGCTGCCAGATGCGCTCGACGAGCCGATCGGGATGGCCTTCGAACACTTCGATGGCAGGCCGATCCGGCGCGACCTGCCAGCGCATGCGCTGCATCGACGCGACCCAGACCGCGAGCGCCATGCGCTCGCCGAGCGTGCAGCCGCGCGCGCTCGCCAGCGCGGCGGCGAGATGCAGCGGCGCGGGCCAGTGCGCAGCCCGCAGCAGAAAGCCGTCCGGGTAGCGCAGCGCGAAAGACGCGCGCACGAACGCGCGTCGCGGATCGACGCCCGCGCGCCGCATCAGTCGCAGCGTTTCCGTGTACGCGCCGATCAGCAGATGCTGGCCGTTGTCGAGCGCATAACGGCGATCGCCCAGCGCGACTTCGACCCGCCGCGCGCGCCCGCCGGCTTGCGGCGCGGCGTCGAGCAGTGCGACGTCCACGCCGGCATCGACCAGCGCGAGCGCCGCGGCGATGCCCGACCAACCGGCGCCGACGACGATGGCGCGCGTGCTCACGCGCCCGGCCGGCCTATCGCCGGCGGAAAGACCCACGTCCGCCAGGCGATCCACAGTTTGCGCAGGGGCGTCAGCGCGATGCGCTGGTGCAGCACGCGGAAGCGTTCGCGTTCGATCTCGTCGAGCAGCGTCGCGTAGATCGCGCCCATGATCAGCCCGGGCCGTTGCGCCTTGCGCTCTTCCGGCGCGAGCGCGGCGAGCGCGGCGCGGTAGAAGCCGCGCGCACGCTCGGCTTCGAAGCGCATCAGCGGCTCGAAACCTTCCGCGTAACGGCCTGCGAGCAGATCGGCTGCGCGTACGCCGAAGCGCTGCAGATCCTCCAGCGGCAGGTAGATGCGGCCGCGGCGTGCGTCTTCGCCGACGTCGCGAACGATGTTGACCAACTGCAGCGCGAGCCCGAGCTGGCGCGCGTACTCATAGGTCGATTCCTGCGCGGCGCCGAAGATCCCGGCCGCCAGTTCGCCGACCACGCCGGCGACCAGATGGCAGTAGCGCTGCAGCCCGGCGAAATCGAGGTAACGCGTCTGCTGCAGGTCCATCTGCATGCCTTCGAGCACCTGCAGCAGCCGCTCGCGCTTCAGATCGAAGGTCGCCACGTGCGGGGCCAGCGCGCGCGTGACCGGGTGCCCGGGGCGGCCCGCGTACAGCGCGTCGATCTCGCCGGCCCACCAGGCGAGCTTGGCCTGCGCCACCCCCGGGTCGCTGACTTCGTCGACGACATCGTCGATCTCGCGGCAGTACGCGTACAGCGCGGTGATCGCGCGACGGCGCTCGGGCGGCAGGAACAGGAAGCTGTAATAGAAGCTCGAGCCGCTGGCCGCCGCCTTCTGCTGGCAGTATTCGTCGGGGGTCATCGTCTACCTTGACATCAGCGCGGCGCGAGCGCTCATGCGCAGCCAGTCGAGGGGACGCAGCACAGGCCGTCGGCCGAAAACGTCGCCGGCGACGGCGTCGATCCGTTCGAGGATGCGCAGCCCCCCTTGCACGACGAGCCGCAACTCGAAGCCGATGCGGCCGCCGAGCGAGCGCGCCAGCGGCGCGCCCGACTCTAGCATCGCCCGCGCGCGGGCCGTCTGCGCGGCCATCAGCGCGCTCCAGGCTGCATCGACGCGGCCGGCGCCGATCGCATCCTCGCCGACGCCGAAGCGGTGCAGCTCTGCGGCCGGCAAATAGATGCGCCCCTTGGCGAAGTCGAGTGCGACGTCCTGCCAGAAGTTCGTCAATTGCAGCGCGGTGCAGATTGCGTCCGACTGCGCCGCCAGTGCCGGTTCATGGCGTCGGTACAGATGCAGCAACAGACGCCCGATCGGATTGGCCGAACGGCGGCAATAGTCGAGCAGCGCCGCGTAGTCGGCGTAGTGCCGCACTGTGACGTCCTGCGCGAAGGCCGACAGCAGGTCGCGCAACAGCGCAACCGGCAAGGCGTGGCGCACCACGGTTTCGGCGAGATCGGGCCAGTCGTTGGCGCGCCCCGCTTCGATCGCATCGAGCTGCGCGGCCAGCGCCGCCAGCTTGGCCAGCCGCAGCGACGGCGCATCGTCGCCTTCGTCGGCGATGTCGTCAGCGGTGCGCGCGAATCGATAGATCGCACGCACCGGCGCGCGCAGATGCGCCGGCAGCAGCCACGATGCGACCGGGAAGTTCTCGTAATGGTCCACGCTCACGCGGCGAAGCTAGCATGCGCACGCGAGGAAGCGCGGTCGCTTCGATTAGAATCCGCCCCGAATCGGCGCGTCGGCGATGCGCGACATGACCGAGGTCGTCGCGAAGGTGGCGAAATTGGTAGACGCACCAGGTTTAGGTCCTGACGCCCTTACCGGCGTGGGGGTTCGAGTCCCCCCCTTCGCACCAGGAACTCGATGAACCGGCCGGCATCCGCGGTCGCAAGGATTCCAGACAGAACATGCAACAGAACATCGAAACGCTCGGCGCGTTGGAGCGGCGCGTCGATCTGACCGTGCCCGCGGCGGAGATCGAAAAGGAGGTCTCGGCGCGGCTGAACAGGCTGTCGCGCACGGTGCGCATGCCGGGCTTCCGCCCCGGCAAGGTGCCGCTGAAGATGGTGGCCGCCTCGTACGGCGCGCAGGTCCAGGCCGAGGTGCTGAACGACAAGATCGGCCAGGCTTTCAGCGCGATCGTCAGCGCGAGCAAGCTGCGCGTGGCCGGCATGCCGCGCGTGGAGCCGAAGACGGGCGCGGAGGGCGGCGACGTCGCGTTCTCGGCGACCTTCGAGGTCTATCCGGAGATCAGGATCGGCGACCTCTCGGCGGTCGAAGTGCGGCGTGCGGTCTGCCCGGTGGGCGATGCCGAAATCGACGAGACCATCGCCATCATGCGCAAGCAGCGCGCGACGTATCACGCGGTCGAGCGCGGCGCGGCCGACGGCGACCGCGTGATCGTGGACTACCGCGGTTCGCTCGACGGCACGCCGTTCGAGGGTGGAACCGCGACCCACTTTCCGTTTACGGTCGGCGAAGGACGCATGCTGCCGGAGTTCGAAGCGGCCGTGCGCGGGATGAAGGCCGACGAATCGAAGACCTTCCCGCTGACCTTTCCGGCCGACTATCGCGCGCCGGAACTGGCCGGCAGGACGGTTCAGTTCGATGTCACGGTGAAGAAGGTCGAGGAGCCGAAGCTGCCGGCGGTCGACGCGGAGTTCGCGAAGTCGCTCGGCGTGGCCGACGGCGACCTGGCGAAGATGCGCGACGAGATCCGCGCCAACCTGGAGCGCGAGGTCGGCGTACGGCTGAAGAGTCGAACCAAGGAAAGCGTAATGAACGCGCTGCTCGCGTCGACCTCATTCGAAGTGCCGAAGACACTGGTGCGGGAAGACCAGCAGCGGCTTGCCGAGATGGCGCGCGCCGATCTCGCGGCGCGCGGCGTGCAGGCGAAGGATGCGCCGATTCCGGTCGAACTCTTCGCGGCGCAGGCCGAACGGCGCGTCCGGCTCGGCCTGCTGCTGGCGGAGCTGGTGCGCAGCGAGAACCTGCAGGCGCGACAGGATCAGATCCGCAAGGCGATCGAGGACATCGCGCAGAGCTACGAAAGACCGGCCGAGGTGATCCAGTGGTACCTGGGCAACCGCGAACGCGTGGCGGAAATCGAAAGCGTGGTGCTCGAGGACAACGTCGTGCAGTGGGTGCTGCAGCGGGCCAGGGTCGTCGACGCGCCGGTGGCGTTCAACGAACTGATGGGCCGCGGCAATTGAGCATGGGCAGTGGAGAAGGGTCGATGAACGGAGACAAGGAAAAGGGCGTGCGGGATCCGCTGGGACTCGGAATGGTGCCGATCGTCATCGAACAGAGCGGCCGCGGCGAGCGCGCCTACGACATCTACTCGCGGCTGCTGCGCGACCGCGTCGTGTTCCTGGTCGGTCCGGTCAACGAGCAGACGGCCAACCTGGTCGTCGCGCAGATGCTGTTCCTTGAGTCCGAGAATCCGGACAAGGACATCGCGCTGTACATCAACTCGCCGGGCGGATCCGTGTACGCAGGCATGGCGATCTACGACACGATGCAATTCATCAAGCCGGACGTGTCGACGATCTGCGTCGGCATGGCGGCGAGCATGGGCGCGTTTCTGCTCGCGGCCGGCGCCAAGGGCAAGCGTTTCGCGCTGCCGAACTCGCGCATCATGATCCACCAGCCGTCGGGCGGCGCGCAGGGGCAGGCCTCCGACATCGAGATCCAGGCGCGCGAGATCCTCTACCTGCGCGACCGCATCAACAGGATCCTGGCGGACCGGACCGGCCAGACGGTCGAGAAGATCCGGGCCGACAGCGACCGCGACAACTTCATGTCGGCCGAGGATGCAGTAAGCTACGGATTGATCGACAAGATCTTCGTCAAGCGCGGCGAGACGAGCTGAACGTCGCGACGCCGCATCGCACAGGCACGAACGCATGTCCGACAAGAAGGGCTCGAGCGAAAAACTGCTGTACTGCTCCTTCTGCGGCAAGAGCCAGCACGAGGTCAAGAAGCTGATCGCGGGCCCGTCGGTGTTCATCTGCGACGAGTGCATCGACCTGTGCAACGACATCATCCGCGACGAGACCGCGGGTGAAAGCGCGAGCGGCGTCGCCAAGTCCGATCTGCCGACGCCGCGCGAGATCTGCGAAATCCTCGACCAGTACGTGATCGGCCAGGAAAAGGCCAAGCGCATCCTGTCGGTCGCCGTCTACAACCACTACAAGCGGCTCAAGCACCTGACGTCGAAGGACGGCGTCGAGCTGGCCAAGAGCAACATCCTGCTGATCGGTCCGACCGGCTCGGGCAAGACGCTGCTCGCACAGACGCTCGCGCGGCTGCTGAACGTGCCGTTCGTGATCGCCGACGCGACCACGCTGACCGAAGCCGGCTACGTCGGCGAGGATGTCGAGAACATCATCCAGAAGTTGCTGCAGAACTGCAACTACGAGGTCGAGAAGGCGCAGAAGGGGATCGTCTACATCGACGAGATCGACAAGATCTCGCGCAAGAGCGACAACCCATCGATCACGCGCGACGTCTCGGGCGAGGGCGTGCAGCAGGCGCTGCTGAAACTGATCGAGGGCACGATCGCGAGCGTCCCCCCGCAGGGCGGCCGCAAGCATCCGAACCAGGACTTCGTGCAGATCGACACGACCAACATCCTTTTCATCTGCGGCGGTGCGTTCGACGGGCTGGAGAAGATCATCCGCAACCGCTCGGAGAAGAGCGGCATCGGCTTCGGCGCCGAGGTGACGAGCCCGAGCGACCGCTCGGTCGGCGAATTGCTGCGCGACGTCGAGCCGGAGGATCTGATCAAGTTCGGTCTGATCCCCGAGCTGGTCGGCCGCCTGCCGGTGGTCGCCACGCTCGACGAGCTGTCCGAGGATGCGCTGGTGCAGATTCTGGTCGAGCCGAAGAACGCGCTGGTCAAGCAGTTCTACCGGCTGCTCGAAATGGAAGGCGTCGATCTCGAGGTCCGGCCCGACGCGCTGACCGCGATCGCGCGCAAGGCGCTGAAGCGTCGCACCGGCGCGCGGGGGCTGCGCTCGATCGTCGAGGCCGTGCTGCTCGACGTGATGTACGACCTGCCAAGCCTGAAGAACGTGGTCAAGGTCGTGATCGACGAGAACGCGATCGCCGGCGGGCATCCAATCCTGATCTACGCCGACCAGCCCAAGGTCGCCAGCGCACCGCGCTGACCTGCTTCTCCCTTCGTTGCCTGCGGGAACGCCTGCGGCGGGCGCGACTCCAACGTGCTAGATTCCCCGAGGCGGGCGCGCGCGACTCGGCTCTTGAGTTCCGCCCTGCGCATCCGCATTTGTCGGGTTATCCCGACCTAGGACTCCACATGTCGACCACTCTGCTCCCGCCGGAACGCACCACGCTGCCGATGCTGCCGCTACGCGACGTCGTCGTGTTCCCGCACATGGTGATTCCGCTCTTCGTGGGACGCCCGAAATCGATCAAGGCGCTCGACTCCGCGATGGAGGCGGGCAAAAGCATCATGTTGGTGGCGCAGAAGAACGCCGCCAAAGACGAGCCGGCGGCTGACGACATCTACGAGATCGGCTGCGTCGCCAACATCCTGCAGATGCTCAAGCTGCCGGACGGCACCGTGAAGGTTCTGGTCGAAGGAGCGCAGCGCGCGCGCATCCACCGCATCGACGATCTGCAGACGCACTTCACCTGCGAGCTGACGCCGATCGTTCCCGAGCCGTCGGCGAGCGCCGAGCTGGAGGCGCTGCGCCGCGCGATCGTCAGCCAGTTCGACCAGTACGTGAAGCTGAACAAGAAGATCCCGGCCGAGATCCTGACTTCGATCGCCGGCATCGACGAAGCAGGCCGTCTGGCGGACACGATTGCGGCGCACCTGCCGTTGAAGCTGGAGCAGAAGCAGAAGATCCTCGAAATGTTCGGGCTGGCCGAGAGGCTCGAGCATCTGCTCGCGCAACTCGAAACCGAGATCGACATCCTGCAGGTGGAGAAGCGCATCCGCGGCCGCGTCAAACGGCAGATGGAGAAGAGCCAGCGCGAGTACTACCTGAACGAGCAGGTCAAGGCGATCCAGAAGGAGTTGGGCGAAGGCGAGGAGGGCGCCGACCTCGAAGAGCTGGACAAGAAGATCAAGGCCGCGCGCATGCCCAAGCAGGCGCGGCAGAAGGCCGAAGCGGAGCTGAAGAAGCTCAAGCTGATGTCGCCGATGTCGGCCGAGGCCACGGTCGTTCGCAACTACATCGACACGCTGGTCAACCTGCCATGGAAGAAGAAGAGCAAGATCAACAACGATCTGGCCAACGCGCAGAAGGTGCTGGACGAAGACCACTATGGCCTGGACAAGGTCAAGGAGCGGATCGTCGAGTACCTGGCCGTGCAGCAGCGCGTCGACCGGCTGAAGGCACCGATCCTGTGCCTGGTCGGCCCGCCGGGTGTAGGCAAGACCTCGCTCGGCCAGTCGATCGCGAAGGCGACCAACCGCAAGTTCGTGCGCATGGCGCTGGGCGGCGTGCGCGACGAAGCGGAGATCCGCGGGCATCGGCGCACCTATATCGGCTCGATGCCGGGCAAGATCCTGCAGAACCTGACCAAGGTTGGCGTGCGCAACCCGCTGTTCCTGCTCGACGAAGTCGACAAGATGGGGCAGGACTTCCGCGGCGATCCGTCGTCGGCGCTGCTCGAGGTGCTCGACCCCGAGCAGAACCACACCTTCGTCGACCACTACGTGGAGGTCGACTACGACCTGTCGGACGTGATGTTCGTGGCCACCGCGAACACGATGAACATCCCGCCGCCGCTGCTCGACCGGATGGAGGTGATCCGGCTGTCCGGCTACACAGAGGACGAGAAGGTCAACATCGCGTTGCGCTATCTGCTGCCGAAGCAGATGCGCAACAACGGGGTCAAGCGCGACGAGCTCGACGTCTCGGAGGCGGCGATCCGCGACATCGTGCGTTACTACACGCGCGAGGCCGGCGTGCGCGCGCTCGAGCGCGAGTTGTCGAAGATCTGCCGCAAGGTCGTGAAGAACGCGTTGCTGAAGAAGGACGGCGGCAAGATCAAAGTGACGCCGCGCAACCTCGACAAGTTTCTCGGGGTGCGGCGCTACACCTTCGGTGTTGCGGAGAAGGAGGCCCAGATCGGCCAAGTTACCGGGCTTGCGTGGACCGAGGTCGGCGGCGAGCTGCTGACGATCGAGTCGGCCGTGATGCCCGGCAAGGGCAACATCATCCGCACGGGATCGCTGGGAGACGTGATGAAGGAGTCGGTCGAGGCTGCGCGTTCGGTGGTGCGCAGCCGCTCGCGCCGGCTGGGCATCAAGGACGAGGTGTTCGAGAAAAGCGACATGCACATCCACCTGCCCGAAGGCGCGACGCCGAAGGACGGACCGAGTGCAGGTATCGCGATCACGACCGCTTTCGTCTCCACGCTCACGGGCATTCCAGTCCGTCCCGACGTGGCGATGACCGGCGAGATCACGCTGCGCGGCGAAGTGCTCGCGATCGGCGGCCTGAAGGAGAAGCTGCTCGCGGCGCATCGAGGCGGCATCAAGACCGTGCTGATCCCGGAGGAAAACGTCAAGGATCTCGCGGAGATCCCGGACAACGTGAAGAATCGGCTCGAAATCGTCCCCGTCAAGTGGATCGACAAGGTGCTTGAGATCGCGCTGCAGCGGCAGCCCACGCCGCTGACCGACGAAGAGGGCGCCGTCGTCGCCGCGCCGGTTGCACCTGCGCCCGCGGCGACTGGCGAGTTCGTTAAACACTGAGTCCCGCTCTTGCGCCACTGCGCCGCTCGTGGACGACGCATCGTCGTCCGCGAGTAATTCGGCGGGCCAACTCGCTTGACACTGCTAGACCCGCGCGGTTGAATACGTTTCCGCACTCGCTCCAGCAACAACACCAGTGCGATGGGGCACGCGCCGAACACGACGCCGAAATCCGTTGAAAGAACTCGCTTACGCGCAACTTACGAGGGGGTTTTCAGTGAACAAGAGTGAATTGATCGAGCACATCGCCAAGCAGGCCGATATATCGAAAGCCGCGGCGGGGCGCGCATTGGAGGCTGTCGTCGGTGGAATTCGCACGTCGTTGAAGAAGGGCAATTCGGTCACGCTCGTCGGCTTCGGCACGTTCGCGGTCGGCAAACGCGCGGCGCGTACGGGGCGCAATCCGCGCACGGGCGCGTCGATCAAGATCAAGGCAGCGAAGGTTCCGAAGTTCCGCGCTGGCAAGGCCCTGAAGGATGCAGTAAACTGACGGCCTTGCTGCCAACTGCAGGATCGGTGAAGCGCGAGTGGTGACGGGGGTGCTTAGCTCAGTTGGTAGAGCGGCGCCCTTACAAGGCGTAGGTCGGGAGTTCGAGCCTCTCAGCACCCACCAGTCCGCGGCGATCGCTTCGCGCGGCGATCGGGCAGCAGCCGACACGAGGAGTGGTAGTTCAGTCGGTTAGAATACCGGCCTGTCACGCCGGGGGTCGCGGGTTCGAGTCCCGTCCACTCCGCCAAGATCCGATAAGAAGGGGGCGAACGCGAGTTCGCCCTTTTTTGTCGATCCTGCAAACGCCTCTGTAAACGCTCGCCATGTTCGACTCGATCCGGTCACATCGTCGCTGGCTGATGTTCTTCATGCTGGTGCTGATCTTCCCCTCGTTCGTCTTCTTCGGCATCCAGGGCTACAACCGCTTTGTCGAAGGTGACAACGCGGTTGCGCGCATCGCCGGCAAGCCAGTTTCGGCGCAGGAACTCGAAGCCGCGCAACGCGAGCGCATTGAGCAACTGCGCCAGATGTTCGGCGACAACTTCGACGCCAAACTGTTCGACACGCCGGAGGCGCGCGCGGCCACGCTCGAGGCCCTGCTGTCCGAGCGCGCGCTCGCGCTCGAAGCGGCGACCGAGCACGTCCTCGTCAGCGAGGAGCGCCTGCGCGAGGTGATCGCCACGGTGCCGGCGTTCCAGCAGAACGGCAAGTTCGACTACGAGCGCTACAAGACGCTGCTCGCCGCGCAGGCGCTCAGCGAGCGCGCCTTCGAGCAGCGCGTGCGGGACGATCTCGTCCGGCAGACGCTGCTGCAGGCCGTCGCCGATTCGACGTTCTTTCCGAAGACCGTCGCCGAACGTCTGCTGCGCATCGGCGAGGAGCAGCGCGAAGTGCGGGAGTTGCGTTTCCGCCCTGAGGACTTTGCGGGGCGCGTCAAGGTGACCGACGAGACGATCGCTGCGTACTACGAAGCGAACCGGCGCGAGTTCGAGACACCCGAGAGCGTGAAGGCCGAGTACGTCGTGCTGACGCTCGACGACGTCGCCGCGCAGGTCGCGGCACCCGAAGCTGAGCTGAAGGCGTACTACGAGCAGAACAAGTCGGCGTATGGCCAGCCGGAAGAGCGCCGCGCCAGCCATATCCTGCTCACCGCCGGCGAAGGCGGCAGCGCGAGCGACAAGGCGGGCGCGCGCCAGAAGGCGGAGGAGTTGCTGGCGCAGCTCCGCAGGAACCCGAACGACTTCGCGAAGCTCGCGCGCGAGTTCTCCAAGGACCCCGGCTCAGCCGCCAACGGCGGCGACCTCGGGTTCTTCGGCCGCAACATGATGGTCAAGCCGTTCGAGGAGGCTGCGTTCAAGCTGAGGCCCGGCGAAATCAGCGATGTCGTCGAGACCGACTTCGGCTTCCACATCATCCGTGTCGACGAAGTCAAGCCCGCCACGTACAAGCCCTTCGAGGCAGTGCGCGCCGAAATCGAGCGCGAATACCGCCGGCAGCAAGCGCAGAAGAAGTTCGCAGAAGCCGCCGAACAGTTCACCAACACCGTCTACGAGCAGTCGGACAGCCTCAGACCGGTCGCCGACAAACTCAAGCTGCAGATCCAGACGGTCGACGCGCTGACGCGGGACGGCGTGCCTTCGAAACCCGGCGTGCCGCAGATCTTCACGCCTCGGCTCGTGCAGGCGCTGTTCTCCGACGACGCGATCAACAAGAGGCGGAACACCGAGGCAATCGAAGTGACGCCCAACGCGTTCGCTTCGGCGCGCGTGGTCGAACACCGTCCGGCCGCGCTGCGCCCGCTCGCCGAGGTGCGCGACCAGATCCGCGCGCGCGTCGAGCGGCGCGAGGCCGCGCGGCTCGCGCGCGAGGCGGGCGCGGCGAAGCTTGAGGCGCTGCGCAAGTCGCCGAGCGACGCGGGCTTTTCCGCCCCGCGCACCGTCAGCCGCGCTGCACCCGAAGGGCTGCCGCCCGGCGCGCTGAACGCGATCATGCAAGCGCCTGCCGACAGGCTGCCGGCGTTCGTCGGCGCGGAGCTCGACGGCGGCGCGTACGCGGTGTTCCAGGTCCTGTCGGCGAAACTGCCGGAGAAGCCCGACCCCGAGCGTCGCCAGTTCCAGCAGCGCGCCTGGCAGCAACAGGCGGGTGCTGCCGACGATCTCGCCTACCTGGCCTCGTTGAAGAGCAAACACAAGGCGCAGGTGGTCGACGCCGCGCTGAAATCCGCGGGCGAAGCCGCGAAGAAGTGAAGAGCCCGGCAGCGCCGGAAAACGTTCACTCGACCGTCGCGTCGAGTCCGTGCGCCGCGAGCGAACGCGCCAGCTCCGCGTAAGCCGCTTCCGAAGTGCTTGCCGGCCGCACTGTCGGCGCGACGTCGATGCGACCGAAGTTGCGGCGGATCGAGCGCTGATACGCCGGGTCGTAGTGCTCGACGAGCAGGCGCTCGACCAGCGCATCCCACTGCCCTTGCCGCGCGAGCGATTTCCAGCTCTCGATCCGCTCGCGCCCGTGCAGTGGCACGAGGCAATCGAGCTGCGCGAACAGCGCCTGCGGATCCGCTTCGAAGTGCAGGTACTCGTCGCGCAGCAGGCGCACGCGTTCGGGGAGCGGCAACTCGACGCGCACGCAGTGCGCCGCGCGCATCCGTTCGATCAGCGCGTCTGGCACGCGCAGATCGCCGACTTTCCTGCTCTCGGACTCGACGAAGACCGGTCGCGCCGGATCGAACGAACGCAGCGTCCACCAGATGCGCGTCTCGAACATCTTCTGTGTCGGTTGCGGCTGCGCCGGCAGGCCGCCGAGCACCGACCCGCGGTGCTGCGCGAGCCGCTCGAGATCGAGCACCTGTGCGCCCGCGCGTCGAAGCTCGCCGAGCAGCCGGCTCTTGCCGCTGCCGGTGGTGCCGCAGATCACGCGAAACTCGAAGCGTGCCGGCAGATCCTGCAGCGCGGCGACGACGGCGCGGCGATACGCGCGATAGCCGCCCTCGAGCTGCCGCGCGTGCCAGCCGATGCGCGTCAGCACGTGCGTCATCGCGCCGCTGCGCGCGCCGCCGCGCCAGCAATACACGAGCGGCCGCCACTCGCGCGATTTGTCGGAGAACAGCGCTTCGACGTGGCGCGCGATGTTGCGCGCCGCCAGCACCGCGCCGCGCCGACGCGCCGCGAACGCCGACACTTGCTTGTGCAGCGTACCGACCTCGGCGCGTTCGGCGTCGTCGAGCACGGGCACGTTCAGTGCGCCCGGGACATGATCCTCGGCGAACTCGCCCGGGCTGCGCACGTCGAGGATCGCGTCGAATTGCGCGAGCTGGGCGAGCGCCTCATCGCAGGCGATCGGCGGGCGATCGACCATGTCAGCGCGGCGCCGCGAGCAGCGGCTTCAGGTGCGGCCACACGTTGTGGAGCATCAACGGCTGCGCCTTTTCGTTCGGGTGGATGCGGTCGGCCTGGAAGTACTCGAGCCGCTCGGCGAAGCCGTCGAGCAGGAAAGGCGCGAGCGCGACCTTGCGCCGGCGCGCCAGCTCCTCGAACGTGGATGCAAAGCGCTCGGCATAGTCGCGCCCGTAGTTCGGCGGCACGCGAACGCCGACAAGCAGTACGCGCGCGCCGGCGGTGCGGCTCGCGTCGATCATCGCGGCGAGGTTGTCGCGCATCGCGTTGACCGGCAGGCCGCGCAGGCCATCGTTGGCGCCGAGTTCGATCACGACCACCGCCGGTCGGTGCTGTTTCAGCAACGCGGGCAGGCGCGTGCGCCCGCCGCTCGTGGTTTCTCCGCTGATGCTCGCGTTCACGACGCTATACTTCGCGCCGTCCCGCGCGAGGCGGTCGGCGAGCAGCTTCACCCAGCCGGTATCGCGCGGCAGACCGTATTCGGCCGACAGACTGTCGCCCAGCACGAGCACCACCGGCGCCTGCGCGGCGACGGCCGCGCAAGCCGCAGTCAGCAGGGCGATGCCGGCGAGCCAGCGCCGCGCGAGTCTTCCAGGTTTCATCACGGATGGGCCTCCGAGCCATCGATGACGAACAACGCGCTCGAAGCCGAAGGGCTGACCAAGATCGTGCAGGACGCGACGGGCAGCCTGACCATCGTGGATGATATCAACCTGACCATCGAGCCCGGCGAAACGGTCGCGATCGTCGGCGCGTCGGGCTCGGGCAAGTCGACGCTGCTCGGTCTGCTCGCGGGGCTCGACGTGCCGACGCGCGGCACCGTTCGGCTGTTCGGGCAGGATCTGTTCGCGCTCGACGAGGACGGCCGCGCGCGCGTGCGCGCCGAGCGCATCGGGTTCGTGTTCCAGTCGTTCCAGCTTCTGCCGCATCTGAGCGCGCTCGAGAACGTGCTGCTGCCGCTCGAGCTGTCCGGCCGCGCGCCCGACGGGCAGACGCCGCTCGATGCCGCGCGCGCGCTGCTCGCGCGCGTGGGACTCGCCGAGCGCCTGTCGCATTATCCGAAGTACCTGTCGGGCGGAGAGCAACAGCGCGTGGCGCTCGCGCGCGCCTTCGTCGGCCGGCCGCCGATCCTGCTCGCCGACGAGCCGACCGGCAGCCTCGACGCGCGCACCGGTGCGGCGGTGATCGATCTGATCTTCGAGCTGAACCGCGAGCGCGGCTCCACGCTCGTTTTGGTCACGCACGATCCGGAGATCGCGGCGCTGTGCAGCCGGCGCGTCGAGCTGCACGCCGGACGGATCAAGGACGAATCAGGCTTGGGCGTCCTGCCCGCGTAGCCGCACCAGCACGCGCGCCGCGCGCGCCGCGAGTTCCCCTGCGACGAGGCCCACGTCGCCGCCGTACTCGTCAGCAGCACGACCGTGCAGCCATGCCGCGGCGAGGGCGGCCTGGATCGGTTCGATGCCCTGCGCGACGAACGCACCGATCATGCCCGCGAGCACGTCGCCCGTGCCCGCGGTGGCGAGCGCCGGTCCACCGGTCGGATTGATCCACCAGCGCCCCGCGGGATGCGCGATCACCGTTCCAGCGCCCTTGAGCACCACGATCGACGCCGTTTGCCGCGCCAGCGCACGCGCAGCGGCGACGCGATCGGCCTGCACTTCGTGCGCGGTTGCGCCGAGCAGTCGCGCGGCTTCGAGCGGGTGCGGCGTCAATACGCGGCCGGCCGCGTGTGCCTCGAAGATCCCGGCGAAGCGCGCGCGGTCGGCGAGCAGGTTCAATGCATCGGCATCGACGACCAATGGCACCGAACGTTCGAAGGCGGCGGCAAGCGCGCCGGCCGCTGCAGCGTCCGTCGCGAGCCCGCAGCCGACGACGATCGCATCGACTTGAGCGAGCGACGCCAGCCGACGGAACATCAGCTCCGGCTGCGCGGGGTCGAAGCGCAGATCCGGCGCACCGATGCACTCGACGTAGACGCGGCCGGCGCCGAGCCGCAACGCGGCGCGCGCGGCGAGCAGCGGCGCGCCGACCATGCCGAGCCCGCCGCCGACGATGGCGACGCTCCCGAACGATCCCTTGTGCGTATTGCGCGGCCGCCGCGCGAGCAGGGTCTCGAACTGATCGGTATCAACGAGCGCGCCCTCCGCCTCCGGCGCATCGACGCCGAGCATGTCGACGATGACTTCGCCGGCCGCATCGCAGCCGTCGGCCGTGTACAGGCCGGGCTTGGCGCCGAGGAAGGTGCAGGTCGCATCCGCGTGCACGCCGTCCACGCCTCCGACCCAGACGCCGCGATCGGCATCGAGTCCGCTCGGCACGTCGAGCGCGACGACGAAAGCAGCCTGCGACTCGATCCAGCGGACCGCGTCGAAGTAGCGGCCGGCGAGCGGGCGTGCCAGCCCGATGCCGAACAGCGCATCGACGACGACGCCGGGACGCCGCTCTGCGGGCAGCTCGTGCAGCACGCGTCCGCCGTCTGCCTGCCAGGCCGCGCGCGCGGCGCGCGCATCGTCGGTGACGGACTCGGCGAGCGCGACGCATTCGACCGCATGCCCGCGTGCCGCCAGCTCGCGCGCGCACGCGTAACCGTCGCCGCCGTTGTTGCCGGGGCCGCAGACGATCAGCGCCGCGCGCGCCTCGCCCAAGTGCGCGTCGATCCACGCGGCCGCGGCGCGCCCGGCCCGCTGCATCAGCGTTCCGGCGGGCAGGTCCGCCGCGTCCGCTTCGATCGTGCGCAGCTCCGCGGTCGTGTATAGCCCGATGCTCATGCCGACATGCTAAGCCTCGTCCTGAGCTTGTCGAAGGGCCGCATGCGGTGGGCCGTATCTGTCCAACGTCAGCCCGTCCAGGTCGATTTCCGGCGCGCGCCCGCCGATCAGATCGGCGACGATACGCGCCGACCCGCAGGCCATCGCCCAGCCGGTCGAGCCGTGACCCAGGTTCAGGAACAGGTTCGGATAGGCGGTGCCGCCGAGGATCGGCGGGCCGTCGGGCAGCATCGGTCGCGCGCCGACCCAGAAGCGGGCTTGCGCGTAGCTCGCCGCCGCGGGAAACCAGTCGCGCGCGACTTTGAGCAGCGTGCGCAGCGCGGCTTCGCGCAGTTTCATTCCGCGCGAACCGACTTCGGCCGTTCCCGCCGCCCGCAGGCGCTGACCGAAGCGCGTGATCGCGACCTTGTACGTCTCGTCCATCACCGCGAGCTGCGGTGCGTGCTCGTGCCGGGTGATCGTCACCGTCGCCGAATAGCCCTTGACCGGCAGCAAGGGCAGGTCGATCGCCAGCGGCGCGAGCAGCCGCCCGCTGTCGGCGCCGGCGGCGACGACGTAGGCGTCGGCCCGCACGCGGCCGTCGGCAAGCTGCAGACTTTCGATGCGACCTGCGGCGGCCTCGAAGCGCAGCGCCTCGGCGCCGAAGCGAAAGCGCACGCCGTCGGCCTCGCAGATGTCCTTGAGGCGCCGGGCGAACACCGCGCAGTTGCCGGTTTCGTCTTCCGGCAGATGCAGCCCGCCGGCCAGCGGCGCCTGCCCGGCGAGCGCTGGTTCGAGCGCGCGGCAAGCCGCCGCGTCGAGCAACTGGTGGGGCACGCCTGCCTCGCGCAGCATGTCGCGCGCGGGCGCGGTGCGCTCCAGCTCGTGCGCGCTGCGGAACAACTGCAGGTAGCCCTGTCCCTGCTCGTAGTCGATGCCGTGCCGTTCGCGCACCTCGTGCAGACAGCGCCGGCTGTAATAGGCGAGCCGCTGCATCCGTTCGCGATTGACCCGAAAGCGCTCGACGGCGCATTCGCCGAGCCAGCGGCGCAGCCAACGCCACAACGCGGGATCGAGGCGGGGGCGGAAGACGACCGGCGCTTCGCGCTTGAACAGATACGCGAGCACCTTGGACGGCATGCCCGGTTGAGCCCACGGCCCGACATAGGCGGGGGCGAGCACGCCGGCGTTGGCGAAACTGCCTTCCTGCGCGACGCCGCCGCGGCGGTCGATGACGGTGACTTCGAATCCCTGCTGGCGCAGCGCATGGGCGGTGGTGACGCCGATGATGCCTGCGCCGACGACGGCGACGTGCATGGAGCCTTCTTTTTCCGGCGCACCCGCGCCGGCAACGGCGCGCATTCTATGCGCACGCCGATACGGCGCACGCGCCGCAGATCAAAGCTTCATCTGGCTGGGCAGATAGGTGACGAGCGCGGGGAACAGATAGATCAGCAGCACCGCGACGACCATCATCAGGAAGTAAGGGAAGGCGGCGCGCGCGATGTAGCTGATCTGGTGCTTCGTCATGCCCTGCATCACGAACAGGTTGAACCCGACCGGCGGCGTGATCTGCGCCATCTCGACGACCAGCACAACAAAGATGCCGAACCACAGCAGGTCGATGCCCGCAGTCTGCAGCGTCGGCAGCAGCACCGCCATCGTCAGCACCACCATGCTGATGCCGTCGAGAAAGCAGCCGAGCACGATGTAGAAAACCATCAGCGCCATCAGCAGCGCGAACGGCGGCAGTCCGAGCCCGCCGATCGCTTCGGCCAGATGGCGCGGCAGGCCGATGAAGCCCATCGCCAGTGACAGGAAGGCCGAACCCGCGAGGATCAGCGCGATCATGCAGTACAGCCGCGTGGCGCCCATCAGAGAACCCCAGAAGCTGCGCCAGTTGAGCGCGCGCTGCGCGGCGGCCAGCACCAGCGCGCCGACGACGCCGAGCGCCGCGGCTTCGGTCGCCGTGGCCACGCCGGTGTAGATCGATCCGAGCACGGCGAGGATCAGCAGCATCACCGGGATCAGGTGGCGCGATTCGGCGAGCTTCTCGCGCAGCGACAGCGCCGCGTCGGCGGGCGGGATCGCGCCCCGGTTGCGCAGCGACCAGACGATCGTGTAGCCCATGAACAGTCCGGCCAGCAGCAACCCGGGAACGATGCCGGCGATGAAGAGCTTGCCGATCGACACGTCGGCCGCGACGCCGTAGACGATCATGATGATCGACGGCGGGATCAGCAGCCCGAGCGTTCCGGCGCCGGCGAGCGTGCCGACCGACATGATCTGCGGGTAGTTGCGGCGCGCCAGTTCCGGCAGCGACATCTTGCCGATCGTCGCGCAGGTGGCGGCCGACGAGCCCGACACCGCGGCGAAGATCGTGCAGCCGACGATGTTCACGTGCAACAGCCGCCCGGGCACGCGCTGTAGCCACGGCGCAAGGCCGCGGAACAGGCCTTCCGACAGTCGCGTCTTCAGCAGGATCTCGCCCATCCAGATGAACAGCGGCAGCGCGGTCAGCGTCCAGCTCGACAGCGATCCCCAGACCGTCAGCGCGAGCGCATCGCCGCCCGGGCGCGTCGTGAACAGCTCCATGCCGATCCACGCCACGCCGAGCACGGCGATGCCGATCCAGACGCCCGCGCCGAGGATCGCGAACATCGCGACGATCAGAACGACGGCGATCAGCACGTCCATGCCGCTTCACTCGATCTGCGTCGGCTCGCCGCCCGCTGCGCTCGGCGGCAGCTGCCGCGTGCGCAACGCGTAGATCAGCTCCTCGAGAAACGCGAGGAACAGCCCGCCGAGGCCGATCGCCATCGAAAGCTGCGGGATCCACAGCGGCGTCGCGTCGACGTTCTGCGACACGTCGTGATAGACGTAGGAGCCCCAGACGAGCTTGGCCGCGAACCACGCGAAATAGCCCGACAGGAAGGTCGCCACCGCGAGGCAGAAGACCTCGATCCACCAGCGCGGCCGGCCCGTGAAGCGCTGGATGATCAGCGTCACGCGGATATGGTCGCCGTGCCGCAAAGCGACCGCCAGCGCGAGGAAAGAGCCGGCGGCGAGCGTGTAGCCGGCGTAGGCGTCCACGCCCGCCATCGAGTAGCCGAGCTGGCGGCCGACGATGTTGCCGACCTCGATGATCAGGGTGGCGAGGATGAACAGCGCACCGAGCGCGCCGAGGAGGCGGTAGAAAGGGTCGAGCAGGCTGCGCATCCGCCGGCCGGGCGTGACGGGTTCGGGGCGGGAAGGGCCCGCCGGCCTGCGCGCCGGCGGGTCTGGATGATGTTTACTTGCGGAAGCTGGAGATGATCGCCTGGCCGTCGGCGCCCGCTTTCTTCAACCATTCGTCGAGCATCGTTTCGCCCAGCTTCGCCAGTTCGCCCCTGAACTGCGCGTTCGGCTCGTAGACGGTCATCTTGTTCGAACGCAGCGTGGCGAGCGTCTCGTTCGTGTACTCGCGCATGCGCTTCCAGCCGCGCTCCTCCGCATCGCGCGCCGCCTTCACGACCGCGTCCTGCGTGGCCTTGTCGAGCTTGTCGAATTCCTTCTGGTTGACGATCACCATGTTCTTCGGCAGCCAGGCGTCGACGGCTGCAAAGTGCGTCAGGTTCTCCCAGACCTTCGAATCGACGCCGGTCGCGCCCGAGGACATGAACGAGTCGGCCACGCCGGTGGCAAGCGCCTGCGACAGCTCGGCCGCCTGGATCGTCAGCGGCTGCGCGCCGACGAGCTGCGCGATGCGCGTGGTGGCCGGGTTGTAGGCGCGCCATTTCAGGCCCTTCATGTCCGCGGTCGAATTGAGCATCTTCTTCGTGTAGATGCCCTGCGGCGGCCACGCGACCGCGTACAGCAGCCTGATGCCCTGCGCGGCAAGGATCTTCTCGACCACCGGCCTTTGTGCCTGCCACAGCTTGTACGACGCATCGAAGCTGGTCGCGACGAACGGCACCGAGTCGACGCCGAACACCGGGTTCTCGTTCTCCAGCAGGCTCATCAGCACTTCGCCGATCTGTGCCTGGCCTGTCTGCACAGCGCGCTTGATCTCGGGCGCCTTGAACAGCGCGCCGTTCGGATGCACGGTGATCGCGAGCTTGCCGCCGGTGGCCTTAGCGACGTCGGCGGCGAACTGGTTCAGATTCTGCGTGTGCGGATTGCCGGCGGGATAGGCCGCGGGCAGGTCCCACTTCGTTTGGGCGGACACGGCGACGACGGCGCCGGTCAACGCCAGTGCAACCAGCGTTCGAACTGTTCTCATGGAGTCTCCTTGCGCTCTGTCCGGATGAAGCAGGCGGACTGTACCGCGAGCGCCCCGCCGATGCAGCGGTTCGGGCGTCCGGTCGCCTCGTCACCGTAGCATTCGCGCAAAGGAGGATACTTGCCGTCGCACCGCGCGCGACCGCGGGCGGGTCCGGTCGAGGGGACTTGATGAACCTGCGCTTCCTGGAGGCCTTCGTTTGGGTCGCACGGTTGTCGAGCTTCAAAGCAGCGGCGGACAAACTGTGCACGACTCAGGCCGGGATATCCAGCCGCATCGCTACGCTGGAGGAGCAGCTGGGGGTGCGCCTGTTCGAGCGTGACCGCCGCTCGGTCACGCTGACGTTCCACGGCACCGAGCTGTTGCCGATCGCGGAGAACATGCTCGACCTGCAGTCGCGCATGCGCGCCGCCGTCGGGGCGCCGACCGCGGCCGCCGGAACGCTGCGCATCGGCGTGATGGAAACGGTCGTGCACACGTGGCTGCCGGCGCTGCTGTCGCGCTTCTCGCGCCGGCATCCGAAGATCACGATCGAGCTGCAGTCGGACACTTCGCCGCGGCTGCGCGACGAGCTTCTGCGCGGGCGGCTGGACGTCGCGTTCCAGACCGAGGCGATCGCCGAGGGTTTCATCGAGAACCGCGACATCGCGCTGCTGGCGATGCGCTGGGTCGCGGCGCCGTCGCTCCCGCTGGCGCCGGGGACGCTGCGCTTCGCCGACATTGCCGAGCAGCCGATCATCAGCTTCCAGCGCGAGTCGATCGTGTATCGAAGCGTGCTCCAACTGGCCGGCGACAGCGACACGCGGACGCCATTGCGGGTGAGTTTCTTTTCGTCGCTGGCGGCGATGATCGAGCTGGCGAAGACCGGATTCGGCGTGGCGCCGCTGCCGGTAGCCGTCGTGCAGCGCGAGGTCGATCGCGGCGAACTGGTTCTGCTCGATGTCGATCCGCCGCTGCCGCCGCTTCCGGTGTACGCGAGCCAGCGCGCCGAACCGGCCCTGCCGGCGGTTGACGAGTTGATCATGCTCGCCGAGGAGGTCTGCGCGGAGTTCCTCGCGGCCGGCCGCCCCGACGTCGCGCACGCAGTCGCGACCGTACAGCGGCGCTTATCAGCGGTCAAAAGAAAAACTTGATTGACGCCGACGAGCCGCGTGTCGCACAGTGCCGCGCACTCGAACCGCCGGGTATCCGCCGAATGAACGCGATATCAGCAGAACTCTCCACCGGGGTTGCCGTGCGGCGCGCGGTGCGCAGCGGACGCCACGCGCACCATACGGTCGGCGCCGCGCCGCCCTATGTCCAGGGCAACGTCGTGATCCTGCCGCGCGCGCTTGCGTACGACTTCCTCTTGTACTGCCAGCGCAACCCGAAGCCCTGTCCGCTGCTGGCCGTGGGCGATGCCGGCGATCCGCGCCTGCCCGGTCTGGGCATCGACCTCGACATCCGCACCGACGTGCCGCGCTACCGCGTATGGCGCGACGGCGAGTTGGTCGGCGAACCCACCGATATTCGCGAGCTGTGGCGCGACGACCTGGTCGCGTTCGTGCTCGGGTGCAGCTTCTCGTTCGAACACGCGCTGGTCAGCGCGGGCGTGCCGCTGAGGCACGTCGAAAGAGGCGACAACGTCGCGATGTTCCGAACCAGCATCCCGACCGTTCCGGCCGGGCCGTTTCGCGGGCCGCTCGTCGTTTCGATGCGGCCTTTCCGGCCCGCCGACGCGATCCGCGCGGTGCAGATCACGTCGCGTTTTCCGAACGTGCACGGCGCCCCGGTGCACCTCGGCGATCCGAAGGCAATCGGCATCGGGGATCTCGGGCATCCCGACTACGGCGATCCGATCGACGTACTGCCCGGAGAAGTCCCCGTGTTCTGGGCCTGCGGCGTGACGCCGCAAGCCGCACTGATGGCGGCGCGGCCGCCGCTGTGCATTACGCATGCGCCGGGCTGCATGCTCGTGACGGATCTCCTGAACGAACAGCTTGCGGCTGCGTAACTCGCATCGTCCCGGCGCAGCAGCGCCGTCCCTGCAGACCTGAAAGGAGAACCGGAATGAAGCGCATCGTTCACGCCGCGGTCGCCCTGTGCGCCGCGCTGGTCACGGCCAACGCCGTCGCGCAAGCCCTGCCGAAGACCCACTTGCGCGTGGTCGGATCGATCTCGAACCTGCCGCAATACAAGGACTTCGAGGTGCCCTTCTGGACCAAGCACCTGCCGGAGCGCTCGGGCGGCGCGATCACGACCGAGATCAAGGGTTTCAACGAGATGGGGCTGAAAGGTCCCGAGGTGCTGCGCTTGATGGGGCAGGGCGTGGTCGAGATCGGCGCCACGGTCATCTCGTATCTCGCGGCGGACGATCCTGCCAACGAGATGGTCGACCTGGCGGGCTTGCTGCCGGACGTTGCCACCGCGCGCCGGGTCACGGAAGCGACCAAACCCGTCTACGCGAAGCTGTACCGCGAAAAGTTCAACGTCGAGCTGCTCGGATTCGGCACGTACCCCGCGCAGGTGCTGTTCTGCAACGGCGAGATCAAGGGTCTGACCGACATCAAGGGCAAGAAGGTCCGCGTGGCCGGGCGCTCCTTGTCCGAACTCGTCGAAGCGCTGGGCGGCACGCCGGTGACGATGTCCTTCGGCGAGGTCGTTCCCGCCCTGCAGAACCGGACCGTCGACTGCGCGATCACCGGATCGCTGTCCGGCAACCTGGCCAAGTGGCATGAAGTCACGACGCATCTGCTCGCGCTGCCGCTGTCGTGGAACCAGATCGTCTATGCGGTCAATGGCAAGACGTGGCAGGGATACAAGCCCGAGTTGCGTGCTTTCCTGAGCAAGGAGATCCAGCAGCTCGAGAAGGACGTGTGGGATGCGGCCGACACCTTCACCGTGCAGGGCTACGAATGCAACGCCGGCACGGACAAGTGCACGATGGGGCAGAAAGGCAAGATGCGTATCGTGCAGCCGAGCGCGGCAGACAGGGAGCTGCTGCGCAAGGTGATCAACGAGGTCACGCTGCCGAAGTGGGCCGCGCGCTGCTCGCCGCAGTGCGTCGCCGACTTCAACGCCACGGTCGGCAAGGTCGCCGGCGTCAGCGCGAAGAAGTAGGCGCCGGGCGCCGCAAAGCCAATGCCGGCGACGATGCGCACGCTTCTGGCCTCGGCGCTGCGGGCGGCGGAGCGCGGATCGGCGCTCGCCGCACTGGCCGGCGGATGGATGATCCTGGCAGCCGCGGCACTGGTCGCCGTCGATGTCGTGCTGCGCAAGCTGGCGACGGTGACGGTGGGCGGGGCCGACGAGCTGTCGGGCTATGCGCTCGCCATCGGCTCGACCTGGTCCTTCGCGTTCGTGATGCTGAACCGCGGCAACGTGCGCATCGACGCGCTGTACCAGCACCTGCCGCGGCGCGTCGTAGCCGTCTGCGATCTGCTCGCCGTACTGGCGCTGCTCGCGTTCGCGAGCCTCGTCGCTTGGCACGGCTGGGGCGTGATGAGCTACGCGTGGACGATCGGATCGCGATCGAACACGTCGCTGGCGGTGCCGCTGGCGGTGCCGCTGGCGCTGTGGTGGACGGGATATGCGTGGTTCGTGGCGTGCGGGATCCTGCTGCTCGCGCGCTCGGTCATGGCGCTGGCCGCCGGCGACCTGGCGGCCGTCAACCGGTTGATCGGCGCGCGCTCGGTCCAGGAGGAGGCCGCCGACGAATTGCAGGTCGCCACCGAAAGCCTCGGTTCGCGCGCGTCATGATCCCGACCGCGCTGATCACGCTGCTCGTGCTGATGGCGCTGGCCATTCCGGTAGCTGCATCGCTCGGCGTGCTGGGCATGGTGCTGGCGCAGCTCTTTGCGTTCCTGCCCGTATCGAAAGCGGCCGGCGAAATCGCGTGGAGCTCGAGCAACGAGTTCCTGCTCGTCGCGTTGCCGATGTTCATCCTGCTCGGCGAGCTGTTGCTGCGCTCGGGGCTCGCCGAGCGGATGTACGGCGCGCTGGCGAAGTGGCTTTCGTGGCTGCCGGGCGGGCTGATGCACTCGAACATCGCCGCGTGCGCGCTGTTCGCCGCCACCTCGGGCTCCAGCGTAGCCACCGCCGCCACGGTCGGTACCGTCGCGCTGCCGCAGGCGCGGCGCTACGGCTACAGCGAGCGGCTGTTCCTCGGCACGCTGGCGGCCGGCGGCACGCTCGGCATCCTGATCCCGCCGTCGATCAACATGATCATCTACGCGGTGCTGACCAACACCTCGGTGCCGAAGCTGTATCTGGCCGGCATCGTTCCCGGCATCCTGCTCGCGCTGGGTTTCATGCTGGTCGTGCTGATCGCTTGCGCGTGGCGGCCCGCATGGGGCGGACAGCGGATCGCGGCACCGCTCGCGGAGTGCATCGCGGGGCTCGTGCACCTGTTGCCTCCGCTCGGCCTGTTCCTCGTCGTCGTCGGTTCGATCTATGCCGGCATCGCCACGCCGACCGAAGCGGCTGCGCTCGGCGTGATGGCGGGCCTGGGGCTGGCCTGGTGGAACAAGGCGCTGAACTGGCACATGCTGCGCGCGGCGCTGCTCGGGACGATGCGGTCCACCGGGATGATCATGCTGATCATCGTCGCCGCGTACTTCCTGAACTTCGTGATGTCGTCGATCGGACTGACGACTGCGCTCACCGACACGGTGCAGAAGCTCGGCCTGTCGAAGTGGGAAATGCTGATCGCAGTGATCGTGTTCTACGTCGTGCTGGGCTGCTTCATGGAGACGCTGTCGCTGATGATCACGACGATCCCGGTGATCGCGCCGGTCATGGCCGCGCTCGGTTTCGACATGATCTGGTTCGGCGTCGTGATCATCGTGCTCGTCGAAACGGCGCTGATCACGCCGCCGGTCGGGCTCAATCTCTTCGTTGTGCACAACCTGCGGCCGAGCGGCTCGATGAACGACGTGATCCTTGGCGCGGCGCCGTTCGTTGTTGCATTGTTCGCGCTGCTTGCGGCGCTCGCCTTCTTTCCCGGGCTGGCGCTGTGGCTTCCTTCGGTGATCTCCCAATGACTTCCCTCGTTCTTGACGTTTCAGGGGCGCAACCGCTCGCTGTGCGGGTGCACGAACTGGTGATCGCCGGCTGGACCGGACGCGACGCCGCCGCGATCGAGCATCACATCGAGGAGCTGGCGGCGCTCGGCGTACCGCGACCCTCGCAGGTTCCGCTGTACTACCGCGTCAGCCGCACATTGCTGACACAGGACGACTCGATCGAGGTGCTCGGCGAAGCCAGCTCGGGCGAAGCCGAACCGGTGCTGATCCGCGCGGGCGGACGCTGGTGGCTCACCGTCGGCTCCGATCACACCGACCGCAAGGTCGAGGCGTATTCGGTCGCAGTGTCCAAGCAGATGTGCGCGAAGCCGGTCGCCGGCCGCGCCTGGCCGTGGGACGACGTGGCGCGCGATGCCGACGCGCTGGTGCTGCGCTCGGAGGTGTTCGAGCGCGGCGAATGGGTCGTGTACCAGCAGGGCGAACTCGCGGCGATCCGGCCGCTGATGGAACTCGTGTCGGGCTACGTGGGGCGGGCGGAGCCCGCCGACGGACTCGTGATGTTTTGCGGCACACTGGCCGTGCGCCCCGACGCCGGCGGCGTCGGCGTGCGCCCGACCCCGCGGCTGCGCGTCGCGATCGAGGATGCGAAACGCCGCCGCAGCATCACGCACGAATATCGCGTCGCGGCGCTGCCGGTGGTGGCCTAGCGAGGAGCAGCGATGAGCAAGTGGCAGTTCTGGATCGATCGCGGCGGCACCTTCACCGACATCGTCGCCAAGCGGCCCGACGGCCGGCTCGTCACGCACAAGCTGTTGTCGGACAACCCCGAGCAGTATCGTGACGCGGCGATCGCCGGCATCCGCCGGCTGCTGCGTGTAGCGCCCGGCGCACCCATCCCGGTCGAATCGATCGAGGCCGTCAAGATGGGCACGACGGTCGCGACCAATGCGCTGCTGGAACGCAAAGGCGAGCCGACCGTACTCGTGATCACGCGCGGCTTTCGCGACGCGCTGCGGATCGCCTACCAGAACCGGCCGCGGCTGTTCGACCGGCACATCGTGCTGCCCGAGCTGCTGTACGCGCGCGTGATCGAAGCCGACGAGCGCATCGGCGCGCACGGCGAGGTCGAGCGGCCGCTCGACGAAGCGCGCGTTCGTGCGGATCTGCAGGCGGCGTACGCCAACGGCCTGCGCGCCTGCGCGATCGTGCTGATGCACGGCTATCGCTACACGCAGCACGAAGCGCGCATCGCCGCGCTCGCGCGCGAAATCGGCTTCCCGCAGGTGTCGGTCTCGCACCAGGTCAGTCCCCTGATGAAGCTGGTGGCCCGCGGCGACACGACGGTCGTCGACGCGTATCTGTCGCCGATCCTGCGCCGCTACGTCGAGCAGGTTGCCGCCGAACTGCCCGGCGTGCGGCTGCTGTTCATGCAGAGCAACGGGGGTCTGACCGACGCGTATCGCTTCCAGGGCAAGGACGCGATCCTGTCCGGTCCCGCGGGCGGCATCGTCGGCATGGTGCGCGCGAGCCTCGCGGCCGGCTTCGACCGTGTGATCGGCTTCGACATGGGCGGCACCTCGACCGACGTTTCGCACTACGCCGGCGAATACGAGCGCGCGTTCGAGACGCTGGTCGCCGGCGTGCGGATGCGCGCGCCGATGATGAGCATCCATACGGTCGCCGCGGGCGGCGGCTCGATCCTGCACTTCGACGGTGCGCGGCTGCGCGTCGGCCCCGATTCGGCCGGTGCCAATCCGGGCCCCGCGTGCTACCGGCGCGGCGGGCCGCTGGCGGTCACCGACGCGAACGTGATGCTCGGTCGCATTCAGCCCGACTACTTTCCGCGGGTTTTCGGACCGAACGCAGACCAGTCGCTCGACGCCGCGATCGTCCGCGCCAAGTTCGCTGCGCTCGCCGCCGAGATCGAACGCGCGACCGGACAGAAAAAGTCGCCCGAGGAAGTCGCCGCCGGCTTCCTCGACATCGCCGTCGGCAACATGGCCGAGGCGATCAAGCGCATCTCCGTGCAGCGCGGTCACGACGTGACCAAATACACGCTGACCGTGTTCGGCGGCGCGGGCGGCCAGCACGCCTGCAGCGTGGCCGACGCGCTGGCGATGACCTCGATCTTTGCGCATCCGCTCGCCGGCGTGCTGTCGGCCTACGGCATGGGGCTCGCCGACCAGACGGCGATGCGCGAAGCCGCGGTGGAACTGCGCCTGACGCCGGCGGCGCTGCCGCAGCTCGCGCAGCGGCTCGACGCGCTCGCCGCGGAGGCGACGCGCGATCTGCTCGAACAGGGCGTGCCGCGCGAGCGCGTGCGCGTCGTCCGACGCGTGCATCTGCGCTACGAAGGCACGGACTCCGCGCTGATCGTGCTCGACGGCGACCTCGACGCGCTGCGCGCGCAGTTCGATGCCGCGTACGTACAGCGCTATTCGTTCCTGATGCCCGACCGCGCGCTGGTCGCCGAAGCGGTTTCGGTCGAGGCGATCGGGGCGGGCGACGCCGCCGAAGAATCGCGGGCCGCGGCTGCCCCCCGCGCGGGCGCCTTGCAGCCCGCGGCGCGCGTGCGGGCGTACTTCGACGGGCGCTGGCACGACACGCCGCTTTACGTTCGCGCCGATACGCGGCCGGGCGATGCGATCGACGGCCCGGCGATCATCGCCGAGGCCAACGCGACGACCGTCGTCGAACCCGGCTGGCGCGCCGAGATCACGGCGCGCGACCACGTCGTGCTCAGGCGCGTGGCCGCGCGCAAGCAGCGGCAGGCGATCGGCACGCAGGTCGATCCGGTGATGCTGGAGATCTTCAACAACCTGTTCATGTCGATCGCCGAGCAGATGGGTCTGCGGCTGCAGAACACCGCGTACTCGGTCAACATCAAGGAGCGGCTCGACTTCTCGTGCGCGCTGTTCGATGTCGAAGGCAACCTGATCGCCAACGCGCCGCACATGCCCGTGCACCTCGGGTCGATGAGCGAGTCGATCAAGACGGTGATGCGCGAGAACCGCGGCCGGATGAAGCCGGGCGACGCCTACGTCGTCAACGATCCCTACAACGGCGGCACGCACCTGCCGGACGTCACGGTGATCACCCCCGTGTTCGACCGCGCCGGGCGCGAAATCCTCTTCTACGTCGGCTCGCGCGGCCACCACGCCGACATCGGCGGCATCACCCCGGGCTCGATGCCGCCGTTCTCGAAGACGCTCGACGAAGAGGGGGTGCTGTTCACCAACTTCCAGCTCGTCGAAGGGCAGGGCGCCGACCGCCCCGGCCACTTGAGGGAGCAGGAGTGTCTGCGGCTCCTGACCGGCGGGCCGTATCCGGCGCGCAATCCGCAGCAGAACCTCGCGGATCTGAAGGCGCAGATCGCGGCGAACGAGAAGGGGCGCGAGGAGCTGCTGCGCATGGTCGACCAGTTCGGCCTGGACGTGGTCCAGGCCTATATGCGTCACGTGCAGGACAACGCCGAGGAGTCCGTGCGGCGCGTGATCACGGTGCTGCGCGACGGCGCGTTCGAATACCGGCTCGACAACGGGGCCGTCATCAAGGTGGGGATCACCGTCGACCGCGCGAGCCGCTCGGCGACGATCGATTTCAGCGGCACGTCGGCGCAACTGCCGAACAACTTCAACGCACCGTCTTCGATCAGCGTCGCCGCGGTGCTGTACGTGTTCCGCACGCTGGTCGACGACGAAATCCCGCTGAACGCAGGGTGCCTGAAGCCCTTGAAGATCGTGATTCCCGAAGGTTCGATGCTCGCGCCGCGCTACCCGGCCGCGGTGGTCGCCGGCAACGTCGAGACCTCGAGCTGCATCACGAACGCGCTGTACGGCGCGCTCGGCGTGCTCGCCTCCGCGCAGGGGACGATGAACAACTTCACCTTCGGCAACGCGCGCCATCAGTACTACGAGACGATCTCCGGCGGCTCGGGCGCGGGCATCGTCGACCTGGCCGCCGGTGCCGATTCGAAGGAAGGCTTCGACGGCACCGACGTCGTGCAGACGCACATGACCAACTCGCGGCTGACCGATCCCGAGGTGCTCGAGTTCCGCTTCCCGGTGCGGCTGGAAAGCTACGCGATCCGCCACGGTTCGGGCGGCAGGGGGCGTTGGCGCGGCGGCAGCGGCGGCACTCGACGCGTGCGCTTTCTCGAGGCGATGACGGCGTCGATCCTGTCGAACAATCGAGCGATCGCGCCGTTTGGCCTGGCCGGCGGCGAGCCCGGCGAGCCGGGCCGCAATCGTGTGATCCGCGCCGACGGGCGCATCGAGGAGCTGACGCACATCGGCAGTGTCGAGATGGCGCCTGGCGACGTGTTCGTGATCGACACGCCGGGCGGCGGAGGATACGGCCGCGCGGCTTAACCAGGGAAATCGCCGCATCGCCGACGGCATTTCGCCGCTTCGTCGTACCGAGGTCCCCGAATAATGTCGGGCGACACCCGCGGGGACCCTCGATGAATGCGCCCGAAAAGCTCCACGTCGGCCAGGGCAGCGTGCTGGGCACGCTGTCGATCTGCTATGCGCCGCTGATCGACAAGAAGCGCAAGGCGATCGGCACGCGGCTGACGATACTGTCGGCGCGCGCGCAGGAGCGGTTGCCCGTCGGGCGCGTTCTGGACTCGCTGAGCCCCGTGTGGCCCGACGCTTCGGGGCCGGTGCTGATTGCGCCGCTCGACGCGAACCTCGACGAATCGGCGTTCGAGTGGCAGGCGCCGAAGAACGCGATCCTCGAGGTGCCGGCGGTCACGCTGCGCGACCCGGAAGTGCAAGGCGTGGCGCAGCGGCTGTTCCGCGACGGCAAGCGGCTCGCGCTGCGCGGCCGGCCCGACGTGCCGCTGCCGCCCGCGTTGCTCGCATGCTTCGACTACTCGTTGATCCACCAGAACGAGGACCGCCGCAAGAGCGCGGACGGCACGCCGCTCGCCGCCCCCCCGGGCGTCTCGCGCAAGATCCCGTTCATCGTGACCGGCGTGCAGACGGTGGCCGACGTCGAGGCTGCGTTCGAGCGCGGCGCGACCGCCAGCGTCGGCTGGCCGCTCGACGACGCGCAGCACCGGCAGGTGCGCCCGCTGCAGCCCGGACAGGCGGTGGTGCTCGAGCTGCTGCGTCTCGTGCGCGACGACGCCGAGCTGTCGAAGATCGACGCCACGCTGAAACGCGATCCCGCGCTCGCATTCAAGCTGCTGCGGCTCGTCAACTCGGCCGCGTTCGGGCTGCCGGTGCAGATCACCAGTTTCCAGCACGCGGTGATGATGCTCGGTTACAAGAAAATGATGCGCTGGCTGTCGCTGCTGCTGGCCACCGCCTCCAAGGACACGAACACCTTCCCGCTGATGCACGCGTCGATCCGGCGCGGCCTGTTCCTCGAGTACATCGGCGCGAGCGACAGCGAAGCCGAGTTGCGCGACGAACTGTTCATCACCGGCGCGTTTTCGCTGCTCGATCGCATTACCGGCGCGCCGTTCGAGCAGCTCTTCGAGCTGATCGCGCTGTCGGAGAACGTCGTCGACGCGATCGTCCGCCGGCGCGGGCCGTACGCGACCTATCTCGCGCTGATCGAATCGATCGAGCGCTCGGACCCGATCGCGATCGGCAAGCACATCGACGCGCTCGCGATTCCCGTGGCCGCGTGCAACCAGGCGCTGCTGCGCGCGATGTCGGCGGCGAACACGCTGGACTCCGATCTCTGACGGGTCGGCTCTCGGCCGACGAGGGAGCCGCCCTTCGGCAGGCTCAGGGCGCCGCCTATAATCCGCGCGCGCTCCCGACCGAAGCCCGGCCGCATTGCGGAGCGCAGCCCGCCTCCGCATGAGCCTTCCCGACACCTTCCTCGCGCTCGACGGTCCGAACGCGCTGTCGAGCTTTCGTGCTGCGCGCCTGCTCGAACGCATCCGCGCGATCGAGCCGAACGCCGCGGCGATCCGCGCGCGCCACGTTCACTTCGTCCACGCGATCGGCGCGCTCGACGCCGACGCGCGCGCCCGCCTCGACGGGCTGCTCGACTACGGCGAAGCGGCGGCGCCCGAGGGCGCGCGCGCGTCCGCGTCCTGGCTCGTGGTCCCGCGGCTCGGCACGATCTCGCCGTGGGCGAGCAAAGCGACCGACATCGCGCACAACTGCGGGCTCGAACGCATCGCCCGCATCGAGCGCGGCACGCGTTACGCGCTGACCCTGAAGGCAGGTGTGTTCGGCGGGCAACGGGAACTCGCGGCCGACGTCGCGCAGCGCATCGCCGCGCTGCTGCACGACCGGATGACCGAAAGCGTGCTCGACGCGCACGCGGATGCGTCCGCGCTGTTTCGCGAGCTGCCCGGCAAACCGATGCAGACGGTGCCGCTGCAGGCGCAGGGGCGGGCGGCGCTCGCACGTGCGAACGTCGACATGGGGCTCGCGCTGTCGGACGACGAGATCGACTACCTGGCCGACGCGTATCGCACGATGCAGCGCGACCCGACCGACGTCGAGCTGATGATGTTCGCGCAGGCCAATTCCGAGCACTGCCGGCACAAGATCTTCAATGCGCGCTGGACGATCGACGGGCAGCCGCGCGAGGAATCACTCTTCGGCATGATCCGCGCGACGCACGCGGCCGCGCCGCAGGGCACGATCGTTGCGTACAAGGACAACGCGGCAGTGATCGAGGGGCGCGTCGCGCGCCGCCTGTATCCGCGCAGCGAGCATGCGCAGGGTGCCGTCGGCATCGAATACGCCGCGCGCGACGAGCTGACGCATACCGTCTTCAAGGTCGAGACGCACAACCATCCGACCGCGATCTCGCCGTTTCCGGGCGCCGCCACCGGCGCCGGCGGCGAGATTCGCGACGAAGGCGCGACCGGACGCGGCGCGAAGCCGAAGGCGGGGCTCGCCGGCTTCAGCGTGTCGCACCTGCGGCTGCCCGGCGCGCGGCGAGCCTGGGAAAGCGACGGCGACGTTACGCGCGGCGAACGCGCGGATACGGACTACGGATTTCCGTCGCGGATCGCCGACGCGCTCGCGATCATGATCGAAGGGCCGATCGGCGCCGCGTCGTTCAACAACGAGTTCGGCCGGCCCAACCTGCTCGGCTATTTCCGCGCGTACGAACAGAACGTCGGCGGACAGCGCTACGGCTATCACAAGCCGATCATGATCGCCGGCGGCATCGGCAACATCCGCGACGACCAGACGAGCAAGTGCGATCTGCCCGCGGGCACGCTGCTGATCCAGCTTGGCGGGCCCGGCATGCGCATCGGGCTGGGCGGCGGCGCGGCGTCCAGCCTCGGGGCCGGCGCCAACACCGAGCAGCTCGACTTCGATTCGGTCCAGCGCGGCAACGCGGAGATCCAGCGGCGCGCGCAGGAAGTCATCGACCGCTGCTGGTCGCTCGGCGCCGACAACCCGATCCTCAGCATCCACGACGTCGGCGCCGGCGGGCTGTCGAACGCCATGCCGGAACTGGCCGACAGCGCGGGCAAGGGCGCGCGCTTCGATCTGGCGAAGGTGCCGGTCGAGGAGAGCGGCATGAGCCCGCTCGAGATCTGGTGCAACGAGTCGCAGGAGCGCTACGCGCTCGCGATCGCCCCCGATCGGCTGCCGGCGTTCGACTGGCTGTGCAAGCGCGAGCGCTGCCCGTATGCGGTGATCGGCACCATCGCCGACGATGGCCGGCTCGTCGTCGCGCGCGCCGGCGAGCCGCCCGCGGTCGACATGCCGATGAACGTGCTGCTCGGCAAGCCGCCGAAGATGCAGCGCGATGTCGCGCACGTCGCGCGCGCGCTGCCGAAGATCGACACGAGCGGATTCGATCTCGCGCAGGTGACGTTCGACGTGCTGCGCCATCCCACGGTCGCGAACAAGAGCTTCCTGATCACGATCGGCGACCGCTCGGTCGGCGGGCTGAACTGCCGCGACCCGATGGTCGGCCCCTGGCAGGTGCCGGCGGCTGATTGCGCGGTCACGCTGCTCGACTTCGAAGGCTACGCGGGAGAAGCGATGGCGATGGGCGAACGCACGCCGGTCGCGGTGATCGATTCCGCCGCTGCATCGCGCATGGCGATCGGCGAAGCGCTGACCAATCTCGTCGCGGCCGACGTCGAACTGGCGCGCGTGAAGCTGTCGGCCAACTGGATGGCCGCGTGCGGCCAGCCCGGCGAGGACGCCGCGCTGTTCGACGCGGTCGCCGCGGCGAGCGAGTTCTGCAAACGGCTCGGCATCAGCATCCCGGTCGGAAAGGACTCGCTGTCGATGAAGACGGCGTGGCAGGAGGACGGCGCAAACAAGCTCGTTGCGTCGCCCGTCTCGCTGATTGTTTCGGCGTGCGCGCCGGTCGGCGACGTGCGGCGCTCGCTGACGCCGCAGCTCCGCACCGACGCCGGCGACACGGTACTCGTGCTGATCGATCTTTCGGCGGGCAAGCAGCGGCTCGGCGCATCGATCTTCGCGCAGGTCACCCGCCAGATCGGCAACGACGCGCCGGATGTGGACGATCCGGGCAGGCTCGCCGCGGCGGTCCGAGCGGTGCGCAAGCTGGCGAACGAAGGCAAGGTGCTCGCGTACCACGATCGCTCCGACGGCGGACTGTTCGCGACGATCTGCGAGATGGCCTTCGCGGGCCATTGCGGCGTGACGCTGAACATCGACATTCTCGCGATGGATCCGGTTGCTTCCGACTGGGGCGACTTCAAGGTGCGGCCCGAGCAGGTGGCGGTGCGGCGCGACGAGTTCACGCTGCGCGCGCTGTTCAACGAGGAGCTGGGCCTCGTGCTGCAGGTCCGCGCGGCCGAGGCAAGCGACGTGATGAACGCGCTGCGCGCCGAGGGGCTGGGCGCGATCTCGCACGTCGTCGGCAAACCCAACGACCGCGACGCGATCGAGGTCTGGCGCGACGCGAAATCGGTCTTTTCCCGGCCACGCGTCGAGCTGCAGAAGGCGTGGAGCGAGGTGTCGTGGCGCATCGGGCGGCTGCGCGACCATCCGGACTGCGCCGACGCGGAGTACGCGCGCATCGACGACGCGGAAGACCGCGGGCTGTCGATGCAGCTTACGTTCGATCCGGCCGAAGACATCGCCGCGCCTTTCATCGCGACCGGCGCGCGGCCGCGCGTGGCGATCCTGCGCGAGCAGGGCGTCAACAGCCAGTACGAGATGGCGAGCGCGCTCGACCGCGCCGGCTTCACCGCGGTCGACGTGCACATGACGGATCTGCTCGCCGGCCGCGCTTCGCTTGCGGACTTCAAAGGCTTCGCCGCCTGCGGCGGCTTTTCCTACGGTGACGTGCTGGGCGGCGGAGGCGGTTGGGCCAAGACCATCCTGCACAACCCGAAGCTCGCCGAGCAGTTCGCCGCGTTCTTCGGCCGCGGCGATACGTTCGCGCTGGGCGTGTGCAACGGCTGCCAGATGATGAGCCAGCTGTCGATGATGATCCCCGGCGCGCGGCACTGGCCGCGCTTCGAGCGCAATGCATCTGAGCAGTTCGAGGCGCGGCTGGTGATGGTCGAGGTCGTCGACTCGCCTTCGATCTTCCTCGCCGGCATGGCCGGCAGCCGGATGCCGATCGCCAATGCCCACGGCGAAGGCCGCGCGGTGTTCCGCAGCGAAGAGGACCGCGCGCAGGCGCTGGTCGCGGTGCGTTACGTCGATTCGCAGGGACAGCCGACCGAACGCTACCCGTACAACCCGAATGGTTCGCCCGGCGGCATCACGGGGCTCACCACGCCCGATGGGCGCTTCACGATCCTGATGCCGCACCCCGAACGCGTGCGCCGAACGGTGCAGATGTCGTGGCAGCCGCCGGGGCTCGGCGAGGACTCGCCGTGGATGCGGATGTTCCGCAATGCGCGGCGCTGGCTAGGCTGAACGCCCCACGCGCAGGGGATCTCCCGGCGGCGTGAAGTCCGGCAAACTTGCACGGGGGCGATTTCCCATGCAGCGGAGCACAGTTCGCCCTGCAATGTCTCCATCGATGAAAGGTTGAAAGATGATCAAACGCACGCATTGGCTGGCCGGCATCGCAATAGCCGCCGCGGTCGCCGTGCAGCCGGCCTACGCGCAGGCCGGTCGCGCGGCGCAGGCGGACGGCTGGGGTACTTTCCTCGGCGCATCCATCGGCGACAGCGACTTCGACACCGGCTTCAAGCTGTTCGCGGGACAGCAGTTTCATCGCAACTTCGCGTGGGAGATCCAGTACACCGACTTCGGCGATCGCAACGAGCGGCGTTTCGGAACATCCGTCGAAGCGTCCGCTTGGGCGCTCGGCGGTTCGCTGGTCGGACTGCTTCCGGTCAGCCCCGAGTTCTCGCTGTTCGGCAAGCTCGGCGTGCACTACGCGAAGGCCAAGGTCTCGGGACCCGGCGTCTCCGCTTCGGACTCCGACGTCGAGCTGGGTATCGGCGCAGGGCTCAGCTACCGGCTGACGCAGCAGCTCACGCTGCGCGCCGAAGTCGAGGACATCGGCGATCCCGGCGAGATGATCAGCGTCGGCCTGCAGTTCCGCTTCTGACCGGAGCGCAGGATGGCAAAGGGGGCGCCGCGGCGCCCCCTTCGCTTTACCGCGGCCGACGCCCGACGGCGATCGGCCGACGATCGCTCACTGCACTTTCGCGTTCTTGCGCAGCCCTTCGACAAAAGCCTGCACGCGCTGCTGCTGAAGCGCCTCGCGGATCTGGCCCTGCACCTGTGCGAGCGGCGGGAACTGCGTGTCGCGCACGTCGTCGAGCCGGATCACGTGCCAGCCGAACTGAGTCTGCACGGGCGTCTCGGTGAACTTGCCCTTCTCGAGCTTGACCATCGCCTCCGAGAACGGCTTGACGTAGGCATCGGGGCCGGCCCAGTCGAGGTCGCCGCCGTTGTTCGCCGAGCCCGGATCCTTCGACTTCTTGGCGAGCTCCTCGAACTTCGCGCCCTTTTTCAGCTCGGCGACGATCGCTTTCGCTTCCTCTTCCTTTTCGACCAGGATGTGGCGCGCGCGGTACTCCTTGCTGCCGGCCGCC
Source organism: Betaproteobacteria bacterium (assembly GCA_016861185.1). Taxonomy (GTDB): domain Bacteria; phylum Pseudomonadota; class Gammaproteobacteria; order Burkholderiales; family Burkholderiaceae_F; genus DSNY01. The sequence goes on from BOKW01000002.1 coordinate 333,672, forward strand.
TGCTTCTGCTTGTCGTATTCGGCCTGGATCTGCGCGTCGGTGATCGGGTTCTTCTGCAGCTCGTCGCGCATCAGCGCCTGGATCAGCGTGTTCTGCCGCTGCACGTCGAGCTGGAACTTGACTTCGGGTTTTTCGGCCAGGCCGCGCTTCTGCGCTTCCTGCAGGAAGACCTCGCGGCGGATCAGCTCCTCCTTGATCATCTTGCGCAGCTCGGGCGTGTCCTGCTGGCCCTGCTGCTGCAGCTGCTTGACCCAGGCGTCTTCGCGCGCCTTGGGAATCGGCCGGTTGTTGACGACCGCGATGTTCTGCGCCAATACGGCGCCGCTGGCGAGCGCGGCCAGCGAGAATGCAACGATACGCATCATGACTTCGACTTTCCTTCGGGGGTTCGGGACCGGCTCGCGCCGTCCTCGTGAGGCGCCAGCAGTACGAGCGAAAGCGCGTGGACTTCGCGCTTCATGAGGTCTTCGAGGGCATCATACACGAGGCGATGTCGCGCGACGCGCGCCAGCCCCTCGAACTTCGGGCTGACCAGATGGACGCGATAGTGCCCGCCGCCGCTCTTGGCGCCTTCGTGGCCGGCGTGCAGCGCGCTCTCGTCTTCGATGCGCAGCGCCAGCGGCGCGAGCGCGCGCTCGATCCGCTCGCGGATCTTCGCGACGGTGCCCTCAGGCATCGGGCGCCTCCTTCATGTGACGCGCGAGCCACACGCCCATCGCCAGCGTGAAGGCCAGGGTGATCCCCATCAGGCCGAACAGCTTGAAACTCACCCAGGTGTCGGTCGGGAAGTTGAACGCGACGTACAGGTTGAGCGCGCCCATCGCGGCGAAGAACGCCGCCCAGACCCACAGCAGCCGCTCCCACACCGGATCGGGCAGTTCGAGCTGTTTGCCGAGCAGGCTGCGCACGAAGTTCCTGCGCGCGAGCACGCGACCGGCGACGAGGATCGCGCCGAACAGCCAGTACAGGATCGACGGCTTCCACTTGATGAAGGTCTCGTCGTGCAGCCAGATCGTCGCGCCGCCGAAGACGACGATGACCGCGACCGAGATCCACAGCATCGGATCGACCTTGCGCCGGCGCGCGAGCAGCCAGCCGACCTGCGCGAGCGACGCCGCGATCGCGAGCGCGGTAGCGAGCAGGATCGGCGCCTGGGCTGCGGGCACGGCGCCGTCGGCGACCAGCGCGCCGAGCCAGCGCTCCGCCAGCGCGGCCGAGACGTCGGGGAAGGCCTGCGCGAGCTTGTAGGTCCCAAAGAACAGGATGACGGGGAACAGATCGAACAGCAGCTTCAAACGGGCTCCCGTGTGTCGTCGGTCGTGCGTGGTTCGAACGTCAGTGCGGCCGAGTTGATGCAGTAGCGCAGCCCCGTGGGCGGCGGCCCGTCTTCGAACACGTGGCCCAGATGCGCGTCGCAGACGTTGCACAGGATCTCGGTGCGGACCATCCCGTGGCTGTGATCGGGCTTCTCGCGCACGTTGGCCGGGTCGATCGGCTCGAAATAGCTCGGCCAGCCGCAACCCGAGTCGAATTTGGCGTCGGACGCGAACAGGGCCGTGCCGCAGCCCACGCAGCGGTAGATTCCGGCCTCGTGATGGTTCCAGTAGCGGCCCGTGAACGCGCGTTCAGTCGCCTTCTGGCGCGTCACCGCGTATTCCATCGGCGCAAGCTGGGCGCGCCATTCTTCGTCTGACTTGCGGACCTTGTTCATTCGAGCGTCGGGTCGGGGATTGCGGACTGCGATGGAGCGGGCGTCATGACGAGCAGGACAGAGCCAAGCCCGCCGCCCAATCGGGTGGAAGCTTGGCATACGGCTCGAACTCGGGCTGCTCGTCGTACGGTCGCCGCAGCACCGCGAGCAGACGCGCGACCTCGCCGAAATCGCGCGGGCCGTCGTCGCCGCGCGCCTTGCGGATCGCGATCTCCGCAAGGTAGTTGCGCAGGACGTACTTCGGATTGACGCGGTTCATCCGCGCCGCACGTTCGGCGTCCACACTCGCTTCGCGCCGCAATCGCGCGCGGTAGGCGGCGGCCCAGGCGTCGAACGCGGCGCGATCCGCGAACAGATCGCGCACCGGGGCATCCTCGGCGGAATCGGTCGCGTCGACGCGCAGTTGCGCGAGCTTGCGCCAGAAGAGCGTCCAGTCGGCGCGGTTGGCATGCAGCAGTTCGATGGTCTGCTCGATCAGTGCGTCGTCGCCGGCTTGGACCGTCGCGAGGCCGAGCTTGGCGTGCAAGCGTTCGTCGAGGGCCTGCGCGAACTCGTCCTTGAAGACCGCGAGCGCGGCCTGCGTCGCTTCGACGTCTTCGGTCAGCGGCAGCAGCGCCTGGCCGAGGCAATACAGGTTCCAGTGCGCGATCTGCGGCTGGCGGTGGTAGGCGTAGCGGCCCTGTTCGTCCGAATGGTTGCAGACGTGGCCGGCGTCGAAGCCGTCGATGAAGCCGAAGGGGCCGTAGTCGATCGTCAGTCCGAGGATCGACATGTTGTCGGTGTTCATTACGCCGTGGCAGAAGCCGACCGCCTGCCATTGCGCGATCAGCCGCGCGGTCCGGCGCGCGACTTCCTCGAGCAGCGCCAGGTAGGGATGCGGCGCCTCGCGCAGCTCGGGGTAGAAGGTCGCGATCACGTAGTCGGCGAGCTGGCGCAGTTCGTCGTGGCGCTGCTGCCAGTAGAAGAACTCGAAGGAACCGAAGCGCACGAAACTCGGCGCCATGCGCGTGACGACCGCGGCCGATTCGACGTTTTCGCGGAACACCGGGTAGTCGGAGCCGATGACGGCCAGCGCGCGCGTGGTGGGGATCCCGAGCGCGTGCATCGCTTCCGAGCACAGGAACTCGCGGATCGACGAGCGCAGCACGGCGCGCCCGTCGCCCATGCGCGAGTAGGGCGTCTTGCCGGAGCCCTTGAGCTGAAACTCCCACACGCGACCGTCGGGGCCGACCGCGCCGCCGAGCAGGATCGCGCGGCCGTCGCCGAGCTGCGGCACGTACACGCCGAACTGATGACCGCTGTAGACCGCGGCGAGCGGTTCGGCGCCCGGCCAGTCGAGATTGCCGGCGAGTGCTTCGACCAGCGCCGGCCGGTCGAAGTCGGGCGGGTTCAGCCCGATCAACGCCGCCGCCGCAGGCGAATAGGCGACCAGATACGGGTCGGGGAGCGGCGTCGGCGCGAGCCGCGTGTAGAAACCCGGAGCCAGCCGGCCGTAGCCGTGGTCCCAGCGCAGGGCTGGCAGTTCGGCCTGACGTGCGGCGAGCGGCGGCGGAGCGGAGTGGTTCACGCGTTCGATCCTGAAATACCCGATTGTATTTACACTGCGCGCGCAGAACCACGACGCATACAAGGAGACACGACATGCTGCATGGTCTGATGATGCAGATGCCGCTGGCGATCTCGTCGCTGATCCGGCACGCGGACCGGCATCACGGCGACGCCGAAATCGTTTCGCGGCGCGTCGAAGGCGACATTCACCGCTACAACTACCGCGATCTGCACCGCCGCGCGCGCCAGATGGCCAATGCGCTGAAGGGGCTGGACGTCAAGCTGAGCGACCGCATCGCCACGCTCGCCTGGAACGGCTACCGGCACATGGAGCTGTATTTCGCGGTGTCGGGCAGCGGTGCGGTGCTGCATACGATCAACCCGCGGCTGCATGCGGAACAGATCGCGTGGATCGCCAACCACGCCGAGGACAGCTACCTGTTCTTCGATCTGACCTTCCTTCCGATCATCGAGGCCATCGCCGGCCACTGCCGGACGATCAAGGGCTACGTCGCGATGGTCGACCGCGCGAAGATGCCCGCGCAATCGAAGGTGCCGAACCTGATCTGCTACGAGGACCTGATCGACAGCCATTCGGACCGCTACGACTGGCCCGAGTTCGACGAGAACCTCGCCTCGTCGATGTGCTACACGTCGGGTACAACGGGCAGCCCGAAGGGCGTTCTGTACAGCCATCGCTCGACGATTCTGCACACCTACGCCGCGGCGCTGCCGGATGCGCTGAACCTGTCGGCGCGCGACGTGATCCTTCCGGTCGTGCCGATGTTCCACGTCAACGCCTGGGGTTTGCCCTATGTCGCGCCGATGGTCGGCGCCAAGATCGTTATGCCGGGCCCGAACCTCGACGGCAAGTCGCTGTACGAGCTGTTCGAGGCAGAGAAGGTCACCTGCTCGGCGGGCGTACCGACCGTCTGGCAGGGGCTGCTCGCGCACGTCGAAGCGAACAACCTCAGGTTCTCGACGATGAAGCGCACGGTGATCGGCGGTTCGGCCTGCCCGCCGGCGATGCTGCGCACGTTCGAGGAGAAGTACGGCGTCCAGGTGCTGCACGCCTGGGGCATGACCGAAATGAGCCCGCTCGGCACCGCGTGCACGCTGAAGGAAAAGCACATGCACATGTCGCCCGAGCAGCGCTACCCGACCCAGTACAAGCAAGGGCGCGTGATCTACGGCGTCGACATGCGCATCGTCGGCGACGACGGCGGCGACCTGCCGTGGGACGGCAAGGCCTTCGGCGACCTGCTGGTGCGCGGGCCGTGGGTGCTGCGCCAGTACTACAAGGGCGAGGGCGGCGACCCGCTCGTCAAGGACGCGGAGGGCCGCACTTGGTTCCCGACCGGCGACGTATCGACGATCGACCCGGACGGCTACATGCAGATCACCGACCGCAGCAAGGACGTGATCAAGTCGGGCGGGGAGTGGATCAGCTCGATCGACATCGAAAACATCGCGATGTCGCATCCGGCGGTGGCCATGGCCGCCTGCATCGCGGCGAAGCACCCGAAGTGGGACGAGCGGCCGCTGTTGGTCGTCGTGCGCAAGCCGAACGCCGAGCTGACCCGCGAGCAGCTTCTGGCGCACTTCGAGGGCAAGGTCGCCAAGTGGCAGATCCCCGACGACGTCGCTTTCGTCGAGTCGATCCCGCTCGGGGCGACCGGCAAGATGCTCAAGGCCAAGCTGCGAGAGCAGTTCAAGGACTACAAGCTGCCGACGGCCTAGCTTTGTCTTGCCCCCCAGTCCCGGCTGACGGTATTCTGGGTACGCAGAAAAAACACCACCAAGGAGACTCCGAATGATTCGCATGGCGACGAAGTGGCTGCTGGCAGGTCTGCTCGCGCTGCTGGCGGCGGGAAGCGTGCTGGCGCAGGGCAAGGGCGGCGCGACCGCCCAGACGGTCAAGATCGCGTTCGTGGATCCGCTGTCGGGTCCGTTCGCCGCGGTGGGACAGGCGATCCTCAAGCACTTCCAGTACATGGCCGAGGTCGTCAACCAGAAGCAGCTCGCCGGCCCGGGCGTGACCTTCGAGATCGTTCCGTTCGACAACAAGGGCTCGCCGCAGGAGTCGCTGACGCTGCTGCGCTCGATCATCGACCAGGGTATCCACTACGTGACGCAGGGCAACGGCTCGCACGTGGCGATCCCGCTGTCGGATGCGATCGCCAAGCACAACGAGCGCAACCCCGGCCAGGCGATCGTCTACCTGAACTACGCCGCGGTCGACCCGGATCTCACCAACAGCAAGTGCAACTTCTGGCACTTCCGCTTCGACGCCAATACCGACATGAAGATGGAGGCGCTGACGGAGTACATGAAGGGCCGGCCGGAGATCAAGAGCGTCTACCTGATCAACCAGAACTACTCGCACGGCCATCAGGTCGCGCGCGTGGCCAAGGAACTGCTCGCGCGCAAGCGGCCCGACATCAAGATCGTCGGCGAGGACCTGCATCCGCTCGGGCAGGTGCGCGACTTTTCGCCGTATATCGCCAAGATCCGCGCCTCCGGCGCCGACGCCGTGATCACCGGCAACTGGGGCACCGACCTGACTCTGCTCGTGCGCGCCGCGCGCGACGCGGGTCTGACCGCCAACTTCTACACGTACTACGCCGGCGTCACCGGCACGCCGACCGCGATGGGTGCGGCGGGCGCCGACCGCGTGCGCCAGGTTTCGTACTGGCACCCGAACATCGAGAAGTACCCGGGCGAGGACATCTATCTCGGGTTCAAGAAGAAGTTCGGCGACGAGTGGTACACGCTGGCCGCGTACACGTCGATGACGATGCTCGCCGAGGCGATCAAGCGCGCGAAATCGGCCGACCCGCTGCGCGTCGCCTACACGATGGAGGGCATGAAGATGCCCAGCATCATGGGCGAGATCGAGATGCGCGCGAGCGACCATCAACTGCAGCAGCCGCTGTTCATCTCGACCTGGGTCAAGGCCGGCGGCGCGGTCAAGTACGACACGGAGAAGACCGGCTACGGTTTCAAGACCGAGCGGGCTTTCCCGACCTACGTCGCTTCGCAGCCGACCAGCTGCAACATGCAGCGTCCGCCGCGCCCGCAATAGCGCGCGGCTGCGGCTGCACCGAGCGCAACGGCCCCGCCGCGCGGGGCCGTTTTTTCGCCCGCCGCGCGGTTCCGCCCCGTGAACCTCGAGTTCTTCCTGATCCAGTTGCTGAACGGCATCAGCTACGGGCTGCTGCTGTTCATGCTGTCGTCCGGCCTGACGCTGATCTTCTCGATGATGGGCGTGCTGAACTTCGCGCACGCCAGCTTCTACATGATCGGCGCCTACTTCGCGTACCAGATCAGCCGGTGGATCGGCTACTGGCCGGCGCTTCTGATCGCGCCGCTCGCGGTCGGGCTGCTCGGCGCACTGGTCGAGCGCTGGGGGCTGCGGCGCGTGCACAAGTGGGGGCACGTGCCCGAGCTGCTGTTCACCTTCGGACTGTCGTACATCATCGTCGAGCTGGTGCAGGTGATCTGGGGCCGCGCAGCCGTGCCGTACGCGGTGCCCGCCGCGCTCGACGGGCCGATCGACTGGCTCGCCGGCCTCGGCATCACCTTTCCCGAATACCGCGCGTTCATGATGCTGGTCGCGGTGCTGATGCTCGCCGCGATCTATCTGCTGCTGACGCGCACGCGCATCGGGCTCGTGATCCAGGCGGCGCTGACACACCCGCATCAGGTCGAAGCGCTCGGCCACAACGTGCCGCGCGTGTTCATGCTGGTGTTCGGAGGCGGTTGCGCGCTGGCGGGGCTCGCGGGCGTGATCGGCGGCAATGCTTTCGTCACGCAGCCCGCGATGGCGGCCGAGCTGGGCGCGATCATCTTCGTCGTGATCGTCGTCGGCGGCATGGGATCGCTTGCCGGCGCTTTCGTCGCGTCGCTCGCGATCGGCGTGATGCAGACCTTCGCAGTCGCTTCGGATGCGTCGCTGTCGGGGCTTGCAAGCCTGCTCGGCGTCACCGTCACGCCGCAGACCTTCGGCTACAGCGTGTGGAAGCTGACGGTGGCGCAGGTGGCACCCGTGCTGCCGTTCCTGCTGCTGGTGCTGATCCTGATCGTGCGGCCCAAGGGCCTGATGGGAACGCGCGAGGACTGACGCATGGCTCTCGGTCCTCTCCGCTACCGCCCGATCAACCTGGGCCGCTGGGTGATCTGGGGCTTCACGACGTTCCTGTTCGTCGTGCTGCCGCTCGTGTTCGAGCAGGGCTTCGCACGCACGCTGATGTCGCAGATGGCGATCATGATCGTCTTCGCGCTGAGCTACAACATGCTGCTCGGACAGAGCGGCATGCTGAGCTTCGGCCACGCCGTGTACTCGGGGCTCGGCGCGTATTTTGCGATCCACGCGCTGAACATGATCGCCAAGGGTGAGCTGCTGTGGCCGGTGTCTTTGCTGCCGCTGATCGGCGGGCTCGCCGGCGCCTTCTTCGGCGTGATCTTCGGCTACGTGACGACGAAGAAGGCGGGCACGCCGTTCGCGATGATCACGCTCGGCATCGGCGAGATGGTGTTCGCGGCATCGCTGATGTTCCCGGGATTCTTCGGCGGCGAGGCGGGCATCAGCGGCAACCGCACGGCCGGCGGCAACTTCCTCGGCATTCCGGGGCTGAGCTTCGGCCCGGACCTGCAGGTCTACTACCTGATCGCCGCCTGGTGCTTCGCCTGCATGGTCGCGATGTTTGCGCTGACGCATACGCCGCTCGGGCGGATGGCCAATGCGGTGCGCGACAACCCGGAACGCGCCGAGTTCATCGGCTACAACACGCAGCGCGTACGCTGGTTCATGCTGATCCTGTCGGGCTTCTTCGCCGGCATCGCCGGGGGACTTTCGGCGATCAACTTCGAGATCGTCACGGCCGAGAACGTCAGCGCGATCCGCTCGGGCGGCGTGCTGCTGGCGGCGTTCATCGGCGGGGTCGCGTTTTTCTTCGGCCCGATCCTCGGCGCGATCGTGTTCAGCTTCTTCGCGATCGCGCTGTCGGAGTACACGAAGGCCTGGCAGCTCTACCTGGGCGTGTTCTTCGTGCTGATCGTGATGTACGCGCCGGGCGGGCTGTCGAGCCTGATCCTGATGAACCTGCGCGTGATGAGGTTCCGCAAGTTCAAGCGGCTGCTCGATCCGTACTTCGGCGTCATCGTCGCCGCGCTGGCGCTCGCCTTCGGCGTCGTGCTGATGATCGAGCTGACCTACCACCTGACGCTGGACATCGCGCTCGGGCCGGTCGTCACGATCTTCGGCTTCCCGTACGACACCGGCCGGCCCGAGGCGTGGGTCTTCGCCGCCGCCGTCGTCGCCGGCGGCGCCATCGCCTTCGAGTACATGCGGCGCCGCTTCAAGGCCGAATGGGACCAGGTCCAGATCGAGATCGAGGACTGGATCCGCGACAACCCCGAGGACTGACGTGACCGCGCCTGCCCTCGAACTCGTCAACGTCCGCAAGGCTTTCGGCCGGACCGAAATCATCCGCGGCGTCAGCCTTTCGATCGCCGCCGGCGAGCGGCACGCGATCATCGGACCGAACGGCGCGGGCAAGTCGACGCTGTTCAATCTGATCAGCGGACGCTTTCCCGTCAGCAGCGGAACGATCCGCCTCAACGGCCAGGACATCACGCGCAAGAAGCCGTACGAGATCAACCGGCTGGGACTGTCGCGCAGCTTCCAGATCACCAACATCTTCCACCGGCTCACGGTGTTCGAGAACCTGCGCTGCTCGGTGCTGTGGTCGCTCGGCTACAGGTATTCCTTCTGGCACAACCTCAACAAGCTCGCCGACGCGGAGGAACGCGCCGAGGACATCCTGCGCCGGATCGGTCTGCGCCGCCGCCGCAATACCGCCGCGGGGCTGCTGACCTACGCCGAGCAGCGTGCGCTCGAGGTCGGCATCACGATCGCCGGCGGCGCGAACGTGATCCTGCTCGACGAGCCGACCTCCGGCATGAGCCGCAGCGAGACGGCGAACGCGGTCGCGCTGATCCGCGAAGTCACGCAAGGCAAGACGCTGGTGATGGTCGAGCACGACATGAGCGTCGTGTTCGGGCTGGCCGACATCGTGTCGGTGGTCGTGTACGGCGAAGTGATCGCCTCCGGGCCGCCTGACGAGATTCGCGCCAATGCGAAGGTCAAAGAAGCGTATCTCGGCCAGCATGCAGACGCTGCCTGACCGGTGAGAACGAATATGCACGACAGAGACACAGAAAACACAGAGATTCGGACCGAAAGAGCCGCGTTTCGCCTTTCTCGGTGCTCTCTGTGTCTCGGTGTTTGAAGCTGCCTTTCAAAGCGGTCCAAGCCGATGCTCGAAGTCAGCAACTTGCAGGCCTACTACGGCAAGAGCCACGTGCTGCACGGGGTCGATCTGCGCGTGGGGCAGGGCGAGATCGTCAGCCTGCTCGGGCGCAACGGCGTCGGCCGCTCGACGACGGCGAAGGCGATCATGGGCCTGGTCGATTGCACCGGCCGCATCGTCTTCAAGGACAAAGACCTGACACGGTTGAAGACCTACGAGATCGCGCAGCTCGGCGTCGGCTATGTGCCGGAGAGTCGCGACATCTTCCCCACACTGACGGTCGAGGAAAACCTCCGGCTCGGGCTGAAGGGCAAGGCGCCCGGACGCTGGACGTACGAGGACATGTACGCGCTGTTCCCGCGCCTGCGGGAAAGGCAGCAGACGCAGGCCGGCGTATTGTCCGGCGGCGAGCAGCAGATGCTGACGCTGGCGCGCACGATGATGGGCGATCCCGAACTGGTGATCATCGACGAGCCGACCGAGGGGCTCGCGCCGCTGATCGTCGAGATGGTCGCCAATTTCCTGCGCGCGTTGAAGGAGCGCGGCATCTCGATCCTGCTGATCGAGCAGAAGCTGACGATCGCGCTGCAGATCTCGCAGCGCGTCTACGTGATGGGGCACGGCCACATGGTCTTCGAAGGCACGCCGGAGGACCTCAAGCGCAACAAGCTGATCCGGCAGGAGTGGCTCGAAGTGTGACGGGGAGGATGAAGTGACGACGTGGTACGAAGTGCGCGGCGACGTCGCCGTGCTGCAACTGGACAACCCGCCCGTCAACGGGTTGAACAACGCGACGCGCAAGGCGCTGGTCGAAGGGCTCGAGCGCGCGCTCGACGACGCCAAGGTCAAGGCGATCGTGATTACCGGCACCGACAAGGTGTTCTCGGGCGGCGCCGACATCCGCGAGTTCAACACGCCGGCAGCGATGGCCGAGCCCACGCTGCTGCAGGTGATCGCCGCCGCCGAATCCTCGTTTAAGCCGGTGATCGCCGCGATCAACGGCGTCTGCATGGGCGGCGGACTCGAGCTTGCGCTCGGTTGCCACTACCGCGTTGCCACACCGAAAGCTTCGATGGCGCTGCCCGAGGTCAAACTCGGCATCCTCCCCGGCGCAGGCGGGACACAACGGCTGCCGCGCGCGGTCGGCGTCGAGAAGGCGCTGCGGATGATCACGACCGGCGATCCGATCGGCGCCGACGAGGCGCTGAAAGCGGGGCTGGTCGGGCGCATCGTGCCGGACACCACGTTCCAGGGCGTGCTCGACTTCGCGCGCGAAGTCGTCCAGCGAGCGAGCCACCCCAAGCTGCGCGACGCTAAGGCCGCATTGCCGCCGAACACCGACGCGATGGCCTTCTTCAAGGCGGCCCGCGAACAGGTCGCCAAGGCTTCGCGCGGCCTGACCGCGCCGCTGAAGTGCGTCGACGCCGTCGAAGCCGCCGCGCTGCGGCCGTTCGAAGAAGGCATCCAGATCGAACGCGCGCTGTTCGTCGAGCTCGTGCAGTCGGCCGAATCGAAAGCCCTGCGCCATGCGTTCTTCGCCGAGCGCACGGCGGCGAAGATCCCCGACGTGCCGGAGGACACGCCGACGCGGCCGATCAAGAGTGCGGCAGTGATCGGCTTCGGCACGATGGGCGGCGGCATCGCGATGAGCTTCGCCAATGCCGGCATACCGGTGCGGGTGCTCGAGATGAAGCCCGAGGCGCTCGACAAAGGGCTGGCCACGTGCCGGCGCAACTGGGAGGCGACCGCGAAAAAGGGCCGGCTGACGATGGGCGAGGTCGAGCAGCGGATGGCGTTGCTGAAACCCACGCTGAAGTACGAGGACCTGGCCGACGCCGACATCGTGATCGAGGCGGTTTTCGAGGACATGAAGGTCAAGCACGAGGTCTTCCGTACGCTCGACCGCGTGATGAAGCCCGGCGCGATCCTTGCGACCAACACCTCGACGCTCGACGTCGACGCGATCGCCGCGGTGACCAGGCGCCCGCAAGACGTGATCGGCACGCACTTTTTCAGCCCGGCCAACGTGATGCGGTTGCTCGAAGTCGTTCGGGCGAAGAAGACCGGCAAGGACGTGCTGGCGACGGTGATGCAGCTGGCGAAGCGGCTGAAGAAGGTCGCGGTCGTCTCGGGCGTGTGCGACGGTTTCATCGGCAACCGGATGCTCGAGCAGTACGTGCGGCAGTCGCTGTTCCTCGTCGACGAAGGCGCCAGCCCGCAGCAGATCGACGCTGCGCTCTCGAAGTTCGGCATGGCGATGGGGCCGTTCACGATGTACGACATGGCCGGCATGGACATCGGTTACGCGATCCGCCAGCGCCGCTACGTCGAGAAGCCGCACATCACCTATTCGAAGATCGCCGACCGCGTCGTCGAGGCGGGCCGCCTCGGCCAGAAGACCGGCAAGGGCTGGTACCGCTACGAGCTGCCCGACCGCACGCCGCGGCCCGATCCGGAGATCGACGCGATGATCGCGGCCTACCGCAAGGAGATCGGCATCGCACCGCGCGCGATCTCCGACGACGAGATCGTCGGCCGCTGCATCTACGCGCTGGTCAACGAGGGCGCAAAGATCCTCGAAGAAGGCATCGCACTGCGCGCGAGCGACATCGACGTCGTCTACCTGGCGGGCTACGGTTTTCCTGCCGCGAAGGGCGGGCCGATGCACTACGCGCAGTCGGTCGGCTTCGACCAGGTGATCGCGTCGATGCGCCAGTACGGCGCGAATCCGCACGGCGACCCGAAGTTCTGGGAGCCGGCGCCGCTGCTGGTCGAGGCGGCGAAGGCGGGGCGCTGGCCGAAGTAGCGGGGCCGACCGATGACCGAGCGGCTCGTCGCGCGCCGCGACCTCGAATTCCTGCTGTACGACTGGCTCGAGGTGCAGTCGCTGTGTGCGCGGCCGCGCTATCGCGAGCATTCGCGCGAGACCTTCGATGCCGCGCTCGATCTCGCCGAACGGATCGCGACCGAGGAGTTCGCCCCGCACAGCCGCGCGAGCGACCTCGACGAGCCGCGCTTCGACGGCAAGCGGGTCCATCTGATCCCGGAGATCGGAGAGGCCCTGAAAGCCTTCGTCGACGCTGGACTGATGGCAGCAGAGCACGACGAACAGTTGGGCGGCATGCAGCTTCCGCTCACGGTCGCCAAGGCGTGCTTCGCGTACTTCAAGGCCGCCAACGTCGCCACCGCAGCGTATCCGTTCCTGACGATCGGCAACGCGAATCTGCTGCTCGCGCACGGTTCGCCCGCGCAGATCGACGCGTTTGTGCGGCCGCAGCTTGCGGGGCGATTCTTCGGCACGATGTGCCTTTCCGAGCCGCAGGCGGGTTCTTCGCTGTCGGACATCGCCACGCGCGCCGAGCCCGACGGCGAATCGCCGCTCGGGCCGGGCTACCGACTGTTCGGCAACAAGATGTGGATCTCGGCCGGCGAGCACGACCTGGCCGAGAACATCGTCCACCTCGTTCTGGCGAAGATCCCCGGCGCAGACGGCAGGCTGGTTCCCGGCGTGAAGGGGATTTCGCTGTTCGTCGTGCCGAAGTTCCTGGTGAAGATCGAAGGGCAGGGCGCGCAGTCGCGCGCCGCGCTCGGCGAGCGCAACGACGTCGTGCTCGCGGGGCTGAACCACAAGATGGGCTATCGCGGCACCGTGAACACGCTGCTGAACTTCGGCGAAGGAAAGTTCAGGCCGGAAGGTCGTGCGGGCGCAATCGGCTATCGCGTCGGCGAGCCGGGGCAGGGGCTCGCCGCGATGTTCCACATGATGAACGAGGCGCGCATCGGCGTCGGGCTCGGCGCGACGATGCTCGGCTACACGGGCTACCTGCACGCGCTCGACTACGCACGCAACCGCCCGCAGGGGCGCCCGGTCGGCCCGGAAGGCAAGGACCCGGCGAGCCCGCAAGTCCCGATCGTCCGGCATGCCGACGTCAAGCGGATGCTGCTCGCGCAGAAGAGCTACGTCGAAGGCGCGCTCGCGCTGAACCTCTACTGCGCGCGGCTCGTCGACGAGGAGAAAACCGGCGAGAGCGAAGAAGCGCGGCGCGAGGCGACACTGCTGCTCGACATCCTGACGCCGGTCGCGAAGAGCTGGCCTTCGCAATGGTCCCTTGCCGCCAACGATCTGGCGATCCAGGTGCATGGCGGCTACGGCTATACGCGCGATTACCCGGTCGAGCAGTTCTGGCGCGACAACCGGCTCAATCCGATCCACGAAGGCACACACGGCATCCAGGCGCTCGATCTGCTCGGCCGCAAGGTCGTGATGCAGGAAGGTGCGGCGTTCAAGCGGCTCGGCGCCCGCATCGACGCGACGATCCGCACCGCCTCGCAGTCGAGCGACGCCGATGCGCGGCGCTTCGCCGCGTTGCTCGGCACTCGGGTGCAGCGGCTCGCTCAGGTGACGCAGGCGCTGTGGACCGCCGGCGATCCGGAGCGCACGCTGGCCAACGCGTCGATCTACCTCGAAGCCTTCGGCCACATCGTGCTCGCGTGGATCTGGCTCGAGCAGTCGCTCGCCGCGCAGCGCGCGTACCGCGAAGCCGAGGCGACCTTCTTCCGCGGCAAACTGCAGGCGTGCCGTTACTTTTTCGTGTACGAGCTGCCACGCGTCGACCCCCAGCTCGACCTGCTCGCCAACCTCGATACGACCACGCTGGAGATGCAGGACGGCTGGTTCTGACGCGCGCAACGCAAGGAGGCGACGATGTCGGTTCACAAACTCTTCGATCTGCGCGGCAGGACCGCGCTCGTGACGGGCGGCTCGCGCGGTCTCGGGCTGCAGATCGCCGAAGCGCTCGGCGAGATGGGCGCGAAGCTCGTGCTTTCGGCGCGCAAGGCGGACGAACTCGACCATGCGGTTGAACACCTGGCCGGGCAGGGCATTGAGGCGAACTGGGTCGCGGCCGACGGCTCGAAGCCGGATGACATCGCGCGGCTCGTCGACGAGACGCTGCGCCGGCTCGGCCATGTCGACATCCTGGTCAACAACGCCGGGGCGACCTGGGGCGCGCCGGCCGAAGACCACGCGCTCGACGCGTGGGACAAGATCATGAACCTGAACGTGCGCGGCACCTTCCTGCTGACGCAGGCGATCGGCAAGCGCTCGATGATCCCGCGCCGCTACGGCCGGATCGTGGTCATCGCGTCCATCGCCGGGCTGCGCGGCAACGCGCCGGGCACCGTCAAGACGATCGCGTACAACACGAGCAAAGGTGCGCTGGTCAATTTCACGCGCGCGCTCGCCGGCGAATGGGGCGCGTACGGCATCACGGTCAACGCGCTCGCGCCGGGGTTCTTCCCGTCGAAGATGACGCGCGGCGTGATCCAGCAGTTCGGCCCGGATACGCTCGCAAAGCACGCGCCGCTCGCTCGGCTCGGCGACGAGGAAGACCTGAAGGGCGCGGCGCTGCTGTTCGCCTCCGACGCCGGCAAGCACATCACCGGTCAGATCCTCGCGATCGACGGCGGTGTGACCGCCGTCTGAACTCATGCGCGCGGAGTTGCACGAGATCCCGTTCATGCGCCTGCTCGGCGCCGAGCTGGTGCGTGCGGTCGACGGCGAGGCGGAGATCGCGCTCGCGCTGGCCGACGAGCACATGAACAGTTGGGGTGTTGGCCACGGCGGCGTGGTGATGTCGCTGCTCGACGTCGCCATGGCGCGCGCCGGCAAGTCGAAGGTCGAGGCGGAAAGCGGCGGCAGCGTGGGCAGCGTGACGGTCGAGATGAAGACGAGCTTCTTCCGCCCGGCGCAGGGGCGGGTCGTCGCACGCGGCCGCGTGCTGCACCGGTCGACGACGATGGCGTACTGTGAGGCCGAACTGGTCGATGCCGGCGGAGCGCTGATCGCCAAGGCGCTCGGCACAATCAAGTTCCTGACCCGGCTCGACGCGGCCGACCGACTCTGAAGGTGGATCGAATGCAAAACCGGCGCATCGTGCTCGCCAGCCGCCCGACCGGCTGGGTGACCGAAGACAACTTCCGCCTCGAAACGGTCGAGCTTCCGCCGGTCGCGGAAGGACAGGTGCTCGTTCGCAACGAATGGCTTTCGCTCGACCCGTACATGCGCGGGCGGATGAACGAGGGGCGTTCGTACGCGGCGTCGCAGCCGCTGAACGAGACGATGATCGGCGGCACGGCGGGCGAAGTCGTCGAATCGCGGAATCCGAAGTTCGCGGCCGGCGACAAGGTCGTCGGCTACTTCGGCTGGCAGGAGTACGGGGTGTCCGACGGCAGCGGGTTGATGAAGGTCGACGCGACGCGTGTCCCGCTGTCGGCGTATCTCGGCGCAGTCGGCATGCCTGGCGTGACCGCCTGGTACGGACTGAACCGAATCATCGAGCCGAAGGCGGGCGAGACCGTCGTCGTGTCGGCGGCGAGCGGCGCCGTGGGCGGTGTCGTCGGCCAGCTCGCGAAGATCGCGGGTTGCCGCGCGGTGGGCATCGCGGGCGGCCCCGAGAAGTGTCGCTATGTCGTGGACGAGCTGAAGTTCGACGCCTGCGTCGACTACAAGAACGAGGACGTGAGCAAAGCGCTCAAGGCCGCGTGTCCGAACGGCGTCGACGGCTACTTCGAGAACGTCGGCGGCGCGATCATGGATGCGGTGCTGCCGCGGATGAACGCGTTCGGCCGCATCGCGCTGTGCGGACTGATCGCCGGCTACAACGGCCAGCCGATCCCGATCGGCAACCCGGCCTGGTTCCTCGTGAGCCGCCTGAAGCTGCAGGCCTTCATCATCTCCGAACATCTGGATGTGTGGCCGCAGGCGCTGAAAGAGCTCGGCGCGCACGTCGCGGCCGACTGCATCCGCTATCGCGAGACGGTCGCGCACGGGCTCGAAAACGCGCCGGCGGCATTCATCGGCATGCTGAAGGGGCAGAACTTCGGCAAGCAATTGGTGAAGCTGACATGAAGGACTTCGCAGGCCGCGTCGCGGTCGTCACCGGCGCGGGCAGCGGCTTCGGTCGCGAGTTCGCGAAGATGGGGCACGCGCTCGGCATGAAACTCGTGCTCGCCGACATCCAGCGCGACGCGCTCGACGACACGCTCGCCGAACTGCGCACCGCCGGCGCGCAGGCGATCGGCGAGGTCGTCGACGTGGCGAAAAGCGAGCAGGTGCGGCATCTGGCTGATCGGGCGTACGCGGAGTTCGGCGCGGTGCACCTGCTGTTCAACAACGCGGGTGTCGCCGGCGGCGGGCTCGTGTGGGAGAACACCGACAAGGACTGGCACTGGGTGCTCGGCGTCAACCTGATGGGGGTCGTGCACGGCATCCATCACTTCGTTCCGCGCATGCTCGAGGCGAACCGGCGCGGTGAGCCGGGCCACATCGTCAACACCGCGTCGATCGCCGGATTCCTGTGCCCGCCGTTGATGGGCGTCTACAACGTGTCGAAGCACGCGGTCGTGGCGCTGACCGAGACGCTCTATCACGATCTGGCGCTCGCCAAGTCGACGATCGGCACGAGCGTCCTGTGCCCCGCGTTCGTGCCGACCGGCATCGCCGCGTCGGAGCGCAACCGCCCGGCCGAACTGGCGCGCGACCGCGAGCTGACCGTCTCGATGCGGCTCGCGCAGGCGCAGTCGGAAAAGGCGGTATCGAGCGGCCGGATGAGCGCGGCCGAGGTCGCGCAGATCACGTTCGACGCGATCCGCGCCGAGCGCTTCTACGTGTTCACGCACGACAAGATCCTCGCCGCGGTCGAGGCGCGCTTCGATGCGGTGCTCGCGCGCCAGGCGCCGGCCGATCCGTTCGCGAGCAACCCGCGCGTGAAGCCGACGCCGACGTGATCGCGACCGGCCAATTCGCCGAACTGCCGAACGGCATCACGCTGCACTACGCGAGCTGCGGCGAACCGGGCCGCCCACTGCTGCTGTGCCTGCACGGCTTTCCGGAGTACTGGGCGGCGTGGGAAGACGTATTGCCCGCCTTCGGCGCGGAGCACTACGCGGTCGCGCCGGACCTGCGGGGCTTCAACCTGTCGAGCCAGCCGGGCGAAGTCGGTGCGTATCGCGCGCGCGAGATTGTTGGCGATCTGCTGCAGTTGATGCGCGCGCTGGGCTACGAGCGCGCCACGATCGTTGCGCACGACTGGGGCGGGGCGGCCGCCTGGGCGCTCGCGATCGCGCAGCCCGACATCGTCGAGCGGCTGATCGTGCTCAATTCGCCGCACCCGATCCCGTTTGCGCGCGAACTTGCGAACAATCCGGCGCAGCAGGCGGCGAGCGCGTACATGAACTGGCTGCGCGCCCCGGGTGCAGAAGAACGATTGGCGCAGGACGGTTTCCGCCGGCTCGAAGCCTTTTTTCTCGGCATGCAGCGGCCGGACGCCCCCTGGCTGACGCCCGAGCGGCTCGCGCGCTACAAGGAAGTCTGGTCGCGCGGGCTGACCGGCGGCCTGAGCTATTACCGCGCTTCGCCGCTGTATCCGCCGACCGACGGCGATCCGGGCGCACGCAGACTGCAGCTCGCGCCCGCCGAGTTCGTCGTGCGCGTGCCCACCCTGATCCTCTGGGGCATGCGCGACACCGCGCTGCTGCCGGCGCTGCTGGACGGGCTCGCCGAACTCGTGCCGACATTGACGATCGAACGCCTCGAACGCGCGACCCACTGGCTCGTCCACGAGGAGCCCCGCTTCGTCGCCAGCCGCGTGCTCGACTTCATCGCGGCGCGCTGAAATCCGCGTGGCAGAATCGCCGCCCTGCGAGCCGCAGGGCCCATGTCGTCTGGAGGTCGAATTGATCCGCTCGCTTCGCCTGTTCGTCGTCGCCTTCGTCACTGCGCTCGCGCTGCTGCCGGTGCACGCGCAGCTCAAGCTGCCGCCCGGCGTGCAGCGCGTCGCCTCGGTGGAGGGCGTCACCGAATACCGCCTCGCCAACGGCCTGCGCATGCTGCTGTACCCGGACGCATCGAAGCCGACCGCCACCGTCAACGTGACCTACCTGGTCGGTTCGCGCCACGAGAACTACGGCGAGACCGGCATGGCGCACCTGCTCGAGCACCTGATTTTCAAGGGCTCGAAGAAGTTCCCGGACCCCGAGAAGGAGTTCTCGCGCCGCGGCTTTCGCAACAACGGCACGACCTGGTTCGATCGCACCAACTACTTCTCGACCTTCCAGGCGAGCGACGACAACCTGCGCTGGGCGCTCGCGTGGAGCGCCGACGCGATGGTCAACTCCTTCATCGCGAAGAAGGATCTCGACTCCGAAATGACCGTCGTGCGCAATGAGTACGAGATGGGCGAAAACAGCCCGTCGCGCGTGCTGCTGCAGCGTTCGCTGTCGCTGATGTTCGACTGGCACAACTACGGCAATCCGCCGATCGGCAATCGCAGCGACATCGAAAACGTCCGCATCGAGAACCTGCAGGCCTTCTACCGCACCTACTACCAGCCGGACAACGCGGTGCTGACAGTGGCGGGCAAGTTCGACGAGGGCAGGACGCTCGGCTGGATCGCGGAGACCTTCGGCCGCATTCCCAAGCCCAAGCGCAAGCTGCCTGCGCTGTGGACGATCGAGCCGACGCAGGACGGCGAGCGCAGCTTCGTCGTGCGGCGGCAGGGCGACATCCAGATCGTGCTGCTGTCGTACAAGATCCCGTCGGCGCTGCACCCGGACGTCGACGCGCTCGGCGTCGCATCGGAGATTCTCGGCAACACGCCGAACGGCCGGCTGCACAAGGAACTCGTCGACAAGGGCCTCGCCGCGCAGGTGTTCTCCTATCTGTTCCCGACGCACGACCCCGGCGTCATCATGTTCGGCGCGGTGCTCAAGAAGGGCGATCCCGTCGAGCGCGCGCGCGACCGGTTGATCGAGGTCGTCGAAACGACCTTCGCGGCGCAGCCGGCGACCGATGCCGAACTGCAGCGCGTTCGGCGCGAAGGCGAGACGACGTTCGAGCGGACCTTGTCGAACCCGGAGGAGTTCGGCGTCGCACTGTCGGAGTACATCGCGCTCGGCGACTGGCGGCTGTTTTTCCTCGCGCGCGATCGCCTGCAGCAGGTGCAGGGCAACGCCGTCGGCGAAGTCGCGCAGAAGTACTTCCGTCGCGACAACCGGACCGTCGGCACCTTCATTCCGGAAGATCAACCGCAGCGCGCGGCGATTCCGTCGGCGCCGAGCGCAGCCGAACGGCTCGCCGGGTTCAAGCCGCGCGCCGCGGTGGCGGCCGGCGAAACCTTCGACCCGTCGCAGGAAAACATCGACAAACGCACGCGCCGTGTGGCGATCGGCGAACTGAAGCTCGCACTGCTGCCGAAGAAGACGCGCGGCGAAACGGTCGACGCGGTGCTCAACTTCCGCTGGGGCGACGACAAGAGCCTGTTCGGCAAGTCGGTCGTCGCACAGATGACCGAGGCGATGGTGGGCCGCGGCACCCACAAGCTGACGCGCCGGCAGATCGCCGACGAGATGACGCGGCTCAGGATGACCGGCTCGCTGCGCCAGTTCCAGACCGACCGCGCGCATCTGGCCGACGCGCTGCGGCTGGCGGCGCACGTGCTGCGCGACGCGAGCTTCCCGGAGGCGGAGTTCGAGACGCTGAAGCGCGAGACGCTGACCGGCCTGCAGGCGCAGTTGAACGACCCGGCGGCGCGCTCGCGCGATGCGTTGCTCGCGCACTTCAACACCTATCCCGACGGCGATCCGCGCCACTACGTGCCGCTGGCGGCACGCATCGAAGCGGTGAACAGGCTCACGCTCGACGAAGTCAAGCGCTTCCACGCGGGGTTCTGGGGCACCGCGCGCGGCGAGATCGCGATCGTCGGCGACTTCGACGACCAGGCCATCGAGGCGCTGATCCGCGAGGTCTTCCCCGCATGGCGCTCGCCCGCGCCGTACGCGCCGATCCTGTCCGAGCCGCGCGACGTCAAGCCGGCGCGGATCGTCGTCGACACGCCCGACAAGGAGAACGCCTTCTATCGCGCGCGCATCAACCTCGCACTGCGCGACGACGATGCCGACCATCCTGCATTGCAGCTTGCCAACTACATCTTCGGCGGCGGCCCCGGGTTGAGCAACCGGCTGATGGACCGCGTGCGGCAGCGCGACGGGATCTCCTACGGCGCGGGCTCGGCGCTGCTCGTCAACAGCCGCGACCGCGCCGGCGCCTGGCAGATCGCCGGTCTGGTCGCGCCGCAGAACGCCGCCCGCTTCGAGCAGGCCGTGCGCGAAGAGATCGAGCGCATGCTGAAGGACGGCTTCACGGCGAAGGAGATCGACGACGCGAAGAACGGCCTGCTGCAGGAGCGCCTATTGAACCGCTCGCAGGACGGCGTCGTCGCGCAGGCCTGGGTCGGATTGCTCGATGTCGACCGCACGTTCGCCTTTTCGAAGCGGATGGAAGATCGCATCCGCGCGTTGACGCCGGCCGACGTAATCGCTGCCGTGCGGCGCCATGTCGATCCGGCCCGGCTGACGGTGGTGATCGCCGGCGACGCGAAGAAAGGGGTCAAGTGAATGGCCTACGCCGACTACCGTCATCGCATCGAGCTGCGCGTCCGCTGGGCCGAGGTCGATATGCAGGGGGTCGTGTTCAACGGCCACTATCTGACCTACTGCGACGTGTGCCTGACCGAGTACTGGCGCGCGGTCGGGCTGCGGTACCCGGAAGACCTCGTCGCGCACGGCAGCGATACCTTCGCGCGCAAGATCACGATCGAATACCACGCGCCGGCGATATACGACGACGTGTTGGAGATCTGCGGCCGCGTGTCGCACATCGGGCGCAGCAGCATGCGCTTCGCGGTCGAGATCTTCCGCAAGGGCGCAACGGATGCGCCGCTGATCGGCGCCGAACTCGTCTACGTCAATGCCGATCCGGTCAGCAAGAAGTCGCAGCCCTGGCCCGAGCGTATCCGCGAGGCAATGCGGCGCTACGAACGCGTGCCCCCGGAGGAAGCCGCGCATGGCGCGCGCTGAAGTGAAGGTCGAGCTCGGCGCCTGGGACGAGCTGGTGCACGAGGCCACGCCGATCCGCCATGCGGTGTTCGTGCAGGAGCAGGGCGTTCCCGCCGAGATCGAGCTCGACGAATGGGACCCCCTGTCGTTGCATGCGATCGCGCGCGACGGCGACGGCCGCGCGATCGGAACGGGCCGGCTGCTGCCCGACGGTCATATCGGCCGCATGGCGGTGCTGAGGACTGCGCGCGGCAGCGGTGCGGGTACGGCGATCCTGCTGGCGCTGATGGACGCCGCGCGCGAGCGCGGGCACCGCGAGGTCGTGCTCAACGCGCAGACGCACGCCGCGCGGTTCTATCGGCGGCTGGGCTTCGTGGAAGAAGGCGGCGTGTTCGACGACGCCGGCATTCCGCACATCGCAATGCGCCGTGCGATGTAGCCGCAGCGGTCGCGATCAGATGTCGTCGGCGCGGCTGCGCAGGCGCGAGATCATGCCCTGGGGCGCGCCGATCACGAACTCGTAGCGCCGATCGGTATGGCGTTCGGGGTCCTCGCTGTCGAACGCGCGCTCGATGAAACTGACCAAGCCGTCGTTGCGCACCGTGATCACCGTCGTCGCGCGGGTGCCGTAGCCGTTGGCGCGGATCTGGATCGCCGACAGCACGCGTTCCCATTCGAGCGGCACGCCGGTCGACGGCAGCGCGCTGTCCGGCGCAAGCGCGCGATCGGCCATCAGCGCCAGCAGCGCATCGGGGTCCACGCGGCTGGCAAGCTGACAGGCAAAGCGGCCGACCGCGCGTGTGACCTTGGGCCAGGGCGTGTCCAGGAAGGCGTTGGACAGTCCGTAAATGCCGGGTTCAAGCCGGCGCGGCGCCTCGCCGAGCCGGTTGCTGTGATAGTGCAGCTCGGGTTCGCGCCCGGGCGCGGCGAGCGCGTCGCCGACTAGCAGATTGAATCCGTTGTAGGCGTGCGAACGGACGGCGAGGTTCTGCAGCCAGTTCGCGATCGACTCGCCGGACTGCAGCGCAGACACCACCAGCGCCCCGCGTGTCGGTGCATGCGGGTTGCGCTCGCTCGGCGCGCGCACGTTGGTCAGCATCGCAAACCGGCCGCGCCGGTTGACGCCGAGCCAGGTGCCGCCCGCTTCCTCGTCGCGCCCGGCGAGCAGCGACACCGCCTGCCCCCACCAAGCCGCCGGCCGGGTGGCGCGCGTGTAGAACTCGTCGCGGTTGGCCGCCACGACGAGCGGATAGTCCGGGTGCGATTGCCAGGCGATCAGTGCGAGGCACATCAGAGATCCCCGAAACGCTCGGTCCGGCGCGCCTGCACGGCGGCGGCGGGCAGCTCGGCGCGGGCGAGTGCGTCGCCCAGCGCGACCTCGAAGGCCGCGGCGTCCTCGATGCGTTCGTACGTTTCCATCAACGTGGCCGGTTCGGCTTCTCCGTCCAGCTTGCGCAGCAGGCGCGCGCGCACGCCGGTCGCCTTCGTCAGCGCGTCCATCATCGCACGCAGCCGCGGCACGAGCGCAAGCGCCTCGCGCTGCGGCAGCTTGTAGTAGACGAACCAGTGCTCCATCGCAACGCCGAACCGGCTAGGCGGTCGGATCGAACAGTTCGTACGGCAGCGGCCGCACGTCCAGCACCGCTCCGTCGGGCCCGCCCGCGCGCAACACGCTGGCGCCGACTCTTTCGACCGGGCATTCGAACAGCAGATCCATGCCGCCGCCGGGCGCCGTCGCCGCCATCACGACAGCCCCCACGGGCTGCGCTTCGCCGTCCGCGTACACGTCGGCGCCGGCTGCGGCGCTGCCTTCGATGTGCGCGATACCCATGCGTCGGCGCAACTTGCCGAGATACTGGCTGCGCGCGACGACTTCCTGACCCGGATAGCAGCCCTTCCTGAAGTTGACGCCGCCCAGGACTTCGAGATTGATCATCTGCGGCACGAACCTCTCCTGGGTCGCGGCGAACACGTCCGGGATCCCGGCGTCGATCTGCGACCACCACCACGCACTGCCGTCGACGCGCTGCGCCGCCTGCAACCGCGCGAGCCACTCGGTCAGTTCGGGCGCGGGAACGAGCAGCAGAAAGCGCTCGTCGATGCGCGGCGACGGGCGCAGTCGCACGATGCGCGCTTCGCCGACGGCGACCGAAGCGTCGACCGGTCGCGGCAGTCCGATCGCCTCTTGCAGCAGCCGCGCCGCTCCGCGGCCGATCAGTCCGAGCGCGGTCCATTCGTCCGAAGCGTCGGCGAGCGTGACCTTCGCGCGCAGCACGAACAGCGACAGCCGTTTGCGCACGGCGGGCAGGATCTCGCGCGGCAGTTGCAGGTAGATCGCGTCCGCGTCGCGCCAGTTCGTGAACACCGCGAGCAGGCGTCCCTTGGCGTTGCAGTAGCCGTTGAGCTGCACCGCGTCGGGCGCGAGGTTCGCCACGTCGTTGGTCAGTTGCGCGTGCAGGAACGACGCCGCGTCGGCGCCGTGCGCCGCGATCACGCCGAACTCCTCGAGCACGGCGAGCGCCGGCCCGGCGAGCGCGCGTTCGAGCGCCGCAACACCGGCATTCCAGGTGCCGGCAGCGGTCGCGGCGGCGAGGTCGTTCGGCATAACGAATGTCGAATGAATGCGGGAGGGTTCGAGCAAGCGCGGCAAGTATTATAGGAACGCCTGCGCTTCGTCCTCGCACGAATCTACGCTTGTTCATCCGCCGTTCCCGCAAGCGCACCCTGATCCGGGTCGCCGCTGCCCTGCTGATCGTGGCGCTGATCGCCGCGGTCGCGTCAGCGCTCGCCTGGCGCTACTACGAGCGCTCGCTGCCGATGGCGAACGACCGCGTCGTCGTGCGCATCGCACCGGGATCTTCGGCGCGCGCGATCGCGCGCGCGCTGCAGGAGGCCGGCGTGCTGGTCAACGCCGACGCTTTCGTCGCCGTCGCGCGCGCCACCAAGGCGACCGAGTCGCTGCGCGCCGGGCGCTACGAGATCGCCCGCGGCATGAGCCTGCACGAGTTGATCGACAAGCTGCGGCGCGGCGAGGTCCTGCGCGAGCGCTTGACGGTCGTCGAAGGCTGGACCTACCGCGAGCTGCGCGCCGCACTCGCGGCCAATCCGGACCTGAAGCAGGAAAGCGGAGCCATGAGCGACGCGCAGTTGCTTCGGGCGATCGGCGCCGAGGAGAAACATCCCGAAGGGCTGTTCGCGCCGGATACCTACGTCTTCGATCCCGGCTCGAGCGACCTCGACGTCCTGCGCCGCGCGTACCGCGCACAGGCGGCGATCCTGCAGAAGGCGTGGGAGGGAAGGGCAGAGGGGCTCCCGCTCAAAACGCCGTACGAGGCGTTGATCTTGGCTTCGATCGTCGAGAAGGAAACCGGGCAGGGCGCGGAGCGCGCGCGCATCGCCGGGGTTTTCATCAACCGGCTGCGGCGCGGCATGCTGCTGCAGACCGATCCGACGGTGATCTATGGGCTCGGCGACAAGTTCGACGGCAACCTGCGCAAGCGCGATCTGCTCACTGATACGCCGTACAACACCTACACGCGCACCGGGCTGCCGCCGACGCCGATCGCGCTGCCGGGCCGCGCGGCGATCGAGGCCGCGCTCAATCCGGAGCCGACGGCGGCGCTGTATTTCGTCGCGCGCGGCGACGGCAGCTCGCACTTTTCGGAGACGCTCGCCGAGCACAATCGCGCGGTGGTCAAGTATCAGCTCGGCGGCGGCAAATGAGCGCGCGCGGCCGCTTCATCACGTTCGAGGGCATCGACGGCGCCGGCAAGAGCACGCAGATCGACTTCGTCGCTACCCGGCTTCGCGAGCGGGGCATCGACATCGTGGTGACGCGCGAACCGGGCGGCACCGAGATCGGCGAAGCGCTGCGCGAGCTGGTGTTGCGTCAGCCGATGTCGGCGCGTACCGAAACGCTGCTCGTCTTCGCGGCGCGTGCGCAGCACGTCGAGCAGGTGATCGCGCCCGCGCTGGTCGCGGGGCGCTGGATCGTCTGCGACCGTTTCACCGACGCCACCTATGCGTACCAGTCGGGCGGACGCGGTGTGCCGGAGGCGGCGGTCGCGGCGCTCGAGCGCTGGGTCCATCCCGACCTGCAACCCGACCTGACCTTCCTGTTCGACGTCGCGCCGGACGTGGCTGCGCAACGCTTGTCGGCGGCGCGCGCGGCCGATCGGTTCGAAGCAGAGCAGCGCGACTTCTTCGCGCGCGTGCGCGCCGTGTATCTGGAGCGCGCGCGGCGCTTTCCGGCGCGCTTCGTCGTGCTCGACGGCACCCAGCCGCCGGAAGCGGTTCGCGCGCAGCTCGGCGAGGCGCTCGACCGATGGCGCTGATACGCCGGCTTCCATGGCACGGCGCGGCCTGGGCCGCCCTGCGCCCGCTGCACGCGCGCGAAGTGCACGCGCTCCTGCTGCACGGCCCGGCGGGTATCGGCAAGAAGAGCCTCGCGCTCGACTTCGCGCAGTCGCTGCTGTGCGAGTCGCCCGACGCACAAGGGCACGCATGCGACGCGTGCGGCGGCTGCATCCTCGTGCTGTCGGGCAATCACCCGGATCTGCGGATCGTCGTTCCGGACGCGATGGCCGACCTGCGCGGTCCGGAGGCGCCGGTCGAAGAGACAGCAGACGGGGAGTCCGAGTCGGAGGACGGTGTCCTGAGCCTGTCGAACGAGGCGCGCGAAGGCGGCAAGAAAGCAAGCCGCGAGATCCGCATCGAGCAGGTGCGCGCGCTGGCCGATTTCTTCGGCGTGTCAACGCATCGCGGCGGCGCGCGGGTGATCGTGCTCGCGCCGGCGGAGTCGCTCAACCAGGCATCCGCCAACGCGCTGTTGAAGATGCTCGAAGAGCCGCCGTCCGCGACGCGCTTCGTGCTGGTCAGCGATTCGCCCGACGACGTGCTGCCGACGATCCGTTCGCGCTGTGTGCTGCAGCGTGTGGCAGCCCCCGATCGCGCGGTCGCGCTGCAGTGGCTGCGCGAGCAGGGCGTGGGCGATCCGGATGAACAGCTCGCTGCGGCAGGCGGCGCGCCACTGGCGGTAATGGAGGAGTCCGAACGGCAGCTCGATGAAGCCACGCGCTCGGGGTTGCTCGCGTTGCTTGCGCGGGGAACGAGTTTGCCGGCAGCGGAGGTCGCGGCGGGTGTTCCGCGCACGCTGCCGCTGCCTGCGGCGATCACGCTGTTTCAGCGCTGGGGGTGGGACTTATTGGCGTATCGGGTAGCGGAACGCGTTAGGTATCATCCGCGGCACAAGGCGTCGATTGCGCGCATCGCCGCGGCGTCGACGGCGGAAGGCCTGCTCGGCTGGCTGCGAGCGCTGGGACAGATGCGGGCCACGAGCGATCATCCGTTGAATGCCCGGCTGATCGTCGAAGCGGCCCTGTTCTCGTATCTCGAGGCCCTGCAGGGTGCGCGCAGCGGAACCTAGCGTGGAAGAAGGGGCATGAACGATTCACCGATCACGCGATTCGCAGGCGCCACCGGCCAGACGGTGTCTCCGGTGCAGCCCGCCACCGCCGGCCGTCCGGCCGTGCTGTCGTTGTCGATCAAAGAGAAGGCCGCCCTGTACGCCGCCTACATGCCGTACCTGAAGAACGGCGGCATCTTCGTTCCGACCAACCGCACGTATCAGCTCGGCGACGAGGTCTACCTCATCCTGACGCTGATGGACGACCCCACAAAGTTTCCGGTGGCCGGAAAAGTCGTCTGGATCAGCCCAGCCGGCGGAGGCAGCCGGCAGCCGGGGATCGGTGTGCACTTTCCGGGCGACGAAGCGGGCCTGAACGCCCGCAAGCGCATCGAAGACCTGCTCGGCTCGGCGCTGAAGTCGGCGCGGCCGACCCACACGATCTGACCTGACGCCCGTTCGGGCGGCGCAAAGCGGCGCGACCGTGTTCGTCGACTCGCATTGCCATTTGTCGTTCCCGGAACTGCGCGGCGATATCGACGGCGTTCTCGCCCGGATGCGCGAGCGGCAGGTCGTCGCCGCATTGAACGTGTGCGTCACGCTCGAAGAATTCCCGGTGGTCCTTGCGCTTGCCGAGGCGCATCGGGAGATCTTCGCTTCGGTCGGGGTCCATCCGGACTACCAGGACGGGCGCGAGCCGACCGAGCAGGATCTGGTCGATCTGGCGCGGCATCCCAAGGTCGTTGCGATCGGCGAAACGGGATTGGATTACTACCGGCTCAAGGAACCCTTGGACTGGCAGCGCGAGCGCTTTCGCGTGCACATCCGCGCCGCTCGCCGCAGCGGCAAGCCGCTGATCATCCACACGCGCGCCGCTGCGGGCGACACGTTGGGAATCATGCGCGAGGAAGGAGCCGGCGACGCAGGCGGTGTGATGCACTGCTTCACCGAAACGCGCTCCGTTGCCGCCGCCGCGTTGGATCTCGGCTTCTACATTTCCTTCTCCGGGATCGTCACTTTCAAGAGCGCCACGGAGTTGCAGGAAGTCGCCAGGTTCGTGCCGCTCGACAGACTGCTAATTGAAACCGACGCCCCGTACCTAGCGCCGGTGCCGTATCGGGGCAAGACGAACGAGCCATCTTACGTACCGCACGTCGCTGAAAAGATCGCAGCGCTTCGCGGGATCTCGGCGGTTGACGTGGCAAGCGCGTCGACGACCAATTTCTTCTTTCTGTTTGGCCAGTTAGGGAAACAAGTTAAGGTGGCGGGTTAGCTTTTCTGCAGTTGGAGTAGGCGCAGAAAGGGTCGGAAAATCAGTAATGTAGGAAGTGCACTTCGAGTGTAATGTCCGGATCGCCGCCGTACGGTCTACAGTGCGCGTAATGTGCATTATGTAAAATAACTGCAGTGGAAGATGCTTGAATGACCAATCCCAACCCGCCGAGCGCGCTTACCCCTTCTTTTGGGACGCCTCTGACCCACAGCGCGCTTCGAGTCCTGCTGCTCGGCGCCGGCGAGTTGGGCAAGGAGGTCATCATCGCGCTCCAGCGTTTGGGGGTCGAAGTGATCGCGGCCGACCGTTACCCGAACGCACCGGGCCACCAAGTCGCGCATCGTGCGCACGTGTTGAACATGGCCGACCCCGTGGCACTGCGCGGGCTCGTCGAAGCCGAACGACCACACGTGATCGTCCCCGAGATCGAGGCGATCGCGACCGAAGCGCTACTCGAGATCGAACGCAAAGGCTTGGCGCGCGTCGTGCCGACCGCGCGCGCAGCCAACCTGACGATGAACCGCGAAGGCATTCGCCGCCTCGCTGCCGAAACCATCGGCCTGCCGACTTCGCCGTACCGCTTTGCCGACTCATACGAGGAACTCGAAGCGGCCGTTCGCGAGGTGATCGGACTGCCTTGCGTCGTGAAGCCGGTGATGTCGTCGTCGGGCAAGGGGCAGAGCAAGGTCGACCGGATCGAGGACTTGCGGGCGGCGTGGGATTACGCCGCCGCCGGCGGGCGGGTCAGCCTGGGACGGGTCATCGTCGAAGGATTCATTGACTTCGATTACGAGATCACGCAGCTCACGGTTCGCGCGCGTGGCGCCGACGGCTCGATCGGGACGTGCTTCTGCGAGCCGATCGGTCACGTCCAGATCCACGGCGACTACGTCGAAAGCTGGCAGCCGCACCCGATGGCGCCGGCCGCGCTGGCGAAGGCGCGCGACTATGCGCGACGGGTGACGGACGATCTGGGCGGCGTCGGCATCTTCGGCGTGGAGCTGTTCGTCAAGGACGAGCAGGTTTGGTTCTCTGAGGTCAGCCCGCGGCCACACGATACGGGTCTGGTGACGCTCGCCAGCCAGTGGCAGAGCGAGTTCGAATTGCACGCGCGCGCCCTGCTCGGTTTGCCGGTCGATACGACGATGCGCACCGCCGCTGCGGCGAGCGCCGTGATCTACGGCGGCGTCGATGCCAAGGGCATCGCCTTTGACGGCGTGGCCGAGGCGCTTGCGATCCCCGGCACCGATCTGCGCCTGTTCGGCAAACCCGAGTCGTACGTCAAGCGGCGGATGGGCGTGGCGCTGGCCCATGCACCGACCGTCGAAGAAGCGCGCATGCGCGCGAAGGCGGCGGCAGCGAAGGTTCGGCCCCGTCTGCCCTGAGTATTCCGCTCGGGCACCCTCGCCGGAACCCCGCGGTGATCGGGGCTAGAATCGCCCGCAGACAGCCACCGCGCTGCACGCCGCACTCATCCGCTGCCCGCCCCTATGAAAATCCTCATCGTCGACGACCACTCGCTGATCACGGAAGCGCTGCGCGCGTTGCTGACCGACATCGATCCGCAGGCCGAGGTCCACGCGGCCGCCGACGCGCCGGGGGCGGAACGCTTGCTCGAGCAGCATCCCGATGCCGACCTGATGCTGCTCGACCTCGGACTGCCTGGGGCGACGGGCACGAGTCTGCTCGAGACCCTCGTCGGCCGTGCCCCCGATCTGAAGATCCTTGTGCTGTCGGGCGTACAGGACCAGCGTAGCGTGATGCGCGTGTTGCAGCTCGGCGCAGCCGGTTTCGTGCCGAAGTCGATGGCCTCCGACACGCTGCTCGAAGCGATCCGCTTCGTGCTGTCGGGCGGCGTCTACATCCCGGCCGATCTGCTGGAAGACAGCACGCGCGGCGCGACGATGCTGGGACTGCCCGAGCGCGGACGCGACATGCTCGGCCAGCCCGTCAGCGTGCGGGTCGAACTGACCGAGCGGCAGGAACAGGTGCTTCAGCTTCTCGCGCGCGGTGCGCCGATCAAGATCATCTGCCGCGAACTCGGCCTGTCCGAAGGCACGGTCAAGACGCACGTCACCGCGATCTACCGCGCGTTCGGCGCGTCCAATCGCACCGAAGCGCTGCTCGCCGCGCGCCGGCACGGCTACGACGTCGGCTGAGCCTTTTTCCTTAGCTCACGCGGTCCTCATCGCCTTCGAGCACGGCCTCGGGGCCCGGATGGCCCGCGCCCACGGCCGCCGTCAGCCCGAGCGCCTCGGCGATCGTCGCGTTAAGCACCGCTGCCGTGGTCGGCTTCTGCAGCACGATCGGCTCCTCCACGCGGCTGCGCGCGATCGCGGGCGCCATTTCCGGGTTCTTGGCCATGCGGCTCTGCATCGTGCGCTGGAACTCGGCGAGGACTTCGAGCCCGTGCACGGCGGTCAGCATGATTACCGGCACCGGAAAGCCGACGATCTCCCGGATGCGGAAGGCCGCCTCCACGCCCGAGATCGCCGAATTGCCCAGGTTCTGGTCGGCGATGATCAGATCGATGCGCTTGCGATGCGCCAGTCGCTTCATCAGGGACGAGTTGAAATGCGTCGCCGACAGGATGTCGGCCCCCCACGAGCGAAGCAGTTTCGTCAGGCTGTTGAGGATCTCCTCGTTGTCCTCCAGCACAACGAGCGTGTGGCCACTGAGCGTGCGGATCGCCGCCTCGGTCGCTTCGGCCGGACCGCGCTGCGGACGGCGCGGCACGGCCGACAGCGGCACCTCGACCCGGAACACCGTGCCGGAACCGGGACGCGTCGTCACGATCAAGGGATGACCGAGCACGCTGCAGATGCGCTTGACGATCGACAACCCCAGGCCGAAGCCGCTGCTCGCCTCGTTCTTCGAGCTTTCGCCGCGGTAGAACTCCTCGAAGATGCGATCGAGTTCCTGCTGGCGGATGCCCGGCCCGGTGTCGTAGACCTCCAGGCTGATCAGACCGCCGCGCGGACGCGCCGCCAGCAGCACGCCGCCGCGCTGCGTGTAGCGGATCGCGTTGGCAAGCAGGTTGCGCAGCACGCGCATCAGCAGCATCTGGTCGGAATCGATCGCGTAGCCGGGGCGCCGCACGCGCAACGCAAGCCCCTTGGCCGCCGCCTGCGGCATGAACTCCTGCTCGAGCAGGCCGAACATCTCGTCGATCAGAACCTGCTGCGTGCGCGGCTGGATCGAGCCGGAGTCCAGACGCGAGATCTCGAGCAGCTCTTCGACCAACTTCGACAGCGACTCGACCGCCGTCGACAGGTTTTTCACCAGCGGCTCCAGGGGGCCTTGCGCGCGCTTTTTCAGCAGCGACACGTAGATGCCGATCGCCTGCAGCGGCTGGCGCAGGTCGTGGCTCGCCGCGGCGAAGAACTGCGTCTTCGAACGCGTCGCGTTCTCTGCCGCGCGGCGGGCGTCGTCCGAAATGCGCTTTTCGGCGAGCAGTTGTTCGACCAGCACCTCGTTCTCGTAGTTGTTCTTGACCGATTCGAACATTGCTTCGCCGAAGTTGCGGCCGAAGAAGGTCGTGAAACCGAACACGGCGAGCATCACGATCGCGGCCGTGTAGTAGGCCGGGTTCTGCTCGGCCACCATGCGGCCGATCAGCGGCAGCAGCGCGGCCGGCAGGAACGCCCACAGCGCCGGGCGGTGCGACGCGTACAGCGTCAGCGAACCGAAAGCGACGCCGAGCACGACCGCGACCAGCACGAGCTGCTGCAGCGGCTCGTTCGACGCGAAGAACAGCGCGCCCGCCGCGCCCCACAACAGTCCGGCGACCACCGACGTGGACACCCAGCGCGATGCCCACTTGTGGACCTGCTCGACGGCATCGGTCGCGCGGCGGAACGCGTAAGCCATGCGAACGCGCACCAGCGATTCGAGCAGCAGCGCGATCGACCACAACAGCAGCCAGGTCTGGTTGTGCGTCTGCCAGAACACGGCGACCAGGGCCACGCCGCCGACGATGCTGCCCAGCACCGATTGCGGGACCTGCCGGTAGACGGAGGCGATCACGCCCGCGAGGATCTTCTCCTGGCGTTGTTCGCGCGTTTCGACCGCGATGCCGAAGCGGGTCAAGGGCCCTGACATGGTCCCGGATGATAGGCGAGCCGCCGCCGCCGCGACTACCGGCCTCCGTCTGACGCGCCTCCATGGGACGGCGCGGCGACCGGGGCGTCGCGCAGCGGGCAACGCGTTGAGAGCGGCAAAAGCGCTGTGCTACCCTGCCGCGCCCACGAGAGACGCCATCAGGCGCACGGATCAAGGAGAACATTCGATGAGCCCCTTTCCCTCCCCTGCCCGCGTCGTGTTCGCGGCCGCTTTCGCGCTGGCCGCCGGTGCCGCCTCGGCGCAGACGATCAAGGTTGGCATCGCGCAGGACCTCACCGGGCCCTTCGCCGCGCTCGGCGCCGAGGCACGCGACGGCTTCAACCTCGGGATCAAACAGCTCGGCGGCAAGCTCGGCGGGTTCGACGCCGAGTTCATCGCGCAGGACATGGGCGGCAACCCGGACAATGCGCGCCAGCTCGTCGAGCGCTTCGTCAAGCGCGAGCGGATCGACTTCTTCACCGGGCCGATCGGCTCGAACGTCGCGCTTGCGGTCGGCCCGGCCCTGTTCGCCGAGAAGGTCTTCTACCTCAGCAACAACGCCGGCCCGTCGCAGTTCGCGGGCAGCCAGTGCAACCCGTATTTCTTCGGCACCGCCTGGCAGAACGACGCGTATCACGAAGCGGCCGGCCGTTTCGCGGCGACCCGGGATTTCAAGAAGGTCGCGATCATGGCGCCGAACTACCCGGCCGGGCAGGACGCGCTGAACGGCTTCAAGCGCGGTTTCGGCAAGCCGGTCGCCGCGGAGATCTACACCAAGCTCGGCCAGCTCGATTACGCCGCCGAACTCGCGCAGCTTCGCGCGCAGGCGCCGGACGCGCTGTTCATCTTCCTGCCTGGCGGCATGGGCATCAACTTCATCAAGCAGTTCGTCGGCGCCGGGCTGTCGAAGACGACGCAGATCATCGGCCCGGGCTTTTCCGCCGACCAGGACGTGATCCGTGCGGTCGGCGAGCCGATGCTCGGCATGTTCAACACCGCGCACTGGAATCACGACTTCGACAACCCGGTGAGCAAGGCTTTCGTCGAGGCATTCCGCAAGGAGTACGGCCGCACGCCGTCGATCTACGCCGCGCAGGCCTACGACGTGATCCAGATGCTCGACGCGGCCGTGCGCGAGGTCAAGGGCAAGGTCGCCGACAAGGACGCCGTGCGCGCCGCGCTGAAGAAGGCCAACTTCAAGTCCGTGCGCGGGCCGTTCAAGTTCGGCCACAACCAGTATCCGGTCCAGGACTACTACCTGCGCGTCGTTAGCAAGGACACAAACGGCGAGATCAGCAACAAGACGCTGAACAAAGCGGTCGCCGGCTACGCCGATCCGTACGTGGCGCAGTGCGCGATGAAGTGACGCCGATGTCCGAAAGCGGGTGGCGCAGCCGCGCAGCGATCGGGTACGTCCGCCTCATCCCGCCCGCGTCTTCAAGCGGGCGAGCTGCTGCAGCCGAGCACGCATGAATCGGGCCCCGGCCTGCGCCGGGGCCTCAGCGCCGTCGTCCATGCCTCCCACCCTGATCGCCGAGCAGCTTCTGAACGGCCTGCAGTTCGGCCTGATGCTGTTCCTGCTCGCTGCCGGCCTGACGCTGGTGTTCGGCATCATGGACCTGATGAACCTGGCGCACGGTTCGCTGTACATGATCGGCGCCTACCTGATGGCGTCGATTGCGCAAGCCACCGGTTCGTTCTGGCTCGCGCTGCCGCTGGCGCTCCTGGCCACGGCCGTGGTCGGCGCCGTGCTCGAGATCGCGTTGATCCGACGCCTGTACCGGCGCGATCACCTCGCGCAGGTGCTGGCGACCTTCGCGGTGATCCTGGTCGCCGACGACCTGGTCAAGATGATCTGGGGGCCGGCCCCGCGCATGCTCAATGCGCCGGCGGCGCTGGCCGGTCCGCTCGAACTGCTGCCCGGCTTCTTCTATCCGTCGTACCGGCTGCTGATCATCGGCGCCGGGCTGGCGTGCGCGCTGCTGCTCTATCTGCTCGTCGCGAGAACGCGCGCCGGCATGCTGGTGCGCGCGGGCGCGAGCAATCGCGAGATGGCTGCCGTG
The DNA here is from genome assembly GCA_016861185.1 of Betaproteobacteria bacterium. Lineage (GTDB taxonomy): Bacteria > Pseudomonadota > Gammaproteobacteria > Burkholderiales > Burkholderiaceae_F > DSNY01. Next base: position 367,981 of record BOKW01000002.1, read on the forward strand.
ATGGGCGTGCGCGTGAGCCGACTCTTCACGGCGGTGTTCGTGCTCGGCGCGATGCTGTGCGCGCTGGCCGGCGCGCTGCTCGGACCGGTGCTGGCGGTCGAGGTCGGCATGGGCGAAGACATCCTGATCCTCGCGCTGGTCGTGATCGTCATCGGCGGCATCGGCTCGGTGCGCGGCGCCTTCGTCGGCGCGCTGCTGGTCGGGATCGTCGACACCGCGGGCCGCGCCTTCCTGCCGACGCTGCTCAATGCGTTTCTGCCGCTCGACGTGGCCGCGAACCTCGGCCCCGCGCTCGCCGCGATCGCGATCTACGTGCTGATGGCCGCGGTGCTGTTCTACAAGCCCACCGGACTCTTCCCCGCGCGCGTGTGATGCCGGGCCGTGCCGCCATCGATGTCTGATCGCCTGCGCGCCGCCCTGCCCTGGCTGCTGCTCGCGACGGCGATCGCCTTTCCGTGGGCCGCGCAGGCCGCGGACCAGCACTTCTACATCGGCTTCGTCCGCCGCATCCTGATCTTCGCGCTGGCGGCCGCCAGCCTGAACCTGATCCTCGGCTTCGGCGGCATGGTGAGCCTCGGTCACGCGGCGTTTTTCGGCATCGGCGCGTACACGGTCGCCGTGCTGATGAGCGAAGGCGTGACGAGTGTCTGGATCGCGTGGCCGGCGGCGGTCGCGCTTGCCGCGCTCGCCAGCGTCATCATCGGCGCCGTTTCGCTGCGCACGCGCGGCGTGTACTTCATCATGATCACGCTCGCGTTCGCGCAGATGGTCTACTACGTCGCGATCGGCCTGAAAAAGTACGGCGGCGAAGATGGACTCAATCTGCCCGGACGATCGGAACTCGCGCTCGGCGCCCTGCGTCTCGACCTCGGCAACGACATCGTCTTCTACTACGTCGCGCTGGCGCTGTTCGCCGCGGCGATGCTCGCGATCAACCGCATGATCGGCGCCCGCTTCGGCCGCGCGCTGATCGGCATTCGCGAGAACGAGGCGCGCATGGAAGGCATCGGCTTCGCCACGTTCCGCATCCGGCTGATCGCCTTCGTGATCGCGGGCAGTCTGGCCGGCCTGGCCGGCGCGCTGTTCGCCAATCACAATCTGTTCGTTTCGCCGGCGACGCTGCACTGGACCCAGTCGGCCACGCTCGTGATCATGGTGATCCTCGGCGGAATCGGCTACCGCTACGGCGGGCTCGCGGGCGCTGCCGCGCTGCTCGCCTTCGAGGAGGTGCTCGCGCTGTACACCGACTACCGGCACTTCGCCCTCGGAATCGTGCTTCTGATCGTCGTGTTTGCCGCGCCAAGCGGGCTTGCCGGCCTGCTGCCTCGAAGGTTCCACTGATGGCGCTGCTCGATCTCGAAGGCCTCAGCAGGCGCTTCGGCGGCGTGCTGGCCACTGACGGCGTGTCGCTGCAACTGGGGGCGGGCGAACTGCTCGCGCTGATCGGGCCGAACGGCGCGGGCAAGTCGACGCTGGTCAATCAGCTTTCGGGCGCGCTACGTTCGGACGCGGGCACGATCCGCTTCGAAGGCGAAGACATCACCGCGTTGCCGCAGCACGCGCGCGTGGCACGCGGGATTGCGCGCTCGTATCAGATCACCAACGTCTTCAGGCGCTTTACCGCGCTCGACAACGTCGCACTCGCGGTGCAGGCGCGTTCGGGCAGCAGCCTGCGGTTCTGGCAACCGGTCGCACGCGAACGCGCGCTGTTCGATGCGGCGGCCGACATTCTGCGCGACGTGGGCCTCGGCGCGCGCATGGACGTGCCGGCCGGCGCGCTCGCGCACGGCGAACAAAGGCAGCTCGAGGTCGCGCTGGCGCTGGCCACCGGGCCGCGCCTTCTGCTGCTCGACGAGCCGCTCGCCGGCATGGGCCCGGACGAGTCCGAGACAATGATCGCGCTGATCGCCGAACTCAAGGGCAAGCTCGCGATCCTGCTCGTCGAGCACGACATGGATGCGGTCTTTCGGCTCGCCGACCGCATCGCGGTGCTCGTCTACGGGCGCGTGATCGCGCGCGACGCGCCCGCGGCGATCCGGGCGAACGCCGAGGTGCGCAGGGCCTACCTCGGAGAGGAAGCCGCCAGCGAGGCCGCGCCGTGAACCTGCTCGAAGTCCGCGGAATCGAAACCGGCTACGGCACGAGCCAGGTGTTGTTCGGCGTGAGTTTTTCGATCGCCGCAGGCGAGGTCGCCACACTGCTCGGGCGCAACGGCATGGGCAAGACAACGACGATCCGTGCGCTGTTCGGCCTGCTGCCGTTGCGCCGGGGCGAGATCGTGTTCGCCGGTGAGCGGGTCGACGGTCTGCCGACCGACGAGATCGCACGACGCGGCATCGCGCTCGTGCCCGAGGGGCGGCAGATCTTCCCCAACCTCACGGTGCGCGAGAACCTCGCGGCGTTCGGCGCCAATCGCAACGCGAGCCAAGCGCCGTGGACGCTCGCACGCGTGTTCGACTTCTTTCCGCGGCTCGCGGCGCGCGCCGCGCACATCGGCCACCAGCTTTCCGGCGGCGAGCAGCAGATGCTCGCGATCGGCCGCGCGCTGATGACGAACCCGCGCCTGCTGATCCTCGACGAGGCGACTGAAGGCCTGGCGCCGCTGGTGCGCGAGGACATCTGGAAGTGCCTCGCCGCGCTGAAGGCCGCAGGCCAGACGATTCTGGTCATCGACAAGTACATCGAGCGGCTGGTCGGACTCGCCGAAGCGCACACGATCCTCGAACGCGGCCGCGTGGTGTGGCAGGGAAGCTCCGCCGCGCTCGCGGCCGATCGCTCGCTCTGGCACCGCTTCCTGGGCGTTTGAGCCACCGATCTACCGGCTCGACTCGGAGGACAGCCCATGCTCGACAAGCCGCCGCTGGAAGGCACGCGCGTGGCGCTGCGCGCGCTCGGACCCGACGACGCGGAAGCGATGTTCGACAGCATCCAGGATCCCGAAGGGCGCCGCCTGACCGGCTCGCATGCCGGGTTCACCCTCGAAGTGATCCGCTCGCATTGCGCGCGCGTGGCGGTTGCCGAGGATCGTCTCGATTACGTGATCGCACTGCGCGGCGATCCGACCTATCGCGGGGAAGTCGTGCTGCGTCACATCGATCCGGAGAACCGGACCGCATCATTTCGTATCAATCTCGCCGCTTGGGCGCCGCGCGGCGGCGGGCTCGGAAGCGAAGCGACAGTCCTGCTGCTTCGCTACGGCTTCAACGTCTGGCCGAGCCTGCACCGGGTCGAACTCGAGGTGTTCGACTTCAATCCGCGCGCGATCCGTTCCTACGAGAAGGTCGGCTTCGTGCGCGAAGGCCTGAGGCGCGACGCGCTGTGGTGGGACGGCGCGGCGCACGGCGCGATGATGATGTCGATGTTGCGCCCCGAGTTTGAAGCGCGGTACGGCCTCGCCTAACCGCGCAGGAGCTGCTTCCGCTGCCTAGTGGTCACCGTCCGAGACGGTCGCCTGCGTATCGACCGATGCGCCGGGGACCGTCGTGACGCGCGCATCGGAGGGTGGTGCCGTCCGCTTGGACGTTGCGCCCCGAGCGAAGTACAGACCATCCCAGCCCAGCACGGCCCGGCCCTGATGGACGCGCAGGCGGACCCGCTCGCCGACCGGCAGGGTCAGCTTGCGGCGCACATGCCCGAACGGCAACCCGGTGACGACCGGCACCGCTAGGCGCGCGCGCAGCCCGCGGATCACCTCGTCGAACGAAAACCCGTTGTCGTTGGGCATCGGCGTGATCGGGTCGAAGCTGCCGAACAGCAGCGCGCGTTGCCGCTGCAGAACGCCGGCCTGCGCGAGCTGCAGCAGCATGCGTTCGATCTTGTAGGCAGGCTCGTTGACGTCCTCGAAGAACAGGATGCCGCCGCGCGGCTTGGGAAAGTAAGGCGTTCCGAGCAACGCGCAGGCGACCGCGAGGTTGCCGCCCCACAGCGTGCCGCGCGCTTCGCAGTCCGGCCCGTCGGCGTCGAAGCGCGTTTCGTACGCGCCGCCTTCGATCACCGCGAAGAAGTTGTCGATCGTCCAGTCATCCGGCGACTCGGCGCCGAGATCGGTCATCGACGGCCCGTGCAGGCTGACGCCGCCCGCGCGCGCGAGGTACGCGAGGTTGAACGCGGTGAAGTCGCTGTAGCCGCAGATGGTCCGTCGCGCTCTGCGGATCGCGTCGAAGTCGAGCCGGTCGAGAATGCGCGTCAGTCCGTAGCCGCCGCGCGCGCACAGAACCAGATCCAGCGAGCGGTCGCTGCAGAAGCGCTGCAGCTCCGCCGCGCGCAGTTCGTCCGTGCCGGCGAAGCGCTGATGGCGCTCGAAACAGGTATCGCCCGCCTGCACGCGCCAGCCACGCGCGGCGAAGAGCGTGGCGGCGCGATCGATCGCCTCCGGGTCGGGCAGAAAGCCCGAGGGCGCGACGAAGCCGACCGCCCTACTCCGTGCCATCGCCGATTTCCGCATCGGCGGGCAGCGAGCCGCCTCTTCTCAGCTCGCGCCGTTCGGCGAAGAAACGCGACAGCAGCGCGCCGCATTCGTCGGCCAGCACCCCGGCGCGGACCGTCGCGTGATGGTTGAGCTTCGCTTCGGCGAACAGATCGACCACGCTGCCGCAGGCGCCCGTTTTTGGATCGTTCGCGCCGAACACGACGCGCCGGATGCGCGCATGCTGGATCGCGCCCGCGCACATCGCGCAGGGTTCCAGCGTGACGTACAGCTCGCAGTGGCTGAGCCGGTAGTTGCCGAGCATCTCGGCGGCGGCGCGGATCGCCTGGATTTCGGCGTGCGCGGTCGGGTCGGCGTTGCCGATCGGTTGGTTGAAACCGGTCGCGAGCACCTGCCCGTCCTTGACGATCACCGCGCCGACGGGTACCTCGCCGAGCGCCCACGCATTGTGTGCTTGGTCGAGCGCGAGCCGCATGAACATCTCGTCGTCGACGCGCGTCGCAACCACACCTTCGGTGACCTCGACCGCCTGCGCGGCCTTGGCGAGCCATGCCTGCTTGCGCGCTTCGCGTTCGGCCGCGCGCGTATGGGTGGCCGACAGCACGGCCTCCGCCAGCGCGTGCGCGCTCAACTGTTCCGCGGCGCCGCGCAGCCATTCCGGCAGTGCGCCGCGCCGGTAGTCGGCGCCGTAGTCGCTGCGCCCGACGAAACCGAAGTCGACCAGCCAGCGGCGCAACTCAACGTGATCGGTATCGAGGAAACTGCCGGCACCGGCGAGGAAGCCCTTCAGCACTTCGTTCGCCTGCGGTTCGGTCAGAAGCTGCTGCGCCGGAAAGTGCAGCGCTGCGCTCGCGAGCACCAGTTCCAGGTCGCGGCCGTCCTTCTGCGACAGGCTCGACAGATGCACGTGCTGGCGCGTGGCAAGCTGGGTCAGGCGTTCGAGCCAGCCGCCGGCGCTCAGCGCGTTCGTGGCGTTCTCGTTCATGCCGCGAGTGTATCGGTCGGCGCCATGATGGTTCAGCGGACGGATTGCGCCCACCATAGCCGCAGTCGGATGCCCAACTCGCTCGTGTAGCCCTGCGTCGCAGTGTGAATCACGCCTTGGCGGTCCACGAACAGCAGCGTCGGAACCGCGCCGACGCCGAGCGTGCGGGCCAGCTGCGCATCCGGGTCCAGCAGCGTCTTCCACCGATAGCCGCGCTGCGACAGGAAGCGGCCGACCTCGCCCGCGCCGCCGGATTGCATCGCGATCGTCAGCACGGGCGCCCCTCGCGCGACGGCGTCGACGTTGCCCTCGACCGTCTTGCAGATCGGGCACCATGTCGCCCAGACGTAGATCACGAACGGACGATCGCCCTGGGCGGTGCGCCACTGCATCGAGGTCATACGCGCGCCGTCGACCAGCGTGCCTTCGAGCACAGGCAGCGGACCCGAGGCGACGTCGCGGGTCAACCAGGATTGCAGACCGACAAAGGCGACTGCGAAGACCGCTGCTTCGAGCAGCCAGCGAAGCCGGCGGCGGCGCGGAGGATCGGCAAGCTGCACTACTCCCACTCGATCGTCGCCGGCGGCTTGCCGCTGATGTCGTAGACCACGCGGTTGATACCGCGCACCTCGTTGATGATGCGGTTGGAGACGCGCGCCAGCAGGTCGTGCGGCAGGTGCGCCCAGTGCGCAGTCATGAAGTCCTGCGTCTGAACGGCGCGCAGCGCGACGACGTGCTCGTACGTGCGGCCGTCGCCCATCACGCCCACACTCCTGACCGGCAGGAACACGGCGAACGCCTGGCTCGTCTTGTCGTACCAGCCGCTCGCGCGCAGCTCGTCGATGAAGATCGCATCGGCTCGCCGCAGCAGGTCCGCGTATTCCTTCTTCACTTCGCCGAGGATGCGCACGCCCAGCCCGGGCCCCGGGAACGGATGGCGGTAGACCATCTCGTGCGGCAGGCCGAGCGCGATCCCGAGCGCGCGCACCTCGTCCTTGAACAGCTCGCGCAGCGGCTCGAGCAGCTTCAGGTGCAGCGTTTCCGGCAGTCCGCCGACGTTGTGGTGACTCTTGATCGTCGTCGCCTTCTTCGTCTTCGCGCCGGCGGACTCGATCACGTCCGGATAGATCGTTCCCTGCGCCAGCCACTTGGCGTTCGGAAGCCGCGCCGCTTCTTCCTGGAACACGTGCACGAACTCGGCGCCGATGATCTTGCGTTTGGCCTCGGGGTCGGACACGCCGGCGAGCTTCGCCATGAAGCGCTCGGTCGCATCGACGCGGATCAGGTGCAGCCCCATGTGGCGGTCGAACGTGTCCATCACCTGTTCGGCCTCGTTCAGGCGCAGCAGCCCGGTATCGACAAACACGCAGGTCAGTTGCCGGCCGATCGCCTTGTGGATCAGCGCAGCGGCAACCGACGAATCCACACCGCCAGAGAGCCCGAGGATGACTTCCTCCTTGCCGACCTGCTCGCGGATGCGCGCGACCGCTTCGTTCACGTAGTCCGGCATGTTCCAATCGCCGCGGCAGCCGCAGATCTCGCGCACGAAGCGCGTGAGGATCGCCTGCCCCTGCAGCGTGTGCGTGACCTCGGGATGGAACTGCACGCCGTAGAAGCGGCGCTCCTCGTCGGCGATGCCGGCGATCGGGCAGCTTTCGGTCGAGGCCATCAGCTTGAACCCCGGCGGCAGTTCGACGACCTTGTCGCCGTGGCTCATCCAGACCTTCAGCATCCCGTGGCCCTCGGGCGTGCGGAAATCCTCGATGCCGCCGAGCAGCTTCGTGTGCCCGCGCGCGCGCACTTCGGCGTAGCCGAACTCGCGGTGATGCCCGCCCTCGACGCGGCCGCCGAGCTGCTGCGCCATCGTCTGCATGCCGTAGCAGATGCCGAGCACCGGCACGCCGAGCTCGAACACGACGGCCGGCGCCACGTCGCTCGATTCCTCGTACGCCGACATGTGGCTGCCGGACAGGATCACGCCCTTCGGCGCGAACGCGCGGATGAAGTCGGCGCCGACGTCGTTCGGATGGATCTCGCAGTAGACTTTCGCCTCGCGCACGCGGCGGGCGATCAACTGCGTGTACTGCGCACCGAAGTCGAGAATCAGGATTCGTTCGTGGCTCATGCGAGGCGCTCTACTCGACGCGGTAATTCGGCGCCTCTTTGGTGATCGTCACGTCGTGCACGTGCGACTCGCGCATGCCGGCGCTGGTGATCTCGACGAACTCGGCGCGCGTGCGCATCTCGTCGATCGTCCTGCAACCGCAATAGCCCATCGCCGAGCGGATGCCGCCGGCGAGCTGGAACACGATCGTCAGCACGCTGCCTTTGTACGGCACCATGCCCTCGATGCCTTCAGGCACGAACTTGTCGACGTTGGCGTCGTTGTCCTGGAAGTAGCGCTCGGCCGAGCCTTTGCTCATCGCGCCGAGGCTGCCCATGCCGCGATAGGTCTTGTACGAGCGGCCCTGGTACAGGATCACTTCGCCCGGCGCCTCCTCGGTGCCGGCGAACATGCTGCCCATCATCACCGAGTGCGCGCCGGCGGCGAGCGCCTTCGCAATGTCGCCCGAGTAGCGGATGCCGCCGTCGGCAACGAGCGGCACGTCGGTGCCTTCGAGCGCCTTGGCGACGTTGGCGATCGCCGTGATCTGCGGCACGCCGACACCTGCGACGATGCGGGTCGTGCAGATCGAACCGGGCCCGATACCGACCTTCACGCCGTCGGCGCCGTGTTCGACCAACGTGCGCGCCGCGTCGGCGGTCGCGATGTTGCCGCCGATCACGTCGACCTGCGGGAAGTTCTTCTTCACCCACTTGACGCGATCCAGCACGCCCTTGCTGTGACCGTGCGCGGTGTCGACTACCAGCACGTCGACGCCGGCCCTGACCAGCAGCTCGGCGCGCTCGTCGTTTCCTTCGCCGACGCCGATCGCGGCACCGACGCGCAGCTTGCCCTGCTCGTCCTTGGCGGCCAGCGGATGTTCGACCGCCTTGGTGATGTCCTTGACGGTGATCAGCCCGCGCAACTCGAAGTTGCCGTCGACCACCAGCACGCGCTCGAGCCGGTGCTTGTGCATCAGCGCCTTGGCTTCGTCGAGGCTCGCGCCCTCGCGCACGGTCACTAGCCGCTCGCGCGGCGTCATGATCTCGCGCACCTTGGCATCCAGCCGCGTCTCGAAGCGCAGGTCGCGGTTGGTGACGATGCCGACGACGCGCTTGCCCTCGACGACCGGCAGGCCGGAGATCTTGTTCGCGCGCTGCAGTTCGATCGCCTCGCGCACCGGCAGGTCGGGCGAAATCGTGATCGGATCGCGCAGCACGCCGGCCTCGTGCCGCTTGACCTTCAACACCTCGGCGGCCTGCTGCTGCGCGCTCAGGTTCTTGTGGATGATCCCGATGCCGCCCTCCTGCGCCAGCGCGATGGCCAGGCGCGCTTCCGTCACCGTGTCCATTGCGGCGGACACGAGCGGCAGGTTCAGCGAAATGCGGCGGGAGAGTCGGGTGGCGAGCTGCGTTTCGCGCGGCAGGATGGCCGAATACGCGGGCAGCAGGAGAACGTCGTCGAAGGTGAGCGCCTTCTGTGTCAACCTCATGGGGATCCTCGAGACGCAAAAGCGGATTATACGGAGCCTTGCCGGAAACGCCCATGTGGCGGGCGTTTCCACGACAAATGGACGATTGCCGCCTCCCCCCGGATCAATAGAATCCGTTCACTTCTCGGGAGACGTCATGGGTGTTCTTGCCGATCACCTCCGCCTTGCAGGCGGCCTGCTCGTGTGCCTGCTGCTCGCCGCGCCTGCCGCGGCACAGTGGGCCTGGCGCGACGAAAACGGACGTCTCGTGTTCTCGGATCGGCCGCCGCCCGCCGGCGTCAAGGCCGAAAGCATCGTCCGCCAGCCCGGCGCGCAGTCGGCCCCGCTGCCGCCGACGACCGATTCGGGCGAGGTGAAAGCCGGCGCCAAGGGCGAAACGAAGGCCGGACCGAAGACGATCGCCGACCGCGAGATGGAGTTCCGCAAGCGCCAGCAGGAACGCGCCGAGGCGGAGAAGAAGCAGGCCGAGGAACAGGCGCAAGCCGCGCGCAAGGCGCAGGAGTGCGAACGCGCGCGCGGCTATTTGCGTTCGCTCGAAGAGGGCCAGCGCATCGCGCGCACCGACGCGCAGGGCAACCGCGAAGTCCTGGATGACGCGCAGCGCGCGGCGGAAATCCAGCGCATGCGCGAGGTCGTCTCGCGCAACTGTTCCTAGCCTTTGCGGCGACGCCGGATCTCGGCACGGATGCGCCGCGCCTCCTTCGGATCGATCGCGAGCGGGCGGTAGACCTCGATCCGGTCGCCGTCGCGGACGGGTTCGTCCGGCTCGCGCAGATCGTTGAACACGCCCAGATCGAGCGCGGCGGGGTCGAGCCCCGGGACGCGCTGCGGCAGACCCGAGGCGACGACCGCGTCGCGCAGCGTGCTGCCCGCCGGCACCTCGACGCCGACGACCCATTGACGGTCGCGCCCGCAGTACACGACGGTCGCCCGCAGCCGTACCTCAGTGGCGCGACTCATACAGAACCTCGGCGCGGCGCGTGAAGGAGTCGATCAGCGAACCCGCGATCGTCTCGAACACCGGCGCGACCGCCCGCCCCAGCAGCCCGCTTTCGAACTGATAGTGCAGGTTCAGGTGGACCTTGCAGGCGTCGTCGCGAAGCTGTACGAAGCTCCACTCGCCGTGCAGGCGGCGGAACGGGCCGTCGACGAGCTGCATGCGGATCAGCGAGGGCCGGACGTGCTCGTTGCGGGTCGTGAAGCGGCTGCGCACGCCGCGATAGTGGATCTCGACGGTCGCCTCGACGCGGCCGTCGGGCAGCGGATGCTCGCGGCTCGACGCGCACCACGGAAGGAAGCGCGGATACTCCTTGACTGCCGCCACCAGGCCGAACATCTGCTCCGCGGTGTACGGCACGAAGACGGACTTCTCGACGCGGTGCATGCGGATGCGATTGCTAAGATGGGTTGATTCTAAGAGGCATCCGCAAGACGAGGCCCGGCGTCCATGTCGATCGTCCAGAACAAGAAGGCGTTTCACGACTACACGATCGAGGAGCGCTTCGAAGCGGGGCTCGCGCTCGAAGGCTGGGAGGTCAAGGCGATCCGCGCCGGTCAGGTGCATCTGAAGGAGGCGTACGTGATCGTGCGCGGCGCCGAACTGTTTCTGCTGAACGCGCACATCACGCCACTGAAGACCGCGTCGACGCACGTGACGCCGGACCCGACGCGCACCCGCAAGCTTCTGCTCAACGCGGCCGAAATCCGCAAGCTGATCGGCAAGGTCGAGCGCGCCGGCTACTCGCTCGTGCCGCTCGACCTGCACTACAGCAAGGGCCGCATCAAGCTCGACTTCGGCTTGGCCAAGGGCAAGCGGCAGTTCGAAAAGAGGGCCGACGAGGCGGAAAAGGCCTGGAAGCGCGAGCAGCAGCGGTTGCTCAAGCAGCGCGTGCGCTGACGCGGTTCGTTTGACAACGCCGCGCGCCGCCGCTTACCTTAGCGGCGACCGCAATTACGAGGGGACAGCGCCGATGGCCGAGCCGGAGAAACGCGCACCGCGTCTGGTCGCCCTGTGCATGCTGGGCTGCCTGCTGTTCAACTACCCGATCCTGGCGCTGTTCAACGTGCCGCACGCCGTCTTCGGCATCCCCGCGCTGTACGTGTATATCTTCGTTGCCTGGGCGTTGCTGATCCTGCTGATGGCGCTGACGGTGGAACGCGGCGGCGACTAGCCGCGCGCTGAGGCGAACGATGCTCCAGGGCTGGGTCATCGTCGCCACGTCGTTCGCCTATCTCGGACTGCTGTTCGCGATCGCGTATTACGCCGACCAGCGGGCCGACGCCGGCCGGCCGGTCATCGCCAATCCCTACATCTACAGCCTGTCGCTCGCGGTCTACGCGACGGCCTGGACTTTTTACGGCAGCGTCGGCCGAGCTGCGGTCGACGGCGTCGGCTTCCTGCCGATCTACATCGGGCCGACGCTGATGATCGCGCTGTGGTGGATCGTGCTGCGCAAGATCCTGCGGATCTCCAAGCAGAACCGGATCACGTCGCTGGCGGACTTCGTCGCTTCGCGCTACGGCAAGAGCGCGCTGCTCGGCGGCGTGGTCACGATCATCGCGGTGATCGGCATCGTCCCGTATATCTCGCTGCAACTGAAGGCCGTATCCAACAGCTTCACGATCCTGGTCCAGTACCCGCAGATCGTCATGCCGGCCAAGGATGCGGCGGTGCCGGTGCTGCAGGACACGGCGCTGTGGGTCGCGTTGATCCTTGCGCTGTTCACGATCGCGTTCGGGACCCGCCACCTCGATGCGGCGGAACACCATCAGGGCATGGTCGCGGCGATCGCGTTCGAATCGCTGGTCAAGCTGCTGGCCTTTCTCGCCGTCGGCGCGTTCGTCACCTTCGGCATCTACAACGGTTTCGGAGACGTGTTCGCACGCGCCGCGGCCGATCCGAAGCTGCTGCCGCTGCTGACACCGATCGAGGGCGTGGCCGGCAGCTACGCGAGCTGGGTATGGCTGACGATCCTGTCGATGCTGGCGATCGTGTTCCTGCCGCGCCAGTTCCAGGTCGCCGTCATCGAGAACCTGGACGAAAAGCACCTGAAAAAGGCGATCTGGCTGTTCCCCGCCTACATGCTGGCGATCAATATCTTCGTGCTGCCGCTTGCGTTCGGCGGCCGCCTGCACTTCCCGTCCGGCGAGGTCGACGCGGATACGTTCGTGCTGACGCTGCCGATGGCGGAAAGGCAGGAACTGCTGGCGCTGCTGGTGTTCATCGGCGGCCTGTCGGCCGCCACCGGCATGGTGATCGTCGAGACCATCGCGCTGTCCACGATGGTGTGCAACGACCTCGTGATGCCGGTGCTGCTGCGCATGAAGCGGCTGCGGCTGAACGAGCGCCCTGACCTGACGGGGCTGCTGCTCGGCATCCGCCGCGGCGCGATCATCATGGTGCTGCTGCTCGGCTACCTGTACTTCCGCCTCGCCGGCGAAGCGTACGCGCTGGTGTCGATCGGGCTGATCTCGTTCGCCGCAGTGGCGCAGTTCGCGCCGGTCGTGCTCGGCGGCATCTTCTGGAAAGGCGGCACGCGGCGCGGTGCGCTCGCGGGACTGGCGGCCGGTTTCGGCGTCTGGTTCTACGCGCTGCTGCTGCCGGCGTTCGCACGTTCGGGCTGGCTGCCGATCTCGCTGCTCGAGCACGGCCCGTTCGGCATCGAGCTGCTCAAGCCGCTGGCGCTGTTCGGTCTGTCGGGGCTGGATCAGATCACGCACGCGATGCTTTGGAGCATGATCGCCAACGTCGGCCTGTACGTCGGCGTGTCGCTGGCCGACACACCAGGCGCGGCCGAGCGCCGGCAAGCGAGCGTATTCGTCGACGTTTTCCGGCACGAAGGCGGCGGCGCGCGGTTCTGGCGCGGCACCGCCTCGGCGCGCGACCTGTACAGCCTGCTGGCACGCTTCATCGGCGCCGGCGGAGCGGATGCCGCCTTTGCCGAGTACGCGCGCGCCATCGGCGCCAAGTGGCCGTACGACGAGCTGGTGGCCGACGCCGAGTTCGTTCACTTCGTCGAAACGCAGCTGGCCGGCGCGATCGGCGCGGCCTCGGCGCGCATCATGGTCGCTTCGGTCGCCAAGGAAGAAGCGCTGACGCTGGACGACGTCAGCGAGTTGCTGGACGAGGCGTCGCAGGTGGTGGTCTACAGTCACAAACTGGAGCAGAAGTCGCGTGAGCTGGAGGCGGCGACGGCCGAGCTGCGCGCCGCCAACGAGCGGCTGAAGGAGCTGGACCGGCTGAAGGACGACTTCATCTCGACCGTCACCCACGAGCTGCGCACGCCGCTGACGTCGATCCGCGCGTTTTCCGAGATCCTGCTGGCCGACCCGAAGGTCGCTCTGGCCGAGCGCAAGAAGTTCCTCGGCATCATCACGCGCGAGACGGAGCGCCTGACCCGGCTGATCAACCAGGTCCTGGATCTGGCCAAGATCGAGTCCGACCGCGCCGAATGGCGCATCGCCCGCGCCGACGTGCGCGACATCGTCAACGAAGCCATGGCGCAGATGAGCCAGGTGTTCAAGGACAAGGGAGTGGCGCTCGCCCCGCAGTTGCCGGCAGAGGCCGCCACGGTCGCGGTGGACGCGGACCGCTTGCTGCAGGTGTTGCTGAACCTGCTGTCCAACGCACTGAAGTTCAGCCCCGCCGAGCACGGCCGCGTCGACGTGGTCGTGCGCGAAACCGACGGCGCCGTGCGCGTCGATGTGCGCGACAACGGGCCGGGCATCCGCGCCGAGGACATGCCGTTCATCTTCGACAAGTTCCGCCAGTTCGGCGATACGCTCACGGCAAAGCCGGCCGGCACCGGCCTGGGCCTGCATATCAGCCGCCAGATCATCGAGCACTTCGGTGGCCGGCTGTGGGTCGAAAGCACGTACGGCGCCGGCGCGTGCTTTTCTTTCACGCTGCCACTCGCGGCCGCGCCCGCCGCGGCGCAAGACAGCAGGGAGGTTTCGTGGCTGCAGACAAACGCAAGGTCCTGATTGCCGACGACGAACCGAACATCGTCACGGCGCTCGAGTTCCTGCTCAAGCACGCCGGCTACGACGTGCGCGCCGCCGCCAACGGCGAAGAAGCGCTGGCGCTCGTCGAATCGTACGCGCCGGATCTCGTGCTGATCGACATCATGATGCCGCTGAAAAGCGGTTACGAGGTGTGCCAGAAGATGCGCGAGCGGCCGGAGTGGCGACACATCAAGATCGTGATGGTGACCGCCAAGGGCCGCGAGGCCGAGGTGAGCAAGGGCATGTCGCTCGGCGCCGACTTGTACGTGACCAAGCCGTTCTCGACGCAGGAGCTGATCGCCGCCATCGATCGGCTGCTGGCCGATGCCGCATGAGAGGCGCGTCCGGCCCGCTGTTGTGGATCGCAGCGGCCTGCGCCGGCGCGCTGGCGCTGTTGGCGATCGCCGCTTCGGTGTTCGGCATCGCCCTGCCCGCCGCCGAACGGGCGGCGCTGCGCGCGATGGCGGCGGACGCTGCGCCGGTGCTGGCGTACGGCACGGCGATCCTGCTGGTGATTGTCGGCGCGGCCGCGCGCTGGCTGTATCGCCGCTATCCGCTGGCGGCGCGTCAGTTGGCCGAACAGACGCGCGTGCTGCTGGCCGCGAATCCGGAGCATCGCGTCGCCGCGGGCGGCGCGCCCGCGCTGGGCGAGGTGGCCGCGTCGATCAACCAGCTCGCGGCGCGCTACCGGCAGAGCGAACGCGCACTCGACGCCAAAAGCGCCGAGACGCGCGCGCGCGTCGAAGAGGAGCGCGACCGCTTCGCCGCCCTGATGTCGGAGCTGACCGAAGGCGTGCTCGTGTGCAACGCCGACGGACGCATCCTGCTGTACAACGCGCGCGCCGCCGCCCTGCTCGCTCGGGCATCCGACGGTACGGGCAACTATGCACCGCTCGGTCTCGGGCGCTCGGTGTTCGGCCTGATCGACCGCGAGCAGGTCGTGCACGCGCTGGACAAGATCCACCAGCAGTTCGCCGGTGCCGTCGAGCGCCCGCGCACGAGTTTCGTCACCGCCGCCGCGGGCGGACGCGCGCTGCGCGTGCAGGTGACGCCGTTCCTCGCGGGTGCCGAGCGGCAGGTCGCCGGCATGGTGTTCACGCTCGACGATGTCGGCGGCCTGCTCGGACGCGAGGGCCAGCGGCTCAAGCTGCTGCAGTCGATCGCCACCGGTGTGCGCGCGCCGGTCACCAACGTGCGGGCGGCCGCTGAAAGCCTGGTCGCATCACCCGACATGCCCGAGCCGCAACGCGCCCGGTTCATCGACATCATCGCCGCCGAGGCACGCGTGCTGACCGAGCGCCTGAACGCGGCGCTGGCCGATTACGCCGATGCGCTGAAAGGCAGCCTGACGCTGGAGGACATGCGGGTGGGCGACCTGCTCGCGGTCGTGCGGCGCCGGCTCACCGACACGGTCGGTGTGGCCGCAGACGTCGAGCCTTCCGCGGCGGAACTGTGGGTGCGGGTCGACAGCTTTGCGATCGTGCACGCGTTCGCCTCCCTCGCCGCGCGGGTGCACGCCGACTACGGCGTGCGCGCGTTCCGGCTGCGCGCGGCGGCGCACGGCGGCTTCGCCGAGATCGATCTCGTCTGGCCCGGCACGATGGTCTCGAGCGACGTGCTGCTGCTGTGGGAGAACGAACCGCTGGCGAGCGGCACCGACGAGTCGCCGTTGACGCTGAAGGACGTGCTCGAGCGCCACGGCGGCGAAGTCTGGTACAAGGCCGACCGCCCGCGCCAGACCGCGTGGTTCCGCTTCCTGCTGCCGCTGGGGGAGCCGGCTATCGCCGCCATGCCGCGCGCCGCGCAGGTCGCGGCGCGGCCGGAGTACTACGACTTCGACCTGTTCGAGCGCGTCGACACGCGCGGCCAACTCGCCGAACGCCGCCTCGCCGCGCTCGCGTACACGGCTTTCGACACCGAAACGACCGGGCTGGAGCCGTCGGCCGGCGACGAGATCATCTCGATCGGCGCGGTACGCATCGTCAACGGGCGCCTGCTGAAGCACGAGGTGTTCGAACAGCTCGTCAACCCGCGCCGTCCGATCAGCCGCGAATCGCTGCAGGTGCACGGCATCGACGCGCGCGCGCTGGCCAACGAGCCGACGATCGAAGAAGTGCTGCCGCGCTTTCACCGCTTCTGCGAGGACACCGTGCTGGTGGCGCACAACGCCGCGTTCGACATGCGCTTCCTGGAGATGAAGGAAGCGAAGACGGGCGTGCGCTTCGCGCAACCGGTGCTCGACACGCTGCTGCTGTCGGCCATCGTTCATCCGAACCAGGACAATCACAACCTGGACACGATCGCCGAGCGGCTCGGCGTGCGCGTGCTCGGCCGCCATACGGCGCTGGGCGACGCGCTCGTGACCGGCGAGGTGTTCCTGCGCCTGCTGCCGCTGCTCACCGAGCGCGGCATCGTCACACTCGGCCAGGCGCTGGAGGCCTCGCGCGCGACGTACCTCGCACGGCTGCAGTATTGAAGCGGAAGCGCATCGATGGAGGGCACCAACGCACCGATCGAAGGCCGCCTGGCGGCCGAGCAGAAGGCGCTCGCATTCGCGCTGCGCGCGCTGCTGCGGCGCGCGCCGGTCGTGTGCGGCGAAACGGATACCGTGCGCACCGCGGCGGCGCGCATGCGGGCCGAAGGCGTGGGCAGCATCGTCGTCGTCGACGACCGCCAGCGGCCGGTCGGCATCTTCACCGAACGCGACCTGATCCACGTCGCGCTCGACGGTGCGCTGGACGGCCCGGTCGGCGCCGTGATGACGCGCGATCCGCTCACGCTCGCGGCCGACACGCCGGCGTACGAAGCGGCGCTGGCGATGATCGAACTGCGCATCCGGCACGTGCTGGTGACCGAGGGGCACGCGCTCGTCGGCGTCGTCTCCGAGCGCGACCTGTTCTCGCTGCAGCGTCTCGGACTGGGCGAGGTGACGATGGAGATCCGGCTGGCGCGCGAGATCGAGACGCTCGCCCAGCTCGCCGCGCGCGTGCGGCGGCTCACCAGGCTGCTGGTCGACCAGGGCGTCGCGGCCGAGCAGTTGACGCTGTACGTATCGCTGCTCAATGACCGCATCTGCCAGCGCATCGTCGAAATCGTCCGCAAGCGCCATGCGTGGGACCGCATCGCGTGGTGCTGGCTGGCGTTCGGCAGCGAAGGCCGGCTCGAACAGACCTTCGCCACCGACCAGGACAACGGCCTGCTGTTCGAGGCCGCAGCCGACGCGCGCGAAGTACGCGCGCAACTGCTGCCGTTCGCACGGGCCGTCAACGAAGCGCTCGACGCCTGCGGCTACCCGCTGTGCAAGGGCAACGTGATGGCTTCCAACCCGGACCTGTGCCTGTCGTCGGCCGAGTGGCAAGCGAAGCTGGAGGGCTGGCTTGCCAACTCGGATCCGAAAGCCTTGCTCGACGCGGCAATCTGCTTCGATTTCCGCGCGCTCGCCGGCGACGCGCGGCTGGCCGAGACGTTGCGCGAATGGTTTCTCGCGCGCACGCGGCTGCGGCCGAACTTCCTGCGGCTGATGGCCGAGAACGCGCTGCAGCCGCGGCCGCCGCTCGCCAAATGGCGCGACTTCGTGACCGAGGCGGACGGCACGATCAATCTGAAACTGTACGGCGTGCGGCCGTTCGTCGACTGCGCGCGCATCGTTGCGCTCGCGCACGGGCTGCCGCCCACCGGCACGGCCGCGCGTTTCCGCGCGGCCGTGGGCGCTGGCGCCCTGCCCCGGCGCGATGCCGAGGCCACGGTCGCCGCGTTCTTCTTCATCCAGCAGGTGCGGCTGCGCCACCAGGCGGCGCTGGACAACCTGACCGAGGAGAACGCCAACCGCATCGACCCGAACCGCCTGAACGAGCTGGACCGCCGCACGCTGAAGGAGGCGTTCCGGCTGGAACGCGACATGCAGTCGCGCCTGGCGCTGGACTATCAGCTTCGTTGACCCTGATCCGTTGACCGCGTCCCGCCGGGCGTCACGGACCCAGGCGAACGGACAACCGGATCAGCCGCGGCTCTTCACGATCGCCATCGCCGAACCGATCAGCGTGCTCAGGTCGGCCAGGTTCGCGGGCACGATCAGCGTGTTGTTGGTTTTCGCCAGCCCGGCGAACGCTTCGACGTACTTCTCCGCCACCTTCAGATTCACGGCTTCCATGCCGCCGGGCGCACCGATAGCCGAGGCGACCTTGCGGATCGCCTCGGCGGTCGCCTCCGCGATCGCCAGCACGGCGGCAGCCTCGCCCTGCGCGTTGTTGATGGCGGCCTGCTTGTCGCCTTCGGACTTGGCGATCGCCGCCTCCTTCTGGCCGGTGGCGATGTTGATCTGCTCCTGCTTGCGCCCTTCGGAGCTGGCGATCAGCGCGCGCTTCTCGCGTTCGGCGGTGATCTGCGCCTGCATCGCGCGCAGGATCTCCGCCGGCGGCGTCAGGTCCTTGATCTCGTAGCGCAGCACCTTGACGCCCCAGTTCATCGCCGCCTCGTCGATCGCCGAGACGACGCTGTGGTTGATGAACTCGCGTTCCTCGAAGGTCTTGTCCAGCTCGAGCCGGCCGATCACCGAGCGCAGCGTCGTCTGCGCGAGCTGCGTGATCGCGACGATGTAGTTGCTCGAGCCGTAGCTCGCGCGCTGCGGGTCGGTGACCTGGAAGAACAGCACGCCGTCGACCGCGAGCTGCGTGTTGTCGCGCGTGATGCAGACCTGGCTCGGCGTGTCGAGGGGCACCTCCTTCAGGCTGTGCTTGTAGGCGACGCGGTCGATGAAAGGAATGACGATGTTCAGCCCGGGCGACAGCGTCGCGTGATACTTGCCTAGCCGTTCGACGACCCACGCGTGCTGCTGCGGCACGATGCGCACCGCCTTGACGACGAAGGTGATCGCCACCGCGAGCACGACCAGCGCGACGATCGTGACGCCGTCGGGCAGGAACGGACCGAACATTCGCTTCTCCTTGTTGTTTCGAAAGGCGGCCGCGTTCAGTGCGCACGGCGCGCGGCGACGATCAGCCGGTTGGCGTGGATTTCCCGAATCACGAACTCGCCCGGCGCCGCCTCCTCGCCGGCGGCGAGTTCGACATCCCACAGCGCGCCGCGATAGCTCGTTCGCGCAGTACGCCCTGGCGACCACTGGTCGACGCGGACGAACTGCCCCACGTCCATGTTCTGCACGCTGTCGGCGGCGTCCTTGCGGGCGAGCCGGCCGATGCGCGAACGCCGCAGCCAGAGCGAGCCGCCGAAGCCGATCGCCGCCGCGACCACGAACTGGATAGCGAGCCCGGCACCGAGCAGGTGAGCCACGCCCGCGCTCGCCAGCGCGAGCGCGATCACCAGCAGGTAGAAGGTTCCGGTGACCAGCTCGGTGATCAGCAGACCGAAGGCCAGCACGAACCACCAGACGTAGCCGCTCATCCCGACCTCCGTCGACGTCATGCCGCCCGCGCGAGCCGGCGCCAGGTTTCGACGACCGTGTCCGGGTTCAGCGAGATCGACTCGATGCCCTGCTCCATCAGCCACTGCGCGAAGTCGACGTGGTCCGACGGGCCCTGGCCGCAGATGCCGATGTATTTGCCCTGCGCGCGGCACGCGCGGATCGCCTGTTCGAGAAGCCGCTTGACCGCAGGATCGCGCTCGTCGAAACCGTCCGCGACCAGGCCGGAATCGCGGTCGAGCCCCAGCGTGAGCTGCGTCAGGTCGTTCGAACCGATCGAAAAGCCGTCGAAATACTGCAGGAACTCCTCGGCCAGCACCGCGTTGGACGGCACTTCGCACATCATGATCAGCCGCAGACCGTTGTCGCCGCGCTTCAGCCCGTTCTCGGCCAGCAGCTCGGTGACGCGTTTCGCTTCGGCGAGCGTGCGCACGAAAGGCACCATGATCTCGACGTTGGTGAGCCCCATGTCGTCGCGCACGCGCTTCAGCGCCGCGCATTCCATCTTGAACGGCTCGCGGAAACTGTCGGCGATATAGCGCGCCGCGCCGCGGAAGCCGAGCATCGGGTTCTCCTCGTCCGGCTCGTAGCGCGAACCTCCGATCAGCTTCTTGTATTCGTTGCTCTTGAAGTCGGACAGCCGGACGATCACCGGCTTCGGCCAGAACGCCGCTGCGATCGTCGCGATGCCTTCGGCGAGCTTGTTCTCGAAGAACGCGCGCGGGCTGGCGTAGCCGTAGGCAAGCGCCTCCACCGCGCGCTTCAGCTCGGCGTCGACGTTCGGATAATCGAGCACCGCTTTCGGGTGCACGCCGATGTTGTTGTTGATGATGAACTCGAGCCGCGCGAGCCCGACGCCGCTGTTCGGAAGCGACTGGAAGTCGAACGCGAGCTGCGGATTGCCGACGTTCATCATGATCTTGATCGGCAACTTCGGCAGCTTGCCCTGCTGCACGGTTTCGACCTCCATCTCGAGCCTGCCCTCGTAGATGTGTCCGGTGTCGCCTTCGGCGCAGGAGACGGTGACGGTCGCGCCGTCGGGCAGCCTCTCGGTCGCGTCGCCGCAGCCGACGACCGCCGGGATGCCCAGTTCGCGCGCGATGATCGCGGCGTGGCAGGTGCGGCCGCCGCGGTTGGTGACGATCGCGGCGGCGCGTTTCATCACCGGCTCCCAGTTCGGGTCGGTCATGTCGGTGACGAGCACGTCGCCGGGCTGCACGCGCTCCATCTCGGACGCGTCGTGGATCACGCGCACGGGGCCGATGCCGATCTTCTGCCCGATCGCGCGGCCGGCGGCGAGCACGGTCGACTTGCCTTTGAGCTTGAAGCGCTGCTGCGCCTGGGCGTGCACTTGGGACTTCACCGTTTCCGGGCGCGCCTGCAGGATGTAGATGCGGCCGTCGACGCCGTCCTTGCCCCACTCGATGTCCATCGGGCGGCCGTAGTGTCTTTCGATCGTCACTGCGTAGCGGGCCAGCTCGAGCACGTCGTCGTCGGTCAGCGAGAAGCGGTGGCGCTCTGCATCCGGAACATCGACGGTGCGCACCGTGCGCCCGTTGGACGCCGACGGATCGAACTCCATCTTGATCAGCTTCGATCCGAGCGACCGCCGGATGATCGGGTACTTGCCCGCGCCGAGCATCGGCTTGTGCACGTAGAACTCGTCCGGGTTCACGGCGCCCTGGACGACCGTTTCGCCCAGTCCGTAGCTCGCGGTGACGAAAACGACATCGGCAAAGCCCGACTCCGTATCGATCGTGAACATCACGCCCGAAGCGCCGCGGTCGCTGCGGATCATGCGCTGCACGCCGGCCGACAGCGCGACGTTTTCGTGCGCGAAGCCCTTGTGCACGCGGTAGGCGATCGCGCGGTCGTTGTAGAGCGACGCGAAGACCTCCTTGACGCGGGCGACGACGGCGTCGACCCCCGAGACGTTCAGGAAGGTTTCCTGCTGTCCGGCGAACGACGCATCCGGCAGGTCCTCGGCGGTCGCGCTGGAGCGCACTGCAACCGAGATTTCGCTCGAAGAGTCCGCCTTAAGCCATTGATAAAAAGAGCGGATTTCCTGATCGAGCTGATTCGGCAAGGGCGCCGATACCACCCAGCCGCGGATCTCTGCGCCAGCGCGCGTCAGCGCGGCGACATCGTCCACATCGAGCCGCCTGAGCCGGTCGGCGATCCGATGGTCGAGGTCGTTCGCGCGCAGAAAGTCGCGAAACGCCTCGGCGGTGGTGGCGAAGCCGTCTGGAACGCGGATGCCCTCCTCGGTCAGTTGGCTGAGCATTTCGCCCAGCGAGGCGTTCTTGCCGCCGACCGATTCGACATCGGTCATGCGCAACTGACTGAACGGAACGACGTACTTCCCCCGCTGCATCGCCTCTCCCCGGGGCGCAGCGGCGTCGCAGTGAAGCGCCGATGCGCTGTGACAGAATCGCGCGGATTCTACCGATTCGTTCCTCTCGCCCTTCATGCCCGATCGCCACGCCGGACCGCACGAACGCACCGTTCTTTTCGTTTCCGACGGCACCGGCATCACCGCCGAGACGCTCGGCCACAGCGTGATGACGCAATTCGAGTCGCTCAACTACCGCCAGATGCGACTGCCCTTCGTCAATACGCCGGAAAAAGCGCGCGAGGCCGCCGCGCGCGTCAAAGAGATCGGGCAGCGCGACGGCAAGCGGCCGATCGTCTTCTCCACGCTCGTCGATCCCGCGTGCAACGCGGAGCTGCGGCAGGCCGATGCGCTGATCCTCGACCTGTTCCAGTCCTTCGTCGAACCGCTCGAGCAGGAACTCGGCATCAAGTCCACGCATACGGTCGGGCGCTCGCACAACATCTCGGATTCCGAGAGCTACAAGCACCGCATCGAAGCGATCAACTTCGCGCTCGCGCACGACGACGGCCAGTCCGCCAAGGGGCTCGCGGCCGCGGACGTGATCCTGGTCGGCGTCTCGCGCAGCGGCAAGACGCCGACGAGCCTGTACCTGGCGATGCAGTACGGCGTGAAAGCCGCGAACTACCCGCTGATCCCGGAGGACTTCGAGCGCGACGAACTGCCGTCGGCGCTGCCGCGGCACCGGCACAAGCTCTTCGGCCTGTCGATCGCACCCGAGCGGCTCGCCGAGGTGCGCCACGAGAGACGGCCGAACAGCCGCTACGCCTCGCTCGAGAACTGCCGCTACGAAGTCGCCGCGGCCGAGCGGCTGATGCGTCGCGAAGGCATCCGCTGGCTGTCGTCGACGACCAAGTCGATCGAGGAGATCGCCGCGACGATCATGCACGAGATCCGCCTGGAGCGGCGCTCGTTCTAGGTCTGTTCAGCGGTACATCCAGGCGCGCGTCAGCGGCAACTCGGTCAGCCCCGGGGCTTCCTGCCGGCTGGCAAGCACCTGGTAGATGTTCATCCAGCCCTGCGCGAAGCCATACGAGCAGCCGGCGAGATACGCACGCCAGACGCGCAGCGTCTTCTCGCTGACCAGCTTGCGCGCCGCCTCGATCTGCGCCTCGAGCCGGCGCGACCAGTGCGCGAGCGTCTTCGCGTAGTGCGGCCGCAGGCTCTCGACGTCGTACACCTCGAAGTTCTGCGCGGACATCTCGCGCACGACCAGGTGCAGGTGGGGCAGTTCGCCGTTCGGGAACACGTACTTGTCGATGAACTCGCTCGCGCCCGAGCCGACCGGCCGGTTGTCGACGTCGGCCGACGTGATGCCGTGGTTCAGGAACAGCCCGCGGTCGCGCAGCAGACGCCGCACGGTGCCGAAGTAGGTCGGCAGGTTGCGCAGGCCGACGTGTTCGAACATGCCGATGCTCGACACCTTGTCGAAGGCGCCGTCGCCGAAACGCGCCGGCGCTTCGCGGTAGTCGAGCAGCAGCGCCTCGACGCGATCCTCGAGCCCGGCCGCCGCGATCTGCTCGCGCGCGCGCGCGTGCTGGTTGTCGGACAACGTGATGCCCACGGCGCGCACGCCGTAATGGCGCGCGGCGTGCAGGATCAGCCCGCCCCAGCCGCAGCCGATGTCGAGCAGGCGTTCGCCCGCCTGCAGGCGCAGCTTGCGGCAGATGTGGTCGAGCTTGGCGACCTGCGCGGCTTCGATCGTCTCTTCGCCGGTCGGGAAGTACGCGCACGAGTAGACCATGCGCTCGTCGAGCCACAGGCGGTAGAACTCGTTGCCGACGTCGTAGTGATGCTTGATGTCGGCGCGGTCCTGCTTCGGCGAGTGCCGCGCGAATGCGGCCGCGACGCGCGCCGTGACCGGCGCGCCACCGGCCGCGGCAAGCCGCTCGGCGATCGCGATGATATCCATGATGTCGCCGTCGACGTCGATGCGCCCCTCGACGAAGGCTTCGCCGAGCGTGGCGAGCGTCGGATGCGCCAGCGCCGGCAGTACGTCCGGATCGCGGACCGTCATCACCACGCGCGGTTGCAGGCCGAAGCTCAGGCGCGAGCCGTCGGGAAGCACCAGCTCGAGCGGCTGGCCGCCGCTCGCGCGGATCGTGTCGGCGAGTCGCTCCAGGCCCTGCCCGACCGCCTTGCCGACGACCTTGCGGGTCGCCCGCGCCAGCAAACCGTCATCCCACATCATCGCCTCCGTCGGACCGCGACGGCGCATTTTTGCCGAATGCGCCGACATCGCCAAGAGGGCGCGCCTACCGCGCGTTGGCGTTCAACAGTCGCCGGCGGCGCTCGAACAGGCACACTGCAGCGGCCGAAACCACGTTCAGCGATTCGACCGCGGGTTCCATCGGGATCATCACGTACGAGTCGCACGCCGCGCGCGCACCGGCCGACAGCCCGCGGCCCTCGGCGCCGAAGAGCCAGCCGATCGGTGCGGCCGGCAGCGCCGTCTCCCAGAGCGATGTCGCCGCGTGCGCGTCGGCGCCGAACCACGGCCCGGGTGAGGCACGTTTGAGATCCGCGGGATCGGCGATGTCATGCAGCACGAGGCCGAAGTGCGCGCCCTGCCCCGCGCGCACGACCTTCGGGGCCCACAGCGCGGCCGTGCCCGGACCGGCGAGCACGTGCCGCACGCCGGCTGCGGCCGCGACGCGCAGCAGCGCGCCGACGTTGCCCGGATCCTGCACGCCGTCCAGATACAGCGCGTCGGCGCCGAGATCGCGCGGCTCCGGGCCGTGCGCGACGCCGATGACCGCGATCAGTCCGGCACCGCGTTCGACCGGCGACAACCGGTCGAACAACGCCGCGCTCAGCTCGTAGCAGTCGACGCCGTCGCTCGCGAGCTGCGCCTGCAGCCTCTCGACCGCGTCGCCCTGCGCGCCGCGCCGGACGAGCAGCGCTTCGATCGGATGCGCCGCCGCGTGCGCAGCTTCGATCACGTGGATGCCTTCGGCGAGTGTCCGCCCGGCGAGCCGGATCTGGCGCGGCGATTCGACCAGCCGCAGCCACGCGCGGAAGCGCGAATTCGCCTCGGACGCAATGCTCTTCATGCGTCCGCACCCAGCAGCGCCCGCACCGGGGCGAAGGAGCGCCGGTGCACGCTGCTCGGTCCGAGCTCTCGCAGGCGCCGCAGATGCTCCGGCGTCGGGTAGCCGAAGTGTTCGGCAAAGCCGTAGCCGGGGTGCAGCGCGTCGAGCGAGCGCATCAGCGCGTCGCGATGCACCTTCGCGAGGATCGACGCCGCCGAAATCGCGGCCTCGGTCGAGTCGCCGCCGACGATCGCGCGCGCGGGGATCGCCAGCCGCGGCAACTGGTTGCCGTCGACGAGCGCGTAGCTCGCCGGCGGATCGAGCGCCTCGATCGCGCGCCGCATCGCGAGCAGGCTCGCCTGCAGGATGTTCAGCGCGTCGATTTCCTCGACGTTTGCCAACCCGATCGCGCACGCGATCGCGCGCGCGCGGATCCTCGGCGCGAGCGCCTCGCGCTGCGCGACGGAGAGCTTCTTCGAGTCGCGCAGCCCGTCGATCGTCGCGTTCGCGTCGAGGATCACCGCCGCCGCGACCACGGGGCCGGCGAGGGGTCCGCGCCCCGCTTCGTCGGCGCCGCACACTCGATGCGCTGCGCGCGCCGGCGCCTCGAACAGATCGGTGCTCGTAGCGCTTCTCCGTCTCATCGTCGTGCCGTCGCCAGAATTGCTTCGGCCGCGAGCGCCGGCGTGTCGCGGCGCAGGCTTTCGTGCATCACTGCGAAGCGTTCGCGCAACTGCGCGCAGCGCGCGGTGTCGTCGAGCTGGCGCAGCAGCGTCTCGGCAATGGCCTGCGGGGTCGCGTCGTTCTGCAGCAATTCGGGCACCAGCGATTCGTTGGCGAGGATGTTCGGCAATCCGACCCACGGCAGGTAGCCCATCCGCCGCATGATCCACCAGGACAGCCGCGGCATGCGATAGACAATCACCATCGGCTTCTTGTACAGGGCGACTTCCAGCGTGGCCGTGCCGCTCGCCACCAGCACGCCGTCGGCGGCTTCGAGGCAGTCGTGCGAGCGGCCGTCGACCAGCGTCGTCTGCGGCACCGCGTCAGGAGCGGCCGCCAGCAACGCCTCGAGCCGCTCGCGCAGGTAGGCGTTCGCCGCGGGCACGACGAAGCGCGCGCGCGGATGCCCCCGGGCGATCTGCACGAACGCGCCGAAGAACACCGGTGCGATGTGCTCGACCTCGGCGCGGCGACTGCCGGGCAGTGCGGCGACCAGCGGATCGCCGTCGATGCCGATGCGCGCGCGCGCGGCGCGCGCATCGGCCGCGAGCGGAATCTGGCTCGCGAGCGGATGGCCCACATAGGTCGCCGCGACGCCCGCGCGGTCGTAGATCGACTGCTCGAACGGAAAGATCAGCAGCACCCGGTCGGCCGCGCGGCGGATCGTCTCGATGCGGCCGCGGCGCCAGGCCCAGATCGACGGGCCGACGTAGTGCACGGTCGGCACACCGGCTTCGCGCAGCTGCGTTTCGAGCCGCAGATTGAAGTCGGGCGCGTCGACGCCGACGAACGCGCGCGGCCGCTCGCGCAACACGCGCTCCCGCAGCAGGGCGCGCAGCCTGAGCAGGCGCGGCAGCTCGCTGATCACCTCCGCATAGCCGCGCACCGACAACTCGCGCACATGCCACCAAGCTTCGCAGCCCTGCGCGATCATGCGCTCGCCGGCGATGCCGGCGAAACGCGCCTGCGGATCGCGCGCGCGCAGCGCGCCCAGCACCGGAGCCGCGAGCAGGTCGCCGGATGCCTCGCCGGCAACGAAGGCGAACAGTCCGTCCGCCATCGCTTTCAGCGGACGATGCCGCGGCTGGAGTCCTGCACGAACGCGCGCAGCGCGTGCAGATGCGCGGCCGCACCGGGCGCTGCGCCTGCAAGCGCGTCGATTGCAGCACACGCTTCGGCGACCGTCCGTCCTTCCTTGTAGATCGCCTTGTACGCGCGCCGCAGCGCGCCGATCGCCTCCGCGCCGAAACCGCGGCGCTTGAGCCCTTCGACGTTGATCCCGTGCGGCGCGGCCGGGTTGCCGTTGCAGATCACGAACGGCGGCAGGTCCTGTAGCAGCGTCGTGCCCGCGCCGGTCATCGCGTGCGCGCCGATCCGCACGAACTGGTGTACGCCGGTCAGTCCGCCGAGGATCGCCCAGTCGCCGACGTGCACGTGTCCGGCGAGCTGGACGCCGTTGGCGAAGATCGTGTGATCGCCGATGAGGCAGTCGTGCGCGACGTGCACGTAGGCCATGATCCAGTTGTCGGAGCCGACGCGCGTCACGCCCGCGTCCTGCACGGTGCCGGTGTTCAGCGTGCAGTACTCGCGGATCGTGTTGCCGTCGCCGATCTCCAGCCCGGTGGCCTCGCCCGCGTACTTCTTGTCCTGCGGGATACCGCCGATCGCGCAGAACGGAAAGATCCGGTTGTCGCGACCGATGCGCGTGCGGCCTTCGATCACCGCGTGCGCGCCGATCGACGTGCCCGCGCCGATCTGCACGTTCGGCCCGATCACCGCGAACGGCCCGACGTCGACGTCGGCCGCCAGCTCCGCCTTCGGGTCGACGATGGCGGTCGGGTGGATCCGCGCCATCAGCGCGCTCCGCCGGCTTCGATCTTGCGGTACGTGCAGAGCAGTTCGGCCTCGGCGGCGACCTGGCCGTCGACCAGCGCCTTGCCGCCGAACTTCACGACGCCGCGCATCTCGCGCAGGATCTCGACTTCGAGGCGGAGCTGATCGCCCGGACCGACCGGCCGCTTGAAGCGTGCGCCGTCGATACCCGCGAAGTAGTACACGGAGTCCTCGTCGGGCTTCTTGCCCATCGACACGAAGGACAGCACGGCCGCCGCCTGCGCCATCGCTTCGACGATCAGCACGCCCGGCATCACCGGATAGTGCGGGAAGTGCCCCATGAACACCGGCTCGTTGATGCTGACGTTCTTGATCGCGACGACGCGCTTGCCGGGTTCCAGTTCGAGGATCCGGTCGACCAGGATGATCGGATAGCGGTGCGGCAGGTGGCGCAGGATCTCGTGGATGTCCATCATGCGTCGTTCGTTCCTTGCAGTCGTGCTTCCAGCCGGCGAATGCGCTCGCGCAGTTCGTCGAGATGTCGCAGCGTGGCGGCGTTGCGCTCCCACTCGCGGTTTTTCATCAGCGGGAAGAACCCTGTATAGAAGCCGGCCTCGCCGATCGTACGCGATACCAGCGTGCCCGAAGAAATGATCGTGCCGTCGGCGATCGACAGATGACCGAGGATCATCGCCGCGCCGCCGAGCTGGCAGCCGCGGCCGATCGTGGCGCTGCCGGCGATGCCGACGCAGCCGGCGATCACCGTGTGCGCGCCGATGCGGCAGTTGTGGCCGATCTGGATCTGGTTGTCCATCTTGACGCCGTCCTCGACGACGGTGTCGCCCATCGTCCCGCGGTCGATCGTCGTGTTCGCACCGACCTCGACGTCGTCGCCGATCAGCACGCGGCCCGTTTGCGGGATCTTGATCCAGCGGCCGTCGAGCGGTGCGAAGCCGAAGCCGTCGGCACCGATCACCGCGCCCGCGTGCACGATGCCGCGCGCGCCGATCACGCAGCCAGCGAGCAGCCGCGCGCCGGGATGCAACCGCGTGGCTTCGCCGACCGCCGCGTCCGCGCCGACGTAGCAGCCCGCGCCGATCCAGACGCGCGGGCCGATGCGCGCGCCGGCTTCGATGACCGCGAGCTCGTCGATGCGCGCGCTCGCGTCGACCGTGGCCGTCGGGGCGATGCGCGCCGACTCCGCGCGCCAGGGCTCGAACGTCGGCGCCGGTGTCAGTTGCTGCGCGGCCAGGGCGAACCACGCGTACGGCGCGTCGCAGACGATCGTCGTCCCTTCGCCGCGACCCGACGGGAAGAGCGCAGCCGCGCTGGCCGCGTCGAGCACGATCGCACCGGCGCGGCTCGTCAGCGCAACAGGGCGATAGCGCGGGTTGGCGAGGAAGCCGAGTTGCGTGCCGTCCGCGGTTTCGAGCGGAGCGACCGAGGCGATGCGCCGATCCGCGTCCCCGCTGATCGTGGCGACGAGGCGGCCGGCGGTGCTTCGCTCGATCGCGGCAACCAGTTGCGCGACCGTCAGGCCGTCCGCGGCCATCGGCTCACTTGCCGTTGTTGAGCGCGCGCAGGACCTTTTCCGTGATGTCGACGCGCGGGCTGAAGAACACGGCGTCCTGCACGATCAGATCGAACTTCTCCTGTTCGGCGATCTGCCGCACGATGCGCTGCGCGCGGTCGAGCAGCGCCTGCAGTTCCTCGTTGCGGCGCTGATTCAGGTCCTCGCGGAACTCGCGCTGGCGGCGCTGCAGCTCGCGGTCCATCTCCGCGAGTTCGCGCTGCCGCTTGTTGCGCTCGGCTTCGGCGAGCACGGGTGCGTCCTTCTCGAAGCGCTCGGCTGCCGCCTTCAGCTTCTGTCCCATGTCCTGCAGCTCGCGATCGCGCTTGGCGAACTCCGTCTCGAGCTTCTGCGCGGCCGCCCGCGCGGGCGCCGAGTCGCGCAGAATGCGCTCCGAGTTCACGTAGCCGAGCTTCAGTTCCTGCGCCTGCGCCGCGGGCGGCGCAAGCGCCAGCGCCACCGGCAGAAAAGCCGACGCGATCCTCAGCCAGCCTTTCATCGAGAGCCTCGTCTTCACTGGGGTCGCGTATTCTGCCACAGGGGTCCGCGTTCTCCGCCGCATACAGCGCTCAGAAGCCCGTGCCGATCTGGAACTGGAAGCGCTGCGTGCGATCGAGCGGCTCGGTCTTAAGCGGGTACGCGTAGCTCAGCTTCAGCGGACCGATCGGCGAAATCCACGCGATGCCGATGCCCGCCGAATAGCGCAGGTCGCCGAGACGCACCGGCTCGCCCACGCCCCACACCTGGCCGGCGTCGACGAACGCGAGCGCGCGCAGCGTGCGGTCCGCGCCCGGCAGCGGCAGCAGCGCTTCGACCGAGCCGTTGATCCGGCGCGTGCCGCCGAGCGGGTCGCCGAGCGCGTCGCGCGGACCGAGCGAGCCGCCGTCGAAGCCGCGCACGCTGCCGATGCCGCCCGCGTAGAAGTTCTTGAACAGCGGATAGGCTTTGCCGTCGTAGCCGCCGCCGACGCCGACTTCGCCGTTGAACGCGAGCGTGAAGCGGCTCGTCAGCGGCATGAACTGCTGGTACTGGTAGGTCAGCCGGTAGTACTGCAGATCGAGCGCCGGCGTACCGACCTCGAGGAAGGCGCGCTGGTAGCGCCCGCGCGTAGGTACGAGGATGTTGTCGCGGCTGTCGCGCGCCCAGCCGACGGTGCCGATCAGCGCCTGCGTCTCCTGCCCGAAGCGGTTGACGTAGTCGACGTAGCGCAGCGGGCTGAACGGCGTCAGCGCGATGCGCGTCCCCTCGTAGCCCAACCCGAAGAACACCGTGTCGAACTCGGTGAACGGCACGCCGAAGCGAACCGCGCCGCCGCGCTGCGTGAAGTCGACGCTGCCGAGATTCAGGCGCGCGAGGTCGGACTTGCGCTCGAAGATCTCCGTCGTGCGGCTGATGCCGTCGATCGTCACGTACGGGTCGACGTGCGTCACCGCGAGCGTGCGGTTGGCGCGGCTCGTGTTGACCTCGAACGAAATCGCGTGGCCCGAGCCGAGCACGTTCTGCTGCGTGTACGCCGCCTGCAGCACGAGCTTTTCGGTGCTCGAATAGCCCGCGCCGGCCTGGATGTTGCCGGTCGGCCGCTCCTTGATGTTGAAGTTCACGTCGATCTGGTCGAGCGATCCGGGCACCGCGGGCGTTTCGACCTCGACCTTCTCGAAGAAGCCGAGGCGGTCGATGCGGTCGCGCGACAGCCGCACCTTCTCCGAGTCGAACCAGGCGTTCTCGAACTGGCGCACCTCGCGGCGGATGATCTCGTCGCGCGTGCGCGCGTTGCCGGTGATGTTGACGCGCCGCACGTACACGCGGCGGCCTGGGTCGACCAGGATCGTGAACGCGACCTCGCGCTTCTCCCGGTTCGCCTCCGGCACCGGGTTGGCCGACGCGAAGGCGTAGCCGAGCTGGCTGAAGCGGTCGGTGATGCGCTTGGACACGTTGTTCAGCCGTTCGGCGTTGAAGGTTTCGCCGGGTTTCACGTCGATCAACGCCCGCAGCTCGTCTTCGAGTCCGAGCAGCTCGCCCGCGAGCTTGACCTCCGAGATCGTGTAGCGCTCGCCCTCGATCAGGTTGATCGTGATGTGGATGTCCTGTTTGTCGGGGCTGATCGACACCTGCGTGGACTCGACGTTGAAGTCGAGGTAGCCGCGGTTCAGGTAGAAGCTGCGCAGCGTCTCGAGGTCGCCCTGCAGCTTCTGCCGCGCGTACTGGTCGCGCTTCGTGTACCAGGTGAACCAGCCGGGTGTGGACAGTTCGATTTCGCGCAGAAGCTGGCGGTCCGTGAACGCCCTGTTGCCCGTGAAGCGGATCGAGCGGATGCGCGCTGCCTCGCCTTCGTCGACCGCCATCACGATGTTGACGCGGTTGCGTTCGACCGGCGTCACGGTCGTCGTCACCTGCACCGCGTACAGGCCGCGGCCGAGGTACTGGCGCTTCAGTTCCTGCTCGGCGCGCTCCAGCAGCGAGCGATCGAACACGCGCGCCTCGGCGAGTCCGACCTCGCGCAGCGACTTCTTCACCGCGTCCTTGTCGAACTCCTTGATGCCGGTGAACTCGATCGACGCGATCGCCGGCCTCTCCTCGACGACGACGACGAGCACGTCGCCGTCGACCTCGAGCCGCACGTCCTTGAACAGTCCCGTCGCGTACAAGGCGCGGATCGCGGCCACGCCCTTTTCCGGGTCGAAGCGGTCGCCGACGCGCAGCGGCAGGTAACTGAACACCGTGCCGGCTTCGGTACGCTGGATGCCTTCGACGCGGATGTCCTTGACGACGAACTCCTGCGCGAACGCGGCGGCGGCAAAGGCCGAAAGAACGGCGGCGGCCACGCCGCGCAACGTCGTCCCGACGCCGCGTCGCGATCGACGGCGGAATGCGTGCTTCAAGGTCGGATCAGGTGCAGAGAAGTGAGGCGGCGGGATCTCAGAGGAGCAGTCGTGTCAGATCGTTGTATAACGCCAGCGCCGTCAGCAGGACCAGCACGCCGATGCCGGCGCGGTGCCCCCACTCGACGATCCAATCGGCCGGCGGGCTGCCCTTCAGAATTTCGACGAGATAGTACAGCAAGTGCCCTCCATCGAGCATCGGGATGGGCAGCAGGTTCAGCACGCCGAGGCTGATCGACACGAGTGCGAGGAAGCTCAGATACGCGACGATGCCGATGCTCGCCGTCTTGCCGGCGTAGTCGGCGATCGTCACCGGCCCCGACAGGTTCTTCCACGACGCCTCGCCGGTGATCATCTTGCCCAGCATGCGCAGCGAGAAGATCGCCGTGTCCCACGTGCGCTCGACCGCGAGCCCGACGCTCTCGATCGGTCCGTAACGCACCTTGACGAGTTCGGGACGGTCGCCGACCTCGGCGCCGATGCGACCGACCGTCTGCCCGCTTTCGTCGACGACGCGCGCGGGCGCCACAGTCACGACGCGCGTGCGCCCTTCGCGCTCGATCAGCAGCTCGAGCTCGACGCCGGGCGAGCGGCGGATCGCGTCGATCAGCTCGCGCGCCGAGGCGACCGGCCGGCGGCCGATCTCGAGCACGCGGTCGCCGGGCTGCAGCCCGGCGCGCTGCGCCGCGCCGCCTTCGGCAAGCCGGCCCACGCGCGGCGGCCCCGCGTACGGCGCGAGCCCGACGCGCGGCATCGGGTTGCCTTCGGTGTCTTCTTTCGTGAGCCCCGAAAGGTCGAGCCGCAGCTCGCGCGTGACGCCGTTGGCGCCTTGCACCTGAACGTCGAACGCGCGCCGGTCGACCGCGCGCTGCAGGACGAGCCAGTTCAGTTCGTTCCACGAGCGCACGCGCTCGTCGTCGATCGCGAGCACGAGGTCGCCGCGCACGAAGCCCGCGCGTTCCGCCGGCGAATCCGCGGCGGGCGGCCCAACGACCGCCTTGGGTTCCATCACGCCGACGACGTTGAGCCCCCAGTACACGCCAACGGCCAGCAGCAGGTTGGCAAGCGGACCCGCCAGCACGATGGCGATGCGCCGGCCGACGGGCTGGCGGTTGAACGCGCGCGGGAGATCGGCCGGCGCGATCGGACCGATGTCGTCGTCGCGTTCGTCGAGCATGCGCACGTAGCCGCCGAGCGGAATCGCGGCGACGACCCATTCGGTGCGATCCGGCCCGCGTACCGCCCGCACGAGCGGCCGGCCGAAACCGATCGAGAAGCGCAGCACCTTGACGCCGCAGCGGCGCGCGACCCAGTAGTGGCCGTACTCGTGGATCACGATCAGCACGCCCAGCGTGACCAGGAAGGCAAGTACCGTGGTGACAAAAGTCATCGGATCCCCAAGGTGGCCGCAGCCTGCGCGGCCGCGCGTCGCGCCGCGCCGTCGATCGCGAGCACCTCGTCGACCGACTGCGGCGCCGCCGGGGCGAGGCGGCCGAGCGTCTCTTCGATCACGGCGGCGATCGCCACGAATGGCAGACGCCTTTCCAAAAAAGCTTCGACCGCGATCTCGTTGGCGGCGTTCAACACGATGCAGGCGGCCGGACCCGCCTGCAGCGCGCGGTAGGCAAGCGCGAGGCAGGGAAAGCGCGTCAGGTCGGGCGCCTCGAAGCTCAGCGCGCCGAGCTGCGTGAAATCAAGCGTCGCCGAGCCGCTTTCGATGCGGTCCGGCCAGCCGAGCGCGTACGCGATCGGCGTGCGCATGTCGGGCGTGCCGAGCTGCGCGACCACGGAGCCGTCGCCGAACTCGACCATCGAATGGATCACGCTCTGCGGGTGGACGACGACGGCGATGCGCTCAGCATCGAACCCGAACAGCCGGCTCGCTTCGATGACCTCGAGCCCCTTGTTCATCAGCGTGGCGGAGTCGACCGAGATCTTGCGTCCCATGACCCAGTTCGGGTGCGCGCAAGCCTGCTCGGGCGTGACCGCCGAAAGGTCCAGCTGCTGCCGGAACGGCCCGCCCGAGGCGGTCAGAATCAGTCGGCGCACGTCGCGTTCGAGCTGCCGCGCGCCGGCCAGGCATTGGTGAATCGCGTTGTGCTCGCTGTCCACCGGCAGCAGCGTGGCGCCGCCGGCGCGCACCGCATCGGTCAGCAGCGCGCCGGCGCAGACGACCGCCTCCTTGTTCGCCAGCAGCAGGCGTTTGCCGGCGCGCGCCGCGGCCAGCGTCGGCACGAGCCCCGCCGCACCCACGATCGCTGCGACGACGATCGGTGCGCCCGGCAAGGTGGCCGCGTGCGCCAGCGCCGCCGCGCCCGCGGCCGCTTCGGTCGGCAGGCCGCTCGCGCGCAATCCTTCCCGCAGCGCGATCGCGAGTCCCTCGTCGCCGATGACCGCGAGTTTCGGCCGGTGGCGCGCGCAGATGTCGAGCAGCGCCTCGACGCTCGTCTGCGCGGTGACCGCTTCGACGTGAAAGCGCTGCGGATGGCGCTCGATCACGTCGAGCGTGCTTGCGCCGATCGAGCCGGTCGCCCCGAGAATCACCACGCCTTGCGTCATGCCGCAAGCTGCCTCAGCAGGACCGCCGCCGGCAGCGCCGGCAGCAGCGCATCGATGCGATCGAGCACGCCGCCGTGGCCCGGCAGCAGCCGGCCGCTGTCCTTCACGCCGGCCTGCCGCTTCAGCAGGCTCTCGAACAGATCGCCGACGATCGACAGCGCCACCAGCAGCGCGAGCGCGAGCAGCGCGATGCCCGGCGGCAGCGTCTGCAGCAGCCACGTCGAGAACAGGGCGAGCTGCGGCGCCGCCGCGGCCAGCAGCAGCGCGACCGCCAGCACCGCAATCATCGCACCGCCGACACCGGCCCAGGTCTTGCCCGGACTGATGTGCGGAGCGAGCTTGCGTTTTCCGAAAGCGCGGCCGGCGAAGTACGCGGCGATGTCGGCGATCCAGACCACTGCAGCCGCGGAGAACAGCATCAGCACGCCGTCGCGATAGAGCTGCAGCGCGGCGACCCACGCGGCCGCCAGCAATGCCACGCCCAGCGCGCTTTTGACTCCGGCCGCGAAGCGAATGCCGCCGTGCTCGGCCCGCAGCAGCAGCGGACCGACCAGGGCCCAGGCCGCGCAGGCAACGACGACGATCGCGGTCACTGCGCCGTCGCGCGGCCACGCGGCGAGCACCTCGAGCCCGAACAGCGACGCGCCCAGCACGAGCGCGGCGCCGAGCGCGACCGCCGGCGCGTGGGCAGCGAGCCTGGCCCATTCGTAGGCGGCCGCGCCGATGACCAGCGACATCGCCGCCGCGAAGACCGTGTGCCCCGCGACGAGGGCGCCGATCAGCGCGAGCAGAAGGATCACCGCGGTGACGACGCGCTGCCCGAGCATGGCCGCCTCAGGGGGAAACAGCGAGCTGCGCGCTGGTGCGGCCGAATCGGCGCTCGCGCGTCGCGTACCAGGCCAGCGCCGCGTCCAGCGCGTTGGCGTCGAAATCGGGCCACAGCAGATCGGTGAAATACAGCTCGGCGTACGCCGACTGCCAGAGCAGGAAGTTGCTGATGCGCTGTTCGCCGCCGGTGCGGATCAGCAGGTCCACGTCGGGCGCAAAGGCGAGCGCGAGATGCCGTGCGAGCAGCGCTTCGTCGACCGCCGCAGGCCGTGCCGCGACCGAAGGATCCGCCGCGAGCAGTGCGCGCACCGCCTGAACGATGTCCCAACGGCCGCCATAGCTCGCGCAAATGGTCAGCTTGAGCTTCTCGTTGCCCGCGGTCTGCGCCTCGGCTTCCGCGATGTGCCGCCGCAGTTCGGGCTCGAACGCGTCGAGTTCGCCGACGACGCGCAGCCGCACGCCGTTGTCGCGCAGCCTGCCGACCTCCTTCTGCAGCGCCGACAGGAATAGCCGCATCAGCACCGAGACCTCGTCGGCCGGACGGCGCCAGTTTTCCGAACTGAACGCGAACAACGTCAGGAACTCGATGCCGCGGCGTCCGCCCGCCTCGATGACGGCGCGCACCGCGTCGACGCCGCGCGAGTGTCCGGCGACGCGCGGCAGATGCCGCTGCGTCGCCCAGCGTCCGTTGCCGTCCATGATGACGGCGACGTGGCGCGGGATCTTCGTGTGCTTGGACACGTTCGGCGACCTTGTCGAGCCGGCCGGGCGGCTCAGACGGTCATGATCTCCTTTTCCTTCTCGGCGATCAGCTTGTCGATCTCGGCGACGAAGCGGTCGGTGAGCTTCTGCACCTCGTCCTGCGCGCGCCGCTCTTCGTCTTCGGACACTTCCTTCTTCTTCAGCAGGTCCTTCAGGTGCGCGATCGCGTCGCGCCGCAGGTTGCGCACCGCGACCTTGGCGGTCTCGCCTTCGTGCCGCACGACCTTGGTCAGTTCGCGGCGCCGCTCCTCGGTGAGCGGCGGCATCGGCACGCGGATCACGTCGCCGTGCGTGGCCGGGTTCAAACCGAGGTCGGAGTCGCGGATCGCCTTCTCAATCACGGACGCCATCTTCTTCTCCCACGGCTGCACCGTGATCGTCCGGGCGTCGCCGAGCCCGACGTTCGCCACCTGCGCGATCGGCACCATCGAGCCGTAGTAGTCGACCAGCACGTGATCGAGCAGGCCCGTGTGGGCGCGGCCGGTGCGGACCTTGGCCAGATCGTGTTTCAGCGTTTCCACCGACTTCTGCATCTTCTGTTCGGCGGACTTGCGAATCTCGGCGATGTTCATCTTCGTTCCTCCGCAACTCACACGTGCACGAGCGTGCCTTCGTCTTCGCCCAGCACGACGCGCTTCAGCGCGCCGGCCTTGCCGATGTCGAACACCTTGATCGGCAGCTTCTGGTCGCGGCACAGCGCGAAGGCCGTCGCGTCCATGATCTGCAGCTTGCGGGCGAGCGCCTCGTCGAACGTCAGCGACGTGAAGCGCGTGGCCTTCGGGTCCTTCTTCGGGTCGGCGCTGTAGACACCGTCGACCTTGGTCGCCTTCAGCACGACCTGCGCGCCGACTTCCGAGCCGCGCAAGGCCGCCGCTGTATCGGTCGTGAAGAAGGGATTACCCGTGCCGGCGGCGAAGATCACGACCTTGCCCTCCTCGAGGTAGCGCATCGCCTTGGGCCGGATGTACGGCTCGACCACCTGCTCGATGTTCAGTGCGGACTGCACGCGCGCTTCGATCCCCGCGCGGCGCATCGCGTCCTGCAGCGCCATCGCGTTCATCACGGTCGCCATCATGCCCATGTAGTCGGCGGTGGCGCGGTCCATGCCGGAGGCGCCCAGCGCCACCCCGCGGAAGATGTTGCCGCCGCCGATGACGATCGCCAGTTCCACCCCCAACGCGACGACCTCCCCGATGTCGGCGACCATGCGCTCGATCGTGTCGCGGTTGATGCCGAACGGATCGTCGCCCATCAGGGCTTCACCCGACAGTTTGAGCAGCACGCGCTTGTACGCGGGTGTGGTCATCGGCGTCGTTCCGGCGGCGTC
Source organism: Betaproteobacteria bacterium (assembly GCA_016861185.1). Taxonomy (GTDB): domain Bacteria; phylum Pseudomonadota; class Gammaproteobacteria; order Burkholderiales; family Burkholderiaceae_F; genus DSNY01. The sequence goes on from BOKW01000002.1 coordinate 405,316, forward strand.
TCAGCCGCGCGCTGCGGCGGCCTGTGCGGCGACCTCGGCGGCGAAGTCGGTCTGTTTCTTCTCGATGCCTTCGCCGACGACGTACAGCACGAAGCCGTTGACCGTCGCGCCCTTGGCCTTGAGCAGTTGCTCGATCGTCTGCTTGCCGTCGGCGGCTTTGACGAAGACCTGACCCAGCAGCGTGACGTCCTTCAGGAACTTCTGCACGCTACCCTCGGCGATCTTCTCGAGCATCGCCTCGGGCTTGCCCGCCTCGCGCGCCTTTTCGATCGCGATGCGGCGCTCGGTATCGATCAGTTCGCGCGCCACTCCGGAAGCGTCGAGCGATTTGGGCTTGCTCGCGGCGATGTGCATCGCCAGATCCTTGCCCAGCTCCGCATCGCCGCCGGTCACGTCGACCAGCACGCCGATCTTCGAGCCGCCGTGCACATAGGACGCGATGCGGCCCTTCGCCTCGATGCGGGCGAAGCGGCGGATCGACATGTTCTCGCCGATCTTGCCGATCAGCGCGGTGCGCGCGCTCTCGACCGTGCCGTCGCCGAGCGGCAGCGCCGCCAGCGCCGCGACGTCGGCCGGCTTGCGCCCGGCGACCAGTTGCGCCACGTTTCGGGCGAACGCGATGAAGTCGTCGTTCTTCGCGACGAAGTCGGTTTCGCAGTTGACCTCGACGATCGCACCGAGCTTGCCGGCCGCGTCGATGCTGATGGCGACGATGCCTTCGGCCGTGACGCGGGCGGCCGCCTTGCCTGCCTTGGCGCCGAGCTTCACGCGCAGGATCTCCTCGGCCTTTGCCATGTCGCCGCCAGCTTCGGCCAGCGCCTTCTTGCATTCCATCATCGGCGCGTCGGTCTTGTCGCGCAGTTCCTTGACCATTGCAGCGGTGATTTCCGCCATTGCGAACTCCTGGATGCCTTTCGTATCTGCAAAAAGGGGGCTTGCGCCCCCCGTGGTTCGTCGTCGGTACGATTCGCGACCTCAGGCCGCTTCGTCCTCGCTGACCTCGACGAACTCCTCGTCGCTGACGGCCTGCACCACGCCTTGCAGCGCCTGCGCCTTGCCCTCGAGCGCCGCGTCGGCCACGCCGCGCGCGTACAGCCTGACCGCGCGGCTCGAATCGTCGTTGCCCGGGATCACGTAGGCGATGCCCTCGGGCGAATGGTTGGTATCGACCACGGCGACGACCGGGATGCCGAGCTTCTGCGCTTCCTGAACGGCGATCTTGTGGTAGCCGACGTCGATGACGAAGATCGCGTCGGGCAGCGCGTTCATCTCCTTGATGCCGCCGATCGACTTGTTCAGCTTGTCGACCTCGCGCTGGAAGTCGAGCGCTTCCTTTTTCGACATCCGCTCGAGTCCGCCGTCGGCGATGACCTGCTCCATCTCCTTCAGCCGCTTGATCGACGCTTTGATCGTCTTGAAGTTGGTCAGCATGCCGCCGAGCCAGCGCTGGTCGACGTAGGGCATGCCGCAGCGCTTGGCCTCCTCGACGAGGATCTCGCGCGCCTGCCGTTTGGTGCCGACGAACAGGATCGTGCCGCGGTTGGCTGCGAGCTGCCGCACGAACTTCGCCGCGGCCTGGAACTGCTCGAGCGTGCGCTCGAGGTTGATGATGTGGATCTTGTTGCGGTGGCCGAAGATGTAAGGGGCCATCTTCGGGTTCCAGAAGCGGGTCTGGTGGCCGAAATGCACACCCGCCTCCAGCATCTGACGCATGGTCACGGACACGGAACGACTCCTACCAAGGTTGGGTCCAACGCAACCGTCTCGGCCTCCGCACGGCGGAAGCACCTTGGCGACGGTGCGCGCGGTTTGCGCCTCGGAGCGGAAGGGAAAACCGCCGATCCGCGCCGAAGCAGCCCGCTATTATACGGGCCTGATTCGAGCCGCGTCATCTGGAAAGGGCTGCGGCCCGAGCCTCCGTCACGTTCGCCGCCCGCCGCCAGCCGACCTATGCCGATCGCCATCAAGAACGCCGAGGACATCGCCGGCATGCGCGTGGCGGGCCGCCTCGCCGCGGAGGTGCTGGACTTCATCACTCCGCACGTCAAGCCCGGCGTCACGACCGCCGAGCTCGACCGGATCTGCCATGACTACATGGTCAATGTCCAGGGCACGACGCCAGCGCCGCTGAACTACGCGCCCCCTGGCTATCGGCCTTTTCCGAAGTCGATCTGCACGTCGGTCAACCATCAGGTCTGCCACGGCATCCCCGGCGACCGCGTGCTGAAGAACGGCGACATCGTCAACATCGACGTCACGGTGATCAAGGACGGCTACCACGGCGACACGAGCCGGATGTTCTACGTCGGCGAGCCGTCGATCGCCGCGCGGCGATTGTGCGAGGTCACCTACGAGTGCATGTGGCTCGGCATCGAGCAGGTCCGCCCCGGCGCCCACCTCGGCGACATCGGACACGCGATCCAGGTGCACGCCGAAAAGCACGGCTACAGCGTCGTACGCGAGTTCTGCGGGCACGGCATCGGCCGCCGGTTCCACGAGGAGCCGCAAGTCCTGCACTACGGCAAACCCGGTACGCTCGACCGGTTGGTGCCGGGCATGACTTTCACCGTCGAGCCCATGATCAACGCCGGACGGCGCGACATCAAGGAACTGGCCGACGGTTGGACCATCGTCACCAAGGACCACAGCCTGTCGGCGCAGTGGGAGCACACGGTGCTCGTGACCGAAGAGGGCTACGAGGTCCTGACCGTGTCCGCCGCCACGCCGCCTCCGCCGGCATTCGTTTCCGTAGCCAGGACGGGCACCGCGCTGGCTGCGGTCTGAGAAGTCCTCGATGAACGATGTCGGCTTCGCGCTGCGCACCGAGCTGAGCGCGGAGCGCGAGCGGCTGATCGCGGCGTTCCGCCAGGGTGCGCCGGTGCAGCGGCTGCTCGGCGGGCTGTGCCGCGCAGTCGACCGGCTGCTGCAACGCGTGGCGCGCGAGGCCGGGCTGACCCGGCACGCCGCGATCGTCGCCGTCGGCGGCTACGGCCGAGGCGAGCTGTTCCCGCATTCCGACGTCGATATCCTGATCATCCCGCGCGCCGATTGCAGCGAGCGCCAGAAGGCGGCGATCGAGGACCTCGTCGGCATCCTGTGGGACATGGGGTTGCACCTCGGCCACAGCGTGCGAACCGTCGACGAGTGCCGCAGCGAAGCGGCGCAGGACGTCACGATCCTCACGTCGATGCTCGAATCGCGCCGCGTCGCCGGTCCCCCGTCGTTGTACGAAGAGCTGGCGCGGGCGATCGTCGGCGTGCTCGACGCGCAGTCCTTCTTCCGCGCCAAGGTGCTCGAGCAGCAGCAGCGCCACACGAAGTTCCAGGACACGCCGTACAGCCTCGAACCCAACTGCAAGGAGAGCCCCGGCGGATTGCGCGATCTGCAGGTGCTGCTGTGGGTCGCACGCGCAGCCGGCCTCGGCACCTCATGGGCCGAGCTCGAAAGGCGCCGCCTGCTGACGCGCGCCGAGCTGGCGATGCTCGTGCACAACGAGCGGACGCTGAAGCGGATCCGCGCCTGGCTGCACATCGTCTCCGGCCGGCGCGAGGACCGGCTCGTCTTCGACGTGCAGCACGCGGTCGCATCCGCCGCAGGCATCGAGGCAACCGCTACGCGCCGCGCCAGCGAAGTGCTGATGCAGCGCTACTACTGGGCAGCCAAGGCGGTCAGCCAGCTCAACACGATCGTGCTGCAGAACATCGAGGAGCGGCTGTTTCCGCACGACGCCGCCCACACCGCGCCGGTCGACGCGACCTTGGTCGCGCGCAACGAGCTGCTCGACATCGACGACGATCGCGCGCTCGATCGCGATCCGAATGCGCTGCTGCGCGCCTTCCTCACGCTGCAGCGGCACCCCGAGCTGAAGGGCATGAGCGCGCGGCTGCTGCGCGCGATCTGGCACGGCCGCAACCTGATCAACGGCGCGTTCCGGCGCGACCCGGTCAACCGCGCGACTTTCCTTGCGATCCTGCAGCAGAACCGCGGCGTGCTGCACGAGCTGCGGCGGATGAACCAGTGGTCGGTCCTCGGCCGCTATCTGCCGGTGTTCCGCCGCATCGTGGGTCAGATGCAGCACGACCTGTTCCACGTCTACACGGTCGACCAGCACATCCTGATGGTCGTGCGCAATCTGCGCCGCTTCATGCAGGCCGAACACGCGCACGAGTATCCGCTGTGCAGCCAGCTGATCGCCGACTTCGAGCGCCCATGGCTGCTGCTGATCGCGGCGCTGTTCCACGACATTGCCAAGGGTCGCGGCGGCGATCACAGCGAACTGGGTGCGCGCGACGCACGGACGTTCTGCCGCCAGCACGGCCTGTCCCGCGAGGACACCGAGCTGGTCGTCTTTCTCGTCGAACACCACCTGACGATGTCGCGCGTCGCACAGAAGCAGGACATCGCCGACCCGGCGGTGATCGAGCGCTTCGCCCGTCTCGTCGGCAGCGAGCGGCGCCTGGTCGCGCTGTATCTGCTGACCGTCGCCGACATCCGCGGCACGAGCCCGCGCGTATGGAACGCGTGGAAAGGCAAGCTGCTCGAGGACCTGTTCCTGCTGACGCGCCGGCAGCTCGGCGGCGAAGCGGTCCCGGCGACGGCGGAGCTGGAAGGCCGCAAGCGCGAAGCGCTCGCCACGCTGCGGCTGTACGGGCTGTCGGAGACGGCGCACGAACCGCTGTGGGCCGAACTCGACGTCGTCTACTTCCTGCGCCATACGGCGAAAGACATCGCGTGGCACGCGCGCTCGCTGGTGGCGCACGTACGCACCGACAAGCCGATCGTGCGCACGCGGCTGTCGCAGGTCGGCGAAGGCGCCGAGGTGCTGATCTACGTCCGCGACCAGAAGGACCTGTTCGCACGCATCTGCGGCTACTTCGACAGCCGCAACCTGAGCATCCTCGACGCCAAGATCCATACGACGCGGCACGGCTACGCGCTCGACACCTTCGTCGTCACCGACAACGGACGCACCCCGCACTATCGGGCGCTGCTGACGCAGATCGAGCACGAGCTGACCGAGTGGCTCGCCAAGCCGGCCGAGCTGCCGCAGCCGGTCAAGGGCCGGCTGTCGCGGCATTCGCGCCACTTTCCGATTTCGCCGAGCGTGCAGCTCCAGCCGGACGAGCGCGCCGAGCACTATCTGCTCGAGGTCGTCGCGACCGACCGCATCGGCCTGCTGTACGCGATCACGCGCGTGCTCGCGCGCCACAACGTCAACGTCCACACGGCGAAGATCCTGACGCTCGGCGAACGCGTCGAGGACGTGTTCCTGATCGACGGCCCGATTCTGGAGAGCCCGCGCGGGCAGCTTCAGCTCGAAGGCGACCTGCTGGAAGCGCTCGCGCACTGAGTGCGGAGCGGCGCGCTATTCCTCGGGTGTAGCGTCCAGGCCGGGGAACAGCACGTCGGTGAAGCCGAAGCGCGTGAAGTCGCGCATCCGCATCGGGTACAGGATGCCGTCGAGGTGGTCGCATTCGTGCTGCACGACCCGCGCGTGGAAGCCGTCGACCGTGCGATCGATGGCGCCGCCCTTCTCGTCGAAACCGCGGTAACGCACGCGCGCATGGCGCGGCACCACGCCGCGCAGGCCCGGCACCGACAGGCAGCCCTCCCAGCCCTCTTCGACCTCTTCCGACAGCGGCTCGATCACCGGATTGATCAGCACCGTGCGCGGCACCGGCGGCGCGTCCGGATAACGCGGATTGCGCGCGGCCGGATCGTCGTAGCCGAAGATCACCACGCGCAGCGGCACGCCGATCTGCGGCGCCGCGAGCCCCGCGCCGTTGGCCGCGCGCATCGTGTCGAACATGTCCGCCAGCAGCGTTCGCAGTTCGGGCGTGTCGAAGGCGCGCACCGGCTCGGCCACCCTCAACAGCCGCGGATCGCCCATGCGCAGGATCTCCCGGATCACCCTGCCCTCCGCACCGCTTCCTCGAGGATGCGCACCGCGCGCACGATCGTGGCGTTCATCACGTGGTCGAGGTCCTCGAGCTTGATCTCGTGCTTGCTGTCGCCGCGTCCGGCGGCATGGTTGACGACCACGCCGAGCGCCGCGTAGTCCAGCCCCGCTTCCCGCGCCAGCGCCGCCTCCGGCATGCCGGTCATGCCGACGACGTCGCCGCCGTCGCGCGCGATCCGCTCGATCTCCGCCGCGGTTTCGAGCCGCGGTCCCTGGGTGCACGCGTAGGTCGCGCCGTCGACGACCGACTCGTCGCAGGCTGCGGCGGCTTCGATCAGCAGCCTTCGCATCCGCGCCGAATAAGGCTGCGTGAAGTCGACGTGCGTGACCGGGCTTTCCGTGCCTTCGAAGAACGTCGACTTGCGGCTGTGCGTGTAGTCGATGATCTGGTCGGGAACGACCAGCGTGCCCGGCCCGAGGTCGTGCCGCACGCCGCCGCAAGTCGCGATCGCGATCACGCCGGACACGGCCAGATCCTTCAGCGCCCAGATGTTGGCGCGGTAGTTGATCTCGTGCGGCGCGATCGTGTGACCATAGCCGTGTCGCGCGAGGAAAACGACCTCGCGGCCGGCGAGCGTGCCGAAGGTCATCGCGCCCGACGGCTCGCCGTACGGCGTTCGCATGACCTGCCGCCGCGTGTTCTGCAGCGCCGACAGTTTCGCGAGCCCGCTGCCACCGATGATTGCGTACATCCGTCCCGACCTCCTTTACTCGCCGAGCAAGCGGCGCAGCCCGTCCTCGTCGATCACGTTCACGCCGAGCGCCTGCGCTTTCTCCAGCTTGGAGCCCGCCTCGGTGCCGGCGACGACGTAATCGGTCTTCTTCGACACCGACCCCGCCACTTTGCCGCCCGCCGCCTCGATGCGCTCCTTGGCCTCGTCGCGGTTCCATGTCGGCAGCGTCCCCGTCAGCACAAAGGTCTTGCCGGCGAGGGGACCGGCTGCAGCGCGCTTCGCCGGAGCGCCTTCGCGCCAGCGCACGCCGGCGGCGCGCAACTGCGCGATGACTTCGCGATTGTGCGGCTCCGCGCAGAAGCGCGCGATCGACGCCGCGACGACCGGCCCGACATCGGGCGCTTCGAGCAAGGCCTCCTCGTCGGCTGCCAGCAGCGCGTCGAGCGAACCGAAGTGCCGCGCCAGATCGCGCGCGGTGCTTTCGCCGACGTGACGGATGCCGAGCGCGTAGACAAAGCGCTCGAGCGTCGTTTCGCGCGCCTTGTCGAGCGCGGCGAGCAGGTTCGCCGCCGACTTTTCGCCCATCCGTTCGAGGTTCGCGAGCGTTTCCAGGTCGAGCCTGAACAGATCCGCCGGCGTGCGCACCAGACCGGCATCGACGAGCTGGTCGATCAGCTTCTCGCCCAGCCCCTCGATGTCCAATGCGCGCCGCCCCGCGAAGTGCCGCAGCGCCTGCTTGCGCTGCGCCGGACAGAACAAGCCGCCGGTGCAGCGCGCGATCGCCTCGTCGGCGGGCCGCTCGACCGCCGAGCCGCACACCGGGCACTGCGCAGGCATGTGGAACAGCCGCGTGTGCGCGGGCCGGCGCTCCGGGACGGCGGCGACGACCTCCGGGATCACGTCGCCGGCGCGCCGCACGATCACCGTGTCGCCGATGCGCACGTCCTTGCGCCGGATCTCGTCCTCGTTGTGCAAGGTCGCATTGGTCACCGTGACGCCGCCGACCTGCACCGGCGCCAGCCGCGCGACCGGCGTCAACGCGCCCGTCCGGCCGACCTGCACCTCGATGTCGAGCACCTGCGTGGTGGCCTCCTGCGCGGGAAACTTGTGCGCGATGGCGAAGCGCGGCGCGCGCGAAACGTAGCCGAGCGCGCGCTGCAGCGCGTACGCGTTGACCTTGTAGACGACGCCGTCGATGTCGTACGGTAGCTTGGGGCGCTTGCGCAGCGCCTCGCGGTAGAAACCGAGCAGCCCTTCGACGCCGCGCACGACCGCGCGCTCCTCGTTGACCGGCAGGCCGAGCGATGCGAGCCAGTCGAGCGCGGCCCAATGCGTGTCCGGCTCGTCAGCGCCGTGCAGTTCGCCGAACCCGTAGGCGAAGAAGTGCAGGCGCCGCTGCGCGGTGATCTTCGGGTCGAGCTGGCGCAGCGCGCCGGCCGCGGCGTTGCGCGGGTTGGCGAACTCCTTTTCGCCGCGCGCGCGCTGCCGTTCGTTGAGCCGCTCGAGGTCCCGCCTGAACATCAGCACCTCGCCGCGCGCCTCGAGCACCACCGGCGGCCGCGCCGCGCGCAGCTTCAGCGGCACCGAATGGATCGTTCGCACGTTCGGTGTCACGTCCTCGCCGACCGTGCCGTCGCCGCGCGTGGCGGCTTCGACGAGCAGGCCGTGCTCGTAGCGCAGATTGATCGCGAGGCCGTCGAACTTCAGTTCACACGCGTATTCGACCGCGCCGTCGCCGAGGTTCGCCTTGGCGAGCGCGTCGCGCACGCGCTGGTCGAAGGCGATCGCCTCCGCCTCGCTCAGCGCGTTGTTCAGCGAAAGCATCGGCACCGCGTGCCGCACCTCGCGCAGGTCGGCGCGCGGCGGACCGCCGATGCGCTGCGTCGGCGAGTCCGCGGAGGCGAGCGCCGGATAACGCGCCTCGAGCTCCTGCAACTCGCGGAACAGTGCGTCCCACTCGGCGTCGGGGATCGTCGGCGCGTCCAGCACGTAGTACGCGTAGTTGTGCCGCTCGATCTCCTCGCGCAGCTGCCGGGCCCGGCGCGCGGCCTCGGCGGGAACGGCCGTCGTCATGCGTACAGACGCTGCGCGCGCGCCGATCCGGGTTCGATGCCGGCGGCGCGCATCTCGGCGTACAGCTTTTCGAGCTGCTCGGCGATCGCCGGCATCGAGCCGGGATGGATCGGACGGCCGTTGTCGTCGACGATGCGCGCGCCGAGCCGCCCGGCGAGCTGCTCGGCAGCAGCGAACAGCGCGTGCAGCGGCGCGGCCGCCGGCGGGACCAGCGGCACGTCGAGCTCGAGCGCGATCCGGTCGGCGGGCAGTGCATCGCAGCGCATCGCGAACAGCGGCGTGGCGCCGCCGTCGCCGTCGGCGAGGCGCTGCCAGCGCCCATCACCCGCCTTGATCAGCCCTGCATGCTCGGCCGCGCCGCGCAGCGCCTGCGCGTCCCACGCGCCGTTCTGCGCCTCGAGCGTCAACCCGATCTGCACGTCGAACTGCGCGCACAGGCGGTCCAGATCCCGCGCGAGTGCGACGATGCGGCCGACTTCCGGCGGATCGAAGTCGGCGTCGAGCGCGAGCGCGACCTGCTGGACGGCGGCGACGAAACGCGAGGCCTCGATGTCGTCCAGCGCGTGCCGGCGGCTCGCCATCTGCACGGCAACCAGCAGCTCCGAGTAGAAGCCGAAACGGTCGGGCTGCACCCACTGCTGCGCGCGCGCGTCCCATGCGACCAGGAAAACCGGCAGCGGCAGTTCGAGGAGCGAAAGCGGCACCGCGGCATCGAATACGGTCACGCCGTCGACCGCGTGCGCGCAGCGCAGCTCGAGCACGCAGTCCAGCAGCGGGTCTTCGATCCAATGCGACGACAGGCCCGACAGCGCCAGCGGCGCCGGCGCTTGCGGCTCGGGGGCAGCCGCCTCGGCGGGAAACGAAAGACGCGGTTCGATCCGCTGCGCGGGCGCGCGGACCGGTGCCGCGGCGACGGGCGGCGGTTCGAGCAGCGCGTCGCCGAGTCCGCCGCGCATCGATTCGTCCATCCGCTTGAGCGCCTGCCGCTCCTGCCACTTCCCGTAGCCGTACAGCGCCACCAGCAGCACGGCGGCCAGTACGAGCAGGGCGAGCTGCAGATCGCTCATCAAAGCGTCGCGTCAGGCGGCCTCGGCGGTCAGCCGCACGGCGCTGTCGATATCGACGGCAACGATACGCGAGACGCCCTGCTCCTGCATCGTCACGCCGATCAACTGCTCCGCCATTTCCATCGCGATCTTGTTGTGCGTGATGAACAGGAACTGCGTGTTGCCGGTCATCGAGCGCACCAGGTCGCAGAAGCGTTCGGTGTTCGCGTCGTCCAGCGGCGCGTCGACCTCGTCGAGCAGGCAGAACGGGGCGGGATTCAGCTTGAACAGCGCGAACACCAGCGCGGTCGCGGTCAACGCCTTTTCGCCGCCCGACAGCAGGTGGATCGTGCTGTTGCGCTTGCCCGGCGGCTGCGCCATCACTTGCACGCCGGCATCGAGGATCTCGTCGCCGGTCATCGTCAGCTTCGCTTCGCCGCCGCCGAAGAGCTTCGGGAAAAGCTGGCCGAACTGCACGTTGACCTGATCGAAGGTCTGCTGCAGCAGCTCGCGCGTTTCGCGATCGATGCGTCGGATCGCGTCTTCGAGCGTGCCGATGGCCGCCTTCAGGTCGCTCGACTGCGCGTCCAGGAAGCCCTTGCGCTCGCGCGCCTGCCCCAGTTCCTCCAGGGCCGCCAGGTTGACCGCGCCGAGCGCTTCGATCTCCTGCGCCAGCCGCACGATCTCCGACTGCAGGGCCGCCGGTTTGACGGGTGCGGCCTCGAGCTTCGCCGCCAGCGCCGCCTCGTCGGCATGAACTTCGGCAAGCTGCTGCGCGTACTGCTCGACCGCGAGCCGCGCGGCCTGCTCCTTCAACTGCAGCTCGGTGATCTTGTCGCGCCGCGGCTGCTGCTCGCGCTCGAGCTGCAGCCGCCTTTCGTCGGTCGCGCGAAGCTGCTGCGCCAGCTCGTCGAGCCGGCTGCGCGCTTCGCGCAGCCTTTCCTCGGCGGCGCCGCGCTGCGCGAGCCAGCCGTCCAGTCCGCTGCGCACCGCGCTGTCGTCGAGCCGCACCATCTCGGCGCGCGCCGCTTCGATATCGGTCGCCAGCCGCGCGGCGTCGGACTCGGCCACCTGGATCGCGTGCGCCACGTCGGCCGCACGTTCGCGCGCCGAAGCGACCTCGAACTCGATGCGCTGGCGTTCGGCGGCGAGCCGCTGCTGCTCCTCGCGCGCTTCGCGCTGACGCCTGTCGGCGTCCTCGTAGGCGACACGCGCCGCTTCCACCGCCTCCTGCTTCGCCGCCAGCTCCTGGTCGAGCTGCTGGAAGCGCTCGTCGGCGTCGCCGCGGTGCGCGCGCAGCGCCGCCTCGTGCGAAGCGACTTCGGCCAGTTCGTTGTCGATCTGGCCGGCGCGATGCCGCACGCGGTCGATCAGCTCGCCGAGCTTGACCGCCTCGAGCTGCACGGTGTGCAGTTGCGAGCGCAGCCGTTCGGACGCCTGCCGCTCGGCGTTCGCCTGCTCCTGCGCGCTGCGCAACAACGCTTCGCAGCGCGTGAACGCCGCGCCGGCCTGCTCGACCATCAGCTTCTGCGCGCGCAGTTCGCGCTCGAGGTTCTCGATCTCCTGGCGGCGGGCCAGCAACCCCGCCTTCCGGTCGTCCTGCGCGTAGAAGCGCACCGCGTAGCGCGAGATGCGGTGCCCCGCCTTCGTCACGAAGTGCCCGCCCGGCGGCAGCTCGGCGCGCCGCGAGAGCGCCTGTCCGACGTCGTCGGCGATGAACACGTTCGCGAGCCAGTCGCCGAGCACTGCGGCGAGCGCGGCGTCGTGGCCGCGCACGCGGTCCGCGAGCCGGACGAAGCCGGCGGGGGCGGCGGGCGCGGCCACGGCGCCGGCCGGTGCGTAGAACGCGACGCGCGCCGGCGGCGAATTGGTCGCGAGCCCCGCCAGGGTGTCGAGACGGCCGACTTCGAGCGCTTCGATGCGCTCGCGCAGCACGGCCTCGAACGCCGTTTCCCAGCCGGGCTCGACGTGCATCTTGCGGAACAGCCGCGGCAGGCTTTCGAGTCCCTGCGCGCGCAACCAGGGATCGAGCCGCTCGTCGGCTTCGACGTTGGCCTGCAGTTCCTGCAGCGCGTGCAGGCGCGCTTCCAGCTTGGCGAGCGCTTCGGTCTCGCGGGTGCGCGTCTCCAGCAGACCCTGCCGCTCGCCTTGCGCCTGCGCGAGCTGCGCTTCGGCCTGCTGCAGCCGCTGCGCGCTCGCGGCCAGCTCGGTCTCGAGCCGTGCGATGTCGGACTTCAGCGCGGCCAGCCGCTGCTCGTCGGGCGCACCGAGATGCGCCTTCTCCTCCTGCAGCCGCTCCCGGCGCGCCAGCAGCGAACCCAGTTCGCGATCGAACGCGCGCTGCTCGGAGGCGGCCGCTTCGATCGCCTGCTCGGCGAGCGCGGCTTCCGCGCGCGCGGCGGACAGCGCGTCGCGCGTCGTCTCGTATTCCGTCCGCAACTGCGGCAATCCGGCCTCGTGCTCGGCGCCTTGCGCGGCGGCGGCCTGCAGGCGCCGCCCGCCTTCTTCGATCTGGCGCTCGAGCTCGGCGGCGCGCGCCTTCAGCTCCTCGGCCTCGCGCAGCCGGCGCTCGCGCGTGGCGATCAGCGTGTCGGTCTGCGCCGCCAGCCGCGCGCGGCCGTCGACGATCATGCGGATCTCCGACTCGAGCTTGCCGATCTCGGCGTTGATCTGCAGCACTTCGCCTTGCGCGGCGTGCACCGCGTCCGATGCCGCGTAGTGCGCGGCGCGCACCTCCTCCAGCAGACGCTCGGTCGCGCGCAATTCGGCGACATGCTGCTCGAGCGCGGCGCTGCGCGCTTCGATGTCGCGCGCGACCCTCTCCTGCTCGGCCGCCGCCTCGCGCTTGCGGCTCGCCCACAGGAGCTGCTGCTGCTCGTCGTGCGCGGCTTTGAGGTTGCGGTACTTCTGCGCGACCTCGGCCTGCTGCTCGAGCTTGGCGATGTTGCCGTCCAGCTCGCGCAGGATGTCTTCGACGCGCGTCAGGTTGTCGCGCGTGTCGGCCAGGCGGTTCTCGGTTTCGCGCCGGCGTTCCTTGTACTTCGACACCCCGGCCGCCTCTTCGAGGAATATGCGCAACTCCTCGGGGCGCGCCTCGATGATGCGCGTGATCATGCCCTGGCCGATGATCGCGTACGCACGCGGGCCGAGCCCGGTGCCGAGGAACATGTCCTGCACGTCGCGCCTGCGTACCGCCTGATTGTTGATGAAGTAACTGGAGGCGCCGTCGCGCGTCAACACGCGCTTGACCGAGATCTCGGCGTATTTGCCCCACTCGCCGCCGATGCGCCCGTGCGAGTTGTCGAAGACGAGCTCGACGCTCGCGCGCCCGCCCGGCTTGCGGTTCGCGGAGCCGTTGAAGATGACGTCCTGCATCGACTCGCCGCGCAGCTCGGCGGCCTTCGATTCGCCAAGCACCCAGCGCACCGCGTCGATGACGTTGGACTTGCCGCAACCGTTCGGCCCGACCACGCCGACGAGGCTGCCGGGAACGTCGATGTGGGTCGGATCGACAAACGATTTGAAGCCGGCCAGCTTGATCTGCCGAAGACGCACCTTGGAGCTTCCGGGAGTGACGACGCGCGCGGATGCGGGAGCGAAGCGGCGCGTCGGGTGATTGCGATGGCTTCGTATAATACAGCCGACCTTTTCCACCTCCGGCTTCGCGCGCGAAGCCGCATTGCAGGGCGCTTCGATGGCCACGCGGCCGACCCGAAAACTCGACACCTTTCCGAACCCCGCGCCGGCCCGCGACTACCTGGTTCACATCGAAGTCCCCGAGTTCACCTGCCTGTGCCCGCTGACCGGGCAGCCGGACTTCGCGACGATGATCCTCGACTACGTGCCCGACCGGCGCAACGTCGAGTTGAAGAGCCTGAAGCTTTACATGTGGTCGTATCGCGACGAGGGCGTCTTCCACGAGGCGGTGACCAATCGCATCCTCGACGACCTCGTGCGCGCACTGGCGCCGCGCTTTCTGCGGCTGACCGCGCGCTGGTACGTGCGCGGCGGCATCTTCACGACCGTCGTCGCCGAGCACCGCAAGCGCGGCTGGAAGCCCGCGCCGTACGTCGAGCTCGGCCGCTTCCCCGCCCAATCGAGCATGCGCGGATGAATCCGGACCTTGGCAAGCTGCAGCCGTATCCGTTCGAGCGGCTGCGCGAGCTGCTGGCCGGCGCCAGCCCGCCGGCGCAACTGCCGCACGTCAACCTGTCGATCGGCGAGCCGAAGCACGCCACGCCGCCCTTCATCCTCGAGGCCTTGACGAAAGCGCTGCCCGGGCTCGCCCAGTACCCGAGCACGATCGGCGTGCCCGAACTGCGCGAGGCGATCGCCGCATGGCTCGCGCGGCGCTTCGAACTGCCCGCGGTCGATCCGGCCACGCAGGTGCTGCCGGTCAACGGCTCGCGCGAGGCACTGTTCGCGTTCGCGCAGGCAGTCGTCGACCGTACGCGCGACGCGCTGGTGATTTCGCCGAATCCCTTCTATCAGATCTACGAAGGCGCGGCGCTGCTCGCGGGCGCGCAGCCGCTGTTCCTGCCGACCACGCCTGACAACGGCTTCCGGATGGCGTTCGAGCGCGTGACGCCGGGCGAGTGGCGGCGCGTTCAGCTTGTCTACGTCTGCTCGCCGGCCAACCCAACCGGGCGCGTGATGGCGCTGGACGAGTGGCGCGAACTGTTCGAGTTGTCGGACCGCCACGGCTTCGTCATCGCCTCCGACGAGTGCTATTCGGAGATCTACCTCGACGAAGCGCATCCACCCCTCGGCGGCCTGCAGGCTGCGCACGCACTCGGCCGCGCTGGCTTTCCGCGGCTCGTCGCATTCGGCAGCCTGTCGAAGCGCTCGAACGTGCCCGGTTTGCGCTCGGGCTTCGTCGCCGGCGATGCCGCGGTGCTCAAGAAGTTCCTTCTGTATCGCACCTATCACGGCAACGCGATGAGCCCGCCGGTGCAGGCCGCGAGCATCGCCGCCTGGAAGGACGAGGCGCACGTGCGCGAAAACCGCCGCCTGTACGCGACCAAGTTCGCGCAGGCCACGCCGATCGTCGCCCGCGCGCTGCAGACGTCGATACCCGAAGCCGCCTTCTACCTCTGGGCCCGTACGCCGATCGACGACGCCGAATACGCCCGCCGTCTTTACGCCGAGCGCAACGTGACCGTGCTTCCCGGCAGCTTCCTCGCGCGTACGCGCGACGGCTTGAACCCGGGCGCAAGCTTCGTGCGCATCGCCCTCGTGGCGGGCGTCGACGAGGTGCTCGACGCCGCGCGCCGCATCGCCGAATTCACCGAAACCCTGTCGAGGTCCCAATGAACAGCCAGCAGATCATCGAAGGCGCGTGGGAGCGCCGTTCCGAACTGAGCCCCGCCAACGCGCCCACCGACGTCCGCCGCGCGATCGACGAAACGCTCGCCAGGCTCGACGCGGGCGAACTACGCGTCGCGGAAAAGCGCGCCGGGCAATGGGTCGTCCAGCAGTGGGTCAAGAAGGCCGTGCTGCTGTCCTTCCGGCTGCAGGACAACCAGGTGATGGAGTCCGGCGGCTTCACCCGCTACTACGACAAGGTGCCCGGCAAGTTCGCCGGCTACTCGGAGCGTGACTTCGCTGCGGGCGGCTTCCGCGTCGTGCCGCCGGCGATGGTCCGCCGCGGTGCGTTCATCGCGAAGAACGTCGTGCTGATGCCGTCGTACGTGAACATCGGCGCCTACGTCGACGAAGGCACGATGGTCGACACCTGGGCCACCGTCGGCTCGTGCGCGCAGATCGGCAGGAACGTGCACCTGTCGGGCGGCGTCGGCATCGGCGGCGTGCTCGAGCCGCTGCAGGCCAGTCCGACGATCATCGAGGACAACTGCTTCATCGGCGCGCGCTCGGAAATCGTCGAGGGCGTGATCGTCGAAGAAAACTCGGTGATCAGCATGGGCGTCTACATCGGCCAGAGCACCAAGATCTACGACCGCGCCACCGGCGAAGTGACGTACGGGCGGATTCCCGCCGGTTCGGTCGTCGTGTCGGGCAGCCTGCCGTCGGCCGACGGCAAGTACAGCCTGTACTGCGCGGTGATCGTCAAGCGCGTCGACGCGCAGACGCGCGCGAAGACCGCGATCAACGACCTGCTGCGCGAAGCCGGCGCAAGCCGCTGAGATCGCCCGACAAGGCGCCGCTATTCGCCCGATCGCGGGACTTCACGGGCTGCGGGGCCATGCGTATCGTCCCTGCGTGCTGACCCGGAGACGCTGATGGCACTCGAGCGACTGTTCCACCTGATGGCGGAGAAGAGCGCCTCCGACCTCTATCTGGCGGTCGGCTCGCCGATCACGATCAAGATCAACGGCGTGTGCGTGCCGATCAATCAGGAGCGGCTGGCGCCTCAGGCCATCGTCAGCCTGCTGGCCGAACGACTGACCGACAGCCACTTCCGCGAACTCGAGGACACGCGCGAGCTGAACATCGGTCTGCCGGTGACCGGTGTCGGCAGCTTCCGCCTGAGCGCCTTCCTGCAGCGCGGCTCGATCTCGGCGGTGGTGCGTTACATCCCGCACGAAGTGCCGCGGCTCGACGAACTGATGCTGCCCGACGTGCTCAAGGACCTGATCATGGAGCGGCGCGGGCTGATCCTCGTGGTCGGCGCCGCCGGTTCGGGCAAATCGACGTCGATCGCGTCGATGCTCGATCATCGCAACGAACTGATCACCGGGCACATCCTCACCTTCGAGGATCCGATCGAGTTCCTGTTCCGCAACAAGAAGTCGATCATCAACCAGCGCGAGATCGGCACCGACGCGAAGAGCCTGCACGCCGCCCTCAGGAACGCGATGCGTCAGGCGCCCGACGTGCTGTTCATCGGCGAGATCCGCGACCGCGACACGATGGGCGCGGCGCTCGCGTACTCGCTGTCCGGACACCTGGTCGTCGCGACGATGCACGCGACCAACAGCGCGCACGCGCTGAACCGCGTGATCAGCTTCTACACGCCGGAGACGCGGCAGGCGCTGTTCGAGGACCTCGCGGCCTCGCTGAAGGCGGTCGTGTCGCAGCGGCTGGTCCGTTCAAAAAAGGGCGGCCGCGTGCCGGCCGTCGAAGTGCTGATGAACGCGGGCCAGATGACCTCGTTGATCGAGCGCGGCGACGTGTCGGGCATCAAGGAGGCGATGGAGCAGAGCCTCGCGCCCGAAAGCCAGTCGTTCGAGCAGAGCCTGTACACGCTGCTGCAGAAGGACGTCGTCACGCGCGAGGATGCGCTCGCCGCGGCCGACTCGAAGAACAACCTGCTGTGGTTCATCAATAACGCCGGCAAGCCGAACGCGGCCGTTCAGCAGCCGAAGAAGGCCGCCAACGACACTTCGTCGTTCTCGGAGTTCACGCTGAACATCTAGCCCGTCTCCGTTGACCGTTCACGGTTGAAACCGCCGCCGCGGCGGAGGACCGGGAGCGGACAACGGAGCACGGACAACGGGTAACGGATCACGGATAATGCGGGGCCTTTCTGCCCCGCATAGCCGTGTCCGCGACGCTCGAACTCGTCCGCCAGTTGATCGCCCGCCGTTCGGTCACGCCGGCCGACGACGGCTGCCAGGACCTGATTGCGCAGCGTCTGACGCCGCTGGGATTCCGCGCCGAACGCATCGACCGCAACAGCGTCGCCAACCTGTGGCTGCGGCGCGGCGTGGCGCGGCCGAACGTTGTCTTCGCCGGCCACACCGATGTCGTCCCGCCCGGACCGCGCGAGCAATGGCATTCGGATCCGTTCGAGCCGGTGTTGCGCGACGGCCGCCTGTTCGGCCGCGGCGCGAGCGACATGAAGAGCTCGATCGCCGCGTTCGTCGTCGCGGCCGAAGAGTTCGTCCGCGCGCATCCTGCGCATCGCGGCTCGCTCGCGCTGCTGCTGACCTCCGACGAGGAAGGCCCGGCCACCGACGGCACGGTGGCCGTCGTCGAAAGGCTTGCCGCGCGCGGCGAAGCGATCGACTGTTGCATCGTCGGCGAGCCGACCTCGGTCGATCGCCTCGGCGACACGATCAAGAACGGCCGGCGCGGCTCGCTGTCGGGCAGGCTCACGGTCAAGGGCGTGCAGGGGCACGTCGCCTACCCCCACCTTGCCCGCAACCCGGTGCACGAAATGGCGCCCGCGCTCGCCGAACTCGCGGCGGCCCAATGGGACGGGGGGAACGAGTATTTCCCGCCGACGACCTTCCAGGTTTCGAACATCCGCGCGGGCACCGGCGCGACAAACGTGATCCCCGGCGCGTGCGAAGTCGACTTCAATCTGCGCTTCGCACCGGTGTCGACCGCCGAGGGGCTGATACGGCGGATCGAGTCGCTTCTCGGCAAACACGGCCTCGATTACGAGATCGCCTGGACGATCGGCGCCCAGCCGTTCCTGACGCGGCCTGGGGAACTGGTCGGCGCGATCCGCCGCGCGATCGCCGAATGCACCGGCGTCGAAGCACGGCTCTCGACCACCGGCGGCACATCGGACGGCCGCTTCATCGCAACCGTCTGCCCCCAAGTCGTCGAATTCGGACCGCCGAACGCGTCGATCCACAAGATCGACGAGAACATCCGCGTCGACGATCTGGAACCGCTGAAGAACGTCTACCGCCGCACGCTCGAACTGCTGCTCGGCTGAACAACAACAATGTCCAACATCGACGCCCAGGCCAATCTGCGCACCCTGCGCGACGTGCTGCGTTTCGCGGTGACGCGCTTCAACGAGGCGAACATCTTCTTCGGCCATGGCCAGGTCGACGCCTTCGACGAAGCGGTGTTCATCGTGATGCGCACGCTGAAGCTGCCGATCGAGCGGCTCGACGTCTTCCTCGACGCGTATCTGACGCACGCGGAAATCAATTCGCTGCTGCAGTTGATCGAACGGCGCGTCAAGAAACGCGTGCCGGCCGCCTACCTGCTGCAGGAGGCGTGGCTGCAGGGCTACAAGTTCTACGTCGACGAACGCGCGATCGTGCCCCGCTCCTTCATCGCCGAGTTGTTGAAGGACGGCCTGCATCCGTGGGTGCAGGAACCGAGCGACGTGGCCGAGGTGCTCGACATGTGTACGGGCTCGGGCTGCCTCGCGGTGATGGCCGCCGACGTTTTCCCGCGCGCGAAGGTCGACGCCGCCGACGTCTCGAAAGACGCGCTCGCGGTCGCGAAGCGCAACATCGCCGACTACGGCCTCGAGGGGCGGATCCGGCTCGTCGAATCGGATCTGTTCACGGCGCTGTCGAACCGGCGCTACGACGTGATCCTGTGCAATCCGCCGTACGTCACCGACGCGTCGATGAGCAGGCTGCCGAAGGAGTACACGCACGAGCCGAAGCTCGCGTTGGCCGGCGGCGGCGACGGCATGGACGTCATCAAGCGGCTGCTGCGCGAGGCGCGCGACCATCTGAAGCGCGGCGGGCTGTTGATCGTCGAGGTCGGCGGAGAACGCGCGACCGTGGAGAAACAGTTCAAGGACATCCCGATGACCTGGCTCACCACCAGCGCCGGCGACGACATGGTGTTCCTCGTTAGGCAGGAGGAGCTGCCGTGACGCGGATTGCGGATCGCGGATTGCGGATCGCGCCGCCTTCGTCGCGCGTGCACAGTCCCAGGAATCTCGGCAGCGGCGCTCGGCGCCTGGCAACAGGACATTCGCGCCGGTGCGGCGGTGAGCGCAATGCGCAATGCGCGATCCGCACTCCGATCTAGATGCTTCGCCTCACCGACCTCGCCCTGGCACGCGGGGCGCGCGTCCTCTACCGCAACGTCTCGCTGATCGCGCCGCCGGGCGAACGGATCGGGCTCGTCGGCGCAAACGGCAGCGGAAAGTCGTCGCTGTTCGCCGCGATCCTGCGCGAGCTGGCGCCGGAGGCGGGCAGCCTCGAAGCGCCCAAGCCCGAGCGCATCGCGCACGTCGCGCAGGACATCGAAGCCGCCGACGAATCCGCGCTCGATTACGTGCTCGCCGGACACGCGCCGCTCATGGCTGCGCGCGCCGAATTGCAGACGGCGCTGGCCGGTCACGACGACCTCGCCCTCGCGCATGCGCACGCCGCGCTTGCGGAGCTGAACGAAGGCGCGATCGTCGCGCAGGCCAAGGCGGTGATGCACGGGCTGGGCTTCGCCGAGCGCGACGCGCCGCGGCGCGTGTCGGAGTTTTCCGGCGGCTGGCGCAACCGGCTTGCGCTGGCGCGCGCGCTGCTGCGACCGGCCGATCTGCTGCTGCTCGACGAGCCGACCAACCATCTCGACCTCGATTCGGTCATCTGGCTCGAAGCCTGGCTCAGGCGGCAGGACGCCACCGTGCTGCTGATCTCGCACGACCGCGAGTTCCTCGACCGCTGCGCGACGGCGATCTGGCACGTCGCCGACGGCACGATCCGCCGCTATGCCGGCAACTACAGCGCGTTCGAATCCGCCTGGATCGAGCAGCAGCGCCAGCAGGACGCCGCGGCCAAAGCGTACGAGCGCACTGCCGCGCACCTGCAGCGCTTCGTCGACCGCTTCCGCGCCAAGGCGACCAAGGCGCGGCAGGCGCAGAGCCGGATCAAGATGCTCGAGCGGCTGCAGGCGGTCGAGCCGATGCGCGCGCGCCGCGAGTGGCGCTTCGAATTCCTCGAGCCGCGCAAGCTGCCTGAACGCCTGATCGATGCCGAAGACCTGCGACTCGCGTATCCGACCGCAGACGGCGAGCGCACGATCCTCGACGGCGTGAAGTTCCTGGTCCGTTCGGGTGATCGCATCGGCATCCTCGGCGTCAACGGCGCCGGCAAGTCGACGCTCGTCAAGGCGATCGCCGGCGAACTCGACCCGGCTGCCGGCGAACTGAGGCGCGGCGCGGGGCTTGCGATCGGCTACTTCGCTCAACACCAGCTCGACCAGCTTCGACCGGACGAAAGCTCGTTGCAGCACCTGCGCCGGCTGGCGCCGGACGCGCGCGAACAGGAGCTGCGCGACTTCCTCGGCACCTACCGCTTCTCGGGCGAAATGGCGACGAACCCGGTCGGGCCGATGTCGGGCGGCGAGAAGGCGCGCTGCGCGCTCGCGCTGCTCGCGTGGCGGCGCCCCAACCTGCTCGTTCTCGACGAGCCGACCAATCACCTCGACATGGAAACGCGCGAAGCGCTGACGGTCGCGCTCTCTTCGTTCGAAGGCGCGCTGCTGCTGGTGTCGCACGACCGCCATCTGCTGCGCGCGACCGTCGATCAGCTCTGGCTCGTGCACGACGGCCGGCTTGCGTCCTTCGACGGCGATCTCGACGACTATGCCGCGCTCGTGCTCGCCAGCCGGCGCGAGC
The DNA here is from genome assembly GCA_016861185.1 of Betaproteobacteria bacterium. GTDB lineage: Bacteria > Pseudomonadota > Gammaproteobacteria > Burkholderiales > Burkholderiaceae_F > DSNY01. The sequence continues at coordinate 426,349 of BOKW01000002.1, forward strand.
GGGCCGAATGCGCCGCCGACGACCAAGGGCCGAACCGGCGGGAAGTCAGAAAGCAGGAGGCGCAGGAGCGCCAGCGCCTCGCCGCCGCCCGCAAGCCGTTGCAGACCAGGCTCGCGAAGCTGGAAGGCGAGATCGCGCGCATTTCGGACGCGCTGCGCGAGTTGGACGCGCGGTTGGCGGATCCGGACTTCTATCATTCGGGGCAGCCCGACGAAGTGGCCGCCACGCTCAAGCAGCGCGGCGAACTCGCGCAGCAGCTCGAATCCCTCGAAAGCCGCTGGCTCGAACTGACCGAACAGATCGAATCGATCGCATGAACGCTTCCTCGCAAGCCCCGCTCGCCGGGTTGCGCATCCTCGACCTCACGCGGCTTCTGCCGGGTCCGGCGGCGACCATGCATCTCGCCGACTTCGGCGCCGACGTAATCAAGGTCGAAGACACCGGCGAAGGCGACTATCTGCGCAGCTTTCCGCCGCAGGTCGCAAACGCGGAAGGCGCGCGCGTCAACGCGATCTTCGAGGCGGTCAACCGCGGCAAGCGTTCGATCCGGATCGATCTGAAGTCCGCCGCCGGCCGCGAAGTGCTGTTGAAACTTGTCGACACGGCCGACGCGCTCATCGAAGGCTTCCGCCCCGGCGTGATGGCGCGGCTCGGGCTCGGCTGGGACGTTCTGCACGCGCGCAACCCGAAGCTCGTCGTCTGTTCGCTGTCGGGCTACGGGCAGAACGGCCCGCTCGCGCAGGCCGCGGGACACGACATCAACTACCTCGCCACGAGCGGCGTGCTCGACCAGATCCGCGCGCAGGGCAAGCCCGCGATTCCGAACCTGCAGCTCGGCGACCTGCTCGGCGGCGCGCTGTCCGCATTGTCGACGCTGCTGATCGCACTGCTCGGAGCGCAGCGGACCGGGATCGGCCGTTACGTCGATGTCGCGATGGCGGACGGACTGCTCGCGCATCACTTCTTTCCGCACGCGGAACTCGACGCGGGTTCGACGCCCGTCGCGGAACGCTCGCTGCTGACCGGCGGTGCGCCCTGCTATCGCGTCTATGGAACTGCCGACGGCGGCCAACTGGCGGTCGGCGCGTTGGAACTGAAGTTCTGGCAGTCGTTCTGCGAAGCGATCGGCCTGCCGGAGCTGAAGCCGAACCACTGGTCGCTCGGCGAAGCGCCGGGATCCGAGGCCGCACAGCGTACCGGACAGCGGGTCGCCGCGCGGCTGCGCTCGCAGCCGCTCGCGCACTGGACCGCGATCTTCGAGCGCGTCGACGCCTGCGTCGCGCCGGTACTGAAACCGGACGAGGCGCTCGCGCAGCCGCAGTTCACCGCGCGCAAGCTCGTGCACAGGCGCGGCGACGTGACGCATGTCGGCCCGCTGGCGCAGATGACCGCGCACGACTTTGCGCCACGCCCGGCACCGGCGGCCGGCGCGCAGACGCGCGAACTGCTGCACGAAATCGGCCTCGACGAAAGCGCGATCGCGGGGCTCATCACGCGCGGCGCCGTGAAGGAGCCGTGATGCACGTCGAGCGCCGCCGACTGCTGCTGATGCGCCACGGCTCGGTCGACTACTTCGACGCCGAGGGACGCCCTTACCCGCCCGACGATGTCCCGCTGACGGCGCAGGGCGTCGCGCAGGCGCGCGCGATGGGCGAGGCGCTGCGCGACACTGCAGTCGATCGCGTCGTCACCAGCGGGCTGCGGCGAACGCGCGAAACCGCGCAGCACGTGCTCGAAGCCGCACAGCTCGATCCACCGGTCGAGCACTGGCCCGATTTCCAGGAGATCCGCGGCGGGCGGCTGTCGGCGATCCGCGACGACGAGCTGCGCGATGCTTTCCTCGCCGCATTCGAAGGCGCGGTGCCGCGCGACACGCGCTTTCTCGGCGGCGAGACGATCGGCGAGCTGCTCGACCGCGCGCTGCCGGCGCTGCAGCGGCTGCTTGCGGACGACGACTGGGACACCGCGCTGCTGGTCGCGCACGGCGGCGTCAATCGCGCCGTGCTGTCGTGGTTCCTCACCGGACAGCACGTCTTCCTCGGCGGGCTCGCGCAGGACGCCGGCTGCCTGAACGTGATCGACGTCGGACCCACGCCCGCCAAGAGCGTCGTGCGCGTCGTCAACTTCTGCGCGATCGATACGCTGCGGACAGGCACACGGCTGTCGACGATGGAAGAGCTGCTGCAGAAATACCTGAAGTCGAGGGCACGCCCCGAATCGGAGCCGATATGAGCCAACTCGGAGAAGTCACCGAACGCCACCGCTTCGACGTCGAACCGCTGGCTGTCTACCTGGCCGCGAATCTGCCGGGCTTTGCCGGGCCGCTCGTAGTCAAGCAGTTCCAGGGCGGGCAGTCGAACCCGACCTATCTGCTGACCACGCCGGCGGCGAAGTACGTGATGCGCAGCAAGCCGGGGCCGGTCGCCAAGCTGCTGCCGTCGGCGCACGCGATCGAGCGCGAGTTCCGCGTGATGCGCGCGCTGCGAGCGCAGGGCATTCCGGTGCCGCAGGTGCACGTGCTGTGCGAGGACGAAAGCGTGATCGGCCGCGCGTTCTTCGTGATGGAGCACGTCGAGGGACGCATCTTCTGGGAGCAGTCGCTGCCGCAGTCGAACCCGGCCGAGCGCGCGGCGATCTACGACGAGATGAACCGCGTGATCGCGCAGCTGCACACGGTCGACGTCGAGCGCGCGGGCCTGTCGGACTACGGCAAGTCGGGCAATTACTTCGCGCGGCAGATCGGCCGCTGGAGCAAGCAGTACCAGGCGAGCGAGACCGAGCAGATCGAGTCGATGAACCGGCTGATCGAGTGGCTGCCGCAGCACGTCCCGCCGGGCGACGAAACCGCGGTCGTGCACGGCGACTACCGGATGGACAACCTGATCTTCCATCCGGCCGAGCCGCGCATCGTCGCGATCCTCGACTGGGAGCTGTCGACGCTTGGCCATCCGCTCGCGGACTTCAGCTACCACTGCATGAGCTGGCACATCCCGCCGGGCGCGTTCCGCGGCATCGCGGGGCTTGACCACGCGGCGCTGGGCATCCCGAGCGAAGCCGAGTACATCCGCCGCTACTGCGAGCGCACGGGGCGCGCGCACATCGAGCACTGGAACTTCTACCTCGCGTACAACCTGTTCCGCATCGCCGCGATCCTGCAGGGCGTCTACAAGCGCTACACGGAAGGACTCGCGTCGAGCGACAACGCGAAACACGCAGGCGCGAACGCGAAGGCGCTGGCGGAGCTGGGCTGGAAGTACGCGCAGCAGGCGTAGCGCGCGGAACTGCATTCACCCCTTTCGTAAAAGGGGAAGGAAACCACCCTACGCTGCCCGCCGATCCTCGCGGATCAGCTTCGCCGCCCGCTCGGCGATCATCAGCGTCGGGGAATTCGTGTTGCCCGAGGTGATCGTCGGCATCACCGACGCATCGACGACGCGCAGCCCGGCCAGTCCGCGCACGCGCAACCGCGAGTCGACGACCGCGAGCGGATCGTCGGCGCGTCCCATCTTGCAGGTGCCGACCGGATGGAAGATCGTCGTGCCGATGTCGCCGGCGGCGCGAACGAGTTCTTCGTCGGACCGATGCTGCGGCCCGGGCAGGAACTCCTCCGGCCGGTACTTCGCGAGCGCGGGCTGCGCGGCCACGCGGCGCGCGAGCCGTAGCGAATCGACCGCGACCTTGCGGTCCTCGTCGGTCGTCAGATAGCGGCAATGGATCGCGGGCGCCGCGCGCGGATCGGCGCTCTTGATGCGCACGTGGCCGCGCGAGGTCGGCCGCAGGTTGCACACGCTCGACGTGAACGCGTCGAACGGATGCAGCGGGTCGCCGAACTTGTCGAGCGACAGCGGCTGCACGTGGAACTCGACGTTCGGCGTGGCGTGCGCGGCCGACGAGCGCGTGAATCCGCCGAGCTGACTCGGCGCCATCGTCAGCGGCCCGCTGCGGAACAGCGCGTATTCGAGCGCCATCGCCGCCTTTCCGAAGAGGCTGTGCACGCGCCGATTGAGCGTGACGACGTTGCTGACCTTAAACGCCATGCGAAGCTGCAAATGGTCCTGCAGGTTTTCGCCGACGCCCGGCAGCGCGTGCACGACCTCGATGCCGTGCGATTTCAGCAGTTGCGGCGGGCCGACGCCGGAAAGCTGCAGGATCTGCGGCGAGCCGATGCTGCCAGAGGCGAGGATCGTCTCGATGCGCGCGGCGGCGAATTCGACCTGCCCGTCGCGCTCGATTTCGATGCCGCTGCAACGCCGTCCCTCCAAGCGCAGCCGTTTCGCCTGCGCTTCGGTGAGCACCGTGAGGTTCGGGCGGTTCAGCACGGGACGCAGAAACGCGCGCGACGTATTCAACCGCACCCCGCGCGTCTGGTTGACGAGGAAGAACCCGCAGCCTTCGTTGTCGCCGCGGTTGAAGTCGTCGCTGCGCGGGATACCGGCCTGCACCATCGCTTCGCGGTACGTGTCGAGGATCTCCCACGACAGCCGCTGCGGCTCGACGCGCCACTCGCCGCCGGCACCGTGGACCTCGTCGGCGCCGCGGAAGAAGTCCTCGTGCTGCCTGAACACCGGCAGCACCGACGACCAGCTCCACCCGGAGTCCCCGGTGAGCTGCGCCCACTCGTCGTAGTCGCGCGCCTGCCCGCGCATGTAGATCATCGCGTTGATCGACGAGCAGCCGCCGAGCACTCGGCCGCGCGCGTACAGGATCGAACGGCCGTTGAGGCCTTCTTCCGGTTCGGTGCGATAGCACCAGTCGGTGCGCGGATTGCCGATGCAGTACAGATAGCCGACGGGAATCCTGATCCAGATCCAGTCGTCGCGACCGCCCGCTTCGAGCAGCAGCACCTTCACGTCGGGGTCGGCCGAAAGGCGGTTGGCGAGCAGGCAGCCTGCAGTGCCCGCGCCGACGATCACGTAGTCGTACTTGCTGGTTTGCACGGTGGCAGTTTCTGCGAACGTTCAGGGCCGGATGACCAGCTTGCCGATCGCGCGCCGGTGCAGCAGTTCGTCGAGCGCGCGCGGCGTCTCGTGCAGCGGGTAGACGTGCGACACGCGCGGCTTGAGCTTGCCCTGCGCCAGCCATCCCATCAGCTCGCCGATCATCCTGGCGTTGGCTTTCGGCTCGCGCTTGGCGAACTCGCCCCAGTAGACGCCGACCAGCGACGCTTCCTTCAGCAGCAGCAGGTTGATCCGGAGCGAAGGGATCTCGCCGTTGGCAAAGCCGACGACCAGCAGACGGCCGCGCCATGCGAGCGCGCGCAAGGCCGGTTCGGTGTAGCCGCCGCCGACCGGGTCGTAGACGACGTCGGCGCCCTTGCCGTCCGTCAGCGTCTTGACCGATTCGCGCAGGTCGAGGGTCGAGTAGTTGATCAACGCGTCCGCCCCGGCCACGTGACATGCCGCGAGCTTCTCGTCGGTCGATGCCGCGGCGATCACCCGCGCCCCGGCGAGCTTGCCCAGTTCGACCGCCGCCAGTCCCACGCCGCCGCCGGCGCCCAGCACGAGCAGCGTTTCGCCCGCCTTCAGTTGCGCGCGGTCGAACAGCGCATGCTGCGAGGTCGCGTAGGTCATCGTGAAGCCGGCCGCGACCTCGTCGGACACGCCCGTCGGCAAGGGAATCGTCAGCGTCGCGTTCACGCAAACGTATTCGGCGAAGCCTCCCGTACCGACGAACGCGACGACGCGCGTTCCTTTCGCGAGGCTCACGCCTTCGCCGACGGCATCGACCATGCCGGCGACCTCGGTGCCGGGGACGAAAGGCAGCGGCGGCTGCAGCTGATACTTCTTCTGGATAATCAGCGCATCGGGGAAGTTCACGCCGGCAGCGAGTACTTTCAGCCGCACTTCGCCGGCCTTCGGATCGGGCAGCAGCAGCTCGCCGAGCCGCAGTTTGTCCGGGCCGCCCCATTCACTGCAGACGATCGCCTTCATCAATCACCTCCGCGCTCCGCTCGCGGAATCTATACGCACGGGCGGCGCGCGGCAATCGGGCGGCGCTATGCTTCGCCGCCACGGAGGCCGCGATGCAATTCGAATACTCGCCGAAGGTCCTCGAGCTGCAACAGCGCGTGCGCGCGTTCATGGACGAGCACGTCTACCCGAACGAGCGGCGCTTTCATGCCGAGGTGGAGGAGAACACGCGCCAGGGTCGGCGCTGGACGCCGACGAAGCTCGTCGAGGCGCTGAAGCCCAAGGCGCGCGCCGAGGGACTGTGGAACCTCTTCCTGCCGGATTCGCGTTACGGCGCGGGGCTGAAGAACATCGAATACGCGCCGCTGGCGGAGATCATGGGCCGCGTGCCGTGGGCTTCCGAGGTCTTCAACTGCAGCGCGCCCGACACCGGCAACATGGAGACGATCGAGCGCTACGGCACACCCGAGCAGAAGAAGCGGTGGCTCGAGCCGCTGCTAGCGGGCGAGATCCGCTCGGCCTTCGCGATGACCGAGCCGGCGGTTGCTTCGTCGGATGCGACCAACATCCAGACGTCGATGAAGCGCGTCGGCGACGAATACGTGATCAACGGCCGCAAGTGGTGGACCTCCGGTGCGGGCGACCCGCGCTGCAAGGTCTACATCGTGATGGGCAAGACCGATCCCGATGCGCCGAAGCACGCGCAGCAGTCGATGATCCTGGTACCCGCCGATACGCCGGGCGTCAAGGTGATCCGGCCGCTGAACGTATTCGGCTACGACGACGCGCCGCACGGCCACATGGAAGTAGAGTTCGACGACGTGCGCGTGCCGGCGTCGAACGTCCTGCTCGGCGAAGGGCGCGGCTTCGAGATCGCCCAAGGCCGCCTCGGCCCGGGTCGCATCCACCACTGCATGCGTTCGATCGGGTTGGCCGAACGCGCGCTCGAACTGATGTGCAAGCGGCTGGCACATCGCGTCGCGTTCGGCGCGCCGGTCGCGAAGCAGACCGTCTGGCAGGAGCGCATCGCCGAAGCGCGCTGCATGATCGATCAGGCGCGGCTGCTGACGCTGAAAGCCGCGTACATGATGGACACCGTCGGCAACAAGGCCGCGAAGGCGGAGATCGCGATGATCAAGGTCGTCGCACCCAACGTCGCCTGCACCGTGCTCGACTGGGCGATCCAGGCGCACGGCGGCGGCGGCATGTGCGACGACTTTCCGCTCGCCTACGCGTACGCGCTGGCGCGCACGCTGCGGCTCGCTGACGGTCCCGACGAAGTCCACCGCAACGCGATCGCGAGACTCGAAATCGCCAGGCACGTTCCGCCGCCCGCGGCACGCTGACCTGTAATACGCGCGCTCGGTGCGCGACAGACCCAGCCAAAAGGAGAACCCGATGATCGACCTGTATTCGTGGCCGACGCCGAACGGCCACAAGATCCACATCATGCTGGAGGAATGTGGCCTGCCGTACCGCGTGCACGCGGTCGACATCGGCGCCGGCGATCAGTTCAAGTCCGAGTTCCTGCGGATCAGCCCGAACAACAAGATTCCGGCGATCGTCGACAGCGAAGGCCCCGGCGGCAAGCCGATCTCGCTGTTCGAATCCGGCGCGATCCTGATCTATCTGGCCGGCAAGACCGGCCGTTTCCTGCCGTCCGACGTGCGCGGCAAGTACGTCGCGCTGCAGTGGCTGATGTTCCAGATGGGCGGCGTGGGTCCCATGTTCGGCCAGGCGCACCACTTCCGAATCTACGCGCCGGAGAAGATCCAGTATGCGATCGACCGCTACACCAACGAAGCCAGGCGCCTGTACGGCGTGATGGACAAGCGGCTTGCCGAAGCGCCCTACTTCGCCGGCGAGTACTCGATCGCCGACATCGCGATCTTCCCGTGGACGCGCTCGCACGCGAATCAGGGCGTCGATCTCGCCGACTATCCGAACGTCAAGCGCTGGTACGAGGCGGTCGAGGCGCGGCCGGCAGTTCAGCGCGGCGTGCAGGTGCTCGCCGATCGCCGTAGACCGCAGATGACCGACAAGGACAAGCAGACGCTGTTCGGCTCGACCCAGTACGAGCGCCGCTGAGCATCGCATGGCCGTCATCACCAACATCGAGGACCTGCGCGTCCTCGCGCAGCGGCGCGTGCCGCGGATGTTCTACGACTACGCCGACTCGGGCTCGTGGACCGAAACGACATACCGGGAGAACTCGTCGCAGTTTCAGCGCATCAAGCTGCGCCAGCGGGTGGCCGTCAACATGGATGGGCGCAGCCTGCGCACGACGATGGCCGGGCAGGAGGTCGCGATTCCGGTCGCGCTCGCACCGACCGGGCTGACCGGCATGCAGTGCGCCGACGGCGAGATTCTGGCCGCGCGCGCAGCCGAGAAGTTCGGCGTGCCGTTCACGCTTTCGACGATGAGCATCTGCTCGATCGAGGACGTCGCCGCGCGCACGACGAAACCGTTCTGGTTCCAGCTGTACGTGATGCGCGACCGCGGTTTCATCGAGCGGCTGATCGAGCGCGCCAAGGCGGCGAAGTGCTCGGCGCTGATGCTGACGCTCGACCTGCAGATCCTCGGCCAGCGCCACAAGGATCTGAAGAACGGCCTGTCGGCGCCCCCGCGCCTGACGCTGCGCAACGTGCTGAACATGATGACCAAGCCGCGCTGGTGCCTCGGCATGCTGGGCACGCGCCGGCGCCAGTTCGGCAACATCGTCGGACACGTGAGCGGCGTCGAGAACATGAGTTCGCTGTCGGCCTGGACCGCGCAGCAGTTCGACCCGACGCTGAACTGGAACGACGTCGAGTGGGTCAAGAAGCGCTGGGGCGGACCGCTGATCCTCAAGGGGATCATGGACGCCGAGGACGCGAGGCTCGCCGCGGCCACCGGCGCCGACGCGCTCGTCGTCAGCAATCACGGCGGCCGCCAGCTCGACGGCGCACCCGCGGCGATCGACGTGCTGCCGGCGATCGCCGACGCGGTGGGCTCGAAGATCGAAGTGTGGCTCGACAGCGGAATCCGCTCGGGCCAGGACGTATTGAAGGCTGTCGCGCTCGGCGCGCGCGGCACGCTGATCGGCCGGGCCTTCCTCTACGGACTCGGCGCGCTCGGTGAAGCGGGCGTGACCAAGTGCCTCGAGATCATCGCCAAGGAGCTCGACCTGACCATGGCGTTCTGCGGCCGCCGCAACATCCGCGAGGTCGACCGCTCGATCCTGGTGCCCGGCACCTATCCGCAGTGAAACGCGCGCAGCGGCGCGGCGGATCGACTACTGCAGCGGATCCTTCAGCAGGTGGGCGAACGGCAGCGGCATCACATTGATGCCCTCGTCCTCGAGCGCCTCGGCCTCCTGCTTCGACGTGACGCCACGGATGCCGCGTTCGGGCGCTTCCTTGTAGTGGATCCTGCGCGCCTCCTCGGCGAAACGCTCGCCGACGTCCTCTGTGTTGGCCGCGATCTCGCGCGCCATCTTGACCAGCAGCGCCTGCATCTGCGCCGCGGTCGGCAGGGCAGCTTCCTGCTTGTGCTCCGCCGGCGCCGCGAGATTCAGCCGCGGCGCGCTCGGCAGTCGCCGCACCTGCTTCGAGCCGCATAACGGACACTCGAGCAGCCCGCGCGTCTGCTGCGACTCGAAGTCGCCGTCCGACCTGAACCATCCCTCGAACGGGTGTTCGTTGTCGCAGCGCAGATCGAAGACTTTCAGTGCCATCCTGGTCGGGTGGTGCCGCGGGCCGGAATCGAACCGGCATGCTCGCTTTCGCTTGCGGCGGATTTTAAGTCCGCTGTGTCTACCAGTTTCACCACCGCGGCATCCGCGCGCTCACGAGCGTGGCGGCGTGAGCATCGAGAGATTGGAGGCGGGGGTCGGAATCGAACCGGCGTACACGGATTTGCAGTCCGCTGCATGGCCACTCTGCCACCCCGCCGCGCGATGCATTGTAGCGGCGCCCGGTGCGGGACACCGGAAGAAAAAGGGGAAGCGCTCGGCTTCCCCTTCGGCAACTGGAGCGGGAAACGAGTCTCGAACTCGCGACCTCAACCTTGGCAAGGTTGCGCTCTACCAACTGAGCTATTCCCGCGAAGAGGCGCGAATTATAGCGGCGGCATCCTCTCTGTCAAAAGCCTCGGTCGTCCGGGCCTCACGCCCGATCGCGTTCGACCAGGTGCGGCCACGCGAGCTTCAGGTAGTACAGCATCGAGTACACCGTCAGCGCCGCGGCGATGTAGATCAGCCAGGTGCCGATCGTGGCGACCGGGATCATGCCGAACAGCGGGTCGTGGTACAGCAGCACCGGGATCGCAACCATCTGCATGATGGTCTTCAGCTTGCCGAGCCAGTTGACCGCCACGCTGGCGGAGGCGCCGATCTGCGCCATCCACTCGCGCAGCGCCGAGACGGTGATCTCGCGGCCGACGATCACGAGCGCGACGAACTCGTCGACGCGGCCGAGCGCGAGCAGCACGACCAGCGCCGCACACACCATCAGCTTGTCGGCGACCGGGTCCAGGAAGGCGCCGAGCCGCGTGATCTGTCCGTACTTGCGCGCGAGATAGCCGTCGAAGCCGTCGGTGATCGCCGCCAGCGTGAACAGCGCGCACGCGGAGGCGTTCTTCCAGTGCGCCGGCAGCAGCGCGTCAGGCAGATAGAACACGCCGACGACCATCGGGATCATCGCGATCCGCGCCCAGGTCAGCACCATCGGCATGTTCAGCGGCATTGACGTTCAACCGGGTTGTCCGTGCAGTTGCGCGTAGATGCGCTCGGCGAGCTTACGCGAAACGCCTTGGACCTGAGCGATGTCCTCGATCGAAGCCGCGCGCAACCCGCGCAGCCCGCCGAAGCGCGCGAGCAGCTTCTGACGCCGCTTCGGCCCGATGCCGTCGAGCTCCTCGAGCTGCGAGGTTTGTCGCGCCTTCGCGCGCCGCGCACGCATGCCGGTGATCGCGAAGCGGTGCGCTTCGTCGCGGATCTGCGTGATCAGCATCAGCGCCTGCGACTCGCGGCCGAGTCGCAGCGGCGGCCGGCCATCGGCAAACACCAGTTCCTCCAGCCCGACCTTGCGTCCTTCCCCCTTGGCGACGCCGACGATGACACCGCTGTCGAGGCCCAGTTCCTCGAACACCTGCTTCGCGACGGACACCTGCCCCTGCCCGCCGTCGACCAGCACGAGGTTGGGCAGACTGCCCTCGCCGCGCGCCACCGGCGTATAGCGCCGGGTCAGCACCTGGCGCATCGCCGCGTAGTCGTCGCCGGCGGTGATGCCTTCGATGTTGAAGCGGCGGTACTCGGCCGGCCGCATCGCGTGGTCGTGATAGACGACGCACGATGCCTGCGTCGCCTCCCCCATCGTGTGGCTCACGTCGAAGCACTCGACGCGCAGCTTCGCGGGATCGCCGCCCTCCAGCTCGATCCCCAGCGTCTCCACGAGCGCGCGCGTGCGGGCGGCCTGCGACCCTTCTTCGGCGAGCCGGCGCGCCAGCGCGAGCTTCGCATTCGCCTCGGCCATTTCCAGCCAGCGGCGCCGCTGGCCCTGCGGCTGGCGCAGGATCTGGACGCGGCGCGCGCCATCGTCGAGCATCGCCTGCAGTTCGACTGCGTCAACGTCCGCGTTGACGATCAGCACCCCGGGCGGCGCGTGCTCGGCGTAATGCTGCGAGATGAACGCCTCGAGGATTTCGGCCTCATCGGCGCCGGCGTCGCCGCCGCGCGCCGCAGCGGCCGGAAAGTACGGCTTGTCGCCGAGGTGGCGGCCGCCGCGCACCATCGCGAGGTTGACGCAGGCCTGCCCGCCGTCCAGCGCCACCGCGATCACATCGGCATCGGTGTCGCCGCCGGTCGTGTCGACCGCCTGCTGGTGCAGCACGCGCGCGAGCGACCCGAGCTGATCGCGCACCGCGGCCGCCTGCTCGAACTGCAGGGCGTCGGCGAGCGACTGCATCCGTGCCTCCAGTTCGGCGATCACCTCGCTCGTCTGCCCGCGCAGGAAGCGCACCGCGCGATCGACGTCCTGCGCGTAGGCTGCGGCGTCGATCAGCCCGACGCAGGGCGCGCTGCAGCGCTGGATCTGGTGCAGCAGGCAGGGGCGCGAGCGGTGGTTGAACACGCTGTCTTCGCAGGTGCGCAGCCGGAACACTTTCTGCAGGATCTGGATGCTGTCCTTGACCGCCCACGCGTTCGGATACGGGCCGAAGTAGCGGGCCTTCCGATCGGTCGCGCCGCGGTAGTAGGCGATGCGCGGGAAACGATGGTCGGTGAACCTGAGGTACGGGTAGGACTTGTCGTCGCGGAACAGGATGTTGTAGCGCGGCGCGAGCGACTTGATCAGGTTGTTTTCGAGCAGCAGCGCCTCGGCTTCCGAGCGCGTGACGGTCGTTTCGATCGCGGCCACGCGCGCGAGCATGTGCGCGGTGCGCGGGCCCACCCCCTTGTTGAAGTACGACGCGACGCGCTTCTTCAGATCGCGCGCCTTGCCGACGTAAAGGACGTTGCCCGCCGCGTCGAGCATCCGGTACACGCCCGGAAGCTGCGGCAGGCGGTCGACGACGGCGCGGGGATCGAAGGCTTCGACGCTGGGGTCGGGCACGGTCGGACGGACTCGCCCGCCTATAATGGCCGGCTTTCCGGAAACACAATGCCTCGATTCTACGAGGCGCGGCGGCGGCTCCGCCGCCCTACCCGCAGGAAACTCCAATGGCCAAGATCCTCGCCACCGAAATCCGCGCCGGCAACCTGATCGAATGGGACAAGCGCCTGTGGCGCGTGCTGAAGAGCTACCACGTGCACGTCGGCGGCCGCGGCGGCGCGTACATGCAGCTCGAGATGAAGGACATCGAAAGCGGGCAGAAGCGCAACGAACGGCTTTCCACCGACGAGAAGGTCGAGCGTCCGTACATCGACAAGCGCCGGATGGTCTACTCGTACCAGGACGGCGACAGTTACGTCTTCATGGACAACGAAACCTACGAGCAGCTCACGCTCTCGGCGGAGTACCTGGAGGGTCAGTCGGGCTACCTGCTGCCGAACATGGAAGTCGACATCAACTTCCACAACGGCCGCACGATCGGCGTCGAGTTGCCCGCCACCGTCGTTCTGGAGGTGGTGGAAACCGAGCCGGCAATCAAGAACGCGACCGCGACGACGACCTTCAAGCCGGCGAGGATGGAGACGGGCATCACCGTTCAGGTGCCGCCGTTCGTCAACGCGGGCGAGAAGATCCGCGTCAAGACCGACGACGGCAGCTACGTCGAGCGGGCGTGAGCCGCTGCGCGGCGTGATGCCGTACGGGCGGCGGCATCCGCCGTCGCCTTCAGGCAAGCGCAGCGCGCCACGCGTCGAGATCGGACCGAGCGCCGCGATACAACTCGCTCGCGCGCAATTCGTCCATCGTCGGCGCCGGGCCGCGTGGGCGCAACCGTTCGAGCCGCTGCGCGAACGCTTCGGTCCGGTGCCACCGGATTCCGGCCAGGGCGCGATCCGCAGCTGCGGGGTTGTTGCACACGAGAACGAAGTCGCAACCGGCAGCGAGCGCGGCCTGCGCGCTCTGCGCGATATCGCCGGCCACGCGCGCGCCTTCCATCGACAGGTCGTCGCTGAACACTGCGCCGGTGAAGCCGAGCCGACCGCGCAGCACGTCCTCGATCCAGATCCGCGAGAAGCCGGCCGGCTGCCGGTCGACCTTCGAGTAGATCACGTGCGCCGGCATCACGGACGCGAGCGATGCGCCGAGCCAGCGGTACGGCGCGGCGTCGGCGTGCAGGATCTCGTTCAGCGAACGCTCGTCGACCGGAATCGCGACGTGCGAATCGGCTTCGGCCCAGCCGTGCCCCGGGAAGTGCTTGCCGCAGTTGGCCATGCCGGCGAGCAGCAGGCCATGCGCGAGATGATTCGCGAGCATCGCGACGACGCGCGCGTCGGCGTGCAGCGCGCGGTCGCCGATCACTCCGCTGCGGCCCCACGCCAGATCGAGCACCGGCGTGAAGCTCAGATCCACGCCGTGCGCGCGCAGCTCCGCGCCGAGCACGTAGCCGGCCGACACCGCGGTCCGGCACGCGAGCAGCACGTCCTGGTCCCACAACTTGCCGAGTTCCTGCATGGCCGGAATCGCGGTGAAGCCGTCGCGGAAGCGCTGCACGCGTCCGCCTTCGTGGTCGACCGCGATCAGCAGGGGCGGCGAGCGCAGCGCGTGGATTTCCGCGGTCAGCTCGGCGAGCTGCCGGTTCGACGCGAAGTTGCGCGCGAACAGGATCACCATGCCGACCAGCGGGTGCGCAAGCCGCGCGCGCTCCGCCGCGGTCAGCGACTTGCCTTCGATGTCGACGACGATCGGCCCCGGCATCGCTCTCCTCCGTCATTCCTGGTCCGCGATCTCGGCCACAGCGTACGCCATCGCCACGGTCCGCTCGTCGGTGACCGAGATGTGCAGCCGCAGCCCGCGCGCCCGCAGAAAGCGCGCCAGCTCGCCATGCGCGATCGCGACCGGGCGGCCCGACGGCGCATTGACGATCTCGACCGCGCGCCAGGTCATCGGCAGCCGCATGCCGAGCCCCAGCGCCTTGGAAATCGCCTCCTTCGCCGCGAAACGCGTGGCGAGGTAGGCGAGCCCGCGCTGCGGCGAGCGCTGCGTGCGCGCCGCAAGCCGTTCCAGTTCCTGCGGTCCCAGGATGCGTTGCGCGAAGCGTTCGCCGAAGCGCGCCTGCGCCTGCGCGATCCGTTCGATCTCGATCAGGTCGGTCCCGATGCCGAAGATCACCGCAGTTCCCGCAGCGCCGCGCCGGCGCGCCGGATCTCGGCCTGGTACATCCGCACCGTCGCGGCCAGGCCGAACTCGAGCGCATCGGCGATCAGCGCGTGGCCGATCGACACCTCGTCTACGCCCGGCACTGCCGAGAGAAAGGTCGCGAGATTGTGTCGATTCAGGTCATGGCCGGCATTGACGCCCACTCCCGCGGCGAGCGCCGCCCGCGCAGCCTCCACATAACGCCGCAGCACCGCGTCCTGCTCGGCGTTTCCAAAAGCGCGGGCATACGGCTCGGTGTACAGCTCGACGCGGTCCGCGCCTGCGGCTTTCGCATACGCCATCGCTGCCGGCTCCGGCTCCATGAACAGGCTGACGCGCACGCCCAGCGCGCGCGCCTCCTCGATGTAGGGTCGCAGCCCCTCCGTATCGGCCGGCAGATTCCACCCGTGGTCGGACGTGAACGCGCCGGTTTCGTCGGGCACGAACGTGCACTGGTGCGGCCGGACCTGCCGCACGAACTCCATCAGCCCATGGAATGGATTGCCTTCGATGTTGAACTCGGCGGCCGGCCAGCGTTTCAGCAGTTCGGCCAATTCCGCCACGTCCGGCGCGCGCACGTGGCGCCCGTCGGGACGCGGATGCACGGTGATGCCGTCGGCGCCCGCTTCGAGCGCGAGCGTGGCCGCATGCGTGACGCTCGGAATGCCGATCGTGCGCGTGTTGCGCAGCAGGGCGACCTTGTTGAGATTGACGCTGAGCTGGGTCATCGGGCCCGTCGACCGCTACAACTGCCTGAGATCCTGCAGGATGCGCCGCGTGTTCAGCGGCTTGCCGTTCAGATGGTAACGAATCAGCTGCCGCAGCACGGCCTTCGCCTCGACTGCCGCACGCGGATCGCTGAAGTCGCGCCGCGCGAGCGCCAGCACCGTCGCGCCGCCGATCTGAAGCTCGTCGCGTGCTTCGTCGTACCCGGCGCCCGGCGCCACGCGCCGTACGCCGTGCTGGCCGTCGATCCGGTAGCGCGCCTGCGCATCGATCGGTTCGCCGTCGCTGCAGCGGTCGAACGCCGGCGCGTACCCGGTTTCGCGCAGCAGATCGAGCTCGAACTCGCGCAGCGCGCCCTGCCGCTCGGAACCTTCGTTCGCATCGCCGGCGAGCACGTGCAGCGTGTGCACGTAGCTCGAAAAAAGCCCCTCATGCGGGTCGCCGCGCGCGACGAGGCGGACCAGCAACTCGTTCAGATAGAAGGCCGCGAGCAGCGCATCGCCGCGCAGCGGCGCGAGCCCGCCGCACCACTCCGCGCGCACCAGCGACTTGATCTCGTTGCGACCGCTCCACGACAGCGCGAGCGGGCAGAACGGCGCGAGCAGGCCGCGGAACTGCGACGTCGGCCGCTTGGCGCCGCGCGCGACCAGCGCGATCCGACCGAAGTCGCGCGTCAGCACCTCGACGATCTGGCTCGTCTCGCGCCAGGGATACGCGTGCAGCACGAAACCCGGCTGCTGGTCGACGCGCGTATCGCTCGCGCGTCGCGGGCGCGCCGCGGGCCGCGCCTCGACGATCGCGTCATTCATAGCCGAACTGCTTCAGCGCACGCTCGTCGTCACTCCAGCCGCGCCGCACACGCACGTGCGTCTCCAGGAAAACCGGCTTGTCGACGAGCCGCTCGATGTCGATCCGCGCCAGCCGACCGATCTCGCGCAGCTTCGCACCGTGCGCGCCGATCACGATCGCCTTGTGCGATTCGCGGTCGACGACCAGCGTGGCGGCGATCACGGCGCGTCCTTCGCCTTCCTCCCAACGATCGATCGTCACGGTCAGCCCGTACGGCAGCTCGTCGCCGAGCAGCCGGAACGCCTTTTCGCGGATCAGCTCGGCGGCGAGAAAACGCACGCTGCGATCGGTGAACTGGTCGGCGTCGAACAGCGGCTCGCCTTCGGGCAGCAGCTTGCCGAGTTCGGCGAGCAGGTCGTCGAGCTGCCGCCCCTTCTCGGCGCTGATCGGAACGAGTGCGGCGAACGGAAAGCGCTGCGCCGACGCCGCGAGCAGCGGCAGCAGCGCGTCGCGGTCCGCCACCTCGTCGGTCTTGTTGAGCGCCAGCACGACGTTGCCGCGCTCGGCACACTCCGGCGGCAGCAGCTCGAGCACCGTCTCGTCCTCGCGCGTCCAGCCGCGCGCGTCGATCACCAGCACGATCGCATCGACCTCGGCGAGCGCCGCGCGCACCGTCTCGTTCATTCGCCGGGTCAGCAGCGACTTGTGCGTGCGCTGGAAGCCCGGCGTGTCGACGAAGATGAACTGCCGCGCGGGCTGCGCGTCGGCCGCGCGCGTCAGCACGCCCAACACGCGATGGCGCGTCGTCTGCGGTTTGCGCGAGGTGATCGACACGTGTTCGCCGACCAGCGCGTTGAGCAGCGTCGATTTGCCGACGTTGGGCCGGCCGACGATCGCGACGAATCCCGTGCGCGTCCGCGCGATCGGCTCCGCTGCGCTCATGACCAGATTCAGCCGGCGGGCTCGGGACGTTCCGTGACCGGCGCCGAGTCGGCCGGTGCGACCGCCGCGGCCGCTTCGACGCGCGGCGCGGCCTCGCCGTCGGCGCCTGCCGCCTTGCGCTTGGCGCGGCGCGCGGCTTGCAGGACCGCCTGCGCGCCGTCGAACGCCTGCTTCGCCGCCGACTGTTCGGCCGCGCGCCGGCTGCGGCCGGTGCCGCGCACGCTGATCTCGAGCTTCGGGATCGAGCACTCGACCTCGAACTCCTGGTTGTGCGCGGCGCCGCGCGTTTCGACGACCGTGTACACGGGCAGCGGCAGCCGCTTGCCCTGCAGGTATTCCTGCAGCAGCGTCTTGCTGTCCTTGCCGAGCGTCTTCGGGTCGACATGCTTGAGCACCGGCTCGAACAGTCGCGTGATCGCGTCGCGCGCGGCATCGAAGCCGCCGTCGACGAATACCGCGCCGAACGCCGCTTCCATCGTGTCGGCAAGGATCGAAGGGCGCCGGAAGCCGCCGCTCTTCATCTCCCCTTCGCCCAGCCGCAGGAACTCGGACAGCCCGAGCTTTTCGGCGATGTCCGCGAGCGACGACTGCTTGACGAGGTTGGCGCGCAGCCGCGAGAGATCGCCTTCGTTCAGCCGCGCGTACTTCTGATACAGAAGCTGCGCGATCGTGCAGTTCAACACCGCGTCGCCAAGGAACTCGAGCCGCTCGTTGTGCACGGCGCCGTGGCTGCGGTGCGTGACGGCCTGTTCCAGCAGCGCCGGATTGGTAAAGCGGTAGCCGAGGCGCTCTTCAAGCGCCGCGAGTTCCATGCGCAGGGCCTCCTCCGGCTCGGGGGATCACGGAACCGTCTTGGTCGTCCGATCGCGCGTCGTCCCGGAGAAGTCGATCACCAGGCGGACGTTGTCGAGGATCGGTACGTTGTAGGTGTACGCGTAAGAGATCACGATGCGGTCTCCCTCCTTGGTGATGTCCAGGTCGCGGCTCGTGATCGACTTGATGTCGTCGATCGTGGCGTGGCGGTCGAACGCGGCGCGGATCTCGCCGACCGTGTTGGCCTCGTTCTTGATCTTCTGCACCGCCCGCTCGATCGCAATGTATTCGACCACCGCCGGCACCAGCTTGGCGCCGAGCATCAGCAGCGCCACCACGATCAGTCCGACGAACAGCAGCCCGACCAGGCTCAGGCCGCGCTGCCGCCCCCCCACGTGCGTTCTCATGCGCATCTCCATGATTTTCAATGGAAACTACCGATCCGCCCCATATTGCCAAAATTCATCCAGATGAAAAAGGCGCGGCCGACGATGTTTTCGTCCGGGACGAAGCCCCAATAGCGGCTGTCTTCGCTGTTGTCGCGATTGTCGCCCATCACGAAGTAATGGCCGGCAGGCACCCTGCAACTGACGCCATCGATGGAATAGTCGCAGGCCTTCGGATGGGTGTGCTGGAACCCGCGCATCGGCGGCATGCTCGGCCCCTCGTTGACGATGATGCGGTGTTCGACTGAACCGAGCTTCTCGACGTACTGCGCGTAGTACTGCACCCGCCCTTCCTCGAAGTACCGCTCGGCCGGGGTCGTCGGAACGCGGGCGCCGTTGATGACGAGCTGCTTGCCGCGGTATTCGACGCGGTCGCCCGGAAGGCCGACGACGCGCTTGATGTAGTCCTGCGCGGGGTTGTGCGGGAAGCGGAACACGATCACGTCGCCGCGCTGCGGATCGCCGATCGGCACGATCTTCTTGTTGACGATCGGCAGCCGGATGCCGTACTGGTACTTGTTGACGAGGATGAGGTCGCCGATCTGCAGCGTCGGGATCATCGACCCCGACGGAATGCGGAACGGCTCGAACAGGAACGAGCGCAGCACGAAGACGAGCAGGATCACCGGGAAGAAGCTCGCCGTGTACTCCAGGTACCACGGCCGGCGCGTCAGCTTCTCGACCAGCAGCACGCGCTCGGTGGCGAGCGTGCGCTCGTCGGTCGCGCGGCTCTTCGCGTGCGCGTCGTACGCGGTCAGCGCCGCCTCGGCGGCATGTTCGCGGCGCTTCTTCAGCCACAGCACGTCGAGCAGCCACATCGCGAAGCTGACGACGAGCAGGACGAACAGGATCAGCGCGAAGTTCATTTGTCCTCAACCTGAAGGATCGCGAGGAAGGCCTCCTGCGGAATCTCGACGGTTCCGACCTGCTTCATCCGCTTCTTGCCGGCCTTCTGCTTTTCGAGCAGCTTCTTCTTGCGCGTGATGTCGCCGCCGTAACACTTGGCGAGCACGTTCTTGCGCAGCGCCTTGACGTTCTCGCGCGCGATGATGTTGGCACCGATCGCCGCCTGGATCGCGACGTCGTACATCTGGCGCGGGATGATCTCGCGCATCTTGGCGGCGATCTCGCGGCCGCGGTGCTGCGCGTTGGTCCGGTGCACGATCACCGACAGCGCATCGACGCGGTCGCCGTTGATCAGCATGTCGACCTTGACGACGTCGGCGGCGCGATACTCCTTGAACTCGTAGTCCATCGACGCGTAGCCGCGCGAGACCGACTTCAGCTTGTCGAAGAAGTCGAGAACGATCTCCGCCAGCGGCAGCTCGTAGGTCAGGTGCACGTGCCGGCTGTGGTAAGCGAGGTCCTTCTGCACGCCGCGTTTGCCGGTGCACAGCGTGATCACCGGACCGACGTACTCCTGCGGGACGAAGATGGTCACGGTCACGATCGGCTCGCGGATCTCCTCGATCTTCGCCGGCTCGGGCATCTTCGACGGGTTTTCGACCTGAACGACCGTGCCGTCGCGCAGCAGCACCTCATACACGACCGAAGGCGCGGTCGTGATCAGGTCCATGTCGTACTCGCGTTCGAGCCGCTCCTGCACGATGTCCATGTGCAGCAGCCCGAGGAAACCGCAGCGGAAGCCGAAGCCGAGCGCCTGCGAGACCTCGGGCTCGAAGTGCAGCGCCGCATCGTTCAGCTGCAGCTTCGTCAGTGCGTCGCGCAGCGCTTCGTACTGGTTCGCCTCGACCGGATAAAGGCCGGCGAAGACCTGCGGCTTGACCTCCTTGAAGCCCGGCAGCGGCGCGGCCGCGGGTTTGCGCTCGTGCGTGACGGTGTCGCCGACGCGCGCGTCGCGCAGCTCCTTGATGCCGGCGATCACGAAGCCGACTTCGCCCGCGGTCAGCTGCTCGCGCTGCCTGGACTTCGGCGTGAAGACGCCGACCTGTTCGACCAGGTGCGACGCGCCGGTGGCCATCAGCAGGATCTTGTCCTTCGGCCGGATCACGCCGTTGACCACGCGCACCAGCATCACGACGCCCACGTAGTTGTCGAACCACGAGTCGATGATCAGCGCCTGCAGCGGCGCGGCCGGATCGCCTTTCGGCGGCGGCACGCGCTCGATGATCCGTTCGAGGATCTCGTCCACCCCCATGCCGGTCTTCGCGCTCGCGAGCACCGCGTCGTGCGCGTCGATGCCGATCACGTCTTCGATCTCGGCGCGCGCCGCCTCCGGGTCGGCCTGCGGCAGGTCCATCTTGTTCAGAACCGGCAGCACCTCCACGCCCAGCTCGATCGCGGTGTAGCAGTTGGCGACCGTCTGCGCCTCGACGCCCTGCGAGGCGTCGACTACCAGCAGCGCGCCTTCGCACGCCGACAGCGAGCGGCTCACCTCGTACGAGAAGTCGACGTGGCCCGGCGTGTCGATCAGGTTCAACTCGTAGACCTGGCCGTCGGCCGCCCTGTATTCGAGCGCTGCGGTCTGCGCCTTGATCGTGATGCCGCGCTCGCGTTCGAGCGCCATCGAGTCGAGCACCTGCTCCTCCATCTCGCGATCGGACAGGCCGCCGCAGCGCTGGATCAGCCGATCCGCCAGCGTCGACTTGCCGTGATCGATGTGGGCGATGATGGAGAAGTTACGGATGTGCTGCATCGCGGTTGCGACCGGGCGCTGCCTCATGGGCTGCGCCGGTCGGGATCGGGTGTCGAATCCCGGGGTTCGGCGCGCGGAAAGCAATAGAAAGGGGGTGCACCCCTGGGGCCACCCCCTTCCGCCACCGGGCGCGGATTCTACCGCGCCGGCACCCCGCTACCGGTCGGACGGCTTGATGATCACGAACGTGCTCTGGTCGCCGCGGCGCACCAGCAGCGCGACGTTGCGCTTAGGATCGAGCTTGCCCACCAGATCGTTGAACTGCTTCGCGTTCTGCACCTCGACGTTGTTGACCGCGACGATCAGATCGCCCGCGCGCAGTCCCGCCCGCGCCGCGGCGCCGTCGACCGAGTCGACCTGCACGGCGCCGCGCAAGCGCAGCTCCTTCAGCCGCTCGGCGGGAAGATCGGAGACGACCAGTCCGAGCACGTTGGCGCTGCCGCCGCCGCGCTGCGGCGACTCGCCGCGCCGTGCGACGGGCCGGTCGGCCGGCAGTTCGCCGACGGTCACCTGCAGGTCGCGTTGTGCGCCCTTGCGCCATACGGTCATCGTCACCTTGCTGCCCGGTTTGGTGCCGCCGACGATGCGCGGCAGATCGGTCGAACGCTCGATCGTCCTGCCGTCGAAGCGCAGGATCACGTCGCCCGCCTCCACGCCCGCCTTCTCGGCTGGGCTGTCGCGCTCGACCTGCGTGACGAGCGCGCCCTGCTGTTTCGGCAGACCCAGCGTTTCGGCCAGTTCCTTGGACACCGAATCGATGCCGACGCCGATGCGCCCGCGGATCACGCGGCCGGTCGTGCGAAGCTGCTCCTGAACGCGCATCGCCTCGTCGATCGGGATCGCGAACGAGATGCCGGCGTAGGCGCCCGACGTGGTGAAGATCTGCGAGTTGATGCCGACCACTTCGCCGCGCATGTTGATCAGCGGTCCGCCCGAGTTGCCGGGATTGACCGCCACGTCGGTCTGGATGAACGGCAGGAAGTCGCCGGTGTCGCGCCCCTTGGCGCTGACGATGCCGGCGGTGACCGTGTTGTCGAGGTTGAACGGCGAGCCGATCGCGATCACCCATTCGCCGACCTTCAGCTTCGCGGGATCGCCGATCGGCACGGTTGGCAGCCCGGTCGCGTCGATCTTCACCAGCGCCACGTCGGTGCGGCGGTCCGACCCGATCAGCTTGGCCTTGAACTCGCGCTTGTCGGGCAGCGTGACGATGATCTCGTCAGCGCCGTCGACGACGTGATGGTTCGTCATCACGTAGCCGTCGGCCGAGAGGATGAAGCCCGAGCCGACGCCGCGCGGGATCTCCCGCTCGCCGCGTGGGCCGCGCGGCGGGCGCGGCTGCTGCGGGCCGGGCTGCGGGAAGAAGCGGCGGAAGAATTCGTAGAACGGGTCGCTCTCGTCGAGGTCGGGGAATTGCTGCATCGCCTGGCCGCCGATGCGGGCGATCGTGCGGATGTTGACGACCGCCGGGCCCGCGCGCTCGACCAGCGCCGTGAAGTCCGGTAATTGCGCCGCCGGCGTCTGCGCGCCGGCCGGAACGAAACCAAGCGCGCCCGCCAGCAGCAGAGCGGGCACGCCACGCGTGATAAGCGAGATCATTCGCATTCTCTTTCGGGTTGGTGAGCTGATTGCAGGGCTTCAGCGCGGCGCGCGGAACTCCACCGCTTGCGCCATCGCCTTGACCGTCGCCGGCGGCACCTCGCCGATCACGGTCACGTTCGCGTCGGCCACGCGCCGCGAAAACGCGCTGGTCGGTCCCTGCGACTGCGCGTATTCGGCCGCGGGTTCGGCCGCGCCGGGCTCGATGAACACGGACACCGTCGCGAGACCGTCGGAGTAGACCACCTGCATCGCGCTGCGGCCCGCGTCCGGCCCGGGTCCGATGCGGCGCGCCACCTCGAGCATCTTGCGGAATCCGGCGGGCGGCGCGACCTTCCAGCCAAGCTGCGCCAGGTCGACGCTGCGGTGCTCGCTGCGGTCGACCCGCCAGCCCTCGGTCGACCACGAAGGCTTGACCTGCGAGCGGTCCACGCGCTCGCCGATGCGCACGTCGACGAAGGCCATCTGCTCCAGCACCTCCTGCCGCTCGTTGAGCGTCTGCGCCTTCAGCAGCAGGCCCGAGATCCGGTCGACCCAGAGCTTGTAGCCGTAGCGCAGCGCGTCCTTCGGCTCGACATGGATCACTTGGCACTCGACGCCGGCGACGCGCTCGACCTCGCCCAGCCGCAGCGTGTAACGCTCCAGGATCTCGGCCGGATCGGCATTGGTGATCGCGGGGAACGACTCCTGTCCGGGTCTGCGCTCGATGACGACGCGGCGCGCGTCGGGAAAGATGCACTGCACCTCGTCGCCGCGACGGACGAACTCGCGCGGCACCCCGTCGAGCATCTGCACGCGCTCGTGCGACATCGTGCCGTCGAACAGATGCACGATGCGCGAGGCCCGCACTTCAGCCCCGCGTTGATACACGAGCGTGCCGGAGAAGTTCACCCGCTGCGCGGCCGTCTGCATCGCCTGCAGCCACTGCGCCTCGCTGCGTGGCGTCGATGCGCGGGAACGGTCGCTCTGCGCGAAGGCCGTGCCGGCCGTCGCGGCCAACAGGAACGCCCACAGCGTCCGCCACAGGCGCGTCTCGACCGCGCTCAGGATCGTCGACTGCATCGGTTCAGCGCTGCGCGGGCGCGGAGGCGCGCAGATAGGGCGCAGTGCGCGGCATCATCGAACCGCCCGCGAGTTCGCGATGGGCCGCGAGATACGCTTCGAGTTCGGCGAGCCGCCGGATCTCGTTGGGCGCACCGGCCGCGGGTGTGGCCGCGACGGGCACGAGCGGCGCTGCCGCCGGCGCCGCGGTCTGTGCCGACGTGCTCGCACTCTGCACGGCCGGCGCCGTTGCCGTCTGCGTCGTCCCGGGCGCATCGCCGCGCAACTGCGGTACGACGATCACTGCGAGCATCGCGGCGGCCGCAGCGACCGCGGCGCCCGGCAGCACCACGCGCCGCACCAGCCGCGCTCGATCCCGACCCGCGCGCGGCGCGACGATCGGCGGCTCTCCCTCCAGCGCAGCGCCCATCCGCAGCAGGAAGCGGTCCGATTGCAGACAGGCCACGTCCGACGAGCGCAGCGCGTCGCCGGCCACGTGCAGCAGCAGCCACTCGCGCCGCGCAGCGTGGTCGACGCCGAGGCGGCCGAGCAGCTTCGCGCATTCGGCCGGATCGAGCTCGCCGTCGATCAGGCACGACAGCGTTTCGCCCGAAAGCGGCGCCTCGCCGGAGGTCGATGCGGCTTGGTTTCGATTCGTCATGGCTTCACCAGCGTTTGTCTTTCGAAGTGTCGAGCAGCGGGCGCAGTTCGTTGGCGATCGCCTCGCGCGCGCGGAAGATGCGCGAGCGTACGGTGCCGATCGGGCAGTTCATCGATTCGGCGATCTCCTCGTAGCTCAGCCCTTCGATCTCGCGCAGCACGATCGCAGTGCGCAGATCCTCGGGCAGCCGGTCGATCGCCCGGTTGACCGCTTCGCCGACCTGC
This sequence comes from Betaproteobacteria bacterium, assembly GCA_016861185.1. Lineage (GTDB taxonomy): Bacteria > Pseudomonadota > Gammaproteobacteria > Burkholderiales > Burkholderiaceae_F > DSNY01. Next base: position 450,938 of record BOKW01000002.1, read on the forward strand.
TTGGACAGCAGCATCGAATCCGGCGTGTTGACGTCGCGCAACTGGTCGGCGTCGTCCATGCGCTCGGCGTCCTCGACCTCGGTCTCGGTGCTGGTCGGCGCGCGCCGCCCCTGGGCGACCAGGTGGTTCTTCGCCGTGTTGATCGCGATGCGATACAGCCATGTGTAGAAGGCACTGTCCCCACGAAAGTTCGGCAACGCGCGATACGCCTTGATGAACGCCTCCTGCGCCACGTCCTCGATCTCGCCGGGATCGCGGATCAGGCGCGACAGCAGACGGAAGATCTTGCGCTGGTATTTCGCCACCAGCAGCTCGAACGCCCGCTTGTCGCCGCGTTGAACGCGCTCGACCAACTGCCGGTCGATCTCGCGATCGCTCATCGGCGCACGCTCAGGACGGGGCGCTTGCCACGTGCTCCCGATCTGACCGGGCGTCCCGTCTTTAGTTCGCGAACGGGCATGACTTCAGGCAATTCGGTCGGAGATTCCGTCCAATCCGGGCGTTCGACGCTGCCGCCAGCGACCGGCGGCCGCCAGCCGACGGTACCCGATGTCGTCGAGCCCGTCGCGCCAGACCGGCAGAACGCGCCGTGGCCCGGTCCGCAGACAGATCAGCCAGGGCGAAACGAACACGGGTTCCGCCGCCGCGGTCTCGTCGCCGCGGCGCGTCGCGATCCGCCCTTCGGCGTCGATCCGCAGCGCCTGCGGCAGCCGGCCCGAACGGCGCCAGACCGCAAACACGGCACACGTCGCCGCGATCGCCAGCGCGGCCGCCACCAAGCCGACAGTCGTCGGCGCGCCGGACGCGCCGAGGACGAGAAGCGCGGAGGTCATCGCGGATGTCAGCAGGGCCAGCGCGACCAGCCGTCGTTGCAGCCGCGAAGGCCGCAGAACGACCCACGGCAGCCAGGGTTCAGACACGCCGGAAGACGAGCGTGCCGTTGGTTCCGCCGAAGCCGAAGGAGTTCTTGAGCGCGACCCCGATCTTCATGCTGCGTGCCTCGTTGGCGCAGTAGTCGAGATCGCACTCCGGATCCTGGTTGAAGATGTTGATCGTCGGCGGCGAAACCTGGTGAAACACGGCGAGCGCCGTGAAGACCGATTCGACGCCCCCCGCACCGCCCAGCAGGTGCCCCGTCATCGACTTGGTCGAGTTGACGACGATCCGGCGCGCGGCCTCGCCGAGCGCCAGCTTGATCGCGTTGGTTTCGTTGACGTCGCCCAGCGGCGTCGACGTGCCGTGCGCGTTCAGGTAGTCGACCTGGTCCGCATTGACGCCGGCGTTGCGCATCGCGTTCAGCATCGAACGGCGCGGTCCGTCGACGTCCGGCGCGGTCATGTGGTACGCGTCGGCGCTCATGCCGTAGCCGGCCAGCTCGCAGTAGATGCGCGCCCCGCGCCTGCGCGCGTGCTCGTAATCCTCCAGCACCATCACGCCGGCGCCTTCGCCGAGCACGAAACCGTCGCGGTCCTTGTCGAAAGGCCGGCTCGCCGTGGCCGGGTCGTCGTTGCGCACCGACAGGGCCTGCATCGACGCGAAGCCGCCGATGCCGAGCGGGCAGACCGTCGCCTCCGCTCCGCCCGCGACCATCACGTCGGCGTCGCCGTACTCGATCAGCCTTCCCGCCTCGCCGATCGAATGCAGCCCCGTGGTGCACGCGGTGACGATCGCCAGGTTCGGTCCCTTCAGCCCGTACATGATCGACAGGTTGCCCGAGATCATGTTGATGATCGAACCCGGGATCAGGAACGGCGAAATGCGCCGCGCGCCGCGGTTCATCAGCTCGGTGTGGTTCTCCTCGATCATCGGCAGCCCGCCGATGCCGGAGCCGACCACGCAGCCGATGCGCTCGCGGTTGGCGTCGGTGATCTCGATGCCGCTGTCCTTGATCGCCTGCACCGAAGCGGCGATGCCGTAGTGGATGAAAACATCCATCCGGCGCGCCTCCTTCGGCGGCATGTAGGCTGCGACGTCGAAGTCCCTGACTTCGCCTGCGATCTGCGTGCGGAAGGTGGACGCGTCGAAGCGCGTGATGCGGCCGACTCCCGACTTGCCCGCGGTGAGGTTGCTCCACGCGGTCGCGATGTCGTTGCCGACCGGGCTGACGATGCCCAGGCCGGTGACGACGACCCGCCGACGTCCGCTCATCGATCGCCGCTCCGCGCGCTCAGGACTTCTTCAGGTGCGCGTTGATGTAGTCGATCGCCTGCTGCACCGTGCGGATCTTCTCGGCTTCCTCGTCCGGGATCTCGCACTCGAACTCGTCTTCCAGCGCCATCACGAGCTCGACGGTGTCCAGCGAGTCGGCACCGAGGTCCTCGACGAAGGCGGACTCGTTCTTGATGTCCGCTTCATTGACGCCCAACTGCTCGGCGACGATCTTCTTGACTCGCTGTTCGATGTTTTCCATGCACTCCTCCTGCGGGAAATACTTCTTCGTGTGGAGCGGTCGAGCCCCGAAAAGCGGCGGCGATTCTAACAGAGCGATCTCTCGATTCCGGCGCGCGACCGCCTCGTTCAGGCCATGTACATGCCGCCGTTGGCGTGCAGCGTCGCGCCGGTGATGTAGGCCGCGGCCGGCGACGCGAGAAACACGACGCAGGCGCCGATGTCGTCCGGACTGCCGAGACGGCCGAGCGGGATCTGCGCGAGCAGCGCCTGCGTCTGCTGCTCGTTCAACGCGCGCGTCATGTCGGTGTCGATGAAACCCGGCGCGACGCAGTTCACGGTGATGCCGCGGCTGCCGACCTCGCGCGCGAGCGCACGCGTCATGCCTTCGACGCCGGCCTTCGCCGCCGCGTAGTTGGCCTGGCCCGGGTTGCCCGACGACGCGACGACCGAGGTGACGTTGACGATGCGACCGTGCTTGGCCTTCATCATCCCGCGCAGCACCGCGCGCGACAGGCGGAACACCGCCGACAGGTTCGTGTCGATGACCGCGCCCCAGTCGTCGTCCTTCATGCGCAGCGCGAGCGTGTCGCGCGTGATGCCGGCGTTGTTGACCAGCACGGACAGCTTGCCGAACTCCTTCGTGATCTCTTCGATCAGCGCGTCGCCGCGCGCCGCGTCGGTCACGTCGAGCACCGCGCCCTTGCCGCGCGCGCCCAGCTCGGCGAGCCGCTGCGCGATGCCCGCCGCGCCCGCTTCGCTCGTCGCGGTGCCGATCACGGTCGCGCCGGCGCGCGCGCAGGCATCGAGGATCGCGCGGCCGATGCCGCGCGAGGCGCCGGTCACGAGGACCACCTCGCCGGCCAGCGCGGTCGCGGAGAAAACGGCGCTCGCGTTCATGTCAGACCCTCAGCTTGGCGAGCGCATCCTGCAGCGCCGCCGGATCGCCGATCGCGAGGCTCTCGACGTCCGGCGCGATGCGCTTGGTCAATCCGGACAGCACCTTGCCGGGGCCGATCTCGACGACGTGCGTGACACCGTCGGCGGCCATTCTCGCGATCGTCTGCGCCCAGCGTACCGGACCCGCGGCCTGCCGCGCGAGCGCATCGCGGATGCGTGCCGGGTCGGTTTCGATCGCGACGTCGACGTTGTTGAGCACCGGCACCTTCGGTGCGGCGAGCGCGACGTTCGCCAGCCGCTCGCGCAGCCGTTCGCTCGCCGGTTTCAACAGCGACGAATGAAACGGTGCCGACACCGGCAGCGGCAGCGCGCGCTTGGCGCCGAGCTTCTTCGCCGCCTCGCAGGCGCGCTCGACCGCGCCCTTGTGTCCGGCGATGACGACCTGCGACGGCGCGTTGAAGTTGACGGCTTCGACGACTTCGGCGCCGGCCGCTTGCGCGCACGCTTGCCGCACCTGCTCGTCGGTCAAGCCCAGGATCGCGGCCATGCCGCCGGTGCCGACCGGCACCGCTTCCTGCATCGCCTGCGCGCGGAAGCGCACGAGTACCACGGCGTCCTCGAGCCGCAGCGCTTCCGCGGCGGTCAGCGCCGTGTATTCGCCGAGGCTGTGGCCCGCCATCACGTCGGGCATCCGGCCGCCGGCCGCGCACCACGCCGCGAACACCGCATACGCCGCAGTCAGCATGCACGGCTGCGTGTTGACAGTCAGATTCAGTTCGTCGGTCGGACCTTCGGCCATCAATCTGCCGAGGTCCTGGCCGAGCGCGTTCGACGCGCGCCGCACGACGTCGTCCACAGCCGCATTGCCGGCGAACGGCGCCAGCATGCCGACCGACTGCGAGCCTTGACCGGGGAATACGAAAGCGACTTTCATCGATCGATCAAAAACGAACGAGAACGGAGCCCCAGGTGAAACCGCCGCCGACACCCTGCAACATCAGGTGTTGTCCGCGGCGAATGCGGCCGGCGCGCACGGCGTCGTCGAGCGCGAGCGGCACTGATGCCGCCGACGTGTTGCCGTGGCGCTCGACCGTGACGACGACCTTGTCTTCGGACAGTCCGAGCTTCTTCGCCGTCGCATTGAGGATGCGCACGTTGGCCTGGTGCGGGATCAGCCAGTCGATCTGCGTAGCGTCCATGCCCGCATCGGCGAGCACCTCGCGCGCCGAGCTGTCGAGCACGCCGACCGCGAGCTTGAACACGGCCTGCCCGTCCATGCGCAGGAAAGGATCGCCCTGCACGCCCCCTTGCGCGATGCGTCCCGCAGTGCACAGGATCTGCGCCTGCGAACCGTCGGCGTGCAGGCGGCTGGCGAGCACGCCGGGTTCGTTTGCCGCCTCCAGCACGACCGCGCCGGCGCCGTCGCCGAACAGCACGCAGGTCGTACGGTCGTTCCAGTCGAGGATGCGCGAGAACAGCTCCGCGCCGATCACGAGCGCGCGCCGGTAGACGCCCGTGCGGATCAGGGCATCGGCCACGGTCATTCCGTACACGAAGCCGCTGCACACGGCTTGCACGTCGAAGGCGGCGCCCCCGGCGATGCCGAGCCGCGCCTGGATCAGGCACGCGGTACTGGGGAAGATATGGTCGGGAGTCGAGGTCGCGACGACGATCAGATCGACCGACGAAGCGGGTGCGCCGGACGCCGCGAGCGCCGCTTCCGCGGCGCGCGCGCCGAGTTCGGTCGTCGTCAGCCCTTCCTCGGCGAGATAGCGCTGGCGAATGCCGGTGCGCGCGACGATCCACTCATCCGAGGTTTCGACGCCGCGCTTGGCCAGATCGCGCGCGAGTTCCCCGTTGCTCACCGCTCGCGCGGGCAACGCCGCCCCCGTACCGGTGATCCGTGAATAGATGCGCGCCATCCCGCTTGCTCAGAGTTCGGCCGGCGTGGGCTCGGCGCTGCGCCGGGCCTGGCTCAACTGCTCGACGAACGGCTGCATCGCCGCGATCGTGCGATCGAGCAGCCGGTGGCGCGCGGCTTCGAAGCCGCGTCGGATCGCGCACTCGAACGCGTAGACGTCGGCCGAGCCGTGGCTCTTGATCACGATCCCGCGCAGACCCAGCAGGCTGGCGCCGTTGTAGCGCCGGTGATCGACGCGCCGCTTGAAGCGTTTGAGCACCGGCAGCGCGACCAGCGCTGCCAGCTTCGAGAACACGTTGCGCGTGAATTCTTCCTTGACGAATCCGCCGAGCATCTGCGCCAGGCCCTCCGAGGTCTTCAGCGCGACGTTGCCGACGAACCCGTCGCACACGACCACGTCCGTCGTGCCCTTGAAGATGTCGTTGCCTTCGACGTTGCCGTAGAAGTTCACGGAACTGGCGCGCAGCAGTTCGGCCGCCTGTTTGACGACCTCGTTGCCCTTGATCACTTCCTCGCCGATGTTGAGCAGTCCGATACTCGGGCGCTCCTTCTCCTCGACCGCGGCGACCAGCGCCGCACCGAGCAGCGCGAACTGGAACAGGTGCTCCGGGGTGCAGTCGACGTTGGCGCCGAGGTCGAGCATCGTCGTCACGCCGCCGGTCTGGTTCGGAATCACGGTGGCGATCGCCGGCCGGTCGATGCCGTCCAGCGTCTTCAGCACGAAGCGCGAGATCGCCATCAGCGCGCCCGTGTTGCCGGCGCTGACGCAGGCATCCGCCCGCCCGTCCTTGACGAGGTTGACGGCCACGCGCATCGACGAATTGCGTTTTCCGCGCAGCGCCTGTGCCGGGGGTTCGTCCATCCCGACGACCTCTTCGGCGTGCACGACTTCGATGCGCGAGCGCAGGTCGCCGGCCGCAGCGAGCCGCGCCTCGATCTCGGCGCTGCGCCCGACGAGCAGCAGCGCCGCGTCGGGTTCGGCGCGCGCGAAACCGAGCGCCGCCGGCACGGTGACGTCCAGGCCATGGTCGCCGCCCATGCAGTCGATGGCGATGCGCACGGTCATCGGATCAGCGCCGCTGCGCAGTTAACGCTCTTTGTCCCGGTGCCCATGCATACGCGGGCCGGTGCCGGGGTCGACCGGTTACTGGTCGTTCTTGGTCTGGACGATCTTCTTGCCGCGATAGTAGCCGTTGGGGCTGACGTGATGACGGCGGTGCACTTCGCCGGTGGTCGGCTCGATCGCGGTCGGCGGATTGGTCAGGAAATCGTGCGCGCGGTGCATGCCGCGCTTGGACGCCGATTTCTTGTTCTGTTGGACTGCCATGGCATTCCCCGAAAAAATTCAAGCGGCGGATTCTACTCCAGCGCCTCGCCGCTGGCCAAAATTCTCAACGCTTTCCTGACTTTAGCCGCGCCAGCGCGGCGAACGGGTGCGCGCGGCCGGACATTTCGCGAGTGCCGTCGGTCAGCTCCGCGTCGTCCCCGCAGCGCGCGTGACGCGGCGCGAGCGGCAGGCTGAGGATCGCCTCGTCCTCGACCAGCGCGTCGAGGTCGAAGCTGCGGCTGCCGAGCAGCGGTTCCTCGACTTCTTCGGGTTCGATGGGCAGCGCGTTCAGTTCCTCTTCCGTGCGGACGAAGTAGAAGCGCGCATCGGCTCCGATGTCCAGCTCGACCGGCGCGCCGCAGCGGTCGCACTTTGCGGCCAGCGTGGCGGACCACACGAGCCGCGCCGCCGGACGGCCGCGATCGTCGAGCGCGAACTCGGCGCGGTAGTGCAGGACCCCTTCGGTGCGCGCCAGCATCGGTGCGAGCCGGTCGGCACTGCGGATCGGCAGTTCGCCCGCGACGTCGCCGCGCGTACGCGCAAGTTCGAAGACATCGACCGTGCGTTGCAGCTTCGGATCGCTCGCCATGGCCGGGAGACAAGCGGCGCGCGGCTAAACTCGCGCGCCGGAGAACGCGCATCGCGCAGAAGACATGACCCGCATCGTACTCGCATCGACGTCGCCGTATCGCCGCGAACTGCTGCAGCGCTTGCGGCTGCCGTTCGACGTGCTCGCGCCGCGCGTCGACGAGGCGGCGCTGCCCGCGGAAGCGCCGCGCACCACCGCGCTGCGCCTGGCGCGCGCCAAGGCCGAAGAAGTCGCGGCGCGCGCGGCCGACGCGATCGTGATCGGCTCCGACCAGGTCGCGGACGTCGGCGGCACCGCGCTCAGCAAGCCCGGCTCGCACGAAGCCGCGCTCGAACAGCTCGAGCGCATGCAGGGCCGCACCATCGTCTTTCACACCGCGCTCGCGGTGTTCGACGCCGCCCGCGGCAATGCGCTCGTCGACTGCGTGCCGACGTCGGTGCGCTTTCGCCGCCTGTCGCGCGTGGCGCTCGAAACCTACCTGCGCGCCGAACAGCCGTACGACTGCGCCGGCGCGGCGAAGATCGAGGGGCTCGGCATCGCGCTCGTCGAGGCGGTCGAATCCGACGATCCGACTGCGCTGATCGGGCTGCCGCTGATCCGCCTCACGGCGATGCTGGAGGAACTCGGCGTGCGGGTCCTGGCCCGATGAGCCGGCGCGGCACGCTCTATCTGCTGCCGACGCTGATCGCCGAAGTTCCGGCAGAGGACGTCCTGCCTGCCGGCACGCTCGCGGTCGCGCGCCGCCTCGACTGCTTCATCGCCGAAAACGCGAAGAGCGCGCGCGCCTTTCTGAAGGCGATCGCGCATCCGCGCCCGCTTGCGGAACTTCGGATCGTCGAGATCGGCCATGCGCCCGATCCGGCGCGCTGCGACGAGTGGCTGAGCCCATTGCTCGAGGGCCTCGATGCCGCGATCGTGTCGGAGGCCGGCTGCCCGGGCATCGCCGACCCCGGTGCGGAACTGGTCGCGCGCGCGCACGCGCTGGACTTACCGGTCGTGCCGCTGGTCGGACCCTCGGCGCTCGTGCTCGCGCTGATGGCGAGCGGATTGAATGGCCAGTCGTTCCGCTTCGTCGGTTATCTGCCGCAGGACGCAGGGGCGCTCGCCGCGCGCCTGCGCGAGCTGGAGAACGCGTCGCGCGCTGGCGAAACGCAGCTCTTCATCGAGACGCCCTACCGCAACGAACGGCTGTTCGCGGCGGCGCTGGCATCGTGCACGCCCGACACGCGCCTGACGCTCGCGGTCGATCTGACGGCGCCCGACGCGCGCATTGCCACACACACGATCGCCGAATGGCGCGCGTTGCCTGACGCGCGCCGTCCGCCGCTTTATCGCCGCCCGGCCGTTTTCGCGCTGCTCGCCGGACCGCGCTCAGCGCCACGCCGGCGCCTCCGTTAGGCTCGCGCGCAAGGCGGCGCCGAATTCCGCGCCGACGCGCCGCGCGACGCGATCGAGGATGTTCTCGCGCCGCGTGTAATCGACCAGCTCCGGCGCCTTGACGATCTCGCGCGCGACCGACTGCACCGACCCGAAGTCGTCCGCCAGTCCGAGCTTGATGCTCTGTGCGCCGGTCCAGATCAAACCGGAGAACAGTCCGCTCGAGTCCTTCAGAGTGTCTCCCCGCCCGCTCTTCACGGCGGCGATGAACTGCTGGTGGATGTCGTCGAGCATCGCCTGCGCGTGCGCGCGCTGCGCCTCGCTCATCGGGGAGAACGGATCGAGCAGCCCCTTGTTCGCGCCCGCGGTCAGCAGCCGGCGCTCGATGCCGAGCTTTTCCATCGCGCCGGTGAAGCCGAAGCCGTCGATCAGCACGCCGATCGATCCGACCAGCGAGGCGCGGTTGACGTACACCTTGTCCGCGGCGGCGGCGACGTAGTACGCGGCCGACGCGCCAAGTTCCTCGATCACCGCATACACCGCGATGTCCTTGTGCTCGGTCCGCAGCCGCTTGACTTCGTCGTAGATCAGTCCCGCCTGCACGGGACTGCCCCCCGGGCTGTTGATGCGCAGGACGATGCCGCGCGTGCCCTTGTCCTTGAAGGCCGCCCGCAGTGCCTCGATCGTGTTGTCCGCGTTCGCGCGCGCGCTCGGACCGATCGCGCCTTCGATCGCGATCACCGCAGTATGCGGGCCGCGCGTCTTCGTGTCGCCCACGCTGCCCAGGTCGATCAGCCACCACAGAACCACGGCGAGGTAGGCAAAGCCGAGCAGCCTGAAGAGAACGCTCCAGCGACGGCGCGCCCGCTGCTCGCGCAGCGATTCGGTGAGCAGCTTCTCAAGCGTCTCGCGCTCCCAGCCGATCGGGTTCGACGCGACCGGGCGGGCGCTGCCCTCGTGCGCGGGAGTCGTCGGTTCTTGCTCGTTCATCAAGGATCTCCGTTCGTAGCGTCGCCGGCCGTCACGCCGGCATCCGGCATCCAGTAGACGCGGCCGTCCTCTTCCGTCACCTGCAGAGCGCGCAGCGCGCCGCGGCCGCCGCATGGTCCGCCGACGCAGCGGCCGCTTACGGCGTCGTACAACGCACCGTGCGTGGCGCAGACGAGCAGTTCGCCGGCGGAATCGAAGAAGCGCCCCGGCAGCCAGTCGAGCTCCATCGCGACGTGGGCGCAGCGATTCAGGTACGCGAAAACGCGGCCGCGATAGCGCACGGCGAAGCCGGTGGCATCGACGCCGGCGACGCGCACGGGAAAACGCACGCCGTCGCCGCCGTCGACCAGCGCGTCCGCGGCGCAGATGTCGATCATGCGGGGATTAGCCACCGCCGCAGTTCCTCGACCGAACCGACCAGCGCCAGTGGCTCGCAGGCGGCGAGTTGCTCGCGCGGATGCGCGCCGTAGGTGACGCCGGCCGCATGCGTGCGCGCGGCGCGCGCCATCTGCAGGTCGTGCGTCGTGTCGCCGATCATCAGCGTGCGGTCGACGTCGACCGCGAGTTCTTCGGTCAGCTCGAGCAGCATCGCCGGATGCGGCTTCGGGTGCGTCTGATCGGCACAGCGCGTCGCATCGAACGCGCCCTTGAGCCCGACCGCCTCCAGTGCGCGCGCCAGCCCCGCGCGGCTCTTGCCGGTGGCGATCGCCAGCCGCCGGTCGAGCGCGCGCAGCGCTTCGATCAGCTCGCGCGCGCCGGCGAACATCTCCAGTTCGTGCTCGCGCGCGAGGTAGTGCACGCGGTAGCGTGCCGAGAATTCGAGCACGCGCTCGGGCGGCAGGTCGGGCACCGCGCGCGCCAGCGCGTCGTGCAGGCCGAGCCCGATCACGTGGCTCGCCTGCGCGAAGTCGGGCACGCGCAGCCCGAGATCGGCCGCCGCGCGCTGGATGCAGCGCGCGATCGTCGCGGTCGAGTCGACCAGCGTGCCGTCCCAGTCGAAGACGATCAGGTCAAACCGTTGCAGCACCCGGCAGGCTCCGCAGAAAGTCCTTGCACTCGCGCGGCAACGGCGCCTCGAGCCCGATCGGCTCGCCCGTCACCGGATGGCGCAGGCGGGTGGTCGCCGCGTGCAGGAACATGCGGTCCAGCCGCGCGCCGAACTCGCCGCGCGCTGCCCGCTTGTTCAGTTCGAAATCGCCGTACTTGTCGTCGCCGACGATGGCATAGCCCAGATGCGCGAGATGCACGCGGATCTGATGCGTGCGACCGGTCCGTAGTTCCGCTTCGAGCAGCGAAAAACCGCCGTAGCGCGCGCGCAGATTGAAGATCGTATGCGACGGCTGGCCTGCTTCATCGACTGCAACACGGCGTTCACCGGAACGCGTGACGAACTTCGTCAGCGCGAGCCTCACGTGCTGGCGGTCGTTGACCCAGTCGCCGCGCACCAGCACGAGGTAGCGCTTGTCGACTTCTCCGTCGCGCAGTTGCCGGTGCAGTCCGAGCAAGGCCTTGCGCGACTTGGCCAGCAGCAGGATGCCCGAGGTTTCCCTGTCGAGCCGATGCGCCAGTTCGAGGAACGGCTGGTGGGGCCGCGCCGCGCGCACGCGTTCGATCAGCCCGTGCGACACGCCGCTGCCGCCGTGTGCCGCCAAGCCCGCGGGCTTGTCGACGGCCATCAGGTGCTCGTCCTCGTACAGGATCGGCGGCATCTCGGCCGGCGGCGACGCGGGTCGGACGCGCGCGCCGAGCCGCATCGGCGGAATGCGCAGTTCGTCGCCGGCCGCCAGACGCTGGTCGACCGCGGCCCGGGCCCGGTTGACGCGCACCTCGCCGCTGCGCACGACGCGATAGACGTGGCTCTTGGGAACGCCCTTGGCGAGCCGCAGCAGGAAGTTGTCGAGGCGCTGGCCGGCTGCGTCGTCGCCCACCGTCACGTAGGTGACGCGGTCCGGGGCGATCGCAACCGCAGCGGGCCCGCCGCCCGGCATTTCAGTGGCTTGCGCCCGGATGCGCCTTTTGCTGCCGACTTCCATCTTGCCTATACTTGCGCGCGTTGGAGTTGGGCAGCGCAGTTAAAGTGACTGCTCAGGTCTGTGGGAGCGCGGGACGGAGATCGTCCGGCGACGACCGCCCCGAACGAGCTCCAGCGGGCAGCGATTGTAGCGATGCGTGCCGCGCAGGCGGCCCGGCGAGATCGCAGCCAAGGGAGCGCCCCCGGTCCGGCGGATGACGGACGGGTGCGCGATGAACAGGAACGGCGCCAAGCCTGGCGGAGATGTCGGCGGCGCCGTTCGGTAACGAGGAGGTGGACGCCCGCTGCGGCCACCCCGGCTGAATCGAGTCGAGCAACGCCGCCGTCGCGCAGACGACGGCGCCGAACGAAAAGAACGAGATCTTTCGTGTCCATAAGCGCTGCCCATCCCGACGAATCGCCCGATCCACCGCGGAAACCCGGTGCATCCGTCGGCATGTCCTACCCCGCGGTCTTGCCCGCGGAACCGCGCGCACCCGCACACGGCTGATCGGCGCCGCGCCGCGGCGCCCGGTTCTTTCCATCGCCCGATCCGATTCGGCACACGCCCGCACCCGAGGTGCGGAAGGAGTGCTGATGAAACGCATGCTTTTCAACGCCACGCACGCCGAGGAACTGCGCGTGGCCATCGTCGACGGGCAGAAGCTCATCGACATCGACATCGAAACGGCCGGGCGCGAGCAGCGCAAGTCGAACATCTACAAGGGTGTCGTCACACGCGTCGAGCCGAGCCTGGAAGCCTGCTTCGTCGACTACGGCGAGGAGCGCCACGGCTTCCTGCCGTTCAAGGAGATCTCGCGCAGCTACTTCAGACCCGGTGTGGACGTCGGCCGCGCGAAGATCAACGAGGCCATCTCCGAAGGCCAGGAGCTGATCGTTCAGGTCGAGAAGGAGGAGCGCGGCAACAAGGGCGCCGCGCTGACGACCTTCATCTCGCTCGCCGGCCGCTATCTGGTGCTGATGCCGAACAACCCGCGCGGCGGCGGCGTCTCGCGCCGGGTCGAGGGCGAGGACCGGCAGGAACTGCGCGAGGCGGTCGACCAGCTCCAGCTTCCCCAGGGCATGAGCGTGATCGCGCGCACCGCCGGCATCGGCCGCGCGGTCGAGGAACTGCAGTGGGACCTGAACTATCTGCTGCAACTGTGGCGCGCGATCGAGGACGCCTCCAGGCCGCTGTACCGCGACGCCGCCGGCAATTCGGTGCACGAGCCCACCACCGACGGCCAGAAGAACAAGCGGCTGAACCCGGCGCCGTTCCTGATCTTCGAGGAGTCGAGCCTCGTGATCCGCGCGATCCGCGACTACTTCCATCCGCAGATCGGCGAGATCCTGATCGACACCGACGAGATCTACGAGCAGGCACGCCAGTTCATGGCGCACGTGATGCCGGACATGGTCAACCGCGTCAAGCGGTACAAGGACGACGTCCCGCTGTTCTCGCGCTTCCAGATCGAGCACCAGATCGAAACCGCGCATTCGCGCACCGTGCCGCTGCCCTCGGGCGGCGCGATCGTCATCGACCACACCGAGGCGCTGGTGTCGATCGACGTCAACTCGGCGCGCGCGACCAAGGGCTCGGACATCGAGGAAACGGCGCTGAGGACCAACCTTGAGGCGGCCGATGAAGCGGCGCGCCAGCTGCGCCTGCGCGACCTGGGCGGGCTGATCGTCATCGACTTCATCGACATGGAGGAGTCGAAAAACCAGCGCGCCGTCGAGCAGCGGCTCAAGGATGCGCTGTACTTCGACCGCGCCCGCGTGCAGATGGGCAAGATCTCGCGCTTCGGGCTGATGGAGTTGTCGCGCCAGCGGCTGCGGCCAGCGCTGTCCGAAGGCAGCCACATCACCTGCCCGCGCTGCAACGGCGTCGGCGTGATCCGCGATACCGAAAGCTCGGCGCTGCACATCCTGCGCATCCTGCAGGAAGAGGCGATGAAGGAGAACACCGCCGCGATCCACGCGCAGGTGCCCGTCGACGTCGCAACCTACCTGCTCAACGAGAAGCGTCCCGACATCGCCAAGCTCGAGGCGCGCCTGCGCGTGTCGATCGTGCTGATCCCGAACAAGCACCTCGAGACGCCGCACTACAGCATCGAGCGGCTGCGCCACGACGACGAGCGGCTCGATCAGACCAAGGCCAGCTACGAGCGCGCGATTTCACCACCCACCGAAACGCCGTACGGCCGCGCCAAGGCCGAGGAGGAGCGCGCCAAGCCCAAGCAGGAAGCGGTCGTGCGCGGCATCGTTCCGGAAACGCCCGCTCCGGTGGTCGCCCCGCCCGCGCTGGCGCCTGTTCCGGCTGCGCCCGTGGCCGCACCGCCTGCGCCTTCGCTATGGGCGCGGATCAAGCGCTTCTTTGCGGGGGAACCCGCACCGGCCGTCGCGCCGGTCGCCGCCGTGGCGGCACCGGCGCCACGCGAAGAGCGTGGGCGCGGCGAGCGCCATCGCGACCGTCGCGGGCGCGACGAGCGGCGCGAGGGTCGACGGGGCGAGCGCCCGCGCGAAGAGCGCCGCGAAGGCCGCCCGGAACAACAGGGCCGCAAAGGCGAACGGCCGGAGCGCGGCGAGAAGCCGCGCGAACAGGCCGGTGAGGTGGCGCGCCCGCCGGCCGGACCATCGGCCAAGCAGCCCAGCGCAGGCGAAGCGCGCGGCGAGCGCCGCGACGAAAAGCGCCGCGAGCGCGGACCCCGGCCGTCGCAAGCGACACCCGGATCGGCGGACGCGCAGGCGATCGAAGTGCCGTCTGTGCCACCGATCGCGCTGCCCGCAGCTGCGGCCGTCGCTGTCGCCCCGGCCGTCCCGGCCGCCGCGCAGCCGAGTGCGGCGCCCGCCGAGGAAGGCGCGGAGGAGCGGCGCGGTCGGCGTCGCCGGCGCCGCCGCGGTCGCGGCGGTGAGCGCGCGCCGGAGCCCGCAAGTGTCGAAGCCGCAACCGTGCCCGAAGGCATGGAAGTCGAGGAAGCCGAAGACGAAGAGGCGGCGCCCATCGCGCTGCCGACCGCAGTGGCTGCAGCGCCGGTGCAACTCGCGCCTGCTCCTACGCCCGCTCCTGCACCCGCTTTCGCCGCGGCGCCGGCGCCTGCCGCGATCGCGGTCACACCCGTGCTGCCGAAGGCCGTCCCGGCGCCGCTGCCCATCGACGAACTGATGCCGGTGCTCGACCGGGCAGGACTGATCCTGGTGCAGACCGAGCCGCTGAAGCTGGCCGAGACGCAGGCGCGTCTGGCGGCGGAGCCGCGACCGTTGCGCGTTCCGCGCGAGCGTCCCGTTCTGCCGCCGCTCGATATCGGTCCGCTGATCCAGGTGGAAACGCGCCGCAGTCAGGCATAGGCGCGGAAGCTCCGCGCGGCGATTCGGGGTACCCCCTTCGCCGCCGCGGGCGTACCGCGCCCGGCCTTGCCCGCGCCGATCGGCTCGGTAACATGGCTGGCGAGGCCGCCCGATGACCGATCGCATCATTCCCCTGCTCGACGAGCGCGTCGCCGCGATCCGGCCGGCGTTGCCGGCGGAAACGCAGGCCGCGAGCGGCCGCGTCGCCGACCGGCTCGGTCGGCACTTGCACGACCTGCGCATTTCGGTGACCGATCGGTGCAACTTCCGCTGCACCTACTGCATGCCGAAGGAGGTGTTCGACAAGAACTACCGCTTCCTGCCGCACGCCGATCTGCTGACCTTCGAGGAGATCGCGCGGCTCGCACGGCTTTTCATCGAGCACGGCGTCGAAAAGATCCGGTTGACCGGCGGCGAGCCGCTGCTGCGCAAGGATCTCGAGAAGCTGATCGAGATGCTGGCGACGCTGACGACGCGCGCAGGCAGGCCGCTCGACCTGACGTTGACGACCAACGGCTCGATCCTCGCGCGCAAGGCGAAGTCCTTGGCGGCGGCGGGGCTGAAGCGCGTGACGGTTTCGCTCGATGCGCTCGACGACGCGATCTTCCGCCGCATGAACGACGTCGACTTCCCGGTGCGCGACGTACTCGCCGGCATCGACGCTGCGGACGCCGCGGGGCTCGCGCCGATCAAGATCAACATGGTCGTCAAGCGCGGTGTCAACGACCACGAAATCCTGCCGATGGCGCGCCATTTCAAGGGCAGCGGCCACATCCTGCGCTTCATCGAGTTCATGGACGTCGGCTCGTCCAACGGCTGGCACATGGACGACGTCGTGCCGTCGGCCGAGGTGATTCGCCGCATCGATGCGGAGATGCCGGTCGAGGCAATCGACCCGAACTATCCCGGCGAAGTCGCGGAGCGCTGGCGCTACCGCGACGGCAGCGGCGAAATCGGCGTGATCTCGAGCGTCACGCAGGCGTTCTGCCGCGACTGCACGCGCGCGCGGCTGTCGACCGAAGGACGGCTTTACCTGTGCCTGTTCGCGCAGCGCGGCTATGACCTGCGCGCGCTCGTGCGGGGCGGGGCGAGCGATGCGCAGATCTCGACCGCGATCGGGCAGATCTGGTCGCAGCGCGCGGACCGCTACTCGGAAATCCGCAGCGAAGCGACCGTCGCGTTGCCGAAGATCGAGATGTCCTACATCGGCGGCTGAAGCGATCACCTTGGCGATTCCCTCGCGCGCAGACGTCACCGGCCTCGTGCTCGCCGGCGGCCGCGGCACGCGTATGGGCGGGCTGGACAAGGGACTCGTCGAGTTCGAGGGCAGGCCGCTCGCGGCGCACGTACTGGCGCGCCTCGCGCCGCAGGTCGACGCGCTGCTGATCAGCGCCAACCGCAACCTCGATCGCTATGCCGCGCTCGGTGCGCCGGTCGTCACCGATCCGCCCGAGCACGGGTCCTTCGCGGGGCCCTTGGCGGGCATCCGCGCCGCGCTCGCGGCGATGCGCACGCCGTGGCTTGCAGTCGTTCCCTGCGATACGCCGAACGTTCCGCTCGACCTCGTCGAACGTCTGGCCGCGGGGCTCGACGGCGCACGGGCAAGCGTGGCGGCCGCCGGCGGCCGCACGCACGGCCTGTGCTGCCTGCTGCATTCGACGCTGCGCGTCTCGCTCGACGAAGCACTCGCGCGCGGCGAACGGCGCGTGGCCGCATGGCTGCACAGCGTCGACGCGCGGACGGTCGAGTTCCCAGACGCCGACGCCTTCGTCAATCTCAACGCATCGGCCGATCTGCACGCGGCCGTGCTGCGGACGACGCAATGACGACCGCCGAACTTTCGGTCGACCAAGCGATCGCCGAACTGATCGCGACGCTTCAACCCGTCGAGGGTATCGAGCGCGTGCCGACGTCGGCGGCGCTTGCGCGCATCCTCGCCGAGGACATCGCCTCGCCGCTCGACCTGCCGGCGTTCGACAACGCCGCGATGGACGGCTACGCGCTGCGAGCCGCCGATCTGGCGCTGCCCGCGCTGCAGGAGATCGGCACCGCGCTGGCGGGCCACGCGTTCGCCGGCCGCGTCGAGGCGGGCACCTGCGTGCGCATCATGACCGGCGCGCCGCTGCCCGCGGGCGCGGATACGGTCGTCATGGTCGAGGACACGGTCCGCGAAGACGGACGCGTGCGCATCGTGCACCCGCCCGCCGCCGGCGCGAACGTGCGTCGGCGCGCCGAACACCTCGCGCGCGGCGACGTCGTGCTGCCTTCGCAGCGACAGCTGCGCGCGTCGGATCTGGGGCTCGCGGCCGCGATCGGCTGCAGCGAGTTGCCGGTGATGCGCAGGCTGCGCGTGGGATTGCTGTCGACCGGAGACGAGTTGGCCGATCCGCCGGCGCCGCTGACGACGGGCGCAGCCTACGACGCGAACCGCCCTTTTCTGCGCGCGAGTGTGGAGCGCTCGGGTTTCACAGCGATCGACCTGGGCATCTGCCCGGACCGCAGCGCGGAGTTCGAGCGCGTGCTCGCCCGCGTGCTGGCGGACCGCCTCGACGCGGTCGTGATCAGCGGCGGTGCGGCGCAGGGCGACGCCGACATCGTGCGCCGCGCGGGCGGCGTGCGTTTCGTTGCGCTGAACATCCGCCCCGGCCGCGGTATCGCGGTGGCGAACCTGACGCAGTCCGATCATGCGATGACACTGCTCGGTCTGCCCGGCAATGCGGTCGCGGCCTTCGTGATGTTCCATCTCGTCGCGCGGCCGGTGCTGCTTCATCTGGCCGGCGGCATCGCCGCCGTTCCGCCGTCGCTGCCGGTGCCGCTCGCCGGCCCCGTGCACGTACGCGGCGGCCGGATCGACTACCGCCGCGCGTGTTTCGTCCGCGATTCGCGCGGCGCGCTCACCGTCGCGCCGCTGAAGGATCAGGGTTCGGCGATGCTGCGGACCGTCGTCGAAGCCGACGCGCTGATCGCGGTCGGCCCGCAATCCGACTATGCGGCCGGCGAGCCGGTGGAGACGATCCCGCTGGCGCTGCTCGACTGAACCCGCTCTAGAAGCGCTTCATCAAGCGCAGCAGCGTTTCGACGTGCCGGCCGTACGGCGGCATGAACAACCCCATGCCGTTCAACCGCGACTGGCGGAAGATGGGCTTCAACTTGCTGAAGGTCTCGAAGCCCCAGCGGCCATGGTAGTGGCCCATGCCCGACGGGCCGATGCCACCGAACGGCAGTTCCTCCTGCGCGACGTGCACCAGCGTTTCGTTGACGCAAACGCCGCCGGCGTGCGTGCGGCGCAGCGCGCGCTCGGTGCGCGCGCGATCGTCGTCGAACCAGTACAGCGCGAGCGGGCGCGGCTGCGCGTTGATGAAGCCGATCGCTTCTTCGACGCGGTCGTACGCCAGCAGCGGCAGCAGCGGTCCGAAGATCTCCTCGCGCATCACCGCAGTCGCGTGCGGCGGCTCGAGCAGCAGCGCCGGCGCCAGCCGATGCGCTGCGTCGTCGCGCTGCGCGCCCTCGAACAACGGTTCGACGCGCACGCCCCGCGCCGCCGCTTCGTCGAGATAACCGACGAGCCGCCCGTATTGCCGCGGGTTGATGATGCTCGTGTAGTCGTCGCTCGCGAGCCCGCGCGGATACATGCGGCGCGCCTGCGTGCGCGCCGCGGCGACGAAGCTTTGCATTCGCTCGCGCGGCAGCAGCACGTAGTCGGGCGCGATGCAGGTCTGCCCGGCGTTGAGCAGCTTGCCCGCGAGGATGCGCGTGGCGGCGCGCTCGATCGAGTAACCGGGCGCCACGACCGTCGGCGACTTGCCGCCGAGTTCGAGCGTGACCGGCGTCAGATTCTCCGCCGCGGCCGCCATCACCTTGCGCCCGATCGGCGTCGAGCCGGTGAACAGCAGGTGGTCGAAGGGCAAGGCGCTGAAAGCGGCCGCGACGTCGGGTCCGCCGAGGACGACGCTCACTTCGTCCGGGCGGAAGGTCTGCGCGACGAGCCGCTGGAACAACTCGCCGAATGCCGGCGTGTATTCGGACAGCTTGGCCATCACCCGGTTGCCTGCGACCAGCGCGCCGACCATCGGGCCGATCGAGAGGAACACCGGATAGTTCCACGGCACGATGATCCCGACCACGCCGACCGGCCGCGGCAGGATCTCCGCGCGCGCCGGCAGGAACCACTTGGACACCCAGACGCGGCGCGGCTTCATCCACTGCTTGCCGTGGCGCAGGGCGCCCTTGATCTCCGCGAGCGCCGGAAAGAACTCGGCGATCTGCGTCTCCAGCCGCGGACGGCGGCCGAAGTCGGCGGCGATCGCCGCTTCGAACGCGGGCTCGTTGTCCTCGAGCAATCGGCGCAGGCGCAGCAGCCGATCGCGCCGGACGTCCCAGGTCGGGAAGTCTTCGCGGTCGTAGGCTTCGCGCTGCGCTTCGAAAGTGGCCTGCAGTTGCGCGGGCACATCGGTCGGGTTCATCGCCACTCCCTGCGCCGGCGGCGCGGTCGAACCAACGCTGGCGATGCTAACGGACGCTCGGACCCGTGCCGTCGAGCGATCGCTCGATTCGCGCTCGCGCCGGCGGGCGCTGGCCCTCCGTGCGGTCGCATGGTTCAATGAAGCGCGGCCGCTTCCGCATCGGAGTCGTCATGCAGACGCTGCACTGCCTGCTCGGATTGAGCGCGCTCCTCGCGATTGCGTGGCTGGCTTCGGAGAACCGGCGCCGGGTTCCATGGCGCGTCGTCTTCAGCGGCCTGGCGCTCGCCTTCATCCTCGCGACGCTGCTGCTGAAGGTCCCGGCCGTCGCCGCAGCATTCGCGAGGCTCAACGGCGTCGTCGAGGCGCTCGATCGCTCGACCGCGGCGGGCACCCGATTCGTGTTCGGCTACCTCGGGGGCGCCGAGCTGCCTTTCCTGGAAACGAAACCCGGCGCGAGCTTCGTGCTGGCCTTCCGCGCGCTGCCGCTCGTACTGCTGGTCGCCGCGCTTTCGGCGCTGCTGTTTCACTGGCGCATCCTGCCGGCGGTCGTCCGCGGCATCGCATGGTTGCTGCGCCGGGTCATGGGCATCGGCGGCGCGGTCGGGCTGTCGGCGGCGGCGAATGTGTTCGTCGGCATGGTCGAGGCGCCGCTGGTCGTGAAGCCCTACCTGGCGCGGCTGTCGCGCGGCGAGCTGTTCATCGTGATGAACTGCGGTATGGCGACGATTGCGGGCACCGTGCTCGTGCTGTACGCGACCGTGCTGGCACCGGTCGTACCCAACGCGCTCGGCCATCTGCTCGTCGCGTCGGTCGTCGCCACCCCGCTGGCGATCGTCGTCGCCGCGCTGATGGTGCCGCCGGAGCGCACGGGCGAAGCGGACGCGCGGATCGAGCGGCAGGACCCCAGCGCGATGGCCGCGCTGACGCGCGGCACGTTCGAGGGGCTGCAGCTTCTGCTGAACATCGTCGCGATGCTGATCGTGTTCGTCGCACTGGTGGCGCTCGTCGACATCCTGCTCGGCGCGCTGCCCGACGTGGGCGAGGCGCCGCTGACGCTCGAGCGCATCTTCGGCTGGCTGTTCGCGCCGCTCGCGTTGGCGAGCGGCATCCCTTGGGCGGAAGCGCAGGTCGCGGGCTTCCTGCTCGGCAAGAAGACGGTGCTCAACGAGATGGTCGCCTACTTCGACCTCGCCGCGCTGCCGCCGGCGGCGCTGTCGGACCGCAGCCG
This sequence comes from Betaproteobacteria bacterium, assembly GCA_016861185.1. Lineage (GTDB taxonomy): Bacteria > Pseudomonadota > Gammaproteobacteria > Burkholderiales > Burkholderiaceae_F > DSNY01. Next base: position 471,480 of record BOKW01000002.1, read on the forward strand.
CCTGCTGATGACCTACGCGCTGTGCGGCTTCGCCAACTTCGGCAGCCTCGGCATCATGCTCGGCGGCATGGCGACGATGCTGCCCGAGGAGCGCCGCGCCGAACTCGCTCAGCTCGGCTTCAAGTCGATCGCCGGCGGGCTGCTCGCCACCTGCGCGACCGCGGCGCTGGTCGGCGCAGTGACGTAGCAGCCGCTACTTCCTGCGCCCGCCCTTGCGCGGCGGCTTGGCGGCGGGCGCATCGGGCTTGGCTTCCGGTGGGGCTTTCTGATCGCCGATGACGGACTTCAGCGGGCACACGGAAAACGCCGGGCACTTGCGGCAGCCGGCAACGACGGCGATCGGGCATAGCGTCACGGCGTTTCTCCTCTTTGGTTGGTCCCGAGCCGGACCATACGCCGGATGCGGCGACGTGTGGCAATGGCCGGCCGTTACACCGCCGGCCGCTATTCGATCTCCTCGTACAGCGGCAGCGTCAGAAACTCGGCAAAGGTTTCCTGCGTGCTCATCTGCTCGAAGATCTGCGCCGCGCGATCGTAGGTCCGGGTGTCGCCGACGACGGCGGCCTTGACCTTCGCCAGCTCCTCGGGGATCAGCGCTTTGACCATCTCGGCGGTCACCTTGCGGCCGTCGTCGAGCACGCCCTTCGGCGAGCGGATCCACTGCCACACCTGCGAGCGGCTGATCTCGGCGGTCGCCGCGTCTTCCATCAGGTTGTGGATCGGCACGCAGCCGTTGCCCGCGAGCCAGGAGCCGAGGTAGTGGATGCCGACGTTGATGTTCATCCGCAGGCCGGCTTCGGTGATCGGCGTTTCGGGCTGGAAGTTCAGCAGGTCGGCGGCAGTCACCTTGACGTCGTCGCGCTTCTTGTCGATCTGGTTGGGCCGGTCGCCCAGCACCTTGACGAACTCCTCCATCGCGATCGGCACGAGACCCGGATGCGCGACCCAGCCTCCGTCGTAGCCGTCGGTGGCGTCGCGCTGCTTATCGCTGCGCACGCCGGCGAGCGCCTTCTCGTTGGCCACCGGGTCGTTCTTGATCGGGATCAGCGCGCTCATTCCGCCGATCGCCGGCGCGTTGCGCCTGTGGCAGGTCGCGAGCAGCAGCAGCGCGTACGCGCGCATGAACGGCGCAGTCATCGTCACCTTCGCCCGATCGGCCAGGCAGAAGTTGCGATCGACCTTGAACTTCTTGATGCAGGAGAAGATGTAGTCCCAGCGGCCGGCGTTCAGCCCCGCGCTGTGCTCGCGCAACTCGTGCAGGATCTCGTCCATTTCGAACGCCGCGAGGATGGTTTCGATCAGCACGGTCGCCTTGATCGTGCCCTGCGGAATGCCCAGTTCCTTCTGGGTGGCGACGAAGATGTCGTTCCACAGCCGCGCCTCGAGGTGGGACTCCATCTTCGGCAGATAGAAGTACGGGCCGCTGCCCCGGGCGATCAGTTCCTTCGCGTTGTGGAACATGAACAGCGCGAAGTCGAAGATGCCGCCCGACACGCGCTGGCCGTCGACGAGAACGTGCTTCTCGTCAAGGTGCCAGCCGCGCGGGCGCACGACCAGCGTGGCGATCTTCTCGTTCAGCCGGTAGGTCTTGCCGCCCTGCTCGAACGTGATCGTGCGGCGGACGGCGTCGATCAGGTTCAACTGGCCGGTGATCTGGTTGTCCCAGTTCGGCGCGTTGCTGTCCTCGAAGTCGGTCATGTACGCGTCGGCGCCCGAGTTCAGCGCGTTGATGATCATCTTGCGCTCGACCGGTCCGGTGATCTCGACGCGCCGGCACAGCAGATCCTTGGGCAGCGGCCCGATCTTCCAGTCGCCTTCGCGCACGTGCTTCGTTTCGGCAAGAAAGTCCGGCTTCTCGCCGGCGTCCAGCCGTTTGGCGCGCTCGGCACGCCTGGCGAGCAACTCGATCCGGCGCGGATTGAACGCGCGATGCAATCTGGCGACCAACGCCAGCGCATCGTGCGTGAGGATCTTTTCGAAGCCGGGCTTAAGTGGCGCCTTGATCGCTACGCCTTGAGGCAGGTTCATCGCGTACTCCTACGAATCAGCGAAGTCGGGAAATCAGGAAGTCGGCCGCATCGGTCAGCGTGCGGCCGGTCGCGTGCGGCGCCGTGCCGAGCCGCTCCAGCGGCGCCCCCGTTCGGTTGACCCAGAACGTGACGTAGCCGAACCAGGTCGCGCCGATCGCGTCCCAGCCGTTGCTCGACACGAAGAGGATCTCGCTCGCCGGCATGCCCAGCGCCTGCGGCCCGAGCGCGTACACCGGTGCCGCGGTCTTGAACGCTTGCACTGAATCGGCCGATAGCACGTGCTTGAACAGCGGCAGCAGTCTCGCGTTGTCCAGTGCGGCCCGCACAAGCGGCGGATCGCCGTTGGTCAGCACGCCGAGCGCGACGCCGGCAGCGCGCAGGGATTCGAGCGCGTCGAGCGACTCCGGAAAAAGCGCCAACCGCTCGTACTGCGCGAGCAGGGCGCGCAACTTCTCCTCGGTCGCATCGAGCGCGAGCGCGGCGACGCAGAACTCGAGCGCCTCGCGCGTCACCTGCGAAAACGGCGCGTAGCGGGCCGACAGCGTGCGCAGGCGGGTGTACTCGATCTGCTTGTCGCGCCAGGTTTGCGCGAGCCGTGCGCCGTTTCCCGGGAACAGACGCTCGGCGAGCGCCTGCACCGAATACACGTCGAGCAGCGTTCCAAAAACGTCGAACAGTGCGGCGCGCATACGTCAGCGAGGGCCGAAGGATCGACGAAGTATATTTGCGCCCAACTTGCCGATTGAACGCCGATCGGCACAGCTTCTTTGACTCCCGCTCAACAATGGACCATTTCAAGCAGATCGCGACCTTCGTCAGCGTCGCCCAGCGCGGCAGCCTGTCCGCGGCCGCGCGACACGAGGGCATCGCGCCTGCGATGGTGAGCCGGCGCCTCGATGCCCTGGAGGCGCGGCTCGGCGTCAAGCTGCTGCAGCGGACCACGCGCCGCTTGTCGCTGACGCCGGAAGGTGCCGCTTTTGTCGAGGACTGCCAGCGCATCCTGAGTGAACTCGAAGCCGCGGAAACAGCCGTTTCCGCGCGCGGCCTCGAGGCAACGGGCCACCTCCGCATAACCGCGCCGGCCGGGTTCGGGCGCAAGTACATCGCGCCGCTTGCCGCGGAGTTCGCACGCGAGCATCCGCGCCTGAACGTCTCGCTCGACCTGTCGGACCGAGTGGTCGATCTGCTCGCCGAGGGATTCGATTGCGCGATCCGCTTCGGCGAGCAGGCCGACAGCTCGTTGGTGCGGATCAAGCTCGGCGAAAGCCTGCGCGTCGTCGTCGCCGCCCCCGTTTACCTGCGCCGGCGCGGGCAACCGGGTCATCCCGCCGAGCTGGCTCACCATCTTTGCCTGACGCTCGGCGACGGCACGGGCGCAGGCTCGCCACCGCAACGCGGGTGGACCTTCACGATCGACGGCGCGCCGAGCACCATCCGCGTCGCCGCTGCGCTTGCGTGCAACGACGGCGCGGTCCTGCACGAATGGGCGCTGGCGGGACTCGGCCTCGCCTGGCGCTCGCTGTGGGAAGTCGGCGACGACATCCTGGCGGGCCGGCTCGTGAGCGTGCTTGACCGCTACGCCGCCGCGCCGACACCCGTGTACTGCGTCTTCCCGGCACGCAAGCACCTGCCGCTGCGCGTGCGCCTGTTCATCGAGAAGCTCAAGGCTGCTTTCGCCGACGACGCCCTTAGGCTCGCGCTCGGCGCATCAACGGGATCGCGTCGAGCCGGCTGACAACCCACAGAAAAAAGAAGGGGCCGCTTGCGCGGCCCCAGCAGTCGATCGATTTTCTTCGAACTTGTTAACGGCGTCTCCTACGACCTCGCCCTTGTCTCCCTCCGGCGCTTGTGCGCTGTGGCAATCGCGGCGCAGTCTAGAGGCCGGCTTCTAGCCGCTCAAGTTGCGTCGCAACGAAACCGTTGCCGGGCGGAGACGGATGTCCGAGTGTTTTAGGCGGCCTTCTTCTCCATCTTCTTGTCGAAAAACTGCTCGTCCTCGGTTGAGCCCTTGAGCGCCGCGGTCGATGCCTCGCTTTCGATCGTCGTCGTGACCGCGTCGAAGTAGCCCGTGCCGACTTCGCGCTGATGCTTGACCGCGGTGAAGCCCTTCTCGGCCGCGGCGAACTCGGCTTCCTGCAGCTCGACGAAGGCGCTCATCTGGTTGCGCGCGTAGCCGTACGCCAGGTTGAACATCGAGTAGTTCAGCGAGTGGAAGCCGGCCAGCGTGATGAACTGGAACTTGTAGCCCATCGCGCCCAGCTCCTTCTGGAACTTGGAGATCGTCGCGTCGTCGAGGTTCTTCTTCCAGTTGAAGCTCGGCGAGCAGTTGTACGCGAGCATCTTGCCCGGAAACTGCTTGTGGATCGCCTCGGCGAAGGCCTTTGCGTAAGCGAGGTCCGGTTTGCCGGTTTCACACCAGACGAGATCGGCGTATGGCGCATAGGCCAGCCCGCGGGAAACGGCCTGCTGCAAACCCGGCTTCGTGCGGAAGAAGCCTTCCACGGTGCGCTCGCCGGTCAGGAAGGGCTTGTCGTTCTCGTCCACGTCCGAGGTGACGAGGTCGGCAGCCTCGGCGTCGGTACGTGCCACCAGGAGGGTCGGCACGCCCATCACGTCAGCGGCGAGCCGTGCGGCGACGAGCTTGGCGACCGCCTCGCGCGTCGGTACGAGGACCTTGCCGCCCATGTGGCCGCACTTCTTTACCGACGCGAGCTGATCCTCGAAGTGCACGCCGGCCGCGCCCGCTTCGATCATGGCCTTCATCAGCTCGAAGGCGTTCAGCACGCCCCCGAAGCCAGCTTCGGCGTCCGCGACGATCGGCGCGAAGTAATCGACATAACCCGGATCACCCGGGTTCTTGCCCTCCATCCACTGGATCTGGTCGCAACGGATGAACGTGTTGTTGATTCGGCGGACCACGGCGGGCACCGAGTTCACAGGATAGAGCGACTGGTCCGGATACATTTCCCCGGCCAGGTTGGCGTCGGCAGCAATCTGCCAGCCGCTCAGGTAAATCGCTTTCAGACCTGCCTTGACCATCTGCATGGCCTGATTGCCCGTCAATGCGCCGAGCGCGTTGACGAAAGGTTCGTCGTTGATCAGCTTCCAGAGCCGTTCCGCGCCGCGCTTCGCCAGCGTGTGTTCGATCTGAAGGGAGCCGCGCAGACGGACTACGTCGTCGGCCGTGTAGCCGCGCTTGATGCCTTTCCAGCGCGGGTTCTCGTTCCAGTCCTTCTGCAGGCGTTGCGCCTCGAGCTTGCGTGCGGTCATGCTCTCTCCCACTCGAATGGATGTCTGCTCATCGATCTGCCGATGCCCCGACCGATCGCTCGGAAACCTCGGTAGCCGATGCCATCGTATGGCCGACCAAGCGACGCAGCAAGACAACTATCTTATAGAAGAACTTCCGCACGACTTTTATATATCAATGGCATACAGGTTACGTTTCGCGATACGGCATCAGATTGGGCTCAGCGAAATCGGCGCTTGTGCCCCGCACAAGCGCGTTGCCGCGATGCGAAACGCTCTTCGCCGAATGAAACGACCATCCACTAGACGTGCAGTGCGGCTCGACTGACGAGCGTCCCGTCGCGGTCGCTATAGATCCAGTCGCCCGGCCGCACGGTGACGCCGCCAAAACTGACCGGAATGTCCCGATCTCCGACGCCCCGTTTCACCGATCGGCGCGGGTTGAGGGACAACGCGAGAACCGCGACGGCGCACGCGTCGATCTCGTCGGCATCGCGCACGGCGCCGTTCACGATGATGCCCGCCCAACCCGAACCCGCCGCCGCCTTGGCCAGATTGCCCCCCAACACGGCGCAGCGCGTACTGCCGCCCGCGTCGACGACGAGAACGCGCCCCTCGCCTGGTGACCGGACCGCTTCGGCCAGCAGCGAGTTGTCCTCGAAGAGCTTCAGCGTGACGGCCTGACCATGGAATGCGCGGCGCGCACCGAAGCGCAGCATGGCGGGCTGCATGACCTGCACCTCGCCGCTGGCGAGTTGCGCTTCGTGCGCATCGCACAGGTCGGTGGTCGCGAAGCGGCTCACGGCGCCGTCCCTTCTAGGCCGCGTGAGCTGCCCGCGTGCCGCGGCCGACGCGAAGCGCGCTCACCAGCGCAGCGACCTGCAGGGCGGCGACCCCCGTAAGCGCCGCCGAAAACCCGCCCGCGTCGAGCACCGGCCCGAAAGCGACGGGCGTCACCGCCAAGCCGATGTCCAGTCCCGAGTAGACGAATCCGTACACGCGCCCGTAAGAGGCCCTGCCGAACTGCGCCGTCGCCGCCTTGCGCACGAGCAGATCGCGGTTCGGTCCGGCAATACCTACGCCGAGCCCCATCACGGCCATCAATGCGATAACGCTCCAGGCGGGCACCGCTCCACTGGCCAGCACCAGCGCCACGAGCGCTGCGAGCCCGAGCGCAAACGCGATCACCAGATCGCTGCTTTCCTGGCGCGCGGCGGCGAATCCGCCGACCACCATGCCGGCCGCACTACCCAGCAGATACGAGGTCAGGCCCGCGGTCGCCAGGGCCAGCGGCAGTTGATAGACATGACCGAGGATCGCCGGGGCGTAGTTCTGCAGAATGCCGAACGCGCCCGTCGCGAGAAAGAAGAACACGAAGCACATCCAGACCGCTCCCGAACGCAGGAAGTCGAACTGGCCGGACGAGCCAGTCATGTCACTCGTCGGCCGCGCGGCAACCAAACCCTCGGCGACGTGGTCGTCGAGCACGCGGGCCCGCGCGACCAGCGTCGCGAGCACCGCGAAGCCGCAGGCCGATGCCGCGAAAGCGGCGACGTGCCAGTCGCTGAGGCTCGCGATGCCGGCCATGAACACCGGGGCCGCGGCCCAGCCGAGGTTGCCCGACAGTCCGTGCACCGAAAACGCGTGCCCGAGCCGCGCCGGCGACACACGGCGGTTCAGCAGCGTGAAGTCGGCCGGATGAAAGATCGAGTTGCCGACGCCGGCGACGGCGGCTGCCAGAACGAGCGCCGGATAGCTGTTCGCCAATCCCAGCACGAGACCCGAAGCAGCGAGCGTGCCGACGCCGAAGAACAGGACCGGGCGCGCGCCCACCCGATCGACGACGAAGCCCGCGAGCGCCTGACCGATGCCGCTGATCACGAAAAAGACCGTCATCAGGAAACCGGCCTGTGTGAACGACAGCGAAAACTCCTTCATCAGCCACGGGAACAACGGCGGCAGCATCAGGTGGAAGAAGTGCGACGTGCCGTGCGCGAGGCCGACCAGGCCGATGATCTCGGCATCGCTCTTGAAGTTGCTTGGCATTGCGGCGGCGCTCATGCGGCGACGATAGCAGAGCGCCCTCTCCAAGCTCGGGGCATCGATAATCGCGGCTGGAGATCCGCCGATGCGATTCGTCTTCTCCGTCTGCAAGCTGCTCGCGACGCTCGCGCTCGCCATCGCCCCGGCGTGGGCGCAGCCGTCCGAGCTGGCGCGCGTGCGCCTGATCGCCTTCAACGATCTCCATGGCCATCTGCTGCCGGGCGAACTGACGATCGCGGTACCGCATCCGACCGACGCCGTCCGCACGCTTGCCGTACGCAGCGGCGGTGCCGCTTTCCTGGCCACGCGCATCGCCGAGCTGCGGCGCGAACAGCCTGCAAGCGTCGTCATTTCGACCGGCGACCTCGTCGGCGCTTCCCCGCTCGTATCAGCGCTGTTCCGCGACGAACCGACGATCGAAGCGATGAACGAGATCGGCGTCGACGTGAACGCCGTCGGCAATCACGAATTCGATCAGGGCGTGGCGGAGCTGCGGCGGCTCGTCGCCGGCGGATGCGCGAGCACGCCGCGCGGCGACCTCCAGACCTGCGCGCACCCCGCCGGTCGCTACGAAGGCGCCCGCTTCCCGTTTCTCGCCGCAAACGTCGTCGATCGCGACGGCCGAACGCTGTTCGCGCCGTACTTCGTCAAGACCCTCGACGGCGTGCGCGTCGGCTTCATCGGCGCCGTCACGCGCACCACACCGGGCATCGTGATGCCGCGCGGCATCGCGGGCTGGCGTTTCCTCGACGAGGCGGCGACGCTGAACCGCTACGCTAGGGAGCTGCGCGCGCAGGGCGTGCGGGCGATCGTCGCGCTCGTCCACGAAGGCGGCGAAACCGCCGGCGGCATCGACGACTGCGTCAATCCGCGCGGCGAGATCTTCGACATCGTGCGCAAGCTCGACGAAGCGATCGACGTCGTGCTGACCGCCCACACGCACCGCGCCTACAACTGCACGATCGACGGCCGCGTCGTAATCCAGGGCGCATCCTTCGGGCGCCTCGTTTCGGTCGTCGACCTCGAGATAGACCGCGCCGGCGGCGACGTCATCCGTGCGCGCGCGCGCAATCTGCCCGTGCCCAACGACCGCAACGACGACCCCGCGGTGCTCGCCGCCTTTCCGCCGCTGCAGCCTTCGCCGCGCGTCGCAGCGCTGGTCGCGCACTACGCGGAGCGCGCCGCACCGCTCGCCGAACGGCCGATCGGCCGCATCGCCGCCGCTTTCACGCGCCGCCCCGCGGAAAGCGGCGACCACGCCGCCGGCCGCCTGATCGCCGACGCGCACCTCACAGCCACACGCGTCCACGGCGCGCAGATCGCCTTCACCAATCCCGGCGGCATCCGCACCGATCTCGCGCCGCGCGCACCCAACGGCACCGTCACGTACGGCGATCTCTTCGCGATGCAGCCCTTCGGCAATACGCTGGTCACGATGACGCTCACGGGCGCGCAGCTCGAACGCATCATCGAGGCGCAGTGGCGCCGCGACGGCGAGCGGGTGCTGTTTCTGCAGCCCTCGATCGGATTCACCTATGCGTGGAGCGCCGAGCGCCAGCACGGCGCCCGCATCGTCCCCGGATCGCTGCAGCTCGACGGCCGACCGATTCGCCCCGACGATCGCTATCGGATCACGGTCAACAGTTTCCTCGCGGCGGGCGGCGACGGTTTCCGTCACTTTCGCGAAGGGCGCGACCGCGTCGGCGGACCGCTCGACATCGACGCGCTGGCGGAGTTCATCCGCGCGCGCAGCGCGGACGCGCCGCTCGCGCCCGACCCTCAGCCCCGCATCCGCCGGCAACCGTAAGCGCGCAGGTGCCGCGCCCGCGAGGCGCTGCGGTGGTGGGATAATCGCGGCCTTCAAAGCCGCAGGAACACCCATGCGCCGCAATCGCTACATCTCCCGCGCGCGCCACTCCGCCGACGCCGAAACGCTTGCCAAGCTCGCGCGCCGCTTGTCCGAGTCCGGAACCCGCATCGAGGATCGACTGTGGGAGCGCCGGCTCGTCGAACTGATCAACGACCGCCTCGTACGCGGATTCGACGACGCGATCGAGGCCGCGCTCGACGAACTCGCGCGCAGCAACCCGGGGGCATACGACGATCTGGCCGATCTGGCGGAGTCGTGCGCCGAAAGCGCGACGATCGACATCGACGGGAAACCGCACGACGCGCTGCTGATCGCCGTGCCGCTACTCGCATGGTCGCGCTACAAGTTGCCGACGACGATCCTGCCGGGACCACTGGCCGACAACATCGGCGTGCACCTGACCGCCCATCTGGCCGCACGCGGCGCGCGCGTGGCGCTCGCCGACTACCTGTTCTCGATCGACCAGCTTCCGGAGTCCTTCGGCGAGGTGCGCGACTTCGCCGACAAGCTGTTTGCCGCGGCCGCGCACGGCACGCGCATGAAGATCGATCCCAAGGCGCTGCGCGAACCGGTCGCGATGCTCGCCGACACGCGCTACCTGCTCGCCGCGATCGTCGCGCCGCAGGGTGCGGCGCTGTTCCACTGGCAGGAAACGGGCGTCGATCCGGACGCCAAGCTCGCGGCGATCGCGGCGTTCCGCGAACAGGCCGGTAACGCGCTGCAGCCGCTGCTGACCGGCTGCCGCTACCGGCTGCTCGCGCCGAACGCCTTCCACGCAGCGCTGCGCCAGGCCGATCGCGACCTGCGCGAGTTCTCGCTCGAAGCAGCCGTGTCGTATCTGAAGCTCGCCTACGAGCTTGCGCCGTCGGCGCTGCAAGCGACGATCGCCCCGTTCGAGGACAAGCGCGTCGAGGAGATCCGCGTCGGGATCTCGACCGCCAACGACGAGGACGCGGTCATCGAAGGCGTGGTGTGGCCGCTGCTCGGCGACGAGGAGGACAAGGCGCAGGAGGAGATCGAGGCCGCGCTGCGCGCGCTCGGCGTAAACCGGATCACGACGCACGCGCACCGTTTCCCGCTCGAATACTGCGACGACTGCGGTGCGCCGATGTTCCCGAATCCCACCGGCCACGCGGTGCACGCCGAGCCGCCCGAGGAAAGCGAAGAGCAGCCGGCGCGGCCGCTGCACTGACGCGTCGGCCGCGCGTCAGTGCACGGTCCGCTCGAAGGTGAAGCGGCCGTCGCGGAAGTCGACAGGGACCAGGTCCTTCGGTCCGATCCGCCCTTCGAGCACCAGCTTCGCGATCGGGTTCTCGATCTGCTGCTGGATCGCGCGTTTCAGGGGGCGCGCGCCGTAAAGCGGATCGAAGCCGACCTTGGCGATCTCGGCGAGCGCCGCGTCGCTCACCTCGAGCCTCATGTCCTGTGCGGCGAGTCGCTGCTCGAGGCGCTTCAGCTGGATCTTCGCGATCGACTGGATGTGCTTGGCATCGAGCGCGTGGAACACGACGATCTCGTCGATCCGGTTGACGAACTCGGGGCGGAACTGCTTGCGCACTTCGGCGAGCACCGTTTCCTTGATCAGCTCGGGATCCTGACCCTGCATCCGCTGGATGTCGTGCGAGCCGAGGTTCGAGGTCATCACGACGACCGTGTTCTTGAAGTCGACCGTGCGCCCCTGCCCGTCGGTCATGCGGCCGTCGTCGAGCACCTGCAGCAGCACGTTGAAAACGTCGGGGTGGGCCTTTTCGATCTCGTCGAGCAGGATCACGCTGTACGGCTTGCGGCGCACCTGCTCGGTGAGCTGGCCGCCCTCTTCGTAGCCGACGTAGCCGGGCGGTGCGCCGATCAGCCGCGCGACCGAGTGCTTCTCCATGTATTCGCTCATGTCGACGCGGATCAGCGCCTCTTCGGTGTCGAACAGGAATTCGGCGAGCGCCTTGCACAGCTCGGTCTTGCCCACGCCGGTCGGCCCGAGGAACAGGAACGAGCCGTACGGCCGGTTCGGGTCGGCGAGCCCGGCGCGCGAACGGCGGATCGCCTCCGACACCAGCCGTACCGCCTCGTCCTGGCCGACCACGCGCTGGTGCAGCCGCGCTTCCATCTTCAGCAGCTTCTCGCGCTCGCCCTGCATCATCTTGGACACGGGAATTCCGGTCGCGCGCGAGACGACCTCGGCGATCTCCTCGGCGCCGACTTCCTTGCGCAGCAGCTTGAACTCCTGCTTCGCGCCGCCCGCGCCCTGCTCGGCCGCCTTCAACTGCCGCTCGAGCTGCGGTAGCTTGCCGTACTGGATCTCGGCGAGCTTGTCGTACTGGCCCTTGCGCTGCAGCTCGGCCATCTCGCTCTTCAGCTTGTCGATCTCCGCCTTGATGTGCGCCGCGCCTTGCACGGCGGCCTTCTCCGCGCGCAGCACCTCGTCGAGATCGGCGTACTCCTTCTCGAGCTTGCCGATCTCGGCTTCGATCAGCTCGAGCCGCTTGCGCGACGCCTCGTCGGTTTCCTTCTTCACCGCCTCGCGCTCGATCTTGAGCTGGATGATCCGGCGGTCGAGCTTGTCCATCGCCTCCGGCTTGGAGTCGATCTCCATCTTGATGCGCGCCGCCGCCTCGTCGATCAGGTCGATTGCCTTGTCGGGCAGGAACCGATCGGTGATGTAGCGATGGCTCAATTCGGCGGCGGCGACGATCGCCGGGTCGGTGATCTCCACGCCGTGGTGCAGCTCGTAACGCTCCTGCAGCCCGCGCAGGATCGCGATCGTGCTCTCGACGCTCGGCTCGTCGACCAGCACCTTCTGGAAGCGGCGTTCGAGCGCGGCGTCCTTTTCGATGTACTTGCGGTATTCGTCGAGGGTGGTCGCACCGATGCAATGCAACTCGCCGCGGGCCAGCGCGGGTTTGAGCATGTTGCCCGCGTCGATCGCGCCTTCGGCCTTGCCGGCGCCGACCATCGTATGGATCTCGTCGATGAACACGATGATGCGGCCTTCTTCGGCGGCGATCTCCTTCAGCACGGCCTTGAGCCGCTCCTCGAACTCGCCGCGGTACTTCGCGCCCGCCAGCAGCGCCGCGAGATCGAGCGTCAGCACGCGCTTGTCGCGCAACGTGTCGGGCACCTCGCCGTTGACGATGCGCTGCGCCAGCCCCTCGACGATCGCCGTCTTGCCCACGCCCGGCTCGCCGATCAGCACCGGGTTATTCTTCGTGCGCCGCTGCAGGATCTGGATCGTCCGGCGGATCTCGTCGTCGCGGCCGATCACCGGGTCGAGCTTGCCCTGGCGCGCGCGCTCGGTCAGGTCGAGGGTGTATTTCTTCAGCGCCTCGCGCTGACCTTCGGCCTCGGCGCTCTCGACGCTCTGCCCGCCGCGGACCGCATCGACCGCCGCCTCGAGCGCGCGGCGCGTCAGACCGTGCTCGCGCGCGAGCCGCCCGGCCTCGCTCTTGTCGTCGGCCAGCGCGAGCAGGAACAGCTCGCTCGCGATGTAGGCGTCGCCGCGCTTGCCCGCTTCCTTGTCGGCCTGATTCAGCAGCGCCATCAGCTCGCGCCCGACCTGCACCTGGCCGTCGCCGCCCTGCACCTGGGGCAGCCGCTTGACTGCCGCTTCGAGCGCCGCCGTCAGCGGCGCCACGTTCACGCCGGCCCGCGCGAGCAGCGAGCGCGCCGCACCGTCGGACTGGCGCAGCATCGCGAGCAGCACATGGACCGGCTCGATGTACGGATTGTCGTTGCCGTTGGCGATGCTCTGGGCGTCGGCCAGCGCTTCCTGGAACTTGGTCGTCAGCTTGTCGAGGCGCATGATGTTCGCGTTGTGAAGGGCTCGTCGGGTCGCCGGCGCGGCCGGCCCGTCGGGAAGCTGGGGTTTGCCCGCGCCATTTCAACCCGCGGGCGGCGCGGTGCGTTGCTTAGAATCCGGCTTCGCCTGCGTCGCTCCTTCCGTTGCGTGCTGTCCTCGTCAGCCTGATCCTGTTCGTCGCCGCGACGGCCGCGGCGCAGGAACGCCTGCTCGCGCGCTTCGACGCGCCGGGTGCACCGGCCGAAGTCAACGAGGCGCTCGTCAAGCTGCTCGAAGCGCGCCAGCGGATCGTCACGCTCGAAGCCGATCTGGACGCTGCCGACGAGGAGCGCCGGCTGCGCCGGCTGCGCGAAGACGCGCTGGCCACGCTCGCGACCGAGGGCTACTTTGCGCCGAGCGTCCGCGTCGAGGCCGATCGCGACGAAAGCGCCCGCTACGTGCTGCGGATCGAGCTCGGCCCGCGCGCGCGCGTCGGCAAGCTCGATCTCGTGCTGCGCGGCGCGATCGAAGCGCAGCCGCAGCGCATCGCCGAGCTGCGCGCCGCCTGGGAATTGCCGGTCGGCGCACCGTTTCGCGACAGCGTCTGGTCGACCGCAAAGTCGCGGCTGCTCGCCCGCGTGCAGGAAAAGGACTTCGCCGCCGCGCGGCTGGTCGATTCGCTCGCCGAGGTCGACGCGGACAAGCACACCGTTTCGCTGCATGTCGAGATCGACAGCGGACCGCAGTTCACGGTCGGCGAGCTGCAGGTCGAGGGGCTGAAGCGCTACGACCGCGATCTGGTCGAGCGCTTCAACCCGACCCGGCCGGGCGACCGCTACGACGTGCTGCAGCTTCTCGAATTCCAGCGCCGCATGCAGAGTTCGCCGTACTTCTCGTCGGTCGGCGTCGTCGTCGAGCCGGACCGGCAGCGCGCCGAGCATGCGCCGATCGTCGTCAAGGTGACCGAGGCGCAGACCAAGCGCGTGAGCTTCGGGCTCGGCTACTCGACCAACACGGGGCCGCGCGCCGAAGCGCTGTATCGGCAGGCGCTGATCTTCGGTTATCCATACACGCTGCAGACCGGCATCGGCGTCGACCGAACGCGCGCGATCGTCTACAGCGACCTGCTGCTGCCGCCCAAACCCAACGGCGCGCTCGATTCGCTCGGCGTGCTGTTCGAACGCACCGACATCGAAAACGTGATCACGCACCGCTGGGGGGCCGGTGCAGCGCGCGCGCAGCTTCGCGAGGCGAAGGACGCGACGATCGAAACGCGACTGGCGCTGAACCTGCAGCGCGAACTGCGGCGCAACGCGTTGACGCCCGAGGTGCCGGGGGTCACCAGCGACACGGCCTTCGGGACCTACACCTGGACGCGGCGCGCGGTCGACGAAATCACCGACCCGCGGCGCGGCGACATCCTGTCCGGGACCGCGGGGGCGGGCATCAGCCGCGACATCCTGCGCAGCCTGACCAACAACGTCTTCACCTACACGCACGCGCGCTACGTGCGCTACCAGCCGCTGCCTTTCGCCGATCCGAAGCGCAACGTGCTGATCGCACGCATCGAGCTCGGCCGCACTTTCGCGGATAACGCCGACATCGTGCCGAAGGACCTGCTGTTCACGGCCGGCGGTGTGGGCAGCGTACGCGGCTACGCGTACCAGGCGCTCGGTCCGCGCGCGGGAACGGCGCGGCCGGGCGGGACGATGCTCGCGGTCGGCTCGCTCGAAGCGGTGCGCTGGTTCGGCGCCGAGTGGGGCGGCGCCGTCTTCATCGACGTCGGCGACGCGGCGGACGATTGGGACGACATGTCCTTCGGGCGCGGCGCCGGTTTCGGCGTGCGCTGGAAAACGCTCGCCGGCCCCTTGGCGCTCGACGTGGCCTACGGCGAGCGGCGGCCGGACGGCAGCGGCGGGCGCTGGCGTCTGCACTTCGCGGTCGCGATCGCGTTCTGAGGCAGGATCTTCGGATTGCGTTGCCTCGGATTGCGGATTGCGCTATTCACGGATCACAGATGACGGAGCGCGGATCACGGATGAGGGAGCGCGGATGACGGATTCGCCCCACGCGCCCGCCGTCCGCCGCCGCTGGCCCTGGATCGTGCTCGGACTCGCAGTGCTGCTGGCCGCGCTGCTCGCCGCCGGCACGGCCTGGCTGGTCCGCACCGCGGGCGGCGTCGCGCTCGTCGTGCGCACGATCGATGCGCTGCTGCCGGAGCGGATCACCGCGACCGGAGTCCGCGGGGCTCTCGCCACCGCCGTCGAGATCGACGAGTTGCGCATCGAAGTCGGGCGCACCGTCGTCGTGCTCACCAGCGTGCGCGGATCGATCGACTCCTTCGCGCCGCTGTCGCGGCAGCTCGCGCTCGCCGAGGTGTACGCCGAGCGGGTCGCGGTGCGCCTGCCGCCGGTCCCGACTCCGGGACCCGCGCAGGTTCCGGCGCGCATCGCCGCGCCGTTGACGTTCGATGCGCACGCGCTGCGCATCGGCGAATTCGCGATCGAGCGCGAGCGGCCGATCTTCAGGATGAACGCGATCGACGCCGCACTCGCCTTCGGCCCGCGCGGCACCGAGGTCCGCCGCTTCGCCGCCGATATGGCGGGCAACCGGCTGACCCTTGTCGGCACGCTCGGACCGACGCGGCCTTTCCCGATCGACGCCGGCGGCACGCTGGTTTCACGTCTGGTCGTCGGCGGCGGCGCCGAACCGGCCACGCTCGACGCGCCGGTGCAGGCGACCTGGCGCGCGCTGGAATCGCTCGAGCAGCTCGAGCTGAACGCGGGCGTCACCGGCGGTCCCGGTTACGCCGCGCGCGGCGCGCTGCGGTTGCGGGTCGCGCCGTTCGCGCCGGAAGCGCTGCAGTCGCTCGACGCCGACGTCGCAGGCATCGACCCTGCCGCGTGGCTCGCGGGCGCGCCGCACGCCGAGCTGGAGCTTCGGGCGCAGCTTCAGCCCGTTTCGGCGGACACGTTCACGTTGTCGGGCCCGATCCAGGTCTTCAACCGCCGCCCCGGTCCGCTGGACGGCGGCCGCATCCCGCTGCGCGAACTGCGCGGCCGGCTCACCGCGCACGCGGGCGCGCTCGCGCTGGACGACGCGCGCGCGCTGCTCCCGCGCGGCGCGGCCTCGGGGCGCTTTGCGCTCGACTGGCAGCAGCGGACCGCGCCGCGCTGGGACGTCGATGCGCGGCTCGACGGCGTCGATCCGGCGACGATCCACACGCGCGCGCAGCCGATGAGCGTGGACGGCCGGGTCGCCGCGCAGTCAGGCGCCGACAGTACGCGCGTGCAGGCGCAACTGCGCGCGCGCGCCGCGCCCGGTCGCCCGCCTTTCAGCCTCGACGCGGAGTTGCGCATCGACGCCGATCGCATCGCGCTCGAACAGGGGCGGCTGCGGCTCGACGGCGGCTACGCGCAACTGACCGGCGAGCTGTCGCAGCGCAACGCGCGCGCGTTCTCCGTCAGCGGCACGCTGCGCGATCTGAACCCGGGCTTGCTCGTCAAGGGTGCCGATGCGCGCCTGAACGGGGAATTGCGCGCCGAAGGCGTGCTGCGGCCGGCGCCGCGCGCAACGCTGCGCGCTTCGCTCGCCGACAGCGCGCTGCTCGGCAGACCGCTGCGCGGCCGCATCGATGCGCGCTGGTTTGGCCAGGACGAGGTGGAGATCGACGCTGACCTCGCCGTGCGTTCTGCCGCGCTCGCCGTGCGTGGCGGGCTCGGCACGAGCGAAGGCGGCACCGTGCGCAACCTCGAGGTCGCGCTGAACGCACCAGCGGTCGAAGAGCTCGGGCTGCCGCTGCGCGGTGCGGTCGAGGCGCGCGCGACACTGTCCGGCGCCTGGCGCGCGCCGGCGATCGACGCGAGCCTCGAAGCGAGCCGGATCGTCTACGCAGGGCAGCGGATCGGCAGGCTGGGCGCGCAGCTTCGCTACGGCGGCGGCGCCGACGGGGCGCTCGAGGCCACGCTCGGGCTGCGCGAGCACCGCCACCCGCGCGGCGACGCCCTCTCGGTCGCCGAAGCGCAACTGCAGGCCGCCGGCACGCTGCGCGAACATCGGCTCACGCTCGCGGCGCGCACCGCGGACGGTGCTCCGCTCGCCGCCGCGCTCGTCGGCGGCTGGCGCGCCGACGCCCCGGATTCAATCCGCGGCGGCGCGTGGCGCGGACGCGTCGAAAGCGCGAGCGCAGGCGGCGCTCTCGACACCACGCTCGCGGCGCCGGCGGAGCTCGCGGTCGGCGCGGACGGCGGACGCATCGGCCCGGCGCAGCTTCGCGTCCACGGCGCGCGCGTGACCGACGCGCGGCTGCAGTGGCGCAGCGAAGGCCGCGACCGGGCGATCGAATCGAGCGGCGCGTTCGCGGATCTCGTGCTGGCCGCCACGGCAGGCGCGGGCGAAGTGCCGCTTGCGCTGCGCGGCGAATGGAGCCTGCGTGCCGCGCAGGCGCTGGACGCGCGCGTGCTCATCGAACGCACCGTCGGCGACGTGCACACCGGCTCGGCGACGCGCCGCGCGAGGATGGGGTTGACCGAGATGCGCGTCGAGGCGCTGGTGCGCGCCAATCGCCTGGACGTGCGGGCGGTCGCGCGCGGCTCCGAAGTCGGCGCGGTGACCGCCTCGCTACGCGCCGAGATCGAGAGCGACGACGGTGGCTGGCGGCTCGCGCAACAGGGGGCGTGGAGCGGCGAGCTGGAGGCGAGCGTTCCTTCGCTCGCGTGGATCAACCCTTTCCTGTCGGCGAATCTGCGCGAAAGCATCCGTGTCGGCGGCTCGGCGCAGGCAAGCCTGCAACTCGCCGGAACGCCGGCGGCACCGCGCGCAAGCGGGTTCATCAACGCCGACGGGTTGCGGGTCGCGTGGATCGAACAGGGCGTGCGGCTCGAAAACGGCACCGTGCGCGCGCGGCTCGCCGCCGGCGAGCGCGGCACCACCGAGGTGGTGTTCGACTCGGTGAGCTTCAGCGGCCCGCCGCGCTTCGTGCCCGACGATCGGCGCGTCCGCCAGGCGCTCGGCGCGCAGGCGAGCGGACGGCTCGACGCGAGCGGGCGCGTAAAGCTGCCCGAGCTGGAAGGCGTGGTCCAGGTGCAGTTCGTGCAGTTTCCGCTCGTACAGCGGCGCGACCGCTGGGCGGTCGGCACCGGCGGCGCGAACATGGTGTTCTCGCCGAAGCGCGTGCGGCTCGACGGCGCGCTCGTCGCCGACGCCGGTTACATCGACATCGCGCGCCCGACGGTGCCTTCCCTGTCGGACGACGTGATCGTCGTACGCGCTACCGACGCGCCCGAGGCGCGCCGCCAGGCGGCCGAACCGCGCGTGGCGTTCGACTTCGATTTCGGCATCGACCTGGGCCCGGCGTTCGTCCTGCGCGGCAGCGGCGTGGACACGCGGCTCGCGGGCGCGCTGCGCGTGCGGCACGAAGGGCGCGGCGTGATCCGCGCCACCGGGACGGTCGAAGCGCGCGACGGCACCTACGAAGGCTACGGACAGAAGCTCGTCATCGAACGCGGCCGGATCAATTTCCAGGGTCCGATCGACAACCCGGGGCTCGACATCCTGGCGCTGCGCAAGGGATTGCCGGTCGAAGTCGGCGTCACGATCACGCGCACCGCCGCCAGTCCGCTGGTGCGGCTGTATTCGGATCCGCCGCAAGCCGACTTCGAGACGCTGTCCTGGCTGGTGCTCGGGCGTCCTGCGGAAGCCTCGCGCGGCGACAACGTCGCGCTGGCGCGCGCCGCGGTCGGGCTGCTGGGCGGCAGCGGCGAAGGCGTGCCGACGCAGCTGGCGCGCCGGCTCGGCATCGACGAGTTCAGCATCCGCACCGCGGACGTCGTCGGCAGCGGATCGCTGCTGCCGCGCCAGTCGGTCGCTGGGCGCGTGCGCGGCGACTCGACCACGCTCGGCGGCGAGATCGTTTCGATCGGCAAGCGCCTTTCGGACGAACTGACGCTCAGCTACGAGCAGGCGACGACCGGAACCAGCAACGTCGTACAGCTGAGCTACCGGCTGACGCAGCGCCTGTCTGTGATCGCGCGCGCGGGAACCGAAAACGCGCTCGATCTCGTGTACAGCTTCGCGTTCGATTGACCGCCGATTTCACGGACCAAGCGGATTCGCCACGCCGGGGGGGCGACGCGTCCGCCGCTCCTTCCAGTCCGCAGCAATCGGTCCGTATCCGTGGCCGAGCGATCTCACGCCCGGTCGCTGCCGGGCACGACGGCCACCGGCACGGTCGCGTGTTCCAGCGTCTCCTGCGTCACCGAGCCGAGCAGCGCGCCGGTGTGCGTGCCGAGTCCGCGCGTGCCCATCGCGATCTGATCGGCGTTGCGCTCGGCGGCGAACTCGGCGATCACGCGCCCCGGCGAGCCGACGAACTGGTGCACGCCGTAGCCCACGCCCGCGGCCTCGAGCAGCGCGCGCGCGGGCGCCAGTGCCCGGTCGCTGTTCTCGCGGTGATAGTCGGCCAGCGCGTCGCGCGCGACGAAGCTCGCCACGTCGCCCGAAACGCCGCGCTGCACGTTGACGAGGTCGACCTGCAGCGCCACGTCCGGCGCCAGCCGCGACCGCAGGTCCAGCACGTGGCGCACGGCGGCAAGCGACCCTGCGGAACCGTCGGCCGCGAGCACCACGTGCAGCTTCTTGCCCGGCGCGGCGGGCGCGGGCGCCTCGGCCAGCGCGCGCGCGGGCAGCAGCGCGCGCGCCCGCTCGGCGCGCGCTGCGATCGCCTTGCCGATCACCACGACCAGCAGCGCGCCGCCGATCGCGGCGGCCACCGGCAGCCAGCGCGGCGCCCCTTCGAGATAAGGCTTCAGCGCGACGTCGGTCACGAACATGTCGCCGGCGATCCAGCCGAGCAGCGCGGCGCCCAAGGTGATGACGATCGGAAAACGATCCATCAGCTTCAGCACGAACTGGCTGCCCCACACCACGATCGGGATGCTGACCAGGATGCCGAACACCACCAGCCCGATGCTGCCCTTGGCCGCACCGGCCACCGCGATCACGTTGTCCAGACTCATCACCGCGTCGGCGACGATGATCGTCTTGATCGCACCGGCGAGCGTGGTCGCGCCCTCGACTTCGCCGTGGCCTTCGCCTTCCTCGGGCAGCAGCAGCTTCACGCCGATCCACAGCAGCAGCAGCGCGCCGACCACTTTCAGGAACGGGATCGCCAGCAGCTGCAGCGCGAAGAAGATCAGCACGACGCGCAACCCGATCGCGCCGACCACGCCCCAGAAGATGCCTTGCTTGCGCTGCGCCTCGGGCAGCTTGCGGCACGCCAGCGCGATGACCACGGCGTTGTCGCCGCCGAGCATGATGTCGATCGCGATGATCTGCAGCACCGCGATCCAGAACTGCGGGCTTCCGATGTCCATGTTGTTCTTCTACCTTTATGACCGCAGCGTGATCATCCGGCCGCTTGTGCGGCGAGCGCAAGTCCGTGCAAGTACCGCCGTCCGGCGGGCGCGCTGGAAAGCGCCCGGGCCGCCGCCGCCGCGGCACCGACCCCGAAGTCGCCTATTGTCCAGGCCTTCGCGTTCGATCGAACGTGCTACGCGGCACCGCGCTGGACCGCGAGTCGCAGCGGCGCCTGCTGGTCGCGCGTGCGCACGCAGTTGCGGCCGGCGGCCTTGGCCGCGTACAGCGCCTCGTCGGCGCGCTTCAACGCAGCGCTGACGGTATCCACACCCGGTTGCGCGACGGTGACCCCGACGCTGATCGTCAGCGTCCGATGCTTGAACCAGCGGCGCGCGTCGATCCCGGCAACCGCCTCGCGGATGCGTTCCCCGGCGTGGCGCGCCGCTTCGAGATCGCTGCTGGGCAACACGACCAGGAACTCTTCGCCGCCGAGCCGGCCGAGGAGCACCGGTTCGCGCACGGCGCCCTTCAGCGCAACCGCGACCGCTTTCAGCACTTCGTCGCCGATCAGATGGCCGTACGCGTCGTTGATCGGCTTGAAGTGATCCAGATCGGCGATCAGCAGCGCGCACGGCGGCGCGCCGGATTTTTCGATCATTCCGGCGAGTTGCGTCAGCAGATGCCGCCGGTTCGACAAGCCGGTCAGCTCGTCGGTCATCGCCAGCGCGCGCATCTGCCGGCTCGTGCGCCGGTGCCGCAGCGCGAGGATCGCGAGCAGGCTCGCGAGCAGCGCGGCGAGCGCGATGACGACCGCCTGCAGGCGCCCGGCACGCCGCTGCTGCTCCAGGGCGGCTTCGGTCGCCGCCTTCTCGCGCAGCAGCAGCGCGTTTTCCTTGTCCTTCGCGGCCGTGTCGAACTCGACCTTCAACGAAGCGACGCGCTGGTCGATCTGGCGCGCGTGCAGGCGGTCGGCGCCCTCCTTCAGTCTGCGCTGGTGGTCGTACGCGGCGCGCCAGTCGCCCATTTCGGCGTACGTATCGGCGAGCGCCGCGTGCGTAGCCGACAGTTCGGCGAGCGAGTCGGCCCCGCGGAACACCGCCAGCGCGTTGTTCAGCGCGGCCACGCTTTCCCCGTAGCGCTTCAGCAGCCGCAGCGCGATGCCCCGCTGCAGTTCGATCTGCGCGCGCAGGCGCGCGTCCGGCAGGCGCGCGTGCAGGCGCTGCGCCTCTTCGAGCCGCTGCAGCGCGAGCCGCGCGTTGCCCTGCGCGTTGTCCACGCTCGCCAGGCCGCGCAACGCGTAGGCCTCGCCGCGCGCGTAGCCGAGCCTGCGGCTCATCTCGAGCGCGGTCGCGAAGTCGTTGCGCGCGCCGTCCCACTGCCGCAGGTTTTCGCGCGTGCGGCCGATGTTGTAGAGCGTGACGATCGCCTCCCGCTGCGTGCCCGCGGCAAGCTGGGCCTTCAGCGTCTGCTCGTAGTAGTGCTGGGCCTGCGCGTAGTCGCCCATCCGGTTGTAGACGGTGGCGATGCCGTTGACGGCGGTGCGCGCATGCTCGGGCAGGGCGAGCTTCTCGTACAGCGCCATCGCGCGGCGCAGATCGATCAGCCCCAACGCGTAGTCGCCGAGCACGCCACGCAGCCAGCCGCGCAGATAGGCGGCGTTGGCCAGCATCTCTTCGTCGCCTTCGGCTTCGGCGACCGACACCGCGCGCTCGTAGGTGGCGAGTGCCTTGGCGTTTTCGCCGAGCGCTTCCTGGATCTCTCCTTCGCAGGAGAGCATGCCGGCGCGCAGGCTGCCGCGTTTGGCGCGCGGCAGCAGCGCGCTCGCGCGCGCCAGCAGCGCCTGAGCGGTCGTGTGCTCGCGTTCCGCGTAGTGCTCGCACAGCACCAGCAGCGCGCGCAACTCGAGATCGGCGTCCGGCTCGGCGCGGGCGCGTTCGAGCGCCTGTTCGGCGAGGCGGCGGCCGTCTTCGGGATTGACTCGGCTCGCCGCGATCGCCCGCGTGATCAGCGCCTGCGCCGGGTGCGGCGCCTGCGCGGCGGCGCCGAAGGCAAGCAGCATGCAGCCGCAGGCGACGGCGCAGCGGAAAGGACGCGAAGACCGGATCATGGCGCGCCGATTCTGGCCGAACGGACGGTCGCCGGTCCTCTAAAGAGGCCGCTTGCGCAGCCGCTGCCGGCTCGATCGAAGGGCGGCCGGCGGCCCCGGTTCATCCGCGGTCGCCGACGATGTAGTGCTCGAGCTGCTCGATGATGAATTGCTGCTCGGAGATGATGTCCTTGACCAGGTCGCCGATCGAAATCAGTCCGATCAGCCTGCCGTGGTCGATCACCGGCAGATGGCGCAGGCGGTTTTCGGTCATCAGCGCCATGCACTCCTCGCTGGTCTGGTCGGGGCGGACGTACATGACCGGGGAGGTCATCACTTCGCGAACGAGGGTCTCCTTCGACGAGCGCGCCATCAGCGCAACCTTGCGTGCGTAGTCGCGCTCGGTGAAGATGCCGACGACCTTGTCGCCGTCCATCACCAGCAGCCCGCCGATTTCCTTCTCGGCCATCAGCTTCAGCGCGTCGAACACCGTCGCGGTCGGCGCGATGGTGTAGACGGCCGGGTCGCGCTTTGACTTCAGAATGCCGGCTACCGTCGTCATGCTTCACCTCCACCGGAAGGTGCAACAGGCGGCAGCATAAATTCGCCGCTGCGACCGCGCCACCGGCCGGCGTGCCGCGCGTGCGTCATGCGCCGCCGGTCCAGTCGTATTCGACCGACGAGCGGACGTAGAACACGCCGACCTGCTCGCGGTCGAGCGCGTCGAGCAGCCGCTGGGCCAGCTCGCTCGTGGTCACGATGCGCACTTCGACCGGAAGCTCGCCTGCGGACTCGAAGAAGTGCCCGTAGTGCATGCGCCCATGGCGGCCATACCCGGCGAGCGCGCGAAAAACCGAGCCGCCCTGGATGCCGCAATGGCGCGCCTGAGCGAGCAGCCATTCGTGCAGCAGCACGTGGCCGTGGCGCGCCCCTTCGGGGAAATAGAACTGCAATTGCACGCCCTGCCGCATGGGCTACCTCGTCAGCCAGCGGAAAACGATCATGCCCGCCAGCGTCAGGGCGAGCGAACCCGCCAGATGCAGCGCGGCGTGGCCGGCCGCCCACGCGTACTGACCGCGCAGAACCAGCGCCGCCGATTCGGCCGAAAACGTCGAAAAGGTCGTCAGCGCGCCGAGAAAGCCGGTGATCAGCGCGAGTCGCCACTCGGGCGCGATGCCCGGATACGCCGCGAAGAACTCGATCGCCGCGCCGATCACGAAACCGCCGGCGAGGTTGGCAGCCAACGTGCCGAGCGGCACTTCGGGCCAGATCGGGTTGAGCCAGAGCCCCAGCCACCAGCGCAGCCAGGCGCCGAGCACCGCGCCGATGCCGATCGCAACGGCCGCGAGCGCGCTCATCGCGGCGCGTTCCGTTCGGTCCAGCGGTCGCGCGCGGCGGCGTCCGCTTCGCGCGCCTCGACCCAGCGCGTGCCGGACGGCGTCGACTCCTTTTTCCAGAACGGCGCTTCGGTCTTCAGGTAGTCCATCACGAATTCGCACGCCGCGAAAGCTTCGCCGCGATGGCTGCCGGTGACGGCGACCAGGACGATCTGGTCGAGCGGCTTCAGCTCGCCGACGCGGTGGATCACGAGGATCTCGATGACGTTCCACCGGCGCTTGGCCTGCGCGACGATGTCTTCGAGCGCGCGCTCGGTCATGCCCGGATAGTGCTCGAGCGTCATCGCGGCCACGCGTTCGCCGTCGTTCGTGTCGCGCGCCACCCCGATGAAGCTCGCGACGGCGCCGACGCGCGGATCGTTCGCACGCAGCTTCGCGATCTCCGCGCCGGCGTCGAAGTCCTCGCGCTGCACCCGCACCGGCACGGCTAGCCTCCGGTCACCGGCGGGAAAAACGCGACCTCCGCCCCTTCGCGCAGCGCGACGTCGTCGGCCGCCATCGACTGGTCGACCGCCGCCCGGACCCGCCGGATCTCGCCGAAGGCGCTCGCCCACGGCTCGCCGCGGGCGACCAGCCAGTCGCGCAACGCCGCGACGGTGGCTACGCCGACCGGCAACTCCAGCTCCTCGCGGTCGCGCCCGACCGCTTCGCGCAGTCGCGCGAAATAAAGCACCCTCACCTTCATGCCAGCAACTCCGCAAACGACAGATAGCGGACCGTGTCGCCGCGCGCGATCGGCTGATTCGGCGGGTTGTCGACGAGGCCGTCGGCCCACGCGGTCGAGGTCAGCACCGCGGAATTCTGGTTGCCGAAGGCTTCGACGCCGCCTTGCGCGTTGACGCGCACGCGCAGGAACTCGCGCCGCTTGTCGGGCTTCGGCAGGTCGAAGTCCGCGCGCAACGGCAGCGTGCGCGGCGCGCGTTCGGTCGCACCCTGCCGCGCGAGGATGAACGGCCGCGCGAACAGCAGGAAAGTCACGAAGCTCGACACCGGATTGCCGGGCAAGCCGATGAAGGGCACGCCGCGCACGTGACCGAACGCGAGCGGTTTGCCCGGCTTCATCGCGATCTGCCACAGATCGAGCGAGCCCTCGGCCTGCACCGCGGGCTTCACGTGATCCTCCTCGCCGACCGACACGCCGCCGGAGGTGACGATCAGATCGGCGCGACCCGCGGCTTCGACGAAGGTCGCGCGCGTGCGCACGAAGTCGTCGGGAACGATGCCCAGATCGATCACCTCGCAGCCGAGCCGCGCGAGCAGCCCGCGCAGAACGAAGCGGTTCGAGTTGTAGATGCGCCCCGGCGGCAGCGGCTCGCCGGGCATCACGAGTTCGTCGCCGGTAAAGAACACCGCGACGCGCAGCCGCCGGTAGACGGTGAGCTTCGGCACGCCGATCGAGGCGGCGAGCCCGCAGTCCTGCGGGCGCATCCGGTGGCCGGCCGCGAACACCTGCGCGCCGCGCGCGATGTCGAAACCCGCGCGGCGGATCCAGGCACCCGCTTTCGGCACCTCGTTGATCGTCACGCGCTCGCCGTCGAGCGTGGTTGCCTCCTGCATCACGATCGCGTCCGCGCCCGGCGGCACCGGCGCGCCGGTGAAGATGCGCGCGGCCGTGCCCGGCGCGAGCGGCGCGCCGACGTGGCCCGCGGCGATGCGCTGCGAAACGCGCAGCGTCGTCGGCGCGGCGGGAACGTCGGCCGTGCGCACCGCGTAGCCGTCCATCTGGGAGTTGTCCATCGGCGGAACGTCCATCGACGAGACCACCGCCGTGGCGAGCACGCGCCGATCGGCGTCGAGCGTGGCGACCGTTTCGACGTCGGCCAGCGGCTGCGCCTGGTCGAGCAGGCGCGCAAGGGCTTCTTCGACGGAGAGCATCAGGGCAACTGCAGGCGCTGCGCGATGAACGCCGCAATCTTAGCCGCGTCGTTCAGGTCGAGCACCGGCAGCGAGGTGTCGACCGCATGGTCGGCGGCGACCGCGATCACGTTCGGATCCTTCGGAAACAGCGGCGGCTCGGTATTGGTCGTGCGGCGCACCTCGATGCGCGGGATACGACCTTCGCTCTTGAAACCCTCGACGATGACAAGGTCGCACGGCGCAAGCTGCACGAGCAGTTCTTCGAGCGTCGCGGCACGCTGCGGCGTTTCGGTCAACAAGGCCCAACGTTCCTCGGTCGCGATCAGCACCTGGCCCGCGCCCGCTTCGCGGTAGCGGTAGGAGTCCTTGCCCGGCCGGTCCATGTCGAAGCCGTGGTGCGCGTGCTTGATCGCCGCCACGCGCAAGCCGCGCGCGGCGAAAAGCGGGATCAGCTTCTCGATCAGCGTGGTCTTGCCGGTGTTCGAGTAGCCGATGAAGCCGACGACTTTGGGCGTCGGCCGCTGGTTGCTGTCCGCGTTCATCGGGATCCCGACCCTGCGCGGGTTTCGATGTAGCGCTTGAGCGCTTGCACGTCGGCCGGCAGCACGTCGAAGCGCTGCGGGTGCGATTCGAGGTCGGCGTAGACCGCCGGCCGCTCCGGTGCGCGGCCGATCGCCTCGACGATCGTCTCGGCGAACTTCGCGGGCAGCGCGGTTTCGAGGCAGATCATCGGCACGCCCTGCTCGACGTGCGGACGCGCCACCTTGACGCCGTCGGCCGTATGCGGATCGATCAGCACGCCGGTCGCCTGGTGCACCGCGCGGATCGTCGCGAGCCGGTCGGCGTGCGTGCTCGACCCGGAGACGAAACCGGACGCACGCATCTTGTCCAGCCACGGTGTGCCGGCCAGGTCGAACTCGCCGCGCGTATCGAGCTCCCACCACAACTCGCGCACGACCGCCGGATCGCGACCGACCAGGTCGAACACGTAGCGCTCGAAGTTCGACGCCTTGCTGATGTCCATCGACGGGCTGCTCGTCGCCTGCGTCTGCGCCGGCGTGCGCGGGCGGTAGCGGCCGGTGCGGAAGAACTCGTCGAGCACGTCGTTTTCGTTCGTCGCGAGCACGAGCCTGGCGATCGGCAGCCCCATCTGTTTCGCGATCCAGCCGGCGAGGACGTTGCCGAAGTTGCCGGAAGGCACCGCGAACGATACGCGCTCGTCGTTCGTCCGCGTCGCCGCGAAATAGCCCTTGAAGTAGTAGACGACCTGCGCGACGACCCGCGCCCAGTTGATCGAGTTGACCGTGCCGATCCGGCAACGCCGCTTGAAGTCGAGGTCGTTCGACACCGCCTTGACGAGGTCCTGGCAATCGTCGAAAACGCCTTCGACCGCGATGTTGAAGATGTTCGCGTCCTGCAGCGAATACATCTGCGCGCGCTGGAATGCGCTCA
This sequence comes from Betaproteobacteria bacterium, assembly GCA_016861185.1. Taxonomy (GTDB): domain Bacteria; phylum Pseudomonadota; class Gammaproteobacteria; order Burkholderiales; family Burkholderiaceae_F; genus DSNY01. Next base: position 498,592 of record BOKW01000002.1, read on the forward strand.
TCCTTCCCCGCGGCGACAACATGAAGACGCGGATGCCGCGGCGGCCACGCAGCGCGTACTCGGCGGCCGAGCCGGTGTCGCCCGAGGTCGCGCCGAGGATGTTCAGCGACTCGTTTCTCTTCGCGAGCGCGTGTTCGAACAGCCCCCCGAGCAGCTGCATCGCCATGTCCTTGAACGCCAGCGTCGGACCGTTCGACAGCTCCAGCAGCGCAAGGCCCGGCTCGAGCCAGCGCAGCGGCGCGATCTGCGACGCGTCGCTGTCGGCGCGGCCATGGCCGTAGACCTCGGCCGTGTACGTGCGGCGGCACAGCGTTTCGAGATCGGCTGGCGGGATGTCGGCGACGTACTTGCGCAGCACGGCGACGGCCAGCTCCGCGTACGAAAGAGCGCGCCACGCGTCCAGCTCCGGACGCGCGACCCGCGGATAGAACGCCGGCAGGTAGAGCCCGCCGTCGGGAGCGAGCCCCGAAAGGAGGATGTCGAGGAAGCCCTGTTCGGGCGCCTTGCCGCGCGTGCTGACGTAACGCATCAGACCAGCTCTTCCTGCCGGATCCGGATCACCGGCGCGAGCACGGTCGGCAAGGCCTCGATCCGCGCGATCGCGGCGTTGACGTCGCGTTCGACCGCCTCGTGCGTCAGCATGATGATGTCGGTCTGGTTCTCTCCTTCCGACGGTTCGCGCTGGAACAGCGCGTCGATCGAGATGCGGCGGTCCGCAAGAATGCGCGCGATGTCGGCCAGCACGCCCGGCTGATCCGCGACGCGCATCCTGAAGTAGTACGAAGTGGCCGTGTCCTCGATGCCGAGCCAGGGCAGATCGGCGAGATGTTCGGCCTGGAACGCGAGATGCGGCACGCGATTCTCCGGGTCCGCCGTATGCATCCGCGTGACGTCGACCAGATCGGCGACGACAGCGGACGCGGTCGGCTCGGCCCCGGCGCCCTTGCCGTAGTACAGCGTCACGCCGACCGCGTCGCCCTTGACGAGCACCGCGTTCATCGCGCCCTCCACGCTCGCCAGCAGTCGCTGCATCGGCACCAGCGTCGGATGCACGCGCAGCTCGACGCCCTTGCTCGTTCGCTTGGTGATGCCGAGCAGCTTGATCCGGTAGCCGAGCTGCTCCGCGTAGCGGATGTCCTCGGCGGCCAGCTTGGAGATTCCCTCCGTGTACGCCGCGGCGAAATTGATCGGCACGCCGAACGCGATCGAAGCGAGGATCGTCAGCTTGTGCGCGGCGTCGATGCCTTCGATGTCGAAGGTCGGATCGGCTTCCGCGTAGCCGAGCCGCTGCGCTTCCGCGAGCACCGCGTCGAACGGCAGCCCCTTCGCGCGCATCTCCGACAGGATGAAATTGCTCGTGCCGTTGATGATGCCGGCGATCCACTCGATGCGGTTCGCGGTCAGCCCCTCGCGCAGCGCCTTGATGATCGGGATGCCGCCGGCCACGGCGGCTTCGAACGCGACCATCACGCCGCGCCGGCTCGCCGCCTCGAAGATCTCGTTGCCGTGCAGCGCGAGCAGCGCCTTGTTGGCGGTGACGACGTGCTTGCCGCGTTCGATCGCTTCGAGCACGAGCGTGCGCGCCGGCTCATAGCCGCCCATCAGCTCGACGACGATGTCGATGTCGGGATGCCGGACGATGTCCTGCGGGTTGGACGTGATCGGCAGCGCCGGGCCGACCGCGTCGCGCGCCTTCTTCACGTCGCGCACGGCGACGGCTGCAACTTCGATGCCGCGCCCCGCGCGCCGCCGGATCTCCTCCTGGTTGCGCTGGAGCACGTTGTAGGTGCCGCGGCCGACGATACCGAAGCCGAGTAGTCCGACTTTGATCGGGTTCATGGTTGTCCGTGCCGACCCGCGCGGGCCGGCGGTGAGCGCAGTTGCGAAGTCGCGCCGGTCAGGCCGCCGCGCGGGCCGCCGGAATCAGACCGTCCTTGCGGAACATCTCCTTGATGCCGCGTACGGCCTGGCGGATTCGATGTTCGTTCTCTATCAATGCAAAGCGCACGTGGTCGTCGCCGTAGTCGCCGAAGCCGATGCCCGGCGACACGGCGACCTTCGCTTCCGCGAGCACCTTTTTCGCGAACTCGAGCGAGCCCATCGACCTGTACGCGTCGGGGATCTCGGCCCAGATGTACATCGATGCCCTCGGCACGTCGACCATCCAGCCCGCCTCGTGCAGTCCCTTGGCGAGCACGTCGCGGCGCTTCTGGTATTCGCGCCTGATCTCCTCGACGCAGTCCTGCGGACCTTCGAGGGCGGCGATCGACGCGACCTGGATCGGCGTGAAGGTGCCGTAGTCGTGATAGCTCTTGATCCGCGCGAGCGCCGCGACCAGATCGCGGTTGCCGACCATGAAGCCGATGCGCCAGCCGGCCATGTTGTAGCTCTTGCTCATCGTGAAGAACTCGACCGCCACGTCACGCGCGCCGGGCACCTGCATGATCGACGGCGCCTGGAAGCCGTCGAACGTGATGTCGGCGTACGCGAGGTCGTGCACGACGTAGATGCCGTGCTGCCTCGCCAGCTCGACGACGTGATGGAAGAACGGCAGGTCGACGCACTGCGCGGTCGGGTTGCTCGGGAAGCCGAGGATCATCATCTTCGGCTTCGGGAACGACTCGCGGATCGCCCGCTCGAGCTCGGCGAAGAAGTCGACGCCGCGGGTCATCCGTACCGAGCGGATGTCGGCGCCGGCGATGATCGCGCCGTAGATGTGGATCGGATAGCTCGGGTTCGGCACCAGCACCGTGTCACCGCGATCCAGCGTCGCGAGCATCAGGTGCGCCAGGCCTTCCTTCGATCCGATCGTGACGATCGCCTCGGAGTCCGGATCGAAATCGACGTCGAAGCGCCGCTTGTACCAGCCCGTGATCGCGCGCCGCAGCCGCGGGATGCCTTTCGACACGGAGTAGCCGTGCGTGTCGGGCCTTTGTGCGGCTTCGACCAGCTTGTCGACGATGTGCCTGGGCGTGGGCCCGTCGGGGTTGCCCATGCTCATGTCGATGATGTCTTCCCCGCGCCGGCGCGCGGCCATCTTCAGCTCGCCGGTGATGTTGAAGACGTACGGCGGCAAGCGCTTGATGCGCGCGAACTCGCGCAGAACTTCGGCCATGGCTTCCTCGATGCGGCGATGGCGCCCAAGACCTGCGCGGCGCGCTCGCTTTTGCGGTGCAACGTGTGCCTATAATTTACCCGAACCGCCGCTCTCCCGCGCCCTGCGCGGGATTGCGCCACGAGGAGCCGCAGCCACTTGAAACTGCACCAGGATCCGCGGACGTCGCTGAACACCGTCACCGCTTACGGTCCCGGCTTCATCGAGATCAACGCCGTCCGCTTCACCGGCAATCTGATCTTCTCGCCCGAACGCGCGGCATCGGCCTGGAGCCCGCGCAACTTCGAAGCGCTCGCCGAAAGCGATTTTGCAGCACTGCTTGCCTTCGAACCGGAGATCGTCCTGCTCGGCACGGGCTCACGCCAGCGCTTTCCCCGCCCTGCGCTGTACGCTGCGCTGACGCGCGCGCGTATCGGCGTCGAGGCGATGGACACTGCGGCCGCCTGCCGCACCTACAACATCCTGACCGCGGAGGGGCGGCGCGTCGTCGCCGCCGTTCTGCAGGACGCCTGACAGAGCCCATGGCCGTCGCCCTCGACAAGAAGGTCCCCGATTTCACCGCCGAATCCACCGGCGGCCCGTTTTCGCTGGCTGCGCTCGACGGCCGCGCCCTCGTCCTGTACTTCTACCCGAAGGACAACACGCCGGGCTGCACGACCGAAGGCCAGGACTTCGCCGCCAGCTACGCGAAGTTCAGGAAGGCCGAGGCGGAAGTCGTCGGTGTGTCGCGCGACAGCCTGAAGTCGCACGAGAGCTTCAGGCGCAAGATGGGGTTTCCGTTCGAGCTGATCTCGGACCCCGACGAGAAGCTGTGCACGCTGTTCGGCGTAATCAAGATGAAGAACATGTACGGCAAGCAGGTGCGCGGCATCGAGCGCAGCACCTTCCTGATCGACGGCGCCGGCCGACTGCGGCGCGAATGGCGCGGCGTCAAGGTCCCGGGCCATGTCGACGACGTGCTCGCCGCCGTGCAGGCCCTGAAGTAACCGACCGATTCCCTCATCCGCGGCTTGCGCCGCCACGCTGATGCCACTGCCGAAAGCACCGACCCGCCCCGCCACGATCCTGATCCCCCTCCCGACCGAGACGGCCAAGCCGGAACCCGCGCATCCCGCCCCGCAGGCGCGCGCGCCCGAAACGCCGTCCGCCCTCCGTCCGGTCGCCGCCCGGCTTGCGGTGATCGAAAGCAAGCCGCGCGGCAACGGCAAACGGCAGCGCACCACGACCGGAACGCCCAAGCTGTTCGTCCTCGACACGAACGTGCTGATGCACGACCCGACCTGCCTGTTTCGCTTCGAGGAACACGACGTCTTCCTGCCGATGATGACGCTGGAAGAACTCGACGGGCACAAGAAAGGCATGTCGGAGGTCGCGCGCAGCGCGCGGCAGGTGTCGCGCACGCTCGACGCGCTGGTAGCCGCGTGCAGGACGCCGATCGAGGACGGTATTCCGCTGAACGCGCTCGGCAACGCCGACGCGAGCGGGCGGCTGTTCTTCCAGACGATGGCGGTGTCGGGGCCGCTGCCGGCGAGCCTGCCCGCGGGCAAGGCCGACAACCAGATCCTCGGCGTCGTGCGCGCGCTGAAGGACATGCACGCCGGGCGCGATGTCGTGCTGGTGTCGAAGGACATCAACATGCGCGTCAAGGCGCGCGCGCTCGGGCTGCCGGCCGAGGACTACTACAACGACAAGGTGCTCGAGGACACCGACATCCTCTACACGGGGGTGCTCGCGCTGCCGCCGAACTTCTGGGACAAGCACGGCAAGGGCATGGAGTCGTGGCAGCACGGCGGCCACACGTACTACCGCATCGCCGGTCCGGTCGTCGCCGACCTGCTCGTCAACCAGTTCGTGTATCTGGAGAACGGAACGCCGTTTTACGCCCAGGTCAAGGAGATCCGCGGCAAGACCGCGGTGCTGCGCGTGCTGCGGGATTACATGCACGCGAAGAACGCGGTGTGGGGCATCACGGCGCGCAACCGCGAACAGAGCTTCGCGCTGAACCTGCTGATGGACCCGGAATGCGACTTCGTGTCGCTGATCGGCCAGGCCGGCACAGGCAAGACGCTGCTCGCGCTCGCCGCGGGATTGGCGCAGACGCTCGAAACGAAACGCTTCTCCGAGATCATCGTCACGCGCGCGACCGTTCCGGTCGGCGAGGACATCGGCTTCCTGCCCGGCACCGAAGAGGAAAAGATGGCGCCGTGGATGGGCGCGCTCGAGGACAACCTCGAAGTGCTGAACAAGAGCGACGACGCCGCCGGCGAATGGGGTCGCGCAGCGACCAACGACCTGATCCGCACGCGGATCCGCATCAAGTCGATGAACTTCATGCGCGGCCGCACCTTCATCAACAAGTACCTGATCATCGACGAGTGCCAGAACCTGACGCCGAAGCAGATGAAGACGCTGATCACGCGCGCCGGCCCGGGCACGAAGGTCGTCTGCCTCGGCAACATCGCGCAGATCGACACGCCTTATCTGACCGAGGGCTCGTCCGGGCTGACCTTCGTCGTCGACCGCTTCAAGGGCTGGCCGCACTCGGGTCACGTGACGCTGCAGCGGGGCGAACGGTCGAGGCTGGCCGACCACGCGGCCGACGTGTTGTAACGTCGTCGCCGGTCGCGCGGCGCGCGCTGGCGGTCGTCAAATCAGCAGCGCGGCGACGAAGACACCCACCATCGTGAACACGATCGCCAGCTTCGCGACCGCGCCGACCAGCAAGCCGATCCAGGTCGCCACGCCGACGCGGCCCGCACGCAGCGCATCGCGATGCGCAATGAACTCACCGATCGCGGCCCCCGCGAGCGGCATGAAGACAAGCCCCCATAGGCCCGTGACGACGCCGGCGACCGTGCCGAGCGCGGCGCCGAGCAGGCCCAGCCTCGTCGCGCCGGCGCGCTGCGCCGACAGCGCGCCGGCGACGTAATCGACGACGAAGCCGATCGCCGCAAGCACCGCGAGCACGCCGACCGTCCAGCCCGAAATCCGCGCGAAGTCGTCGATCCAGGCGGCGAGCACGATGCCGCCGAAGACGAAAACGACGCCGGGCAGCGCGGGCAGCACGGTACCGGCGATGCCGACGAGGATCAGCGCGACCGCGAGCACCCAGAGCAGCGTCGTCATCGCGCCGCTCAGCCGTACTTCAGCACGATCGATTCGAGCTCGTTGGCGACGTCCTTGCACTTGTCGGTCAAGGACTCGAGCACCTCGTAGATCGCCTTCAGCTTGACGAGTTGGCGCGCGTCGGGCTCCTCGCGGAACAGCTTCGACATCGCCGCGCGCATCACGTGGTCGGCCTGCGCCTCGATCGCGTCGACCTCGGCGCACAGCGCGAGAATCGCGCGCGGGCTCACCATCCGCTCGAGCGCCGCGATCGCGGTCTGCAGCTTCAGCGCGCTGTCGAGCGCCAGCTCCGCGAGCCGTACCGCGTCGGCGGTCACGTGCGTGATGTGGTACAGGTGCAGCGACTGCGCGGCGTCTTCGGTCAGGTCGAGCACGTCGTCCATGCCGTTGACCAGTTCGAAGACGAGCACCCGTCCGAACGGCGGGAACAACGCGCGCTCGAGCGTGCTGCGCACCTCGTCGACGACGCCGTCGCCGCGCTTTTCGATCGCCTCGATGTCCCGCACGCGGCCGTCCGGATCCTTGACGTTCGCGAGCAGTTGCGTCAGGGCGCGCAGGCCGGCGACGCACAGCTCGGCGTGCCGGTTGAACAGCACGAAGAAGCGCCTGCCGCGCGGCCGCAGCGCGCGCCGCAGCAGGCGCATCAGGCCACGCGGTTCGCGGCTGTCCGGTGCCAGCTGCACGCGCGCAGTTCCGTCAGAACGGCGCGCCGGCGGACGCGCCCTGCGCGAGATTGTCGAAGCGCGTGTATTCGCCGCCGAAGCGCAGGTTGACGCGGCCGATCGGGCCGTTGCGCTGCTTGCCGATGATGATCTCGGCGATGCCCTTGTCGGTCGTGTCGGGGTTGTAGACCTCGTCGCGGTAGATGAACAGGATCACGTCGGCGTCCTGCTCGATTGCGCCCGACTCGCGCAGATCGGACATCACCGGTCGCTTGTCGGTGCGGCTCTCGACCGTTCGATTGAGCTGCGACAGCGCGATCACCGGCACCGCCAGCTCCTTGGCGAGCGCCTTCAGCGAACGCGAGATCTCCGAGATTTCGGTCGCGCGGTTTTCGCCGGTGCTCGTCGCCGACATCAGCTGCAGGTAATCGATGATCACCAGCCCGAGCCGGCCGCAGGTGCGGTACAGCCGGCGCGCGCGCGCGCGCAGCTCGAGCGAATTCAGCGCCGGCGTCTCGTCGATGTACAGCGGCGCCTCGTGCATCTTCTGGATCGCGCTGGTGAGCTTGGGCCAGTCCTCGTCGAGCAGCCGTCCCGTGCGCAGCCGCTGCTGATCGAGCCGTCCGACGGAACTCAGCATGCGCAGCGCGAGCTGGGTCGCGCCCATCTCCATCGAGAACACCGCCACCGGCAGGCCCTGGTCGATCGCGACGTGCTCGCCGATGTTCAGCGCGAGCGAGGTCTTGCCCATCGAAGGGCGGCCCGCGATGATGATCAGGTCGCCCGGCTGCAGCCCGGAGGTCTTGCTGTCGAGGTCGGTGAAGCCGGTCGGCACGCCCGTCACGTCGGACGGGTGCGCGCGTTCGAACAGCTCCTGGATGCGCTCGACGACCTTCGTCAGCAGGGGCTCGATCTCGATGAAGCCCTGCTTGCCGCGCGCGCCTTCCTCGGCGATCTGGAAGACCTTCGATTCGGCCTCGTCGAGGATCGTTTTGGTCTCGCGCCCGTGCGGGTTTAGCGCGCTGGTGGCGATCTCGTCGCCCACCGTGACGAGCTGCCGCAGCACGCTGCGGTCGCGGACGATCTCGGCGTAGCGGCGGATGTTCGCCGCCGAAGGTGTGTTCTGCGCGAGCGCGTTCAGGTACACGAGCCCGCCCGCGTCGTCGGCGCGGCCGGCGGTCTGCAGCGACTCGTAGACCGTCACCGCGTCCGCAGGCTTGCTCTGGTCGATCAGCCGGCTGACGTGCTGGAAGATCAGCCGGTGATCCTGCCGATAGAAGTCATCGGCCGAGATCATGTCGGCGATCTTGTCCCACGCGGTGTTGTCGAGCAGCAGCCCGCCGAGCACGGACTGCTCGGCTTCGATCGAGTGCGGGGGCGTGCGGACGGAGGCGAACTGCGGGTCCGCGACGGGCAGATTCATCGTCGCTCCGGAAAGGTGCGACCGACTATATCAAGGCCGCCTCCGCGCAAGCATGCGCGGAGGCGCCAGCGGCATCAGGCCTGCTCGGCGACGACCGTCACGCCGATCTCGACGACGACGTCGGCGTGCAGCGCGACCGATACCTTGTGCTCGCCGACGATCTTCAGCGGGCCCTGCGGCATGCGGATCTGGCCCTTCGCGACCGGGAAGCCCTGCTTGCCGAGCGCTTCGGCGATGTCGAAGTTCGTGACCGAACCGAACAGGCGGCCGTCGACGCCCGCCTTCGCGGGAATCGTCAGCACGAGCCCGTTCAGCTTCTCGGCGACCGCCTGCGCGGCCGCGAGCTTCTCCGACTGCGCCTTTTCCAGCTCGGCGCGGCGCGCCTCGAACTCCTTGATCGCCGCTTCGGTCGCGCGGCGCGCCTTGCCTTGCGGGATCAGGTAGTTGCGCGCGTAGCCTTCCTTGACCTTGACCACGTCGCCGAGGCCGCCGAGGTTGACGACCTTCTCCAGCAGGATGACTTGCATGGCGTGCCTCCCGCTCAGTGGTTGTCGGTATACGGCAGCAGCGCGAGGAAGCGCGCGCGCTTGATCGCCGTGTCGAGCTGGCGCTGGTAATGCGCCTTCGTGCCGGTCAGCCGCGCCGGCATGATCTTGCCGTTGTCGCTGATGAAGTCGCGCAGCGTCTCGATGTCCTTGTAGTCGATCTGCTCGACGCCTTCGACCGTGAAGCGGCAGAACTTCTTGCGCTTGAACAGCGCGTTCTGCTGGCCGCCGCGGCGACCGCCGCCCTTGCCCTTGGGTTTGCCTCGTGTGAATGCCATTTCAGACTCCTGAGATCCGTGTGTATTCGGTGACGTGAAGAACGATCCGGTTGGAGCGTCGGCTGCGCGGTGCGAGGAATCCGGCCAGTTCGACTTCGGCGCCGAGCGGTTCGCGGTCCAGTTGCTCGCCCACGCTGCCCAGCGCCAGCGCCGTCAGGTCGAAAGCCAGTTCCCGTTCGGCTCCCGCTTCGACCGCAGTTCCGGTATGCCGGAATCCCGCCTCGAGCACCGGCAACCCGGCCGGCGTGTAGCGCAGCGCGGCCTTCTCGACCAGCACGGCGCGCAGGCGGAAGCGGTTCAAGTCCGACGCGGCTCCGTCCCGCTCGTTCAGGCCGACGCCTGCTCGGCGGCCGCCTTCTTCGCCTCTTCCTTCTCGACCACCTTCATCATCGGCGACGGGCCGGTTTCGGCCTTCTTCATGCCGACGGTCAGATGGCGCAGCACGGCGTCGTTGTAGCGGAAGCCGTGCTCCAGTTCGTCGAGCGTGGCCTTGCCGCACTCGATGTTCATCAGCACGTAGTGCGCCTTGACCAGCTTTTCGATCGGATACGCGAGCTGGCGACGGCCCCAGTCCTCGATGCGGTGGACCTTGCCGCCCTGGCCGGTGATCAGGGCCTTGTAGCGATCGATCATCGCCGGCACCTGCTCGCTCTGGTCCGGATGGACGATGAAGCAGATTTCGTAGTGACGCATTGAGACTCCTTGTGGATTGAAGCCGCCCCGAGCGTCGTTCGAGTGCGGCAAGGCTTGGAAAAGCGCGGAAGTATACCGGTGACCGCGCGCCCGGCTCAAGGCGCCGGACCGTCGGGGTGCCGGATCGGCGCGTTCAGGTTGCGTCCGCGGGCAACAGCGCCGGCAGGGCCACGGCCGCCGGAGCGCGGACGACGACGTCGGCCAGGTCGTCGAGCTCGCTTTCGTTCGGATTCACGACGAGGACGCGCGCTCCGTAGCGCCGCGCCAGCGCGGGTAGCCCAGCCGCCGGATAAACCAGCCCGGACGTCCCGACCACCAGCATCAGATCGCAGGCCGACGCCGCCTCCTCCGCGCGCGCCAGCACGGCCGGGTCGAGCACTTCGCCGAACCACACGACGTCGGGCCGCAGCCAGCTTCCGCACGACGGGCAGCGCGGCGGCTCGCCCGCCGGCAACGCGGCCGCATCCTCGTAGCGGACGCCGCACTCGGCGAAGCACTTGGTGCGCAGGATGTTGCCGTGCAGTTCGATGACGTCGCGGCTGCCGGCACGCGCGTGCAGTCCATCGACGTTCTGCGTCACCAGCGCGAACTGCTCGAAGCGCCCGCCGGCGCGCGCGAGCGCAAGATGGCCCGCGTTCGGCACGGCGCGGGCGACGAGTTCGCGCCGCCATGCGTACCAGCGCCAGACCAAGGGCGGATCCGCACGAAAACCCTCGGGTGAAGCGAGCTGCGCCGGATCGAATCTCGACCACAGCCCGGTCTGCGCATCACGAAAGGTCGGCACGCCGCTTTCCGCCGACACACCCGCCCCTGTCAGCACCGCGCAGCGCCGCGCGCGGGCGATCAGGCGCGCGGCGGCGGCAAGTGTGTCGGCGCTGCTCACCTGGCCGCCGCCGTCGCTTCCGGCAAACGCCGCTCGATCAACGCGAACCACAACGGCGGGACCAGCGCGGCGACGACCATCGTCGGGTAGCCCGCCGGAAGCTGCGGCGCAGCGGGTATCGTGCGCAGCGCCTCGTACGGGCGCTCCATATGCGCATGATGGTCGGAGTGAAGCTGCAGGTTGAACAGCAGCCAATTGCTGATCGCGAAATCGGCGTTCCACGAATGACGCGGCTGCACCGGCTCGTAGCGCGCGCCCTGCCGGCGGCGCTGCAGGCCGTAGTGCTCGATGTAGTTGACGGTTTCGAGCAGCACGAAGGCCCAGATTGCCTGCAGTACGAACAACACCAGCGCCTGCGCGCCCCCGGCCCAGGCGGCCACACCGAGCAGCAAGCCGGACAACACCGTGCCGCTCAGTACCCAGTTCGACGGATGCCACGCCCAACGCCCGCTGCGCCGAAGCCGCATCGCTTCGAGCTTCCACGCGTGCGCAAACCCGCCGATCACCGACCGCAGGATGAAGCGGTACACGTTCATGCCGCGCGGCGCGGTGGCCGGATCGTCGGGCGTGGCCACGCGCACATGATGGCCGCGGACGTGCTCGACGAAGAAGTGCCCGTACAGCACCGACACGAGCAGCACTTTGGCGATCGCTCGATCGAGCCGCGCCGCGCGATGGCCGAGTTCGTGGGCCACCGTGATGCCGATGCCACCGGTGACCGTGCCCACCGCCAGCGCGAACCCGACCAGTTCTCCCCACGCGAGCGTCGGTGCGAGCCGGGCCGCGTCGACCAGCAGCCAGGCCTGGAACACGAGATGCGCACGCGGGATCCAGCGTGCGACCGCGTCGGGCAGCGCCTGCATCGCGCCCCGGCGCGGCGCACCGACCCACGCGTCGAGCGCCGGGATCAGCGCGAAGGTGACGGCCAGCGTCATCCACGGGATGCCGAGCGCCAGCCAAACCAGCGGCATCGTCGCAAACAGCGCCAGCACCGCGAGCGCGAACAGTCCGATCAGCATGGCGGCATGGTGCGCGCGCCGTGCACCGGTTTCAAGCGGGCCGCGTCGCACTGCGCTGGCGTACCGTTTCGAACAGACAGATACCCGCCGCGACCGACACGTTGAGGCTTTCGACGTGACCGGCCAGCGGGATCCGCGCCAGCCAGTCGCAGCGCTCGCGCGTCAGCCGCCGCAGTCCTTCGCCTTCGGCCCCGAGCGCCCAGGCCAGCGGGCCGGTCAAGCTCAGCTCGTACAGCGAAGTCTGCGCGTCGCCGCTTGCGCCCGCGATCCAGATGCCGGCCTCCTTCAGCTCGTCCATCGCGCGCGCGAGGTTGGTCACCGCGATCAGCGGCAGCGTTTCGGTCGCGCCGGCCGCGGCTTTCGCGACGACGGGCGTCAGCGCGGCCGAACGGTCGCGCGGCACGATCACCGCCGCGACGCCGGCGGCGTCGGCCACGCGCAGGCAGGCGCCGAGATTGCGCGGATCGGTCACGCCGTCGAGCAGCAGCAGCAGCGTGTCGGGTTGCACGGCCGCGAGCACGTCGTCGAGCGTGGCCGCCGCCGCGCGTTCGGCACACAGCGCGGCGACGCCCTGATGCGGCGCGTCGCCCGCCAGTCCGTGCAGCCGCCGTGCGTCGACGGCAACGATGCGCACGCGCGCTTGTTCCGCCCGTTCGAGCAACTGCTTCATCCGCGCGTCGCGCCGCTCGCCGTCGACGTACAGCACCTCGATCGAATCGGGCGCGTGGCGCAGCCGCGCGTTGACCGCGTGAAAGCCGGCGAGTACGCGTCGGCCTGCCACTCAGCCTCCGCGCCGGCGCGTTTTGGCGATCCGCATCCCGCCCACGCCCCGCTTGCCCGCGCGCGCGCGCTCGCGCTTGTCGGCATCGCGCAGCTTGCGAGCGGCCGCAACGGCGCGGCGCGCCTTGCGTTCCTCGGGGCTTTCGCCCTTCTTCGCGGGTTTGCCCGGTTTCGCGGGGCCGGGCACCGCCGCGAGCAGCGCCTTGCGATCGGTCGAGCGCACGAGCCGGAAGTCGATGCGGCGCGCCTCGAGGTCGACGCGCGCGACCTGCACCGTGACGCGGTCCGACAGCCGGTAGCGCATCCCCGTGCGCTCGCCGCGCAGCTCATGCATCGGCTCGTTGAACGTGAAGTACTCGGAGCCCAGTTCGGAGACGTGCACCAGTCCCTCGACGAACAGGTCGTCGAGCACGACGAAGATGCCGAAAGGCACGACGGCGCTGATCGTCCCGCTGAAAACCTCGCCGACGCGCTCGCGCATGTAGTAGCTCTTCAGCCACGCCTCGACGTCGCGCGAGGCTTCGTCGGCCCTGCGTTCGTTGGCCGAACACAGCAGGCCGAGCTTCTCCCACACCGGCAGCGTCGCGTGGTCCTTCGCTTCGCCCTTCGCCGCACGCGTGCGGCCACGCGCCGGCGGGGGTGCAGCGTCGGCGGCCGCGGCGACGAGCGCCGGTGCGTAGGTCTGGCGCGCGAGGATCGCCTTGATCGCGCGATGCACGAGCAGGTCCGGGTAGCGGCGGATCGGCGACGTGAAGTGCGCGTAGGCCTCATAGGCGAGGCCGAAGTGGCCGACGTTGTGCGGGCTGTAGACGGCCTGCTGCATCGAGCGCAGCAGCACGGTCTGCAGAAGCTGCTGGTCGGGACGCGCGCGGATCTTCGCGATCAGCCGCGCGTAATCGGCGGGCTCCGGCGCATCGCCGCCTTCGAGCTGCAGGCCGAGCGTCTTCAGCAGCGTGCGCAGGTTGGCCAGTCGCTCGGGTGTCGGCCCCTCGTGAACTCGAAACAGCGCCGGGTGCTTGTGCCGATTCAGGAAATCGGCCGCGCAGACGTTGGCGGCCAGCATGCACTCCTCGATCAGCTTGTGCGCGTCGTTGCGGGTGCGGGCGACGATGCGCTCGATACGACCGTTCGCGTCGCACACGATGTACGTCTCGGTCGTCTCCAGGTCGATCGCACCGCGCGCCTCGCGCGCCCGGGCGAGCACCTGATACAGGTCATACAGGTCGTTGAGCTGCGGCAGCAGCGGAGCCAGCTTCTTCGCCGCGCGGCTGTCGGGCACCGACAGCGCTTCCCACACGTCCGTGTAGGTCAGTCGCGCGTGCGAGTGCATGACCGCCGGATAGAACTGGTAGGCGGTGATGGCACCCTTGGCGGAGACCACCATGTCGGCGACCATCACGAGCCGATCGACGTTCGGGTTCAGCGAGCAGATGCCGTTCGACAGCCGCTCCGGAAGCATCGGGATCACGCGCCGCGGGAAGTACACCGAGGTCGAGCGGTTCTGCGCCTCCGCATCGAGCGCATCCCCGCTCTTCACGTAGTGGCTGACGTCGGCGATCGCGACGACGAGGCGCCACTTCTTGCGGCCCGGACCGATCGGTTCGGCGTAGACCGCGTCGTCGAAATCGCGCGCGTCCTCGCCGTCGATCGTCACCAGCGGCACGTCGCGCAGGTCGACGCGCCCTTTCAGCTCGCGTGGCTGCACCGTCGCCGGGATCGCCTCGGCCTGCGCCAGCGTGGCCGGCGAGAACTCGTGCGGCACCGCGAACTTGCGCACCGCGATCTCGATCTCCATGCCCGGATCGTCGATCGCACCGAGCACCTCGATCACGCGGCCGACCGGCTGCACGTGCCGCTGCGGCTGCTGCACGATCTCGACGACCACCACCTGCCCGTGCTGCGCCGACAGCGTCGCGCCGGGCGGCACCAGGATGTCGTGCTGGATCCTCTGGTCCTCGGGCACGACGATGGTCACGCCGCGCTCGTTCAGGAAGCGGCCGACCAGCCGGTTGGTCCGGTGCTCGATGACCTCGACGATCTCGCCTTCGGGCCGGCCGCGGCGATCCTGCCCGGATACGCGCGCGAGCACGCGGTCGCCGTGCAGCACCTTGCTCATCTCGTGCTCGGGCAGCACCAAGTCGGGACCGCCGTCGTCGCGGATCAGGAAGCCGAAGCCGTCGCGATGGCCCTGCACCTGGCCCGACAGCAGATTGGCGCGCGCCGCGACGAGCAGCAGGCCGGCACGATTGCGCACGATGCGGCCGGCGCGCTCGAGCGCGGCGACTTCGGCGTCGAGCGCGGCGCGTTCGGCCACGGCCACGTGCAGGCGCTGCGCCAGCTCGTCGGGCGTCAGCGGCGAACGCGCGTGCGTCAGCGCCGCGAGGATCGCATCGCGATCAGGGATTTCCTGCTTCAAGGGCAAACGTTCTCTTTCTTGTCGAGTGCTTCGCGGCCGCGTTCATTTGACATCGCAAGGCCGGCAATTACAATGCGCGCCTCGCAGCGTGCCCAGGTGGCGGAATTGGTAGACGCACTAGTTTCAGGTACTAGCGCCGCGAGGTGTGGAGGTTCGAGTCCTCTCCTGGGCACCACTTGAAAAGCCGGCACTCGCCGGATTTTTTTCGTTCTCCGCACCCATCGCCGACGCGCGTTCGTTCTGCCGCGTTCATTCGCCGCGCGCGCGGCTGCGCAGTCGCGCGGCAAGCTGATGCGGCCGCAGCGAGTCGTACTCCTCGAACGGCTGGTGGATCCAGGGACTCGTCGGCAGGTACTGCACGTAGTAATCGGGCTTGAACGTCGATACCGCCTTGTACCAGAGCACGGCGGTGCGCACCTCGCTGAGCGCGGCGAAGCGCTGCTTCAGGTGTTCGATCACGCGCGTCAGCGTCACGCCCGAGTCGACCAGATCGTCGACCAGAAGCAGCTTGCCGTGCAGGCCGCCGCCGGTCATCGTGATGAATTCGGCGATGTCGAGCCGTCCCTGCCGCGTGCCGGCCGCTTCGCGGTACGAGCTGGCCGCAAGGATGCCGAGCGGCATGTCGTAAATGCGAGAGATCACGTCGCCGACCCGCAACCCGCCGCGCGCCAGGCACAGGATCGAGTCGAAGCGATAGCCGGACTCGTAGACCTGCAGCGCGAGCTGCTCGATCAGGCGGTGATACTCGTCCCAGCCGACGTGAAGATCCTTCATCGCCGCTCCCCGTCCTACGCGAACGGCTGGCGCAGCACGATCGTCTGCTCGCGGTCCGGCCCGGTCGACACCAGATCGAGCGGCACGCCGGTCGCTTCGCTCAGACGCTCGAGGTACCGCCGCGCGTTGCGCGGCAGCGCGTTCCAATCGCGCACGCCGAAAGTCGACTCGCTCCAGCCCTCGAAGTCCTCGTACACGGGCTCGCACTGCGACACGGCGTCGGCACCGTAAGGAAGGATGTCGGTCGTCGACCCGCGATAGCGATAGCCGGTGCACAGCCGCACCGTCGGCAGCCCGTCGAGCACGTCGAGCTTGGTGATGCACAGCCCGGTCGTGCCGTTCAACTGCACCGAGCGGCGCAGCGCGGCGGCGTCGAACCAGCCGCAGCGGCGCGGTCGTCCGGTGACCGAACCGAACTCGTTACCCTTGTTGCGAAGGTGTTCGCCGGTCGCGTCGAGCAACTCGGTCGGAAACGGCCCGGAGCCCACGCGCGTCGCGTACGCCTTCGTGATGCCCAGCACGTAGTCGAGCTTCTGCGGAGCCACGCCCGCGCCCGCCGCGGCCGCGCCCGCCACGGTGTTGCTCGACGTGACGAACGGGTAGGTGCCGTGGTCGACGTCGAGCAGCGCACCCTGCGCGCCCTCGAACAGGAACCGGCGGCCCTGCGCCATCTCGGCGTTCAGCCGGTACGACACGTCGGCGATCATCGGCTTGAGCCGTTCACCCAGCGCAAGCGCGGCGTCGATCACTTGCTGCGGATCGACGCGCTCGGCGTCCAGATACCGGGTCAGTACGAAGTTGTGGAAGTCGAGCGCTTCGATCACGCGCTCGGCGAAACGCTGCGCGTCGAACAGGTCCTGCGCGCGCACGGCGCGCCGGCCGACCTTGTCCTCGTAGGCCGGACCGATGCCGCGGCCGGTCGTGCCGATCTTGCCGGCGCCCTTCTTCAGCTCGCGCGCCTTGTCGAGTGCGACGTGATAGTCGAGGATCAGCGGGCAGTTGCCGCTGACGACGAGCCGCGCCGCCGTGTCCACGCCGGCCGCCTGCAGCTCGTCGATCTCCGCCAGCAGCGCCTGCGGCGACAGCACGACGCCGTTGCCGATGTAGCACGCCACGTCGGGCCGCAGAATGCCCGACGGAATGAGCCGCAGGATCGTCTTGCGGCCGCTGATTACGAGCGTGTGCCCGGCGTTGTGCCCGCCCTGGAAGCGCACGACGCCGTCGGCCTGCTCGGTCAGCCAGTCGACGATCTTGCCCTTGCCTTCGTCGCCCCACTGGGTGCCGACGACGACTACGTTCTTCGCCATGTTCTACCTCGAAAGCTGGTCCGCGTCGCGTGCGACGACCGTCCAACGGCCGTCGACGCGCTTCAGTTCGCGGTCGAAATCGACCCCGTCGACGATCTCGTTCGCCGCGAGCCGGCGCACAACGATCTCGCCGCGTGCGCGCAGCGCGCGCACCAGCGCCGCGAGCTCCGCGTCGTCGTCGCACGGAGCGAGGATCGCCGCGCGCGCGCCGTCATCCTGCCCGCGCGTCAAGTCGCGCAGGTCGATCGAAAAGCCCGTCGCCGGCCGCGCGCGGCCGAAGGCGCGCCCGATGTCGTCGTAGCGGCCGCCGCGCAGGATCGCGCCCGGCAGCGCGGGCGCGTAGGCCGCGAAGGTCACGCCCGTGTGATAGCGATAACCGTGCAGGTCCGCCAGATCGATGCTCAGCTCGTCGGCGGTCGTGCGGCGTGCGAGCTGCTCGAGGTCGTCGAGCGCGCGTCCGATCTCCGGCAGCGGCGGCAGCACGTTGCGCGCCCGTGTGATCACCTCACGGCCGCCGTGCAGGCGCGCAAGCGCGAGCAGGGCGTCGCCCGCCAGCGGATCGAGGCCGGCGACCGTATCGGCGAGCGCCGGCAGGTCCTTCGCGATCAACGCGGCGAGGATCTCGTCGGCGGCGGCCGCCGCCCCCGCGTCGGCGCCGAGGATTGCGCGCACGACGCCGGTGTGCCCGAGGTCGAGCCGCACGCGTTCGATCCCGGTACGGCGCAGCGATTCGACCGCGAGCTCGAGGATCTCCGCGTCGGCCGCAAGCCCCGGGTGGCCGTACAGCTCGGCGCCGATCTGGAAGGGCTCGCGCGTGGCGAGCGGATGCAGCGGCCGCGCGTGCAGCACGCTGCCCGCGTAGCACAGTCGCGCCACGCCGCGCCGGTTCAGGATGTGCGCGTCGATGCGCGCGACCTGCGGCGTCGTGTCGGCGCGCAATCCCATCATGCGGCCGCTCTGCTGGTCCACGAGCTTGAAGGTGCGCAGGTCGAGGTCGGCGCCCGAGCCGGTCAGCAGCGAATCGACGTATTCGGCAAGCGGCGGGATCACCAGCTCGTAGCCGTAGCTGCGGTACAGGTCGAGCAGCACGCGGCGCAGTTCTTCGAGCCGCCGCGCCTCGTGCGGCAGCACGTCGGAGATCCCCTCGGGAAGCAACCAGCGCGCCATGCGAGCCCTGCGCGCCGCGCGGCGGCGCGCCCGTCCCTCTACGAAATGATCCAGAACAGACCGAGCCCGACGAGGATCGCGGCCAGGCCGATGAAGCGGATCTGTCCGTCGTTCAACTCGATCACGCGCCGGAACATGTCGCGCCACGCCGCCGGCGCCAGGAACGGCATCAGGCCTTCGAGCACCAGCATCAGCGCAAACGCCAGGCCGAGTGTCGTCAGCATCAGCGCTGGCTGCGTCCGGGCGCCGGATTCTTCATGTACTTGAAGAACTCCGACGACGGGTCGATCACGAGCAGATCGGAGCGGTTGCGGAAGCTGGCGCGGTAGGCCTCGAGGCTGCGATAGAAGTTGAAGAACTCGGGGTTCTGCCCGAACGCCTGCGCGTAGATCGCGGAGGCGCGCGCGTCGCCCTCGCCCTTGATCTTCTGTGCGTCGCGGTAGGCCTCGGCCAGCAGCACCTCGCGCTGGCGATCGGCGTCGGCGCGGATCTTCTCGCCTTCGGCCGCCCCGATCGAGCGCTGCTCGGTCGCCACGCGCTGCCGCTCCGAGGCCATGCGGCGGAAGACGTCGCTGTTGATCTCGGGCACGAAATCGACGCGCTTCAGCCGGACGTCGACGATCTCGACGCCGACCTCCTTGACGCGTTCCTGTACGGCCACGCGGATCTCCTCCATCGCGCGGTCGCGCTCGCGCGACGTGATGTCGTTGACGGTGCGCTTGTTGACCGCCTGGTTCATCGCGTCGCGCACCAGCGACGAGATCCGCTCCTGCGCGGCGCGTTCGCTGCCGGTGAAGCTGACCCAGTAGCGGCGCGGGTCGCTGATGCGCCACTTGACGAAGGAGTCGACCAGCAGGTTCTTCTTCTCCGAGGTCTGCACGCGGTCGCTCTGCGGCGTGTCGATCGTCAGGATGCGCTTGTCGACGTAGACGACGTTCTGGAACGGCGGCGGCAGCTTGAAGTGCAGTCCCGGTTCGGTGATCACTTCCTTGATCTGCCCGAGCGCGAAGACGATCGCGTACTGCCGCTGGTCGACGATGAAGGCGCTGGCGCGGAAGACGACGGCGGCGACGATGACCGCGACGATGGTTCCGAGGATCTTGTTCATGGCGTCCTCTGCGCGCTCAACGCGTCTCGCGTTCGCGGCTGCGCGCGCCGTCGCGCGCGCGCGCGTCGCTGGGCGCCGGCTCGGGCGCCACCGGCGTCGGCGGCGCCGGAATCACGCGCGCGCCCTGGCCGGCCTCGGCGATCGCCTGCTGCATCAGCTTGTCGAACGGCAGGAACAGCACGTTGTTGCCGCCGCGGGCGTCGACCATCACCTTGGTCGAGTTCGTGAAGATCTGCTGCATCGCCTCGAGGTACATCCGGTCGCGCGTGACCGCGGGCGCCTTGTTGTATTCGGCGAGGATCTGGCGGAAGCGAACCGCGTCGCCCTGCGCGGTTTCCACGACGCGCGTGCGGTAGCCCTCGGCCTCCTGCAGCAGGCGCGAAGCGGTGCCGCGCGCCTTCGGCACGACGTCGTTGGCGTAGGCCTGCCCTTCGTTGATCAGACGCTCACGGTCCTGGCCGGCCTTGACCGCGTCGTCGAACGCCGCCTGCACCTGCTCGGGCGGCTGCGCGTTCTGGATCGCGACTTCGAGCACGAGGATGCCGGTGCCGTAGCGATCGAGCATCGCCTGCATGCGCTGCCGCGTCGAGTCGGCGATCTCCTGGCGCGACTCGAAAAGCACGGCGTCCATCAGGCGCCGCCCGACGACCTCGCGCATCGCGGACTCGGCGACCTGCGTCACAGTTTCGCTCGCGCTGCCGCCGGTGAAGCGGTGGTTGAAGACGAAGTCGCGCGCGCCGTTCACGTCTTCCCTGATGCGGTACTGGACCGTGAAGTGCATGTCGACGATGTTCTCGTCGTCGGTCAGCATCAGGGCTTCCTTCAGGCGGTCGCCGCGTCCGCGCGCGCCGATCTCGAGCGTGCGCACCGACAACACGTCGACGACTTCGTGCGACTGGATCGGCCAGGGCATGCGCCAGCGGAAGCCCGGCGGCGTCGTGGCGTCGTACTTGCCGAAGGTCGTGACCACGCCGACCTGACCTTCCTGCACGATGTAGAAGCCGCTGCCCATCCAGATCACGACCGCAGCCGCGAGGATCGCGAGCACCCCGAGGCCGGCGCCCTTGGCGTCGGGCCGAAACGACCCCATGCCGCCGCCACCGCCGGTGCCGCGCCCGCCGCCGCGTCGACCGAACAAGCCGTTCAACCGCCGGTTGAAGTCGCGCCAGAGTTCGTCGAGGTCGGGCGGCCCGTCCTGCCCGCCCGGACGCTGCGGCCTGCGCTCGTCGTCCTTGCCATCGCCGGAACCGGAACCGCCGCCGCGACCCCACTGCGGGTCGTTCAGCGACATTGCGAGACCAAACAGGGAAACCATGAACGCTTGCCGAGGAAGAACGCGCGGTCCAGCCGCGCCGGATTAGGCAGGAGCACCGAACGACGCCGGGGACTCGATCTCGGAAAGCGCGGCGGCTGCAGCGCGGGTCTGGCGCGCACGTTCGGCGATCGCCTCGCGCAGCAGGTCCAGTCCCTGCCCCGACATCGCACTGACGAAAACGGCGTGGATGCTACCACAGGGGTCCCTCTCGACCGACGGCGCGCGGTCGATGCGATCGATCTTGTTGTAGACGACGAGCCGCGGCACCTGCGCCGCACCGATTTCCTCGAGCACGCGCTCGACCTCGGCCATCTGCGCGGCCCGCGCGGGGGTGGAGACGTCCACCACGTGCAGCAGCAGATCGGCTTCGACCGACTCCTCGAGCGTCGACTTGAAGGCCTCGACGAGCTGGTGCGGCAGCCCGCGGATGAAGCCGACCGTGTCCGACAGCACGACGCCCACGTCGTCGGCCACGTGGCAGCGCCGCGAGGTCGTGTCGAGCGTCGCGAAAAGCTGGTCGGCGGCGAAGGCGCCGGCGCGCGTAAGCGCGTTGAACAGCGTCGACTTGCCGGCGTTGGTGTAGCCGACCAGCGAAACGGAGAACACGTCGCGCCGCGCGCGCGCGCGCCGCTGCGTGCGGCGTTGCTTGTGCAGCGTCTTCAGGCGCTCGCGCAGCAGCTTGACGCGGGAGGCGATCATGCGGCGGTCCAGTTCGATCTGCTTTTCGCCCGGGCCGCCGGTCTTGCCGAGGCCGCCGCGCTGCCGCTCCAGGTGCGTCCAGCCGCGCACCAGCCGCGTCGAGAGATGTTCGAGCTGGGCGAGTTCGACCTGCAGCTTGCCCTCGCGGCTCTTCGCACGCTGCGCGAAGATGTCGAGGATGAGCGCCGTGCGGTCCAGCACCGGAACCTCGAGCTCGCGTTCGAGGTTGCGCTGCTGCGCCGGCGACAGCGCGACGTCGAACAGCGCCACGCCCGCGTCGGCCATCTTGAGCTGCGCCGCGAGTTCCTCGACCTTGCCGCCGCCGAGGTAGTGCGCGGGATCGGGGCGTTCGCGGCGCGCGCTGAAGCTGCCGCGGATCTCGTAGCCGGCCGAGCGCGCAAGTTCGATCATTTCGTCGAGCGCGTCCTGCGCCGCGTGCGCGGCAGCGCCGCGCCCGAGCGTCACGCTGACGACGAGCGCGCGCGAACTGCGGTTCACGCGTCCGGAATCGACCTGGAACACGCTCAGGTCGAAGCCTCCGTCGTGCTGAGGTTGACCGGCCGCGCCGGCACCACGGTGGAGATCGCGTGCTTGTAGACCATCTGCGTCACCGTGTTCCTCAGCAGGACCACGTACTGGTCGAACGACTCGATCTGGCCCTGCAGCTTGATACCGTTGACCAGGTAGATCGACACCGGAACATGCTCCTTGCGCAGCGCGTTCAGGAAGGGGTCTTGTAGAAGTTGCCCTTTGTTGCTCATGTTGGCTCCGATCGTTGGACGAACGCCGCGTCAAGCTGGGCGGCCCGGCGGCCGCGCGCGATGATGCTTAGATAGGCGCCCGGCACCGAAATTCAATGTAAAGGAAAAGCCCTGCCTTTGCCACCGCACGCCCGCGCTAGCCCGCATAGGGGTTTGTTCCGGTCCGGAACTCGATGCGCAGCGGCGTGCCTTCGAGCTTGAACTGCTCGCGGAAATAGCCTTCGAGGTAGCGCCGGTAGCTGTCGTGTACGTGGCCGAGCGCGTTGCCGTGGATCACGATCACAGGCGGGTTCTGCCCGCCCTGGTGCGCGTAGCGCAGCTTGGGGCGCGAACGGCCTGCGCGCGGCGGCGGCTGCCGCTCGACCGCCGCGTGCAGCGCGCGCGTCAGCCGCGGCGTGGGCAGCTTGGCGAAGGCGGCGCGGTGCGCGCCCGCGACCGAGCGCATCAGCGCGGCGAGTCCCGTGCCTCTTTTGGCCGAGATGAAGTGCAGCCGCGCCCAGCTCAGGAAGTGCAGCTTGCGGTCAAGTTCGCGCTTGATCAGCGTGCGGTGGTATTCGTCGAGCCCGTCCCATTTGTTGACCGCGACGACCAGCGCGCGCCCGGCTTCGAGGATGAAGCCCGCGATGTGCGCGTCCTGCTCGGCGATCTCCAGCGCGCCGTCGAGCAGCAGCACCGCGACGTTGCAGCGCTCGATCGCCTGCAGCGTCTTGACGACCGAGAACTTCTCGATCGTCTCGAACACCTTGCCCTTGCGGCGCAGCCCGGCCGTGTCGATCAGCGTGTAGCGCTCGGCGCCGTAGTCGAACTCGACTTCGATCGCGTCGCGCGTGGTGCCTGGCTGGTCGAACGCAATCATGCGTTCCTCGCCGAGCAGCGCGTTGACCAGCGTCGACTTGCCGACGTTCGGCCGGCCGACGATCGCCACCCGGATCCGCCCGCCCTCGCCCGGCGCTTCGACCAGTTCGGGCAACGCCTCGAATCCCGCCAGCACGATCTCCATCAGGTGAGCGACGCCGTCGCCGTGCGCCGCGGAGATCGGATGCGGCTCGCCGAGCCCCAGTTCGTGGAACTCCGCGGTCGCTTCCGGCGGCAGGCCTTCGGCCTTGTTAACCGCGAGCACGACGCGCCGGCCCGCCACGCGCAGCCGCTCGGCGATGCGCCGGTCCTGCGCGGTCAGTCCGTCGCGCGCGTCGAGCACGAGAACGACCACATCGCTTTCGGCGATCGCGGCTTCGGCCTGCCCGGCCATCTCCTTGACGATGCCTTCGTGTGCGACCGGCTCGAAACCGCCGGTGTCGATGGCGATGTACGGCACCGGACCGACGCGCCCGGCGCCGTAATGGCGGTCGCGCGTCAACCCCGGAAAGTCCGCCACCAGCGCCGCGCGCGAGCGCGTCAGCCGGTTGAACAGCGTCGACTTGCCGACGTTGGGCCGCCCGACGATCGCCACGACGGGTTTCATGCTTGCGCCGTCGGCCCTAGTGCGCGGCCGCCAGCAGCGCGACCGTGCCGTCCTGCGTCTGCACGACGAGCCCGTCGGCCCAGCGCTGCGGTCGCGCGACGATCGCGCCGGAGTCGACGCGCACGCGCCCGGCGAACGCACCGTCGGCCGCCGACAGCAGGTGCACGTATCCGGCGAGGTCGCCGACCGCAACGGCGCGACCGAACTCGGCCGGCGTGGTCAGCGCGCGGTTGGCGAGCCTGTCGTTCTTCCACACGCTCGCGCCGGCGTCGCGGGTGAACGCCAGTACGTTCGCGCGCGCGTCGACCGCGTAGACCTGCGACTCGCCGATGCCCACGCCGGCGCCTGCGGAAAGCTCCCGCGCCCAGCGCAGGTTGCCGTTGACCGCGTCGGCGCAGACGATGCGCCCCTGGAAACTCGCGGCGCACAGATCGCGGCCCGCGACCGCCACCGCGCCGACGACGTCGGCGAGCCGCTCGACCTCGGTCGTGCCCTTCGGCTCCGACACCGCCACTTCCCAGCGCGCCGCGCCGTTGGCGAGCGCCACGCCGACCAGTCGTCCGCCGGGGAAACCGACGACGACGTTGTCGCCGGCGAACGCCATTTCGGTGCCGACCCGCAGCGAAAGCGGCGGTTGCTGCCGCTGGTAGGTCCAGCGCCGCTTGCCGCTCTCGGCTTCGAAGGCGGTGACGCGATGATCGGTCGAGCGAACGACCACCACGCCGCGCCCGACCAGCGGGGGCGCGGTCACGTCGCTCGAAACCTGGGCGCGCCAACGCAGCTTGCCTTCGACGTCGTAGGCCAGCACTTCGCCGCGCGGCGTGGCCACCGCCACTATCAGCCCGTCGGAGCCCACGCCGGCCGAGATCGGCGCTTCGGCGTCGACGCGCCAGACCACGCGGCCCGTTTCCGGCGCGATCCGCACCAGCGTGCCGTCGGCGGCCGCCGCGTAGACCGCGTTCTCGACCACGGCGGGCTGCAGCGGCGCCCCGCGCGCCGCACCGATCGACACCGACCAGCGGGTGCGCAGTTCGACCGCGGGCTTGATCTCGGTGAGTTCGGCCGGTTTGAGCGAGGGGTCCTTGCTCGACGCGCAGGCGCCGAGCAGCGCTGCGCCGAACACCGTGCAGGCGAGCGCGCGCAGCGGCGGCGCGGAATGCGCTGACTTCATGGGCGCCTCAGGACGCGAGCGGCGCCGGCAGCGCATCGAGCTTCAACTGGATCAGCGCGCGCAGCGGGTGCTGCGCATCGGCCTTCGCGAGGGCCTCGCGATACGCGGCGCGCGCCTCCTCGATCCTGTTCTGCGCGACCAGGATGTCGCCGCGCCGATCGGCGAATGCGGCCGCGTGCGCGCCGGGAACGTCGCCGGACAGCGTCTTCAGCGCCTCGTCGTACGCCTTTTCGTCGAGCAGCACGCCGGCCAGCCGTACGCGCGCGATCGGCGCGAACTCGGCGCGGCCCGACTTCTCGATCACCCAGACCAGCTGCGCTTTGGCCGCGTTCAGATCGCCCGCCTCGTGGTAGGCCTTCGCGGCATTGAGCGCCGCCATCGGCGCGTACACCGTGCGGCCGTACTGCTCGATGATCGTGCCGGCCAGCTCCTTCGTGCGCGCGGCGTCGCGCGCCGCGAGCGCCTTAAGGAACTGCTCGTAGACCGCCGCCGCCTGGCTGGCCTGGTTGCGCTCGTACCAGCGCCAGCCGTTGTATGCGGCGAAGGCGAACAGCACCAGCGTGACGACGGTGAGGATGAAGTTGCCGTACTTGTCCCACCACGCCTTGAAGGTCGCAAGCTGTTCCTGTTCCTGCAGATCGTAGGCCATGCCCGATACGCTCCCTTGTTGTCCCTATTCCGACAGCGACTCCAGCGCCTCGACCAGCGCGTCACCGAGCCGGTCCAGCGCGACCGCCTTCTGTTCGGCGAACGGCCACGCGCCGTCGCGCGCGCGCAGCGCCTTGACCGCCGCCGTGCCGGCCGCCAGCTCCGCTTCGCCGACGATCACTGCGAACTCCGCGCCGCTGGCATCCGCTTTCTTCATCTGCGACTTCAGGCTCGACTCGCCGGCGTGCAGCAGCACGTCGAGGCCGGTGTCGCGCATCGACTCGGCGGCGCGCATCGCGGCGGCGAGCGTGGCGCCGCCCTGGTGCAGCACGTAGACGTCGCACAGCGGCCGCTGCGGCACGCCGGCGGCTTCGCGCATCAGATCGATGACGCGCTCGACGCCGATCGCGAAGCCGCACGCCGGCGCGGGTTTGCCGCCGAGCATCTCGATCAGCGGATCGTAGCGGCCGCCGCCGCAGATCGTCCCCTGCGCCCCCAGGCGGTCGGTGATCCACTCGAAGACCGTCAGGTTGTAGTAGTCGAGCCCGCGTACAAGCCGCGGGTTGATCGCGTATTCGACGCCATTGGCGCGCAGCAGCTGCTGCAGCCGCTCGAAGTGCGCGCGGGAGGCGTCGCCGAGGTACTCGATCAGCCGCGGCGCGCCTTCGACGAGCGGCTGCATCGCCGGGTTCTTGGTGTCCAGGATGCGCAGCGGATTGGTGTGCAGGCGGCGTCGCGCGTCGGCATCGAGCTGGCCGTGGTGCCGCTCGAAGTACGCGACCAGGTCCTTGCGGTGCTGCAGCCTTTCGTCGAGCTGGCCCAGCGAATTCAGCTCGAGGCGCACCGGGCCGACGCCCAGCACGTCCCATAGCCGCTTGAGCATCAGGATCAGCTCCGCGTCGACGTCCGGCCCCGGGAAGCCCAGCGCTTCGGCGCCGACCTGATGAAACTGCCGGTAGCGGCCGCGCTGCGGTCGCTCGTGGCGGAACATCGGACCCATGTACCAGAGCCGGCGCGGGCCGTCGTACAGCAGGTTGTGCTCGATCACCGCGCGCACGACCGACGCGGTGTTCTCCGGCCGCAGCGTGAGCTGCTCGCCGTTCAGCGTGTCGGTGAAGGAGTACATCTCCTTCTCGACGATGTCGGTCACCTCGCCGATGCCGCGCGTGAACACCGCCGTGTGCTCGAGGATCGGCGTGCGGATCTGCTGGTAGCCGTAGCTCTTCAGCAGATCGACGACGCGCGCCTCGAACGTCTCCCACAGCGGCGCGTCCGCGGGCAACAGATCGTTCATGCCGCGGATCGCAGCAAGCTTCTGTTTGCTCATCTTCTTCAGGCGTGCGCGCGCCCGTACCTGCGCTGCACGTAGTCCTCGACGATCGCCTGGAACTCCTCGGCGATCCGTTCCCCCTTCAGCGTCACCGTGCGCTCGCCGTCGACGAACACGGGCGCCACGGGAAGTTCGCCGGTGCCAGGCAGGCTGATACCGACGTTCGCGTGCTTGCTTTCGCCCGGACCGTT
Organism: Betaproteobacteria bacterium; assembly: GCA_016861185.1. GTDB lineage: Bacteria > Pseudomonadota > Gammaproteobacteria > Burkholderiales > Burkholderiaceae_F > DSNY01. The sequence continues at coordinate 525,465 of BOKW01000002.1, forward strand.
GACCACGCAGCCCATCACCGCAACGTGCATCGATTCGACGCCCGGATACTGCGCGCGCCAGACGGGCATCTGCGTGCGCAGATAGGCCTGGATCTTGTCGGCGAGCTCCTGGAAGAAGGTGCTCGTCGTCCGCCCGCAGCCGGGACAGGCGATCACCTGCGGCGCGAACGCGCGCAAGCCGAGCGCCTGCAGGATCTGCTGCGCGACTTCGACTTCCTTGGTGCGCGGCTCGCCGGGCGCGGGCGTCAGCGAAACGCGGATCGTGTCGCCGATGCCTTCCTGCAGCAGCACCGCCAGCGCCGCGGTCGACGCGACGATGCCCTTGCTGCCGATGCCGGCCTCGGTGAGCCCCAGATGCAGCGGGTAGTCGCAACGGCGCGCCAGCTCACGATAGACGGTGATCAGGTCCTGCACGCCGCTGACCTTGGCCGAAAGGACGATCCGGTCGCCGGACAGACCGAGCGACTCGGCGCGCTGCGCGCTTTCGATCGCCGAGCGCACGAGCGCCTCGCGCAGCACTTCGCTCGCATCCGACGGTTCAGCGCGCCGCGCGTTGTCGTCCATCATGCGCGCCAGCAGCTCCTGGTCGAGGCTGCCCCAGTTGACGCCGATGCGCACCGGCTTGCCGTAACGGCACGCGACCTCGATCATCCGGGCGAAGTTGTCCTCGCGCCTGGCGCCCTTGCCGACGTTACCCGGATTGATCCGATACTTCGACAGCGCCTGTGCGCAATCCGGATGCTGCGTCAGCAGCTTGTGGCCGTTGTAGTGGAAGTCGCCGACCAGCGGAACGTCCACGCCCATGCGGTCGAGCTGGGCACGGATCGCGGCAACCTCGCGCGCTGCCTCCGGCGTGTTGACCGTGATGCGGACGACCTCCGAGCCGGCGGCTGCAAGCTCCTTGACCTGGATCGCGGTGGCGATCGCATCGGCCGTATCGGTGTTGGTCATCGACTGCACGAGCACCGGCGCACCGCCGCCGATGCGCACGGCGCGGTCGCCCCAGCGCACCTCGACCTGCCGCGTGCGGCGCCGGGCGGAGGCACCCGCGCGCGTCGGCGCGCAGTTCCAGGCGTCGGTCGGCGACTTCATCCGCTTGCCTACTCGAGCGTCACGCGCGCGACGTTTTCAATGCTCGTCAGCGGCTTCAGGTCGATCGCGCGTCCGCGATACTCGAGCGTCACCGCCGAGGCATTGCCGATCACCAGCTTGAACGGCGGCTTGCCGTCGAGCTTCTGCTCGGATCCGGCGTCGTTGTTCTGCGACAGCAGCACGCGCCCGTCGGCCTGCGTGACCTCGACCCATGCGCGCTCGCGGAACGCGAGGCGGATCGGGTTCGCAGACGCCGGCGCAGGGGCAGTCGCGACGACCGGTTCGGCTGCGGCAGCCGGCACCGCGGCGTCGGGTGCACTGGCTTGCGCCGACGGACTGGCCGCGCTCACGGAGGGCGAATCGCCTGCGACTGGCGCGGCGGGCGCAGGCTGCGTCGCAGCCTGTCCGCGCTCTGCCGCCGGCGGCGCTGAACGCGTCGACAGCCAGCCGATGATGCCGAACGCGATCAGCGCACCAACGGCGCCGATGATCACCACGCTGCGCGAGACCCATTCGCGCGTTGCGTCGCGGACAACTTGCGACGGACCGGCCGTTGCGCTTTCTGCACCGGTTTCCGCAGGCGCTAACCGTGCCCGCAATGCGTCGAGCAAGGGAGCCGGATCGATCCGCAGCTCCTTCGCGTAGTTGCGCACGAACCCGCGCACGAAGGGGCCGCCGGGAAGGCGGTCGAGATCCTCCGCCTCGATCGCCGCGATCTGCTTCGGATGCAGGCGCAAGCGCGCCGCCATGTCCACAACGGAAATACCCTGGCGCTCGCGCTCCGCGGCCAACATTCGGCCGTAGGAGGCCGTCGGCGCGACCACCGCGTCCTCGACGCGCGGCGCCGCCTGTGCCTCGGGCACCGCTTCGGTCGACTCAGTCATCGAACGCTCCTCGCCGCAACGCCGAAGCCTCGCGCGAGTTCGGGAACTGCCGGCGCAGCTCGTCGGCAAACTGGCGCTCGGTGCGCAGGTCGCCGTTGGCGCGTGCGATGCGCAGCCCGAGCCACAGCGTCTCTGCCGTTGCGTCAACCTGCTTTTCGAGCAGCCCGTAGTAGAAAGCCGCCCGATCGAGCTGGCGCGTCGCCAGGTACAGCCGAGCGAGATGGAACTTGGTGAACGGGCTCGTCGCGTCCAGCTCGAACGAGCGCCGCAGATGCTGCTCGGCGGCCTTGTAGTCGCGCACCTGCATCATGCAGACGCCGGCGTTCTGCATCGCCTTGCCCGGCGTGGCGTACAGCTTGTTCTGCGCCGCGCGCAGAAAGTATTCGACCGATTCGCGCTCGCGTCCGGTCTGGCACAGATACCAGCCGTAGTTGTTGTTCAGTTCGGGGCTGGCCGGATCGAGCTTGAGCGCACGCGCGAAGTTGGCGTCGGCTTCGCGCCGGTCACCGAGATCCATGTAGATCAGGCCGAGCAGGCCGTATGCCTCGGCGTAGTTCGGATCGGCCTGCAGCGCGCGCTGCGCTTCTTCAAGCGCGATGTTGAACTGCGCCTTCTGGTAGTAGCTCGCCGCGAGCTGCAGCCGGATGTCGGCGCGCTTGCGCGCGTCGGCGTCGACCGCCGGCGGCGCCGACGCCGCGGACTGCGGCGCACCGTCGACCGTGGTCGTCGTCGTGCATGCCGCCCCCAGCACGGACAACGCAGCGGCGACTAGCGGGATCCACGAACGCATGTTGCCTCCAGTCAGCGCGCGGCCGCGACGACCGGCGGCAGGCGCCGCGTCGTCCGCTCGGCGCGCCGCGTCCGGTCCTGCACCTCGCCGGCAAGCTGGCCGCAGGCCGCGTCGATGTCGTCGCCGCGCGTCTTGCGCGTGGTCGTGACGATGCCGGCGTCCGTCAGGATCTGAGCGAACGCGCGAATGCGTTCGGCGGGCGAGCGGCGCAGCGCCGAGCCAGGGAACGGGTTGAATGGAATCAGGTTGAACTTGCACGGCACGTCGGCCGTCAGCGCGATCAGCTCGCGCGCGTGCGCATCGCCGTCGTTGACGCCCTCGAGCATCACGTACTCGAAGGTGATGAAGTCGCGCGGCGCGCTCCGCAAGTAGCGCCGGCACGCCGCGAGCAGTTCGCGCAGCGGATACTTGCGGTTCAGCGGCACGAGCTCGTCGCGCAGCCGGTCGTTCGGCGCGTGCAGCGATACCGCGAGCGCCACCGGGCAGTCGGCAGCCAGGCGATCGATCTGCGGCACCATGCCCGAGGTCGACACCGTTACGCGCCGCCGCGACAGCCCGTACGCGTTGTCGTCGAGCATCAGCCGCAGGGCAGGCACGACGGCCTCGTAGTTCTGCAGCGGTTCGCCCATGCCCATCAGCACGACGTTGCTGATGACGCGCTCGTTCTCCGCGGTCAGACCGAGCGCCGCGCGCAACGCGTGCTCGGCCCACCAGAGCTGGCCGACGATCTCGCCGGTCGTCAGGTTCCTGTTGAAGCCCTGCCTGCCGGTCGAACAGAACATGCAGTTCACCGCGCAACCGGCCTGCGTGGAAACGCACAGCGTGCCGCGATCGTCCTCGGGGATGAACACGGTTTCGATCGCGTTGCCTTGACCGACGTCGAGCAGCCACTTGCGCGTGCCGTCCGCCGAAGTCGAGTCGCGGACCACCGCGGGCGCGGCGATCGTCGCGCGCTCGGTCAGCTTGCGGCGCAGCGACTTCGCCAGATCGGTCATCGCGTCGAACCTGCTCGCCCCACGCCGGTGGATCCAGCGCAGAAGCTGGCGCGCGCGGAAAGGCTTCTCGCCGAGCGATGCGACGAAAGCCGCGAGCCCCGCGGCATCCAGGTCGAGCAGGTTGACGTCGGCCATCCGGTCAGCGCGAGTGGATGTTCATCGTCGGGAAGAAGAAGGCGACCTCGGTGCGCGCCGTCTCCGGCCCGTCCGAGCCGTGCACCGCGTTCGCGTCGATGCTGTCGGCGAAATCGGCGCGGATCGTTCCCGGCGCGGCTTTCTTCGGGTCGGTCGCGCCCATCAGTTCCCGGTTCTTGGCGATCGCGTTCTCGCCCTCGAGCACCTGGACCATGATCGGGCCCGACACCATGAAGTTGACGAGATCCTTGAAGAACGGGCGTTCGCGGTGTACCGCGTAGAACGCCTCGGCTTCCGCGCGCGAAAGCTGCATCATGCGCGCCGCGACGATCTTCAGCCCGGCGGCTTCGAAGCGCGCGAGGATCCGCCCGATCGCGTTCTTGGCGACCGCGTCGGGTTTGATGATGGAGAGGGTCCTTTCGATGGCCATGTTGTTGTGCGTCCTGGTTGATGTTCGATCCCGCCCGGCCTCGCGCGCTTTCGCTGCGCTCGGGCGGAGGGCTCGCGCGGTCGCGCCGCCCGGCACGTGCCGGGACCCAAAAAAGCTCGACAAATGAAGACCTTGCGCCGCCAAGCAAGCGCGAAATCTTAGCACGCGGACGCCGGCCGACGCGCGTTTCCGTCGCTGTCGGGCTCGAGTACCGCGATCGATTCGACGTGCGCCGTATGCGGGAACATGTTGACCACGCCCGCTGCACGCAGTTTCCAGCCGCCTTCGTGGACCAGCACTGCGCAGTCGCGCGCAAGCGTGGCGGGGTTGCACGAGACGTAAACGGCCCGCAGCGGCTTGCGCTCGACGGCGGCGAGCGTGCGGGCGACGGCCAGCGCTCCTTCGCGCGGCGGGTCGATCAGCACGCGATCGATGCGCTCGAGCTTGGCCTCGCAACGGCGCCAGTCGTCGGCGGTCCACGCGAACAGATCGCCGACCTCGAAGTCGGCACGAGCCGCAAGGCGGTTGTCTGCGGCTGCGGCTCTGGCCCGCTGCACCAAGCCCGGGCTGCCTTCGATGCCGAGCACTCGTTCGGCACGCGTGGCCAGCGGCAGCGTGAAATTGCCGAGCCCGCTGAAGAAATCCAGCACGCGGTCGCCCGGCCCGGGAGCGAGTAATCGGACCGCACAGCGCACGAGCACCTCGTTGATCCGGTGGTTGACCTGCGTGAAATCGGTCGGCGCAAACGACAGGACCACGCCGAATTCGGGCAGGTCGAGCCTTAACGCCGGGACAGTCGCAGCGTCCATCGGCCGCGCCGTTTCGGGGCCGCCGGGCTGCAGCCACAATGCGACCGCGTACGTTTCCGCGAAGCGGCGCAGCCGCTTGAGGTCTTCCTTCGTCGGCGGCTGCAGCACGCGCAACACCAGCACGACCGCGTCACCGGCCACGGCCAGCTCGATCTGCGGCAGCCGCTTGCGCAGCGTGAGTGCGCCGACGAGTTCGCGCAGCGGCACGAGCAGCGCGGCGACGCGTTCGGGCAGCACGTGGCACTCGCGCATGTCCGCGACATAGCTGCTCGCGCGCTCATGGAAGCCGACCAGCACGCCACCCTTCTTTTCGACGTCGCGCACCGCGAGCCGCGCGCGCTGCCGGTAATGCCACGCGGGTCCGACGATCGGCCGCAGGATGCCCTCCGCGCGCAGCTTGCCGATGTGCCACAGGCTGTCCTCGAGTGCGCGCTGCTTGATCGCGACCTGCACACGCGCTTCGACATGCTGCATCGAGCAGCCGCCGCAGGCGCCGGCGTGCAGGCCGAAGTGCGGGCAGCGCGGAGCGACGCGCTGGCTGCTTGCGCGCAGCACCGCGACCGTGCGCGCGGTTTCGTAGCTCGGCTTGGCGCGCAGGCGCTCGGCGCGCACGCGCTCGCGCGGCAGCGCGCCCTCGACGAAAACAACCTTGCCTTCGCGCCGGGCCACGCCGCGCCCTTCGAGGTCGAGCGAGTCGACCTCGAGAACGAAGGTTTCGCTCATCGGTTCAGCCCGGCCAAGCGGCGAGATACTCGCGCCAGTGCGGCGCGTCGATCGCGTGCAGTGCGCCGCGAACGGCGGCGATCTCGTCCGCATACGCCGCAGCGCTCAGCACGCCGCGCATTCTCTGGAAGCGGCACCAGACCAGGTAGGTGTTGACGACGTCGGTTTCGCAGTAGTCGCGGATTGCGCCGATCCGGCCGTCGCGGTACGCCTCCCAGACGCGGCTGCCGTCCAGGCCGAGTTTGCCGGCGAAACCGGCGAGCCGCGCCAGCTCGTCGAGCGGCGCGTTGGCGCGCGGCTGGTACAGCGCGAGCAGATCCATCAGGTCCGTGTGCCGCGCGTGATAGCGGCTGATGTAGTTGTTCCACTTGAAATCGCGGTCGTCTTCGCCCTGATCCCAGTAGCGCGCGGCGGGCACGCCGTGGATCAGCCCGCGATAGTGCAGCACCGGCAGATCGAAGCCGCCGCCGTTCCAGCTTACGAGCTGCGGCGTGTAGCGGTCGATCAGCCGGAAGAAGTCCTGGATCAGCTTGGCTTCCTCGTCTTCGGCCGTGCCGAGGCACTTGACGCGAAAGCCGCCGTCGTCGCGGAAAGCACAGCCGATCGCGACGATCCGATGCAGGTAATGCGGCAGGAAGTCGCTGCCGGTGCGTTCGCGTCGCTCGGCAAAGGCGCGCGCGGCGATCTCGGCGTCCGCAAGCGCCGCCCACTCGGGCCGAAGCAGCCGCAGCCCGGCCACGTCGGGAACGGTTTCGATGTCGAACACCAGCGTCGGCGTCATGCGGCGATTCTATCGGCCGCGCGCCGCGCAGGCACTCAGAACAACGCGTCGCGCTCCACGCCGCGCGCGAGCAGCGAACGGCGCAGCCGCTGCAGCGCTTCCTGCTGGATCTGCCGCACGCGCTCGCGCGTGAGCCCCAGTTCGGCGGCCACGTCCTCGAGCGTTGCGGGTTCGCGCGCGTTCAGCCCGTAGCGCCGCTCGACGACGGTGCGCTGCTTGTCGGGCAGCCGTTCGAGCCAGTCGCGGACGAGCTGCTCGATTTCGCGTGCCAGCGCGACCGTCTCCGGGCTCGCCGCACCGGTGTCGGCGAGCAGATCGATCAGGCTCGAGCCCGGGTCGCTTTCGAGCGGCGTGTCGAGCGAAGCGGGCAGCTCCGACAGCCGCAGCACGTCGGCGACCTCGTCAACGCTGCGCCCCACCAGATGCGCGATGTCGTCGATCCGCGCTTCGCGGCGTTCGCCCCGCCCCGCGTATTCGGCCTCCAGATGGCGTTTCGCGCGCAACACCTGATTCAGCTCGCGGACGATGTGCACGGGCAGTCTGATCGTGCGCGCCTGGTTGATGATCGCGCGCTCGATCGACTGGCGAATCCACCACGTCGCGTAGGTCGAGAAGCGGAAGCCCCGTTCGGGCTCGAACTTCTCGAGCGCATGGATCAGACCGAGATTGCCCTCTTCGATCAGGTCGAGCAGGCCCACGCCGCGGTTGACGTAGTGTTTGGCGATCGAAACGACGAGCCGCAGGTTGTGCTCGATCATCGACTGCCGCGCGTCGAAATCGCCGGCGCGCGCCTGCATGGCGAACAGATACTCCTGCTCAGGGGTCAGCAGTGGACGCGCGCCGATCGCATTCAGGTACTGCTGGACCGAATCGCCGGCCAGATCGTCGGCCTCGCGCTCGAGTGCAATCGGTGCCTCCGCAGCCGCCGCCGCGCCGGCGTCGGCCAGCACCGTCTCCCCGTCGGGCGCATCGAGCCCGGCCCCTGGATCGGGGACCGCGTCCGACGCAGCGCTCTCTTCTGCGGGTCCGTCGTCGAGACTGTCGTTCGTCAAGCGCCCCATGGCGACTCCGGTTCGGCGCCCGACGCAAGGTCGCACACGCCGTCGCGCCCCTCAGGGACGCGACGGCAGATACTTCAGCGGATCGACCGGCTTGCCGCGCTGCCGGATCTCGAAATGCAGCTTCGGTACGCTCGAATCGGTCTTGCCCAGTTCGGCGATGCGCTGCCCGCGCTTGACCGTCTGCCCCTGCTTCACGAGGATCTGCCGATTGTGTGCGTAGGCCGAGATGAAATCGTCCGTGTGCTTGATGATGACCAAGTTGCCGTAGCCCCGCAAGCCGCTGCCGCTGTAGACGACCTGTCCGTCGCTCGCCGCGAGGACCGGATCGCCCTCCTTGCCGGCGATACCGATGCCCTTGTTGCGCGCTTCGTCAAAGGTGGCGATCACGCCGCCCGCTGCCGGCCACTGCCAGGCAAAGCCGGTGTCGATCGCCGCGACGGCCGCAGGTTTCGTCGTTTCCGCCGCCTTCGCCGCCGGCGGGACGGATGGCGCAGCGCTCGCCGCGGACGGCAGCGGTGTAGGCGCCTCCGCCGCCGGTGCTGCGCCGAGCGGACGCGCTTCGACCGCCGCCGTCGGCGCGACCGGAACCGCCGCCGCGACGGCCGGCGCAGCCGCGTCCCCTTCCGGCGGCGTCACTCGCAACGCCTTGCCCACGGCGAGCTTCGACGGGTCGTCGAGCGCGTTCCAGCGCGCGATGTCGCGGAAGTCCTGCCCGAAGGCGAGCGCGATGCTGTAGAGCGTGTCGCCGCGCTGGACGATGTAGGTGCCGTCCTTCGCCTCGCGTTGCAGCGGCGCGACCGGCGCCGTCTCGAGCGCGCGGGCCGCCTCGCTGCGCGCGCCGCTGCGGTCGGACTTCTCGACGATCGGCGCCTCGCGGACCGAGGTCACCGTGCACGCGCCGGCGAACAGCGCGAGCAGCGCAATCGGCAGCGCGCGACGAAAAAAGAAGGGGCCGTGCGCGTGGAGCGGTTTTTCTGTCTTCATGCCTTACGCAGTACCGGGTTTCAACGGAACGAACCTGACGACTTCGATCGCGCGACGCGCGACGCGGCCGCCGTCGTCTTTGGTGATCAGCGTCAGCCGCTGCTCGGCCGAGCCGACCGGCGCGACGATGCGGCCGCCCGGCTTGAGCTGTTCGACCCAGGCGGTCGGGACCTGTTCCCCGGCGGCGGCTGCGACGATCGCATCGTACGGCGCCTGCGCGGGAACACCGTCGGCGCCGTCGGCGAAAACGAGCCGCAGATGCGCGAGGCGCAGCGGGCGCAGGTTCGCGCGCGCCTTTTCATGCAAGGGGCGCACGCGCTCGACCGAGATGACGGTGCCGAAGATCTGCGCGAGCACGGCTGCCGCGTAGCCGCAGCCCGTGCCGATCTCCAGTACTTTCGCCGAATTCGCCGCAGCAATGCCTTCGAGCACGAGTTCGATCGTTCGCGCGACGATGTATGGCCGCGAGATCGTCTGTCCCAGCCCGATCGGCAGCGCGGTATCCTCGTAGGCCCGGCTCGCGAGGGCCGGATCGACGAACAGGTGCCGCTGCACGGCCGCCATCGCCGCCAGCACGCGGGAATCGCGGATGCCGAGCTCGCGCAAGCGCTCGACCATGCGCGTGCGCACGCGCTCGGATGCAAGCCCCGTGTTGGCGTGCGTGCCGTCGCCGCGCATGCCTACTTGTGGTTTCGCTGCAGCCATGCGGAGACGATCGGAAGCTGTTCGTCGTGCGTCAGATCGACCTGCAGCGGGGTGACCGACACGTAACCGTTCGCGGTCGCGTGAAAGTCGGTCCCCGGGCCGGCGTCACGCGCGCTGCCCGCGCCGCCGACCCAGTAGATCGTTTCGCCACGCGGACTCTCGCTGCGGATGACCGGCTCGGCGTGATGCCGCTTGCCCAGACGCGTGCCGGCGATGCCGCGGACCGCCGCGTACGGCAGGTTCGGTATGTTGACGTTCAGCAGGAACGGACCGGGAATCGGATCGGCGATGTAACGCGCGACCACGTCGGCGGCGACGCGCGCGGCACTGTCCAGATGCGCATAGCCGCGCTCGACCAGCGAAAAGGCCATCGACGGCACGCCGAACAGGAAACCCTCCATCGCGCCGGCGACGGTGCCCGAATAGATCGTGTCGTCGCCCATGTTCTGGCCGTTGTTGATCCCGGACACGACGAGGTCCGGCGGCTGCTCGAGCAGGCCGGTCAGCGCGATGTGCACGCAGTCGGTCGGCGTGCCGTTGATGAAGAGGAAGCCGTTGTCGGCGCGATGCACCGTCAGCGGGCGCGTCAGGGTCAGCGAGTTGCTGGCGCCGCTGTGGTTCTGTTCCGGAGCGACGACGGTGACTTCACCGAAGGGCCGCATCGCCTCGGCGAGCGCCGCAAGGCCGGGCGCGAGATAGCCGTCGTCGTTGGAAACAAGGATCCGCATCAACGAAGAGGCCGGTTGACCGCGATGCGGGCAACCGGCCGGCTCCAGGTGTTCCTTGGTCGGGGCGGCGGGATTCGAACTCGCGACCCCTTGCACCCCATGCAAGTGCGCTACCAGGCTGCGCTACGCCCCGAACGGCGCGGATTGTACACGGCGCTCCTGCGTCGTCCGCGTTCGCTCACTCCGGCTTGAGCAGCGCGCGGATCGCTTCGAGTTCGCTGCGCACTGCGGTCAACGTAAGGCGGGGCGCCGGATCTTCGCCGCCGTTGCCGCGCGTCCGTCCGAAGCGGCCGTTCTCGTCGAGCCGGTTGCGCGCGCCGCTGATCGTGAATCCCTGTTCGTAGAGCAACTCGCGGATGCGCCTCACCAGCAGCACCTCGTGATGCTGGTAGTAGCGCCGGTTGCCGCGCCGCTTCATCGGCCGCAGCTGGGTGAACTCCTGCTCCCAGTAGCGCAGCACGTGCGGCTTCACGCCGCACAGCTCGCTCACTTCGCCGATCGTGAAATACCGCTTCGCCGGAATCGGCGGCAGCGCATTGTGGGCCTCGGGACGCTGCATGGGAGCCGTGCCGTCTGCTCGGGAGGATCCGCGCGCGACGGCGCCGCGCGCGGACGGGAATCAATGCACTCCCTGCGCCTCGGCGACCGCGGCCTTCAGCTTCTGGCTGGCGTGGAACGTGACGACGCGCCGCGCGGTGATCGCGATCTCTTCGCCGGTCTTCGGGTTGCGACCCGGTCGCTGCGGCTTGTCGCGAAGCTGGAAGTTGCCGAATCCGGACAGCTTCACGGACTCACCGCGCTCGAGCGCTTGCCGGATCTCGTCGAAGAAGCCGTCGACCATGTCCTTCGCCTCGCGCTTGTTCAGTCCGAGCCGTTCGAAGAGCGCATCGGCCAGCTCGGCCTTCGTCATCGTCTTGCCGCCGCGTTCCTGCGCGTTACCGGATCGGCTTGTTGTCGACGGCAGATCCGGGAACTTGAAGGCGGTCATTTGTTGGTCGTTCTGCATGACTGTCACTGGCGCAAGCGGGCGCCGATCTGCGCGCCCAGTCCCTCGACGATCGCCGCGACGGCGGCGTCTGCATCCGCGTCCGCGAGCGTGCGGTCAGTATCTTGCAGAACGATGCGGAAGGCAAGGCTTTTCTCCTTATTTAACAACGCGTTAGCGCTTGCTCCCGCGAACTTGCTTGAATCCTCGCCGCCGGGGCGGTACAGATCGAAGAGGCGGAAGTCGCGCAGCACGCGAAGCCGTTCATCCGTTCGTGCGATGCGTGCGACTTCGTCGAGCACCCGTTGCAGCGTGACGGAAGCGTCGACCCACATCGCCACGTCGCGCAGCACGGCGGGAAACTTCGGCACTTCCTCGAAGCGCGGCAGCGGCGTCGGCAGCAGCGGATCGACGTCGAGCTCGAAGACGATCGGCGCTCTCGGCAGTTCGTACCTCTGCTGCCAGCGCGGATGCAGTTCGCCGATCCAGCCGATCGCACGGCCGTCGAAGTCGACGCGGGCACTGCGCCCCGGATGCAGCGCCGGGTGTTCCGCCGCGACGAAGCGTGCGTCGCTGCGCCGGAGCAAGCGTTCGACATCGCCCTTCACGTCGAAGTAATCGACTTCGCGCTTGGCCACCCCCCACTGCTCGTCCCACGCCAGGCCGTAGGCGAGACCGCCGATGCGATTCGGCTGACGCACGCCCGCGACCGCCAGCGGTCCGTCGGCGAGGGCGGGGTCCTTCGCGTACACGCGTCCCAGTTCGAACACGCGCACGCGCGCGGCCTTGCGGTTCAGGTTGTACTTCAGCGCGGCGACGAGTCCGCCGATCAGCGTTGTGCGCATCACCGCGAGCTGGCTCGCGATCGGGTTGAGCACGCGGATCGGTTCGACGTTGCCGGCGAAGTCCTGCTCCCACGCCGCGTCGACGAACGAGAAGTTCACCAGCTCCTGGTAGCCCGCATCCGCGAGCTCGCGCCGTAGCGCGTGCACAGGCCGCAGCGTCTCCGGCTGCGTGCGCATCACCGCGGGTGCGAGCGGCGGATGCGCCGGAATGCGCTCGAAGCCCCACAGCCGCGCGACTTCCTCGATCAGGTCCTCCTCGACCTCGAGGTCGAAGCGATACGACGGCGGCGTCACCCAGAACTCGGCGCCTCTGCGCTCGGCTGGCAGGCCGAGCCGCGCGAACGCGGCGGCGATCTCGTCGTCGCCGATCGGCACCCCGATCACGCGGCGGCAGCGCTCGGTGCGCATTCGCACCGGCTTGCGCTCGGGCAGCCGCAGCACCTGGTCGTCGACCGGACCGATCCTCGTTTCGGTCGTGCCGCAGATCTCGACGATCAGCCGCGTGATGTACTCGATGTGATCGACCGTCGTCGCGAAGTCGACGCCCCGCTCGAAGCGGTGCGCCGCGTCGGTCGAGAAGTTGTAGCGCCGCGCGCGCCCCTGGATCGACTCGGGCCACCAGAAGGCGGCCTCGAGGTAGATGTTGCGCGTGTCCAGCGTGACCGCGGTCGCTGCGCCGCCCATCACGCCGGCGAGCGCCTCGACCCCACGATCGTCGGCGATCACGCCGACCCAGTTGTCGACCTCGACGATCTGCCCGCTCAGCAACTCCACCTTCTCGCCGGCGCGACCCCAGCGAACCTGCAGGCTGCCCGTCACTTTGTCGAGATCGAACACGTGCGACGGTCGGCCCAGTTCGAGCATCACGTAGTTCGAGATGTCGACCAGCGCGGAAATCGGCCGCTGCCCGCTGCGCTCGAGCCGCCGTTTCATCCACTCGGGCGTGGCCGCGCGCGCGTTGACGCCGCGGATCACGCGGCCCGAAAAGCGCCCGCACAGGTCGGCGTGATGCACCTTGACCGGCAGCCGCTCGTCGCTCGTCGGCGCGACCTTCGCGAAAACGGGCGCGGCCAGGCGCGTTCCGGTGATCGCCGCCACTTCGCGCGCGATCCCGAGCACGCTCAGGCAGTCGCCGCGGTTCGGCGTCAGCTTGATCGTGAACCTTCGATCGTCGAGCGCGAGGACCTCGCGGACGCCGCGCCCGATCGGCGCATCGGCCGGCAGCACGAGCAGGCCGCTGTGGTCATCCGAAAGCCCCAACTCGCGCGCCGAGCACAGCATGCCCTGCGACTCGACGCCGCGCATCTTCGTGCGCCTGATCCGGAAATCGCCCGGCAGAACCGCGCCTTCCAGTGCGCAGGGTGCACGCATGCCGGCGGCGACGTTGGGCGCGCCGCAGACGATGTTCAGCGCTTCGCCCGTTCCGGCGTCGACGCGGCAGACGGTCAGCTTGTCGGCGTTCGGATGCTTTTCGACCGCGAGCACCTGCGCGACGACGACGCCGGAGAACGGCGGCGCGACCGGTTCGTTCTCCTCGATTTCGAGCCCGGCCATGGTGAGCCGCTCGGCGAGTTCGTCGGCGCCGATCGGCGGGTTCACATAGGCGCGCAGCCACTGTTCTGAAAACTGCATCGTGATGTTTCCGCTCGCGCGAAGCTCAGTTGAACTGCTGCAGGAAGCGCAGGTCGCCTTCGAAGAACAGGCGCAGGTCGTCGACACCGTAACGGAGCATCGTCAGCCGCTCCAGGCCGGAGCCGAACGCGAAGCCGATGTAACGCTCGGCGTCGAGGCCGAAGTTGCGCACGACCGCCGGATGCACCTGTCCCGCGCCCGAGATCTCGAGCCACTGGCCCTTCTTCGGGCCGCTGGTGAACATCATGTCGATCTCGGCCGAAGGCTCGGTGAACGGGAAGAAGCTCGGCCGGAAGCGCACCCGCAGATCGTCGCTTTCGAAGAAGCGGCGAAGAAAATCCGTGTACACGCCCTTCAAGTCGGCGAAGCTGATCTGCTCGTCGATCCACAGGCCTTCGACCTGGTGGAACATCGGCGAATGCGTCGCATCGGAGTCGACGCGATACGTCCGTCCCGGCGCGATCACCTTGATGGGCGGCTTGTGCATGCGCGCGTAGCGCACCTGCATCGGCGACGTATGCGTGCGCAGCAGCAGCGGCTTGCCTTCGCTGTCCTTCGCGTCGACGTAGAACGTGTCCTGCATCGAGCGCGCCGGATGGTTTTCCGGATTGTTCAGCGCGGTGAAGTTGTACCAGTCGGTCTCGATCTCCGGTCCGTCGGCGACATCGAAGCCGATCGAGCGGAAGATCTCCTCGACCCGCATCCACGTGCGGATCACCGGATGGATGCCGCCCGCGCTGCGTTTGCGGCCGGGCAGCGTGACGTCGATCGACTCCAGCGCCAGCCGCGCATCGAGTTCGGCGTCGGCGAGGGCGCGGCGGCGTTCCGCCAGCAGCCGCTCGATCGCCTCCTTCGCCGCGTTGATCTGCGCCCCGCGCACGCGCTTTTCCTCGGGCGCGAGCTTGGCCAGCCCCTTCAGCAGCTCGGTCACGCTGCCGGTTTTGCCGAGGAAACGCGCCTTCTCGTTTTCGAGTGCGGCCGGCGCACCGGCGGCGGCGAATGCCGCGCGTGCCTGTTCAACCAGTTCGTCGAGTGTGTTCATGAACGAAAAACGGGACCCGCCGCCAAGGCCAGGCCCCGTTTCCAAGCTGAAGCGCCCGCCCGGGGCGCGTCGGTTAAGCGGCGAGGCTGGACTTGACCTTTTCGACGATCGCCGCAAAAGCCGGCTTGTCGAGCACGGCCATGTCGGCCAGCACCTTGCGGTCCAGGTCGATCGCGGCCTTCTTCAGGCCGTTGACGAACGCGCTGTAGGTCAAGTCGTGCTCGCGCACGGCCGCGTTGATCCGCGCGATCCACAGCGTGCGAAACACGCGCTTTTTCTGGCGGCGGTCGCGATAGGCGTACTGCCCCGCCTTCATCACCGCCTGCTTGGCGACGCGGAAGACGCTCTTGCGACGCTGCGTATAACCCTTGGCCTGGGCCAGCACCTTCTTGTGCCGCGCACGGGCGGTCACACCACGTTTGACTCGAGGCATGGCGTTCTCCCTTCGTTACGCGTACGGCAGCATGCGGCGCACCGACTTGGCGTCCGACTCGTGGATCTCCACGGGACCGCGCAGGTGGCGTTTCGCCTTGGTGGTCTTCTTGGTGAGGATGTGGCGCTTGAACGCCTGCCCCCGCTTGATCGATCCGCTGTTGCGGACCACGAAGCGCTTCGCAGCGCTCTTTTTGGTCTTCATCTTGGGCATGGTGCCCTCCTTTCTTCGATGAGTGCAGGCGCCCTCGCGGGACTTGCGGCCTGCCTTCACTTGTTTCGCCCGCCGCCGGTGACCTACCGGCGGCGAACGCCCTGGAACTACTTCTTCTTCTTCGGTGCCAGCACCATCACCATCTGCCGGCCCTCGAGCCTGGGCATCGCTTCGACCTGGCTCACGGCCTCCAGATCGTTGCGCACGCGCTCGAGCAGCTTCAGACCGAGTTCCTGGTGCGCCATTTCCCGCCCGCGGAACCGCATCGTGACTTTGGCCTTGTCACCCTCCTGGAGGAACTCCTGCAGCTTGCGCACCTTGGTCTGGTAGTCGTGATCGTCCGTCGCCGGCCGGAACTTGATCTCCTTGACCTCGATGACCTTCTGCTTGAGCCGCGCCTCGTGCGCCTTCTTCTGTTCCTGGTACTTGAACTTGCCGTAGTCCATCAATCGACAGACCGGCGGAACAGCAGTGGGGGCGATTTCGACGAGGTCGACGTCCTTTTCCTCTGCAAGGCGGAACGCCTCGGCCAGCTTCACGATCCCGAGGGGTTCGCCGTCGACCCCGATGAGCCGGACTTCCGGCGCGTTGATCTCGCCGTTGATCCGATGCGAAGAACGATCCTGTGCGATGGTTTGCAGCTCCGAAAAAGGAAAAAACTAAGCCGTGCCTCCCACGTTGCGGCGCTGCGCGACGTCCTCGGATAATCGCGCCGCGAATGCGTCGATCGGCATCACGCCCAGATCAACACCGCCACGGGCCCGCACGGCCACCGTCTCCGCTTGCATCTCCTTGTCCCCGACGACGAGGATGTACGGGAGCTTCTGCAAACTGAGGGCGCGGATTTTATAAGTGATCTTCTCGTTGCGCAAATCGGCCTCGACCCTAAAGCCTTGTTTTTTCAGTCTTTGGACGACTTCGACGGCGTAGCTCGCCTGCGCCTCGGAGATGTTGGCCACGCCCGCCTGCACCGGCGCCAGCCACGGCGGCAGCGCGCCGGCGTAGTTTTCGATCAGCACGCCGATGAAGCGCTCCATTGAACCGATGATCGCCCGGTGCAGCATCACCGGCACCCGGCGCGAGTTGTCCTCGGCCACGTATTCGGCGCCGAGACGGCCCGGCATCTGGAAGTCGACCTGCATCGTGCCGCACTGCCATTCGCGGCCGAGCGCGTCCTTCAGCGTGTACTCGATCTTGGGACCGTAGAACGCACCCTCGCCGGGCGAGATCGCGAAGTCCACGCCCGAGCGGCGCAGCGATTCCATCAACGCGTGCTCGGCCTTGTCCCAGCTCTCGTCGGAGCCGATGCGCTTTTCCGGCCGCGTCGACACCTTGTAAAGGATGTGCTCGAACCCGAAGTTCTTGTACACCTTCTGCAGCAGCGCCGTGTAGGCGACGCACTCGTCGAGGATCTGCTCCTCGGTGCAGAAGATGTGGCCGTCGTCCTGCGTGAAGCCGCGCACGCGCATCATCCCGTGCAGCGAACCGGACGGCTCGTTGCGATGGCAGGCGCCGAACTCACCGTAGCGCAGCGGCAGCTCGCGATAGCTGTGCAGATTGGCGTTGTAGATCTGGATGTGGCCCGGGCAGTTCATGGGCTTGAGCGCGTAGTACCGGTTCTCCGACTCCGTCGTGAACATGTTCTCGCGGTACTTCTCCCAGTGGCCCGAGCGCTCCCATAACGAACGGTCGAGGATCTGCGGCGCGCGCACCTCCTGGTAGCCGTTGTCCTGGTACACCTTGCGCATGTACTGCTCGACCTGCTGCCAGATGGCCCAACCCTTGGGGTGCCAGAAGATCAGCCCGGGCGCCTCGTCCTGGAAGTGGAACAGATCGAGCTCGCGGCCGAGCTTGCGGTGGTCGCGGCGCTCGGCCTCCTCGAGCATCTTCAGGTACGCGTCCTGCTCCTCCTTTTTCGCCCAGGCCGTGCCGTAGATGCGCTGGAGCATCTCGTTGCGGGAATCGCCGCGCCAGTACGCGCCGGCGACCTTCATCAGCCTGAAAACCTTCAACTTGCCCGTCGAAGGCACGTGGGGACCGCGGCACAAGTCGATGAAACCGCCCTCGCGATACAGCGAGATGTCCTCGTCGGCGGGGATCGACGCGATGATCTCGGCTTTGTACTTCTCGCCGATCGACTCGAAGAACTTCACCGCGTCGTCGCGCTTCCACACCTCACGCACGACCGGTTCGTTCTTCGCGGCCAGCTCGGCCATCTTCTTTTCGATCGCGGCCAGATCTTCCGGCGTGAAGGGCCGCTTGTACGCGAAGTCGTAGTAGAAGCCGTTGTCGATCACGGGCCCGATCGTCACCTGCGCGTCGGGGAACAGCTCCTTGACCGCGTAGGCGAGCAGATGCGCCGTCGAGTGGCGCAGGACCTCCAGGCCCTCGGGGTCCTTGTCCGTGACGATCGCGAGCGTCGCGTCGCGATCGATCATGTACGACGTGTCGACCAGCTTGCCGTCGACCTTGCCGGCGATGGCGGCCTTGGCGAGCCCGGGGCCGATCGACGCCGCGACCTCGGCGACGCTGACCGGTTTGTCGAACGAACGGCTCGAGCCGTCCGGAAGGCGAATCGAAATCATCTTGCGTATCTCCGTCGAAACCCGGCGAAAAAAAAGTGCGGGCGAGCCGCACTTCTTCTTCGAAAGGGCGAACTCGTCCGGTCCGATCAACTGCCGGTCGACGTAGTTCGGAAGAGCCGCATCTTCGATTCCCTTCGTTGTGTGTGCTGGTAGGCGCGAGTGGACTCGAACCACCGACCCCCACCATGTCAAGGTGGTGCTCTAACCAGCTGAGCTACGCGCCTGTTGCGCTGCGGATGATACACGAGCCCGCGGCGAATCCGGTCGATCGATGCGCGCAACGCGAATCGGAGCGGTGACGAACGCGGCGGCGCTCAGCGCCGCCGCACCGACAACACGCCGGGCACTTCGAGGATCTGCGCGAGCGCGCGCCGCAGCGTCGCGGTGTCGCCGACTTCGGCGGTGAACTGCATCTGCGCCTCGCCGCGCACCGTGACGGTGTTGACGCCGACGACGTTGAGCTTCTCGCGCGCGAACACCTCGGACACGTCGCGCAGCAGACCCTGCCGATCCTGCGCGTGCACGAGGATGTCGACCGGATACGCGGCGTCGGCGGACGCGCGGCCCCAGGCCACCTCGATCACGCGTTCCGGCTGCCGGCGCGCCAGCGCCTGCGCGTTGACGCAGCCGGCCCGATGGATCGACACGCCGCGACCGCGCGTGACGAAGCCGACGATCTCGTCCGGCGGCACCGGGCGGCAGCAGCGTGCAAGCTGGGTCAGCAGCGAATCGACGCCGACGACCAGCACCTTGCCCTTGCCGGCCGGCGCGACCTTCGGCTTGCCGGTCAGGATCGGCGGCGGTGGCGCCTCGGGCGCGGCAGGCGCCGCGACGAGCGCCTGCTCGATGCTGCGCAGGCTGAACTCCTCCTTGGTCGCGGCCGCGCACAGCTCCTCGACCGTGGCGTAGCCGAGCCGATGCGCCAGGTCCTCGAGCTTCACGGCGGTCTTGCCGAGCCGCTGCAGCTCCTTGTCGACGATCTCGCGCCCGGCGACGATCGACTGCTCCAGCTCGAGCGCGTTGAACCACTGCCGCACCTTCGCGCGCGAACGGGCGCTGGCGAGATAACCGAGCTCCGGGTTGAGCCAGTCGCGGCTCGGCCCGCCCGTTTTGGCGGCGATGATTTCGACCGTCTGGCCGGTCTTCAGCGGTGTATTCAGCGGCACCATCGCGCCGTCGACCTTCGCGCCGCGACAGCGATGGCCGAGTTCGGTGTGCACGTGGTACGCGAAGTCGATCGGCGTCGAACCGACCGGCAGCTCGACCACCTTCGCCTGCGGCGTCAGCACGTAGATGCGGTCCTCGACCGCCGCTTCGCCCGGCCGCTGCGGCGCGCCGATGTCCTGCCGCCATGCCAGGAGCTG
This sequence comes from Betaproteobacteria bacterium, assembly GCA_016861185.1. Lineage (GTDB taxonomy): Bacteria > Pseudomonadota > Gammaproteobacteria > Burkholderiales > Burkholderiaceae_F > DSNY01. The sequence goes on from BOKW01000002.1 coordinate 544,681, forward strand.
CCGCAGCCACGCGATGCGTTCGTCATCGGCCGACGCCGAGCGGCCGCCGCGGCCCTCCTTGTAGCGCCAGTGCGCGGCCATGCCCAGCTCCGCGAACTCGTGCATCCGCCGCGTGCGGATCTGGATCTCGAGCGGCCGGCCTTCGGCGTCGCGCACCACCGCGTGCAGGGACTGGTAGCCGTTCGGCTTCGGCCGCGCGATGTAGTCGTCGTATTCGCCCGTCACCGGCGTCCAGTGCGAATGCACCAGCGACAGCACCTGGTAGCACTGCGCGACGGTGTCAACGATCACGCGCAGCGCGCGCACGTCGTACAGCTCCTCGAACGCGAGTTGCTTGCCGCGCATCTTGTTCCAGATGCTGTAGATGTGCTTGGGCCGCCCGCTCACTTCGGCGGCGAGGCTGGCCTTCGCGAGCAGCGCGTTCAGCTCGCGCTTCGCCTGCTCGATGAAGCGTTCGCGCTCGAGCCGCTTCTCCTCGAGCCAGCGCGCGATGCGCTTGTAGGTCTCCGGCTCGAGGAAGCGGAACGCCAGATCCTCCAGCTCCCATTTGAGCTGCCAGATGCCGAGCCGGTTGGCGAGCGGCGCGTACAGCTCGAGCGTTTCGCGCGCGAAGGCCTCTGTGCCCTCCTGCTTCGTCGCCGCGTACCAGCGCAGCGTCTGCAGTCGCGATGCGAGCCGCAGCAGCACGACGCGCAGGTCGTTGCACATCGCCAGCAGCATCTTGCGCAGCGCCTCCGCCTGGCCCTCGCCCGCTTCGCCCCTGCGCGGCCGCGTGCGTTCGGACAGCCGCATCAACTGGCGCAGGTCGGCGACGAGTTGCGCGACTGCCGGACCGAAGCGCGCGCGCAGCCATTCGTCGGCATCGCGCAGCACGTCGTAGGCGCCGAACAGATACGCCGCGGCGAGCAGATCGGGGGCGTCGCGCAGCGGCCGCACGATCGCGACCATGCCGTCGGCGTGATCGAGAAAGGGCTCGCCGGTGCGCAGCCGCTTGTCGACGTACAGCGGGGCGATCACGCTGCGCGCCAGCCCCGGATCGACCGGCGCAGCGACCGTCGGCTCGATCGTCTGCTCGACCTGTTTCGCCCGGCTCACGGCGGCTGCTCTCGATGCGGCATTGCGGGCCATTATAGGAAGCGCATGCGGCACAATGACCGTGATGTTCAAGTCGCTGCTCGCCCGGCTCGGCGCCTCGTCGACGGTCGCGATTCCCGACGCGCTGTGGGAGGCCACGCTCGCGTCGCTGCCTTTCGTCGCGCGCCTCGATGCCGCGGAGCGCGCGCGACTGCGTGCGCTGGCGGAACGGTTTCTCGGCGAAAAGGAGATGGCCGCCGCGGGCGAACTCGAACTGACCGCGGCGATGCAGGTCGACATCGCCGTGCAGGCCTGCCTGCCGATCCTGAACCTCGGCCTGAGCTGGTACCGCGGCTGGACGAGCATCGTCGTCTACCCGAGCGAGTTCCTCGTTCCGCGCGAGCTGACCGACGAGGACGGCGTCGTGCACCAGTTCATCGAGCCGATCGCCGGCGAAGCCTGGGACGGCGGACCGCTGCTGCTGTCGTGGGACGACGCGCAGCGGCGCAACGGCGATCTGGGCCTCGCCTACAACGTCGTGATCCACGAGTTCACGCACAAGATCGACATGCTCAACGGCGACGCCGACGGCGTGCCGCCGTTCACGCGCAGCTCGCACCCGGAGCTCGACCCGCAGGAGTGGACCGCCGCGCTCGCGCAAGCCTTCGAGCGCTTCAACGCGGAGCTGGAACTGATCGAGCATGAGCTGCCGCCGGGACTCGATCCGGATGACGAGGCGGCAGACCGTTACTACACGCATCTGCCGCTCGATCCCTACGCGGGCCAGGACGAAGGCGAGTTCTTCGCGGTGTCGAGCGAAGCCTTCTTCGTCGACCCGGCGCGGCTGCGCGCGGCCTTTCCGGACTGGTACCGGCAGCTCGCGTTGTTCTTCAAGCAGGATCCGCTGGCAAGCCCGCTCTCCCCCGACGCTGCCGGTGCGGGGGACAAGGGCCGAACGAAGTGAAGCGACTGTTGATCGTCTGGCACTCTTTGACCGGCGGCGCGCGGCAAATGGCCGAAGCCGCCGCCCACGCCGCGCGCACCGAGCCCGGCGTCGAAGTTCGCCTGCAGCGCGCGACCGAAACGACGGCCGAGGACGTGCTCGCCGCCGACGGTTACCTCTTCGTCACGCCCGAAAACCTCGCGACGATGGCCGGACTGATGAAGGACTTCTTCGAGCGCATCTACTACCCGGCGCTCGACCGCACCAACGGCCGCCCCTACGCGATCCTGATCTGCGCCGGGACCGACGGCACCGGCGCCGCGCGCCAGATCCAGCGCATCGCGACCGGCTTGCGGTTGAAGGAAATCGCGCCGCCGACGATCGTGATCACCGGCGCGCAGACGCCCGAAGCGATCTTCGCTCCGAAGACGATCGCGAAAGACGATCTCGCGCGCTGCGCCGAGGTGGGCGCCGGGCTGGCGACAGGATTGGCGGCCGGCGTGTTCTGAACGCGCGCTACGGCAGTGCCGCCGTCACGACGATCTCGATCTTCCACTCCGGCTTGGCGAGCTTCGCCTGCATGGTCGCGCGCGCGGGCGTCTGACCGGTCGGCACCCACACGTCCCACACGGCGTTCATCGCGGCGAAGTCGGCCATGTCGGCGAGAAAGATCTGCGCGGTCAGCAACCGCGTCTTGTCGGTCCCCGCCTCGGCGAGCAGCGCGTCGATCGCCGCGAGCACCTGGCGCGTCTGCCCGTCGATGTCCTGGCTCGCGTCCTCGGCGATCTGGCCCGCCAGATACACGGTGCCGCCGTTGATCACGACCTCGCTCATGCGCGGACCCACGTGCAGTCGCCTGATCGCCATCGTTCAACCTCCCAGCAGGAAATCGCGCACGACGGCGATCTGGCCGTCGTGCATGAACATCGGCGCGTGGCCGACGCCGGCGATCTCGACGAGCTTGGCGCGGGGCCCCCGCTGCGTCATCGCGCGGGCTGTCTCGCGCGTCAGCAGATCGGAAAACTCGCCGCGCACCAACAGCGTCGGGCAGGCGATCGCGTCGTAGAGTTTCCACATCGCCGCTTCGCCGGCCGCCGCCGACTCCGGCGTCACCGCGCGAAAAGGTACGGCGACGCGCGGGTCGTAGTGCAGCACCCAACCGTCGCCCTGTTGGTCCCGGATCGGCCGAACGACCGTCTCGGTGATCTCGCGCCATTCGTCGCGCGTGCGCAGCTCAAACGGCGCCGAGATCGCTGCGATGTAGTCGACCGCCTGCTCGAGGTCCGCGAACCGCACCGGCTTGCCGAGGTACTCGCCGATGCGCGCGAGCGCCACCGCGTCGAGCGTCGGTCCGACGTCGTTGATCACGAGCTTCGCGATCGGCGAACCCGGTTGGCCAGCCAGCATGATGCCGATCAGCCCGCCCATCGACGTGCCGACCCAATGCACCGACTCGACGCCGAGCCGCGCGATCAGGGTCACCATGTCCGCGACGTACTGCGCGACATGATAGTGCTGCGGATCGCGCAGCCAGTCGCTGCGCCCGCGGCCGACGACGTCCGGGCAGACCACGCGATAGCGGTCCGCGAGCGCGCGCGCGAGCCGGTCGAAGTCGCGGCCGACGCGCGTCAGACCGTGCACGCAGATCAGCACGCGCGGATTGGCGGGCTCGCCCCACTCCGTGTAGGCCATCGGGTGCAGACCGGCCGGGCTCAGGCAGCGGACCGATCCGAAGCGGGGTTGCAGCGCGCTCATGCGTTGTCTCGTCGATGGGACGCCATTCTACGGGTGGCATACTTGCCCGCGGACTCACGGAGGATTCGCATGTTGAAAGGCAAGACCGCGCTGGTCACCGGTTCGACCAGCGGCATCGGGCTCGGCATCGCGCGCGCGCTGGCGAAGGAGGGCGCGAACATCGTCGTCAACGGCTTCGGCGAGGATCGCGTGATCGCCGGCGTGGAAAAGGAGCTGCAGGCGCTCGGCGTACGCACGCTGTATCACGGCGCCGACATGGGCAAGCCGGCCGAGATCGAGGACCTGATCCGCACGGCCGAAAGGACGTTCGGCCGCGTCGACGTGCTCGTCAACAACGCCGGCATCCAGTTCGTCGCGAACATCGAGGAGTTCCCGGTCGAGCGCTGGGACGCGATCATCGCGATCAACCTGTCGTCGGCCTTCCATACGATCCGGCTCGCGCTGCCGAAGATGAAGCAGGCCAACTGGGGCCGCATCATCAACATCGCTTCCGTGCACGGGCTGGTCGCCTCCGCGCAGAAGAGCGCCTACGTCGCCGCCAAGCACGGGATCGTCGGCCTGACCAAGGCGGTCGCGCTCGAAACCGCGACCACCGGCGTCACCTGCAACGCGATCTGCCCGGGCTGGGTGCTGACGCCGCTGGTGCAGAAGCAGATTGACGACCGCGCCGCGCGCGAGAAGATTCCGAGCGACGCCGCGAAGCGCGCGCTGCTCGGCGAAAAGCAGCCTTCGCTCGAGTTCGTCACGCCCGAGCAACTCGGCGCGCTCGCCGCGTTCCTCTGCTCGCCGGCGGCGAACCAGATCCGCGGCGCGGCGTGGAACGTCGACGGCGGCTGGTACGCGCAGTAGCGGACTTACTCGGGACCGCGGCGCGCCGCCTGCTGCGCCACGAGCTGCACCGGTGCCACGGCAGCGGACTTCGCGTCGGCGGCAAGCGCCGCCGGCAGCGGCGCCCGCACCGGGCATGAGGCGTCCGTCTCGAGGCGCGGCGCGCCCGGGTACGCCGCCGAGTCGCGCCAGGTCGGGTCGGGGATCTCCTGGAAGACCTGCTTCAGACGCTCGCCCCAGGTCGACCGGATCATCTGCATGTACGGATTGTCGTGGTCGATCTGCACGAACTTCGTCACGCGCAGCGAGTCGAGCTCGTAGACCAGCAGGTCGAGCGGCAGGCCGACCGAGATGTTCGAACGCAGCGTCGAATCCATCGACACGAGCGCGCACTTGGCCGCTTCGTCGAGCGAGATATGCGGCCGCAGCACGCGGTCGATGATCGGCTTGCCGTATTTCGCCTCGCCGATCTGGAAGTACGGATTCTCGGGCGTGGCTTCGATGAAGTTGCCGGCCGCGTAGATCTGGAACAGCCGCATGCCTTCGCCGCGGATCTGCCCGCCGAAGATGAAGTTGCAGTTGAAGTCGATGCCGAACTCGCGCAGCGACTTGGCGTCGCGCGCGTGCACTTCGCGCACCGCTTCGCCGACGACCTGCACCGCATCGAGCATCGACGTCGCGTTCCACACGCTGCGGTCGTGCGGCCCGGTGTGCTCGCAGACGACCTGCCGCACCGCCTGCGTGATCGCGAGGTTGCCGGCGGACAGCAGCACGAGCAGGCGCTCGCCCGGATGCTCGAACACCGTCATCTTTCGGAAGGTCGAGATCTGGTCCACCCCCGCGTTGGTGCGGGAGTCGGAAAGGAAAACGAGGCCGGCGTCGAGCCGCATCGCCACACAGTAGGTCATTCTTCGGTCCTCGCGTGATGCTCGGCCCCGGCGCGCGCGGCGAGCGAAAACGCGCGGATGTTAACGCGCGCTTCCATCGTCTCCTCGCCGCCGCCGGCGCGCATGCCGCGCACCGGACAAGCCGAGTCGTAGTCGCGGCCGACCGCAAGCCGGCACAGATGATCCGACGCGAAGCAGCGATGCGTGACGTCGATGCTGATCCAGCCCTCGCCTTCGACCCAGGCGTCGGCCCAGGCGTGGCTCGCCGCGTGCGGCGCGTCGCCCGGATGCACGTAGCCGGACACGTAACGCGCCGGGATGCCCCGCGCGCGGCAGCCGGCGATGAACACGTGCGCGTGGTCCTGGCATACGCCGCGCTTGAGTTCGAGCGCTTCCGCCGCGGTGCTCGCGACGTCGGTGCTGCCCGGCACGTAGTCGATCCGGTCGCGGATCGCGCACGCGAAGTCGAGCAGCGCGGCGGCGTCCGCGCCGCGCAGCCCCCGCGCGGCCAGTTCGCGCACGCGCTCGTCGGCGGCGGTGAGTCTGGTGGCCACCGCAAACGCGAGCGGCGGCAGCCCGCCGCGCTCGGGCAGGCGCCCTTCGACGAGCGGCTCGACCTCGACCTCGCCGTGCGCGTCGATCTCGATCGACGCGTGCGGCCGCGCGATCGTCAGCACGTGCGTGACGTTACCGAACGCATCGCGCGACTCGACGAGCGGCGCCGGCGCGTGCAGGGTCCAGCGCAGCGTGCGCTGCTGCGGCTCGAGGCGCGGCGTCAGCCGCAACACCTGGATCGTGTAATGCGCGGGCGTGCCGTAGCGGTAAACGGTCCGGTGCAGGATCGAGAGCTGCATGCGCGTTCGGGGCTCAGCCGGCCGCCAGCGGCACCAGGAAGTCCTCGCTGATCCGTTCGCCCAGGTCGGAGACGCGCTCCAGGAACGCAGTCAGGAACGCGTGCAGGTCGCGCGCAAAGATGTCCTCGGTGCGGCCGAACTGCAGCTCGGCGCGCAGCAGCCCCGCGCGCCTTTCGGTCTCGCGCGAGCGCGCGTTGCGCACGCGCGCGAGGTTGTCGCAGACCTCGTTCATGCACGCAACGAGCGAACGCGGCATGTCGTCGCGCAGGATCAGCAGCTCCGCCACGCGCGACGGCGTGATCACGTTGCGGTACGCCTTGCGGTAGATCTCGAACGCCGACACCGAGCGCAGGATCGCGGCCCAGTAGTAGAAGTCGAAGTGCTGGTCGAAGGTCGCGCGCCCCGGGTCGGCCGCCCCGGGCAGCGTCGCCGCGCCGTGGAACTTCACGTCGAGCAGCCGCGCGGTGTTGTCGGCGCGCTCCAGGAACGTGCCGAGGCGGATGAAGTAATAGGCCTCGTCCTTCAGCATCGTGCCGATCGTCACGCCGCGCGAAAGATGCGAGCGGAACTTGACCCACTCGAAGAACTGCTGCGGATCGCGCTCGAGCAGTCCGCCGGCGAGCTGCTTCGGCAGCTCGAGCCAGGTGTCGTTGTGCGTCTCCCACACCTCGGTCGTCAGCGAGCCGCGCACCGCGCGGGCGTTCTCGCGCGCCGCCCGCAGGCAGCAGTAGATCGACGACGGGTTGTCCGGGTCGCGCACCATGAAGTCGAGCACGTCCATCGCCGCCAGATACGGATGACGCGCGTCGAACGCCGCCTGCAGTTCCGAGATGCCGAGCATCGCGCGCCACCCGGCCTCGGCCGCCTCCGCCGACTGCGGCAGCATCGACGTCGAGACGTTGACGTCGAGCATGCGGGCGGTGTTCTCGGCCCTTTCGATGTAACGGGCCATCCAGAACAGGTGGTCGGCCGTCCTGCTGAGCATCAGCGCCTCCCGGCCTCGAACACCCCGGTGTTCTGTCTGCGGCCGGCGCTGCGCGCCTTCACGCGCGCTGCGCGCGCATGAGCCTTCGACGCAACACGGCCTGCGGCGCCGTTGTCGGCCCTTTCGATGTAACGGGCCATCCAGAACAGGTGGTCGGCGGCGCGGCTCAGCATCTCAGCGCTCCAGCACCCACGTGTCCTTCGTGCCCCCGCCCTGCGACGAGTTGACGACGAGCGAGCCTTCGCGCAGCGCCACGCGGCACAGGCCGCCCGGCACCAGCGCCACGTCGCCGCCGGACAGCACGAACGGACGCAGGTCGACGTGGCGCGGCGCGATGCCCGCGTCGACGTAGGTCGGGCAGGTGGACAGCGCGAGCGTGGGCTGCGCGACGTAGTTGTCCGGGTTCGCCCTGATGCGCGCGGCGAACTCCTCCAGTTCGCGCGCAGTCGCTGCCGGGCCGATCAGCATGCCGTAGCCGCCCGCGCCGTGCACTTCCTTGACGACCAGCTCGGGCAGATGCGCGAGCGTGTGCGCGAGCCCTTCGCGGTCGCGGCACAGATGCGTCGGCACGTTCGCGAGCAGCGGCTTTTCGCCGAGATAGAACTCGATCATCGCCGGCACGTACGGGTAGATCGACTTGTCGTCGGCCACCCCGGTGCCGATCGCGTTGGCGAGCGCCACGCGCCCCGCGCGATAGACCGAAAGCAGGCCCGGCACGCCCAGCGAAGAGTCGGGTCGGAACGCGAGCGGATCGAGGAAGTCGTCGTCGATGCGGCGGTAGATCACGTCGACGCGCTGCGGTCCGCGCGTGGTCCGCATGTAGACCGCGTTGTCCTGCACGAACAGGTCCTGCCCCTCGACCAGTTCGATGCCCATCTGCTGCGCGAGGAACGCGTGCTCGAAGTACGCCGCGTTGTACACGCCCGGCGTCAGCAGCACGACGGTGGGGTCGTCCACGCCCTGCGGCGCGACCGAACGCAGGTTCTCCAGCAGCAGGTCGGGGTAGTGGGCGACCGGCGCCACGGCGATGCGCGTGAACAGCTCCGGGAACAGCCGCATCATCATCTGGCGGTTCTCGAGCATGTACGACACCCCGCTCGGCACGCGCAGGTTGTCCTCGAGCACGTACAGCGCGCCGTCGCCCGCGCGCACGAGATCGACGCCGGCGATGTGCGCGTAGATGCCGCCCGGCACGTCCACACCGTGCATCTCGGGCCGGTATTGCGCGTTCTTGAAGACCTGCTCGGCGGGCACCTTGCCCGCGCGCACGATGTTCTGGTCGTGATAGACGTCGTGCAGGAAGAGGTTCAATGCGCGCACGCGCTGGCGCAGACCCGCCTCGATCGCCCGCCACTCGTCCGCGGGGACGATGCGCGGGATCGCGTCGAAGGGGATCAGCCGCTCGGTGCCGCCGTCGTCGCGATCGCCGTAGACGGCGAAGGTGATGCCGACGCGCCGGAAGACGAGGTCGGCTTCGGCGCGCTTGTTGCGCATCGTCTCGGGGCTTTGCTGCGCGAGCCACGCCGCGAACTCGCGGTAATGCGGCCTGACGCTGCCGTCGGCGGCGAACATCTCGTCGTACGCCGTCACTGCCGACATTGCCGCACGCCCTCGTGAGATCCGCGCGGCAGTGTAGCAATCGGCGGACCCGATTCAGTACGGCTGCAGTGCCTCGTCGGGGTGCGGCGCGCCCTCCGTCGGTTCGTCGGCTTCGATCGGCTCGGGCTCGTGCACCGGCGCGGGGCGGTTGTGCCAGTAACGCGCGTGCTGCAGCCGCCACCCTTCGACTTCGACTGCGCCGTCCGGCCGCCAGCGCCATTGGATCGCGCCAGCGTGATCGGTGCGCGCGACCTGCGCGCCGGCCTGCCGGTAGCGCTCGACGACGCCGGGATCCGGATGGCCGAAGCGGTTGCGATAGCCCGCCTGCACGATGACCCAGCGCGGCCGCGCCGCCTGGACGAAAGCGGCGCTCGACGAGTGCCGGCTGCCGTGATGCGGCGCGCTCGCCAGCGGCGCGGCGAGCGCATCGACGCGCGCCACGAGCCGCGCTTCCTCGCGCGCCGGAATGTCGCCCGTCAGCAACACGCGCGCGCTGTCCATGCCGACGGCGAGCACGCAGCTCAGCGCATTCGTCGTCGCGCCCGGTCGCTCGTAGTCGGCCGCGAGCGGATGCAGTACCCGCGCTTCGAGCGCACCCAGCGCGATGCGCTGGCCCGCTTCGCAACGCTCAATGCGCGCCGCACCGGCAAGGGCTGGATGCGCCGGATCGATCGAGGTCAGCACGCGCGCGACCGGCAGCGCGCGCAGGATGGATGCCGCTCCGCCCGAGTGATCGCCGTCGAGGTGCGACACCACCAGCGCGTCGATCCGCCCGATTCCGCGCCAGCGCAGGTAAGGCAGGATGACGCGCTCGCCGGCATCGGCCGCGGACGTATAGCGCGGCCCGGTGTCGTACAGCAGCACCGCATCGCGCGCCTCGACGAGCACGGCCATGCCCTGCCCCACGTCGAGCGCCGTGACCCACAGCGCTCCGTCGGCCGGGCGCGGCGCGGGCCAGACGAACAGCGGCAGCAGCCACGTGGCACCGACCCAGCGCAGCGGCCATCCGGGCGGCGCGAGCAGCCACAACACGCCTGCGACCGCGAGCATCAACGCCCACGGCGGCGGGGCGGCGATCGGCACGCTCGCCCATGGCAGCACGACCAGCGCTTGCAGCGCCGTCGCCAGCATGTCGAACAGCCAATGCGCGAGCGCGAACAGCGGGATCGCGAACGAAGCGAGCGGCTCGGGCAGCAGTACGAAGGCTGCGCCCACCAGCGCGAGCGGCGTCACGGCCAGGCTCACGAGCGGGATCGCGACCGCGTTCGCCAGCGGCGAAACGAACGACACCTGCTGGAACAGCACGATCGTCAGCGGCACGAGCGCGAGCGTGACCGCCAGTTGCATGCGCGCCGCATCCGCAAGGCGCGTGCGCCATCCCTGCTCGACGCGCGCCGCCGCACGGCCGTGCATCACGAGGAAAATCGCGGCCACCGCGCCGAACGACAGCCAGAAGCCGGGCGCGATCACGGCCCATGGGTCGAGCACGCAGACGACCGCCGCGGCGAGCGCGAGCGTCGTCGCGGGTCCGAGCCCGCGCCGCAGAACGAGGGCAGCGGCGACGGTGGCCAGCATGAAGAAGGTCCGCTGCGCCGGCACGCCCCAGCCCGCCAGCAGGCAGTACGCCAGCGCGGCCGCCACCGCCGTCGCCGCGGCGGCCGCCTGCGCCGATCCGAAGGCGAGCAGCCGGCGCGAGCGCCGCCACAGCGCGCCGACGACCAGCGCGGCGAGCCCCGCGATCATCGTGATGTGCAGGCCGGAGATGCTGACCAGATGCGAGATGCCGGTGCGGTTGAACAGCGCCCAGTCCGCTTCCGCGATCGCGCGCTGGTCGCCGAGCATGAGCGCGATCAGCACGCCTCCGTACCGCTCGGCCGCGAGGCGGCGTTGCATCGCTTCGCGCAGGAGCTGCCGCGCGCGGTCGATCGCGGGACCGGGCAGCCAGACCGTCGGATCGAGGCGCTGCGGTGCTTCGCCGGCGCGGCCGTCGCGCACGTAGCCGATCGCGCGCAGATTGCGCTCGAGCATCCAGGCTTCCAGATCGAAGCCGCCGGGATTCAGCGCGCCGTGCGGACGCCGCAGCCGTACAGCAAGCGACCAGCGTTCGGCCGCGCGCACGCGCACGTCCGCGCCGTACCACGCGAGCGCGATGCGCGACGGCAGCCGGACACCCGGCGTCTCGACGTGCTCGACGACGAACTCGAAGCGCGTGCCGCGCTCGAGCTGCGCCGGCAGGCTCGCGATCACGCCGGTCACGCGAACATCGCGCCCCTCGTCGGCGAAGGCGAGTTCGTCCGCCATGCGCACGTGCGCAACGGCCGCGGCATAGGCAAAGCCGGCGAACGCCGCACCGGCAACGGCGAGCGCCGCGACGATCCGGTCCTGGCGCGCGAACGAGGCGCGCGCCGCGAGTGCAAGCGCTGCCGCCCAGCAGCCCGCGGCCGCGCCGGCCAGCAGCGACAGCGCAAGCGCCGTCGGCAGCTCGGGCTGCCGCTGCAGCAGGAAAACGCCCGCGACGAATGCGGCCAGCGCGGTGGCGCGCACCTTCAGCGGGCTTCCGCGCCTTGCGCCGCGCCGGATGCCGCGGCGAGCCAGCGCGCCAGGCGCGGCAACGCGGCGCAGGCATTGCGGCGGTTGCGCTCGGCGACTTCGCCGATCGCGACGCCGCGCAACTGCGCCATCGTTTCGGCGATCCGCGCAAGCTCGGCGGGCTCGTTGCGCAGCGTCCCGCCCGCCTGGCGCAACCATTGCGGCGGAATGTCGGGCGCGTCGGTTTCGATCACCCACGCGTCGTCCGGCAGCGTGGCCGCGAAGCGGCGGATCCGCAGCGAGCCGTCGTAGGTCATCGCGCCGCCGAAGCCGAGCCGGAAACCGGCCTTCAGGAAGCGCTGCGCCTGATCGTCCGAGCCGTTGAACGCGTGCGCGATGCCGCCCGCGACCGGATGCAGCCGCAGGTACTTGAGCAGCGCGTCCTGCGAGCGGCGCACGTGCAGGATCACCGGTAGTTCGAAGTCGCGCGCGATCTTCAATTGCTCGCGGTAGAACCACTCCTGCCGCGCCGTATCGAGCCCGGGCGCGTAGAAGTCGAGCCCGACTTCGCCGACGGCGACGAAGCGCGGATCGTCGATCGCGGCGGCGACCGCGGCGCGCAGCGCGCCGATGTCGTCTTCGCGCGAACGGTCGATCCACAGCGGATGGATGCCGAACGCGTACGCGCAGCCGTACCGCCGGGCGATCTCGGCCGTCTGCGCGAAGTGTCCGACGTGCGCGGCCGGCAGCACCATCATCGCCACGCCCGCGGCACGCGCCCGCGCGACGACCGCGTCGCGGTCAGCGTCGAACTCGTCGGCGTCCAGATGGCAGTGGGTGTCGATCAGCACGGTCGGATCGCGGATTGCGGATCGCGTCAGACGCTAGCCTGCCACGACCGGCGCGCGCACGCTATCGCGGAGAGGAAGAAGCGCAATCCGCAATCCGCGATCCGATAACATCGATGCATGCCTCGCAAGTTCCTCAAGCGTTTGATGCCCAGCGTGGACAAGGTCCGCGAGGTCAAGGCGCTGGGCGTGTTCGGCGAGGCGCTGTTCCATCCGGCCCTGTGGCACCTGAACCGGCGTTCGGCGGCGGGCGGCGTGGCAACCGGCCTGTTCTGCGGGCTGATCCCGGGCCCCTTGCAGATGCTCGGCGCCGGCATCGCGGCGATGCTGTTTCGGGTCAATCTGCCGGTGGCGCTGCTGACGACGCTGTACACGAACCCGATCACGATCGTTCCGCTGTACCTGATCGCATACAAGATCGGCACGGCCGTGCTCGGCGCCACCGGAGGCAGGACGCCCGAGCCGCCGCCGGATTGGGTGTGGTCGCAGATCGGCGCGTCGATGGAAGCGTACGGACAGTGGGTGCTCGGCCTGGGTGCGCCGCTGGCGCTCGGCGTGTTCTTGCTGGCGGTCCTGCTCGCGGCGAGCGGCTACCTCGTCGTTCGGCTGCTGTGGAACGTCTATCTGCGAATGGCCTGGGCCGCACGCTCCAAACGCCGGCAGGTGCGCTGACCGATGGGGCGCCGCATGCTGATCGTCTGGTCGCCGCTCGCCGCCGCCGGCGCACTCGCCTACGTGCTTCGCTTCGGCGGCATGGAAACGGGTTTGCTGCTCGGCGCTGCGGCCTTCATTGGCCTCGCCCTCGCGCGCAGGCCGCTGTCGCTGCCGCTGGCCGCGTGGACGCTGGCAGGCGCGGCAGCCTTCGGCTTCAGCGCGGGCGTGTTCGCGGCACTCGTGGGCCTTTCCGTGCGCGCGATGATGGCGGCCGGTGCCCAACACTGGGTCGGCAACACGCTCGCGGTCGTCGCCGTCGCGCTCGCCACGCTCGGCGTGCTGGTCGCCATGGTGGCGATGCTCGCGCGGCGCTCCGGCCGCGAAGGCTGAACGTCAGGCCGACGCGAGTCGGCCGTCGCGCAGCCGCAGCACGCGGTCGCACTTGGCGGCGAGTTCCGGGTCGTGCGTGACGATCACGATTGCGGTGCGCCGCTCGCGCGCCAGCCCGACGAAGACGTCGAAGACCGCACGCGCGGTTTCGCGGTCGAGGTTGCCGGTCGGCTCGTCGGCCAGCACGCACGCGGGCTGCGCGACGATCGCGCGCGCGATCGCGGTGCGCTGGCGTTCGCCGCCCGACAGCTCCGCCGGATGGTGCAGCAGGCGCTCGCTGAGCCCGACCGCGGCGAGCGCTTCGCGCGCGCGCTTGCGCGCTTCGGCGAGCGGCATGCGGCGGATCGCGAGCGGCATCGCGACATTGTCGAGCGCGGTGAACTCGGGCAGCAGATGGTGGAACTGGTAGACGAAACCGAGCCGCTCGTTGCGCACCCGCCCGCGCTCGTCGTCGCTCAACGAAGCGATGTCGCGCCCGTCGATCGCCACCGTGCCCGCGTCGAGCGAATCGAGTCCGCCGAGGCAATGCAGCAGCGTGCTCTTGCCGGAGCCGGACGCGCCGACGATCGCGATGATCTCGCTCGCACCGACGTCCAAGTCGGTGCCCTTGAGCACCTCGACCGCGAGCGGGCCTTCGCGGTAGGCCTTGAAGACGCCGCGTGCGGCGATGACCTCAGTCATCCCCCATCTCCTCTCCCCTGAAGCGGAGGAGAACGGTACAGGCGGCTGCGCCGCTCAGTCATAACGCAACGCCTCGGCGGGCCGCGTGCGCGAAGCGCGCCAGCTCGGATACAGCGTGGCCACCAGCGACAGCACGAGCGAGATCAGCGTGATCGGCACGATGTCGCCCGCGCGCGGATCCGACGGCAGCGCACTGATGAAGTAGATCTCGCGCGGCAGGAACTGCACGCCGAACAGCCGTTCGATCGCCGGAACGATCACGTCGAGGTTGTTCGCGAGCAGCAACCCGCCCGCCACGCCGGCGAAGGTGCCGATCACGCCGATCAGCGCACCCTGCACGATGAACACCGCCATCACGCTGCGCGGCGCTGCGCCGAGCGTACGCAGGATCGCGATGTCGGACTGCTTTTCCGTGACGGTCATCACCAGCGTCGACACGAGGTTGAACGCGGCGACCGCGACGATCAGCGTCAGGATGATGAACATCATCCGTTTCTCCGCCTGCACGGCGGCGAAATAGACGCGGTTCTGGCGCGACCAGTCGGCCACGCGCAGCCCAGGCTCGAGCGTGCCGGCGAGCTGTGCGGCGACCTGCGGCGCGCGCTCCATGTCGTGCAGGCGCAGCCGCACCCCGGTCGGTCCTTCAACGCGGAACAGCCGCTGCGCGTCGCCCAGATGGATCAGCGCGAGCGCGCTGTCGAACTCGAAGTGCCCGGACTCGAAGGTCGCGACGACGCGGAACTGCTTCAGCCGCGGCACGATGCCCGCCGGCGTGACCGTGCCCTGCGGCGCGATCAACGTCACCTTGTCGCCCGGCATCACCGCGAGCGCGCGCGCCAGCTCGAGTCCGAGCACGATGCCGAACTCACCGTCGGCGAGATCCGTGATCCTGCCGCCGATCAGATGGCGCGCGATCTCGGTGACCTGCGGCTCGGCGTCCGGATCGATGCCGCGGATCAGCGCGCCGCGCACCGCGTCGCCGCGCGCGATCATCGCCTGCGCGTTGATGTACGGCGCCGCCGCCGCGACTTCCGGGTTCTTCTCGGCCTGCGCCGCGATCCGCCGCCAGTCGTCGATCGGGCCGTCGAACGACGTGATCTCGACGTGCGAAAGCGCCGCCATCATCCGCGCGCGCACCTCCTTCGTGAAACCGTTCATCACGCTCAGTACGACGATCAGCGCCATCACCCCGAGCGCGATGCCCGCCATCGAAATCGCCGAGATGAACGAGATGAAGGCGTTGCGCCGCCGGGCGCGGCGCCCGGCGCGCGTATAGCGCAGGCCGATGCGTACTTCGTAGGGGAGATTCAAGGGGGGCTTCCGAAGGGCGCGCGCATTCTATCGAAGCATCCGCGCGACGACCGCGCCTCGATCCGTAGAATCGGTTGCATGCGCTGGTTCGTCGTCGTCCCGGGTGCTTTGGTTCCCGCATCGTTGGCTGCCGACGTGCTCGCCGGCACGACCGCGCCGCGCCTGGCGCAGCGACTCGCACGGGCCGCGCGCGGCGAAGAAACGACCGGCGACGAGACAACGCGTCTGCCTCACCTCGAGTGGCTGTGGCGAGCGTTCGATGGACCGACGCACACACCGGTGACGGCGCCGTACGCATGGCGCGCGCTGAACGGCGACAGCGCGACGAACGCGCGCCCCGAGTCGCAGCTGTGGTTCTGCGAGCCGGTGCATTTTGCGTTCGCGCGCGATCATCTGCTGGTCACCCCGCTCGCGGAGGCACCACTCGATGCCGCTGAAGCGCGGGCGCTCGCCGGCGCCGCGGATGAAGCCGCGCGCGAGTCCGGCGCCGCACTCCGGCTGATCGATCACGGGCACTGGTTCCTGCACGTCGACGCGCCCTGGCAGCTCGACACGGTGCCGCTCGCAGCCGCGCTCGGCCGCTCCGCAGATGACGTGCTGCCGACCGGAGCGGACGCCGCGCGCTGGCGCAAACTGCTGAACGAGATCCAGATGCGCTGGCACATCCACCCGGTCAACGCCGCGCGCGACGCGCGCGGCGCGCCGACGGTGAACGCGCTCTGGCTGCACGGCGGCGGCGTGTGGAATCCGCTGCCGCACCCGCCGTTCGCCACGCTGCTGTCGGACGACCCGGTGCTGCGCGGCTGGGCGCTCGCCGCAGGCCTCGCGCCGTCGGCGCTGCTTCCGGCCGACGCGACGCCGAACGCGAAAGGCGACACCCTTTCGGTCTGGGACGGCCTGCAGTCGAGCGCAATCGCCGAGGACTGGGGCGCTTGGCTGGGCCTGCTGCCGAAGTTCGAGCGGATGCTCGAGTCGCTCTGCGAACGCGCGTTCGGCGCCGGCTTCGCGTCGGTCGACCTCGTGCTGGCCGGCGGTCGGGGAACGCGCCGGTTCACCCTCGGCACGCGCGACGGCTGGCGCTTCTGGAGGCGGGCGAAGCTGTCCGAGCTGCTGCGCGAGGCGGATACGGAGTGATGGCGAGGCTCGTCCAGCGCGATTACGACCCCGTGGCAGCGCGCCGGCTCGAGGCCGCGGGCCTGCCCGCACCGCTCGCGCGCGCGCTCGCCGCGCGCGGCATCGGTTCGGTGCGCGAACTCGAGTTGGCCACGCGCGAGCTGATCGCACCGCGCGAGCTGTCGCACGTCGATGATGCGGCGCGCCTGCTCGCCGGAGCGATCGATCAGGGCAGGCAGCTTCTGATCGTCGCCGATTACGACTGCGACGGCGCGACCGCGTGCGCGGTCGGACTGCGCGGGCTGCGGGCGATGGGCGCGCAGGCCGATTACCTCGTTCCGAACCGCTTCGAGTACGGCTACGGGCTGACGCCCGAGATCGTCGAGCTGGCCGCGGCACGCACGCCGCGCCCCGACCTGCTGATCACCGTCGACAACGGCATTGCGAGCGTGGCCGGGGTCGATCGCGCGAACGCGCTGGGCATCGAGGTGCTGATCACCGACCATCACCTGCCCGGCGAGCGGCTGCCGGCGGCGCGCGCGATCGTCAACCCGAATCAGCCGGGCTGCGGTTTTCCGAGCAAACACCTCGCCGGGGTCGGCGTGATGTTCTACGTGCTGCTCGCGCTGCGCGCCGAACTGCGCAGGCACGGTCGCTTCACCGAAGCAACGCAACCGCGGCTCGACGCGCTGCTCGACCTGGTCGCGCTCGGCACGGTGGCCGACGTCGTGCGGCTCGACCGCAACAACCGCATCCTGGTCGCGGCGGGGCTGGAGCGCATCCGCGCCGGCCGGACGCAGCCGGGGATTGCAGCGCTGTTTCAGGTGGCCGGGCGCAGCGCGCGGCTCGCGCAAGCTGCCGACCTCGGCTTCGCGATCGGACCGCGCATCAACGCCGCGGGCCGGCTGACCGACATGACGGTGGGCATCGAATGCCTGACGACCGACGATCCGGAGCGCGCACTCCAGCTTGCGCGCCAACTCGACGAGTTGAACCGCGAGCGGCGCGCGATCGAGGCCGACATGCAGTTCGACGCGCTGGCCGAGCTGGAGGACGCGGCGCTCGACGCGCAGCGGACGATCACCCTGTTCAACGAGAGCTGGCACCAGGGCGTGGTCGGGTTGGTCGCTTCGCGCGTCAAGGAGCGCTATCACCGGCCGACGATCGCATTCGCGCGCGCCGACGAAGCCACGCTGCGCGGTTCGGGGCGTTCGATCGAAGGGGTGCACCTGCGCGACACGCTCGATCTCGTGACGAAAGCGGCACCCGAACTGATCGAGCGCTTCGGCGGGCACGCGATGGCGGCCGGGCTGACGCTACGCGCCGAACGCTACGAAGGTTTCGCGCGCGCGTTCGAAGCTGCCACGCGCGCCAGCGCCGATGCCGCGTACTTCACGCGCACGATTGCGACCGACGGCCCGCTCGCTCCGGCCGAGATCGGGCTCGCACTGGTCGAGGCGACCGAGCGGCAGATCTGGGGCCAGGGCTTTCCGCCGCCGCTGTACGCGAACGAGTTCGTCGTCGCCGAGCAGCGGCTCGTCAAGGACCAGCACCTTCGGCTCACCCTGGAGCTGGCGGGCAGGCGCTTCGCTGCGATCTGGTTCCGGCGAACCCAGTCGCTGCCCGCCCGCGCCCTGCTCGCCTACCGTCCCGCCGTCGACGAGTACCAGGGCGAGCGCCGCATTCAGCTCGTCATCGAGCACATGGGCTGAGCACCGCGGCGCGCTACCTATAATGCGCGGCTCACTCGAAGGAAGATGACCCGATGGAAGCCGAACGACTGAACCAGATCGCCGCTACGCTCGCCGACCTCGAGGCGCGGCTCGCGGATCTGCGGAGGTATCTTTGACGTCGACGCCAAGGAGCGTCGCCTCGCCGAGGTAAGCCGCGAGCTCGAGGACCCGAACGTCTGGAGCGATCCGAAGCGCGCGCAGGAGCTGGGCCGCGAGAAGAAGCTGCTCGACGGCGTCGTCGGGCGAATGCAGCGGCTGAGCAACGGCCTGCGCGACTCGGCCGAGCTCTTCGAGATGGGTCGCGCCGACGAGGACGACGCCACGCTCGTTTCGGTCGAAGCCGACGTGCGCGGGCTCGCCAAGGAAGTCGCCGACCTCGAGTTCCAGCGGATGTTCAACAATCCGCTCGACCCGAACAACTGCTTCATCGAGATCCAGGCCGGCGCCGGCGGCACCGAGGCGCAGGACTGGGCGGCGATGCTCGAGCGCATGTACCTGCGCTACTGCGAGCGACGCGGCTTCAAGACGGAACTGCTGGAGGAGACCGAAGGCGAGGTCGCCGGCATCAAGGGCGCGACGATCAAGGTCAGCGGCGACTATGCGTACGGCATGCTGCGCACCGAAACCGGTATCCACCGGCTCGTGCGCAAGTCGCCGTTCGACTCCAACGCGCGCCGGCACACGTCGTTCGCCAGCGTCTTCGTCTATCCGGAAGTGGACGAATCGATCGAGGTCGAGATCAACCCGGCCGATCTGCGTATCGACGTGTATCGCGCCTCCGGCGCCGGCGGCCAGCACGTCAACAAGACCGAATCGGCGGTGCGCATCACGCACATCCCGACCGGGATCGTCGTGTCGAGCCAGAACGACCGCAGCCAGCACCGCAACCGCGCCGAAGCGATGGCGATGCTGAAGTCGAAGCTGTACGAGCAGGAGCTGCGCAAGCGCCAGGCCGAGCAGGCGAAGCTGGAGGACGCGAAGACCGACATCGGCTGGGGCCATCAGATCCGCAGCTACGTGCTCGACCAGTCGCGGATCAAGGACCTGCGCACCAACGTCGAGATCGGCAACACGCAGGCGGTACTCGACGGCGACCTCGATCCGTTCATCGAAGCGAGCCTCAAGCAGGGGGTGTAAAGACGATGGCCGAATCGATCCGCCCCGAACTGCTGCCGCTGCCCGACGAGTTGCGCGGCGAGCGCGTCGTCCTGCGCCCGTATCGCGCGGGCGACGGCGCGGCGTTCTTCGCTGCAATCGACCGTCACCGCGAAGATCTGAAGACGTGGGTCGCCTGGGTCGACCGGCATCGCAGCGTCGAGGACTCCGAGGTGTACGTGCGCCGCATGGCGGGCAAGTGGTTGATGCGCGAAGCGCTGATCCTCGGCATCTGGACGCACGACGGCGAGTACTGCGGCGGCACCGGCTTCCACGGCTTCGACTGGGCGGTGCCCAGCCTCGAGCTGGGCTACTTCCTGCACAAGGACGCGCGCGGCCGCGGCTACGGCACCGAGGCCGTGCGACTCGTCACCGAATGGGGCCAACGCGGCCTCGGCGCGCGCCGCATCTGGGCCAGTTGCGACGCGAAGAACGAGCGAAGCTGGAGGCTGCTGGAGCGCTGCGGCTACCGGCGCGAAGCGATGCTGCGCAGTGAATGCCGCGACCATCACGGCGAGCTGCGCGACACCTACCTGTACGCCGTAACCCAATGACGGAGGCAACGACCGCCATGGAGCTTTACATCGTCACCGGCGCATCGCGCGGGCTGGGGCGCGCGATCGTGGAACAGCTGCTCGCGCGCGAGCGCGTGCTGCTGACGATCTCGCGCAGACCCGATCGCGCGCTGGACGCCGCCGCCGCGGCGAAGGGTGCGAAGCTCGAGCAATGGGCGTTCGACCTGGCGCACGACGTGGGTGCCGCCGCGCGACTCGAAGCCTGGCTGCACGCGCAGCCGCGCGAACGCTTTGCGACGGTGACGCTGATCAACAACGCCGGGCTGCTGGGCAAGGTCGGACCGATCGATATCAGCGATGCCGAAACCCTCGCAGCCGTACTGCGCGTCGGACTCGAAGCGCCGCTGGTGCTGACGAGCGCGTTCCTGCGCGCCACGCGCGCGTGGACCGCCCAGCGCCGCGTGCTCAACGTCTCGTCGGGTGCGGGACGCCGGCCGATCGCCGGCTGGGCCGCCTACTGCGCAGCGAAGGCGGGCATGGATCACTTCTCGCGCGTGACTGCCCTTGACGAGCAGCGGCTGCCGAACCCGGCAAGGATCGTTTCGCTCGCCCCGGGCGTCATCGACACCGACATGCAGGGCGAACTGCGCGCCTCCGATCCGAGCGGATTTCCCGACATCGAGCAGTTCAGGCAGTTCAAGGCCACGGGACAGCTCGCCGCTCCCGAAGCCGCCGCCGCGCGCGTGCTCGCCTATCTCGCGCGCGCCGATTTCGGATCCAACCCGGTCGCCGACGTGCGCGACGCCTGAAGAAGAACACGACCATGACCGCCACGCCGCCGCCGGCCGCACCGCAGGACGAGAACCAGATCATCGCCGAGCGCCGCGCCAAACTCGCCAGGCTGCGCCAGCGCGGCCCGGCATTTCCGAACGACTTCGTCCGCACGCAGCGCGCGGGTGACCTGCAGGCGAAGTACGGCGCGGCCGACCGCGACGCATTGGCGAAGGAAGACGTCGAGGTGGCGCTCGCCGGCCGCATGATGCTCAAGCGCGTGATGGGCAAGGCGAGCTTCGCCACCGTGCAGGACGGCTCCGGCCGCATCCAGTTCTACGTCACGCCGGAAGACATCGGCGCCGAGGTGTACGAGGACTTCAAGCATTGGGACCTCGGCGACATCGTCGGCGCGCGCGGCGTGCTGTTCAAGACGCAGAAGGGCGAGCTGTCGGTGCGTTGCCGCGAACTGCGGCTGCTCGTCAAGTCGCTGCGACCGCTGCCCGACAAGTTTCACGGGCTGGAAGACAAGGAAGCGCGCTACCGCCAGCGCTATGTCGACCTGATGATGAACGAGTCGACGCGCGCGGCTTTCGTCACGCGCAGCCGCGCGATCGACGCGATGCGGCGCTTCATGACCGAGCACGGATTCCTCGAGGTCGAGACGCCGATGCTGCAGGTCATCCCCGGCGGCGCGGCGGCCAAGCCGTTCGTCACGCACCACAACGCGCTCGGCATCGACATGTTCCTGCGCATCGCGCCCGAGCTGTTCCTCAAGCGGCTCGTCGTCGGCGGCTTCGAGCGCGTGTTCGAGATCAACCGCAACTTCCGCAACGAGGGGCTGAGCCCGCGCCATAACCCCGAGTTCACGATGATGGAGTTCTACGCCGCGTACCACGACTATCGCTGGCTGATGGACTTCACCGAGGCGCTGCTGCGCGAAGTCGCGCTCGCCGCTACCGGTTCGGCGGTGCTGAACTACCAGGGCCAGACGATCGATCTGTCCGGACCGTTCGCGCGGCTCACGATCGTCGAGGCGATCAAGCGCTACGCGCCGCAGTACTCCGACGCGCAGCTCGCCGACCGCGATTACCTGCACGCGGAGCTGGCGCGGCTCGGCAGCACCCATTCGCAGGAGACGGGGCTGGGTGCGCTGCAGCTCGCGCTGTTCGAGGAAGTGGTCGAGTCGAAGCTCGTGCAGCCGACCTACATCGTCGACTATCCGGTCGAAGTGTCGCCGCTGGCGCGCGCTTCCGACAGGCGGCCCGAGATCACGGAGCGCTTCGAGCTGTTCATCGCGGGCCGCGAAACCGCCAACGGCTTCTCCGAGCTGAACGACCCGGAAGACCAGGCCGCGCGTTTCCTCGAGCAGGTCAAGGCGAAGGAAGCCGGCGACGAAGAGGCGATGTATTACGACGCCGATTACGTTCGCGCGCTCGAGTACGGCATGCCGCCCGCGGCGGGATGCGGCGTGGGCGTGGACCGCTTCATCATGCTGCTCACGGACGCGCCGAGCATCCGCGACGTGCTGCTGTTTCCGCACATGCGCCCGGAGGAGCGCGGATGAAGCTGGACCGCGCGCGCCTGCAAGCGCTGCAGCGGCACCTGCTCGCACGCGCGGACCTGCCGCCGCCAGCGGGATGGATTCGTGTCTGGCTGTCCGGCAACGCGATCGGCGCGGCGAGCCCGGAAGTTGCCCGCTTTCTCGCCGCACGCGAACCGCGCTGCACGCTGGGCGAGCGCGGCCTCGAGTTCGTCGACGACGGCTTCGACTTCCGCGATCGCTGCGCATTGCTGGCGGACGCCGCGCACCGGTTGCGCGACGCGGGGCTGTTGCATGGCTGGCGTGACGAGCAGCTCGACGTGCGGCCGCTGGCCGGCGGAACGCGGCTCGCGACGATCGAGCGCGCGGCGTGTCGCGCGCTCGGCATCCCCACCCACGCCGTCCACATGAACGGCTTCCACGCCGACGGCCGACTGTACGTCGCACGCCGCGCCGACGACAAGCCGATCGATCCGGGCATGTGGGACAACCTGGTGGGCGGCATGGTGGCCGCCGACGAAAGCGACCTCCAGGCGCTGGCGCGCGAGGCGAAGGAGGAGGCCGGCCTCGATCTGGCGCGACTCGCGCCGGCGCGCGGCGGCTTCGTGCGCGAGCGCCGGCCGGTACGCGAGGGCTATATGGTCGAGTCGGTGCAGGTGTTCGACGCCGCGCTGCCGCCGGGCTGCGAGCCGCGCAACGAGGACGGCGAGGTCGCCGCGATCGAGTTGCGCGACATTCCCGAAGTGCTCGACGCGATCGAACGCGACGAGTTCACGCTCGAAGCGGCGCTTGTCACGCTCGACGCCCTGCTGCGCCGCGCATGATCGATCCGGTCGTCTTCTTCTTCCTGCTCGGCGCCCTCGCGCGGCTTGCGAAGAGCGACCTGCGCCTGCCCGAAGCGCTGTACGAGGCGTTGTCCATCTACCTGCTGCTGGCGATCGGACTAAAAGGCGGTACGCAGCTCGCGCAGCAGCCGCTGGCGTCCGTGCTGCCGCAGGCGCTCGCGGCGATCGCGCTCGGCGCGACGATCCCGCTGCTGCTGTTTCCGCTGCTGTTCCGTCTCGGCCGGCTGTCGCGCGCCGACAGCGCGTCGATCGCCGCGCACTACGGCTCGGTGTCGGTCGTCACCTTCGCGGTCGGGCTGAGCGTTCTGGCGCAGCAGAAGATCGCCGCCGAATCGCACATGCCGTTGCTGGTCGCGCTGATGGAGGCGCCGGGCATCGTCACCGGCATCGTGCTCGCGCGGCTGGGCGGCGCTCAGCGGATCGCGTGGGGCACGCTGGCGCACGAGGTCGTCTTCGGCAAGAGCGTGCTGTTGCTGCTCGGCGGGCTCGCGATCGGCGCGCTGGCGGGCCCCGGCGGATTGAAGCCGATCGAGCCGCTGTTCCTCGACCTGTTCAAGGGCGTGCTCGCGCTGTTCCTGCTCGAGATGGGGCTCGTCGCGGGTGGCCGCCTGGGCGATCTGAAACGCGCCGGCCCGTTCCTGGTCGGCTTCGGCATCGGTGCACCGCTCGTGCTCGGCGCGCTCGGCGCGCTCGTCGGCCACGCGATCGGGCTCAGCCTCGGCGGAACGGCGCTGCTCGCCACGCTCGCGGCCAGCGCGTCCTACATCGCCGCGCCGGCCGCCATGCGGATCGCGGTGCCGGAGGCCAACCCCGCCCTGTCGATCGGCGTGGCGCTCGGCGTCACGTTCCCGTTCAACATCACGGTCGGCATTCCGGTCTATCTTCAGTACGCGCGCTGGCTGGGGAGCTGAACATGCAGTCGCACCCGAAGAAGCTGCTGGTGATCATCGCCGAAGCGGCGCTCGAGAAGGCGCTGATCCGCGACGCGCGCGCGTTCGGTGCGCACGGCTACACGATCACCGAGGTGCGCGGCGGCGGCGAACGCGGCGATCGCGAAGCGGCCTGGGAAGCCGATCGTTCGATCGAGATGAAGGTGATCTGTGCGGAGGCGGTCGCCGAACGGCTGGCGTCGCACGTGCTGGCGAACTACGCGCCGCACTACGCAGTGACGCTGTTCACCGCCGAGGTCGGCGTGTTCAGGCCGCAGAAATTCTAGCCGGCGACCGGCTCGACGAACGTGATCGCGCCGCCTTGCGGGTCGAGCACGGTGAACTCCCGCGTGTCTCTCTCGGTGAGCCGCAGCGTACCGTTCGGATGGACGATGCCGGCGGCGCGGCACTCGTCGTACAAGGCGTCGATTCCTTCCACTCGCATCCGGCATGCGGTGTTGTCTGCAACGCTGCGATCGGCGCAGCGCCACAGGTGCAGATGCACGTCGTCGCGCATCAGCGCAGCGTATTCGTCCGACACGAACAGCGTCTGGAAGCCGATCTTGCCGTAGAACGCGACGCCTCGTCCGATGTCCGCGACCGCCAGTAGCGGAATCGCGGCAAGCAACCGAGCGCGGGAGACGTTCACTTCACCTCGTCGATCCAGGCCATCTGGATCGCTTCGAGGATCTTTTCGCCGGAGCGCTTCGGGTCGTCGGAAAAACCCGGCAGCTCGCACACCCAGCGGTGCAGGTCGACGAAGTTGACGTACTGCGGGTCGACGTCCGGGTGTTTCTCCGCCAGCGCGATGGCAATTTCGAGCGAATCGGTCCACTTCATCGACCGCCCTCCTTCACCTGGTTGATCGTGTATTTCGGGATCTCGATCACGAGGTCCTTGTCCTTGACGATCGCCTGGCACGACAGGCGCGACACCGGCGTCAGGCCCCAGGCCTTGTCGAGCAGGTCGTCCTCGTCTTCGTCGCTCGGGTCGAGCGTGTTGAAGCCTTCGCGCACGATCACGTGGCAGGTCGTGCAGGCGCACGACATCTCGCACGCGTGCTCGATCTCGATGTCGTTCGCGAGCAGGTTTTCGCAGATGCTCTTGCCCGGCACGGCCTCGATCGTTGCGCCGGCGGGGCAAAGTTCCTCGTGGGGCAGGACCCTGATCTTGGGCATGCTCACTCGGGCAGGACTTCGTCGACGCGCCGCCCGGCGAGTGCGGCCCGGATCGTACGGTCCATCCGGCGCGCGGCGAATTCCTCGGTGCCGTGCGCGAGCCGGTCGATCGCCGCCTTGATCGCGAGATGATCGTCGCCGCGCGCGATGTCGATCAGTTCGCGCAGCAGGCGTTCGACCTCCGCGCGTTCGGCGTCGGCGAGCAGGTCGCCGTCGGCGGCGAGCGCGCCGATCGTCGCCTCGGCCAGCCGCTGCGCCTCGACCTGCTGCTCGCGCAGCGCGCGCGCGGCGACGTCGGACTCGGCGGCGCCGATCGAGTCCTGCAGCATGCGCGCGATTTCGTCGTCGCTCAGCCCGTACGACGGCTTGACGACGATCGAAGCCTCGACGCCGCTCGTCGTCTCGCGCGCGGCAACCGACAGCAGGCCATCGGCGTCGACCTGGAAGGTGACACGGATACGGGCGGCACCAGCCGCCATCGGCGGTATGCCGCGCAGCTCGAAGCGCGCCAGCGAGCGGCAGTCGGACACCAGTTCGCGCTCGCCCTGCACGACCTGGATCGCCATCGCCGTCTGGCCGTCGCGGAAGGTCGTGAACTCCTGCGCGCGCGCGACGGGAATCGTCGAATTACGCGGAATGATCTTCTCGACCAGCCCGCCCATCGTCTCCAGCCCGAGGGACAGCGGGATCACGTCGAGCAGCAGCCAGTCCTCGCCCGGCGCGTGATTGCCGGCGAGCAGGTTGGCCTGCATCGCCGCGCCTAGCGCGACGACCTTGTCCGGGTCGATGTCGATCAGCGGTTCCTGGCCGAACAGATCGGCGACCGCCTTGCGCACGTGCGGCATGCGCGTGGCGCCGCCGACCATCACCACACCCTTGACGTCGGCCGGCTTCAGTCCTGCGTCGCGCAGCGCACGGCGCGCGGCGTCGAGCGTCTTCTGCACGAGATGCTGCGTCATGCCGGCGAAGATGTCGCGCTTGATCGTCAGGTTGATCCAGCGCCCCTGGCTCAGACGCGCCTGGATCGTCGCGCTGTCCTTCGTCGACAGCGCCTCCTTCGCCGCGCGCGCCTTGACCGTCAGCAGGCTCGTGTCCTCGGGCGGAAGCAGCGAAAGATCGGCCTGCTCGAGCGCCCAGCAGTACAGCCGGTGATCGAAGTCGTCGCCGCCGAGCGCCGTGTCGCCGCCGGTGGCGAGCACTTCGAACACGCCCTTGGTCAGCTTGAGGATCGAGATGTCGAACGTGCCGCCGCCGAGGTCATAGACCGCGTAGACACCTTCGGCGGCGTTGTCGAGTCCGTAAGCGAGCGCCGCCGCGGTCGGCTCGTTCAACAGCCGCAGCACGTTCAATCCGGCCAGCCGCGCCGCATCGCGCGTGGCCTGCCGCTGCGCGTCGTCGAAGTAGGCGGGCACGGTCACGACCGCGCCGACCAGCTCGCCGCCGAGCGCGGCCTCGGCGCGCTCGCGCAAGACCCTGAGGATTTCCGCCGACACCTCGACCGGACTCTTGACGCCGGCGATCGTGCGGATCTGCAGCATGCCGGGCGCGTCGACGAAGTCGTACGGCAGGTTCTCGACGTGCTCGACGTCCTTGACGCCGCGACCCATGAAGCGCTTGACGGAGACGATCGTGTTGCGCGGGTCGGCGGCCTGATGTGCGAGCGCTTCGGCGCCGACTTCGACGCCGCCGTCGGCGCGGTAGCGAACGACCGAAGGCAGTAGCGCCCTGCCTTGCTCGTCCTCGAGCACGACCGCAACGCTGTTGCGCACCGTGGCGACCAGCGAATTGGTCGTCCCGAGGTCGACACCCACCGCGAGGCGCCGCTCGTGCGGTGCGGGCGACATGCCGGGTTCGGCGATCTGCAGCAGCGCCATCGTTCAGGCCGCCTCCACCTCGGCCGCGGCGACTTCCTCGCCGAACTTCTCGATGAACATCAACTGCCGTACCAGCCCGGCCGCGCGCGCGTAGTCGCCGTCCTGGTCGAGCGCATCGGCCAGCGCGGCGAGCGTTTCTTCGCGCAGGCGACGAACCTCGTTGCGCAGCCGGACGAGCGACGCGGGATCGCGGTCGCTCCGCGCTTCGTCCAGCGCTTCGCGCAACTCGAGCTGCCGCGCAAGAAACTCCGGCCGCATCGCCGTGTTCGATTCCGCGGCGATCGGTGCACCGTGGCGCTCGCACAGGTACGCCGCGCGCTTCAGCGGCGAGCGCAGCGTCTGGAAGGCTTCGTTCGCACGCGTCGCCCACTGCATCGCGACACGCTTTTCGGCGGCGGACCCGGCGGCGAAGCGATCGGGATGCACCCGTTCCTGCACCTGCCGGTATGCGCGCTCGAGCGCATCGGCATCGAGCGCGAAGCGCGGCTCGAGGCCGAACAGGGCGAAGTGATCCGGAGCGCGTGTCGTCACGGAAGTCGGGGGAAACGCAGCGGCCGCTCTGGACACAGCCGCGGCAAACGGGCCGGCGGCGCCGGCCGCGCGAAGCTCAGACGTTGAAGGACTCGCCGCAGCCGCAGCGGTTCTTCTCTTTCGGGTTGTTGAATCGGAATCCTTCGTTCAGACCTTCGCGCACGAAGTCGAGCTCGGTACCGTCGATGTAGGCGAGGCTCTTGGGGTCGACCAGGATGCGCACGCCGTGACTCTCGAACTGCTGGTCGTCGGGGTTCACCGCGTCGGCGTACTCGAGCTTGTACGCCATGCCGGAGCATCCGGTCGTGCGCACGCCCAGGCGCAGGCCGATGCCCCTGCCCCGCTTGCTGATGAAGTCGGCCACGTGCCGGGCGGCCCGTTCCGTCATCGTGACTGCCATGACCTTCTCCCCCGTCGCGACCTAGGCGGCCGCCTTCTGTTCGGCCGGCTGCGCCAGGCCGTGCTTCTGCTTGTAGTCGGTGATCGCCGCCTTGATCGCGTCCTCGGCCAGGATCGAGCAGTGGATCTTCACCGGCGGCAAGGCCAGCTCCTCGGCGATCTGCGTGTTCTTCAGTTGCATCGCCTCGTCGAGCGTCTTGCCCTTCACCCACTCGGTCACCAGCGACGAGGACGCGATCGCCGAGCCGCAGCCGTAGGTCTTGAAGCGCGCGTCCTCGATGACGCCGTCCGCGCTGACCTTGATCTGCAGCTTCATCACGTCGCCGCAGGCCGGCGCGCCGACCATGCCGGTGCCGACGCTGCCGTCGCCCTTGTCGAACGAGCCGACGTTGCGGGGGTTCTCGTAGTGGTCGATGACTTTCTCGCTGTATGACATGACTTACCTCTTGGTTCGGACTGCGCCGCCGCTAGTGCGCGGCCCACTGCACAGTATTGAGATCGACGCCGTCCTTGTGCATCTCCCACAGCGGCGACAGCTCGCGCAGCTTGGCGATCTTGCGCTGCACCAGGTCGACCGTGTAGTCGACCTCCTCAGGAGTGGTGAACCGCCCGACGGTGAAGCGGATCGAGCTGTGCGCGAGCTCGTCGCTGCGGCCCAGCGCACGCAGCACGTACGACGGCTCCAGGCTCGCGGACGTGCAGGCCGAGCCCGACGACACCGCGACGTCCTTGATCGCCATGATCAGCGACTCGCCTTCGACGTAGTTGAAGCTGACGTTCAGGTTGTGCGGGACGCGCTGCTCGAGGTCCCCGTTGACGAACACCTCCTCGATCTCCGACAACCCTTTCAACAGGCGGTCGCGCAGCATGCGGATGCGCTCGTTTTCGGTCGCCATCTCAGCCTTCGCGATGCGGAAGGCTTCGCCCATGCCGACGATCTGGTGCGTGGGCAGCGTGCCCGAGCGCAGGCCGCGCTCGTGACCGCCGCCGTGCATCTGCGCTTCGAGGCGCACGCGCGGCTTGCGGCGGACGTACAGCGCGCCGATGCCCTTCGGCCCGTAGGTCTTGTGCGCCGAAAACGACATCAGGTCGACCTTCAGCTTCTGCAGGTCGATCGCGACCTTGCCGGTCGCCTGCGCGGCGTCGACGTGGAAGACGATGCCGCGGCTGCGGCAGATCTCGCCGATTGCCGGAATGTCCTGGATCACGCCGATCTCGTTGTTCACGTACATCACCGACACGAGCGTCGTGTCGGGACGCAGCGCCGCTTCGAACTTCTTCAGGTCGAGCAGGCCGTTGCTCTCGACGTCGAGATAGGTGACCTCGAAGCCCTCGCGCTCCAGTTCGCGCATCGTGTCGAGCGTGGCCTTGTGCTCGGTCTTCACGGTGACGAGGTGCTTGCCCTTTTCCTTGTAGAAGTGCGCGGCACCCTTCAGCGCGAGGTTGTCGGACTCGGTCGCGCCCGAAGTCCAAATGATCTCGCGCGGATCGGCGTTGACGAGCGCGGCAACGTGCTCGCGCGCGGTCTCGACCGCCTTCTCCGCTTCCCAGCCGAACGCATGGCTGCGCGACGCCGGATTGCCGAAGTGCTCGCGCAGCCACGGCATCATCGCCTCGACGACGCGCGGGTCGACCGGCGTCGTCGCGGAGTAGTCGAGGTAGATCGGAAGCTTCATGCGGTCTTCCCTAGCTGGCGACGGATTGCGGTTTCGGCGCGGCGGGCGCGCGCCGCGGCGGACGCGTGTCGTGCAGGACGCTCGCCAGCGTACCCTGCTGCGCGAGCCGTTCCTTCTGCTGGTCGACGAGGTCCTGCAGCGACACGGAATCCAGGAAATCCACCATGTGACGATTCAGATTGGCCCACAGGTCGTGGGTCATGCAGCGCTGGTCGTTATCGCAATTTTCCTTGCCGCCGCATTGTGTTGCGTCAATGGGTTCGTCGACGGCGAAGATGATGTCGGCGACCGAGATGTCGGCCATCGGCTTGCCCAGCGTATAGCCGCCCCCGGGGCCGCGCGTGCTCTCGACCAGCGCATGTCTTCGCAGTTTCCCGAACAACTGCTCCAGATACGACAGCGAGATCTTCTGCCGCTGGCTGATGCCCGCGAGCGTCACGGGACCGTTGTGCTGCCGCAGGCCGAGGTCGATCATCGCCGTCACGGCGAAACGTCCTTTGGTCGTCAAGCGCATCGTGTCACCTCCGCTGTCCGGTTCGATCGGCCCAGCATCGACGATCCAGGGATGGATCGGCGGCGCAAATCCCGATCAGTGCGGTCGGGATCGTAGCTAATCCGAGTATTTCAGTCAACAAATCCTTCCAGCCGCTCACAAGGACCGATTGGATATGCTGCCGCGCTCCAAATAGGGAGATCGCGTTGTTCGCGCCAAGACGATTCGCCGACTACACACCCGCAAGCCCATGCAACCTCTGCGGGAAACGTGAGGGTACCCTCGTTGAGATTAGGGACCGGCACGGGGCGCCTCTGAATGTCACCTGCTGCCGCGCCTGCGGTTTGACCTACGTCGACCCTCTGCCAAGCGCGGCCGAGCTGGCACGCTTTTATGCGGAACGTTATCGGCGCGAGTACAAGTCCGCGGAGGCGCCTCGAATCAAACACGTCTTCCGCGCCGGCCGCGTCGCGCTGGAGAGGTTCCGGACGGTCGCATTGCTCGCGCAGCCGCCCGCGCGCGTGCTCGACTGCGGTGCCGGCGGCGGCGAGTTCGCCTACCTGCTCGCGAGCCGCGGCTATCGCCTGACGGGCATCGAGCCGAACGACGGGTACCGCGAGTTCGCGCGCGCCGAGTATGGCGTCGACCTCCGTCCGGGAACGCTCGACGACGCGTCGTTCGCCGCCGGCGGGTTCGACCTGATCACCCTCTTCCACGTGCTCGAACACTTTCGCGATCCGCGCGCGGGGCTCGCCAAGCTGGCGGCCTGGCTCAAGCCCGGAGGACATCTTTACGTCGAAGTCCCGAACGCGCTGACCGAGGTGAGTTCCCCGTCGAACCTGTACCACTACGCGCACCTCTTCTACTTCGCGGCCGATCCGCTGACGCGCCTTGCACGCGCCGTGGGGCTCGTCCCGCTGCTCGTCGACGGGGCCCCGTCGAAAGCGAACCTGACCGCCGTGTTTCGCCGCGACGGCGGAACCGCGAACGACGAACCGGAGCCGTCCGCGCACGCGCGCGTGGTGGAGGCGAATCGTCGCCGAACGCTCCGCCGGTATCTATTGAGCGGATCGACCTGGGCCAACGCGGCGAGCCGGCTGTGGGCGCGCGCGCAGGAGAAGCGCGCCGCGCGTGCGGGCCTGTCGGGACGGGCGACGTTGGACGCACTCTACGAAAAGGAAGCGCCGCGGACCGGCCGCGGCGCCCTGTGAAGTCGAACGCGCGGGCAGAACGCGCCGGCTAGGCCGCCGCGTACATCGTCGCGCGCTTGCGCACCACCTCGATCAGGCCCTGGCACGCGTCCTCGACGTAATCGAGCACGGTGTTGAAGCCCTCCGGGCCGCCGTAATACGGATCGGGCACCGTCGCAGCATCGTGCTCACCGGCAAAACGCATCAACAGATGCAGCTTGTGCTTGTACGCACGCGGGCACTGCTGCTGCAGCAGCGCCAGATTCTCCCAATCCATCGCCAGGATCAGATCGAACTCGCGGAAGTCGTCCTGCGTGATCTGACGAGCACGCAGGTCGCCCAACTCGTAGCCGCGCTTGCGGGCGGCCTGTTGAGCGCGGACGTCGGGCGGCTCACCGACGTGATAGGCATGCGTGCCCGCGGACTCGATGTGCACGCTGCCCTCGAGACCCGCGTCGCGCACCATCTTGCGGAACACGCCTTCCGCCGTCGGCGAACGGCAGATGTTACCCATGCAAACGAAAAGTACTTTGGTCATCTCTAACGCGCCTTTCTGTTCGGGCCCGCGTCGTGCCTGCCCGGCTCATCGTCGACGGGCGATTCACACCCGGCGACGTCCTTTCCCACGATCACCAACGTCCCAACGCTCCGTCCGGAAGACCGGAGATGCAGGCGGAAGTTCAAAGCCAAGCGCCCGCCGCAGCGGCCGATCCGGTCCTCATTCCGTCTCGCGCGGCATCGATCTAAGCCGCCTTCTCGGCCGGGACCAGGGGCGCGACGTTGCTCGCCCCGCCCGCACCGAACACCCTTTCCTTCAAGGCCGCCAACTGGTCGCGCACCCTGGCCGCCTTCTCGAACTCGAGGTTCTTCGCATGCTCGAACATCAGCTTCTCGAGCCGTTTGATCTCCCGCGCGATCTGCTTCTCGTTCATCACCTCGTAGTCGGCGGTTTCGCTTGCCGCCTTCAACTCGGCGCGCGTCGGTGCCGAGTCGTAGACGCCATCGATCAGCTCGCGCACCTGTTTGTGCACGCCGCGCGGCACGATGCCGCGCTCTTGGTTGAAGCGCATCTGCTTGGCGCGGCGCCGGTTCGTCTCGTCGATCGCCGCGTGCATCGAATCGGTCACGGCATCCGCGTACAGGATGGCAGTACCGTTCAGATGCCGCGCCGCGCGCCCGATCGTCTGGATCAGAGACCGCGTCGAGCGCAGGAAACCTTCCTTGTCCGCGTCGAGGATCGCCACCAGCGACACCTCGGGCAGATCGAGCCCCTCGCGCAGCAGGTTGATGCCAACCAGCACGTCGAACACGCCCGCCCGCAGGTCGCGGATGATCTCGACCCGCTCGACGGTGTCGACGTCCGAGTGCAGGTAACGCACCTTGACGCCGTGGTCGGCCAGGTATGCAGTCAGATCCTCGGCCATCCGCTTGGTCAGCGTCGTGATCAGCACGCGCTCGTTGCGCCCGACGCGCAGCCCGATCTCGGACAGCAGATCGTCGACCTGGGTACGCGCGGGGCGGACCTGCAGTTGCGGGTCGACCAGCCCCGTCGGACGGACGACCTGCTCGACGATCTGCGAAGAACGCTCGGTTTCGAACTCGGCCGGCGTGGCCGACACGAAGATGCAGCGGCGCATCTTGCGCTCGAACTCGTCGAAGCGCAGCGGCCGGTTGTCGAGTGCCGACGGCAGCCGGAAGCCGTATTCGACCAGCGTCTCCTTGCGCGCACGATCGCCGCGATACATGCCGCCCAGTTGCGGGATCGTGACGTGCGACTCGTCGATGATCATCAGCGCGTCGGCCGGGAGGTAATCGATCAGCGTCGGCGGCGGCTCGCCGGGCAGCGCGCCCGACAGGTGCCGCGTGTAGTTCTCGATGCCCTTGCAGAAGCCGAGCTCGTTCATCATCTCGAGATCGAAGCGCGTGCGCTGCTCGAGCCGCTGCGCCTCGACGAGCTTCCCTTGCGCGACGAACCAGGCGACGCGTTCCTTCAGCTCTGCCTTGATGTCCTCGATCGCGCGCAGCACCGTCTGCCGCGGCGTCACGTAGTGCGACGACGGGTACACCGTGAAACGCGGAATCTTCTGCCGGATCCTGCCGGTCAGCGGATCGAACAGCTGCAGGCTGTCGATCTCGTCGTCGAACAGCTCGACGCGCACCGCAAGTTCCGCATGCTCGGCCGGAAAGATGTCGATCGTGTCGCCGCGCACGCGGAACGTGCCGCGCGCGAATTCTGTCTCGTTGCGGCGGTACTGCATCGAGGTCAGCCGCGCGATCACGTCACGCTGGCTCATGCGGTCCTTCACGCGCAGCGTGAGCACCATCGCGTGGTAGTCGGACGGATTGCCGATGCCGTAGATCGCCGAGACCGTCGCGACGATCACCGTGTCGCGCCGCTCGAGCAGCGACTTGGTCGCCGACAGCCGCATCTGCTCGATGTGTTCGTTGATGCTGCTGTCCTTCTCGATGTACAGGTCGCGTGACGGGACGTAAGCCTCGGGCTGGTAGTAGTCGTAGTAGGAGACGAAGTACTCAATCGCGTTGTTCGGGAAGAACTCGCGCATCTCCGAATAGAGCTGCGCCGCCAGCGTCTTGTTCGGTGCGAGCACCAGGGTCGGCGCACCGATCCGCACGATCACGTTAGCCATCGTGAACGTCTTGCCCGAACCGGTGACGCCCAGCAGCGTCTGGAACGCGAGGCCGTCGCGCAGCCCCTCGGTCAGCCGCTCGATCGCCTCGGGCTGATCGCCCGCCGGCTCGAACGGCTTGCAGAGCTGGAACGGCGAATCGGGAAAGGTCACGAACACGGAGCTTTTGCGGCGCACTATGCGATGGCGAAGGCGCCATTCTAGTCGGCGTGTCGCCAAAATCCTAGCCCCGCGGTTGCGCGTTCCTTGGGTCAGTCATCGAAAAATCAATGGCTTATGAACGGACACGCGACCGAAACGATGGGAGTGCCCGCCCCGGCCACGAGTACCGACAACCGGTGCAAGCGCATCGAAAGCGGCCAGAGGCGTGATCGCCTGCTTGGTCCGCGGCCGCTTCGCTGCAGTGCACGTGTAGACTCCGCCTTCACATCGGCCGACCAGGAAGATGGCTGGTCGGCGCCACCCTTGCCCTGCCTCCACATGACTCAAGCCCTATTCGCTGGCGTCGAGCTCGCGCCGCGCGATCCGATCCTCGGCCTAACGGAAGCCTTCAACGCCGATACCCGGCCGACCAAGGTGAACTTGGGCGCCGGCGTCTACACGAACGACGAGGGCAGGATTCCGCTGCTGCGGGCGGTGCGCACCGCCGAAGAGGCCTTGGTCAAGGCGGCCGCGCCGCGCGGCTATCTGCCGATCGATGGCATCGCCGCGTACGACAGCGCGGTCCAGAGGCTCCTGTTCGGCGCCGAATCGCCCCTGCTCGCTTCCGGCAGACTGGTCACGGCGCAAGCGCTCGGCGGCACCGGCGCGTTGAAGATCGGCGCGGACTTTCTGAAGCGGATCAATCCGAACGCGCAGGCTCTCATCAGCGACCCGAGTTGGGAGAACCATCGTGCGCTGTTCGAGGCGGCGGGCTTCAAAGTCGGCACTTATGCCTACTACGACGCCACCACGCAAGGACTCGACTTCGATGGCATGGCGGCGGCGTTGAAAGCGGCGCCGGCCGGCACCATCGTCGTGCTGCACGCTTGTTGCCACAACCCGACCGGCGTCGATCTGTCGCTCGATCAGTGGCGCAAGGTCGTCGAGATCGCGCGCGAGCGGCAACTCGTCCCGTTCCTCGACATGGCCTATCAAGGCTTCGCGGAGGGCATCGACGCCGATGGCGCCGCCGTGCGCCTCTTCGCGGATTCTGGACTGCCCGTTTTCATCGCCAGCTCGTTCTCGAAGTCGTTCTCGCTGTACGGCGAACGCATCGGCGCACTGACGATCGTCACCTCGAATAAGGACGAGGCGGCGCGGGTCCTGAGCCAGCTCAAGCGCGTGATCCGCGCCAACTACTCGACGCCGCCGACGCACGGCGCCAGCCTCGTCGCCGCCGTGCTCAACGATCCGCAGTTGCGTGCGCTGTGGGAGCAGGAGCTCGGCGAGATGCGCGAGCGCATCAAGCGGATGCGCGGTGCGCTGGTCGAGGGGCTGAATGCCCGCGGCGTTTCGCGCGACATGTCGTTCATGCTGCGTCAGCGCGGCATGTTCTCCTACTCCGGACTGACCGCGGCCCAGGTCGAACGGCTGAAGGGCGAGTTCGGCGTCTACGCGGTGTCGAGCGGGCGCATCTGCGTGGCCGCACTGAACACGAAGAACGTCGGACCGGTCTGCGACGCGATCGCCGCCGTGCTGCGCGGCTGAATCGCGGTTTGAACGCGCGCGTGCAGTCGATATAATCGCGCGCTCTTTCCCCGATAGCTCAGTCGGTAGAGCGACGGACTGTTAATCCGCAGGTCCCTGGTTCGAGCCCAGGTCGGGGAGCCAGGCACACGAAAGGGCTGCGCATGCGCAGCCCTTTCCCGTTCGTGGGCGACCCGTCACCTGCTCAGGTCGAGAAGTCCGTCGCGGGTGCCTTGCCCTGCGTCGTCGGCGCACCGTCGGAACCTTCGCTTCCCTCGAAAAGCAGGCTCGCCGCGGTGATCTTCACGCGCACGCGGATGCGGTGCGGCCGGCCGAGCATCATGCGCACGGCGGGATCGTCGACCTCGACATCGCGATAGATGTCGATGCGATGCTCGAGTCCGGCACGCGCGAGCGTCTGCGCTGCCTTGCGGCACAACTCTCCGAGCGTGATGTCGTCGGGAACCTTCGCCATGAGTGGAAGCATACCGGCATCGCACAGCTGATGCCGGCGCCGCATCAAACGTAGCGCGCGAATTGCGCCGCGCGAATAACGGGAGTGCGGGACGGAAGTTGAAGGAGGCGCGGCGGACGCCGAACGTGTCTCGGTGCCGGCCGCTCCGGGCACACCTTCGAGCGCAACCGCGTGCGGACCGGATGCGGTCGACGGCACGAACAAGCCGTTGGACACGATCGACAGTTCCCCGACGCGCGGTGTGGCCGCGTTCGACGCAATCTGCAGCGTCGCCGTACGACTCCGTGTCGTCCGACAGGCGGACTCAACGTGAGCGTGCGGCGACGTCGAAGGCCGCCTCGATCCGCAGCGCTTGATCGCCGACGTTCGCGACGTGGATCACCGGCCGGCCGTCGCTCCTTGGTTGACCGAGTCGAAGTCGAAGGATCCGGTCGCAGCGCCGCTGCTCGGAGCGCTGAACCGCGGCCGCGCGACCGGCGCCGGCAGATTGCGGTGCACCGCGCGCAGATATTCCGCCGCGTCGGACCGTTCTGCCGCGCTCAATACGGCGCTTGCGCAGCACAGGCTGATGGAGGGCGGCGCGCGTCAAAGTCGACCGCCTGGTCTGGCGCCGACGTCGGCCGTTCGATCGATCGTGTTGACTCGGATGCGGCGCACGCCGCACGTCCGGGCCGCGGTGTCACGTCGCCAGCGCCTGCGTGAGGTCGCGCGTCAGGTCTTCGATCGCCTCGAGGCCGACGGCGATTCGGATCAGTCCTTCGCCGATACCGGCACGCTCGCGCGCTTCCGCGCTGAGTCGGCCGTGCGTCGTCGTCGCCGGGTGTGTGATCGTCGTGCGCGTGTCACCGAGATTCGCAGTGATCGACATCAGCTTGACCGCATCGATGACGCGCCAAGCGCGGGCGCGCCGCTCCGAGGGCGAATCGCCGCGCACTTCGAAGCTGACCACGGTCCCCGGACCGGATTGCTGGCGTTGCGCCAACGCGTACTGCGGATGCGATTCGAGGCCCGGGAAGCACACGCGCTCGACTTCGGGCCGCGCCGTGAGCCAGCGCGCCAGCGCGAGCGCCGCGTCCGACTGCGCGCGCATGCGCAGACCGAGCGTTTCCAGTCCCTTCAGCGCCACCCACGCATTGAACGGCGAAAGACTCGGCCCGGTCGTGCGCAGCACCGGCAGCACGGCGTCGCGGATCAGCTCGCGTCGTCCCACGATCGCGCCGCCCAGCACCCGCCCCTGCCCGTCCAGATACTTGGTCGCCGAGTGGATCACCAGATCGACGCCGAACTCGAGCGGCCGCTGCAGGGCCGGCGTGCAGAAGCAGTTGTCGACGACGGTCAACGCGCCGACGGCCTTGCCGGCGGCGGCAAACGCCTGCAGATCGACGACTTCCATCAGCGGGTTCGACGGCGTCTCGCAGAAGAGCAGCTTCGTCTTCGGGGTAGAAGCGGCGCGCCAAGCGGACGGATCGGTTGCGGTCACGAAGGTGGTCTCGATACCGAAACGCGCGAGCACGCCGGAGAATAGTTGCACGGTCGCGCCGAAGACATTGGCCGCGCACAGCACGTGATCGCCGGCGCGCAGCGTGGCCAGGCAGGTCGCCAGGATCGCCGCCATGCCCGAGCTGGTCGCCAGGCAGTCCTCGCCGCCTTCGAGCGATGCGAGGCGCTGCTCGAACATGCGCACGGTCGGGTTCGAGAAGCGCGAGTAGACGAAACCTTC
This sequence comes from Betaproteobacteria bacterium, assembly GCA_016861185.1. Classification (GTDB taxonomy): domain Bacteria; phylum Pseudomonadota; class Gammaproteobacteria; order Burkholderiales; family Burkholderiaceae_F; genus DSNY01. Next base: position 582,475 of record BOKW01000002.1, read on the forward strand.
TTCGCTGCCGGCGAAGCGCGCCGCCGCCTGCGCCGCGCTGTCGAAGACGAAGCTCGATGTCAGGAACAGCGCTTCGCTGTGTTCGTTGAACGGCGTACGCGCCGTGCCGGCGCGAATCGCGCGCGTGTCGAATTCGAAGTCATCCGTGGCCATAAACGAAAAACCCGCTGGCAGCGCCGAGCGGGTTCCGGAGGACCGTCCCTCGCTTTAGCTGCATTTGTTAAGCGCCCGCAAGCTGAGCTCAAATCGGCGCAATGGGCGGATTGTAGTCGGCCGCGGCTGTCGTCTCAAGCCGAGGTCACGCATCGACCGGTTCGATCGCGAGGCTCAACTGCGAGCGCGGCGCGTCGTCCTGCGGCGCCGGCGCCAGGCGCGCGCGCTCGATGCGGTCGAGGTACTCGGGGGTCACGTCGCCGGTGATGTAGACACCGTCGAAGCACGATGCCTCGAAATTCGTCAGCCGCGGATTGTAGTCGCGCACCGCGCGCTTGAGGTCCTCGACCTGCTGATAGACCAGCGCGTCGGCGCCGATCTCGCGGCGGATCGCCTCGTCGTCGCGCGAGGCGGCGATCAGTTCGGAGCGCGTCGGCATGTCGATGCCGTAGACGTTCGGAAAGCGCACCGGCGGCGCCGACGAAGCGAAGTACACCTTGCGCGCGCCGGCGTCGCGCGCCATCTGCACGATCTCGTGGCTGGTCGTCCCGCGCACGATCGAGTCGTCGACCAGCAGCACATTCTTGCCCTTGAACTCGACGCCGATCGCGTTGAGCTTCTGCCGCACCGATTTCTTGCGCACCGCCTGCCCCGGCATGATGAAGGTGCGGCCGATGTAGCGGTTCTTGATGAAACCTTCGCGGTAGTTCAGGTTCAGCTTGTTCGCGAGCTGCATCGCCGCCGGCCGGCTGGAGTCCGGGATCGGCATCACGACGTCGATATCGCCGAGCGGGACCCGTGCGCGTACCTGGTCCGCCAGGTACTCGCCCAGCCGCAGCCGCGCGCTGTAGACCGAGACGCCGTCCATCAGCGAATCCGGCCTTGCGAGATACACGTACTCGAAGATGCACGGATTCAGGCTCGGGTCTCGCGCGCACTGCTGGCTGTAGAAGCGCTGATCGAAGTCGATGAAGATCGCCTCGCCCGGCGCCACGTCGCGCACGAAACGAAAGCCCATGCCTTCGAGCGCGACCGATTCCGACGCGACCATGTATTCGGTCCCCAGATCGGTCTCCAGCACGCCGAAGCACAGCGGCCGGATGCCGAACGGATCGCGGAATGCGAGCAGCCCGTAGCCCGCGATCTCAGCGACGACCGCGTACGAGCCGCGTACGCGCCGGTGGACGCCCGCCACGGCCTTGAAGATTGCCGCCGGATCCAGCGACAAGCCTTCGCTGACGAGCTGCAGTTCGTGCGCGAGCACGTTCAGCAGCACTTCGGAGTCGGAGTTCGTGTTGATGTGCCGCCGGTCGATGCGGAACATCTCGTCCTTCAGCTGCTCCCAGTTCGTCAGGTTGCCGTTGTGCGCGAGCATGATGCCGAACGGCGCGTTCACGTAGAACGGCTGCGCTTCCTCGGCGCTGATCGCCGAACCCTGCGTTGGATAGCGGACCTGCGCGATGCCCGAGTTGCCGGGCAGCGAGCGCATGTTGCGCGTGCGGAAGACGTCGCGCACGAGGCCGCTGCCCTTGTGCATGCGAAAGCGGTTGCCGTCGGCGGTCGCGATGCCGGCCGCGTCCTGCCCGCGGTGCTGCAGGAGCTGGAGCGCGTCGTAGAGCAACTGATTGACCGGCGTGGTGGCGACGACGCCGACGATTCCGCACATGGCTATCCCCTGGCTACTGCTGCGCCGGACGCGCGAAGGATTCGGGCAGATACGGCGACGCGAATCGTACCGCCGCTTCGATCGGCGGCAAAAGCACGGACTCGCGCCATAGTGGCTGCCGCGCCGCCGTGGTGCCGCTGACGAAGAACACGACCGCGAACACCACGAGCACCGCGCGTGTGACGCCGAACAGCGCGCCAAGCGCGCGATCGGCGGCCGACAGCTTGGCGGCTTCGAGGAGCCGACGCACCATCCAGCCGGCGAGCGCGCCGATGAACACGCTTGCGACGACGATCGCGAGCGCGCCGATGCCGGTTCGCAGCGCCGGCACCGGCACGTCGAACGGCAGTGCCATGCCGAGTTCGGCCGAATAGCGCAGCGCCAGCAGGATGCCGACCACCCACCCCGTGACCGCCAGCGCTTCGCGCACGAAGCCGCGCAGGACTCCCAGCAGCACCGACACGCCGAGCACGCCGACGATCACCCAATCGAGCGGGCTCATACGGTCACGACGCTTGCGTTGACGCCGATCGCGCGCAACCGCACACGCGCGCGTTCGGCCTCGTCGCGCGTCGCAAAGGGTCCGAGACGGACGCGGTAGCGCACGCCGTCCTTGGTGTCGGTGCGTTCGGTGAACGATGCGAAGCCGGCCTTCTTGAGGCGTTCCGCCAGTTCGCGTGCCGCCGATTCGCTGCCGAGCGCTGCGGCTTGCAGCAGGTACTTGCCGTTCTTGGCGGGCGCACCCGCAGTCGCATCGGCGGTCTTGCCTTCGAGGATGTCGCGCGCGCGCTTTTCCTCCGCCGCGCGATCGGGCGCTTTCGCGGTTTGCGCCGGAGACGACTTCGCGGCCGCTTTCGCGTCGCTCTTCTCGGCCGCCCTCGCGGGTGTCTCAGTCCGGTCCGCCTTGGGCGCCGGCTCGCCCTTGCCCTCCTCCGCCGTCGCCGAATCGGGCAGCGGCGCGATCGGCGCATTGCCGGCATCGGGCGGCGGCGGCAACGCCAGGCGCGGCGAGAACGGCGTCTTGTCGCTCGGGATCTCGATCGGAATCGAGTCCGGAACGGGGCGCGGCTCCTTGTCGAGCGCCATCGGCAGCACGACAGCGACCGCGAGCAGCAGCGCCGCCGCGCCGATCAGCCGTCGCCGCGCGCGAATGCGCAGCGCCGCCGTGGGGTCGCCGCGCCCGCCATTGTCGTCGCCCGAGCCGCCGCGTCTGGCAGAGGGTGAGGCGTCCCGCGCTTCCGCATCCACGCGCCGCCAGAACCGCCAACCCATCAGCAATCCACCCCTTCGTTCACTGCTACGAGGATTCGCGCGCGCGAATCGCACCGGCTACGGTGAAGAAACTTCCGAACACGAGAATCCTATCATCGACGCTCGCCGCGCCGAGCGCGCCGCGATACGCTTCTTCGATCGAAGCGTAGGTCTGGAGCGCTGCCTCGGCTTTGCGCGCGCGCGCCGCTGCGCGCACGCGGTCGGCAAGCACCTGCGCGTCGCAGCCGCGTTCGCCCTGGGTCGGGGCGAGGTGCCAGCGATCGATGCGATCGAACACCTTTGCGATCACGCCGTCGATGTCCTTGTCGCGCAGCACGCCGAACACCGCGTGCGTCTGCGGATAGAAGCCCATCGCGTCGAGGTTGCTTGCCGTGACGGCCGCCGCGTGCGGGTTGTGCGCGACGTCGAGGACCACGGCGGGCCGCCCCGGCAGCACCTGAAAGCGGCCGGCGATTTCGACCGTCAGCAGGCCCTGCCGCACCGCCTGCTGGCTGACCGGCAGTCGCTGTGCCAGCGCCTCGAGCGCCGCCAGCGCGCCCGAGGCGTTGAGCAACTGGTTGGCCCCGCGCAGCGCCGGATAAGGCAGGCCGCTGCGGCGCTGCGTGCGACCGCCGTAGGCCCATTGCTGCCGGTCGCCCGCGTAGTTGAAATCGCGGCCGAACAGCCAGAGGTCCGCGCCGAGCTTCGTCGCCACGTCGATCAGGGACGCCGGCGGCTCGGGATCGCCGCAGATCGCCGGCTGCCCGCTGCGGTAGATGTGCGCCTTCTCGAAGCCGATGTGCTCGCGCGTCGGACCCAAGTAGTCGACGTGGTCGAGCGCGATCGAGGTCACGATCGCGCAGTCGCCGTCGACGATGTTGACCGCGTCGAGCCGCCCGCCGAGACCCACTTCGAGCACCAGCGCATCGAGCCGCGCCCGCGCGAAGAGCCGCAGTGCCGCGAGCGTCGTGAACTCGAAGTAGGTCAGCGAGGTGTCGTCGCGTGCGGCCTCGACGGCTTCGAACTGCTCGATCAGCGCCGCGTCATCCGCCTCGACGCCGCCGATCCTCGCGCGTTCGTTGAAGCGCAGCAGATGCGGCGACGTATACAGTCCGACGCGATAGCCCGCTGCGCGCAGGATGCTGTCGAGCATCGCGCAGGTCGAGCCCTTGCCGTTGGTGCCGCCGACGACGAAGACCGGGCAGTCGAACCGCAGGTCGAGCCGGTCGGCGACCGTTCGCACGCGATCGAGCGTCAGATCGATCGGCCGGTGATGCAGCCGCTCGATGCGCGTGAGCCACGCCTCCAGCGCGGCCGGGAAAACGTCCATCCGCAGAAGATCGAAGATCAGGTTGTCGGCCGCGCAGCGGCCGGCGTTCGTCCGTCGCTATGCAATCGCGTCGGCGGGCTGCCTGAGAAGCAGCGCGAGCAGCGTGGCGAGCCGGTCGCGCAGCTCGCGCCGGTCGACGATCATGTCGATCGCACCCTTCTGCAGCAGGAACTCGGCGCGCTGAAAACCTTCGGGCAGCTTCTCGCGCACCGTCTGTTCGATCACGCGCGGGCCGGCGAATCCGATCAGAGCCTTCGGCTCGGCGATCACGATGTCGCCCATGAACGCGAAACTTGCGGAAACGCCGCCCATCGTCGGATCGGCCAGCACCGAGACAAAGGGCAGCTTCGCTTCGCCGAGCTTCGCGATCATCGCGGTGGTCTTGGCCATCTGCATCAGCGACAGCAGGCCTTCCTGCATGCGCGCGCCGCCCGTGGCGGTGATGCAGACGAACGGCACCTTCTGCTCGATCGCGGTCTGCACGCCGCGCACGAAGCGCTCGCCGACCACCGAACCCATCGAGCCCCCCATGAACTCGAACTCGAAGCAGGCGACGACGACCGGCAGCGCGCGGATCGATCCGCCCATCACGACGAGCGCGTCGGTTTCGCCCGTGTCCTGCATCGCTTCCTGCAGGCGCTCCGGGTACTTGCGGCTGTCCTTGAACTTCAGTGCGTCGACCGGCAGCACTTCGACGCCGATTTCATAGCGGCCCTCGGTGTCGAGCAGCGCGTCGAGCCGCTCGCGCGCGCGAATGCGCAGATGGTGGCTGCACTTGGGGCACACCTGCAGGCTGCGCTCCAGCTCGGCGCTGTAGAGCACGGCTTCGCAACTCGGACACTTGGTCCAGACGCCTTCGGGAACGCTCTTGCGCGTGCCGCCCTGCTTGATGCGCGGTGGCAGCAGCTTTTCGATCCAGCTCATTGTTTACCTCCGCGAAGCGCTAGTCACTCCCCTCGCCCGCGATGCGGGAGAGGGGTCGGGGGTGAGGGCCACGGCCTCGTCGACGCTCTTGACCTCATCGATCGCACGACGCATCTCGCCGACCAGCGCGGCGACCGCGTCCACGGCCTTCTCGCGCGGCACGTTCTCGAGTTCCTGGATGATCCGGCTGCCGATCACGACCGCATCGGCGACCTGAGCGATCGCCTTCGCGCTCGCCGCGTCGCGGATCCCGAAGCCGACGCCGATCGGCACCGCGATCTTCGACTTGATCGCCGGGATCCTGGTTGCGACGCTCGCCACGTCGAGGTGGCCGGCGCCGGTCGTGCCTTTCAAGCTGACGTAGTAGACGTAGCCGGAAGCGACGCGCGCCACGCTGTCGATGCGATCCTCGGTCGACGTCGGCGCGAGCAGGAAGATCGGGTCGATGCCGTGCGCACGCATGTCGGCGGCGAAGTCCTCGCACTCTTCGGGCGGATAGTCGACGACCAGCACGCCGTCCACGCCGGCCGACTGTGCCGCCTGCGCGAACTCGCGCCGGCCGAAGCGCTCGATCGGGTTCGCGTAGCCCATCAACACGATCGGTGTCGCGTCGTCGCCGCGGCGGAATTCGGCGACCATTGCGAGCGTCTGCTTCAGCCCCACGCCCTGGCGGATCGCGCGCTCGGTCGCGCGCTGGATCACCGGGCCGTCGGCCATCGGGTCGGAGAACGGCACGCCCAGCTCGATCACGTCGGCGCCCGCACGCGCGAGTGCCTGCATCAGCGGCACGGTAAGTTCCGGCGCCGGGTCGCCAGCGGCGATGTACGGGATCAGTCCCTTGCGGCCGGCGCGCTTCAGCGCCTCGAATCGTGCTTGGATGCGCGACATCAGCGGCTCTTGCGCCACGCGAGCGTGGCCTCGCGGCATGACGCGCGGCAGAAGAACTCGAGTCCGCTCGCCTCGGCGACGATATGCAGATCCTTGTCGCCGCGGCCGGACAGGTTCACCAGCAGCACATGGTCTTTCGGCAGCGTCGGCGCGAGTTTCGCCGCGTAGGCGAGCGCGTGGCTCGACTCGAGCGCGGGGATGATGCCTTCGATTCGGCAGCAGTCGTGAAAGGCTCGCAGCGCTTCCGTGTCGGTCGCGCCGACGTACTGCGCGCGGCCTGTGTCCTTCAGCCACGCGTGCTCAGGACCTACACCGGGGTAGTCGAGCCCGGCCGAGATCGAATGCGTCTCGGTGATCTGCCCGTTTTCGTCCTGCAGCAGATACGTGCGGTTTCCGTGCAGCACGCCGGGCGTGCCGCGCTGCAGGCTTGCCGCATGCCGCATCGTGGTCAGCCCTTCGCCCGCGGCTTCCACACCGACAAGCTTCACGTTCTCGTACCGAATGTAGTCGTAAAAGATCCCCATCGCGTTGCTGCCGCCGCCGACGCACGCGATCACGTAATCGGGCTGGCGCCCCGCGATCTCCGGCATCTGCTGCAGGCATTCCTTGCCGACGACCGAGTTGAAGTCGCGCACCATCATCGGGTACGGATGCGGGCCCGCGACCGTGCCGATGATGTAGAAGGTGTTCTCGACGTTCGTAACCCAGTCGCGCATCGCCTCGTTCAGCGCGTCCTTCAGCGTGCGCGAACCGCTTTCGACCGGAACGACTTCGGCGCCGAGCAGCTTCATCCGGTAGACGTTCGCCGCCTGCCGGCCGACGTCCTCGGCGCCCATGTAGACGACGCACTGCATCCCGTAGCGCGCGGCGACCGTCGCGGTCGCCACGCCATGCTGGCCGGCGCCGGTTTCGGCGATTACGCGCGGCTTGCCCATCCGCTTGGCGAGCAATGCCTGACCGACCGTGTTGTTGACCTTGTGCGCGCCGGTGTGATTCAGATCCTCGCGCTTCAGATAGATCTGTGCGCCACCGAGTTCTTCGCTCCAGCGCTTCGCGTGATAGATGGGGCTGGGCCGGCCGACGTAGTGCTTCAGCTCGCGCTCGAACTCGGAGATGAACTCGGGATCCTCGCGATAGCGCCCGTACGCGTCGCGCAGTTCGGCGAGTGCATGCATCAGCGTCTCGGCGACGAAGATGCCGCCGTATGGGCCGAAGTGCCCGCGTGCGTCCGGAAGATCGTAAAGCTTCATCACGGGTTCGTTCCTGCATCCGCCGCGCGCACGGCGGCGAAGAATCGCTTCAGCTTCTCTGCGCTCTTGACGCCGGGTCTTTCCTCGACGCCGCTCGCCACGTCGACTGCGTACGGCCGCACCGCCCTGATCGCGGCGCCGACGTTGTCGGCATTCAGCCCCCCGGCAAGCACGAGCGGCTTGTGCCTCGCTTCGGGCGGAGGCAGGCGCGACCAGTCGAAAGCCTTGCCGCCGCCGCCGTAACCTTCGGCCGGCGCATCCGCCAGCAGCGCCACAGCGCTGGCAAAAACGGCGGCGCAGTCTAACAAATCGACGCCCTTGCTCATCCGCACCGCGCGCAGGTACGGACGCTCGAAGCGCGCGCACTCGGGCTCGGTTTCGTCGCCGTGGAACTGCAGGAACGCATTCGGCGCGACATCGAGCGCGGCGCGGATCTCGTCTTCGGCCGCGTTGACGAACAACAGCACCGGCGTAACGAACGCCGGGACTTCGCGCAGCAGCAACGCGAGCTGCTCCACTTCGACGCACCGCGGGCTGCCGCGATAGCGGACGAAGCCCACTGCGTCGGCACCGAGCGCAACGGCCGCGGCGACGTCGGCGGCGCGGGTCAGCCCGCAGATCTTGATTCGCGTACGAGTCATCCGAGCAAGGGGATCGTGTCCACCGGCGCAGGCAGCGCGAGCAGCGGATCGTACTGAACGTGCGTCAGATACAGCCCCTCGGCCGCGAAGGTCGGCGCGGCCGCGTCGCGGTCGCGCGCCCGCACGACTTCGCGCACCCAGTCGGAAGGCTGCCGCCCCAGCCCGACATAGACGAGCGTGCCGACCAGATTGCGCACCATGTGATGCAGGAAAGCGTTGGCGACGAAGCGCAGGCGGATCAGCCGCCCGAAGCGATCGACGCGAAGCTCGCGCAGCTCGCGCACCGGCGAAGCCGCCTGGCATTCGGCGGCGCGGAACGACGTGAAGTCGTGCGTGCCGATCAAATGAAGCGCAGCGGCGCGCATCGCCTCGTCGTCGAGCGGACGATAGACCCAGCCGACGCGCCTTTCGGCGAGCGGCGAACGAACCGCATCGTTAAGCAGCCAATAGTCGTAGCGGCGCGCGCTCGCGCCGAAGCGCGCATGGAACTCGTCCGGCACGCGCACCGCCCAGCGCACCGCGGCCGCGCGCGGCAGCCAGCGGTTGACGCCGCGCACCCACGACGGCAGCGGTCGGTCGACCTCGGTGTCGAAATGAACCACCTGATAGGTCGCGTGCACGCCGGCATCGGTGCGGCCCGCGCAGATCGTTGCGATCGGCTGCGTGGCGAAGGCCTCGAGCGCGCGCTCGAGCGCATCCTGCACGCCGGTGCCGCCGGGTTGCGTCTGCCAGCCGGTGAACGCGCTGCCGTCGTATTCGAGCCCCAGCGCGAGTCGCATCACGACGACCAAAAACAAAGCCGGCACGCAAGGCGTGCCGGCGGTTGCGGAGTCGGCCGCCTACGCGTCGACCTGCTTGAGCAGTTCGACCGCCGACTGGCGCTGCTCGCGCGTACCGTCGCGCATCACTTCCTCGAGCAGTTCGCGCGCGCCGTCCTTCACCCCGAGGTCGATGTAACCGCGCGCCAGATCGAGCTTGGTCGCCATCTGCGCGGCGAGCGGGCTGCCCGCCTGCGTTTCCGTACGGCGGCCGCCGATCTCCACGTCGGAGCCGGTCAGATCGAAGTCAATCAGCGGCACCGTCGCCTGGTCCGTGTTCGACGTCAGGCGCGGCGCCTGTTCGTCGGGCAGCGCGCCGACCTCGCCGAGCAAGGTCGGACGTGACAGCGCTTCCTCGAGCGCCGACGTGGCGGTGCTTGCCGCCGGGGCGGCGAACTGCGAGAACGCCGGCGCCGGCGCACGGCTGGGCAGATTCAGATCGACGTCGGGAATTGCCTGCCGTACGCCCGGCGTGGTCGGCTGTCCGCTCGGCACATTGGTCGGCGGGAAGCTGATATCGAGGTCGGGCGCCTTCGCCGTCGCCGGCACAGTCACGGGTGCAGCCTTCGGCGCAGCCGCCGGTGCGGGTGCCGGAATCTGAGGTGCCTTGGTCGCTCCCAGATCGAAGTCCAGCGAGCCGAAGTCGATCGCACCCGTCGTCGTCGCGCCGAACGGATCGATCGTTCCGGCGCGCGCGGCAGGCGCCGTCGGTGCGGCCGGTTCCTCGAGCGGAAGCGTGGCTTCGAACCTGGTGTCCGGCACGGACTGCGCCGCATGCGACGGCGTCATCGCCGTGTCGGCCGTCATCCGCGAATCGAGCTGCATCGCGGTGTCGGCGGTCATCTTGGTGTCCGGGACGAAGCGCGAAGTGACGCTCGGGGCCACACCCTGCGACGCCGCACCGCCGAGATCGAGCGCCGGCTCGCGAGCGGCCGCACCGCCAAACGTGGCCGGCGGCGCGACCACGCCGCCGAGCGTGGCCGGACGAGGCCCCTTCGTGCTCGGGTTCAACCGCAGTTCGGTGGTCGGGCCGCGCATCGCGACGTCCGCCGCCCCCGCAAACATCGGGTTAGAAGGATCGAGCGAGCGGCCCAGCTTGACCGCACGCTCCCACTCCTCGCCCACGCCGCCGGTGCGGTCGCGCAGTTCCTGCACGACAGCGTTGAACGAGGCCTTGTCGCCGCGCCGCGAGTAGATCTCGAGCAGCTTCACGCGCACGGCGTGCCGGTCCGGCTGCAGGCGCAACGCTTCCTTCAGGATGTCTTCGGCCTGTTCTTCGCGACCATAAGCGATGTAGACGTCGGCTTCCGCGACCGGATCGACTTCGTTCGAATCGAGTTGCGAGGCGGCCGGAATGAAGCTCGAGTTGAACGTGCTCGTCGCGCCGGTGTCGACGCTGCGGCCGCCGGTGGCGCCGAACAGCGAGTTGGCCCGCAGGCCCTCGCCGGTCGCCTTGAACTCATCGCCCCTCTCGACCTTGCGGCGACGGTAGACGTTCAACCCCAGCAGCGCGAGCAGCAGCGCGACGAGCCCGCCGAGCGCGACCAGCGTGGTCGTGTCGCGGAACAGCCCTTCGAGGAAGCTCGTCTCCTGCGCGGGCGGCGGGGGAGGTGCCTTCTTCGCTTCCGCCTTGGGCGCCTCGACCTTGGGCGCTTCCGCCTTCGGAGCTTCCGCCTTCGGCGCTTCGACCTTCGGTGCCTCCGCTTTCGGCGGCTCCGCGGCAGGCGCAGCGGGCGCAGGTGCGGCTGCCTGCGGCGCAGGCGTCGGTGCCGGCGCCGTCTCTGCAGCCTTGGTTTCGGCCTGTTTCTGGACCTGAGCACCGGCCTTGCTCTGCAGCTCGAGCGCTTTCTTCAGCGCTTCGTTGGCCTTCTTCAATTCGGCGGCGCGCTCTTCCTGCTCCTTCAGCGCACGCTGCCGGGCGATCTCTTCGTCCTTCGCCTTGGTCGCCGCCGCAGCCGCCGCGGACGGCGCGGGCTCGGCCTTCGCGATCTTCAGCTGATCGCCGGCCGGCGCCGGCACGGCCTTGTCCTCGACCTTCGTCGTGACGCGGCCTTGCGCGGCCGCGGCAGGCGCAGGCGCAGCCGCGACCGGCGCGGCGGCTGCCGCGGCCTGCGCGAGGCGGCTCTTGTACTGTGCGAAGTCGGCGCTGTGGGCCGCGACTTCCTGCCGCGCGTCGGCCGTCGAAATGGCCTCGGCCTCGGCGGCATCCGGGATCGTCAGCGTGCGGCCGGCCAGCAAACGGTTCATGTTGTTCGCGACGAACGCGTTCGGATTGGCGCGGAACAGCGCGACCAGCATCTGATCGAGCGACACGTTGGCCGGCTTGTTCTGCCGCGCAATCTTGCCGAGCGTGTCGCCGAACTTCACCGTGTACGTCTCGGCCGGCGCAGCTGCGACCGCCGCGGGCGCGGGTGTCGGCACGACCGGCGCAGGCGGCGCAGGCGCAGGCGCTGGTTCGGGTGCAGCAGCCGCGGGGGCGGGGACAGGTGCAGGAGCCGGTGCCGGCAGCGGTGTCGGTGCTGCAGGTTGGGCCGTCGTGACGGGCGCCATCACGTCGGGGGTGGCGCGCAGCGCCGGCGGATCGAGCAGCACCGTGTATTCGCGCAGCACGCGACCCGTTGCCCACGTCAGCTCGAGCAGCAGATCGAGATACGGTTCGTTGATCGGATTCAGCGAGCTGATCCGCACGACAAAGTTGTTCTCGCCGCGGCGATCCAGATCGAAGCGCAACGCCGCCAGCGCCGGATTGAACTCGAGATTCGCTTGGCGGAATGCGCTCTGCGACGCGAGCCGCACCGCGAGTGATCCGGCCTCCTCCCTCGCGACCGACGTCACCTCGACTTCCGCGCGCAGCGGTTGTCCGAGGGCCGATTGAATGGTCAATCGTCCGAGCCCGGCCGCGTACGCGGCAGGTGTGGCAAACGCAAGGCTGATGGCCAAGGCAATCGCATACCGAGCCGGTGTTCGCTTGTGGTTATGGGATGGCACGGGCGCCCCCTCTAAGGCGGTGATTCTGAATTTCGAAAATAACATCAGTGACTTACGCGCGCAAGCTTAGAAAGAGCAGTAAGTCACGCGAAACCGTGACAATTCGAGGCGCTGAATCGGTCGCGCCCGTGACCAAGCGCGCGTCAGTCGAGCTTACCGAGCAGGATGCGCAGCATGCGGCGCAGCGGTTCGGCTGCGCCCCAAAGCAATTGGTCGCCGACGGTGAACGCGGACAGGTACTGCCCGCCCATCGCGAGCGTGCGCAGGCGCCCGATGGGGATGTCGATCGTGCCGCTGACCTTCGCCGGCGACAACTCGCGGATGCTGTCCTCGCGGTTGTTCGGCACCAGCTTGACCCAGCGGTTCGCGCCGGCGATCAGTTCTTCGATTTCGGGCAACGGCAGGTCCTTCTTCAGCTTGATCGTCAACGCCTGGCTGTGGCAACGCATCGCGCCGACGCGCACGCAGACGCCTTCGACGATCAGCGAACCGGGCTCGCCAATCGCCGGCTTGCCGAGGATCTTGTTCGCTTCGGCACCGCCTTTCCATTCCTCGCGGCTGACACCGTTGCCCAGATCCTTGTCGATCCATGCGATCAGGCTGCCGGCGAGCGGAACGCCGAAGTTCTCCTTCGGCAGGGCGTCCGAACGCAACGCCTCCGACACCTTGCGATCGATCTCGAGGATCGCCGACTGCGGATCGGCCAGCAGATCCTTGACCGCCGCGTGGGCGTGGCCCATCTGCGCGATCAGCTCGCGCATGTTCTGCGCACCCGCGCCCGAAGCGGCCTGATAGGTCATCGCGGTGACCCATTCGACCAGGTCTGCCTTCAGCAGGCCGTCAATCGCGAGCAGCATCAGGCTGACCGTGCAGTTGCCGCCGACGTAGTTCTTGATGCCGTTCGCGAGCGCCCTCTTGATCACCGGCAGATTGACCGGGTCGAGGATGATCACCGCGTCGTCCTTCATCCGCAGCGCGGAGGCCGCGTCGATCCAGAAGCCGTTCCAGCCGGCCGCGCGCAGCTTGGGATGCACGTCGTTCGTGTAGTCGCCGCCCTGGCAGGTGAGGATCGCGTCGCACGCCTTCAGGGCCGCGATGTCGTTCGCGTCCTGCAGCTTCGGCGCCCCGCGCGCGACCTTCGGCGCCGCACCGCCGGCGTTCGACGTGCTGAAGAACACCGAATCGATGAGGTCGAAGTCCCGCTCCGCGCTCATGCGCTCCATCAGCATGGAACCCACCATGCCGCGCCAACCCACGATGCCGACTTTCATAGGTGCCTCTTGCCGTGAACGGTCCATCGTCAACGCACTGGCTTACAGCGCGCTGACAACCGCATCGCCCATTTCCTTCGTCCCGACTTTCGCCTCGCCCGGCAGGGCGATATCCGCCGTACGCAGCCCCTGCGCCAGGACCTTCGAGATCGCCGCTTCGATGCGCCGCGCGGCCGCTTCCTGGTTCAGGCTGTAGCGCAGCATCATCGCCGCCGACAGGATCGTCGCCAGCGGATTGGCCACGCCCCTGCCCGCGATGTCCGGCGCCGACCCGTGGATCGGCTCGTACAGCCCTTTGCCGTTCGCGTCGAGCGAGGCCGAAGGCAGCATGCCGATCGAACCCGTCAACATCGACGCTTCGTCGGACAGGATATCGCCGAACATGTTTCCCGTGACGATGACATCGAACTGTTTCGGCTGCTTCAGAAGCTGCATCGCCGCGTTGTCGACGTACATGTGCGTCAGCTCGACGTCGGGATACTCGCGGCCAACCTCGGTGACGACTTCGCGCCAGAGCTGAGTCGTTTCCAGCACGTTGGCCTTGTCGACCGAGCACACGCGCCGCTGCCGCTTGCGCGCCGCGCGGAACGCCACGTGCGCGATCCGGCGGATCTCGCTTTCGCTGTAGCGCATCGTGTCGAAGCCTTCGCGCTCGCCGTTGTCGAGCCGGCGGATGCCGCGCGGCTGGCCGAAATAGATGTCGCCGGTCAGCTCCCGCACGATCAGCAGGTCGAGCCCTGCGACGACCTCGGGCTTCAGCGTCGAGGCGGCCGCAAGCTCCGGGTAGATCACTGCGGGCCGCAGGTTGGCAAACAGGCCGAGATCCTTGCGCAATCGAAGCAACCCCTGTTCGGGCCGCTGCGGACGCGGCAGCGCGTCGTACTTCGGTCCACCGACCGCGCCGAACAGCACCGCGTCGGCGCGGCGCGCCACCTCCAGCGTCGCCGCCGGAAGCGGATCGCCGTGCGCATCGACGGCCGCGCCGCCGACCGGCGCGTGCTCGAATTCGAACTTCAGTCCGTCGCGCCCGAGCCGCTCGAGCACCTTAAGCGCCTCGGCCACGATTTCAGGGCCGATGCCGTCGCCGGCCAGCACCGCAATTCTCATCGTGAACCTCAGGCGGCCGGCTGCTTGGCCAGCCACGGATAGCGTTTGAGGCGCTCGGCCTCGAAAGCGCGGATCTTGTCTGCGTGACGCAGCGTCAAGCCGATGTCGTCCCAGCCGTTGAGCAGGCATTCCTTGCGGAACGGGTCGACCTCGAAGCGAATCACGCGACCGGCAGGCGTGGTCACCGTCTGCGGGGCCAGATCGATCGCCAGCGTGTAGCCCGGCGTGGCCAGCACTTCGGCGAACAGCGCATCGACCTCATCTTCGCCGAGCACGATCGGCAGCACGCCGTTCTTGAAGCAGTTGCTGAAGAAGATGTCCGCGAAGCTCGGCGCGATCAGCGCCCGGAAGCCGTACTCGGAGATCGCCCACGGCGCGTGTTCGCGGCTCGATCCGCAGCCGAAGTTGCGCCGCGCGAGCAGGATCGACGCGCCTTGGTAGCGCGGCTGGTTCAGTACGAACTCCGGATTCAGCGGGCGGCGGCTGTTGTCCATGCCGGGCTCGCCGCGATCGAGATAGCGCCACTCGTCGAACAGGTTGGCGCCGAAGCCGGTCCGCCGGATCGACTTCAGAAACTGCTTCGGGATGATCTGATCGGTGTCGACGTTCGCGCGATCGAGCGGCGCGACCAGTCCCGTGTGCTGCGTGAACGGCGTCATCTAGCGTTTGACCGGTGCAGGGGCCGACGCCGGCGCGCTGGTCTTCTTCGGCTCCTCTTTGGTGTCCTTGCTCGCGCTGCCCGAGATCTTGTCGCCGGCCGCCTTCAGGTCCTTGCCGAAACCTTCCATCGTGTTGCAGGCGGCCAGCAGCGATGCGGCGCCGAACAGGACTGCGATCTTCGCGCTCGTCTTCATAGCGGTCTTTCCTCTCTAGTGGAACGATCGGATATCGACGAAATGGCCGGCGATCGCGGCGGCGGCGGCCATCGTGGGGCTGACCAGGTGCGTCCGACCGCCGGCGCCTTGGCGCCCCTCGAAATTGCGATTCGACGTCGACGCGCAGCGCTCGCCGGGCTCGAGCCTGTCGGCATTCATGCCGAGGCACATCGAGCAGCCCGGTTCGCGCCACTCGAAGCCGGCTTCGCGGAACACGCGGTCGAGTCCTTCCGCTTCGGCCTGCCGCTTCACCAGCCCCGAGCCCGGAACGACCATCGCCAGCTTGACGTTGTGCGCGATGCGCCTGCCGCGCACGACGTCCGCCGCGGCGCGCAGGTCCTCGATGCGCGAATTCGTGCACGAGCCGATGAAGACCTTGTCGATCCGGATCTGCGTGATCGGCGTGTTCGGCGCCAGGCCCATGTACTTCAGCGCGCGTTCGATGCCTTCGCGCCGCACGGGATCGCTTTCCCGCGCGGGGTCGGGCACGCTGCCGTCGATCGACGTCACCATCTCCGGCGACGTGCCCCAGCTCACCTGCGGCTTCAGCGCCGCCGCGTCGATTTCGACGACCTTGTCGAAGAGCGCATCGGGGTCCGAATGCAGCGTCTTCCAGCTAGCCACGGCGGCGTCCCAGTCGGCGCCGGTCGGCGCAAAGCGCCGGCCGCGTACGTACTCGATCGTCTTGTCGTCGACCGCGACCATGCCGGCGCGCGCGCCGGCCTCGATCGCCATGTTGCACAGGGTCATCCGCGCTTCGATCGACAGCGCGCGCACAGTCGAGCCGCCGAACTCGATCGCGTGCCCCGTGCCGCCCGCCGTGCCGATGCGGCCGATCACGGCGAGGATCACGTCCTTTGCGGTGACGCCTGCGGGCAGTTCGCCGTCGACGCGCACCAGCATGTTCTTCGCTTTCTTCGCGAGCAGCGTCTGCGTGGCGAGCACGTGCTCGACTTCCGAGGTGCCGATGCCGAACGCCAGGGCGCCCAGCGCACCGTGCGTGCTCGTGTGCGAATCGCCGCAGACGACCGTCATGCCGGGCAGCGTGGCGCCCTGCTCGGGACCGATCACGTGCACGATGCCCTGGCGCTTGTCCAGGAACGGGAAGTACGCCGCCGCACCGTGCTTGCGGATGTTGGCGTCGAGCGTGACGATCTGTTCGCGCGAAGTCGGGTCGGTCACGCCGTCGAGCCCGCGTTCCCAGTCGGTCGTCGGGGTGTTGTGGTCGGCGGTCGCGACGATCGACGACGCGCGCCAAGGCTTGCGTCCCGCGATGCGCAGCCCCTCGAACGCCTGCGGGCTGGTCACTTCGTGGACGAGGTGGCGATCGATGTACAGGATGGTCGTGCCGTCGGGTTCGGCGTGGACGACGTGTTCATCCCAGAGCTTGTCGTAAAGCGTGCGTGCTGCGGCCATGTCGGGAGGGCGGTGCGCGGTGCGCGCGGAGCGGCGGCGATTATGCCACGCAGACGCGCGCAAACCCGCGTCGCGATTGGGTTTTGTCGACTCGCGCCGGCACGCTAATGCGGGTGACGGAACCGCCGCAACGCGCGCGAGTCTGACCGGGATCCCGCGTCCAGGAGCGCACATGAACGATCGCCCGAACAACGCTTCGACGCTGCGCCGGCGCCATGCGCTGGCCGCCCTCGCCAGCGTGCCGCTCGCCGCCGGTTTCCACACCGCGCAGGCGCAGACCGCGAACGAACTGCGCTCGACGCCGCGCCAGACGCTCGGCCCGTTTTATCCGCGCAATGCGTCGGAACGCCCGCGCGCGACCGACGCCGATCTGCTCACCGTCGAAAACGGGCGTGTGCTCAGCAAGGGCACGCCGCTCTACCTGACCGGGCGCGTGCTGACGGCGCGCGGCGTGCCGGTCGCGGGGGCGGTCGTCGAAATCTGGCAATGCGACGCCAACGCCGTCTACCACCACCCGGCGGGCGGCGCCGTCAGCGAACGCGATCCGCACTTCCAGGGCTACGGCACGGCCACGACGGACGCAGCCGGCGCCTTTCACTTCCGCACGATCCAGCCCGTTCCCTACCCCGGCCGCACGCCGCACATCCACGTGCGCGTCGCCGCGAGCGGCGTGCAAGCCCTCCCCACCCAGCTCTATCTGGACGGCCACCCGGGCAATGCGCGCGACTTCCTCTATCGGCAGCTCGACGAAGCCGAACGCGCCGCGGTGACGCTGAAGCTGCAGCCGACGCAGTCCGCCCACCCGCTCGCGCAGGCCACACAGTTCACCGCCGCGGTCGATCTGATCGTCGGCTAACGCTTTTTCGCCTGCTCGTACAGCGGCAGCACGCGCTGCGAGTATTCCTGCAGGTCGCGGATGCGCGTTTCGTGCGACGGGTGCGTCGACAGCCATTGCGGCGGTTGGCCGCCGCCCTGCCCGGCCATCTTGTTCCACAGCGTGACCGCGGCGCGCGGATCGTAGGCGGCGCGCGCTGCAAGTTCGACGCCGATCCGGTCGGCCTCCTGTTCGTTCTCGCGGCTGTTCGGCAGCACGAACATGCTCTGCGCCAGCGTCTGCCCGATATCGCCGAGGCGCACGCCGGTCAGGATCTCGATCGCCGCGAGCCCGACGCCGGTGGCCATCTGCCGCGACATGCGTTCGCGCGCGTGCTCGCGCAGCGCATGCGCGATCTCGTGGCCGATCACCGCCGCGAGCTCGTCGTCGCTGATCTTGAGCTTCTCGATCAGTCCCGTGTAGACGGCGATCTTGCCGCCGGGCATGCACCAGGCGTTGACCTGGTCGGACGCGATCACGTTGACCTCCCACTGCCAGCGCGGAGCGTCGTCGCGGAACACCGCCGTGTGCGGGATCAGTCGCTGCGCGATCGCGCGCACCCGCTCGGTCTGCTTCGCGTCGCGGTTCAGCAGCCCCTTCTTGTCCGCCTCGGCGAGGATCTGCGAGTACTGCTGGCGCGCGGCGCTGTCGACCTGCTGCGCCGACACCGCCATCCGCTGCGTGCGCTCGACGCCGACCACGCCGCCGCGCGTGGTCTGCACGGTCTGGCAACCCGTGATCGCCAGCGCCAGTCCGAACGCCGCCCACGCAAGGCGGCGGCGTGTGATCTTGTTCAACATGCAGTGTCCTCCGTATCAGCCTGTCGATGTCGCGGCGTGCGCATGCGCGGCGCGATCCAGCGTGCGCGTGCGCTGCACGGCCCACCAGCCGGCGAGCGCCGCCGCGCTGCTCGAAAGAAACGCGACGGCGGGTCCGAACGCCGACCATAGCCACGCGGCAACCAGGCTGCCCGCCGTGCCGCCGACGCCGTAACCGATGCTGACGTACAGCGCCTGGCCGCGTGCGCCGGCGCGGCCCGGGAACCACTGCTGGATCGTCAGGATCGACGCGCTGTGATGAACCGCGAAGGTCGCGGCGTGTAGAAGCTGCGCGACGAGCAACAGCAGCCAGAGGTGCGCGAACTCGGCGATCAGGAAGAAGCGCAGCGCTGCGAGCAGGAAGCTCGCCGCGAGCAGCCGGAACGCGCCGTAGCGCGCGAAGAACCGTCCCTGCGTGTAGAAGAAGACGATTTCGACGACGACGCCGACGACCCAGAACACGCCGATCTGCGTCTTGCTATAGCCGAGCTGCGCCAGGTACAAGGAGAAGTACGTGTAGAACGCGCCGTGCGCGAACACCATCAGCGCGGCCGACGTGAAGAACCAGCGCACGCGCGGCTCGGCAAGCCGCTTGCGCACCGACACCGCAGGCGACTGCGCTTCATCGTGAGGCGGCTCGTCGATCAGGAAGGTCGTCGCCGCCGACAGCGCGAGCAGCACGAGCCCGGCGTACGGCTGCCAGCCGATGCCGGCCCAGTCGAACAGCGGCCCGGCCGCCAGCACGAGCGTGATGAAGCCGATCGAACCCCACGCGCGCAGCCGGCCGTAGCGCGAAGCGCCGGAGCCGTCCTGCCGCAGGCGCGCGGCGGTGATCGATTCGCCGACCGGGATCTGCGCGGTGATGAACAGATTGACCGCCAGCATCACCGCGAAAATCCAGCCGAAGCCGCCCGGCAGCAGGATCGGCGCGAAGCACAGCAGCGTGGCGACTGCGGTCCAGCGCAGGATCGTGATGCGGTGCGCGGTACGGTCGGCAAGGTAGCCCCACAGGTTCGGGCCGACGACGCGCATGCCCTGCATCATCGCGAGCACGACGCCGATCTGCACGGCGCTCAATCCGCGGCTTTCCAGATACAGGGGAAAGTACGGCGCGAAGATGCCCGCGGTCGCGAAATACGCGGCGAAGAACGCGCCGAGCCGCCAGTCGGCTGTGTGTGCAGCGGCGGTTCGACCGGTCATGCGTCCTTGGGCGCGCGCGCGGCGATCGGCGGGACCGGCAGCTCGACATCGCCGTTCTGCGCGCGCTGCAGCAGCGCGTGGTCCATCAGTACGAGTGCCAGCATCGCCTCGGCGATCGGCGTGGCGCGGATGCCGACGCAGGGATCGTGGCGGCCGTGCGTTTCGACCGTCACCGGCCGGTTGTTGCGGTCGATCGAGCGGCGCGGCAGCCGGATGCTCGACGTGGGCTTGATCGCGATCGACACTTCGATGTCTTGGCCGGTCGAGATCCCGCCCAGCACCCCGCCGGCGTGGTTCGACAGGAAACCGTCCGGTGTCAGCTCGTCGCCGTGCTCGCTGCCTTTCTGCGCGACCGCGCCGAAGCCGGCACCGATCTCCACCCCTTTGACCGCGTTGATGCCCATCATCGCGTACGCGATGTCGGCGTCGAGCTTGTCGTACAGCGGCGCGCCGAGCCCGACCGGCACATCCGTCGCGGTCACGCGCAGCCGCGCGCCGCACGAGTCGCCCTGCCTGCGCAATGCGTCCATGTAGTCCTCGAGCCGAGGGACGATCGCCTCGTTCGGCGCGAAGAACGGGTTGCGCTCCGCGTGTTCCCAGGCGACGAAGGCAATCTCGATCTCGCCGAGCTGCTGCAGACAACCGCGCACGCGCGTGCCGTAACGCTCGCGCAGCCATTTCTTCGCAACGGCGCCGGCGGCAACCATCGGCGCGGTCAGCCGCGCCGACGAGCGCCCGCCGCCGCGCGGATCGCGAGCGCCGTACTTGCGCCAGTACGTGTAGTCGGCATGGCCGGGACGGAACGTATCGAGCAGATTCTCGTAATCGCTGCTGCGCTGATCCTCGTTGCGGATCAGCAGCGCGATCGGCGTGCCGGTCGTCCGGCCTTCGAACACGCCCGACAGGATCTCGACCCGATCAGATTCGCGCCGCTGCGTCACGTGGCGCGAAGTGCCCGGCTTGCGCCGGTCCAGATCCGGCTGCAGGTCTTCGACCGCAAGCGCAAGCCCGGGCGGACAGCCGTCGATTACGCAACCGATCGCCGGGCCATGCGATTCGCCGAAGTTGGTGACCCGAAGCAGATGCCCGAACGTCGAACCGGCCATGAAGCGTCTCTCGAGAACGGCCTGATTCTAGTTCTTGGTCGCGCGCAGCGCGGCGTGCGGCTTCACTTCCAGTCGCCGCGCAGCGTGGCGACCATCGACTGCAGCGCTTCCGGCGACGCTTCGGCGGGTCCCACCGGCAGGCCGACCGCCACGCCGATCTTCGAGAACAGCCCGCGGCGGAAAGGTTTGGTCATCGCCGCGCCGCCCTTGCGCGAGAAGAACGATCCCCACAGCCCCTGCAGCGCGACCGGGATCACCGGCACCGGATCGCGTTCGAGGATGCGCGTAATGCCGGGACGAAACGGGCCGATCTCGCCGCTGTCGGTGATCCGCCCTTCCGGGAAGATGCAGACGAGCTGGCCGTCGCGCAGTTCTTCCGATACGCGCTCGAACGCGCGTTCCATCATGGCCGCGTCGACCTTCGCGGGCGCGATCGGAATCGCCTTGACCTGCCGGAACAGCCAGGACAACACCGGGACGCGGAAGATGCCGAGGTCCATCACGAAACGGATCGGCCGCGGACTCATCGCCATCAGCACCAGCGCGTCGACGAAGCTCACGTGGTTGCTGACGATCACCGCAGGACCTTCGGCCGGAATGCGCTCCACGCCCTGCCGCCGGATGCGATAGACGGTGCCGACGAGCAGCCAGGACAAGAAACGCAGCAGGAACTCCGGCACCAGCGTATAGATGTAGATGGCGACCAGCACGTTCAGCAGCGCCGTCAGGAGGAAGAGCTGCGGGATCGACAGCCCGAGCGGCCCGAGCACCAGCGCGGCAAAGCCCGCCGCGAGGATCAGGAACACCGCGTTCAGGATGTTGTTCGACGCGATGATCCGTGCCTTGTGCGTCGCCTCGCTGCGCGTCTGGATCAGCGCGTACAGCGGCACGCTGTAGAAGCCGGCGAACAACGCGAGCAGGAGCAGGTCCGCGAGCACGCGCCAGTGCGCCGCGATCGCGAGGAACTGCGCGGCCGTCAAAGGCGCGCCCGCCGGCAGGTCCTGCACCGCCAAGTACAGATCGACTGTGAAGGCCGACATGCCGATCGAGCCGAAAGGCACGAGTCCGATCTCGACCTGGTGGCGCGACATCCGCTCGCACGCGAGCGAACCGAGCCCGATGCCGATCGAAAACACGGCGAGCAACAGCGTGGCCACGGCCGGGTCGCCGCGCAGCGTCTGCTGCGCAAACTGAGGGAACTGGGTCAGGAATACGGCGCCGAAGAACCACAGCCAGGAGATGCCGAGCACCGACAGGAACACCGCGCGGTCGCGCCGCGCGACCTGCACGTTGTGCCAGGTGACGCGAATGGGGTTCCAGTCGATCGCGAGCTTCGGATCCGAAGGTGCGGCCGACGGAATCGCAAAGCTCGCCGCCAGCCCCGCCAACGCGAGCGCCACGCACACGGCGGCCGCGTAGAGGTTGCCCGCGGGGCTGGCGTCGATCAGCGCACCGGCCGCCATCGTGCCGAGCAGGATCGCGACGAAGGTGCCCATCTCGACCAGCCCGTTGCCGCCGACGATTTCGGTCGGCGCCAGCACTTGCGGCAGGTACGCGTACTTGACCGGGCCGAACAGCGTCGAATGCAGACCCATCAGGAAGGTGCAGGCGAGCAGCACCGCGAAGCTGTGCGCCCAGAAACCCCACGCACCGGCCAGCATGATCGCGACCTCGAGCAGCTTGACGAGCCGCATCAGCCGCGCCTTGTCGTACTTGTCGGCAAGCTGCCCGCTGGTCGCGGAGAACAGCAGGAACGGCAGCACGAACAGCGCCGCGATCAGGTTGACCGCCAGCGCGGGCGCCAGCGTCGTGTAGTCGGCCGCCTTGTACGTGACCAGCAGCGTGAACGCGTACTTGAAGACGTTGTCGTTGGCCGCGCCGAGGAACTGCGTCCAGAAGAACGGCGCGAAGCGGCGCTGCGCGAGCAGTGCGAACTGTCCGGGGGAAGACACGGTCGGGATTCCTCAGTTGTTGTCGTTCTGGGGAGCGAAGAAGTCGCGCGTGTGGAACACGCTCGGCGCAAGCCGCGCGGCGCCGTCCGCCAGCGTGCGCTTGAGCACGAACTCGAACAGCAGCGGATTGAACGCGCGGATCCGCAGCAGCACTTCGGCCGTAGCGGCGTCGAGCAGCCCGGCCGCGATGAACATCGGCATCGAATACAGCAGCCCGATCCCCGGCAGCGGGTAGTCCGAACCGTGCAGCAGCCGGTGGTGCCAGTCGCCGCGCGCGAGCAGCCGCCGCATCACGTCGAGTTCGCGGTTGCGTTGGAACACGGCGGACAGATCGCCGAAGAGCCGCCCTTCGTAGCGCGCATCGTCCATCAGGCGCGCGAACAGGTCGAACGCGCGCTCGCGCGGGCCGTCTTCGCCGCGGTCGATGTCGCGCGCGTGCCCGAGCGTGGCGGCGTGCGCGACGACCACGCGCACGCCGGCGTCGAGCGCGCGCCGCAGTCGCAGCGGGTTGTTGAACGCGTGCTGGCGCGCGCCGGGCGCGGCGACTTCCTCGCCGCCGTGGACGATCAGCGGCAGCCGGTGCGCGACGAGCCGCGCGTAGAACGCGTCGCAGCGCGCCGACGCCGGGTCGATGTTCATCGACGAAGGCAGCCACTTGACCGCGCGCGCACCGGCGGCCGCGGCAGCGTCGAGCCGCTCGAGCGCATCGGGCCGGTAGGGGTGGATCGACGCGACCCACTCGAAGCGTTCCGGCCGGGCGCGCGCGACTGCGACCGCGTACGCGTTCGGTGTATGGAAGGTCGAGCGTTCGGGCCGCTCGACGCCGGCATCGTCGACCGCATGGTCGAAGGCGAAGAGCAGCATCCTGAAGCCGGGCGGGAACGCATCGAGCAGCGCGTTCAGGCGCTCGACGTAGCGCGCATCGACCGCGCCGTCCGGCGCATCGTCGACGCAGGCTGCGGCCATCAACACCTTGCGGCGGATGCGCTCGATCGGTTTGAACCAGCTCTGGGTATCCGGATGGACGTACGCGCCGCCGCCCGAGTCGCCCGTGCCGACCAGATGCGCATGCGCGTCCCAGACGCGCTGCGGGTCCAACCCGCTCCACGCAGCAGCGACCAGTTCGTGACGCGCCAGTTCGGCGGGCAGCGGAGCGAAACAGCCGGCCTCGGCCGCTTGCGCGCGCGCAAATACCGCGGTGAAAGGACCGGCGCAGCAGAGGCAGAGGAATTGGCGGCGATTCATGCTGCCGCGGATGGTAGGCAGCCGATCGGTGCGGTCCAGCGCGCGCAGGTCAGGTCGCGCGTTTCGATACCCGCGGTGCCGCCGAAGTCAGCCTGCGATCGCATCCGCGAGCGCAAGCCCCGACAGATACGCGCCTTCGACCCGCGGCGGCCCGAACCAGTCGCCCGCCACGCCGATGCGATGCCGCGCGTCCCACAGGCACGGCTGCGGCAGCGATTCACGGGCGGTGGCGACGGTCCAGCGATGCGCCGTCGCGTGGCGCAGTTCGAGCGCTCGGCCGACGCGCGCGGCAAACGCATCGGCGAGCCACCGCGCCGCCTCATCGTCGCCGATGACGAAGTGCCGGCGCGACCAGGCGGGATGCGCGTGCAGCACCCAGCGCTCGGCCACGCCCTGGACGGTCGGGCGCAGCGGCTTGCGATCGTCGCGCGCAATCCAGCCGAGTGCGGCATCGCCGTTAACGAACGCGCCGTCGAAATCGATCCCGCTCGGCCGCGCCAGCGCCAGCAGCGCAGCCCAGCAAGGCTCCCAGACCAGCGCGGCCAACCGATCCGCGAGGTCGCTGACGCCGCGCAGCAGTTCGGCGCAACCGGGCGACGGCAGCGCGAGACCAACGACGTCGAAGCCGCTCGCCGAGCGCTCGTTGCGCGCTTCGTCGTGGACGAACCAGCGCCCGCCGCGCCGTTCGAGCGCGGCGATGCGAACGCCGAACTGGACATCGAGCCCGGCCGCGAGCCGCCGCGGTAGCGCCGCCATCGCGGGGACGCCGACCCAGCGTTCGGCCGACATCGACTTCTCGGTCGATCGGCCCCCGGTGAACGCGATCACGCGGCCGTTCCAGCACTGCACAACGCCTTCGCTGCGCAAGGGCGCGAGCGCCGCCTCGAAGCGGTGATGCTGGACGGTGAAGTACTGCGCGCCGTGGTCGAACGGTCCGAACGCGGTCGGCAGCGTCGCAACGCGTCCGCCCGCCGCGCGCCCGGCCTCGAAGACGGCGACGCGCGCGCCGCGCGCTGCCAGTTCGCGCGCGCAGGCCAGCCCTGCGACGCCCGCGCCGACGATCGCGACGCGGACCCTGGATACCGCCAGACTCACCCGCTAACCGACTCCTGTTCGGGCCAGTCGCGGATGTAGGCCTTGAGCATGCGGTTCTCGAAGCTCTGTTCTTCGAGCACGGCTCTCGCCACGTCGTAGAAGGAGATCACCCCTTCGAGCGCACGGCCGTTGAGCACCGGCAGGTAGCGCACGTGGCTTTCGAGCATCAGGCGGCGCACCTCGTTGACGTCGGTCTCCGGCGTCACGGTCAGCGGCGAATCGTCCATCACGCTGCGCACGAGCCGGTCGCCGACCGAACCCTTGTTCTCGTACAGCGTCTTGATGACTTCGCGGAAGGTCAGCATGCCGACCAGATCGCCGTGCTCCATCACGACGACGGAGCCGATGTCCTTTTCGGCCATCGTCTGCACGGCAGACCACAGCGTGTGATCCGGCGTTACCGTAAACAGCGCGTTGCCCTTGACCCGCAGGATGTCGCTGACCTTCATGACCTGTCTCCCTCGCCGTCGTTCACGACGCGCGGGCATCCTAGCCCACGGCCGCGGCCCCGGGAATCGCCCGCTTGGGTTCCATACCGCCGATCGGCGTCAGGCGCGCCGCAGCCAGCCGAGTCCGGCCGAGGTGCCGCCCGGCGCCGTCCCGCGCGCCGGCCGGTATTCGCATCCGACCCAGCCGGCGTAGCCCAGCCGGTCGAGCAGCGCGAACAGGTAGGGGTAATGGACCTCGCCCGAGTCGGGTTCGTGCCGATCGGGCACGCCGGCGATCTGAACGTGCGCGACCAGCGGGAAGAAGCGCTCGAGGTGTCGCGCCAGATCGCCCTCCATGATCTGCAGGTGATAGAAGTCCAGTTGCAGGCCGAGGTTCGGCTTGTGCAACGCCGCGATCACGTCCGCCCCCTGCTGCTGGCGGGTCAGGTAATAACCGGGCATGTCGCGCGTATTGATCGGTTCGATCGTCACCGTGACGCCGTGCGGGCGCAGCGTGTCGCAGGCGTACGCGAGATTGCGCAGGTAGACGCGCAGGCATTCGTCGGGCGCGCAGTCGGCCGGCGGGCGTCCCGCCATCACGTGCAGCCGCGGCGCACCGACCGTGCGCGCATAGTCGAGCGCCTGCGCGATCGAGGCTTCGAACTCCTTCTCGCGGCCGGGCAGCGCGGCCAGGCCTCGCTCGCCGGCGTCGTGGTTGCCCTGCGGCGCGTTCATCAGCACGAGCTGCACACGCGCAGCGTCGAGCGCGCGCCTGAACTCGGTCGCCTCGACCGCGTACGGCGACTGCACCTCGACCGCGGCAAAACCGTCGCGCGCCGCGGCGGCCGCGCGGTGCACGAGCGCGTGCTCCGGGTACAGCGTGCTCAGGTTCGCGGCAAAACGCGGCATCGTCTACGCCAGAAGCTGCTTGAAGCGCTCGACTTCGCGCAGCACCGCGGCGCGCACGGGCGGCTCCCACACCGAGTGCCCGGCGTCGGCAACGACGACGTAACGCGCGCTCGGCCAGGCGCGCGCCAACTCGTCGGCGTTGACGATCGGACAGACCATGTCGTAGCGCGCCTGCACGATCGCCGCCGGCAGATGGCGCACGCGATACAGGTTGTTGATCAACTGGTCGGGCGCGAGGAAGCAGTGGTGCGCGAAGTAATGCGCCTCGAGCCGCGCCAGGCCGAGCGCCTCGTCGGCGAAGTGCCGCACCAGCTCCGGATTCGGCAGCAGCGTCGAGCAGCTTCCCTCGTATTCGCTCCACGCGCGCGCGAACGGCAGGTGCACGCGCGGATCGGGATCGAACAGCCGTTTCAGATAGCCGCGCAGCAGATCGCCGCGTTCGGCCGCGGGCAGCATCTCGGCGAACCTGCGCCACGCCTCCGGGAAGATGTTGCGCAGTCCGTACAGGAACCAGTCGATCTCGGCAGCGCGGCCGAGGAAGATGCCGCGCAGCACGAAGCCCAGGCAGCGCTCGGGCAGCGCTTCGCCGTAGGCGAGCCCCAGCGTGCTGCCCCACGAGCCGCCGAACACGAGCCAGCGATGCACGCCGAGGTAGTTGCGCAGCTTTTCGATGTCGCGCACGAGGTGCGCGGTCGTGTTGTTCGTCACCTCGCCGACCGGCGTCGATGCGCCGGCGCCGCGCTGGTCGAACAGCACGATGCGGAAGAAGTCCGGATCGAAGAAGCGCCGATGCTCGGGCGAGCTGCCGCCGCCCGGTCCGCCGTGCAGGAACACCACCGGCACGCCCTGCGGGTTGCCGCTCGTCTCCCAGTACATCGTGTGCACGTCGTCGAGCGGCAGCATGCCGGTGTCGTACGGTTCGACCGGCGCGTACAGCTCGGGGCGCGAATCGGTGCGTGCGTCCATGCGTGGCATTATGCCGCTGGCCCCGCGGCTGCGCCGCGGGGCCAGCGCTTCCGTTCTCCGAACGCGGATTCTGATCCGATGAGTGGCCCGAAATACCCCGGCTTCGACACGCTGACGCTGCACGCGGGGCAGCGGCCCGATCCCGCAACCGGCGCGCGCGCGGTGCCGATCTACGCGTCGACGTCGTTCTGCTTCGACGATTCCGAGCACGCCGCGTCGCTGTTCAACATGGAGCGCGCCGGGCACGTGTACTCGCGGATCTCGAATCCGACGGTCGCCGTGCTCGAGGAGCGGATCGCCGCGCTCGAAAAGGGCGTCGGCGCGATCGCGACCGCAAGCGGACAGGCCGCGCTGCATCTAGCGATCGTCACGCTGATGGGCGCGGGCTCGCACATCGTCGCCAGTCGCGCGCTGTACGGCGGGTCGCACAACCTGCTCGCATACACGCTGAAGCGCTTCGGCATCGAAACGACCTTCGTTGATCCGCGTGACTTGGACGCGTGGCGTGCCGCGATCCGCCCGAACACGCGGCTGCTGTTCGGCGAGACGCTCGGCAATCCGGGGCTCGACGTGCTCGACATCCCGAACGTCGCCGCGCTCGCGCACGAACACGGGCTGCCGTTGCTGGTCGACAGCACGTTCACGACACCCTATTTGATGCAACCGTTCGAGCTGGGCGCCGACCTCGTCTACCACTCGGCGACCAAGTTCCTCGGCGGCCACGGCGTGGCGATCGGCGGACTGCTCGTCGACGGCGGAACGTTCGACTGGGCCGCGAGCGGCAAGTTTCCGACGATCAGCGAGCCGTACGAAGGCTTCCACGGCATGAACTTCGCCGAGGAAAGCACCGTCGCGCCGTTCCTGCTGCGCGCACGCCGCGAAGGGCTGCGCGACTTCGGCGCGTGCATGAGCCCGCACACCGCCTTCCTGATCCTGCAGGGACTCGAGACGCTGCCGCTCCGAATGCAGCGGCACGTCGACAACACGCGTAAGGTCGTCGCTTTTCTGGCCGCGCAGCCGAACGTCGAGCGCGTCGCCTACCCCGAGCTGCCAACGCATCCGGACCGCGCGCTCGCCGAGCGCCTGCTGCCGCGCGGCTGCGGCGCGGTATTCAGCTTCGAGCTGAAGGGCTCGCGCGCCGCGGGGCGCAAGTTCGTCGAGTCGCTGAAGGTGTTTTCGCATCTCGCCAACGTCGGCGACGCGAAGTCGCTCGTGATCCACCCGGCGACGACGACGCACTTCCGCGTGCCCGACGAAGAGCTCGCCGCCGCCGGCATCACGCAGGGAACGATCCGGCTGTCGATCGGGCTTGAGGACCCCGACGACCTGATCGACGATCTGGCGCGCGCGCTGAAGGCTGCAGCGAAGGTGGCGTAATGGTGCTCGAAGGACTGTTCGCCTACACCGGCGGAAGAGCGTTCGACGCTGCGCGGCCCTGCGTCGTTTTCCTGCACGGCGCGCAGCACGACCACAGCGTCTGGATCCTGCAGAGCCGCTATCTCGCGCATCACGGCTATGCGGTGCTGGCGCTCGACCTGCCCGGCCATGGCCGCAGCCGCGGGCCGGCCGCGACGAGCGTCGAAGCCATCGCCGATCGCGTCGCGCGGGCGCTCGCGTCGCTCGCGAACCCGCGCTTCCTGCTCGCCGGCCACAGCATGGGATCGCTGGTCGTGCTCGAACTGGCGCAGCGGCTCGCCGATCGCGTTACCGGTGTGGCGCTGTGCGCAGCCGCGTTTCCGATGCGCGTGTCCGATGCGCTGCTGGCGGCCACGCGCGAGGATCCGCCGGCGGCGCTGGACATGATCAACGTCTGGTCGCACAGCGTTTCGATCGCGCCGTTCGCAGTGCGTCCCGGCAACCCGGCGCCGGGCTTCAACGTCGTCTGGCAGAACCTGCGGCTGATGCAGCGGATCGCGCACGTCAACGGGGCGGCGGTGCTGCCGACCGACTTCGCCGCGTGCAACGCGTATGCGCGCGGGCTGGAGGCGGCGCGCGCGCTGCGCTGCCCGGCGCTTTTCGTGCTCGGCGCGGCCGACCAGATGACGCCGCCGCGCGCGGCGCAGCCGCTGCTCGAAGCGATCGCGGACAAGACCGCAGTCACGCTGCCCGACACCGGGCATTCGATGATGGCCGAGAACCCGGACGGCGTGCGGCGCGCGCTCGAATCGTTCGCCGCGCGCATCTTCGCGACGGCCGCGGCCTGAGCGCCCCGCTCGACTCGATTGAACGCGGTCAACTGGGACACCTACTGGCTGTACGTGCTGACCGAGGCGGCGCTGAGCCTGTCGCCGGGGCCGGCCGTGATGCTGGTGATCGCGTACGGGCTGACGCAGGGCGCGCGCCGCTCGCTTCCCGCCACGCTCGGCATCCTGTCGGCCAACGCGATCTACTTCGCGGTTTCCGCCACCAGCCTGGGCGCGGTCCTCGTTTCTTCGCGCGCGTTCTTTTTCGCAGTCAAGTGGATCGGGGCGGCGTATCTCGTCTATCTCGGGCTGCGCGCGCTGTTCGGCCAGCCTTCGCCGATCACGGCGTCGAACCCCGCGGCGCGCGGATCGAACTGGCGGTCGATCTACGCGTCGGGGCTGACGCTGCAGCTGGCCAACCCGAAGACGTTGATCTTCTTCGTCGCGATCCTGCCGCAATTCGTCGATCCGCGACTTCCGATAGGCGCGCAGATGGCGTGGCTCGCGGCGGGGTCGGTGGTGCCCGAGTTCTTCATCCTCGCGGGCTACGGCTTCCTCGCCTCGCGCGCGGCGCGCATCGCGACCGATCCGCGCTACGCACGCTGGACCGATCGCATCGCCGGCGCGCTGGTGCTCGCAGCCGCCGCGCTGGTCCTTTCGGTCGCGCCCGCGTAGAGCGCGCGATGCCGGGGAAGGCCGCCGGGAAAGCCACGTAAGCGTTGCGCCCCGCCCGCCCCTATACTTTCGCCGACGGATCGCGTTCGACGATTCAGCTCAAACCCATCCCCAGGAGACAGCACCATGCAACAGACCGGCTCGGCCCTGTTTCGCTCCCTGCTCGCCGCCGCGGCGCTTTGCGCGGCCAGCGTCGGCGCGAACGCCCAGCAGAAGTTCGTCAACGTCCTGACCGGCGGCCAGGCCGGCGTGTACTACCCGCTCGGCGTCGCGCTCAGCCAGATCTACAGCAAGGCGATGCCCGACGCAAAGGTTCAGGTGCAGGCGACCAAGGCGTCAGTCGAGAACCTCAACCTGCTGCAGGCCGGCCGCGGCGAGATCGCCTTCACGCTCGGCGACTCGCTGTCCGACGCGTGGAAGGGCGTGGAGGACGCGGGCTTCAAGACGCCGCTGAAGAAGCTGCGCACGGTGGCGGGCATCTATTCGAACTACATCCAGATCGTCGCCAGCGCAGATTCCGGCATCAAGACGCTCGCGGATCTGAAGGGCAAGCGCATCTCGGTCGGCGCGCCGCGATCGGGCACGGAACTGAACGCGCGCGCGATCCTGAAGGCCGCAGGACTGACCTACCAGGACTTCGCGAAAGTCGAATACCTCCCGTTCGGCGAATCGGTCGAGCTGATGAAAAACCGTCAGCTCGACGTGACGCTGCAGTCGGCCGGACTCGGCGTGGCGTCGATCCGCGACCTGGCGACCTCGATCAGGATCGTGGTCGTACCGATCCCTGCCGACGTCGTCGCGAAGGTCGGCGACCCCGCCTACCAGCCCGGCACGATCCCCGCGAATACGTACACGAACCAGGCGGACACCGTTCCGACCGCAGCGATCAAGAACTTCCTCGTCACGCACGACGGCGTTCCCGCCGACACCGTCTACACGATGACCAAGGCGCTGTTCGACAACCTCGACCAGTTGATCGCGGCACACGCGGCCGCGAAGGCGATCGTCAAAGCCGACGCCGCCAAGGACGTGCCGGTGCCGCTGCATCCGGGCGCCGAACGCTACTACCGCGAAGCCGGCCTGTTGAAGTAGGGCGTACGCGCAAGCAGTGCCGCGATGACACAGCGCCGCTGTGCCATCGCTTCTTTCTGGGTACGACAACCACGACAAACCCAGCGAAGAGGACCCAGCGATGACCGACTCTGCCGCCGCGCATTCCGGGTACGCCGCACAACCGTTCACCCGCACGGTGTTCGCGATCGCGGTCGCGTTCTCGACATTCCAGGTCGTCACGGCCGCCTTCAGCCCGCTGTCCAGCCCCGTCGTGCGGGCGATTCACGTGGGCTTCCTGATCCTGATGACCTTCCTGCTGATGCCGCCGCTGAAGCAGCGCTGGATCGGCTGGATTATCGGCGTCGCCGGCTTCGTCGCCGGGCTCTACCACTGGGTCTACGAAGCCGACCTCGTGCAGCGCGCCGGCGACCTGACGACCGCCGACATGGTCGTCGGCATCCTGACGATCGGGCTGGTTTTCGAAGCGGCGCGCCGGGTGATGGGGATCGCGCTGCCGATCATCTGCGCGGTCTTCCTGGCCTACGCGCTGTTCGGCCAGTACCTGCCCGGCGCCCTTGCGCATCGAGGCTACGGCTTCGACCAAGTCGTCGGCCAGCTCGGCTTCGGCACCGAAGGTATCTACGGCACGCCCACCTACGTGTCGTCGTCGTACATCTTCCTGTTCATCCTGTTCGGCGCCTTCCTCGAGCAGGCCGGGATGATCAGGCTGTTCACCGACTTCGCGCTCGGTTTGTTCGGCCACGCAAAGGGCGGACCGGCCAAGGTCGCGGTCGTCTCTTCCGGTTTGATGGGAACGATCAACGGTTCGGGGGTCGCCAACGTCGTGACGACAGGTCAGTTCACGATCCCGTTGATGAAGCGCTTCGGCTACAAGCCGGCGTTCGCGGGCGGCGTGGAGGCCACCTCGAGCATGGGCGGCCAGATCATGCCGCCGGTGATGGGCGCGGTCGCGTTCATCATGTCCGAAACGATCAACGTGCCGTACGTCGAGATCTGCAAGGCGGCGGCAATCCCGGCGCTGCTGTACTTCTTCACCGCGTTCGTGATGGTGCACCTGGAAGCCGGCCGGGCGAAGCTGCACGGCCTGCCGAAGGAGGAATGCCCCGATCCGTGGCGCGCGGTACGCGAACGCTGGTACCTCGTGCTGCCGCTGCTGATGCTCGTGTTCCTGCTGTTCTCCGGCTACACGCCGCTGTTCTCGGGCATGGTGTCGCTCGCGCTGACGGTCGTGCTGATCTTCGGCTTCACGCTCGCCGCGCGGATGGGTCAGACCGCGCTGCGGGTGATGTTCTGGATCCTGATCGGTCTGGCCTGCTCGGCGTTCTTCAGGTTCGGCATCGGCGCAATCCTCGCGCTGGCCGGCGTGATGGCGGCGCTGCTGGTTTTCGTCAAGGGCGGCCGCGAGACGCTGCGCCTGGCGATCAACGCGATGGCCGACGGCGCGCGCCACGCGCTGCCGGTGGGCGTGGCCTGCGCGCTGGTCGGCGTGATCATCGGCGTCATGACGCTCACCGGCGCGGCGACGACCTTTGCCGGCTACATCATCCAGATGGGCGAAAAGAGCCTGTTCCTGAGCCTGTTCCTGACGATGCTGGTGTGCCTGGTGCTCGGCATGGGAATCCCGACGATCCCGAACTACATCATCACCAGTTCGCTCGCCGCGCCCGCGCTGCTCGAAATGGGCGTGCCGCTGATCGTCTCGCACATGTTCGTCTTCTACTTCGGCATCATGGCCGACCTGACGCCGCCGGTGGCGCTGGCTGCCTTCGCAGCTTCGCCGATCGCCCGGGAATCAGGGCTGAAGATCGGCATGCAGGCGATGCGGATCGCGATCGCCGGCTTCGTGGTGCCTTACATGGCGGTCTATGCGCCGGCCCTGATGATGCAGTCGGGCACCCTGCTCGACACCGCCTACCTGATCGTCAAGGCCCTGCTCGCGATCGGGCTCTGGGGCGCGGCTACCGTCGGCTACCTGCAGATCCGCATGACCTGGTACGAGCGCCTGCTTTCGGTCACCGGCGCGTTCCTGCTGGTCGTGGCCACCGCGAGCACCGACGAACTGGGCTTTGCGATCTGCGTGCTGGTCGGCTTCATCCACTGGCGGCGGCAACGACGGGCGCGATGAGCGTCGGCCTGTGCCTGGCCGTGGCGACTTCG
Organism: Betaproteobacteria bacterium; assembly: GCA_016861185.1. Classification (GTDB taxonomy): domain Bacteria; phylum Pseudomonadota; class Gammaproteobacteria; order Burkholderiales; family Burkholderiaceae_F; genus DSNY01. The sequence goes on from BOKW01000002.1 coordinate 615,735, forward strand.
ATCGTCGCGGCATTGCCGGTCGAGCGCTTCACGCTCTCGTGGACCCATTCGATCGAAAAGGTGGCCTGGGAAGAAGACTGGCGCATCGATCCGGATCGCCGCAGCCTCGTGCTGGTCGAATCGCGCGTGCGCGGTTCGGGCGCGGGCATGGAACCGCCCCAGGGGGCCGTGCTGCGCAACGGGACATGGCACGCGCCGGGCGGGCTCGAAGTTCCCCGGCTGCGGCTTGCGCTGTCCGGCTTCACCGACGACTGGCAACTGTGCACCAGCGCCGGTTGCCGGCCCTTGCGTCAGCGTACCGGCGTCGACAGCGGAACGGTGGAACTGTTCGCCTGCCCGGTGCGCTGAGATTGCGGACGCGCGAGCAGCACCGCGAACCATTCGCGCTCGTCGGTCCAGTACGCCTGCAGCGCGAAGCCGGCATCGGCAAGCAGCGCGGCGAAGTCGCCGAGCCGGTACTTGTACGAATTCTCGGTGTGAATGCGCTCGCCGGCGGCGAAACGACGCTCGCCGCCCGGCCAGCTCACGCGCAGCGCACGGCAGGCTTCCAGGTGCATCTCGATGCGCCCGTGCGCCGGCTCGAAATACGCGACGTGGCGCCAGTCGGCCGGCGCGAAGTCGGTGCCCGCGATGCGGTTGGTCCTGCGCAGCACGTTGAGGTTGAACGCGGCGGTCACGCCGAGCGGATCGTCGTAGGCGGCCTGCAGCGTAGCCGGGTCCTTCAGCAGGTCGATGCCGATCAGCAGCCCGCCGGTCTCGTCGAGCTCGGCGCACAGCCCGGCGAGAAAGCGCCGCGCCTCGTCGGGCGTGAAGTTGCCGATCGATGAACCCGGATAGAAGAACAGCCGCCCGTCGCGCGCAAGGCGTGCGGGCAGCACCAGCGGCCGCGCCAGGTCGACACCGACCGCGGTCATCACGATCTGCGGAAAGCGCCGCTGCAGCGCTTCGAGCGAGCGCTGCAGGTAGTCGACCGAGATGTCGAGCGCCACGTACTCGCGCGGACGCAGCACCGGAAACAGGCGGGCCGCCTTCTCGCCGTTGCCCGCCCCGAGGTCGATCAGCGTGCAGCCGGCGCGCCCGAAGGCTGCCCCGATCTCGCGGTCGTGCGCGCGAAGGATCGCGCGTTCGGTGCGCGTCGGATAGTACTCGTCGAGTTCGGTGATCGCGTCGAAGAGCGCCGAGCCCAGCGAGTCGTAGAAGTATTTCGGCGCAATCCGGGCCTGCGGCGCGCACAGACCCGCGAGCAGCGCGTCGCGCTCGGCGCGCTGCGAGTCGTACGCGTCCGGCGGACCGTCGGTGCCGCGCCGCCCGGCCCCGCTCCGCTGCACCTGCGCCGGCTCCATGCCGATCGGGCCCGGGCCGATCGGCTCGTTTCGGGTCGGCATCGTGCCCCTCCCCGTTGGCTGGCAAACCGTCATGCTACGCCCGGTATCCGCTGCGGCGAGCTGCCTCAACAGGCCGGGGGTCGACGCGATGCCGATCGCCCGCCGCGTTTCGGCGCCGATGCCGTGGCGCAGCGCCGCTTCACCCCAACGCGATCCGTCGGGTCGCAGGAACAACCAGGCCTCGGGATTCGGCAGCAGCGCCGCGTGGCAGTGGTCGAGGTAGTCGTCGACGATCGCTTTCGCCGGCTCGACGATCGCGCATTCGGACGCTGCCGCCGCATCGCCGGCCATGAGCGACATCGGACCGTGCCGCCCGGAGGGCCGGCGCAATTCGTGCCCCAGCCTCAGGCCGACCAGCTGCCCGAGGCGCAGCGGCGCCGCGAGCAACAGCGCGATGGCCACCGCGAGCTGCGCCTTGCGCAGCGCCTGCGGCTGCAGCGAGCGCCCGCCGGCCGCTTCCGCGAACAGACGCTCGGGCAGCGCCCGCAGTGCAGCGAGCGTCGCCGGATCGGCGAAGCGCTCGAGCGCCAGGCGGTCGCTCCCGGCCCGCCCGGGTGCTGCACCGCCGCCGAGGCGGCGCTTGTAGTGCCCCAGTTGGTCGAGTTGCGATGCGGGCGCCTTCACCCACTGACGGGCAATGCCGAACAGCGTGACCGCGAGCCCGCGCGCGAACGTGCCCGCCTGCCGCTCGCCGCCCGGTCCGAGGTATTCGCCCAGCAGCAGCTTGAAGTTGACCGGTTCGACCAGCGTCGCGAGGCTGATCACCCGGCGCGGATAGCCGAGCCGGCGCGCCAGCGCCGAGGCCGCCAGCCGCAGGTGCTCGCCGCGCAGCCGCACCGTGGACGGCGAGAGGCTGCGGGAGGAGCCGTCGCGGGAAAGCCGCCCCGAGTGCGCCGCCCAGGCCAGGTAGCGCTCGAGGTCGCGTCGGAAAGTGACCGGAAACGCGTCGAGCGGCAGCTGTGACGGGCGCGCCGGGCGAGCGGGCGAGGCGAGCCGCAGCTGCGGCCAGCCCGCGACCAGTCCCGCCGCCTCGTTCCAGCACTCGGCTGCCTGCCGGCGAAACGCCCGCGCCCGCGCTTCTCCCGCATTCGCCGCGAGGCGCCCGGCGATCGCCTCGAGCAGCGCGTCCGACACCCGCTGCGGCTCGATGCCGGCCGCCGACGCCTCGCGAATCAGCCGCGACAGCCCGTAGCGCAGCCGCCGCGTGGGCAGCCGCTCGCGCAGCGCCGCCCAGTGCGGCGCGAGCGCAGTGCCGCGGGGCGGCGGAGCGGCCTCGCCGCGATGCAGCGCAATCGCCTGCCTCACGCGCCAGCGTATGTTGGCGACCGTCTTGTCGGCGCGGCCCCGGGCCGGCCTCGGCACCCTGGCCAGCCGGCGATCGAGCTCGGCCGCGTCGGCCGGCGTCGCGGCCGCGTCGCTGCCGAGCATCGCGCACAACGCCCGGATCGCCGCCCGGCAGTCGCGCCGGTCACGCGCGGCGAGCCCGGAGTCCGCCTCGATCCAGGCCTGCAGGTCGGCGAGGCTGACTGCGGGCGCATCGGCTTGGCCGGCAGTCGGTTGGGGAGAATCGGTAGAACGCATGCCTGGCATGGCCGCACCCGGATCGTTCAGTTGTCGCTTCAGTTACTCAGGCTTCGAGAATACTCCGTCTATATACGACGAACAATTATTCCAATCAATTCCCGACAAGGCATACCCGAGGGGTTCGCAAAAAGGTCGTCGTCGACAGGAGCGGGGTGGGAAGTACCGCCCGGCACCGGCCGCCGGGACTCGCCTACCCGCCCATCATCTGGCTGGGCAGCCAGGTGGCAAGCCCCGGCACCAGGGCCAGCAGTACCATGGTGAGCAGCATGATCAGGACGAACGGCATCGCGCCCAGAAGCACGGTCGCAAGCGGCACCTGCGGCGCAACCCCCCTGAGCACGTACAGGTTCAGCCCCACCGGGGGGGTGATCAGCCCGACCTCCAGGTTGATCGTCAGGATCACCGCGAACCAGATCAGGTCGAAATTGTTGGCCTCCAGCACCGGAGTGAGAATCGGCATCACCATCACGATGATCGCCACCGGCGGCAGGAAGCAGCCGGCAAGCAGCAGGAACGCATTGATCGCCAGCATCAGCACCCAGCGATTCAGGCCGAGGTCGACCATCGCCTGCGCGGCGGTCTGCGTCACGTAGAGCAGCGACATCATGTACGAGAAGATCGCCGCCGCGCCGATGATCATCAGGATCATCGTCGACTCGCGCACCGTCTCGCTCATGATCCGCCAGAGGTCTTGTGCACGCCAGGCGCGGTAGATCGCAACGACCAGGATCATCGCGAGCACCGCCGAGATCGCCGCCACCTCCGACGGCGTCGCGAGACCCCCGTACATCGCGTAGGCGATCGCGACGATGATCGCGATGAACGGCGAGACGCGCCCGAGCCCGTGCATCTTCTGCGCCAGCGTGTAGCGGGCGGCTTCGGTTTCGATCCCGCGGCGCGACAGCAGCGTGGCCAGCCACGCGTAGAGGGAGAAGAACACGACCAGCAGAACGCCCGGTACGATGCCGGCCAGGAACAGCCGCCCGATCGAGGTTTCGGTCGCCAGCCCGTAGAGGATCATCGTGATCGACGGCGGGATCAGGATGCCCAGCGTGCCGCCCGCGCAGATCGAGCCGGTGGCCAGCGCCGGCGAGACTCCGCGACGCAGCATCTCGGGAACGCCGGCCTTGCCGATCGCCGCCGCGGTTGCCGGGCTCGAGCCGCAGATCGCCGAGAACACGCCGCAGGCGAGGATGTTCGCGATCACCAGCCCGCCAGGCACGCGCGCCAGCCAGCGATGCAGCGACTCGTAGATGTCGCGGCCCGCCGCCGACGATCCGATCGCGGCACCCAGCAGCACGAACAGCGGGATCGTCAGCAGCGCGAACGACGCCAGCTCGTCCATCATCACGATCGGTACGTTCGCGATGCTGCCGAATCCCTGGAACGCCACGAGAAAGCCCAGCGAGACCAGCGTCAGCCCCCAGGCGATCGACAGGCCCGAGAACAGCACGAACAGCGTGATCACGAGGATCAGCAGGCCGACCTGCATCTCAGTCATGCGCGAGGCTCTCCGGCGCAGGCGAGCGCATCAGCTCGACCAGGTATTGCAGCGCGGTCAGGCCGAGCCCGACCGGCATCGTCAGGTACAGCGGCCATTTGTGCGGCGCCCAGGTGCTCTCGCTGCGCTCGCCGCGCAGGAACGACTCCCAGGCGAGCTCGCCGCCCAGCACCGCCAGGTACAGGCAGACCAGCATGCCGACGATCGCCACGATCGTGGCCAGGCGCCTGCGGTGGCGCTGCGGCAGATAGTGCGACAGCAGGTCGACGCCGACGTGGCCGTTGGTGCGCAGCGTGTACGGCGAGGCGAGGAACAGCGACGCCACCATCATGTAGACCGAGAACTCGATCTCCCAGAAAGTGGAGTTGCCGAGCGCGCGGTAGATCACGCTCCAGGTGATGACGACCGAGGCGGCTGCCAGCAGCACCGCCGCGACGACCGCCAGCAGGTCGCCGAGGCGGTCGACCGCCCGGATGAAAGCGCGCATGCGCCGCTTACTTGACCTGCAGCAGCGCGTCCATCAGGTCCTTGGCCTCGGGCGAGATCGCGGCGAACTCCTTCCAGGAGGTCTCCTTCGCCAGTGCGAGCCATTCGTCGAACTCGGCTTTGGTCATCTGGTGCACCTTGCCGCCGGCCTTGCGATAGGCCTCGGCCATCTTCTCGCCGGCCTCGCGCTGCAGCTTCAGGAAGTACTCGTCGGACTTGTCCGCCGCCTCCTCGAAGATCTTCTGCTGCGCCGGCGTGAGCTTGTCCCAGTGCTGCTTCGACATCACCAGCGGCTGCATGAGCATCCACAGCGTGTAGTCGCCCGGCACCGTCGCGTGCTTCGTCTGCTCGTACAGGCGCATGCTGACGAAGGTCTCGGCCGAAGTGAGCGTGGCGTTGAGCACACCGGACTGCAACGCCGGATACAGTTCGCTCGAAGCCATGCTGACCACCGAGGAACCCGCGGCCTTCAGCATCGATTCGAAGGTGGGATCGGCCGCGCGCATCTTCAGCCCCGCCACCGACTTCGGATCGGTGATGTCGCGGTCTTTCGCGGCGAAGCCGCCCGGGGTCCACCACCAGGTGACGATGTGCACGCCGTTCCTGTGGGCAAGCTCCTGCAGCTTCTGCCGGTACGCCGACTTCTTCAGGCGCATCGCGAAGTCGAGGTTCGGGATCGTGCCCGGCAGGATCACTGCCGAGAACTCCTTCGCCTTGCCCGCCGCGTACGACATCGGGAAGATCGCCATCTCGAGCGTGCCGTTCTGCAGCGCGTCGAATTGCGCGACCGGCTTGATGCCCAGCGAGCTCGACGGGAAGATCCTGAATTTGATGTTCTTGTCCTGCCGGGTGACTTCCTCGACGAACACCCGCGCGGCGAGGTCGCGTCCGTCGGCGTTCGCCTTGAACTGGTGCGAGATCTTGATTTCCTGCGCGTTCGCAGCTGCGCTTGCGCCGAACGCGAACGCCAGCGCGACCGCCATTGCCGCGCCGATCCTGAGCGTGCCTGCCATGCTGTCTCCCCCCGTTTGCGGGCACGGCCCGCGAGCGGGCCGATCCCTTCTTCTGCCTGTAACCGTGACGCAATATGGGGGCGTCGCTCCGGCCTGTCAACCGCGTCGCAACCCTGCAGGGGCTGCCGGCCTCAGCTGTTTTCCGCGCCCGGATGGAAGCGCTTGACGCGATGCAGCGTGTTGCGATCGGTGTGATGCATCTCGCCGCCGGTCGCGGCGAGCTTCAGGACGAGGTCGGAGGTGTAGCTGAACGTACCATCGTCGTTGAAAGCGAACGTGCTCTCGAACGCGGTGGCCCTCGCGCGCTCCATCAGGTACCTGTTCTGCGACAGGCCGTAGGTATCCGCCCCCGGCTGCGCCCTGAATCTGAGCTTCCTGTCGCGCGCACCTGCATCACCGCCTGCCAGGATGGCAAGCCCGCGCGGCACGGCAAAGCAGCGCATCACCTGTCCGTTGGCCTTGTCCCAGAGCAGATAACCCACCTCGTCATGGAACGGGTCCATCGCTTCCTCGCCATGGCGCCAGGCGGTCATCTGGTAGTTCAGCCCCTGCATCGTCTGCCGGCCGTTCTCGACGATCGGTATCGGCCGGAACCACGCGCGTTCGAAGTAGCCGGTTTCCGCCGTCTCGCCGTCCTGGTTGTGATACGAAAGGTCGACGCCGACATCGCCTTCCCACTCGCCGACCAGCGGCGTCAACGGCCCGAGTTTTTGAGGGCCCAGGATCTCCGACATGGTCACTCCTTCTCGTGGAAGTCGTCACAGCGTCGATCGTAGTCGCTTCCCCGCTCCCGGGCGCCCCAATCGAATGCCTCGTCATGGAGATACGAAAGTCGCGCGCATCGCATCGGCCGCCTCGCGCAGCCGCGGCACCTGGGCCAGCAATTCGTCGAGCGTCATGCGTCCCTCGGGCGCCTGCACCGCGACCGCCGCGCACGCTCGCTGCCGGTCGAGCATGACCGGCACCGCGATCCCGTTCAGGCCGCGCAGATGTTCGGCCCGGTTGATCCCGACGCGCCGCCGGCGCGTCTCGACCAGTTCGCGCACGAGCACATCGCGATCGACGATGGTCGAACCGGTGTAACCGCGCAGCGTCATCTGCTCGAGCAGACGCTCGCGCTGCAGCTTCGGCAACAGGCTGAGCAGCAGCTTGCCGCTGGAGGTCGCATGCAGCGGAACGTGCGATCCGGGTGCGAGCATCATTCGCAGCGGCCACGAAGTCTCGACGCGATCGAGGTAGACGACGTCGATTCCGGCGAGCGCCGTCAGGTTGCAGGTCTCGCCGATCGTGTCGACGAGTCGCTGCAGGATCGCACGGCGCTGCTGGCGCAAGGGGCCGTTCATCAACGCGTCGACTCCGAAGCGCTCGACACGCACGCCCAGTTGCAGCCGGCGCCCCGCGGGCTCGCGCGTGATCAGCCCGGCGCGCTGAAGCTGGACCACGAGCCGGTGCACCGTCTGCTTGGGCAGCGCAAGCGCCTCGACGATCTCGGCAAGCATGCAGCCGTCGGTTTGCCCGGCAACCACCTCGAGCACACGGAACGCCCGCACTGCGGCCGCATTCGACTGATTGCTCTGCATCGCAAGCCCCCATTCCACCGTGCATCGGAAATCACGTTAATCGAGACCGTGTTGCAGTGCAATCCCACATAACATGATTCAAACCCCGCGCCCGGCGAAGGCGGATCCGCCCCGTGCACAAGGCTGCGCGCACGAGATCCGGCCGAGCGCCCGTACCGACGAGGAGACCACCATGCCTGCACCGAACCGAGCCGCACTCCCCCGCAAACCCGATCCTTCGCGCCGTGCCCTGCTGTCGGCCGCCGGTGCGCTTGCCCTGGCGCCGGCGTTGTCGCGCGCCCAGGACAAGTTCCCGTCGCGACCGATCGAATTCGTCGTGCCCTGGGGCGCCGGCGGCGGCGCCGACCAGCTGGCGCGCCGCACCGGAAAACTGCTCGAGACCGAGCTCGGGGTATCGCTGCCGGTGCTGAACATCCCCGGCGCCACCGGCAACACCGGCACCGTCAAGCTGCTCTCGGCGCCGACGGACGGCTACACGATCTGCATCCTCATCGGCGATACGCTCGCCACGCTGGCAGGTGGCAAGGGCCGCTGGAAGCTGTCGGACATCACCCCGCTGGGCGTGATGATCCGCCAGCCCAGCGGGCTGTTCGTGAAGAGCGACGCGAAGTGGAAGAATTTCGCCGAGCTGCTCGCCGATGCGCGCACGCACGAACTGAAAGTCGGTGTCACCGGCTTCGGCAGCGTCGACGAGATCCTGGTCAACCAGATGAACGCCAAGGGCTACAAGTTCCGTGTCGTGCCGTTCGCCGCGCCCGGCGAGCGGTACACCTCCGTGCTCGGCGGGCACGCCGACGTGGTGATCGAGCAGGCCGGCGACGTGCGCTCTTTCCTCGTCAACAAGCAGATGCGGCCGGTCGTGTTCTTCGCCGACCAGCCGCAGACCGGGTACACCGACATCGCCCTCGCGAAGGACTCCGGGTTCTCGCTGGTGATCAGCCAGTTCCGCGCGATCGTCGTGCGCGCCGGCACCGACCCGAAGCACGTGGCAACCCTGGCCGCAGCGATCGAGAAAGTGGCGCGCAGCGACGACTTCAAGCAGTACCTGGTCGACGAACTCGCTTTTGCCGACAGCTACATCCCGGCAGACAAGGCGGACGCCTTCCTCAAGGGCGAACTCGATCGCATCGAAGCCAACCTGCCGACGAAGTCCTGACATCGCCGCGCCCCGGGAAACGACTGCAATGCCCAACCGGATGAAGCGGGTGCTGCCGCACCTGGTGATGTTGCTGGTATCGGTGCTGCTGTACTGGTCGGCGATGCAGATCGACACGGGTGCAGCGGGCGATGCGCATCGGATCGGGCCGGACTTCTGGCCCAAGACGGTGATTGCGATCATGGGGTTGTTGTGCCTCTACGAGGTCGTCAAGCGTCTGGTTGCGAAATCGACGTTCACCGCGGAGGGCCTGACCGGAGAGTTCGCGCACAACCCGTCCGGGGCGGCGCCGGAGGCGACCGGGCCGGCGCCAGCCGGGGCAACGCAAGCGCAGGTCGAGTATCCCGGGCGGCTGCTGGGCGGCCTCGTGCTGATCGGCGCGTTTGCACTCGGCGTGGACTGGCTGGGGTTCTTTCTGGCCACCGCGCTGTTCCTGGCGCTGTTCATGCTGATCGGCGGGTTCTCGCGCCCCTTGCTGGCGGGTGCGATCGGTTTGGCGGGCAGTTTTCTGCTGATCGTGATCTTCATGCGCGTGGCCTACATCTCGCTGCCGCTGGGTGCCGGGCCATTTCGCGAGGTCTCGCTGGCGCTGCTGCGCCTGCTCGGCGTGAGCTGAAGGAGCGCAGGCGATGGACGTGCTGATGCACCTGCTCGGCGGCGTCGTGACGGTGCTCACGCCGCTGAATTTCCTGGTGCTGCTGATCGGGCTGGTGCTGGGAATGCTGGTGGCGGTGCTGCCCGGGCTCACGCTGGTGATGGGAGTGGTGCTGGCGCTGCCCTTCACCTACAAGATGGGCGTGGGGCCGGCGCTGATCCTGCTCACCGCGATGTACGTCTCGGGCACCTACGCCGGCGCGATCACGTCGATCCTGTTTCGCATTCCCGGCGAGCCGATGGACGTGCCGCTGCTGTGGGACGGCTACGAGATGACGCGCAAGGGCCAGGCGGCCCGGGCGCTGGGCTGGTCGCTGGCGGCGGCGTTCATCGGCGGCATCGCCTCGGCGATCATGATGGTGGCGATGGCCGAGCCGGTGGCGCGCGTGGCGCTGAACTTCTCCTCGCCCGAGTTCTTCGCGATCGTGTTCTTCGGCCTGATCAGCGTGGTGGCGCTCTCGGGCGACTCGGTGGTCAATGCGCTCGTGAGCCTGTGCCTGGGGCTGCTGATCGCAACCATCGGGGTCGACGACATCTACGGGGCCGAGCGCTTCGCCTTCGGCCAGTCGTTCCTGCTCGACGGCGTCGATTTCCTGCTGGTGATGGTGGGCGCCTACGGCATCGGCGAGGTGCTCACACGGATGCACGCCGACTTCGTTGCCGAATCCGGCGAGGGCGGTGACGGGCAGGCGCGCTTTCGCACAGCGCTGCCGCGCTGGGCCGAGATCCTGCGGGTGAAGTTCACACTGGTGCGCGGCACGCTCACCGGCGTGGTGGTGGGAATCGTTCCGGGGGCCGGCGCGACCGTCTCGGCCTTCGTCGCCTACGGGCTCGAGAGCCAGTACGGCAAGAACCGCAAGCAGCTGGGCACCGGCGCACCCGAAGGCATCGTGGCGGCCAAGTCGGCGGCCACCGCGTCGGTGGGTGGCGCGCTGGTGCCGTTGCTGGCGATGGGCATCCCGGGCAGCGGCGCTACCGCCGTCATGCTCGCGGCGTTCCTGCTGCACGGCATCCAGCCCGGGCCCCAGGTGTTCGTGAGCAGCACCGGGCTGGTCTACGCGGTGTTCGCGGCGGTGTTCCTGTCGGTCATCGGCATGTGCATACTGGGCTATTTCGCGATCAAGCCGCTGTGCAAGGTGCTCGACGCCCCGGAAGCAGTCGTCTCGGCCTTCGTGGTGGTGTTCTGTTTCGTCGGCGCCTTCGCCGCGCGCAACAGCCTGTCCGACCTGTACGTGATCTCCGCCTTCGGGCTGGTGGGCTACCTGTTCGAGCGCTTCCGCTTTCCGATCGCGCCGCTGGTGCTGGGCACGATCCTCGGACCACTCGCCGAGACCAACTTCATGACCATGATGGTGAGCTTCGACAACGACTGGACCGTGCTCTTTACCCGCCCGATCAGCGCGGTCGTGATGCTGCTCGCCATCGCCGGACTGCTCTGGCCGATCGTGCGCGCACTGCAGCAGCGTCGGCGCGAGGCGCGTTTCGGACAACCCGTCGAACGGTCGCAAGCATGAGCAACACCGACATGGAATCGGCAGCCGAAGCAGTCCGGGAGGTCGTCAGGCGGGCGCGCAAGGCGCAGGCCATCACTGCCGGCTGGAACCAGGCGCGCGTCGACGAGGTGGTCGACGCCGCTGCGTGGGCAATCCTCGAACCCGGGCGCAACCGCGAGCTGGCCGAACTCGCCGTTGCCGACACCGGCGTGGGCAATGTCGAAGACAAGGTGCGCAAGAACCACCGCAAGACGCTCGGCCTGCTGCGCGACCTTCACGGCATGAAGACGGTCGACGTGATCGCCGAGTATCCGGAGCGCGGCCTGGTGGAGATCGCCCGGCCAGTGGGCGTCGTCGCGGCGATCACCCCCTCGACCAATCCTGCCGCCACGCCCGCCAACAAGATCATCAACGCCCTGAAGGCGCGCAACGCGATCGTGGTTGCGCCCAGCCCGAAGGGCCGCAGCACCTGCGCGAAGCTGCTGGAGTTCATTCACGCACAGTTCGACCGCGTCGACGCGCCGCACGACCTGGTGCAGATGCTGCCGGGCACGATCACCAAGGAGGCCACCGCGGTGCTGATGCGCGAGGCCGACCTGGTCGTCGCCACCGGCTCGCAGAGCAACGTGCGCGCCGCCTACACCTGCGGCACGCCGGCGTTCGGCGTGGGCGCCGGCAACGTCGCGGCAATCGTCGACGAGACGGCCGATTGCGAGGCGGCCGCCGAGCGCATCGTGCGCTCGAAGACGTTCGACAACGCCACCAGCTGCTCGTCCGAGAACAGCGTCGTGGTCGTGCGCGCCGCGCGCGAGCGGCTGCTCGCGGCGCTCGCCGCCCGCGGCGTGGTGCTGCTCGACGACGCGCGCAAGGCGGCGCTGCAGCGCGCGATGTGGCCCGGCGGCAAGCTCTCGGCCGACGTGATCGGCAAGTCGGCCAGCGAAATCGCCGCGGTGGCAGGTTTCGACGACCTCGCCAGGCGCACCGACCTGCGCGTGCTGATGGTCGCCGAGTCCGACTACGGCCCGGGGCATCCGTTCTCGGGCGAGAAGCTCTCGCCGGTGATGGCGCTGTACGTGGCGCAGGACTTCGACGAGGCCCGGCGCATCGTGCAGCGCATCTACGACTACATGGGTGCGGGGCACTCGGTGGGCCTGCACACCGCGGTCGAGCCCCGCGCGCTCGAGCTCGGGCTGCACCTGCCGGTGGCGCGCGTGATCGTCAACCAGGCGCACTGCATCGCCACCGGCGGCAGTTTCGACAACGGCCTGCCGTTTTCGCTGTCGATGGGGTGCGGCACCTGGGGCCGCAACAACTTCAGCGACAACATGAACGTGCGGCACTATATGAACGTCACGCGCATCGCCAGGCCGATTCCCGAGCGCGTGCCCGAGCTCGACGATCTGCTCGGCGCATTCTTCGCGAGACGCGGGCGCTGAACGCCAACACCATGACGATCGAACACCACCAGCCCGGTGACCCGCGCACCGTCACCGCGCTGGTCGACGCTCGCGCTGACGACCGGGGCGAGGCCAGCTATCTCGTCGCCACCGAAACCGGCCGCACGCTCGACTTCGCCGGGCTGCGGGCGTCGTGCCGGCGCATCGGCGCACTGCTCGCGCGGCTCGGCGCCGGCGCCGGCGAGAACGTCGCCGTCGTGATGCCCAACGGCATCGCGACGGTGCGCCTGCTGCTCGGCGCGATGTACAGCGGCCGCGCGGTCGTCCCGGTGAACCTGGTGTCGCAGCCCGAGCAGATGCGCTACGTGATCGAGCACGCCGGCTGCCGGCTGATCTTCGCCTCGCCCGATTGGGCGGCGCGGCTGCGCGAAATCCTCGCCGGCTGCGCGCCGATGCCGGCGATCGTCGAGGTCGATCCCGACGTGCAGGCGATTCCCGGCGAAGAAGAAACCGGCATCGCGAACACGCACGAGGCCGCCGACGCGCACCGCCCGGCCGGCGCGGGCACCGGGCCCCTACCATCGCCTTCGCCCGGCGACCTCGCGCTCCTGATGTACACGTCCGGCACGACCGGCAAGCCCAAGGGAGTGATGCTCACGCACGCGAACCTGGCCGCGAATGCGCACGCGATCAGCCGCGAGCACCTGCTCGGCCCCGCCGACCGCGTCGCCGCGGTGCTGCCGCTCTACCACATCAACGCGTTCGCGGTGACGATGCTCGCACCGCTCGCGCACGGCGGCAGCCTGGCGATCGCGCCGCGCTTCTCGGCGGGGCGCTTCTGGCCGATGGTCGTCGCGCATCGGTGCACCTGGATCAACGTGGTACCCACCATCATCAGCTACCTGCTCGAGGGCGACTCGCCACCGCGCGAGCAGCTCGCGGCGATCCGCTTCTGCCGCTCGGCCTCGGCGGCACTGCCGCCCGAGCATCACCGGGCGTTCGAAGCGAAGTTCGGCATCGGCATCGTCGAGACGATGGGCCTGACCGAGACGGTCGCCCCTGCTTTCAGCAATCCGATCGACCCGGGCGCGCGCCGCATCGGATCGGTGGGGCGGCCCTCCGGATGCGAGGCGCGGGTGGTCGACGAGCGCGGGCAGACCGTGCCCGATGGCCAGACCGGCGAGATCCTGATCCGCGGGCCGCAGGTCACACCCGGCTACTACCACAACCCCGAGGCGAGCGCTGCGGCGTTCCTCGACGGATGGCTGCGCACCGGCGACCTCGGACGGCGCGACGCCGACGGCTTCTTCTACGTCACCGGACGCATCAAGGAGCTGATCATCAAGGGCGGCGAAAACATCGCCCCGCGCGAGATCGACGAGGTGCTGCTGCGCCACCCGGCGGTGGCCGACGCCGCCGCGGTCGGGCTGCCCGACCGTCACTACGGCCAGGAGATCCTCGCCTGCGTCATCGTCCGCGAGGAGCGTCGCGCCCGCAGCGCCGAGGACGAGCAGTCGCTGCGCGACGAATTGCGCGCGTTCTGCGAGACGCACCTGGGCCACTACAAGACGCCCAGGGAGATCCGCTTCGTCGACGAACTGCCTCGCGGCCCGTCCGGAAAAGTGCAGCGGCTGAAGCTCGTCGCGGGCTCCTGAGGCGCCTCGCGGGAAGCCGCGGCAAAGCGATTATCATTGCGCCTTTGCACCGGACCGGGATCCCCCGCATGAGCAAGACCACGACCATGAAGGTCGAAGTGCGCTTCGGCGACTGCGACCCCGCCGGTATCGTGTTTTTCCCCCGCTACCATCGCTGGATGGACGCGGCGTCGCTGCATTTCTTCATGACTCTCGGGGTGCCGCCCTGGCACGAGCTCGAGCGCATCAACGGCATCATCGGCACGCCGATGCTCGAGCACCACACCCGGTTCTTCAAGAGCTCCACCTACGGCGAAACGCTCGAGATCCGCACCGAGGTCGAGGAGTGGCGCTCGAAAGTCTTCGTCCAGAAGCACACGATCGTGCGCGGCGACGACCTGATCTGTGAAAGCCGCGAGACCCGCGTCTTCTGCATCCGCGATCCGGCCGACCGCACGCGCATCCATGCGGTGCCGGTTCCCGAGGACATCCTGGCGCGTTGCCGCTGAGCGCCTGGTGCGCCCGGCCCTCTTCGGGGTCTCAGCCGGTCGCCACGCGCAATGCGTCGCGCGAGCCGCTGCGCGCCCCTGCCCCGCGCTCGGACCCCGGCGCCTCGAGCGCGGCGCCGCGATCGTGGCCGCTCCAGCGGCGGAACAGCTTGTGCTCGACGCCGACCTGGTCGAGCGCCTTGCCGATGCTCTGGTGCACGATGTCCATGATCGACTCGGGCCGGTGGTAGAAGGCCGGCATCGGCGGCAGGATCGTCGCGCCGCAGTCGGCCGCGCGCGTCATCAGCTCCAGGTGGCCCTTGTGCAGCGGCGTCTCGCGCACCATCAGCACCAGCGGACGGCGCTCCTTCAGCGTCACGTCGGCCGCTCGCACGACCAGGTTGTAGGTGAACGAATTCGCGATCGCCGACAGCGTCTTCACGGTGCAGGGCGCAACGATCATGCCGCGCGTGCGAAACGACCCGCTCGCCACCGCAGCGCCGATGTCCTTGTTCGGGTAGACCACGTCGGCCAGCGCGCGCACCTCTTCGAGGGAGTGGTCGGTCTCGATCGCGAAGTTCATCCCGGCGGCCTCGCTCAGGATCAGGTGCGTCTCCTGCCCCAGCTCCTTCAGCGCGCGCAGCAGTTCGACGCCGTAGATGACGCCGGTGGCACCGGTGATGGCCACGACCAATGGCAAGCTCATGTTCTTCGTTCCCCGTTGATGGTTCATGCGGCCTGCGGGTGCCGCCGGGCATCCACCGATTCGATCACCCGGAAGCCCGCGGCCTCCAGCGCACCGACCACCAGCGACACGTCCTCGGCGTGAAAGCGGATGATGACCCGCTTGTGCGGATACTCCTCCACAATCTGCTCGCCCTGCAAGCCCACCGGGTAGATGCCCTGCAGGACCGCGCCGGCCGCCTCGGCGACGCCCGAGATGCGGCCCAGCACCCCGGGCCCGAGCTGCGTGGGCGCCAGCGTCACGCCGCTGCGCTGCTCCCAGGCGCCCAGGCAGTGCGCAGCCAGCTGGAAGATCTCGTTGGCCGAGATCACCCCGGCGACCCGCTCGCCATCCATGACCGGGAACTGCGCGACGCCCAGCTCCTGGCCGCGCCGCAGGCAGTGCTCCATCGTGTCGGTCACCTGCACCGTGGCCGGATTGCGCACCATCACGTCGCGCACCCTCAGGCGCGCCACGAAGAAGGCGAACTCGTCGGGATCCTGCGTGCGCAGCACGAACTGGCCCATCCGGAGCAGGTTCGCGCGCGTGACCAGGCCGCGCAGGCGCCCATCGTCGACCACCGGCAGTGCGTGCAGGTTGTTGTCGCTGATCAGCCGTTTCGCCTCCGACACCAGCGTGTCGCTGGGAATCGTCATCGGATCGGCATGCATCCAGTTGCGCACCAGCATCGCCGCTACTCCTGTCCGGCCGCCGCGAGCGCCGGCGCCTGCGCCTGCCGGAACAGCGCGACGAACTCGTCGACCGCAACGCGCGCGAACTCCGGCGTGTACAGGTGCAGGTCGACCTCCCTGAGGCGCTCGGGCTGCGCGAGCCGCTCGCGCATCCGCGCGACGAAGGCCGCGTCGGCCACCGGGTCGTGAATCGGCCGGCCCTCGCGGTCGAGCGACGACCAGCCCTTCGTCGGCACGAGGAAGCTCCAGGGACCGCGCGCCCCGTTCAGCCGCGTGGCGATCACGTCGGCGGCCTGGCGCAGTTCGTCGGCGGTGGTGCGCACCTGCACGCGCAGACGATCCTGCACGTACTGCGGCCGATCCTTCGTCTTCTCGAGCATGTCGGCCCGCCCGCCGTAGGACAGGATGTCCAGGCCGCAGGGCGCGAGCACCATCGGTATCCCGGTCTCGACTGCCGCCATCAGCCGGTCGGGGCCGGGGTCGCGGTTGCCCTTGAAGAGGTGCTCCATCACGCCGCCGATGCAGATGTCGAGCACGCCGTGGAAGGCGCCGTCGCGAATCATCTCCTCCATCGCGCGGTCACCCTTGCCCTGGGCATGGCAGACGATCGGCGTGAATCCCTCCTCCTCGAGCATGCCGAGCGCCGACTGCACCGCCATCTCGCCGAAGCCGAACGAGGACACCGCCACGCAGGGCTTGTCGAAGCGGATGTTCGTGCCCTGCGTCGCCTCGACCATGCCGCAGATCGCACCGACCGCATTGACGATCTGGGCGCGCAGCAGCGGGTTCATCTTCACGATGTCGAGCACCGTGTGGTGCATCGTGATGTCGCGCGTGCCCACGTACTGGTCGATGTAGGCGGGGTGCGCGGCCATCGGCGAGGCCATCAGCTTCGGCATGCCGAAGGGCAGCCGCTTCATGACCGAGGTGGCCACCAGGGTCGCGGTGCCGCCGCCGATGCCGATGATGCCGTGCACCCGGCCCGCGCGCACCAGGTCGTCGACGATCGCCGCCGCGCCGCGGATCTGGTTGTCGGTGGCCGCATCGCGGTCGCTGCGATACTTCTCGCGCACCATCTCGATCGGCAGGCCGCCGCGCGCGGCCACCTCCTCGGTGCGGATGTCGCCGGGAAACGGGGGCGGCTCCTCCATGCTGAAGTCGAGCAGGATCGGATCGTGTCCGCGCGCGGCGATCAGGTCCTTCACGAACACGATGTCCTCGCCCCGCGTGTCGAGGTTGACGACGATCACGATCCCTTTCTTCATCTGCGCCCGCTCCCCTTCTCCCCTCCCCCTTCCGCCTTCATTTCTTCTTCGTCTCCGGCCGCGTGAGCCGACCGATCATGTCGGCCACCGGGCTCGCGCCGGCGAAGCCGTACTCGTTCCAGCGGTCCGACACGCGCTGCAGCATCGCGCGGTCCATGAAGATCTCCTGCGGCTTGTTCTGCCACTCGTAGGGCGTGCAGGCGTCGAGGATGATCCGGCTGGTGATGTCGCGCGCCTCGATCGGCAGCCCCGGGTCGAGCGGCGTCGAGCGGCCGCGGTCGATGATCTGCGCCGAGCGCTTCGGGTCGAAGCGCGTGGCGAGCGCCCACCAGACCCGGTCCATGTCGTCGGCCTCGATGTCGTGGTCGACGACGATCACGCCCTTCAGGCCATAGTGGCCCGTGGTGCTCGCGATCACCGCATTGCCCACGTGGTTCGAGTGGCCCGGATACATCTGCTTCACCGACACCACCGCCCAGAACCGGCCAGTGGCCGCCGCCGGCAGGTACACGCTCTGGATGCCGGGCACGCGCATCGTCTCCAGGTCGTACCAGAGCGCGCCGGTGCGGTTCAGCGACTGGATCATGTGGATGTCGTTGATCGGCTTGCCGACCGTGGTCGCCCAGAAGACCGGCTTGTTCCGGTGCAGGATGCGCTTCACGCGCAGCACCGGCTTCGGGTAGTCCTTGCCCTTGTTGCCCGAGTAGTAGCCGGTGTATTCGCCGAACGGGCCTTCTTCCATCAACTCGTTCGGGTCGATCCAGCCCTCGGCGATGATCTCGGCGTTCGCCGGCAGCGTGAGCCCGGTGAGCTCGGACTTGAACACCGGCACCGACCGCCCGCGCAGCGCGCCTGCGATGTCGTACTCGTCGGTGCCGGCGCTCACCAGCGTCGAGCCCGCGAGGAAGAGCACCGGATCGCAGCCGACGACCGCCGCCGCCGGCATCAGCTCGCCGCGCTCCTGGTACTTCTTCATGTGCATGTCGCCATGCTTGCCCTTGATGATCTGCGAACCGAGGATGTTCTTGCCCAGCACCTGCGAGCGGTAGGTGCCGAGGTTGGTCCAGCCGGTGTCCGGGTCCTGCGTGACCAGGTATCCGGCGGTCACGAAGAAGCGCCCGCCGTCGTCCGGATAGAACCAGGGCACCGGGAACTTCTCCAGGTCGACCGCGTCGCCCTCGATCACGTTCTCCATCACCGGCGGGTTGTCGACGTAGGTCGGCTTGATCATCTGCTTGGTGGTCAGCTCCATCCACTTGCGCGAGAGCTGGCACATGGTGAGCGTGGGCTCCTGCTCGAGTGCCACCGCGATGCGCTGCGGCGTGGTGAACGCGCTGGTGAACACCGGAATCGAATGCCCTTTCACGTTCTCGTAGAGCAGCGCCGGGCCCTGCCGCTCCTCGTTCACCTTGGATACGTGGCACAGCTCGTACTTCCAGTCGACCTCGGCCTTCACGCGATGCAGCTGGCCGTTGGCCTCCAGTGCCGCGATGTAGCTGCGAAGGTCGTCGATCAGCCCCACTTGCGTCCTTGCGTCCATGTGTACTCCGTTGTGAGAACGTTTGCCTGGTTGACCTAGTTCACTCTCTTGCCCTGCAGCAGGCTCGAGAGGATGTAGTCCATCGCCGAGCCTGCCGACCCTCCGGTCACCGCCGCCTGGCTGCGGCTGCTCCAGACGGTCTCCGGCCGCGCCTGGAGAATGAAGATGTTCCCGCCCGAGGGAAGGTCCTTGTCGACCGCCCACTCGATGTCCATCGGCCGGCCGTAGTGCTTCTCGATCTGCTTGCCCATCCACGCCAGCTCGGTGATCTCGTCGTCGATCAGCGACTGCACCCGCTGGCGCTCGAACGGCACCTCGACCGCCCGCGAGGTCTGCGTCTTCGGGTCGACCGTGTAGCAGAGCTCCTTGCAGGAAATCGTGCGGTCGATGATGTCCAGCGTGATCTTGTTGACCACGAAGTGATCGGGCGTGACCTCGCCGGAGACCACCGACTCGCCGAAGCCGAAGTTCGAGTCGATCACGATCACCGAGCGATCGCCGTTGGCCGGATGGATCGTGAACATCACGCCGGCGGTGAACGAGTTGGCCATCTTCTGCACGCCGACGCTGATCGCCACGTCGCGTTCGGAGAACCCCTTGTTCGCCCGGTACGCGATCGCCCGCGCGGTGTACAGGCTCGAGATGCAGCGGCGCACGTGCGCGAGCACCTCGTCGATGCCGCGGATCCACAGGAAGGTGTCCTGCTGGCCGGCGAAGCTCGCGTCGGGCAGGTCTTCGGCGGTCGCGCTCGAGCGCACCGCCACCGGCACCGCCGGCAGGCCGCAGCGCACCGCGAGCTTGCGGTAGCACTCGGCCACCAGGTCTTCCAGCTCGGTCGAGAACGGCTGGGCCTCGATCGCCGCGCGGATCGCCGCGCTGGCGCGCTCGAGCGCATCGAGGTCGCCCGTGCCGACGTCGGCGAGCAACCCCGCGACCTCGCGGTCGAGCCCCGAGCGCGCCATGAAGCTGCGAAAACCCGCGGTGGTGAGCGCGAAGCCCGGCGGCACGCGCACGCCCGCGTGGATCAGCTCGCCGAGCGACGCGCACTTGCCGCCGACCAGCGGCACCGACTCCTTCAGGCACTCCTCGAACCAGCAGACGGCGGGCGTGCCGGCGGGCGTGCCGCCGGCCGCCGCGTTGGCGATCGGGTCAGCGAGGTTCGCCATCGCCCGCTCCCTCAGCGGGCGATGGTGATCGCGCCGGTCGAGCCGTCCACCCGCACCCGCATCCCGGTCTTGATGATCTTCGTCGCGTGCCCGGTGCCCACCACCGCCGGCATGCCGTACTCGCGGCAGACGATCGCCGCGTGGCTCATCACGCCGCCGACGTCGGTGATGCACGCGCCGATCTTGGCGAACGCCGGTGCCCAGGACGGCGAGGTCGTCGGCGCCACCAGGATCTCCCCCTCCTGCAACTGGCCGACCTCGCTCACCGTCCTGCACACGCGGGCCCTGCCCTCGATCACGCCGGGGCTGCCGGCGAATCCCTTCAGCTCGGTGATGCTGTCGGGATCGGCGACCTCCTGCACCGACGCCCAGTCGGCGAGCGACTTGTTGGTCACGCCCCAGAGCACGATCGTGAACGGTTCCTGGATCACCTCGGGCGCGGTGCCGATCGCCGGCGGCGCGCTCCACTCCTTGAACTTCTGCATCACGCCCTTGCGCCAGGCGACCTCCTTCGGCCAGGTCGCGGCGCCGCGCGGCGTGACACCGGTGGCCCATGCGGTGACGATGTCCCAGAGCGCCGACTTGATCTCGTCGCGCCGCAGCAGCCAGACGTCCTCGACGTCCTCGATGATGCCGTGCTCCTTCATGATCGCGGCCACCTCGCGCATCTTGTTCCAGAACACCGAGTGGAACCAGTGCTCGACGTAGAACAGGTGGTTCTCGACGTACGGGAACACCGTCTTCGCGCAGCCGAGCAGTTCGTCGAACTGCTTGCGGTCCTCGTCCTTCTCGATCAGGTCGCGGTACTCGGTGGTGATGCGGTCGCGCTCGGCGCGCACCTTGTCGGTGGGCCGATCGATGTTGTGCCCCTTCTTCAGCTTCCCGATGTAGGTGGCGATGCCGGACAGCGGGACGTTCATCTGGTCGTTCCACGAGCGGTCGTGGTGGAACCAGCCGGTGCCGGTGGAGATGTTGAACCAGGGCTCGCGCGACAGGTTCAGCGAGGTCAGCCACTCGACGCCCTTCGGGAGCTTCTTCAGCGCAGCCTCGACCTCGGTCCACTCGGAGCTGAAGGTCACGACTTCGTCCACGCCCAGTTCGATCGCCCGGCGCGCCAGCTTCTTCAGCTCCTCGTCGGGCTGGTACATCATCACGTCGATGCCCGAGATCATCTGCGTGACGCGTTGCGTCGGAATGCTCGGGAACAGCTTCTGCACGAAGTCGAGGAAGAACACGTACGCCGCATACCCGAGGTTCAGGAACTCGAAGTGGTATTGCCAGCACTTCAGGCCCAGGTTGATCAGGTCGTCGTAGTTCTTGAGCAGGTGATAGCCGTTGGACTCGCCGATGGCGTCGGTGACCACCGAGATGTCTTCCATCTCGGGCAGGCCCGGGATCTTCAGCGCCTCGAGTTCGCGGATCGTGGCCTCCATCTTCACTTTCCACTTCGCCTCGAGTTCGTCCCAGTTCTTGTAGTAGAAGCCCGCGCGCTCCATGAAGTTGGGGGCACGCCTGCCGATCTCCTCGGGATCCTTCACCGGCACCGGCGAGATGTAGACGTAGCCGTTGATCATCCGGTGGTCGACCCCGCGCACCGGCGGCACCATGAAGATGCGGTTGTTGAACTGCGACAGCGCGAGGTACCAGGCCTCGTCCCAGATCGTGTCGAACGGATAGAGCGGCTCCGGGTAGTGCAGCCCGTCGTAGAACCAGAAGGTCTCCTTCTCGTACTGGTTGCGCACGGGGTCGTCGGTGACGAACTGGTACTGGTACGGATACATCCGCTCCCAGCCCTCGGTACCCGGAATCGTTTTTGCCTTGACATCGTGCGGCACGGGAAATTTCATGTTCTCCTGCTCCCTGGTTTCGTGGATGCCCGCTCGGGGTGGCCGGACAGATGCGTCGCTGCCGGGACTCGATATCGGGATCGATGCAATCACCGTGCCACCGCGGAATTGCGCGCAGCAGCAACGCACCCCCCGCCGGCAGGCGCGATCGTGCCGCGCAGCGCCACTGGCCGGTTCCGGCGCGCATTGGTGCACCTGCACAACCCGGCGTCTGCCGGAAGCCGCGGGGCGGCGCACCGCAGGTGCTCGGCCCGATCGACGGTTGATCGTTTGGTCAGTTCCGCAGCGCCACGCGCCGGCGGTTTGATCATTTGATGAAGCGTCGCGGCGCGCGGCGCAGGCGGGCGCGCGCGCGGCGAATCCGATAGGTTGACCTCGATCAAGGCGCCGGCAGGCACCGGCGCCTAGAAGTGATTTTTCCCCTTCACCGGCCGGAAGCACGGCGATGACCAGGCTTCGTGGCTACGACCACGTCGACAACGACGACCTGCGCGCGCAGGTCCACTTCTGCGCCGAGAGCGGCCAGATCTGGCTGCACGAGCACCGCATGCTGCTGGTGCACGCCGAGGCGCAGGCCAGCCTGCGCAAGGACCTGATCGACACGCTCGGCATGGACCGCGCGCAGGGGCTGCTCACGCGGATGGGCTACTCGTCGGGCGTGCGCGACGCCGAACTGGCGCGCGCGCGCGCGGAAAGCCTCGACGACCTCGACGCGTTCATGACCGGCCCGCGCCTGCACACGCTCGAAGGCATCGTCCGCGTCGTGCCGGTGCGGCTCGAGCTCGACCGCGCCACTGGCCGCTTCTACGGCGAGTTCGTCTGGGAGAACTCCTGGGAAGGCCAGTGGCACCGGCACTTCTACGGCACGCACTCCGAGCCGGTGTGCTGGACGCAGATCGGCTACGCCTGCGGCTACACGTCGGCCTTCATGGGACGCCCGATCCTCTACAAGGAGGTCGAGTGCGTCGGCATGGGCCACAACAACTGCCGCATCATCGGCAAGCCGATCGAGGAGTGGCCCGACGCCGACGCGCACAAGCACTTCTTCAATCGCGAGTCGATCGCCGAGCAGCTGTTCGATCTGCAGACCCAGGTCTCCCAGCTGCGCTCGTCGCTCGACGACAAGGAGAAGTTGCCGGCCGACATGACCGGCAACTCCCCCGGGTTCCGGGCCGCCTACGAATTGCTGCGCCAGGCCGCGAACACGCGGATCAGCGTGCTGCTGCTCGGCGAAACCGGCGTGGGCAAGGAGTTGTTCGCCCGCGCGCTGCACGAAATGGGCCCGCGCGCGGCGCGCCCGTTCGTGGCGGTCAACTGCGCGGCGATCCCGCACGACCTGGTCGAGTCCGAGCTGTTCGGCGTCGAAAAGGGCGCCTACACCGGCGCGCTGGTGTCGCGCCCGGGCCGCTTCGAGCGCGCCGACGGCGGCACGCTGTTCCTCGACGAGATCGGCGACCTGCCGATGCCTGCGCAGAGCAAGCTGCTGCGCGTGCTGCAGGAGGGCGAGGTCGAGCGGCTCGGCGACCAGAAGACGCGGCGCGTCGACGTGCGGCTGGTTGCAGCCACCAACAGCGAACTGCGCCGACTGGTGAAGGAAGGACGCTTCCGCTCCGACCTCTACTACCGGCTGAACGCCTGGCAGATCGACATTCCGCCGCTGCGCGAGCGGAAGGAAGACATCGGGCCGCTCGCCAAGCACTTCCTCGAGAAGCACTGCGCGATCCACGGCAAGAAGCTGCGCGGCTTCACCGACAAGGCCAAGCGGGCGCTGCTCAACTACGGCTGGCCGGGCAACATCCGCGAACTGCAGAACATGGTCGAGCGCGGCGTGATCCTCGCGCCCGCGGGCACGCGGGTCGAGGTCGGCCACCTGTTCCCGTCCTACGCCGACGCGCACGCCCGCGAGTTCGGCCTCGACATCCACGGCGGCCTCGACTCCAGCCGCTGGGCCACCGGCAAGGAGTTGTGCGAGGCCGTGTTCAACGGCGTGATGACGCTCGACCAGGTCGAGGCGATGCTGCTCGAGACGGCCGTCGACAAGGCGCGCGGCAACCTGTCGTCGGCGGCGCGCATGCTGGGACTCACGCGACCGCAACTCGCCTACCGGCTCAAGCGCCTGCACGAGGGCGACGAGGTGCGTGGCGATCCGGTTGGCGCCGCACCCGTTGCTTCGGGCGCACCCGCCGCTGCGGGCGCGCCTGCCGACCCGGCCGGAGTACCGCGACCCTCGCTGGCCGGTCGATGACGGGCCCGGTACGCGAACGGGTGCTCGCGTACCTGCGCGCGCATCACGTGATGACGCTCGCCACGCAGGGTCCGGCCGGGCCCTGGGCGGCGGCGGTGTTCTACGCGAGCGAAGGCTTCACGCTGTACTTCCTGTCGGCGCCGTCGACGCGGCACGCCACCGAACTGGCTGCGCACGCGCGCGTCGCGGCGACGATCCAGGACGACTGCGCCGACTGGGCCGCGATCAGGGGCATCCAGCTCGAGGGCGAAGCCCGCGAAGTGCGCGGCACGCAAGCCGAGCGCGCGCGCACGATCTACGGCGCGAAGTTCCCGGCGCTCGGCAGCTCCGAGCGTGCGCCGGCGCCGATCGCCGCAGCCTTTGCGAAGATCCGCTGGTACCGGATCGTCCCCGATCGCCTCTACTTCGTCGACAATTCGCTGGGCTTCGGGCATCGCGATCAGCTGATTCCGGTCGGCTGAACCCGAAGCCCGTGCCCACGCCGCGCGACCCCGTGCGCGCGCGTGCGACAATGCGGGCACGCGAGGAGGCCGAACCCCATGAAGACCAGCGCGCGCAACCAGTTCGCCGGCAAGGTCGTCGCCGTCAGGCGCGGCGCGGTCAACGACGAGATCGAACTCGCGATCGCGGGCGGCGAGCGCATCGTCGCCACGGTCACCCGCGAGAGCACCGAAAGCCTGGGCCTGGCGCCGGGGCGCGAGGCTTTCGCCCTGGTGAAAGCCTCGTCGGTGAACCTGATGGTCGATGGCGACACGGCGCGGTTGTCCACCCGCAACCGGTTGGCCGGCGAGGTCGCCCGCGTCGAGCCCGGCGCGGTCAACGCCGAGGTGCTGGTCGATCTGCCGGGCGGCGGCTCGGTGGCTGCGATCGTCACGATCGAGAGCGCACGAAAGCTCGACCTGAAGCCCGGCAGACCGGTGACCGCGCTGTTCAAGGCCTCCAGCGTCATCGTCGGCACGGCCGACTGAGCCCCGGGACGAACCGTCTCGCGATGCCCGTCACGCCGCTCGCCCGAGCCGCGACGAGGTCGCGCGCCCGATGCCAGGTCTGATGACGGGCCGCAGCGGGCTGACGCCCGCGCAGGCGGCCGAACGGCTACGAACCGAAGGGCCCAACGAACTTCCGCGCACCGGCGTGCGCAGCCTCGGGCGGATCGTCGTCGACGTCGTGCGCGAGCCGATGTTCGGGCTGCTGCTCGCGGCAGGCGCGATCTACCTGCTGCTGGGAGACCTCGCCGAGGCGCTGGTGCTGATGGCGTTCGCGTCGATCTCGGTGGCGATCGCGGTCGTGCAGGAGAACCGCAGCGAGCGCGTGCTCGAGGCGCTGCGCGACCTGACCAGCCCGCGCGCGCTGGTGATCCGCGCCGGCCAGAGGCTGCGCATTCCGGGCCGCGAAGTGGTGCGCGGCGACCTGATCGTGCTCGGCGAAGGCGACCGCGTGGCCGCCGACGCGACGCTGCTCGATTGCGCCGACCTGATGGTCGACGAATCGCTGCTCACCGGCGAATCGGTGCCGGTGCGCAAGACGGCCGCGGCGCAAGCGCCGCAGGCGGTTGCCGCGGACCGTTTCGCGCCCGGCGGCGACGACCTGCCGGCGGTGTTCGCCGGCACGCTGGTGGTGCGCGGCCAGGGCACGGCACGCGTCGAGGCCACCGGCGCGCGCAGCCGCATCGGGCAGATAGGCCAGACCTTGAGCGAAATCGCCAGCGCCACACCGCGCCTGACGCGACAGACGCGCGGCATCGTGCGCGCGGTCGCCGTGGCCGGCCTGGCGTGCTCGGCGCTCGCGGTGCTGCTCTTCGGCTGGCTGCGCGGCTCGTGGCTCGACGCGCTGCTCGCCGGCATCGCGCTGGGCATGTCGATGCTCCCCGAGGAGTTCCCGCTCGTGCTCACCGTGTTCATGGTGATGGGCGCGTGGCGGCTGTCGAAGGCGCGCGTGCTCACGCGTCGCGCAGCGGCGATCGAGACCCTGGGCGCCGCCACGGTGTTGTGCACCGACAAGACCGGGACGCTGACCGAGAACCGGATGACGATCGCCGAACTGCGCACGCCCGAGGCGCGGCTGCGCCTGGCCGACGCCGGGCGTGCACCGTGGCCCGTGGCGATGCAGCGGCTGCTTCGTGCAGGCACGCTTGCGAGCGCGCCCGAGCCCTTCGACCCGATGGAACAGGCGTTTCACGCGCTGCAGGCGAAGAACGGCACCGTGGCCCCACCGATGCAGCTCGCGCACGCCTGGCCGCTGCGCCCCGAACTGCTCGCGGTTACCCACGCCTGGCAGGCAGCCGGAGACAACGGCTGGCAGGTCGCTGCCAAAGGCTCGCCGGAAGCGATTGCCGGCCTGTGCGGGCTCGATGCCGAGGCCGTCGCCGCGCTGCGCCGGCAGGTCGACGAGATGGCCGCCGAGGGGCTGCGCGTGCTCGGCGTGGCCGAGGCGCGCCACGACGCACCGCGGCTGCCCGAGTCGCCGCAAGGCTTCAGGTTCGAGTTCCTGGGCCTGGTCGGACTGGAAGACCCGGTGCGCGACAGCGTGCCCGATGCGGTGCGCGAGTGCCGGGAAGCCGGCATCCGCGTGGTGATGATCACCGGCGACTATCCGCAGACCGCGCGCGCGATCGCCGCGCGCGCCGGTATCGAGGATGGCGCGGTGCTCACCGGCGACGAGATGCGGCACATGAATCCTGCCGCGCTACGCGAGGCGGTGCGCCGCAGCTCGGTGTTCGCGCGCGTCATGCCGGAGCAGAAGCTGCAACTGGTGCAGGCGCTGTCGGCCGCCGGCGAAGTCGTCGCGATGACCGGCGACGGCGTCAACGACGCGCCGGCGCTGAAGGCCGCCGACATCGGCATCGCGATGGGCAGCCGCGGCACC
Source organism: Betaproteobacteria bacterium (assembly GCA_016861185.1). Classification (GTDB taxonomy): domain Bacteria; phylum Pseudomonadota; class Gammaproteobacteria; order Burkholderiales; family Burkholderiaceae_F; genus DSNY01. The sequence continues at coordinate 642,450 of BOKW01000002.1, forward strand.
GACGTGGCGCGCGAGGCCTCGTCGCTGGTGCTGCTCGACGACGACTTCGGCTCGATCGTGCGCACCGTGCGCCTGGGCCGGCGCATCTACGACAACCTGCGCAAGGCGATGACCTACATCCTGGCGATCCACGTGCCGATCGCCGGGATGGCGCTGCTGCCGCTGCTCACCGGCCTGCCGATCGTGTTCTGGCCGGTGCACATCGCGTTCCTCGAAATGGTGATCGACCCGGTCTGCTCGATCGTCTTCGAGGCCGAGCGCGAAGAGGCCAACGTGATGCGGCGGCCCCCGCGCCGGCCCGACAGCCAGATCCTCTCGGGCAGCGTGATCGCCTGGAGCCTGCTGCAGGGGCTGCTGGCGTTCGCGCTGGTCGCAGCCACCTACCTGGGCGCTGCGCGCGCCGGCGCCTCCGACGCCGAGGTGCGCGCCGTTGCCTTCGTGGCGCTGGTGCTCGCGAACCTGGCGCTGATCCTGGTGAATCGCTCGTGGAGCGTGCACCCGATCCGCCAGCTCACGCGACCGAACCGGGCGCTGCTGTGGGTCGTCGCGGTTGCGGGCGGCCTGATCGTGCTTGCCCTGACCTGGCCGCCCGCCACTGCCCTCTTCCGGTTCGGCGAGTTCCACTGGCACGACCTTGCGCTGGCCGCGGCGGCCGCGCTGATCCTCGCAGTCGTGCTCGACCTGCTCAAGGTCGTCTGGCGCAAGCGACTGGCCGCTTAGTGTTCACACCACGATCGTGCCTGCGCCTGGGCGACGACGCGCGCCGCAGAAGCCGCGGCGGCGACCGATGGAAATGCCTTTCAGGCAACCCTGCGTGAATGCGCGAGCTCGTGCGGCCCCCAGGCAAGCGCGAACTCGCCGCGCGCGTGCTGCAGTTCGAGCCAGGTGACGCTCGCCTCGCGGTGATGCGGGGCGCAGTGGAACACGCGCCGATGGACCGATTCCAGGTAGGCGATCCGCGCCCCGTAATAGAGGATCCGCAGCCAGCGAATCACGACTGCCTCTCGTAGGCGTCGCTCTGGAACCCGAACTGGATCAGCGCGTCGTCGAACCAGACCCGCGCCTGCGGCGACTGCTCGGCGACCACCAGCATGTAGGCGAATGCGGACTCGTATTCGCCGAAACTGAACTGGCCGCCCGAGCCATCGGCGTATTTCCATGTGACGGTGTGGGTGTTCATGATCCTTCCCCGGATGCGCCATTGTTCGGCGCCGAGCGGCGCCATCCGAGGAAATCGTTCACCGTCGCGCCCGATGAACGGCAACTGCCCGCCGCCAGGCGGCCCGATCGTGACGGAATCCGCACCGCAGCCGATCGAGCGGCGCGGCGATGTTCGTCCTCGATGCCGGCGGCGCCCGACAGTGCTTGACCCGCGGAATCCGTGCTGCGAGACTGCACCGCAGCATGAGATCCAAGATCCGGTGAGCAGTTCTCCGGCGCATTCGAAAGTGCCACGCGCAGCGCCCGGCCCGAACCTGGGCCGGCGCGTGAAGAGGCGCATCGGCTCCGCATTGCGCTGGCTGGTGCGCGAGGCGCAGTATCGCGTGCTCTACCTCTGGTCGCGGCTGATGGGTCCGCCGCGACTGCTCGTGTACCACAAGGACATCAACGTTCGCCTGCTCAGGGCCTTCGGCGCAACGGTCGGGGAGAACACGATACTGGTGGCTCCGATCACGCTGAGCAACATCTGGCAGGGGTACCGCAACCTGACCATCGAGGATGCTGTCACTTTCAACGGCGGCACCTTCCTCGATCTCGCGGACAGGATCACGATCGGGCGCGGAGCCAGTCTCGGGCCGCACGTGATCGTCATGACGCACAACGCGTTCAACAAGAACGCCTTCCTCGAATCGCGCCTGCCGCGCCTCGTGGGCACGAAGCCGGTTTCGATCGGCGCAGGCGCGGGAATCAAGGCGGCCGCGGTGATCCTGCACGGCGTGACGATCGGCGAGGAGGCACTCGTGGCGGGTGGCTCGATCGTCAACCGGGACGTGCCGCGACGGGCCTATGTCAGCGGCGTACCCGCCGTGGTTCGCCGCGATCTCGACCAGGAGTGACCGGGTCGCGGCCCACCTGGGCCGGATGAACCGCGTCTTCGCAGCGGCGTTCATCGTCGCCGCTGCATCGCTGCAGGTCTTCGGACGCGACGCCCGAGCCGCAAGCGGCCGGGTCTCTCAGGGTTCCACGGCCGCCTCGAGCGACAGTTCGATCCTGCGGCGAATCGCTTCGGCGGCCCGCACGTCGCCGGCGGCCTGGGCACGCTTCTCCTGCACGCCCAGCCAGGCGACGAGCGGACGGCGCCACCCCTGGGCCGACGCCGTGTCCACCGCCTGTGCGATACCGGCGGGCGCAATGCGCCCGGCGCGAAACAGCGCCCCGGCCGCGACGAGGCGCGACAGCGGATCGTCGATCGCGGCGAGCGCGGCGCTTTGCGCCTGCGCCGCAGCCGTGGCGGACGGCGTCGATTCCTTCCCGAGCGGCTCCGCCGCTGCCCCCTGCAGTGCCACGACTGCCCGATGCCAGGGTGGCAGCAACGCGACGTCGAGCCCCTGCCATTTGCCGGCGAGATAGGCCGCGTAGGCGCGCGCGCCCGCACCGGCGTCCTGCGCCAGCGGCCCGAAGCCCGGGCAGTCGTCGAACTCGAGGCTCGCGACCTGCAGCGCGCAGCGAGTGAGCTCGGCGTGCGCGACGAGCTGCGCGTCGCCGGTGCTCGCCAGTTCGCTGCGCGCCCGCGCGAACTCCTGCGTGGCCACGCGCGCCTGGCCGCGCAGCCAGGCGGACTCGAACGCGCGCAGCGCGCCGCGTGCATCGAGCCGCCACTGCGGCGGCGCGGGTCCGCCCGCGCAGGCGGCCAGCACCGCGGCGACCAGCAGCGCAGCAAGCGCGAGCGATGCGTTTCGTACCGTCACGGCAGCTTCAGCCCGGTGTCGCGGCTGAACGGCCACTTGCGATTGATCTCGTCGACCAGCTGGCTCGCCTTGCGCAGGCTCGCCTCGACTTCGGCGCGCAGCGCCTGCAGGTCGGTGGTGGCGGCGCGCGTATCGCGGGCGATACCCTGCCCGTCGGCGAGCAGCGCATCGAGCCGGGCGAGACTCTGTCGCGCGTCGTCCAGCATCGCATTGACCTGCTGCACCACCCGCTGCGTGTCGTCGAGCACGCCCCCGTCGCCCAGCACGCGCCGCTCTGCCGTGGCGAGCGTGCCCTCGAGCCTGCTGCCCAGGCCGTCGAGGCGACGCGCCAGCGCGTCGACCGAGGCGAGCACTTCGTTCGTCCGCCCGATCGCGTCGATCACCTTCTTCGCCTCCTCCTCGCTGCCGAGCAGCGCGGTGAGCATCCCGTAGCGCCCGCCCATCCGGTCGGTGAGCGTGCGCAGGCCTTGCAGGCCGCGGTTCACGTCGGAGTCCTCCGCGGTCATCCGCTCGACGTTCTCGACCAGGCGCTTGACGCTCGCGACCAGCGCCGGCAACTCGTCGGTGGTGTCGCCGCGCAGCACCGCCCGCACCGCGCCGTCGGGCAGCGGATCGTCGCCGAGGTCGCCGGTGAACGCGCGCAGCCGCGCCCCGCCAACCAGTCCGCGCTCGAGAGTGAACACGCTGGAATTGCGCAGCCACTGCGCGGACGAACGCGGCACGTCGATCTCGATGCGCGCCTGACCGGTGCGCGCCAGCTCGATGCGCTGCACGCGACCCACCGGGAAACCGGAGAAGGTCAGGTCCGAGCCGACCGACACGCCCTCGGCGTTGTCGGCCATCAGCACCAGGCGCTGGGTCTCCTCGAAGGTGCCGCGCGCATAGAGCACGTAGCCCAGGAACGCCACCAGCAGCGCGATCGTGAACACCAGCAGCAGCGTCGCCTTCACGCCGACGTTGGGCACCGGCTCTGCATCGTGCGGCTGGTCTTCGGTCATGGCGCGTTCAGGCATAGGTGACCGCAAGAAAGACGAGTTCGATCAGCACGAGCGCAGCCCCCAGCCGCACCATGGCGCGGCGCACCGCGTGCGGCACCTGGGCGCGATCGCGGCCGATGCCGAGCGCGGCGGTGATCGGGATCGCCCCGACCGCCAGGCCGAACAGGATCGTCCTGATCAGGAAGCCCGCCACGATCAGCGGATCGAACACGTGTCCGGTGATGCGCACGAACGAGCCCACCGCCCACGGCGACAAGCCGTAGAGCTCGACGTAGGCGAGCGCCAGTGTGACCAGGCCGTTCGACAGAGCGAGCAGCATCACCGCGACCAGGCCGCCGAGCGCGCGCGGCACCAGTTCGGCCGAGAGCGGATCGCGCCCCGCGCGCGCCAGCCGCTCGAACTCGCCGTCGGCGTGCATCAGCGCCACTTCGGCGGCGGTCGTCGCGCCCGAGCGCAGTCCGACGAACAGCGCCGCGAACAGCGGGATCAGTTCGAGCGCGAGCACGCGTACCGTGAGTTCGAGCGCGTAGTGCGCGAGCCCGTAGGCCTGTGCCGTCCCGATCACGATGCGCACCAGCACGAAGCCGAGCACGGCGAAGGCGAGCGTGAAGCCCGGCAGCGGCAGCCAGGCCGAAAAATGCAGCTGTCGCGCGGCAAGCAGGCGCGCATCGCCCGTCCAGGCCGACGGCGAGAGCGCGGTGACGACCACTACCGCGGCGAACCGGATCGCGCGCAACCGCCCCGCCAGGGCGCCGGAAAGCCCCGCGCCCCGCGTGCCGGCCCCGCGAAGCACCGTTTGGCGAGCCTGCGACATGCGGCGATGATAGCGCGCCGCCCGCTTCAGGATTCCATGCCCGCCTGGTGCCCGAGCACCAGCGACTCGGAGACGTCGTCGTATTCGTACAGTTCGGCGTAGCGGCCCCAGTCGATCGCCACGTCGAGCGTCTCGCGTGCGTACTGCTCGGTCAGGTGGTCTTCGAGCTCGGTTTCGAAGCGCACGCGCGGCGCCCGTCCGTTCGGGCGCGCCTGCAGGACGCTGCGAATGTGCGCAACCAGCGCCACGCTGCGCAGCGCATGCGTGCAGAAGATCTGCTTGCGCTCCTGCGTGTCGGCGTCCGCGTACTCGAGGCCCGCCGGCGTGAGCACGATGTCGCCCTCCGCCACGTCGGCCAGCCCGAGCAGGTGCAGCGCCTCGGCCACCGGCAGCAGTTCGTCGAGCTCCAGGTGCAGCATGTGAGCCACCTCCGGCAGGTCGGCGCGGCCACGGTGCGGGGCCGCGGCAACCGTCTCGAGCAGGCCGGCCATCGCGTTCACCGACACGCGCCGCAGGTGCCTCGCAATCGGCGGCTCGGCGGCACGCACCGGTTCGCCCGGTCGCGCGGTGATCTGCGCATAGATGTCCTCGACTGCCTGGCGAAACGGCGCCGACAGCCGGTCGCGCGGATGCGGCATCCCGATGCTCAACCCGGCCTGGACGCGACCCGGGTTCGTCGACAGGACGATCACGCGGTCGCACAGGAAGACCGCCTCCTCGATGTTGTGGGTCACCAGGATGACCGCACCAATGTTCAGCTTCGACTCCGTCCACAGGTCGAGGAAATCGGTGCGCAGCGTCTCGGCGGTGAGCACGTCGAGCGCCGAGAACGGCTCGTCCATCAGCAGCAGCGTCGGATCGACCACCAGCGCCCGCGCAAAGCCGACGCGCTGCTGCATGCCGCCGGAGAGTTCGCGCGGATAGGCGCTCTCGAAACCGTCCAGGCCGATCAGGTCGATTGCCGCGAGCGAGCGGCGCCGCGCCTCGTCCTCGTCGACTCCGAGCGCCCGCAGGCCGAGCGCCACGTTGCCGAGCACCGTCAGCCAGGGAAACAGCGCGAACCCCTGGAACACCAGCGCGATGCCCGCGGCAGGCCCGTCGACCGGTTTGCCCTCGAAGAACACGCTGCCGCCGCTCGGCGGCACCAGCCCTGCGATGCTGCGCAACAGCGTCGACTTGCCCGAGCCCGAGCGCCCGAGAATGCCGACGATCTCGCCGGAGCGCACTTCCATGTCGATCGCGTCGAGCACCAGCACCTCGCCGGTGGCGCGGGGAAAGCGCTTCGACAGCCTGGAGACGCGCAGCAAGGGTTCGTCGGGCATCGGGGTGGCACTCATTGCAGGCGGAAGCGGCGCTCGGTGGCGTCGTACAGCGGTCGCCAGAGCAGCCGATTGAAGGCGACGACGAAGGCGCACATCACGGCGACGCCGAGCGCGATGCGCTCGAAGTCGCCCGCTTCGGTGTTGACCGCGATGTACGCGCCGAGCCCGTGGGTGACGATGCTCTGCTCGCCCCAGTGCACTGCCTCGGCGACGATCGTCGCGTTCCAGGCGCCGCCCCATGCGGTGATCGCGCCGGTGACCGCATACGGCGCGACTCCGGGCAACAGCACCGTGCGCCAGCGCAGCCAGCGCTTCACCTGCAGGCTGCGGGCGATCTCGAGCAGGTCCTGCGGAATCGCGCTCGCGCCGGCGATCACGTTGAACAGGATGTACCACTGCGCGCCGAGGATGATCAGCGGGCTCAGCCAGATCTCCGGATTCAGGTCCATGTGCACGATCGCGAACACCGCCAGCGGAAACAGCAGATTCGCCGGGATCGCCGCGAGGAACTGGACGACCGGCTGCACCCGCTCGGTCCAGCGCGGCCGCAGCCCGATCACGACGCCGACCGGCACCCAGACGAGCAGCGCGAGCACGGTCACGACGAGCACGCGCGCGAGCGTGGCGCCGCCCAGCCCGAGCACGCGCAGCCATTCCGCGGCATCGAACGCGCCGAAAAGGCGCAGCGCATACCACGCGCCGCCTGCGGCCAGCGCCAGCAGCGTCGCATACCACGCGACGCCCCGCGCGGCCGCGCCCCAGCGGCGCGACGGCGCTGCCAGGCGCTGCAGGCGCTCGAAGCGCCCGAGCGTCGCCGCACGCAGCAGGCGCCTCACGCGCGCGTCCAGCCGTCGAAGAAGCTCGGTGCGCCGCCACGCCGACAGCAACCAGCTGCGCGCCGCGCCTTCGGAGCGCAGCGGACCGGGCCGGAACTGCTCCGACCAGGCCACCAGCGGCCTGAACACGAGGACGTCGTACAGCACGATGACGCCCAGCATCGTCGCGAGCGCCCAGCCGATCGCGGCCAGGTCGCGCTCGGCGATCGCGACCGCGACCCAGGAGCCGATCCCGGGCAGCGGAATCGTGTGCGCACCCACCGAAATCGCCTCGGAAGCGACCACGAAGAACCAGCTGCCCGACATCGACATCATCATGTTCCAGACCAGGCCGGGCATCGCGAAAGGAACGTCGAGATGCCAGAAGCGCTGCCAGGCCGAGAGCCGGAACGAGCGCGCCGCGTCCGACAGGTCGGACGGAACCGTGCGCAGCGACTGGTAGAAACTGAAGGTCATGTTCCAGACCTGGCTGGTGAAGATCGCGAAGATCGCCGCCAGTTCGGCGCCCAGCACCGACCCCGGAAACAGGCTCAGGAACAGCACCACGGTGAACGACAGGTAACCGAGCACCGGCACCGACTGCAGCACGTCGAGCAGCGGCAGCAGCACCGAGCGGGCGCGCGCGTTGCGCGCGGCCAGCGTGCCCACCACGAAGGTGAACACGAGCGACGCGCCCATCGCCGCGAACATCCGTACGGTGCTGCGCAGCGCGTAGCCGGGAAGCCGCTCCGGATCGAGCGAGATCGCGGAGGCTTCGAGCTCGACCAGCGGCTCGCGCATCTGGTGCGCGGCCACGACGAGCAGCGCGATCGCCCCGAGCAGCAGCGCCGCTGCGAGCAGATCCCAGCGATTTGCGCCGAGCCTGATCTCCAGGGGGGAAGCGTGAAGGCGCCGCATGGCCGCGGATTATCGCAAGGATCCGCTCGTTGCGGCGTGCACGCGCCGCTACGGCGCGACTGCTACAGCAATTGCGCCCGCAACTCGGCCGGACTCTTCGGCGACAGCAATGCCGGCGCGATGTCGAAGACGGTGTGCGCGCCGAAATCGCGACGCTGCGCCAACCGGAACGCGGCGCGCGCATACGCGACGAGCACGCTGGCGGTGAATTCCGGATTGCTCTGGAGCCTCAACGCGAATTCGAGCACCTGCGTGGTGTCGTGCCCGGTCTTGCCGGTGCGCAGCACGAACCCGCCGTGCGGCATCGCCGAGTGCTCGCGCCGCAGCGTCTCGGCGTCGACGAAGCGCACCGTGGTGTCGTAGTCGGCGAAGTAGTCGGGCATCGTGACGATCGCACGCTCGACCGCCGCCGCGTCGGCGCCCTCCTCGAGCACCACGTAGCATTCGCGCGTGTGCTTCTCGCGGGTGGACAGCGCAGGGCGCCCGCCGCTGCGCACCCGCTCGATCGCCTGCGGCACCGGCACCGTGTACTGCACCCCCGCACGCACGCCGGGCACCCGGCGGATCGCATCGGAATGGCCCTGGCTCACCCCCCGGCCCCAGAACGTGTAGGTCGCGCCGTCGGCGAGCACCGATTCGCCGTATGTGCGCGCCAGCGAGAACAGGCCGGGATCCCAGCCCACCGCGATCACTGCGGTGCGATCGTTGGCGCGCGCCGCGCGGTCGACTGCGTCGAAGTACTCCGGAATGCGCGCGTGCGTGTCGAAACTGTCGACCGTGTTGAAGCGCGCGGCGAGGGCCGGCCCCTGCTCGGGGAGGTCTGACTTCGAGCCCCCGCAGAGCACGAGCACGTCGATCGCGTCAGCGCAGGCGTCGATCGCATCGAGCCGGTGCACCTGCGCGCCGAGCGTGCGCACCGAAGCGGGATCGCGCCGCGTGAAGACCCCCGCCACGGCCGTGTCCGGGTTCTGCGCGATTGCTGCTTCGACGCCGCGCCCGAGGTTGCCGTAACCGGCGATTCCGATCCGTATTCTCTGGCCCATGAGTCGATGCTCCGCGCGTTCGCGCCTGCCCGAAAGCCGCGATTATGCGCCGAGCCGATCCCCGACCCTGGCTCCTGGGCAAACTGCCGGCGGCCGCGGCGAGTTCAGTCGAAGGCGCAGCTTCCCGGGCCGTCCGGATGGCCGCAGGCGCCGCACGCCGCCGGCAACGGCGGCGCGGTCACGCTCGCCGCGGGCGCGGCGAACACCGACAGCTGCTTGTCCAGGCTGCCCGAGCCGCAGTCCGGGCACTCGGGCGTCACACCCGAGCGCACCAGCGTCTCGAAGCGGTGGCCGCACTCGCGACAGGCGTATTCGTAGATCGGCACGACAGTGTCCCCCTTCCGTTTGACGAAACCGGACACAATGATACGGCCCGTGCGAGTGACGGAACGCTCGGGCAACCGGAAGGGAATCACCCTGTGGCAGCCTGGCTGGAACCGCGTCTCAACTGCTGGAGCGCCCGGCCGGTGGCGCCGCTTCAGGGCTCCCGGCACCCGCGCCCGCAGTCGTCGTGGCGCGCAAGGCCGACAGCATTTCGCCGAACTCCATCGGAAACGGAAACACGATCGTCGTGCTGCCGTGCGTGCCGATTGCGGCGAGCGTGTTCAGGTAGCGCAGCTGCATCGCCTCGGGGCGCGCGGAGAGGATCTCGGCGGCTTCGAAGAGCTTCTGCGCGGCCTGCTCCTCGCCTTCGGCGCTGATCACTTTCGCGCGCCGCTCGCGCTCGGCCTCGGCCTGGCGCGCGATCACCCGGATCATGCTCTCGTCGAGGTCGACGTGCTTGATCTCGACGTTCGAGACCTTGATTCCCCACGCGTCGGTCTGCGCGTCGAGAATGTCCTGGATGTCGTTGTTGAGCTTGTCGCGCTCGGAGAGCATCTCGTCGAGGTCGTGCTTGCCGAGCACCGAGCGCAAGGTCGTCTGGGCGAGTTCGCTCGTCGCCTGCTGGAAGTTCTCCACCTGGATCACCGCCTTGTCGGCCTGCACCACCCGGAAATAGATGACCGCGTTGACCTTCACCGAGACGTTGTCGCGCGAAATCACGTCCTGCGTCGGAACGTCGAGCACCAGCGTGCGCTGGTCCACGCGCACCATCTGCTGCACGTAGGGCAGCAGCAGGATCAGCCCCGGCCCCTTCACGCTGGTGAAGCGTCCGAGCGTGAACACGACGCCGCGTTCGTACTCGCGAAGGATGCGCACCGACGCGGCGAAGATCCCGACGACGATGACGAGGATGGGCAGGTAGACGGCCAGGTTGGCAAGCATCGGTTCCTCCGGTAGCTCGATCCGCTTGGTTCAGGATTCGGCAACGACGCGCAAGACCAGCCCGTCGATCGACACCACGCGCACGCTCTGGCCCGGTGCGAGCGTGGCCTCGCCGATCGCCTGCCAGCGTTCGCCGGCGGCGAGCACGCGCCCGCGCCCGTCGTTCCATTCGAGTACCGTGGCGCGTTCGCCGAGCATGCCGCGCTCTCCGGTCTGCACCGGCCGGTGGCGCGCGCGCCAAAGCATGCGCAGCACGAGCAGCGAGAACGCGAGGCTGGTCGCGACGATCGCCCCGATCGAAGCCCACGGCACGCCGAAACCGGGTGCCTCGGTGTCGATGAGGATGGTCGCCCCGAGCACGAAGGCCACCGTGCCGCCGAGCGCGGCCACCCCGGCCGACGGCGTGAACGCCTCGGCGATCATCAACGCCAGGCCGAGCACCACGAGCCCGAGTCCGGCGTAGTTCACCGGCAGTACCGACAGCGCGTACAGGCCGAGCAACAGGCAGATCGCACCGATCGTCCCCGGATAGAGCGCACCCGGGTGCATGAACTCGAGGATCAGCCCGTAGAAGCCGATCGTCATCAGGATCAATGCGAGGCTCGGGTTGGTGAGCGCGGAGAGCAGGTTCGCCCGCCAGTCGGGCTCGATCGCCTGTTGCGCGAGTCCGCGTGTCTTCAGCTGCACCTGTGCATTGCCGATCGACACCGTGCGTCCGTCGGCCTTCGCGAGCAGGTCGTCGACGCTGGTGGCGATCAGGTCGACCACGCGCTGCGCCTGTGCGTCGGTGGCCGACAGGCTGGCCGCGTCGCGCACCGCGCGCTCGGCCCAGTCGGCATTGCGTCCGCGCATCTCGGCGAGCGAGCGGATGTAGGCGACCGCGTCGTTGATCGCCTTGGCCGCCATCGCCGAATCGGGTTCGCGCGCTGCCTTCTCCCCGCCCTTCGCCCTCTCGCCGCCTCTGGCCTTGTCGCCGCCCTTCTCCCTGGGCGACGTGCGATCACCCCCGCCGCGATCGTCGCCCCCGCCGAACGGAAGTCCTCCGCCGATCGCCACCGGCGTGGCCGCACCGAGGTTCGTGCCGGGCGCCATGGCCGCGACGTGACACGCGTAGAGGATGTAGGTGCCGGCGCTCGCCGCGCGTGCGCCGCCCGGCGCGACGAAGCCGAGCACCGGAATCGGCGAGGAGACGACCGCGCGCACGATCTCGCGCATCGAGGTGTCGAGCCCGCCCGGCGTATCGATGCGCAACACGACCGCGGCAGCACCGTCGCGCGCCGCACGCGCGATGCCGCGAACCACGTAGTCGGCGCTCGCGGGGCCGATCGCGCCCTCGAGCGTGAGCACGACCGCGGCGCCTGCACCGGCTTGCGCCTGGGTGCCGGGCGGAAGGAACCCCGCACCAGCGATGACCAGCACGATCGCCGCGAATCGGGCGAGAGCGCCAGCCAGGGCGGGCCTCGCCTTCGAGAGGATCGTCGGCGCAGTCCGGATCATGCGACCGATGATACGTTGGATCCGCCTCGCGGTCGCGACAAGAGCGCAGTCACGAGCGGGTCTGCAGCGGCCGCGCCGCGTGTTCGCGCCTGGGCGGCTCCGGATGCGACGACGAGGATCGGCGGCGTGTCAGGCCAGCTTTGCAGCCACCTCCACCAGTCGGCGCGCCTGATGGGAAATCGCGGTTTTCACGTCGTCGGTGAATTCGGCACCCTGCGTGTGGCTGTAGCCGTAGGGATTGCCGCCCACCTTGAAGATCGACGGATCGGTGTAGCCGGGTGCGACCACGATGCCACCCCAGTGAATGACGCTGGCGTAGAAGGTCAACAGCGTGACTTCCTGTCCGCCATGCGCGTTCTGCGCCGAAGACATCGCGGAGATGGCCTTGTTCGCAAGCGCGCCCTTCGCCCACACGCCCCCGAGCGTATCGATGAACGCGCGCATCTGGCTCGCCATCACCCCGAAGCGGGTCGGCGCGGAGAACAGGTAGGCGTTGGCCCATTCCATGTCGGCGGCGGTTGCAACCGGCACGTCGGCCGTCTTCTCGGCCTGCGCCTTCCAGGCGTCGGTGGCGGCCACCACCTCGGCCGGTGCGGTTTCCGTCACCTTCAGGAGCCGCACTTCGGCTCCTGCGGCTCGCGCGGCATCGGCCGCTATCGCAGCCATCCGGTGATTGGTGCCGTAGGTGGAGTAATAGACGACTGCAAGCCTGACGCTCATTGCTGTTTCTCCCGGATGCGTGAAGTGACGCTGCACCCGGCATTCTATTCCAGCGGGATTCCGCGAAAAACGGCGCCTGTCGGGTAAGACAATCTCAAATATGGAACAAACACGCGCTATATTGCTGCCCTGAGCGGCCGAGGTTCGACCGAAAGGAGCACGGAGCATGTTCAAACGCATCGACCACATCGAACTCGTGACCGCCGACGAAGAGCGCGCGGTGCGCTTCTACACCGAAGTGCTCGGCTTCGCCGTGCGTTCGCGCTTCACGGTCCCCGGCGGCCTGAACCTCGTCTATCTCGATCTCGGCGACACGACGGTGGAGCTGATGAGCTTCACCGACTCGACGCCGGCGCCGCGCGCCGAGGGCGAGCGCCTCGGTTACCGGATGATGGCGCTCGAAGTCGACGACATGCAGCGCACGCTCGACGAACTGAAGGCCAGGGGAGTCGAATGCACCTGGGGGCCGCTGGTTCGCCCCGCCTACGCGCGCGCCGAGATCCGCGACCCCGACGGCAATTCGATCGAGCTTCGGCAGTGGATCGCGCGTTGAGCGGGCGCGAAAGCGAGCTTCCCCCATTGCCTGTCCCGTTATCGGGACTCAGATAGCCTTCGGTCAAGTGCTTCGATGCATCAACACGCCCACCGGCTTGCGCGCGCTCGACTCACGCCACACTTCGACTTCAACCATCCTCCGATAGCACCCTCCTCCTCAATCCCACACGTTCACTGCACGATCGTGGTCAAGCCGCCCCACGACAACGCTCATCATCAACCCGCGTAGGCGCACTAGTGCAGTGTTGCGTTCTGTTTACCGCTTAACCGGGAGTTCGCGCGAATGACCTTCTGCAGAATGTCTCGCGCGCTCTTGGTCCAGATAAACGGCTTGGGGTCGGTGTTGTGATGC
>BOKW01000003.1 GCA_016861185.1 Betaproteobacteria bacterium
TTCGCCGAGGCGGACCGTATAATCCGCCGCTTCCGTTGCATCGCATGAACCGGGTTCGATGAAGGTCTACCGCGGCGTTCCGCATGCCGGCGATCGCGTGCCCTGTGCGCTGACGATCGGCAATTTCGACGGCGTGCATCGCGGCCACGCGGCGCTGCTCGCGCGCGTCGTCGAGGCGGCGCGCGCGCGCGGGCTCGTGGCGGCGGTGATGACCTTCGAGCCGCATCCGCGCGAATTTTTCACGCCGGCGCAGGCGCCGGCGCGCGTGGCCAACATCCGCGACAAGCTCGAGGCGCTGCGCGAAGCGGGCATCGAGCGCGTGTACATCGAGCACTTCAACCGCCGCTTCGCGTCGCTCACGGCCGAGCAGTTCATCGACGACGTGCTGGTCGCCGGCTGCCGGGTGCGCTGGCTGATGGTCGGCGACGACTTTCGCTTTGGGGCGCGTCGCGCCGGCGATCTGGCGCTGCTGCGCGCGCGGGCGCCGGTCGGCGGCTACGTCGTCGAGCAACTGCCGACCGTGCTCGACGGCAACGAGCGCGTGTCCAGCTCCGCGGTGCGCGCCGCGCTCGATGCGGGCGATCTGGCGCGCGCACAGCAGTTGCTCGGGCGGCCGTACATGATCAGCGGCCGCGTGCAGCACGGTGCGAAGCTCGGCCGCACGATCGGCTTTCCGACGCTGAACCTGCGCATCGCGCACAAGCGCCCTGCCGTGCACGGCGTCTACGCCGTGAAGGTGCACGGCATCGACGCGCGCGCCTGGCCCGGCGTGGCGAGCGTGGGACTGCGGCCGACGGTGGATGACACCGGCCGCTGGCTGCTCGAGGTGCATCTGTTCGACTTCGCGCAGCAGGTCTACGGCAAGCTCGTGCGCGTCGAATTCCTCGCCAAGCTGCGCAACGAGGAGAAGTACGGCACGCTCGACGAGCTGACCGCCGCGATCGCGCGCGACGCGCAGCGCGCGCGCGATCTTTTCAACGGCGCGCTCGCGCCGTAGTCCAAACCCTTCTTCAACCTGACTCGAAGAGTCCGAGGGGACCGAGCCATGGCCGAATCCGGCGACACCAGGAAATATCAGCTGAACCTGCCCGACACGCCGTTTCCGATGCGCGGCGACCTGCCCAAGCGCGAGCCGCAGTGGGTCAAGGACTGGGACGAACGCAAGGTCTACCGGGCGATCCGCGCTGCGCGCCGGGGCGCGCCGAAGTTCGTGCTGCACGACGGGCCGCCGTACGCGAACGGCGAGATCCACCTCGGCACGGCGGTCAACAAGATCCTGAAGGACATGGTCAACAAGTCGAAGATCCTCGCGGGCTTCGACGGTGTCTACGTGCCGGGCTGGGACTGCCACGGCATGCCGATCGAGGTGCACATCGAGAAGCAGCACGGCAAGAATCTGCCGCGCGACGAGGTGCAGGCGCGCGCGCGCGCCTTCGCGACCGAGCAGATCGCGCTGCAGATGAAGGACTTCAAGCGGCTCGGCGTGCTCGGGGACTGGGACAACCCGTACAGGACGATGAACTTCAGGACCGAGGCGGACGAGATCCGCGCGCTCGGTCGCATGATCGAACGCGGATTCGTCTACCGCGGGCTGAAGCCGGTCAACTGGTGCTTCGACTGCAGTTCCGCGCTCGCCGAGGCCGAGGTCGAGTACATCGACAAGAAGACACCGGTCGTCGACGTCGCGTTTCCGCTGGCGGCCGAGGACGAAGCGAAGGTCGCCTCGGCTTTCGGGCTGGCGGCGCTGGGCAAGCCGACCTTCACGTCGATCTGGACCACTACACCGTGGACGATCCCGGCCAACCAGGCGCTGAACTTCCATCCCGAGCTGGTCTATGCGCTGGTCGATTGCGGCGATCGCCTGCTGATCCTCGCGCGCGAACTCGTCGAATCCTGCCTGCAGCGTTACGGGCTGAAGGGACGCGTCGTCGGCGAGGCGCTGGGGGCGGCGCTCGAACGCGTGCGCTTCGTCCATCCGCTGGCGAAACTGCACGCGGGATACCAGCGTTTCTCGCCGGTCTATCTCGGCACGTACGTCGAGTCGGGCGCCGGCACCGGCGTCGTGCACTCGGCGCCGGCGTACGGCATCGAGGACTTCGACTCGTGCAAGTCGTACGGCATGAGCAACGACGAGATCCTCAACCCCGTGCAGGGCGACGGCGTGTACGCGGCCGAGCTGCCGCTGTTCGGCGGGATGAAGATCTGGGACGCGAACCCGAAGATCGTCGACGCGCTGCGCGTGGCAGGTCACCTGCTGCACGCGTCGACCGACACGCACAGCTACATGCACTGCTGGCGCCACAAGACGCCGCTCGTCTACCGCGCGACCTCGCAGTGGTTCGTGCGGATGGACGGCCCGACCGCCGACACGCGCGGGGTCATGCAGCGCGAAACCGTCGGCGAAACGCTGCGCGAAACCGCGCTGCGCGCGATCGAGGCAACGTCGTTTTTCCCGCACTGGGGCAAGGCGCGGCTGCACGGGATGATCGCCAACCGGCCCGACTGGTGCATCTCGCGCCAGCGCAACTGGGGGGTGCCGCTGCCGTTTTTCCTGCACAAGGCGACCGGCGAGCTGCACCCGCGCACGCTCGAGCTGCTCGAACTCGCCGCGCAGAAGGTCGAGGCCGGCGGCGTCGAAGCGTGGTCGAAGGCGAAGGTCGAGGACTTCCTGCCGCCCGACGAGGCCGCGCAGTACGAGAAGACCAACGACATCCTCGACGTCTGGTTCGATTCCGGAACGACGCACCGCACGGTGATGCGCGGCTCGCACGCCGACGACCTCGCGTATCCGGCGGATCTGTATCTGGAAGGCTCGGACCAGCACCGCGGCTGGTTCCATTCGTCGCTGCTGACCGGCGCCGCGATCGACGGCCGCGCGCCGTACAAGGGGCTGCTCACCCACGGCTTCACGGTCGACCCGCAGGGCCGCAAGATGAGCAAGTCGCTCGGCAACGTGATCCGGCCGCAGGAAGTCAGCGACAAGCTCGGCGCCGAGATCATCCGCCTGTGGGTCGCTTCGACCGACTACTCGGGCGAGCTGTCGATCGGCGACGAGATCCTCAAGCGCGTCGTGGAAAGCTACCGCCGCATCCGCAACACGCTGCGCTTCCTGCTCGCCAACACGAGCGACTTCGACATCGCGGGGCACGCAGTGCCGGTCGGCGAACTGCTGGAGATCGACCGCTACGCGCTCGCGCTCACGGCGCAGATGCAGGCCGAAGCGCTCGCCTGCTATGAGCGCTATGAGTTCCATCCGGTCGTCGCCAAGCTGCAGACATTCTGCTCGGAGGACCTCGGCGCGTTCTACCTCGACATCCTGAAGGACCGCCTGTACACGACCGCGGCCGGCTCGCGCGCGCGCCGCTCGGCGCAGACCGCGCTGTGGCACATCACGGCGAGCCTGCTGCGGCTGATGGCGCCGTTCCTGAGCTTCACCGCCGAGGAGGCGTACGCAGTGTTCGCGCCGGCCGAGCGCGAGCGGCTCGGCGGAACGATCTTCGCGAGCGTCTATCACGAGCTGCCGCCGGTGCCCGGGTACGAGGCGCTGCTCGCCAAGTGGGCGCAGATCCGCGCGATCCGCGCCGACGTGCTGAAGCGGATCGAGGCGCTGCGCGAGGCGGGCAAAGTCGGCTCTTCGCTGCAGGCCGAAGTCGACCTGCACCTGTACGGGGAACGGCACGCGCAGCTCGCCACCCTCGGCGACGATCTGAAGTTCGTGCTGATCACCAGCCGCGCGACGCTGCACGTCGCGGCTTCGCCCGAGACCGAGTCGATCACGGTGACGCCGAGCGCGCATGCCAAATGCGAGCGGTGCTGGCACTGGCGCGCCGACGTCGGCAGCCACCGCGAGCATCCGACGCTGTGCGGGCGCTGCGTCTCCAACCTTTTCGGCGCGGGCGAATCGCGGACGGTGGCCTGAATGGCGTGGGGCAACTCGAAGTCGTGGTGGCAGAAGCTCTGGCCCTGGCTATCGGTCGCGATCGTGGTGATCGCGGCCGATCAGGCGAGCAAGTTCGTCATCGAAAAGTCCTTCAACTTCGGCGACGTGCGTCCGGTCACGAGCTTCTTCAACCTCGTGCTCACGTACAACAAGGGGGCCGCGTTCTCGTTCCTGGCCACCGCGTCGGGATGGCAGCACACGTTCCTGCTCGCGGTCGGCGTGGGCGCGTCGCTGTTCATCCTGTACCTGCTCGCGCGGCACGGCACGCAGAAGCTCTTTTCGCTGGCGCTCGCGCTGATCCTCGGCGGCGCGGTCGGCAACGTGATCGACCGGCTGATCCACGGCCATGTAATCGATTTCCTCGACTTCCACTGGCGCGGCTGGCACTGGCCGGCGTTCAACGTCGCCGACAGCGCGATCGTCTGCGGGGCGGGCTTGTTGATACTCGACGAACTCCTGCGCGTAAGGAAGTCCAGGTAGCCTGACCGGGAGCGAAGATGCAACTGCAAGGCAAGCGGATCGTGGTGGGCATGACCGGCGGCATCGCCGCGTACAAGATCTGCGAGCTCGTGCGTCGTGCGCAGGACGAGGGCGCGCAGGTGACGGTCGTGATGACGCGCGCCGCGCGGCAGTTCGTCACCGCGACGACGATGCAGGCGCTGTCCGGGCGCCCGGTGTTCACCGACGCGTGGGGCGCCGAAGGCGGCACGGTCGCCAACGCGATGCCGCACATCGACCTGTCGCGCGAGGCGGACGCGATCCTGGTGGCGCCGGCCTCGGCCGACTTCATCGCCAAGCTCGCGCACGGGCTCGCCGACGATCTGTTGTCCACGCTCGCTGTCGCGCGCTCGTGCCCGCTGCTGGTCGCGCCGGCGATGAACGTCGAGATGTGGAGCAACGCCGCCACGCAACGCAACGTGCAACAGATCCGCGCCGACGGCGTAAACGTGCTCGGCCCCGCCAGCGGCGACCAGGCCTGTGGCGAAGTCGGCGCCGGCCGCATGCTCGAGCCGAACGAGCTGCTGGAGGAGCTGATCGCGTTCTTCCAGCCGAAGCTGCTGCAGGACAAGCGCGTGCTGATCACCGCCGGGCCGACGTTCGAGCCGATCGATCCGGTGCGCGGCATCACGAACCTGTCGTCCGGCAAGATGGGCTTTGCGCTCGCGCGCGCCGCCCGTGATGCGGGCGCGAAGGTCACGCTGATCGCAGGGCCCACCACGCTGCCCACCCCGCGCGGCGTGCGCCGGCTCGACGTGCGCACCGCGCAAGAGATGTACGACGACGTGATGGCCTACGTGAACCACGCGCAGGTGTTCATCGCCGTGGCGGCGGTCGCCGACTGGCGCGTCAAGGCGCCGAGCACGTCGAAGCTGAAGAAGGCAAAGGGGCCGCCGCAGCTCGACTTCGAGCCGAACCCCGACATCCTCGCCGCGGTCGCCGCGCTGCCCTCGCCGCCCTACTGCGTCGGCTTCGCCGCCGAAAGCGACAACGTGATCGAGTACGCGCAGGCCAAGCTCAGGGCCAAGAACGTGCCGCTGATCGTCGCCAACCGCGCGCAGGATGCCTTCGGCGCCGACGACAACGAGCTGCATCTGGTCGACGCGCAAGGCGTGGTGACGCTGGCGAAGGACGACAAGCTCGCGCAGGCGCGACGCATCGTTGCCGAAATCGCGGCGAGGCTCGGCGGATGAACTCCGACCGCGAAGGCCGCGCGCCGGGCGAGCCGCCGAACGGCGACTTCGTCGCCTATCTGGAGGACATCGAGCGCCGCCAGCTCGCCGACATGAACCGGCCGCACGCGCTCGCGCACCCGTCGCCGCAGGGCGGCGCGCAGGTCGCAGCCGCCAAACCGCTGTCGCGCGACGAGGCGCGCGCGCTGATCGGGCGGCTGCGCGCCCGACGCGGGGCCTTGCCCCTTTCGGCAGGCTCGCTGCTGATGCTGATCGTCGGCGCGCTCGCGCTCGCCAACGCGCTGTTCGGCGACGGCGGGATCCTCGCGCTCGCCATCGGCGTGGCGCTGCTGTGGCGTCCGGTCCGCCGACTGATCGGGGCCTTCCGCACTGCCGCGGCAACCTCACCCGGGCCGCGCGACGCGCTCGACGCGGCGTTCGGCAAGAGCAAGTCCCATCGATGAAGCGACTCGACGTCAAGGTGCTCGACGCGCGCCTGCGCGACCAACTGCCCCACTACGCGACCGCGGGCGCAGCGGGGCTGGACCTGCGCGCTTGCATCGATGCGCCGCTCGCGCTCGCGCCGGGCGACGCGCAACTCGTCCCTACCGGCATCGCGATCCACCTCGACGATGCCGGTTACGCCGCGCTCGTGCTGCCGCGCTCCGGACTCGGGCACAAGCACGGCATCGTGCTCGGCAACCTGATCGGCCTGATCGACTCCGACTACCAGGGGCAGATCATGGTGTCGTGCTGGAACCGCGGACGCGAACCGTTCACGATCCAGCCGCTCGAGCGCATCGCGCAACTGGTCGTCGTTCCGGTCCTGCAGGTCGAGCTGAACGTGGTGGATGAATTCGCCGCCAGCGAACGCGGCGCGGGCGGCTTCGGCAGCACCGGCAAGCACTGAATGTTGTCGCGGTTCGCGCGCGCGCTGCTCGCCTTGTTCGGCTGGCGCGTCGATTTCGACGGCCTGCCCGGCCCGAAAGGCATCCTGATCGTCTATCCGCACACGTCGAACTGGGACTTCGTCCTCGGCCTGCTCGCGAAGTGGACGGTCGGGCTGCCGATCCGCTGGGTCGGCAAGGAAAGCCTTTTTCGCGGTCTCACCGGCGCGACGCTCGGGCGGCTGATGCGCGCCTGGGGCGGCCGGCCGGTCGACCGCCATACGGCGAGCGGCGCGGTCGAGCAGCTCGCCCGCCTGATGCAGTCGGAAGACTGGTTCTGGCTCGGGCTGTCGCCCGAGGGCACGCGCAAGCATCAGGACTATCTGCGTTCGGGCTTCTACCATCTCGCGCTGAAGCTCGACGTTCCGGTAGGTTTGGCCTTCATCGATTTCCCGCGCAAGGTGATCGGCGTGCGCGACTTCGTGCGCATGAGCGGCGATCTGGCGCGCGACCTCGCGCTGCTGCGCGCCTTCTATGCGGACAAGGTGGGCCGCTATCCGGACCAGGCCAGCACAATCGCCTTCCGTGAGCACACGAGCGTCGATTGACGCGCTGCCCGCGGGCGAGCTGCCGGGACGGCGCACGCCGCCCGCCGCAACAGCGAGGAGTGAGCGGATGAGCTGGACGATGCGACTGCTGGGGCTGGCCTGCGCGCTCGTCGCCGGTGCGGCGGCCGCGCAGGATTACGACCGCGAGGCGCGCTGGCGCGCCGAGGTCGTGCCCGGGCTGGTGGTCGGCGAAGCCGTCGATTTGCGCGCATCGAGCGGTCGCAGCTTCCTGGGCGTGTACACGCCCGCCAATGAGGCGAAGACGGCGCTGGTCATCGTGCACGGCATCGGCGTCCATCCGGACCACGGCATCATCGGCCGGCTGCGGATGGAGTTGGCCGATCGCGGCTTTTCGACGCTGTCGATTCAAATGCCCGTGCTGGCAGCCGAGGCCGAAGCGTCCCAGTACGCGAAGACCTTTCCGGAAGCGGCGCAGCGCATCGCCGCGGCCGCGGACTGGCTGCAGGCCAAAGGCTACCGCGCGTTGTCGCTCGTATCGCACAGTCTGGGCAGTCGCATGGCGAATACGTACTTTGACGCACACGAACGACCTGCCTTCCGTACGTGGGTCACGCTCGGCCTGTCGGGCGATTTCACGTCGGCGTTCGCCAAACGTCGTCCGGTGCCGGTGCTCGACGTGTTCGGCGAGCGCGATCTGGCGGCCGTGGTCGACGCAGCACCCCGGCGCGCGCGCCTTCTCGGCACGATCGACGGTGCGCGCCAATTGCGCATCGCGGGCGCCGATCACTTCTACGCGGGCCGCGAAGCGGAACTGGTCGACGCGATCGACGCGTACCTGCGCCGCTAGCCGCGGGGGGCGATTTGATCCGCGTTCATTCTCACCGGACGTGCGCGGAGTTAAGCTCCGGCAAAACGTCTCGCATGAGCGGGGAACACACCAAGGAGGAAACCGTGTACCGAACCACCATCGTCGCGGCGTTTCTGCTCGCCGCCGGCTCTGCGCTCGCGCAAGACGATCCGAACCTCGGCCGCAACATCGCCGCCACCTGCGCCAACTGCCACGGCACGGGCGGGGCGAGCGCCGGAGGCAACGAGCCGCTGGCGGGCAAGCCGAAGGCCGACATCGTGCAGAAGATGCAGGACTTCAAAGCCGGGCGAAAACCGGCGACGATCATGCACCAGCTCGCCAAGGGCTACACCGACGCGCAGATCGACGCGGTCGCCGCGTACTTCGCGGCGCAGAAGCCGGCCCGCTAGCGAATCGAGGGAGACAGCGATGGCAATGCAACGACGTGAATTCCTGGAAGTCCTGGGCGCGGGCTCCGTGCTGGCAGCGCTCGGCGGCTGCGCGACGATGGGCGGCAGCAGCGGCGGGCGCGTAGTCGTGATCGGCGGCGGTTATGCCGGCGCAACCGCCGCCAAGTACATCCGCATGTGGAGCGACGGCAGGATCGACGTAACGATGGTCGAGCCGCGCGAACGCTTCATCTCCTGCCCGATGTCGAACCTCGTCATCGGCGGCAGCAGGTCGCTGGAGTTCGTCACCCACTCGTACGACAACCTCGCCAAGCGCTGGGGCGTGCGCGTGGTCCGCAGCACCGCCGTTGCGGTCGATACCGACAAGCGGACCGTGCGGACGGCGGGCGGCGAGACGCTGCCTTACGACCGCCTGATCGTCGCGCCGGGGATCGACTTCATGTGGGAGCAGATCCCCTCGATGGCGAAGAACCCGGACGCCGGCGCGCAGGTTGTGCCGCACGCGTGGATCGCCGGCCCGCAGACGCTGCTGCTGCGCCAGCAGCTCGAGGCGATGCCCGATGGCGGCGTGGCGGTGATCGCGATTCCGAAGTCGCCGTATCGCTGCCCGCCGGGACCCTACGAGCGCGCCTGTCAGATGGCCTGGTACTTCAAGGCGAAGAAGCCGAAGTCGAAGGTGCTGATCCTCGATGCCAACGAGGACATCCAGTCGAAGAAGGGGCTGTTCACGAAGGTCTGGAACGAGGACTACAAGGGTCTCGTCGAGTACCGTCCGAACCACGTGCTGACCGACATCGACCTGGCCACGCGCACGCTGAAGTTCGAGACGGCCGAGGACGTCAAGGCAAACGTCGTCAACCTGATCCCGAACCAGCGCGCCGGGGCGATCGCGCAGGCGGCGGGCGTGGTCACCGCCAACAACCGCTGGTGCGAGGTCGATTTCCTCACCTACGAGTCGATCAAGGTGAAGAACGTGCACGTGCTGGGCGATGCGATCCAGATCGCTCCCGGCATGCCGAAGTCGGGCCATATGGCGAACCAGCAGGCGAAGGTGTGCGCGGCCGCGGTCGTCGCGCTGTTGTCGGGCGGCAGCGTCAGCACGACGCCGGTCGTCAACAACACCTGCTACAGCATGACCAACGACACCGACACGGTGCACGTCGCGTCGGTGCACCAGTACGACACGGCCAAGAAGACGATGCTGACCGTGCCCGGATCGGGCGGTTTGTCGGCCGCGCCGACCGCGCTCGAAGGCAAGTACGCGTTCGCGTGGGCGCAGAACATCTGGGCTGACATGCTCGCCTGACGTCGCCACCGAAGCTGCAAACGACGGCGGCGGGCGATCCCCGCCGCCTTTTTCTTGCTCGCGCCGCGCTACTTCTTGCCCGACAGATACTCGGCGACGGCCTTGATCTCGAGTTCGGTCATGCGCGCCACGATCGCGTGCATCACCGGGTTGTCCCTGCTGCGCTCCGGCGCGTTGAACTGCTTGATCCGGTTCTCGATGTAGAGGGCGTTCTGCCCGGCCAGGCGCGGCAGCTCGGCGCTGCCGGCGGCGTCGGGGCCATGGCAGCCCGCGCAGGCCGCTACGCCGGAATAGCGGTTGCCGTGGTGGTACACGTAGCGCCCGACGGCGGCCAGATCGGGATCCTTGACTTCGTTGGCAGACGCGCTCTTCTGACTGAAGTAGACGCCGAGCGCCTTCATGTCGGCGTCGCTCAGGTCCTTGACCATGTCCTGCATCGCGCTCGACTTGCGCGCGCCGCTCTTGAAATTGGCGAGCTGACGCGCGACGTAACCGGCGTTTTGGGCGGCCAGCTTGGGAAACAGCTCGCTCGAGCTTTCGCCGTCGATGCCGTGGCACAGCAGGCAGCCGCCCGCGACGATCTTGCGAGCGCGCTCCTGGTCGCTGGCGGTCTGCGCCTGCGACGGCGCAGTCAGGCCCGCCAGAAGTCCCGCCGCCAGCAGCACGCGCCAAGCGAACCTACCCGTGCGCACGGATCGCCCCCGAAAAAGAAACCGCCCCGATCCTAGGGGTCGGGGCGGCAACGGGATATATCCGTGTTGGGTTACCCGCCGGCTGCGGACGCAGGCTACTCCGACAATACCGGCTCGCCGCGCGCTTCCTCGGGTGTGCCGCCGCCGTCGGACGACGGGAACTCGAGCTTGATCTCGCCCGCATCGTCGACGTCGACGCTGACCTTGCCGCCGTTGACCAGCCGCCCGAACAGCAGCTCGTCGGCGAGCGCCTTGCGGATCGTGTCCTGGATCAGCCGCGCCATTGGCCGCGCGCCCATCACCGGGTCGAAGCCCTTTTTCGCCAGGTGCTTGCGCAGCGCGTCGGAGAAGGTCACGTCGACCTTCTTCTCGTGCAACTGGTCCTCGAGCTGCATCAGGAACTTGTCGACCACGCGCAGGATGATCTCCTCGTCGAGCGCGCGGAAGCTGATGATCGCATCGAGCCGGTTGCGGAACTCCGGCGTGAACATGCGCTTGATGTCGGCCATCTCGTCGCCGGCCTCGCGCGCGTTGGTGAAGCCGATCGAGCGCCTCTGCAGCGTCTCGGCACCCGCGTTGGTCGTCATGATCAGGATCACGTTGCGGAAGTCCGCCTTGCGGCCGTTGTTGTCGGTCAGCGTGCCGTGATCCATCACCTGCAGCAGGATATTGAAGATGTCCGGGTGCGCCTTTTCGATCTCGTCCATCAGCAGCACCGCGTGCGGCTTCTTGCTGATCGCCTCGGTCAGCAATCCGCCCTGGTCGAAGCCGACGTACCCCGGCGGCGCGCCGATCAGGCGGCTCACCGCGTGACGCTCCATGTACTCCGACATGTCGAAGCGGATCAACTCGATGCCCAGCGTGAACGCGAGTTGCTTGGCGACTTCGGTCTTCCCCACACCGGTCGGCCCCGAGAAGAGGAAACTGCCGATCGGCTTGTCCGGTTTGCCCAGCCCCGAGCGCGCCATCTTGATCGCGGAAGCGAGCGCCTCGATCGCCGGATCCTGGCCGAACACGACGTTCTTCAGATTGCGCTCGAGGTTCTTCAGTTGCGCGCGATCGTCGCTGGAGACGGTCTGCGGCGGGATGCGTGCGATCTTGGCGATGATGTCTTCGACCTCGTTCTTGCCGATGGTCTTCTTGCGTTTTGACACCGGCAGGATGCGCTGGGCCGCCCCGGCCTCGTCGATCACGTCGATCGCCTTGTCGGGCAGATGGCGGTCGTTGATGAACTTGGCCGACAGTTCCGCCGCCGCGGTGATCGCACCGGCCGAGTACTTGACGCCGTGGTGCTCCTCGAAGCGCGACTTCAGTCCCTTCAGGATCTCGATCGTTTGCGCCACCGTCGGCTCGCTCACATCGATCTTCTGGAAGCGGCGCGACAGGGCGTGATCCTTCTCGAAGATGCCGCGGTACTCGTTGTAGGTCGTCGCGCCGATGCACTTCAACTGCCCGGTCGCGAGCGCCGGTTTCAGCAGGTTGGACGCGTCGAGCGTGCCGCCGGACGCGGAGCCGGCGCCGATCAGCGTGTGGATCTCGTCGATGAACAGGATCGCATGCGCATTGCTCTTCAGCTGCTTGAGCACGGCCTTGAGCCGCTGCTCGAAGTCGCCGCGATACTTCGTGCCGGCCAGCAGCGCGCCCATGTCGAGCGAGTAGACGTTGGACTTCTCGAGGATCTCGGGCACGTCGCCCTTGACGATGCGCCACGCCAGGCCCTCCGCGATCGCGGTCTTGCCGACGCCGGCTTCGCCGACCAGCAGCGGGTTGTTCTTGCGACGGCGGCACAGCACCTGGATCACGCGTTCGACCTCGGGTTCGCGGCCGATCAGAGGATCGATCTTGCCGTCGCGGGCGAGCGCGTTCAGGTTCATCGTGTACTGCTCGAGCGGAGAGGTCTGCTCGCGGCCTTCGCTCTGCTGCTCCTCCTGCTCTCCGCCCTGGCCCTTGCCCGACTTCTCGCCATCGGACGGCGCCTTGGTAATGCCGTGGCTGATGAAGTTGACCACATCCAGGCGCGTCACACCCTGCTGGTGCAGGTAGTACACGGCGTGCGAGTCCTTCTCGCCGAAGATAGCCACCAGCACGTTGGCGCCGGTCACTTCCTTCTTGCCGTTGCTGGTGGACTGCACGTGCATGATCGCGCGCTGGATCACGCGCTGGAAGCCGAGGGTCGGCTGCGTGTCTGCCTCCGAGTTCGGCGGCAGAACGGGGGTGTTGTCGGCGATGAAATTCTGCAGGCTCTTGCGCAGGTCCTCGATGTTGCACGCGCAGGCGCGCAGCACCTCGGCGGCGGACGGGTTGTCCAGCAGCGCCAGCAGCAGGTGCTCGACGGTGATGAATTCGTGTCGCGCCTGCCGAGCCTCGACGAAGGCCATATGCAAGCTGACTTCCAGTTCCTGCGCGATCATGCTTCCTCCATCACGCACTGCAGCGGGTGCTGATGCTGGCGTGAATAACTGCAAACCTGCTCGACCTTGCTGGCGGCGATGTCGCGCGGATAGACGCCGCACACGCCGCGCCCCTCATGATGCACCTTCAGCATGATCTGGGTCGCCTGCTCACGCCCCTTGCCGAAGAACTTCTGCAGCACGCCGACGACGAACTCCATCGGTGTGAAATCGTCGTTGAGCAGGACCACCTGATACATCGGCGGCGGCTTGACGCGCGAAGCCTGCTTCTCGACGACCGTGCTCTCGCCGATCCGCTCACTCATGAGGCCATTCTAGGAAATTCGCTCGCCCTGCACGGGATTCAATAAGCGTGCCAATCATAAGTTATCTCGACGGCGGGTCAGCCCGCGCGCGGCGCCGCGTTTCGTCCGCCGATCCGCGCGCCGCGCAGCGTTTGCGACGACGCGACGGCCCGGCGTCTCCCCGCGTGGCCGACGACTTCGGCGCCCCAGGTTTGTACGTTCTCGCCGCCGCGCACAAAAGCGCAGGATTCGCGCTCATTGCCCCCGTTTTCGGTCCTTCCCGGTGTGCTGTCGCTCGCGCGCGACGACCGGTGGCGCTGCACCCGGGTTCCCGGCGGCCCCGGCTCTTGACGCCCAGCGACCTAGCTCCAAGAATGCAGCGTCCGTCCGCAGTAACAAGAAGGCGAACGACGGATCGTCGGCGGTCTTGCGTATCCCGCGCGCCGCCGGCGGGGAGAGGAGTCGAGGAGACACCGCAGCCGCGCGCCGCGGCGCGCCATGACCCCTCGCGTGAGGATGCAGGAAGAGGAAGGCTTTATGGCAACAGGTACCGTCAAGTGGTTCAACGACGCGAAGGGGTACGGCTTCATCACGCCGGACGATGGCGGCGAGGATCTGTTCGCCCATTTTTCGGCGATCCAGATGAACGGCTTCAAGACGCTGAAGGAGGGTCAGAAGGTCGTTTTCGAAGTCGTGCAGGGTCCAAAGGGCAAGCAGGCGTCGAACATCACGACCGGCAGCTAGAGCCTGTCCCCGACCCGATCGGGGATCGGGCGCAGTGCGTCGACGAAAAACCCCGCCGAAGCGGGGTTTTTCTCTGGGCGTCCGGCCGCTCTACATGTGATCGATCATCACCTGGCCGAAACCCGAGCAGCTCACCTGTGTCGCGCCCTCCATGAGCCGCGCGAAGTCGTAGGTCACCTTCTTGCTCAGGATCGCGCGCTCCATCGACTTGATGATCAGGTCGGCCGCCTCGGTCCAGCCCATGTGCCGCAGCATCATCTCCGCGGACAGGATCTCCGAGCCCGGGTTCACGTAGTCCTTGCCGGCGTACTTCGGTGCCGTGCCGTGGGTGGCCTCGAACATCGCCACCGAGTCCGACAGGTTGGCACCCGGCGCGATGCCGATACCGCCGACCTGCGCGGCCAGCGCGTCCGAGATGTAGTCGCCATTGAGGTTCATCGTCGCGATCACGTCGTATTCGGCCGGTCGCAGCAGGATCTGCTGCAGGAAGGCGTCGGCGATCACGTCCTTGACGACGATCTCGCCGTGCTTGGCCTTGATCTTCATCCACGGGCCGCCATCGAGCAGCTCGGCGCCGAACTCCTTCTGCGCCAGCCCATAGCCCCACTTGGCAAAGGCGCCCTCGGTGAACTTCATGATGTTGCCCTTGTGCACGAAGGTCACGCTCTTGCGCTTGTTGTCGATCGCATACTGGATCGCCTTGCGCACGAGCCGCTCGGTGCCTTCGCGCGACACCGGCTTGATGCCGATGCCGGAGGTGTTGGGGAAGCGGATCTTCTTGACTCCCATCTCCTCCTGCAGGAACTTGATGACCTTCTTCGCCTTGTCGCTTTCGGCCTCGTACTCGATGCCGGCATAGATGTCCTCCGAGTTCTCCCGGAAGATCACCATGTCGGTCTTCTCCGGCTCGCGCACGGGGCTCGGCACGCCCTTGAAGTAGCGCACCGGGCGCAGGCACACGTACAGATCGAGTTCCTGGCGTAGCGCGACGTTGATCGAGCGGATGCCGCCGCCCACCGGCGTGGTCAGCGGCCCCTTGATCGACACCACGTAGTCCTTGAGCACCTGCAGCGTCTCTTCGGGCAGCCACACGTCCGGACCGTAGACCTTGGTCGACTTCTCGCCGGCGTAGATCTCCATCCAGACGATCTTGCGCCTGCCGCCGTAGGCCTTCGCGACCGCCGCGTCGACCACCTTGATCATCACCGGCGTGATGTCGATGCCGGTGCCGTCGCCCTCGATGTACGGGATGATCGGCTGGTCTGGCACGTTCAGCGTGTAATCCTTGTTGACGGTGATCTTCTGGCCTGAACTGGGCACCTTGATGTGCTGGTACATGACGTCTCCGCTCGTCCTTCGCTCGTTGTTCGCGGTTCCGGCCAACCGGGTTTCCTCGTCCGTTGCACCGCCCCGACGCGGCGAGTTTACTCGTCCGCGGTCGCCGCACCGGTCAACCCACCGCGTCGCGGCGCCGTTATCCGCTCGACGAGTTCTCGTCCGCGGTCGCCCATCCGGGCCATCGTCGTCATGTTCCAACTTGAGTTCTCCAGGGAGAAACGCATGAACAAGCTGCTCGCCGCCCTCGTCTCGACGCTCTTCGCCGGTGCCGTGTTCGCGCAGGCCCAGCCGGCCACCCCCGCTACGCCGGCGCAGCCCGCCGCACCCGCCAAGGCCGAAGCCAAGGCGGAAGCCAAGGGCGAGATGAAAGGCGAAACCAAAAAGGTCGCCAAGAAGACCAAGGCCAAGGCCAAGAAAACCGGCGACGCCAAGCCGGCCGAAGCCAAGAAGTAATCGATCCGCACGATCGGCAAAGGCAGGGGCGACCCTGCCTTTTTCGTTCCGGCGCCGCCGCCTCGCCGCGCGACCGCGAACGCGCCTCCTTAGAATGCCGACGCCCCGCTGCCACCGTCGATCGATGGAGTTCGCCGCCCTCCGCAAACGCCTGGCCGCTTTCGCGCTGGCGCTCGCCTGTATCGCTCCGGCAAGCGCCCAGGGGCCGCAGCCCGCGTTGCCGACGATCAAGCTGAGCGCAGGCATCCACCTGATCACCGCCGAAGTCGCCGCCAGCGACCCGAGCCGCATGCGCGGGCTGATGTTCCGCGAGTCGCTCGCGCCGAACCACGGCATGTTGTTCGTGTTCGACCACAAGGCGATCCACTGCATGTGGATGCGCAACACGCTGATTCCGCTGTCGGTCGCTTTCGTCGACGACGACGGCGCGATCGTCAACATCGAGGACATGGCGCCGCGGACCGAAACCAGCCACTGCGCGCGGCGCCCGGTGCGCTTCGCGCTCGAGATGGAAAAGGGCTGGTTCGCCCGGCGCGGCATCGCCCCGGGCGCGAGGCTCGGGGGACTGCCGGGCTCGCGCTAGCCGGCGCTGCGGCCGCGCCGGCCATCAAGAAAAAGAGGGGCCTGCCGGCCCCTCTTCGACTTCCGGGTCGCGCTGCGCCTCAGAGTCCGGCGTTCTGCTGCGCGACCATGCAGTACAGCATCGGGATCGACAGCATCGTGTTGAAGCGCGAGGTCAGCATCGCCATACGTGCGGCCTTGGCCTTGGCGTCGGCATCGACCTGCACGATGCCCAGC
The DNA here is from genome assembly GCA_016861185.1 of Betaproteobacteria bacterium. GTDB lineage: Bacteria > Pseudomonadota > Gammaproteobacteria > Burkholderiales > Burkholderiaceae_F > DSNY01. The sequence goes on from BOKW01000003.1 coordinate 16,350, forward strand.
GCCTTCTTCTGGTTCGGCCAGATGATGAACCAGACGTTGAAGGCCATGATCAGCCCGAGCCACATGCCGATGCCGATCGCATGCACGCCCTTGGTGAACGCGAGCGCCTGCAGCAGATAGGCGTTCATCCACGCGAGCAACAGGCCGGTGACGACCGTCGCGAGCGCCGCCCAGCGGAACCAGAACAGCGCGGCCGGCGCGATTACCTTGCCGACCGCCGGCTTCTGCTCGTCGGGGATTTTCGGCATCGACGGGATCTGCACGAAGTTGAAGTACCACAGCAGTCCGATCCACATCACGCCCGACAGCACGTGCAGCCAACGCATGAAGAAGCGTGACCATCCCATGTCGATCGCGATGTACTGACCCGTCAACGCGCCGGCCAGCAGCACGATGATCACGAGCAGGACGACGCCGGCCGTCACCGTGCGGCCCAGCGATTGAAAGATGGCTCCCATCTGCGACTCTCCTCGTAAGGACACACGCGGCCGCGCTTGTGCTGCGTCTTGCCTGCGGCCGCCCGGTAAGGGCCGCGAATCTAGCACAGGGTCGCCAGTGAATTCGCGGCGCGCCGCGTCGCTTCAGTAGCTGTCCTCGACGCGTGCGCGCGCGCCGCCGTCGGCGAAGCGGATGTCGAGCCGTTCGCCGCGTGCGAGCCCGCGGCCTTCGCGCAGGACGCGGCCGGACGCGTCGCGCACGACGCTGTAGCCGCGCGCCAGCACGGCCAGCGGATCGAGTGCCTGCAGCCGCGCGTCGAGCCGCGCGAGCTTCAGACGGTCCCCGTGCAGGCGCGCCGTCGCGGCCGCAGTCAGGCGCACGGCGTTCGCCTGCACGCGCGGCGCCGCACGCAGCGGCACGGGCGCGGACTGCGCGAACCGGCGCAGCGCGCCGGCGAACTGTTCCCGCAGCGCATCCGCGATCCGGGCGGCGCCGCGCGCCAGACGCGTGCGGCGGTCAAACAGGCGCAGTTCGAGCCCGCGCAACGGTGCGCGCGGCGCGGCCAGCGCGCGCTGCGCGTAGTCCAGACGCTGCTGCGCGCGCTCGAAGACCGACGCGAGCCGTCGCCGCAGCGCGGCCGCGCGCTCGTCGAGCGCCGCGACCAGCGCGTCGCGTTCCGGAGCGACCAGTTCGGCCGCGGCGGTCGGCGTCGGCGCGCGCAGATCGGCGGCGAAGTCGGCGATCGTGAAGTCCGACTCGTGGCCGACGCCGACGATCACGGGAACGCGGCATGCGCGGATCGCGCGCGCGACCGCCTCCTCGTTGAACGCCCACAGATCCTCGATCGAGCCGCCGCCGCGCACCAGCAGCAGCGCGTCGACCTCGGCGCGTCGGCTCGCGGTCTTGAGCATCGCCGCGATGCGTTCCCCCGCCCCGGCGCCCTGCACCGGCACCGGATAGACGATCAGACGCAGGTACGGCGCGCGCCGCACGAGCGTGGTCACCACGTCGCGCAACGCGGCCGCCTGCAGCGAGGTCACGATGCCGACTGCGCGCGGAAACCGCGGCAACGCGCGCTTGCGCGCCTCGTCGAACAGACCCTCGGCGGCGAGCCGCGCTTTCAGGCGCAGGAACTCCTCGAACAGCCGGCCCTGCCCAGCGCGACGCATCGACTCGAGCGTGAGCTGATACTCGCCGCGCGGCTCGTACAGGCCGACCTGCCCGAGCACTTCCACCGCGTCGCCGTCGCGCGGCGAAAAGTCGACCAGCGCATTGCGCCCACGGAACATCACGCAGCGCACCTGCGCGGCATCGTCCTTGAGCGTCAGATACCAGTGCCCGCTCGCGGCACGCGTGAAGTTGGCGATCTCCCCGCGAACCCGCACCAGCGGGAAACCTCGCGCAAGCAGCCCAGCAACGGCGCGGTTAAGCAGGGAAACCGTCAGCGCTTCCCGCGCCGTTGCTGGATTCTCTTCGCCGGATTCAAGCGCCATGCGGGTTTCCGGGCCGAACCTGTCCACACAGCCACGCCGTGGCCGGCCGCATCCCGCGCACCCGGCAGGTACATCTCGTCTTTTTGGACAAGACTTTGATTTGCATGCGTTTTTCTCCCTGCTCAGCGAGCGTGCAAGCCACCGAAAGCGCGTGGCGACGCGGGTTTGCCGCGCATGGGCACGGCTTGTTCACATAGTTGTCCACAGATTCTGTGGAAATTTGCCCGCGATTTCCGAGCCACTAAACTGCGCCCTTTCTTTGCAGCACCCGCATCGGGAAGGACGTCGCTCTTGTTCGCGATCGTACAAGCCATCGGCTGGCCGATCTGGCCGCTCATCATCGCCTCGATCATCGCGCTCGCGCTGATCATCGAGCGCAGCGCTTCGTTGCGCCGCCCCCGCATCGTCCCGGCCACGCTGCTGCAGGACGTCTTGTCGCTGCACGCCAGGCGCCAGGTCACCCCCGAGGTGATCGCCAAGCTCGAGCAGAACTCGCCGCTCGGCCGCGTGCTCGCGGCGGCGCTGCGCAACGAGCGCGCCCCGCGCGACATCGCCGGCGAGGCGGTCGCCAACGCCGGCAGCCACGTCGCGCACGACCTGTCGCGCTACCTGACGCTGCTCGGCTCGATCGGATCGATCGCCCCGCTGCTCGGCCTGCTCGGGACCGTCGTCGGCATGATCGAGATCTTCGCCTCGCAGCAGGCGGGTTCGAGCCCGCAGCAGCTCGCGCACGGCATCTCGATCGCGCTGTACTGCACGGCCTTCGGCATCATCGTCGCCGTGCCCGCGGTGCTGTTCTACCGCCACTTCCGCACGCGCGTCGAGGACATGCTGGTCGACATGGAGGACCAGGCGCAGCGCCTGCTCGACACGCTGTACAACGAGCGGCTGATGGGCCGGGGCGGCTGATGCGCTTTCGCCGCCCGCTGGACGAGGAACCGGAGATGAATCTGATTCCTCTGATCGACGTGATGCTGATCGTGCTGATCTTCCTCGCGGTCAGCACGACCTATGCCCGTTTCGCCGAGCTGCAGATCGAGCTGCCGCGCGCCGATGCCGCCAAGACCCAGAACCGGCCGAACGAGATCCAGATCGGCATCACGGCCGACGGCCGCGTGGCGATCGACCGCGCGCTGACGCCGTTCACCGACGCCGCCGCCTTCGCCGAAGTCCTGCAGCGCGCGGCCAAGGGGCGCGACAACCCGCTGCTGGTCATCAACGCCGACGCGCAGGCGCCGCACCAGTCGGTGATCAACGTGATGGAAGCCGCGCGGCTCGCCGGCTTGGCGCGCATCAGCTTCGCCACCCAGCGGCAGTCCGCGGCTGCGGGCAAGTAGGCGCGCGGGCCATGACCCTGCGCGCGCGTCTGCAGCAAGCGCTGCTCCGCCTGTGGCAGAAGCGCGGCTTCGGCGCGCGACTGCTCTATCCGCTGGCGATCGCGCATCGCGCCTGGCGCGGCCTCGATGTCTGGCGCTACCGCAGCGGGCTCGCACGGCCGCATGGCATCGGCGTGCCCGTCGTCGTGGTCGGCAATCTGTATGTCGGCGGCACCGGCAAGACGCCCCTCGTGATCGAGATCGTGCGCGCGCTAAAGACGCGCGGCTGGCACCCGGGCATCGTCGCTCGTGGCTACGGCGCGGCCGTCGGTGAGCCGCGCGAAGTCGATCCGCGTGGCGCGGCGCGCGACTTCGGCGACGAGCCGCTGCTGATGGCCAATGCCACCGGCGTTCCGGTGGCGGTCGGTCGCGATCGCGTCGCCGCCGCGAAGCTGCTGCGCAACCTGCACCCGCGCGTCGACGTGATCGTCACCGACGACGGCCTGCAGCACCGTCGGCTCGCGCGCGACGTGGAGATTGCGGTGATCCACTACCGCGGGCTGGGCAACGGATGGCTCCTGCCCGCCGGCCCGTTGCGCGACCCGCCCGAGCGGCTGCAGGAGGTGAGTGCCGTCGTCTTCCACGGTGACATCTTGCCGGTACGCATCTATTCGCCGCACTTCTTCATGCGAACGCAGCTCGGCACCGTCTACGCGCTGAAGGATCCGTCGCGCAGGGTCGAACTGCCAGAGCTTGCGCGCGAGCAGCGCGACAAGGGCGTGCGCCTGCTCGCCGCCGCCGGCATCGGCATGCCCGACCGGTTCTTCGCGATGCTGCGCGCGCACGGGCTGCAATTCGACGAGCTGCCGCTGCCCGACCACTACGACTACGCCGCCAACCCGTTTGCCAACCGCCGCTTCGACTGCGCGCTGATCACCGAGAAGGACGCCGTAAAATGCCGCGGCAATCCGGCGCTCGCGGCCGATGGCCGCATCTGCGTGGTGCCGCTGCAGGCGACGGTGCACGCCGCACTGATCGATCTGATCGAACGACGCATCCGCGCGGCCGCGCACGCGGACGAGGCGCCCGCACAGCGCGCGGACGAGTTCAGCAAGGCGAAGGCTGCCGATGGATCACCGACTGCTTGAAATCCTCGTTTGTCCGGTCACCAAGGGCCCGCTCGAGTACGACAAGGCGCGGCAGGAGCTGATCTCGCGCTCGGCGGGACTGGCCTATCCGATCCGCGACGGCATCCCGGTGATGCTGGAGAGCGAGGCGCGCCGGCTCGACGAGCCGGCGCCATCGAAGTGACGGCGCTGCGGCTCCGGTCGGCCCCGCGTCGATGAGCGTCCCGCCGTTCGTCGCTATCGTGCCGGCGCGGCTGGCGTCGACGCGGCTGCCGCGCAAGCCGCTCGCCGATCTCGGCGGCGCGCCGATGGTCGTCCGCGTCGCGCAGCGGGCGGCCGCCGCCGGCGCGCGGTTGGTCGTCGTCGCGGCCGACGGCGAAGAGATCGCCGCCGCCTGCCGCGCGCACGGCGTCGAGGCCGTGCTGACATCGCCCGACCACCCGACCGGTACAGACCGCCTCGCCGAAGCCTGCGCGCTGCTCGATCTGGCCGACGACGCGATCGTCGTCAACGTGCAAGGCGACGAGCCGCTGATCCCGCCGGCGGTGATCGCCGACGTGGCCGCGCTGCTCGTGCGGCAGCCGGACTGCGCGATCGCCACGGCCGCGCATCCGCTGCACGACGCGGCCGAGTTCTTCAGCCCGAGCGTCGTCAAGGTCGTCGTCGACCGGGCGGGCCGCGCGCTGCTCTTTTCGCGCGCGCCGATCCCGTGGGCGCGCGACGCGTTCGCGGCCGATCGCTCCGCGCTGCCCGCCGGGCTGCCCGCCCTGCGGCACGTCGGGCTGTATGCCTATCGGGCCGCCTTCCTGCGCGCCTACCCGAAGCTCGCGCGCGATCCGCTCGAAGTGTTCGAGAGCCTCGAGCAGTTGCGCGCGCTCGCGCACGGCTACCGCATCGCGGTGCTCATGCTTGCGGGGGCGCTGCCGCCGGGGGTGGACACGCCCGAGGATCTCGAACGCGCGCGCGCCGCCATACACGGGCGAAGTTAGACTGCCCGCCTCTTCCAGGAGGAGGACAGAAGATGAAGCGACTGATGGCCGTCGCCGCGCTCGCCGCGGCGCTCGCCTGCGGCGCCGCGGGCGGCAAGACACTGCGCTTCGCCTCGCAGGGCGATCCGCAGACCGCCGACCCCTATTCGCAGAACGAGAGCTTCACCAACATGTTTGCGCAGGCGGTGCACGACACGTTGGTCATGCGCGACAACACGCTGAAGCTCGTACCCGGGCTGGCGATCTCGTGGGAACAGGTCAATCCGACGACGTGGCGATTCACCCTGAGGCGCGGCGTCAGGTTCCACGACGGCTCGCCGTTCACCGCCGACGACGTCGTGTTCAGTTTCGAGCGCGCGCAGCACCCGAATTCGCAGATCCGGCAGTACGCGAACGCGGTCGGCAAGCCGCGCAAAGTGGACGACTACACCGTCGAGTTCGTTCAGGAGCGGCCCAATCCGATCACGCTCGAGCACGCGACCACGGTGTTCGTCATGAGCAAGGCCTGGGCGGAGAAGTACAAGGTCGAGCGGCCGCTCGACTTCAAGGCCAAGGAGGAGACCTACGCGTCGCGCAACGCCAACGGCACCGGCCCATGGATCCTCGTGTCGCGCGAGCCGGGCGTGAAGACCGTGCTGAAGCGCAATCCCGACTGGTGGGGCATCAAGGAGGGGCGCGCGCCGGGCAACGTGACCGAGGTCGTCTACACGCAGGTGAGCGCCGACGCCACCCGCACCGCGGCACTGCTCGGCGGTCAGATCGACTTCGTGCTCGACCCGCCCCCGCAGGATCTCGCGCGGCTCGAGAACAACAAGGACACGAAGGTCGTCCGCGGACAGGAGAACCGCGTCGTGTTCTTCGGCTTCGACCAACACCGCGACGAATTGCTGTACTCGAACGTCAAGGGCCGCAACCCGTTCAAGGACGTGCGCGTGCGGCAGGCCGTGTATCACGCGATCGACATCGAAGCGATCCGCACGCGCACGATGCGCGGCTCGGCGCTGCCTACCGGCGGCATCACGCCGTCGATCCTGGCGTCGAACCCGGAGGCAGAGCGCCGCCTGTCGTTCGACCCGCAGCGCGCGCGCCAACTGCTGGCCGACGCCGGCTACCCGAACGGCTTCGAGGTCACGCTCGACTGCCCGAACAACCGCTACATCAACGACGAGGAGATCTGTATCGCAGTGGCGGCGATGCTGACCAGGGTCGGCATCGCGACAAGGGTCACGGCGATGCCGCGCGCCACCTACTTTCCGAAGCTGGAGAAGTACGACACCAGCTTCTACATGCTGGGTTGGGGCGGCGCGATCACCGACGCGCAGACGACGCTGTGGCCGGTGCTGCGTTCGAAGGACGACAAGACCGGCAACGGCGGCTTCAACTACGGCCGCTATGTAAACCCGAAGCTCGATGCGCTGATCGATGCCGCCGGCGTGGAGATGAACGCGGAGAAGCGGCGCGAGTTGATCCGGCAGGCGCTCGCCGAGCACAACGCGCAGGTGCACCATGTGCCGCTGCACCGGCAGATGATCCCGTGGGCGATGCGCAGCAACGTCCACGTCGTGCACCGGGCCGACAATTGGCTGAATCTCGAGTCAGTCCGAATGGACTGACTCGAAGCCGATTGCGTCGCAGGCTGGCTGCGCAGCGCGCGGTCAAGCGGCGCAGCCGCGGCCGGAGACACAACGTACTGAACCTCGAATGACCGCTCACCCCACCCTCTCTCCCTGCGGCGCGAGAGGGAGAGGCACTGCCCAGCGCGGATTGCTTACGCGAAGCTGACTCGCAGCGAGCGCAAGCTACGAATCGCTTGCGCTCGCGCAAGTGCAACTGCAGCGCACCGCGCTGGGGTGCGAGCCTTTGCCGCTAGAATCCGCCGTCCTGTCGGCCGGATCTTCGATCGCGTCGACAGCCAGAAGAAGCGCGCAGGGAACAACGGGGGATGCGAGTCATACTGCTCGGACCACCGGGTGCCGGCAAAGGCACCCAGGCGGCGTTCATCACGGAGCGCTACGGCATTCCGCAGATCTCCACCGGCGACATGCTGCGTGCGGCGGTCAAGGCGGGAACGCCGCTCGGGCTCGCGGCGAAGAAGGTGATGGACGCGGGCCAGCTCGTGTCCGACGACATCATCGTCGGGCTGGTCAAGGAGCGGTTGAAGGAACCCGACTGCGCGGCGGGCTATCTGTTCGACGGGTTTCCGCGCACGATTCCGCAGGCCGATGCGCTGAAGACGGCCGGCATCAAGGTCGACGTGGTGCTCGAGATCGACGTGCCGGACGCCGACATCATCGAACGCATGAGCGGCCGCCGCGTGCATCTGGCGAGCGGCCGCACCTACCACGTCAAGTTCAACCCGCCCAAGGTCGCCGACCGCGACGACGCGACCGGAGAGCCGCTGATCCAGCGCGACGACGACCGCGAGCTCGTCGTGCGCAAGCGGCTCGAGGTGTACCACGCGCAGACCAGCGTGCTGGTCGACTACTACGCGAAGTGGGCCGCGAGCGGCGATCCGGCGGCGCCGCGCTACCGCAAGGTTTCCGGCGTCGGCAGCGTGGACGCGATCCGCGACCGCGTGTTCGACGCGCTCGAGCGCTGAACGAAAACAAACCGACTGTCGTCACTGAGAGGAGAAGACCCATGTCTGGATTGACGCTCGCCCTGCTCTGCGGCCTCGCGGCCGTGGTCTTCGGCGCGTGGTCGATTTCCTGGATCCTGAAGCAGCCCGCGGGCAACCCGCGGATGCAGGAAATCGCCGCCGCCGTGCAGACCGGTGCGCAGGCCTATCTGAACCGCCAGTACCGCACGATCGCGATCGTCGGCGTCGTGCTGGCCATCATCATCGCGGTCGTGCCGCAGCTCGGGTTGTGGACGGCGATCGGCTTCGTGATGGGCGCGGTGCTGTCCGGCGCCGCGGGCTATATCGGCATGAACGTGTCGGTGCGGTCGAACGTGCGCACCGCGCAGGCGGCGACCGGCGGCCTGAACGCGGCGCTCAATATCGCGTTCCGCGGCGGCGCGATCACCGGGCTGCTGGTGGTCGGCCTGGGTCTCCTCGGCGTGGCGGGCTTCTACTGGTTGCTGCTCAGGACGCACGCCGGCGCCGACACGCGCGAACTGCTGCACCCGATGATCGGCTTCGCGTTCGGCGCGTCGCTGATCTCGATCTTCGCCCGTCTCGGCGGCGGCATCTTCACCAAGGGCGCCGATGTCGGCGCCGACCTCGTCGGCAAGGTCGAAGCCGGCATTCCGGAAGACGATCCGCGCAACCCGGCGGTGATCGCCGATAACGTCGGCGACAACGTCGGCGACTGCGCCGGCATGGCCGCCGACCTGTTCGAGACGTTTGCCGTGACCGTGGTCGCGACCATGCTGATCGGCGGCCTCGTGTTCAAGGGCAGCGACGCCGGCATCATCTACCCGCTCGCCATCTCCGGCGTGTCGATCATCGCGTCGATCATCGGCTGCTTCTTCGTCAAGGCACGCGAGGGCGGCAAGATCATGAACGCGCTTTATCGCGGGCTGATCGTCGCCGGCGTCATTTCGCTGGTGCTGTTCTATCCGGTCACCAACTGGCTGCTCGGGCCGGTCGCCGCGGGCGCCAACGTCACGGTGACGAACCTGTACCTGTCGGCGGTGGTCGGCCTCGTGCTGACCGCGGCGCTGGTCTACATCACCGAGTACTACACCGGCACGCAGTTCGCGCCGGTCAAGTACGTCGCGCAGGCGTCGACCACCGGGCATGCGACCAACATCATCGCGGGCCTGGCGGTGTCGATGAAGGCGACCGCCTGGCCGGTGATCGCGATCTCGGCCGCGATCCTGGTTTCGTACTGGCTCGCCGGCCTGTATGGCATTGCCGTCGCCGCGACCGCGATGCTGTCGATGACCGGCATCATCGTCGCGCTCGACGCCTACGGCCCGATCACCGACAACGCTGGCGGCATCGCCGAGATGGCGGGCCTGCCTAAGGAAGTGCGCAACATCACCGACCCGCTCGACGCGGTCGGCAACACGACGAAGGCGGTGACCAAGGGCTACGCGATCGGCTCCGCGGGGCTGGCCGCGCTGGTGCTGTTCGCCGATTACACCGGCGGGCTGGAGCAGGCGGGCATCAAGGTGACGTTCGACCTGTCGAACCACATGGTGATCATCGGTCTGTTCATTGGCGGGCTGATCCCGTTCCTGTTCGGCGCGATGGCGATGGAAGCGGTCGGCCGCGCCGCCGGCTCGGTGGTCGAGGAAGTGCGCCGCCAGTTCCGCGAGATCAAGGGGATCATGGAAGGCAAGGCCAAGCCCGACTACTCCAAGGCGGTCGACATGCTGACCAGCGCGGCGATCAAGGAGATGATGATCCCGTCGATCCTGCCGGTGCTGGTGCCGATCCTGGTCGGCGTGATCCTCGGACCGGAAGCGTTGGGCGGCGTACTGATGGGCACGATCGTCACGGGCCTCTTCGTCGCCATTTCGATGACCACCGGCGGCGGCGCATGGGACAACGCCAAGAAGTACATCGAGGAAGGCAACCACGGCGGCAAGGGCTCGGACGCGCACAAGGCGGCCGTGACCGGCGACACGGTCGGCGACCCGTACAAGGACACTGCCGGCCCGGCCGTCAACCCGCTGATCAAGATCATCAACATCGTGGCGCTGCTGATCGTGCCGATCATCGCGACGATCCACGGCGGCAAGCCGGCCAAAGCCGCGGCCGAAGCGGCGCCGGTGGCTGTCGTCGCGCCGGCCGGCGCGACGGTGCCGGGCGACACGAAGTAGCCGCCGCGAGGAGCGCGACCGATGTTCGACGAACACGATCCCGAAACCGGCTTTGCGGTCGGATTCGCGCTCGCGGTCGCCATCTTCGTCGCGCTGTTCACGATCGGCGTCGCGCTGTTCGTGACGAATCCGCAGCGGCCGGCGCCGGCCGCTGCGCTGGCCACGCCGCTCGCGCCGATCAAGGTCTACTTCGGCGTGGGCGAAGCGCTGATGCCGGCGGAAGCCGGCGCCCGGCTCGCGTCGGTGATCGCGGTCGCGCACGCCGATGCCGGCAGGAAGATCGTAATCTCCGGCTACCACGACCAGACCGGCGACGCGAGCTTCAACGCCGAACTGGCCAAGCAGCGCGCGTACGTGGTGCGCGACTTCTTCCGCGCCGCCGGCATCGCCGACGATCGCATCGTGCTCGACAAGCCGCAGGAAACCACGGGCGGCGCCGACGATCGCGAAGCGCGGCGCGTCGAGGTCATGCTGCAGTAGCGCCGGAAGTCGGCCAGAATCGGGGCGGCGCGCAGTGATGCGCGCCGCCCTTTTTTTCATGAACGCGACCCTGCGACCCGCCGCGCACGCCGATCTCGCGCAGATCACCGCGATCTACGCGCACCACGTGCTGCACGGGCTCGCGAGCTTCGAGATCGAACCGCCCGATGAGGCCGAAGTGCGCAGGCGATTCGATGCGATCGTCGCCGGCGGCTTTCCCTACTTCGTCGCGGAAGCCGGCGGCCGCGTGCTCGGCTACGCGTACGCGGGCCCTTATCGCACGCGACCTGCCTACCGCTATTCGGTCGAGGACTCGATCTACGTCGCGCCCGACGCCGTCGGCCGCGGGCTCGGCAAACGGCTGTTGCTCGCGCTGATCGAAGCATGCGCGCAGCACGGCTACCGCCAGATGCTCGCCGTGATCGGCGACTCGGCCAACGCGGCCTCGATCGAGTTGCACCGCGCCTGCGGCTTCGCGCAGGTCGGCCTGCTGCCGTCGATCGGCTTCAAGTTCGGCCGCTGGGTCGACAGCGTGCTGATGCAGCGCGCGCTCGGCGAAGGCGATCGGACCGCACCTGGGGACCGACCGCCGCGCGCTTGAATCCGCGCGGCGCGCCCCGCTCACAACGAGCGCACGACGCGCACCGTGTCGCGGTCCTCGGGGTCGTGCTGCGGCGCGAATCCCAGTTGACGCGTGAACTTCAGCATCCGCGTGTTGGTCGCGAGCACGCTGCCTTCCATCGTCGCCAGACCGCGGGTGCGCGCGATGTCGATCAGCGCGTTCATCAGGATGCCCGCCAGCCCTGTGCCCTGCCATGCATCGTCGACCGCGATCGCGAATTCGCAACCCGTACCGGACGCATCGACGACGTAGCGCGCCACGCCCACCAGCGCCTCGCGCCCGTCCCGCTCGACCGTGGCCGCCAGCGCGACGTGGCGTACCTGGTCGACGTCGGTCAGATACCTCAGCTTCGACTCCGGCAGCTCGCGCACCGTGACCATGAAGCGCTTGTAGCGGTTGTCCATCGACAGGTGGCGGACGAAGTCCGCCTCCAGCGTCATGTCGGCCGCGCGCAGCGGCCGCACGGTGACCGGCGTGCCCTCGACGACGTGATGCGCCGTCGGCAATTCGGCGAGCGTTTTCGCTGGCGCGCGCGAAGGCGCGCGGCGGCGCTCCGCTCGGCCCGCCGTCAGGTACGCCACGATCGAGTCGACCGTGGCGAGCCGTCCGTAGTCGGCTTCCGGGATCTCGACGCAAAGCCGCTCGCACAGACCGGCGACGACATTGAGCCAGTCGATCGAATCGAGGTCGATCTGTTGGCGCAACGGCCGGTCGGGCCGGATGCGCTGAACGTCCGCCTCCGGCGCGATCGATGCGATCGTCGCCAGCACGGCGCTGCGAGTCTCATCGGGTTCCATGCGCTTCACTCCCCCCGGCGGCACGGACGATCCCGGTGCGGCCTGCAGATGATCGTCAGTCTAGGACGGCGCTCGCGCGCGCACGGGGCGGCGTGCGACCGGTCTCTTGGGCCTCGTGTTGATTCAAGGCAAGAGCGGGCGTCGATCGAGCGGCGCGTCGGTCGACGCCGGCCGTCCGCGCGCCGCTTCCTGCGGGCCGCCCCGTCCCGTGAGCCTGCGGTTGCCGTTCGTCGGTCGGCATCGCCCCGCCAGGGTTGCGTTGGCTCTTTCGCAACGCCCATCGCGATCGCTGATCTGCCGCAACCGCCTGCACCGGCAGCGGCGAATGATGCGCTCGATTCGACCGAATATCGCGCGCTCCCGAGTGGCTGGGAGGCCTACGTCGCTCCCGAGCGCTTCTTGGGAGAGATGTCGATGTCACGCCAAACCCGTCTGACGCGCGCAGCCGCGCGCGTTGCGCTTTCCGTCGCCGCGCTGTCCGCGCTTCCGCTGGTCGTTCGCGCCGCAACGCAGCCCTGCCCGACCGACTTCGCCGAGGACGATTTCGGCGTCTGCGTGGGCGGCATCGGGTCGCCATCCCTGAGACGGTCGCCGGCGCCCTTCGCACTCAAGCCGGCCGCAGCCGCGACGCGCGGCGCTCTGCGCTTCGCGCTGATGCCGTCGATGGCAGTCGCGCAGCGGTTCGAGCTGCAGCTTCCGATCACGACGACCGCTTTCGACGGCGAACGGATCGCCGCACGCAGCGGGTTGCGCGTCGCGAGCGTGGCGGCGCTGCACGCGGGCGGCCACGGCGAGATCGTCAACGACGGCACGCTCACGGTGCGCGCGACCGGCGACAGCGCTGCGCCCGTGGTCGCCGTCGGCATTCGGGGCGGCAACGGCAAGGACCGCATCACCAACACGGCGAGCGGCACGGTCGACGTGCAGGCGAGCGCCACCGAGGCGCCGTTCACGAAATCGATCTCGCTGATCGGCGGCGAGCGCTCGACGTCGGATACAAGCTTGAGCGCGACCGCGATCGGCATCAGCGGCGGCAACGGCAAGGACACGATCGCCAACGCCGGCATGGTCACCGCGCTGGCGACCGCGGCGATCGACGGCGTCAATCTCGAACTGAACCTGCTCGACACCTCGCACGCGAGCGCGCAGACCGACATCAGCGCCAGCGCGATCGGCATCGACGGCGGCAACGGCCGCGATACGGCGGCGGTGGCCAACACCGGCACCGTCAGCGCGACGGCCAAAGCGCGCAGCAGCAGCATCAACGTCGAGGTCAACGGCGCCGACGCCGCGATGGCCGACACGCGGCTCGCCATCGACGCGAACGCGGTGGGCATTTCTACCGGCCGCGCGCGCGACGTCATCGAGAACGGCGGGACCGTGGCCGCGCACGCGGATGCCGAGCTGAAGGAGTTCGGGCTGAACGCGAGCTTCGTCGACGTGACGATCTTCGACCGCAACCCGAGCACGATGGAGACCACGCTGAATGCGCAGGCGGTCGGCATCGACGCCGGCAGTGCGAAGAACGCGGTCGGCATCGGCAACACCGGCAGCGTGACGGCCACTGCGCGCGCGTTCGCCAGCTCGACCGGGGTGTCGCTCGCCTCCGAGGGCGTGCCGGCGACGGTCGAGACCTTCTTCGAGGAAGGCAAGCTCGCGGGCGTGGGCATCACCAGCGTGAGCGACGCAACCGCCCTGCGCGGCGGCGGCCACGGCGACCGGATTTCCAACGACGGCACGTTGACGGCGCGCGCCGATGCCGGCACGCACCAGCAGGGCGTGAACGTCGGCGCCACCGTCTTCAACTGGCACGTTCCGACGCCCGGCTTCGTGCTCGGTTCGGCCGGCACGCGCGCCGAAGCGAAGGCGACCGGCATCGCGGGGGAAGGCGGAGGCGACGAGATCGTCAACACGAAGACGATCGACGTCGATGCGGTGGCGAGCGCGTCGAGCACGGTGGTGTCGATGAACATCGCGGAGCTGGCAATCGATCTGGCGCCGAAAGCCTGGTCGTTCCCGATCCCGTTGAGCCCCGTGCTGGTCGTCTCCGACTCGACCACCGAAGCGAGTGCGACCGCGCGCGGGATCGACGGCGGCCAGGGCGACGACACGATCCGCAACGCGGGCACGATCGACGTGTTCGCGCAGGCCAAGGGCGGCGCCGCCGATGCGGCCGCGGCGATCGGGCTGAAATTCGAGGACTCGGCCAAGCCGGATCCCAATGCGCCGAAGCCGCCGCCGTTGTCGATCGAGGGCGACGTCACGCTGGCGCGCGCCGAGAGCAAGGGCGACAGCACGGCGCGCGGCATCGACGGCGGCAGCGGGCGCGACCGGATCACCAACGAAGGCACGATCACCGCGACGGCCAACACCTACGGCTACGCAGTGACGGTCAACCTCGACGTGCTCGGCTCGCTCGAAGGCAAGCAGGGCGACGCGCCGTCGATCCTCGGCGGCGGCATCGCCGGCGACACGTCGAACACGGCAACGGCCGTCGCCACCGGCATCGCCGGCGGCGGCGACGACGACCGCATCGTCAACCGCGGCACGGTGACCTCGACGGCAGACGCCGAGACGGTGAACGTCAACGCCGGCGTCAACCTCGCGCTCGAGAAGAACGGCGCGGTGATCGGCGTCTCGCTCGCGAAATCGCGCTCGAGCGCGACCGCCGATGCGATTGGCATCGAAGGCGGCGAAGGCGACGACCTCATCGACAACCGGGGCCGGGTGAGCTCGACCGCGAACGCGGACGCGACCTCGGTGGCCGTGCTCGTGAACATCGAGGGGATGGCCAAGAAGGGCCTCGGCGCCGGCGCGACCGTGATCGATGCCGAAGCGACGGCGACGGCCAGCGCCGTCGGACTGCGCGCCGGCGGGGTCGTCGACGGCGACGGCGCTCACTGCGGCGGCGATGCGAACGTGACGGCGCTGAGCGGTTCGTCGCAGTGCCAGTCGAAACCGCCCGGCGATCTGACGAACGGCGGCAGCATCGCGGTCGATGCGGACGCCAACACGACCGCGGTGAACGTCGGCGCGAGCGTCGCCATCGTCAAGGGAACCGGCGTGGTGGCCGGCGTGACGTTGAGCGACACCAGCGCGACGGCGCGCGCGAACGCGACCGGCATCGAGGGCGACGACGCGGCGAACGAGGTCGCCAACAGCGGCTCGATCGGGCTCACGTCGACCTCGCAGGCGGTGGCGGTCGGTGTCAACGTCAGCGTCGAAGGGATAGCGACGGGGCTTGCCGCCGGCGCTGCGCTGACGCGCTCGGCCGTGAACGCCAGCGCGACGGCGACCGGCATCGCCGGCGGCGCCGGCGACGACGCGATCGTCAACTCCGGGACGATTGCGACGCAGGCGCGCTCCGGCGAGACGAACGGCGTGCAGGCGACCGCGACGACGGTCAGCGTCGGCCTCGAAGCGACCGTCGACACCAAGCAGGGTGCGGCGATCGGCGCTGCGCTGACCGACACGCGCGCGACTTCGGCCGCGAACGTCGCCGGCATCGGCGGCGGAGAAGGCGACGACGAGATCACCAACCGCGGCAACATCGAGCTGCGCAGCATCGGCTCGGACACGACCGCCGTGGGCGTGTCGCTGAACGGGCAGTTCTCGAAGCAAGGGCTGACCGCGGGCGCGGCGCTCGCGCTGAGCGACGCCGTCAGCACCGCGACCGTCGCCGGCATCGCCGGCGGCGCAGGCGACGACGCGCTCGCCAACGAGAAGTCGATCGCCATCGGCGGCGTGAAGAGCGACAGCAACGCGGTCAGCGTGTCGCTCGACATCGCCGGCGCGAAAGACGGCCTCGTGCTCGGCGCGGCGCTGGTCGACGCCGATGCGACGGCGACGACGACCGCCGCGGCAATGTCCGGCGGCGAAGGGCGCGACCACCTGTCGAACACCGGCGCGATCGTGCTCGAAGACATCGAGGCCGAGTCCGACTCGGTCGGCGTCAGCGTCGACATCAAGTTCGCGAAGGACGGGCTGGCGGTCGGCGCAGCGCTCGTCGAAACGGGCGTGAATTCCACCAGCGAGGCGAGCGGACTGGCCGCTGGCGCCGGCAAGGACGTGCTGGCGAACGAAGGCAGCATCACCGTGCAGCGCGTGAACGCGGCGGCCGACGCGGTCGGCGTGTCGGTCGGGCTGAGCGGCTCGGCGAACGGACTCGACATCTCCGCGGGGCTCGCCGACGGCAGCGCCACCGCGACCGCGGTCGCGCGCGGACTCGACGGCGGCGCGGGCGACGATCTCGCGATCAACCGCGGCAGGATTGCGATCACCGATGTCGGCGCCGACGGCGACGCGACCGTCGTGTCGGTCGCGCTGACCGGCGCCAACAACGGCGTGGCGGCCGGCGTCACGCTGGCCGACTCGAGCGCCACCTCGATCGCGCGCGCGATCGGCATCGACGGCGGTGCGGGCGACGACGCGCTGTGGAACAAGGACGAGATCACGCTCGCGCGCATCGGCGCCGACACCGACTCGGTGACGGTGGGCGCGACGCTCGCCGGCGTGTTCAATGGCGGTATCGCCGGCGGCGCTTCGCTCGGCCGCTCGCGCGCCGCTGCGGAAGCCGAGGCGATCGGCATCGACGGCGGCAGCGGCAACGACTGGATACTCAACAAGGGTCGCATCGGCATCGACGGCGTGACGGCCAACACCGACAGCACCGACGTGAGCGTCCAACTGTCGGTCGTCAACAACGGGCTCGCGGTCGGCGCGGCGCTGCTCGACACCAGCGCGAGTGCGAAGAGCGCGGCGAGCGGGTTGCACGGCGGCAGCGGCAACGACGTGCTCGCCAACACCGGCAGCATTTCGGTGCAGAACGTCACCGCCGACGCCGATGCGATCAGCGTCGGCGTGAGCCTGAACGCCGCCATCACGGCGGGCGTGGCCGCCGGCGTGTCGATGGTCGACGGCAAGGGCACGGCCGAAGTGCGCGCGACCGGCATGGCCGGCGGCGAAGGCAACGACGTGCTCGTCAACACCGGCACGATTGCGGTCGGTTCGCTGCCGGACTACGCGCCGGCCACCGTGCAGGCAACCGCGCACGCCACCGGCGTCAGCGTCAGCGGCAACCTTTCGCTCGCCGGCGCCGCAGGCGGCGCGGCGATCGCCAACACCAGCGCAACCGCGACCTCGGTCGTCAGCGGCATCGACGGCGGCGCGGGCGACGACGTGCTCGTCAACGAAGGCGGCGTCGACGTGAAGGGCAAGGCCAAGACCGACGCGCTGAGCATCGGCGTCAACGTGTCGCTCGCGATCGGCCTCGCCGGCGGCGCGGCGATCACCGACGCCAGCAGCACGGCGACCAGCGAGGCGTACGGGTTGGACGGCGGCGGCGGGCGCGACAGGATCTTCAACGAAGGGTCCGTGCGCGCCTCGTCCGAGGCGCAGGTCAAAGCGACCGGCGCATCGATCAGCGCGTGGGGCCTCGGCTTCACGACCGCGAACGTGACGACCACCGCCACGTCGACGGCGGTCGGCATCCGCAACGGCAGCGCGCCGGCGGCATGCGGCGACGGCGTCGCGGCGATGAGCGGCGGCCACGGCCACTGCGATCGCGACAAGGGCAGCGAGATCGCCAACCGCGGCGACGTGAGCGCCGTGTCGATCGCCAGCGCCGAGGGCCTGAGCATCTCGGGCACGCTGTTCGGCGCGGCGATGGGCGACATGAGCAACACGGCGACCGCACGCGCGACCGGCATCCAGTTCGGCGACGGCGGCGCGAAGATCCTCAACGAAAGCAACGTCTCGGCGGCGAGCGGCGCCTCGGTGTACGGGCTGTCGGTGAGCGCGACGCTGATCGGCGGCACCTTCGGCGACGCCAACGGTACGGCCACCGCCGAGTCCACCGGTGTGGCGGCCGGCGCCGGCAACGACGCGATCGAGAATCGCGGCGCGCTGACGGCCAGTGCGAACAGCGGCGCGAGCGCCGATTCGATTTCCGTGTCGCTGATCGGGGCCGCGGACGCGTCGGCCGCGAAGACCGCGAGCGCGACCGCGCGCGGCATCGCCAGCGGCGAAGGCGACGACGAAGTCCTGAATGCCGCGCAGATGACCGTGACGGCCGGCCTGCCTTCGCTGCGCGACGGCAGCGCGCAGTGCGTGCTCGGCGGCGGCGCCTGCGCGACGGCCACCTCGGTCGGCGTCACGCTCGTCGGCGGCGGGTTCGTCGATGCGTCCACCACGGCCGCGGCCGCGGGCATCGGCATCGACGGCGGGCGCGGCAACGACGCGCTCGACAACGAAGGAACGTTGACGGTCGCTGCGCTCGCGCGCAGCCGCGCCGACAGCATCGGCGTGAGCGTCATCGGCGCGAGCAGCGCCGATGCGAACACGCTCGCGAGCGCGAGCGTCGCCGGCATTGCGGGCGGCGAAGGCAAGGACCGCCTCACCAACAGCGGCACGCTCGACGCCAGCGCCGCGGCCGAGACCTACGCGAAGTCGTTCTCGCTGTCGGTGATCGGCATGGCCGGCTCCGAAGGCAACTCGGTGACGAGCAGCCAGGCGAGCGGCATCGACGGCGGCGACGACGACGACGCGATCGTCAACCGGTCCGCCGGCACGCTGAAGGTCGGCTCGGTCGCCAGCGCCGGCATGAGCGGTTCGTCGTGGAGCATCGTCGGCTATGCGCCGACCACCTTCACGCTCGGCGCCGCAGCGGGCGCGACGGGTCTCGCGGGCGGCAGCGGCGACGACTGGATCGCCAACGAGGGAAAGGCCGAGATCGGCAGCACGGCGTCGATGAGCGCCGCCGGCGGCGGCAAGGCGATCTTCGGCGGCGCCGCGGCCGATTCGCAGGTGCACGCGATCGCGACGGCGACCGGCATCGACGGCGGCGAAGGCGGCGACGCGATCAGGAACCGCGGCACGCTCGACGTGTCGGCGACGTCGCTGCTGAACTCACAGGCGACGTCGTTCGCCTTTGCCGGCGGCGCGGCTTCGCAGGAAGTGCTGTCGGCGCGCACCGGCGCGATCGGCATCGCGGCGGGCGCGGGCCACAACTTCGTCGTGAACCTCGGGCGCCTTTCCGTCGCGTCCAAGGCCACGCTGACCTCGAGCGGCGGCGCCGAAGCGGTGTTCGGCAGCGCGCGCTCGGCGGCGTCGGTCGCCGCGCGGACGACCGCCACCGGCGTTGCCGCCGGCAGCGGCGACGACGCGCTGATCAACGCGAGCGACGCGCTGATCGACGTCCGGCTCGAAGCGGCGCCGACGGCGGGCAGCGACGCGCGCTCGGGCGCTTTCATCTTCTCCGACGGCGTGTCGCGCGCGCAAGCGGTCTCCAGCCTGTCGGCGCGCGGCGTTGACCTCGGCGACGGCGACAACGCCGCGATCAACAATGGAACGATCGCGCTGGCGTTGGGCGGCACCGCGGCGGCCAACAGCCGCGCGGATGCGCAACTGCTGTCGAACTTCCTCGGCATCGATGTCGACGCGTACGCGACCTCGACCGCGGCGCTCGAACCGGGCATCGTGTTCGGCATCCGCACCGGCAGCGGCAGCGACCGCATCGACAACGCCGGCGCGATCCGCATCGACGCGCAGCCGCAGGTCTCGGCGCTCGCCGAGGGCTACGGCGACGCGATCGTGTCCGGCGACGGCACGGGAACGGCTTCGGCCGAAGCGCGCGGCCTGCAGGTGAGCGGCATCGACGCCGGCGGCGGCGACAACGAAGTGACCAACCGCGGCGAACTGCGCGTGCTCGCCAGCCCGAAGGCGGCGGCCGAGGCGAAAAGCGATGCCGACGGCGCCGACCTCTTCCGCGATCCGGACTCGCGCGCGACGGCCGCCGCGGCGGCAAGCCACACGCGCGCGCTGGGCATCGGCGCGACCGGCGGCGACAACGTCGTGCGTAACGAAGGGACGATCGTCGTGCGCGCGACGCCGACGGCCGACGCCAGCGTCTACGCCGGCTACGGCAGCGACATCCTGTCGATCGATTCGTTCGCCACCACGTCGTCCGAGGTAAGCGCGACCGAGGCGATCGGCGTGCAGGTCGCCGGCACGCGCGCCGAAGTGCACAACGCGCAGGACGCGACGATCGACGTGCTCGCGCAACCGCTCGCGACGGCGTTCAGCTACGCGAACGCGGTGGGCGCCGACGGCGATGTCGAGGCGCGGGCGACGGCCGAGATCGAAGGCGCACGCGCGACCGGCATTCTGGCCGCGGGCGAGCAGACGAAGGTCGTCAACGAGGGCACGATCAAGGTCGTGGCTGACGCGCGTGCACAGGCGCGCTCGCTGGTCGATCCGGGCTGGGGCGGCGAGATCGACGCCTTCCTCGAGTACACGGACGCGCGCGGCGTCGGCGCCACCGGCATCGCCGCTTTTGGCGCGGCGAACACGTTGAAGAACACCGGCACGATCGAGGTCGGCGCAACGGCGCAGGCGGCGCCGTACAACGGCGCCGGTTCGGCGATAGCCGGCAGCGAGGCCTATGGACTGCACACCGGCGACGGCGCGACGGTCGTGCGCAACGACGGCACGCTGCGCGTGACGGGCGTGGCCGCTACGGCAGCGCCTCTGTCGTCGATGCTGCCCGAGGGCCTCGTCGAGGCGCGCGCGACCGCGTACGGCGCCTTGCTCGGCAACGGTGTCAACCGGGTCGACAACCTCGGCACGCTGCAGGTTCGCGCCGAGGCGGGCGGCGGCAGCCGATCGGGGTCCGAGCTGTTCGGCCTCAGATTCGGCAGCACCGCCCACGCCGCGGCGGTCGGCATCGCCGGCGGGCACGGCGGCAACGCGATCGTCAACACCGGCACGATCGCGATCGAGGCGGTCGGCGAGGGCTACCTCGGCGGCGCGACGGCCGTCGGCATCGCGACCGGCAGCGGCAACGACACGGTGATCAACCGCGGCACGATCACGACGACGCAAACGTTCAACGGCGGCTCGGCGGCAGGCACGGCGATCGACGTCGGCGCCGGCAACGACCTCGTCGTGCTCGGCGACGGTTCGGTCACGCGCGGCGACATCAATCTGGGCGGCGGCACCGACGTGCTGACGCTGGAAGGAACGCCCGTGATCGAGGGCGCCGTCATCGACGACGGCCGCCTCGCGCTGCAGTTTGCAGGCAGCGGCAGCTTCGGCGGCACGCTGCCGGGCACCGAGGTTGTCAAGCGCGGTGAAGGCACGTTCACGCTCGCCGCTCTGCCGACGATGCAGCGTCTCGACATGCAGCAGGGCACGCTGCGCGTCGAGAGCGACTACCGCTTCGCCGGCGACGGGCTGTTCCTCGCCGCGATCGACGGCGACGGCTCGCACGGCAGGTTCCAGGTGACCGGCGGGGCGCGGCTCGGCGGCAGCCTGCGCGTGCAGCGCGGCGCCGGGCCATACGTGAACGGCACCACTTACGAGGTGCTGCGCGCCGACGGTGGGTTCGCGGCGGGCACGACGTTCGACCGGATCGAGTTGCCCGCGCCGACGCGGCTGGTCGGCTTCTCGACGCAACAGCTCGCCGACGCGTTCAACGTCCGCGCCGACGTGCTGAGCTTCACGACGGTCGCCGGCGCTCCCAACGCGCAGCGCGTCGCGGGACACCTCGACCGCGTGCTGCCCACGGCGCACGGCGATCTGCGGCGGGCGCTGGGAACGATCCAGGGCATGGCGAGCGATGCGGAGTTCGCGACCGCGTTCGCGAGCCTGAGCCCCGCGATGTACGAACAGGGCACCCGCGCCGGCATGACGAGCGCAACGCAGTTCGTGCAGACGGTCGAGCAGCGCACCGGCGCGCTGCAGGTGGGCGCGCGCGCCGATGCGGCGAGGCTCGCGGAGCAGCCGATCCGCCTCGCGTCGAGCGGCGGCGCGCGGCAGGTGCTGGAGGCGGCCGAGCAGCGGCAGGCGCAGCCGTACGGCGTTTGGATGCAGGCGTTCGCGCAGCGCGGCGATCAGGATCCCGCGACCGAGTTCGCCGGCTACGGATTCGATCTCGCGGGTTTCGCGATCGGCATCGATCATCGCTTCGGCAACGCGTTCAGCGCTGGACTGAGCTTCGGTCGCGTGCGGAACACGGTCGAGTCCGACCTCGCCGGCAACGCGGCCGACGTCGACTCGAACCTGCTCGCGCTGTACGGCAGCTACGCGCGCGGCACTGCCTACGTCGACGGCACGCTGTCGGCAGGCAACGTCCGCTACGACAGCCGCCGCACGATCGTCGTCGGCAGCACGATTACGCTGGTAGCGAGCAGGCACGACGCGAAGGTGCTCGCCCTCGGGCTCGGCGCCGGCGTGCTCGCGCGCGCCGGCGAACACTGGCTCGACCCGTTCGTCAAGCTGCGCTACACGCGGCTGAAGGAGGACGGCTTCAGCGAGGCCGGCAGCGGCATCGCGCTCGCGGTCGCGCCGCGCACGACCGAAGCGCTGGTTTCCGAGCTGGGCGTACGCTGGACGCGGGTCTACGCTGCGCGCGGAAACGCGAGCTTCGCGCCGGAAGCGAGCCTGGCGTGGCTGCACGACTTCGGCCGCGACAACCGTCTGATCAACGCCGCGTATCTGGACGCGCCGGACGCGAGCTTCGCGATCGAAGGGCAGCCGGTCGAGCGCAACGGCGCGCGCGCAAGCCTCGGCGTAACGTACCGCTCGAACAGCGGGTTCATCTCGTTCCTGCGCTACACGGCCGAGCTGCGGTCCGGCTATCGCGCGCAGGCGGTGATCGGCGAGATCCGCTACGAGTTCTGAGCGCGTGCGGCGCCGCGTCCGCTCGACACGGGCGCGGCGCCGGTCGGTCGATCGGACGAGGTTGCCGCTCGGCGACGCGCCTCCAGCGTCAGGTTGAACGGCGTCGCGGCGGCCCTACGGAAGCGCGAGAACCCCGCCGTGCGGAACATCTCGGCAAGCCGCATCGCGCAGGCTTCGAGCTCCGCCGCCGCGCGCGCGAACCGACGTGTCCGCGCACAGCTAGCAAAGCCCGAGCGCTTTCAGGCTGCCGAGCAGGCGTTCGCGCGCCTCGGCCAATCTCGGCTCGTCACCGGGCAGCCGTTCCGCGACATGCATGGATGTGAAGGCGGGATGGCGCGCCAGGAAGTCGCTGAACACTCGCCCCGCTTCTTCCGCGTGCCCGAGCCGGTGCATCGCCGCGGCGTGCACGGGCGGCCACGGCAGGTTCGGGTTGGTCAGCGCGGCGGTCTGCGCCCAGTCGCACGCCAGTTCGTAGCGTTCGGCGACGAAGTGCGCCATCGCCAGCCGGTACTGCCATTCGGCGCACACCGGCTCGCGCGGCGCGAGCCGCAAAGCCCGCTCCAATGCCGCCACCGCCTCGTCGGCGCGCCCGTGCAGCAGCAGCGCGTAGCCGCGCGCGCCGAAGGCGTTCGGATGCTGGGAGCGCTCGGCCCACGTTTCCGTCAGGCGCAGCATCGCCGTCCAGTCCTGCTTCACGAACGATTGGATCACCTTGGCCTGGTGCGTCGAGAAGGCATCGCCGTCGAGCCGCTCGAGCTGCGCCGTCGCCTCGTCGATGCGGCAAACCATCGCCGCGCGATCGGTCACCCAGCCGTTGAGCAGGGCGTGCACGCCGATGAACGTGATGCAGAACCAGCCGCGCGCCGAATCCGGATCGAGCGCGACCGCGCGTTCGGCGAGCTGCAGCGCTTCGGCGAGGTTGTCGGCACGCAGGCCGCGGTACCACAGCACCGCCGCGCGCATCGCCAGATCGTCGGCCGACACTTCGAGCGCTGACAGTGCCGCGCGGCGCTCGACTGCCGAGCGATACAGCTGCGGCAGCAACGCGCGGCCGATCCGCATCGCCAGCTCGGCGATCAGCTGCGGCAGCCGCGCGCGCTCGGCGACGAAGGTTTCCGTCCAGCGCTGCACGCCGCTCGCGCCATCGACCAGCGCAATGCTCAGTCGAACGACGGCGTCCTCGTGACGCAGGCTGGCGAGCACCACGTGCCGAACGCGCAGCTCGCGCGCCACCTGGCGCGGATCGACCGCGCGGTCCTTGTACGTCGCCATCGTGCCGCGCCCGATCACGAGCGTGCCGTGCATGCGTGTCAGCTCGCCGACGAGGTCCCCGTGCAACGCGTCGGCGAACCAGTCGCCCTCGCCGGCGACGCCCTCGATCGTGAACGGCATCACCGCGATCGACAGCTCGGGCGCGTCGCCCGGCGCATCGGCGACCAGCATGTAGCCGCGCCGCGCGACGTTGCGCACCAGCCGGTGCTCGGCGTCGCCGAGCGCGCGGCGGATTTCGGCGATCGCCTGCGTCAGCGACCCTTCGCCGACGACGACGCGCGGCCACACGAGGTCCATCAGTTCGTCCTTGCCGACGACCTGCCCGGCGCGGCGCCCGAGCGCGAGCAGCACCTCGAGCGCCTGCTTGCGCAGGCCGGCGAGTTGCCGTTCGGGCGTCAGCAGTTCGCCCGCCGCCAGGTCGAGCACGTAGCCGCCGAGCGCAAGCCGGTCCGGATTTCGTTCGCGCGCGTTTGGTTCGCTCATGGCACCCAATCGTAGTTCTTTCACTGCGATTTGAGATTTCGCTTAGGACTTCGCGCGCGCGGGCGCCTAGCCTGCACGGCAGTTCCAACCCGTCGTCACGCCCATGCCGCAAACTCTCCATACCGCCGCCGAAACCCCCGACTTCGCCGCCATCAAGCGGCGGCAGCAAGCCACCTGGGCAAGCGGGGACTTCGCCGTCATCGGCACCACGCTGCAGATCGTCGGCGAATCGCTTGCCGAGGCGGTCGACGTGCGCGCCGGCGAGCGCGTCCTCGACGTGGCCGCCGGCAACGGCAACGCCACGCTCGCCGCCGCGCGCCGCTTCGCGCAGGTCACCTCGACCGACTACGTGCCGGCGCTGCTCGACAAGGGCCGCGAACGCGCGCGCGCCGAAGGCCTGACCGTGCACTTCGAGGTCGCCGATGCCGAGGCGCTGCCTTTCGACGCCGCGCGCTTCGACGTCGTGCTGTCGACGTTCGGCGCGATGTTCGCGCCCGATCATCAGCGCGTCGCCGGCGAGATGCTGCGCGTGGTCCGCGCCGGCGGACGCATCGGGCTGGCCAACTGGACGCCCGACGGCTTCATCGGCCGCGTGTTCCGCGTGATCGGCGCGCACGTGCCTCCGCCGCGCGGGCTGCAGTCCCCGGCGCTGTGGGGAACGGAGTCGCATCTGACGGCGCTCTTCGGCGCACACGCGGCCGTCATCCGCTGCCAGCGCCGGCATTTCAACTTCCGCTACCGGTCGGCGGCGCACTGGATCGACGTGTTCCGCCAGTTCTATGGGCCGATCCACAAGGCGTTCGCAGTGCTCGACCCCGAAGGCCGCCGGGCGCTCGAAGACGACCTCACGGTGCTGCTCGACGAAATGAACATCGCCGGTGCGGCGTCGCTGGTCGTGCCGGCCGAATACCTCGAAGTCGTCATCACCTGCCGGTGACGCATTCCACCCTCACCTCGATTCGGAGGCTCGCATGAAACACGTCCACTGCACCATCCTTCTCGGCTCGCTGCTCGCATCGATCGCCGCCGCGCCAGCGCCCGCAGCCGCACAGGGCACCGACGCAAAGTTGACCGTTACCACGGTCGACGCAACCACGTGGGGCCCGGCGCCCAAGTCGCTGCCGCCTGGTGCGCAGGCGGCGATGCTGCTTGGTCACCCGACCAAGGAGGGACCGTTCGTGATGCGGCTGAAGTTTCCCGCCGGCTTCGTCGTGCCGCCGCACCGCCATTCGAAGGACGAGTTCGTCACCGTGATCTCGGGGCAGTTCGCGATCACGAACGGCGAGAAGGTCGATCGCGCGGCCGCGAAGCCGCTGCCCGCGGGGAGCTTTGTCCACATTCCGGCCGGCACGCCGCACTACGCGTGGGTCGGCGGCGAAACGGTCGTGCAGATCATCGGCATGGGTCCGTTCGACGTGAAGTACGTCGATCCGAAGGACGACCCGCGCTCGCAGTAGCGCAGGACTCAGCGCGGCGCGGTGCGCGCGCCGCGCTGCTCGAACGCGGATCAGCGCCGCGCTTCGAGGATCAGATTGAACGGCGTCTCCGCGGCTCTGCGGAAGTGCGAGAACCCGGCCTTGCGGAACACCTCCGCAAGCTGCGCCTCGCCCGCCTGCGCGCCGAGCACCAGGTGGCCGCCCTCGGAGATCGCGTGCGCGCAGCAGATCGTCGTCGACGCCGCGTAGTACAGCCGCGCGACCGGCGAGCGGTTGTCCTCCACCCGATCGTTCGCGAACGGCTCGACCAGCATCACCGTGCCGTCGCGCGCCAGCCGCGTGGCCGCGTGCCGCGCGGCGGCGACCGGATCGCCCATGTCGTGCAGGCAGTCGAAGAAACAGATCAGGCCGTAGTCGCGGCCGGGATAGTCGACCGCCCTGGCGACCTCGAAGCTCACGCGGTCGGCCACGCCCGCCTCGGCGGCGTTGCGCCGCGCCTCCGCGATCGACTCGGCGTGCACGTCGAAGCCGTGGAAGCGCGAGTTCGGATAGGCCTGCGCCATCAGGATCGTCGAGTGGCCGTGGCCGCAGCCCACGTCGGCCACCGAGATGCCGGCCTCGAGCCGCTCGACGACGCCGTCGAGCGCAGGCAGCCACTGCGACACCAGGCTGCCGCGGTACGCGTTGCGATAGAACGCCGCCACACCGCAGAAGAGGCGCCCGTCGTGGTCGCCCCACGCCACGCCTTTGCCGGTGCGGAAGGCCTCGACGGCCTTGTGCTCGTCGAACCACATCGACGCCGGCACGTTCCACGCGTGCGGGATGTACACGGGGCTGTCCTCGTCGGCGAGCACCAGCGCCTGCTCGGGCGACAGCTCGTACGTGTCGCCGACCGCGTGGTAGTCGACGTAGCCGCCGGCCGCCTGCGCGTTCAGCCACTCGCGGACGTAGCGCTCGGCGCAACCGGCGCGCGCCGCCAGTTCTTTCGCGCTGATCGGGCCGGCGCCCGCCATCGCTTTGTAAAGGCCGAGTTTGGCGCCCAGGCTCACCATCACGCCGCCGTACGCGGCAGACAGGTCGCCGACGGCGCGCATGACGAAGGCTTCGAGTTTCGTTTGATCGACGACGGGTGTGCTCATGTCCATGGTTCTGACTCCTCGTGGATGGGTGGCAAGAAACTCAGCGCAACGGCGCGAGCAGCGTCTTGACCGCGTACTCGCCGATGCGCTCGCCGAGCGCGAGGCCGGCGTCGGTCGCGAAGCGGAAGTGAATGCCGGCGCGCACGCGCGAGTCGGCGTTCTCCTTTGCGGCGGCGCTGAAGCTCGCGAAGCTGCGCACAGGCGCCTCGGGCAGCGCGGTCGGCGAAGCCATCGTGAACGTCGTGCGATCGCCGAACGCGTGTGCCAGCACCACCGCGGCCGCCGCGCCGAGCACGCTGTGCGTCGACGGATGGTCCTGCACCGGCGGTGTGGTCAGCAGCGGCGTCCACGTCGCATCGGCTGCGGTCACGGGATTGCCGTCCTGGTCCGCCTGCCGGATCGCGGTCACCGGCCGCCAGAAGTCGTAGTGCATCTTCGCATCCCAGCCGGCGATGTAGCCGTCGGCCATCGCCGCGTTCAGCAGCGCGAACGTGCGCGCGCGCTGCCACAGGTCCTGCTTCTTGTCGCGCGCCACGACGCGGGCGATGCGGTTCCAGCCGATGTCGGAAAACTCGTACCAGTAGGCGGCGTACTGCGTCTGCTCGCGGCTGCGCTTCGCATCGGCGGCATTGCTGCCGGCGGCCTTCACCTCGTTGAAGGCCGCTGCGTATTCGGCGCTCGTCAGCGCGGGCGGCGGCGCGACGCGAAACTGGTCCGGCGTGCGCAGCGCGAACGGCGTCACCGCGCGCCAGTGCGGCGCGGCGAGGAAGTCGAAGCCGGGCGTGAACTGGTAATTGCCGGGACGCGTGCC
Organism: Betaproteobacteria bacterium; assembly: GCA_016861185.1. Lineage (GTDB taxonomy): Bacteria > Pseudomonadota > Gammaproteobacteria > Burkholderiales > Burkholderiaceae_F > DSNY01. The sequence continues at coordinate 44,206 of BOKW01000003.1, forward strand.
TGGCCGGTACGCCTCGTCGGCATTGGCGCCGTCGTCGGCGCGCTTGGCAAGCACTGCCGCAGCCGCCGCGGCGCCGAGCTGTTTGCCCCGTTCGACCGCGCTTCCGACGCCGGCGTCGAGCAGCGTCGTGTCGAGCGCGGCGCGCACGAGGTCCTTCTGTTTCGGATACAGCGCCGCCAGCACGTCGTGCGCGGCGACTGCGGCCGCGACCGTCGCGTCGGCGTCGGTATTCGCGCCGGCCGCGGGCGAATAGGCGTAAGCGCGATAACGCGGCCGCGCGGCGTTTACCGCGTCGTGCATCGCCAGATGCACCATCGCCAGCACGCGCGACGCGGCCATCGGGTTCGTGTAGCCCTCGGCGGTCTTGATGACCTGGTGCGTCTGCAGGTTCCAGTCAATGACGATCTGGTCGCAGCGATCGGCGCACCACGCCCGGGTCGCCGCGACGGCGTGGGACGATGCAGCGAACGCCGCGAGGACGAGCGCCGCGTGCAGCAGGCGGCGGGCTTTCGAGCGGGAAGAAGTCGACATGTTCGATCTCCGTGGTTGCAATGAAAGAAGGCGGTTGTTCTTGTCGCTGGGTCGGACGCACGGGTTGGACGCACGGTTCGGCCCCAACAGCACCGATCTACGAGGCGAACTCGTGACCGGATGCAAAGCGGATCGAACCGCTGCTTGCGCCCTCGCCGCATTCGGGGAGGGAGTCGCTACCGACCCCTGCGAGAGCGGTCCGAAAGGCGCGCATAATCGCGCCCGCGGCGGGCCGACGGCAGAGGCGGAACTGCTCGAAATCGGTTCATTCGTGCCATTGCGACCCGGCGCTTTGTGGTCGAGCGGGAGCAAGCGCCTTGATCAAGCAGTCGGTTCAGCCCGGATCGAGCCCGCGTCGCGTGAGCCTGGTGGCGCTGCCCGACGCGGCGGTGTCCACGCTGTTCGGCATCTACGACGTGCTGAACGCTTTTGCGCTGATGGGGCCGGCCGGCGCGGGAGGTGACGCGCACGCGCCGTTTTTTACCGAGGTCGTCGGCGAGACGGTGGGGCCGCTCGAAGTGGCGAGCCGTGTGGCGGTCGACGTGCAGAGGACGGTCGATACGATCGAGAAGACCGACGTCGTGATCGTGCCTTCGATCGTGCTGCGCGCCGAGGGATGGGAAAAGGGCCGCTATCGGCGCCTGGTCGAATGGCTGCACGCGATGCACGAGCGCGGTGCCGTGCTGTGCTCGGCGTGTTCAGGCATTTTCCTGCTGGCGGAGACGGGGCTTTTCGACGGCAAGGACGCGACTGTGCACTTTGGCTACGCGCGGGCGTTCGCGGCCGCTTATCCGGCCGTGCCGATCCATCCGGAGCGCGTGCTCGTGATCTCCGGCCGGCGCGAAGACCTGATCAGCTCGGGCGCCTCGGCCACGTGGCACGACCTGGTGCTGTATCTGATCGCACGTTACGCCGGCGCCGCCCTCGCGCAGGAGGTCGCGCGCATGTTCGCGCTGCAATGGCACCACGACGGATTGACGCCTTACATCGTCTTCGAAGGCCGCAGCGACCACGGCGACGCCGTGATCGCGAGCGCGCAGCAGTGGCTGAGCAGGCACTTCTCGGTCGCCAACCCCGTCGAGGAGATGGTCAGGCGCTCGAAGCTCGCGGAACGCACGTTCAAGCGGCGCTTCACGGGCGCGACGGGTTTGACTCCGATCGCCTACGTGCAGCGCCTGCGCATCGAAGACGCCAAGCGCCGACTCGAACGGACCGACGCTCCGGTCGACGAGATCAGTTGGCGCGTCGGCTACGAGGACGCCGCCTTCTTCCGGCGCCTGTTCAAGCGCACCACGGGGCTGTCCCCCGGCGCCTATCGCAGGCGCTTTCGCATTCCCGACTTCGCCCGGCCGTAGCGCCGTAAGGCGCTTGCGGTCGCTGCCTGCGTTGCAGCCGCGTCACGCATCGCGCACGTGCTCGAGCGCCGCGTGCGGCGACTCGTAGATGTGCGGCGCCACACCGCGGCGCTTCAGCGCGCGGCCGAGCTTCGCGCGCAGGAAGCCCGAGGTCGTGTAGCGCGACACGCCGTCGTAGTAGCGGTCGACCAGCCCCTTGACCATCGCGGCGTAGTCGTCCTCGACCTCGGGCGCCAGCTCGAAGTGGTCGTAGTTGACGATCGCGTAGACGCGGTGACCGATCGGTTTCAGGTGCGCGTCGACTTCGCGTTCGATCGCGGCGACGTCGGCCTTGGTCGCGACGCGCAGCCGCTCGAAGTTGATGAACAGGATGTTCTGCTGGTCGTCGTAGGCGAAGCGCGAGGAAAGCGGAATCGCGAGCATGCGTTCACGCAGCCCCATCGGCTCCTCGGCGAAGATCGCCGCGTCCATCGTGCGCGGCGTGCCGCGGACGATCGGCGCAAAGTCCATGCGTGCGAGGATGTCCCGCTCGATGTCCACGCCCGGCGCGACCTCGATCAGCTCCATGCCATCGGGCGTCAGCTCGAACACGCAGCGCTCGGTGACGTACAGCACCGGCTGGCCGCGCTTGATCGCGTACGCGCCGGAGAAAGTGCGGTGCTCGACTTCCCGCACGAACTTCTTCGGCCCGTTGTCGTTGTGGATCGCGAGCCTGCCGTCCTCGACGCGCACCTGCAGATCGCCGGCGGTGAAGGTGCCGACGAAGACGATCCTCTTCGCCGACTGCGAGATGTTGACGAAGCCGCCGGCGCCGGCGAGCCGCGGCCCGAACTTGCTGACGTTCAGATTGCCTTCGCGGTCGGCCTGCGCGAGACCGAGAAAGGCAAGGTCGAGCCCGCCGCCGTCGTAGAAATCGAACTGATACGGCTGGTCGATGATCGCCTGCGTGTTGACCGCGGCGCCGAAGTTCAGGCCGGATGCGGGAATGCCGCCGATCACGCCGGGTTCGGCGGTCAGCGTCAGCAGGTCGGTGACCTTCTCCTCGGCAGCGACGGCGGATACGCCTTCGGGCATGCCGATGCCGAGGTTGACGACGCTGTTGGCTCTCAGCTCCAGCGCCGCGCGGCGCGCGATGATCTTGCGCTCGCTCATCGGCATCGGCAGGACCATCGACGCCGGCACGCGGATCTCGCCGGAAAACGCCGGGCTGTACGGCTCGGCGAAGGTCTGGTGGTGGTACTCGGGTTTTTCGGCAACGACCACGCAGTCGACCAGCACGCCGGGGATCTTGACCTGCCGCGGATTGAGCGAACCGCGCTCGGCGATGCGCTCGACCTGAACGATCACGATGCCGCCCGAGTTGCGCGCGGCCATCGCGATCGCGAGCGCCTCGAGCGTCAGCGCCTCGCGCTCCATCGTGATGTTGCCGTCGACGTCCGCGGTCGTCCCGCGCACGATGCCGACGTCGATCGGGAACGCCTTGTAGAACAGGTACTCCTCGCCGCCAATCGTCATCAACTGCACGAGATCCTCGGTCGCGCGTTCGTTGATCTTGCCGCCCGAGATGCGCGGATCGACGAAGGTGCCGAGGCCGATACGCGTGAGATGCCCCGGCTTGCCGGCGGCGATGTCGCGGAACAGGTGCGTGATCACGCCCTGCGGGAGGTTGTACGCGGCGATGCGGTTGGCGACCGCGAGCGCCTGCAGCTTGGGCACGAGCCCCCAGTGCCCGCCGATTACGCGGCGCACGAGCCCTTCGTGGCCGAGGTGGTTGAGCCCGCGGTCCTTGCCGTCGCCCTGCCCCGCTGCGTAGACGAGCGTCAGATCGCGCGGCCGGCCGATGCCGTTCGGCTCCTGCTCGGCGCTTTCGACGAAGCGCGCCTCGAGCGCGACCGCGATGTTCTCCGGAAAGCCGATGCCGACGAAACCGCCAGTGGCAATCGTGTCGCCGTCCTGGACGAGCTGCACCGCTTCGCGCGCAGTGACGACCTTGCCCTTCTCGAACGTCCGCAACGCATTCAGCAGCTCGCGACCGTGCACGCTCATGGTCTCCTCCTCGCCTTCTGCGCGCGTGAAGTCTCGCGCCACCGACTGTAAACGCGCCCTGCGATTGCGCAAGATTGCGCAGCATCGACCGGGCAAATCATGCATTCCGGACGCCGCAGATCATGCGTTCGCATGCTTGCCCGGGAACCGGGTTCGGCGCCATAGTGGGTCCGTCGTATTGCTGTGCGGATCCGTATGCGCTCCGGCCGACTTTCGCTCCGATGCAGGCCATTCGGCAGCCTCGTCGCCCACGCGCTGCTGGTCCTGCCGCTGGCAGCGGCGGCCCAGCTGAAGGCACCCGTGGATTCCGATCCGTTGATGCCGCAGCGCTTCGCATACGCGGTCCCGCCCGACGCGTTCGCGCCGCGGATCGGCGGTCACGCACGGCAGTCCGCACCGGACGAACGCGATGCACTGCCGGCGCTGCGCGCGAACCGCTGGAGTTCGGCGAGTCTCGTGGAGATGCCGCGCGACGCCATACCCGGCCGGTACCAGCGTCCGCGCTACGCGCTCGGTTTCCGCTCGGAAGCGCTGCGCAACTGGATGAAGGAAGCGGGGGTCGACGCACAAACCTGCATCGCGCCGGTGCTGCGGCTGCGCACCAAGCTGTCCGGCGAAGGCGGCCTGAGCGGCACGCTCTGGCTGTACGCGCGCTGCTCGTTCCACTGACCCGCCCCGCTGCCTGCGCGTTCAGGCGCGTCCGACAAACGGCCGACTTGCAGATTAAGTTGGTGCCGGCGACAGTGCGGCTGTCGCGCATTGACGTAGAGTGCGAGCGCTGTGTCCGCGTTGCGGTTGTCGGTCGGGTCGATGTTCGCCGTGTCGCTCGGTTGGGGACTCGCGCTCGCCTCACCCAGCACCACGGCGACTGAACGCCTGCCGGACCCGCCGATCTATACCGCGCCGCACGTCAGCGAACCGGTTGCGCACGGCGTCGCCCATTCCGAGCCGCACGACTCCGCCGGTACGTCCCCGCTGCAACGCCCGTTCGCCGAACGCGTCTCGGGCGTGACGCTGATGGAACTGCCGCGCGAAGGTATGCCCGGCACCGGCTACCAGCGGCCGCACCATGCGCTGGGTTTCCGTTCCTCCGCCGCCGAGTCGTGGCTGCACGAGCATGGCATCGACGCCGGCAGCTGCTATCTGCCGCTCGTCCGCCTGCACACCAAGCTGTCCAACGCGGGCACCGCCAGCGGTTCCCTTTGGATCTACGCGCGCTGCGCGCTGCGCTGACGAGCGGCCGGCCTCTAGAATCTTCGCTTTCGACGAAGCGGAGAGGCCATGGAAATCAGGAACAACGCGTTCATCGTCACCGGCGGCGCGTCGGGGCTCGGCGGCGCGACTTCGCGCATGCTCGCCGCGCAGGGGGGCAAGGTCGTCATCGCCGATGTGCAGGCGGACAAGGGCGAGGCGCTGGCGAAGGAGTTGGGCAGCGCGACCTTCGTCAAGTGCGACGTGACCAGCGAAGCGGACGGCCAGGCCGCGGTCGCTGCGGCGCTGGCGCTCGGGCCGCTGCGCGGGCTGGTCAACTGCGCGGGCATCGCGATCGGCGAGAAGACCGTCGGCAAGGACGGCCCGCACCGGCTCGACGCGTTTGCGAAGGTGATCAACGTCAATCTGGTCGGCAGCTTCAACATGATCCGGCTCGCCGCCGACGCGATGGCCAAGCAGGACACCGCAGCCGACGGCGAACGTGGCGTGCTAATCAACACCGCGTCGGTGGCGGCGTTCGACGGTCAGATCGGGCAGGCCGCGTATTCGGCGTCGAAAGGCGGCATCGTCGGCATGACGCTGCCGATCGCGCGCGACCTGTCGCGCGCCGGCATCCGCTGCATGACGATCGCGCCTGGCATCTTCGAGACGCCGATGCTGCTCGGCATGCCGCCCGAAGTGCAGGAGTCGCTCGGCAAGATGGTCCCGTTCCCGCAGCGCCCCGGCAAACCCGCTGAATACGCCGCCCTCGTCCGCCACATCATCGAAAACGTGATGTTGAACGGCGAGGTGATCCGCCTCGACGGCGCGATCCGCATGCAACCGAAGTGAGCCGACATCGGGAGTCACGTTTGGGCGCAGGCTGACGTGCGAAGCACGTCAAGCGCGCCGCAGGCGCGCGGCCGGAGCCAGAACGTGATGTTGAACGGCGAGGTGATCCGCCTCGACGGCGCGATTCGAATGCAGCCAAAGTAATCCGATCCAGACAGGCGGGACCGGACGTGGACGGGCGCGCGATGCGCGTTGCGCTGCGTCGGCGCTGTTGCGAATGACGATCCGGATTCCCGCGTTCGCGGGTTGACCGCGTCGCACGCGGCGAGTGTGATGCGCGCGGATTCCCATCGCACACCGAACGTCGGAGGAACAACATGAAGACATCGCCCGCGTTCCGTCTCGCCGTCCTTGCCGCCGCGCTCGCCGTCGCCGGATGCGCGACGCAGCCGCCCGCGCCTCCCGCACCTGATCGGGGGCAACCCGAGGCGCCGTCCGGCTTCCGCGCGGGCCTGAACACGGCAACGGCCACGCGCCACATGGCCGCGGCGGCGAATCCGCTCGCGGCGGAGGCGGGTCGCGAAATCCTGCGCGCGGGCGGCTCTGCCGTCGATGCGGCGATCGCGATGCAGATGGTCCTGACCCTGGTCGAGCCGCAGAGCTCGGGCATCGGCGGAGGCGCGTTCCTGCTGCACTGGAACGGGCAGCGCGTGCAGTCCTTCGACGGCCGCGAGACGGCACCGATGACGGCCGACGAGAATCTCTTCGTAACGCCGCAGGGCCGCGCGATGGGTTTCGTCGACGCGGTCGTCGGCGGCCGCTCGGTCGGCGCGCCGGGGCTGTTGCGCATGCTCGAGATGGCGCACAAGCAGCACGGCAAGCTGCCGTGGGCGCGGCTGTTCGAGCCGGCGATTCGGCTCGCCGATGACGGCTTTCCGGTGTCGCCGCGGCTGCATACGCTGCTCGCCGGCGAAAAACACCTCGCGAAGAACGACGCCGGGCGCGCGCACTTCTACAACGCCGACGGCACGCCGAAAGCCGTCGGCACGCTGCTGAAGAACCCCGAGCTGGCCGCCACGCTGCGCGCGATCGCACAGGGCGGTGCCGACGCGCTTTATCGGGGGCCGATCGCCGCCGACATCGTCGCCGCCGTGCGCGGCCACGCGACCAATCCCGGGCGACTCGCCGAAAGCGATCTCGCCGGCTATCAGGCCAAGGAGCGCGCACCGCTGTGCACCGACTACCAGCAATGGCGCGTCTGCGGCATGGGCCCGCCGTCGTCGGGCGGCATCGCGGTCGCGCAGATGCTGGGCGTGCTGAACTTCCGCAACATCGCGGCGGTGCCGCCGGTCGCGGTCGGCGGCAAACTCGAACCGCAGTCGGACGCGGTTCATCTGTTCAGCGAGGCGGGACGGCTCGCGTTCGCCGATCGCAACCAGTACGTCGCCGACGGCGACTTCGTACCCGTCGATGTCGCCGCGCTGACGAGTCCCGCGTACCTCGCCGAGCGCGCGAAGCTGATCGGCGATCGCAGCATGGGACGCGCTTCGGCCGGCACGCCTTCCGGGATGAAGGCCGCGTGGGCCGACGACGTGTCGCCGGACCGGATCGCGACCTCGCATATCTCGGCGGTCGACGGTTTCGGGAACGCGGTTGCGATGACGACGTCGATCGAGGACGCCTTCGGGGCGCGGCTGATGGTGCGCGGCTTCCTGCTGAACAACCAGTTGACCGACTTCTCCTTCCTGCCGCGCGAGTCCGACGGCAAGGGCGGCATCAAACCCGACGGCGCGCCCGTCGCCAACCGCGTGCAGTCCGGCAAGCGGCCGCGTTCGTCGATGGCGCCGACGCTCGTGTTCGACCGCCGGACGAATCAGCTCGTCGCAACGCTCGGCTCGCCGGGCGGCTCGCTGATCATCAACTACGTCGCCAAGACGATCGTCGGGCTGCTCGACTGGCAGCTCGACGTGCAGCAGGCCATTTCGCTGCCGAACTTCGGCAGCCGCAACACCGGTCCCACCGAGGTCGAGGACGGCCAGATCAGCGCGGGCCTGATCGAGGGGCTGAAGGCGCGCGGCCACGACGTGCGCGCGATCCCGATGACGAGCGGACTGCAGGGTATCGTACGCGTACGCCTGCCCGACGGCCGCAACGGCTGGGCGGGCGGCGCCGATCCGCGGCGCGAAGGGGTCGCGCTGGGCGATTGATTAGACTGGCGGCCCATCGACACGGAGTGCAGACAAATGACGATCAAGGCCGGCGACCGGTTACCCGACGGGCAACTGCAGGAGTACATCGAAGTCGAAACGGCGGGCTGCTCGATCGGCCCGAACACCTTCAACGTGGCCGATCTGGTCAAGGGCAAGAAGATCGTGATCTTCGGGCTGCCGGGCGCGTACACGCCGACCTGCTCGGCCAAGCACGTGCCGGGCTACCTGCAGCACTACGACGCGCTGAAGAAAAAAGGCGTGGACGAGATCTGGTGCCTGTCGGTCAACGACGCGTTCGTGATGGGCGCGTGGGGTCGCGACCAGAAGGCCGGCGGCAAGGTCCGCATGATGGCCGACGGTTCGGCCGACTACACGAAGAAGCTCGGGCTCGAGCTGGATCTCACCGCGCGCGGCATGGGCGTGCGCTGCCAGCGCTTCTCGATGCTGGTCGAGGACGGCGTCGTGAAGTCGCTGAACATCGAAGCGCCGGGCAAGTTCGAGGTCAGCGACGCCGAGACGATGCTCAGGCAGCTTTGAAAGAACCCGCAAGGCGCGCCGCCGGCGACGGCGCGCTCATTCAGATCAGTTAAGACTTCTCGCGGCGTCCCGCAGCTCTTTCAGCCTCGAGCGCAGCTCCCGCGCGTCGCGCGGCTCCGGGCGAGCGGCAAGGTAAGCGCTCAGGTCCTCGGCGGCAGCGCGCGGGCACTCCAGCCGTTCGAACACGAAGGCGCGGTCGCGGCGTTCCTCCGGCGCATCCGGCAGCAGCGCGACGAGCCGGTGCTGGATCTCGAGCAGCGCCGGCCACTCCTCGTGCTCCGCGTGGATCGCCTTCAGGTTGCGCAGCAGGCGCGCGAGCACCTCGCGTTCGCTCGCCGCGCGCAGGTACGGCGCAAGCGGCGGCTCCGCGCTCCCGCGCAGCACGGCTTTGAGCCGCGCGCGCAGCGCATCGGCCGAAAGCGTCTGCCCGCGTCCGAAGACGTCGATAAACAGCGCCCCTTCGCTCATCGCCAGCTTGACGAGGAAATGGCCCGGGAAGCCGACGCCGGCCAGCTTCAGCCCGATCGCGCGCCCGACCTCGATGTACAGCAGCGAAAGCGTGATCGGAATGCCGGTGCGCCGCTCGACCACGCGATGCAGGTAGCTGTTGTCGACGCTGTAGTACTCGTCCTCGTTGGGACGGAAGCCCAGCTCGTCGAAGTAGAAGTGATTCAGCATGCGCAGCCGGCTGACGGTCGAGGCGTCGGGCGCGATGCGCGCGCGCAGCCGCTCGCCCCACGCCCGGACCGTCCGCACGACCTGCGCCGGGTCGAAGTCCTGCCGGGCGTACAGCGGAACGCTGGCGGCGGCTTCGAGCAGCGCCAGCGGCGCCTCGCAGCGCGCGCCGATGAGTCGCTCGAAGGATTCGAGAGCGTTCATTTCAGCCGCAGCAGAAAGTCGCGCGGGCGGAACCCCATCAGCCACAACGCGCCGAAATACACGGCCATCGCGCCCGCGATCACCGCGGCGAGCAGGCCCGCGCGCATGGGCCAGTGCGCCTGCAGAGCGATCCAGTCGATGCGCCGTTCCACCGCCCAAAGTAGCACCGCGAGCAGCGCCAGCGCAACGGCAAGCCTGGCGGCGAAGGCGCCCCAGCCCGGACGCGGCCGATAGATGCCGCGCCGCCTCAGCCCGACCAGCAGCATCGTCGCGTTGGCCAGCGCCCCCAGGCTGATCGCCAGCGCCAGTCCTGCGTGCGCGAGCCAGGGCACGAGCACCAGGTTGGCGAGCTGCGTGGCCACCAGCACCACCAGCGCGATCTTCACCGGCGTCCTGATGTCCTGCTGCGCGTAAAACCCCGGCGCGAGGATCTTCACCGCAATCAGCCCGAACAGACCGACCGCGTAGCCGACGAGCGCCGCCGCGGTCTGCGCGACGTCCTGCGCGCCGAAGCGCCCGCCCTGGAACAGCACGGCGATCACGCCTTCGGCCAGCAGACCGAGGCCCAAGGCGGCCGGCAGCGCGATCAGGCAGGTGAGCCGCAGGCCCCAGTCGAGCAGACCGCTGTAGTCGTCGGCGCGCCGCTCGGCGTTCGCGCGCGACAGGTTGGGCAGCAACACCGTGCCGAGCGCCACGCCCAGCAGCGCGGTCGGGAACTCCATCAGCCGGTCGGCGTACGCGAGCCACGACACGCTGCCGGTCGCCAGATGCGAGGCGATGTTCGTATTGATGATCAGGCTCACCTGGGCGACCGACACCGCGAAGATCGCCGGCAGCATCAGGCGCAGGATGCGGCGCACCGCGTCGTCGCGCAGCGCCGCGCGCAATCCGGTCAAGCGCGGGAGCCGGCCGATGCGCGCGAGCGCCGGCAGCTGCACCGCGAGCTGCAGCACGCCGCCGACGACCACCGCCGCGGCGAGCGCGAAGATCGGCGGATCGAACCGCTGCGCCAGCAGCCCGGCGAACACGATGAAGCTGAGGTTCAGCAGGATCGGCGTCACCGCGGGCACGGCGTAGCGGTTGAACGTGTTCAGCACGCCGGCGGCGAAGGCCACCAGCGACATGAACAGGATGTACGGGAACATCCAGCGCGTCATCGCGGTGGCCAGATCGAACGCCGCGGGGTTCTTCGAGAACCCGCTCGCGATCAGCCACACCAGCACCGGCGCGCCGAGCGCGCCTGCGATCGACACCGCGAGCAGCGTCCAGAACAGCGCGGAGGCGACGTGCGACAGCAGGTCCTGCGTGCGCGCGTCGCCGTGCCGCGTGCGCACCTCGGCCAGGATCGGCACGAAGGCCTGCGAGAACGCGCCCTCGGCGAACATCCGCCGCAGCAGGTTCGGCAGCCGGAACGCGACGTTGAACGCGTCCATCTCCGCGCCGGCGCCGAAGGCGCGCGCGACGATCAGTTCGCGCGCGAGCCCCGTGATGCGCGACAGCAGCGTCATGCTGCTCACGGTCGCCGCTGCGCGTAGAAGATTCACCGGAGGGAGAGGCTTTCGCAGAGGGGAATCGACGGGGCCGCGCGTTTGTTCGCGCAGGCGCGTTTTGCTATAGTTCGCCGCCTTTCGGCGCCCCTATTCTCTCATCGACCGCGCCGCGACAGGATTCGAACCATGGCGAACACCAAACAAGCCCGCAAGCGCGCCCGCCAGGCCAATGCGCGCAACTCGCTCGCAACCTCGCAGCGCTCGAAGGTGCGCACCGCGATCAAGTCGGTGCGCAAGGCGATCGCCGCCGGCGACAAGAAGGCCGCGGCCGAGATCTTCCGCAAGGCCACCGGCGTAATCGACTCGATCGCCGACAAGAAGGTCGTCCACAAGAACACCGCCGCGCGCAACAAGAGCCGGCTCGCCGCCGCAATCAAAGCGATGGCGTAAGCGGCAACCGGACGAGTTCACCGGCGCGGGCCCGCGGAAGCGGGCCCGCGCTTTTTTCTACTTCCGCTCCGGCTCGGGCAGCGAACAGCCTTCGTACACCGGCAGCTCGTTGTCGCGCGCGAAGTTCATCACGAAGTTGAACGCCATCAGCTCGATGTCCCTGAGCCGCTCGTCGACGACGACGCACTTGACGCCGCCGATGGTCACGGGCCGCACGTACGGCGAGTAGCCGATGAAGGCGTCGCGCCCCGCACCGGCGGCGCCCGGTCGATAGCTCGACAGCACGCCGCACAGGCGCTCGGCCCAGTCGCTCGGGCGGAACGGCCTGCCGTGTACGGTGACGCCGTGGATGAAGAACTCCCTGGGCTTGGCCTCTGGATCGGCCACGATGAATGACTCCGCAATGGATCGCGCGGGCGTTCGGAGGCGACGCGGCTCCGGCGCCGCGCGTCGGCACTCCCCCTGCGAGCGAGGGCGTATCTTATATAAGACTTCGGCGCCAGCCCGGCGCGGACGGCTTCACCGACTGACGCGCGTCAACGAAGGCAGTCGAAGGCACGGCTGCCGCACCGTCAGACCGCGGTGCCGGGACGGCGACGCAGGTCAACCGCGGTGCGGATCGACCCGTTGGCTGCGCTTGCTTTCACATCGCAAATCACGCATAAATCCGGTCGCGCGCCGGTCCGACCATTACAAGAACGCTGCCCGAACCACGACTGCATGTCCAAACCCACATCGAAAGTGCTCGTCATCAACGACGAGCCCTTGATCCTGAAGGATCTGCTCAAGGGACTGAACGCGGCGGCGCGGACACTCGACAACCCCTTCGGCCTCACCTTCGTCGGCGCGCTGACCGCGCGCGAAGGGCTGCAACTGATCGAAAGAGACGGCGACATCCAGATCGTCATCGTCGACGACAAGCTGTACGCCGTGCAGGAGGGCCCGCGCAAGGCACCGCCGGCGCGCAACGGCAGCAAGGAGTCGCCGCGCAGCCTGCAGGTCAGCGCGCTGAAGCTGGTGCAGAAGATCACCGCGCTGCGGCCCGAGCTCGACATCTACATCCTGATCGAGAAGGAGAAGGAGGACCAGGTCGTCGACGCGCTTTTCGCCGAGGCGGTCGACGGCTACTTCTACCGCGAGGAGCGCGACTACCGCGGCATCTACCGCATCCTCAACGCGCAGATCGCCGAGCGCGCGCGCACGCCCTTCTACGACGCGCTGCGCGCTTACGTGCTGTCGGCCAAGGACGCGTGGCATACGCCCGGGCATTCGAGCGGCGACTCGCTGCGCGGCAGCCCCTGGGTCGACGAGTTCTACGAATTCATGGGCGAGCACGTGTTCGACGCCGACCTGTCCGTGTCGGTCAAGGCGCTCGACTCGCTGATGGAGCCGACCGGCGTGATCGCCGAGGCGCAGCAGATGGCGGCCAACGCCTTCGGCGCACGCAAGACGTTCTTCGCCACCAACGGCACCTCGACCGCGAACAAGGTGATCCTGCAGACGCTGATCGCGCCGGGCGAGAAGCTGCTGCTCGACCGCAACTGCCACAAGAGCGTGCACCACGGCGTCGTGCTGTCGGGCGCGCAGCCGATCTACCTCGATTCCAGCGTCAACCGCAAGTACGGCGTATTCGGCCCGGTGCCGAAGAAGACGCTGCTGCGCGCGATCGAGGAGCACCCCGATGCGCAGCTCCTGGTGCTGACGTCGTGCACCTACGACGGCCTCAGATACGATCTGAAGCCGATCATCGACGCGGCGCACGCGCGCAACATCAAGGTGCTGATCGACGAGGCGTGGTTCTCGCACGCGCGCTTCCACCCCGATCTGCGTCCGACCGCACTCGAGTCCGGCGCCGACTACGCGACGCAGTCGGCGCATAAGACGCTGTCGGCGTTCTCGCAGGCCGCCTTCATCCACGTCAACGACCCGACGTTCAAGGAGCACCTGTTCCGCGAGAACTTCAACATGCACACGTCGACCAGCCCGATGTACAGCATGATCGCGAGCCTCGACGTGAGCCGCAAGCAGATGATGATGGAGGGTTACAAGCTGCTCGAGCGCACGCTGATGCTGGCGGGCGAGCTGCGCCAGCAGATCAACTCGACCGGCGCGTTCCGCGTGCTTGAGCTCGAGGATCTGCTGCCCGACGAGGTCAAGGACGACAACATCCGTCTCGACCCCACCAAGATCACGGTCGACATCTCCTCGTGCGGCATGACAGTCGACGAGCTGCAGGCCGAGCTGTTCACGCGTTTCAACATCACGATCGAGAAATCGACTTTCAACACGATCACGCTGCTGCTGACGGTCGGCACGACGCGCTCGAAGTGCTCGCGGCTGTACGACGCGCTGATGCGGATCGCGCGCGAAAAGCGCGCGCCGCGCCGGCTGTACCGCACGCCTGATCTGCCGCCGTTCACCGAGCTGGTCTATCTGCCGCGCGACGCGTACTACTGCGGCGGCGAACTGGTGCCGCTGCTCGACGAAAACGACCAGGCCAACGCCTCGCTCGCCGGCCGCATCTGCGCCGACCAGATCGTCCCCTACCCGCCCGGCATCCCGGTGCTGGTGCCGGGCCAGTTGATCACCGAGAACATCGTCGAGTACCTGATCCGCTACCTGCGCGTGCAGAACAAGGTCGAGTTGCACGGCGTGGCCTATCAGGGCTATTTCCCCAGCATCCGCGTGCTGAGCGCCGCCGAGGAGCGGCGCCTGTCGTCGCTGCGCGAACTGCCGCGACAGAAGGCCGCGTAGTCCGCGCGATTCGCGGCGCCGGCTGGCGAAACCTGCGAATCGCGCCCGCCCCGACTGGGCGGCGCCGCCGCCGTGCCAGCCGGCGGATCCCGACATCGGAGCGCCAAGCCGCCGCATCCGCCCTGCGGCGTACCGCGTATCTGCGCTGCCGACCCCGCGAAGCCGCGGGGCGGCGCCGTGTCTGATCTAGTCGGGAGCGAATCGTATGTTCAACGCGCAGATCGTTTCCGCTCACAATGCCGCGGCCGCCGCTGGCCGCTTCGTCTGGTTCACCGCCTCAGCGCTCGCCGTGGTGTTCTTCGTTCACGCGGCGATGCGGTTCCTGGTCATTACCGAGGCTTCGTACAAGGTCTTCTGAGTCAACCGCTACGCGCTGCTCGCGCACTTCGTCGGCGGCTCGATTGCACTGCTCGCCGGCATCTTCCAGTTCTGGGCCGGGCTGCGCGAGCGCCACCCCGCTGTGCATCGCTTCACCGGCCGGCTGTACCTGGCCGGCGGCGCGCTCGGCGCCGCCGCGGCGTTCGACATGTCGTTCAACTCGGTCGTGAGTTGGACGTTCGGCGTTACCGGCTTCACGATGGCCAGCGCCTGGACGATCTGCACTGCGATGGCCTTTGCGGCGATCCGCCGGCGGCAGGTGCAGGCCCACCGCGAATGGATGATCCGCGGTTACGTCGTGCTGTTCGGCTTCGTCGTCTTTCGCGCGCTGTTCGCCGAGCTGGGCACGCTGCAGGAGCGGCTGACCGCCATCATGTGGCTGTGCTGGGTCGCGCCGCTGCTCGTGGCCGAAGTCGTGCTGCAATGGCGGCGTACGTTCGGCCCGCTCGAACGAAAGCCGCCCCGATGAATCGTTTTCGAACCGCCTGCGAAGCCGACCTCGACGCGATCGTCGGCCTGATGCGGCGTTACTACGCCGAAGACGCTTATGCCTTCGCCGAAGACGAAGCGCGGCAGGCCGCGCTTGCGCTGATCCACGACGAGCGCCTGGGACGGCTGTGGGTCGCCGAAGTCGAAGGCCGCGTCGTCGGCTACCTCGCCGTGACGCTGGGTTTCAGCCTCGAGTATCGCGGCGTCGATGCCTTCGTCGACGAGTTGTACATCGCCGAAGGGAGCCGCGGCCGCGGACTGGGTACCGATGCGCTGGCGACGGCGGAGCGCTACTGCCGCAGCCGCGGCGTCAAGGCGATCCACCTCGAGGTCGAACGCCATCGGACCGCGGCGCTCGCGATCTACCGCCGCGCGGGTTTCGAGGACCACGACCGGTACCTGCTCAGCAAACGGCTTTGAGCCGCGGCCGCGGCTCGCGTCTTCCTATAATTCGCCCGTCGCGGCGCGCTTCGCGCCGCGATTTCGTTTCCGCGCCGGAGCCGCCATGTCGTCGCATCTGATGAATACCTACAACCGCCTGCCGGTCGCGTTCACGCACGGCAAGGGCGCGTGGCTGTACGGCGACGACGGCAACGCGTACCTGGACGCGCTCGCGGGCATCGCGGTCAACGGGCTCGGCCACGCCCATCCGCGGCTCGTCCGTGCGCTCGCCGACCAGGTCGGCAAGCTGATCCATACGTCGAACGTCTATCGGGTCCGCGAGCAGGAGGCGCTCGCGGACCGCATCTGCGCGCTGTCGGACATGGACGAGGTGTTCTTCGCCAACTCCGGCTCCGAGGCGAACGAAGGCGCGCTGAAGCTCGTGCGCTTCTACGGCCACAAGCACGGCAACCCCGAAGCGCAGACGATCGTGATGGAGCATGCGTGGCACGGGCGCACGCTCGCCACGCTCGCCGCCACCGGCAGCGAGAAGGCGCGCAAGGGCTTCGATCCGCTGCCGTCGGGCTTCATCCGCGTGCCTTACAACGATCTGGCGGCGATCGAGCGCGTCGCCGCGCAGGATGGGCGCGTGCAGGCCGTCTGGCTCGAGGTGCTGCAGGGCGAAGGCGGCATCCGTGTGGCCGAGCGCGACTACGTGCGTGCGTTGCGCCGCCTGTGCGACGAGCGCGGCTGGTTGCTGATGATCGACGAGGTGCAATCGGGCATCGGCCGCACCGGCAAGTGGTTCGGCTACCAGTGGGCCGACATCCGGCCCGACGTGATCACGCTCGCGAAGGGACTGGGGTCGGGCGTGCCGATCGGCGCGGTGGTGGCGCGCGGACGCGCCGCCGGCGTGCTCGGCCCGGGCAATCACGGTTCGACCTTCGGCGGCGGACCGCTCGCGTGCCGCGCGGGGCTGGAGACGCTGGCGATCGTCGAGGAAGAGAACCTGATGGCCAACGCCGCCGCGCAGGGCGAACGGATCCGCGCCGGCTTCGCGCGCGAACTGGCCGGTGTGCCGGGCGTGGTCGCGATCCGCGGCCAGGGGCTGATGATCGGCATCGAGCTGGACCGCCCGTGCGGCGACCTGGTCAAACGCGCGCTCGACGCGAAGCTGCTGATCAACGTCACCCAGGAGCGCGTGATCCGGCTGCTGCCGCCGCTGGTGATCGACGCGCACGAAGCCGACGAGATCGTCGCGCGGCTGGCGCCTCTCGTGCGCGCTTTCCTGGCCGAAGCGGCGCCGCGGGCCACATAGGAGTCGCCATGCCGGACGGATCGATCAGGCACTTCCTGCAACTCGCCGACTTCACGCGCGACGAGATCGAGCACGTGTTCGAGCGCTCGCGCGTGATCAAGGACCGCTTCAAGCGCTACGAGTTCTACCAGCCGCTGCGCGACCGCACGCTCGCGATGGTGTTCGAGAAGGCGAGCACGCGCACGCGCGTGAGCTTCGAGGCCGGCATGTACCAGATGGGCGGCTCGGTGATCCACATCACGACCGGCGACTCGCAGCTCGGGCGTGCCGAGCCGATTGAGGACACGGCGCGCGTGATCTCGCGCATGGTCGACCTCGTGATGATCCGCACCTACGAGCAGACGAAGATCGAGCGCTTCGCCGCGTATTCGCGCGTGCCGGTGATCAACGGTTTGACTAACGAATACCACCCCTGCCAGATCCTCGCCGACATCTTCACCTTCATCGAGCAGCGCGGAGCGATCGCGGGGCGCACGGTCGCGTGGATCGGCGACGCGAACAACATGGCGTACACCTGGCTGCAGGCCGCGAAGCTGCTCGGCTTCACCGTGCACGTGTCCACACCGCCCGCGTACGCGCTCGACCCGAAGCTCGCGCCGCCTGGGCCGCACTTCAAGGTCTTCGACAATCCGCGCGACGCCGCGCGCGGCGCGCACCTCGTGACGACCGATGTCTGGACCAGCATGGGCTACGAGGCGGAGAACGAAGCGCGCCGCCAGGCTTTCACGCACTGGCGCGTCGACGCCGCGCTGATGAAGTTCGCCGCGCCCGATGCGCTCTTCATGCACTGCCTGCCGGCGCACCGCGGCGAGGAGGTCACCGAAGAGGTGCTCGAGGGCCCGCAGTCGGTCGTCTGGGATGAAGCTGAAAACAGGCTGCACGTGCAAAAGGCGCTCATGGAATACCTTCTGCTTGGACGCGATGTTCACTAAGGACGCCTTCGTGCAGCCTGTTTCGGCGCAGGCTAACCCGCGCAGCGGGTTAAGCCGCGCGCAGCGCGGCGGCCGAAGCCAGAATCGGCTGCACGTGCAGAAGGCACTCATGGAATACCTGCTCCTTGGTCGGGACGTTCACTGACCCGATGGTGCTGCGTATATGAACGCGAATCGCCGCAGGCTTCTTGCTTCCGCGGGCGGCTTGACATTGCTGGCTATGCGCCGCGCGACGGCGCAATCGTGGCCCGCAAAACCGATCCGGCTGGTCCTGACCGCACCGCCCGGCTCTTCGATCGACGTGCTCGGCCGTCTGATCGCCGGCGAGCTGCGCGCGCGGCTCGGCCAGCCGGTCGTGCCCGACAATCGTCCGCAAGGGGGCGGCACCGTCGGCACCGACACGGTCGCGAAGGCCGAGCGCGACGGCTACACCATCGGGCTGTCGTTCACCGGACCGCTCGCGCTGGCGCCGCTGCTGTACGCCAGGCTGCCGTACGACCCCGCGCGCGATCTCGCGCCGATCGTGCTGGTCGGCTCCGCGCCGAACCTGCTCGCGGTCAACAGTGCGTTGCCGGTGCAGAGCGCACGCGAGTTCATCGACTACGTTCGCCGGCGGCCGGGCCAGTTGAACTACGCCTCGGTCGGCAACGGCAGCAGCTCGCACCTGGCGATGGAAATGCTGAAGGCGCAGGCCGGCCTGTACCTCGTGCATATCCCGTACAACGGCGCGCCGCCGGCGGTACAGGCGACCGCCGCGGGCGACGTGCAGGCGATCATGTCGAACCCGACGTCGCTGATGCCCTTGATCCGCGCGGGTCGCGTTCGGCCGCTCGCAGTGACGAGCGCACAGCGCTGGCCTGGCATCAAGGAACTGCCGACGATCGCGGAACTCGGCTACCCGGGATTCGAGGCGGTTGCATGGAACGGATTCGTCGCGCCGGCCGGCGCCCCGCGCGAGGTCGTCGAGCGGCTGAACCGCGAGATCAACGCCATCCTGCAGGTGCCCGACGTGCGCCAGCGCGTCGAGGCGGCAGGCTGGGATCCCGTCGGCGGGACGCCCGAGCAGTTCGCCGCCTACCTGAAGGCCGAGCGCACACGCTGGGCGCCGATCGTCAAGCGCGCCGGGGCGCGCGTCGACTGAAGCCCGTCCGCCAAGGCGCGGCACAGTGCGGCCGGCCGACGCCGCGTATTCTTGACGCCCATCTCGAATAGCGTTTCGTTGCGATCGACGATGTCCCTGCGCGGAGGATGTGCGGTCTGGCTTGTGTGCGGGTTGTTGTGGGCGGCGCCTTGCGCCGTCGGCGCTCGGACGTTCGCGCTGCCGCCCGAAGGCGACGCGCTCATCGGCTCGATCGCGACGGTGACCGCGCGGCACGAAGACACGCTGCTGGACATCGCCCGCGCGCACGAAGTCGGCTACGCGGAGATCGCGGCGGCCAACCCGGGCGTGGACCCGTGGCTGCCCGGTGAAGGCACGGACATCGTGCTGCCGACCCGGCACGTCCTGCCGGACGCCGCGCGGACGGGGCTCGTGCTCAACCTGCCGGAGTTTCGCCTCTACTACTACGGCGCGCGTCGGCCCGGCGAACCGGGGCAAGTATCAACGTATCCGGTGAGCATCGGCGACGCGGACTGGCGCACGCCGCTGGGGCTCACCCGCGTCGTGTCCAAAGTGAAAAACCCTTCGTGGCGTCCGCCTGCGTCGATCCGCGCAGAACATGCGCGCAACGGCAACACGTTGCCCGTGGTGGTGCCGCCGGGCCCGGACAATCCCCTCGGCGAGTTCGCGCTGCGCCTCGCGCTGCCCGGTTACCTCATTCACGGCACCAACAAACCGTACGGCATTGGGATGCGGGTAACGCACGGCTGCGTGCGTCTGTATCCCGAACATATCGCGCGGCTGTACCGCGAGCTGCCCGTCGGCACGCCGGTGCGCATCATCGACCAGCCGGTCAAGGCCGGCTGGGACGACGGCGTGCTTTACCTCGAGGTCCACCCGCCGCTGGCGGAAAGCCGGTCGGACGCCGGCGTCACCGCAGCGGTGCGCGCCGTGATCGCGGCCACGAATGGCCGCGACGCGGTTATCGACTGGGACACGGTTGCGCGCGCGGCGCGGGAGCGGCGCGGCGTGCCGGTACCGGTGTCGCGCTGACTACTTCTTCTGCGACTGCTTGAAGGCGCGGTCGAGCTTCTCGTTGAGGGCCTGCGTTGCCGCCTTGGCTTCGTCGGCCGCCCGTTTGGCTTCCTGCGCGGCGGCCTTGGCCTCGTCGGCCGACCGTTGGGCAGCAGCGGCGGCTTCTCTCGCGGCACGAGCATCGGCGGCGGCTGTATTCGCGGTGCCGCTCGCCTGATCGGCCGCCGACTTCGCTTCCTGCGCCAGCTTCCTCGCTCCCGCCGCTTCGCCCTGCACGCGTTCGACATCGCCGGTCGTGGCGCAGCCTGCGGCGAGAACGACCGCAGACAGGATCATCGAAAAACCGAGGTACCGATTACGCGTCGTGGTCATTGAGCGATCTCCTTGGTTTAGGACCATCGAATGTAAGACTGCTTTCGCTCGCGTGCAACGGAGGCACTCCGAAGCCTTGATGCATGTCAGCCGGTCCGAACCGTCAGCGCAGCGCCGTCGCACAACGGCGCTCGAACAGCAGCCATCGGACCGCAGTCGCTGCGCGCCGGCCACCCGCTGGCCGATCCCCGGTCAGAACGCAAGCTGCGCCACCAGCGGCAGATGATCCGACGTTCCCTTGCCGGTTCTGCGATCGAACGGCCGCGGGCGTCCGCTGCGGGTGGCAACCGTCGCGTCGTTCACGTAGTTCACCGAATCCTCGATCAGTCGCAGCCCGGCCGGCTTGAGCAGTCCGCGGCTCGCGACGAGCTGATCGAGCGCCTGATGGCGGTTGGTGGCGCGACCGGCATCGCCGCCCTCGAAGAAGTACGAACCCACGCCGGTCGCTCCGAACCGCGCCGTGGCGTTGAACACGAACACGTCGCGCCCGCGATAGTCGGCGACTTCCGGTGCGAAGCGGTCGAGATCGTTCGTTTCGCCGACCACGCGCTCGCGTTCGCGCGAGGCCTTCAGGTGCTCGACGACGCTGCGATCGGCGGGCTCGTCGTTGAAGTCCCCGCACACGAGCAGCGGCGTGTCCCAGCGCGCCTGCAGCGTGGCCAGGTCGTTCGCCGCGCGCAGCGCCTCGTAACGCACCGCGTCGAACTTGAGCTGGCCTTCGATCAGATAGGCGATGTTCTCGGCCACGGTGATGCGCGCCGGCTCGCTTTCCCAGCGACCCTGAGAGCGCGACGGCCAGTGTGAGGCGATCACGACGAGCGGCTCGCCGCTGGCGCGCACGACAAACTCGGCTTCGAGGATGTCGCGCGTGCGGTAGCGCAGGTGCACGACGTGCGAGCGGATCGCGCGCAGCTCGAGCGCCGCTTCGTTGAACGCGAGCGCGACGTCGATGCCGCGCAGGTCCGACGTGCCCATCGGATCGTTGGCGACCGTGAGGTGCCGTTGTCTCGCCGTCGTCTGCAGCAGGCGCGCGAGCAGCGATTCCTTTTCGATCTCGCACACCGCCAGCAGATCGAGCGGCTGACCGCCGTGCAGCGCATCGAGCGCGGCGGCCAGATTGGCGAGCTTGGCGGCAAGCGCCGCGTCGGTCCAGCCGTGCGCAGGCGTGTATTCGAAGTCGCGCGAGATCGGGTCGTCGTCGGTGTCGAACAGGTTCTGCAGATTCCACCAGGCGAAGTTCAGCGTTCCCATCGGCGCCCCACTCATCCGCTTGCGACGCCGCTACGGTGGCACGGAGCGGCGGATCACAACAATCGACCATTCACGCGACTGCGCCGGTCGGCGCGCGCTGCGCCCGTATAATTTCGCGCCGTCCGCGTCGATCGGCGCGGGCACCGGCCCGAATCCCCGCCCCCGCCGCCGCAAACGACGCGGGCGTCGGCATCCCGATCCAGCGCTTGCGCTTCGCAAGCGGCGCCTTCAACCCCATCATGGCAACGATCCTGCAGAACCTCCCCGCCGGCCAGAAGGTCGGCATCGCATTTTCCGGCGGACTCGACACGAGCGCCGCGCTGCTGTGGATGCGCAAGAAGGGCGCGATTCCGTACGCGTACACCGCGAATCTCGGGCAGCCCGACGAGCCGGACTACGAGGACATTCCCCGCCGCGCGCTCCAATACGGCGCCGAACGCGCGCGGCTGATCGATTGCCGCGCGCAGCTCGTCGCCGAAGGCATCTCGGCCCTGCAGTGCGGCGCCTTCCACATCTCGACCGCGGGGCTCACGTACTTCAACACGACGCCGCTCGGCCGCGCAGTCACCGGCACGATGCTGGTCGCGGCGATGAAGGAGGACGACGTCCACATCTGGGGCGACGGCAGCACCTTCAAGGGCAACGACATCGAGCGCTTCTACCGCTACGGCCTGCTCGCGAATCCGGCGCTGCAGATCTACAAGCCCTGGCTCGACCAGGCGTTCATCGACGAGCTGGGCGGCCGCAAGGAGATGAGCGAGTTCCTCATCGCCAACGGCTTCGACTACAAGATGAGCGTGGAGAAGGCGTATTCGACCGACTCGAACATGCTCGGCGCCACGCACGAAGCCAAGGACCTCGAGCTGCTTGCGAGCAGCGTGCGCATCGTGCAGCCGATCATGGGCGTGGCGTTCTGGCGCGACGACGTCGCGATCAGGCGCGAGGAAGTGACGGTGCGCTTCGAGGAAGGGCATCCCGTCGCGCTGAACGGCGTGACCTTCGCCAACCCGGTCGAACTGATGACCGAGGCCAACCGCATCGGCGGCCGGCACGGGCTCGGCATGTCGGACCAGATCGAAAACCGCATCATCGAGGCGAAGAGCCGGGGCATCTACGAGGCGCCGGGGATGGCGCTGCTGTTCATCGCGTACGAACGGCTGGTCACCGGCATCCACAACGAGGACACGATCGAGCTGTACCGCGACAACGGCCGCAAGCTCGGTCGCCTGCTGTATCAGGGTCGCTGGTTCGATCCCCAGGCGATCATGCTGCGCGAAAGCGCACAGCGCTGGGTCGCGCGCGCGATCACGGGCGAGGTGACGATCGAACTGAGACGCGGCAACGATTACTCGATCCTCGACACGCGTTCGCCGAACCTCACGTACAAGCCCGAACGGCTCACGATGGAAAAAGGCGAAGCCTTCTTCACGCCGCAGGACCGCGTCGGGCAACTGACGATGCGCAATCTCGACATCGCCGACACGCGCGACAAGCTGCTCGTGTACACGAAGGCGGGGTTGCTGTCCGCCGGCCAGGGCGCCGCGCTGCCCCAGCTTGAAGAGCGTTCGCAGGCGCCCGAACGCAGGCAGCCGAAGGCCGACGACTAGACGATGACCGGCTCCGGCTCGAGCAAGACGCCGAACTTCTCGCGCACCTTGTCCTGCACTTCGCGCGCGAGCGCAAGGATCTCGGCGCCGGTCGCGCCGCCGCGGTTGACCAGCACGAGCGCCTGCTTCTCGTAGACGCCCGCGCGGCCGCGCGTGGCGCCTTTGAGCCCCGCCGCGTCGATCAGCCAGCCGGCGGCGAGCTTGAAGCGGCCGCCCGGCATCGGATAGCTGACCAGTGAAGGATGGTGCGCGAGCAGCGCGTGGTGCTGCTCGCGCGTAACGATCGGGTTCTTGAAGAAGCTGCCGGCGTTGCCGATCGCCGCCGGGTCCGGCAGCTTGCGGCGGCGGATCGCGCACACCGCGTCGAAGATGTCGCGCGCGGTCGGCGCAGCGATGCCGCGCGCCTTCAGCTCGTTGGCGACGTCGGCGTAACCGGTGACCGGCGTCCAGCGCTTCGGCAGCGCGAGCGTCACCGAGAGGATCACGCGGCGGCCCGCGAACGTGCTCTTGAACGCGCTGTCGCGGTAGCCGAAGTTGCAGTCGGCCGGTGACATCGTCACGACGTCGCGCGCTTCGACATCCCAGGCCGCCAGCGCATGAAAGCGCTCGGCCAGTTCAAGGCCGTAAGCGCCGATGTTCTGGATCGGCGCAGCACCTGCCTGCCCGGGAATGAGTGCGAGGTTTTCCAGGCCGGGCCGGTCCGCATCGAGCAACCGTTGCACGGTCGCGTGCCAGTTTTCGCCGGCGCCGACCTCGACGAACCACGCGCGCCCGTCGTCGCCGACCTCGCGCATGCCAGGGACGTCGACCTTGACGACGAGACCGTCGACGTCGCGCGTGAAGAGGATGTTGCTGCCGCCGCCGAGAATCAGTCGCGGAACCCCGCGCAGCCGCGGATCGTCCTCGAGCATCGCGAGGTCGGCGGCACTGCGCACGCGGGCGAAGTAGCGCGCCCGCGCGTCGACCCCGAAGGCATTCAGCGCGCGGAGCGCGACGTTCTCTTCGAGCTCGATGGGCACGCGCCGATTATAGGAACCGCCCCTCCGCAGCCGCTTTCCGCGCGGCTCGCACATCGACCGCGCCATACGTCAAGCGCCGACCGTCGGTCGGTCGGCGTCGAAACGACGAACTGCCCGGCTTGTTCGTTGCTATTCGAATGACCTACCGTTAACATGGTATGCGGCCGACGAGAAAAAGATGAAGCCGCGCTCCCGTTCCTACGACCCCTTTGCCCGCTTGCCGACGCTATCGCCGCCTGCGCGCGAAACTGCGCCGGCCGCACCCGTTCGCCGCGCGCCCGATATGCGCGACCGCTCGGTGCTGGAAACGCGCTATCCCGGCATGGCGCACGCGATCACGCTGCTGTGGGGGCACCCGGAGATGAACGAGTACTTCCGCAAGCTCTGGCTCGCCGACGGCAGCCAGACGCCGCTCGAGCCGGATGCGATGTCGGAGCTGATGCTGCTCGCGCAGGTGCATCTGCACATCGTTCCGGAAAAACTGCAGCGCACGCTGGCTTCGATCTACGGGACAGCCTACAGCGCGCCGGCCAAACGCGACGTCTGGGAAGACGTCACCTGGCGCCGCTGAGCGGTCGGCGCCGCGGCGCCGTCGCAAGTCCCCTGCTCCAACGATCGTAGAGACGCGCGGCCAGCGCGTTCATCCTGGTCGTGCGCGCCTGCACGTCGCGCAGCATCTCGGCGGCATCCCGCACCGCAGGGCCACCGGTGGCGCGGCGCTCCTCTTCGACCTCGACGATCCAGCTCTCGTCGGAAACCCACGATCTCACCAACGCCGGCGTCATCTCGCAGTGAAACTGCATGCCGAGATGGGCGTAGCCGCCGCGGTCGATCACGTAGGCCTGGTATTCGCAGAACTCGCTCGCGAGGAAGTTGCGCGCGCCCGGCGGCAGCTCGAACGCATCGCCGTGCCACTGGAAGAACTCGACGCCTGCGAGCGATTCGACACCCAGCCACTCGGCCGCCAACTGCGCGTCGGTCACGCGCAGCGCGCCCCAACCGATTTCCTTGACCGCACTGCGCGTCACCGGCACGCCGAGCGCCTTCGCCAGCAACTGCCCGCCGAGACAATGCCCGATCACCGGCACGCCGGCGGCATCGGCGGCGCGGATCAGCGCGCATGCGGGTTCGATCCACGGCAACGGATCGTTGACGCTCATCGGACCGCCCATGAAGCACAGTCCGGAGAACGCGCGCGGATCGGCCGGCACCGGTTCGCCGCGGTCGATGCGGATCAGCGCGTACGGCAGTTCACGCTCGCGCAGCCAGGTTTCGAAGTAGCCCGGACCGACATCGCGATCGTGCTGAAAGATCGCGACCGGCCGCGCGGTCCCGCTCGTGGCCGACCTCATGCGGCCGGTCGAACGCGCCGCGTTTCGCGCAGCAGTTCGCCGAAGCGCGCGCGGATCGACGCTTCGATGCCCGCGGCGTCGAGCCCCACCGAGGCGAGCAACTTGGCCGGATCGCCGTGGTCGACGAAACGGTCGGGCAATCCGAGATGAAGCAGCGGCCGCTCGATGCCGAGTTCGTCGAGCACCTCGCGGCAGGCGCTGCCGGCACCGCCCAGCACGGCACTTTCCTCGACGGTGACGAGCGCATCGTGCGAGCGCGCGAGCTTTTCGATCAACGCGCGATCGATCGGCTTGACGAAGCGCATGTCGGCGACCGTCGCATCGATCGCCTCGGCGGCGGCCAGCGCAGGCTGCACCATCGAGCCGAACGCGAGGATCGCGACCTGCGCGCCGGGACGCGCGCCCGACTCGCGCCGAACGACGCCCTGCCCGATCGGCAGCGGATCCAGGGTGCGCTCGATCGCTGCGCCCGGCCCGGTGCCGCGCGGATAGCGCACGGCAGCCGGTCCGTCGTGACGGAACGCCGCGGTCAGCATGCGCCGGCATTCGTTCTCGTCGCTCGGCGCCATCACGACGAGGTTCGGAATGCAGCGCAGATACGAAAGATCGAACGCGCCGTGATGGGTGGCGCCGTCGGCGCCGACCAGCCCCCCGCGGTCGAGCGCGAACACCACGGGCAGGTTCTGGATCGCGACGTCGTGGATCAACTGGTCGTACGCGCGCTGCAGGAAGGTCGAGTAGATCGCGACGACCGGCTTCATCCCCTCGCACGCGAGCCCGGCGGCGAAGGTGACCGCGTGCTGCTCGGCGATGCCGACGTCGAAGTAGCGGTTCGGGAACTCCTGCTCGAAGCGCACCAGCCCCGAGCCTTCGCGCATCGCCGGCGTGATGCCGATAAGGCGCGGATCGGCCGCGGCCATGTCGCACAGCCAGTCGCCGAAGATCTGCGTGTAGGTCGGCTTGCCCGGTGCAGCCTTCTTGATCCCTTCCTTCGGGTCGAACTTGCCGGGGCCGTGATAAAGCACCGGGTCGGCTTCGGCGAGCTTGTAGCCCTGCCCCTTCTTCGTCACGACGTGCAGGAACTGCGGACCGTCGAGCGCACGCAGGTTCTGCAGCGTCGGGATCAGCGAATCGAGATCGTGGCCGTCGATCGGGCCGATGTAGTTGAAGCCGAACTCCTCGAACAGCGTGCCCGGAACGACCATGCCTTTCGCGTGCTCCTCGAGCCGCTTGGCCAGTTCGAACACGGGCGGGAAGTTCTTCAGCACGTTCTTGCCGGCCTGCTTCGCCGCTGCGTAGAACTTGCCGCTCATCAGCCGCGCCAGATACCGGTTGAGCGCGCCGACCGGCGGCGAGATCGACATGTCGTTGTCGTTCAGGATCACGAGCAGACGGACGTTCTCGACGACGCCGGCGTTGTTCAGCGCCTCGAACGCCTGGCCCGCGGTCATCGCGCCGTCGCCGATCACCGCGATCGCATGCCGCTTCTCGCCGAGGTTGCGCGCCGCCACCGCCATGCCGAGCGCGGCCGAGATTGACGTCGACGAATGCGCGGTGCCGAAGGTGTCGTATTCGGATTCGCTCCGGCGCGGAAAACCCGAGATGCCGCCGAACTGGCGCAGCGTCTTCATCGCGTCGCGCCGCCCCGTGAGGATCTTGTGCGGGTAGGTCTGATGGCCGACGTCCCAGACGATGCGGTCGTCCGGCGTGTCGAACACGTAGTGCAGCGCGATCGTCAGCTCGACGGTGCCGAGGTTCGACGACAGATGCCCGCCGGTCTGCGACACCGACTCGAGCACGAAGGCGCGCAGTTCGTCGGCGAGCTGCTTCAGCTGCGCGCGCTCGAGCCGCCGCAAATCGGCGGGCGAGTCGATCGTCGGCAGGAGCGCTTCCATCGGCGGACCCGCGCCGCGCTCAGTGCGAGCGCAACACGATGAAGTCGGCCAATTGTCGCAGACGCTCGGCCCGGGCGCCCAAACCTGCGATCGCGTCGAGGGCTTCTGCGCGCAGACGCCCGGCGCGCGCTTTCGCTTCGTCGAGCCCCAGCACCGAAACGTAGGTCGGCTTGGCCTGCAACGCGTCCTTGCCGGCGGTCTTGCCGAGCACATCGGACGAGCCCTCGACGTCGAGCACGTCGTCGACGATCTGGAACGCCAGCCCGATCGCGCGGCCGTACGCGTCGACCGCAGCCAGCGTCGCTTCGTCGGCGCGGCCGGCGAGCGCGCCCATGCGCACCGATGCGCGCAGCAGCGCGCCGGTCTTCATCCGGTGCATCCGCTCGAGCTCTTCGGCGCTCATCGTCTGTCCGACCGCGGCCAGATCGATCGCCTGTCCGCCGCACATGCCTTCGGTGCCGGCCGCATGCGCCAGCTCGCGCATCAATGCCGCGCACGCCGCGGGTGGAAGCGGCGCATCGGCGAGCGCCTTGAACGCCTCGGCCTGCAGCGCGTCGCCGGCGAGCATCGCGGTCGCTTCGTCGAACGCGACATGCACGGTCGGCTTGCCGCGCCGGAGCACGTCGTCGTCCATGCACGGCAGGTCGTCGTGGATCAGCGAATACGCGTGCACGTATTCGACGGCCAGCGCCGCGCAGTCGAGCGCCGCCGCGTCGGCCCCGCTCACTTCGCCCGCCGCGTAGACGAGCAGCGGCCGCACCCGCTTGCCGCCGTCGAGCACCGCGTAGCGCATCGCCTCGTGCAGCCGCGTCGGAACGAGACTCGGCGCGGGCAGTTGCAGCTCGGCGGCGCGCTCGAAGCGCGCGAGCATCGAATGCATCCAGTCGTCGAAGGAAAGCGACCCGGCGGCCGGCCGCCGCGCCTGCGCAGCGCTCGCGCTCACTGGCCGCCGCCCCGCAGTTCGGACGGATCGAGCGGCTTCAGCAGTTCGCCGTCGAGCTTCCTGATCTCCTGCTCGGCGGCGGCGAGCTTGCCCTGGCAGTAGCGCGCCAGCTCCGCGCCACGGCGGTACGCGGCGATCGAATCGTCGAGGCTCAGTTCGCCCGCTTCCATCCTGCGCACGAGCGCGTCGAGCTCGTCGAGGGCCTGCTCGAAAGTCAGTTCGGCGACGGGTTTGGGGGCGGACGCGCGCGCCATTGGCAGGGTTCGCGGTGCGAAGGACGGCACGATTGTAGAGCAGCGTCAAAGGCGCACCGATGGCGCTTCGCTAAACTCACACGCCGTATGCAATCGCTCTGGATGGTGTTCGCGTCCGCCCTGTTCGCGGTGATGGGGGCGTGCGTCAAACTGGCCTCGCAGTACTACAGCGTCGCCGAGATCGTCTTCTACCGCTCCGCCATCGGCGCCGTGATCCTGTTCGCCTTCGTGCGCGCCAGCGGCGGCTCGCTGCGCACGCCCGTGCCATGGTTGCACGCGAGCCGCGGCGCGGTCGGCACGCTGTCGTTGTCGCTGTGGTTCTTCGCGACCGCGGTGCTGCCGCTCGGCACGGCGATGACGCTGAACTTCTCGTCGCCGTTGTTCCTGGCGGCGTTCGCCGTGCTGGCCGCGCTGGTCGCCGGGCGGCGCGTGCAGTGGCCGCTCGCGCTCGCGGTGGCTGCCGGTTTCGTCGGCGTCGTGCTCGTGCTGCAGCCGAGCTTCCGCACCGACCAGACCGTCGCGGGGATCGCGGGGCTCGTCTCGGGCGTGCTGTCCGCTGCGGCTTACTGGCATGTGCGCGAACTCGGCAAGCTCGGCGAACCCGAGTGGCGCACGGTGTTCTACTTCTCGCTGTCGGGCGTGGCGCTGGGTCTCGCCGGCACGCTCGTGACCGGTTTCTCGTCGCATTCGTGGCGCGGCGCCGCGCTGCTCGCCGCCGTCGGCATCACCGCAACCGCAGCGCAACTTGCGATGACGCGCGCCTACGGCAGGGGGCGCACGCTGCTCACGGCCAATCTGCAGTTTTCGGCAGTCGTGTTCGCCGCGGCGCTCGGCGAACTGGTGTTCTCCGACCGCATTCCGCCGATCGGCTACCTCGGCATTGCGGTGATCATCGCCAGCGGTGTGCTGTCCACGTTCGTCTCGATGCGCCCGCTGCGCCCGGCATCGCGCGGCCGCGTACCGCTCGCCGAACCCAGTACCGAAAAATGAACACGACGCTCGTCACCGCCGAAGAACTCGAAGCGCATCTGTTCGACCGCGACTGGTGCGTGGTCGACTGCCGCCACGACCTGATGGACTTCGAGGCGGGCTGGCGCGCCTACCAGGCGGGACACATCCCGGGTGCGACCTTCGCGAACGTCGAAGAGGATCTGTCCGGCGAAAAGACGGGCCGCAACGGCCGCCATCCGCTGCCGAAACGCGAAGACCTGGTCGAAGTCTTCCGCGACTGGGGCATCGACGACGACACGCAGATCGTCGCGTACGACGCGCACGGCGGTCAGTTCGCCGTGCGGCTGTGGTGGCTTGCGCGCTGGCTCGGCCACGCGAAGGTCGCGGTGCTCGACGGCGGCTGGCAGGCGTGGCTTGCAAAGACGAACTGGTCGAGCACCGCGCTGCCCGATCGCGAGCGCGGCAGTTTCGAGGCGCGCGCGCCGCTCGCCGCGGTCGCGACCGCCGATGAAGTCCTCGCCGCCCGCGACGACGCGGCCGCGCTGATCGTCGATGCGCGCGCGCCGGAGCGCTTCGCCGGCCGCGTCGAGCCGATCGATCCGGTCGCGGGACACATTCCGGGCGCGCTCAACCGCTTCTGGCAGGACAACCTCGCGGCCAAGCCCGACGGCCGATTCAAGCCGCCGCAGCAGCTGAGCGCCGAGTTCGAGCGGCTCCTCGCCGGTCGCACGCCTGCGCAGATGGTCACCTACTGCGGGTCGGGCGTCACGAGCTGCCACCATCTGCTTGCGATGGAGCACGCCGGACTCAGCGGCGCGCGCCTGTACGCTGGCTCCTGGAGCGAATGGATCGCCGATCCGTCGCGGCCGGTGGTGAGAGGCCCGTAACTCGCGATTCGGATTGCGGATTGCGCGGGATCACGCCTGCGCGGCGCCGCCCGCGAACGGGCGCTTTCAGATGGCGATGCGCGAGATTCCTCGCCGCGCAGCGCCTCGCATGACCGCACGCTGCTCAGCGCAATCCGATCAGTGCAGCGCCCCCATCACCGCGGTCGCGATCACGACGCCGACGAGCACCAGGCCCACCTCGGGCAGCGAGCGCGCCAGCGACTGGCGCCGCATCATCTCGGGCAGCAGGTCCGACAGCGCGATGTACATGAAGCTCGCGGCAGCGATCGCGAGCGCGTACGGCAGCAGCGACTGCATCGCGTCGATGACGAAATAGCCGACCACACCGCCGATCACGGCGGAGGCGCCCGACAGAAGCTGGAACACGAACGCGCGCCGCTTCGTGAAGCCGGCGTTCAGCAGGATCATGAAGTCGCCGACCTCGTGCGGAATCTCGTGCGCGAGCACCGCCAGCGTCGCGAGCACGCCGGCCGCCGGATCGAGCAGGAACGCGGCCGCGATCACCACGCCGTCGGCGAAGTTGTGGAACGCGTCGCCGACGAGAATCGGCAGTCCGCCGCGCCGCGCCTCGTGTGCGTCGTGGCCGTGGCTGTGATGGTGCGCGTCGCCTTCGTGATGGTGCGTGTGGTGGATCAGCGCCATCTTCTCGAGCAGGAAGAAGCCGAGCACGGCCGCGAGCAGCGCCCAGCCGAGCGCGACCGGATTCGCCTCGCTGTGGAACGACTCGGGCAGAAGATGCGTCGTGGCAACCGTCAGCAGCAGGCCGGCGGAGACGCAGACCAGCTTGTCGACCAGCGACGACAGCAGCCGGAAGCTCAGCGCCGCGGCGAGCGCGATCGAAAAGACCGTCGACAGGACGTTGGCGATGACGATGTAGCTCAGCGTCTGCATGGTTCAGGCCCGCCGCGGCCAGCGCGGCAAAACAAAGGGGCGCGGCGATCGCCGCACCCCTTCAAACCTGCAGCCAGTGTAGCGGGGCTGTCAAGCCCCGCCGCTCGATGCGCCGTTCAAGCGCCGCTTTGCCCGGTGACGCCGTGCTGCTTGAACCAGGCGAGCAGGCGCTTCCAGCCGTCTTCGGCCGCTTCCTTGCGATAGTTCGGCCGGTAATCGGCGTGGAACGCGTGCGGCATGTTCGGATAGATGACGATCTCGCACTTCGTGTTCCCGGCGGCTTTCAGCGCGTCGCGCATCTTCTCGACGGTGTCGTTGGGAATGCCGCCGTCGGCGCCGCCGTACAGTCCGAGGATCGGCGCCTTGATCTGCGCGACCACGTCGAGGGGCGTCTTGTCGCCCGCGTGATAGGCGCGCGCGACCGGTCCATACCAGGCCACGCCCGCGGTGAGCTTCGGGTTGTGCGCGGCATACATCCAGACGATTCGCCCGCCCCAGCAGAAGCCGGTGATGCCGAGCTTGTCGGCCGCACCGCCGTTTTTCGCGGCCCATGCCGCCGTCGCGTCCAGATCGCCCATCACCTGCGCGTCGGACACCTTGGTGACGATCTCGCCGATCAGCTTCGACACGTCCGTATACTTGGACGCATCGCCCTGCCGCGCGTACAGCTCGGGGGCGACCGCCAGGTAGCCCTGCTTCGCGAGACGGCGGCACACGTCCTTGATGTGCTCGTGCACGCCGAAGATCTCCTGCACGACCAGCACCGTGCCCAGCCCGGTCTTGCCCGCCGGCATCGCGCGGTACGCGGGCATCTCGCCGTCCTTGGTCGGGATCTTCACTTCGCCTGCGGTCAGGCCTTGCGTGTCGGTCGTGATCATCGTCTGGGCAACAACGGGGGTGACGGCGGCTGCAAACCCGGCGGCGAGCGAGGTCTTGACGAAGCCGCGCCGGGTCAGTTCGAGCGCGGGATTCAGACTGTCGAGTTCTTCGCGGGCGTCGCGCACGGGCGTCTTTGCATCGTCCATGGAGCCTCCTGGGAAGGTTGATCAGACGTTGGTCGGGATGAGGCGCGGCAGTATGCCAGCGGGCAAACACCGTGACGCCACCGGAGAATCCCGTGATCCCACGAACTGGGGTCGCTCGCCCGCACGAACGCGCCGGACCGGCGCGTCGATCGCTCGACGCCGGCGGTCCGCGCATTCGGGTTAACCCGAGGCGGCTACTTCAGCGCCTGCAGCTTGTCGTAGGTCGCCTTGTCCCAGGTCGCGTCCGGCCCGTTGTGCAGCTTGACCACCGCTGCGCGGAACGGCGCGCGGTCGACGCGCACGACGGATTTGCCGCGCTTCTCGAACTCGGCACCGAGCTTCTTCTCGATCTCGATGATCTCGTTCGTCGCGCGCGCCGCGGCCTCCTTCAGCACGGCCTCGAAGATCTTCCTGTCGGCGTCGGACAGCTTGTTCCAGGTCGGCCCGCCGATGATCGTGATCAGCGCATCGGTGATGTGGCCCGTCAGCACGATGTACTTCTGCACTTCGTAGAACTTCTTCGCGTCGATCGTCGGCAGCGGGTTCTCCTGCGCGTCGACCGTGCCGTTCTGCAATGCCAGATACACCTCGGCGAATGCAATCGGCGTCGGGTTGGCGCCGACCGCGCGCGGGAACATCGTGTACAGCGGCGCGTCGGGTACGCGGATCTTCAGCCCCTTCATGTCCTCCGGCTTGTTGATCGGCTTGTTCGACGTCACGTGCCGCTCGCCGTAGTAGGTGATCGCCACGACCTTGTTGCCGCTCTTCTTCTGATAGCCGTCGGCGAGCTCGGCGAACAGCGCGCTGGTGGAGAAAGCCTTCCAGTGGTTGAAGTCGCGGAACATGTACGGCGCGCCGCCGATCGCGATCGGACCGTAGGTGCGCCCGGCGAAAAGCTGCCCCGTGTAGATGATGTCGACCGTGCCGAGCGTGAGCCCCTGGTTGATGTCGGTCTCCTTGCCGAGCGTGGACGCCGGGAACACCTCGATCTGGTAGCGGTTGTTGGTGCGCTTGGCGATCTCCCCTGCGGCCCACAGCGCGGCCGTGTGGTAGGGCTCCGACACCTCGTACACGTGCGCGAACTTGAGTTTGGTCTGCGCCTGGGCGATGCCGGCGGCGAGCGCCAGCGCGGCGAATGCTGCAAACAGCTTGACTTTCATCGCTTGCTCCTCCTGTGTGGCCTGCCGAAACCCTCTGCCTGCTCCTTCCCGTTCAAGGGAACGGGAAGCCGAATCACATCACCGCCCCCACCTGCCACGGCACGAACTCCTGCTGGCCGTAGCCGTGCAGCTCGCTCTTGCTCTTGCGGCCCGACGCGGTTGCGAGGATCAGCTCGAAGATGCGCGCGCCGACCTCTTCGATCGTCGCTTCGCCGTCGGCGATCTCACCGCAGTTGATGTCGATATCCTCCTGCTGCCGGCGCCACAGATCGCTGTTGGTCGCGAGCTTCAGCGAAGGCGCCGGCGCGCAGCCGTAGGCGGAGCCGCGCCCGGTCGTGAACACGATCATGTTGGCGCCGCCCGCGACCTGGCCGGTGGCAGACACCGGGTCGTAGCCCGGCGTGTCCATGAACACGAAGCCGCGCTGGTCGACCCGCTGCGCGTATTCGTACACCTCGACGAGGTTGGTCGTGCCGCCTTTGGCGACCGCGCCGAGCGACTTTTCCAGGATCGTCGTCAGCCCGCCCGCCTTGTTGCCGGGCGACGGGTTGTTGTTCATCTCGCCGCGGTTGCGCGCGCAGTAGTCCTCCCACCACCGGATCCGCGCGACGAGCTTTTCACCGACCTCGCGCGTGACCGCGCGCCGCGTCAGCAGGTGCTCGGCGCCGTAGATCTCGGGCGTTTCGGAAAGGATCGCGGTGCCGCCGTGCGCGACCAACCGATCGACCGCGTTGCCGAGCGCAGGATTCGCGGTGATGCCCGAGTAGCCGTCGGAGCCGCCGCATTGCAGCCCGAGGGTCAGATGGCTCGCCGGCACGGGTCGTCGCGACACGCGATCCACTTCGGGCAGCAGCTCGCGCACGAACGCCACGCCGCGCGCGATCGCCGCTGCGGTGCCGCCGACATCCTGCAGGTTGTACGTGCGCAGCCGCTCGCCCTCCTGCAGGTTCTCGGCGCCGAGCAGCGCGCTGACCTGGTTCGCTTCGCAGCCGAGCCCGACGACGAGCACCGCGCCGAAGTTCGGATGCCGCGCGTAGCCGCCGAGCGTACGGCGCAGGATCGTCATCGCCTCGTCCATGTCCATCCCGCAGCCGGTGCCGTGCGTCAGCGCGACCACGCCGTCGACGTTCGGAAAATCCGCGAGCGCCTCGGGAAACACGTCGCGCCGGAAGCGATCGGCGATCGCGCGCGCGACGGTGGCCGAACAGTTCACCGTCGACAGGATGCCGATGTAGTTGCGCGTGGCCACTCGCCCGTCGCCGCGCACGATGCCCTCGAAAGTCGCGGGCCGGGCGACGTACGCGGTGGGTTTCACGTCGGCGCAGAACGCGTAGTCGCGTTCGAACGCGCCGTGCTGCTCACCGATGCCGAGGTTATGCAGATGGACGTGCTCGCCCGCCTGGATGTGGCGCTTGGCGAATCCGATGATCTGGTTGTAGCGGCGCACCGCCGCGCCCGCGCGGATCGCGCGCGCAGCCACCTTGTGCCCCGGCGGCACCAGCCCGATCACCGTCAAGCCTTCGCCCGGCAGCGGCGTTCCCGAGACGAGCTGCCGGCGCGCGATCACGACGTCGTCGTTCGGATGCAGGCGAAGGACGGGCGAGACTTCGGGGGTTGCGATGACTGCGGACATGCAACGTCTCCAATCAGACACCCCCTCCCACGCCAGGGGGAGAGGGCTGGGGACAGGGGCGTCGCGCGTTGCTCAGCACCCCTCTCCCCTGCCCTCTCCCCGCTACGCGGGGAGAGGGAGAACAACCTTCACATCAACACCCTCGGCAGCCACAGGCTGATCGAAGGCACGTAGGTCACGAGGATCAGGCTCGCCAGCAGCGGCAGCAGCCACGGCAGGATCGCCATCGTCGTCCGTTCGAAAGACAACTTCGACACGCGCGCGAGCACGAACAGCACGAGCCCCATCGGCGGATGCAGCAGGCCGATCATCAAGTTCAGCACCATGATCAGCCCGAAGTGCACCGGGTCGATGCCGAGCTGGTGCACGATCGGCAGCAGCACCGGCACCAGGATCGTGATGGCGGCCGTGGGCTCCAGGAAGCAGCCGACGAACAGCATCAGCAGGTTCGCGAGCAGCAGGAACATCCACGGATCGCTCGTGAACGCCAGCACCCACGCCGCGATCGCTTCGGTCGTCCGCGTGACCGTCAGCATCCAGCCGAAGATCGACGCGGCGGCGACGATCAGCAGCACGGTCGCGGTCGTCTCGATCGTGTCCATCGACACCTTGACGAGCATGCGCGGGCTCATCGTCCGGTACCAGACCAGGCCCAGAAAAAGCGCCCACACGCAGGCCGCGATCGCGCCTTCGGTCGCGGTGAACACGCCCGAGGTCATGCCGCCGATCAGCAGCACGGGCGTGAGGATCGGCAGCACCGCGTTGAAGCGGAACTTCCAGTCGGCGACGAGCAGCAACGCCAGCGCGACGACCACGGCGGCGGTCGGCAGCGCACCCGCCTCGGTCGCCGCCCAGATCGCCACCGGAAACGCCGCGACGATCGCCAGCTCCAGCAGCGCCTTGCCGAGCTTCGCCCACTGGAACTTCACGTCGCGGCCGAACCCGCGCCGGTGCGCGTAGTACGCGACCGTCGCCATGATCAGCAGGGCCATCACCACGCCCGGCATCAGGCCCGCGAGGAACAGCGCGCCGACCGACACGTTGGCGAACATCGCGTAGATCACGAAGGGCAGCGACGGTGGAATGATCGGGCCGAGCGTGGCGGAGGCCGCGGTCACGCCGACCGCGAACTCGGTCGAGTAGCCGTGATCGCGCATCGCCTTGATCTCGATCGTGCCGAGCCCGGCGGCATCCGCGATCGCCGTGCCCGACATGCCGGCGAACACCATCGAGCCGACGACGTTGACGTGCCCGAGCCCGCCCTTGAGCCAGCCGACCAGTGCGAGCGCGAAGTTGTAGATGCGGTTGGTGATGCCGGCCGAGTTCATCAGGTTGCCGGCCAGCACGAAGAACGGCACCGCGAGCAGCGGAAACGAGTCGATGCCGTTGACCATCCGGTGGATCACGACGAAGTCGGGCACGTTGCCCGACACCATCACGTAGATCAGGGACGAGCCCGCCATCGCGATCGCGACCGGCACACCCGCGCCCATCAGCGCGAGGAAGGTCAGCTTGAATCCGGCCGGCGTCATGGGTGCGCTCGTCGTTTGATCGCCCGTCAGCCGGTCGCCTCGGGTGTTTCGTGCAGTTCCGGGCGCTCGAGCACGGACGCGCCGCGCCGCCAGTTGGCGAGCGCGACCTGCAGCGCGCGCCAGGTCATCAGCGCGAAGCCGAACAGCACGACCGCGTAGACGATGCCGATCGGCCAGTCGACGACCGACATCGGCTGCCCGCCGATGCGCATCATCAGCGCCGCGGTCAGGTAGACCGCGTACGCGAAGAAGGCGATCCGCACGAGGTCGACGAGCGTGGCCAGCACGCGCGTCAGCGGTTTCGGCAGCACGCGATAGAAGAAGTCAACCTGCACGTGATTGTTCTTGCGCACCGCGATCGCCGCGCCGACGAACACCGTGCAGATCAGCAGGTAGCGCGCGATCTCCTCGGTCCACGACGCCGAGTCGTTCAGCGCGTAGCGCGTGAAGAACTGCAGGAAGACCACGCCGGCGAGCAGCCAGAAGAACGCGAGTGCGATCCAGTCCTCGAAGCGGTAGATCTTCAGATCGACCGGCTGGTCGTGCACGTCGAACGTGCCGTCGGCCGCCAGCACGTGCTCGTCACCTGCATCCGTCGCCTGACTCACTTCGCTCCTCCCCGTCGAACGGCCCAGGATCAGGCCGTCAGTTCCGATTGAAGCTCACCTTGAACCGCCGCGCCGCCATATCGAGATGCCGCCGCATCGCCGCGCGCGCCGCGCCCGGGTCGCGCGACTCGATCGCCGCGAGGATCGCCTGATGCTCCGCGATCGCCGCGCTCCACAGCGCCGGCGTGTCGAAGTGGTGCTCGAGCCTGAGGAACAGCGGCCCCGTGCGCTGCGCCCACAGCGTGCGCACCAGCATCGCCAGCGCGCTGTTGCCGCTCGCGTCGGCGACGCATTCGTGGAAGCGCTGGTCGCCTTCGAGCGGAACGACGTTGCGCCTGCCGTCGGTGCGCATCGTCGCCAGCGCCGCCTTCATCCGCCGCATCTGCGCAGCGCTCGCGTACCTCGCCGCCTGCGCCGCGCACTCGGATTCGACGAGGCGGCGCGCTTCGATGAGCTCGAACGGGCCCGAGTCGGGCGGGAGCGCCGCCTTGCCGACGCGGCCGCCCGCGCGGCGGGAGCCCGCGCTCGTCACGTAGACGCCGGAGCCGATGCGGACTTCGACGAAGCCTTCGACCTCGAGCGCGATCAGCGCCTCGCGCACCGAGGGGCGGCTGACTCCGAGCTGCTTCGCCAGGTCGCGCTCGGGCGGCAGTCGCGATCCCGGCTTGAACTCGCCGCGCCTGATCAGCGCCGCGATCTGATCGGCGATCTGGCGGTACAGGCGGCGCGGCTCGAGGGCCTGGATCGGCATGCGGATGCGTCGTCGCGTCGGGTGCGGGATTCGGCCGCGTTCGCGCCCATTCCTGGACAAGCGCCGAACGCAGCCCTTACACTGGCCGCGCCCCGCATTGGTAAAGTGGTCAGGCCAATTGGCGGGCAGCTTCACACACGCGGCCCGGCGGTGTCAAGGTCGGGGCGGAACCGGACGGCACAGGGGGGCGCGCTTCATGGCAGGTCGACTCGCGGGCAAAACCGCACTCGTCACGGCGGCGGGACAAGGCATGGGGCGCGCCGGCGCACTCGCGTTCGCGCGCGAAGGGGCGCGCGTGATCGCGACCGACATCAAGCCCGACCTGCTGCAGTCTCTGCGCGAGGCGGCCGGATCGATGCCGCTTGCGACGCGCGTGCTCGACGTGCTCGACGCCGCCGCCGTGCAGACCTGCGTCGAGGAGGTCGGCGCGGTCGACATCCTGTTCAACTGCGCCGGCTACGTGCACCAGGGAACGATCCTCGACTGTCGCGTGGAGGACTGGGACTTCAGCTTCGACCTGAACGTGCGCAGCATGTTCGTGATGACCCGCGCGATGCTGCCGAAGATGATCGCGGCCGGCGGCGGCGTGATCCTGAACATGGCCTCGGTGCTCGGCGCGCAGAAGGCGGCGCCGAACCGGCTCGCGTATTCGGCGAGCAAGGCCGCGGTCGCGGGCTTCACGCGCGCGCTCGCGATCGATCACGTCAAGCAGGGGATCCGCGTCAACTGCGTCTGCCCCGGCACCGTCGACACGCCTTCGCTGGCCGAGCGGATCAAGGCCTTCGCCGACCCGGTGCAGGCGCGCAAGGACTTCATCGCGCGCCAGCCGATGGGACGGCTCGCCACCGCCGAGGAGATCGCCGAAACCTTCGTCTACCTCGTCTCCGACGAATCGTCGTTCATGACGGGACAGGCGATCTTCGTCGACGGCGGGATGAGCCTCTGAATCCACCCTCTCCCCGTGTCGGGGGCGAGGGCGTTCAACCTCGTGGAGAGCGATCGCATGAAACTCCTCCGCTACGGCCCGAACGGCTTTGAAAAGCCGGGGCTACTCGACGCCGATGGCAACATCCGCGACCTGTCGGGCATCGTCAGCGACATCGACTCGTCCGTGCTCGCGCCGAAGCGGCTCGCGCACTTGCGCAAGTTCGATCCCGCCAAGCTGCCGCTGGTCAAAGGCAAGCCGCGGCTCGGCGTGCCCTACGTCGGCATCGGCAAGTTCGTCGCGATCGGCTTGAACTACTCGGACCATGCGGCCGAAAGCAACATGCCCATTCCGAGCGAGCCGATCGTCTTCAACAAGTGGACGACCTGCATCACCGGGCCGAACGACGGCATCGTGATCCCGAAGAACTCGCAGAAGACCGACTGGGAGGTCGAGCTGGGTGTCGTGATCGGCACGAAGGCGCAGTACGTCGACGAACGTGACGCGCTGAAACACGTCGCCGGCTATTGCGTCGTCAACGACGTGTCCGAGCGCAATTTCCAGCTCGAGCGCGGCAGCCAGTGGGACCGCGGCAAGGGCTGCGACACCTTCGGCCCGATCGGCCCGTATCTGGTCACGGCCGACGAGATCGCCGATCCGCAGAACCTCGCCATGTGGCTCGACGTCAACGGCGAGCGCATGCAAACAGGCAACACGCGGACGATGATCTTCGGCGTCGCGTATCTGGTCGCGTACCTGAGTCAGTTCATGACGCTGCTGCCCGGGGACATCATCACGACCGGCACGCCGCCCGGCGTGGGCATGGCGATGAAGCCGCCGCGCTTCCTGCGCCCGGGCGACGAAGTCCGCCTCGGCATCGCCGGGCTCGGCGAGCAGCGGCAGAAGGTGACGGCGTACGGGCAATGACGGCATGCGCAGCATCGAGCCCCTCATTCATAAAGGGGGGTTGGGGGGATTTCCTCTGGGTCCCGATCTGAGATTCCCCCTACCCCCCTTTGATAAAGGGGGGTGAGCGATGCACGCCGTCGAACATGTCGATCACGATTCGCTCGCGCGCTGGGGCGAATCCTGCCTGCGCGCGGTCGGCTGCAGCGACGAAGACGCGCGGACGGTCGCGGGCGCGCTGGTGCAGACGAGCCTGTGGGGCATCGACTCGCACGGCATCGCGCGGCTGCCGCACTATCTGGCGCGCATCCGCGCGGGCTCGATCGAACCGCGACCGCAGTACGCCGTGAAGCGCACAGGACCGGGCACCGCGCAGTTCGACGGCGGCCACGGGCTCGGCGTCGCGGCAGCTTTCGCCGCGATGGCGCTCGCGCAGCGGCTGGCGCGCGAAGCGGGCATCGGCG
The DNA here is from genome assembly GCA_016861185.1 of Betaproteobacteria bacterium. Lineage (GTDB taxonomy): Bacteria > Pseudomonadota > Gammaproteobacteria > Burkholderiales > Burkholderiaceae_F > DSNY01. The sequence continues at coordinate 84,520 of BOKW01000003.1, forward strand.
CGGTCGGCTTGTCCGAATCGACGCACTGCGGCGCGATCGGCCTGTACACGCGGCAGGCAGCGCGCGACGGACTGGTCGGCATCGCGTTCACGCATGCCGATTCGATCGTCGCGCCGGCGCGCGGAACGCGGAAGTTCCTCGGCACCAACCCGATCTCGATCGCGTTTCCGCACGCCGGCGGCGCGCCGCTGTGCCTCGACATGGCGACCAGTTCGATCCCGTGGAACCGCGTGATGAACGCGCGGCGCGAAAACCATGCGTTGCCGCCCGACATCGCGCTCGACGAGCAGGGCCGGCCGACGCAGGACGCGCACGCGGCCGCGGCGCTCGTTCCGCTCGGCGGTGCATCCTACGGCCACAAGGGCTACGCGCTCGCCCTGATGATCGACCTGTTGTGCGGACCGCTGAACGGCATGGCCTTCGCCGACCGCATCACGCCGATGTTCGGCGATCTGACGCAGCGGCGCCGTCTCGGCGGACTGATGATCGCGCTCGACCCGCTGCGCTTCGCCGGCGGCGCAACGCTCGCGCAGCGCGTGGCCGAGGTGGTCGAAGCGATCCGGCGCCAACCTGGCGACGTGCTCTACCCGGGTGAGCCGGAGGAACGCGCCGAAGCGCAGCGGCGCCGGGAAGGCATTCCGATCGAGCCGGGGCTGCGCGCCGAGATCGACGAATGGACGCGGCGTCTCGGCGTCGCGCCGCTGCGATGAAGCCCGCGCTGCTGCTGGTCGCGCCGATCTATGCGCCGACGCAGGCGCGGCTCGAAAGCGACTATCGCGTCGCCCGCTGGTACGACGCGCCGGACCGCGCCGCGCTGCTCGCGCAGGCGGCACCCGAGGTGCGCGTGGCGGTGACGAGCGGCGGCGCCGGGATGAAGGCCGAGCTGATCGGAAAGCTGCCGCGGCTCGAGCTGATCGCCTGCTTCGGCGTCGGTGTGGACGCGATCGATCTGGCCGCCGCCCGCGCGCGCGGCATCCGCGTGACCAACACGCCCGACGTGCTGACCGACGATGTCGCCGACCTCGCGCTCGGGCTCGTGCTCGCGACCGTCCGGCGCATCGTCGCGGCCGACCGCTACGTGCGCGAAGGGCGCTGGCTCAAGGGACCGATGGCGCTGACCGGGCGCATCAAGGGCACGCGGCTCGGAGTCGTCGGCATGGGGCGCATCGGGCAGGCGATCGCGCAGCGCGCCGCGGCCTTCGGCATGGACATCGCCTATCACGGGCCGAGCGCGAAGCCCGTGCCGTGGCGCTACGAACCGGATCTCCTCGCGCTCGCGCGCGAGTCCGGCGTGCTGGTCGTCGCCTGTCCCGGCGGCGAATCGACGCGTCGGCTGATCGACCGCGCGGTGCTCGATGCGCTCGGCCCGGCCGGCATCCTGATCAACATCGCGCGCGGCTCGGTCGTCGACGAGGACGCACTCGTCGCTGCGCTGGCGAGCGGTCGTCTGGGCGGCGCCGGCCTCGACGTGTTCGCCGACGAGCCGCGCGTTCCGGCCGCCCTGCTCGCGCTCGACAACGTCGTGCTGCAGCCGCATCAGGGCAGCGCGACGCACGCGACGCGCGGCGCGATGGGACAGCTCGTGCTCGACAACGTCGAGGCGTTTTTCGCCGGGCGGCCGCTGCCGACGCCGGTGACCTGAAGACAGGAGGCTGCGATGTTCGACGATCTGAAAGGCAAGGTCGTGCTGATCACCGGCGCGAGCACCGGCATCGGCGCCGCCGCAGCGCGCGCGTTCGGCCGCGCCGGCGCGCGGGTGGCGGTGCACTACCACGCGAGCGAGGCGCAGGCGCGCCAGGTCGCGGCGGATGTCGGAGCCGCCGGCGGCGAGGCGGCGCTGTTTCGCGCCAACGCGACGAAGCGCGACGAGCTGGTCCGGCTCGTCGACGAAGTGCTGCGGCATTTCGGCCGCATCGACGTACTGGTCAACAACGCCGGCAACGTGTTCGGGCGCAAGCCCTTCGTCGACTGCGACGAAACCTTCGTCGACGAGATCCTGCAACTGAACGTCCGCTCGGTCGTCACGCTGTGCCGCGCGATCGTCCCCGTGTTCCGCCGACAGGGCGGCGGCAACATCATCAACGTCACGTCGATCGCCGCGCGCAACGGCGGCGGCCCGGGCGTGGCGCTGTACGCGGCGACGAAGGGTTTCGTCAGCACGCTGACGCGCGGGCTCGCGAAGGAGCTGGTCGGCGACAAGGTGCGCGTCAACGGCGTGGCGCCCGGCGTGATCCTGACGCCGCTGCACGACCGGCATACGCCGCAGGCCACGCTCGATGCCCTGCGCGCGACGATTCCGATGGGCCGGCTCGGCACGCCCGAAGAGTGCGCCGGCGCGTTCCTCTATCTCGCGTCCGATGCCGCGAGCGGCTACGTGACCGGGCAGATCCTCGAGGTCAACGGCGGGCAGTTGATGCCGTAGCTGGCGCGATCGCGCTGCGGCGCTTCGAACTCGGAGGGCACCGGGTCCTCATTGAGTTTCTCCGTGCCCTCCGTGTCTCGGTAGTGAGAACTTCGGCCTTCGAAGGCTGCGATGGTCACCACAGAGACACAGAGGACACAGAGAAAAGAAGGGCTCGTCCCGGGCGGTCTCCGTGGCGAGATGGCGCCGCCGCTCGCGTTGTCGCCGCGACGCCTCGCTGACGAATGGCGAACGCTAGCCGCGCCCCACGAAAGGCATCTTGGTCGCCATCACGGTCATCGTCAGCACGTTCGCCTCGATCGGCAGGCTCGCCATGTGCAGCACGGCGTCGGCGACGATCTGCACGTCGATCACCGGCTCCGGCGCGATGCGGCCGTCGGCTTGCGGCACGCCCTGCGTCATGCGCGCGGCCATCGGGGTCAGCGCATTGCCGATGTCGATCTGCCCGACGGCGATGTCGTACTTGCGGCCGTCGAGCGAAGCGGCTTTCGTCAGCCCCGTGATCGCATGCTTGCTCGCGGTGTACGGCGCGGAGTTCGGCCGCGGCGCATGCGCGGAAATCGAACCGTTGTTGATGATGCGGCCGCCGCGCGGCGACTGCTCCTTCATTACGCGGAACGCCTGCTGCAGGCAGAAGAAGGCGCCGGTGAGATTCACGTCGATCACCTGCCGCCACTGCTCGACGGACAGATCCTCGAGCGGAACGCCCGGCGCGTTGCTGCCGGCGTTGTTGAAGAGCAGGTCGAGCCGACCGAAGCGCGCGACCACGGCGTCGAACAGCGCGCGCACCGATTCCGCTTGCGTCACGTCGGTCGGCACGGCGAGCGCGCGCTGCGCGTCCTGGCCGGCGAGCCGGATCGTCTCGTCGAGCGCGTCGGCACGGCGCCCCGCCAGTGCGACCTGCCAGCCCGCGCGCAGGAAGGTCGTCGCGACCGCGCGGCCGACCCCGCTGCCGGCGCCGGTGACCAGTGCGACCCGAAACGACAAGAGCCCCCCTACTCCTTGACCGCCCCCGTCAACCCCGACACGTAGTACTCGACGAAGAACGAATAGAGGATCGCCACCGGCAGCGAGCCGAACAGCGCGCCGGCCATCAGCGAGCCCCAGTGGTAAACGTCGCCCTCGACGAGTTCCGTGACGACGCCGACCGGCACGGTCTTGACCTCCGAAGAAGAGATGAAGGTCAGCGCGTAGATGAACTCGTTCCACGAAAGCGTGAAAGCGAAGATGCCGGCCGAGATCAGCCCGGGCACCGCGAGCGGCAGCACGATCTTCGTGAGGATCTGCCAGCGCGACGCGCCGTCGATCAGCGCGCACTCCTCCAGCTCGAACGGGATCGAGCGGAAGTAGCCCATCAGCAGCCACGTGCAGAACGGGATCAGGAAGGTCGGATAGGTCAGGATCAGCGCGAGCCGCGTGTCGAACAGTCCGAGCTCGAAGACGACCTTGGCGAGCGGGATGAACAGGATCGACGGCGGCACGAGGTAGGCCAGGAACACGCTGACGCCGACGAAGCGCGAGCCGCGAAAGCGCAGCCGCTCGATCGCGTACGCGGCAAGCACGCTGCACGCGATCGACAGGAAGGTCGAGACGACCGCGACCAGCATCGTGTTCCACAGCCAGTCGGGATACGACGTCTCGAACAGCAGCTTGCGGATGTGCGCGAGCGTCGGATTGATCACCCAGAACGGATTGCCTTCGCGCGACAGCAATTCCTCGTTCGGCTTGAACGTCGTGATCGCCATCCAGTAGAACGGAAACAGCAGCACGAACAGGAACAGTCCCAGCGGCACGTAGACGGTGACCACGCGCCGCGGTACGGACTCCAGGTACCGCATGCCTTGCGTGTCGACGACGTGCTCGCTGCTCGCCTCGGCGCTCATCGACTCAGTCCTTTCCGCCCTGTTGCCACGCGCGCCGCTGCAGGCCGAAGTACGAGAACAGGATCGCCGCCAGCAGGAACGGGACCATCGCCACCGCGAGCGCTGCGCCTTCGCCCAGCGCGCCGCCGGGGATCGCGCGCTGGAACGACAGCGTGGCCATCAGATGCGTGGCATTCAGCGGCCCGCCGCGCGTCAGCACGTAGATCAGCTGGAAGTCGGTGAACGTGAACAGCACCGAAAACGTCATCACGACCGCAATGATCGGCGTCAGCAGCGGCAGCGTGACGTAGCGGAACTGCTGCCACGGCGTGGCACCGTCCAGACTCGCAGCTTCGTAGAACGACGGCGAGATCGTCTGCAGGCCCGCCAGCAGGCAGATCGCGATGAACGGCACCCCGCGCCAGATGTTGGCGGCGATCGCCGAGAAGCGCGCGTTCCACGGATCGCCGAGAAAATCGATGTAGCGGTCGATCAGCCCGAGCTTCGTCAGCGTCCAACTGATCACCGAGAATTGCGCATCGTAGATCCACCAGAACGCGAGCGCCGACAGCGCCGTCGGCACGATAAAAGGCAGCAGCACGACCGCGCGGATGAACGCCTTGAACGGCAGATGCTTGTTCAGCAGCAGCGCGAGCCACAACCCGAGCGCGAACTTGATCACGCTCGCGACGACCGTATAAAAGAGCGTGTTGAACAGCGAAAGCTGCGCGACCGAGTCACCGATCAGGAAGACGTAGTTCTCCAGCCCGACCCAGCTTCCGCCGCGGCCGACCTTGGTGTCGGTGAAGCCGAGCCACACGCCCAGCCCGAGCGGATACGTCAGGAAAAACAGCAGCAACGCCCCGGCCGGCAGCATGAACAGCAGGCCGAGGGCGTTGCGATTGTTTTGCAGGCGATCCAGCAGCGCGGTCACGGGACATCCATCTCAGCCGCCCGGTTCAGCGGCGCAAGTCCGCAGCAACCGGGCGAAGTGAAGCCGGCACGAAGTGTCCGCCTTCACAGCTTGTAGTACCGCTCCGCCCGCTTCTGCGCGCGCTCGGCGGCCTCCTGCGGGCTGCGCGCACCCGAGGCGGCCTCGGCCACCATGTTGACGACGATGAAGTCCGCCGCCGCACCGGCCGAGGCGTAGCCGAGCCGCCCCGCGTAGCCGATCGGCCGCATGATCTTCATCGCGTCGCGATACGGCGTGTGCTTCGGATCGACCGTCCAGATCGGGTTCTTCTCGTACGCGACCAGCGGATGCGTCACGTACCCGATCGCGGCCTGCATCCACGGGCCGTACTGCTCCTCCTCCATCATGAAGCGCAGGAACTCCTTTGCCGCTTTCGGGTACTTGGAGTGCTTGAAGATCATCTGGTTGAAGAACAGGTTCAGCTCGGTCGGCACGCCGGCCGGGCCGATCGGCATGTTGGCGTGGTTGATGTCGGCCGCCATCTCCTGCACCTTCGGATCCTTCGAGGTCTTTGCAGCGTAGTAGATCGAGATGCCGTTGGCGGTCACGCTGCACTGGCCGTCGAGGAAAGCCTTGTTGTTGTTCGGATCGAGCCACGACAGCGTGCCCGGCACGAAGGTCTGGTACAGCTCGCGCGCGTACTCGAGCGCCTTGATCGTCTGCGGGCTGTTGATGACGACGTTGTTCTTCTCGTCGACGAGCTTGGCGCCGTGCGACCAGATCAGCCAGTGCGTCCACACGTTGCCGTCGCCGGTGGCGTTGCCCAAGGCGAAGCCGCCCGGCGTGCCCTTCTCCTTCAGCGCCTTCATCAGCTTGAGGAAACCGTCGGTGTCGCGCGGGAACTTGTCGAAACCGGCCGCCTTCACCTGGCTCTCGCGATACACGAGCGTGTTGCCGGCGCACCCGAGTGGAACGCCGATCCAGTTCTTGCCGTTCGGCCGCAGATACGCTTCGCACACCGGGTACCAGCCGCCGTACTTCTTGCCGAGGTAGGTGCACAGATCCGTGACGTCGACCAGCTTTTCCGGGTACAGGTTCGCGTCGTCGTGCGTCGACAGGATGATGTCGGGTCCCGCGCCGGTATTGGCCGCCACGGCCGCCTTGGGCCGCACGTCCTCCCAGCCTTCGTTGTCGACTCTCACCTCGATGCCGTACTTGGCGGAGAACGCCTGGACGTTCTTCATGTATTGGTCGATATCGCCCTGCACGAAACGGCTCCAGCGCAGCACGCGCAGCCGTGCGCCCTTCTCGGGCTGGTTGCTCCACTGCGCTTCGGCGTCCTTGATCCAGAGCATCGGGCCGACGGTCGCCGCCGTCGCCACGCCCGCCGTGGTCTTCAGGAACTCGCGCCGCTTGGTCGTGCGGATGGATCTGCTCATGTCTCCTCCTTTGCGTGGGTGTGAGCCGTCGGGGGTTCAGGCCGCGAGTCGCTTGCCGCTCGCGGCATCAAAAACGTGCGCGCGTGCCCGGTCGGGCACGAGCACGATGCGGTCGCCCGGGCGCACGTTCGTGCGATCGCGGATCGTCGCGGTGACGTCCTGCCCGTTGCAGCGGCAGTAGATCTGCGTGTCGGCGCCGGTCGGCTCGACGACAATGACCTCGGCCGCGAGCCCCTCGCCGCTGCCGATCGAGCAGTGCTCGGGCCGGATGCCGTACAGCACCGGCTGGCCGTCGGCGGCGGGAACGTCGCCCGCGAGCGGCACGCGCCCGCCGTCGGCGAAAGCGACCGACGCGCTGCCCCCGTTGCGTTGCACCTTGCCGGGCAGCATGTTCATCGCCGGCGAGCCGATGAAGCCGGCGACGAAGGTGTTGACGGGCCGGTCGTACAGCTCGAGCGGGCCGCCGGTCTGCTCGACGATGCCGTCGCGCATCACGACGATCTTGTCGGCCATCGTCATCGCCTCGATCTGGTCGTGCGTGACGTAGATCGACGTCGTCTTCAGCCGCTGGTGCAGCTCCTTGATCTCGGTGCGCATCTGCACGCGCAGCTTGGCGTCGAGGTTCGACAGCGGCTCGTCGAACAGGAATACCTGCGGATCGCGCACGATCGCGCGCCCCATCGCGACGCGCTGGCGCTGCCCGCCCGAAAGCTGGCGCGGATAGCGGTCGAGCAGCTTGCCGAGCCCGAGGATCTCGGCCGCGCGGCCGACGCGCGCGTCGATCGTCGCGCGGTCCGCGCCCGCCAGCCGCAGCGCGAACGACATGTTGTCGCGCACGGTCATGTGCGGGTACAGCGCGTAGTTCTGGAACACCATCGCGATGTCGCGCTCCTTCGGGGCAACGCGATTGACGACGCGATCGCCGATGGCGATCTCGCCGCCCGAGATCTCCTCCAGCCCGGCGATCATTCGCAGCAGCGTGGTCTTGCCGCAACCCGACGGGCCGACGAGCACCGCGAATTCGCCGTCGGCGATGTCGACGTCGACACCGTGGATCACGGTCGTCGCGCCGAAACGCTTCGTTACGCCGCGTATCGCGACCTTGGCCATGAAGCTCTGTCTCCTCTGCCGGCGCTGCGCGCGCCGTGCCGGTACTTCTAGCGTCTCGGGATCTTCGTCCCTTCGATCACAGAATACATGGGGCGTCCCGTGTTCGCCCACTGCACGATGTTCAGCGCCGCCTTGCGCCGCAGCTCGACCTCGGCTTCGGCCGAGTAGAACGCGGCGTGCGGCGTCAGCAGCACGCGCGGATGCCGCGCGAGCGGATGATCGGTCGCGAGCGGCTCGATCGGCAGCACGTCGAGCGCCGCGCCGTCGAGCGTACCGCTCTCGAGCGCGGCGAGCAGCGCGTCGACGTCGACGACCGCGCCGCGCGCGGTGTTGACCAGCACGCTGCCGCGCTTCATCCGGCCCAGCAGCCGGGCGCCGACCAGGCCGCGCGTCTCTGGCGTCAGCGGCACGTGCAGCGAAACCACGTCGCTGCGCTCGAAGAGCTCGTCGAGCACCACGCGTTCGACGTAGGCGGGAAAGTCGCCGTCGATGATGTACGGGTCGCACGCGAGCACGCGCGCGAAGCAGTTGCGCGCGAGGTGCGCGAAGCGCTTGCCGATGCGGCCGAGCCCGAGAATGCCGACGGTCAGGTTCGACGCGCGCCGGATCGTCCCCGGCGACAGGTAGCTCCAGCGGCCCGCTCGCACGTCGCGGTCGTACAACGCGAGATGCCGCAGCAGCGCGAGCGCCATCGCGAGCGCGTGCGTTGCGACCTCGCCGACGCCGTAGTCGGGCGAGTTCGCGAGCCAGACGCCGTGCCGGGCGCACGCGGCCGTATCGATTGTGTCGTAGCCGGCGCCGTAGCGGCTGACGATGCCCACGCGCGGCAGCGCCGCCAGCACGCGGTCGGTCACCGGCGCGTACTGCACGAGCAGCGCGTCGCAGTCGCGCGCGGCCCCGATCACGTCGTCCTCAGTCCTGCACTGCGCCGACTTCAGCGTCCAGCCCGCCTCGGCGAACAGCGACTGCTCGAGCGCGAGCGAAGGGAAGTCGGCGTCGGTGATCAGCGCGTTCATCGATCGGAAACAAGGAAGATGACGTATTCACCACAGAGACCCAGAGAGCACAGAGAAAGGACAACTCAATGCAGTTCTCCGTGTTCTCTGTGTCTCGGTGGTCAATCAATCAGTGCCGCAATGCTGTGAGTCAAGGTGCGATGAGGTTTCAGTGGTTGTCCTTCGGCACCGCCGACCCGCTGGAGCCGACGAGAAAATCGAGATCGGCACCCCGGTTCGCCTGCTGCACGTGATCGAAATAGAGCTTCACGTAGCCGCGGTTCATCGGCGGTTGCGGCGGCTTCCATTGGGCGCGGCGGCGCGCGAGCTCCTCGTCGCTCACTTCGAGGTGCAGCCGGCGCTTCTCCACGTCCAGCTCGATCATGTCGCCGCTTTTGACGAGCGCGAGGTTGCCGCCGGCCGACGCTTCCGGCGCGACATGCAGCACGACGGTGCCGTACGCGGTGCCGCTCATCCGCGCGTCGGAGATGCGCACCATGTCGGTGATGCCCCGCTGCACGAGCTTCTTCGGAATCGGCATGTTGCCGACCTCGGCCATGCCGGGGTAGCCCTTCGGCCCGCAGTTCTTCAGCACGAGGATGTCGTCGGGCTTCACGTCGAGGCTCTCGTCCTCGACCTTCGCGTGCATCTCGTCGCTCGTCTCGAAGACGACCGCGCGGCCGCGGTGCTTCATCAGCGCGGGCGTGGCCGCCGACGGCTTGATCACCGCGCCGTCCGGGCAGAGGTTGCCGCGCAACACGGCGATACCCGCCTGCTTCTTGAACGGTTCCGACAGCGGCCGGATGACGCGCTTCGTACCGTCGAGGTCCCAGCGCGGCGCATCCTTGTTGTTGTCCCAGATCGACTTGCCGTTGACGGTCAGCGCCTCCTTGTTCAACAGCGGACCCAGCTCGCGGATCACCGCCGGCAGACCGCCCGCGTAATGGAAATCCTCCATCAGGTACTCGCCCGAGGGCTGCAGGTCGACCAAGCACGGCAGGTCGTGACCGAGCGCGTCCCAGTCGTCGAGCGCAAGCTTCACGCCGGCACGGCCGGCGAGCGCGAGCAGATGGATCACCGCGTTGGTCGAGCCGCCGATCGCGGCGTTGACGCGGATCGCGTTTTCGAACGCGGCGCGCGTGAGGATCTTCGACATCACGAGATCCTCTTCGACCATCTGCACGATGCGCCGACCCGCCATCCGCGCGAGCACGTTACGGCGCGCGTCGACCGCGGGGATCGCCGCGTTGCCGGGCAGCCCCATGCCGAGCGCCTCGACCATCGATGCCATCGTCGACGCGGTGCCCATCGTCATGCAGTGGCCGTGCGACCGGTGCATGCAGCTTTCAGCCTCGAAGAAGTCCGCCTGCGACATGCCGCCGGCGCGCACGGCCTCGCTCATCTGCCACACGCCGGTGCCCGAGCCCAGTTCGCCGCCGCGGTACTTGCCGGAAAGCATCGGTCCGCCGGAGACGCCGATCGTCGGCAGGTCCACGCTCGCCGCGCCCATCAGCAGCGCGGGCGTGGTCTTGTCGCAGCCCATCAGCAGCACGACGCCGTCGAGCGGATTGGCGCGGATCGATTCCTCGACGTCCATGCTGACGAGGTTGCGGAACAGCATCGTCGTCGGCCGCATCAGCGTTTCGCCGAGCGACATCACCGGGAATTCGAGCGGGAAGCCGCCCGCTTCGAGCACGCCGTGCTTGACGTGCTCGGCGAGCACGCGGAAGTGCGTATTGCACGGCGTCAGCTCCGACCAGGTGTTGCAGATGCCGATCACCGGCCGGCCGTCGAACTGGTCGTGCGGCACGCCGCGATTCTTCATCCACGATCGGTAGATGAAGCCGTCGCGATCGAGCCGGCCGAACCACGCCTGGCCGCGGCGCGGCTTCGCGCCCCTGCGGTCCGAGCCCCCGCCGTTCGAGTCCGATCCACCGGACATGCCGCCGCCTCCTCGTATCGTTCCGATCGTCGCCGCTCGCGGCGCCCGCGCACTGTAGCGTGCGGCCGCAGCGCGGGTCAAGGCAGAGCGGTCAAGTGGTCAGGCCAATTCGCGGCCGCCGCCCCGGAGGCGCGTTATAGTCGCGGCCGTCGGCTTCAGGGGAGGAGGCAGCGTGAATCGACTCGACATGCAAGGTCGCGGCGCGATCGTCACCGGCGGCGCCGCGGGCATCGGGCTGGCCATCGCGCGGCGGCTCGCCGCCTCGGGCGCGCGCGTGTCCCTCTGGGACCGCGACGCCGGCGCGCTCGAGCGCGCCCTGAAAGAACTCGGCAGCGACCATCATGGGCACGTTGTCGACGTGACGGACGAGACCGTCGTGGCCGCGGCACGCGACGCGAGCATCGCCGCGCTCGGCCGCGTCGACGCGCTCGTCTGCAGCGCGGGCATCACCGGCCCGAACACGACGGTCGAGAACTATCCGCTCGCCGCGTGGCAGCAGGTGATCGACATCAATCTGACGGGGGTGTTCCTCTGCAACCGCGCGCTCGTCGCGCACATGCGCGCGCACGACGGCGGCAAGGGTTACGGCCGCATCGTCAACATCGCGTCGATCGCCGGCAAAGAAGGCAATCCGAACGCGAGCGCGTACAGCGCGTCGAAGGCCGCGGTGATCGCGCTCACCAAATCGCTCGGCAAGGAACTGGCCACGACCGGCATCCGCGTCAACTGCATCACGCCCGCCGCCGTGAAGACCGGCATGTTCAGCCAGATGACGCAGGCGCATATCGACTACATGCTGTCGAAGATCCCGCTGGGCCGCTTCGGCGAAGTCGACGAGATCGCGGCGCTGGTTGGCTGGCTGTGCACCGAAGAGTGCTCGTTCTCGACCGGTGCGGTTTTCGATCTGTCGGGCGGGCGGGCGGTGTATTGAGCAGGTGCAGCGCAACAGCCGGGTGATTCACCGCACTAGGAGGAACCTCCTCCCCCTTCTGCAAAGGGGGACCGAGGGGGATTTCTCGGTTTCACCAGTTTGCGACGCTGTTGAAATCCCCCCTTGCCCCCCTTTTTCAAAGGGGGGTTCTTGGTCCGGGATCACGACATCAAGCAACGATGATCTTCTGATGCAGCCATCGAACTCACGGACGGAGCACGCGGGACGGTACGCGGCGCAAGCGCTGCTCGACTGCGCGCGTGCGCTGCTCATGCGCGCGGGCATTGCGGAGCCCCTCGCCAACGACGTCGCCGAGGTGCTGCTCGAAGGCGATCTGCTGGGCCACGACACCCACGGCCTCGCGCTGCTCGCCCCCTACCTCGCGGAGATCGAGCGCGGCGCGATGCGGCGCGACGGCAGATACGCCATCGTCAGCGAGCGCCCGGCGGTCGCGACCTGGGACGGAGGACGGCTCCCGGGCCCGTGGCTCACGCGCCGCGCGATCGATGCGGCGATCGAACGCGCGCGGACCTACGGCACCGGCACGGTCGTCGTTCGGCGCAGCCACCACATCGGCTGCCTGGCCGCGTATCCGCGCCGCGCGACCGACCAGGGACTGGTTCTGCTGCTCACCTGCTCGGACCCGAACGCGGCGAGCGTGGCGCCCTTCGGCGGCACGCGCGCCTTCGTCACGCCGAATCCGATCGCTTGCGGTTTTCCCACCGCGGGCGATCCGGTGCTGATCGACATCTCCGCTTCGATCACGACCAACGGCATGAGCGCGCGGCTGCATCGCCAGGGGCGCAGGTTTTCGCATCCGTGGCTGCTGGACGCGAAGGGCGATGCCACCGACGACCCGGCAGTGCTGTTCGCCGATCCGCCCGGCACGATCCTGCCGCTCGGCGGGCTCGACGCGGGGCACAAGGGCTATGGCCTCGCGCTGATGATCGAGGCGCTGACGGCAGGGCTGGCCGGTTTCGGCCGCGCCGATCCGAAGGAGGGCTGGGGCGCTACGGTGTTCGTTCAGGTCCTCGATCCTTCCGCCTTTGGGGGCGCCGGCGACTTCGTTCGCCAGGCCGAGTGGCTGCGCGAGGCGTGCCGATCGAATCCGCCGCGACCGGATGTCGATCGCGTTCGGCTGCCCGGCGAACGCGGCCTCGCGCGCCGGCGCGAGCAGCTTGCGCATGGCGTCGCGCTGAACGCCGATATCCTGCCTGCGCTGGCACCGTGGGCGCAGAAGTTCGGCGTCGCACTGCCGGCTGCGCTCTAGCTGCGTCGCGAAAGCGGCGAGCGACGCGGCGCGCGAAACGCAAGGACCATTTCACTACCGAGACACGGAGAACACGGAGAAACTCCTCTGCACTTCTCGGTGCTCTCTGTGTCTCGGTGGTGAATCCATCAGCGTTCGCAGACTGAGGGTTTGACCCCAGGGCACAAAGGGACTACGCCCTTCTCCGGACTCTCCGTGTCTCTGTGTTGAAATTCGCCCTTTCGCACGATCACCGAAACCCGAATGGAAGCACTCGTCAACGGATTCAAAGCGCTCGCGCCGGCGGTCGATCACTGCTCGATCCGCGTCGTCGAAGAAGACGCCGAGATGATCTCGGTGCGGCAGGACGTTCCCGAGCCGGTACAGGCGCAGCGCGATCGCGGAGCGATGGTCACCGTGGTCGATGGCGACGGCATCGGCTACGCGGCGACGAGCGATCTCAGCAATGCGGGGCTGAAGGACGCAATCGCGCGCGCGCACGAATGGGCGCGGCTCGCGCGCGGCCGTTCGGTGTTCGACGGTGCGCCGCCCGAGCTGCCGCGCCCGAACGGGCGCTACGCGACGCCGGTCGCCAAACCGCTGCGCCTGAGCAAGGCCGAGCGGATCGAACTGCTGATGCGCGAATCGACCGCGTGCAAGCTCGACGGCCGCATCGTCGACTGGGCCGCGATGCTGTGGACCACGCGCACGCGCCAGCTCATCGCCACCGCGGACGGCGGCGAGACCTTCCAGGAGTGGGAGTTCACCGTGCCCGGGCTGCACGTCACCGCGCACGCCGACGGCGTGACGCAGACGCGCTCGTGGGGCGGCCGCTACAACGGGTACTGCCAGCAGGGCGGCTTCGAGATCGTCGAGCGCTCGGGTTTCGTCGGCAGCGGGCGGCTCACCGCCGACGAAGCGCTGCAGCTGCTCACCGCGCCCAACTGCCCAAGCGGCAAGATGGACGTCGTGCTGATGCCCGACCAGATGATGCTGCAGATCCACGAGTCGATCGGACATCCGCTCGAACTCGACCGCATCCTGGGCGACGAGCGCAATTACGCCGGCACGAGCTTCGTCACCCTCGACATGTTCGGCACGTACCGATACGGCTCGCCGCTGCTGAACGTCACCTACGATCCTGTGCGCAGCGAAGAATTCGCGAGCTTCGCGTTCGACGACGAAGGCACGCCCGCGCAGCGCGAGTACCTGATCAAGGACGGCGTGCTGCTGCGTCCGCTCGGCGGAACCAGCTCGCAGCAGCGCGCGCGCCGCCAACGCGCCGACATCGCCGGCGTGGCGACCACGCGCGCGTGCAGTTGGAACCGCCCGCCGATCGACCGGATGAGCAACCTCAACGTCGAGCCCGGCACGAGCACGCTCGCCGAGATGATCGCCGCGACCGAGCTGGGCGTGCTGATGAAGACCAACCGGTCGTGGTCGATCGACGACTCGCGCAACAAGTTCCAGTTCGGTTGCGAATGGGGGCAGATGATCCGCAACGGCCGGCTCGCCGAAGTCGTGCGCGACCCGAACTACCGCGGTATCAGCGCCACCTTCTGGCGCTCGCTCGCGATGGTCGGCCGCCCGGAGACGGTCGAAGTGATGGGCACGCCGTACTGCGGCAAGGGCGAACCGAACCAGGCGATCCGCGTCGGCCACGCGAGCCCGGTGTGCCGGTTCACGAGCGTGGACGTGTTCGGCGCGGAGCGGTGAAAGATCGTTTTTCAACACCGAGACACGGAGAACACCGAGACAAGCGTTGTGTGTTTCTCGGTGATCTCGGTGTCTCGGTGGTGCAAACCCATTCCTCGACGATTCGATGAAACAGATCTTCCTTGAACTCGCCGACCACGCGATCGCGCAGTTGCGCGGCGACGAGGTGCTGCTCCTCAACTTCGCGGGCGAGGAAACCGACTTCGTCCGCTTCAACCGCGCGCAGGTGCGGCAGCCGCTGAGCGTGCGGCAGGCGCAGCTCACGCTGTCACTGATCCAATCCGGCCGCCGCAACAACGCGACGCTCACGCTCAGCGGCAACCCCGCGCAGGACCGCGCGAGCGTGGCCGAAGCGATCGGCGCGCTGCGCGACGAGTTGGCCGCGCTGCCCGCGGATCCCTACCTGCTCCACGCGAACGAGGCGACGACCTCCAACCGCGAAGACCGTGGCCGCCTGCCGTCGGCGGCAGAGGCGATCGAACAGATCACCGCGGCCGCACGCGGGACCGACCTCGTCGGCCTGCTCGCGAGCGGACCGATCTACCGCGGCTTCGCCAGTTCGCTCGGCAGCCGGCACTGGCACGCGGTCGACGCGTTTTTGTTCGACTGGTCGCTGTACCACGCGGCCGACAAGGCGGTGAAGTGCGCCTGGGCCGGAAGCCGCTGGGACGCTGCGGAACTCGCGCGCCGCATCGACGCCGGCCGCGCGCAGCTCGTGCATCTGGCCAAGCCCGCGCGCACGATCGAGCCGGGCGAATACCGCGTCTATCTCGCACCCGCCGCGGTCGACGAGCTGACGCAGATGCTCAACTGGGCCGGCCTATCGGCGAAGGCGCAGCGAACCAAGCAGAGCTGCCTGCAGAAGCTCGTCGACGGCGACGCGACGCTTTCACCGCTCGTGACCGTGCGCGAAGACACGGCAGGCGGCCTCGCACCTGCGTTCGACGAAGCGGGCTTCGCGCGCCCGCAGTCGGTCGCGCTGATCGAGCAGGGGCGCCACGCCGGCAGCCTGGTCAGCCCGCGCACGGCGAAGGAGTACGGCATCGAGACCAACGGCGCGGACGAAGACGAAGCGATGCAGTCGATGGCGATGAGCGGCGGTGCGCTCGCCGAATCCGACGCGCTGTCGGCGCTCGACACGGGGCTGGCGATCGGCAACCTGCACTACCTGAACTTCTCCGACCGCCCGGGCGGCCGCATCACGGGGCTCACGCGCTTCGCGACGTTCTGGGTCGAGCAAGGAAAGATCGTCGCGCCGGTGAACGTGATGCGCTTCGACGACACGCTGTACCGGCTGCTGGGATCGAACCTCGAAGCGCTGACGCGCGAGCCGCAGTGGACGATGGACACGCGCACCTACGGCGCACGCTCGGTGCAGACGAGCCGCGTGCCGGGGGCGCTGGTGGCGAGGATGGCGTTCACGCTGTAGGCGCGTCCGCTCGGAAGTTCGCCGCGCCGATGATCCTGCGTGATGAACACCCGCGCGACCACGCCGCCGTCCGCGCGGTGAACGAGGCCGCCTTCGACACCGCCGCCGAAGCCGATCTCGTCGACACGCTGCGCGCGCAAGCGCATCCGATCGTCTCGCTCGTCGCCGAGGTCGACGGCGAAGTCGTCGGCCACATCCTGTTCTCGCCGGTGACGCTCGACGGGCATCCCGAGTTGCAGCTGATGGGCCTCGCGCCGATGGCGGTCGCGCTGGCGCACCAGCGCAAGGGGATCGGCTCCGCACTCGTACGCGCCGGGCTCGAGCGCTGCCGGCAGCTCGGCGTCGGCGCGGTCGTCGCGCTGGGCCATCCGTCGTACTGCCCTCGCTTCGGCTTCGCGCCGTCGGTACGCTTCGGCATCCGCTGCGAGTACGAAGCGCCTGACGAGGCGTTCATGCTGATCGAACTTCAGCCCGGATACCTGCCGGGCGCGTGCGGAATCGTTCGCTATCACGCCGCGTTCAAGGAGGTCTGACCGTGCCTTCGAAACGACGCCCGCCCGCAGCCGCACGCGCGCCACGTCGAACGGTGCGCACCGCCGCCCCGAGGCTCACCGTTCGCCCGCTCACGCCCGAACGCTGGCCCGATCTCGAAGCGGTGTTCAACGCGAGAGGCTGCTCGGTCGCGCGCAATTGCTGGTGCATGTACTACCGCCGCAGCGGCTCGCGCGGTCCGTTGCCGGCCGGAATGACGTACGCGCAGGCCAACCGCGCCGACCTGCGCGCGCTGGTCGACGCGGGCGAACCGCCCGGCCTCATCGGCTACCTCGGCCGCAAGCCGGTCGGCTGGGTGTCGCTCGGCCCGCGCGAGGACTTCGCCAAGCTGCAGCGCTCGCCGGTGATGAAGCCGGTCGACGATCAGCCGGTCTGGTCGATCGTCTGTTTCGTCGTGCCCGCCGAGCACCGCGGCCAAGGCATCGCACGCGCGCTGCTCGACGGCGCGATTACCTACGCGAAGAAGCGCGGCGCGCGGCTGCTCGAGGCCTACCCGGTCGACAAGCCCGGGCGCGCGAGCGACGAGTCGATGTGGTTCGGCGCGAAGTCGATGTACGACGCCGCCGGCTTCGAGGAAGTCGCGCGCCGCAAGCCGCAGCGGCCGGTGGTGCGGTTGCGGCCTCGCTGAGGCACTGATGCATCGGGCTGCCGACCGCGCTTGCGTGTTCCCTGTTGGCCGCCCATGCGTCGCAGAGCCGGACAGTTCACGACGGAAGTGCCAAGCAAGGGCGAACTGACCGAGATTCCCCGCGCGCGGGTTGTCCGTCATCGGCCCCGGCAGTGAAATCCCGTCGCGGCACCCAAACCCAGTTTCCATGTCGACCCCAGCTACCTCCCCCGAAACACTGTCTGAACCATCCGCCGCACCCGACGCCCGCCAGCGTGCCGCGCTGCTGCTCGCGCTCGGGCTGATCCTCGTGTGGGGTGCCAACTTCTCGGTGCAGAAGGCGGTGTTCACGGCGCTGAGCCCGGGCGGCTTCCTGTTCGCGCGCTACCTGATCATGCCGCTGTGCGCGGTGGCGCTGCTGTGGCAGCGCTACGGCCGGCGCTGGCCGCGGCTCGCGCGCGACGAGTGGTGGGCGCTCGCCCGGCTCGCGCTGCTCGGACACGTGCTGCACGTGGGTCTCGTGACCTTCGGCATCCACTGGTCGACCGCGTTCTCCAGCTCGCTGATCCTCGCGTGCGGGCCGGTGTTCACGCTGCTGATCCTGCGCTTCGCCGGCACCGAGCGGCTGACGCGCGCACAGGTCGCGGGGGTGGCGGTCGCGTGCGCCGGCGTGCTCGTGTTCCTCTCCGACAAGCTGCTCGGCGCGCAGTGGCGCGCGAGCGGCGGCGACCTCGTGCTGCTGGTCGCCGCGGCGTTCTTCTCCGCGTACACCGTCGCCGCGAAGCCGGTGTTCGAGCGGCACGGCGGCGTGCTGGTGATGGCGTACACGACGCTGATCGGCTCGGTGCCGCTGGTGCTGCTTTCCGCGCCCGCCGGTCTCGCCGTCGACTGGACGGCCGTCACGCCCGCGATCTGGGCCGGACTGCTGTGGGCCGTGATCGTCTCGGCCTTCGTCGGCTGGATCGTGTGGGGCTGGGTCAACGGCGTGCGCGGTGTGGCGCGCACCGCGCCGCTGCTGTACCTGATGCCGCCGGTCGCGGGCGTGGTCGCCTGGCTCGCCACCGGCGAGGGCTACACGCTGATCAAGCTCGCCGGCGCGGCGGTCACGCTCGGCGGCGTTGCGCTCGCGCAGTTCGCGCCGCGCGAGAAGCGCGCGGCGCCGCCGGAGAGCGTGACGGTGGTCGACTGACACGCCAGGCGATCGTTCGCTGCGCGTCAAGAGCCGATCGTCCGAATCACCGAAATGCGGGACGACCGTTAGCGTCGTCTCGCCCGCACCGCCGTTGATCGTTCGTCGCACTTCGGTGCGACCGTACCGGGTCGCCGCGATGCGCGATCCGACAACCGCGCCGGCGCCGGAAATCGAGCCGCTATTCGCCGTTTTTCCCGCGACGACACGCTTGCACCATTCGGCAGTGGCGACCTCCACGCGGGCTCGCTGCCGTTCCGGCTTTGGGGTGCAGCGCATTGACCGCTTGTCGGCGTTTCGCCGCCTTTCGGATCTCGAAGGGTCAGGAGAAACGTACAGCGCGCCGATGACACGGTTACCGCTGATCCCGGAGTCCGCGGCCGTCGTCGTTTGAGTCGGAGAAGAAATGAATCGCAGCCGGGGCTTTACCCTGATCGAAGTCCTGATCGTCATGACCGTGCTCGCGATCCTGGCGGGCATCGCGATCCCGCTGTACTCGCGCTACGTGCAGCGCGGGCAACTGGTCGAGGCCACGCAGGCGCTCTCGGAGTACCGCGTGCGGATGGAGCAGTTCTTCCAGGACAACCGCACGTACCAGAATGCCGGCGGCAACTGCGGTGCAGCCGCGCCCGCGGGGCTGCAGAACTTCGGATTTGCCTGCGTCGTCAACGCCGGCGGTCTGGCCTACACCGCGACGATGACCGGCGCCGGACCCGTCGCAGGTTTCGTCTACACGATCAACCAGGCCAACGTGCGCGCGACGACGTCGCTGCCCGCGAGCTGGGGCGCGCTGCCGGCCGACGCGGGGACGCGCTGGGTGACGCGATGACGCGTTCGTCGCACCCTGCGGCGATGGCCCGGCAACGCGGCGTCAGCCTGATCGAGATCGCGGTCGTGCTCGCGATCCTCGCGCTGCTGCTGACGCAGGCGGTGCCGACGTACTCGACATGGCTGCGCAATACGCAGATCCGGACGGCGGCCGAGTCGATGCAGAACGGGCTGCAGCTTGCGCGCGCCGAAGCGATCCGGCGCAACCGCAGCGTGCAGTTCGTGCTCGTCGACGCGCCGGCCACGGGCTGGACGGTCGGCTGCGTCAACCCGGTCGACGGCGGCACCGCCGACGTCGAGGACCCGGGTGATTGCCTGGCGACGATCCAGGCGCGTGCGTCGGCCGACGGCAGCGAACGCTCGAGGGTCGCCGCCGTACCGGCCGGCGCGCGCATCGTGACCTTCGATTCGATCGGCCGCGTGCGCACCAATGCCGACGCATCGCCGGCGCTGACGCGCATCGACCTCACCGATCCCGACCTGGACCCGGCGCAGGTGCGGCCGCTGCGGGTGACGATCGACGCCGGCGGCGGCATCCGCATGTGCGACCCGGCGCTGCCGCCGTCCGACCCGCGCGCCTGCTGAGGTAAACGCAAGCTCGGAGTGAAACGATGCCGACGAAACGCCAACAGAAGGGACTGTCGCTGGTCGAGGTGCTGGTCGCGCTGACGATCTTCGCCTTCGGCGTGCTCGGACTGCTGGGCATGCACGCGACGGCGCTCGCGACGTTCAGCGACGCCAAGTACCGCGCCGACGCGGCGCTGCTGGCCGACAGCCTGATCAACCAGATCTGGATCGATCGCATCAACCTGCCCGCGTACGCGTACAGCGGCGGCAGCGGCGGTGCTGCGGTCAGCTCGTGGGTCGCCAACGGCGTGATGGCCGCGCTGCCCGCGGCCGACGCCGTCGTCGCGGTCGCCGGTTCCCAGGTCACCGTCACGATCACGTGGCTGCCGCCGGGTGCGGCCCAGCCGCGCAGCCACGTCGCGGTCGCCACGATCCAGGAGCCGTAGGCATGAGGCTTCACCGGCGCGAACAATCGGGCCTGTCGCTGATCGAGCTGCTGGTCGCGGTGACGATCGGGCTGTTCGCCACGCTGGCGATCACGCAGTCGTTTGCGATTTCGGAAGCGCATCGCCGCACCGCGACCAGCGGCGGCGACGCCACGTTCAACGGCGCGCTCGGCCAGTACACGATCCAGCGCGACGCGCGCATGGCCGGTTACGGCATCAACCATCCTGTGCTGCTCGGCTGCAGGATCTTTGCGTACGACGAAGGTGTCTCACCGCCTCGCACCTTCGACTTCTTCCTCGCGCCGGTCGTCATCACGCAGGGCGCCGGCACGGCGCCGGACGAGATCACGATCACTTACAGCAGCACCGATACGCTGCCGGCGCCGATTGAGTTGACGCAGGACCTGCCGACGCCCGCGGCGAACTATCACGTCAAGAACGCCTTCGGCGTGGCCGCCGGCAACCTGCTCGTGATGGCCGAAGGCGGGCTCGATTGCACGCTGTCGGAGGCGACGAACACGCCGAGCCTGGCCCCGCCCGGCAACCAGGACATCATCATTCACAACAGCGGCAACTACACCGACGCTTACGGCAGGCAGGTCACGGCGCGCTACAACAAGCCAGGCGGGCTGGGCCCGAACTACACGAAGAACGCGATCCTCTACAACCTCGGGCCGGCGCCGATCGTCAACCGCTACTACGTCGCCGGCAACGAGCTGCGCCTCGACCAGTTGATCAGCAACACGATCGGCGCACGGGTGGCGCCCGAAATCGTCCAGCTCCAGGCGCAGTACGGCCGCGACGCCGACGGCGACGGCATCGTCGACGCGTGGACCGAGGCGACGCCGGCCACGGCCGTCGAATGGTCGCGCACGCTGGCGCTGCGCTTCGCGCTGGTCGCGCGTTCGGCGCTGCCCGAACGCGAGCGCGACGCCGCCGATGTGTGCACGACGACGACCGCAGCGCCGACCTGGGCCGGCGGAACGCTCGACGTGACGACGCTGCCCGATTGGCGCTGCTATCGCTACCGCGTGTTCGAGTCGACGAGCAGCCTGCGCAACCTGATCTGGAGGCCGGCATGACCGGAGCTCCACGCGTTTCCCGGCAACGCGGCTACATGGTGCCGGTGGTACTGGTTGCGCTGGTGGCGATGTTGATCTCCGGCATCGCGCTGGTGCGTTCGATGGACACCAACACCCTGATCACGGGCAACCTCGCGTTCCGCAACGCGACCGTGCATTCGGCCGACGTCGGCGTGCAGAGCGCCGTCGCCTGGCTGGCCGCGAATGCGGGATCGGCGGTGCTGAATGCGAATGCGCCCGCGAGCGGCTACTACGCCGTGGCGATCGAACCGAACTGGGACGACAGGGCCTACTGGGCGCAGTGCGCAGCCTGCACCGTGACCCCGGCCGCCGGCGACGCCGCGGGCAACACGATCAGCTGGGTCGTGCATCGCATGTGCACGGCGCAGCTCGACCCGAACGATCCGAACAACCTGTGTTCGCGGCTGAGCGCGAGTTCGCCGGGCGCGAGCGGGGGCAGCTTCTCCAGCGATGCCACGAATTTCAGCGGTACAGCCCAGCACTACTACCGGATCACGGTGCGCGTGCTGGGGCCGCGCAACACGAGCACGCTGGCGCAGAGCTTCGTCGTGCTGTGAGGGGAAGGCGATGCGGGGTTCTCCAAGCGCAATTCTCGTCGCGGCCGCGCTGCTGTCGGCATCGGTCGCATCGGCAGGTACGACGGACATCGCCACGGATCCGCTGGCGCGCTCGCAGTCGACCAACGTCAAGCCGAACGTAATGCTGATCGTCGACGATTCGGGCAGCATGGGCTGGCGGCACATGCCCGATTACGTCGACGACGCCAACGTTGACAAGCCACGCTGCAGCAATTCGACCTGCGGCTCGACGACGTCGACCGGCGTCGAAGGCAATCCGCCGTGGTACGCGTCCGGATTCAACCGCCTCTACTACGACCCGCAGGTCACCTACAGCCCGGCGGTGGACGCGACCGGCGCGTCGATGCCCAGCTACGGCGCGCCGTGGACGACGGTCCCGGTCAACGCGTACGACACGTCCGCCGGCACGATCAACCTGGCGAACAGGTACCCGGAGCTCGTCTACTGCAGGAACGCGAACGACGATCCTTCGTCGAGCAACTGCCGCCGCAACGGAATCGATACGGCCAACCCGTTCCTCTACAACACGGCCTCCGCCACGAACGGCTATCCCGACTCGACCGCCAGCGGCGGCTACCGCTTCCCGGTCACGCGGCTCGGCGGGCCCTACTACTTCGACATCGTGCCGGTCGAATACTGCAGCGACGAGCGGCTGACGAGTTGCGTCCTTGCGTCCGCGCCGTCGGCGACGCATCCCTACCCGGCGCCGGTGCGCTTTTGCCAGAACGCCTCCGACGCGAGCAGCGCGTCGGCCGTCAGCGGCAACGCCTCGGGTTCACCCCGCTGCCAGGCGAAGTACGACGGCACCCACACGCGGCCCCGCTACGGCAAGTTCCAGCGCGTCGACATCACGCCGACGGTGCTCACGTATGGCAACCGGCCGGGTCGCACCGACTGCGCGGCACGGCCCGTCTGCACGTACGCCGAGGAGATGACCAACTTCGCCAACTGGTACGCCTACTACAGCACCCGGCTGCAAACGATGAAAACCGGCGTGGGTCAGGCCTTCAAGTCGGTCGACGGCCGCTACCGCGTCGGTGCGATCACGATCAGCCCGGGCACGCGGGTCAGAGGGTCGAACTACTTGCCGATCGACACCTTCGACGGCGCGCAGCGCGCCGACTGGTACAGGACCTTCTACAGGATGGCCCCGTCCGGCCGCACGCCGCTGCGCGAAGCGCTTTCGCGCGTCGGCCGCCACTTCGCCGGGATCACGTCGGGCATCAACGACGGGATGAACGAGGATCCGGTCCAGTACTCGTGCCAGCCGAACATCGCGCTGCTGACGACCGACGGCTACTGGAACGACAACGCGGGCCAGCGCCTTGACGGATCGGCCATCGGCAACGTCGACAACGTCGACAGCGGCTATTCGACGCGCGCCTACGGCGCCTACGACGGCGGCAGCGCCACCAACGCCAGCGACACCCTCGCGGACGTGGCCCTGTACTACTACCAGACGGATCTGCGTCCGGCCGGGGCGAAGGGCGCGCTCGGCACCGACGTCAGCGCCAACAACGTGCCGACGACGACGAAGGACACGAACCCGGCTCAGCACATGGTCACGTTCACGGTCGGCCTCGGAGTGGACGGGATCATGAAGTACCGGCCCGACTACGAGACGGCCACGGTCGGCGACTTCTACAACATCAAGAGCGGCAACAACACGTGTCCGTGGACGAACGGCACCTGCAACTGGCCGAAGCCCGTCGCCGACACGCCGACCGCGATCGACGATCTGTGGCACGCCGCCGTCAACGGCCGCGGGCGTTACGTCAACGCGCAGGACGCGCGCTCGCTGTACCAGGGCATCGCCAGCGCGCTCGCGGAAATCAAGACCGTGACGGGCGCGGCGGCGGCCTCGGCGACCAGCAGCCCGAACGTCAGCTCGACGGACAACGCGATCTTCAGCTCGACCTATCGCACCGTGAAGTGGGACGGCGAGCTGGTCAAGCAGTCGATCGACATCATCACCGGCAAGGTGCTGCCGACGGTCGTCTGGTCGGCGGCGACGCAACTGAACGCGGCGGTGGCGCCGGCGAGCGACAGCCGGACCATCTACACCAACGTAGGCGGCGCGCTGAAACCGTTCGCTTACGCCGATCTGGATGCGGGCGCGCGCGCGTATTTCGACAACCAGTGTGCGAAGCTTTCGCACTGCGCCTCCCTCGCGGCGTCCGACGTGGCCGTCGCCAACAACGGCACCGCGCTCGTCAACTATCTGCGCGGCCAGCGCGGCAACGAAGATGCGGCGTTCCGGCTGCGCGAGTTCGTGCTCGGCGATCTGGTCGGTTCGCGCCCGGCCTTCGTCCGCGAGCCGCGCCGCAACTACGGCGACGGCGTAACGCCTTCGTACTTCGACTTCAAGAACGCGAACAAGTCGCGCCAGGCGGTGCTCTACGTCGGCGGCAACGACGGCATGCTGCACGCGTTCGACGCGGCCACCGGCGGCGAGCTGTGGGCGTTCGTGCCACGCACGGTGCTGCCGCGGCTGCACCGGCTCGCCGACAAGGCTTACGGCAACGCGCACGAATTCTTCGTCGACGGCACGCCGGCGATTGCCGACGCGTACTTCGGCGGCGCCTGGCACACGGTCCTGGTCGGCGGGTTCAACGCCGGCGGCCGCGGCTACTACGCGCTCGACGTCACGGTGCCGACGGCGCCGAGGCTGCTGTGGGAGATCTGCGCCGATTCGACGCTGTGCGCGAACAGCGAACCCAACGTCGGACTGTCGTTCGGCAACCCGGTCGTCACCAAGCGCGCCTCCGACGGCAAGTGGGTCGTACTGCTGACCTCGGGCTACAACAACGTGACCCCCGGGGACGGCCAGGGGTGGCTGTTCGTCGTCGATCTGGCCACCGGATCGGTGCTGAATCGCGTGTCGACGGGTGTGGGTTCGACGACGACGCCGTCGGGCTTCGCGCGCATCTCGGCGTACGCGGTCAATCCCGACACCGACAACACGTCGACCTATGTCTACGGCGGCGATCTGCAGGGCAACGTCTGGCGCTTCGACCTGTCGCAGTCGCCGCCCGCATTGCTGAAGATGGCCACGCTGCGGGACGCCGCCGGCAAGCCGCAGCCGGTGACCACACGACCGGAGCTCGGTGAGATCAACGGTCAGCGGATCGTCTACGTCGGCACCGGGCGCTATCTCGGCGTCACCGACCTCGCCGACCCGGCGACGCTGACGCCGCCCGGAGGTTGGTCCTTCCTCAGCGCGATCTACGGGCTGAAGGACAGCGGCGCGAGCCTCGGCGATCCGCGCGCGACCGGCAAACTGGTCACGCAGACGATCTCCACGCTGAACGCCACGCAGCGCACGGTCACGAACAACGCCGTCGACTGGAGCGTCAAGGACGGATGGGTTGCCGACTTTCCGACGCGGGGCGAACGCGTCAATCTGGACCCGCAGCTCGTGCTGGGCACGCTGGTGGTCACGACCAACATTCCCGACCAGGATGCGTGCACGGCAGGCGGAACGAGCTGGATCTACCAGTTCGATGCGCGCACCGGCTCGGCGGTCAGCACTGCCGGCGGCGTCGTGGGCGAGTTGCGTTCCGACACGCTGACCGTCGGCAATACCGTCGTGCGGCTGCCGGACGGCTCGATGAAGCTGATCACCACCGGCGCGTCGGGACAGAAAGACACGCTGGCGCTGCGGATCGGCGCCAGCTCGGCGTCCGCGCGCCGCATCTCCTGGCGCGAACTGGCGCGCTGAGCGGCGCGTCGCCGCCCGTCTGCGCGCGATTGGCGCGGCGGCCGGCCGCCGGCGGCCGCGCTTCGGCGCGCGATCTTGCACCTCGATCTGCGCACATCGCCCGACCCGCTGCTGGGCGTCGTTTCGCCCGCGCCGACGGCGCAGGCAAAATGCGGTCCTTGCATCGGGTTCCCCGTGCAGTCGGGAGGAGACATGAACGACGCGCGCGCGCGCGCCGAGCGCCTGCTGGCGCTGTATCGCACGATGGCGCGCATCCGCGCGTTCGAGAACGCCGCGGAGGAAGCGAGCCAGGGCGGCGTGCAGGTCTGGGGCATGGAGGCGTCGAAGACGCCGGCGCGCGTGCGCGGGCCGCTGCACCTGTCGACCGGCCAGGAGGCGGTCGCGGCCGGCGTGTGCATCCATCTCGAACGCGCAGACCTGCTGACCTCGACGCATCGCGGGCACGGCCACACGCTCGCCAAGGGCGCGGACATGACGCGGATGATGTGCGAGCTGTTCGGCCGCGCCACCGGCTACAACAAGGGCAAGGGCGGATCGATGCACATCGCCGACTTCTCGGTCGGCATGCTGGGCGCCAACGGCGTGGTCGCGGCGGGCATTCCGATCGCGACCGGCGCGGCGCACGCACTGAAGATCCGGCGCCAGCCCAACATCGTCGCCTGCTTTTTCGGCGACGGCGCGATCAACCGCGGGCCGTTCCTCGAGGGGCTGAACTGGGCGCAGGTCTACCGGCTGCCGGTGCTGTTCGTCTGCGAGGACAACCGCATCGCCGCGACCACGCCGACGCAGACGATGACCGCGGGCGAAGGCGCGGCCGCGCGCGCGCGTGCGCTCGCGATCGAAGCGCGGGCGGTCGACGGCAACGACGTCGAAGCGCTCGACCGCGCGGCGGGCGAACTCGTCGCGCGCGTGCGCGCAGGCCGCCCTGCCCTGCTGCACGCGATCACGTACCGGATCAAGGGCCACGTGTCGGTCGATCCGGGTGCGTATCGAGATGCCGCTGAAGTCGAACGCGCGCGGCAGGACGATCCGCTTGCCCGCGCGCGCAAGACGCTCGCCGCGCTCGGCTGCGCCGAGCGCACCGAAGCGATCGATGCCGAAGTGCGCGCCGAGATCGAACGCGCGCTCGCCGCGGCCGACGCTGCGCCGTGGCCCGAACCCGCGGAGGCGTATCGCGACGTGCTCGACGCGGGAGCCGGCGCATGGCGCTGATGAGCTATGCGCAGGCGGCCGCCGAGGCCTTGGCCGCCGCGATGCGCGCCGACTCGCGCATCGTCGCGCTCGGCGAGGACCTCGGCCGCGGCGGCGTGTTCGGCCAGTACCGCGCGGCCGCGCCCGACGGCAGCCTGCGCCCGCTGCAACAGGAGTTCGGCGCCGAGCGCGTGATCGACACGCCGATCTCCGAGGCGAACATCATGGGCGCGGCGGTCGGCATGGCGCTCGCGGGGCTGAAACCCGTCGTCGAGATGCGCGTGATCGACTTCGCGCTATGCGCGATGGACGAACTGGTCAATCAGGCCGCGAAGAACCGCTACATGTTCGGCGGCCAGGGGCGCGTGCCGCTGGTCGCACGCATGCCGATCGGCATCTGGTCGGCTTCAGCCGCGCAGCATTCGCAAAGCCTCGAAGCGTGGTTCGCGCATCTGCCGGGGCTTGCGGTCGTCTGCCCCGCCACGCCCCAGGACAACTACGGTCTGCTGACCGCGGCGCTCGCGAGCGGCGATCCGGTCGTCTACCTGGAGCACAAGGAGCTGTGGAGCCTGCAAGGCGAGGTCGATCCCGCGCAACCGGTGCCTCTTGGCAACGCGCGCATCGCGCGCGCGGGCAAGGATCTGACGCTCGTCACCTGGTCGCGCACGCTGCACGAGTCGCTCGCCGCCGCCGAGACGCTCGCGCGCGAAGGCATCGCCGTCGAAGTGATCGACCTGCGAACGCTGTGGCCGTGGGACCGTGCGACGGTGCTCGACTCCTGCGCGAAGACGAAGCGGCTCTTCGTCGCGCACGAGGCGGTGCAGGTCGCCGGCTTCGGCGCGGAGATCGCGGCCGCCGTCGCCGAGGAAGTCGGCTGCCCGGTCAAGCGGCTCGGCGCGCCGCGCATTCCGGTCGGCTATGCGCCCACGCTCGAAGCCGAAGCGCGCGTCGATGCCGCGAAGATCGCGAGCGCCGTGTGCGCATGGCTCGGCGCCGGACATTGACCATGGCACCCGGCGCAGGCCGGCCACTACAATCGCGTCCGCGCAACGACTCCGGCGCGCGCGAATCGAATCCATAGGACGCAGGCATGGCGGGCCGCGCAGGCACCGAGGCTGAATCCGCGCCGGCAGCCGGCGCACACGGCGACGAATCTCCGCCGGACGATCCGCGCAACGTTCCGCGCGTACCCATCCAGATCGAAGAAGCCGCCGCGGCGATCGCGATGGCGCTGATCTGCCTGATCACGTTCGCCAACGTGGTCGTGCGCTATCTGACCAACGCGTCGTTCGCGTTCACCGAGGAGATCTCGGTGTTCCTGCTGGTCGTGCTGACGCTGGTCGGCGCGGCGGCGGCGTTCGCGCGCGACCTGAACATCCGCGTGCTGTTCTTCGCCGAGATGCTGCCGGCGCGGCCGCGCCGCGCGCTCGAGTTGACCAGCATGGTGCTGTCGGCCGTGCTGTTCACGCTGGTCGCCTGGTACGGCTGGCGCTTCTTCCTCGACGACTGGAAGTTCGGCACGACCAGCCCCGGCCTCGGCATCCCGCAGTGGATGTACTCGATCTGGCTCGTGGTCCTGTCGATCGCGATCGTCGCGCGCCTTGTCGGCCGCCTGTGGCGCGTGTGGAGGCGGGGTTGAGTTGGCTGCTGTTCGGCGGCTTCCTGCTGCTGCTGGTCGCCGGCGTGCCGCTCGCGACCGCGCTCGGCATCACCGGCGCGCTGGTGATCTTGACCGCGGAACTGGGCGCGATGTCGATCGCGTCCAACGTGTACTCGAGCCTCGCGAAGTACCCGCTGCTGGCGCTGCCCGTGTTCATCCTCGCCGGCATGATCTTCGAGCGCGCGGGCGTGGCAGCCAAGCTCGTCGCCTTCGTCAGCGCGCTGGTCGGACAGCGGCGCGGCGCGCAGGGCGTGGTCGCGATCCTCGTCTGCATGTTCCTCGGCGGCATCTCGGGTTCGGGGCCGGCCGACGCGGCAGCGGTGGCGATGGTGATGCTGCCTTCGATGACGCGGCAGGGTTATCCGCCGGCGTTTTCGGCGAGCGTCATCGCCGCGGCGGGTTCGACCGCGATCCTGATCCCGCCGTCGATCGCGTTCGTGATCTTCACCGTGCTCGTGCCGCAGGTATCGGTCCCCGCGCTGTTCGCCGCCGGCGTGGTGCCGGGTTTCCTCGCCGGACTGTCGCTGCTGGTGCCGACCTTCATCTTCGCGTGGAAGTACGGCTGGGGCGCGAACGATCTCGCCGAGCGGCGCGGCCTGCTGCGCGCGTTGAAGGAGGCGAGCTGGGGACTGGCCGCGCCGATCATCATCCTCGGCGGGCTGCGCACGGGCGCGTTCACGCCGACCGAAGCCGCCGTCGTCGCGGTGTTCTACGGACTGTTCGTCGGCACCGTCGTGTATCGCACGCTCGATGCACGCCGGCTCTACCGCGTGCTGGTCGACGCCGCCGAAATCTCCGCGGTCGTGATGCTGATCATCGCCTGCGCGGGCATCTTCGCGCACGCGGGCTCCACGCTCGGCGCGTTCGACGCACTCGCCAAGGCGATGCTCGGCGTCACGCAGGAGCCGCACCTGATGCTGGCGATGATCATGCTGCTGCTGCTGGTGGCCGGCATGATGCTCGACGCCGCGTCGATCTTCCTGATCTTTCTGCCGATCCTGATCCCCATCGTCAACGCCTTCGGCTGGGACATGACCTGGTTCGCGGTGCTGATGACGATGAACATGGCGATCGGCCAGTTCACGCCGCCGATGGCAGTCAACCTGCTGGTGACGACGCGCATTGCCGGCGTGGGCATGGAAGACACGGTGCGCTGGGTGCTGTGGATGGTCGTATCGATGCTGGGTGCGCTCGCGCTGGTTGCCGCCTTCCCGCAGCTCGCGTTATGGTTGCCCGAGCGCCTGGGCTACTAGCCCTCCGCCGGTTCATTGATTCAACGAGAGGAGAAGTCATGCAACGCAGACATTTGTTCGCCGCCGCCGCGGCCATCGCGCTCGCCGCGACCGGCGCAGTCCATGCGCAGAACTACAAGCCCGAATACAAGGTCTCGACCGTCGTCGGCCCCGCCTTCCCGTGGGGCAAGGGGGCGGAGATCTGGATCGACCTGGTGAAGCAGCGCACCAACGGCCGCATCAACATGAAGCTGTACCCGGGCGTGTCGCTCGTGCAGGGCGACCAGACGCGCGAGTTCACCGCGATCCGCCAGGGCATCATCGACATGGCGATCGGCTCGACGATCAACTGGTCGCCGCAGATCAAGGAGCTGAATCTCTTCTCGCTGCCGTTCCTGATGCCGGACTACAAGGCGATCGACGCGCTGACGCAGGGGCCGGTCGGCAAGGATCTCTTCGCGATCCTCGAGAAGCAGGGCGTCGTGCCGCTCGCCTGGGGTGAGAACGGCTACCGCGAACTGACCAACTCCAAGCGCGAGATCCGCAAGCCGGACGACCTCAAGGGGTTGAAGATCCGCGTGGTCGGCTCGCCGCTGTTCCTCGATACGTTCCGCGCGCTCGGCGCCAACCCGACGCAGATGAGCTGGGCCGACGCGCAGCCCGCCTTCGCTTCCGGCGCGGTCGACGGCCAGGAGAACCCGATGTCGATCTTCACCGCCGCCAAGCTGCACACGGTCGGCCAGAAGTACGTGACGATGTGGGGCTACGTCGCCGACCCGCTGGTCTTCGTCGTCAACAAGGAAGTGTGGGAGAGCTGGACGCCGGCCGACCGCGAGATCGTTCGCCAGGCCGCGATCGACGCCGGCAAGCAGCAGATCGCGATCGCGCGCAAGGGGCTCGACGAGCCCGGACAGCCGCTGCTGAAGGAGATCGAAGGCATGGGCGTCAGGGTCACACGGCTCGCGCCCGCCGAGCGCGAGGAGTTCGTCAAATCGACCCGCGCCGTCTACGAGCAGTGGAAAAAGCAGATCGGCACCGACCTCGTCACCAAGGCCGAGCAGTCGATCGCCGCGCGCAAGTAGCTCTCCGCGATCCACCCGCGAACGCCGCGCAGCCCTCCGCCGGGCGCGCGGCGTTTTGCTTCCTGTCGCGCCCGTGGCGCTTTGCCCGTGATGTTGGGGTTCGCGGGCTCGCCCCAACCTACGCGTCTGGCGCTTTGCCCGTGACGTTGGGGTTCGCACGCTCACCCCAACCTACGCCAGCCCGTCGCCCGTACCCCGTAGGTTGGGGTGAGCAAAGCGAACCCCAACACGGATACAGTCCCGTAGGTTGGGCTGAGCACAGCGAACCCCAACACCGATGAAGCGCCCTGCTCGACGCCGGCAAACGCCCACGTCACCCCATGCGCTACCGCCGCTCGAACATCGCCGGGGCGACCTACTTCTTCACCGTCGCCGCCGCCGATCGATGCTCGTCGCTGCTGGTCGATCGCATCGACGCGCTGCGTTCCGCGGTGGCGTACGTCAAACGCCGTCACCCGTTCGCGATCGACGCGTTCGTCGTGCTGCCCGACCACTTGCACGCCGTGTGGACGTTGCCGCCGGGCGACGCCGACTTCTCCACGCGCTGGGCGCTGATCAAGGCGACGTTCTCGCGCGCCCTGCCTGCGGTCGAATCCGCATCGGCCAGTCGACTGCGGAAGGGCGAGCGAGGACTCTGGCAACGGCGCTTCTGGGAGCACCTGATCCGCAACGACGACGACCTTGCGCGGCACGTCGATTACGTTCATTTCAACCCGGTCAGGCACGGGTATGTGCGCCGCGCGTCGGAATGGCCGCACTCGTCGATACACAGGTACATCCGGTCGGGGTTGCTCCCCGAGGATTGGGGCGGCGACGTGCAGAAGGGAGACGGAAGTTTCGGAGAACCGTGACGTTGGGGTTCGCGGGCTCACCCCAACCTACGCGGCACGCCGGCGATGCGTGGAACGGGAACGTTCGCTTTGGTGAGCCGTGATGTTGGGGTTCGCGGGCTCACCCCAACCTACGAACTGCGGGCCGCACGTAGCACGTAGGTTGGGGTGAGCAACGCGAACCCCAACAAACGCCCGCACGCTCCAGCGCGACGATCAGGCGGGTTCGCCGCAATACGCCTCGATCCGATAGCCCTCGGGATCGACGACGAAGGCGGCGTAGTAGTTCGCGTCGTAATCGGCGCGCACGCCGGGTTTGCCGTTGTCGCGGCCGCCGTGCTTCAGCGCCGCCGCGTGGAAGGCGTCGACCGCGGCGCGCGTCGGCGCGCGGAAGCAGAAGTGCAGCCCCGAACGCATATCGGCCGGTACCGGATGCTCGGTGGCGCCGATCCAGAAGGCCACGCCGTCGCGGCCGTAGCCGAGCGAGGTCGATCCTTCGGACAGGCACGTGTAGCCGAGCGGTTTCAGCGCGGCGTCGTAGAAACGCTTGGCGGCGGCGACATCGCGCACGCCGATCGATACGTGGTCGATCATCGGTATTTCTCCAAAGATTGGCAGCGGGGTTTGCGTACCGGCCCGCCGCGTCCGTGAGCGCGGCTTGGCCAGTCGCCGCCAACTTAGCGGGGCGCGGCGTCGTGCGCTGTCAGAATCCTGCGCAGTTGCGCGAGCCGCGCGCGCGTCAGCGTCGCGCGCACCCGCGCCGGCGTCTGTCCGAAGACGCGCCGGAAGCTCGCGCTGAAATGGCTGTGATGCGCGAAGCCGAGATCGACCGCGAGCGCGGCCAAATCGTCCTCGCCGCCGGCCAGCCGCTCGAGCGCGAGCGCCAGCCGAAGCTGCAGCCGATAGCGGTGCATCGAGGTGCCCAGCTCGGCGCGAAAACGCCGCGCGAGATGGAACTCCGAGCGATGCGCCGCGCGCGCGACTTCACCGATGCCGACGTCGGCCTCCGGCCGGCTCGCGATGAACGCCCGCGCGCGTTCGACCGCCGGCGAACGGCGCGTCGCGCCCGACGAGTCCGCGCCCGGCCCCTGCGCAACGGCAGCGAGCAGGTCCAGCCCGACCTCCTCCGCCTGCAGCCGATCGTGCCCGCCGCGCGCGAGCGCGTGATGGAACAGCCGCAGCCGGTATTGCAGCGGAGCGGGCAGCGGCACGCTGCGCGTGGCGCGCGCCGCCGCGCCGGGCAGCGCCTCGTCCAGCACCGCGCGATCGAACTGCAGCACGGTGCAGTCGTCGCCGTGCTCGGCCGGGTGGCTGACGCGATAGGTCTCGCCGCCGCGCATCAGCAGCAGGCTGTTGGCGTCGGCGACCACGGCGTGCCGGTGGATATGGCACTCGAACACGCCCCGCCGCGGGAAGATCAGCGCCGGCGCGCCCGCGTGCTCCTCCGGCCCGCAGCCCGAGCGCGGCGCCCGGCACGCGACGTCGCGCACCCGTAGCAGCGGGCCGTCGAACAGCGCATGGAAGTGCAGATGCGCCACGGCTCAGAAACCGTGAAGGAATCGTCGCGAGCGCCCCGAGGTTGCGCCGAGGAGCGGAGGCGTATGGAGTAATACGTTGAGCACCGGAGGCGCAAGATCGGGGCGCGCAGTAGGTTTATTCACGATTTCTCAGTGGGTGATGACGACGAGCACGTTGCAGTGCGCGCGTTCGATCAGCGCCGGCGACTGCGAACCGCGCCACCAGCGCGCGGCCCAGCCTTCCAGGTGCTTGTGGCCGACGACGATCAGATCGGCGCCGATGTCGCGCGCGTACTTGGTGATCATCTCGACCTGGTCGCCCACCAGCACTTCGCCGCGCGCCGGATAGCCCGCTTCCTTCAGCCGGCGCAAGCCGTCGGCCAGGATCGCCTCGTAGCGCTTGCGCTCCTCGGCCTCCATCTCGGCGTCGTAGAACGCGCCTTCGATCGCCACCAGCGGCGCCGCGGGCGGCATCACCGCGATCAGATGCAGCTCGGCGTGGCTCCACTGCGCGATGTCCAGCCCGTCGAGCAGCGCCTTCTGTCCGGCTTCTGAGCCGTCGTAAGCCAACAGGACGCGTTTGTACATGGGGCACCTCCGCGATTGGCGTTCGAACCAGCCACAGTCTGGCGCAAGCGGCAGGCGGGCGCCAGCGGGACGCCGCCCGCACGTCGCCTCGAGTCAGCTTGGCGAGGCCGACGCTCTTGAAGCGCGGTGCAGACGGAGCCCGGATGAGTCGCCCAGGGCTCTCGCATCAGGCCATCAGGCGCCGAGGCCGCCCCGGCGCAAGGTACCGAACTCAGGGCGGGTCTTTCTCGTACGCGGTGACGCCGGGCGGTAAAGTCACCCAGGGGTGGCGCCGGCAGTCGTAAACGGAGACCTGCGGCGGCGGGAAGGAAGGGTCGGCAAAGGCACCCACGGCAACGCTCACCGAGCCTTCTTGCCCTTCTTCCGTATGGAAGACGGTCGAGCCGCACACCGGACAGAACCTGAACCGAAAGCTCGCGCCTTGATCTCCGGTGCGAACGAACTCGGTCGCCCTTCCGGTCACACGGTAAGGCGCACGGAAGACGGCCGGGGCGGCGAAGACGCTTCCAGTGCGTTGCTGACAGGCGAGGCAGTGACAGACACCGACGCCGAGGGGCTCGCCGTCCACTTCGATCTTCAACTGGCCGCAGAAGCACGACGCTGTTCTCGACGACATAAGACTCTCCGATACCGGGTCTTGCGGCGCCATCGTTCGACATGAGCGGCATGCGCAGGCACGCGAAACGTGCCGGAGCATGTCCGCTCGAAACGTCAGGCCGCATTCCGCGGGAGGCAGAACACCAAGCGGTCCTCCGGATTCCAAAGGTGCTCGGGTCTCGAGCGATACCCTCGCAGCCAGAGAACCCCCTCGATGCGACGTAGGTAAAAACCTTTCGGTGTCTCGTCATCGGCCGCGACAGCAGGAGATGCGACGGTCAATGATCCTGGCGGTGCGCGGTGCCGTGCAGGCCGATGCTCCAAGGCTCCCTCGGGTTGATCGAGGTACTGGAGTCTCAAATGTGGGCCAACTTCGAGCGGACACAGCGCGAGGCCCAGTCGAGCGGCCTGCTCATGAATCTGAGCAATAGTGGCTCCCGCGACATAGCCAAGATCGGCGACCGAGAGCTCGACCGTCGTGAGGCTCGAGGTTCGCGGTTGCGTCGTAAACGCGTCATGCGCAAACAGTGCTCGAGCGGCTTCGTTGAGCTCAACACCGCTTCGCCGAAGCCGCTTTATCAGCTCCTGCTTGCTCAGACCTCCGACACGGGTCGTTCGCATCACGCAGGAGCCATTGGGATAAACGGCAACTGCTGCACTGGCGCGGTCGGAATTCATGCGGCCTGACGAGGCTGTAGAAGAAGTCCGAGATCGGTGACATCCGCCACGAGTCAGGAGTTTGGAAACTCCCGATACTGCGGCAAGCTGTCCGTGATGTCGTACCACGGCGCCTTTGACCCCACGAATTCGTGGCGCAAAGGCCTTACGCCCGGGTCATCATCCAGCGAGCCCATGGCCAGTCCATAGCTATCCGGTTCAGGGTCCCAGGAGTTCACGATCGGTGAGCCGCATATGCGGCAGAACCTTCTTATCGTGTCCGCGGACGAGCGGTAACTCGTCAACAAGTCCTCGCCGTGAACAAGACGAAAGGACGACTTCGGAACCGAAAGCCTTGCCCGGAAAGCTGTTCCGTGAGACTTACGGCACATCGAGCAATGACAGTACAGAGCTTCTCCGACGGGACCAACGATCTCGTATCGGATCCCGCCACACAGGCATCCGCCTCTCAGCATGTCTCCCTCTCAGCGCTCAACACCCTCTCTTCCGGCCCATCGTTAAGGTAACCGGCGGCCGCGAGAGGCGAGGTGCGCGGTACAGCAACAACCGCGTTGCTTGGCACGACGCCGAACGAAAGCATGCTCGCGGACGTCCGCGTTCACAGAGATGTTGTGCCTGCCGGCAAAGGGAAAGGTGGGTGTCAAGCTCAGCCGCCGCGTTGCCGACGAACGAGACCGCGGTTAGGCCCCTGACTGCGGAATACGCTGATACTGGGGCAGGCCATCAGTGATTTCATAGTAGTCACCCTTTTCAGCGACGAAGATGTGCAATTCTGTGTGAGTGTCAGTGGGTCCATCAAATGCTCCCATGGAAATTCCAATCCAATCCTTAGCCGGTGGATCAAAGAACATGGAGCATCCACAGACAGAGCAGAATCCGCGACGAACTTTCATCGACGAGTAATACCAGGAGATGTTCTCAGCACCTGAGATCTCCACAGCACTCCTTGGCACATCAGTTCCGACCGAGTAGTGCCCGGAGAACTTCCGGCACTGTACGCAGTGACAAGCGTCAGGCGGTTTCAATTCACACGAGACAGTGAATTTCACTGCTCCGCACATGCAGGATCCGCTCTTCACAACATGTCTCCCGATTCGATGGGCAATACCACCCGCGACTGCAACATGGGCCCAACGTTTGATTAGGCCGCATCGGGCCATGACCTTTCAACATCTTGGGCATAAAACAGGATTGCCTCGCGGTAGCTCTGGATCTGGACGTCGCCCGATGACTCGGCCAGCACTGTGAGCAGCAACTCAACCGCCTGCTTTGACTGCCCGAGATTGTGAAGGGCCATGGCCAGAAAGACCTTGAGTTCAGCCGCTTCGGGAAAGCGCGCAAGACCCTCACGCAACGTGCGCTCGGCTTCGCTGTACTGACCGAGTGCACGGTACGTGCTGCCAAGACCGAGATACGCGCTGCGCAAGTGCTCGGCGGAGAGCGAGCCGGACAAGGCCGCGAGATAGAAGGGAACGGCCTGTGCTTCGCGACCGAGGAAGTCATGGACACAGGCAGCCTGATACTGAAGCTCAGCGTCCCCTGGAAACTGTGCAACGAGCGACACGGCGAGTGAACACGCCTCCTCGTGCTTGCCCGCACGGCGCAGCGACAGAACTTGTTCGGTAGGAGACATGCGGCCTAACTTTGAGTCAACCCGCGCCTGCGGGCGTGGTGTGACCAAAGCTGAAGCGCAGTAGCGGGGAAAGCACTTGGGGGTGCCACAGTCGCAGGCGCCGGG
The DNA here is from genome assembly GCA_016861185.1 of Betaproteobacteria bacterium. Classification (GTDB taxonomy): domain Bacteria; phylum Pseudomonadota; class Gammaproteobacteria; order Burkholderiales; family Burkholderiaceae_F; genus DSNY01. The sequence goes on from BOKW01000003.1 coordinate 121,232, forward strand.
TTCAACGCCGAGTTAGGTTCGTTCCTCATCAGAGCCCTCCTCGGCTGCCCCTTTGTCGGGTCGATGGCGCTGAGAGCCTTCGCCTGTGCGAGCACCTGCTCCAGTTCCTTCGGGGACAGGCCTTCGGCGTGAACCACAGTGTTGTCTTTCGTGGTGATGATCCCTTTTCGGCCGCGGCGGCTGTTGATGAACGCAACCGCGACTGCCGCGAGTGCGCCCCACATTGCAGCGTTCCCGACAGCCTGGACGATTTCAACAACTCCTGACGAGGCCATCGGCACACCCGTCCGAACCTCGCGCATGCGGTAGGCCACGCGATGGTCGTTCAGAAGTTGCACGAACGGCCCAAAGCTCTCTTTGAAGACGTGTACAGGCAGCGTTTCCACGGCAAACCCGCGTGAGTGGATTGTCTGATCGGAGGTCTAAGAACCTAACGTAGTTTCATCCGTACGGCTGCCACCGAATAGCCTGCTTCGGTAGCGACTAACCTGGTTCACCCGACCCGCGGGAACCCACGCCGCGCCGCGCTTTCCGCGCGGGCATCGGGGCTTTCCCGGATACGAACAGAAACCGCGAAACCCGGCACTCGACACTCTCGATAGCTCATCGACCGTGCGATTAGGCACGATGCACTCGTTGCGGGAGCTTACGAGCGCACCCCGGCTGCGTCCAGCATGTCGAGCGCCACGCGCCGGCTCGGTCAGTGCGCCTCGTCCCAGTTGGCGCCGACGCCGACCTCCGCGAGCAGCTAGACCTTCAGTTCGGCCACGCCGGACATCAGCTCTGGCACCTTCGTCTTGACCAGCTCGACTTCGGCCTCTGGCACCTCGAACACCAGTTCGTCGTGCACCTGCATGATTAGCTTGGTCGCTAGCTGCTCGCGCCGCAGCCAGTCCGCGACCGCGATCATCGCGAGCTTGATCAGGTCGGCGGCGGTGCCCTGCATCGGCGCGTTGATCGCGGCGCGCTCGGCCGCCGAGTCGCGCAGGTCGTTCGGCGAGCCGATCGCGTGGCGCCGCGGACGGCGGCCGAGGGTCCGGCCTCAGGCGACGCGGCCCGCTGACCGCGTCGCCTGCAAGCCGTCGTTCGGCGGCATCTGTGCTTGCCCCATTGCCTTGAGCCGCTGCTTCAACCGATCGATCCCATCGGCCCCGGATAGCTCACTTCCTCGAGCTTCCCGGTATCCACGTCGTAGATGAAGCCGCGCACCGTCACCGCATCGGGGCCGCTCGTGGGTATCCAGGGATGATTCAGGATCGCGGACATGCCGCGCCGCACGTCCCAGGACAGGCGCTCGATGTTCTTGGCGTCGCGCGGCGCGTCCAGCGGCTCGATCGGTCCGCGGAACGCGTGGAATGCCGATGGCGTGGCGGAGCACTTCTTGCAGCCCGTGAACGCGCGGCCGGTGGCCTGGCCGAGAAGCTCTCCGCCGCGGGATCGCCTTCCAGTCCGGCCTTGCGCAGGTCGTCGGTGAAGGCGAGCATGCCGCAGCGCGTGTGATGGATCAGGATGATCTCGTTGGTGTTGAGCAGATGATGCGAAATGATCAGGCAGCGAATCGCATCGTCGCCGACGACACCGCCCGCATTGCGGATGATGTGGGCGTCCCCGTCTGCAGTCCGAGAAGGTCCTCCACGTCGAGCCGCGCGTCCATGCACGCGACGACCGCCACACGCTTGGCCGGCTGGATCGGCTGTTTGCCCGGGTGGGCGGCCTTGTGCAGCGTCTCGCCCGCCGCGTACCGCTGGTTGTTGGCCAGGTACTGGTCCGTCATCGAAGTTGCCATGCTGGGTCCTCCTTTTCGAAGTCGACCGTCGTGCAATGCCACTTCATTCGCGCCGCCCTTTTCCCCGGACGGCTTGGGCATGACTTCGGAACCCGGTTCGGCAGCCGCCTGCCGCGATTGCCACCGCGGTGCTCGCAGCTTTCATGTCGGGACGGGCCACGCTGACCACACCTCAGATGCCGGATGTACGACTACAAGTTCGACCCCGATGCCAAAAGTGTCGATCAGGTCTCCTGCTATCGGGGGCAGTCCATATACGACGAGTTAGCCACCGACTGCGCGAACTACAACGAACCCAGAGTGCCACACAAGCACGAACGGGATCACGGCGACAGCGGGAGCGATCATTCCCCAGAGCACCCAGTGGCCGATAGGAATTCGGTGCCGCCGCCCGCGTACCATCGAAACGATGAAACCGCCGAAGAAGACGGGCAGGAACACAAAGAAGACGCCTCGGGCAACCCCTTCCGAAAACTCGACGACGGACGACAGCAGACCGAACGCGACCCAAGCGGCCAGCACCGACCAGAACGGCACGAAGACGCGCCAGTGCTGGATAACCGTCGTGCGCACGGAAGCGCCTGTAGGCTCGGTCATGTGGCGGCTAGCGCCATGCTAGAGAGCAACTGTCGACACTTTGCGCACATAGCGTGCCAAAGCACCAAAGACCACCCCTGCGACCAACAGGAACGCCGTCACCTTTACCCATGGCAGTTGAGCGACAGAGATCTGCGACACGACAACTCCGAGAATGAACTAGCCCCCTGATTCCCCGGACACGGTTTCTCACTTATCTTGGAGAGAGGAGAAGAGCCGTGTCTATGACCAGTCCGAAGAGCAAGCAAGTCGAAGTGTTGGCGGTCCAGCGCCGGAGGCGCTGGACCGCCGCCGAGAAGCTCGCCATGGTGCGCGAGACCCACGAGGCCGGCATGTCGGTATCGCTGGTGGCGCGCAAGCACGGCGTGAACCCGAATCAGATCTTTCACTGGCGCAAGCTTGAGCGCGACGGCGCCTTGACCGCCGTGGGTGCGGGCGAAGCCGTGGTTCCGCCACGGAACTGGATGCAGCGCGCCACCAGATCCGCGAGCTGCAGCGCCTGCTGGGCAAGAAGACGCTGGAGAACGAAATCCTGAAGGAGGCCGTGGAGGTGGCGCGCGAACGAAAGTGGATTGCGCGGCCACCCTGGCTGCCCGGGGACGACCGATGAAGACCGTATGTCGCGTCCTGGGGGTAGCGCGCAGCAACGTGCATGTGCGGGCGCATCGAGCGGCCGACTGGACGGATCGGCGCCGCGGCCGTCGTCCGCGTGACGACGCCGAATTGAAGGCCGAGCTGCGCGCGGTGATCGAGCCGCTGCCAGCTACGGCTATCGGCGCACCTGCGCGCTGGTGAACCGGCAGCGCCGCCGCAGCGGTCGGCCGACGCTGAACCACAAGCGCGTCTACCGCGTGATGCGCGAGGCCGGATGGCTGCTGGCCCGTCACACCGGCCCACCGATTGACACGCGGGCGCACGACGGCACGATCGCCGTGGCGCAGAGCAACCGGCGCTGGTGCTCGGACGGTTTCGAGGTCGGCTGCGACAACGCCGAGCGGGTGCGGGTGGCCTTCGCGCTGGACTGCTGCGATCGGGAGGCGATGAGCTGGGCAGCCTCCACGGCCGGCATCGACGGTGACCTGGTGCGCGACCTGATGGTGGAGGCGATCGAGGCGCGCTTCGGCGACGCGTTGCCGTCCAACCCGATCGAATGGCTCAGCGACAACGGCTCGCGGTACGTGGCGCACGAGACGAAGTCGTTCGCGAAGGGTTTGAACCTCACACCGCTGACCACGGCCATCCACAGCCCGCAGTCCAACGGCATGGCCGAAAGCTTCGTGAAGACCTTCAAGCGCGACTACGTGGCGCGGATGCACCGGCGCGACGCGTTCACCGCGATGCGCCAGTTGCCAGCGGCCTTCGAGCACTACAACACCGTGCATCCGCACTCCGCGCTTAAGATGCTGTCGCCGCGAATGTTCCGACAGCAACAGCCTCAACTAGGCAACAACCCGTGTCCGGAGATGTAGGGGCAACTCCAGGCGGCAAAAAGTAGAGCGAGGAACGAGCCGCGCTTTCGACGTCCGAGTTGACGCGATTGTTAGGTATGTTATTTAACAAATGTCGCTTTCACCCGTTTTGACACGAGCATGTACGGCACCCATATCAGGGTGACAATGAGCGAACGCCCAAACTCCTCAGTAGTCTCAGCGTCGAATACAGGTCCGTTTTGGAGCACCGCCTTTATGGCCAATGCATCGATAAGAATGAATGCCAAAGTGAATAGCAACATGCCGATGTACCACTTCGGAAAAGCCTTCTTCTTTGAGAAGAATAGGAAAGCAACAAATATCCATGCGAGCACCAATCCTCCGTTAATCAACATCTCTCCCAATAGAATTGGTGCCCACAGAGGGTTATACGCCTCGGTTCCTGGTGTTGTTAGTGCTTCCCAGGATCCATTCGAGAATATTTCCGAATAGACTGGAAAAACGATGCCGATGACTCTCAGTGGTGAAATGATGATTCCAAGCCCTACAAGCACGAGCCATCCACCTAAGCCTTCAAGATTCCTTTCTTCCGCCACGACTTACTCCTTACTTGCCTAACGCAGTTTCACTTTCGCTGCCGCCACCGAATAACCTGCCTCGGTAGCGGCTAACTTAGCTTGCTCGACCCACGCGAAACCGCGCTGCGCTGCGCTTTCGCACAAGCACCGGGGTTTTCCCGGACACGAACAGAAACTGCGAACCCCGGCGCTCGACCCTGTCGATGACTCTTGGGGAACGACATCGACAGGCCTCTCGATCACAGCGCTCGCGCCGTCAAAGACTACGAGCGCCCCCTGCTGCGTCCAGCGCGTCGCGCGCCGGCGCACGGCGCGTTCAGTGCGCCTCGTCCCAGTTGCTGCCGACGCCGACTTCGGCAACGAGCCTGACTTTCAATTCGGCCACGCCGGACATCAGCTCGGGCACCTTCGTCTTGACGAGCTCGACCTCGGCCTCGGGCGCCTCGAACACCAGCTCGTCGTGCACCTGCATGATCAGCTGGGTCGCGAGCTGCTCGCGGCGCAGCCAGTCGGCCACGGCGATCATCGCGAGCTTGATCAGGTCGGCGGCGGTGCCCTGCATCGGCGCGTTGATCGCGGCGCGCTCGGCGCCGGCGCGGCGCGGGCCGTTCGGCGAGTTGATCTCGGGCAGCCATAGCCGGCGGCCGAACACGGTTTCGACGTAGCCCTGCCGCTTGGCGAGCGCGCGCGTCGTCTCCATGTAGCGCGCCACGCCCGGGTAGCGCGTGAAGTAGCGGTCGATGTAGCTGCGCGCCGCGTCCTTTTCGATGCCGAGGTTCGACGCCAGCCCGAACGCGCTCATGCCGTAGATCAGGCCGAAGTTGATCACCTTGGCGTATCGGCGCTGCTCGCTCGTCACTTCGCCCACCGGAACGCCGAAGACCTCGCTCGCGGTCGCGCGGTGGATGTCCTCGCCGGCGGCGAAGGCCGCGAGCAGTCCTTCGTCGCCGCTGATGTGCGCCATGATGCGCAGCTCGATCTGCGAGTAGTCGGCCGAAACGATGCGGCTGCCCGGCGGCGCGATGAAGGCCTCGCGGATGCGCCGGCCCTCCGGCGTACGGATCGGGATGTTCTGCAGGTTCGGCTCGGACGACGACAGCCGGCCCGTCACCGCGATCGCCTGCCCGTAGCTCGTGTGCACGCGGCCGGTTTGCGGATCCACGCTCGCCGGTAGCTTGTCGCAGTAGGTCGACTTCAGCTTCGACAGCGCGCGGTACTCGAGCAGCGCCTTCGGCAGCGGGTAGTCGAGCGCGAGTTTTTCCAGCACCTCCTCGTCGGTCGACGGCGCGCCGCTCGCGGTCTTCTTGACGACCGGCAGCCCGAGCTTGCCGAACAGGATCTCGCCGATCTGCTTGGGGCTGCCGAGGTTGAACGGCTGGCCGGCCAGCTCGTGCGCGCGCGCTTCCAGCTCGGCCATGCGCGCGGCGAGTTCGCGGCTCTGCGCGAGCAGCTTGTCGCGGTCGATCAGCACCCCCGTACGCTCCATCTCGAACAGCACGCGCGAGACGGGGATCTCGATGTCCTCGTACACGTAGCGCAGCCGCGCGTCGTCGGCGATGCGCGGCCACAGCGCGTGATGCAGCGCGAGCGTGACTTCGGCGTCCTCGGCCGAATACTCGGTCGCGCGGTCGATCGACACCTCGTCGAAGCCGATCTGGTTCGCGCCCTTGCCGCACACCTGCTCGTAGGTGATCGTCGTGCGGCCGAGATGCCGCTCGGCCAGCGAATCCATGTCGTGGTTGCGATGCGCCTCGAGCACGTAGCTCTGCAGCAGCGTGTCGTGCGCGGTGCCTTCGAGCCGCAGGCCGTGGTTGGCGAAGACGTGCGCGTCGTACTTCAGGTGCTGGCCGACCTTCTTGTGGCGCGCGCTTTCGAGCCAGGGCTTGAGTTTCACGAGCGTGGCATCGAGCGCAAGCTGCTCGGGCGCGCCGGGATAGCGGTGCGCGAGCGGGATGTAGCAGGCGCGCAGCGGCTCGACCGCGAGCGAGATGCCGACGAGCCGCGCCGCCATCGGGTCGAGCGACGTCGTCTCGGTGTCGACGCAGGTGAGTTCCGCAGCGTTGATCTTCGTGAGCCAGGCGTCGAGCTGGGATTCGGTGAGGATGGTTTCGTAGTGGACGTTCGGCTTCAAGCCCTCCCCGTCAAGGGGGCGGAGGCGGGAATTCGCGGAGCCCTGCTCCGCGCCGCCGGAGCCGGCGTCGCCTACGAGCGACGCCGTGGACGGGTTGGGGTGGGGATGGGGTTCGCGCGCCACGACTTCCGACCCCATCCCCCTCCCTGTCCCCCCCTTGAAGGGGGAGGAGTTGTCAGCAGCCTCGCCGACAAGCTCCTTCAGAAAGCTCTTGAACTCCCACCGCGCGTACAGCTCGCGCAGCTTGTTCTCGTCGGGCGGCCGCGCTTGCAGCGCGTCGAAGTGCGGGACGTGCGCGGCGATGTCGTTGTCGGTCTGGACGGTGACCAGCGTCTTCGCGGTCGGCAGCCACGGCAGCGCCTTGCGCAGGTTTTCGCCGACCACGCCGCCAATCTGGTCGGCGTTGGCGACGATCGCGTCGAGCGAGCCGTACTGCTGCAGCCATTTCGCCGCGGTCTTCGGGCCGACCTTCTCCACGCCCGGCACGTTGTCGACCGAATCGCCGACCAGCGTCAGGTAGTCGACGATCTGCTCGGGCTTCACGCCGAACTTGGCAACTACGCCCGAGATGTCGAGCTTTTCGTTGCTCATCGTGTTGACCAGCGTGACATGCTCGTTGACGAGCTGGGCGAGGTCCTTGTCGCCGGTGGAGATCACGGCGCGCACGCCGCGGCTTTCGGCCTGGCGCGCGAGCGTGCCGATCACGTCGTCGGCCTCGATGCCTTCGATCTCGAGCACCGGCCAGCCGAGTGCGCGCGCGGCTTCGCGGATCGGATCGAGCTGCCGCGCGAGGTCGTCGGGCATCGGCGGGCGATTGGCCTTGTACTCGGGATAGATGTCGTCGCGAAAGGTCTTGCCCTTGGCGTCGAACACGCACGCGAGATAGTCGGCCGGGATCTGCTGGCGCAGCAGCCTCAGCATCGACACGAATCCGCGGATCGCGCCGGTGGGTTCGCCGGTCGAAGTCCTCAGATCAGGGAGTGCATGAAATGCGCGGTATAAGTAGCTCGAGCCGTCGACGAGCAGTAGGGTCTTCACAGGAGAGCCGTATGTTGGATCGTCAGAAGAACATCCCGAGCCTGCGGGCCGTGACGATGCCCGAGCGCGCCACGAGCCAGAAGGCGCGCGAGTCGTGGCACCTGTGGGGGATTATGTCCGAGTTCGTCGAGGCGACCGAGCGCCTGTCGGAGATCCGGCCCGCGGTGTCGATCTTCGGCAGCGCGCGGTTAAAGGAAGATTCGCCGGTCTACCGGCAGACGGTGGAGATCGCGCGCAAGCTGTCGGACGCGGGCTTCGCGGTGATCAGCGGCGGCGGGCCGGGCGTGATGGAAGCGGCCAACCGCGGCGCGTTCGACGGTCGCTCGCCGTCGGTGGGGCTGAACATCGAGCTGCCCTTCGAGCAGCACGGCAACGACTACCAGGACATCTCGCTGCGGTTCAGGCACTTCTTCGCGCGCAAGGTCGCGTTCGTCAAGTACGCCGCCGCCTACGTCGTGATGCCGGGCGGCTTCGGCACGCTCGACGAGCTGACCGAGGCGCTGACGCTGATCCAGACGCGCAAGGGCCGCACGATCCCGATCGTGCTGGTCGGCTCGGCCTTCTGGCGCGGGCTGCTCGACTGGATGCGCGAGCGGCTAGTCGGCGACGGCATGATCGACGCGAAGGATCTCGACCTGATGAAGCTCGTCGACGACAGCGACGCGGTCGTCGCCGCGATCTTCGACTTCTACGAAGCGCGCGGCTTCGCGCAGACCGCGGCCGAGCGCGAGCAGTTGCTGTACCTGTAGCGCGCGAGGCCGCGGGCTACAATGCGGCCGGGGGTCTTCGTCATGAACGCGCTGCTTCGCTCGGGTTCGGTCGCGCTGCTCGCGCTGATGTTCGCGGTCGCTGCGCATGCGCAGCCGCGCAAGCCGCTCGACGCGCCGCCGCGGCTGCCCGCGGCGGACGCGAAGGACGCGCAGAAGGAGCGTCAGGTCATCCGCCTGCCGGAATCCGAACGCGCCCCGCAGCGCGCGCGCGAAGACCAGCCGCTGACCGAGCCGGCGCCCGAAGACCAGCTTCCGCCGGCGGTGCAGACCTCTCCCGAGGTCCGGATCGAGCAGCGCCGCCAGGCCAACCGCGTCGTCGAGGTCATCGTCACGCCGGCCGGCTCGACGACGAGCTACGTGATCGTGAACCGCGAGGGCGCCCGCACGCTGTCGCAGCAGGAGCTGAGCGCGGGCCTGTCGGTGCCGCGCTTCCTCCGACTGGAATTCTGAATCGCGCGATGGCGGTTTTCACCGCGCTGACGCGCGAAGACATCACGGGCTTCCTGGCGCACCATTCGCTCGGCGAACTGGTCGGCTACGAGGGTATCGCCGCCGGCATCGAGAACACCAACTACTTCGTCGACACGACGACCGGCCGCTTCGTGCTGACGGTGTTCGAGCGGCTGAACTTCCGCCAGCTTCCCTTCTATCTGGAGCTGATGCGCCATCTCGCGCGCCGCCTGCTGCCGGTGCCGGAGCCGCAGGAGAACCGCTCGGGTTCGCTGCTGTCCGAGCTGCGCGGCAAGCCGGCGGCGATCGTCACGCGGGTCGACGGCGCCGCGGTCGAACGCCCGACGCTCGAGCAGTGCGCGCGCATCGGCACGCTGCTCGCGCACATGCACCTGGAGGCGCGCGACTTCCCGCACTTCCAACCGAATCTGCGCGGCATCGGCTGGTGGAAGACCGTGCTGCCGCAGCTCGAGCCCTTCGTCGACGACGCGACCTTCCAGTTCCTCGCCGAGGAGGTGATCTTCCAGGACAGCTTTCATCGCAGCCCGGTGTACGAGGCGCTGCCGCACGGCCCGGTGCACGCCGACCTGTTCCGCGACAACGTGCTGTGGGACGGAGGTCCGGATTCGAACCGCGTCGGCGGCGTCATCGACTTCTACTTCGCCGGCTGCACGACGTGGCTGTACGACCTGGCGGTCACGATCAACGACTGGGGCGCGGATCCGTCCGACGGCGCGCTCGACATGCCGCGCGCGCGCGCGCTGCTGACCGCCTACCACGCGGTGCGGCCGCTGACCGACGCGGAGCGCGAGGTCTGGCGCACGATGCTGCGCGGCGCGGCGCTGCGCTTCTGGATCTCGCGGCTGCACGACCTGCACCTGCCGCGCGACGCGCACGTGCTCAAGCCGCACGACCCGACGCGCTTCGAAGTGACGCTGCGCCGGCGCATCGCCGATCCGGAGTTGCCGTGGGTCGAGTCGTGAGTCGGATCGCGGATCGCGGATTGCGCGTCGCGTGCGACGGCTCGCGGCCGCAAAGCGGGGATGACGCGCGGCCTTCGAAGCACGAGCGCGTTCGCTGCGCGCGAAATCGTGCGCAGGCCGCGATGTCCGCGCAATCCGCAATCCGCAATCCGCAGTCCGAATAGAGATGCAGATCCGCACCGTCCCTCCCGCTTCGGGCGCGGTCTGGCTGCGCGACGGCTGGCGGCTGTTCAAGCGGCAGCCGCTCGGACTGCCGGCGATGGTCGTCGTCTACCTGATGATGCTGTTCCTGCCGGCGCTGCTGCCCTTCGTCGGCATCGCGATCTCGGGCGTGCTGGCGCCGTTCGCCACGGTCGGGTTGATGAGCGCGTGCCGCGAGGTGGCGTTCGGGCGCGCGCCGAATCCTTCGCTGTTCGCGCAGCCGTTCCAGGAAGGCAATCCGAACCGGATCAAGCTGTTCCGCCTCGGGCTGATCAACGCGTCGCTGGTCCTGCTGCTCGCCACGCTGTTCGCGCTGGTCGGCGACGACGGTCGCGTGCCGCCGGCGGACGGGCAGGCCACGCTCGCCGACGTGCCGTGGGACATGCTGCTGCTGCAACTGCTCGCCTACACGCCCGTGCTCGTGCTGATGTGGTTCGCGCCGCTGCTCGCCGGCTGGCACGGCCTCGGGCCCGCGAAGGCGATGTTCGGCAGCGTCGTCGCGTGCGGCCGCAATCTGGGAGCGCTGCTGGTCTACGGACTCGTCGCCGGCGCCGCGAGCCTGGTCGCGAGCACCGTGGTCGTGGGTGTGCTCGCGATGCTGATCTCTTCGCGCGAACTGCTGTCGCTGCTGCTCGCGCCCTTCGGCCTCGTGATGATGACGATCATGCAGGCCAGCTTCTATCCGATGTACCGGTCGATCTTCGGGGTCGACTAGAGCGCGCCCGCAGTGCCCGCGCGGCGGCCCGAGACTCGGGCGCCGCGCCGCTTCCCTCCCGGCAAAGAAGGCGAGCCGCGTTCGTACGGCTCGGGTCAATGCGCTGATTTGCGTATTGACCCCGGCGGCCCGCGGACGATGATCTTCGCCACGAGCCGTGCCCCGTCGGCTTCACCGGAGGACCACCATGCTTCGCCTGAAAGCACTGTCTTGCGCGCTGGCCGGCACGCTGATCGCCGGCGCGGCAACCGCGGAGACCTGCCTGTCGCCCTACATCAAGAGCCTGAAGCAGCCGGAAAAGGTGATGTACCTGTGGACGCTTCCGGTCGGGCCAGGCTCGGACTTTCTCGCCGTGATCGACGTGAACGTCGCCTCGCCGACCTACGGCAAGATCCTGAAGAAGATCGAGGTGGGATCGGTCGGCAACGAGGCGCACCACATCGGCTACACCGACGATCGCGGCAAGATCTGGGCCGCAGCGCTGAACACCAGCCGCTTCTTCATCTTCGACGTGAAGACCGATCCGCTGAACCCGAAGCTGATCCGCACGATCGACAACGTGCCGCAGCTGACGGGGCTTTCGGGCCCGCATACGCCGTACGCGATCCCGGGCCGCATGCTGATCAGCATGGCATCCGGACCGGACGGCACCGGGCCGGGCGGCATTGCCGAATTCACCAACGACGGCGACTTCGTCGCCAGCCACAAGGCGCCGAATCATCCGTACGAAACCGTGATCAAGCCGGAGTTCAACCGCATGATCACGTCGAGCTGGGTCGAGCAGAAGACCTTCATGAGCCCGCTCGACAAATGGGATCCGAAGCGCTTCTCCAACACGATGCTGGTGTGGGACCTGAAGGCGCGCAAGATCGTGCAGGAGCTGAAGGGCGATCCGATTCCGCTCGCGGCGCGCTGGGCGCTCGCGCCGAACGCCGCCTACGGCTATTCGATCAGCAACGCCGGCGACTCGATCTGGATGTTCCGGCGCCGCTCCGACGGCAGTTTCACGTACACCAAGGCGGCCGATCTGGCGAAAGGCTGCGCGCCCGGCGACCTGCGCCAGTCGCCCGACGACAAGTATCTGTACCTGAGCTGCATCGGGCTGGGCGAAGTGCAGGCGTGGGACATCTCCAGGCCCGACAAGATCCGGCTGCACGACACGGTGCAGGGCATCGTGCAGGCGAACATGATGCACATGACCAACGACGGCAAAAGGCTGTACGTGACCAACTCGGCGATCAGCACGGTCGACTATTCGCCGCGCTACGCGCTGCGGCTGATCCACGTCGGGCCCGACGGCAAGATGAAGCAGGACCCGTTCTTCCACATCGACTTCTCCAAAGCGCCGGACGGGCCCGCGCGGTCGCACGACATGCTGCTGAACTGAGCGATGCGCGGCTGGCTCGCGATCCTTGCGCTGGCGGCGCTGCCGGCGGCCGCTCACGATGCGCGCGCGCCGGCCGCGCCGGAGCTTGCGCCCGCGCCGAAAATGGCGGTCATCCGCCAGGCGCCCGAGTTCACGCTGCTCGACCCGCACGGAAAGCCGGTGCAGCTCGGGGAGCTGCGCGGCCGCGTCGTGCTGCTGGCGTTCGTCTACACGACCTGCACCGGCGCGTGCCCGCTGCTGTCGGCCCGGATGGCGCGACTGCAGGCGCGCCTGATCGACGCCGGACTCGCGGATCGCGTGGCGCTGCTGTCGGTCACCGTCGATCCGGAGCGCGACACGCCGGAAGCGCTGGCACGCTACGCGCGCAAGTTCGACGCGCGGCCGGGCTGGCACTTCCTGCGCGACGGCCGCGAACGGATGCAGGCCGTGCTCGCCGCGTACGACGAATGGACGCGGCCGCTGCCCGACGGCGACATCGACCATCCCGCGCGGCTGCACCTGATCGACGGCGAGGGACGCGTGCGCGAGATCTACAGCCTGTCGCTCTTCGATGAGCGGCAGGCCTATCTGGACATCGCAGCGCTGCTGCGCGAGGACGCTAGGCCGCCTGCAGCTTCGCGATCGAGAGCAGCAGCTCCTTGACGCCCTGCGGGCCGAAGTTGATCTTCGCGCGCGCGTCGTCGCCGCTGCCTTCGAGCTTGATGATCACGCCGTCGCCGAAGCGCGCGTGGCGCACCGATTGGCCGATGCGGAAGCCGTGCACGGTTTGCGGCTTGGGGGTAATGGCCGGCACGGTGGGCTGCGCGCCGGCGTCGTGCCACTGCCCGTAGCGGATGCCGGCGCTTTCGCGCAGCCGCGGCGTCAGCCACTTGACCGCGCCCTCGGGCAGCTCGTCGATGAAGCGCGACTTGACCCCGTAGCGCGTCTGCCCGTGCAACATGCGGCTCTGCGCGAAGCTCAGGTAGAGCCGGCGCCGCGCGCGCGTGATCGCGACGTACATCAGGCGCCGCTCTTCTTCCAGGCCCTCGGGCTCGGTGACGCTGTTGTCGTGCGGGAACAGGCCCTCTTCCAGGCCGGTGATGAAGACCGCGTGGAACTCGAGCCCCTTGGCGGCGTGCACGGTCATCAGCTGCAGCGCGTCCTGCCCTTCGTTGGCCTGGTTTTCGCCCGCTTCGAGCGATGCGTGCGAAAGGAACGCCGCCAGCGGCGACGGGATCGCGTTGTCGGTTTCGGCCTGCGTGGCCGGCGCGTCGGCCGCGTAGCCCTCTTCGCCGACGAAAGCGGCGGCGGCGTTGACCAGCTCGTTCAGGTTCTCGATCCGCTCCTGCCCTTCCCTTTCGGTCCGGTAGTGCGCGACCAGGCCGCTGCGCTCGATCACCGCGTCGACGATCTCCTGCAGCGGCAGGTTCGCGGTCTCGAAGCGCAGGCTTTCGATCAGCTTGACGAACGTGGCGAGGTTGGCGCCCGCCTTGCCGCTGACGCCGCCCACTGCCGCGTACAGGCTCTGGTTCGCCGCGCGCGCCGCGTCCTGAAGCTGCTCGAGCGTGCGCGCACCGATGCCGCGCGGCGGGAAATTGACGATGCGCAGGAACGCGGTGTCGTCGGCCGGGTTCTCGATCAGCCGCAGATAGGCGAGCGCGTGCTTGATCTCCGCGCGCTCGAAGAAGCGCAGTCCGCCGTAGACGCGGTACGGGATGCCGGCGTTGAACAGCGCGTGCTCGATCACGCGCGACTGCGCGTTCGAGCGGTACAGCACCGCGATCTCGCTGCGCGCCAGCCCCTCGCCGATCAGGTTCTTCACCTCGTCGACGAGCCACGCGGCCTCCAGCCCGTCGGAGCCGGCTTCGAAGACGCGCACCGGCTCGCCGTGACCCGCGTCGGTCCACAGGTTCTTGCCGAGCCGGCGCGCGTTGTTGCGGATCAGCGCGTTGGCGGCGTCGAGGATGTGGCCGTGCGAGCGGTAGTTCTGCTCGAGCTTGATGACGTTGCGCACGCGGAACTCGCGCTCGAAGTCGGCCATGTTGCCGACGTTGGCGCCGCGGAACGCGTAGATCGAGTTGTGCGTCAGCAGGCCGTTGGCGACGAAGTTGTGCGAGGCCTCGACGTCGAGGTCGTAGACGGTGACCGTCGCGCGCGGTGCCACCTCGACCGCGGCGACGGTGTCGAAGCCGCCCTCCGCGGTGAAGATCGCCATGCCGGTGCGCACGTGCTCGGCCTGCGTCAGCGGCAGCGTGCGCCGTCCGAGCCGGGCGCGGCTCAGGATGCGGCCGCCGAGCACGGCGCGGATCCGGCGTGCGTCGTCGACGAGTTCGCCGTAGTCGCGGCGGAACATCTGCACGCACCAGCCGCCCTTGCCGTCCTCGACGACGGTCGGCTCGTAGCCCGCCTCCTGGAGCTGCTGCGCTTGCTTCCTGTCGAGCGTGCGCGCGTACAGCCGGTGGTTCGGCGCCCCGCGGCGCGTTTCCGCGCACAGCGTCAGCAGCACGTCGCCGGGCGCACCGAAGCTCGGCCGCCGGCGATCGTCGGGGCGATCGGCCGCGAGCTTCAGGTCCTCCAGCAGCCAGCGCGCCGAGCGCTCGGTGTTCAGCGCACCGAACTCCGGCGGCGGTGCGCCGTTGCCGCGCGCGGTGAAGCCGCGCGTCGGCAACCCGTACTTCAGCGAAAGCACGCGCAGGCGCTGGTGCGCGCTCTGTTCGTCGTCGAAGGACTCGAGCACCCACACCGACTCGGCGCCTTCGCGCCGCGCGCGGTGACGGAATCCCGGCACGGCCTTGTCATCGACGTGTTCGTTGCGATGCCCCGACACGGCGAGCCGGTAGCCCACGCCGGGCTTGTGCATCAGGCAGAGGAAGTGCTTCGGCGGCAGATGCCCGACCGCGTAGCCGGCGAAATGCGTGTGGTCCGGCGTGCTGGTCAAGGTGCGGCCGCCGGCTGTGCGGATCGTCACCAGCGACGCTTCCATGCTGCGCGCATGCACGCCGATGACGCGCGCGGCGCCGAAATGGCCGCCGCCGTAGGCGGAGCGCACGCGGTCGCCCACGCCGACGCGCTCGATCAGCTTCAGCGACCCGTCCTCCATCAGCACCTGCGTTCCGGCGGCCAGGCACTGATCGTCGTCGCCGACGGCGAACAGGCAGTTGCGTGCGCCGCCGCCTTCGCCTTCGCCGAGGCCGGCAAGCAGCTTGAGCCACTTGTACTGCAGCACGTTGGTGTCCTGGAACTCGTCGACCAGGATGTGGCAGAAGCGCTCCTGGTAGTGCGCGCGCAGCGGCTCGTTGCGGGCGAGCAGCTCGTAGCAGCGCAGCAGCAGCTCGGCGAAATCGACCACGCCTTCGCGCTGGCACTGCGCGTCGTAGGCCGCGTACAGCTCGATGAACCTGCGGTTGTAGTCGTCGTTGACTTCGACGTCCTTCGCGCGCAGACCGGCTTCCTTGGCGTTGTTGATGAACCACTGCAGGTTGCGCGGCGGATAGCGTTCGTCGTCGACGTTGTTGGCCTTCAGCAGCCGCTTGATCGCGGAGAGCTGGTCGGCCGAGTCGAGGATCTGGAAGGTCTGCGGCAGATTCGCGTCGCGGTGATGCGCGCGCAGCATCCGGTTGCACAGCCCGTGGAAGGTGCCGAGCCACATGCCGCGCACGTTGATCGGCAGCATCGCGGAGAGCCGCGTCAGCATCTCCTTCGCGGCCTTGTTGGTGAAGGTCACCGCGAGCACGCCCTGCGGGCTGACCTGGTGCGTCTGGATCAGCCAGGCGATGCGCGTGGTCAGCACGCGCGTCTTGCCGCTGCCGGCGCCGGCGAGGATCAGGGCGGATTGATTGGGAAGCGTGACCGCCGCGAGCTGGCGGTCGTTCAGATTCTCGAGCAGGTTCATCGCGGTCGCGAGTGTAGCGGCCCCTATAATCCTCGCTCGAAATCCGAGGGCTTGGACAACGCAATGCGCGACAAGTACGCACCGGCCGAGGTCGAAGCGGCCGCGCAATCGCACTGGCAGTCGATCGACGCCTATCGCGCGCGCGAGAACGATGCGCGCTTTCCGAAAGGCAAGTTCTACGCGTGCTCGATGCTGCCCTACCCCAGCGGCAAGCTGCACATGGGGCACGTGCGCAACTACACGATCAACGACATGATGTACCGCCATCTGCGCATGAAGGGCTACAACGTCCTGATGCCGATGGGCTGGGATGCGTTCGGCCTGCCCGCGGAGAACGCGGCGATCAAGAACAAGGTCGCGCCGGCGAAGTGGACGTACGAAAACATCGCCCACATGAAGCGGCAGATGCAGGCGATGGGGCTCGCGATCGACTGGTCGCGCGAGATCGCCGCCTGCGATCCGGCCTACTACAAGTGGAACCAGTGGCTGTTCCTGAAGATGCTCGAGAAGGGCATCGCCTACCGCAAGACGCAGGTCGTCAACTGGGACCCGGTCGACCAGACCGTGCTCGCCAACGAGCAGGTGATCGACGGCCGCGGCTGGCGCACCGGCGCGCTCGTCGAGAAGCGCGAGATCCCCGGCTACTACCTGGCGATCACGAAGTACGCCGACGAACTGCTCGAGTACACGCTGGACAAGCTGCCCGGCTGGCCCGAGCGCGTGCGGCTGATGCAGGAGAACTGGATCGGCAAGAGCTACGGCGTGAACTTCGGTTTCCCGTACGACCTCGACGGCAAGCGCGAGCTGCTGCGTGTGTTCACCACGCGCGCCGACACGATCATGGGCGTGACCTTCGTCGCGCTCGCCGCCGAGCATCCGCTGGCGACCCGGCTCGCGCGCGACGACGCGCAGGTCGCGGCCTTCGTCGAGGAGTGCAAGCGCGGCACGGTGATGGAAGCCGATCTCGCGACGATGGAGAAGAAGGGTGTTCCGACCGGCTTCTTCGTCACGCACCCGCTCACGGGCGAGAAGGTCGAAGTGTGGGTCGGCAACTACGTGCTGATGGGCTACGGCGAAGGCGCGGTGATGGGCGTTCCCGGCCACGACGAACGCGACTTCGCGTTCGCGAAGAAGTACGGGCTGCCGATCAGGCAGGTGATCGATTGGCCTGCACGGAAAATTCCCCCCGGCACTGCATCGAAAATCCCCCCCGGCCCCCCTTTACAAAAGGGGGGAGCACAGCAGCCCCCTCTGGAAAAGGGGGCCGACGCGCGCAGCGCGGCGGGGGGATTTTTGAGCGCCGGCACGCGCGACGCTGACGCACCCTTCGACGCTGCCTGGCAACCCTGGTACGCCGACAAGGACGGTGTCTGCGTCAACTCGGGCAAGTACGACGGCCTCGCGTACGAGGCCGCGGTCGATGCGATCGCCGCGGACCTCAAAGCGAAGGGCCTCGGCGACAAGCAGGTGCAGTGGCGGCTGCGCGACTGGGGCATCTCGCGGCAGCGCTACTGGGGCACGCCGATCCCGATCATCCACTGCGCCGACTGCGGCCCGGCGCCGGTGCCCGAGGAGGATCTGCCGGTCGTGCTGCCCGAAGATCTGGTGCCCGACGGCAGCGGCAATCCGCTCGCGAAGGACGAGCGCTTCCTCGCGTGCACATGTCCCAAGTGCGGCAAGCCGGCGCGGCGCGAGACCGACACGATGGACACCTTCGTCGACAGCGCCTGGTACTACATGCGCTACTGCTCGCCCGACGCGAAGACGATGGTCGACGCGCGCGTCGACTACTGGATGCCGATGGACCAGTACATCGGCGGCATCGAGCACGCGGTGCTGCACCTGCTGTACGCGCGCTTCTGGACCAAGGTGATGCGCGATCTGGAACTCGTCAAGTTCGACGAGCCGTTCGTGCGCCTGCTGACGCAGGGCATGGTGCTGAACCACATCTGGTCGCGCCGCAACGACAAGGGCGGCATCGAATACTTCTGGCCGCAGGACGTGACGCCCGTGACCGACGCGTCCGGCCGCATCGTCGGCGGCAAACTCGCCGACGGCACGCCGGTCGAGTACGGCGGCATCGGCACGATGTCGAAGAGCAAGAACAACGGCGTCGACCCGCAGGACCTGATCGACAAGTACGGCGCCGACACCGCGCGGCTGTTCGTGATGTTCGCATCGCCGCCGGAGCAGACGCTCGAGTGGTCGGACACCGGCGTCGAAGGCGCGGCGCGTTTCCTGCGCAGGCTGTGGAGCTTCGGCTACGGCGTGCGCGACGCGGTCGCCGCCGGCCGTCCGCAACCCGCGTCGCGCTCGGCGGCGCGCTTCGAGTTGCATCGAACGCTCGGCCAGGTCAACTACGACTACGAACGTCTGCAGTACAACACGGTCGTGTCAGGCGCGATGAAGATGCTCAACACGCTCGAAGCCGCGCCGCGCGACGAAGCATTTCCCGCGCTCGTGCACGAAGGGCTCGGCATTCTGCTGCGCGTGCTGTCGCCGGTGACGCCGCACATCGGCCACGCGCTGTGGACCGAGCTGGGCTACGCCGCGCAGTACGGCGACATCCTCGACGCGCCCTGGCCCGAGCCGGCAGCCGACGCGCTGGCGCAGGACGAGATCGAGCTGGTCGTGCAGGTCAACGGCAAGCTGCGCGGCGCGGTGCGCGTGCCGGCGCAGGCCGACAAGGCCGCGATCGAAGCGGCGGCGCTCGCCGACGCCAACGTGCGGAAGTTCGTCGGCGGCAACGCGGTCAAGCGCGTCGTCGTCGTGCCGGGCAAACTGGTCAACGTGGTCGTCTGACGGCAAGGTCAAAGGCTGTATTCACCACCGAGATACAGAGGGCACGGAGAAAAGATGAAAACGGAAGCGAAGGCTTTCTCGGCGTTCTCGGTGTCTCGGTGGTTCATACTGGGCCTCGCATTGATGCTGGCCTCGTGCGGCTTCAAGCTGCGCGGCGCGCAGCAGTTGCCGTTCGAGACGATCTATCTCGGTTTCGGTCCGAACTCCTCGCTCGGCGCGGAGCTGGCGCGCAACATCCGCGCGGGAACGAGCACCAAGGTCGTCGCGGATCGCGCGCAGGCGCAGGCGGTGCTGGACGTGCTCGGCGAGGCGCGCGAGCGCGACGTGCTGTCGGTCAGCGCGCAGGGCCGCGCGCGCGAGTTCCAGCTCCGGCTGCGGCTGCAGTTCCGGCTGCACGACGGCAAAGGGCGCGAATTCATCGCGCCGACGCAGATCGCCGTGCAACGCGACATCTCGTTCAACGAAGCGCAGGTGCTCGCGAAGGAGTCCGAAGAGGCGCTGCTTTACCGCGACATGCAGACCGACGTGGTGCAGCAGCTCCTGCGCCGGCTCGCTGCGCTCAAGGCCGATGCAGTTAAAGGCTGAAGCGCTCGCCGGGCATCTGGCGAGCCGCGCCAAGTCCGGCGCGCTCGCGCGCGTCTACACCGTCGCCGGCGACGAACCGCTGTTGGCGATCGAGGCGCAGGATGCGATCCGCGCCGCCGCGCGCGCGAGCGGCTACACCGAGCGCGAAGTGCTGCACGCCGATGCGCGCTTCGACTGGTCGCAACTGGCCGGCCACGCGCGCGGGCTGTCGTTGTTCGCCGAGCGCCGCATCCTCGAGATCCGCCTGCCTTCGGGCAAACCGGGCAAGAGCGGCGCGGAGGCGCTGCGCGCGCACGTGGAGAGCGCATCCGACGACACACTGACGATCGTCGCACTGCCGAGGCTCGACAGGAAGCAGCGGCAGGCCGACTGGGCCGCCGCACTCGACGCCGCAGGCGTCTGGGTCGACGTGCCGACGCTCGAGCGCGACGCGCTGCCGGCGTGGATCGCCGCGCGGCTGGCGCGGCAGCAGCAGAAGGCGCCGCGCGAGGCGCTCGAGTTCATCGCCGATCGGGTCGAGGGCAATCTGCTCGCCGCGCATCAGGAGATCAGCAAGCTCGCACTGCTCTATCCGGCCGGCGAGCTGACGCTCGAGCAGGTCGAGGCGAGCGTGCTCAACGTCGCGCGCTACGACGTGTTCGCGCTGCCGATCGCGATGCTCGAAGGCGACGCGAAGCGCGTGGTCCGCATCATGGACGGGCTGCGCGCCGAGGGTGAACCGCTGCCGCTGCTGCTGTGGGCGGTGACCGAGGATCTGCGCACGCTGCTGCGGCTGCGCGCGGCGCTCGACCGCGGCGTGCCGTACGCGCAGGCCGCGCGCGAAGTGTGGGTCCGGCGCGAGAAGGAGGGCGCCACGCAGGCCGCGCTGCGACGGGTCGATGCGGCGACGCTTGCGCGGCTGCTCGCGCGCTGCGCCGACGTGGATCGCGCCTTCAAGGGCCTGCGCACGCCGAAGGCCGACGGCGACGCGTGGCTAGAATTGACCGACATCGCGCTCGCCGTCGCCGCGCCGCGCGCATCGACCCGATGAACCCACCGAACGATCCCGGCAAGCAGGACCTCGCCGTCTACATGACCGCGGTGGGACGGCGCGCGCGCGTTGCGTCGGCGGCGACCGCCAGGGCCTCGACCGCGGCGAAGAACGCGGCGCTGCGCGCGATCGCCGCGTCGATCCGCGCGCGCCGCGGCGAGATCGCCGAGGCCAATGGCCGCGACGTTGCGCGCGCGCGCATGAGCGGGCTCGAATCCGCGCTGCTCGACCGGCTGAAGCTGACGGACGACTACATCGAGCAGATGGCGGCCGGGCTCGAGCAGGTCGCCGCACTTCCGGACCCGATCGGCGAAATCGCCGACGTTCGGCCGCAACCGTCGGGCATCCGCGTCGGACGGATGCGCGTGCCGCTCGGCGTGGTCGCCATCGTCTACGAGAGTCGGCCGAACGTGACGATCGACGCCGCGGGGCTCGTGATCAAGAGCGGCAACGCGGCGATCCTGCGCGGCGGCTCGGAGGCGATCGAATGCAACCGGCTGCTCGCTGCGCTGATCGGCGAAGGCCTGGCCGCCGCCGGACTGCCGCGCGACGCGGTGCAGCTCGTCGATACCACCGACCGCGCCGCGGTCGGCCTGCTGGCGACGATGACCGAATACGTCGACATCCTCGTTCCGCGCGGCGGCAAGGGGCTGATCGAGCGGCTGATGCGTGATGCGAAGGTGCCGATGATCAAGCACCTCGACGGCATCTGCCACGTCTACGTCGACGGCGAAGCGGACCTCGAAAAGGCGATCGCGATCGCCGACAACGCCAAGACGCAGCGCTACGGCGTGTGCAACGCGATGGAGACGTTGCTGGTAGCGCAGGCGATCGCGCCGCGTCTGCTGCCGCGGCTCGGCCGCATCTACGCGGACAAGGGCGTCGAGCTGCGCGGCTGCCCCGAGACGAAGGCGATCCTGCAGGCGGCGGGCATCGCCTGCAAGGACGCGACCGAAGAGGACTGGCGCACCGAGTACCTCGCGCCGATCCTGGCAATCTCGACCCTGCCGGGCGTCGACGAGGCGATCGCGCACATCAACACGTTCGGCAGCAGGCACACCGACGCGATCGTCACCGAGAACTACACGACCGCGATGCGCTTCCTGCGCGAGGTCGATTCGGCCTCGGTGATCGTCAACGCCTCGACGCGCTTCGCCGACGGCTTCGAATACGGGCTGGGCGCCGAGATCGGCATCTCCAACGACAAGCTGCACGCGCGCGGCCCCGTCGGCCTCGAGGGGCTGACTTCGCAGAAGTACGTCGTGTTCGGCGACGGCGAAGTGCGACGCTGATCGGATGGCGGACGAGGATCCACAGTACGCGCCCGAAGATGCTTTGGGTCAAGTCGCTGCACATCATCTTCATGGTGACGTGGTTCGCCGGGCTGTTCTATCTGCCGCGGCTGTTCGTCTACCACGCGCTGGCCGAGGACGCTGTGTCGAAGGAACGCCTCAAGGTCATGGAGCGCAAGCTCTTCTACGGCATCATGACGCCGGGCGCGGTGCTGACCGTCGTCTTCGGGGTCTGGTTGTGGGCAGGCTACGGCATCGGCGCCGGCCAGGGTTGGCTGATGGCGAAGCTCGCGCTCGTGATCGCGCTGATCGGCTACCACATCTACTGCGGCATCCTGCTCGACGACTTCAAGAACGACCGCAACACAAGGTCGCACCGGTGGTTCCGTTGGTTCAACGAAGCGCCGGTCCTTGTGCTGGTAGGTGCGGTACTGCTGGTCGTCTTCAAGCCGTTCTGAGCGCCGCGCGTAAGGCGGGCGCGGCGCGCCCGACTCACCGGGTTTCGAGGAGGATCCGATGAAAGTCGTCGACTACTACATGACGCCGGTGTCGCCCTTCACCTACCTCGGGCACGATCGGCTGCGCGCAATCTGCGCGCGGCACGGCGCCGAGATCCGGCTCAAGCTGATGGACCTCGGCAAGGTCTTTCCCGCCTCGGGCGGGCTGGCGCTGAAGGACCGTCCGCCGCAGCGGCGCGCGTACCGGATGCTGGAACTGAAGCGCTGGCGCGACTATCTGGAGATGCCGCTCGTGCTCGAACCGAAGCATTTCCCGGTGCCGCCGCACGCGGCAGCGAGCGCGATCATCGCCGTGCGAGAGGCGCACGGCACGGCCGCGGGGCTCGATGTCGCCGGCGACTGCCTGCGCGCGGTCTGGGCCGAGGAGAAGGACATCTCGGACGAAGCGACCCTCGCGGACATCCTGGCGAAGCGCGGCTTCGACGCGGCCGCGCTGCTTGTGCGCGCGAAGAGCCCGGAAGTTGCGCAACACTACGCGGCCGAAACGCAGGGGGCGATCGAGCGCGGCGTTTTCGGCTCGCCGAGCTTCGTCCACGAGGGGGAGCTGTACTGGGGCCAGGACCGGCTCGACTTCCTCGACCGCGCGCTGGCGCGCTGAGCGCGGTTCAGGCGACGCGGATCTTCGCGGCGAGCGCGCGCAGCTCCTCTAGCGGCGGGTTCTTGCGCGGCCACGTGAGTCCCACGCCGTCGTTCGCGTGGCGCGGCAGCACGTGCAGGTGCACGTGCGGCACCGTCTGCCAGCCGGCGGGCTTGTTCGCCTGCAGCACCGTGATGCCCTCCGGCTTGAATGCGGCATCGACCGCGCGCGCCACCCGCACCGCCGTCGCGAACAGCGCGGCGGCGAGCGCGTCGTCGAGATCGAGGATCGTCTCGACCTGCTTCTTGGTCGCAACGATCACGTGCCCGGGATTGACCTGACCGGCGTCCATGAAAGCGATCGTGTGCTCGTCCTCGTAGACCTTGGCCGCGGGGATCTCTCCGCGGACGATGCGGGTGAAGACAGTCGGTTCCATCGTCGCTACGCTCCGGGGTGGGGTGTGGGCATTCTAAGGACCGGCGCAACGTGAGTCCCACCGAGTCGTTCTTCGCGATCTGCCCGCGCGGGCTCGAAGCGGCGCTCGCCGGCGAGCTGGCCGCGGTCGGCGCGGCGGCGGTGCGCGCCGAGTCCGGCGGCGTGGCCTTCGCGGGCGAACTGCGCACCGCCTACGCGGCGAACCTGCACTCGCGCATCGCCAGCCGCGTGCTGTGGCAGATCGCGCAGGCCGCCTATCGCGACGAAAAGAGCCTGTACGCGCTTGCGGCCGACGTGTCCTGGGAGCGGCACTTCTCGCCGCGGCAGACGCTGCGCGTCGACCTGAACGCATCGCGCTCGCCGCTCGCGAGCCTCGAGTTCGCCACGCTGACGGTCAAGGACGCGATCGTCGACCGGCTGCGCGCGAAGGCCGGCGCGCGCCCTTCGATCGACCGCGCCCGTCCCGACGTGCGGGTGTTCGTGTACCTCGACGCGACGACGGCCACGCTTTATCTCGACCTGTCGGGCGAGCCGCTGTTCAAGCGCGGCTGGCGCGAGGACAAGGGCGAGGCGCCGCTGAAGGAGAACCTTGCCGCCGGGCTGCTCGCGGCGGCAGGCTGGACGCCCGCGCTGCCGCTGCTCGATCCGTTCTGCGGCAGCGGAACGATCGTCATCGAAGCCGCCTCGATCGCCGCGCGCCGCGCGCCGGGGCTGCAGCGCCGCTTCGCTTTCGAAAAGCTGCAGAGCTTCGACGCCGCGGCTTGGCGCGCGCTGCGCGAGCAGGCGCGCGCGGCGATCGACGATCGCGCCGCCGCGCTGATCGCGGGCTCGGACATCTCGACGCGCGTGGTCGAGACGGCGCGCAGGAACGCGGGCCTCGCCGGGCTCGACGCGTGGCTTGCCGACGGCCGTCTGCGCCTGGCGGCCGCCGACGCGCGCAGGATCGAGCCGCCCGCGCCGGTCGGGCTGATCGTCACCAACCCGCCGTACGGCGAGCAGAGTCACCCCAAGTCCGCGCCGGTGCCGAAGATGATGGGCGAAGTCGCCGACCGGCTGAAGCAGTCGTTCGCGGGTTGGACCGCGTGGATCCTGACGGCAGACCGCGGGCTGCCGCGCCAGATGCGGCTGCAGGAGACGCGCAAGACCGTGCTGTTCAACGGGCCTCTGGAATGCCGGTTCTTTCGCTTCGAGGTCGTCGCCGGCGCCTATCGGCCGCGCGGCCATTCCGCGGCAGCGACGCCTTAGCCACGCCGGTCGACCGCCGAAGCCGCCGAGGACCGCCGCAAAGCGACGACTTTCTCCCGGATCGCGCGCGCTGCGCTACGCTGCAATTCGATTGCGATCGGCAGTTGCGTCTTGCCCGACCGCCACTGCGCATCGAATCCTCCCCATGCTGTTTCGCATCTGCGTCGCGTGCGACCACACGAATCCGCCGGACTCGCGGTTCTGCGGCAAGTGCGGCGCGCCGTTGCAGGTCAGGTTCTGTCGGCTGTGCCGGTCGGCCAACGATGCCGTGTCGCGCTATTGCCAGTCGTGCGGCACCGAGTTGCCCGAGCTGACCGCGCCCGAGGCAGCGCCGCCGACGGCTCCCAGGCCGGCGACGATCCCGCCGCTGGTGATCGCCACACCCGGACGCCCGGTCGCGGACGGCGTCTCCGTGTCACCCGCGTCGACGACGATCACTGCCGCGTTCTCCGGCGATGAAGCGCGCGGCAAGGCCGACGCCGAAACCGGCGCACCGGCCTTCGTCCGAGCCGGGACCCCGCCTGTCGGAGGCAACGGCGCGCAACCCGCGATCGAAGTTCTTCCGCCGCGTCCGGCCCACTCAACGCCGATCGTGGTCGACAGCGCGGTCACGACCGTGAACCTGCCGGTGGTGGTCGAGGATGCGCCGCCGCCGGCCCGCACGTGGCGCGCGCCGTCGGCTGCGCTGGTCGTCGCCGTCGCGGCGATCGTCGCGGCGTTCGGTGCGCTCGCTTACAAGGCTTGGCGGCCCGACGGCGCGGACACCCCGCCGGATCGCGCCGCGGCCCCGGCCGCCCCGCCGTCGGCCGCCCCGCCGGCGGCGCCGGCGCCGCCTGCAGCGGCCGCCGCCGCACCGGTAGACGCTCTGCCGCCGACGCCGGCCCCCCAGCCCGTGGCGCCGCCTCCGCCTGCAAGCGCAAGCAAGACGGCGCCGCGCGAACGACGCGAGACGGCTCCGCGCGGCACCGAGCGCGCCGCCGTCGTTCCGGCCGCGCCCTCTTCACCGGCGCTGCGCGATTGCACCCCGGCCGTCGCGGCGCTGGGCTTGTGTACACCCGAACCCAAACCGGAAGGAAACTGAAGCCCATGCTCCGCACGCTGTGCAACGCCGCCTTCTTCGCCGGAACGATCGTCCTGGTCCACGGCATCGCATCGGCGGGGACGCCGTACAAGATCGTCACCGCCTCCGAGCGCGGAACCTACATCCAGATCGGTCGCGATCTCGCCAAGTACGTCGCACCCGCGGCCGACATCGATCTGGAGGTGCTGCCCTCGGCCGGGTCATCGGAGAACGTGCAGCGGCTGCGCTTCGAGCCGGGCGTGAAGTTCGCGCTGGTGCAGTCCGACGTGTACCAGGCCTACATCAACCAGGGCGCGAGCGGCCACGCGGAAGCGGCGCGCATCATCCGCCCGCTGCGCGTGATCCTGCCGCTGTACAACGAGGAGATCTATTTCATCGCGCGCGCCGACGCGCCGTACACGTTCGTCCACGAGATCCGCGACGCGAAGATCAACGTCGGCCTGCTGCGCAGCGGCACCGCGATGTCGGCGACGACGCTGTACCGGCTGATGTTCGATCGTCCGCTGCCGGACGCCAACATCTCGTTCCTGTCCAACGAGGAGGCGCTCGTCCGGCTCGTCACCGACAAGTCGATCGACGTGGTCGTGGTCGTGGCGGGGCAACCCGCGAAGCTGCTGACGGACATGAAGCCCGAGGCGCGCGCGCTGATCAAGCTGCTGAAGCTCGATCCCAAGCATCCGGCGAGCCAGGCCGCGCTGAAGACCTATTTCCCGACGAGCGTGCGCGCCTCGCTGCACCCCAACCTTCTGACCGAAGACGTGCCCGGCCTCGCCGTGAAGGCCTTTCTCGTCACCTACGACTACAACCAGACGGCCACGCAGGCGCGGCTCGCGCGCTTTGCCCGTTCGCTGTGCGAGAACTTCGGCACGCTGCAGGCCGAGGGGCATCCGAAGTGGAAGGAAGTCGAGCTGGCGATGCCCGAACTGGGCCGCGGCTGGGCCTACTTCCCGCCGATCGCGCGCGAGTTCGAACGCTGCCTCGCCGCGCGCGCGCAGCCTGCAAAGGCGAAGTCCTGCACCACCGAGCAGAAGATCCTGGGCCTGTGCGAGTAGCGCCGCGTCCGTAGCCGCGGGCCGTTCCGCGCGGTCCCTCGAGCGAACGCGCGCGGCCGGCGAGGGCGCCCGCTCAGCCGAGCGCCTTTTCGATGTCGGCGGCGATCTCTTCGGGCTTCGTCGTGGGCGCGTAGCGCTCGATCACCTTGCCGTCCTTGCCGATCAGGAACTTGGTGAAGTTCCATTTGATCGCTTCCGAGCCCAGCAGTCCGGGCTTGGCCGACGTCAGGTGCCTGTACAGCGGATGCGCGTCGTCGCCGTTGACGTCGATCTTGGCGAAGAGCGGGAAGGTGACGCCGTAGTTCATCTCGCAGAACTCGGCGATCTCGGTTTCCGGACCCGGCTCCTGCGCGCCGAACTGGTTGCACGGGAAGCCCAGCACCGCGAAGCCGCGCTTGGCGAACCGCTGGTGCAGCGTCTCTAGTCCCTTGTACTGCGGCGTGAAGCCGCAATGGCTCGCGGTGTTGACGATCAGCAGCACCTTGCCCTTGAAGTCGGCCAGCTTCTTCGACTTGCCGTCGATGGTCTTGGCCGAGAAATCGTAGACGGTCGGCATTCGAGTCGGGGGGCGGTAGTAGGGAGTCGGCAGCTCAGGCGGCGAGCCTTGCGTTCAGCACGATACGCGCTCCTGCGAGCGCTCTCGATACGGGGCAGCCCTGCTTCGCCGCCTCCGCGTGCTGCTGGAAGTCCGCGGCCGCCAGCCCCGGCACTTCGGCTTCGGTCGTCAGCTCGATCAGGTCGATCGCGGGTCCGTCGCCGAGATGGACCGCGGCTGTCGTGTGGATTCGCTTCGGCGTGAAGCCCGCCTTCGTCAGCAGCGCCGACAGGAACATCGAATAGCAGCCCGCGTGGGCGGCGCCGATCAGTTCCTCCGGATTGGTGCCCGGCCCGGACTCGAAGCGCGACGCGAAGGTGAACGGCCCTTGGTAGGCTCCGCTGCCGAGCCGCATCGTTCCGGCCCCTTCCTTGAGCGTGCCTTTCCATTCGGCTGACGACGTGCGAACGGTCATGGTGTCCTCCTTGCGAGAGCGGCAAGGCGCCATGGTAGTACGCCCAGGACTTGGCGCGCCGCGGCAAGCGCGCACGCGGCCAGCAAACCCCGCGCCGTGAACCGGCGGGCCAGGACGAGCGAACGTGGCGTTCCGCGGCGCTCAGCCCGCCAGCCCGAGATGCTCGATGCCCTTGTGGATCCCCGCCACGCCGCCGTACAGCTTGGAGTTGAGCTTGATCTGCAGCCGCAGGTCGTTGACCGAGTCGGCGTTGCGCAGCGCGTCTTCGTAGGAGATCAGTTCCTTCTCGTGCAGGTCGAACAGCGCCTGGTCGAACGTCTGCATGCCCTGCTCGCGCGAGCGCTTCATCACGTCCTTGATCTCGTGCACTTCGCCCTTGAAGATCAGGTCCGAAATCAGCGGCGAGTTCAGCATGATCTCGACCGCGGGGATGCGGCCCTTGCGGTCCTTGAACGCGACGAGCCGCTGCGACACCATCGCGCGCAGGTTCAGCGACAGGTCCATCAGAAGCTGGCTGCGCTTGTCCTCGGGGAAGAAGTTGATCACGCGGTCGAGCGCCTGGTTGGTGCTGTTCGCGTGCAGCGTGCACATGACGAGGTGGCCCGTTTCGGCGAAGGCGATCGCGTGCTCCATCGTCTCGCGGTCGCGCACCTCGCCGATCAGGATCACGTCGGGCGCCTGCCGCAGCGTGTTCTTCAGCGCCACGCTCCAACTGTCGCAGTCCACGCCCACCTCGCGCTGCGTGATGATGCAGTTCTTGTGCGGGTGGACGTATTCGATCGGGTCTTCGATCGTGATGATGTGGCCCTGGCTGTTCTCGTTGCGGTAGCCGACCATCGCCGCGAGCGTGGTCGACTTGCCCGAGCCGGTCGCGCCGACCACCATCACGATGCCGCGTTTGGCCATCGCCAGCTCGTTGATCAGCGACGGCAGGTTCAGCTCCTCGACCGTCGGGATCTTGTCGGCGATCGTCCGGAAGACGATGCCGACCTTGCCCTGCTGCACGAACGCGGACACGCGAAAGCGTCCGATGCCGGTCGGGTTGATCGCGAAGTTGCACTCCTTGGTCGCCTCGAACTCGGCGGCCTGCCGGTCGTTCATGATCGAGCGGACCAGCTCGGCGGTGTGCTGCGCCGTCAGCGGCTGGTTCGACACCGGCAGCACGCGGCCGTCGAGCTTGAACGCGGGCGGAAAGTCGGCGGTGATGAACAGGTCCGAGCCCTTCTTCGTCAGCAGCAGACGAAGCAGGTCGTGGACGAATCGTGTGGCCTGGTCGCGTTCCATACGAACCTCATCGAGCGGGCGCCATCAGGCGCCCCGAGATCGACAATCTCCCCTCTCCCACCGGGAAAGGGGCCGGGGGTGAGGGCTGCAGCGCGCCATCAGGCGCGCGGGCGGGCGCGGACGACTCACCCGACAAAACTCTCCGGCGACTTCGCATAGGTGCGCGCCTCGGCCGCCGAAACGATGTTGCGCCGGACCAGGTCCATCAGCGTCTGGTCGAGCGTCTGCATGCCGAACTGGCTGCCGGTCTGGATCATCGAGTACATCTGCGCGACCTTGTTCTCGCGGATCAGGTTGCGGATCGCCGGCGTGCCGACCATGATCTCGTGCGCCGCGACGCGGCCGCTGCCGTCCTTGATCTTCAGCAGCGCCTGCGAGATCACCGCAACCAGCGACTCCGACAGCATCGCACGCACCATCTCTTTCTCGGCGGCCGGAAACACGTCGACCACGCGGTCGATCGTCTTCGCGGCGCTGGAAGTGTGCAGCGTGCCGAACACCAGGTGGCCGGTTTCCGCTGCGGTCAACGCGAGCCGGATCGTCTCCAGGTCGCGCAGCTCGCCGACCAGCACGACGTCCGGGTCCTCGCGCAGCGCGCTGCGCAGCGCGTTGGCGAAGGACAGCGTGTGCGGCCCGACCTCGCGCTGGTTGATGACGCACTTGCGCGACTCGTGCACGAACTCGATCGGATCCTCGATCGTCAGCACGTGGCCGTACAGGTTGTTGTTGACGTGATCGACCATCGCCGCGAGCGTGGTCGACTTGCCCGACCCGGTCGGCCCGGTCACCAGCACCAGCCCGCGCGGCTTCAGCGAGAAGTCGGCGAACACGCGCGGGCACTGCAGCTCCTCCAGCGACAGCACGCGCGACGGGATGGTCCGCAGCACCGCGGCGGCGCCGCGGTCCTGGTTGAACGCGTTGACGCGGAAGCGCGCCAGCCCCGGCAGGTCGAACGAGAAGTCGCACTCCAGATGCTCGTCGAACATCTTGCGCTGCGCGTCGTTCATGATGTCGTAGATCATCGCGTGCACATCCTTGTGTTCCAGGGGCGGCAGGTTGATGCGGCGTACGTCGCCGTGCACGCGGATCATCGGCGGCAGGCCCGCGGACAGATGCAGGTCGGACGCCTTGTTTTTGACGGAGAATGCGAGCAGTTCGGAGATGTCCATCGGCGGTGTTTCGTAGAGGATCGTTCGGACCATCGCGCCCGCTCGGCGCGACGCCCCGCTGGATCAGGCGGCTCCGTTCGGTGGAGCCACGCGCATTGTCCGGCGCTTCCCCGCCGCCCGAAACATCAGAAAAGACAAGCGTCCAGAGGGAAATTCGAAACCATTATGTCCAGTTTGGACGAACCGCTGCAAGCCGCGCTCGCCCGCGTGCACGAACGGATTAGCGCCGCGGCGCGCGCCGCGGGCCGCGAGCCGAGCGAAATCGCGCTGCTGGCGGTCAGCAAGGCCTTCCCGGCCGAAGCGGTGATCGCCGCCGCGCGCGCCGGGCAGCGCCGCTTCGGCGAGAACTACGTGCAGGAAGCGGTCGAGAAGATCGCGCAAGTGCGCGATATGGCGCCCGATCTTGCGCTCGAATGGCACTTCATCGGGCCGATCCAGAGCAACAAGACGCGCGCGATCGCCGAGCGTTTCGACTGGGTCCATTCGGTCGACCGCCTGAAGATCGCACAGCGGCTGTCGCAGCAGCGCCCGCCCGACCGGCCGCCGCTCGCGGTGCTCATCCAGGTCAACGTCAGCGGCGAAGCCAGCAAGAGCGGGATCGCACCCGCGGAAGCTTCCACGCTGGCGCATGCGGTGGCAGGGCTCCCGCGCCTGCGGTTGCGCGGGCTGATGGCGATCCCGGAACCGGAGCAGGATGCGGCACGGCAGCGCATGCCCTTCGCCCGGCTGCGCGAGTTGCTCGAAGGTCTGCAGCGCGAAGGGCTCGCCGTCGACACGCTGTCGATGGGCATGTCGGCCGACCTCGAGGCGGCGATCGCCGAGGGGGCGAAGATCGTGCGGGTCGGCACGGCGATTTTCGGGGAGCGAACATGAACGACGATGTCGGCCGATCGGACGCGGCGGCGGAACTCGACGAGATCGACCGCATCCACGACGACTTTCCCGCGGAGGCCGCGGATCGGCTGCGCCGGCTCGACGCGGCGGGATTGCCGGCCGGGCGTCTCGGCTCGTTCGCCTTCCTGCTGAACCACGTGCTCGGCGAGAAACTCGGCGCCTGGCGCGAGGCTGCGGAGCGCATCGCCGCGCTGGCGGCGCGCGCAGACGCCCCGCTGCCCGTGCTGCGGCACTGGGCGGCGGCCGCGCTGCTCGCCGAAGACGCCGATCTGGCCGGACGCGCGCAGTTGCGACTGGCCGCCGGCGCGCGGGTCGATGCCTCGATCGCCGCCGCGCTGGCGCGCGTCGGCGCGTTGAACTTCGCCGTCGACGCCGAGCGCGACGCCGGCGCCTTCGCCGCGCTCGCCCGGGCGGCGCTCGACTTCCCGCCGAGCGCGCTGGACGCGGGCTTCGCGTCGGCGTTCAACAACGTCACCGTCGCGCTGCTGGAAAAGCTCGCCGGTCGCCCGCTCGACGAAGCGCAGCGCGACGCGTTGATGCTGGGTGCGGAGGCTGCACGCGCGTTCTGGCTGCGCGCGGGCGGATGGATCGAGGACGAGCGCTCTGACTACCTGCGCGCGAAGGTCGCGCTGCGGCTGGGCGACCCGGAAGCCGCCGCCGCGGCAGCCGAACACGGACTTGCCGTCGTCGCCGCCAACGGCGGCGATCCGGTCGAACGCGCGTTCCTGCTGCAACCGCTTGCGGCTGCGCTCGCATCGCTGGGCAACCGCAAGCGCGCGGCGGCGCTGCGGTCCGAAGCGGCTGCGCTTGCGGCGTCCTTCGACGCGAGCCTGCAGCGGCTGATCGAGCAGGATGCGGCCGAACTTTTCGCACGGGAGCACGCATGAACGAGAACGCGCGCATCGCTTTCATCGGCGGCGGCAACATGGCGTCCGCGCTGATCGGGGGCCTGATCCGGACCGGACGCAAGCCGCAGGACCTGCTGGCGGTCGAGATCGACGCCGCGCGGCGCGATCAGCTCGCGCGCGACTTCGGCATCGCGGTCGCGCCGGCACCGGACGCGCGGCTCGCCCGGCTCGACGTGCTGGTGCTCGCGGTCAAGCCGCAGCAGATGAAGGAGGTCTGCAGCGCGCTGCGACCCTTCGTCGGGCAGCAGCTCGCGTTGTCCGTCGCCGCCGGCATCCGCATCGCCGACCTGGCCCGCTGGCTGGGCACCGACCGCATCGTGCGCTCGATGCCGAACACGCCGGCGCTGATCGGTCACGGCATCTCCGGACTCGCCGCCGGGCCGTCGGTGACGCCGGCGCAGCGCGAGCTGGCGGCACAGATCCTGCAAGCGGTCGGTGCGGTCGTCTGGTTCGACGACGAGGCGCAGCTCGACGCGGTGACCGCGATCTCCGGCAGCGGTCCCGCCTACGTCTTCTACTTCATCGAAGCGCTGATCCAGGCCGGCCGCGACATGGGCCTGTCGGAGGAGCAGTCGCGTCACCTCGCGATCGAAACGCTGGTCGGCGCATCGCACCTGGCGGCCGAATCGGGCGAACCGCCCGAAACCCTGCGTGCGCGCGTGACGTCGAAGGGCGGAACGACCGCCGCCGCGATCGGCTCGATGGACGCCGATCAGATCAAGGCGAAGATCGTGGCGGCCGTGCGCGCCGCGCAACGCCGCGCGGCCGAGATGGGCGACGAGTTCGGGAAGTGACGGCTATTCGGATCGCGGATTGCGGATCGCGGATTGCGCTGATCCCCGCGGTTCCGATCTTCAATCGTGCGACGCAGGCTCGGCCTGCGACGTCCAACGGAATTCACGGGCTCAGGATCGGCAACGAAGGGGCGGACCGCTGCTCGCGATCCGCGATCCGCGCAGCGCCCTCACCTGAGCGCGTAGTCCAGCGCGACGCCGGCAAAGACGGCAAGACCGACCCACTGGTTGTGGCGGAACGCGCGGAAGCAGTCTTCGCGCGCGCGGCTGCGGATCAGCAGGTAGTGATAGACGACGCAACCGAACGCCGCCGCCCAACCGAGGTAAAACGGCCAGCGCGCGTGGATCACGCTGCCCACGACCAGCAGCAGCGACAGGTGGGCGCCGTAGCAGAACATCACCGCGGCCACGTCCGCGCGGCCGAACAGGATCGCCGAGGAGCGCACGCCGATGCGGATGTCGTCGTCGCGGTCGACCATCGCGTATTCGGTGTCGTACGCGACGACCCAGAACAGGTTCGCGGCGAACAGCCACCAGCCGATCGTCGGCACGTGCCCCAGTGCGGCCGCGAAAGCCATCGGAATGCCGAATGAGAAGGCGATCGCCAGATAAGCCTGCGGCAAGGGGAAGAAGCGCTTGAAGAACGGATAGGTCGTCGCCACGATCACGCCGACGACCGCCAGCCAGAAGGTCAGCGCATTCAGCGGGATCAGCAGCAATGCGGCGAGCAGCAGCAGCACGACCGCGACCGCGACCGCCTCCAGCGGAGACAATGCGCCGCTGGAGACGACCCGGTCCGCCGTGCGCTTGACGTGACCGTCGAAGTCGCGGTCGACCACGTCGTTGATCGCGCAGCCGGCCGAGCGCGTCAGGAATGTCCCGAGCACGAAGATGCCCAGCAGCAGTGCCGGCGGCTGGCCGTCGGTGGCGATCCACAGGGCAGTCAGCGTCGGCCACAGCAGCAGCAGCACGCCGATGGGCTTGTCGAGCCGCACCAGCCGCACGTACAGGGTCCAGCGGCGGCGAATCGGGTCGAGAGCAGACATGCGCAGTCTGGTGTGGACGCCACGTGCTGCAACGCGGATTTGCGCTGAACAGCCGGGGGCGCTTATCGTAACAGCCGCGTCAAAGAACAAGCCCAACATCCACGCTTCACCTGAGGAGACCCTCCATGATTCGCAAGACACTTGCGGCGGGCGCGCTGGCCGCCGCGCTCGCCGCTGTAACGCCGCCCGTGGCGGCGCAGACCGAGATCCAGTGGTGGCACTCGATGGGCGGCGCGCTCGGCGAAGCGCTGAACGAACTCGCCGGCAAGTTCAACGAAAGCCAGAAGGAGTACAAGGTCGTCGCCACGTACAAGGGCTCGTATCCCGAGTCGATGACGGCGGCGATCGCGGCGTTTCGCGCGGGACAGGCGCCGCATCTGTTGCAGGTGTTCGAAGTCGGCACCGCGACCATGATGGCCGCCAAGGGCGCGATCAAACCCGTCTACCAGTTGATGAAGGAGCAGGGCGAGCCGTTCGATCCGAAGGCGTATCTGCCGGTCGTGACCGGCTACTACTCGGACCAGCAGGGCAACATGCTGTCCTTCCCGTTCAACAGCTCCACTGTGATGTTCTACGTCAACAAGGACGCGTTCAAGAAAGCGGGACTGGATCCGAACAAGGCGCCGCGCACGTGGAAAGAAGTGCTGGCCGCCGCCGACAAGCTGAAGGCCGCCGGGCAGGAGTGCGTGTACACGACGAGCTGGCCGTCGTGGAAGCACATCGAGAATTTCAGCGCCTGGCACAACCTGCCGATCGGCACCAAGGAAAACGGCTTCGGCGGACTGGACACGCAGTTCACGATCAACTCGCCGAATCACGTCAGGCACATCACGATGCTCGCCGACATGGCGAAAAAGGGGCAGTTCACCTACGCCGGTCGCACCAACCAGGGCGACGCCAAGTTTTCCAGCGGCGAGTGCGCGATGTTCACCGGCAGCACCGGCGCGCAGGCGGGCATCCGCAAGGCGGCCAAGTTCGACTGGTCGATCAACTTCATCCCCTACCACGACGACGTTCCCGGCGCGCCGCAGAACTCGATCATCGGCGGCGCGTCGCTGTGGGTGATGAGCGGGCGCAAGGCCGAGGAGTACAAGGGCGTGGCGCGCTTCCTCGCGTTCCTGTCGCGGCCCGAGATCCAGATGGAATGGCACGTCAAGACCGGCTACGTGCCGATCACGATGGCCGCGTACGAGATGACCAAGAAGTCGGGCTTCTACGAGAAGGACCCGGGCGCGGAGCTGGCGGTCAAGCAGCTCACCAACAAGCCGCCCACCGCGAACTCGAAAGGACTGCGTTTCGGCAACTTCGTGCAGGGTCGCACGGTGATCGAAGAGGAACTGGAAGCGGCGTTCGCCGGCAAGAAGAGCCCGAAGGCGGCGCTCGACGACGCCGTGCGGCGCGCCAACGAGATCCTGCGGCAATTCGAGGCAGCGAACCGCTGACTGCGTCAGCGGTTCGCCTGCGGCGGTATGCCACGGCACCCCTCCCCGGCCCTCCCCGCCTAGCGGGGAGGGAACTCTC
The DNA here is from genome assembly GCA_016861185.1 of Betaproteobacteria bacterium. Classification (GTDB taxonomy): domain Bacteria; phylum Pseudomonadota; class Gammaproteobacteria; order Burkholderiales; family Burkholderiaceae_F; genus DSNY01. The sequence continues at coordinate 156,412 of BOKW01000003.1, forward strand.
GACTCCCCGATTCGCGTGGAAAAACGCGTCGTCTTCCGGTCGGCGTGGCTGCCGTTCGCGCTGGTTGCGCCGCAGCTCGCCATCACGATCGTCTTCTTCTTCTGGCCGGCATCGCAGGCGATCTGGTACTCGTTCCAGCTGCAGGACGCCTTCGGCCTGAAGACCCAGTTCGTCGGCCTGCAGAACTTCTACACGCTGTTCAAGGACCCCCACTACCTGCAGTCGTTTCGCGTCACCGCGATCTTCAGCTTCGCAGTGGCGGCGATCGGCATCGCGCTGTCGCTGTTGCTGGCGGTGTTCGCGGACCGCGTGGTGCGCGGCGCGATGGCCTACAAGACGCTGCTGATCTGGCCGTACGCGGTCGCGGCCGCGGTGGCCGGCGTGCTGTACGCGTTCATGTTCGCGCCGTCGATCGGCATCGTTACGTTCTGGCTGAAGGGCCTCGGCGTCCACTGGAACTGGGTGATCGACGGCGATCAGGCGATGCTGCTGGTGATCATGGCAGCCGTGTGGAACCACATCAGCTACAACTTTCTCTTCTTCCTCGCCGGGCTGCAGTCGATTCCGCGCTCGCTGATCGAAGCGGCGGCGATCGACGGCGCCGGACCTTGGCGGCGCTTCTGGACGATCGTGTTCCCGCTGCTGTCGCCGACCGCTTTTTTCCTGCTGGTCGTCAACGTCGTGTACGCGTTCTTCGGCACCTTCGGCATCATCGACGCCACCACGCAGGGCGGGCCGGCCACCTCCACGCAGATCCTCGTGTACAAGGTCTATCACGACGGCGTGAAGGCCGGCGACCTGGGCGGCTCGTCAGCGCAGTCGGTGGTCCTGATGGCGATCGTCATCGCGCTGACGGTCGTGCAGTTCCGCTACATCGAACGCAAGGTCCAGTACTGATGGTCGAGCGGCGCCCCTGGCTGGACGTTCTCTCGCACCTGGTGCTGATCGCCGGCATGGTCGTCATCGCCTTCCCCGTGTACGTGACCTTCGTCGCGTCGACGCTGACGCTCGAAGAGATCATGTCGGTGCCGATGCCGCTGGTGCCCGGCGACCAGCTCGTCGAGAACTACCGGCAGGTGCTGTTCGCCGGCACCGAAAAAGGCTCGAAGGCGCCGGTGGCGACGATGCTGTTCAACAGCACCGTGGTGGCGCTGGGAATCACGATCGGCAAGATCGCCATTTCGATCATCTCGTCCTTCGCGATCGTGTACTTCCGCTTCCGGCTGCGGATGTTCTTCTTCTGGACGATCTTCGTCACGCTGATGCTGCCGGTCGAGGTGCGCATCATTCCGACCTTCAAGGTGGTCGCCGATCTCGGCATGCTGAACAGCTACGCCGGGCTCACCCTGCCGCTGATCGCCTCGGCCACCGCGACCTTCCTGTTCCGCCAGTTCTTCCTGACGGTGCCCGACGAGCTGACGGAAGCGGCGCGCATCGACGGCGCCGGGCCGATGCGCTTCTTCTGGGACGTTCTGCTGCCGCTGTCGCGCACCAGCATCGCGGCGCTGTTCGTGATCCAGTTCGTCTACGGCTGGAACCAGTACCTGTGGCCGCTGCTGATCACGACCGACGAGTCGATGTACACGGCGGTGATCGGCATCAAGCGGATGATCGTCGGCGGCGACGCCGCGACCGAGTGGAACCTGGTGATGGCCACCGCGATGCTCGCGATGCTGCCGCCGGCCGTGGTGGTGGTGCTGATGCAGAAGTGGTTCGTCAAAGGACTCGTCGAAACGGAAAAGTGATGGCCGGGGTATCGATCAGAAACGTCTACAAGTCCTACGGCGCCGTGCAGGCGATCCGGGGAATCTCGATGGACGTCGGCGACGGCGAGTTCGTCGTGATGGTCGGGCCCTCGGGCTGCGGCAAGTCGACGCTGCTGCGCATGGTCGCGGGGCTGGAGACGATCACGTCGGGCGAAGTCGCGATCGGCGACCGCGTCGTCAACGATCTGGAGCCGAAGGATCGCAACATCGCGATGGTGTTCCAGAGCTATGCGCTGTACCCGCACATGAGCGTGTACGACAACATGGCTTACGGGCTGAAGATCCAGCGGCGCTCCAAGGCGGACATCGACGCGCGCGTGCAGCGCGCCGCCGAGATCCTGGAGCTGACCAAGCTGCTCGCGCGCCGGCCGCGCGAGCTTTCGGGCGGGCAGCGCCAGCGGGTCGCGATGGGCCGCGCGATCGTGCGCGAGCCGGCCGTGTTCCTGTTCGACGAGCCGCTGTCGAACCTCGACGCGAAGCTGCGCGTGCAGATGCGCAGCGAGCTGCAGGCGCTGCACCAGCGGCTGTGCACGACCACCCTGTACGTCACGCACGACCAGGTCGAGGCGATGACGCTCGCGCAACGCATGCTCGTGATGAACGGCGGGTGCACCGAGCAGATCGGCGCGCCGCTCGAGGTCTACAGCCGACCGGCGAGCACCTTCGTCGCCGGTTTCATCGGTTCGCCGCCGATGAACCTGATCCCGGGGCGGCTCGCCGAAGGCGGCAGAACGCTGGCCGGCGACGGCGACATCCGCGTGAAGCTGCCGGTGTCGCACGCCTCGCTCGACGGCCGCCGCGTCCTGCTCGGCGTGCGACCCGAGCATCTCGAGACCTGCCCGCCGGAAGCCGCGCTGCTCGGCCCCGACATCGATTTCATCGAACTGCTCGGCTCGGATTCGCTGGTCTACGGCCACCTCGGCGCGGACAAGCAGGGCGCGCGCGTCGCCGCGCGGCTGCACACGTCGGTCGTCGCGAAAGAAGGCCACCTGCCGCTGCGCTTCGCGCCCGAGCACATGCACCTGTTCGATCCCGACAGCGGAAAGCGGATCGAGCCGTAGCCTTACGCGACGGCGGACCACAGACCCAGCAGGCGCTGCGCGAAGCGCGTGCCGAGCGCCTCGTCCTCGTGCATGAAGTAGACGTACGTGCGGGCCAGTCGTCGCTCCGCGATGCGCTCGGCCCAGGCGCGCAGCTCGGCATCGTCGTAGTGCGTCCTTCGCAGCCGGACGTACGCCCGGTCCGAGGTTGCGATGAACGGCGTGTCGCCGTCGTCCGTGTCGGCGACGCACAGCGCCACCCCGCGCTCGCGCAGCGCCGCGTACACCTCGTCGTCCTGCCAGGACGCGTGGCGGAATTCGAACGCGACCGGCGCGCCGCCGGGCAGCCCGTCCACGAACCCGCGCAGCCGCGGCAGATCCTTCTTCAGCGAAGGCGGCAACTGGAACAGCACGGCGCCCAACTTCGTCCCCAGCACGGCCGCGCGGCGGAACAGTTCGGTCGCATCGTCGCCCGCCTCGCGCAGCCGCTTCTCGTGCGTGATGCGCCGGGGCGCCTTGAGCGCGAAGACGAACCCGTCGGGGACGTCGTCGCGCCAACGCGCGAGCACGTCTTCCCTGGGTAGCCCGTAGAAGCTGCTGTTGATCTCGACGGTCGGAAGCTGCTGCGCGTAGTAGCGCAGCATCCCGTCGGCGGAAAGCTGCTCCGGATAGAAGCGGCCGCGCCACTCCTTGAACGAATAGCCGCTGGTTCCTGCGAACAGTTGCATCCGCGCTCCCGGGCGCTTGAAGCGGCCGCAGCTGTGCGGCGACCGCTTCACTTCACTTGAGCGAGTTGCGCAACATCCACGCCGCTTTTTTGTCTTCGGCCGGCGGACGCTTTCGCGTCCGCCTTAACTTCGCTGCGCGAAGTTAGCCTGCGACGAAAGACCGTATGGACTGCATGCGGTCGTTTGGCTCCGGCCAGCGCTGCGCGCCTTAACTTCGGCCCCGCCGAAGTTAGCCTTCACCGAAAAACGGCGTCGACCGCATGCTGCGCGGCCTACTTGAGTAGGCTGCGCAGCATCCATGCCGTTTTTTCATGCACCTGAAGGCGCTGCGTCAGCAGGTCGACGGTCGACTCGTCGCCGCCCTTGTCGGCGACGGGGAACGCGTCGCGCACCGTGCGGGCGACGGCCTCGTGCCCCTTGACCAGCAACCGCACCATCTCCATCGCCTCGGGAACGCCGTCGGTCTCCTCGACCGACGCGAGCTTGGCAAACGCCTTGTACGTACCCGGGGCGGGATAGCCGAGCGCGCGGATGCGCTCGGCGATCGTGTCGAGCGCGTTCCACAGCTCCGTGTACTGCTCCATGAACATCAGGTGCAGCGTGTTGAACATCGGACCTTCGACGTTCCAGTGGAAGTTGTGCGTCTTCAGGTACAGCGAATACGTGTCGGCCAGCACGCGCGACAAGCCGTGCGCGATCTTCTCGCGGTCCTTGTCGGGAATGCCGATGTCGATCCGGGGCGCGCCCGCTCCGCCGTCGTCGGACTTGTTCTTGCCCTTTGCCATCGTGTTTCTCCTTTGTAGCGACGCCCGGATCGTAGTGGGCGGCTTCGCCATTGGCCAATTGGTAATAGCCAAGACGGCGATAGCGTGAACCCTATCCGGCCTCGGCCGGCAGATCGAGCTTGTTCACGCCCGGCAGATGGCACTTCAGGATCGCGCGCCGCAGCGCCTCGACGGCCGCCGGCCGCGTGAAACTCTTGCGCCAGGCGAGCACGACGCGCCGCTCGGGCACCGGCGGCTTGAACGGCACGTATTCGATCAGCGAATCGCGCGGCGGTTTCTCCGGCACCGACGTCTTCGGCAGTACCGTGATGCCGAGGCCGGACGCGACCATGTGTCGGATGGTTTCGAGCGACGAGCCTTCGAAGGTCTTCTGGATGCCCTCGGCGCCGGTCGAAAAGCGCGACAGTTCGGGGCAGACCTCGAGCACCTGGTCGCGGAAGCAGTGGCCCGTGCCGAGCAGCAGCATGGTCTCCTTCTTCAACTCGTCCGCCGCGATGCTCTTGCGGCGCGTCCACGGATGCTGCTTCGGCACGGCCACCATGAACGGCTCGTCGTAGACGGGCTGGATCAGCACGCCCGACTCCGGCAGTGGCAGCGCCAGGATCGCGACGTCGACTTCGCCGTTCCTCAGCAGCTCGAGCAGCTTGATCGTGAAGTTCTCGTTCAGCAGCAGCGGCATCTGCGGCGCGTCGCGCAGCAACTGCCGGATCAGCGCCGGCAGCAGGTAGGGCCCGATCGTGTAGATGACACCGACGCGCAGCGCGCCGACCAGCGGGTCCTTGCCGGCCTTCGCCAGTTCCTTGATCCGCGCCGCTTCGTCGAGCACGCGCTGTGCCTGCGCGACGATGCGTTCGCCGGCGGGGGTCAACGTCACTTCGTTGCTGCGGCGTTCGAACAGCAGCACGTCCAGTTCGTCCTCGAGTTTCTTGATCGCCACAGACAGCGTCGGCTGGCTCACGAAGCAGGCCTCTGCGGCGCGCCCGAAGTGACGCTCGCGCGCCACCGCGACGATGTACTTCAGTTCGGTCAGGGTCATGGGTGCGATTCAACCACAGCGCCGCCCCGCTCGCCCGATCGCGGCGGACGCGGCGAACCGCGACGCTAGACGCCGTAATGCGCCCGATACCACGCTACGAAGCGCGGCAGCCCGATTTCGATCGGCGTGGCGGGCGCCCAACCGTAGTCGCGCCTCAGATCGTCGATGTCCGCGTAAGTCGACTGCACGTCGCCCGGCTGCATCGGCAGCATCCGCATCTGCGGCGTGCCGCCGATCGCCTTGGCGAGCACGTCGATGAAGTGCAGCAGCGGCTCCGGGCGATGGTTGCCGATGTTGTAGAGGCGGTGCTGCACGCCGTCCGCGTCACGCGCCGGCACGCGGTCGAGCACGCGCAGCACGCCGTCGGCGATGTCGTCGATGTAGGTGAAGTCGCGCGCCATGTCGCCGTGGTTGTAGACGTCGATCGGCTCGCCGGCGAGGATCGCGCGCGTGAACTTGAACGCCGCCATGTCGGGCCGGCCCCACGGACCGTACACGGTGAAGAAGCGCAGTCCGGTCAGCGGCACGCCGAACTGCAGCGCGTACACGTACGCCATCAGTTCGTTGGCGCGCTTGGTCGCCGCGTACAGGCTGATCGGGCGGTCGACGCGATCTTCGGTGGAAAACGGCTGCTTCGTGTTGGCGCCGTAGACGCTCGAGGTCGATGCGTAGACCGCGTGCCGCACGGGATACACGCGCAAGGCTTCGAGCAGGTTCAGGAAGCCGGCCACGTTCGCTTCGACGTACACGTGCGGGTGCGTCAGCGAGTACCGCACGCCCGCCTGCGCCGCCAGATGCACGACCGCCTCGATCCGGTGCCGCGCGAACAGCGCGAGCGTCGCCTCGCGGTCGGCGAGATCGAGACGCTCGAAGACGAAGCCGGCGTCGCCCGCAAGCTGATCGAGCCGCGCCTGCTTGAGCCTGGGATCGTAGTAGTCGTTCAGGTTGTCGATGCCGAGCACCGCGTCGCCGCGCGCGCGCAGTGCGCGAGCGACGTGAAAACCGATGAACCCGGCCGCTCCGGTGACGAGGATCACTTCAGGCTCCGCCGCGGCCGATGCCGAAGTACGTCAAACCGGCCGCGCGCACCGTCGCCGGGTCGTACAGGTTGCGGCCGTCGAACACCGCCTTCGCCTTCAGCGCCTGCGCCAGCCATTCGAAGTCCGGGCTGCGGAACTCGAGCCACTCGGTGACGACCGCGAGCGCGTCGGCGCCGTCGGCCGCCGCGCGCGCCGACGGCGCGAACTCGACCGCGCCGTTGCCGCGCAGAATCGCACGCGCGTTGTCCATCGCGACCGGGTCGTACGCGCGCACCTTCGCGCCCGCCTTCGTCAGTCCATCGACGATCGCGAGGCTCGCCGCTTCGCGCATGTCGTCGGTGTTCGCCTTGAAGGCGAGGCCCCACAGCGCAATCGTGCGGCCCGCGAGTTTGCCGCCGAAGTGATGCGCGATCTTGTCGACCAGGATGCCGCGCTGGCGCAGGTTCGCGCGCGTGGCCGCGCGCAGGATCTCGGCCGGCTCGCCCGCCTCTTCCGCGGTGTGTATCAGCGCGCGCAGGTCCTTCGGGAAGCACGAGCCGCCGAAGCCAACGCCCGCGTACAGGAAGTGCGGGCCGATGCGGGGGTCGGCGCCGATGCCGTGTCGCACGTGCTCGATGTCCACGCCGAGCCGGTCGGCCAGGTTCGCCATCTCGTTCATGAACGAGATGCGCACCGCGAGCATCGCGTTGGCCGCGTACTTCGTGAACTCGGCCGAGCGCACGTCCATGATCTGCAACCGGTCGCGGTTGCGGTTGAACGGCGCGTAAAGAGCGCGCAGCACGTCGGCCGCATGCGGATCGTCGACGCCGACGATGATGCGGTCGGGGCGCATGAAATCGTCGACCGCGAAGCCTTCTTTCAGGAACTCCGGATTCGACGCGGTCGACACCTTGACGCCGGCCTTGCGCTTGACGAGTTCCTCGTTCAGCGTCGCGCGCACGCGGTGGTTGGTGCCGACCGGCACGGTCGACTTGACGACGACGACCGTATCGCGCGTGATGCGGCGGCCCAGCTCGCGCGCGCAGGCGACCACGTGCGACAGGTCCGCCGAGCCGTCCTCGCCCGACGGCGTGCCTACGGCGACGAAGATCAGCGGCGCATGCGCGACGGCTTCGTCGTAGCTCGTCGAGAAGGAAAGCCGCTTGGCCTCCACACCGCGTGCGACGACCGCGTCGAGCCCCGGCTCGTGGAGCGGAATCTCGCCGGCCCGCAGCCGCGCGATCTTCTTCTCGTCGACGTCGATGCAAAGCACGTCGTTGCCGACGTCCGCGAGGCAGGCGCCTGTGACCAGTCCGACGTAGCCGGTGCCGATGACGGAGATCTTCATAGTCCGAACGCGAACGAGGGAAGCGGATCTTACCGGCCGCGGCGACAACGGCACCGCGCCACAGCGATCCGTCGTGGCGGCCCGACGGCGCTCAGCAGTTCAGCGGCTGCACGCCGCCGTCGAAGACGCGACGCTCCCACTTCACCGGCGGTGCAGCGAGTGGACGATCACCGTGCGTGAGCCGCGGGAAGTGAAAAGTGAACCGGCTGTCGATCTCGGGCGGTAGCGCGACCTCGATCCGGCCGACTGCCGGCTTGCCGGTTGGCGTAAACACGGCACCGTCGGTCGCCACACGGGCCACACCCCGTTCGATCGCCCAGTCCGACAGTTTCACCGGAACCTCGAGCCGCCGACCGCCGCTTTCGAGTCGCGCCTTCGCGCCAACCGCCAGCGGCTCGACCGCGGCCTCGAACAGCACCGACACATGGCGCTGCGGCTTCTCCTCGATCGTCAGCGTCGCCCGCACCTGCTCGTTGAGCCGCAGCCGCACCTTGTTGTACGGCCCGACCTGCTCGCCGCACCACGCGCGCGCGTACTCGCCGCCGCTCGCTTCGGGCTTCCAGTAAGGCCCGTACGGGAAAACGACGCAGCCCGCGAGCGCCGCTGCGGCCGCAGCCGCACCGAAACGCAGCGCGTTCATTTCGCGGGCGGCGGCATGCGTCCGAGCAGATAGAACTCGTCGTTCGGCCGCATGCCGATCATGTTCGCCATCCGGTTCGACAGTGCGAAGAACGCGGCGATCGCGCCGATGTCCCAGATGTCTTCGTCCGAGAAACCCTGTGCGCGCAGCGATTCGAAGTCGGCCTCCGCGATGGCTGCGGAGTTCTGGGCGACCTTCATCGCGAAATCGAGCATGGCCTTCTGCCGCGGCGTGATGTCGGCCTTGCGGTAGTTGATCGCGACCTGGTCAGCCACCAGCGGGTTCTTCGCGCGGATGCGCAGGATCGCGCCATGCGCGACGACGCAGTAGTGGCACTGGTTGGCGCCGCTGGTGGCGACGACGATCATCTCGCGCTCGGCCTTGGTCAGCCCGCTTTGCTTCTCCATCAGCGCATCGTGGTACGCGAAGAACGCTCGGAACTCGTCCGGCCGGTGCGCGAGCGTCAGGAACACGTTCGGGATGAAGCCGGACTTCTCCTGCACGGCGAGGATGCGCGCGCGGATGTCCTCCGGCAGCTCATTCAGCTCGGGAACCGGATAACGGCTGATCGGCGGCGTGTTCGTTGCGGCGCTCATGCGACGGCCTCCTTGGCATGAGAAAACTGAATGTGGTACAGGTGAGCGTACAGTCCGCCGCGCGCGAGCAGCTCGGCGTGGCGGCCGGTCTCGACGATGCGTCCGGCTTCGAGCACGACGATGCGGTCGGCGCGCTCGATCGTCGACAGCCGGTGCGCGACGACGAAGGTCGTGCGGCCCCTCATCAGGCGCTCGAGCGACGCCTGGATGTAGCGCTCCGACTCCGAGTCGAGCGCCGAGGTCGCCTCGTCGAGCAGCAGGATCGGCGCGTCCTTCAGCAGCGCGCGCGCGATCGAAAGGCGCTGGCGCTGCCCGCCCGACAGCTTCACGGCGTTCTCGCCGATCGGCGTATCGAAACCCTGCGGCAGCGATTCGATGAACGGCAGCAGGTACGCCGCCTCGGCCGCGGCGCGGATGCGCTCGAGCGAGGCGCCGCGCTGCGCGCCGTACGCGATGTTGGCCGCGATCGAATCGTCGAACAGCACGACGTCCTGCGACACCAGCGCGATCTGCGCGCGCAGGCTCGCCAGCCGCAACTCGTGCGTCGGCACGCCGTCGAGCAGGATGTCGCCCGCGGTCGGCTCGACGAAGCGCGGGATCAGGTTGATCAGCGTCGTCTTGCCCGCGCCGGAGGGCCCGACGAGCGCGATCATCTCGCCCGGCGCGACCTCGAGCGAAACGCGGTCGAGCGCGGCCTCCGCCGTGCCCGGATAGCGGAAGGAAACGTTGCGGAAGGCGATCGCGCCGCGCGCACGGTCGATCGTCCGCGTACCGGTGTCGGCCTCCTCATTCGAGTCGATCAGCGCGAACACGCTTTCGCCGGCGGCGAGCATGCGCGCCAGCGGGCCGTTCAGTCCCGCCAGGTGCCGCAGCGGCGGCAGCAGCAGCAGCGACGCCGTCAGAAACGTAATGAAATCGCCCGGCGACAGTTGCGCGGTGCGCGCCTGCCACAACGCCACGCCGATCACCAGCGCCAGGCCCATCGACGCGATCACCTGCGTCAGCGGCGTGGCGGCGGACCAGGCGACCTGCATCTTCAGCGCGAAGCGGCGCAGCTTCTGGTTGATCGCGTCGAAGCGCTCGCGCTCGTAGCCGACGCCGTCGTACACCTTGATCACGCGCGCGCCCTCGTGCGTCTCCTGCACGGCGCGCGTCATCTCGCCGAGCATCGCCTGGTTATCGAGATTCAGCCGCCGCAGGCGCCGGCTGAATCCGCGCAGCACCAGCGTGATCACCGGAGCGACGATCAGCGTCACCAGCGTCAGCTGCCAGTTGTAGTACAGCAGGACCGCGAGCAGCGCCAGCACGGTCAGCGTGTCGCGCACGGCCGTGGTCATCACCTCGGCGGCCAGGTTCAGCGCGTTGGTCGCTTCGTTGATGAACTTCGACACGACGATGCCCGACGGCGCGTTCTCGAACGCCGACTGCGGCCAGTGCAGCAGCCGTTCGAACATCGCAGCGCGCAGATCGACCAGCACGAACTGCGATACGCGGTTCAGCAGATACGTGCTGGCGAAGGAGGCCAGCCCCCGCACGACGAACACGCCGACGAACGCGAGCGGAACCCACACGCCGGCGGCCGCGTCTCTGCGATAGAAGCCCTGATCGAGCAGCAGTCCGGTCAAACGCGCCATCAGCGGCTCCGTGGCCGCCGCCACCGCCATCGCGACCAGCGCGAACGCCAGCAGCGTCTTGTGCCCCAGTACGAGCCGCAGCAGACGACGGAAGATCGGATCGGCGAAGAGCTGCGGGCGCAGCGCGGTGGATTCGGTCATCGGAGGAGAGGCGGTCGCTAGAATTCGATCTGTCCGCCACTGTGTGCGACGCCGGCCGCGTAGTTTAGGCGATCGTCGCCCGCCCGCCACTCGTGCGATCGCTGATCGTCCGTCTACCCAATCACCTCGGCGACGCCTGCATGTGCCTGCCCGCGCTGGATCTGCTGGCGGCCCATGGGTTCGACTTGCGGATCGCGGGCAAGCCGTGGGCCGCGGCGCTGTTCGCCGCCTATCCATGGCGCCCGATCGCGGTGCGCGGCAACTGGATCGAGCGCATCGATGCGCTGCGCGCGGTGCGTGTGGCCCGGACGGGTCACGTCGAAGGGATTCTGTTCACCAACTCGTTCGGCACTGCGCTCGAGTTTCGCCTCGGCGGCATCGCCGCGACCGGCTACGCGACCGACGCGCGAAGCTGGCTGCTGCGCCGGGCGGTGCCGCTGCCCGCGCGCTGGGCGACCGACATGCACACGGTCGAGTACTACTACACGCTTGCGGCCTCGCTCGTCGGCACTGCGCCGCCCGTGACGGACAAGCTTGCGCTGCGCATCTCCTCGGAGGCCGAGCGCAGGGCGGCCTCGATGCGGCGCGCGGCGAGCGTCGCCGACGGCTACGTCGTGCTGTGTCCGGTAGCCGTCGGACTGCACCGGGGGAAAGTGAAAGCGTGGAGCGGCTTCGCGCGGCTCAGCGTCGAGTTGTCCAACCGCGGACTTCAGGTCGTCGCGTGTCCCGGGCCCGGGGAACGCGACGCTGTGATTCGCGCCGTGCCCGCGGCGACCGTGCTGCCCGAAACGGACGTCGGCACCTTCGCCGCACTGCTCGCGCGCAGCCGCATGGTCGTGGCCAACGACAGCGGGCCCGGCCATCTTGCCGCCGCCGTCGGCGCACGCCTGGTCAGCGTGTTCGGCGTGACCGATCCGCTGAAGACCCGACCCTGGGGACGGAACGTGCGCCTGATCGGCGGCGCCGGCGGCTGGCCTTCCTGGGAAGACGTGCTGGCCTGCGTCGACGAGGCGCTTGGCGGCGCCTGAGCCCGGCCCGCGGCAAGAAAGACGCCGAGAAACAAGGCGATCGCATGGCCCTCGGTGAAGGTCTGGAAGTGCGAGCTGAAGAGGCTCGTCGTGCACCACGCAGCCAGCAGCGCCAGCCCGACCGCACGCCACGGTGCAGGCGCAGCCTGGCGCGTCGCGGCGATCAGCAACCAGATGAACGCAGCGACCGCCGGTACCCCGCCCTCGACGGCCAGGAACATGTACTGGTTGTGAGGATCGGTCGTCGTCGTCGACATCCAGCCCTTCTGCTGTTCCTTTACCTTCGCCTCGTACGCGGCCGGCAGCCCGCCCAGGCCGTAGCCGAGCAGCGGCCGTTCGCGGATCAGATCGGCGGTCGTGCGCCACATCACGGCGCGCATGCCCATCGAGGACGGCTGATCGGACCGGGCATACCCCTGCAGTTCTTCCAGTCCGAGGCGGAACTTCTGCGCCACCTGGGGCACGCTCGTGACTGCGACGACCGCGAAGGAGGCCAGCAGGGCCGAGAGGATCGCCAGCCTTCGTCCGCTTGACGAAAGGACGGCGAACGCGGCCAGCGCCACCGCCAGCCCGAGGATCGCGCTGCGGCCCGGTTCGACGACCACAAGCGCGGTGACCAGTACGGCCGCGGCGCCGGCGAGAGCGGCCCGCGCGAGCCGCCCGATGCCCTCGCGCCGCCACGCGAGCGCCACGGCGAACACGGCAGCCGACATGAACGCCATGCCCTGCGACACGTTGTTCCTCAGAATGACGCCGGGCGGCATCGCCTTGTAGCTGAAAGCTGCTGTCTTCCAGAGGATCAGTGCCGCGGCGGCGAAACAGGTCATCGCGACGACGAATGCGACGGCGAATCGCAGCCGGGTCCGCGGCTCGTGGAACAGCGCAAGCGCGACGATCAGCAGCAGCAGATGCCTCCAGCCCCAGAGCGCGTCGAGTCGTGCCGGCCACGTCGCCGCGCTCCAGAGCATCGCGGCCGCGAGCACGGCAAGCAGTCCGAGAGCTGACGCGCCGACCGGCTGGCGCAGCGCGGCTGCGAGCGCCTGCCGAGCCGACGGCAACGCGGCGAACGCCGCCAGCATCACCGCAAATCCCAAGCTCGACAGCGGCGGTGAAACGAACGCGCCGATCGCGCCGATCGTGGCTGCGCCGCGCGCAACAGCCCCGCACACGGCGGCTCGTGCGCCGCTCGCCGCGGTCGCTTTCATGCGCGTCCCTTCAGGCCCCACCGCCGCCAGCGGTCCCATCGGTAGCGTATCCACGCGTACCAGCGGCCGCGAAAGCGGCGCTTGTCGTCCAGAACGCTGCGGAAGCGGCCGCTCATACTGCCCTGCCGGACGATCGGCGAACGCAGCCAGTAGTGGCGGATGCCCGTGGCTGCGTCGACCTCGCGCATCAGCCAGTCGGCCGGGCGCGCGATCCTGTGGCGAGCGATCCATGCGAGCCTCCGCTCCGCCGCGGTCCGGTCGAAGACGATCGCATCGGTCGCAGGCAGCGATCCGCCGGCGACGAGCACCGTCGGAGAGCTGGCCTGACCGGCAAGGTACTTGTTGTCACCGCAGCCGAGGTAGATCAGATAGCCCGGATCGAGCGCATCGGCTTCGCGCATCGCCTGCGCAAACGCGTCGGCGAACCCCTCGGCCAGCTCGGCGTCGTCTTCGAGCACGAGAACGCGACGCCATCCCCGTTCGACGCATTGCCGCCAGGTGTGGATGTGCTTGAGCACGAGCGACTGGTGCGAGATCTTCATGTCGCTCGGCGCGAAGGTCCGCTCGATCAGCTCCGGTGGGATAGCATTCGCGTCGAATTCGAAGACGAAACCGAAGTCGATCCCGTGTTTCGCCATCTCCCGGCGCATGTGGCGGATGCGGTCGTCGAAAGTCCGCACGCTGAGCACGAAGACGGCGTCGACGAGCTGATTGACTCGCATTCTGCAGGGCACCGGCGCACGAGGCGCGCAGTCTAGCTGAGATGACACTCCGGCTTTCGGTCGCGATCATCGCGCGCAACGAGGAACGCAACCTGCCCGCGTGCCTTGCCAGCGTCGCGTTCGCCGACGAGATCGTCGTCGTCGATCATGCGAGCAGCGATCGGACCGTGCCGATCGCGCGCGAATGCGGCGCGCGCGTGGTCGAGACGGCCGACTGGCCGGGCTTCGGCGCGCAGAAGAACCGCGCGCTCGACGCCTGCACCGGCGAGTGGATCCTCTCGCTCGATGCCGACGAGCGCGTCACGCCCGCCCTGCGCGGCGAGATCGAACGCGCGCTCGCGCAGCCTCGCTTCGAGGTCTACGAGATGCCGCGGCTGTCGACCTACTGCGGGCGCTTCATGCGCCACGGCGGCTGGCATCCCGACTACGTACGCCGGCTGTTCAAGCGCGGTGCAGCGCGTTTCTCCGACGCGACGGTGCACGAGTCGCTGGTCACCGATCGACCTGTCGGACGCCTGCACGAGCCGATCGTCCACTACAGCTTCCGCACGATGGACGAGGTGATCGCGAAGATGAACCGCTATTCGAGCGACTCGGCGGCGGCGCTCGCTGCACGCGGCGAAGCACCCGGCCTGGCGAGTGCGATCGCCCACGGGCTCGCCGCCTTCCTGCGCACCTATGTCTTCAAGCTCGGCTTTCTCGACGGCCGGCGCGGTTTCCTGCTCGCGGTCTCGAACGCCGAGGGCTCGTACTACCGCTACGTGAAGGCGATGCTGGCGGCCGAAGCGCGCCGCGGCGCACCGCGCGACGACGTCGATTGAGGCGGCCGTGCTGATCTCGGTCATCGTGACGACCTACAACCGGCCCGACGCGCTACGCGCGGCGCTGGCGGGCTTGTGCGCGCAGATTGACCGCGGCTTCGAGGTGCTGATCGCCGACGACGGTTCGCGCGACGATACCCGGCAGCTCGTCGAATCGCTGGCGGCCGGCGCACCGATACCGGTGCGCCACGTCTGGCAGGAGGATCGCGGCTTCCGCGCGGGCGCGGCGCGCAACCGCGCGGCGGCGATCGCCGCAGGCGACTATCTGCTCTTTCTCGACGGCGACTGCATCCCGCGGCCCGACTGGATCGCGCAGCATCGGCGGCTCGCCGAACCCGGCTGGATGGTCGCCGGCAATCGCATCCTGCTGTCGGAGCGCTTCACGCAGCACGCGCTCGAACGCGGCGAGCCGGTGCACGGGTGGAGCCTCGGACAATGGCGGCTCGCGCAACTGGCGGGCCACATCAACCGCACGCTGCCCCTGCGCCGGCTCGCGCTCGGCCCGCTGCGCAAGCTGGGCGCGCGGCGCTGGCAACGCGTGCGCACCTGCAATCTCGGCGTGTGGGCCGCCGACTTTCGCGCGGTCAACGGCTTTGACGAGCAGTTCGAGGGCTGGGGTTTCGAGGATTCGGATCTCGCCGTGCGGCTGCTCAACCACGGCGTGCGCCGCAAGGAGGGTGCCTTCGCCACCGGCGTGCTGCACCTGTGGCATCGCGAGCACGACCGCCGCTTCGAAGCGAAGAACCGCGCGCTGCTGCAGCAGCGGATCGCGTCGCGCGACGTGCGCGCAAGCGTCGGGCTCGACCGGTACCTGACGGGAGGCTGCGAAGCTCAGGCGTAGCTGAAGCGCGCGCCGCGCACGCGCAGCTGCGACTTCAGTTCCGCGAGCAGCGCTTCGTCCGGCCGCACGCGCCAGTCCTCCGAAAAAGGAATGTCCGCGCAGCCGACGCCGTTCGTGTAGCTGACGACCACGCGGCACCCGCCTGCCGCTTCGCCGTTGGTCACGCGGTACGGCGCGAGCACGCTCGCAAGCTGCGCCGCCGTCGCCGCGCCGCTTCGGTCGGCCTCGACCTCGATGCGCAGCGCGGCCTGCGCACGCGCGCGCGCCTCCGCCAGATCCATCACGTCGTCGGCGCTGATCGACAGCCGCTGGTTGAATTCGTCGAAGCGCACGCGCCCGTTGACGAAGACCAGTTCGTCCTCCTTCAACAGCGCGCGCTTGCGGTCGTACAGTTCGGAGAACACCATCAGCTCGACCTGGGCGGTCGCGTCGTCGAGCACGATCACGCCCATGCGGCCGCGCCGCGTGTTCTGGCTGCGCGACGACACGATGATGCCGGCCAGCCGCACCGACTCGCGCGCCTGTCTGATGTCCGCCAGCCGCGTCGGTGCGAGCCGCCTCGCCTCGGCCTCGTATTCGCGGAACAGGTGACCGCTGAAGTAGTAGCCGAGGGCGAGCTTTTCGTTGGCGAGCCGCTCGCGTTCGCTCCAGCGCCGCGCCGGCACGTAATGCAGCGCCGGCGCCGTTTCCTCCGCCGGTCCGCCGAACAGGCTCGCCTGGCCGCGGCTGGCCGCAAGCTTCTCGGCCTGCTCCAGCGCGCGGCCCACGCTCGCGAGCAGCTTCGCGCGGTCGTCGTCGAGCGCATCGAAGGCGCCCGCGCGCACCAGCGCCTCGACGACGCGGCGGTTGACGACGTGCTTGTCGACGCGTGCGCACAGGTCGAACAGGCTCGCGAACGGACCGCCGGCATCGCGCGCAGCGATGATCGCCTCGATCGCGCCGCGCCCGGTGCCCTTGATGCCGCCAAGCCCGTAGCGAATGCTCTTCTCATCGACCGGCTCGAAGCGCCATTGGCCCTGGTTGATGGCGGGCGCAAGCACCGCGATGCCGTTGGCCTTCGCGTCCTCGACGAGGTCCTTGACCTTGTCGGTGTCGTCCATCACCGCCGACAAGTTGGCTGCGTAGAACGCTGCAGGATGGTGCGCCTTCAAATAAGCGGTCTGGCAGGCGACGACCGCGTACGCGGCCGAGTGCGACTTGTTGAAGCCGTAGCCCGCGAACTTCTCCATCAGGTCGAACAGTTCGGTCGCGACGTTCTCGCGCACGCCGTTCTTCGCCGCGCCCTCGACGAAGATCGAGCGGTGCTTGGCCATCTCCTCGGGCTTCTTCTTGCCCATCGCGCGCCGTAGCAGGTCGGCGCCGCCGAGCGAATAGCCGCCGATCGCCTGCGCGATCCGCATCACCTGCTCCTGGTAGACCATGATCCCGTAGGTTTCGCCGAGGATCGGCTCCATCCGCGCGTCGAGGTACTCGACCCGCTGGCGGCCGTGCTTGCGGTCGGTGTAATCCGGGATCAGGTCCATCGGACCCGGGCGGTACAGCGCGTTCAACGCGATCAGGTCCTCGAGCCGGTCGGGCCGCGCGCGCTTGAGCAGATCGCGCATGCCGCGCGATTCGAACTGGAAGATCGCCGTCGTGTTCGCGTTCTTGAAGATCTCGTAGGTCTTCGGATCGTCGAGCGGGATCGAATCGAGCGTCAGCGTGCTCGCGGGATCGAGTCGCTTCACGTACGCGAGCGCCAGATCGAGGATCGTCAGCGTCGTCAGGCCCAGGAAGTCGAACTTCACGAGGCCGATCGCCTCGACATCGTCCTTGTCGAACTGGCTGACGACCGCGTCCGTACCCTGCGCGCAATACAGCGGGCAGAAGTCGGTCAGCTTGCCCGGCGCGATCAGCACGCCGCCCGCGTGCATGCCGACATTGCGCGTCAGCCCTTCGAGCGGTTTGGCGAGCTCGATCAGTTCGGCGGCTTCCTCGTCGTTCTTCACCGCCTCCGCGAACGCGGGTTCCTCGCGCAGCGCGCGCTCGAGCGTCCACGGATCGGTCGGGTTGTGCGGGATCAGCTTCGAAAGCTGGTCGCACTTCGTGTACGGCAGGTCGAGCACGCGCCCGGCGTCGCGCACGACCGCCTTGGCACCGAGCGTGCCGAAGGTCGCGATCTGGCTCACCGCGTGCGCGCCGTACTTGCGCTTCACGTAGTCGATCACGCGGTCGCGCTGGTCCTGGCAGAAGTCGATGTCGAAGTCGGGCATCGACACGCGCTCCGGATTCAGGAAGCGCTCGAACAGCAGGTCGTACTTCAGCGGATCGAGATCGGTGATGCCGAGCGAATAGGCGACCAGCGACCCCGCACCCGAGCCGCGCCCCGGACCGACCGGAATGCCGTTGCCCTTCGCCCAGTTGATGAAGTCGGCGACGATCAGGAAGTAGCCCGAGAAGCCCATCTTCGCGATGATCGCCAGCTCCAGGTCGAGCCGCCCCGCGTACTTCGGCCTTTGCGCTTCGCGCGCCGCCGGATCGGGATACAGCGCGGCGAGCCGCTTCTCGAGGCCCTGCTGCGACAGGTCGCGGCAGTGTTCGTCGAGCGTCACGCCTTCGGGCGTCGGATAGTCCGGCAGCCGCGGTTTGCCCAGTTCGAGCGTCAGATTGCAGCGGCGCGCGATCTCGACCGAGTTGGCAAGCGCGGCCGGCACGTCGGCGAAGAGTTCGCCCATCTCGGCGCGCGTCTTGAAGTACTGCTCGGGCGTGAAGACGCGCGGCCGGCGCGGATCGGCGAGCGTGTAACCCTCGGCGATGCACACGCGCGCTTCGTGCGCGCGGAACGCGTCGCGATCGACGAACTGCACCGGATGCGTCGCGACGACCGGCAGCTTCAGGCGCACCGCGAGCGCGAGCGCGGCGCGCACGTGCGCTTCGTCGTGCTCGCGGCCGGCGCGCTGGACTTCGAGATAGAAACGCTGCGGAAAGAGCGCTGCCAGCCGCTGCGCTGCCTGCGCGGCGAGTTCGGCGCGGCCGCCGAGCAGCAGCGCGCCGACTTCGCCTTGCGCCGCACCCGACAGCGCGATCAACCCTTCGCTCGCGCCGCCTTCGAACCATTCAGTGCGCAGCTCGGCGCGGCCGCGGTGCTGGTTGGTCAGCCACGCGCGCGTCAGCAGCTCGCACAGGTTCGTGTAGCCGCGGCGGTCCTGCACGAGCAGCAGCAGGCGATGCGGATTGTCGCGCTCCGCGTCGTTGCTGATCCAGACGTCGCAGCCGATGATCGGCTTGACGCCGCGCCTGCGTGCGGCGCTGTAGAACTTGATCGCGCCGAACAGGTTCGCACTGTCGGTCAGCGCGAGCGCGCCCTGCCCGTCGGCCGCCGCCTTCTTCACCGCCTCGTCGATGCGGACGATGCCGTCGACGACAGAAAATTCCGAATGCAGGCGAAGGTGAACGAACGGTGCAGCCATGCGAAGCATTCTAGCCAGCGCGCGGCGCGCCGCTCGCGCGCAGCCGGACGCTGCGCCCTCCGCCGCGCGGCACGACCGCGCGACCGGTCCGTGCTCAATACGCGGTCAGGTTCGCTCCCGCTGCGCCCACCACAACGTAGCCGAAGTTGCCGGCGGCAACCGCGTTCAGGTTGTTCGTCGTGCCGGAGGACTGCGCGGTCCAGGCCACACCGTCCGCGCTGGTGAAGATCGCGCCGCCGCTGCCAACCGCGACGAACTGCGAGCCGAACGCGACCGCCGCCAGATCGGCCGAACCGATCGCGGGGCGTGCGGTCCAGGTTGTGGCGTCCGGGCTCGTGATCACCGTGCCGGCCGCACCGACCGCGACGATCGTCGACGCGCCGAACGCGAGCGCGCGCAGATCCTGCGTCGTCTGCGACGCGACCGCCGTCCAGGCCGTGCCGTCGGCGCTCGTCAGCAGCGTGCCGGCCGCACCGACCGCGATGAACTTGCCGGAGGCGAACGAGACCGCGTACAAGGCGTTGGTCGTTCCCGAAGCTGCCGCGGTCCAGGTCACCGCGGCATCCGTGCTGGTGAGGATCGTTCCTCCAGCGCCGACGGCGACATGGGTGTTGACGCCGTTGAAAGCGACAGCGTTCAGCGCGTTACCCGTCCCGCTGGTGCGCGCGGTCCAAGTCGCGAGGTCGGTGCTGGTGAGGATCGTCCCGCCATCGCCGACCGCGACGTAGCCCGCCGTGGAGAAGATCACGCGGTTCAACGCGCTGGTCGTTCCCGTCGTCGACGGCGTCCATGTCAGCCCGTCGGCGCTCGAGAACGCCGCACCCTGCGTTCCAACAGCGACGAACTTCAGCCCATACACGACGCCGCGCAGGTCGCTCGCTCCGAGCGAAGCACCGACGGTCCAGCTCGCACCGGCCGGACGCGGCGTGGCGATGACGGCCGGCGTGCCCGGGCCGCCGGGCCCGCCGCCGGTGCGCCCGTTGATCGTGAACGCGTAGGTCGTGCCGTTGAGCAGTCCGCCGATCGTCTGCGGCGAAGTCGCTTCGCGAACGACTCTCGCACCCGGCAGCGTTGCCCAGTTTTCCGTCGTGATGTTCGTGCCGGGCGCGTAGAAGATCCAGTAGTCGACGCCCGGTTCGGCATTCCACGAGATCTTCACGTTGCCGTCGCCCGGCGTCACGGCGACACCGGTCGGCGCCGGCGCGGGATCGCCGCTGCCGCCGCCGCAGGCGGCGAGAAGGAAGGTCGCGGCGGCGGCCGAGAGGCAGGCAAAGAGTCGTTTCACGCGGGGTCCTCAACGTCGACTGAAGAAAAGATCTCGCGGTGCGCGATCATTTGTCGTTCCGATGGACAGCCTGCAAACGCGACGCCGGCGCCAACGGTCCTAGGGGACTGCTCGCGTCTCGCCTTGCGGCGATCCGCTCGTCGAACCCGAAGGGGTTCTGCCGCACCCCAAAACACGCCAGACAAAAACGCCCGCGCTCAGCGGGCATTTTTGTCTGGCGTCCCCTAGGGGATTCGAACCCCTGTTATCGCCGTGAAAGGGCGGTGTCCTAGGCCTCTAGACGAAGGGGACTGACTGCGGGAAGTCAATCGGTGGTGGAGGTAAGCGGGATCGAACCGCTGACCTCTTGCATGCCATGCAAGCGCTCTCCCAGCTGAGCTATACCCCCACGCGCGCTTTTGTGTGAAGCGGGCGCGCATTATAGCCGCGGCATCGCGGCAGGCAAATTCGCGACGCGATGCGCCCCCCGAACGGCGGATCCAGCCACTCCCTCGCGAATTCACGCGCCCTGTCGGGACGCGCGAAGTTCTTTCGTTCGGCCTTCCCACAGTCGGCGGGCGTCGTTCACCGCATCTTCCTTGCGGTCAGGCGTTGCGCGCCGGATCGCCACGCGGCAGCACGGCGCGGAACGCATCGATGTATTTCCACGCGGGTACCGGCGGCGCGTAGCCGGCGCGCGGCACGTAGGGCGACGCTTCGACGAGCGCCAGCCGGTGGATGTAGCGCGGGCAGTTCGGAAAGATGCGCGCCGCGCGGACACGCACCACGAGCTGCGCGCCCGCGAAGCTCGCGAGCAGCGGATCGTCGGGTCGGACGTGCGCGCTGCCGTTGACGCGCAGCCGGCGCGGCTCCTCGAAGTCCACGAACAGCAGCGCCACCGCCGGGTTGACCAGCACGTTGCCGAGACTGCGGAACATGCCGTTGCCGTCGTAGCTCGGGAACGCGAGCGCGTTGCGGTCGATCACGCGCACGAAGCCCGCGGCGCCGCCCTTGTACGAGCAGTCGGGCCGGCCGCGCGCGTCGGCGGTGGCGAAAAAGAACATCGAGCGGCTTTCGATGAAGGCGCGGTCCTCGTCGCTGAACTCGGCACGGCCCAGCCGCTCGTCGAGGCGGTCTGCGAGCCGGCGCGTGTCGAACCGGTCCTGCAGCCGCCGCATGCCGTCGTGGTAGACGGCTTCAGGCGAGATCTTCATGCAGGCACAGGATGTTGCCCTCGGGATCGCGGAACCACGCCGCCTTTTCCGAGCCGAGCACGCACACGTGCTCGACGGTCTTGAAGCCCGGCAGGTCGTAGTCATCGAAGACCACCCCGCGCGATTTCAACTCGGCGATCGCGGCCGTGATGTTGGCGACCCTGAAGCTGATCGCCGTGTGCTCGGCCTTCGTTCCCTCCGGCTTCGGAAACAGCGCAAGTTCAGTGCCGCCGACGCGATAGACGAACTTGCCGTCGGGCTTGGCGCCGAGCGGTTTGAGCTTCAGCCGCTGTTCGTAGAACTCACGCGCCCGCGCGAGATCCTTGACCGGCAGCATGCACGTGACTTGGGTGTCCGCCAACACGCTCATTTCGTCCTCCTGTGACGATCGGGTCGTCGAGCGGCGGCCGAGCGCCGTGAACCGCGATCGCGGCACAGCGTCGCCGGCCCGTGCCGCGCCAACCAGCTCGCATACTGATACTCCGTTTGCGCGCGCCGATCGATAGGCAACATTGCGTAGTGGCGACGAGGAGCCGGGCGATCCCGTTGCGGACCGGCGACTGCCGATAGGCGCCGATGGCGATGCAGGCGATGGGCTCGAGGGCCGCGATACGCGCCGGCTTGGCACCCGGCAAGACGAGCGTTCAGCGGACGCGCGCCAGCGCCTTGTCCAGCCGCTCGAGCACCGCGTCGCGGCCGATCAGTTCGAGCACCGCATCGATCGAAGGCGTCTGCGCGCGGCCGGTCACTGCCACGCGCAGCGGCACCGCGACCTGCGGCATCTTCAGCGCGAACTCGGCGACGAGCTGCTTGAGCAGCGCCGACAGCGCGGTGCGCTCCCACGCGATCGCGCCGGCGCGTTCGGCAAACGCGCGCAGCGCGTCGATGCTCTTGCCGGTCAGGTGCTGCGCGATCAGCGCGTCGCTCGGCGTGGCCGGGCGATAGAACAGCAGCGCCTCGTCGGCCAGTTCGTTCAGCGTCTTCGCGCGCTCCTTCAGCAGCGCGACGACGCGTTCGAGCGCGGGGCCGGCGATCAGACCGCCGCGGCTCTCGATGCGCGGCGCGACGAGCCTCGCGAGCCGCGCATCGTCGGCCTCCTTCATGTACTCGCTGTTCAGCCACAGCAGCTTGTCGAGGTTGTACTGCGCCGGCGCGCGGTTGACGTGGTCGAGGTCGAACCACTCGACGAACTGCGCGCGCGTGAACTTCTCGTCGTCGCCATGGCTCCAGCCGAGCCGCGCCAGGTAGTTGAAGAGCGCCTCGGGCAGGAAGCCGTCCTCTTCGTACTGCATCACGCTGACCGCGCCATGCCGCTTCGACAGCTTCTGCCCGTCGGGGCCGAGGATCATCGGCAGATGGCCGAACTTCGGCAGTTCCGCGCCGAGCGCCTTGTAGATGTTGATCTGGCGCGGCGTGTTGTTGACGTGGTCGTCGCCGCGGAGCACGTGCGTGATCCGCATGTCGATGTCGTCGACGACGACCGCGAAGTTGTAGGTCGGCACCCAGTCGGCGCCGCGCGCGATCACGAGGTCGTCGAGTTCCGCGTTGGCGATCGAGATCGGTCCCTTGACCAGATCGTTCCACGCGACCTCGCCGTCGTCGGGATTGCGGAAACGGATCACCGGGTTCACGCCCGGCGGCGGCGTCCTGCCGCGCGCGTTCTCGGGCCGCCAGCGGCCGTCGTAGCGCGGCTTCTCGTTGCGCGCCATCTGCTGCTGGCGCATCTCGTCGAGCTCTTCGACGGTCGCGTAGCACCTGTACGCCTTGCCTTCGGCGAGCAGCCGCTCGATCGCTTCGCGGTAGCGCGGGAAGCGTTCCGTCTGGCGGATCGGACCTTCGTCGTAGTCCAGGTCGAGCCACTTCATGCTGTCGAGGATGGCCTGCACCGCCTCTTCGGTCGAGCGCTCCAGGTCCGTGTCCTCGATGCGCAGGACGAACTGCCCGCCGTGATGGCGCGCGTAGGCCCACGAGAACAGCGCCGTGCGCGCCGTGCCGAGGTGCAGCATGCCGGTCGGGCTCGGTGCGATGCGAGTGCGGACGGTCATCCGGGTCTCCCGCCACGGCGGGCTCATGAAAAACGGCCCGCAGCGCGGGCCGGTCGTCGAAGGCGGGGCGGATGATACGACAGCCGCGCTCAGGACTGCGCCGCGTGTTCGGCGGCTGCCGGCAGAAGGATGCAAAGCGCCGCGTTCTCGACGACCAGGCGCCCGCCCATGTCGGCGATCCTGCGCCGTGCCGCCTCGACGCGCAGGTCGGTCGTCGCGGCTGCGGACGGTGCCGCGGCGCCGTCCGGCCCTTGCCGGCCGACGCGGACCAGCACCTGCCCGCCCCGCGTGCCGGTCTCGACCACCACGCGCGCGGGCGCGGGCGTGCCTTCGGCGGCCACCTGCACGATGTTCATCAGCACCTCGTTGAGGTGATCGGGGACGACGACGCTGGCCGGCAGACCCTCGGTCGGACGGAAGTCGACCGGTGTACTGCGGTAACGCTGGTCGAAGCGCAGGAAGTCGCACACGGCCTTCGCCATCTGGTTGACGTCGACCAGCTCGCGCGCCTCGCTCCGCGCGGAGGCGAACGCACCCATCTGGCGCGTCATGTGGGCGATGCGCCAGGCCTGCTCGAGGATCACCTCCGGATGGCAGTCGGAATAGTCGCCGCGCTTCTTGCTTTCCACGATCTCCTGCGCCAGCAGCGTAATCGTCGTCAGCGGATTGCCGACTTCGTGCGAGATTGCCGCGGCCATCGTCGCCAGTGCGGCCATCTTCTCGCGGTGCCACTCCTGCTCGCGCCGGGCAGCCCGCGCCTGCGCCTGCGCCTGCCGGTCGATGATTCTCTGACCGATGCGCACGAGCAGCAGCAGCGCGAGATACAGCAGTACGAGGAGTCCGCAGACGATGGCCAACAGCCAGCGCGAGCTCACCTCGACCTTGCGGTCGTTGTCCTGCGCGCGGCTCTCCAGCACACGTTGATTCGCGGCGGTCAATCCGGCGATGTACGCCGATGTCCGCTTGATCTGTTCGATCAGCGGCGTCACGTCGGAATAGATCTCGAACACGCCCACGATCCTGTCGCTGCCCGGCGCGTGCACCGGCAGGTAGCTCGAGATCAGGTCCCGATTCTCGACGACCCGCTCGAACGCGCTGAAGCGGTCGCGGTGTGTCAGCTCGCTCGCCGGCTGTCCGCGCACCGCGCTCTGCCAGCCGAGGTTGTCCCGCTTGTCCTCGCCGATCTGACCGTGCTCGGACGAGTACACCGTAATGCCGCGCAGGTCGAAGACCTTGATCTTGAATACGTTGCTGCCCCGCATCGCCTCGTAAGCCTTGGTGTCGAGCGCGGCGAATCCCGGCAGATCCATGATCCGGCGGCCGAGCGCGGCAAAGCAGGCGCGCTGGCGCTCGGTCGGCTCGGAGGTCCCGGCGTCCGCTCCGCTGCCGAGCGCCCGGCACTGTTCGACCGGCAGCCGCTCGGCGCGCGCCACCAGCGGAGCGAAGTCGCGCTCCCACAGGACGTTGGCGAACACGCGCGCCAGATTGACGTGGCCCGCCTCGTGGGCAGCCAGCAGATCGCTGCGGGCGGCCTGCTCGTGCGCGCGCGTCAGCCCCTGCTGCGCTTCGGCGAAGAAGGCGGCCTGCTCCTTCTGCACCTCGGCGAAGAAGGTCGACTCCTTGCGCTCCAGAACGAAAAGCGCGGCGCCGACGACGGCGAACGCAGCGAGGCTCGTCAGCGTGAAGTAACGCGTCAGACGGAAGCCTTCCGCGCGGTCGGCGAAAGAGGCGAGCAACCCGCCGCCGGCAAGAATCCGATCCTGCATGCAACCCCCGTGATTCGACGGTGCCGCCGGTGGCGGCCGCACCCGTCATGCCGGTTCGCATTGTCCGCCACGCGCGCGCGAAGTCCACCGAGGGGTGCCGGTCATGCGTCGTGGGGAGGGTTCCTACCTCGAACTCCGTTGGCGGCCCGCAAGCAAGGGCGGCTGACGGTCAGGCGGGTCCGGCGAAGGTGTGGTGGGTGGTACAGGGTTCGAACCTGTGACCCCTGCCGTGTGAAGGCAGTGCTCTACCGCTGAGCTAACCACCCCGATGCGGCGGCGATTCTAACAGCGTCCGACGTGACATAGACTCTCGCCGCCGATGAACCTCGCCCATCTGCTCGTCCGCACTGCGCGCCGACTGCCGCAGATGCCTGCGGTCGTCGAGCGTGGCCGCATCGAACTCGACTACGCCGCGCTGGCGGATCGGACGCTGCGGCTCGCGCGGGCGCTCGGCGAAAGGCTCGGCGTGCGCGCCGGCGGGCGCGTCGCACTGGTGATGAAGAACAACGCCGCCTACGTCGAGCTGCTGTACGCGTGCTGGGCGGCGGGCATCTGCGCGATCCCGGTCAACGTCAAGCTGCATCCGAAGGAGATCGCGTTCATCCTCGACGACGCCGCGGCGCGCGTGTGCTTCGTCACGGACGACGTCGACACCGCGGCGATCGCCGCGGCGCGCGCCGGCGGCGCGACCGAATTCATCGACGTCGACCGCGACGACTACCTGCGGCTGCTGCAAGGCGAGCCGGGCTCCGTGCGCGACGCCGCGCCCGACGATCTCGCGTGGCTGTTCTACACGAGCGGGACGACCGGCCGGCCCAAGGGCGTGATGCTGACGCACGGCAATCTGCTCGCGATGGCGCTGAACTATCTGGCCGACGTCGATCACGCCGCGGCGGGCGAGCAGCTGCTGCACGCCGCGCCGATGTCACACGGCTCGGGGCTTTACATCGTGCCGAACGTCGCGGCCGGCGCCACGCAGCTCGTGCCCGCGTCGCGCGGCTTCGACGTCGCCGAAATCGACGGGATCCTCGACGCGGCACGCGGCGTCAAATTCTTCGCCGCGCCGACGATGGTGATGCGGCTCGTCGACGGGCTGCGCGGCGCTGCGCGCGGGCTGAAGCTGATCGTGTACGGCGGCGGGCCGATGTACGTCGCCGACTGCCGGCGCGCGCTCGACCGCCTCGGTCCGCGGCTCGTGCAGATCTACGGCCAGGGCGAAAGCCCGATGACGATCACCGTGCTGCCGCTCGCCGACCATGCGCGGCAGCCGCACGAGGACGAAGGGCGCTGGCTGGCGCGGCTCGGCTCGGTCGGCCGCGCGCAGACCGGCGTCGAAGTCGCGGTGTTCGGCGAAGACGATCGCGCGGTTGCGGCGGGAGAGACCGGCGAGGTCGTCGTGCGCGGCGATCCCGTGATGCGCGGCTACCTGAACAACGCGGAAGCGACCGCGAAGACGCTCGCCGGCGGCTGGCTGCACACGGGCGACCTCGGCCGGCTCGACGAACGCGGTTATCTGACGCTGGTCGACCGCAGCAAGGACCTGATCATCTCGGGCGGCAGCAACATCTATCCGCGCGAGGTCGAGGAAGCGCTGCTTCTGCATCCGGCGGTCAGGGAAGTCGCGGTGATCGGCGCGCCCGACGCCGAATGGGGCGAGATCGTCGTCGCGGTCGTCGTGCGCGATCCGGCACGCGACTGCTCCGCCGAAGTCCTGGACGCCTTCTGTCGCGGGCACATCGCACGCTTCAAGCGGCCGAAGCGCTACGTCTTCGTCGACGAGCTGCCGAAGAACCCGACCGGCAAGGTGCTCAAGCGCGAGCTGCGCGAGCGCATCGCGGCCGGGGGCCGACCGTCGAAGGTCAACTGACCGCCGCGCCGCGCCAGATGCTCGTGCCTTTCGCTTCCATCTCGATCGCGTCGAGCAGCGCTTCGTGCGCGGCGACTTCCTCGCCGCTGGCGGGCAGCACGATCAGTTGCGACGCGTCGATCGGGCCGAACTCGCCGAGCGCCGCGCCCGGCGCGATGTCGATCGTCAGGCTGTCCTGGCCGCGCGTCATCGCCAGATACACGTCGGCCAGCAGCCCGGCGTCGAGCAGTGCGCCGTGCAGCGTGCGGTGGCTGTTGGAGACCCCGTAGCGCTCGCACAACGCGTCGAGCGAATTGCGCTTGCCGGGATGCAGCTCGCGCGCGAGCTTCAGCGTGTCGGTCACCGCGGCGCAGTGCTCGCGGAACGGCGGCCGCCCGAGCCGCGCCAACTCGGCGTCGAGGAACTCGAGGTCGAACGGCGCGTTGTGGATGATCACCTCCGCATCGCGCACGAACGCGAGCAGGTCGTCGGCGATGTCGGCGAACTTCGGCTTGTCGGCGAGGAACTCGTCGGTCAGGCCGTGCACCGCGACCGCGCCGTCGTCGCTGGCGCGTTCCGGGTTGACGTAGTGATGCAGCCGCCGCTCGGTGATGCGCCGGCCGACGATCTCGATGCAGCCGACTTCGATGATCCGGTGCCCATCCTTCGCTTCGAGGCCCGTCGTTTCGGTGTCGAGGACGACTTGTCTCATATCGCCTTGCGGAGTGCGGATTGCGTTGTCCGCTCGGGTCGCCGGGGATTCCGCGTCGCGGATGCGATTGCGCGCGCAGACGGAAATCGACGCGGTCCGCGGTCCGCGATCCGCAATGCCATCACTCCGCCCTCGCCGCCGGCCCGTGCGCGGATACGGCGCCGCCGGGCGCCGGCACCGGTTTGCCGCGATCGAGCCACTCGCGCATCAGCGTGTAGACGGTCGGCACGACGTACAGCGTCAGCATGGTGCCGAGCGTCAGCCCGCCGACGATGACCCAGCCGATCTGCCTGCGGCTTTCGGCGCCGGCGCCGGTGGCAAGCGCGAGCGGCACCGCGCCGAGCACCATCGCGCCGGTCGTCATCAGGATCGGCCGCAGGCGCAGGACCGAGGCGTCCTTGACGGCGGCGAACAGCGCTTCGCCGCGTTCGCGCAGCTGGTTGGAAAACTCGACGATCAGGATGCCGTGCTTCGTGATCAGCCCGACCAGCGTGATCAGCCCGATCTGGCTGTAGATGTTCAGCGTCCCGCCTGCCGCCCAGAGCGCGAGCAGCGCGCCGGTCATCGACAGCGGCACCGACAGCATGATCACGAACGGGTCGGCGAAGCTCTCGAACTGCGCCGACAACACCAGGTAGATGAAGATGATCGCCAGCGCGAAGGTGAGATAGATGCTGCCGCGCGTGTCACGAAACTCACGCGACTGCCCGTTCAAGTCCGTCAGAGCGGTCGGCGGCAGCACCTGGCGCGCGACCTGGTCCATCACCGGCAGCACGTCGCCGAGCGTGTAGCCCGGTGCGAGCAGGCCGGTCACGGTCACCGCGCGCAGCCGGTTGAAGTGGTTCAGCGACTGCGGACTGACGCCTTCGTGCACGGTCACCACGTTGGCCAGTTGCACCATCGAGCCGTCGCGCGTGCGCACGTAGATGTCGGAGATGTCGTTCGGCCGCGTGCGGTCGCGCGGCGCCACCTGCACGATCACGTCGTACTGCTCGCCGTCGCGCTTGAAGCGCGTGACCTGGCGGCCGCCGAGCATCGATTGCAGCGTCAGTCCGACCGTCTGCACGGCGATGCCGAGGTCGCCGAGCTTGTCGCGGTTCACGTCGACGCGCAGCTCGGGCGTGTTCAGCCGCAGGTCGGTCTGCAGGTTCTGCACGCCGGGGTACTTGCTCAACTCGGCGATGAACTGGTTGACGATGCGGTCCAGCTCCGGATACGGCATCTGCGCCATGATCACGTATTCGATCGGCAGCGCGCGCGGCGACTGGCCGAGCGAAGGCGGATTGACGGCGAAGCCGATCACGCCCGGCAGCGTGGCGAACTTGGCGTTGAGTTCCCGCGTGATGTCCTGCTGCTTGCGCGTGCGCTCGTCCCACGGCTTCAGGCGCAGGATCGCGTTGCCGAAATCGACGGTCGGGAAACCCGCGATCGCGTTGTAGGCGACCGCCTCCGGCATCGTTTCGTAGTAGGACTCGACCGCGCGCAGTTGCTCGGACGTGTAGTCGACGGTCGAGCCCGGCGGCGCCTGCAGCCGGCCGAAGATGACGCCGCGATCCTCCAGTGGGGCCAGTTCGGAGCGCAGCACCGCGAACAAGGCGCCGGCGCCGGCGAAAGCCAGCGCCCAGCCCGCGAGCACGACCCAGCGATGACGCAGCACCCACGCCAGCGAGCGCGCGTAGCCGCTCGTCAACGAATTGAGGAAGCCGTCGATGACGTTGTACAGCCGCCCGTGTTTCGCCTCGTGACGCAGCAGCTTGCTGCACATCATCGGCGACAACGTCAGGGCGACGAAGCCCGACACCAGCACCGCGCCGGCCAGCGCCAGCGCGAACTCGATGAACAGGCGACCGGTGCGTCCGGTGGAGAACGCCAGCGGCGCGAACACCGCGACCAGGGTCAGCGTCATCGCGACCACCGCGAAGCCGATCTCCTTGATGCCCTTGATCGCCGCCTCGATGCGCGGCATTCCGTGCTCGATGTTGCGGTAGATGTTCTCGAGCACGACGATCGCGTCGTCGACCACCAGCCCGATCGCCAGCACCATCGCCAGCAAGGTCAGCGTGTTGATCGTGAAGCCGAACGCGTACATCAGCGCGAACGCCCCGATCAGCGACACCGGGATCGTCACGAGGGGGATCAGCGTCGCACGGAAGTTGCGCAGGAAGAAGAAGATCACCAGCACGACCAGCAGAACGGCTTCGGCCACGGTCGTGAACACCTGTCGGATCGACTGCTCGATGAACACCGACGAGTCGTATACGACGGTGATCCGCATGCCGGGCGGCAGCGTCTCGTTGATCTTCTCCACCTCGGCGCGCACCGCGCGCGACAGGTCGAGCGGGTTGCCGGTCGCCTGCTTGACGACGCCCATGTTGATCGACGGCTCGCCCTTGAAGCGCGCGATCACGCGCTCGTTCAGCGCGCCGATGCGCACCGTGGCCACGTCGCGCAGCCGCACCGGGTAGCCGTTGAACGTGGCGATGATCGCGTCCTCGAACTGCCGCACGGTCTGCAGGTCGGTCGCGGCGACGATGTTGAACTCGCGCTTGGCCGACTCGATGCGCCCAGACGGCAGCTCGACGTTCTGCCGCCGCAGCGCGTCCTCGACGTCCTGCACGGTGAGCCGGTAGCCGGCGAGGCGATCGCGGTCGACCTCGATGCGCATCGTCGGCCGGCGCTCGCCGAAGATCCATACGTCGGCTGCGCCCGGCAGCACCGACAGCCGCGGCTTCACGTAACGCGCCAGATAGTCGGAGACCTCGATCGGCGTGCGGCTGCCTTGAGTCACCGCCATCCAGATGATCGGAAACGCGTCGGCCTCGACCTTGGCGATCACCGGTTCGTCGACGTTGTCGGGCAGCCGCGCGCGCACCCGCGCCACCTTGTCCCGCACGTCGGCGGCGGCTGAATCGGGGTCGCGCGTGATGCGGAAGCGCACGTCGATGTCGCTGCGTTCCGAGCGCGAGCGCGAGGTCATCAGCTCCACGCCCTCGATGCCGGCGAGCGAATCCTCCAGGACCTTGGTGATCTGCGATTCGACGACTTCGGCAGACGCGCCCGGATAGGTCGTCGTCACGCTGACCACGGGCTCGTCGATCTTCGGGTATTCGCGTACGGCGAGCCGTGTGTACGAGATCACTCCGATCACGAGCACCATCAGCGACAGCACGCTCGCCAGCACCGGGCGGCGGATGCACAGTTCGAACAGGCTCATTTGTTCACCACCCGCACCGGTTGCCCGTCGCGCTGCACGCGCATGCCGGCGGTGACGACCTGGTCGCCGGCCTTCACACCTTCGAGCAGTTCGACCTGCGATTCGCGCCGCACGCCGAGCTTGACGCGCACGCGGTTGGCCTTGCCGTCGGCGACGGTGTAGACGAAGAAATCGTCGCCGAGCGGGACGATCGCCTCCTCCGGCACCAGCAGCGCGTTGGCGCGTTCGCCGAGGATCACGCGCACGCGCGCGAACATGCCGGGGCGCAGCCGGCCGTCGGTGTTGGTCAGCCGCGCGCGCACCTCGAGCGAACGGCCGCTCGCGTCGATGCGCGGGTTGATCGCCTCGATCGCGCCGGCGTAGCGCGCGCCCGGCAGCGCGTCGGCGACGACCTCGACCGTCTGTCCGACCTTGAGCTGGGCGAAGTGGCGCTCCGGCAGGCGGAAGTCGACCTTGAGGACGTGGATGTCCTCGATGTTGACCAGATCCGTGCCCTCGCGCACGTAGTCGCCGAGGCTCACGCTGCGGATGCCGACCACGCCGTCGAAGGGCGCGACGATCAGCATCTTCGCCAGTCGCGCCTCGGCGAGCTTCAGCCTCGCCGCGAGCACCTCGACGTTCGACGCCGCCTGCTCCTGCGCGCTCGAGCTGACGAAGTTCTTGCGCGCCAGGTCTTCGGTGCGCTTCAGGTTCGAGATCGCCAGGTCCAGCTCGGCGCGCGCCTGCGCGACCTCGGCCTGGTTCAGCGACGAGTCGAGCGCGACGAGCAACTGCCCGCGCTTGACGGGCTGGCCGTCGCGGAAGCCGATCGTCGCGATCCGTCCCGACACCTCGGGCCGCAGCATCACGCTTTCGTTCGAGCGCAGCGAGCCGACCGCCTGCAGCTCTTCGCTGATGCGCGTTGGTTGCAGCACGACCACTTCGACCGGCGCGGCGCCGCCGCCCGGCGGTCCTTTGGCGGCCTTGTCCGGCGACTTGCCGGCGGCGGCCGATTTGACTTCGGCGGCTTTGCTTTCCGCCGCGGGCGCGACCGCGCCGTTACCGCGGTTCAGGAAATAGGCGGCGGCGACGGCGGCGACCAGTCCGCCCAAAGCGACGAGCGTGACCCTGTTCTTCGGCATCGGAAAAGATGGAGCGGCGCGGTGCGCCCGAATGCAGGGCAGCGAATTTAGCACCCGCCGGCATCAATCCGCGCCGTTTCCGCGACCCCGCAACACCGATTCGACCCCGCGATTCGCCAAACGATCCGCCCGTTCGTTGCCCGCGTTGCCGGCATGCCCCCTGACCCAGCGCCAATCGATGTCGTGCCGCTGCGCCAGCTCGGCGAGCCGCGCCCACAGATCGGCGTTCTTGACGGCTTTGTTGCCGGCCGTTTTCCATCCGCGGCGGATCCAGTTCGGAAGCCATTCGGTGACGCCGAGCTTGACGTACTGCGAATCCGTGTGGAGCACGACGCGGCAGCGGCGCTTCAGCGAAGCGAGCGCCTCGATCACCGCGATCAGTTCCATCCGGTTGTTGGTCGTCTGCGCTTCGCCGCCGAACAGCTCCTTCTCGTGGACGCCGGCCTTCAGATACGCGCCCCAGCCACCCGGGCCGGGATTGCCCTTGCAGGCGCCGTCGGTGTAGATCTCGACCGGCGCGCCCGCGGCCGGCTGCGGCGACGGCGGTCCGGACTCGGCGAGCTTGATGCCGCGGACGTGCTTCATCGGCGCGCCGCCCGCGCCGGCGCGTCGTTGGCCGGCGCGGCGGGTTCGTCGACGCGGATGCTGAACGCCTCGCCGGTCGCGGTCACGATCGGTCTGGCCGGCGCGAGCGCGGGCCGCAGCGCGTTCTGCCGCTTCCACGCCGGACCCACGAGCCGCATGCCGCGCACGCGCTTGATCGCGGTGACGAGATAGACGGAACCGAGCACCGGCCACCAGCGGTCGCCCGCCTTTTCCATGAAGCGCCAGCGCGCCAGCCACTTTTCGCTGCGCGCCCACGGCGAATAGCAGCCGTAGCGGCCGCGGCTCACCTCGAACGACAGCAGCTTCATCCAGTCCTTGATCCGCGGCAGCGCGATGAACTGCCCCTCGCGCGGCAAGAACGGCGCCATGCCGAGCCGCGCCATCAGTTGCCGCAGGCCCCACAGGCTCACGGGATTGAAGCCGGTCAACACGATCTGTCCCTCGGGAACCAGCACGCGATCGACCTCGCGCAGCACCTGGTGCGGCTCCTCGGCGAACTCGAGGATGTGCGGCATCACGACCAGATCGATCGAGTTGGTTGCGAACGGCAGTTCCTCGTAGCGGTTGATCACCGCGACGCGGCCGCCTCCGCTGCGTGCCGCCGCTGCGAGCAGGCGGTCCGACGCGCAGAAGCGCAGCGGCATGCGGTTCTCGCGCAGCGCGTCGATCTCCGGCAGGCCGAGTTGCAGCGCGTGGTAGCCGAAGATGTCGGCCACCGCAGCGTCGAGCTGCTGCTGCTCCCAGTCGAGCACGTAGCGGCCCGGCGGCGAACGCAGGAACTCCGACAGCTTGACGATCGGCGGCGCCGGGTCCGCGGCCGGCTGCTCGAGGAAGTTCGGATCGAAGTGCATTTTCGCGGACAATCGGCCCGTTGCGACTCGCCTTGCCGAGCATGCCCGCCGAAACCGCGCCACCCGCGCTGCGGATCGAACCGGTCCCGGCGTTCAACGACAACTACCTGTGGCTCGCGTCGCGCGACGGCCTCGCGTTCGTCGTCGACCCGGGCGACGCCGAGGCGATCGAAGAAGCGCTCGCCGCGCGCAAGCTGCAGCTTGCCGCCATTGTAGTCACGCACCATCACGGCGATCACACGGGCGGCGTGCAGGCGCTCAAACGCGCGCACGGCGCCGCCGTCTACGGGCCCGCCGGCGAGCCGATCCCCGCGCGCGACGCCGCGCTCGGCGAAGGCGATCGCGTCGAGCTGCTCGGCGTCGCGTTCGATGTCCTCGACGTGCCCGGGCATACGCGCGGACACATCGCGTATCACGCGCCTTCGATCGAGGTGCTGTTCTGCGGCGATACGCTCTTCGCCGGCGGCTGCGGCCGGCTGTTCGAAGGCACGCCGGCGCAGATGCACGCCTCGCTTTCCAAGCTCGCAAGACTGCCGGATGCGACGCGCGTGTACTGCGCGCACGAGTACACGGTCGCGAACCTCAGGTTCGCGCGCGCGGTCGAACCGGACAACGCCGCGCTCGCGCGCCGGCTCGCCGACAGCGAAGCCCTGCGTGCACGCGGCGAGCCCACGGTGCCGTCGACGATCGCGCTCGAACGCGCGACCAACCCCTTCCTGCGCTGCGACGAACCCGCCGTGCGCGCGGCGGCCGAGCGGCGGCGCAAGGGCGCGAGCGCCACCGCGGTCGACACCTTCGCGGCGATCCGCGCATGGAAGGATGTGTACTAGCGCAGCCGCGCTATTCGCGCGTTGGCCGCCGCGACCGCCCCTTATACTGCGGCCGATGTTGAAAAGACCTCTCGACGGAACCGCTCGCGCGCTGCGCTTTGCCACGATGCTCGCGCTCGCCGCGCTGGCGAATCCCGCGCTGGCGGTTTCGAGCGGCGCGCCTGCGGTCGATGCCGTCGACTGGTGGTCCGAGCTGCCGCCGTATCGCGCCAGTGCCGCCGATGCGCCCGCGGCGGCGGAAACGCCGGCGCCGCGGCCCGCCGCCGAGCCGCCGCCGAGCCCGATCGCCGCGGCCGATCCGGGCGACGTGTGGGACCGCATCCGCAGCGGCTTCGCGCTGCCCGACCTCGCGACGAAGCCGGTCGCGGCGGCCCTTCGCTGGTACCAGGAGCGCCCCGACTACATCGACCGGATGGCGAGCCGCGCCAGCCTGTACCTGTTCCACATCGTCGAAGAAGTCGAGAAGCGGGGCATGCCGTCCGAACTGGCGCTGCTGCCCTTCGTCGAAAGCGCGATGCAGCCCGAGGCCGAGTCGCACGCGCGCGCCTCGGGGCTGTGGCAGTTCATTCCGTCGACCGGCAAGCGGTACGCGCTCGAGCAGAACGTGTGGAAGGACGAGCGGCGCGACGTCGTCGAATCCACGCGCGCCGCGCTCGACTACCTGCAGAAGCTGTACGACGACTTCGGCGACTGGCACCTCGCGCTCGCCGCGTACAACATGGGCGAAGGCGGACTCGCGCGCGCGATCCAGCGCAACCGCCGCGCGAAGAAGCCGACCAACTACGCGAGCCTGCGGCTGCCGCGCGAGACGCAGTTCTACGTGCCCAAGCTGCAGGCGATCAAGAACATCGTGCGCGACCCGGCGGCGCACGGCATCACGCTGCCGGCGATCCGCAACGAGCCGTACTTCGTCACGATCACCAAGACGCGCGACATCGACGTGACGACCGCGGCCGAACTGGCCGAGATGCCGCTCGACCGGTTCCTCGCGCTGAACCCCTCGTTCAACCGGCCGGTGATCCTCGGCGCCGCGCAGCCGACGCTGCTGCTGCCCGCCGACCGCGTCGAGACCTTCCGCTCCAACCTGGCGGCGTACGAGGCGACCGGTCAGCCGCTCGCGAGCTGGACCGCGTACACGCTGAAGCCGAACGAAACGCTTGCCAAGATCGCCGAACGCGCGGGCATCAGCGAGGCAAAGCTGCGGGAAGCCAACCGCGTTCCGCCGCGCTACAAGCTGGCACCGGGCTCGACGATCCTGATCCCGCGCGACGAAACGATGGACGAGGACATCGCGCCCGAGTTGCTGCGCGCGAGCTTCACGCTCGTGCCCGACGGCCGGAACCTGCGGCAGATCACCTATCGCGTGCGGCGCGGCGACACGCTGGACAAGGTCGCGCGCCGCTGGAACGTCCGTCCCGACGAAATCGTCGCCTGGAACCGGCTGCGCTCGGAGGAGCTTTTTGCCGGCCAGCGGCTGCGGCTGACGGTCGCCGTGCAGCCCGCGCCGAAGAAGGCGGCCGCCCCCGCCAAGAAGTCCGCCGCGACGGCGAAGGTCCACGCGACCGCGCGCAAGTCCGCCGCGCGCAGCATCGCCAACATCGCGGGTGCGCGGCGCTGACGCGCGGCCCGCCATCGAAAACGAGAGAACGTCCCCGATGGGTTTCCTGTCCGGCAAGCGCATCCTGATCACCGGCCTGCTGTCGAACCGCTCGATCGCGTACGGCATCGCGCAGGCCTGCTACCGCGAAGGCGCGGAACTCGCCTTCACCTACGTCGGCGAACGCTTCCGCGAGCGCATCGACGAGTTCGCGCGCGAGTTCGGCTCGACGCTCGTGTTCCCGTGCGACGTCGCCGAAGACGCGCAGATCGCCGCGACCTTCGACGGCCTGCGCAGGCACTGGGACGGGCTCGACGGGCTCGTGCATTCGATCGGCTTCGCGCCGCGCGAGGCGATCTCGGGCAGCTTCCTCGACGGCCTGTCGCGCGAAAACTTCCGCATCGCGCACGACATCTCCGCCTACAGCTTCCCGGCGCTCGCCAAGGCCGCGCTGCCGCTGATGGAGGGCCGGCCGGCGTCGCTGATCACGCTGACGTATCTGGGCGCCGAACGCGTCGTTCCCCACTACAACACGATGGGGCTCGCCAAGGCCTCGCTCGAGGCGGCCGTGCGCTATCTGGCCGCCGACCTCGGACCGAAGGGAATCCGCGTCAACGGCATCTCGGCCGGCCCGATCAAGACGCTCGCCGCCAGCGGCATCAAGGGCTTCTCGCGCATGCTGGAGTTCAACGAGAAGAACTCGCCGCTGCGGCGGAACGTGACGATCGAGGAGGTCGGGAACGTCGCCGCCTTCCTGCTGTCCGATCTCGCCTCCGGCATGACGGGCGAGATCACCTACGTCGACGCCGGCTTCCGCGCGATCGCCTTCGGGCTCGCCGCGGTCGGCGCCGAATAGCTCAACGATTCGACTGGAGTTTGCCGTGGCCGATGCACGCGACCTCGATATCGCGATGGATGCGCAGTCACTTTATCGCGAGGAGATCTACACGGACCGCAAGGTGGGCACGATCCGCGTGATGGTGCCGGTCACCACGATGGGCGCCACCGATCCCGCGCGCCCGGTGCTGTATTCGGGCGAGGCGCAGATCATGACGCAGCTCGGGCCGCTGCCGATCAGCTTCGAGATCGAGGCGAAGACGCTCGCCGAGGCGGTCGAGCGCTACGCCGACACCGCGAAGGTGGCGATCGAGCGCACGATCAAGGAACTGCAGGAGATGCGCCGCCAGGCCGCCTCGGGTCTCGTGATTCCGGGCGCCGGCGGCGGACTCGGCGGCCCCGGCGGGCTGCCGCCGATGGGTCGCGGCGGCGGCAAGATCCAGCTTCCCTGAGCCGCGCTTGAGGTGCCTGATTCACCACGGAGACACAGAGAACACGGAGAAATGCACCTTCTTTTCTCGGTGCTCTCGGTGTCTCGGCGGTGAATCCGCGACCTTTGAAGGGTGAAGGACCGCCCTCCTTCGCGCTCTCGGCTCTGATCCGGGTCAAAGGCCGCGCCGCGCGCGCGTGAAAGCATCGACGCTTCGCTGCGGCGCTCGTGCCGCGAAGGAATCGTCATGCAACTCGGTGAAGCGCTCACGCGCGCGCTCGCGGCGCACGGCGCGACGGAGATCTTCGGCATCCCCGGCGACTTCGCGTTGCCGCTGTTCAAGTCGTTCGAGGACAGCGGCATCCTGCCGCTGTACACGCTGAGCCACGAACCGGCGGTCGGCTTCGCGGCCGACGCCTCCGCGCGGATGCGCTGCCGTCCCGGCGTGGCGGCGGTGACCTACGGCGCGGGCGCGCTGAACATGGTCAACCCGATCGCCGGTGCGTACGCGGAGAAGTCGCCCGTCGTCGTCATCTCCGGTGCACCGGGGGCGCGCGAGCGGGGCAGCGGCTTGTCGCTGCACCACCAGGGCCGCACGCTCGACTCGCAGCTCCATGTGTTCGCCGAGATCACCTGCGACCAGGCGCAGTTGACCGACGCGGCGACCGCGCCGCGCGCGATCGCGCGCGTGCTCGCCAACTGCATCCGCCACTCGCAGCCGGTCTACATCGAGGTGCCGCGCGACATGGTCAGCGCGGAATGCGGCGCGGTCGCGCGAGAGCCCGAGCCGCCGCTCGACCGCGAAGCGCTCGCTGCCTGCGCCGACGAAATCCTCGCGCGGCTGGCCGCGGCGAAGTCGCCCGCGCTGATGGTCGGCGTCGAGGTGCGCCGCTACGCGCTCGAAGCGCGCGTCGCCGAGCTCGCGCGGCGGCTGCAGCTTCCGGTCGTCACGAGCTTCATGGGGCGCGGGCTGCTCTCCGATTCCGGCGCGCCGGTGCTCGGCACGTATCTCGGCGCCGCCGGCGCGCCGGCGGTCACGCGCGTCGTCGAGGAGTCCGACGGCCTGCTGCTGCTCGGCGTGATCCTGTCGGATACCAACTTCGGCGTCTCGGAGAAAAAGATCGACCTGCGCCGCGCGATCCACGCCTTCGACGGCCGCGTCACGCTCGGCTATCACGTCTACCCGGACGCGCCGCTCGCCGCGCTCGTCGACGCGCTGCTCGAGCGGCTGCCGCAGCCGACCGCGGCGAAGCCCGCCGCCGCGCCGGCGCCGGCGCCGCGCCGGCTCGCGCAGGACGCGCAGACGCTCGAGCCGCTCGACATCGCCGTCGCGATCAACGACCTGATGGCGGCGCACGGCCGCATGCCGATCGCCTCCGACGTCGGCGACTGCCTTTTCACCGCGCTCGACATCGAGCACACTGCGCTGGTGGCGCCGGGCTATTACGCGACGATGGGCTTCGGCATTCCCGCCGCGCTCGGACTGCAGGCGGCGACCGGGCAGCGGCCGCTCGTGCTCGTCGGCGACGGCGCGTTCCAGATGACCGGCATGGAACTCGGTAACTGCCAGCGTCACGGCTGGGATCCGATCGTGATCGTGTTCAACAACGCGAGCTGGGAGATGCTTCGCGCGTTCCAGCCCGAGTCGCGCTTCAACGACCTCGGCCACTGGAACTACGCGGCGCTCGCGCGCGCGCTCGGCGGCGACGGCGTGCGCGTGGCCACGCGGCGCAGCCTCGCGGCCGCGCTCGCGCAGGCGGTCGCCACGCGCGGCCGCTTCCAGTTGATCGAAGCGATGCTGCCCGCCGGCGTGCGTTCGCCGACGCTGACCCGCTTCGTCGAATCGGTGCGCCGCCTGACGACTCCCGAACCTGCGACGACATGATCGAACCCGTCCCCGAACACGAACGCAGCGGGCCCGAGTGGGACGCGCTGCGCTCGGTCATCGACCCCGAGCTGGGCGTCAACATCGTCGACCTCGGCCTCGTCTACGGGCTCGAACGCGACGGCGACCTGGTGCGCCTGCAGATCACGATGACCACGCCCGCGTGCCCGCTGACCGGCGTGATCGAAGACGACATCGACGCCGCGCTGAAGGCGCTCGACGGCGTGGCGCACGTCGACCTCGAATGGGTGTGGGAGCCGCCGTGGGATCCGTCGATGATGAGCGACTCGGCGCGCGTGCTGCTCGGCCGGTGAAGCCCTTCGTCGCCCGCGCGCCGCTGCTCGTCCTCGGCGCGATCTGCCTCGTGATCGGCGTCGGCGCCGGGCTCGCGCGGCTCGGCTGGGGCGTGCCCGGCTGGGCCGCGCAGGCCGCGGGTCTGCACGCGGTGCTGA
The DNA here is from genome assembly GCA_016861185.1 of Betaproteobacteria bacterium. Taxonomy (GTDB): domain Bacteria; phylum Pseudomonadota; class Gammaproteobacteria; order Burkholderiales; family Burkholderiaceae_F; genus DSNY01. Next base: position 195,881 of record BOKW01000003.1, read on the forward strand.
TGATCGTCGGCTTCTTCGGCACCGTGATCGCGCTCGAACGCGCGGTCGCGCTCGGCCAATGGTGGGGCTACGTCGCGCCGCCTGCGCTCGCGCTTGCCGCGCTCGCCGCCGCACGCGGCGCCTGGCCTTACTCGACCGCGTTCGCGCTCGCGGGCGCCGCGGTGCTGCTCGCCGTCGCCGTCGTGCAGGCGTTCCAGGCGCGCGCGCTGCACGGCTGGGTGCTCGCCGGCGGCGCGCTGTCGTTCGCGGCGGGCGTGGCGCTGTGGGTCGGCGGTGCGGGGCTGCCGCCCGCGATCGCGTGCTGGCTCGCGTTCTTCGTCTTCACGATCAGCGGCGAGCGGCTGGAGCTGGCGCGCGTGCTGCAGCCCGCGCCCGCGGTGCGCGCGTGGTTCGTCGCGGCGGCAGCGCTGTTCGCGCTCGGCGTCGTCGCAGCCGCGCTCGGAGTCGACCCGCGCTGGCAGGTGCTCGGCGCCGGGCTCGTGCTGCTCGCCGCGTGGCTCGCGGTGCACGACATCGCGCGCCGCACCGTGCGGCAGAAGGGGCTGACGCGCTACATCGCGGTGTGCCTGCTCGCCGGTTACTTCTGGCTCGCCGTGGCCGGCCTGCTGTTCGCAAGCGGCATCGGCCTGGCGCGCGCATGGGACGCGGCGCTGCACGCGCTGCTGATCGGCTTCGTGCTGTCGATGGTCTTCGGCCACGCGCCGATCATCTTTCCGGCGGTGCTGCGCGTGAAGCTGCCGTATACGCCGTGGCTTTACCTGCCGCTGGCGCTGCTGCACGCCTCGCTCGTCCTGCGCGTGACCGGCGTGGCGGCCGAAAGCCTCGCTGTGCGCGCCTGGGGCGGCGCGGGACACGCGGCGGCGATCGCGCTTTTCATCGTCACGATGGCCGGCAACGCGCTGCGCAGCCGGCGCTGAGGCCGGGAACATTTCCGCCGCCCGTTCGTTAGAGCGAACAAGGAAAGGTCGATGCCCCGCCCCGACCCGCGCGCGCTGACCGACGGCGAGTGCGCAGCGGTGGCGCAGGGCGGCGATCGCGACGCGTTCGGCGAACTGGTGCGCCGCTACCAGGACCGGCTGTACCGCTACGTGCTGCGGCTGGTCGGCCAGCCGGACGAGGCGGTCGAGCTGGTGCAGGAGGCGTTCGTCCGCGCCTGGCAGGCGCTGCCGCAGTGGCGGCCCGAGGCGCAATGGCAGACGTGGCTGTACCGGATCGCCAGCAACGTCGCGCTCGACGCCTTGCGCCGGCGGCGCATCGTCGAGTTCGCGCCGCTCGAAGAGGACTTCGACGCGGCGTCGGACGAACCCGATCCGCAGCGCCGCCTCGAGCTGAAGCAGGAGCTCGAAGCGCTCGCGGCGGGGCTGGCGAAGCTGTCGCACGAGCACCGCGAAATCCTGCTGCTGAGGGAACAGGAGAACATGTCGTACGAAGAGATCGGCACCGTGCTGGGACTGTCGGAAGGAACCGTCAAGTCGCGGCTCGCCCGCGCGCGTGCCGCGCTCATCGAAAGCTTTCCGGGGAGAGCGCGATGAAAGAGAACACGCAAGGCTGCCCGCGCATCGACGCGCTGTCGGCGCTGATCGACGAAGCGCTCGCGGCCGAGGCCGCGGCCGAGATCCGCACGCACGCTGCGACCTGCCCGCTCTGCGGCGCCGCGCTCGCCGACCTGCACCGCGTACGCACCGCGTTCGCGCGCATGCCGATGCCCGTGCTCGGCCGCGACCTCGCAGCCGAGATCGGCCGGCGCATCGACGCCGCGCGCCCCGCGGCAGCGCGTCCGCGCGGGCGCGTGCGCTGGGGGTGGACCGCGGCGCCGGTGGCGGCGGGCGGCGCGCTTGCGCTCTCCTTCGGCGTGCTGCTCGGCAGCCTGCTCGTGGCCGGCGGCTCGGTCGCCACGCCGCGTGCCGGACTCGAAGCCTTCGCGACCGTGCCGCCGGGCGGCATCTGCCTCGCGCCGGCCTGCCTGCGATAGGGATCGAACGATGAAACGCAACTGGCTCGTCTTCGCGCTTGCCGCTTCGGTGCTGATCAACCTCGGGGTGGCGGCCGGTGTCGGCTATCGGCTGGCCGACCGCGGCAGCGACGGCCAGCGCCAGCTCTTCGGCATGCCGCACGGCAACCTGCCCGACTACCTCGGGCTCACCGCCGAACAGCGCATGCAGTGGGAAAAGCTCGAACAGGGCTTCGTCGCCGAGCTGGACCGCGACTTCGCCGAAGTCTCCGCGCGGCGCGAGCGGCTGATCCGGCTCGTTCTCGCCGATGCGCCCGATGCGGCCGCGATCGAAGCCGAGCGCGCCGCGATCTTCGCCGCGCAGGAACGCCAGCAGCGCCGCGTGATCGCGCAACTGCTGCAGGAGCGCGCGCTGCTGACGGCCGCGCAGCGCGAGAAGCTCGCCGAGCTGCTGATTCGCCAAAGCGCGACGGTCGACGCGCCGGCGCGGGGCGGGCATCGGTAAGCGGCAACCTCGCCTCCTTCTTCCCGTTCGCCCTGACCGCGTCCTGAGCCTGTCGAAGGAACCCGTCGAAGGGCATGTAGCGCACGGGACGGATGATTCCCCCGTTGCGCCGTTCGTGTTTCGACAGGCCCGTCCTGAGCTTGCCGAAGGGGTCAACACGAACGGAACTCGGTGGCAGGGAACATTTCGGAATTCCGTTCGTTGAACGAATGAACGGAGCGCACGGTGCGCTCCGGACGAACCGAAACGAAGGAATCGCCAACATGAAGACCCGAGTTCTCTCCCAGGCCGTCGCCGCCGTTTTCGCCACCGTGCTGCTCGGCGCGACCGCACCCGCATTCGCCGCCGACGCGCATTCGCACGGCCACGGCGCCGCGCCGCAGAAGCTCACGCTCGATCACGGCAAGAAGTGGACGACCGACGCGCCGCTGCGCACGGGCATGCAAAAGATCCGCGACGCAATCGCGCCGCAGCTCGACGCGATCCACACCGGCAAGCTGCCGGCCGCGCAGTACGCCGCGCTCGCCGCGGCGATCGATGCCGAGATCGCCGGCATCGTGCAGAACTGCAAGCTGCCGCCCGAAGCGGACGCCAACCTGCACCTCGTGATCGCGCAGATGATGGAAGGCACCGAGGCGATGCAAGGCAAGAACCCGAAAGCCAAGCCGCAGACCGGCGCCGTCAAGGTCGTGCAGGCGCTCGACAGCTACGCGAAGTACTTCGATCACGCCGGCTGGAAAGGCCTGAAGCACTGAGTCGGCCAAGCGGGCGCCGCGTGTGACGCGCGCCCGCCGGCGACGCAGACAGGAGTTCCCCATGTTCACATTCAAGTTCAAGCGCGCCCATCTCCGGTGGGCGTGGACGCTGGCCGCGGTCGCCGTCGCGTTGCTGACGCAGCAACTGTTCGGCTTCGATCCGGCCGCGGCGCTGCCGGGCAGCGAGCTGTTCGGTCCGGGCGGCGCCGGACTGCTGTTCTGGAGCCTCGGCCACTGCGACACGCTCGACGGCCCGCTGGTGACGCTGGCGCGCCGCGCGCTCGACCAGGGCGACGTGCGCCCGGTGCTGGCGTGGGTCCGGCCCGACGACGAAGCCGAGGTACGCCGCGCGTTCGATCACGCGCAATCGGTGCGCAAGCTCGGCGCCGAAGCGCGCGAACTGGCCGACACGCACTTCCTCGAAACGCTGGTGCGCGTGCACCGCGCCGGCGAAGGCGCGCCGTACACGGGGCTGAAGCCGGCCGGGCTCGACCTCGGACCCGCGGTGCCGGCCGCGGACAAGTCGCTCGACAGCGGCAGTCCGGAGGAAGTACTGCACCTGCTGACCGACGCGATCCGCCAGGGCGTGCATCGGCGCTTCCTCGCGGCTCGCCGTGCGCGTCACTTCGACGTGCGCGACGTCGCCGCCGGACGCGATTACGTCGCGGCTTACGTCGACTACGTGCACTACGTCGAGAAGCTCTGGGATGCCGCACGCGGGGCCGGCCATGCGCACGGCGAACACGCGGCGGCTGCGCACGCGCACGTGCATCACTGAGTGGCGCGTGTCAAGCGTCGGAACCAAGTAGAGAGGGCCGTTCGTGCTGAGCCCGTCGAAGCACGAACGCCAAACATGCAGCCCGCTCGCATGAGGAAGTTCGCCCCTCGACAAGCTCCTTCGACAGGCACAGGACGCGGTCAGGGCGAACGGACACTCTTGAAGGGACGCTCTTTCCCCTAGCTCGAACCCGGCAACCGTTCGAGCACCGCGCGCAACAGCCGGCGCAGGCGCGGGAACTCGATCGCGTCGAGCGAATGCTTCAGTTCGGTCGCCAGTTCGACTTCGCCTTCGATGACGAGCCGGCGCTGGAAGAACAGCGTATCGGCGTCGGCCGTGCCGGCGGCGATCGCGGCGAAGTCGGCCGCCGTCGCGGCGAGCTTCAGGTCGGGCCGGCCGGCCGAGCCCATCGCCACGCAGCGGCTGCCCTGCACGCGGAACGCGAACTCGAAGGCGACATCGGTGACGACGATCGCGACCGACTTGCCGTGCAGTTTGCCGCGCAGGTCCGCGGGCAGGCGGTCGATGACGAGAAGGTTCAACCCGCTCGCGAGCGCGAACGACCCCGGATAACGCGGCAGCCAGCGCGGCAGCGGCGGCAGGGCGAGTCGGTGTTCATGCGTCGCGTTCATTGGAAGTCACTCAGTGCATCACGGCCGCGAGGGCGCGGCCGGGCTGGCCGTGCCAGTAGCCGTTCGCGGCGATCGGCTCGCTCACGCGCGCCTGCGCGAGCGCTTCGTCGGCCGCCATTTCGCCGCGCCGCACGGCGTCGAACAGTGCGACGATACGCGCGGTGCCGATCGACTGCGGGCTGATCCGCGCGCAGCCGATGCCGACCTCGGCGAACCGCGGCAGTTCGTCGAGCAGCGTCATCGGCTGCGCCGACTGCGTCTGGATGCCGTTCATCGTGAACAGCGGCTCGCCCTCCTGCGTGGCGAGCGCGATGCCGTCCGGATGGCGGATGCAGCGGTATTCGCAGTGATCTTTCGACAGGTTGTGGTAGCGCGCGGTGAAGCAGCGCGCCGACATCGCGAGCGGCAGTCGGCCGTGCGCGATCACCTCGACCTCGATCGGCGCGGCGAGCTCCTGCCGCAGCGTCGCGATGCCGGCCGAAGGCAACTCGATCGGCGCGACCCAGCGCACCGCGCCGGCGTCCTGCAGCAGCTTCAGCGTGTCGGCGTTGTAGACGTTGAGGAACGGCCCGGCCACGAACGGGCCGCGGCCCGCCAGCAGGTTCACCGCGTTCATGTCGTTCGCCTCGACGCGGAAGCGCGGCGACTGCTCGACCACGCCGCGCACCGCACGCAGGTCGGCTTCGGCCTCGATCAGCCCGAGCGTCGAAAGCACGACTTCCTTGCCGGCGCCGGCGAGCTGCGCGCCGATGTCGATCCAGTCCGCCAGCCGCAGCTCGTGGCGCTTCGAGCAGACGGTCTCGCCGAGGTAGACGACTTCGACCGGCCAGCCCGCGACCTCGCGATAGAACGCCAGCGTCTGTTCGCGCGGCCAGTAATAAGGCAGCGGGCCGAGGGTGAGCCTCGGTGCGTTGGTGCGCGGTGACGATTGGGCGGGAAGATTCATGAGTCGCTCGTGCGAACCGCGGAGTTGAGACGATCTACTTCCACGGCCGGTGATACGCGCCGAGGGTGCACTGGCGGCCTTCGGCGACCGACGCCAGTTCGCCCTGCCAGTCGGGCCGCACGCGCCAGCGCGTGCCCTCCTTCGCCGCGGCGTCGATCGCGTCGCGCCACACGCGCGTGACCTTGGCGACGTACGCGGGGCTGCGCTGGCGGCCTTCGATCTTGATCGCGCGCACGCCGATCGCGGCGAGCCTGGGCAGCAGCTCGACCGTGTTGAGGCTGGTCGGCTCCTCGAACGGGTAGTAGGTGTCGCCCTCGACCGTGTAGCGGCCGCGGCACAGCGTCGGGTAGCCGGTCGCCTCGTCGGGGCGGAAGCGGTCGACCAGCACGCCGTTCAGCCGCGACTCGGTGTGCGTCGGCGTCTGCGCCCAGCGGATCGCCCACGCGGGCGAACATGCGCCCTTGGTGTTCGGCGACTCGCCGGTCACGTACGACGACAGCGCGCAGCGGCCCTCGACCATGATGCACAGGCTGCCGAAGCCGAACACCTCGATTTCGACCGGCGTGTTGGCCACGACCTGCTCGACCTGCGCCAGCGACAGCACGCGCGGCAGCACCGCGCGCGCGATGCCGAAGCGCTCGCGGTAGAAGTTGATCGCCTCGTAGCTCGTCGCCGACGCCTGCACCGAAAGATGCAGCCGCACCTGCGGGTGCGTGCGGCGCGCGTAGTCCATCAGCCCCATGTCGGCGACGATCAGCGCGTCGGCGCCGAAGTCGACCGCGCGATCGACCGCGCGCCGCCACAGCTCGCCCTGTCCCGGCTGCGGGAAGGTGTTCAGCGCGACCAGCACGTGGCGGCCGCGCGCGTGCGCGTAGCGCACACCTTCGGCGAGCGCGTTGTCGTCGAAGTTCAGCCCCGCGAAGTTGCGCGCGTTGGTCGCGTCGCGGAAGCCGAGGTAGACGTCGTCGGCGCCGTTGTCGACGGCGGCCTTGAGCGCCGGCAGGGTGCCGGCCGGACAGACGAGTCGCATGAATGCTGCGGGCGGGCTGCGAGGCCCGCGCGGATCGATCGAGCCCGCGAAACTAAACCTCGCGGCGGCCGGCGCCTTTAAGCCAGATCAACAATGGCCCGCGCGCTGACCGCACCCCTACCCCTTCGCCACCACCGCCGCCATCGGCTTCTCGTTGACGATCAACTGGAACACGTCGGGCCGGCTGTAGTGGCCGGCGGCGTCGAAGTCGAACTTGCCGCGGCCGATCTCGTCGAGGTCCAGATCCGCGGTCAGGATCGTCTCGCCGTCGAAGTGCGGGCCGGCGAGCACCTTGCCGAGCGGGCTGACGATGGCACTCCCCCCGCGCATCAGCACGGCGTCCGGCGAGTCGCCGAGCGACACGCGCACGCTCTCCGGAAAGTCCTTGCGGCGCAGGAACTGGCAGGCGGTCAGCACGAAGCAGCGCCCTTCGAGCGCGACGTGCCGCATCGACGGCAGCCAGGTGTCGCGGTCGTCGGCGGTCGGCGCGCAGTAGAGCTGAACGTTCTTCGCGTACATCGCCATGCGCAGCATCGGCATGTAGTTCTCCCAGCAGATCACCGAGCCGATGCGCCCGTACGGGCTGTCGATCACCGTGAGCGTGGAGCCGTCGCCGAAGCCCCAGATCATCCGTTCCATCGCGGTGGGCATCAGCTTGCGATGCTTGCCGAGCAGCGCGCCGTCGGGACCGAAGAACAGCACCGTGCAGTAGCACGTGCCCAGCTCGCGCTCGATGACGCCGATGACGAGATAGCAGCGATGCGCGGCCGCCGCTTCGCCGAGCCGCTGCGTGTGCGGTCCGGGTACTTCGATCGCCGCATCGAGGTACATCCGAAACTCCTCGCGCCCGACCGGATCGCGCGCGCCGACCACCAGCCCGTAGTTCAGCCCCTTCGGATACCCCGGGATGAACGCCTCCGGAAACACGACGAGCTTCGCCCCGCCCGCCGCCGCCTCCGCCGTCAGGCGGATCGCCTTGTCGACGCAGGCGTCGGTGTCGAACGGGATCGAGCCGGCCTGGACGACGGCGGCGCGGAGGGACTTGGTGGGGGATGTGGACATGGCGTTTGAGCGAGAAACCGTCAGTTGACGATCGCGGTGCAGCCGGATCGACGGATCATGCGGCCACCTCGACGTACTCGACGTGACTTGATGGCGCGGGAGTCGGAAGTCCGTCCTCTCGCAGTTCTGCGAGATGAAACTCGATCGCCTCGCGAATCTGGGCCTCGCACTCTTGGATGGTCGCGCCGGTTGCCACGCACCCGGGAAGGTCAGGCACGTAGGCCGAGCAGTTGCCGTCCGCCTTCTCGATCACGATCGCGTAACGCATACGTTCCTCACTTCTTCAGGCTGGCCTGCTTGAATATGCTGTTCAACGTGCCGGGCGCAAGATCGTCGCTCGGCTTTCCCGGGACAGTGACGCGCCCGGTTTGCTGCGAAGCTTGAACTGCCGATGGCTTCCGCGCGTGGCGACGCGCGGTCCTTGTCCGCCGCTCTCGCGAGGGCGTCTAAGCACGGGCCGCCCGTCATGAATGACTGATGTTGTGCACATAACGCTTGAAGCGATCATGCTTCAGTCGATTGACCCTTTCCGAAAGCATCACGCTTACTCGCTCGGGCGTTAACCGAGCCCACTCAGCAGCATCGCGCAGCAGATCGTGCATGACCTCCGAGTTTAAGTGTTGGCCAAGCTGAAGTCCGGCAGTGGTGGGTAGAAGGTCGGCGAAGGACTTCCGCACCTCGGCTGCTTTCGGCGCAAGCGCGACGAAATTGAGCATGAACTCCGGTCTCATGATGTATGGAACGCCTCCCTCTGACTGCACTAGCGCCCCGGTCAGCGCGAGCACTCGTGTCTCCTTCGTCAACCACCATGTTCGGTAGCCGAAGCCGTCATAGATGCCTGACTCCCCCCTCTGTCGCCGCTGCGCGTAGACAGCGTAGACCATAAGGGCATCGTTGTAGGAAAGCTCTTCATGTTTCACTTGGCGCGATTCGTCGAGTCGAGTGGCGAGTTCCACGACCCGTTCTCTTGATACAGCACTCTCGAGCTCTTCCATGGGTAGGTACGACATGCCGAACCGTTGCACCAGCAAGCCACGCAGCGCCTGACGAGCCGATTCGGCTTTGGCCCGAAGGCCGTCCGGGTCTGTTAACGCATTCACGTATCGGCGCCAGGAATCGGGGCCGTTATGCGTGCGTCGCGCATGCAGGTAGGCCCTGATCAATATCCGATCGCACTCGGATATGTCGTCGGGTTTCAGGTACTGCTCCCGCTCCCAATAGTGGTTGCGGTATTCGAGGTCGGTGGCGTGTAGGTGCGTGAAGATCTCGTTCAGAACGGGCTCCGTGAGCACCAGCTCTGACCCGAGCTGTCTGCACACAAGGAGCAGGTTTGCCACCTGCCGATTGTTGCGATCCAGGTACTCTTCTGATATTGCCTTCACTATCAAGTCCGAACCGACGAGCAGGCGAAAGTTGCCGCCCATTTGGTTCAAGTACTCGAGTAGCCTAGGCGCGGACTGCAGCGTGACGAGTAGACATGACGTTCTGGACAAATACGCTAGATACTTTCGTTCGTCGTCCCTGGTGCCATAAAAGATGCCTCGCAATACCGACAAGCACGCACCAAACTGCTCTGGCGAAATGCCCCTGGCGTCGTCAGTTTCTGCCAAGGCTTTAACCATCGTGTCCTCGACGACCTGGTCAGAGATCTGCACATTCTCAAGGCGCCCCTCGAGAAAAGCTGCCAACAGCAGACCTTGATCGATGAAATACCGGTGAATCGTCGAAAAGACCAGCGCAACGCAGGCTTCCTCCTCGTTTGGCCTCATCTCACGACCGACTTCTCTGTGCAGGCGCTCGGCGATTGACGCCTTGAAGCGTTCTTGTTGCAGGACGGCGCCGCTCGCCTCAGAAGCGAGCGCGCGGCGCGTCTCGAATGGCAGGCAGAAATCGTCGGTCTTGCGGTAGTGGCGCAGCCGCTCCAGACCCGTTGCTGCGTCCTTCTTTGATAGCTCCGACAGCCGGTCATTCAGGTTTCCGAGGAGAATCGACTTGGCCGGTGGGAATGCGCTCTCAATTGAAGCAGCGATCTCCTCCCGCTTCATCAGCAACTTTTTGTCGGGATCCGTGTCCCGAAGAGCCCAGTAGATCAAAGCATCCAGGACTCGGTTGTTCAGATGATCCCGCGTGAATCGATCTCGAAGCTCGTGGTTCAGAAACACATAGACGGTCGGGTCCCTTGCGAATTCGCTTACCGCTGGCATCTGAAGATTGGCTGCTCGGGAAAGGTTCCGGATGTCAGCATCAAACGCCTGGTGAAAAGCGTCGTTCGCACCTGCGTCCGTGTTGATGTAGCCCTTGAGCCGCTCAACGTCCCTGATTTGGACCATCACGGAATAGTCTTGCCAGATCTCTTGAGCGATGAGATCCGCTTTCGGCAAGGCTTTGTTAGTCGCGTAGATAACTTGCCTCGGATCGCGCCCGGCCCTCCTGAGAGAATCAATCGTCTCCTTGATCTTGGATTCCGCGCGCCGATCTTCCGTCACAGAGAACTGAACGAAAGTGTTCGGCTTCCCTTGGACTTCCTGCACGAAACTCGAAATCGATCCATCGGCACCACCGTCGTGAATGCCGCCGAGAGGCGTGAAGGCCTCGCCGAAGTGAGCTGCAAACACCCGCTTTGCGAAGCTCTCGAATTGGGAGCCATTAGCTCGGCCTACGAGGTACTCAAACAGCTCGTCAGATACGGGCCGAAGGTTCTTCATGTTCCATTCTCATTCGACACGTCGAGGACTGCGAAGCCGATCGGCTCGGCAGCACCGGGTAAAGTATCGTCCAGAAGCTCGACGCAGTTCGGTCTGCAGAGGTGCTGTGCGACCGCTCGAATTCTGAACCACTTCCCGGCCACCCAAGTTCGGGCAGTGCTCTCCGTTGACCCGATCGCCGCGCTCGGTGACACTCGGGCGCATCCGGGTGAAAATCCCCCGCCAACCCAGCCACCAACCCGACAACAAGGAGGAGACCACCATGCACCCCCGCCCCACCATGCACCCCCGCCCACCCGCCTACACAGGACTGAAGCTGTTCGCCGCCGCCTTGCTCGCCGCCCTGCTCACCGTCACCGGCCCCGCGCTCGCCGGCAAGCGCGACGACACGATCCGCTTCGCCTACGACCAGGCGCCGGAGAGCGTGGACCCGTTCTTCAACAACGTGCGCATCGGCGTGATCATCGGCGCCAACGTGTGGGACACGCTGATCTACCGCGACCCGAACACCAACGAGTACAAGGGCCTGCTCGCCAAGAGCTGGAAGCAGGTCGACGACCGCACGATCGAGTTCGATCTGCGCGAGGGCGTGCGCTTCCACAACGGCGAGGAGTTCGACGCCGATTCGGTCGTCTACACGCTGAACTTCGTCGCCGATCCGGCGAACAAGGTCACGACGCAGGCCAACGTCAACTGGATCGAGAAGGCGACCAAGCTCGGCAAGTACAAGGTGCGGCTGACGACCAGGCAGGTGTTCCCGGCCGCGATCGAGTACCTGGCCGGGCCGGTGGTGATCCATCCGGCCAAGTACTACGCCGAGGTCGGGCCGAAGGGCCAGAACGCCAAGCCGGTCGGCTCCGGTCCCTATCGCGTCGCGAACTACGTGCCGGGCAAGTCGATCACGCTCGAGCGCAATCCGAACTACTTCAAGGACTCGCCGAAGGGCGCGGCGAAGATCGCCAAGGTTGAGATCCGCTTCATCCCTGACCGGCAGACGCAGATGGCCGAGATGCTGTCGGGCGGCGCCGATCTGATCATGCACGTGCCGAAGGACCAGGCCGACCAGGCCGCGAAGGTGCCGCACCTGCAGGTCGTGAGCGGCGAGACGATGCGCATCGCGTTCATGCAGTTGAACACGCTCGACAACACGCCGACCGCCGCGCTGAAGGACATCCGCGTGCGCAAGGCGATCCTGCACGCGATCGACCGCGAGTCGATCGTCAAGAACATCGTCGGCGCCGGCTCGCGCGTGCTGCACACGCAGTGCTTCCCGTCGCAGTTCGGCTGCACCGACCAGGGCGCGACGCGCTACGCGTACGACCCGGCGCTGGCGAAGAAGCTGCTCGCCGAGGCGGGCTTTCCGAACGGCTTCGAGACGGAGATCTTCGCGTACCGCGAGCGCAACCAGACCGAGGCGATCATCAACTACCTGCAGCAGGTCGGCATCAAGGCCAAGCTCAACTTCTCGCAGTACGCGGCGATGCGCGACGCGATCCGCGCCGGCAAGGCGTCGCTGACGCACCAGACCTGGGGCTCGTTCTCGGTCAACGACGTGTCGGCGTCGATTCCGGTGTGGTTCGGCGGCGAGGCCGACGACATCACGCGCGACAAGGAGACGCAGGAGCTGTTGAAGAAGGGCAACAACTCGGTCGACCCGAAGGTGCGCCAGCAGGCGTACCAGCAGGCGCTCAAGCGCATCGCCGACAACGCGTGGTCGGTGCCGCTGTGGTCGCTGCCGGTGTACTACGTGGCGTCGAAGGAGCTGAACTTCACGGCGTATCCGGACGAGATGGTGCGGCTGTGGGAGATGACCTGGAAGTGAGCGGGCCGGCGCGTTCCCTCACCCCAACCCCTCTCCCGGGGGGAGAGGGGCTTTGCTTCCCTCTCCCCCTGGAAGAGGGAACGAGGGTGAGGGCGCCGTGCTGCATTCCGCGCTGAATCAAGCGGATCGCTAGGCACGATGGGCGGCTACATCCTCAAGCGGCTGGGGCTGGCGGTGCTGGTCGCGCTCGCGGTGTCGATGATCGCCTTCCTGCTGCTGCGGCTGTCGGGCGATCCGGCGATCGCGATCGCGGGCGAAGGCGCGCGATCCGAGGACATCGAGCTGATCCGCAAGACGTACGGCTTCGACCGGCCGCTGCCGGTGCAGTACGTCGAGTGGCTCGGCAAGACGCTGCGCGGCGACTTCGGCGAGTCGATCTACTTCAAGCAGCCGGCGGCGCCGCTGATCTTCGCGAAGCTCGGCACGACGATGGTGCTGGGGCTGCTGTCGCTCGCGTTCGCGCTCGCAATCTCGATCCCGCTCGGCGTGCTGGCCGCGATCTACCGCAACGGCTGGATCGACCGGCTGTGCCTGGCGCTCGCGGTGCTCGGGCAGGCGCTGCCGAACTTCTTCTTCGCGCTGCTGCTGATCATGGTGTTCTCGATCACGCTGCGCGCGCTGCCGGTGTCCGGCAGCGACACCTGGCAGCACTTCGTGATGCCGACGATCGCTCTCGGCTACTACGCCGCACCCGCGTTCATGCGGCTGATCCGCGCCGGCATGATCGAGGTGCTCGAGGCCGACTACATCCGCACCGCGCGCGCGAAGGGCCTGCCGGCGAACAAGGTGATCTTCAAGCACGCGCTGAGGAACGCCGTCGTGCCGGTGGTGGCGCTCGCCGCCGTGCAACTGGGCTTCCTGCTCGGCGGCTCGGTGGTCATCGAAACGATCTTCGCGCTTGACGGGCTGGGCTACCTCGCCTACCAGAGCATCACCTACAAGGACTTTCCGGTGATGCAGAACATCGTGCTGCTGCTGTCGGTCATCTACGTCGTGCTGACGCTCGCGTCCGACGTGGCGAACGCGTGGCTCGATCCGCGCATCCGGGTGGGCTGACCTTATGTCGAGCAGCCTGACGACCGAAGCCGCCGCTGCCGCGCTCGAACCCGGCGGCACCGTCGTCGCCGCGCCGGGCCTCGCGCGGCGCGTGTGGAAGAACAAGGCGGTCGTGGTCGGCGGCGGATTGCTTCTGGCGATCGTGTTCGTCGCGCTCGCCGCGCCGTGGATCTCGCCGTACGACCCGTACGCGCAGGACCTCGCCAACCGCAACGTGCCGCCGTTCTGGTACGACGGCGGCTCATGGCTGCACCCGCTCGGCACCGATCCGCTCGGCCGCGACTACCTCTCAAGGCTGTTCTACGGCGCGCGCATTTCGCTGCTGATCGGGATCTCGGTCGCGATCATCTCGGGCTTGATCGGTACGACGATGGGCATGCTCGCCGGCTACTTCGGCGGCAAGACCGACATGCTGGTGAGCTTCCTGGTCACCACGCGTCTGTCGATGCCGGTGATTCTCGTGGCGCTCGCCACCGTCGCGCTGGTCGGCGGCTCGCTGTGGGTCGTGATCCTGGTGCTCGGGCTGCTGAAGTGGGACCGCTTCGCGGTGGTGATGCGAAGCGCCACGCAGCAGGTGCGCTCGCTCGATTACGTGGCCGCGGCGCAGGCCGCGGGCGCTTCGACCGCGCGCGTGCTGCTCGGCGAGGTGCTGCCCAACGTGCTGCCGCATCTGGTCGTCGTCGCCACGCTCGAAGCCGCGAGCGCGATCCTGCTCGAAGCGGCGCTGTCCTTCCTCGGCCTCGGCGTGCAGCCGCCGCTGCCGTCGTGGGGGCTGATGATCTCCGAGGCCAAGTCGTACATGTTCTTCTCGTTCTGGCTGATCGCCTTGCCCGGCGCGGCGCTCGCCACGCTGATCTTCGCGATCAACCTCGCCGGCGACGGCCTGCGCGACCTGCTCGCGCCGGAGGGGCGGGTGTGAACGCAGTACCGAAGCCCGAGCCCGCCGGTGCGGTCCTCGAAGTCGAGGCGCTGAGCGTCGACATCGCCACGCCGCGCGGGCCGCTGCGCGCGGTGCGCGACGTGTCGTTCTCCGTCGCACGCGGCGAGACGCTGTGCATCGTCGGCGAATCGGGCTGCGGCAAGTCGATCACCTCGCTCGCGGTGATGAGCCTGCTGCCGGCGGCGGCCAAGCGCCGCGCGAAGAAGCTGTCGCTGCTCGGCGAGGATCTGCTGGCCGCTACACCGAAGCGCGTCAACGCGCTGCGCGGCAACCGTATGGCGATGATCTTCCAGGAGCCGATGACCGCGCTGAACCCCGCGTACACGATCGGCAACCAGTTGATGGAGAGCTATCTCGTCCACCGCGGCGGCGGCGAAACCAAGGCGCGCGAGCGCGCGATCGAGCTGCTCGGCAAGGTCGGCATCGCCTCCGCCGCCGAACGCATGGGCCAGTACCCGCACCAGCTCTCCGGCGGGCTGCGCCAGCGCGTGATGATCGCAATGGCGCTGATGTGCGGCCCGGAGCTGCTGATCGCCGACGAGCCGAGCACTGCGCTGGACGTGACGATCCAGGCGCAGATCCTGCGGCTGCTCGCCGACCTGCAGAAGGATCTCGGCATCGCGATGGTGCTGATCACGCACGATCTGGGCGTGGTCGCGCGCATCGCGCACCGCGTGGCGGTGATGTACGCCGGCGAGATCGTCGAGGAAGGCACGGCCGAGCGCATCTTCGCGTCGCCGCGCCATCCGTACACGCGCGGGCTGCTGTCGTGCATTCCGGTGCCGGGGCGCACCGCGCGCGGCGGCCGGCTCGGCACGATCGCGGGCGTGGTGCCTTCGCTCGTCGGCGACATCCGCGGCTGCAGCTTCCGCGAGCGCTGCGCCTACGCACGCGCCGAGTGCGAAGCCGCCGTGCCGGTACAAAGCGAAGGCGCGCATCGCTGGCGCTGCATCCACCGCGAGCTGCCGTCATGAGCGCCACGCCGCTGATGCAGGCGCACGGCGTGACGCGCACGTTCACGCTCGGCGCGACGTTCTTCCGCCGCGGCCGCACGCTGCACGCGGTCAACGGCGTCGATCTCGAACTCGCGCGCGGCGACGTGCTCGGCATCGTCGGCGAGTCCGGCTGCGGCAAATCGACGCTCGCGCGCATGCTGCTGGGGCTGCTCGCGCCGACGAGCGGCCGCATCACGCTCGACGGGCAGGACATCACGGCGCTCGGCCGCAAGGCGGTGGCCCGGCGCGTGCAGCCGGTGTTCCAGGATCCGTACTCGTCGCTCAACCCGCGCCGAGGCATCGCGTCGATCGTCGCGCTGCCGCTCGAAGTGCACGGCATCGGCACCGCGTCCGAGCGGCGCACGAAAGCGATCGAGATGCTCGAGCGCGTGGGGCTGCCGGCGCGCTACGCCGACAACACGCCGGGGCAACTGTCGGGCGGACAGCGACAGCGCGTGGCGATCGCGCGCGCGCTGGTGATGCGACCCGAGATCGTGATCTGCGACGAGCCGACCTCCGCGCTCGACGTCTCCGTGCAGGCGCAGATCCTGAACCTGCTGATGGACCTGCGGCGCGAGTTCGGACTGACGTACGTGTTCATCAGCCACAACCTGGCGGTCGTCGAGCACATCGCGACGCAGGTCGCGGTGATGTATCTCGGCCGCGTGGTCGAGCAGGCCGACACCGAGACGCTCTTCCGCGCGCCGAAGCACCCGTACACGCAGGCGCTGCTCGCCTCGGTGCTGACGCCCGAGCCGGGGCTCGGCGTGCCCGACATCGGGCTCGGGCTCGCGTTTCCGGATCCGCTGAATCCGCCGCCGGGCTGCGCGTTTCATCCGCGCTGCCCGCAGCGGATGAGCCATTGCAGCCGTGTCGCGCCGGCGCTCGTGCAGCAGCCGGGCGGGGCGGTGGCATGTCATCTGTATCCGGCGGAGCAAGCGCGTGCCGCGTGAGGTCGCCGATGTCAGACCATTCGTCGCAAGTCGCTTCGGCTCCTGCCATGCGCCCGAGTTAGCGCTCAGCGGAGTGCCGCAGTAGACTGCAGAACGAAGTTTGTCTGGAGGAGCACCGTGTCAGACGTCGTCGCTGAAATCGAAGCGAAGATTCGGTCGCTGAGCGCTGAGGAAAGAGCCGATCTGATTCGCGCGCTGATCGGCGAGCTCGACGGTCCGCCCGACCTCGGTGTCGAGGAAGCCTGGATGGAAGAAGCTCGTCGCAGGCAGCGCGAGCTTGCCAGCGGCGCTGTGAAAGGCGTTCCCGGCAAGCAGGTCTTCGAGAATCTCCGCCAGCGCCTCAAGCGATGAAGCTCGAGTTCCATCCCGATGCGGAGATGGAGCTTGTCGAGGCAGCGGCCTACTACGAGGCGCGAGTTGCAGGGCTGGGGCAGCGCTTTGGTCGCGAAGTTGATCGCACCACGGCGATGCTGCTCGAACACCCGGGGATCGGGGCCGAGATCGAGCCCGGTCTCATGCGCTTCGCGCTCGATCGGTTCCCATACACGTTGATCTATAGCGTCGTCGGCGATGTTCTATACGTGCTTGCCGTTGCCCACCAGAGCCGCAGACCTGGCTACTGGCGCGCGCGAACCTGATCGCTGACCCGGCGTTTAGCCTGAACTCCCGCCGCTCGCCAACGCATTGACAGGACCGACCATGACCCGCACCTCTGCCATCACTCGCGCCCAGCAGCAGTTCGACTCGGGCGAGTTCCGCGCGATCCTCGCGCGCCGCATCGCGATTCCGACCGAAAGCCAGAACCCGGAGCGCGCGCCGGTGCTTGCCAAGTACCTGCACGAGGAGCTGCAGCCCGCGTTCGAGGCGATGGGCTTCGAGTGCCGCACGCTGACGGCGCCGCGCGCGAAAGCGCCGTTCCTGTTCGCACAGAGGATCGAGGACCCGAAGCTGCCGACCGTGTTCGGCTACGGCCACGGCGACGTGATCCGCGGGCTCGAGCCCGAATGGAAGGAAGGGCTGTCGCCGTGGACGCTCACCGAGCGCGACGGCCGCTGGTACGGCCGCGGCATCGCCGACAACAAGGGCCAGCACTCGGTGAACATGCAGGCGCTGGCGAACGTGCTCGCCGAGCGCGGTCGCCTGGGCTTCAACGCGAAGTTCCTCGTCGAAATGGGCGAAGAGACCGGCTCGCCCGGACTGCGCGAGCTGTGCGAGCAGCACAAGGAGCTGTTCAAAGCGGACCTGCTGATCGCCTCCGACGGACCGCGGTTGCGCGCCGACCGGCCGACGATCTTCCTCGGCTCGCGCGGCAGCCTGAACTTCGATCTGACGATCGAGGCGCGCGCCGGCGGCCATCACTCGGGCAACTGGGGCGGGCTGATCTCCAACCCGGGCATCCAGCTCGCGCATGCGATCGCGAGCATCGTCGGGCCGACCGGCCAGATCCGCGTGCCTGAATGGGTGCCGAAGGAACTTCCGGCCTCCGTGCGGCGTGCGCTCGCCGACTGCGAAGTCGACGGCGGCGCCGACGGCCCGACCATCGAGCCGTGGTGGGGCGAGCCGGGCCTTTCGCCCGCCGAGCGCGTGTTCGGCTGGTGCTCGTTCGAAGTGCTCGCGTACAAGACGGGCAATCCCGAGACGCCGGTCAACGCGATTCCGCCGCGCGCGTGGGCGCGCTGCCAGCTTCGCTTCGTGGTCGGCATCGACGAGCGCCAGATCCTGCCGGCGCTGCGCCGCCATCTCGACCGCCAGGGTTTCCCGATGGTGAAGATCGAAGCGACGCGCGAGGAGATGTTCCACGCCACGCGCATCGATCCCGACGATCCGTGGGTGCAATGGGCGATGGGATCGATCGCGCGCACGAGCGGCAAGAAGCCGGCGCTGCTGCCGAACCTCGGCGGTTCGCTGCCGAACGACATCTTCACCGACGTGCTCGGCCTGCGCACGGTGTGGGTGCCGCATTCGTACCCGGGCTGTTCGCAGCACGCGCCGAACGAACACCTGCCGCCCGAGGTGCTGCGCGAAGCGCTCGTGGTGATGACCGGCCTGTACTGGGATCTCGGCGCGGGCAACACGCCGAAGAGCGCCTCCTGAGCCGCGCGTCGAGGCGGCCATGGCCTACGACGAGGGACTCGCCGAGCGGATCCGCGAAGCGCTTGGAGCGACGCGGAGCATCGGCGAGCGCAGGATGTTCGGCGGTCTGGCGTTCATGTGGAACGGCCACATGTTCGTCGGCATCCTCGGCGAGACGCTGATGGCCCGCGTCGGCCCCGAGTACTACGAGCAGGCGCTGGCGCAACCGCACGTGCGCAGGATGGATTTCACGGGACGCCCGATGAAAGGCTACGTCTTCGTGGACCCACCGGGCTTCGCGCGCGACGCCGACCTCGCCGAGTGGGTGCGGCGCTGCTTGGACTTCGTCAAGACCTTGCCGCCCAAGAAACCGAAGTAAAGCGGTGTCCGGAGACACCGCGGCGATCCATGGAAACCTCTCGATGAACACCCGCTACACGACCCACTGCAAGCTCACCGACCTGCTCGACGCCGCCGACTCGCTGCGCGAGACGCGCCATCAACTGCATCGCAATCCCGAGCTGTCGTTCCGCGAATCAGCGACGGCCGAACTCGTCGCGACGCGGCTCGAAAGCTGGGGCTGGACCGTCACGCGCCACGTCGGCGGCCACGGCGTGGTCGGCACGCTGAGGACGGGCGACGGCAAACGCAGCGTGGCGATCCGCGCCGACATGGACGCGCTGCCGATCGTCGAGGAGAGCGGCAAACCGTGGGCGAGCTGCGTGCCCGGCGTGATGCACGCCTGCGGCCACGACGGCCACACGACGATGCTGCTCGGCGCCGCGCAGCAGCTCGCGAAGACGCGCAACTTCTCGGGCACCGTGCATCTCGTGTTCCAGCCCGCCGAGGAAGCGGGCAAGGACAGCGGCGCGCAGCAGATGATCGACGACGGGCTGTTCCGGCGCTTTCCGTGCGAATCGATCTTCGGCATGCACAACCATCCGGGTCTGCCGACGGGCACGTTCCTGTTCGGCGCGGGGCCGTTCATGTCGGCCTCCGACACCGCGAAGATCACGATCCGCGGCCGCGGCGGCCACGCCGCGCGCCCGCATCTGGCGGTCGATCCGGTCGTGATCGCCGGCAGCCTGATCATGGCGCTGCAGACGGTCGTGTCGCGCAACATCGACCCGACGCAAACGGCGATCGTCACGATCGGCACCGTGCACGCGGGCACCGCGGCCAACGTGATTCCGGAGTCGGCCACGCTGGAGCTGTCAATCCGCTCGTTCGACGAAGGCGTGCGCGCGAAGCTCGAGCAGCGCATCGGCGAGCTCGTGCACGCGCAGGTGATGAGCTACGGCGGCAGCGTCGAGATCGAGTACGAGCGCGGCTATCCGGTCGTCGTCAACAGCGCGGCCGAAACCGAGTTCGCGCGGCAGGTCGCGGAGGAACTGGTGGGCCCGCAGCGCGTCGTGTTCCCGTTCGGCCCGGTCACGGGCAGCGAGGACTTCGCCTACTACCTGCAGCACAAGCCCGGCTGCTTCCTGCGGCTGGGCAACGGCGAGCACAGCCCGATGGTGCACAACGCGAAGTACGACTTCGACGACGCGAATCTGACGGTCGGCGCGGCGTACTGGACGCGGCTGGTCGAGCGGTTCCTCGGGTAGCGGACGGCCGGATCGCCGATCTGATCGCGTCAGGGCGCCGGTGGTCAGCGGGTTTCCGCCAGGCCGTACGGCCGGAGCAACGGCACTTCCAGCAGATGCGCCGCGGCTCGACGGGAGACGGTCAGCGCTTCGCCGAACGCAGCGAAGATCCAATGGCCGAAGCCGTTCAGCCAGCGCATGGCGGTTTGCAGCGCGCGATCGCGGGGCGCGAGCTGCAGCGGATTCAACGTCGCGCGTGCGACGGAGGCGAAATCGATCAACTCCACGCCGGGGAAGAACCGCGCCGCATCGTCGTGCACGACCACGCTGTCGACGCGAAGTCCGCCGATCAGCGCGGCCGCCGTGGCGCGCGGCACCGAAGTCAGCAGTCTGAATCCGAGCGCCATCAGCCAGACCGGGAGGCCGGGAATCAGCACCATGCTGCGCTTCAGCCGGCGTGCGCCTGCGTAGCACAGCATCAGGTCCGCGTAGGTCGTCACTTCGGGCCCGCCGATCTCGATGACCCGTCCTTGGCCATCCCATTGCTCGAGCGCGCCGAGCAGGTAGTCGACGACGTTCTGCGCAGCGATGGGCTGGGTCCTGTGCCGTAGCCAGACCGGCCCGGGAATGATGCGGAACAGCTCGGTGATGCGTCGGATCATCTCGAACGAAGTGCTGCCCGAACCCGCGATCACGCTGGCGCGGAACTCGGTAACGGGCACCGGCCCCTGGCGCAAGGTCAAGCCGGTTTGGACGCGCGATCGCATGTGCGGCGCGATCTGCTGCTTGGGGTCTGCCAGTCCGCCCAGATAGATGATGTGCTGCACGCCGGCGGTTGCGGCCGCCTGCGCGAAATTGCGCGCGCCCTCCAGGTCGCGCGCGGTGTAGCCGCATCCGCTCGACATGCTGTGGATCAGGTAGTACGCGGTGTGCACGCCGTGCAGTGCGGCAGGCAGCGTCGCCGGCAGCATCACGTCGCCGGCGACGACATCGATCGTGCCGACCCAGGGCTGGTCGAGCCGGTGCGGGTCACGCGCCATCGCCCGCACCTGGTGACCATGCGCCAGCAGCCGCGGGATGAGCTGGCCTGCGATGAATCCGGTCGCTCCGGTAACGAGGACGAACATCGTGAATCTCCAGATCAGGCGAAGACGCCTCCTGTCCGTGACGGGCGAGCGCGAGGCGAAGGTTCGCTCGCCCGGCGGCGCCGGGTCAGTGCGCCGCCGTCGTGGTGCTCGCGCGCGCGACACGCGTCTGCGCCGCGCTTTCGGCGAACCACTCGCGAAGCGGCACCACCATCGCTGCGATCAACGGGTCGGGACCGAGGTGGGACGGCACGGCCGGCGCGGCCGGGTTCGGCGTGTGCGCCAGCATCCGCGCGAAGCTGTCGGCGATCGGATCGGCTTTTGCGGAGGCGTGCCGAACGCCGTCGCGCAGCGGAATCACGACCGCCTGCAGCAACGGATCCTTCTCGCGGTCGGCGGCGGTGATCGGCGCACTGACTGCGGGTTGATGAGCAAGCATCCGATCGAAGCTGCCGGCGACTTCGTCGGCGGCGACGCCGTCGCAGGCGCCGAGCAGCAGTCCGAGCGCGACGACGAGGGATGAGGCTTGGAGCGGGCGGTTCTGGTTCATTTGGCTCTCCTTGGTGGCGTGAATCTGGGGCAATCGAAGTGACGGGGTTCAGCGCGCTTCGACTTCAATCGCGGCCGCGCCGGCTGCGTGCGCCGAATCGCGCGGCGCCGACCCGACATTGAGGAACACGTTGGCGACGAAGGCGAGCACACCGGCGGCGACGACGAACTGCGATCCGACGAGTACCGGCAGCGCCTGCGGATGGCCGAGCAGCAGCGCGGCGAGCGCGCCCATCATCGGCGGCAGCGCCAGGTTGAACAGCCAGAAGTGAACCGCGGCGAGCCGGCTCGCTCCGGCTTCGGGAAAGGCGCGATAGATCAGCCCGGCGAGCGCAAGTCCGGTCCAGCCGAGCAGGCCGACGTGCGCGTGGACGGGCCGCAGTGCGAAGTTCCCGCTCGCGCCCATCGCGATGCCGAGCGCGACGGCGACCACCAGATACGCCGCCGCCAGCCTGAACCAGGCCGCGGTCGATGGAGAAGACGCGCCCGCAGCGGCGCGCCGGACCGGTCGCTGCGCGCTCATCTGAGTCGTTGCTTGCATCGAAGACCTCCTGTGGCGGGCTCAGAGGGTGAACGGCGTTCTGCGCTTGGGCATCGCGCCGGCGGAACCGGCGGCGGTGACGCGGCGGGCGGTGGGCGACCGGCGCTTGACTGCGGCGGATGGCAGCGCGATCTGCGCCGGCCATGGCGACTGCGTCTTGTTCTTCGGATCCCTGGCGTTCATTGGCAACTCTTGGCTGTGGATTCGGGTTCGCGCACGGCGCGTGTTTCGGAGTGCGCGCAGTGTGGGCGTCGGCCGCTTGCCGATCGCTGACGCATCGGCGATCCGCGGCCGCGCCCGCCGCGGCGAATCACCGTGGCACGCCAGGGTCTTGTTTCAGAAACGATTCCTTGACGCAGCGGCGCGGCCGAGGACGCCATCCGCAGCGCACGCGGGCCGTGGCGGGAGGCGCTTGCGCGGGCCGTCGCGGCGACTTACGGATGGCTGACGGGCGGCCGCGGACGCGGCCGTCCGCAAGGGCTAGGACGGCCCGCCGGAGGTTGCGCCGGCGGCGATCTGCCGATACAGCCGCTCGGTTTCGGCGCCGGGTTTTACGCCGAGAACGATCGAAAGCAGTTCGCGGCAGCGCCGATACGCGTTCAGCGCTTCCGCCTGCTCGCCTTGGGCGGCGAGCGCGCGCATCAGGCCGCGATAGAAGGATTCGGAAAGGTTGTCGGCCTCGAGCCCGCGGCGATACAGGTCGATGGCGCCGGCCCAGTCGCCGCGGCGCTCGAGCAGTTCGCCCAGCCGCATCAGCGCGCGCGTGAAGCGCGCGCGCAAGGCATCGCGCGGCTGCGCGATCCACGCGGCTTCGTCGTCGCCCAGCAGCGCGCCCGGATAGGCGTCGATCAGGCGCGCGGCGGACGCGGTCAGCGGCACGCCCGCGTCTTCGCCGACGCGCTGCGCGGCGTCGAGCGCCGCCTCGAGCGCCTGTATGTCGGTCCAGACGAGCGCCGGCGCGAGCGAAAGTTTTCCTCCCGCGAGCGTGATCGCCTGCTCGACGTCGAGCAGCTTGCGCAGTCGAAACAGCGTCGCGTCGAACGAGGTCCTGGCGGCCGCGCCGTCGGCGTCGGGCCAGAGCGCTGCCGTCACGTAGGCGCTGTCCACGTCCTTTCCGCCGAGCGCGACGATCAACTTGAGCAGATCGAGCGGGCGCTGCTGCGCCTTGCCGCCGAAGCGAAGCGGCTGGCCATCGCGCAGCAACTCGAACCGGCCCAACACATGCACGCGCAACCGGAACGGCCACGCGCTTCCCGCCCCGGGCGGCGGCGCCAGGTAGTTGCGCTCGATCAGCGCGCGCACGAAATCCGTCTCGATGCCCTGCGCGAGCGCGAAGTCCGCCAGCCGCGCCGCCACGTCCGGACGGTGGCGCAGGAACACGGCTTCGCCGCGCTCGCGGTAGCCCGCGATCGCCGCCGCCAGCCGCTGTGCCGCCTGCGCGGTCCGCCCCGCCGCGATGTCGTCGTCGATCTGCAGCAACTCGCGCTGCCGTTCGAAGCTCGCCCGATCGGCCCCGGTTGCCATGGCGATCGCCTCGTCCATCACCTGCGCCGCGCCGCTGCGATCGCCGGCGGCACTGCGGCTGTGCGCCAGACGCATCAGGAACTGCGGCAACTGCAGCGTCGGCACGCCCGTCGCGCGCGCCAGCGCGAGCGCCCGCTCGGCCTCCTGCACCGCGGACTCGCAGCGGCCGAGCCGCTGCGCGAGCAGCGAACGCAGGTAGTGCAGGTACATCCAGTGCATCCGGTGCAGCGGCGACAGCCGGCGCTCCATCGCGTCGACGAGCGCCTGTGCCTGCGCGTACTCGCCCTTGCTGATCAGCGCGGTGGCCTGCCCGTGATCGATCTCGAACAGGTAAGCCTCGAGGCCGTAGCGTCCGGCGATCTCCCGCGCCTGCGCGCTGACCCGGCTCGCTTCGTCGTAGCGCCCGGCGATGTAATGCCACGCGGCCACGTGCGTGCGCCACCAGATCTGCATCAGCGGCGCGACCTCGGCCCCGGCGATGACCGGTTCGATCCGCGCGACCAGCGCGGCGCCCTCCGCGCTGCCCTTGGTCCAGTTGTACGTGTTCAGCAGAATCGACGCCGCCATCACGCGTACGTTGACGTCGGGCTCCCCGTCGATCAGCGCATCCAGCCGCGCAGCGCAGCGTTCGAGCACGTCGGCGTCGGGACGGCGAATCAGCAGCGCGATCAGTTGTGCGGCGCGTGCGCGCAGTTCGCTCTCGCGATCGAGCGCGGCCGGTTGTCCTTCGCCGAGCAGCCGGTCGAACTCGGGCAGCCAGCGGTCGAGCGGACGGAAGTCGGCCCATTCGTAGTAGTAGCCAGTGACGATCGTCCCGAGCGCGAGCGCCTGCCCGCGCAGATCGCCGGCGGCGCGGAACGCCTCGAACGCGCGCTCCAGCGCGGGCCGGCCGCGTTGCGGCTGTACGAAGATCCACGCGCGGCCGAACCAGTATTCGAGCCACGGGTCCGCCGCGCGCACATCCGCCGGCAGCGCCTCGATCCAGTCCGACAGCACCTGCCCGCGTCCCTGCCGCGCCCAGTCCAGCGCGTTGGCGCAGACGATGGTGCGTAGCGCATCCCATTCGCCGGCCTCGCGATACAGCTCGAGCGCGCCGGCCGCCTCGCCGCGCGAGGCCAGCAGTTGCGCCGCCCGCACCATCGCCGCCCGCTGCTCGTCGCGCGGCAGGCGCTTCTGCAGCTCTTCGCGCAGGTACTCGCGAAACAGCGCGTGGTACTGGTAGGTCGTCTGCTCGCCGCGCCGGCGGTCGACGAACAGATGGCGCCGGTACAGGTACTCCAGCAGCCGCGGCGCTTGGTCGTCGCCGGTGAGCGCGACCGCCTCGCTGGGTGTGATCGAAGGGGCGACCGCCATGAGGATCAGCATGCGCTGGTTTTCCGGGCGCGCGCGGTTGAAGATCTCGCCGGCGAAGTACTGGAAGATCGCCTCCTTGCCTTCGCCGAGTGACTCGTCCAGTGTCGCGCCTTCCCGGCTCAGATGCTCGCGCAACAGGACCAACGCGGCGACCCAGCCGTCGCTCTGGCGCAGGATGCGCCGCACGACGCGTTCATCGAGCGTTCGCTCGCCGAGGATCGCGTCGGCTTCGTCTGGCGTGCAACGCAGCGCCGCCTCGTCGATCCGGCCGATGCGCCGGCTCGCGACGAGCCGCGCGAACTCGGGCGGCGGATCGCCGCGCGAGACGATGAACACGGTGACGCCGTCGGGAATCTCCTCCAACCCCTGCACCAGCGCGGCGCGGTGTTCGCGAATGGGGCGGGCCTCCTGGAAATTGTCGAAGACCACTGCGCACGGATGGGGCAGCAGGCCGAAGAAGTCGCGGAAGAACGCATGGGCGAAGCGGGACAGGTCCTGCTCCGGCACGGGCGGAAACAGCGGCAGCACCGCGTTCTTGCGCGCGACCTGCAGGGCGGCGGTGCGCATGTAGTGCACGAAGGTCGCGGGGTCGGAATCGCCGACATCGACCTGGTACCAGATGTGCCGAAGCCCGCGTTCTTCGAGGTAGCTGGCGACCAGCGTCGTCTTGCCGGCCCCCGGCGGCGCGCTGACCCATACGATCGGCCGTTGAGCCGCCTCGTCCAGCAGCGAGAACAGCCGCGGCCGGGCGACCGCGTCGTAAAGCTTCGGTCGTGTCAGCTTGGCAAGAGCCGGCGAACGAACGTTCACGGATCGTTTCGCGCAAGTGGGATGACTACGCAAAAACAGGTTAGCACCGCCGCGAGTCGGCCGCCGCAACGCACGAAGTCCCCGCGCGCGTCGGCAACCGGCGTGCTCGAAGGGCTCCGCGCAATGGTGTTCCGCGACGCGACGGCATCGCCTCGCTCGTACTGCGGCATGCGGGACTGAGCGCTGCACGACATCGAACGGCGGCCGCACTCGCCTCAGCGGGTACGCACGGCGAAGAACATGTAGCGGTTCAGGCTGAAGAAGTAGTCGTCGCGCGCGCGCAGCTCGCCCGCCCACGCGTCGATCTCGGACGCGTCCGCGCCGCGGCTCGCCGCGAACGACGCGATCAGGTCGATCAGCCGGTTGCTGTACGTGTCGGGGTCGAACGCGGGGTTGAGCAGCGGCACCGCGCGCACGCACACGCGCTCGAAGCCGGCGCGCTCCATCCGCCTGCCGAGCGTGCGCGGCAGGTGCGGATCGGGCACGTGCCGATCCCACAGCGCGAGCACGCGCGCCATGCGCGCGACATCGCCGCTCGCCCAGACGAGCGAGTCCCAGTCGGTGTCGATCGCGAGCAGTTGCCCGCCCGGCCGCAGCACGCGCGCGAACTCCGCGAGCGCCGCGTCGACGTCGGGCAGGTACTCGAGCACCTGCGTGCAGACGATCGTGTCGAACGACGCATCGGCGCACGGCAGCCGCGCCGCGTCGGCCTGGACGAAGCGCAGCCACGGCAGCGCGGCGAAGTGCATGCGGGCATAGGCGAGCAGCGGTGCGCTGATGTCGACGCCGAGCACCTGCCCCGCGGCGCCGACGCGTTCGGCGATCGCCGCGGCCAACAGACCGGGGCCCGAGCCGACGTCGAGCACGCGGTCGCCCGCATTGGGCACCAGCGCGCGCAGCACGGCCGCGCGCAGCACGGCCGCGCGCTGCGCGACCATGTCGGGCGTCAGATAGATGGCGACGAGCCGCGCCGCCGCTTCCGCGTCGTAGCGCAGCGTCGTCGCCATGGTCGTCGCACCTCGCGGACTACGGGCTCGCCGGTTGCGGCCGCGCGGCCACCGGTGCCGCCGCGGGCGCCGACGCGCCGCTCTGCGGCGTGAACGCGTCGGAAAAGCACTGCGTTTCGTCGAGCCCGTGCGCGATGAAGTCGGGCACCGCCGCCGCGACCATGTTGAGCGAGCCGCACGCGTAGACGCTGTGGCCCGACAGATCCGGGAAGTCGGCGAGGATCGCCTCGTGCACGAAGCCCGTGCGGCCGGTCCATTCGTCGTCCGGCCCCGGCTCCGACAGCACCGGCACGAAACGGAAGTTCGGATGCTGCTCTGCCCAGCGCTGCGGCAGGTCGAACAGGTAGAAGTCGCGCCGCTTGCGCACGCCCCAGTACAGGTACAGCGGCCGCGTGATGCCCATGCGGAACGCCTGTTCGAGCAGGCTTTTCACGGGCGCGAAGCCGGTGGCGCCGGCGACGAAGATCAGCGGCCGCTCGCTCGGCTCGCGCAGAACGAACTCGCCGAGCGGCCCTTCGAAGCGCAGCTTTTCGCCGACCTTCAGCGACTCGAAGACGCGCGTCGTGAAGCGGCCGCCGGGCACGCGGCGCACGTGCAGCTCGATGCGGTCGGTCGCGCCCGACGGCGCGGTGAACGAATAGCTGCGGCGCGCGCCGTCCTCGAGCAGGATGTTCAGATACTGGCCCGCCTCGTACTCGATCGTCTGCCCCGCGGGCAGCGCGAGTTCCAGCAGAACCACGTCGGGCGCGAGCCGCTCGAGGCGCGCGACCTTCGCTTCGTACACCGGCACCGCGCTTTCGCGCAGGGCCGCGCCCTCCTCCAACTCGATCTCGACGTCCGACAGCGCGCAGGCACAGCACAACAGCACCTGGCCGCGTGCGCGCGCGTCGTCGGGCAGCGCGGACTTCTGGTAGACGCCGGGATCGACTTCGCCCGCGAGCACGGTCGCGCGACACACGCCGCAGCCGCCCGAGCGGCATTCGAACGGCAGCGCTACCTGCGCGCGCAGGCCGGCGTCGAGCAGCGTTTCGCCCGCGCGCACGGGCACGCTGCGGCGGCCCGGGTGCACGTTCATCTTCCACGCGCGCGCGGCGCCGCGACGTACCGGCGGCAACCACGGCAGCAGCAGGAACAGCAGCGTGCCGCCGCCCGCCAGCGCCCACAGCGTCAGCGCTGCGCCCTCGGTGACGAGCGGATACGCGATCAGATAGAAGCTGTCGAGGTCGATCGTCGCCGGCAGCGTGGCGAAGTCGGCCGGGCCCTGGCTGACGGCGGGCCTGATCGCCGAGAGCGCGAGCAGCATCGCGAGCAGGCCGAGCGCGAGCGGCTTCGGCGGATTGGTTCGCGCGCGCGGTACGCGCTGCGTGTGGATCCACAGCGCGGCGAGCACCGCGAGCGGAATGCCGATGTGCAGGAACGACAGCAGCGAGAAGAAACGGTCGCTCACCGCTT
Organism: Betaproteobacteria bacterium; assembly: GCA_016861185.1. GTDB lineage: Bacteria > Pseudomonadota > Gammaproteobacteria > Burkholderiales > Burkholderiaceae_F > DSNY01. Next base: position 223,991 of record BOKW01000003.1, read on the forward strand.
CCGGCAGGATGAAGTTGCGCACCAAGGTGCCGCGGAACACCGGCAGCGCGTCGAACCATTCGGCGGTGGTCACGACCACGTACTGCGCGAGGCGGTCCCACGGCAGCATGTAGCCGTTGACGCCGGAGGCCATCGTCAGCCACAGCAGGATCACGCCGGTGATCCACGAGAACGCGCGGAAGCCGCGATAGTGATCGAAGACGAAGTGGCGCGCGAGATGCAGCACCATCGTCAGCACCATCGCGTCGGACGCGTAGCGGTGCAGGCTGCGCATCACGCCGCCCGCGTACCACTGCGCGTGCGTCAGCCGCTCGACCGACGCGTAGGTCGTCTCGACGCCGGTATCGTAGAAGACATAGACGTAGAAGCCGCTGACCAGCACGACCCAGAACATGAAGTAGCTGATCGCGCCCAGGTAGTAGAGCGGATTGAGCGCTTCGCCGAAGACGCGATTGAAGACCCGGTCGAGGACGAGGAATACGCGCCGCCCGGCAGCGTGAATGAGGTTCAGCATCGGCCGACCATAGCAACGCGCGCGTGCGCGCTTCCTTGACTCGCATCAGATCGCGCGGCGCGCGTGACGCGCTACCTTGCGCCCCGCTGCGTTGCGCGCGGCACCCCTCGAAGGAAGCGCATGAGTGGACTCGTCGCACTGAATCGGCCGGCGCGCTGGGCGCTGCGCGGCGCGGGCCTGTTCGCGGGCCTCTTCGGTGTCGCGACGATCCTGGCCGCGGGCAGCGTGCTTTTCGGAAAGCCCGCCGGCGGCGATCCGGATGCGATCGTGCCCTTCGTCGTCTGGTTCAACTTCGGCGCGGGGTTCGTCTACGTCGCGGCCGCGTTCGGGCTTGCGCGCGCGCGCCGCTGGTCGATCGCGCTCGCACTGGCGCTGGCGGTGGCCACTGCCGCGGTGTTCACGGCCTTCGGCCTGTACGTCGCGGCGGGCGGTTCCTTCCAGACGCGCACCGTGTACGCGCTCGGCTTGCGCACGAGCGTGTGGGTCGCGATCACCTTGCTCGCGGCCTGGTTGTTGCGGCGACGGCCGCCCGCGTGAACGGGAAAACTTAGCGCAGGTCATGGCCGCCTCTGCCCTCGGTGCGCAAGGATGCGCACACGGAGAAAGGGAGGACGCCATGCGCAAACCTGGTTCGAACGCCGAAGGCCGCAACGACGGCGGCGCGCTCGCGCTGATCGCGATCTGCGGAATGGTCGTCGCCGTCGGGCTGCTGGTCGCGACGTTCGATCGGCTCGGCACGTTGGTGCCGATGGCGCGCACGGTCGCCGTTCAAGCGATCCGTTGACGCGTATCGCCGCGGCGCGGCATCTCTCGATCCGGAAATTTTTGGGACGTATCAAGGCCGGCAGGTAACCGGCTGCGTAACGTCCGCGCACCGCGGCCGCGGGCCGCGCCGACTGCGAACTCGATCGACGAAGGAGGGAACCGTGGAACAGAAGCCGCAAGAGGAGCAGGAAGAGAAGGTCCCTGCGTTTCAACTGATGCTCGACAACCCGTTCCTGCTGCTGTTCCTCGGCATCGCGCTGCCGACCGTGCTCTACATCGTCTGGGGCGTGATGGAGATCGTCGGCATCCCGATCACCGGACTGGCCAAATAACGCGGAGCCGACACGATGAGCGCGATTCAACCGCCTGCCCAACGCGTCTGGTGGAAGCAGCCGATCCACAAGGAGGAGGTCCTATGGATCGGCATCGCTTTCGCCTGGTGCCTGGTGATGTTCTTCATGATGCCGTACTGGCACGTGTACGGTAAGCAGAACCTGTCGTCGGAGACCTACCGCGTCACGCCGGCGCTGTTCCAGAAGGCGGCCGAGGAGATGGTCGCCAAGTACACGGTGCGCACCGAAACCGACGAGAAGGTTCCGGTGGTGCATCCGCCCGCGGGCGCCGACATCTACCTGATCGCGCGGCTGTGGGACTGGTGGCCGATCCTCGAGCTGGAGCAGGGCAAGACCTACCGGCTGCACCTGACCGCGATGGACTACCAGCACGGCTTCTCGCTGCAGCCGGAGAACATCAACGTCCAGGTGATCCCCGGCTACCAGCACGTGATCACGATCACGCCGAACCGCGCCGGCACCTACGCGATCGTCTGCAACGAGTTCTGCGGCATCGGCCACCACAAGATGGTGTCGAAGCTGTACGTGAAATAAGGGGGAGACAAGCGATGGCCAACAATGTCGCGGAATTCCGCACCTGCCCCCGCACCGGGCTGCAGTTCCACAAGTCCGCCGAGAACCTCATCAAAGTCAACGCGGTCGCCGCGGTGGTCGCGCTGCTGGTCGGCGGCATCCTCGCGCTGCTGGTGCTGCTGACGCGCTGGCAGGCGGTGCACATCATCGACGCCGAGAACTTCTACATGGTCCTGACCGCGCACGGTCTGGACATGCTCGCGTTCTGGATCATCTTTTTCGAGATCGCGGTCCTGTACTTCTGTTCGTCGACGCTGCTGCGCTCGCGGCTCGCCACGCCCGGGCTCGGCTGGGTCGCGTTCTGGCTGATGCTGGCCGGCGCGGTGCTGAACAACGTCGCGGTGTTCCGCGGCGACTCGAGCGTGATGTTCACGTCGTACGTGCCGCTGCCCGCGAACCCGATGTTCTATCTCGGCCTGATCCTGTTCGCGGTCGGCGCGCTGATCGGCTGCTTCGTCTTCCTGGGCACCCTGGTCGTCGCCAAGGCCGAGAGGACGTATGAGGGCTCGATTCCGCTGGTGACCTTCGGCGCGCTGACGGCCTGCATCATCGCGATCTTCACGATCGCCTCGGGCGCGATCATCCTGATCCCGACCTTCCTCTGGTCGATCGGCTATATCAGCTACATCGACCCGCTGATGTATCGCCTCGTGTGGTGGGGTTTCGGCCACAGCTCGCAGCAGATCAACGTCAGCGCGCACGTCGCCGTCTGGTACGCGATCGCCGCGATCGTCTTCGGCGCCAAGCCGATGAGCGAGCGCGTGTCGCGCGTCGCCTTCGTGCTGTACATCCTGTTCCTGCAGCTCGCCTCGGCGCACCACCTGCTGGCCGACCCGGGCGTGTCCACCGAGTGGAAGGTCTTCAACACCTCCTACGCGATGTATCTCGCGGTGCTGGCGTCGATGATCCATGGGCTGACGGTGCCGGGCGCGATCGAGGTCGCGCAGCGCGAGAAGGGTTTCACGAAAGGTCTGTTCGAGTGGATCCGCAAGGCGCCGTGGGGCAACCCGGTCTTCAGCGGCATGTTCATCTCGCTGCTGGGCTTCGGCTTCCTGGGCGGCATCTCCGGCGTGATGATGGGCACCGAGCAGCTCAACATGCTGATCCACAACACCATCTACGTGCCGGGGCACTTCCACGCGACGGTCGTGATCGGCACCACGCTCGCGTTCATGGCGATCACCTACTTCCTCATCCCGACGCTGTTCGGCCGCGAGATGATCCTGCCGGGGCTGGCGAAGTGGCAGCCGTACCTGTTCGGCGGCGGCATGGCGGTGTTCTGCCTCGCGATGATGGGGGCGGGCACGCTGGGCGTGCCGCGGCGGCACTGGGACATCACGTTCGCGGGCGCCGCGCTGCCCTACGAGTTCCCGGGCACCGCATGGCTGATGCTGGCGATCATGGGCATCTCGGGGCTGGTGGCGATCGTCGGCGGCGTCGCGTACATCCTGATCACGGTCGGCTCGCTGCTGTGGGGCAAGAAGCTCGAAGCCGGCGCCTATTCGCCGAAGGGCACCGTGCTGCGCATGCCGGTGGCCACCGCGATGACCGGCCACGGCAGCGCCGGCTTCTCGGCGCCCGGCACCTTCGTCTTCGCGCTGGTTTTCCTCGCGGCCTTCGTCCTGTACTACTTCGTCAACTGGAAGTACCTGTCGACGGTGTGGGGGCTCAGTTGAGGATTGCGCATTGCGGATTGCGGATTGCGCGGGATCACTGCGGAGATCGCAGCGCTCAGGCGGCACCGCGCCCGCACTGCGCAGACTGAGGCTCCCGCATGATCCGATCGATGTCACCGATGCACGCTCAACGCAATCCGCGATCCGCGCTCCGCAATCCGAGCACGCTGTTCGGGTTGTTCAAGCTGCGCATCGGGCTGGTGATCGCGCTGACCGCGCTCGCGGGGGTGGCGATCCAGCCCGGCGCGGGGCTCGCGCCGCTGCAGGCGCTCGCGCTGTTTTTCGCCGTGCTGCTTGCTTCGGCGAGCGCTGGCGCGTTCAACCAGTACTACGAGGTCGATCTCGACGCGAAGATGCGCCGCACGCGCGCGCGCCCGTTCGTCGTCGGCCGGCTCGCGCATCACCGCGGCTGGCTGGCGCTGATCGCGTTGCTGGTCGCGCTCGGCGTGGCAGCGGCGTGGGCGGTCGGCAACGCGTGGTCGGCGCTGTTCACGTTTCTCGGCGCCTTCTTCTACGCGATCGTCTACACGGTGTGGCTCAAGCGCCGCACCTGGTGGAACATCGTGATCGGGGGACTCGCCGGGAGCTTCGCCGTCCTCGCCGGGGCGGCGGCGGTGGCGCCCGGGCTCTCGCCGCAGGCGCTGCTGCTCGCGCTGATCCTGTTCCTGTGGACGCCCCCGCACTTCTGGAGCCTGGCGATCGTCTGTCGCGACGACTACGCGGCCGCCGGCGTGCCGATGCTGCCGGTCGTCAAGGGCGACCGCGTCACCGGGCGCGCGATCCTCGCGCACACGGTCGTGCTGGTCGCGCTGTCGGTCGTGCTGGCGCGGCTGACCGCCGGGCCGTTCACGCTCGCACTCGCCGCGCTCGGCGGCGCCTGGTTCGTCCGTGCCGCGTGGCGGCTCGCGCGCGCGCCGTCGCGCGACGCGGCGCGGCGCTCGTTCCACGCGTCGCTCGCCCAGCTTTCGCTGTTGCTCGTCGGAGTCCTGCTCGATGCCGGACTCTGAGCGCGCAGCGCCCGTCTTGCCCCGAGGACTTCTCCCAACCCGCAGAGCCTGGGTCAAACCGAATCCCTCTCGGTTGCTCTGCGCCCTCTCCGTCCTCGGGGCAGTCCTTTTCTGCGCGCCCGCCGCGGCGAACACGCCCGACGAGCTCGAGCGCGCGGTGCGCGTGAGCCAGGCCGCGATCGGCCGCAACGTCGGCGACTGGCAATTCGTCGATCGCGCCGGCCGGCCGGTACGCATGTCGGACTATCGCGGCAAACCGCTGGTGGTGAGCTTCATCTACACCGGCTGCTTCCAGGTCTGCCCGGCGACCACACAGTTCCTTCGCAGCGCGGTGCAGGAAGCGCGCGCCGCACTCGGCCCCGGCAGCTTTCGCGTGATCTCGATCGGCTTCAACCAGCCTTTCGACGCGCCGGAAGCGCTCGCCGCTTTCGCGCGCCAGCAGGGCATCGACCTCGCCGAGTGGGAGTTCCTCGCGCCGCGCACCACCGACGTCGAACCGCTGCTCGCCGAATTCGGGCTGACCGTCAAGCAGACGCCTTCGGGTTTCGATCACCTGATCCAGGCGACGATCGTCGATGGCGACGGCGTGATCTACCGCCAGGTGTACGGCGACGCGTTCGAGCTGCCGATGTTCGTCGGCCCGCTGAAGGAGCTGCTGTCGGGGCAGGCCACGCGCCAGCTCACGCTCGAGAACGTCTGGACCAAGGTCAAGCTGTACTGCACCGTGTACGACCCGGCGAGCGGGCGCTATCGCCTCAACTACTCGCTGTTCTTCGAGCTGTTCGCGGGCATCACATTCCTCGGCGCCGTCGCGGTCTTCGTGCTGCGCGAGTTGCGCCGCGGCCGCATGCGCGCTTGACCCCCATCAATGCCCGCGGCCCTTGCGCTCGCGCAAGATCGCGGACATGACGAGGCCGATCCACGCCAGTCCCGACAGCGCCGCCGCGCGCGCGCTGCGCGCGCTCGAGCGCGCGGGCGATCGCGCCTTCGGCGCCGACGCAAACCCGCTGCGCCAGCTCGGCGCGCTCGCGGTGCTCGCGTTGTGGATCGCGATCGGCAGCGGCTGCATCGTCTACGTCTTCTTCGACACCTCGGCCGCGGGCGCGCACGAGTCGCTCGCACGGCTCGCGCGCGAGCAGCCGTGGTTCGGCGGGCTGGCGCGCAGCATCCATCGCTACTCGGCCGACGCGTTCATGCTGCTCGCGGTCGCGCACGTCGCGCGCGAATGGATCCACCGGCGCTACGCGGGCTTCCGCTGGTTCTCGTGGATCACCGGCGTGCCGCTGCTGTGGCTGATACTGATCGCGGGGCTGGTCGGCTACTGGCTGGTCGCCGACACGCGCGCGCAGTTCGTCGCAACGGCGATCGGCGAATGGGCCGGCGCGGTCCCCGGCGTCGGCGACGCGATGCTGCGCAACTTCATCACCGACGAGGCGATCTCGGATCGCCTCTTTTCGCTGCTCGTGTTCATGCATCTCGGCATCGGCCTGCTGGTGCTGCTCGGCCTGTGGGTGCACGTACAGCGGCTCGTGCGGCCGTTCACCCAGCCGGCGCGCCGGCTCGCGCTCGGCTTCGGCGCCACGCTCGCGCTGCTCGCTGCGGCCGTGCCCGCGCTGTCGACCGCGCCGGCGGATCTTTCGCGGATGCCGTTGCCGGTACCGATCGACTGGTTCTTTCTCGCGCCGCTGGTGCTGGTCGAATGGACATCGCCGGCGGTGGTCTGGCTGCTCGCGGTCGCGGCGACCGTGCTGCTGGTCGTGTTGCCGTGGACCGTACGGCAGGCGCGTCCCGCGCCGGCCGAGGTCGATCTCGCGCAGTGCAACGGCTGCGGGCGCTGCTTCGACGACTGCCCGTACGGTGCGGTCGTGCTCGCCCCGCGCAGCGACGGCCGGCGCCATGCGCAGCAAGCGGTCGTCGCGGCCGACCTGTGCGCGAGTTGCGGCATCTGCGTCGGCGCCTGTCCGAGCAGCAACCCGTTCCGCTCGGTCGAGCCGCTCGCCACCGGCATCGACCTGCCCGAGCTTCCGGTCGCGGCGCTGCGGACGAAGCTGCGCGATGCGCTGGCGGCGCGTCCCGGCGCGACGGTCGTGTTCGGCTGCGACGAAGGCGCGGCGCTCGAGCGCGTCGACGCGCCCGGCGTCGTGAAGCTTTCGCTCGCGTGCGCCGCGCAGCTTCCGCCCTCGTTCGTCGACTACGCGCTGCGGCACGGCGCTGCGCGCGTGCTGGTGGCCAGCTGCGGCGAACACGCGTGCGCGTACCGCTTCGGCGCGCGCTGGATCGAGCAGCGGCTCGCCGGCGCGCGCGAACCCGCGCTGCGCGCGCACCTGCGCGAGCCGAGGCTGCGGCTGATCGAAGCCGATCGCGGCGAAGAAGACCGCGTGCGCGCCGCGCTCGCCGCCCGCGGCGAGCTCAGCGGGGCGCAGTCGATCAAACACCGAGGGGATGGCGCAGAAGCATTGCAGTCCTCTGTGTCCTCTGTGGTGAGAGAACAACCTTCGAAGGCCGCTGAATTCACCACAGAGAACACAGAGGGCGCAGAGAAAAGCAGGAACAGGAACTTCGTGTCCTCCGTGTTGAACGCCCCTGCCGGGCCTGCGCGCGTCCGTCACTCCGAGCCGTAGATGTCACAGGAAGCCAGCCCCATCGTCCGCTACCCGGCCCAGGCCGTGCTGTATGCGCTGTTCGCCGCGTTCGTCGGCTACTTCTCGACCGCGCCTTCGCTGCGACTGCTCGGCGATGACGAAGCGCTGCTGCGGCTGTCGTTGCTGCACCCGGGCAAGCCAAGAGAAGACTGCCGCAAGCGCACGCCGGAGGAACTGGCGAAGATGCCGCCACAGATGCGCACCGCGCTCGACTGCCCGCGCGAGCGCTCGCCGGTGCGCGTGCGCGTCGAGCTCGACGGCAAGGCCGTGATCGACGAATCGTTTGCACCGGCGGGGCTTGCGAAGGACGGCGCCTCCGCCGCGTATCGCCGGCTGCCGATCGCGGCGGGGCCGCACCGGCTCCGCGTGCAACTGAACGACGACGCGCGGCGCAGCGACTTCACCCACGAAAGGACGGCCGAACTCGACGTGAAGCCCGGCCGCATCGTGCTGATCGACTTCGACGCCGAAAAGGGAGGCGTGCTGATCAAATGAAGACGCTCGTTGCATCTTTCGCCGCGGCTGCATGGCCGCTGCGCGCCCCGGCCGGCGCCGACGTGCGCTATGCGCTCGCGGTCGCGGGCGGCGAACGGCGCGCGCTCGCCTCGGCCTGGCTGTGGCTCGCGATCGCCGCGCTGCTCGCCAGCGGCGTGTTTTCGATCCTGCTGGTCGTCGCGCGCGCGCCCTTCCTGCAGCCGTTGCTGCCGACCGTGGACTTCTTCCGCGTCGCACTGGTCGTGCACGTCGACCTGTCGGTGCTCGTCTGGTTCGCGTCGTTCGCCGGCGTGCTGTGGAGCGTGGCGGGCACCGAGCGGTGGCTCGCGCTCGCGTGGGCGGCGTTCGGGCTGGCGGTGCTCGGCACGGCGGCGATGAGCGCCGCGCCGTTCGTGAATCCCGGCGCGCCGGTCATGGCGAACTACGTGCCGGTGATCGACAGCGCGCTGTTCCTGTGGGGGCTCGTCGTCTTCGGGATCGGCTTCGGGCTGGCGTCGCTGCGCGCGCTCGCGGTGCCGCAGAAGGTCGGCGCGTGGCTCGCGCCCGACGGCGCGCTGCGCTTCGGGCTCAACACGGCAGCGGTGGCGGCGGCGATGGCGCTGCTCGCGCTCGTCTGGTCGGCCGCGGCGATTTCCCCGGCGCTGGAGGCCAAAACCTACTACGAGCTGCTGTTCTGGGGCCCCGGCCACGTCGTTCAGTTCTGCTGGAGCCTGCTGATGATGGTCGCGTGGCTGTGGCTGGCGACGCTTTCGGGCGCGCGCGTTCCGCTGTCGCCGCGCATCGTGGTGCTGCTGTTCGCGATCGGGTTGGTCGCGGTGTTCGCCACGCCGGTGATCTACCTCGCGTGGGACGTCGCTTCGGTCGAACACCAGAAGCTCTTCACCTGGCAGATGCGCTTCGGTGGGGGGCTGGCGATCGTGCCCATCACGATCGCGGTGCTGATCGGCCTGGTTCGAGCAGCGCCGGTTTCAGCGGCCGAGCGGCCGTGCCGGACGGCGCTCGTCTCGTCGCTGCTTCTGTTTTCGGCGGGCGGGCTGATCGGCTTCCTGATCCAGGGCTCGGACGTCCGTATTCCGGCGCATTACCATGGCTCTATCGTCGGGATCACGCTCGCGCTGATGGGTCTGACCTACGCCCTGTTGCCGCGCCTCGGCTACACGCGGCCGCTGCCGCGGCTCGCGACCTGGCAGCCGGTGCTGTACGGCACCGGGCAGTTCCTGCACATCGCCGGCCTCGTGTGGTCCGGCGGCTACGGCGTGCAGCGCAAGGTTGCCGGCGCCGAACAGGTGCTGCGAACGCCGTCGGAAGTCGCCGGCATGGCGCTGATGGGGATCGGCGGGCTGATCGCGGTGATCGGCGGGCTGGCGTTTGCGCTCGTCGTGTTGCGGACGTTGCGGCGGGGCAAGGCTTGAGCGAACGGCTGACGCAACCGCTGCTCGCGACCGCTTTCGTGCTCGCGCTTACCGTGCTCGGCGCCAGCAGCTACCTGCGGCTCGCGGCCAACGGCATCGGCTGCGAGCCGTGGCCGGCCTGCTACGGCAAGGAGGTCACCGCAAAAGCGGCGCGCGAGTCGGCGGCGGCGCAGGCCGCGCGCTCGACGCACCGGATCGCCGCGTCGGCTTTCGCGCTGGTCGCGCTTGCGGCCGTCGTGCTCGGCTGGCGCCGCTGGGGCGGGCCCGCGCGCGCGGCCGCGGTCGTGCTGCTCGTCGTGACGGCCGCGCTCGCGTTGATCGGCCGCTACACGCCCTCGGCGCTGCCGGCGATCACGCTGGCGAACGTCCTGGGCGGGCTCGCGCTGGCGGGCTGCGTCGCGTTTCTGATCAGTGCGCAGCGTGCAGTGGCGCGGTACGTGCCGCCGCATCGGCATCCGCGCGCGCTCGCCGTCGTGCTCGCACTGCTCGCAGTGCAGGCGGCGAGCGGCACGATGATCAGCGCGCGCTCCGCCGGTGCGGCGTGCGCGATCGAATGCAGCGAAGCCTGGCTGCCCGGCGCGGCGCGGCTGTGGAATCCGCTCGAGCCCGGCACCGCGGTCGACCTGCTGCGGCGCGAACGCGGCGGCGAGCCGCTGCACGCGCTGCATCGCCTGGGCGGCATCGTCGTCGCGGTGCTGGCGGTCGCGGCGGCATCGGCGAGCACGCGGCGGCCGGGCACGCCGTACGTGCGCGCGGTGGTCGGCGCGTCCGCGCTGGCGCTCGCGCTCGGGCTCGCGCTCGCCGCCTACGAAGGCCCCCTCGCCGTGGCCGTCGCGCACGCGCTTGCGGCCGGCGCGCTGGTCGCCGCTTGTGCCGCCCTGCTGGAACGTTGTCTCGCCGTACGGAGGACCGAATGATCGTGATCGATGCGCGCGGGTGGGAACCGCCGCGCCCCTTTGAGGCCGTGATGGAAGCCTTGTGCGATCTGCCGCCCGGCGAGCGCATCCGCCTGATCCTCGAACGCGAGCCGTTTCCGCTGTATCGCGTGCTCGAACGCAACGGCTACGCGTACTACGCGACCGCGTGCGAGGACGGTCGTTACGAGATCGACATCTGCGAGCGCGAGGCGCCGCCGGCGGAGTGATGGCGGGGGTCGCCTTCGGCCGGCATCCGGAGATCCCCCCTGGCCCCCTTTACGAAAGGGGGGTGTGCTGCCGACGTGAATCAGCTCGCGTGCTTGCGCAGGCGGTCGAGGTCGCGCACGTGGATGCGACGGCCCTTCACCTCGATCAGCCCGAGCGAGGTGAGGTCGTGCAGGATCCGCGAGAAGTGCTCCTGCGTGAGGTTCAGTCTCGAAGCGATGATGCCCTTGGCCACCGGAAGCTGAATCTCGACGCTGCCCGCCCCCTCGGGCAGTTCGGCCGCTGCGCAATCGCGCAGCAGGAAGCCGATCACGCGTTCGGTGCCCGAACGGGTCGAGTACGACTCGACGTCGGCGATCAACTGGTGCAGCCGCCGGGACAGGCCGCCGAGCAGGCGGCGCGCGAACACCGGGTCCTGGTCGATGCCTTCGAACACGGTTTCCTTCGGAACGAACAGCAGCAGCCCGTCGGACAGCGCCTGCGCGGTCACCACGTGCGGCAGGTCGAGGAACATCACCGCCTCGCCGAAGCTCTGCCCCTGGTCGAGGATCTCGACGACCTTCTCGACGCCGGTCGACGACACGAACGACAGCTTGATCTGCCCGAACACGATCACGTACATGCCGGCGGCCGGATCGCCACGATGGAACAGCACGTCGCCGCGCGCGACGCGAAGCTGCCGCGTGCTGCCGGCGATGTGCGCGCGCTGCTCGGCCGTCAGCTCGCGGAACAGCGCGAGATTGGCGAGGAAGTTTTCGGCATGCAGGACTGCGGCCATGGCATCTCCCTGTGCTGCGGGCGTCCCGACTGCGGCGGCTGCGAACGGCCGGCGTCTTTGCGCCGCTTGCGCGTGCGCCCGCGTGCGGTCGCCTGCGCTGCGTCGGCCGGAGTCTGGAGAGCCGATTGTGCCCCGTCTTGACCTGCATCAGATCCGCGCGGTCGCGCTTGCGAGTGGCAGGTCGAAATGCCTCCTTGGGGGTAGTGCCGCGAGTCGTTCGGGCCGACGCCCGCGGGATTAGCGCAAGTCAAGTCGGGCGCGGAGCCCCGGTCGTACCGTGAGCGCACCGCATCACGGAGCGACGAATTGTCCAGGCGTTCGAACTCGCGCGCCGCGCTCGCAAGCGCACTGGCGCTCGCGAGCGCAGTGGCGCTCGCCTGTGCCGGCGCGGCATCCGCGCAGACCGGCGCGCGGCTCGAGGCGGTCGAAGTCATCGGCGTGGCCTATCGCATGGAGCGCCAGATCGACGACATCGCGCCGACCGCGACCGCAATCACCCGACGCGATATCGAACGCGAGGTCGTGACCAACCTGCGCGAACTGCTGCGCTACGAGCCCGGGGTGGCGATCGAAAACGCGCCGGCGCGCTTCGGCCTCGGTGCGATCGGCATTCGCGGCATGACCGGCAACCGCGTGCTCATGACGCTCGACGGCGTGCGGCTGCCCGACGCCTACCGCGTCGGCAGCTTCTCGAACGCGTCGCGCAACCAGCTCGACCTCGGCCTGCTGCAGAAGGTCGAGATCCTGCGCGGACCCAGCTCGGCGCTGTACGGCTCGGACGCGCTGGGCGGCGTGGTCGCGTTCTCGACGGTCGATCCCGACGACGTGCTCGGCCCCGGCCGCGCTGCGCAGGCCACGCTCGATCTCGGCTACGCGTCGGCCGGCGAACGCTGGCAGCGCGGTCTGCTCGTCGCGGCGCGCGGCGAGCGGCTCGCCGGCCTGGTCGGCATCCAGCGCGCGGTCGGGCACGAAACGGACAACTTCGGCACCAACGAAGCGATCGGCACCGCGCGCACCGCGCCCAACCCGCAGCGCGCGGCGGTCGAATCGCTGCTCGCCAAGCTCGTCTGGCCGCAGGCAGGCGGCGGCCGCTGGCGCCTGACGCTCGACCGCCACGTCGCCGGCATCGAGACCGACGTGCTGTCGCTCAATCCGCAGTCGAGCCGGACGACACGCCTCGAAGGCGACGATCTCGGACAACGCGAGCGCGTCAGCGTCGATGCCGATCTGCCGGACGTCCTCGGGTTTGTCCGGCAGCGCTGGCTCGTCTATTCGCAGCGCGCGCTGACGCGCAACGACACGCTCGACCTGCGCACCAACACGACGGCAAGTTGCCTGTCGGCGATCGGCACCGTGAATTGCCTGCGCGACGTGCGCTTCCGCTTCGAGCAGAAGGAGCAGGGCACGAGCTGGCTCGGCGAACTCGATGCAGGCGCTGCCGGTCGCTGGCTGTTCGGGCTGGAAGCGGCACGGCTGCGTGCGGACGAGATGCGCGACGGCCGGCAGACCAACCTGAACACCGGCGTGGCGACCAACGTCGTCGGCAGCGAGACCTTTCCGACGCGTGACTTCCCGCTGTCGACGACCGATCGCATCGGCGCGTTCGCGCAGGACGAAATCGCGTTCGCCGCCGACCGGCTGACGCTGATCCCCGCGCTGCGCTACGACCGCTTTCGCACGCGGGCGCAGGCGGACGCGGCGTTCCTGTCGGGCAGCGCCGGACGTGCACCGGTCGACAGCTCGGACCAGGCGCTGTCGCCGCGGCTCGGGCTGCTGTATCGCGCGTGGCCGTCGACGACCTTCAGCGCGCAATGGGCGAGCGGATTCCGCGCGCCGCCGGCGTCCGACATCAACATCGGGCTGTCGAGCCTGCCGTCCGGCTACGCGGTGATCCCGAACCCGGATCTGAAGGCCGAGCGCAGCCGCGGGCTGGAGCTCGGCGTGCGCGGCCGCTACCCGCGCTTCGAATACACGGCGACGGCCTTCGACACGCGCTACCGCGACCTGATCCTTTCGCGGGCGGCGCTGCCCTGCCCGACCGATCCGCGCTGCGTGCCGGGCGCGACGGGTACCTTCCAGTCGCAGAACGTCGCGCGCGCGCGCATCCGCGGCGCCGAGGCGAGCGCGCTGTGGCGCGTGCATGGCCCGTGGTCGCTGCAGGCCGCGCTCTCGCACGCGCGCGGCGACGACACGGGCAGGGACATGCCGCTGAACACGATCGAGCCCACCCGGCTCGTCGCCGGCGCGTTCTACGACGCCAACGGTGTCAGCGCGGCGCTGCATGCGACGCACGTGCGGGACAAAGAGCGGATCGATACGCGCGCCGGCGCGCTGTTCGCGCCGCCCGCGTTCACGGTCGTCGACCTGACCGCGAGCTGGCAGTTGCACCCGCGCGTGCGGGTCTCCGCCGGCGTGTTCAACCTGTTCGACCGCAAGTACTGGCTGTGGTCGGACGTGCGCGACGTGCCGAACCCGGGCGCGACGATCGACCGCTATACGCAGCCGGGCCGCAACGCTTCCATCCTGCTGCGCGCGCAGCTCTAGTGACAACCCTGATGCCGGGACCGGGCGCATGCGGACTTGATGCAAGCCATGGAAACGGCGACGCATGGCCTCTAGCGTCGCCATCAAACGCGGCGCGTCGCTACCGCACGCGCCGCCGGATTCCGCTTCAACCCAAGAGGAGATCGAGATGAAACGAAGCAGACTGGCCATCGCCGCGCTGGCCGGCGCGCTGGCAGCCGGACTGGCGTTCGCGCAGGCCAAGGGCGACGCCAAGAAGGAGGAGCGCGCGCCGGTGACCGGCGAAGAGCTGCGTTACCAGGCCGGCGGCTCGCCGCTGGCGGGCGTCGAGATGCACCAGGACGTCAATCCGAAGGCGCCGCAGATGACCAAGGCGGAGTTCGACAAGGGACGCCAGATCTACTTCGAGCGCTGCGCCGGCTGCCATGGCGTGCTGCGCAAGGGCGCGACCGGCAAGCCGCTGACGCCCGACATCACGCTGCAGCGCGGCACCGAGATCCTGAAGACCTTCATCAAGTACGGCTCGCCCGCCGGCATGCCGAACTGGGGTACCTCGGGCGAGTTGAGCGACGCCGAAGTCGACCTGATGGCGCGCTACGTCCAGCAGACGCCTCCGCAACCACCCGAGTTCGGGCTGCCCGAGATGAAGGCGACGTGGAAGGTCATCGTCCCGCCCGAGCAGCGGCCGAAGAAGAAGATGAACAAGTACAACATCGACAACATCTTCTCGACCACGCTGCGCGACACCGGCGAGGTCGCGCTGATCGACGGCGACACGAAGAAGATCATCAACATCGTCAAGACCGGCTACGCGGTGCACATCTCGCGCGTGTCGGCCTCGGGGCGCTACCTGTACGTGATCGGCCGTGACGCCAAGATCAACCTGATCGACCTGTGGATGGAGAAGCCCGACAACGTCGCCGAGATCCGCGTCGGCCTCGAGGCGCGCTCGGTCGAGACGTCCAAGGCCAAGGGCTACGAGGACAAGCTGGCGATCGCCGGCAGCTACTGGCCGCCGCAGTACGTGATCATGAAGGGCGACACGCTCGAGCCGCTGAAGATCGTCTCCACGCGCGGCATGACGGTCGACACGCAGGAGTTCCACCCGGAGCCGCGCGTGGCCTCGATCGTCGCGTCGCACTTCGCGCCCGAGTTCATCGTCAACGTCAAGGAGACCGGCAAGATCCTGCTGGTCGACTACAAGGACATCAACAACCTGAAGACGACCGAGATCGGCGGCGCGCTTCCTGCACGACGGCGGCTGGGACGCGAGCAAGCGCTACTTCCTGGTGGCGGCGAACGAGTCGAACAAGATCGCGGTCGTCGATGCGAAGGAAGGCAAGCGCACGGCGCTCATCGACGTCGACAAGATCCCGCATCCGGGGCGCGGCGCGAACTTCAATCATCCGAAGTTCGGCCCCGTGTGGGCGACCGGCCACCTCGGCAGCGAGAAGATCGCGCTGATCGGCACCGACCCGAAGAAGAACAGGCAACACGCGTGGAAGGTCGTGCAGATGCTCGACGGCCAGGGCGGCGGCAACCTCTTCATCAAGACGCACCCGAAGAGCGCGAACCTGTACGTCGACACGCCGCTGAACCCGGACTCGAAGATCGCGCGTTCGGTCGCCGTGTTCAACATCAAGGACCTGTCGGCCAAGCCGAAGATCCTTCCGATCGCCGACTGGGCCGGCATTCCGGAAGGCCAGGGCCGCATCGTTCAGCCCGAGTACAACAAGGCCGGCGACGAAGTGTGGTTCGCGGTGTGGAGCGCGAAGGACCAGACCTCTGCGCTGGTCGTGGTCGACGACAAGACGCTGAAACCGAAGGCCGTGATCAAGGATCCGAAACTGATCACGCCGACCGGCCACTTCAACATCTACAACACGCAGCATGACGTCTACTGAGGAGGACGCGCCGATGCAACGCAAACTCACCGTACTCGCGGTCGCGCTCTGCGCCGCGCTTGCCGCCTCCGGCGCGGCGCGCGCCGACGAGGCGCTCGCGAAGAAGCACAACTGCGTGGCCTGCCACCAGGTCGACAAGAAAAGCGTCGGCCCCGCGTACAAGGACGTGGCCAAGAAGTACAAGGGCCAGGCCGACGCGGTCGCCAAGCTCGCCGAGAAGGTGAAGAAGGGCGGCTCGGGCGTCTGGGGTCCGGTGCCGATGCCGCCGAACGCGCAGTGCCCGACGCCGACATCAAAAAGCTGGTCGAGTGGGTGCTGGCGATGTAGTCCGACGCTGCGCGCGTCTCCTGCGCAGCGCCTTGGCGGCCGCGGTTCTCGCGGCCGCTTTTCATTCGTTCGCCGCCGAACCCGCCGTTCGCTCATCGGACGGCCGCTGGCTGCTGCAGGCGGACAACGAGACGCGTACGCTCGTCGCGGTCGATGCGGCGAGCGGCGCGATCGTCCGCCGCATCGCGGTCGCCGACAGGCGCGGGGCGACCTCGCGCGTGGCGCGCATCGTCGATGCGCCGCCGCGCAAGAGCTTTGTCGTCTTCCTGGCCGATATCGCAGAGGCGTGGGAACTGTCGTACGACCCGCACGCCGAACCAGTGTACGACGGCCTCGTGCACGACTACCGGATGGGTGAAGGCATCGCCGACCGCGGACCCTTCGCGGTGCGGCGCATCTTCCTCGACGAACCGCTCACCGACGCCGATTTCAGTTCCGACTTCTCGCAATTCACCGGGAAGGCCGCCGACGGCTCGCTGCACGTGGTCAACCTGCACGTGCGCCGGCGCATCCAGATCCTGCGGCCCGGCAACGCGCGCTGAGCACGCGCGTTCACCGCCCGCGCAGGCGTTGTACTTCGATTTCGCCGTCGCTCGTCACGCGTCCGCGCACTTCGACGTAGCCGCCGACGCGAGCGCGGTCGACGCGTGCGCCGGCAAGTCCGCGCAGCGGCAGCGCGTCGAGTTGCGCTGCGTCGGCAAGGGTTCCGTGCAACCGCACCGCGGCGCCGACCGGAATCGGCGCCGCGCGTCCCTGCGCATCGCGCGCGCCGTCGGCGATCCAGCGCTCGATCAGCGCGATGTCCGCGTCGTCGAGATACGGCGGGCCGTCGAAGGGCATGCGCGGCCGCGCCTGCCCGCGAACGCGGCGCAGCAGTTCGCTCGCTCCCGGCCGCCCGGGCACGACACGCGCGCGGTCGACCGTCGCGATCGTCGCGGCGTAGCTGTTGAGGCGATAGCCCTCGGGCGCCGGCCCCATGCGCCCCTGCTCGGTATGGCAACTGGCGCAGCGGCGCGCGAAGATCGGCGCGACGTGCGCGTACGTGACCGGCTCGCCCGGTGCGGGTCGTGGCGGCGTCGAGACAACGGCCGCAGACGGCGAACCCGCCGGCATCCGCGCATCGATCCAGGCGACGAACGATGCGATCTGCGCGTCGGTCAGGAACGGCGGGCCGGTCATCGGCATGCGCGGTGCGCTCGTGCCGCGCAGCCGGCGCACGAGTTCGCTCGCTTCGCCCGCGCCGGCGCGCACCACCGGGCCGCGCGCGCTGCCGGCGAGCAGTCCCTCCAGCGTGTCGAGCTTCAGCCCGGCAGCGGCGCTCGCGCCCGAGTGGCACATCACGCATTGCGCCTGCAGGATCGGCGCCAGCTCGGCGTACGTCGGCTGCGCGTGCGCGGCCGCCGCCGCAGCGAGCGCACCCGCCAGCACCGCGCCACGCGCGCACTCAGTCCAGCGCACAAGTGCGGAACCCGACGAAGATGTCGTCGCGCTCGGGCAGGTAGAAGTTGCGGAAGCGCGGGTGGACGAGCCGCGCCGGCGTGGCGAAGCTCGCGCCGCGCACCGAGCGGTGCGTGCCGAACCACGGCGCCGAATACTCGGCGTACGGGTCGGGTGCAAAGCCCGGGTACGGCTCGAAGGTCGTCGCGGTCCACTCCCACACCGCGCGCGACGGCGCGATCGCACTCTGCACCGCGGCGTTCTCCCATTCGGCCTCGGTGGGAAGCCGTCGCTTCGCCCAGCGGCAATACGCTTCCGCTTCGTGCGCGGTCACGTGCCGCACGGGCTCGTCGGGTGCGAGCGGCTGCAGCGTACCGAAGCGTTCGGCGAGCCATTCGCCGCCTTCGCGGCGCCAGCCGCGCGGCGCGCGGCGGCCCGTGCGCGCGAGCCAGGCGCGGCCCTCGTCGGTCCACAGCGCGGGCCGTACGTAGCCGCCGTCGTCGACGAACGCGGCGAACTCGCGGTTGCCGACACAGCGGCGCGCGATCGCATACGGTGCCAGCCGCACGCGGTGCGCCCACTTCTCGTTATCGAAGACGAAGCCCGGCGCCGTGCGCGCCATGCCGAGCTCGATGTCGCCGCCCGATAGCGACGCGTCGCCCTGTCCCTCGGGCGCGGCCGGCGCCGTCGGGCGGGTCGGCGCCGGATACCCCAGCGTGTTGCGCATGTAGAAGAAGGCTTCGCCGTGCATGTCCTCGTGAAACAGCGACAGGCGGAAGAAGTACAGGCCCGCGTCGGAATCCTCGGCGCGCTCGAGCGCGTCGAGCGCCGCGTGCAGCGTGGCGTCGAGGTAGTCGAGCGCGCCCGCGCGCGACGGCAGGTCGAGCGTCCAGCGCGTCGGATGCGCGACCTTGCTCGAGTCGTACCAGCGGTCGGCGTCGGCGAGCAGCGAAGGCGCGAGCGGCGCACCGGCGCCGCGCCACCGCACGCACCAGTGCTCCATGAACCAGCCGACGTGGCCGACCTCCCACAGGAACGGATTGACGATCGGCTGGTACGCGATGTCGCGCCACTGCGCATCGGTCAGATCGTCGACGAGCGCCCTCGTATACTCGCGCGCCGACTGCAGCGCGTCGCGCAGTTGCGCCCTGCTCGACTGTCGCGCCGAATTCGACACCCTGATGCCCTCCGTGCTTTCCCGCGCTGCCCGTCCGCGCCGTCCGCTCGTGGCGATTATCACGCCCTCGCTCGCGGACGCAAACACGGGCAACTGGCACACGGCCGCGCGCTGGGCGCGTTTCCTGCGCGCGCGTTATCGCGTGCGCGTGCTGAAGGCGTGGAACGGCGAAGCCGCCGACGCGCTGATCGCGCTGCACGCGCGCCGCTCGGCGGCGTCGATCGAGGCGTTCGCGCGGCATCACCCGCGCCGCCCGCTGATCGTCGTGCTCACCGGCACCGATCTGTACCGCGACATCCGCACCGACGCCGCCGCGCAGCGCTCGCTCGAACTGGCCACGCGACTTGTCGTCCTGCAGGAGCGCGGCGCGGAGGCGCTGCCGGCCGCGCTGCGCGGCAAGGCCGTCGTGATCTATCAATCCGCGCCGCGGCTGGCCCCGGGGGTGCGACGCCGCACGATGTTCGACGTCGCCGTCGTCGGCCATCTGCGCGACGAGAAAGACCCGCGGCTCGCGATGCGCGTCGCCGAAAGGCTGCCGCACGATTCGCGCATCCGCGTGTTGCACGTCGGCGACGCGCTCGATCCAGCGCTCGGGCAAGCGGCGCAGTCGACGCAACGGCGTTGCGCCCGCTACCGCTGGCTCGGCGGATTGCCGCGCGCGCGCACGCGGCAGGTGATGCGCAACGCGCGGCTGCTGCTGCACCCGTCGAAAATGGAGGGCGGCGCGCAGGCGATCCTCGAAGCGATCCAGTCCGGCACACCGGTCGTCGCGAGCGACTGCCCCGGCAACGTCGGCATGCTCGGTCGCGGCTATCCAGGGCTGTTCCCGGTCGGCGACATGCAGGCCGCGGCGAAGCTGCTGCGGGGTGCGGAAACCGACGCCAAACTCCTGCGCGCCTTGCAGTCGGCGTGTAAGAAACGGGCCGCGCTGTTCGACCCAGAGCGCGAGCGGCGGGCCGTGCTTCGGCTCGTGGATAATTCACTCGCGAAGTCCTCCCGGAGATCACGATGAACGCGCCGGAACAACCGAAGATCCGCCTGACCTCGTTCTCGCACGGCGGCGGCTGCGGCTGCAAGATCGCACCGGGCGTGCTGTCGGAGATCCTGAAGAATGCCGGCGGCGTGGTCCCGAAGGAACTGCTGGTCGGCATCGAGACGGCCGACGACGCCGCCGTGTACAGGCTCAACGACCAGCAGGCGCTGATCGCGACGACCGACTTCTTCATGCCGATCGTCGACGACCCCTTCGACTTCGGCCGCATCGCGGCGACCAACGCGATCTCCGACGTCTACGCGATGGGCGGCACGCCGATCATGGCGCTCGCGCTGCTGGCGATGCCGGTCGACAAGCTGCCGGTCGACACGATCCGCCGCATCATCGAGGGCGGCGAAGCGGTGTGCACCCAGGCCGGCATCCCGATCGCCGGCGGGCACAC
This sequence comes from Betaproteobacteria bacterium, assembly GCA_016861185.1. Lineage (GTDB taxonomy): Bacteria > Pseudomonadota > Gammaproteobacteria > Burkholderiales > Burkholderiaceae_F > DSNY01. Next base: position 244,152 of record BOKW01000003.1, read on the forward strand.
GATCGACTCCGTCGAGCCGATCTACGGGCTGGTGGCGCTCGGCCTCGTGCATCCGGACCGCGTCAAGAAGAACAGCGGCGCGCACGCGGGCGACGCCCTGATCCTGGGCAAGCCGCTCGGCGTGGGCGTGTATTCGGCGGCGCTGAAAAAGGACAAGCTCGACGCCGCGGGCTACCGCGAGATGATCGCGACGACGACCCAGCTCAACACGCCGGGCCGGCGCCTGTCGGAGATGGCGGGCGTGCACGCGTTGACCGACGTCACCGGCTTCGGCCTGCTTGGTCATCTGCTCGAGATCTGCCGCGGCTCGAAACTCGGCGCAGAACTGGCGATGTCGCGCGTGCCTTTGCTGCCGGGTGTCGAAGCGCTGGTCGAGCGGGGCTATGCGACGGGCGCGTCGGGACGCAACTGGGCGGGCTACGGCAAGGATGTCGTGCTCGACGGCGTGTCGGAGACGCAGCGCAAGCTGCTCACCGATCCGCAGACGAGCGGCGGACTGCTGGTCGCCTGCGCGCAGGACGCGGTCGCCGACGTGCTGCGCACGTTCCGCGAAGACGGCTTCGAACGCGCCGCGGTGATCGGCCGGCTTTCCGCCGGCGAACCGAAGGTGCGCGTCGCTCCGTAGCGACACGCGCGGCGCGCAATCCCGCGCATCGGCAGCGGCCGCGCGCCGCGCTTGCCGCATAATCGCGCGTCGTCGAACGAGACGCGGCCCGAGCCGCGCGCCCTTTCGTTTCATCCCCGATGCGCAAGCTGTTCCGCCAGGAAGCGATCGACGCCCAGCGCGAGAAGCTGCTGGGCGAAGTCTCGATCGCGCGTCCGGTGCCGCTGTGGGTCTTCACCGCGATGGCGGTGAGTTTCGCCGCGACGATCGTCGCGTTCTCCGTCTGGGGCGAATACACGCGGCGCGAACGCGTCGAAGGTTTTCTCGCGCTCGACGTCGGCGCGGCACGCATCATCGCGCCGGAAACCGGAACGATCGCCGAGCTGCTGGTCAAGGAAGGCGACGAAGTCGCCGAAGGCGCGCCGATCGCGCGGCTCGCGACCGAACGCGGCACGGCCTCGGGCGTGACCTCCTCCGAACTCGTGCAGCGCGAATTGAAGGAACGCGCCGCGCGCATCGACACCGAAATCGAGCAGGCGCGCCAGCTCGCCGAGCAGGAGGTCGACAAGCTCAAGCGCCGCATCGCCGATCTACAGAAGGAGCTCGCCCAGCTCGACGGCGAGATCCGCCTGCAGGCCACGCGGGTGGCGTCGGCACGGCAGGAGCTGCAGCGCACGCTCGATCTGGTCAAGGAGAAATTCGTCTCCGACACCGCGGTCACGCAGAAGCGCAACGATCTGCTCGACCAGGAAGCGAAGCTGCAGGCGATCCGGCGCCAGCGGCTGGCGGTCGAGCGCGACCTCGGCAGCGCGCGCGCGGAGCTCCCGACCGTCGAGACGCGCGCGAAGGCGCAGATCGAGCAGCTCGCGCGGCAGAAGAGCGAGCTGCAGCAGAACCTGGTGCAGGAAGTCGCGCGCCGCGAGAACGTGATCCGCGCGCCGATCGCCGGCATCGTCACCAACATCGCCGTGGCGCGCGGCGATTCGCTCGCCGCCGAAGCGCCGATCGCAACCGTGCTGCCGAAGGGCAGCGGGTTGCAGGCGCAGCTTCTGGTGCCGACGCGCGCCGTCGGGTTCGTGCAGCCGGGCAACGAGGTCGTGATGCGCTACGAGGCGTTTCCGTTCCAGCGCTTCGGCCAGTACCGCGGCACGGTGCAGGCGGTGAGCCGCACGGTGTGGACGCCGGGCGAGAAGGTCGGCCCGATGACGGTGCGCGAACCCGCGTATCGCGTCGACGTCGCGCTCGAACGGCAGACGGTTTCGGCCGGCGGCCAGGAGATCGCGCTGCGGCCGGGCATGCTCGTCAACGCCGACATCCTGCTCGAAAAGCGCACCGTGCTCGAGTGGATCTTCGAGCCGGTGCTCGAGCTGAAGGGGCGGCTGCAGTGAAGCTCTTCGGCCGCGAGGTGCCGCTGATCCTGCAGTCCGAGGCGCCCGAGTGCGGCATCGCCTGCGTGGCGATGGTGGCGAGCTTCCACGGCTTCCGCACCGACCTGTCGGCGATGCGGCTGCGGCTGGCGCCCTCGATGAAGGGCGTCACGCTCAAGCACATCGCCGCGATCGCCGACACGATGAAGCTCGCCGCGCGCGGCGTGCAGGCGCCGCTCAACGCGCTCGGGCAACTGCGCCTGCCGGCGATCCTGCACTGGGACATGAATCACTTCGTCGTGCTGACGAAGGTCGCCGGCAATCGCATCACCGTGCACGACCCGGCGCAGGGCAAGCGCGTGCTGTCGCTCGACCAGGCGTCGCGCCATTACACCGGCGTGGCGATGGAGCTGACGCCGGCCGCCGGCTTCGTGCAGCGCGACGAGCGCGAGAAGGTGCGCGCGTGGCAACTGCTGCAGACCGCCGCCGGCATGAAAGGCGCGATCGCGCAGGTGCTGCTGCTGTCGCTGGTGCTCGAGGTGTTCGCGATCGCCTCGCCGTTCTTCGTGCAGCTCGTGATCGACCGCGTCGTCGTCGGCCGCGACCGCGATCTGCTGACGGTGCTGGGGCTGGGCTTCGGGCTGCTGGTGCTGATGCAGGTCGCGGTCACGGCGGTGCGCGCCTGGCTCGGCGTGTACCTGTCGACGCATCTGAACCTGCGGCTGCTCGACACGCTGTTCGGGCAACTGCTGCGGCTGCCGCTCGCGTGGTTCGAGAAGCGGCACATCGGCGACATCGTGTCGCGCTTCCGTTCGATCGACGCGATCCAGCGCACGCTGACGCTGACCTTCGTCGAGACGATGGTCGACGGCGTGATGGTGGTGCTGACGCTGCTCGTGATGCTGTGGTACAGCCCGCTGCTGACGGCGATCGTGGTCGGCGCCGCCGCCGCCTACGGCGCGGTGCGCTGGGCGTTCTACGGCCCGCAGCGGCGCGCGCTCGACGAGCAGATCGTGCACGAGGCGAAGGCCGGCACGCACTTCATCGAGACGCTGCGCGGCATGATGGCGATCAAGCTGAACATGCGCGAGCCCGAAAGGCGCGCCGCGTACCAGAACCTCGTCGTCGAGCAGACCAACGCAGGCGTGCGCTCGCAGGCGATCGCGATCGCCCACCGCAGCGCCAACGGGCTCATTTTCGGGCTGGAGAACGTCGCGGTGATCTGGCTCGCCGCGCTGCTCGTGATGGACGGCCGCTTCTCGGTCGGCATGCTGTTCGGTTTCCTCGCGTTCAAGCTGCTGTTCCTGACGCGCGTGAACAACCTCGTCGACAAAGCGATCGAGTTCCGCATGCTCGACCTGCACGCCGAGCGCATCGCCGACATCGCGCTCGCCACGCCCGAAGCCGCCGCCGGCGGGCCGTCGCAGGAAGCGCCGAAGGTGCCGCTTGCGATCGAAGGTAAGGGGCTGGGCTTCTCGTACGGCGTGGAAGGCTTCGTCTTCCGCGGCGTCGACTTTTCGGTGAAGCCGGGTGAAACGGTCGCGATCGTCGGCCCGTCGGGCAGCGGCAAGACGACGCTCGTCAAGGTGCTCGTGGGGCTGCTCGACCGCAGCGAAGGAACGCTCGCCGCCAACGGCCGCGACGTGCGCGACTGGGATCGCGCCGCCTACCGCAGCCGCATCGGCGTCGTGATGCAGGACGACCAGCTCTTCGTCGGCACGATCGAGGACAACATCAGCTTCTTCGACCCGCAGCACGACCCCGAGCGCGTGCGCGCGTGCGCACGCATCGCGAAGATCGACGCCGAGATCGAAACGATGCCGATGCAGTACAACACGATGGTCGGCAGCCTCGGCATGGCGCTGTCGGGCGGCCAGAAGCAGCGCATCCTGCTCGCGCGCGCGCTGTATCGCCGGCCGCACATCCTGTTTCTCGACGAGGCGTTCGACCAGCTCGACCTCGCCCGCGAACGCGAGATCACCGAGCAGTTGAAAACGCTGGGAATCGGCCTGGTGATCGTCAGCCACCGGCCGGAGACGGTGCGCGCGGTCGACCGCCTGGTGACGCTGGGCTGAGCCGGCGTCGTTGTCCGCCTGCCGGTTTCCCGGCCCGACCCTGGGGTCGCCGGTCAGGACAGCGTGCCGGGGCGCTGGCCGTTGGCCTGGCGCAACGCGTCGGCGATCTTGCGCCGCGCGCGGATGAACGGCGACTCGCGCGCCTCGGCGCCGAGATACTCGTCGAGGTCGCCGACTTCACGCTGCAGCCTCCGGACCAGCGCCACGAGCAGATCCGCCAGTTCCGGATCGAAGTGCGTGCCCTTCAGGCGCTGGATCTCCTCCAAGGCGCGCGCCACCGGCCAGGCCTCCTTGTACGGGCGCGCGTGCACCAGCACGTCGAACACGTCCGCGAGCGCCGTGATCCGCGCAGCGTCGGGAATTGCCTTGCCGGCGATGCCGTCCGGGTAACCGGATCCGTCCCACCATTCGTGATGGTGGCGCGCAATGTCCACGGCCATCTGGATCTGCGGCAGCCCGCTTTGCGACAGCAGTTCCGCGCCGATGTTGGCGTGCGTGCGCGCAAGCGACATCTGGTCCTGGTTGATTCGCCCGCGCTTGGCGAGGATCGCGACCGGGATGCCGAGCTTGCCGATGTCGTGCAGGCGCGCCGACATCTCGATCATGAAGCAGGTGTCGTCGTCGCAGCCGTAATCGGCCGCGAGCAGGGCCGCGAGCTTGCCGACCCGGTAGACGTGTTCGCCGGACGGGTCCTCGGACAACTCCGCAGTGATCGCCTGCCGGTGCAGCAGCGCGAGCTGCGCCTTCATGCGCTCGCGCTTGGCGTCGCCCAGCGGCGCCGCCGGCTCGGCCACGCCGAGCGGCTCCGACTCCTCCGAACGCCCCGCGCTCTGCTCGAGCCGTTCGAGGTGCAGCCGCTGGTGCTGCAGGGCACTTTCGATCTGCGAGCGCTTCGTGTGGTGCAGCAGTTCGCGCAGGTGGATCAGCGCCAGTTGCGGCTTGCCGGCGATGTCGTAGGCCTTGACCAGCGCGATCAGCGCGTCGCGTAGGGTCGACTTCATGATGCGCGCGCGGTCGAGCGCCCGCTGCAGCCGCGAGATGCCGACGTCGACCAGCCCTGCGTGGACCTCGTACAGCCCCTCCGCGATCTCGGCCGAGTGCTCGGCTTTTTGCGAGCACGAACTGGCCGCGTATCGCTTTGCGATCTCGCAACGTTCCCGCGCCCGCTCGAGGTTGTCGACCTCAAGCAGCAACCGAGCGTAGTTGGTTTCGGCAACAACTCTTGTCAGCAGTTCGTTGGCCGACGTCGGCTCCTTCTCTTGCTCGACGCTGAGTCTGGCCGCCCGCAGCCCTCTTGGGAAATCCTCGGCATAGAGAGAGGCAAGGGAGATGTTGGTCAATGCCTCCCGCCGCCGGGTCAGCGAGAACTGGTCTGGGCCGCTCGCGAGATCGATCGTTCGCTCGAAGCACTGGATCGAGTCACCGTACTGCGCACCGTAGAGAAGCGCGACTCCCAGGTTGTTCCAGACGGAAGCCTCGGCCAGGCGATCGCCGGAGGCAAGAGCCAGTTCCAGGGCCTCCGCATAACACTCGATCGCCGCCGGCAGGTTGCCGGAGTCAGCCAACAAGATGCCCTGGAACGTCAGGGCTTTCCGCAGCAACCCACGGTCGCCCTGTTGCCGCGCGAAGTGAACTGCGTTGGTTGCCGGCTCGACACCGAGAAGTGTCTGACCCGAGATGTAGAAGTACTGCGCGACATCCAGCAGGCACTCGACCCGCTGCGCGGAAACGGCCGCAGCGGGGAGCGCGCGAAGCGCGACGTGCGCCGCCGCGACTTCCGCCAAAGACTCGGCCCGCGGAGCGGCCAGCTGCGCCCTCAGCCTCTGCGCAATCTCAACGAGCAGCGAATCGACCGTTCGCGCAGCGTTCGGCCCAGCTCGGGACGAATCGGCTGGCGGTATCGGTTCCGGGTCGGACATCACGCGCCCTTGTCATTGTCCGGGTGCGCATTCTAGGCCACTCTGCCACTTGTCAGCCAATAAGGGCTGTTATCCCCGATCAAATCAACGAATCAATGGCGAAGGAGAGTGCGATGGAAGCGACGACGAAGCAAGGCAATGCAACGGCCGCGACAACTGAAGTGACGACCAAAGACGGAGAACTCGTCAAGACCATTCAGGAGCTCTCGAACCTTGAGCTGTCGCTCGTTGGTGGCGGGCTCGGTGCCGTGAGCTTCTACTAGAGTGCCCGGTTCACACATCCCCAACTTCCCCAAGCTTCGCGAGGTAACGGCCAATGGAAACGCTGAAAGCCCAGTCTGCGAACCAAGTGTCTGATGAACCCGAACAGCGTGAACCGTTGGACGTCGTTGTTCGCGAACTCTCCAACTTCGAGCTGACCCTGATCGGCGGCGGCCTTGGTGCCGTGAGCTTCTACTAGAACCCGCCGCGGTCAGCAGGAACGATCCGATCAACACAGCCTAGCAAGGTGCATCCCAATGGAAACGAAATTCGCGCAAGCCGAGGACCAAGTCTTTACGCAACCCGAACAAGAAGCGCGTCCCGATCAGACGCTGCTGGAGCTGTCGAGTCTGGAGCTTTCGCTCGTCGGCGGAGGCCTTGGTGCAGTCAGCTTCTACTGATCTCGCTGAACGAGAGCGTTGTGGCAACGTGGTCCTGACGGTGTAGAGGACCCACGAAAGCGAGTTCTACCCGAACACGAGTAGCAAACGGCGCGGCTTCCCGCGCCGTCTGTTTTCTTGCCGGCGTCGAGTCGCACTCGAGCATGGTCGGCACCCGAAGGGCGGCAAGCACGCTGATCCGCATATGCGCTGCCGAACCTGCCTCATCACGATTCCTTCTGAGCTTCACGCGTAAGGGACGCGGCGCTGACGCGACGAACCCTGCGTGCGCGTCATCCCGACGATCCGGCTCCGGCGCAATCCGATGCGCCACGCCGACCGTATTGACCCGGCGTGCATCGAAACCCAACCACGCACACCACTCAGGAGATCGAAATGAAGTCGAATCGCATCGCGTTTGCCGCCCTGCTCGCTGCCGCTCCCTTCGTCGCCTACGCCGACGGCGGCCGCAACGAGTTCCGCTATGACACGGAAGTCTTCAAGAGCACCCGGTCCGTCGCAGAAGTCCGCGCCGAAGCCCGCGGCGTCGTGCGGATCGGCGAAGCGGGTCAGTCGTTCGAACAGTGGGCCGGCCCGAGCACGCGTACGCGCGAAGAAGTGAAGCGCGAACTGGCCGCGATGCCACCGGTCTTCCAGGGCGCGTAACCGCGAAGCACTCGAACGGCCGGGCGCGTCGCCGATGCGCCCGGCCCGTTCTATTCCTCGACCGCTGCCCGCACGGCACCGGGGCAGAGGACCGACCGCCTACCCCGACGCCTCCGCGTGGCGCCGTTCGCGCGAGCCTGCGTCGATTCGCGTCACCGCAGCGACATCCGTCGCATTCCGTTCGCGCCGCGCAGCGGCCGCGATCGACACTGCGCCGTCTCGAAAGCGAGGAAGCGGCGATGCAGCCGATCCATTGGCCCCTGTCCATCGTTCTTCACGTTGCGTTCGCCGCCGGTGCGCTGCTGGTCGGCGTTGCGCAGTTCGCCGGCCCCAAGGGGAACCGCCGGCACCGGCTGCTCGGCTGGATCTGGGTTGCGCTGATGAGCGGCGTCGCCGCGACGTCGGTCTTCATCCGCGACTACGGGCTGCCGAACCTGTTCGGCTACACGCCGATTCACCTGTTCACGGTCCTGACGATCGTCACGCTGCCGCTCGCGATAGTGCATGCGCGCCGTCACGATGTCGTGCGCCACGCGGCTTCGATGAAGGGTCTGTTCGTCGGCGGACTGCTCGTGGCCGGCTTGGCCACGCTGATTCCGGGCAGACGCCTCGGCAACCTGCTGTGGACTTCGCTCGGCTGGATCGGCTGACTCGGTCCGCGCGCTGTCGGCTTCAGCGGCCGCGGCAGCGCTTGCACAGCGCCAGCGCATCGCGCGGCGCGTGACCCGCGTCGGTGTTGTCGAAGAACACCCACGCCGCGCGGCCCTGCCGGCGCCAGGCGGCGATCTTTTCGGCCCACGCGGCAAGCTGCCGCGCCGAGTAGCGCGAGCAATACGTCGCGATGTGGCCGTGCAGCCGCACATAGGCGAGATCCGTCGTCACGGCCGGCCACAGCGGCCAGTCGGCCGCGTCCGACTGCACGGCCGCGATCGCGTGCGCGGCCAGACAGTCCGCAACGTCGTCGTCGAACCACGAGGCGTGGCGGAACTCGATCGCGTGCCGCGGCTGCGGCCACACGGCGAGCTGCCGCGCAAAGCGTTGCAGACGCGGCAAGTCCCGATGCAGCGACTGCGGAAGCTGCCACAGCACGACGGCGAGCTTGTCGCCGAGCGGTGCGGCGCGGTCGCGTTCGCGCGTGATCGCGGCGGGTTCGACCGACAGCCGCTCGACGTGCGTGATCCAGCGATGCGCCTTCACGCAGAAGCGGAAGGCGGCCGGCGTCGCTTCGCGCCAGCGTTCGAAAGTCGCCGGCTTCAGCGCGTGATAGAAGGTCGCGTTGACCTCGACCGCGTCGAACACCGACGCGTAATGCGCCAGCCAGCGCGCCCGCGGCACACCGGCGTAGAAATCGGCGCGCCAGCCTTCGTAGGTCCAGCCGCTGGTGCCGATGTGCAGGGGAGCGGGCGAGCGGCTTGGCATGGGGTTTAGCGGGACGCGATCGATGCTCCTCGCCTTGCGGGCGAAGACGTTGATGCCGAACAAGCTGCGGTCGGCGGTCTTGCGACGATGTTGAAATCCCCCCTGCCCCCCTTTTCCAAAGGGGGGATCATTGGCTGCCTCCTTTTGCAAAGGGGGCGGCCATCCGCAAGCACGGACCAGCGCGATGGCGCGCAACCATCGTTCTGCAGTCGTGCTGCTGTCGAGCGCGATCGACAAGTTGGCCGAACGCCGCGCATCAACGCTGCAGCGCGCGCTGCGCGTCTTCGTAGCCGAGCTTCAGGCGCTGCTCGATCGCTTCGGCAGAGAAGTCCGCCGGGCCGCCGAGCAGGTCGGGCCGCTCGGTGCGGATCACGGTCAGCTTGTCGACGCGCCGGTGCCGCGCCAGCTTGACGTACGCCGGGTGCTTGCGCACTGGGCTCGACTTCGGCAACGCGCGGTCGATCTCGATCATCAGGTCGAGCTGCGAGTTCATCCACTGGTACAGCTTGAGGTCGTGCTGGAACTTGCCGAAGAAGACCAGCTCGAACAGCCGCTGCATCACGTCGGTCATGTCCTTCGGCGGATCGGCCTGCGGCGTGAACAGATCGACGACGACGAGCTCCCACTCGCGCGCGTGCGCGAGCGCGTTGTGCGCCTCGATGGCGTTGATCGCCGGCCGCAGCGGCGTGTTCGAGATCAGGCCGCCGTCCCAGTACCACGCAACGTCGATCGGCGTGGCGGGGAACACCGGCGGCAGGCTCACGCTGGCGACGACGTGCTGCGGCTTCAGCCCGCGCCGGCTGGAGAACTCCGCGAGCTTGCCGGATCGGATCTCGACCGCGGTGACGATCGTTTCGATCGGCGAAGCGTTGAGCCGCTCGAAGTCGACCCATTCTTCCAGCGCCGCCGCGATCGGCTCGGACTCGTACAGATGGGTCGCAAGCGCGGGCATCGCGAAGTACGACGGATTGATCCGGTACAGGCTGCCGCTCGCGAGTGGTGTGGGCAGCAGCGCCAGGCTGCGCGCGAACAACCCCGGCAGGAACGGATTGACCGGCACCACGAGACGGCGCCACAGATCGTCGAGCACATCGGCCGGATCGCCGCGGCTGCCCGCGACGATCGCCGCCATCAGCGCGCCGATCGAGCAGCCCGTCACGATGTCCAGATGCCGGCCCGACGCGAGCACCGCCTTGATCACCCCCGCTTCGTACGCGCCGAGCGCGGCGCCGCCCTGCAGGACGAGCGCGGTGTGCAGTCCTTCCGCGCGCGGCACCTTGACGCGCGTGCGTGCGCCCTGCCGTGGGCCGGCTGCCGGCGACTTCGTGGCCAATTTCGGATCCGATCGCGCCGTGAATGCGCCGATGCTAGTCGCCGCGTTGCGCGCCGCCGTTGACGGCGATCAGCAGCCCCGCGCCGTCACGCCGCATGTGGACCATTCGCAGGCGGATGACGCAGCTCACGCCCGCTGCGCGATCACGGTGGCGAAGCGCTTGATCTTCTCGCCCGGCGCGAGAAAGTCGTCGACGCTCGCGAGCAGGATCCTCCAGTCGGCGAAGGTCGCCTCCAGTTCGCCCGCGGGGAAGAGGCAGTAGCCCTGCGGATCGAACATCTCCATGTACGTCGTGCCTTCGATCAGCACGTTGACCGCGGCGATGCCGCCAGGTGCGACGGCGCGCTTGATCTCCTGCAGCACGTTGCGCGAGTCTTCGCAGGCGAAGAACATCAGCAGGCCGATCGCGACGACGGTGTCCCAGGTTTCGGTCGCGCGCCATTCCGTGAGATCCGCTTCGAGCACGCGGATCGGCAGCCCTTCGGCCTGCGCGCGGCGTCCGAGATCCTTGACCGCGTCGGGGCAGGCGTCGATCGCGGTGACCTCGTGTCCCGCGCGCGCGGCCTCGATCGACAGATTGCCGAGTCCGCAGCCCAGTTCGAGCACGCGCCCGGCCAGGTGCGGCAGCGTCCACTGCTCGAAGGGGTTGAGCCGGTACTCCTGCTCGGCGATCTGCCGGTCGAACTGCTTGGCGAAGAACTCGACGCTGAGATTGCTGGTCATCGCGCACCTCCGGTGGCGGCATTTTCGCCTCGCTCACCGGTCGAGACAATTCCGGTTTGCGCGCGCGAAGGTACTCGATCCGGCGTCCCCCTCGCCTCCCCCTTTGAGAAAGGGGGACCGAGGGGGATTTCAAAGCGTCGCGAGCGGGTTCGAGTCGTCGCCGTGCGGCTATCCGAGAGATCCCCCCTGCCCCCCCTTTTTCAAACGGGGGGTCCTGAAGCGGCGAGCACGGCGTTTACATTCCGGTTGCGCCGCAACAGGCAAAGCTACAATGCCTCGACACTCGAAGAATCAAGGCGCTGGCAGGTTGCGATGGAGAAGAAGTCGGATCCGGGGACAGGTGGCAAGGGCGGTGCGCGGAAAGAGGCCGAGCGCGCCCCGGCGACCAACTTCATCCGCAACATCATTGCCGACGACCTGCTTCGCGGCACCTATGAAGACCGCAACTGGGCCGGCCGTCCCGGCGTCTACGACATCCACGAGAACGCGGCGAAGGATCCCGCGAAGATCCGCACGCGCTTTCCGCCCGAGCCGAACGGGTATCTGCACATCGGGCACGCCAAGTCGATCTGCCTGAACTTCGGCCTGGCGCGCGACTTCGGCGGGCGCTGCCACATGCGCTTCGACGACACCAATCCGGTCAAGGAAGACCAGGAGTACGTCGATTCGATCCTCGACGCGGTGCGCTGGCTCGGCTTCGACTGGGAGCATCCGACACCCGCGGGCATCGAGCGCAACCTGTACCACGCCTCGGACTACTTCGAGGACATGTACCGCTTCGCCGAGCACCTGATCGCGACCGGCTACGCGTACGTGGACCAGCAGAGCGCCGAACAGATGCGAGAGACGCGCGGCACGCTGACCGAACCGGGCATCAACTCGCCGTACCGCGACCGGCCGATCGAGGAGAACCTGCGGCTGTTCCGCGAGATGCGCGCCGGCAAACACGCCGAAGGCAGCATGGTGCTGCGCGCGAAGATCGACATGGGCTCGCCCAACATCAACATGCGCGACCCGGCGATCTACCGCATCCGCTTTGCCGAGCACCACATGACGGGCAACACGTGGTGCATCTACCCAATGTACGCGTACGCGCATCCGATCGAGGACGCGCTGGAGAACATCACGCACTCGATCTGCACGCTGGAGTTCGAGGACCAGCGGCCGTTCTACGACTGGACGCTCGAGCGCATCGTGCCCGTGCTGCGCCGGCCGCAATTCGAGGCGGCGAAGCGCATGCTCGACGAGATCGCCGCGCAGGGCACCGAAGCCAAGCGCCAGTTCGCGCTGCGCTGCCGGAACGTCGTCGAGAAACAGCGCGACAAGCTCGGCCACTCGCGCTACGAGCGGCGCGTCGAAGCGATGTTCGCGAGCTGGAGCAGGAACCCCGACCTCGCCGTGAACGATGCCGACGAGCTGCTGAGGCTGCTGCGCGAGCACGCCGAGTGCTTCACGCCGCTGCTGCAGGCGGCGCTCGACGAGCGCAAACCCAACCCGTTCATGCTGCCGCACCAGCACGAGTTCAACCGGCTCAATCTGACGTACGTCGTGATGAGCAAGCGCAAGCTGATCCAGCTCGTCGAGGACAGGCACGTCGAGGGCTGGGACGACCCGCGCATGCCGACGATCGTCGGGCTGCGCCGGCGCGGCTACACGCCGCAGTCGATCCAGCTCTTCATGGAGCGGATCGGCGTCAGCAAGAGCCTGCAATGGATCGACTACGCCGTGCTCGAACAGGCGCTGCGCGACGACTTAGACAGCAGGGCGCCGCGCGCCACCGCGGTGCTCAAGCCGATCAAACTGATCCTCGACAACTACCCCGCAGGCAAGACCGAGGACTGCGTGATCCCCGTGCATCCGCAGAAGCCCGAGATGGGCACGCGCACGATCCCCTTCGCGCGCGAGCTGTGGATCGAGGCGGACGACTTCATGGAGAACCCGCCGGCGGATTACTTTCGCCTGGCGCTGGGCAAGGACGGCGCGCCGGGCAACCCGGTGCGGCTGCGCTTCGCGTACGTGGTGCGCGCCACGCGCGTCGAGAAGGACGCCGCCGGCAACATCGTCGCCGTGCACGCCGAATACCTGCCCGAGACGCGCAGCGGCTCGCCGGGCCAGAGCAGCGTCAAGACCAGGACCGCCATCCACTGGCTGCCCGTGCACGCGAGCGTGCCCGCCGAAGTGCGCTTGTACGACCGCCTCTTCACCGACCCGCAGCCCGACGCCGGCGAGAAGAACTACCTCGACCTGCTCAACCCCCACAGCAAGACCGTGCTGCGCGCCTACGTGGAAGCGTCGCTCGCCAACGCGCAGCCCGACGACAAGTTCCAGTTCGAGCGCAACGGCTACTTCGTCGCGGACCGGAAGGACCACACGCGCGAGAAGCCGGTGTTCAATCTGGCGGTGACGTTGAAGGATTCGTGGGGCAAGTAGCCCCCGGCCCGCATCAGCGGGAGAGGGGTTGGGGTGAGGGCCGACCACGAGCACGCCGGAGTTGGCGCGTTTGCCGAACTGGGTGACCGCGAGCGCTGACCGATGGCGCTTGCTCCCATTTCGGGAGCATGCTAGCCTGCCGCATGCGCGTGATCGCCATCGGCACGCTGCGCGAGTTCTGGCGTAGGCACCCGGACGCGGAGGTGCCGCTGAGGGCGTGGTTTGCCGAGGCATCGCGCGCGCAATGGCGGACACCCGGCGACATCAAGGCTTCGCACCGCAACGCAAGCTTCCTGGCCAACAATCGCGTGGTGTTCAACATCAAAGGCAACGAGTATCGGCTGGTGGTGGCGGTCCACTACAACCGCGGACTGATGTTCGTCAGGTTCGTCGGCACGCACCGTGAGTACGACCGCATCGATGCCGCCACGATCTGAGGGCTTCACATGCAACTGCGACCGATCCGCACCAAACGCGAATATGCAGCAGCGCTGCGCGAAGCGGAGCGCCTCTGGGACGCGCCCGAGAAGTCGCCCGAAGCCGAGCAGCTCGAAGTGCTGTCGCTGCTGATCGAGGACTACGAACGCCGGCACTTCCCGATCGACAGCCCGGACCCGATCGACTTCCTGCTGAACGTGATGGAGTGGCGGGGGCTCAAGCGCAAGGACCTGGAGCCGTACCTCGGTTCGCGCGCACGCGTGGCCGAAGTGCTGAACCGCATTCGACCGCTGTCGCTCGAAATGATTCGCCGGCTGGCCACCGGACTGAAGCTGCCGGCCGACGTGCTGATCCGCAGCTACGAGCTGAAGCAGGCGGCATAGTGTCGCAGCGAACGGCCCTTCACCGATCGACAGCCCGACGCCGGCGAGAAAACTGCGTCGCCCTGCTGAATCCCCAGTGCAAGACCGTGCTACGTGCCTGCGTCGAATCCTCGCTTGCCTATGCGGCACCTGACGACAAGTCCCAATTCGAGCGCAACGACTACTTCGTCGCAGATCGGAAGGAGCACACGCGCCAAGAGCCGGTGTTCAATCTGGCAGTGACGATGATGGATTCATCGGTCAGGTGACAGGCTCTCGGAGTCGTCGTTTCACCGGTTCGGAGCTCACTTTTCAATCTGGGAGTGCTGTGCGTGCCCTATTGCGACACAAGAAAGACAAGAGTCCACGCAACGAGTATTGCGGCCGTTGACGTATTCTGTGGCGTCGGTGGACTCAGCTATGGCCTGTTGAAGGCCGGCATTCACATAGTCGCCGGTTTCGATCTTGATCCGCGCTGCAAGTATGCATTCGAATCGAATGTCGGCGCGCCTTTTGTCCTTAAGGACGTCAGAAGACTCACCGGCGCGACGTTGTCAAAGTTATACCCGCCACGCTCGCTCCGCCTCCTCGCGGGTTGCGCGCCTTGCCAGCCGTTCTCTCCGTTCACGCGAGGAATCGACACATCTAGAACGACAGAGTGGAGCCTCCTTGAGGAGTTCGGTCGCCTCGCGGTCGAACTTCGACCGCATCTGATAACAATGGAGAATGTCCCCGACCTAGCCTCACGACCACCATTCGTCTCGTTCGTTGATCTACTTGAGGGCTTTGGCTATTGCGTCATCTATAAGTCCGTCTTTTGCCCCGAGTTCGGCGTGCCTCAGTACAGACGCAGGCTCGTTCTGATCGCGTCGCGAATCAGCGAACCGTTACTACCTGTAGGCAACTACGACCGTCGGCGGTATCGAACGGTGCGCGATGCGATCGCATCCCTGCCTTCGTTGCGCGCCGGAGAAGTGAACAGCAGAGACCCTTTGCATTGGGCGCGTTCTCTCACGAACATCAACCTCGAGCGTATCAAGCACTCGCGCCCAGGTGGTACGTGGCGGGATTGGCCGCATGAACTGCGCGCGCCTTGTCACAGGCGATCCAGTGGTGCCTCGTACCAGAGCGTCTATGCACGAATGAAGTGGGACGAGCCGTCACCGACGATCACTACCCAGTCGTACAACTTCGGAACTGGCCGCTTCGGACATCCAGAGCAACACAGGTCCATAACGCTACGCGAAGCAGCGCTGCTCCAAAGCTTTCCCAGAACCTATCGCTTTGTGCGGAGAGGTGAGAAGGTCGAAATGGCCCCAGTCGGTCGATTGATCGGCAATGCAGTCCCTCCGCTTCTTGGAAAGGCCATTGGAAAAGCCATCATTGCATCCGCAAAGCGTCGCGTACGCTCTCGCTGAGGAACGCTATGGAGTCTCCGTATGAAATGCGCCTTGACCTTCGAGTGCTTGATCACCTTGGGATCAAGCTCTACAGCAACGCTGCTGCGGTCCTTTCTGAGGCTGTTGCAAACTCGTGGGACGCGGAAGCGACGTTTGTATCCATCAGGCTCAGCCAAGGCTCCATCGAAATCGAAGATGATGGCCTCGGCATGAACCTCGCTCAGATAAATGGACGATTCCTGACGGTCGGCTATGACAAACGGCATGTCGAAGGCGAGGTGTCACCCGCGAAGAAGCGCCCGTTCATGGGTAGAAAGGGGATCGGAAAACTCGCCCTATTCTCCATCGCCGACACAATCGAGATTGATAGTCGCGCCGTCGGTGGAGAGGCTCATGCTTTCCGAATGAAGACGGCGGATATTCGGACCGCAATGCAAGCGACCAAGGAGTACAGACCAGTGCCATTAAGTCCCACACGGACAGAACAGGGGACGCTCATTCGCCTTTTGGACCTGAAGAGACGCGCGACAGCCGCGACCGAGAGCGGCTTACGAAAGCGCATCGCTCGTCGCTTCACGATAATTGGCTATGAAGGCACGAACGGCGATCGATTCAACGTCGAGATCAATGGAAACCCCGTTGGACCTCACGACCGAGATGACCTCAACAAGCTGGAGTTCCTTTGGGAGTTTGGATCCGAAGAGCGGCTTCGTGTCGAGAGTGTGCCCCGACTCAAGAAACGTCACTTGCGCCCAGGCGTCGTGACCGAGCAGAAGGCTGATTGGATGGTCCGCGGATGGTTCGGCACTGTTGCGGAGCCCAAACAGTTGAAGTCAAGCGAAAGCGGCTCGCTTAACACACTGACTGTCGTGGCGCGAGGTCGACTGATTCAGGAAAACATCCTCGACAAGCTCAACTTCAATAGGCTCATGAGCAACTATCTCACGGGTCAGATCGAGGCTGATTTCTTGGACGCCCCTGGGCTTGAGGACATCGCAACCAGCGATCGACAACGATTGATTGAGGATGATGAGCGGTACGTAGCTCTGACTCATTTTCTTCGGTCCGAACTGGTCGCTGTTTCTGATCAATGGACCGAGATGCGTAACGAGGTACGCGGTAAGCAGGCGGAAGAAGAGAATCCTGCTTTGAAGGAGTGGCTACAGGGGCTGCCCGAGGGGCAGGTGCCAGCTGCTAGGCGACTCCTCGGGTTGATCCAAGGTGTTGAGCTTGAGGACGAGTCTGAGAGACGCGATCTTTTCAGAGCAGGCCTTACGGCCTTTGAACGGTTGCGACTCCGGGAGGAATCTCACAAGCTGGGAGAACAGAAAGCGCTAACCGCAGAGCAACTTCTTCCTCTGCTTGCCGATCTAGCGAGCCTGGAAGCCGCGATGTACAGTGACATCGTCCGGTCGCGCTTGGATGTCATACGGAAGTTCGAGGGGTTGGTCGATGGGAATGCGAAGGAGAAGGTACTGCAGGAACACCTCTTCAAGAATCTCTGGTTGCTTGATCCTGGCTGGGAGCGGGCGACTGAGTCACCAAGGATCGAGCAGACACTCAAGAACGAATTCATGGATTTCGCCGACGACCTCGATGAGGAGCAGTCCAAGGGCCGTATCGACATCCGCTACCGAACTAATGCAGGCGAGCACATACTCGTCGAGCTAAAGCGCGCGCACCGCCAGATGTCGGTGCCAGAGCTAATAGAGCAAGGCTCGAAGTATGTGAGCGCGTTGAAGACGCTTCTGGCGCGACAAAACAACTCAACGCCTTCAATCACGCTCGTCTTCTTGCTCGGTAGGGCAGTGAAGGAAGAGCGTGATCCGCACCTCGGCCGGAACTATGTAGCCGAGAGTCTCCAACCACTGCGTGCCCGCGTGATGTATTACGACCAGCTGATTAACCAGGCCCAGGCTCAATACGCAGCGTACTTGGAGCGGCAGAAGGATAAGGATAAAGTCGGCGCGCTTCTGGAGCGCATCGAAGCCACCAAACAAGCAAAATCAGATTGAAATCAACGCGCGCCGGATGCGGCGGACGACTTTCTTCTGGTCATCGAGTTCGTGCTCCCAGATGCGGAGGACCCTCCATCCTCGGGATCGAAGATCCTTGTTGTTCCTCTTGTCGCGACGCCTGTTGGCGGCGGCCTTCGCGAACCAGAACGCTGCGTTTCGCTTCGGAGCCGTATAGCACCACGGACAGCAGTGCCAAAAACAGCCGTCAACGAACACAGCCAAGCGTGCATCGCGAAAGACGAAGTCCGGAGTTCCAGGTAGAGGCGCGTGTCTGCGCCAACCGTGAATGGCATTGCGTCTGAGGATTTCGACGAGTCGAAGCTCAGTTGTTCGGTTACGGCGACCCTTCACCTGACCCATCAGTCGAGAGCGCTCCTTAGTCGTTTGAAGTCTCTGCTGCATTTGGCCCCGCTCCGCCCATCCGGTTGCGTCGCGCGTCGCACGAGTTCGCGTGTTGGCGTCCGTCAGTGCCTCGTCTGTGCGAATGTGCCCGAGCGCCAGGGGACACTAGCAGCCCTGCAGCGCCCTTTGCGGGTTGAGGCTAAGGTGCATTGTGCATCGGAGGTACTTGTTGTCCAGGACGCGCACTCGCAGTGAATGTCGGCACGGCCGCTATGCGAGGGCTACGCGCTGATCCCATCGCATTCGGCCGGTGCCGCGCAGTCCCAGAATTCGCCGCGACGCGATCCTGTGTGGTCGCGAAGCCGTTTCGCGTGCGGAGACCAACGGCCCCTGGTGACCCGTTCCACGGAGTCACATCGATACCGCAGATCAGCCTCTTGGGCGGATCCGATCAGGGCGGTTCGGCGAGCAGCATCACCGACGCGCCGGCGATGCTGCTCAAAGAGCACACTTCAAAGCCAACCCCACCAACCAGCCCTCAAGCAGTTGGACCCCTACCCATCGGATGGCACGACAGAAGGAGGCAGGTCACGTCGGCTTCACAGCGCGCCGAACCCATCTGCCAACCAGATCGACCGGTCAGACGGCGGCTTGTTCAACCGGAAGCGTAGAGATCCGTCGACAAGTACTTGAGCCCCGAATCGCACGCCAGCGTCGCCACGGTTCGCCCCGGCCCGAGGCGCTGGGCGATCTGAAAGGCGGCCAGCACGTTCGCCCCGGTCGAGGTGCCGGCGAACAGCGCCTCCTCGCGCGCGAGGCGGCGCGCCATGTCCTTGGCCTCGGCGGTGGAAATCTGCACGATCTCGTCGGCGAGGCCGGGACGCCAGATCGGCGGCACGAAACCCGGACCCACGCCTTCGATCTTGTGCGCGCCCGGCGCGCCGCCCGAGAGCACCGCCGACTCGGCGGGTTCGACCGCGACGATGCGCACCGCGGGGTCGTGCGCGCGCAGCGCGCTCGCGACGCCGGTGATGCACTGCGCGGTGCCGACGGACTGCACGAACGCGTCGAGCCGTCCGCCCGACTGTTCCCACAGCTCGTCGGCGAGCGGTACGTAGCCGGCCGCCGCGTCGGGGTTGTTGAACTGGTCCGCGTAGAACGCGCCGGGCGCGGCGGCGAGTTCGGCCGCCTTGGCGATCATGCGCTGGATCAGCGCCTTCGTCGTACGCCCGCCTTCGCTCGGCAGCTCGATCACGGTGGCACCGAGCGCGCGCATGTGATCGCGTTTCTCGCGGCTGAAGGCATCGGACGAAACCAGCGTGATCGGGTAGCCCAGCGCCGCGCACACGAACGCGAGCGAGGTGCCGGTGCTGCCGCCGGTGTACTCGACCACCGTGCCGCCGGGCCGCAGCTTGCCCGACGCGAGCGCGCCTTCGACCACCGCGCGCGCCATGCGGTCCTTCATGCTGCCGGTGGGGTTCTGGCCCTCGAGCTTCACCAGCACGCGCGCGCAGCCGGGCGGCACCACGCGCCGCAGTTCGACCACGGGTGTCGCGCCGATCGTGGCGAGGATGCCGGGTGTCGTGCTCATGGGTGTCTCCTGCGCAGCGCGCGCCGCGTGCAATCTGCACGCGATCGGGACGACGGACGCGCGGGCCGGCGTCCGCACACCTGCATGCGATCAGTGCCTGGGCGCGATCTTGCCCGCAAACGACTGCGCCGCGATCATGCCGTCGCGCACGATGAAGGTGTCGGTGGCGAACTCGTACACGTTGTCCGCGGTCTCGGCCGAAGCTGGCCATTGTTCGCCGGCATCGGCCTGCATGCTTCACCGGGCGTCCGGCGGACTTGCCTGTGCGTCCGCCGTTGAGCGCAGTGACCAGGCACGAACGGCGCAAGGCGGCCGCCCGCGGGAGCCGGGCATCCGACCCCGCGGGTGCCATGCCGGTTTCGTACCGAACGCGACGAAGCCGCGAATGACGGCCGTGCCCGGCGTGCGTCAGTTGCCGAACAGCGACTTGCCGCCGAAGCCCCACTTCAGGTTGGCGAGCGACAGGTTGTTGTTCTTGCCGTCGCGCCGGCCGCTCTCCGCGCCCACCGCGAAGCCGACGTACAGGTCCTCTCGCAGCCGGTACTCGGCACCGATCAGCGTGCGGCGGCGGGTCTCGTCGGCCAGGCCCGCGATCTTCGACTTGCGTTGCGAGTGCTCGAGCAGCCCATTGAAACGCGCCTTGCCCAGGCGCAGGCCGGCGCCGAACAGATCGACGTCCTCGTTCGACTGCGGCGTGGCGGCGCCCGGCGTCTTGGCCAGCGTGTCTCGCTCGTACCGCGCGTGCAGCGTCAGCAGGCCGCCCATGTGCTCGTTGGTGCGCGGCGCCGAGCCCATCGCAAAGCCCCAGGAGCCGGTGAGCCAGCCGACGCGGTTCGCCTTCTTCAGCCCGCTGATGTCGTTGTCGGGCGAGCGGAACGCCTGCCCGAAGCCGACGATCACCGTGGTCTGGTTCCAGCGGTTGAGGATGCCGTCGATCATCGTCTGGCAGTCCTCGATCGCCTTCTTCTGCTCGGGCGTGATCGGCGCCGGCAGCGGCAGCCCTTGGGCATCCCTGGGCGGATTGCGCCATGAATCGATGGCGGCCTTCTGCACGGCGCCGCAAGCCGGCGAGCCCGCCGCGTCGAGGGCCTGGTCCATCTCGCGGCTGTACAGGACCGATTGCAGTCCATACGCCGTGCTCGCGGGCTTGTCGTTGCCACCGGGGACCGAGACGAGCGAGAAGGTGGTGCGCGCCAGCGCCCGCCAGCCGAAGCTGGTCTGGTCCTCGAGCGTGAGCACGCGCAGCGCCAGCGCAGGCGCGATCTCCGCGGAGATGCTGTTGGTGAACTTGCCTTCGTTGTCGAAGCCCCGAACGACGCCGACCGCGAACTCGCGGAACGTCGTGTAGCGCGGCACCTGTTCGCCCGAGACGCCGAGTACGTAGGCGGCCGGCGCGGTGGTCATCGGGATGTCCTCGGTCAGCGCGGAGACCACTTCGCTCACCGCCTCGTTGCCCTTGAACTTCTTCAGCGTGTCGGCGAGCGAGTTCCCGGACGTTCCCTGTGCGTGGGCGGCGGTTGCCAGCGCGAGCACGACACCGCCGGCGGCAATCTTCGTCAGCGTCATCATGATCAGGCCCTCAGCAGAGCGCGGCCGGCCAGGCTGCAGGCGCGCTGGTCGACGCTGCGCGAGCCGTTGAAGTTCTCGACGATCGCGCCCGAGGGCTCCGCCGTGACGGCCAGTTCGAGTTGCAGCGGCACGTTGGCCGTCGACAGCGAGTGCATCTCGCCGCTGAAGGTGATCACGTAGCTGGCGCCGGCGCGCGGCGTGAACTCGAACTTCGAGGCGGCCGGCGTCATGGGCAGGTTGTCCACTTCGCCGGAAGTGACGGGCTGGAAGTCGCCGGGCGGTATCTGTTCGAACAGCGCGACCCCCATGCGCGCGCTCTGCTGCGGGCCGGCATTGACGATGCGGAACACGACTCTCGCCGTTCCGGCCGGCAGCGTCTTGAACTCGTTCATCACGAAGTCCATGTCCGCACTGGTCTGACGTGCGGCGGCCGCCGCGGCCGGCCTGGCGGCGCGGGCCGCGCCGGCTGCCTTGGCAGTTCTGCCAGTCTTCGCGCTGCGTGTCGATGCGGCGGGCTTGGCTGTCTTGCGTGCTGCGTGGGCCGGTTTCTTCCTGCTCGTTGCCATCGCTTGCCTCCGGTGTCGTGGGCGCCGCGCGCGTGAGTGCGGCTGCCGCGCAGCGCAAGCGCGCGGGGCTGCCGCCGCGGCCGGCCGCTCATGCGCCAGGCAGCGCGCGGTCGGTAAACCACCGGCACGAGCAGAACGAGGTCAACCGTGGCCCGGCGATGCTAGCCGCGGCCGTCCGGCGAAGCTATCGCGTGTTCGATCGCCGCGGCCGGCGAGCACCGCGGAGGCATCAGTGGATGACGCAGTGACGTTGCCTCAGGCGCGCAAGCCGACGCCTCGCACCGCTGCGGCAACGCGGCGCTGACCCACGCGAGCTTCCGGTCGGGTCGTGGCTTCCGAGTGCAATTGGGGCGATCGACGATGCCGCTCGACCGGCGGACCAATCCGGCGGCCCGTCGCACCCTCGTGCGCCCTGTCGCAACCCGGTTGATCCGGCAGACGGGACGGCGAAACATCGCGCTGGCGCATCGCTTTGCGTGTGCCCCGCCGCAATCCCGACCCGCGGCGTACCGCAGTCACGACAACAACCGGAGGTCGTCATGCCCCGTCCCTGGCTTCGCTCGTTCCTCGCCGCGCTCGCTATCGCTCTGCTCTTCGCGCAGCCCGCTGCCGCGACCGACGGCATTCGCGGCAATCTGGTCGGCGTGCACTGGCTGCAGAGGAACCTTGGCGCCGCCGACCTCCTGCTGCTCGACGCGTCGCCCGCGCAGTTGCACGCGGCCAAACACATCCCCGGCGCGGTGAACGTCGATCTGTTCAGCTTCGGCATCCAGCGCGTGTCGGCTGCCGAGATGGAGCAACGGCTGCAGTCGTGGGGCATCGGCCCCGGCCGCCGGATCGTGATCTACGACCAGGGCGGCGACATGATGGCGACACGGCTGTTCTTCGATCTGTACTACCACGGCGTTCCGGCGCAGGACCTGTTCATCCTCGACGGCGGGCTCGCCAAGTGGCAGGCGATCGGCGGCGCGGTGACCAAGGAGCCGACGCCGGCGCCCGCGCGCGGCAGCTTCCGCATCGGCACGCCGCGCGACGAAGTGCGCGTGCGCCTGCCCGAGGTGCTCAACGCTTCCGGCGATCCGGCGCGCCACGCGCTCGTCGAAGCGCTGGAGCCCAGCTATCACTTCGGCGAAGCGAAGTTCTTTGACCGCGCGGGCCACGTGCCGTACAGCATCATGTGGCCGGCCTCGGACTTCTACAACGCGGACAAGACCTTCAAGTCGCCCGAGGAGATCGCGCGCATGGCGGCCTACCTCGGCATCCGGCCCGAGCAGCAGGTCCACACCTACTGCGGCGGCGGTATCGCGGCGAGCGTGCCGTTCTTCGCGCTGAAGTTCATCGCCGGCTATCCGACGGTGCGGCTGTACGTCGAGTCGCAGCTCGAGTGGCTGCAGGACGACCGCGGCTTGCCGTTCTGGACGTACAGCGCGCCCTACCTGAAGCGCGACCGCACGTGGCTGAACGCGTGGACCAACCGGATGATGCGCACGTACGGCGTGACGCGGCAGAGCGTGATCGACGTGCGGCCGGCCGAGGCGTTCAACCAGGGCCACGTGCCGTTTGCGCTGAACGTTCCGGCGGAAGTCTTCGCGAGCCACGTCGATCGACCCGAAGCGCTCGCCGAACTGCTCGGCGCGGCCGGCGTGGATCCTTCGCACGAGGCGGTGATCGTCTCCGACGGCGGCCTGAACACGCGCGCAGCGCTCGCTTTCCTGATGCTCGAGCGGCTCGGGCAGCGCAAGGTGTCGATCCTGATGGACTCGATGGACGACTGGGGCCTGGGCGGCATGCCGCTGACCAAGGAACCGACCAAGGTGGGTCCCAGGCAATCGCGCTTCGACCTGACCATCGCGCCCGTGGCGTATCGCGCGAGCGCGCGGTCGGGCGTGGTGACGAAGGACCCGCCGTCGACGAGGGGCCACTACCCGAAGGTCTTCATCGCTTCAGGCCAGCAGATGCCCGCGAAGTCGCCCGCCGGCACCGTGATCCACGTGCCGTATACGAGCCTGCTGAACGCCGATCGCACGCCCAAACCGGCGAAGGACTTGTGGACGACGCTCGCCAAGGCCGGCGTGCCGCGCTACGCGGAGATCGTCACCTTCGCCGACGATCCCGGCGAAGCGGCCGCCAACTACTTCATCCTGAAGCTGATGGGATTTCCGGACGTGAAGGTGCTGCTGAGGTAGCGCGGCGGACCGCCACGCGACGAAGACGCGATCGATCGCGCCGTCAACGCGGCCGCCCCGAGAGGCAGAGCGATGGAGCACCGCCCAAACACCGGCGAAGTTGCCCCGGCCCCGAGCGCTGCACCGGCGCACTCAGAGGTGAAACGACCTCGCGTCGTCCCGGCTGCGCGCCCACAGCTCCAGCGGATTGCCGACCGTGCTGCGCAGATGCCGGCGCGCCATTGCGGCGGTGACGCGGTCGGCGAACGAGATCGTCTGCGGGAAGCACTGGCCCGCGAGCCGGTACAACCAGGTACGCCGGCGCACGATCATTGCGATTCCTCGACTGCAGCGATGGCCAGGCCGGCAAGCTGCTTGCGGCGCTTGCTGCCGTTGCGGCCCGTCAGCAGCGCGCTGATGCGCCGGTCAAGCGTCTCTGCTGCGTCCGACGGAATGCGACCGATCGTTCTCTGGCGATCGAGGTTGTCGAGCAGACTGAGCAACTGCTCCTGGCTGAGCGTCTGCAGCTTGTCGTCGGTCCAGTCGATGCGCAGCGGCGCATGGAAGACGGGCTGGACTGCACTCCCTGATTTGCGCGCCATGGCGGTCCTTTCGTCGCTGTCCCTAGTTTCCGGCGGGCGGCCTGTGCGCCCAAGCGCGTTCTGCACGCAGCTTCAACGCCCGATTCATCGAGTCGAGGTCCGATCTTCCGCGCAGCCGCCGCCGCAGATCGAGCACCAGCAGCACGATTCCGCCCGTCAGCTCGCTGTGATGAAACCGGACGCCCCCTTCGGACCGCTGTTCGATGCGGAAGCGACGATCCGAGGTGAACGCGCCGGGCGTGGCCCAGCGTTCCAGCCACCTCATCTCGCGCTCTTCGCGCAGATGCACGATCGTCGGGCGCGCCGCCACGATTGCGCCCGACGGTAGCGTGAGCCTGATCTCGATCTGCCGGCCGACCGCGGGGCGGCCGAGAACGCCGCGAATCAACGGATTCCAGCGGTCGTACGTTCCGAAGTCGGCAAGAATGGCCCAGACGATCGACGCCGGGGCGTCGATGTCGATGTGCGTCTGAATCTGTCGCATCGGCGCAGTATGGACCCGCAAGGCGCCAGCCGGGACTTTTTCTTGCGCCGAGACGGACGACGGCGCGACCCGAATCGGGCCGCTGGGATTCAAGTGCCCGCCGCAGAAAATAAATGGTTCGACACGCGGCGCGAAAGCGGGTACCGTGCGTCCGCTTGCGTTGAAGGTTCGTCTTTCCTCCGGTTTTCTCTGGCCCGTCGCGATTCGTAGCGGCGGCGCATCCGGGTTCCCCAGGTTCGCGTTTCTTGATCGTCGGCTCGCCGCGGGGCGTTCTCGCGGCCGATTACTTCTCATTGACCTTTCAAGGAACGAGAAAATGGCATCAGGCACAGTCAAGTGGTTCAACGACGCCAAAGGGTTCGGATTCATCACCCCCGAGGACGGCGGCAAGGATCTGTTCGCGCACTTCTCCGAAATCCAGAGCGGCGGCTTCAAGTCGCTTGCCGAGGGACAGCGCGTCGAGTTCGTCGTCAGGCAGGGCGGCAAGGGTCCGCAGGCGGCTGAAATCAAGATCGTCTGAACGGCGGTCGCGCCGAAGGGGGCGGCCGCGCGCCGCGCCCCTTCGCACTCAGCGCCGCGCCACACGCGCGGCCTCGCAACATCACGAGGTCGCGGGCTCGCGGTGCTTCTTCTACGGGAGCCGCCTTGCGCGGCTCTCCCTTTCCGCTTTGCTGCCCGGAGGATTCGCCATGGCAAAGGAAGAGCAGATCGAAATGAACGGCATCGTCGACGAAGTGCTGCCGGATTGCCGCTACCGCGTCACGCTGGACAACGGTCACGCGCTGGTCGCCTATTCCGCCGGCAAGATGCGCAAGCATCACATTCGCATTCTCGCGGGCGACAAGGTATCGCTCGAACTCTCGCCCTATGATCTCAGCAAGGGGCGAATCACCTTCCGCCACATCGAGAACAAGCGACCGGCCGCGCCGCAGAAGCACAGACGCTGATCGCCGGGGGCGAACGAAGGACAGTCTGCAGGCCCGCGCGCGCATCCGGCGCCGCCTTCACCTCCTCCCCACGCTCAACAACGACTCGTTCGGCCCCTCCCATCCGGCGGAGGTCCGGAACGTGTCGAGCCCTTCTTCCATCTCACGTCACGCCGCCTGCGCCGCGGCGTCGTCGAGCACGCACGCACCGGGTCGGACGCCAGCCATCGCCGGTGCGGCGTCGTGGCGTCCATGGTCACTTGCTCCCGGCGGCAGCGGCGCGTGCCTGCTTCAGCTCGATCATGATCACCTGCGTCGACGTGGTCCCGATGTTCTCGCCGACGTGCGTCTCGCCCGGCGAGTAGATCACTTCACCCGCCTTGAACTCGCGCACGAGCGTGCGGCCGTCGGCGAGCACGAGCCGGCGCTTGAACGGCGCGAGCGCGACGACGACGAAGGCCGGGTGCCGGTGCTCGTGCGTGCGCTCGCCGGGCCGGTCGGTGTACGCGAGCACGCGCACCTGGTCGTTCTCGAGAAGCACCTTGTACTTGTCGCCGTCGGTGGCGACGGGGTCCTGCGCCAGCGCCGCGCGCGCGAGCAGCGCGAGCGCCAGCAGGGTCGTGATTCGCAACATGGCTGCACCTCTCTTTCGCCGGGGATCGTCGATCGGTGCCCAGCGTAGGCGGCGCGCCTGCGGCGCGTAAGGCGCAGGATTGCAGAATGGGGCCGCAATGGTGCATAACTCGCCCATGTTCGATTGGGACGACCTCAAGTACTTCGTCGCGGTGGCGCGCCATGGCAGCACACTGGCGGCCGCCCGCGCGCTGAAGGTCGACCAGTCGACGGTGCAGCGCAGGCTCGGCGAGCTCGAACGCCGCATCGGCCGCGCGCTCGTCGCACGCCACCCGACCGGCTACCGGCTGACCGAGTTCGGCCAACAGATGCTCGCGCACGCCGAGCGCGTCGAGCAGGCCGTCGACGACTTCGCCCAGCAGCTCGAAGCGACGCAGCGCGAAGCCGCGGGCGTCATCCGCGTGACCTGCCCGGAGCCGATCGTCTACCGGATCACGCAGTCGACGCTGCTCGACCGTTTCCACGCGCGGCACCCGGGGCTGCGGGTCGAGTTCGTGATGAGCGACAAGTACCTCGACCTGATGAAGGGCGAGGCCGACGTCGCGCTGCGCTCGGGCGACACCGACGACGGCGAGCTGGTCGGCCGCCGCATCGCCGATTCGCTGTGGGCCGTGTACGCGAGCCGCAAGTACGTCGAGCAGCACGGCCGGCCGCAGCGCGTCGAGGATCTCGAACGGCACGCGCTGGTCGGCTTCGACGACACGATGGCGAAGCACCGCGCAGCCGTCTGGCTGCGGCAGATCGCGCCGAACGGAAGGATCGTCGCCCGCAACAACAGCGTGCTCGGGCTCGTCTATTCGGTGAAGGCCGGCATCGGCATCGCGCCGCTGCCGACCGCGCTCGGCGACGCCGAGCCCGACCTCGTGCGCGTGCTCGGCCCGATTCCGGAACTCAAGCGCATCTGGCGGCTGCTCACCGCGCCGGATCTGCGCCACACGCCGCGCGTGGCGGCGTTCTTCGACTTCATCGTCGAGGAGATCGAGACACTGCGGCCGATCCTGACGGGCTGACGCCCGATTCACGCTGGCCAGCGATGCGCTCCAGCCTGGCTGCCGGACGACGTCGGCCGTCACGGCCCCGCTTCCCTCTTGTCCTCCGGAAGACCGCAGGAGTAGCCTGCGCGCGCAGTTCGAGTTGCCGGTTCCCGTTGCCAACACACACGGAGGTCACCATGCATCTTCGTCGGGTGGTTCATCGGTTCGTCTTCCTGGTGCTCGCCTCGTTCGTTCCGCCGGTCGCTCTTGCCGGTGAACCCTGCTGCGCGGCGGTCGATCTCCAGGCCAACAACGCGCAGGACGTGCAGATCCAACTGGTCGAAGTCAGGCGCACCGGCGCGAACGAGATCACGGTCGCCTGGCAGTACATCAACAAGAACAAGGCGCCGCAGCAGCTCGCCAAGGGCGGTCAGGGCTGGAGCGACGCCTATCGGCTCGCTTGGGACGCGGAAGTGCTGGATCTCGCCACCCGCACGCGCTATCGAGTGGCGCAGGATCAGGAGCGCCGGCCGGTGGCCGCCAAGCATGAGGTCGGTGTCGGCCGTCAAGGCATCTCGGTCGCCGGCAATCGAACGCTCAAGACCTGGGCGAAGTTCCTCGTGCCTGCGAGCGTCACCCGCGTGACGGTGACGATCCCCGGCGCAGCGACGCCGTGGGAGAACGTGCCGATCGCGCAATAGTCGGGCGCGGCGTGGCCCCGCGGCGGCGATCGCGGAGCCGGATGGATTCGGCGGCGAACATCGGGCGTACCGTCCGTTCGATCCGCGAAAGTGCCGGCTCATCGCATCCGTGCCGGCAGACCGCGCGCGGGAACTACCCTCGCGCCCTCTTCCCCGGTCATCGGAGCCTGCCGTGCCTCGTACGTTGCGCCATCGCCTCGCATTGCTGCTCGTTGCGCTGACGCCGCTCGCCGCGCTGGCGCAGCCCGCGCCGCCCAAGCCGGCCGACCCGGCGTTGCTCGCCGAACTCGACCGCGACATCTGGCAGCCGTTCATCAAGGCGTTCGCCGAGCGCGACGCCGAGGGCTACATCGCGCTGCACTCGCCAGCGCTCGTGCGCGGCATGGGCGACATGAAGCGCGTGGAGACCTACGCACCGTGGCGCCAGAACACGCTGGCGATGTTCAAGCGCCTGGCCGAGCGCGACGTGCGGCCGGCGATCCGATTCCGCTTCCTCGAACGCATCGCGGGCGCCGAGGCCGCGTCCGAGCGCGGGATCTACGAGTTCACCGCGACCGACGCGAAGGGCGAGGTGCGGCGCTTCTACGGCAAGTTCCACGTGATCGCGCGCAAGGAACATGGCCGCTGGAAGATCGCGGTCGACTACGACTCCTCGGAAGGCGGCACGATCGACGAAGCGAGCTTCCGCGCCGCGCACGCGATGGACGACTACGCGAAGTACTGAGCCGCTGGCCGACGCGACGGTCCGGTCGCACGGCCGGCGCATGCAGTCCGGCCGCCCGGCTGTTCGCCGAAGAAGCCGGTGCAACATGGGTTGCGATGTCGCGTCGGCCGCAGGATCGCGAACGCCGCGTCGAATCGCGCTACATTCCTGCGCCGTCGCCGGACCCGCAGCAAGAACCCGAACCGTCGGCGACCTGCCGAGGAGGAAATCCATGCATCACGCACGATCCGCGCGGCTGCGCGCGGGGCTGCTTCTTCTGGGACTCGTCGCCGCCGTCAGCGCCTGGGCGCAGGATGTCGGGCTGGTCGAGAAGAAGGTCTTCACGCTGCCGTCGTACACGACGGTCGGCGGGCAGACGATCAAGAATGTCCGGCTCGGCTACGAGACCTACGGCAAGCTCAACGCGCAGGGCGACAACGCGATCTTCATCGCGCACTTCTACTCCGGCACGTCGCACGCGGCGGGCAAGTACAAGGAGACCGACGCCGCCCCCGGCTACTGGAACTCGATCATCGGACCCGGCAAGGCGATCGACACGAACAAGTACTTCGTCCTCAGCGCCGACACCTTCGCCAACCTGAACACGAAGGACCCCAACGTGTTCACGACCGGCCCGTCGTCGATCAACCCGGACACCGGCAAGCCGTACGGCATGAGCTTCCCGGTCGTGTCGATGCGCGATTCGGTGCGCGCGCACAAGGCGCTGCTCGACTCGCTCGGCGTGAAGAAGCTCGCCGCCGTGGCGGGCGCATCCGGCGGCTCGATCCAGGCGATGGAGTGGGGCGCGCTGTATCCGGACTTCGTCGCGCGCGTGATCCACGTGATCGGGCCGGGCTTCGACATCCATCCGTACGTGGTCGGACTGCTCGACGTGTGGGTCACGCCGATCCGCCTCGACCCACGCTGGAACGGCGGCGACTACTACGGCCGCGAGGAGCCGCTCGACGGCGTGGCGCAGGCGCTGAAGATCGTCACGCTGACCGCGCGCCACTGGGGCTGGGCGGAGAAGACCTTCGGCTACAAGTTCGCCGACGAGAAGAAGGATCCCGCCGCGGCGCCGGGCAACCAGTTCCAGATCGAAGCGGCGCTCAACAGTGCCGGCGCGGCGCGCGCCAAGACGACCGACGCCAACCACATGATCTACATGTCGAAGGCGAATCAGCTCTATCGGCTGACCGACGCCGAGGTCAAGGGCATCAAGGCGAAGATCCTGTTCGTGCCCGCCGCGAGCGACGTGATCTTCCCGCCCGAGCTGTCGCGGCGCGCGCTCGAGCGCTTTCGCGCGCAGGGCGGCCGCGGTGAGCTGTTCGTCATCGAAGGCGACGGCGGCCACCTCGACGGCGTGCTCGCGATCGTGAAAGCAGCCGACGCGATCAAGCGCTTCATCGAGAGCGACTGAGCGCCGACCGCGCGAGTCCCAGGCGGCCGGACGCGTCGCGCGTGCCCGCCCGTCGTGCTCACGCGCCTGCCGTCGCCGCGCGCGCCGAGCGCGCCCGCATCAGCAGCCACAGCACGATCGACAGGTTCAGCACGTTCCAGGCGATGCCGTTGACAAAGGCCGCGCGGTACGCGCCCGTGAGGTCGAACACCGCGCCCGACATCCAGCCGCCGAGCGCCATGCCGAACAGTGTGGCCATCACGACCCAGCCGACGCGCGCGCCGGCTTCGTGCGGTGCGAAGTATTCGCGGACGATGATCGCGTAGCTCGGCACGATGCCGCCCTGGAACAGGCCGAACAGCGCCGAGATCAGGTACAGCGACGCAAGCCCGTCGAACGGCACGTACAGCACGAGCGCCACGCCCTGCAGCGCCGAGCCGAGCAGCAGCGTGCGCAGCCCGCCGATGTGGTCGGCGATCCAGCCCGAAAGCAGCCGGCTGACGATGCCGAAGCCGAGCATCAGCGACAGCATCTGCGCGCCGGCCGCGGGGCCGTAGCCGAGGTCGCCGCAGTACGCGACGATGTGGACCTGCGGCATCGACATCGCGACACAGCACGCGAGCCCCGCGATCACGAGCAGCGTCTGCAGCGCGTTCGGCGAAAGACCGAGCGGCCGCGGCGCGGACGGTCGGACCCGCCGCGCGTCGCCCGTATCGACCGCGCGCACGTAAGGCGACCGCTTCCGCAACACGAACGTCAGCGGCAGCATCGCGACCAGACACACGACGCCGATGATCATGTGCGTGCTGCGCCACCCCACGGACTCGATGAGCTGCTGCACGAGCGGCGGCCACACGGTACCGGCGAGATAGTTGCCGCTGGCGGTGATCGCGACCGCGAGTCCGCGCCGCCGCTCGAACCAGTGCGAGATATCCGCCAGCAACGGGCCGAACATCGCCGAACTGCCGAGCGCCCCGATCAGCACGCCCTGCGCGAGCGCGTAGGTGAAGAGCGTCGGCGCCAGACCCGCGAGCAGGTAGCCCGCGGCGAGCGCGAGCGTGGCGCCCGCGAGCGGAAGCGCGATGCCGTGGCGGTCCGACAGCCGCCCCATCAGGATGCCGCCGAAGCCGAAGCCGACCATCGTCAGCGTGTACGGCAGCGAAGCCGAACCGCGATCGACGCCGAAATCGGCCTGTACCGCGGGCAGCGCGACGACGACCGACCACATGCCGACGCCGCCGAACGTGGCGATCGCGAGCGAAGCCGCAAGCCGCCGCCAGGCGGCCGGCGAATCGATCAGCCGGTGGGCGTCGGTTGTGCGGGTCGTGTCCATCGATGCATCGCGCGGCGAGCCGCGAGCATACGGGACGACGGGAAGTGCGGCGCCCGCGTCGCCGCGTGCCGGCGGGCGCAACCGCGCCTATAGTCGCCCCCGCCGGCGCCCTGCGCCGCGCGATGAACCGAGGGAGCTTGAATGAAAACCTACCGCATCGCCCTGATCCCCGGCGACGGCATCGGCAAGGAAGTCGTGCCGGCGGGCCGGCAGGTGCTGGAAGCGCTCGCCGCCGCTGACGGCTCGTTGCGTTTCGCGTTCGAGGCGTTCGAGTGGGGCGGCGACTGGTACCGCAAGCACGGCGCGATGATGCCGGCCGACGGGCTCGACGCGCTGCGCGGCATGGATGCGATCCTGTTCGGCTCGGCCGGCGATCCCGACATTCCCGATCACGTGACGCTGTGGGGTCTGCGGCTCGCGATCTGCCAGGGCTTCGACCAGTACGCGAACGTGCGGCCGACGCGCATCCTGCCGGGCATCGAATCGCCGCTGAAACGCTGCGCGCCGGGCGATCTGGACTGGGT
The DNA here is from genome assembly GCA_016861185.1 of Betaproteobacteria bacterium. GTDB lineage: Bacteria > Pseudomonadota > Gammaproteobacteria > Burkholderiales > Burkholderiaceae_F > DSNY01. Next base: position 276,059 of record BOKW01000003.1, read on the forward strand.
GATCGTGCGCGAGAACTCCGAAGGCGAATACGCCGGCGTCGGCGGCCGCGCGCACCGTGGTCATCCGATCGAAGTGGCGACCGACGTCAGCATGATGACCCGCGCGGGCGTGGAGCGGATCATGCGCTTCGCCTTTGCGCTCGCGCGCTCGCGGCCGCGCCGGAAGCTCACGGTGATCACGAAGTCCAACGCGCAACGGCACGCGATGGTGATGTGGGACGAAATCGCCGCGCGGATCGCGCGCGAGTTTCCGGACGTGACATGGGACAAGGAGCTGGTCGACGCCGCGACCGCGCGCATGGTCAACCGGCCGGCGTCGCTCGACACGATCGTCGCGACCAACCTGCACGCCGACATCCTGAGCGATCTCGCCGCCGCGCTGGCCGGCAGCCTCGGCATCGCGCCGACCGGCAACATCGATCCGGAGCGCCGTTACCCGTCGATGTTCGAGCCGATCCACGGCTCGGCGTTCGACATCATGGGCAAGGGGCTCGCGAATCCGATCGGCACGTTCTGGTCCGCGGTGATGATGCTCGAGCACCTCGGCGAGCCCGCCGCAGCGGCGAAGCTGATGCGCGCGATCGAAGCGGTGACGGCCGAGCCGAAACTGCATACGCGCGATCTGGGCGGCACGGCGACGACGACCGAGGTCACGCGCGCGGTCTGCGAACGCATCGCTCGGTGACGGTTCGCGTGCGGCATGATGTTGCATCGATGTTCCCACGAAGGAGGAGACGAACGATGAAACGATCGCTTGCGTTGCTGCTGCTGGGTCTTGCGTCGGCGGTTTCGGCGCAGACCTGTCCCGACAAGAACATCCTGTACTGGCAGGCCTTCACGCCGGGCGGCGAATCGGATCTTTCGGCGCGCCATCAGCAGATGGTGCTGAAGAAGAAGTGCCCGACGATCGAGACGATCATCCAGTACAAACCGGGCGCGGGCGGCGGCCTGATGTGGGCGCAGATCAACCAGCTTCCGGGCGACGGCTACAACATCGTCGGCGTCAATCTGCCGCACATCGTGTTCCAGCCGCTCGAGGGCCAGGTGCAGTACAGGACCGACGACATCGTGCCGGTGTTCTGGTTCCACTACACGCCCGATGCGCTGGTCGTGCGCGAGGCAAGCCCGATCAAGAGCTTCGAGGATTTCGTCAGGGCGGCCAAGGAAAGCCCGGGCAAGATCTCGCTCGGCGGCTCGGGGTTGAACTCCGCGAACCATGCCGCGCACGAGCGGCTGAACGCCGCCTTCGGCATCAAGACCACCTACATTCCCTACAAGGGCACCGGCGAGATGACGACCTCGGTGCTCGCCGGGCACGTCGACGGCGCGATGACCTACACCGCGTTCGCGGTGAACAACAAGGGCAAGGTGCGCGCGCTCGCGGTGGCGATGGACAGGCGCCATCCGCTGCTGCCCGACGTGCCGACCTTCAAGGAGCTGGGCGTCGAATGGGTCGACGGCGCCTATCGCGGCATCGGCATGCCGAAGTCCACGCCGCCCGAGCTGCGCAAGCGCGTGTCGGCGCTGTGGGCCGCGCTGAACGACGATCCCGAGATGAAGGAGCTGGCGGCGAAAAGCGGCTTCGAGCTGATCAGCGTCGGCGTCGATCAGATGGACGCGTTCATGAAGGACAAGGTGCGCATCTACACCGACGTGGCGAAGAAGATGGGGCTGGCGAAGTAGCGGCCCTCAGGCCGGTATCTCGACCACGCAGTACGGGTCGAAGCGCGCGTTCTCCGGCATGCCGTCGCGCGCGTAACCGCGCGGGTTGCTGAACACGCGCGTGGCGCCGATCGCATAGTCCACCGGGTAGTGCGTGTGGCCGTGGATCCAAAGATCGGCGCCGGAGCGCTCGACCAGCGCATCTAGGTTGGAGACGAACGCGGCGTTCAGCGGCGAGCCGGCGTACTTCGGCTCGACGCTGCGCGCCGAAGGTGCATGATGCGTGACGACCACGGTCGGTCGAACCCGCTTGGCAAGCTGTTGCGACAGCCAGCCCGCTGCGCGCCGGCACAGGAGGCGCGAGTGTTCGGGCGTGAACGGCTCGCCGGCTTCGACGGCGATGCGCTTGAAGTCGGCGATCAGCCGCGTCGCGGCCGCGCTCGCCTCCTCGCATGCGCGCGGATCGTCGAACAGCAGAAAGTCGGTCCACAACGTGGCGCCGACGAAGCGCACACCGCCCAGCTCGAGGGCGTCCTCGTCCAGCACGTGCACGTGCGTCCCCCGCGCCAGCGCGCGCAATTCGGCGGCGACGGCGGACAAGGCGCCGCCGTAGTACTCGTGATTGCCGGGAACGTAGACGACCGGCTGCGGAAAGCCGAGAGCCCACTCGATCGCCTGCCGCGGCCGCGCGATGTCGCCGGCGAGCACGACCACGTCCGCCGCGCTACGCGGCACTTCCATCGGGGCGACGGTCAGATGCAGGTCCGACAGGATCTGGATCTTCATCCGTAGCCGTAGAACTCCTCGGTCGCGATCCGCTCCGGCGCGACGCCGGCGAACTGCAGCGTCGCCTGCATCGCCTCGACCAGCGCCGGCGGGCCGACGACGTAGTACATCGGCGCGCGCAGATCGCCGAGCGCGCGCTTGAGCAGCTCTTCGCCGATCGGACCGGTTTCTCCGGCCCAGGGCACGCGCGATCGGTTCATCTGCGTCATCGTCGCGACCAGTCGGAAGTTCGCGTTGCGCCTTGCCATCTCCTGCAGTTCGCCCAGGAACGGAGCGTCTTCCGGCCGGCGGTTCGAGTAGACCAGGATCAACGGCTGCGACAGGCTGTCCCGTTCCGCCTGCCGCAGCATGCTCACGAACGGCGTGATGCCGATGCCGCCGGCGATGAATACCGCCGGCCGTGCACGATCCTCCGGCAGGCCGAGCGAACCGAACGGCCCGTCGATCGTCGCGCCGGCGCCGATCGGAAGCGACCCGAGCGCGCGCTTGTACGCGCTGTCGCGCATCCTTGTCGCGATCGTCAGCTCGGGCTGAAACGGCGCGCTCACCAGTGAAAACGCATGGCGCATGCCCGCCGCCGCGCCGGCCTGTGCGCCGCTCAGCTCGAGGTCGATCGCCTGGCCCGCGGCGTACTCGAAGCCTGAGGGCTTGGCGAAATGAAACGCCATCGTCCGCTCGGCGACTTCTTCGGAGGCGAGAAGTTTCGTTTCGAAGGTGCTCATGTCGCCCCCTTTACCCGGCGGCAGCCACGATACGTCAAAGCGACTTCAGATACCGGACCAGATCGGCCCGCTGCGTCGCCGTCAGCCCGAGCGCGAGCCGCGCGTCGTAGCGCGCGACCACGTCGTCCAGCGTCGCCGCGGAGCCGTCGTGGAAATACGGCGGATGCTGCCAGACGCCGCGCAGCGGCGACGTACGGTACAGCTTCGTCGCCGAGCGCGAGGCGTAGCTCGGCGTTTCGGGCTCGGCCATCGAATCGGCCGGCGGATGCAGCCGCTCGTTCCCATCGGTGAAGTGCGGTCCGCTATGGCAGGTGGCGCAGCGGCCCGCACCCTCGAACACGAGCTTGCCGCGCGCGGCGGCGGCTGCGTCGAAGCTGCCGGCGGGTGCTGCCGGCGCTTCGAGGCTCAACTGATACGCCTGCAACGCCGGCAGCTTGCCGCTGACGAGATCCACGGTGCCGTGCGTGACGCTCAGGTTCAGCCGCGGCTCGGTGAACGATCCGAGCCCGCCCATCTCGACGACGGCGACATAGCGGTTCCAGTACGCGATCTCGCTGCCGTCGCCCGTGTACGTGATGCGCTGAATGCCGGCGAGTCCGTACGCCGGCGGGATCACGACCGGCTTGTTCAGGCCATCGACGTTGTGGCGCGGATCGAACTTGCCGTTGCCCCACGAATTGAGCGCGGTCTTCGTCGCCGCATCGAGCGCCGGCGACAGCGCGATGATCGCGCCCGGGTTCAGATCGCGATTCGGCCAGCCGTCCAGCCGCTTGCCGATGCCGGGTGCGAACGAATCGTCGACCGTCGAGTGGCACAGCGCGCACGTAATGCCGACGCGTCTGAGTCGATCGACGCCGCCGGCCGTTTCGACGGTGCCCCTGACGCCGACGACCGCGTCGAGCTTCAGCAGCGCCACCGTCGTGGCCGGGCTCTTCAGGTCGACGCTGCCGTTGCGGATGCCTTCGACCACCGCCGGCGGCAGCGCGTCGGCATCGACCTTCAAGCCGACCGACAGCGCGGTGAGCGGATCGACCGCCGCTTCGATTACTTCGTGCAAGCGCAGCGCATCGGTCCACTGCGCTTCGTCGCCGAAGGTGTCGAAGCGGAAGATCTGCTTGCCCTGCTCGACCAGCGCCGCCTGCTCGGCGGCTGCATCGTCCGACGAGCCGCCGCAAGCGGTTGCCGCAGCGGCGATGCCCGCCAGCAGCAGCGCGCGCACGACGCCGTTCGCGCGAGGGGGCGGCAAATGGGCGCAACAGGTCCTCACGAGCGTTCTCCTTGTCGTTCAGTCGATGTCGATTCGCCAGGCGCGCGAGGCGCCGGCGCTGCCGCGTTCAACGGCTCGGGCGGCAGGACTTCCCCGGGCGCGTCGCCTCGCGCAGCCAGGCGATCAGGTCGGTGCGCTCGCGCGGGTCGGCGATGCCTGCGTAACCCATGGTCGTTCCCGGAACGGCGTTCACCGGGTTCCGCAGGAACGCGTCGAGCGTGACTTCGTTCCACACGATCTTCGAGTCGCGTAGCGCCTTCGAATAGCCGTCGTAACCCGGCGCAGTGCCGGCGCGGCGGCCGAACAGCCCGCAATGTTGCGGGCCGGTGCGGTTGCCTTCGATCGAGTGGCACGCGACGCAGCGCTCGTACACCTGCTCGCCGCGCTTCAACGCTTCCGCGTCGGGCGCGGCGTGCGCTGCCGACAGCGACAGCGCGCCGCACGCGCAGGCCGCGAGCGCGCGCGCGCTCACGACACGAACGCCGAAGGCACCGGGTTTTCGCCGAGCACCTGCCGCAGCACGGCCCAGTGCATCGCTTCGTCGCCGAGGATGCTGGCGGCGACCTTCGCCAGTTCGCGCTCGGCAAAAAGCGGCACCGCGCCGAGGTAGGCGGAAACCGCGCCCTTCTCCAGTCCCGCCGCGAAGCGCAGCACGTCGGCCTCGGACTTGAGCTTCTCGACCGGGAACGCGTACTTCGCTTTCGCAGCGACCGGCTTGCCGCCGAGCTTGCGCACGGTCGCTTCGAGCGCGCTCGCGTGCTCCTTGTGGTGTCCTTGGAACTGCAGCGCGACCGCCAGCGCGGGCTTGCCGAGCAGCCCGCTTTCGGCGCCGACCTGATACGCGGCCACCGCTTCGAGTTCGGCGCCCAGCGCGGTGTTGAGGATGCGCACGTCGGCTTCGGCGGCGCCGCCGGTCGCCTTGGCGGCGAGCGCCTCGCGCCCGCCGAGCAGCGCGACCGCCGCGGCCGACAGCACCGCGCCGCCCGTGAGGAGCGCGCGCCGGCGCGAGTGCAGCAGATGCGTTGGAGGAAGGAGCAGGCGGTCGGTCATGTCGGTCTCCGTTCGGTGCGAGAAGTACCCGCGCGTCAGCGCGGGCGAATGAGGCCCTGCGCGTGCAGGGCGGCAATAACGTGGTTCACGACGGCGTCGCAGCGTTCGCCGGCGAAGGCGAACACGTCGTGCGCGTGCGCTTCGAGCTGCGCGCCGAGCGCATCGCGCAGCAGCGCGCGGGCGCGCAGGTAGCGGGTCTTGACGACGTCCGCGCTGACGCCCAGGCAGAACGCGGTTTCCTCCACGCTCTTTTCCTCGACCGCGCGCAGGATGAAGACGCTGCGGTAGATCGGCGGCAGCCGTTCGATCGCGGCTTGCAGCAGCGCGCGCAGTTGGCCGCGCTCGGCGGCGGCGTCCGGGCTTTCGTTGCGCGTGTCGACGAAAGACATCGCGTGCTCCGCTGCGGGTTCGTCGTTCATCTCCGGGGTTTCGTCGATCGGCACGGTGCGACCCTTCCTGCGCTGCACGTTGAGCGCGCCGTTGATCGCGATGCGCGCCAGCCACGTGCCGAGCGCCGCGTCGCCGCGATACGAGTCGAGGCTGGTGAACGCGCGCAGGTAGGCGTCCTGCACGACGTCCTGCGCTTCGGCGTCGTCGGCGACGATGCCGCGCGCGGCGCGGAACAGCAGCCGGTTGTGCCGGCGCATGATCAGTTCGAACGCGGCCGCATCGCCGCCGCGCGCGCGCAGCGTGAGATCGAGATCGCTTTCTGCAGTCGATCGCCTGCTGCTCTGGCTCTCGAACGTGGCCGGCATCGCATTTCTCCGTTGTCTGTGCATTGGACGCCGGCGGCGGCCAAAAGGTGACAGGGCATGCCGCCCGCGGCCAACCGCGCCGCCTGCGCGCCGCGCCTCAGGCCCATTGCCGCGCGGTCGTCGGGCGACGAGCACGCGGGCGGCGCCCGGTCTTGCGCGTGCGCGCTGGCGCAGGCGCAACGGCGACCTGACGCAATCCGGCGAGCGCCGGCGCGACGATCTTTTCGTCCGCGCTCTCCGAATAGACCGCGTACGCGGGGTAAAGGAACTCGGGCGCACCCGGCACGAGCCGAAGCCGGCCGCTCTTCAGGTGCTGCCGCACGACGTTCAGTCGGAAGTAGCCCGCGCCACCGGCCTGCAGCAGGTACTCGCGCCCCAGCGGACCGAGCCCCGCGAACACGGCGGCGTTCGACAGCGCGGGAAACGCCAGGTTGTGTTGCGCGGCGAACTCCGGTCCCCAGTCGACGAACACGTAGTCGGCCGGGCGCGGCGCGCGCGGGCGTTTTGACGTCGTCACCAGAACGAGTCTCTCCTCGATCAGAAGCTCGATCTTCAGTCCCGGCCGCTGCTGCGGCGCGTAGACGACGGCGATATCGAGCACGCCGTCGGCGACCTGCGTCAGCAGGTTGTCCGGGAATCCGACCTCGGTGCGCAACGCGAGGTGGGGCGCGGCGCGCCGCATCCACAGCAGCCAGTCGAGCAGCAGCGGATCCCACAGGCTGATCTCGCAACCGATCGTCAGCACCGCGCGCCGCCCCGGCGGCACGGCGACCTGATGCCGCGCGCGCTCCCACGCCTGCACGAGCATGCGCGCGTAGCGCAGGAAGCGCTGGCCGGCGGGCGTCAGCGACGCGCCCGCCTTGCTGCGCACGAACAGCCTGCGGCCGAGCTGGTCTTCGAGCGTGCGCACGCGCGCGCTGACCGCCGTCTGCGTCACGTGCAGGCGTTCGGCGGCGCGCCCGAAATTGCCGGCGGCGACGATCTCGAGAAACGTGCGCGCGAGGACCGTGTCCATGTCGATTCGCCTCCGCCCGCAGTGTGCCGACTTTGGCAGCAGAAGTGTTGCATCGAATCGGCAATCGAATTCGTTTTACTTCGGTGTGGCTGCGAACCAAGATGCACGGCAGGCCGGAAACGGCTCGTCCCAGGAAGGAGACATACATGCCGATCGTTCTGCCGAAGCTTCCGTACGACTACGACGCGCTCGCTCCGATCGTCTCGGGCGCGACGTTGCGCTTCCATTACGACCGGCATCATCGCGCGTACATCGACGCGCTCAATGCGCTCGTCCGCCACACGGACCTCGCCGATCGCACGCTCGACGTGATCATCCATCGCGCTGCCGGCCGGCGCGCGAACGATCCGGCCGCAGTGGCGATCTTCAACAACGCGGCGCAGGCGTGGAACCACGCCTTCTACTGGCAGTCGCTGCGGCCCAAAGGCGGCGGCGGTCCGAGAGGCGTGCTCGCCGCGCGCATCGAGGCGGACTTCGGATCCGAGCGCGGTTTCGCCGACGCGTTCACCGCGGCGGCGACGAGCCACTTCGGCAGCGGCTGGGCCTGGCTCGTGCTGGAGCGGGGCGCCTTGCGCATCGTCACGACCTCGAACGCCGGCACGCCGATCGTGAACGGGCAGACGCCGCTGCTCGTCGTCGACGTGTGGGAACACGCGTATTACCTCGACTATCAGCAGCGCCGCGCCGACTACGTCGCGAACGTCGTCGACAACCTGCTCAACTGGGATTTCGCCGCGCAGACCTTCGCGCGCGCGAGCGAGCCGTCCGTTCAGTCCGCCGCGCTCCCCGCCTGATCGACCACCCGACGCGCGAGCCACGAACATGCCGAACGACGTATCGGTCTTTCCCGCGCCCGGGCACTTCGCGCGCGGCGACCGCGCGACGATCGATCTGCCGACGGAGCCCGACGCCGCCGTCGCCGCCGGCTAGCGGCACGACGCGATGGCGAACTCGCTGTCGACCCTTGGTGCGGCGCGCGGCCGGGCGCAACCGCCGCGGCAGCCCGACCGTCGGCAGGCGGTGCAACTCAAGCGCGCGCACGAACCACCGGCCACAGCCGACGGCATGCGCATCCTGGTGGACCGCCTCTGGCCGCGCGGCCTGAGCCGCGAGCGCGTTGCGGCCGACCTGTGGCTGAAGGACGCCGCGCCGAGCGACGCGCTGCGCCGCTGGTTCGGTCACGACCCGAGTCGGTGGGCGGCGTTCGCCGCGAGATACCGCGCCGAGCTCGCGCGGCGACCCGAGGTGCTGCAGACGTTGGACGAACTGCGGCGGCGCGGGCCGGTCACGCTCTTGTACGCCGCGCGCGATCGAGCCATCAACCATGCGGTCGTGCTGCGCGCCGTGCTCGACGAGCGGCGCGGCGCGACGGCGCGAACCCGCCCAGGAGTCCAACGATGATCGTCAGGACCGTGATGTCGACCCCCGTCGTGACCGTCGGTCCGCACGCGCTGGTGCACGAGATCGCCGCGCTGCTCGTCCGACGGAGCATCAGCGGCGTGCCGATCGTCGCCGACGGCCGCGTCGTCGGCATCGTCAGCGAAGGCGACCTGCTGCACCGGGTCGAGATCGGCACCGATCGCCCGGCAGCGCAGCGGTCGTGGTGGCGCCGGCTGATCGAGCCGGGCGACGCCGCTCTCGAGTACGTCAGGACGCATGCGCTGCAAGCGCAGGACATCATGACGACCGACGTGGTCACCGTCGCGGAGACGACGCCGCTGCCGCAGGTCGCCTCGATCCTCGAGGAACGGCGGATCCGCCGCGTCCCCGTGCTGCGCAAGGAACGGCTGGTCGGCATCGTGACCCGCGCCGACCTGGTCGCCGCCATCGGGCGCCGCGGCCAAACGCCGCGCGTCGCACGCGCGCAGAGCGACGATGCGATCCGCGCACGGCTGCTGGCCGAGCTGTGGCGCCAGCCGTGGTGGCGCTCGGAGTGGTCGAGCGTGTGGGTGACCAACGGCGTCGTGCGCTTCCACGGTCTGGTCGAAAGCGAAGACCAGCGGCGCGCCGCGCGCGTGGCCGCTGAGAACGTGCCCGGCGTGCGCGCGATCGTCGACGAGCGCGTGCGCTTCTCCGACTGGCAGCCGCTGCTATGAAGGGCGGCGCGCCATCCTCGACTGCGAAGCGCGCCGTGCGCGACGAGCCGCTCGCCCGACCCGAGCTGATCCACATCATCGTGCCGCTGTTCGCGCTCGGGCCCGCGCTGCTGATGATCCTCGTCTTCTGGGCGGTGCTCTAGCGCCGCACGTCACGCAATGTCCGTCCTGCATCCGCAGCCACGCGCGCGCCGCGTCGAGGGCCGGCGCGACCGATGCGCAGATCCGGGAAGCGCACTGGGTCGCTGCACAGATGCGCGCGGGCGCCGCCTTTGCACACTCTGCTCTCTCACTGGCCGCGATCGAGCCTGCCAACTGCACTACGAGCTAACCCCGATGTGACGAGCCGCCGCGCTCTGTTATGGTGCGCACCTGATGACGCTCACCGTCATCGCTTCCGCCGGGAAGGATCAATGCAGCAGCCCCTCGCCGACAACGTGTTCGCCTTCCGTCGCGTACGAGCGCGCCGGTCCGTCGTGCGCGCGGCACTGCGCTTCCTCGAAGGAGTCCCGGCCTTTCTTGGTTCGGCCGGGTAGCCGACGACTCGCCTCACCCGGACGTTCGGGCTGACGGCGCCGGGCGGCACCCGGGAACTCCGAAACGGATCCGTGCAATCCCCGGGGCGCCGCGCTGCGCGCGACGCGCGCTTGCGCCCGAAACTCGAGGAGGACGAGATGGCGAACTCGCCAGAGATGTTCGTTTGTTCCGACGACGCGGTGGTGCTTGCCCGCCTGCTCGACGACCGCTGTGCCGACGCTGCGCTGGCCACCGACGAGAAAGGCGGGCTGGCGGAGAAACTGGTCGAGGCCCGCATCGTTGCGCCGCGCGCGCTGCCGCGCGGCGTCGTGCGCCTGGACTCGCGCGTGGTCTACGAGGAACTGCCCGCGGGGCCGCGCCGGCAAGTCATGGTCGTGAATCCGCGCGACGCGGACGCAGCGGCGGGGCGAATCTCCGTTCTGTCGCCGATCGGACGCGCCCTGTTGGGCAACGGCGCAGGAGCGGTGATCGAAGTCGCGCTCCCCGCGGGCCGATCGCTGTTCGTGCGCATCGTCGAGGTCGGAGCGCACGAGCGCGCGGCGAACGCGGAGCTTGTCCATGCTTGAGCGCTCGCGCCGGGCGGTTGCGCCCGATCGACCCGCGTGCGCCGGGTCGCGGCGATCCGCGGTCGCTCGCGACGGCGCGCGTCTGGCCGGCGCAGCGCTGCTGCTGCCGCCGATCGTCGCCGCGATCATGAAGCGACCGGTCGGACTGTCGCTCGCCCACTGGATCGTGATCGCGTTCGGCTTGGCCCTGTACCGGATCGGTGCGCGCAGCGCCCGATCGGCGCCGCAGCGCGCCGACGCCGAAGGAGGCCGCGATGCATCTTGATCACCCGCTGGCGCAACGCGCACGTCATCGCGCGGAGCCGTTTCAGCTCGCCTTTGCCGAGAAGGCCCGTTCGATTCTCGGCGTACCCGACGACTGCGTTCTCGACGTTTCGCACCGCGGCCTGACGCTGCTCGCACGCAACGAGGAGGCGCTCAAGGCACCGCGGCAGGTGCTGCAGGAGGTCTTCGGCACGGCGCTCGCACTCGACCCGATCGAGGTACGGCTCGTGCCGGGCACACCGCCGCTCGAACCGATTGCGCACGTTCGCGTCAATGCGCCGCTGCGGCATCTCGAACGCATTCGGCTCGCGCTGCAGAGGCGCGGCCTAGCCGTCGTCGAGCAGGACGCTTCGACCACACGGTGCGTCGTGCGCGCCGAAGGCCGGCTGGCGAAGACGCTCGGCCTCGGCGACGAGCTGGCAGGACTCTCCGGAGGTCCGGTGCTGCTGTGGACCGCGCTCGCGCGCTACGCGCCCTGCGAACTCGACCCGCTGCCGGCGGCCTGATCGAGTCGAACGAAGACGGCGCGCTTGCCGTTGCGCCGTCTCACCCCCGTTCCGCGATCTCCCGCAAGAGCAGCTCGAGCTCGCCCTGATGCTCGGCGGCGATTCGCGCCAGCATTCTCTCGCCCTTCGGCAGCAGGTGAATCTCGACGACGCGCCTGTCGTTGCGCCCCGGACGGCGCTCGAGCAATCCCATCTTCTCGCAGCGATCGACCAGCGCGACGACGCCGTGGTGCTGCGCCTGCAGGCGATCCGCCAGTTCGCCGATCGTCGCCCAGCTCCGCCCCGGAAAGCCCATCACGTGCAGCAGCAGTTGGTACTGCAGCGCCGTGAGTCCCCGGCGCTTGCACAGCTCCTCGCTGAATCGCAGGAAGCGGCGGAGCCGGTGGCGGAAGTGCGACAGGCGCTCGAAGTCGGCCTTGCCGAGGCGGGCACGTTGGGCGGTCTGCGAGGTTGACATCGTCGGTCCGGCGGGTCTATGGGCCAAATATCATTCTGTGATATGTTTGATGCGCGCCCGGACCGCATCCGCGGCGCGCCGATCGGAGGTAGGCCATGAATCTGATTTCCCTTGCCAAGCTGCCCTTGTCCGCCGACGAAGGTTGGCCGGAACTGGCGCGGCACCACCCGCGAATCGCCAAGGTCTTCCTTTTCCTGGTGCTGCCGCTGTCCTTGCTGCCGCCGGCGATGCTGTATCTGGCCGGCACGCATTATCCGGAGGCCTTTTTTCCGGCAATGCGGCCCAGGGATTGGGCCGCGGTGGCGGAGGTCTTCTTTGTCGCCGAGATGGCGACCTTCGCTGCCATGGGCTGGCTGATCAAGCAGGTGGCCGACACGTACGCGCTGTCGATCGACTACCGCGACGCCTATCTGCTGGCCGCGCTCGCAGCGGCGCCGCTCTGGCTGGCCTCGCTCGGCCTGCTTGTTCCCGATCTGATCGCGAATGCGGCGATCAACCTGCTCGCGCTGGGCCTGTCGTGCGCGCTGCTGTACAACGGCTTGCGGGCGCTGGGCCGCCGGCGCGAGGAGGTCGTCGCGGCGAGCGTCGTGCACATCGTCATCGGCGCCGGGCTGATCGCCTGGGCGCTTCTGTTTGCGCTGGCGTTCGTGTAAGTCGTCCGCGCCACACCGGGCCGCGGCTCGCACGTCGGGCCCGGTCGCGTGCGGCGCGCTCAGTCGGTTTCGAGCACCACGTTGCCGACCGCGCGCCCGCTTTCGACCAGCTCGTGCGCCTCGGCGATCGCAGCGAGCGGCAGCCGCGCGGCGATGTTGTGCTGCAGGCTGCCCTGCTCCAGCCAACGCGTCAGTTGCGCAATTGCCGCGACACGGTCGACAGGCGCCAGGTTGTAGACGATGAAGAAGCGCACGCGAACGTTCTTCACGATCGCCGGGAGGAACGGCACCGCGATCTCCGGCTTGCTGCTGCCGTAGACGACGATGTCGCCTTCCGGTTTGACCACGCCGATCGACTCGGCGACGTTGGTGGCGAAGTCCACGTCGATCACGCGGTCCACGCCCTCGCCGTCGGTCGCTTCGCGCACGCGCGTGCCGACATCGTCGCCGCGGTAGTCGATGACGAGGTCGGCGCCGGCGCGCTCGGCAAGCGCGCCCTTCTGCGAGCTGCTGACCGTGGCGATGACCTGGCGCGCGCCGAGCAGTCGCGCCATCTGCACTGCGTAGTGTCCGACCGCGCCGGCGCCGCCGGTCACGAGCACCGACTTGCCTGCCACGCCGCCGTCCATGCGGACCGCGTGCAGCGCGGTGAGCGCCGGAATGCCGAGGCAGGCGCCGACGTCGAAACCGACGTCGTCAGGCAGGCGCACCGTCTGATGCGAAGGAAGCACGACGTACTGCGCGGCGGTGCCGAACGCGCGCTTCCACGCCGCGTTCCAGGTCCACACGCGCTCGCCGATGCGCGCCGCGGGCACGCCGGCGCCGACCGCGTCGATGACGCCCGCGCCGTCGCTGTGCGGAACGATCTTCGCGAACGGCAGCGTCGGATTGCGCAGCCCGGCGCGCGTCTTGACGTCGGACGGGTTGACGCCGGAGGTCGCGAGCTTCACGCGTACCTCGCCGGCGCCTGGCTCGGGCGTCGGAAACTCGCCGAGGCGCAGCACTTCGCGCGCGGCGCCGGTGCGATCGTAGTAAGCGGCCTGCATGCTTCGGATCTCGTGTGAAGGCGTTCGCGGGTGCGGCCGTTATAGCAGCGTGTCCACCCCTGTCTAGAACGGCCTGTTCTTCTTCAGATCGAACTTGAACTCGACGGGAGCGCCGAGCGAACCGTCGGCCTTCTGCGGCCGGTAGCCGTACTCGACCTTGGCGAAACTGAGGCCCACGGTTCCGACCGGCGGCTGCGCATCGACTGCCGTGTCCGCGAGCGCGACCGAGGTCACGATCACGTCGGTGAGCTTGATCGTGAGGTAGTCCTGCGCGCCGGCCCCGCCGCGCGCCACGCTGAGCACGGCATCCCGAATGTGCCGCCCGGTCGCGCACGCCTTCCACAGCTCCGGCGAGGCGCGGTCGGCGCGGTGCGTGAAGGTCAGATCGGAGAATGTCGCCCTGCCCGCACCGCCGCCCCCGCCCGTTCCGGCCTGGGTTGCATTCGCGACGCCCCACGCCCAGCTCTCGACGACGATCTCGTCCTTGTGGCGGGCGGAAGTCGATTCGCCCTTGATGCCGTCGAGCTTCAGGTGAATGTCGGTCAGCGCCATGGCAGTCTCCCTCCCGGTCGAGCACGCACCTTACGCCGGCCGACGCGCAAAACAAAGCCCGGCCGAAGCCGGGCTCTGGGTTGGCTTGCCGCGCGCGCGGCGCAGCAGGACCGGTCGCTGCGCCTCGCGGCGCCGGCGCTCAGTTCACTGCCGGGGCGCTGACGACCACGCGCTCGAGCGCGATCAGTTGCGGGCTGGCGCCCTCGTAGCGGGGCTGCATCGCGAAGACCGTCGCGCCGAGTACGGTGGTGCTGGTGACGAGCGCGAGGACGAAAGCGGCGAAGCGGGCTTTGGTCGGGGTGGCGAAGTTCGTTTTCATCGTCCGGTCCTTTCGTTCGGGTTGCGTCGTTGTGATGAGCGAACTGTAGGCAGACGCACCCGGCGGCGCGAGCGGATTGCGATGGACTGCGTGAATCGCGGGGTGAGCTGCAGACGCGGTTTCGTCGCGACGGAAGCCCGTCTCGCAGTTCATCCCGGCTTTTCGGCATTTCGTCGCGCGCAGGTGCAGCTCAGCCGCCAATCCGGCGGCCGGTCGGGTCGATCGGCCGGCTCGGTCTTCCGAACATCGCCGTCCGCCGCCTGCCGAATACTCACGGCTGCGCGGTGACCGCGCCGGGACGCGCTCGCGTACCATGACACGCGGTCAAAGCGCTGCGAACGCGCGGCGCCCGCCCCGTCGACCAGGAGGAGAAGAAGATGAATCGACCCATCGTGCTTTCTGCCCTACTGGGCATGCTGCTGACCGGCTGCCAGACGGTGAAGCTGGTAACGCCGTTGAAGGAACGCAGCAATCCTCAGGTGAGCGTCGCCGACGGCCGCGTTCGCGTCGCGCCCGACATCCTCACGTTCTTCTCGGACGAGAAGAACGTGACGATCACGTGGCGGCTGCCCGCCGATTCGCGCCTGCGGTTCGCCGATCGAGGCATCGAAATCCACGGGCGCGTCACCGACCGCGCAGTGCGCACGCCAGACGGCGGCGAAGCGGTCGTTCTCGATCGCACCCAAAACGAGATCGTCGAGTGCAAGCGTTCGCAGGACGGCCTGGCTTTCGCCTGCCTGAACCGGAATACGCGGCCGGGGGTCTACAAGTACTCGATCCGGATCAGCGACGGGCAGAAGACGATCGAGGTCGATCCGCCGATCGTCAACGGCTGGTAGCGAGCGCGGAGCCGGCGAGCCAGACACGCGCCTGCTCGAGGACGAGCGCGCCCGGCGCCGCGCGGCCGCGGGCTTCGATGCGTGCAAACGCGTCGGCGCCCAGCGCCGCACGCGCAGCATCGATGGCCTGCACGAGGAACGCCTCGTCGGCCGGATCGCGCCGCAAGCCGGTTTCCTCGCGTTGCATCTCGGCCGAACCGAAGTACAGCGCGGCTCGTTCGAAGTCGCCGATTGCTGCAGCCACGCCCGCGCAGACCTCGAGGAAGCTGCGTTCGACCGGCCGCGACCCGATCTGCCGTCCGATCGCGTCGGCTTCGAGCAGACTCGGACCGGCCTCGTCGTTTCGACCCGATAGAACCTGCACTATTGCGAGGTTGAGCAGGCCGATGGCGATGCTCTCCTGATTCCCGACGGTGCGCGCCGCTTCGACCGTATGTCGATACATCGCTTCGGCATCGGTAAGCCGGCCTTCCATCCGACGCAGCATCGCCACCGAATTGAGCGCGCCGGCGAGCTCGCGCAGATCACCCTGTTCGCGTGCCAGCGTGAGCGCCTCCTCCAGGTAGGCGCGCGCCGCGCCCAGATCGCCTTCGCCGAGACACGCCATGCCGAGCGGTTGCAGCACACGCTCCACCACGTCGCTTCGGCCCAGCTCTCGCGCGATATCGAGGCTCTCGGTCAGGCAGGTCCGCGCCTCGGCATCGCGGCCGCTGAAGAAGCACAGTTGGCCCGCACCAAACAAGGCCCGGCAGCGTTCGATGGTTCGACTCCGCAGCGCCGGCCATCCGAGGACTGCGATCGTGACCTGATGTCCCAACGTCAGCAGCCCCCGGTTGATCCAATAGGGCCGCAGCGCGTAGACGAGCCGCAAGCCGGACGACGCGCGAGCATCTCCGCTCCCACTCCAGGCGATCGCAGCCAGCAGGTTGTCCCTGTCTTCGTCGAGCCGGCGCAGCCAAAGTCCCTGCTGCGGTCCGGCCAGCTCAGGGAACGCCTGCTCCGCAAGCAGCACGCAGCGCTCGAGGTGTCGCGTGCGCGTCGTCTCTTCGTCGCCGGCTTCGCGCAAGTGTTCGAGGGCGTACTGCCGCACCGTCTCCAGCATCCGATAGCGCCCACCCTCGATGTCGGCGATGACCAGCGACTTCTCCACGAGACGCGCCAGCAGATCGAGCACGTCGGCCGCTTCGATGTCGCCGCCGGCGCCGACCGCCTCGGCAGCTTCCAGCGTCCAGCCGCCGGCGAAGACCGACAGGCGCTGGAACAGCGTGCGCTCCGGCGGAGCGAGCAGGTCGTACGACCAGTCGATCAGCGCGCGCAGCGTGCGCTGGCGCGGCAGCACGGTGCGATCGCCGGTGACGAGCAGTTTGAAGCGTTCGTGCAGCCGCGCGGCGATCGCCTCGACGGACAGCGCGCGCATGCGCGCCGCCGCCAGCTCGAGCGCGAGCGGAATGCCGTCGAGCTGGTGGCAGATCGCGGCGACGGTCCGCGCGTTGTTCGCGGTGAGCCGGAATGCCGGCTGCGCAGCGCCGGCGCGGTCGACGAACAGACGCACCGCGTCACTCTGCGCGAGCGCTTCCGCTGCCGCCTGCGCCCGCGGGTCGGGTGCGGCAAGCGGCGCAAGCTGGAACACCGTTTCGCCGGCGATCTGCAACGCGTCGCGGCTGGTCGCGAGGATCTTGACCTTCGGTCCCGCCTGCAGCAGCCGCTTGGCGACGTCCGCGCACGCGTGCACCAGGTGTTCGCAATTGTCGAGGATGATCAGTAGCGTGCGGTCGCGCGCGAACTTGAGCAGCGCGTCGAGCACGGTGCCGCCGGCTTCCTCCTTGACGCCGAGCACCGAAGCGACCGACTGCGGCACGAGCTGCGCGTCGGCCAGCGGCGCCAGCTCGATCAGCCACACGCCGTCCGGATAGTCGTCGAGCACTTCGGCGCCGAGTTGCACCGACAGCCGCGACTTGCCGATGCCGCCCATACCGAGCAGCGTCACCAGACGGTTGGCCGCGAGCAGTCGCCGCACGTCGGCGAGTTCGCGGCTGCGGCCGACGAACGAATTCAACTGTTGCGCGAGGTTGTTCGGCGTTGCCTCGAGCGAACGCAGCGCCGGGAATTCCGCGCGGAGCCCCGGGTGGATGACCTGGTAGACGCGTTCGGGCGCGGCCAAGTCGCGCAGTCGGACGGCGCCCAGATCGCGCAGCGAAACGTCCGCCGGCGCATCGGCACGCACCGCATCGGCCACCGCCTGCGAAACGAGGATCTGGCCGCCGTGCGCCGCGCTCATGATGCGCGCGGCACGATTCACCTCACGGCCATAGAAGTCGCCGGCGCGCCGCTCGTCCACGCCGCGATGCAGTCCGCAACGGATCCGCAGCACAATGCCGTCGCCGGCCTCCGGGGCGGCGAGCGCAAGTTGCATGTCGACCGCGGCCGCGAGCGCATTGTGCGCACTGTCGAACGCCGCGTGTACGCCGTCGCCGGTGGTCTTGACGATCGTGCCGCGGTGGCGCTCGACCGCGGCGTGGCAGAGCGCGTCGTGCCGCGCGAGCGCGAGGCGCATCCGCTCGGGCGCCTCCTCCCACAGCCGGGTGCTGCCTTCGATGTCGGTGAACAGGTACGTGACGGCGACGGGCTCGGTCACTTGGCTGTCCGGTCGATGCGGCGGATCGGCTGGCCCGCTCGCTCAGTCGCGCCCTTTGCCTTTGCCCTTGCCTTTGCCCTTGCCGCGACCGCGGTCGTCGTCGCGTCCGCGCCGATCGTCGCCGCGGCGCACGTGCTGGTCGTACCAGTCGTGACGCACGAAGTAGACCGGATAGCCGCAGGCGTTGTAGCGGTGGCAGTACTTGGCCCAATTCTTCCGGTGGCCGTAGGGCACCCACATGTAGATCGGCTGCACGACGACATGCGGCGGCGGCGGCGCGATGATCACCGGCTGCGGAATGACCACCGCAGGCTGCGGAAAGCGCCCGATGTCGATGCGACCGTAGACGCCGGGCTGGCTGATCTCGACGGTGATGCCGACATCGGTCGCATACGCGGCCGGTGCGATCGTCAGGGCGGCGAGTGCTGTCGCGAGCAAACGTTTCATGGCGACTCCTCGTTGGGACGGGTGACGGCGTAAGGTTACCGCCAAGCCGATGTACCGCCGTACCGCGTCACGACGACTGCTCCGTGCCCGTTGCGACGGCGCGTATGCTGCGCGGCCAGCGATGAACGACTGCCTTTTCTGCCGCATCGTCGAGGGTCTCGAGCCGGCGAGCGTGGTCGAGCGCACGTCCTCGACGCTGACCTTCCTCGATCTGTACGGCGTGCGCGAGGGCCACGCGCTGGTGATTCCGCGGCGGCACGCGCTGCGCCTCGAAGAACTCGCGCCCGCCGAACGCCGCGCGCTGTTCGACGCGGTGGCGCGCGTGCAGTTCGCGCAGCGCGCCGCCGGACTGCGAGCCGACGGCTACACGCTGCTCGTCAACGACGGCCCCGCCGCGGGTCAGCACGTCCCGCACGTGCACGTGCACGTCGTGCCGCGCGGTCGCGGCGACACCTGCGCGGTGATCGGCCGCTTCGTGCTCGCCACGCTGAACTACTTCGGCCGGCCGCGCCCGCGCGCCGCGCTCGACGCGATCGCCGCGCGCCTGCACGACCGGCTGCGGTGCGCCGACGCCGCGTCCGGCGACTGAGCCCAACGCGCGCGGCGGCTCACACGTCGCGCACGACCACGCCTTTCCAGAACGCGACGCGGTCCTTGATCGGACGCGCGGTTTCCGTGGGCTCCGGGTAGTACCAGGCGGCGTCCGGGTTCTCCCGGCCGCCGACGCGGATCGTGTAGTAGCTCGCAGTGCCCTTCCAATGACACACCGTATGCGTGGGGCTGTCGACGAAGTATTCGCGTCGCAGCGAGGCTGCCGGGAAATACGCGTTGCCTTCGACCGTCACGATGTCGTCGGATTCGGCCAGCACCACGCCGTTCCATTCCGCACGCTTCATCTTCGACCTCCTGCACCGGGCGCGACCCCGCGAAAATATCATTCGACAACGCGCCGAAAACCGCGTAGGCTTCGCCCCGCTTTCGTTTGAGTGTCAGTTTTCCTCCGGTTTCTCCTGGCCCGTTTGTTTGTTCGTTGAACAACGGCGCGACCTCGGTTTCCCCAGGTTTACGTAGCTTGATCGTTGGCTCGCTGCGGGCGCTTATCCGCCGCGATTGACTTCTCAACTTGTTCATCGAGGACGTAAACATGGCTACCGGTGTCGTCAAATGGTTCAACGACGCAAAAGGTTTCGGATTCATCACGCCGGATGACGGCGGCAAGGATCTGTTCGCGCACTTCTCCGAGATCCAGGCGGGCGGCTTCAAGTCGCTCTCCGAGGGTCAGCGCGTGGAATTCGTCGTCAAGCAGGGCCAAAAAGGCCCGCAGGCGGCCGAGATCCGCGTCGTCTGAGTTCGGACGCGCGCTGATAGAACCGCGGCCGGGCGCCGCGGTTTTTTTTCGCCGGCGCCGCATCGCACGGCTTAACGAATGCGCGCGACGCGCGATCGCGTGTCGTCGCGCGGAAACTCGCCGGCCATCTTCGGGTCAGAATCCGGGCTGACAATCTCTGCCGTTACGGCGGAAGTCGCGGCGCGCCAGAACAAGCAACGACAACCGGGCGCGCTACGCGGCCGCTGCGCCGACATCGACCAAGGAGGGTTCACGCATGCGAACAGCCGTTCGCCTGGATGCGCTTCACTTTCACGAGCTGGTGACGCACTTCCTCGCGCTGCCGCCGCAGGATCGGCGGCTGCGCTTCGGCCGTGCGATGACGGACGAGGCCGTCATCGATTACGTAGGCGGTATCGACTTCGAACGCGACGCCGTCTACGGCGTAGTCGATCCGGTGCTCGACATCGCCGGTGCGCTGCATCTGGCGTGCGGCGCGCACGGTATCGAGCTTGGACTGAGCGTGCTGCCGCAGGCGCGCGGCGCCGGCATCGGCACCCGACTGCTGGAGCACGCGGCGGAAGTGGCGCGCGAACGCGGCGCGGCGCGGCTGTACGTACGCGATCTGGCGCGCAACGAGGCGATGCAACGGCTCGCGCGCCGCGCCGGCGTGCCGTTCGTCACGGCGCCCGACGGCGCCGGCGGTGCACTTCAGCACGCACTCGCGGCAGAGCGGACAGCGCTCGGTCCGAAGGCTCCAGTCATGCTGATCGATTCCGCGCTGCGCGTGGAACCGCGTCCGGCCGCGCGGCCCACCGTCGCCCACTCGGTTCGTCACTACGAGTTTCATCCCTGAGCGCCGGCCCGGCGCGCCCGGCGCGCATCGACGCTGGCCGTGGCAAGCTGCGGCCGTGACATACCGCGGCCCGAATCGGCGATGCGTCCGCGGGTGATGCTGCGCGGCGCGCTCGTATGGCTGCTGATCGCCGCCGCCGAATCCGCACACGGCATCGCGCGCACGCTTTATCTGCAGCCGCTGGTCGGCGATCGACCGGCGCGCCAGATCGCGGTCGCCAGCGGCGCGGCGATCGTGCTCGCGATCGCATGGCTCGCCGCGCGCTGGATCGGCGCCGCCACGCGCGGGCAGCAGCTCGCCGTCGGACTGCTGTGGCTGGCGCTGACGATCGCCTTCGATCTCGCGCTCGGCCGCCGGGTCTTCGGCCTTTCCTGGGAGCGGCTGCTCGAAGACTTCCGGATCTGGGAGGGAAGGCTGTTTCCGCTCGGGCTGCTGGTGCTCGCGTTCGCGCCGATGATCGCCGCGCGCTGGCGCGGCTTGTCCGCGGGCGCAAAGCAGACGCCTTAAGGGGTGTCGGACGCCGTCGAGGCGCGGCGCTATCCTGAGCGCGATGAAACGGCTCCTGCGCGCGCTCGGCTACGCGCTCGCCACCTTGCTCGTCGTCGGCGGCAGCGCGCTTGCGCTGACCTACGCGCCCGATCGGCCGCCCGAGGCTCTGATGACGCGCTGGGCGCCAGCGCCGTCGCAGTTGCTTGCGCTGCAGGGCATGGCCGTGCATATGCGCGACGTGGGCCCGCGCGACGATCCGCTGCCGATCGTGCTGCTGCACGGCACCGCGGCCAGCCTGCACACGTGGGACGGCTGGGCCGCCGCGCTTGCACCGACGCGGCGCGTGATCACGGTCGATCTGCCCGGCTTCGGATTGACCGGGCCCGAACCCAGGGGCGACTACCGCATCGAGCGCTACGTGCGGTTCCTCGTCGGACTGCTCGACGCGCTGGGCGTCAAGCGCTGCGTGCTGGGCGGAAACTCGCTCGGCGGCGAGATCGCGTGGAACACCGCGCTCGCCGCGCCCGAGCGCGTCGAGCGGCTGATCCTGGTCGATGCAGTCGGTTATCCGCTCGACTTCTTCGACCTGCCGCTCGGCTTCCAGATCGCGCTGATTCCCGGCCTGAACCGTCTCACCGAAATGTCGTTGCCGCGTCCGCTCGTCGCCGCGAGCGTGCGCGACGTCTACGGCGACGCTGCGCGCGTGACCGCAGACGCGGTCGACCGCTATTACGAGCTGGCGCTGCGCGCGGGCAACCGGCGCGCGCTCACGCAGCGGCTGCGCCAGGCCGACAATGCCGACCGCAGCGAACGCATCCGCGCGGTCGCGCAACCGACGCTGATCCTGTGGGGCGGGCGCGACCGGCTGATCCCGCCCGCGCACGGCGAGCGTTTCGCGCGCGACATCCGCGCGAGCCGCCACGTGCGCTTCGACGGCCTCGGCCACGTGCCGCAGGAGGAGGATCCCGCGCGCACGGTCGCCGAGGTCAAGCACTTTCTCGGTCTGTGAACCGCGCGTCGGTCCGGCGCAACGCTTCTTCGCCGCGCGCATCGACGCGGTTGACCCGCGCCCGCTTCCGCAGCACACTGCGCGCCTCGCTCATCGAGCGCCATTCGAGAATGGAGGCGCGTATGTCCAAGCAAGTCATTGCTCCGTAGTCGGCCGCTCCCGCGCTGACGTCGGGCTTCCCGCCTGCGCCGCCGCCCGGCGGCCGACCGATCCGATTCACCATTCGCCCTGCGACGCCTCGCGTCGGCAGGATCGTCTTCGCTCGCGCGCGGCGCGGGCACGGATTCGGAAGCCCAAATGTTCGAAGACTGTTTCGATCGGTTGCGACCGATCGGTTTCAACCGGGCCGTCGCACAGGCGCTCGCGGCACTGGACGCGACCTCGTTGCAGGACGCCGCGCCCGTGCGCGTTGTCGGAGTGCAGCGCGACTCGGCGCTCGTGCACGATGGCGCGCTCGAGCGGCGCGCGCGCATCCATCCGCGGCTGGCGCGCGAACTGGCCGAAGCCGGCGGCGCGCTCGCGGTCGGCGACTGGGTCCTCGCGCGGGCCGACGGCTGCGGCGGGCCGTGGATTCACGCGCGCGCGGCACCGGCCACGCAGCTCGTGCGGCGCGATCCCGGCGGCGTGCGACACGTCGTCGTCAGCAACGTCGAAACCGCTTTCCTGCTGATGGGGCTCGACGGCGACTTCAACGCGCGCCGGCTCGAGCGTTATCTCGCGGTCGTCCTGTCCGGCGGCGTCTGGCCGGTGGTCATCCTGACCAAAGCCGACATTGCCGCCGCTGCCGGCGCCGCGCTCCCCGCGCTGCGCGCACGGCTGCCGCCGACGGTGCCGCTGCACGCGGTCAACGCGCTCGATCCGGCGTGCGCGGACGAGCTGGCTCCCTATCTCGGCGCGGGCCAGACGATCGTGCTGCTTGGATCGTCGGGCGCCGGCAAATCGACGCTGACCAACACGCTGGTCGGCCGCGCCGTACAGGCCACGCGCGCGGTGCGCGCCGACGATCATCGCGGACGGCACACGACGACGGCCCGCACCTTGCGGCTCGCCGCCGGCGGCGCCTGCGTGATCGACACGCCGGGACTGCGCGGACTGCGACCCGACGCCGACGCGGACGCGCTGGATGCGAGCTTCTCCGATATCGCGGCGCTGGCCGCGCGCTGCCGCTTCCGCGACTGCCGGCATCTGGACGAACCGGACTGCGCGGTGCGCGCGGGGGTGCCGCCCGATCGACTCGCGAACTACCACAAGCTCGCGCGCGAGCTGAGGCGCGACTCGCTGACCGTGCTCGAACGCAAGCAGCAGGTCGCGCGCTGGAAGGTGCTGCAGCGCGCGGCGCACGCGCGGATGAAGATGAAGCGGTGAGACATGCCAGGGCGGCGCGCTACGAAAGAGGTCGCACCCGGGGCGATCGAAGGGAATCACCCCTGCCCCCTTTCTAAAGGGCGGTGCAGGGGGCAGCGCGGTGCGCGTCGCGACCATTACGATCACGGCATGTCGACCGAAGCCGCACCGCTCGAACGCCCGCGCTCGCCGGGCGAGTTGTTCGTCGCCTTCACGCTGCTCGCGCTGCAGGGCTTCGGCGGCGTGCTCGCGATCGCGCAGCGCGTGCTGTGCGAGCAGCGGCGCTGGCTCACGCGCGAGCAATTCGTCGAGATCCTGGCGATCGGTCAGGTGCTGCCGGGCCCGAACGTCTGCAACGTCGCGCTGATGGTCGGCGACCGCTTCTTCGGCTGGCGCGGAGCGTTCGCCGCGCTGGCCGGCATGATGGCCGTGCCGCTCGCGATCGTGCTCGCGCTGACCGCGCTGTACGCGCAGTTCGCGGCGCTGGCGGCGGTGGCCGGCGCGCTGAAAGGCATGGGCGCGGTAGCGGCGGGCATGATCGTCGGCACCGCGCTGAGGCTCGCGCCGGCGTTGCGCACGAACGCGCTGGGGTTGCCGGCGTGTCTCGCCTTCGGCGCCGCGGCCTTCGTGCTGGTTGCGCTCGTGCGCGCGCCGCTCGTCTGGGTGCTGCTCGGGCTCGGTGCGGCCGCTTGCGCGGTCGCCGCCTGGCGTCTGCGCGCGGGCGATGCACGATGAGTCCACCGTTCGCGCTGCCGCTGTCCGCGGGCGAACTCGCCGCGCTGTTCGGCCACTTCCTGCTGCTGTCGCTGCTTGCGATCGGCGGCGCGATCACGGTCGCGCCCGAGATGCATCGCGTGCTGGTCGACCGCATGGCGCTGCTGACCGATGCGCAGTTCAACGCATCGATCGCCATCGCGCAGGCCGCGCCGGGGCCGAACGTGCTGTTCGTCGCGGTGATGGGCTACCAGGCGGGAGGCCCCGTCGCCGCGCTGGTCGCGCTCGCCGCGATCATGCTGCCGTCGACCACGCTCGCGCTGGCCGCCTCGCGCTGGGGTCACGCGCGCCGCGAGTGGCGCCCGGTGCAGGCGTTCAAGGCCGGCATGGCACCGATCGTCATCGCGCTGCTGATGGCCACCGGTTGGATCCTCGCGGCGGCCACGCCGGGCTGGCGGCATCTCGTGCTGACGGTCGCCGCCGCGCTGCTGGTCTGGCGCACGCGGATCCACCTGCTGTGGCTGATCGGCGCCGGCGCGGTCGCCGGTGCCCTCGGGTGGGTCTGAGTCCGTCAGGCGCGCGGCAGCAGTTTCACCAGTGCAGCGCGGTTCTCGATCAGATCGGCGAGCGTGTGGCGGTCGAGCTCGGCCATGTAGGCGTCGAGCGCGCGCTTGAGCACGCTCTTGAGTTTGCACGACGGCGTGATCACGCAGCGGTTGCCGCTCGGGCCGAAGCACTCGACCAGCGTGAACTCGCCCTCGGCGAGCCGCACGACGTCGCCGATCGAGATCTCCTTCGCCGGGCGGCCGAGCCGGATGCCGCCGCCGCGGCCGCGGCTCGTTTCGATGTAGCCAGCCTGGCCGAATTCGTGCACGACCTTCATCAGGTGGTTCTTGGAGATGCCGTAGGCGTCGGCGATCTCCTGGATCGTCGCCGTCGCGTCGGCGTGCGCGCCGAGGTACATCAGCGTGCGCAGCGCGTAGTCGGTGTAGTCGGTCAATCGCATCGCGGTCCGGGCTGTCTGAAGATGGATTCCGGTTGAATCTTAACGCCGGTCGCGCGGCGCGTCTGACACAATGCGCGCCCGCCCCGAACTCCCGTCCGATGAACGCCGGTATCGCCTACGCCGTCCTCGCCTACGTGCTGTGGGGCGTGTTTCCCGTCTATTTCAAAGCGCTGCAGCACGTCGCCGCGACCGAGATCCTCGCGCACCGGATGGTCTGGTCGCTCGCCTTCGTCGCGGCGGTGCTCGCGCTGCGGCGCCGCTTCGACTGGCTGCGCGAAGTGCTGGAGCGGCCCGCGCTCGTCGGCCGCTTCGCTGCGACCGCTGCGCTCGTATCGATCAACTGGGGCGTCTACATCTGGGCCGTCAACGCGGGCCATGTCGTCGACGCGAGCCTGGGGTACTTCATCAACCCGCTGGTCAACGTCGCGATCGGCGCGCTGCTGCTGCACGAGCGGCTGCGCGCGGCGCAGTGGATCGCGGTCGCGCTCGCCGCGGCGGGCGTGGCCTGGCTGACCTGGCATGCCGGCGCGTTGCCGTGGATCGGACTCACGCTCGCGTTTTCCTTCGCGGCCTACGGCCTGCTGCGCAAGACGGCATCGCTCGGTGCGGCCGAAGGGCTCGCGCTCGAAACGGCGCTGCTCGCTCCGCTCGCGCTCGCCTATCTCGCCTGGCTCGGCGCAAGCGATCGGAGCGCGTTCGTCGACGGCTCGGCGCCGACGCGCTGGCTGCTTGCCGCGGCCGGCCCCGTCACGGCGCTGCCCTTGCTTGCGTTCGCGGCCGGCGCGCGGCGCATCCCGTTTTCGATGCTGGGCGTGCTGCAGTACATCGCGCCGACGCTGCAGCTTCTGCTCGGCGTGTGGCTGTACCGCGAGCCGTTCGAGCCGGGCAAGGCGCTCGGCTTCGCCGCGATCTGGATCGCGCTCGCGATCTATTCCGCCGAAGGCCTGTGGCAGACGTGGCGGCGCGCGCCGCCGTCCCCCGCCGCCTGAGCGGCGCGTCTCAACTGCGCAGCCGTGCACTGCGCGCCATCGCCTCGATCTGCGACTGATAGCGCGGGAAGAAGGCCAGCCGCGGCGCCGAATACATGATGACGAACAGCTCGTTGCCGCGCACGGCGCCGTAGGCGATGCCCGACAGCCGCACCTCGTCGACCTTGCGCACCATCGAGAAGTGGAAGCGGAAGCCCTTGCCGCCGAGGAATTCGGCCGGCTCGAGCCTATCGAGCGTGAAGGTCGAGCCGTCGGCGGTCAGCAGGTTCTGGTACAGCGCGACGATCTCGTGCGGCTCCATCGAGGCGCGGAACGTCAGCGGGCGCTGCTCCTTGTCGCCGCGCGGCGCCTGCGCGATCACTGCGCCGTCCTTGATGCCGACATAGAACTGCAGGCGGTCGACCGTGAAGCCTTCGACGGTCCAGGTCGGCGCGCCGCCGGCCGCGCCCCCTTCGAACTGGTTCCACGGTCCGTCCAGATGAACGACCAGGCGCTCGGCGACGACGGCCTCGCCGCGCTCGACCTTGGTGACCGTCGCGCAACCGGCGAGTGCGAGCAGGGACAGCAGCGTCAGCAGGCGCAGCAGCTTCATGATTTCGTCTCGGCAAGATAACTCTGGATCAGTCCGGCGTCGGGCGCGGCCGGCGCCTTTTCGAGGTAGCGGGCGAACGCGGCGCGCGCCGGCTCGGACTGGTTGCGGCCGCGGAGAATGAAGCCCATCGAGCGGTGCGTCTGCGCCGGTTCGCCGCCGGCGCGCACCGCGGCCTCGAAATCGGCGAGCGCCTGATCGAGGTCGCCGTCCTGCGCGCGCAGCCGGCGCGTTTCGCCGCGGAAGTACTTCAGTTCGGCGCGCTGCGGCTGGCGTGCGACCATGCGGTCGAGCAGGACCAGCGCTTCATCGTATTGGCCGCGCTTCAGTTCGTCGTCGAGCAGATCGAACTGCAGCGGCGCGAGTTGCTCGGCGAAGCGCGCTTCGCCCGTGTCGCCACCGGCATCCCCCGCCCACTGCAGCAGCGCGTCGCGCCGTTCGTCCGAGGCCGGATGCGAAGCGAACATCGGGCTGCGCCTGGACGGATCGCCGCCGGCGCCCGCCGATACTTCCTGCAGCAGGTTGTCCCACACCTTCGCCGCTTCGCGCGCGTCGTAGCCGGCCTGGTTCATCAGCACGACGCCGATGCGGTCGGCCTCGCGCTCGTGTTCGCGCGAGTACGCGTACATGCTCGCGATCGTCGCGAGCTGGCCGATCGCGCCGACCAGCCCGAACGCGGCGAGGAAGGTGCCGAACGCGCTCTTGGACTTGGCGTCGCGCAGGCGGTCGATCGAGTGCCGCTGCAGGTAGTGCGCGATCTCGTGGCCGATCACCGCGGCCAGCTGCGCCTCGTTCTCCACGCGCAGCAGCAGGCCCGACCACACCTGCATCATGCCGTTCGGCGCCATGCTCGCGTTGAACCACGGCGTGCGCACCGGATAAACGCGGATGTCGGGGCAGTGCCCGGCGCCGAGCTTGCACGCGATGCCCTGCAGATACTCGCGCAGCGCCTCGTCGCGCATCAGGAACGGGCTGCGACGCAGGCGCGCCTCCTCGCGCGCCATCGTCGCCCACAGGCCGCCTTCGTCGGAGGCGGCATCGGGGCGCGCAAAGCGCGGCGGCATGGCCCAGTCCCGCTGCTCCGCCACCTGCGCGCGCACCGATACCGCGCCCAGTAGCGCGCAATGCGCGCAACCCCACGCGATGAACTGCCGGCGCTTCATTGCGCGGCGGGAAAGCCCTGCAGCAGGGCGTCGACCGTTTCGGCGGCCTTGGCGGCCTCGCGCAGATCGCCCGAGGCGCGCACGAGCTGGTTGAACCACAGCACCTGGCCGGTTTCGAGATCGACCAGCGATGCGTAGCCGACCTGCGCACCGCCGGCGAGCCCGACGCCGAGCAGCGCCATTACGGCCATCGTCGCGACGCGTTCGGCGCTCGCATAGCTGTCGCGCACCCAGGTGAACAGGCCGTAGCGGGCGCCGCTGCGCTCCTTGAGCGGGCGCAGCGCGTCGCCGAAGCTCCAGTCGAGCTTGCCTTCCTTGGTCGGCAGGGCGAGCGGACCGCCGCGCGCGTGGTGGATCGAGATCGCGCGCGCCACCGCCGCGTGCAGCGTCAGCAGCTCGGCCATCTCGTCGGCGCTGCGCTCGTCGATCTCGACGGCGTTCAGGCCGATGCGGTTCTTCTTCTCGACGAGCGCCTGCTTCATGAAGCCGGTCGCCGCTTCGGTCCAGTCGGCCTTCGGTTCGAGCACGCCGCCGGCGCTGACCGAATACAGCTCGACGTCGAGGGGCGCGATCAACACCTTTGCGTCCTTCGGCAGCGCCGTGAACCCCGGCGCCAGGCTGCGGGCCTGCGCCCAGGCGGCCGCCGACGCGGCGAGCAGCAGCAGGGAGAGCGCAGCGCGGCACCATCCCGGCACCATGCGCCGCGCGGCGGCGAACGAGTCCTTTGATTCCAAGCGGCTCCCCCTCGTGTTCCGCGCCGCTTCGCCGCGGATTCAGGGTCCGCGTGTCTTCTCGAGCCGGCGCCCGGTCGCTTCCGATCGGCGCGGCGAATCTAACATCCGCCGCGCGCGCAACGGCGCCGCGTTGGCCGCGTACAACATTGGCCGCGCTCAGTCGACCGCGAGCAGCTCGACCTCGAACAGCAGCGTCGCGTTAGGCGGGATCACGTCGCCGGCGCCCCAGGCGCCGTAGCCGAGGGCAGGCGGAATCGTCAGCTTGCGCACGCCGCCGACGCGCATGCCGGCCACGCCCTCGTCCCAGCCGGCGATGACGTTGCCCCGGCCGAGCGCGAAGCCGAACGGTTCGCCGCGATCCTTGCTCGAATCGAACTTGCGCCCATCGACGAGCCAGCCGGTGTAATGCACGAGCACGTCGTTGCCGCTGCGCGCGACGGCACCCGTGCCGACCGTCAGATCCTCGTACTGCAGCCCGCTGGGGGTCGTGATCGCCGCCATGCGCTTCTCCATCGAGCGGGCAACGCGCCCGCGCCGGCGAGCATACGCGGGCGCGGGCGGTGTTCAGGCCGCCTTGCGTTCGGCCGCTTCGCCGCGGATGCGGAAGCGCGGCCCCAACTCGGCGAGCTTCTCCATGATGCCCGTGTACTCCAGCTCGCTCATCGCCAGCATCGCCGCGCCGAAGAAGCCCTGCCGCCGCATTTCCATGGCCTTGTCGGCGGCGCGCGTGCGCACGGCGTCCCAGAACGGATGCGCAAAGGCGTCGAGCGGGTCGGTGAGCCGGCCTTCGTGCATCGCGTAGGCCGCGCAACTGACCAGCGGCGGGCCGTCGAAATAGCTCGTCCCGGTGTTCAGCCCGACCGGCATCAGCGGCATGTTGTGCGAGCCGCGCATGCCGCCGGCGACGTAGTGCGCGGTCGCGTACGGCGCGAGCACTTCGCCGGTGGCGGGGAAATTCATCTGCGTGCGCACCAGCATCACCGGGTCGTCCTTGCCGGTGTACTTGCCGGCGATGTTGTGCAGCCGCGAGGTCGCGACCGCAACCGACTGTTCGCCGGTGGCGCGCGACCACACCGACTCGACGACGTAGCGCTCGGCGTCGCGCAGCAGCGCGGCGATGTCGTACAACTGCTCGGGCGCGACCAGCTCGATCACGCGGTCGCCGGAGGTCTCGTTCACGTCCATGATCACGAAGCGGAAGCCCTTCGCCATCTTCGGCGACAGGATCAGCCCGGGGGTGGTCATCGGATCCGCGAACGTCAGGTACAGCGGCAGGTTGAACGCGCCGGGGTCGGTTTTGTCGGCGGCGAAGAACAGGAACGGCTCGTTGGGCCGCTCGTCGATCTCCATCTCCGCGACGGCCGGTCCCATACCCTTGACGTTGCCGGAGAACGCGTCCTTCAGCAGGTCCTGGCCCGCGCCGTACAGGCCCTGCCGTTTCGCGACTTCGGTGCCGGCGACGAAGGCATCCCACGCGAGCTTGTGCACGCTTTCGTCGCCGACGCCGCGCCGGTGCGTCATCAGGATCGCGACGTCGTCGCCGGTGAACGAGATGCGGTGATCGATGAGCCGTCCCTGCGCATTCGCTTCGATGTGCGCGCGCACGGCCGCCAGCAGCGGCTGCGACGGCGCGATGTGTCCGCCGATCGAACCGATGTCGGCCTTGATGACTGAGAGGGTGATCTTCATGGTCGCTCCTTTCGCGCCGGCCAACAGGGCGCCGTGCGCCATCGAGCGGCGCCGCAGCGGCGAAGTCAGTATCGACCCGCCGGCACCCGCGGCGTTGACACCCGTCAAGCGACGCGCCGCAGCGAAGGCGGAGCGTGCTTCGCGCCCTCAGGCCGGCTGCAGCAGCAGCATACGCGCCGCATGCCGCAGCCGCATGCGCAGCCGCAGCAAGGCGAAACTCGCGCCGCCGCCTCGCTGCGGCGCGGGCCGCAGCCGCTCGACGATCACACGCGCACCGCCGATCGCTTCGATCACCGTCCGTGCGCGCGGCGCGAGCGCGACGTCGTCACCGCCGCGCGCGAAGTGGTCGCGCGGCTCTCCCGATTGCGTGAGCCAGATCCGGCCGTGCACCACGCGCACGCGCTGCCCGGCGCGCGCGTCGAAGGCCAGCAGCTGTCCGTGTCCGATGTCGAAGATCTGCATGCGCGTTCTCCCGTCGCTTTCGTTCGCCGCCCGCTTTCGGTGCCGCGGCCACGTTCGGTCGGAACGAGACGGCGCGTGCGACGATGAGAATCGCAGCGTACGCAGCGGCGCGCGGCCGCGTTGCTAAATCTCCGCTCAGCGGTCCGTAAGAACTTGCTAAGCGACGACTAGCCGCGCAGATCGATGACGCGCACGCGCACCTGGCGCTGCTTGCCGCCGCGAACGACGGTCAGCTCGGCGGTCTTGTCGATGCCGACGCGGTCGAGTTCGGCGGCGAACTGCGAAACCGTTTCGACGCGCCGGCCGTTGACCGCGACGATCACGTCGCCGAGGTCGCCGCTGCGCTGGTTCAGCGGCTGCAGTCCGGCTTCGGCGGCCGGCGTACCGCGCCCGACCGCGGCGATCACCACGCCCGAGATGCCGGCGCGCGCGACCAGGTCGGGCCGCACCGGCTCGATGCCGATGCCGGGCAGCGGCGCCCGCCCACGCGCGATCAGCGCAGGCACGATGCGATTGACCAGGTCGACCGGGATCGCGAAACCGACGCCGGCCGAGCTGCCACTGGCGGAGCGGATTGCCGTGTTGACGCCGATTAGCCGGCCCGCGCTGTCGAGCAGCGGGCCGCCCGAGTTGCCGGGATTGATCGCGGCGTCGGTCTGGATCACGCCGGCGACTTCGCGATAGCCCTCGATGGTCGGCAGCTCGCGGTCGAGCGCGCTGACGATGCCCTGCGTCAGCGTGCGCTGCAGGCCGAACGGATTGCCGATCGCGTAGACCGACTGGCCGATCTTCAGGTCGCGCGAGGTGCCGAGCGGAATCGGCCGGATGTCCTTCGGCACACGCGCCAGCTTGACGACCGCGAGGTCGTATTCGGGCGCGAAGCCGACCGGCCGCGCTTCGATCGGGTCGCCGGCATCGAGCTGAACGAAAACGCGGCGCGCGCCCGCGACGACATGGTTGTTCGTGACCACGTGGCCCGCGGTGTCCCACACAAAGCCGCTGCCCGCGCCCTGCGACACCTCGGCGGTGAAAAAACCGCGCGGCTGCAGTGTTTCGGTGGTGATGTAGGCGACCGAAGGCGCGGCGTTCTCGAACAGACCGACCAGCGCCTGCTCGTGCGGTAGCAGCGGTCCGCGCGGCTGCACCGCGCGCGGCTCCGCACGCGGCGGGCTCTGCGCGACGACGGTCGCCAGCCCCGCGCCGAGCGCGGCGATCAGCGCGGCCGCGAGGATCAGCGCACGCGGCTGCGGACGTTGAAGGAAACGCATGGTCTCTCTCCGTGATTCTGCTGGGCCGTCGCGGGGTTCCGCCAAGCGAGGTTCGACCGCCGTGCCGCCCTCGGGTTCGAAGCTTTCGACCGTGGCGCCGATCAAATTGGGGCGGTCCGCGCCGCCGTCAACCGGCGGCCAGGCCGCGCCCGTCTTCAATGGCATGGCTTCAGCTCGCGCAGCCGCGCGCGGCACTCCCACGGCGGCATCGCATCCGCCGCAGCCCACAGGCCGAGGCCTTCACGCCGCGCACGCGCCTCGTTCCGCGCGAGTTCGCGCCGCTCGTCGAACGTCTGCTCGTCGGCGTAGCGATCGTAGTGCCAGGCGGCGCCGCGGCCGACCAGCGCCCGCGCGACGTCGATCGACCCGGCGTAGACGCGGCAGATCTCGCGGCCGCGCGGATCGGTCTTGTAGCACTCGACCTCGAGCGGCCGCCCGCGCAGCAGTTGCTCCAGCGCGCGCTTCGACTCGGTCGCGTGCGCCTGCGTCCATTCCGGGGCGTCGACCGCGTGCAAGCGCACGCGGAACTCGCCGCGTTCGGCCGAATCGAGCACGAAGCTGTCGCCGTCGATCACGCGCGCGACCGCGCCGCCGGCGCGAAACGGCGGATGAAAAGACGCCTCGCGCTCGGGCGAAGTGCGGTCGAGCACCGCGACGAGCAGCGCCGACAGCAGGAGCACGGCCAGCAGCAGCAGGGACAGAAGCCGCTTCACGGGGCGAATCGTCGCCGACCTGCCCGGCGAATTCAAACGGCGCGCGGTAAGGTCGGCCGCCTCCGCGCGACCAAGGGCGACATCACGACAACGAGGAGCGAACCATGTGGCGATCGCGGATCTTGACTTTCGGGCTCGGCGGCGCGCTCGGCGCGCTGGCCGGGGCGGCGGCGATGCTGATCGCCTTCCCATATCTCTTTCCGCCGGCGCCGGCCAATGACACGGCACCGTCGCCGATCGACGCGGCCGCCGCCACGCGGACGACCTTCGTCTTCGACATGAACGCGCCCGGGCGCGACTCGGTCCACTGGGCCAACGGCAGCGGCGCGGTCGTTCCGACCGCGCAGGGCGCCGTGCTGCGGCTGGAAGCCGACTTCGAAGCGGGGCCGGGACCGAACTACTGGATCTATCTGAACACGCGCCCGGTCGGCGAGGAGCGCGATTTCAACGCCGACAGCGGGCGCGTGCGGATCGCGAAGCTCAAGTCCTTCACAGGTGCGCAGAACTACGTGCTGCCCGCCGGCATCGACCCCGCGAAGTTCCACACGGTGACGATCTGGTGCGAAAGTTTCGGCGCGTACATCGGCAGCGCGGTGCTGAAGCGAAGCTGAGTCGCGCGCTCGCCGCCGACCGGTCTCGCTAAACTGCCGCACCGTCTTCGACCGTTCGGAACCGCGATGGACACGCTCGACTCCACCCGCGCGCAGGTGCGCGCGCGGCTCGATCAGCTGCGGCAGGCGATGCAACAGCACGCGATCGACGCCTGGCTCGTGCCCTCGTCCGACCCGCACCTGTCCGAGTATCTGCCCGACCGCTGGAAGGCGCGCGAATGGCTGAGCGGCTTCACCGGCTCGGTCGGCACGCTGGTCGTCGCGCGCGATTTCGCCGGACTGTGGGTCGACAGCCGCTATTGGGTGCAGGCCGAGACGCAGTTGGCCGGCACCGGCATCGAGCTGATGAAGATCGCCGGGGCGGCGAGCGCGGCGCACGTCGACTGGCTCGCGGCCAACGTGCCGGCGGGCGGCACCGTCGGCGCGGACAGCAACGTGCTCGCGCTTGCCGCGGCGCGCGCGCTCGAGGCTGCGCTCGCCGCGAAGGGCGTGAAGCTGCGCACCGATCTGGATCTGCTCGATGCCGTCTGGCGCGACCGCCCCGGACTGCCGGACGCGGCGGTGTTCGAACATCGCGCGCCGTTTGCGCCCATCGCGCGCACGGAGAAACTCGCAGCGCTGCGCGAAGCGATGCGCAGGGCCGGCGCCGACTGGCACTTCGTCTCGACGCTCGACGATCTGGCGTGGCTCACCAATCTGCGCGGCGCCGACGTCTCGTACAACCCGGTGTTCGTCGGCCACGCGCTGATCGGGCTCGAGCGCGCGCAGCTTTTCATCGCCGAAGGCAAGGTGCCGCCGGAACTGGCCGAAAAACTCGAAGGCGAGGGCTTCGACCTGCGCCCTTACGACTGGGCGCCGGCCGCGCTCGCGCGGCTGCCGGCCGGCAGCACGCTGCTGATCGACCCGCGTCGCGTCACGTACGGACTGCTGCGCGCGGTGCCGCCGAACGTCAAGGTGATCGAAGCGATCAACCCGACCACGCTCGCGAAGTCGCGCAAGGGCGCGGACGAGGTCGCCCACATCCGCCGCGCGATGGAGATCGACGGCGTTGCGCTCGCCGAGTTCTTCGCGTGGTTCGAAGCTGCGCTGGGCCGCGAGCGGATCACGGAACTGACGATCGACGAGCGCATCACTGCGGCGCGCGCTCGCAAGCCGGGGTTCGTCTGCCCGAGTTTTTCGACGATCGCGGGGTTCAACGCCAACGGCGCGATGCCGCACTACCGCGCGACTGCCGAATCGCACGCGGTCATCTGCGAACCGGGCGCGATCCGCGACGGCCTGCTGCTGATCGACTCGGGCGGACAGTACGAATACGGAACGACCGACATCACGCGCGTCGTCCCGGTCGGCCGCATCACCGCCGAGCACAAGCGCGACTTCACGCTGGTGCTGAAAGGCATGATCCGGCTGTCGCTGGCGAAGTTTCCGCGCGGCACGAAGTCGCCGCTGCTCGATACCATCGCGCGGGCGCCGCTGTGGGCGGCGGGGCTCGACTTCGGCCACGGCACCGGACACGGTGTCGGCTACTTTCTCAACGTGCACGAAGGCCCGCACGGCATCACGCCGCATCTCGCGCCCGAGCCGGCCACCGCGATGGAGCCCGGCATGATCACCAGCAACGAGCCGGGGCTGTACCGCCCCGGGGAATGGGGTGTGCGGATCGAAAACCTCGTGCTCAACGTGCCGGCCGAGACGACCGAGTTCGGCGAGTTCCTGCGCTTCGAGACGCTGACGCTGTGCCCGATCGATGCGCGCTGCATCGAACGCAGCCTGCTCGCCGACGAAGAAGTCGCGTGGCTGAACGACTACCACGCCACGGTCCGCGCGCGCGTTGCGCCGCACGTCGCGGGCGAAGCGAAGGCCTGGCTCGAAGCGCGCACGCAGCCGATCCGCTGAACCCCCTCTCCCCGCTCGTCGGGGAGAGGGTTGGGGTGAGGGCCTGCGGCCTGCGTGAGAACCCCTCACCCCGCCCTCTCCCCGTGTCCGGGGAGAGGGTTTGAATGGCTCCATGCCTCGGCCGTCGACGGTGCGGGCCTCAATCGAGCGTCTGCCGGTAGCGCTTCAGTGCGATCGCGCCGACGACGAGGATGAAAGCGGCGATCGGCAGCGCGTGCGGCGCGACGTCGGCGAAGCCCGCGCCTTTCAGCATCACCGCGCGCACGATGCGGAGGAAGTGCGTGAGCGGCAGGATCTCGCCGATCCATTGCGCCCAGCGCGGCATGCCGCGGAACGGGAACATGAAGCCCGACAGCAATACGTTCGGCAGGAAGAAGAACAGCGTCATCTGCATCGACTGCACCTGCGAGACGGCGAGCGTCGAGAAGGTGAAGCCGATCGACAGCAGCGCGAGCATGAACAGCAGCAGCGCCGCCGACAGCAGCGCGAAGCTGCCGAACATCGGCACGGCGAACAGCAGGCGCGCCGCCGCGTAGATCACGAGCACCTGCAGGTAGCCGATCAGCATGTACGGCAGGATCTTGCCGACCATCACCTCGAGCGGCCGCACCGGCGTGGCGAGCAGGTTCTCCAGCGTGCCGCGTTCGCGCTCGCGCGTGATCGCCATCGCCGTCATCAGCACGAGCGTCATCGTCAGGATCACGCCGATCAGACCCGGCACGACGTTGTACTGCGTGATGCCCTCGGGGTTGTAGCGGCGGTGCAGGATCACCTCGAACGGCGGCGCGTCGGGTCGAAGGTTCGCGAGCGGTCCGCGCAGATCGTGCGCGAGCGCGATCTGCGGCAACTGCGCCAGCGCGGCCAGCGCCGCTCCGGTGGCGGACGGGTCGGTCGCGTCGGCGTACACGGCGAGCGCGGGCCGCTCGCCGCGCACCAACCGCGTGCTGAAGTCCGACGGAAACACTAGCGCGAACTGCGCGTCGCCGCCGGCGATCAGCGCCTCGGCTTCGCCGTCGGTCACGCTCGCGAAGACGCGGAAGTAGCCGGTGTTCTCGGCCGCGCGCACGATGCTGCGCACGTAGGGGCTCGCGTCGGCGGCGACGACGACGGTCGGCAGGTGCTTCGGATCGGTGTTGATCGCGTAGCCGAACAGCACGAGCTGCAGCACCGGGATTCCCAGCACCATCGCGAAGGTCAGCCGCTCGCGCTTCAGTTGCGTGAACTCCTTGACCAGCACCGCGAGCACGCGGCGCCAGGACAGGCGCGGCAGCCTACTGAAGCCCGTGCGATCCATCGGCGTGCATCAGCGAAATGAACAGATGCTCGAGTTCCGGCGGGATCTCACGCGCTTCGCAATCGAGTCGTTCCGGCTGCGCCGCGAGCCACGCGGCGAAGTCGGCGTCGCGCGTACCGGTCACATGCAGCCGCGTGCCGAACGGGATCACCAGCCATTGCGTCGCGGCCAGCCGCGCGGCGAGCTGCGGCAGCGCAGACCCGGTGACTTCCCAGGTGCGCAGGTTCGCCGCGC
Organism: Betaproteobacteria bacterium; assembly: GCA_016861185.1. Lineage (GTDB taxonomy): Bacteria > Pseudomonadota > Gammaproteobacteria > Burkholderiales > Burkholderiaceae_F > DSNY01. Next base: position 312,620 of record BOKW01000003.1, read on the forward strand.
GCAGGATCTCCTCGGCAGTGCCCGCCGCGAGCAGCCGGCCGAGCGAGATATAGGCGATCTGGTGGCAGCGCTCGGCTTCGTCCATGTAATGCGTGCTGACCAGCACCGTCATGCCTGCGGCGGCGAGCTGGTGGATGTGCGCCCAGAAATCGCGCCGCGCCTTGGGGTCGACGCCGGCGGTCGGCTCGTCGAGCAGCAGCAGCTGCGGCTCGTGCAGCAGGCAGGCGGCGAGCGCGAGCCGCTGCTTCCAGCCGCCCGACAGCGTTCCCGCGAGTTGCCTGCGCCGCGCGGCGAGCCCCAGACGGTCGAGCGCTTCGGCCGCCGCGGCCTTCACGTCGGGCAGCCCGTAGACGCGCGCGATGAAGCGCAGGTTCTCCTCGATCGAAAGATCCTCGTACAGGCCGAAGCGCTGCGTCATGTAGCCGACGCGCAGCTTGATCCGGCGCGATTCGCGCCGGATGTCGAAGCCGAGGCAGGTGCCTTCGCCGGCGTCCGGCGTCAGCAGCCCGCACAGCATGCGGATCGTCGTCGTCTTGCCGCTGCCGTTCGGACCGACGAAGCCGCAGATGCGCCCGCGCGGCACCCGGATCGCCAGATCGTCGACGACGGCGCGCCCGCCGTAGCGCTTGGTCAGTCCGCGCACGTCGATGGCGAATTCCTCGTTCATTTCGCCGCTTCCGGCGCCAGTCGCACGTCGATCGGCTGGCCGGGCTTGAGCGCCGCGCGCGCCGCCTCCGACGGCCGCGCTTCGACCAGGAACACGAGCTTGCTTCGGCTTTCGTTGCTGTAGATCACCGGCGGCGTGAACTCGGCCTGCGGCGAAACGAAGGTCACGACCGCGTCGAGCCCGGCCGGGCAGCCGTCGCAGCCGACTTCGACGCGGCCGCCGACGTGGATGCGCGCGAGTTGCGGCTGCGGAACGAAGAAGCGCAGCTTCAGCGCGCCGTCGGGAAGCAGCGCGATCACCGGCGCGCCGGCCGGCACCCACTCGCCGACGCGGAACAGCACGTCGAACACCAGCGCGCCGACCGGCGCGGTACGCCGCTTCTGCTCCTCGCGCCAGCGCGACTGTTCGACGTCGTACGCGGCGGCCCGCCGTTGCGCCTCGGCGGCGGCGATCTCGTCGGGACGTGCCGCCGTGCGCGCCACGACGAGCTGCGCTTCCAGTTCGCGCACGCGCGCAGCGTCGCGCTCCTGCGCGCCTCTGAGCGTGTCGAGCTGCAGCGGTGACAGGAAACCCTGCTCGACCAGCTTTTCGCTACGCGCCAGCTGAGCAGTCGAGGCTTCGAGGTTCGCGCGCGCCTGCGCGAGCTGTTGTTCGACCGCGCGCACCTCGGGCGGGCGCCGGCCCTTGCGCAGGTTCGCCGCCTGCGCCGCCGCCGCCGCCAGCCGCGCCTCGGCCGCAGCGCGCGCGGCCGCCTCGGCGTCGGTGTCGAGCGCGAACAGCGCCGCGCCCTGCTCGACGCGCTGCCCGCGCGCGACGGCGACCGACTGCAGCGTGCCGGCGATCCCGGGAGCGACATGGACGAGATCCGCTTCGGCGTAACCGGTGAAGCGCCCGCTGTCGCGCGCGCCGCACGCCGCGAGCGCCAGCAGGGCCGCCAGCGCAGCGCGCCGCAGTCGATCGTTCATCTCGCCTCCTCGGGCGCGAGCCCGCGCAGCACCCAGTCGAGCCGTCGTTCAATCTGCGCACGGTCACTTGCGAACGACCGCAGCGCGCGCGCGAACTCGGGCGGCAGCATGCCGCGCCGGCCCAATCCCTGCGCAAGCAGCACCGGCACGCCGAGCGCGCTCACGACGAACAGCAGCACGTGCAGCGGGTCCTCGGCGCGCAGCTCGCGCGCGCGCTGCGCGTCGCGTATCGCCTGCAGCACCAGCGCGGGATGGCGCGCGCCGAGGGAGCGCAGGAAGCGCTGCGCGGCGCGTTCGCCGGCCGACGCATCCATCACGAGCTGCGACAGGAACTCGCTGTTGGCCACGACCCAGTCCGCAACCTGCAGCACGAGCCGGCGCAGCCGCTCGCGCGGCGCTGTCGCCGCGTGCGCGGTGACCTCCAGTTGCGCGAGCAGCGGCGCGTACCAGCGTTCGATCAGTTCGGCGACGAAAGCGTCGCGGTTGCCGAAGTGGTAGACGAAGGAGCCCAGGTTCACATGCGCGCGCGCCGCCACGCCCCGCACGGTCAGCGCGCGCAGCCCGCCGCGGCGCGCGAGCTGCAGGCCGCTGCGCAGCAGCTTTTCCCGTGTCGGACCCGGGCCGGCGGTCGGAGCCGCGCCATCCATGTCGCCAGCTTATACGCCCGTATAAGCCGGTACAAGCCCGGCGGCGCGGCGGAACCGGGCGGCGCCCGGCCGCTCGCAAGCCTCGCGGGCAGCGGTAGCGCTGCGAAGTGCCGGGTCGGCGCGCCCCAATCCGCCGGCTCGACCGGTCCGGTTCGTGTATAGTCCGCCCCGTTCCAGGCGCATGTCGTTCCGGTTGGCGCCTGTTCCTCGCGGTCCTTCGCGGGTTCGGTTCGACGAGCCCCGCGGTTTCCCCGACGTTTTTCCTTCATCGCGCTTGCCTGAACCGGTTCTGCGCTCGCTGCGCACAGGCCGTGCTTCAGGAGAATGATTTGAGTTCCGATTTCCAGAGCCTCGGGCTCGCGCCCGAACTCGTTCGCGCCGTCGCCGACGAGGGCTACACGCAGCCCACGCCGATCCAGTCGCAGGCGATTCCGCTGATCCTCGCCGGCCGCGACCTGCTCGCCGCCGCGCAAACGGGCACCGGCAAAACGGCGGGCTTCACGCTGCCGATCCTGCAGCGGCTCGCCGCACATGCGCACAAGCCCGCGCCGAAGACGGTACGCGTGCTGGTTCTGACGCCGACGCGCGAGCTGGCCGCACAGGTCGAGGAGGCCGTGCGCACTTACGGCAAACACCTGCGCGTGTCGTCGGCCGTCGTCTTCGGCGGCGTGGGCATCGTGCCGCAGATCGCGGCGCTGAAACGCGGCGTCGACATCCTGGTCGCCACTCCGGGCCGCCTGCTCGACCATGTCGGCCAGCGCACCGTCGACCTGTCGAAGGTCGAAGTGCTCGTGCTCGACGAAGCCGATCGCATGCTTGACATGGGCTTCATCCACGACATCAAGCGCGTCCTCGCGCAACTGCCGAAGCGGCGCCAGAACCTGCTCTTTTCGGCGACCTTCTCCGACGAGATCCGCGCGCTCGCGCACGGGCTGCTGCACGATCCGGCGACCGTCGAGGTCGCGCGCCGCAACGAGGCCTCCGCGCTCGTCACGCAGGTGATGCATCCCGTATCGAAGGAGCGCAAGCGCGAGCTGTTGCGCGACCTGATCGCGCAGGGCGACTGGCGCCAGGTGCTGGTCTTCACACGGATGAAGCACGGCGCCAACCGGCTCGCCGAGCAACTCAACAAGGACGGCCTCGAAGCCGCGGCGATTCACGGCAACAAGAGCCAGGGCGCGCGCACGCGAGCATTGGCGGGCTTCAAGGACGGCAGCGTGCGCGTGCTGGTCGCCACCGACATCGCCGCGCGCGGGCTCGACATCGAGCAACTGCCGCACGTCGTCAACTACGAGCTGCCGAACGTGCCCGAGGACTACGTGCACCGCATCGGCCGCACCGGCCGCGCCGGCAGCCCCGGGCACGCCGTGTCGCTGGTTTCGCCCGACGAGTATGCGTATCTGCGCGACATCGAGCGGCTGCTGAAGAAGCCGATCGAGCGCATGGTCGTTCCGGGCTTCGAGGCCGGCAAACCGGGAACCATCCCGGTCGAGGACGAGCGCCGTCCCCCGCGCCCGCAGCAGCGAACCGCGAAACCGCACGCGCCGATCAAGCACGCAGCGCGTCCCGCCGAGGCCAAGCGCGGCGAGCATCGCCACCCGCGCCCGGTCGAAGCGCAACCGAAGCGCAGCCATGCGCCGCATCCGCCGCGCCCCGCTAAGCCCGCGCAGACGAGCGCGCACAGCGCGCAGCGCCACGAGCGGCGTCCGCGGCGCGACGAAGACGGCAATGTGCGCAGCAATCTGCCGCCCGCGCTGCAGGCGGCGTTTCGGCGGGCGCGCTGAGTCGGCCGTCCTTCCCCGCTGAGAGGGGGAACCGAGGGGCATCCACTTCGCTACGCACGGAAAGGTGCGTCACTCTTCTTCCCCCTTTCATAAAGGGGGATCGCGGGGGATTCCTCGATCGTCGACGTAGGAAGTGCCGGAGAGAATCCCCCCTGTCCCCTTTTCAACGGGGCGTGACTGCAGCGCTCAACGGTGGCCCGCCGTGGCAGACTCGCGCCATGAGCACGCCGATCGAAGTCGTTCATAACGCGTCCGCATCGCGCTTCGAGGCGCGCGTCGAAGGGCTGTTGTGCCGTGCGGACTACCGGCTCGACGGCGGCGTGATGCGCATCTTTCATACCGAGGTCGCCCCCGCACTCGAGGGCCGCGGCATCGCCGCCGCGCTGGTGCGCGCAGCGCTCGACTACGCCGCGGCCAACGGGCTCAAGGTCGCGCCGCATTGCTCGTACGTGCGCGCGTACATGCGGCGCCATCCGAACACCCACGGACTGCTCGCGCCCGACGTTTCGCTCTGACGCGCCGGGTCGTGGCAGACTCGCCGCATGGGTTCGACGCCCGCCCCGCGCGAAAACGAAGGCGAATGGATCGTCGCCGACATCGGCGGCACGCACGCGCGCTTCGCGCGCTGGACCGCCGCCGCCGGGCTCGACGCCCTCGCACGCCATGACAACGACGACTTCGCCGATCTCGCCGCACTGATCGACCGCTACCGGCGTGACGCCGCACCGGCGGCGCGGCAGGCGCTGCTCGCGTTCGCGCTGCCCGTCGGCACGGGCGAGATGCGGATGACCAATCGCGACTGGAGTTTCACCGCCGACGGCTTGCGCGCGGCGCTCGGCTTGTCGCGGCTGCGCGTCGTGAACGACTTCGTCGCCGCGGCGGCCGGCATCGGCGGACTTGCGCCGCACGAGCGCACGCACATCGGCGGCGGCGCGCAGGCCCGCGGTACGACGCTCGTGCTCGGTCCCGGCACCGGCCTGGGTGCGGCGGCGATCGCGCTCGTCGACGGGGGCGAGCACGTCGTCGCGAGCGAAGCGGGCCACATGAGCGCTGCGCCTGCGGGCGCGCTTGCGCAGGCGGCGTACGAGCGTGCGCGACAGCGCTTCGGCCGCGTGTCGTGGGAACGCCTGCTGTGCGGCGAAGGCCTCGCGCTGTTCGACGCGACCGCGCGCGGCGCCGACGAGGTTCGCCCGCCTGCAGTCGTCGCGGCAGCTGCGCAGGCGGGCGAAGAAGCCGCGCTGCGCGCGGCGAGCGCGTTCTCGCGCGCGCTCGGCGAGTTCGCGGGCGATCTTGCGCTCGCGTTCGGCGCCACCGGCGTCTATCTCACCGGCGGCGTGCTGCAGGGACTGGGCAGCGCCTTCGACGCGCCCGCGCTGCGCGCCGGCTTCGAGGACAAGGGGCGCTTCAGCGCATTGCTGCATCAGGTGCCGTGCTTCCGCGTCGACGCCGACGACCTCGCGCTGCGCGGACTGGCGCGCCTGCTCGCTGGCGCCGTCAGCGCGCCGATCGTCGCGGTGGAAAGCGGCTGAGAGGACGTCCGGATTACCGGCGCGGTGTTTCGTCGTCGTTCCGCCCGCGCGTCGGCCACCAGCGCTGCAGCAGCTCCGCGGCCCATTCCTGCCCGCCGAGGCCGAAGGCGATCGCGAGCGCCAGCACGATCCCCGCGAACAGGATCAGGAACGTGTAGCGCACGATCTCGCCGCCGATCGCGAGTTGCTCGAGCGCGATCAGGATCACGAACACCAGGATCGCGTACTGCGCGATGCGGCCGAGCAGATCGGCGTCCTGCATGTCGACGTTGCGGCAGTAGCCCTGCACCGCGCCGGAGACGAAACGCGCGAAATACGCGCCGAACACGATCACCAGCAACGCGACGAACAGCCGCGGCAGGAACAGGAACACGCGCGTCAGCAGGTCGGTCACGTAGGTCAGTCCCAGCCCGTTGGCGGCGATCACCAGCGCGCCGAGGATCACCAGCCAGTAGGCGAGCGCGCCGACGAACGCGGTCGTGTCGCGCTCGATGCCGCCCTGCTGCAGAAAGCCGTCGATGCCGGCGCGTTCCGTGAGCACGTTGAAGTTGATCGCGCGCAGGCCGCGCACCGCCGCGAAGCGCAGCGCCTTGGCGATCAACCAGCCGGCGATCAACACCACGATCGCCACCGCGATGCGCGGCAGATACGTGCCGACCTGCACGAGGAACGCCCGGACCGGTTCGAACATCACGTCGACGTTGTTCATCGCCGCCCCCTTGGCGCGATCCGCACTCCGCAATCCGCAATCCGACTGTGCGCTGTCACACGGTCCCTCGATCCAACCCGAGCAGCCGCTTGATGCCGGCGAGCGGAATGCCGGCCCAGGCCGGCCGGTTGTCCAGCTCATAGCGCAGCTCGTAGCAGGCCTTTTCCAGCTCGAACAGCCGCAGCAGGCCGGCGGCAGCCGGCGGGTAGAGTGCGCCCGCCGCCTCGCGATACGCAGCGACGAACGCGCGCCGCGCGCCCTCTTCCCACACACGCGCATGAACCGCCGGCGCTGCGCGGTCGGGCGCATCGGCAGCAACGCGTTCGACGGCCGCCGCCGCGGCGTAGCCGAACGAACGCAGCATGCCCGCGACATCGCGCAGCGGCGAGTGCTTCGCGCGCCGCTCTTCGAGCGAACGCGCCGGCTCGCCTTCGAAGTCGATGATCACCCAGTCGTTGTCGCGCAGCAGGATCTGGCCGAGATGGAGATCGCCGTGATGGCGGATCTTCGCACCCGCGGCGCCTTCCGGTGCGGCGATCGCCGCCGCCAGCGCCTCGCGCGCGGCGAGCACGACATCGGCATCCGCGCGCGCCGCCGCGGGCAGCTCGTTGCGTCGCCGCTGCAGCAGCTCGAGCGCGGCGCGCGCCTCGTTGCGGATATTGCGCGCCCACGTCGCCGGGTCGTCGCGCGTCGCCGGCTCGGGCGCGAAGGCCGGTTCGGTCCCCGCGGCAAACGCGACATGCAGTTCCGCCACGCGCCTGCCCAGCGTCTGCGCCAGCGCGGCGTAATCGCCGAAGGTCTCGTCGGCCGCGCGGGCGTCGAGCCGGCGCGCGACGTAGTCGACCGTAAACGTCCAGCCATCGCCCTGGTTCTCGACGTACGCCTGCAGCAGCGCGAGGCTGCTCACCACACCGTTGGCGTCGACGTACTCGACGCTGCCGGCGAGCGGCACGCAGTACTTGAAGCCGGCCACGTCGGTGAGGAAGCGGCCGATCTCGAGTTCCGGGTTCAAGCCCGTGCGCACGCGGCGATACGTCTTCAGGAAAAGCTGCCGGCCGAGCTGCATCACCGTGTTGCTGCTCGACCCCGGCGGGCGCGCAACCGGCTTGCGCGATTCGGGTGTGCCGGCAAGCTGCGCGAAAGCGCGGGTGGGCTTGAACACCAGCTTGCCGTGCGCGGTGGGAAGCTCGGCGCCCGCGCCGATCGCCTCGACCAGCGCGGCGCAGAACTCCGGGTCCTGCGTCGCATCGGCGAGCGCGCCGACCTGCGCCTGCTGGCGCACCTTGGCGATCGTCGCCGGCGCGAGCGCGCGGCTGCGCTCTTCCTCCTCCTCCCACGCGAGCGCGAACGGCAGGAAGTAACGCGCGGGTTCGCCGGCTTCGGTTTCGACGTTGGCGAGCGCGAGCAGCCAGCTTTGTTTGCCGTGCTTCAGCAGCGCGTGATCGGCGAGCGCGACGCGCCGGATCGCCTCCCCCTTCGCGCCGTACCAGCGCTCGCGCGCGACGAAGCGCGGCAGCACCTGTGTTTCGAACTGCTTGCGCAGTCTTTCCGCCATGCCGATGCGCCACGGCACGACGCGATCGCGGAAAAAACTGGACCAGCCGTCGAACAGCACCAGCACCTGCAGATCCTCGGGCGCGAGCCGCTCGCTGTGCCAGTCCGGCACCGGCACGTCGGTGGCCAGACGAAACCAGAAGAATCCGTGCGACGGCAGCGTCAGCAGATACGGCAGCTCGCCGATCGGCGGAAAGGTGGTGCGGCCGAGCAGTTCGACCGGCACGCGGCCGCGATACTGGGCGAGGTCCAGTTCGACGGGTTGCGCCGAGCGCGCGACGTTGGCTACGCACAGGATCACCTCGTCGCCGTATTCGCGCACGAACGCGAGCACCTTGCGGTTGCCCGGATGCAGGAAGCGCAGCTTGCCGCGGCCGAACGCGCGCTGGCCGCGCCGCACCGCGAGCAACCGCCGCGTCCAGGCGAGCAGCGACGACGGATCGCGGCTTTGCGCCTCGACGTTGACCGCCTCGAAGCCATACACCGGGTCCATGATCGGCGGCAGATAGAGCCGCTGCGGATCGGCGCGCGAAAAGCCGCCGTTGCGATCGCTGGTCCATTGCATCGGCGTGCGCACGCCGTCGCGGTCGCCGAGGAAGATGTTGTCGCCCATGCCGATCTCGTCGCCGTAATACACGATCGGCGAACCGGGCATCGACAGCAGCAGGCTGTTCATCAGCTTGATGCGATCGAGATCGTTTTCCATCAGCGGCGCCAGCCGCCGGCGGATGCCGAGGTTGATGCGCGCGCGTTTGTCGGCCGCGTACATGTTGTACATGTAGTCGCGCTCGCGGCTGGTCACCATCTCGAGCGTCAGCTCGTCGTGGTTGCGCAGGAAAATGGCCCACTGGCAGGCATCCGGGATCTCCGGCGTCTGCGTCATGATCTCGACGATCGGATGGCGGTCTTCCATCGCGAGCGCCATGTACATGCGCGGCATCAACGGAAAGTGATACGCCATGTGGCATTCGTCGCCGTCGCCGAAGTACTCGGCGACGTCCTCCGGCCACTGGTTGGCCTCCGCCAACAGCAAACGCCCCGTGTAGCGCGCGTCGAGCGCGGCGCGGATCTTCTTGATGATCGCGTGCGTCTCGGGCAGGTTCTCGTTGCTCGTGCCGTCGCGTTCGACCAGGTACGGAATCGCATCGAGCCGAAAGCCGTCCACGCCCATGTCGAGCCAGAAGCGCATGATGCGGATCACTGCCTTCAGCACCTGCGGGTTATCGAAATTCAGGTCCGGCTGGTGGTGGAAGAAGCGGTGCCAGTAATACTGCTGCGCGACCTCGTCCCAGGTCCAGTTCGACTTCTCGCTGTCGGTGAAGATGATGCGCGTGCCGGCGTACCTGTTCGGGTCGTCGCTCCAGACGTAGAAGTTGCGCTTGACCGAGCCCTTGGGCGCGCGCCGCGCGGCCTGGAACCACGGGTGCTGGTCCGACGTATGGTTGACGACCAGTTCGGTGATCACGCGCAGCCCGCGCTTGTGCGCCTCGCGCACGAAGCGGCGGAAGTCCTCGCGCGTGCCGTACGCGGGATGCACGTTGTGATAGTCGGCGACGTCGTAGCCGTCGTCGCGAAACGGCGACGGGTAGAACGGCAGCAGCCAGATCGTGTTGACGCCGAGGTCGTGCAGGTAGTCGAGCTTGCTCGTGAGCCCCGGAAAGTCGCCGATGCCGTCGTCGTTCGAGTCGAAGAACGCCTTGACGTGGACCTCGTAGACGATCGCGTCCTTGTACCAGAGCGGATCGTCGCCGAGCTTCGCTGCGGCGGCGGGGCGCGCGGTGCGCGGCGCGACGGTGGCCGTGACGTCCATTACATGGATTACATGAAATAGTCGAAGTCCTGCTCGCGGTGCACGCGCCGCTGCAGCCTGAACACGTGCACCGGGCAGCGCTGCGGATCCAGGCTGACCAAGTTGCGCGCGCCGTGCCAAAGATAACGCGCGCCGGTGACGAGGTCGTGCATCTGGTACGGCTGGCCTTCCTGCAGCCCGAAAGCGGCGAGGTCGAGCGCGAGCCAGCCCGACTGCACGTGGTGCGGATCGAGGTTCACCGCGCAGACGATCACGTTCGCGAGATCCGGCGTGGATTTCGCGTAGGCAATCATCTGCTCGTTTTCGATCGGAAGGAAGCGCAGCGAGTCGTCGCGCTGCAACGCCAGATTGGCGCGCCGGATGCGGTTCAACGCACCGATGAAAGGCGCGAGCGAATCCGGCCGCTCGCGATTCCAATGCCGGAGCTGGTATTTCTCCGAGTCGAGGTATTCCTCCGAGCCCGGCTCGCGCGGCGTCTGTTCCATCAGCTCGTACGCGGGGCCGTAGATGCCGTAGCTCGCCGACAGCGTCGCGGCGAGCGCCACGCGCGCCATGAAGGTGCCGCGCGTGCCGAACTGCAGCGCTTCGGTCAGGATGTCGGGCGTGTTCGGCCATACGTTGGGGCGGAAGTACTCGCGCCCCGGCCCGTGCGCGAGTTCCGTGAAGTAGTCGATCAGCTCGCGCTTGGTGTTGCGCCAGGCGAAGTACGTGTAGCTCTGCGTGAAGCCGAGCTTGGCGAGCCGGTGCATCACCTTCGGCCGCGTGAACGCCTCGGACAGGAAGATCAGGTCCGGGTGCTTCGCCTGCAGCCGGTCGATCGCCCATTCCCAGAAGGCGAAGGCCTTGGTGTGCGGGTTGTCGACGCGGAAGATCTTCACGCCCTGCCCGATCCAGAACTCGAACACGCGCGCCAGCTCCAGCCACAGCTCGCGCCAGCGCACGCTTTCGAAGTCGAACGGATAGATGTCCTGGTATTTCTTCGGCGGGTTCTCGGCGTACTGCACGCTGCCGTCGGGACGCCGCCGGAACCACTCGGGATGTTCGCGCACGTACGGATGGTCGGGCGCGCATTGAAACGCGATGTCGAGCGCGATCTCGAGGTCGTGTTCGTGCGCGCGCGCGATGAGCCGGCGAAAGTCCTCGAGCGTGCCGAGCTGCGGATGGACCGCCGTATGCCCGCCTTCGGCGGCGCCGATCGCCCACGGGCTGCCGATATCGTCCGGTCCGGCGACAAGCGCGTTGTTCTTGCCCTTGCGCTGAAGCTGGCCGATCGGATGGATCGGCGGCAGATACAACACGTCGAAGCCCATCTGCGCCACGTAGGGCAGCAGCTTCTCGCAGTCGGCGAACGTGCCGTGGCGGCCGGGCTCGAGCGACGCCGAACGCGGAAACATCTCGTACCAGGCCGAAAAGCGCGCGCGCTCGCGATCGACCACCAGCGGCAGCTCGCGCGGATACCAGTACGCGAACTGCAGATCGGGATGGCGCGCGGCGAGCGCCGAAAGCACCGGATCGAGCGCGAGATGCTTCAGCGCCTCGGCATCGCTCGCGCTCTCGGCGGCGCGCGCCAGCTCCTGCACCCACTGCTGCAGCCGATCGCGCTCGGCTGCATCCTGAGTGCGGCCGGCGGCGCCGGCGACGAGCTGCGCGCCGATGCGCAGCGCAACGCGGATGTCTTCGAGGTCGACTCGGCGCGCCAGATCGTGCTGCCACGACAGGAAGTGATCGACCCACGCACAGACCGTGTAGCGGTACCGGCCGATCGCATCGAGATGGAAGCTGCCGCGCCAGCGATCGTTGCCGACGTGCGCCATCGGCGCCACCTGCCATTGCGTGGCGCCCTCGCGCCGCCACAGCAGCGCGCAGGCGATCGCGTCGTGGCCGTCGGCGAAACAATCGGCTTCGACGACGAACACGTCGCCGGCGGCGCGCTTGACCGCGAAGCGGCCGTCGTCGATCTGCGGCGTCACGTTTTCGACGACCGCGCGGATGCGGCCGTCGCGCTGGCCGATCGGCTGCAGGTCTTCAGCCATGCGGCGGCTCCCGCTTGAACACCAGCACCGCGAGCGGCGGCAAGGTGAGCGTCAGCGAAAACGGCCGGCCGTGCACGCCAACCGGCGCGGCCTCCACACCGCCGAAGTTGCCCATGCCGCTGCCACCGTAGTCGCGCGCGTCGCTGTTCAGCAGCTCGCGCCAGCGGCCGCCGACCGGCGCGCCGACGACGTAGTTCCGGCGCGGCACCGGCGTGAAGTGGCACACGACCAGCAACTCGCCGCCGTCGGCCGCGCGGCGCAGGAAGCTCAACACGCTGGCATCGCGGTCCTCGCAGTCGATCCATTCGAAGCCGCGCGCATCGAAGTCGATCTGATGCAGCGCCGGCTCGCTGCGATAGAGCCGGTTCAGGTCCTTGACCCAGCGCTGCACGCCCGCGTGTTCGGCATGCTCGAGCACGAACCATTCGAGCGCGGCGTCGTGGTTCCACTCCGGCCGCTGGCCGAACTCGCCGCCCATGAACAGCAGCTTCTTGCCCGGATGCGTCCACATGTAGCCGAGCAGCAGCCGCAGGTTGGCGAACTGCTGCCAGGCGTCGCCCGGCATGCGGCCGATCAGCGAGCCCTTGCCGTGCACGACTTCGTCGTGCGACAGCGGCAGCACGAAGTTTTCGCTGAACGCGTACAGCAGCGAAAAGGTGAGCTTGTCGTGGTGGTAGCGGCGGTGGATCGGGTCCTGCTGCATGTACTTCAGCGTGTCGTGCATCCAGCCCATGTTCCACTTCAGCCCAAAGCCGAGTCCGCCCAGATACACCGGCCGCGACACCATCGGCCAAGCGGTCGATTCCTCCGCGATCAGTTGCACGTCGGGGTGGTCGCGGTAGGCGGATTCGTTCAGCATCCGCAGGAACTCGATCGCTTCCAGGTTCTCGCGCCCGCCGTGCCGGTTCGGGATCCACTCGCCTTCGTTGCGCGCGTAGTCGAGGTAAAGCATCGACGCGACCGCGTCCACGCGCAACCCGTCGACGTGGTACTCGTCGAGCCAGAACAGCGCACTCGACAGCAGGAACGCGCGCACCTCGTGCCGGCCGTAATTGAAGATCGACGAGTTCCACTCCGGATGAAAACCCTGGCGCGGGTCCTGGTGCTCGTACAGATAGGTGCCGTCGAAGCGCGCCAGGCCGTGCGCGTCGGCGGGGAAGTGCGAAGGCACCCAGTCGAGGATCACGCCGATGCCCGCGCGATGCAGCACGTCGACGAAGTACTTGAAGTCCTGCGGCGTGCCGTAGCGCGCGGTCGGCGCGAAGTAGCCGGTGCACTGGTAGCCCCACGAGCCGTAGAAAGGGTGCTCGGTCACCGGCAGCAGTTCGACGTGCGTAAAACCCACTTCGCGCACGTAATCGGCAAGCTGATGCGCGAGATCCGGATAGGCGAGGGAGCTTCCGCGCTGATCGCGCCGCCATGAACCGAGGTGCACCTCGTAGATCGCCATCGGCGCGTCGAGCGCGTTGCGGCGGCGGCGCTGTCCCATCCATTCGCCGTCGCCCCATTCGTACTCCAGCGACCAGGCGCGCGACGCGGTGCCCGGCGGCGTTTCCGAAAAGAACGCGAACGGATCGGCCTTGTCGAGCCATTCGCCTTCGCGCGTGACGATCCGGTATTTGTACGCATGGCCCTGCAACACGCCGGCCACATGCCCTTCCCACACGCCGCAACCGTCGGCGCGCGGCGCGAGCGGGTTCGCGTCCGGGTTCCAGCCGTTGAACTCGCCGATCACAGAGACACGCTCGGCGTTCGGTGCCCACACGCCGAAGTGCGCGCCGCGCGCCTGCAGATGGCAGCCGAGCTTGCGGTAGAGCCGCACGTGCGTGCCTTCGCGCAGCAGGTAGACGTCGTGGCTCGTCAACGAGCCGCGCGTCGACCTGCGGGGCGCGTCCGTTCCGTGTGCGGCTTCGCGAACGTTCATGCGTTCCTCGCGACCGCGGCGCAATGGCCGTTCCGGTCGTTCCTGTGATGACCTCGATCGAACCTTAGTCCGCGCGACCGCGTCGTTGAATTCGGCAAGACCGGTACGGGAATCATCGTAGTTGGTACCCGCAAGCGCTAACGAAGTTCCTCGCGCGGCGACACCCACAACGCGCCGGGAAAACCGTTCCACGCCACGGCGAGCGGCAGTGTGGCGCCGATTTCACGCGTCGCCCCGCTCAGCCGCTCGCTCATCGAGCGCGGCGCGCCGAGCGGCGACAGATCGACCGCGGTGTCGCCCCAGACCGCCGCCCCGAGCGGCAGTTCGCCGACGGCAGCACCGAGCCCTGCGAACAGGCGGCCGGCGATCACGATCGCGATCTCGTCGCCGAGCCGGCGCGCGAAGGCGACGACGTGCGCCGCCTTGGTGCCGGTCGGCTCCAACGGCACATATTCGCCTTGTTCGAACAGGGCCGAACGTTCGCGCCGCAACGCCAGGCAACGCCAAGTCACCCACAGCTTGGCCAGCCCGTTCGCGAACAGTTCGCGCAAAGCTTGCGGGCCGTCGTTCAGGCGCGTCGCGAGCGCCTGCAACTCCGCCAGCGCGGCGCGCAGCGAAGCGAAATCCACCGGCGCGCGGTTGTCGGGATCGACCAGGCGCAGCGTGATCGTCTCGTTGCCCTGGTAGATGTCGGGCACGCCGGGCGAAGCGAACTTTGCGAGCGCCATGGTCACGCTGTTCAACTGGCCGAACCAGGCGAGCGGCGCGACCGTCGCGCGCAGATCGTCGAGGAACAGGTCGCCGTGTGCGCGCGCGAGCGCGCCAGCGACGAAACCCTTCAGCGCGCCTTCGTACTCGGGGTTCGGATTGATCCAGCTCGTGTGCAGCTTCGCTTCGCGTGCGCCCTTCAGCCACGCGGCCGACACGCGCTCGCGCCAGTGCGCGAGCGCGTCGTCGTCGAGTTCGCCGGGCGGAAGCGTGCCGGCCAGAAGCTGGTACAGCGCGTATTCGTCGTTGCGCGAAGGCGCGCGCGCGCCGTCGATGATGCGGCGATGGCGGCGGTTCAGGCGGCTGAAGCGCCGCACCGCGAGCCGCCATGCCGCCGGCAGCTCGGAGATTACGTTCAGCCGGTTGCGCACGTCCTCCGAACGTTTCGAGTCGTGCGTGCTGGTCGCAAGCATCGTGTGCGCCCAGCGCTCTCTGCGGTCGCGGCTCGCCGCGTGCCAGGCCGCCACGCGGATGCCGAAGATCTCCGGATCGCAGCCCACGTCGGCGAGCGACAGCAGCCGGTTGAAGCGGTAGAACGCCGTGTCTTCGATCCCCTTCGCCGCCACCGGCGCGGTGAACTGCTGGAAGCGCCGTGCGAACGCGAGCGCCTCGGCGGCGGAACCGTTCGCGGCGCGGCCGAGCAGCGCGGCGTGCACGAAGTCGAAGATGCCCGGGTCGGCCGCGCGGCTGCGCGCGCGCGCGCGCCCGACGGCCCAGTCGATGTAGCGGCGATCGGCCGCGGTCGGTTCGTCGACGATGTAGCTGCGGTACACCGGAAACGAAGCGGCCACCGCGGCGAGCGCTTCGCGCAGCGCGGGCTGCGTGAAGTCGCGCGTGCGCGGATCCGCGCGCGCGAGCCGCAGCAGCCGGTTCGTCAGCACCGTCAGTTCGCCGGCCAGCGCGCCGGTCATCACTTCGCGCCGGCCGGCGTAGGCGATGTCTTCCCAGTCGCCGGCCTCGCCGCCCACGAACGCGCGCCAGGCGCGGTCGACGCGCCGGCGGTTGGCCCCGTCGACCAGCAGACCGTTGATCACGGTGGCGAAGCGATACCCGGTCGTGCCGTAAACGGCCCAGTCGCGTCGCAGGTCTTCGTGGGCAGCGAGGATCTTCTCGACCACGACGTACAGCGGCTTCGGCTCGCCACTGAGTTGCGCTTCGATGTCTTCGGGTGCGACACCGGCCGCGCGCAGATGCCCGCGCTGCAGCCGATCGAAATACTGCTGCGGATCGAAAAGCCCGTCGGGATGGTCGATTCGCAGCCCGTCGATCGCCTGCCTTGCGGTCCATTGCAGCAGCCTGGCGTGCGTGGCTTCGAAGACGGCTTCGTCTTCCATACGCAGCGCCGCCAGATCGTTGATGTCGAAAAAGCGCCGGTAGTTGATCTCGTCGCCGGCCACGCGCCACGACGCAAGCCGGTACGCCTGCGCTTCGAGCAGCGCGTGCAGCGCTTCGCCGCCGCCGTGCGCGCCGCACGCCGCTTCGATCGCTTCGCGCAGCCAGCGATGTTTGACGACGAGTTGCGCGAGCTCCCGCCGCAGGCGCGGCCCGTCGCTGCGCCGCGCCGCGAGCGCCGCCGCGTCTTCGCTGTCGCGCGGCGCAAGCGCGGCGAACGCCTGCGCGAGATCGGCAAGCGTCGCGCGCGCGGCCGGCCCCGCGAACGGAAACGAGGCGGCGTGCGCGAGCAGCGGCGGATACGAACGCGGATCGAGCGGAAAACGGTGGTCGAAGTACAGCACGGCGAAGCCGCCCGCGTCGGCGTCGAACACCAGCCACAGCTCGCCGCGCTCGAGCACGCGGCCGTAGTGGTCGCCGAGCACCGGCAGCAGCACCTTGCCGCGCAGCGCGGGGTCGATCGGCGTCCAGTCGATGTCGAAGAGATGCGCGTATGCCGAGGCCGGGCCGTTTTCGAGCACGTCGAGCCACCACGCGTTGTCCGCGCGCAGCACGCCCATGTGATTGGGCACGACGTCGGCGATCTGCCCCATGCCGTGTCCGCGCAGCGCGGCGACGAAGGCCTCGAAGTCGGCCGAGGTGCCGATCTCCGGATTCAGCCCGCGGTGATCGACGATGTCGTAGCCGTGGCGGCTGCCGGCGCGCGCGCGCAGATACGGCGAGCAGTACACGTGCGAGATGCCCAGCGCGGCGAGATACGGCACGATCGCCGTCGCCTGCGCGAAGGTGAAATCGCGGTTCAGTTGCAGCCGATAGGTCGCGCGCGGAACGACCGTCGGCGGCGGCTCGGCCGGCGCGCTTGCGCGCGGCCGCGCCGCCGCAAACGCCGCCGCGCAGCCGACGAAGCGCGCATCGTCGCCCCATCGCTCGAGCGGCACGGCGAGTCTGCGCTGCCAGTTCGGATACTCGCTCGTCGTGCCCGGCAGATTGACCTGCTCGCGCGCGCCGAAGATGTCTTCCGGCTGCACGACCGCGATCGCCGCGTTCGTGCGCGCGATATGCGCGTGGATCGCGCGGCTCAGCCGCTCGTCCAGCGCCAGCGGCGGCTCGGCTCCGGCCGGCCACAGCCCCTCGCGCACGAGCATCCGCAGCAACGCCGGCCGGTCGCGCGCGCGTTGCGCGCGCTGCGAAGCCGCCAGCTCGGCGCTCGGAAAAAGATGCAGCGACTCGCGCAACGCCAGATCGCGACCCTCCCACCAGCCAGTCAGCGTCGGCAGATCGTGCGTCGAGGCGGCCACCAGCGCGAGCGCAGGAAAGTCCGCCGGCGCGCGGAAACCCCCGTCGGCGGCGCGCTCGAAATACAGCACCTTGTACGACAGCACGCCGGCGGCGGCGAGCGCCGCGCGGATCGCATCGGGCACGGTGCCGAGGTCTTCGCCGATCACCAGGCAGCGGTTGCGATGGCTTTCGATCGCCACCGCGGCCAGAAGCTCGTCGAACGCGTAATGCACGTAAGCGCCCTGTGTCGCCTCGGTTCCCGGCGAGATCAGATAGAGCCGCATCAAAGCCATCACGTGGTCGATGCGCAGCGCGCCGGCGTGCCGCATGTTCGCGCGCAGCACCGCGACGAAAGGTTCGTGCGCCGCGGCGCGCAGCGCTTCGGGCTGCCATGGCGGCAGCCCCCAGTCCTGCCCTTTCGGATTGAAGTCGTCCGACGGGGCGCCGATGCGCAGCCCGTGCGCGTACAGCCGCTGTTGCGCCCAGCTTTCGGCGCCGCCCGCATCGACCGACACCGCCAGATCGGCGTACAGGCCCACGGCCATGTCCGCCGCGCGTTTCGCCGCGGCGGCGAGCTGCTCGTCGGCGAGCCATTGCAGACAAGCGTAGAAGTCGATGCGTTCGGCGTTGGCCGCGGCGAACGCCGCGACCGCGGGCGAATCCGGATCGCGATACTCCGGCGGCCACGCGGGCCAGCCCCAGCACGCGGGATCGCGCGCGTAAAGATGCTCCTGCAGTGCCTCGAACAGCGCGTGCCGGCGCAGGTCTTCGCCGCCGCTGCGCTTGAATTCTTCGAACGCCAGCGCGCGTTCGCCGCGCACCTCGCGCGCCAACAGCTCGAGGATCTCGAACTTCGCCGCGCGAACGCCTTCGTAGTCGACCAGTTCGGCGGCGCGCAGCCGCGCGAGGCACGCCTGGAAGCCGGCCGAAGCCACCCGCGCGCGCGCCGCTTCGGACGACGCGAACTCCGGCACGGCCTCCACGTCGAGATAAAGCGCGTTGAAGAACAGCCGGCTCGACGGGCTGTACGGGCTGCAGTGCCGCGGATCGTGCGGAAACAGCGCGTGCAGCGGATTCAGCCCCACGACGTCGGCACCGTGCCGCGCGGCGAGATCGATCACGTTGACCAGGTCCGTGAGATCGCCGATGCCCCAGTTGCGTTGCGAGCGCAGCGCGTAAAGCTGGACCGCCGGCCCCCAGATGCGGCGGCCGGACGCGAGCGCAGGCGGCAGATAGCAGCGCTCGGGCGCGACCCACAGCGCCGCATGACCGGCACCCCGCGCGTCCAGCACTTCGAGCCGGTGATAACCGACAGGCGGCACGCCGTCGATGGACACCGCGCGCGCGACATGCGCTTCGCCGTCGATCGAATCTCGCTCGACCAGCGGCCAGTCGGCCGGCGTAAACGCGCCTTCGCGCGACGCGCCGTCCTCGAGCCGCAAGCGCCACGCGACCGGCGTTCGATCGTCGCGCGCGCGCAGGTTGACGCGAAACGCAAAGGCGGCGCGGCCTGCAGGGACGACGATCACCGGCGCGATCGTCCGGCGCCACGCCGCGCGTTGCCGCGCCGCGAGCGCCGCTGTCGCGTCTGCGGTGTCGACACCGAGCGCGCCGAGCAGCGCGCGCAGCGTCTCGGTCGATGTATGCCGTGTGACGCCCCAGATGTCGTCGTACGCGAGCTGGATGCCGCAGTCGTCGGCGAGCTGCGCGAGCGCTTCAGCCATGCGCGTCTTCGAGGGACCAGCGCACGGTCCACGGCGCGAGCTTGCCGTCCTCGCGCGCGGTCGAATGGATCACTTCACCGGCCGGCAGCGGCACGGCGACCGCAGCTGCTTTGTCGTCCGCCGGCAGGTACGCGTCGAGCTGCAAGCGCGCGCCGCCCGAAGGCCAGGCGACGTGCAGCAGCCCCGGCGTGGCGATCTCGAAGCGGCCCGCGCCCGCCTGCGCGAGCAGGGGAACGATGCGCTGCCGGCGCAGCGCGAGCAGCTCGCGATAGAACGTGAGCCATTGCGCGTGCGGCGCGCGTTCGCGCTCGGACCAGTCGAGCCTGCTGGCCGCGAACGTATCGACTGCGTTCGGATCGGGGATGCGCTCGCGTGCGGCGGCATCGGCAAACGCGGCCATCCGGCCGAACTCGGCGCGGCGCCCGTTGCGTACCGCCTCCGCTAAGTCGGCGCCGAAATCGCAGAAGAACAGGAACGGCGTGCCCGCGCCCCATTCCTCGCCCATGAAGAGCAGCGGCGGTGCCGGCGCCAGCAGCACGCAGGCCGCGAGCGCGCGCAGTTTTTCGGGATCCGTCAGCGCGACCAGCCGCTCGCCGAACGCGCGGTTGCCGACCTGGTCGTGCGTCTGCAGGAAGTTGACGAACGCCGCCGGCGGCAAGTGCGCGCTCGGCTCGCCGCGCGGGCGGCCACCGCGAAAGCCGGACGGCTCGCCCTGGTAGACGAAGCCTTCGGCGAGCGCGCGCCCGAAGTCGGCCAGCGGATCGTCTGCGTAGTCGACGTAGTAGCCGTCGGTTTCGCCGGTGGCGAGCACGTGCGCGGCGTGATGGAGGTCGTCGTTCCATTGCGCGGTCGCGCAAAGCGGCCGGCGATCCGCATCGCGCGCGAGGTAGTGCGCTTCGTTGCGGTCGTTCTCCAGGATCAGGTGAACGTGGCGCGCGCGCCCGGGGCCGGCACGAATCGCCTGCGCGATCTCCTCGACGATGTCGGGGCGGCGCGCGTCTTCGATCGCGTGCACGGCGTCGAGCCGCAGGCCGTCGAAGTGAAACTCCTCGAGCCAGTACAGCGCGTTGTGAACGAAAAACGCGCGCACGACGTCGACGCCGAAGTCGATCGCCGCGCCCCACGGCGTGTGCCGCGTGCGATCGAAGAACGGCTGCGCGTAGGCGTGCAGATAGTTGCCGTCGGGGCCGAAGTGGTTGTAGACGACGTCGAGCAGCACCATCAACCCGCGCGCGTGCGCGGCGGCGACGAACCGCTTCAGCGCTTCGGGCGTTCCGTAAGCCGCGGCCGGCGCGAACGGCAGCACGCCGTCGTAGCCCCAGTTGCGTCGTCCCGGAAACGCAGCGACCGGCATCAGCTCGATCGCGGTGACGCCCAGCGCGGCCAGATCGTCGAGCCGCTCGATCGCCGCGGCGAAGGTTCCCTGCGGCGTAAAGCTGCCCACGTGCAGCTCGTAGATCACCGCCTCGTGCCACGGCCGGCCGCGCCAGTTTGCATCGGGCCAGTCGAACGCGTGCGGATCGGTGACGAGGCTCGGTCCGTGCACGCCGTCGGGATTGCACCGCGACGCCGGGTCGGGAACGATGAGGCGGCCGTCGATGCGATAGGCGTAGCGGGTACGCGCATCGGCCTGCGCGATCGTCGCCTCGTACCAGCCGCCCGCGAGCGGCTGCATCGGCAACGCTTCGGCCTCGAGCAGCAGCAGGTCGACGCGCCACGCGCTCGGCGCCCACAGGCGGAAGCGCACGCCGCCTTCGGCGGGCGTCGCGCCGAAAGGCATCGCGTGCGTGCGCGTGGTCATCCGGCAGGCGTTTGCAGCAGCGTCAGCACCGCGACCGCGCGCGCAGCGAGCGTGTACGCGGCGCCCGCGTCGATCGTGCCATCCTCGACCAGCCCGTCGCCGTGCGCGGTGTCGAGAACGACGAGCCAGCGGCCCGCCCCGAGCCGCGCCGGGATCCGGAATTCGACGGGGTCGGCGCTCGCGTTGAAAAGCAGCAGGAAGTCGTCGTCGGTGAGCAGCCGGCCGCGCGGATCGACCTCGTTCAAGCCCGCGCCCGACAGATACACCGCGAGCGCGCGCGCATGCTCCGACTCCCACTCCTGCTGCGTCATCTCGTGGCCGTCCGGACGCAGCCAGACGATGTCCTTGATGTCGCTGCCGTACAGCGGCCGGCCCTGGAAAAAATCGCGCCGGCGCAACGTCGGGTGCGCGCGCCGCAGCGCGATCATCCGCCGCACGAACGCGAGCAGCCGTTCGCGCTCGCCGTCGAGCGACCAGTCGAGCCAGCTCGTCTCGTTGTCCTGGCAGTAGGCGTTGTTGTTGCCGTTCTGCGTGCGGCCGATCTCGTCGCCGGCGGTGATCATCGGCACGCCCTGCGACAGCAGCAGCGTGGCGATGAAGTTGCGCTGCTGCTGCGCGCGCAGGCGGTTGATCGCGGGATCGTCGCTCGGCCCTTCGACGCCGCAGTTCCAGGACAGGTTGTGGTTGTGGCCGTCGCGGTTTTCTTCGCCGTTCGCCTCGTTGTGCTTGTGGTTGTACGAGACGAGGTCGCGCAGCGTGAAGCCGTCGTGCGCGGTGACGAAGTTGATGCTCGCGTACGGGCGCCGTCCGCTGCGGCCGTACAGATCGCTCGAGCCGGTGAGCCGACGCGCGAACTCGCCGATCAGGCCGCCGTCGCCTTTCCAGAACGCGCGCATCGTGTCGCGGTAGCGGTCGTTCCATTCGGCCCAGCCCGGCGGAAAGTTGCCGACCTGGTAGCCGCCTTCGCCGAGATCCCAGGGCTCGGCGATCAGCTTGACGCGGTTGAGCACCGGGTCCTGCAGGATCACGTCGAAGAATGCGCCGAGCCGGTCGACTTCGTGCAACTCGCGCGCGAGGGCGGAAGCGAGATCGAAGCGGAAGCCGTCGACATGCATTTCGGTGACCCAGTAGCGCAGCGAGTCCATGATCAGCTGCAGCACCCGTGGATGCCGCATGTTCAGCGTGTTGCCGCAGCCGGTGTAGTCCACGTAGTGGCGGCGGTCGCCTTCGAGCAGCCGGTAGTACGACGCGTTGTCGATGCCGCGGAAAGCGAGCGTCGGTCCGAGGTGGTCGCCCTCGGCGGTGTGGTTATAGACGACGTCGAGGATCACTTCGATGCCGGCCGAATGCAGCACCTTGACCATCGCCTTGAATTCGGCGACCGGATTCAACGTGGCTGCGTAGCGCGCCTCGGGCGCGAAATAGCCGAGCGTGTTGTAGCCCCAGTAGTTGCGCAGCCCCAGTTCGGCGAGGCGGCGGTCGTCGACGAACGCGTGCACCGGCATCAGCTCCACCGTCGTAATGCCGAGGCGCTTCAGATACTCGACCACCGGCGCGCTCGCCAGCCCCGCGTACGTGCCGCGCAGCGCGGGCGGCACCTGCGGATGGCGCATCGCGAAGCCGCGCACGTGCAGCTCGTAGATCACCATGTCGTTCCACGCGATCGCGGGCGGCCGGTCGTCGCCCCAGGTGAACGCGTTGTCGACGACCTGGCATTTCGGCATGCCGTGCGCGCTGTCGCGGCGGTCGAACGACTGATCCTCGCGCTTGTGGCCGACGACGTAGCCGTACAGCGCGTCGCTCCAGCGCAGATTGCCGACCAGGTTGCGCGCGTACGGATCGACCAGCAGCTTGTGCGGATTGAAGCGATGCCCTTCGCCCGGTCGGTACGGCCCGTGCACGCGGTAGCCGTACAGCATGCCGGGGCGCGCTTCGGGCAGATAGCCGTGCCACACGTCGTGGGTGCGCTCCGCGAGCGGCACGCGCTGGATCTCGCGCCGGCCCGCCGGATCGAAGATGCACAGCTCGACGCGCTCCGCGTGCTCGGAGAACAGCGCGAAGTTCACGCCTTCGCCGTCCCAGGTCGCGCCGCGCGGAAACGGCTTGCCGGGCCAGACGACCGTGATCGGCGGATGCGTTACGGCGGACATGCGCGGCCCCTTCGCCAAGCTCGGCACGCTGTTGTTCGATGCGATCGGTCGCCGAAGTCTACGGACATTGCGCGGCCGGCATACCCGCCCTGTCGCGTACGCGGAAAGCCGGAGCGAACGCGTCGGGCACCGCGGTGGAGCGACCGGATAACGCGTTCATGCTAGTTGTCTTACGTACGCGCTGTCGCGCACGCGCCGCGGTGCCGATCCGGCTAAAGTTGTGCGGCCCGGTCCTGCCCCTCCCCACGCCGGGTCGGCCGACTCTCTTTCGCGTCGGCCGCACTCTTTCGCGGATCCGCCCCGGCGTCCGGAGCGCGGGTTCGCAAACGCAGGCGGACGCGGGTTTGCGTTCGCTGCGGACGACTCGCATCCGATGTTTCGAACCTTCCGCCTTTCGCTCCGCTTTCTTCTGCCGCTGCTCGCCGCGCTGTTCGCGCTCGCCTACGTGTCGATGCCGCTGATCGACGCGCTGACGCTGCGCTGGTTCGTGCGCGACCTCGACATCCGCTCCGCCTTCGTCGCGCGCACGCTCGACGAGCAGATCGCCGAGCTGAGCGCGTCGAAGTCGTACGCCCGCATCGACGCCTTGCTCGAGCGCGCCGCAGCCGACGAGCGACTGTTCGCGCTCGGCCTGTGCGATGCCGACCACAGGCTGGTCCGCAAGACCCACAACTTTCCTGCCGCCGTCGACTGCGGCGTCCGCGAACGCGCGCGCCCGGGCGAGGGCTTCGTGCTCGAACTGCCGCGCGGGCCGCTGCACGTCTCGGTCGCCGACGTGCAGCGCGACGGCGAACACGTCGCATCGTTGGTGATGCTGCACGACATGAGCTTCGTGCAACGGCGCAGCGAGGACACGCGCAAGTACATCCTGTGGCTGTTCACGGTGCTCGGGCTCGCGGTCGCGCTGATCACGGTCGCGGTCGCTCATCTGAGCTGGCGCGGCTGGGTGGCGGGCGTGCGCGCAATGCTGCGCGGCGAAGGCGTGATCCGTCCGTTTGCGCAGCCGCGCCCCGAACTGCAGCCGCTGGTCGGCGATCTGCGCGCGCTGCTGCGCGACATGCAGAACGAGCGGCGCGAGCACGACGCGACGACGCTGCGGTGGAATCCGGAAGCGTTGCGCCGGCTGCTGAAGGACCAGTTTTCCGGCGACGAGGTGATCCTCGTGTCCAATCGCGAGCCCTACATCCACGTGCGCTCGGCGCAGGGCATCCAGGTGCAGCGGCCGGCGAGCGGGCTGGTGACGGCGGTCGAGCCCGTGATGCGTGCCTGCTCGGGCACCTGGATCGCGCACGGCGGCGGCTCGGCCGATCGCGAAACGGCCGACGCGGCCGGCCGCGTGCGCGTGCCGCCGGCGGATCCCGCGTACACGCTGCGCCGGATCTGGCTCAGCAAGGCCGAAGAGAAGGGCTACTACTACGGTTTCGCCAACGAGGGGCTGTGGCCGCTGTGCCATATCGCGCACGTACGGCCGGTGTTCCGCAGCGAGGACTGGGAGCAGTACCGCGCGGTCAACGAGCGCTTCGCCGAGGCCGTCGTCGAGGAGGCGCACACCGACGATCCGGTCGTGCTGATCCAGGACTACCACTTCGCGCTGCTGCCGCGCATGGTGCGCGAGCGGCTGCCGCGCGCGACGATCATCACCTTCTGGCACATCCCCTGGCCGAACCCGGAGTCGTTCGGCATCTGCCCGTGGCGCGGGGAAATCCTCGACGGCCTGCTCGGCAGCACGATCCTCGGGTTTCACACGCGCTTCCACTGCAACAACTTCCTGCAGACGGTCGACCGCTTCCTCGAGGCGCGCATCGAATACGAAAGCTCGACCGTCTCGTTCGGCGGACACCTGACGCAGGTCGAGAGCTATCCGATCTCGATCGCGTGGCCGGCGGCGGAGAACGACGAGCCGGTCGCCGCCGCGCGCGCGCGCATCCGGCGCGCGCTCGGCATCGACGACGAGCAGCTTCTCGGCCTCGGCGTCGACCGGCTCGACTACACCAAGGGCATCGTCGAGCGGATGCGCGCGGTCGAGCGGCTGTTCGAGCTGCACCCCGAATGGCTGCGGCGGTTCACGTTCGTGCAGATCGCGGCACCGTCGCGCTCCTCGCTCGACGAGTACCAGCGCTTCGAGGCGCAGGTGCGCGCCACCGCGGCGCAGATCAACGCGCGTTTCGGCGACAGCGCGTGGCAGCCGATCCGGCTGCTGGTCGAGCATCACGACGCCGACTCGGTGCGCGCGCATTACCGCGCGTGCGACGTGTGCCTGGTCACGAGCCTGCACGACGGCATGAACCTGGTCGCCAAGGAGTTCATCGCCGCGCGCGACGACGAGCGCGGCACGCTGATCCTGAGCCAGTTCGCCGGCGCCTCGCGCGAGTTGCACGAGGCACTGATCGTCAATCCCTATCACATCGAGCAGGTCGCCGAGGCGCTGCACCGGGCGCTGGCGATGCCCGCAAGCGAACAGCGCGAGCGCATGGCGAGCCTGCGCCAGCTCGTGCGCGAATTCAACGTCTATCGGTGGGCCGGCCGCATGCTGCTCGACGCGGCGCGGCTGCGCCGGCGCGAGAGGATCGCCGCGCGCATCGGCGAGCACAGCGAAGCCGCATGAAGCACCTGCTCAGCGCGGAGGGACAGGAGTCGCTGCGCGGACTCGCGGGCGCGCGCGCGCTGTTCGCGTTCGACTTCGACGGCACGCTGGCGCCGATCGTCGCGCGGCCGCGCGACGCCCGCGCGGCGATCGGCGTGCGCCAGCGGCTCGCGCAGCTCGCGCAGTGCGCGCCCGTCGCGGTCGTCTCCGGCCGCAGCCTCGCCGATCTGCGTGACCGCATTCCGGTCGAAGTCCGGCACTGCATCGGCAACCACGGCAACGAGGGCCTGCCCGACGCCCCCGATCCCGAAACGATGCGTGCGGTCTGCCGCGGATGGATCGCGCAGCTCGAAGCGGCGCTCGCGAACGCGCCGTCGTCGGGCATCGTCGTCGAGGACAAGCGCCTGACGCTGTCGGTGCACTACCGGCTCGCGCGCGATCGCGGGCAGGCGGCGCGCGAGCTCGCGCGGATCGTGCAGGAGCTCGCACCCGCGCCGCGCGTGATCGGCGGCAAGCTCGTGCTGAACCTGCTGCCGCCGGGAGCGCGCACGAAGTTCGAGGCGCTCGCCGCGCTCGCGGAGCACGAGGGCGCACAACGCGTGCTGTTCGTCGGCGACGACGAGACCGACGAGCTGGTCTTCGCGCAGGCGCCGGCGCACTGGATCACCGTGCGCGTCGAACTGGACCGGGCCAGCCGCGCGAACTACTTCATTCACCAACAATCGGAAATCGTGATCCTGCTGGATCAGTTGCTGCAGTTTCGACGCGCGTCGGCCGCGCGCAACGGCAGCGAAGGAGCACGGCGATGATCGATTGGGCGAATCTCGAATGGCTGCGGCCCTGGTGGCCGGAGCTGAAGTCCGGGCTGAAGGTCGTCGCGATCCTCGCCGGCGCGTGGGTCGTGCACGCGCTGATCGCGCGCCTGCTCGGACGGGTGCGCCAGGCCGCCGCCGCGCGTGCCCCCGACGTCGAGAGTTCCAAGTGGATCGAAACCGTCGGCCGCGCGCTGCGCTACACCGCGTCGATCGTGATCGGGCTGATCACCGCGATGCTGGTGCTCAACGAGCTGGGCGTGTCGATCGCGCCGATCCTGGGCGCCGCCGGCGTCGTGGGGCTCGCGGTCGGCTTCGGCGCGCAGAGCCTGATCAAGGACTACTTCACGGGCTTTTTCCTGCTCGTCGAGAACCAGATCCGCGTCGGCGACGTCGTCGAGATCGCCGGCAAGAGCGGCTTCGTCGAGGAAGTGACGCTGCGCCGCGTGAAGCTGCGCGGTTACGACGGTGCCGTGCACTACGTTGCCAACGGCCTGATCACGACGGTCACCAACATGTCGACCGAGTTCGCGTTCGCCGTGATGGACATCGGCAT
This sequence comes from Betaproteobacteria bacterium, assembly GCA_016861185.1. Taxonomy (GTDB): domain Bacteria; phylum Pseudomonadota; class Gammaproteobacteria; order Burkholderiales; family Burkholderiaceae_F; genus DSNY01. Next base: position 339,307 of record BOKW01000003.1, read on the forward strand.
CTCGTACCGCTCGAACATCGGCGCCGCGTTCGACGTGCTGCGCAAGGTTGCGGCCGAACTGCGCGCCGACCCCGAATTCGCGCCGCGCATCCTCGAGGACCTGCAGATCGCCGGCGTCGACAGCCTCGCCGATTCGGCGGTCGTGATCCGATGCCGGATCAAGGTGCTGCCGCTCGAACAGTGGAACGTGCGGCGCGAGTTCCTGCGGCGGACGAAGGAAGCCTTCGACGCCGCCGGCATCGAGATCCCGTTTCCGCACCGGACGATCTACTTCGGCCCGCCCGCCGCGGCGAGCGGCGCGCGCTAGAACACCGTCAAGCGAGCATCAGTCCGAAGGCATCGTGTAGGTGATCACGGAGAGCACCGCGCCCTGCGGGTCCTGGAGCACGGCCATACGGCCGACGCCGGGCACTTCCATCCCGGGCACCAGCACCTTGCCGCCGAGCGACTGTGCGAGCGCGACCGTATCCTCGACTTTGTCGACGGTCACGTAGCAGCCCCAGTGCGGCGGCATCGGCGGCGCATCGGCCGGGATCTTCATGATTCCGCCGACCGAGTCTTCGCCGACCTGCACCGTCGTGTAGGGCCCGTCCGGCATGTCGAACTGCTTCGTGCCCCATCCGAACAGCTTCGTGTAGAAGCGCTTCGCCGCCTCCACGTCGGTGGTCATCAGCTCGCACCAGCTGAACGCGCCATGCGTTTTCCAGACGTCCATCATCGCCTCCTTTGCGATACAGCCGACTCGGCTGTCGTGGACAGTCTCGGCGATCCGGCACGAACGGACAACGGCGGCGCGACGAAGCGGTGCCGCGATGACGCGGAAACGCGATGGGGGCGGCTCAGCGCGGCACGACGATGAGGCGGGTATTCAACCCGTCGGACAGCGCGAACTCGAACTCGCCGCCGCGCGCAAGATCTGCAACGTCGACGCGGGCGCTGCCGCCGGCGAGCAGCACGGCGAGCACGCGCCGCACGCCGTCTTCGGCGACGTGCACGACGCTCAGGTAACGGTGCGCGGACGCATTCCAGCCCAGCACGAGCGCGCCGGCGTCTTCACTCCAATCGACCGAGGCCGCTGCCGGCGGCGCCGGCGCGCGTTGCCCTTGAACGCGCACGGCGCCTACGCCGGCTTGCGGCAGCACGTTCGCGCCGCGCAGCACCGCGACCTCCGCGAGCGTGCCGGGATCGGGCAGCTTGACGAAGAAGTGCTGCTCGGGCGGCAGCGCATGGTCGACGCGCACGGCGTCGAAAGGTAATTCGATCGTCGCACCCGCGGCCGTGACCAGCCGCAGCATGTATTCGCCCGCTTCGGCCACCGGCGCGACGCCGCGCAGCCGGTGCACCGGATTGAAGCGCACGCCGTCGAGGCCGATCGAACCGGACACGATCACCATCTCCGCCGTGCGCCCCGCGATTTGAATGCTCAACGCGGGTTGTGGCTGTGCTTCGACGAAGCGCTGCACTTCGCGGAAGTTGTAGTCGGAGAACCACGCGCCGCTGCAGTAGCCCATGATGTCGGACATGCCGGCCGGCGAGACGATGTCGTCGAGCAGCGAATCGAACAGCGGCGTGCCGTTCAGGGCGCCGTTCGGATACGGGTAGTTCGGGTCGGGGTTGGCCACACCGCCGCAGGGCGCATGCTCGCGGCTGAAGTTGTGGCCCAGCTCGTGCGAGAAGGTGCGGCGCCACGACGTGCGGCTCGCGTCCCAGCCGATCGCCGACAGATTCGGCGAGGTCGAGCCGACGCGATTCACATAGCCGATGCCCGCGGTGCCGGCCGACACCATCGGCCGCACGAAGCCGTAGTAATGCTTCGTCCGCGCTTCGTTGCGGCGAAGCATCTCGAGTTCGTTCAACGCGCTCGACCACTCGCTGCTCGTGTCGACCCCATCGGTCACCGAGGTCAGCGTGTACGGCTGGCGGACCGCCACGTTGACGTTTTCGCGCGCGATCGGCAGCCGCCGCACGATCTCGTCGGCGACGTCGGCGGCGGCCGGCATCTGCGGCGCATTGCCGCCGGATACGAGCGGCACCAGCACGAGATCGATGCGCGTCGCGGCGCCGACGTTCGGCGTGGCGTCGACCACGATCGGATTGCCGTAGCGGCGGTCGGGATCGATCTCGACGCGCACGCGCATTCCGGCGCCGACCCACGCCGCCGGCAGGTTCGCGTTGAACGTCAGCGCCTCGTCGTAGCGCAGCGAGTCCGGCACGGTGGCGCCGGCGGCCAGTTGCGGCAGCGTCGCCGGCCCTGCCATCGCGATCGTGCCGAGCGCAGTGGTGCCGCTGAAACCGGTCAGCCGCACGGCCGGCGCGGCCGTGCCCGCCGTCTCGGCGACGACGTAGGCGCGCACCCAAGTTTCCTTGCCGGGCACGAGCCGCTGGTAGTTCGCGCCGGCGCTCTGTGCGTAGACCTGCGCGAACTCGATGCCGGCGCTGCGCACCGCGCAGCCGGCGCCGACGACGACCGAACCTGCCGGCACCGATGGCTGGCTTTGCGACAGCAACGTGATCGGCCCGCAGTTGATGCCTGCGGGGACCGTGAACGCGAGCTGCGTGTCGCTGCGCGCGCCGATCGTCGCCGCGCTCGTGCCCACGGTAACGGCGCTGACTTCGGCGAGCCCGGTGCCGTTGATCGTGACCGGCGCGCCGGCCGCGACGTTGTAGACGGCGGCTGCGTCGACCTGGATGCGCGGAACGACCGTGAGGCTCGCGGGTGCGTCGACGCGCTCGCCGGCGTTGCCGATCACCGCGAACACGCCCGAGTTCGCCGCCGCGGGTACGGTGACCGAGATCGACGTGCTGCCGCTGCGCGCGGCGATCGGCGCCTGGGCGCCGCCGGCGAACTCGACCGCGGTCGCGCGATCGAGGTTGCTGCCGCTGACGGTCAGCGTGAGCCCGCGCGCGACGGTCGTCGGCGCAAACGAGGCCACGGCGATCGATCCCGCGACGGTGATCTGCTGCGCGCTCTGCCGGGCGACGCCGTCGGTCGCGACCAGCGTCAGGAAACCGCTCGACGCGCCGGCCGGCACGTCGAGCGCGAGCGCCGTCGGCGACTGCGCCGCGATCGCGAGCACCGTCGCGTTGAGCCTCGCCTGCGTGACCTTGTCGAGATCGGTGCCGGCGACGTTGATGCGGGCGGGCGCAACGATGCTGCTGGGCGTTACGCTCGTGACCCGCGGCACCGCGAGCACGACGAGGTCGTTCGCCGACAGCGCCACGCGGCCGCCGCCGGCCAGTTCGATCGGTCCGCTCGACGCACCGTCCGGAACGGTCAGCCGGAGCTGTGTCGCCGAGTCGATCGTGAAGCTGGCGCTCGTGGCGCCCACCCTGGCGGACTGCACCCCGCCGAAGCCGCTGCCCGTGACGGTGACCGTCGCGCCCGGGCCGGCCTGCACAGGCGCGAAGCTCGCGATCGCGATCGGGGGTGCGACCGGTGCGGGCGCAGCGCTGTCGTTGCTCGAGCCGCCGCCGCAGCCGGCCAGCAGCGCGATCGCCAGCGCCGCAGCGAATCGGCAGCGTTCGACGAACGAAGTTGAAATCACGGGGCGGCTTTCGGTCACGTTGCGCGCGATGCTTGCTCAGGCCGCACCGCGGCGACATCCCATCGATAGGCTCATCCTCGCGGCGCCCCGAGCTTCGTCCGGATCTTCATCCGGATGTCGTAATCCCGTTCGCGTACGCGCAGGGGTCATCAAGGTCACGCCGGACAAGGCGGCACGCGCACGCCGATCCTGAGCGCGGGTGGATCGGACAGACGTTCGACGGCCCGTCGTTTGCCCGGGACCCCTGTGGGCTGGCCGCGGATCGGAGCGATCGCAGATCGAGGACTCCCTCGGAATCCCCCCGCGGATCGACCGAACGGCCGTCATCCAAAAGCGCGATAATGCGGTTCCTCGCAACCGGGCCATTCCTGGCGACCGCATGTTTTCGACCGGAGACCGCTTCTACGATTTTTCGCTGCGCGTCCTCATGGGATTCGTGACGCTCGTCCTGCTCGGCTGTATCGGCTTCCTCGCGTTCCGCTGGTTGCAGCCGCAGGCGGCGACCGACCCCGGCGTTCCGCTCGTCCAGGTGGAAGTCAAGCCGCCTGCCGAGCCCGCTGCTGCGCCGCCTGCCCCCGAGCCCAAAGCCGAAGTCCTGCTCGCTCCGGGCAAGATCTTTCGCTGCGAACTGAAGGGACGCGTGACGTTTTCGGATCAACCCTGCCCTGCGGGAGCGACGCAGACCGCGGTCGACGCGAAGTCGCGCTGAGTTCGCGCCGATTCCGGGCCAGCCGCGGCGTTACAACTCGAAACGCACGCGCAGCGCGCGCGGGTCCACCGGCCGGGCCGGCCGCCGTTAGAAGTCGTGCATGACTTCACGGAGGCAGACCATGAACAAGTCCCTCGCCCTAGCCGCCGTTGCGCTTGCCGCGGCGCTGCCCTTCGGTGCGGCCGAGGCCCACGGCAACGTCGCGATCCACGTCGACACGCCGGAGTTCGGCATCCGCATCGGCACGCCTTTTCCCGTGTATCCGCCGCCCGTGATCGTCGCGCCCGCGCCGGTCTATGTGCCGCCGCCGGTGATCTATGCACCGCCGCCGCGCCTGATCGTGCCCGCGCCCGTTTACTACGGTCCGCCCGCATTCCATCCGCCGGGCCATTACCGCAAGCACTACAAGGTCAAGCACTACAAGGCCAAGTACTACAAGGACCGCGACTGGTACGACGACTGAGTCGCTGCCCCTTGGATGCGAGGCGGTGGCGCGCAGCCGCGCCGCTCGCCGCGCAACCCGGTCGCGAAACTGTTCGCACTCGCGATCGACGAGCGGCGCCGACGGCTTAAGCTGCAGGCGCAAGGCCGACGCGCGTCGGCGCCTCGCCATGCCCGAGCTGCCCGATCTCGCCGTCTACGTCGATCATCTCGAGCGCCGTCTCGTCGGCCGCACGCTGCGCGCGCTGCGCGTGCTCAATCCCTTCGTGCTGCGCACGGTCGAGCCAAGCGCGGCAGCGTTCGCCGGCCACCGCGTGGCCGGCGCGCGGCGCATCGGCAAACGCATCGCGCTGGCCTTCGACGGGGACCTCGGCGCAGTGCTGCACTTGATGATCGCGGGGCGGCTGCGGTGGATCGACTCCGCGCAGAAGCCGCCGGCGCGCATCGCGCTGGCGGCCTTCGAGTTCGAACACGGTACGCTCGTCTTCACCGAGGCCGGCACGCGGCGGCGCGCTTCGCTGCATCTCGTGCAGGGCGAAGGCGCGCTCGCGCAGTTCGACGCCGGCGGGCTCGAGGTGCTCGACGCCGATCTCGCGGCCTTCGCGGAAAGGTTGCAGCGCGAGAACCACACGCTCAAGCGCACGCTGACCGACCCGCGGCTTTTCGCCGGCATCGGCAATGCCTACTCCGACGAGATCCTGCACCGGGCGAAGCTGTCGCCGATCGCGTTGACGGGCAGGCTCGACGCGAGTGAGATCGCCCGCCTGTACGACGCGACGCGCGCCGTCCTCACCGAGTGGACCGCGCGCCTGCGCGCGCAGGCCGGCGTCGGCTTCCCGGACAAGGTCACCGCGTTCCGCCCCGAGATGGCCGTGCACGGACGTTACGGCCAGCCCTGCCCCGAGTGCGGCGCGCCGGTGCAGCGCATCGTCTACGCGGAGAACGAAACCAACTACTGCGCGCGCTGCCAGACCGGTGGCACGATACTGGCCGATCGGGCGCTGTCGCGGTTGCTGAAAGCGAGCTGGCCGCACTCGATCGACGAACTCGGCTGACCGCAGCGCAGGACGGGTGCATGACCTTCTTCGAATGGCTGGCGCAGGTGTGCGCCGAGCTGGGCTGGCACGTGATGCGCGCGCACGACATGCTCGACGACGTGCGCTGGTCCGACATGTACGAGCGCGGCCTGACGCCCGCGCAGGCGGCCGAGCACGCGCGCCGCGACGGGCTCGCATAGTCCCGCTCGGCGCTCAGAACAGCGAAGGCGGGCGGATCGAATCGCCGAGGCTCTGCAGCGGGCCCAGCGGGTTGCGCACGGTTTCGTACTCGCGGATCGCGGGCTGGCCCCCCGACAGCGCGTAGACGACGACATCGTCGACCAGCACGATCAGCGCGTTGAAGCTCCAGCCGGTGATTTCGCTCTGGCGCCTGAAATTGAAGGTGTCGGCCCAGAAGCTGCCGATGCGCTTGCGCCGGACCTGCTTGACGCTGATCGAGTAGCCGGTGCAGCGCCGCCCGGCCTTCAGACAGTCGCGCAGCCCATGATCCAGCTCGTCGGACGATAGCGCGGCGGTCGCCGGAAAACGCTGTGCGATGTCGGCGAAGTTCAGGATCGTCACCGCCGGGTTATCCATCGAATCGAAGCCGAGCGCGTGCAGCTCCGCGCGCCGCGTCTTGTACGGGACGATCTTCTCCAGCGCGCGCGCCGCCTCCTCGTAGCTCGCCCAGCCGAACGGCGTGCGCGAAGTCGCGGTCGGCAACAGGGCCTGACAGCCGGCCAAAGCGACCGCCAGCCCCGCCGCCAGCGCGGCGCGCAGCGCCGCGCGCATCCGTTTCGCGCTTCTGATCGTCATCACGGTCCTCGCGCCGGAGCTTCGCCCGCACCCGGCGCCTCCGGCAAACGGGTGCAAAGCTAGCATGGCCGCGTCGCCGGTTCTTGCGCCGGGTCACGGCGAACTCCGCGCGTGCATCGCCGATCGGCCTACACTGGGGTCCTGCCGTCCGCTCCGCAAAGGCCGCCGCCATGACCCAGCTCGTCTACGTCGCCGATCCGATGTGCTCATGGTGCTACGGCTTCACGCCGCAGCTCGAACGCCTGCTCGAATCGCTGCCGGACGCCGAACTGGAGCTCGTGATGGGCGGCCTGCGCGCTTACGAGAGCAAACCGATGGACGAAGCGCGCAAGGCCGAGATCCGCGGCCACTGGAAGCGCGTGCACGAGCTGAGCGGCCAGCCCTTCGGGGCGGATGCGACCGCGCGCGCCGATTTCGTCTACGACACCGAGCCGGCGTGCCGCGCGGTCGTGACGATGCGCGCCGGCGCCGGTCCGCTCGCGTACGCGTTCTTCCGCGCCACGCAGGACGCTTTTTATCGCGACGGCCGCGACGTCACGCGCGACGACGTGCTGGCCGACGTCGCTGCCGACATCGGCGTGCCGCGTGAAGCCTTCGCCGAAGCCTTCGCCTCCGACGAGCTGAAGGAGGCGACGCGCCAGGAGTTCGAGATCGTGCAGCGCTGGGGCATCAACGGCTTTCCGACGCTGCTGCTGGTGCACGACGAGGAACTGCACCTCGTCGCATCGGGCTACACCGACGCCGCCACGCTGCGCGAACGCATCGATCAGATCCGCAGCCGGCCGCCGGCTGCAGAACACTGATTTCGTCGCCGCGGCCGTCTTAGCCGCGCGGCAAACGCACCCGGAAACACGAGCCGCCGCCCGCGCGCGGCAGGCACACCGCGCTGCCGCCGTGCTGCTCGGCGATCTTGCGCACCAGCGCAAGCCCGAGACCGACGCCGCCGGCCGTTTCCGATGCGCCCGCCAGCCGATAGAAGGGCTCGAAGATGCGCTCGCGTTCAGCCGCGGGCACACCCGGCCCGCGGTCGCAGACGTCGAGCTCGAATCCGTCCGTCGCGGCGCGCAGGACGACGTCGACCTCGGCGCCACCGCCGTGGCGCCGCGCGTTGTCGAGCAGGTTGCGCAGCAACCGGCGCAGCAGCCGCGCATCGCCGCGCAATGTGCACTCGCCCGTCGCGGCCAGCTCGAAACGCGCCTCGGCGCGCGCGCACTCTTCGGCGGCGAGCGCGGCGAGATCGACCTCCTCGAACGCGGCGCGGGCGTCGGTCGCATCCAGCCTCGAAGCGAGCAGGATCTCGTCGATCAGCGCGTCCAGCTCCGCGACGTTGCGCTCCAGCTCGCGCTTGATCTCGGCACGCCGCGGCGCATCCCCCTCGGCCAGCATCTCGATCGCCATGCGCACGCGCGCCAGCGGCGAACGCAGCTCGTGCGAGGCGTTGGCGAGCAGCGCGCGCTGCGACTGCACGAGCCGCTCGATGCGCGCCGCCGATTCGTTGAAGCTCGCCGCGAGCCGTGCCACCTCGTCGCGGCCGCGCGCGTCGACGCGTGCGGCCAGATCGCCGCCGCCGAGCCGCTCCACGCTCGCCTGCAACCGCTCAAGGCGCCGCGTCAGCCGGCGCGCGACCGGATAGGTGCCCGCGCCCACCGCGAGCGCGAGCAGCACCAGCAGCGTAACCAGCCCGACCGGCGTGCGCTGCCGCCCGTGCAGCCGGCGCGCGACCAGCACGCGGTCGTCGGGCAGCCGCAGCGCGAGCGCGGGCCCGCGCGCGCTCGCGAGCCAGTCGTCGGGACGCAGCGGCACAGGCGCAGGCAGGTCGTCCGCGGTCGCAGCGATGCGCGCGCCGTCGGGCGCGTGCAGCGCGAGGTCGCTCTGCAGCCGCTCGCGCCAGAGGGCAAGCGCATCCTGCACGGTCGCGCGCGGCGCGTCCGCCGGCGGCAGCACCGCGGCCACGAGTTCGGCAAGCGCGCGCTGCTGCGCGCTGATGCCGCGCTCGCCGAAGAGCTTCCACGCCGCGCCGACCGCGAGCGCGAAGACGGCGAGGCTCGCGAGTACCGCGAGCCAGATGCGCCAGTGCAGGCGGCTGGTACGCCGCATCAATCCTGCGACTTGGCGAAGACGTAGCCGGCGCCGCGCACGGTGACGATGCGCTTCGGCCGGCGCGGATCGTCTTCGATCGCGGCGCGGATGCGCGCGACGTGCACGTCGACCGAGCGGTCGAACGCCGGGTCGTATCCGGACCCCGCGTCGCCGACCAGATCCATCAACTGCTCGCGCGACAGTACGCGGCCCGCGCGCTCGGCGAGCGCGAGCAGCAGCTCGAACTGGTGCGAGGTCAGCGCGCGCGGCGCACCGTCGAGCGTCACGCGCCGCGCGTCGCGGTCGATCTCGAGCCGGCCGAAGCGCAGCAACGGCGCCGAGGCCCCGCCGCGCCGGCGCAGCAGCGCGCGCAACCGCGCGAGCAGCTCGCGCGGCTCGAAGGGCTTGGGCAGATAGTCGTCGGCGCCCAGTTCGAGTCCGACGACGCGATCGAGCGGATCGCCCTTGGCGGTCAGCATGAGGATCGGCAGGTCGGCGGTTTCGCGCGCGGCGCGCAGCCGCCGGCACAGGTCGAGCCCATCGGCGTCGGGCAGCATCAGATCGAGGATCACGACGTCGCAGCGCCCGCGCGCGAGCGCGTCGAGCCCCTGCGCGGCGTCCGCGGCCAGCTCGACATCGAAGCCCGAACCCTGCAAATAGTCGCGCGTCATGCCCGCCAGACGCAGGTCGTCGTCGATCATGAGCACTTGCGGCATGCGCGCAATCTACCGCGCACGCAGCCTGCGCCGGTGCGCGCCGGCACCGGCCTCAGCCGCGCCGCCCCTCCCTGCGCTGCCGCCACTTCTGCACGAGCAGCGCGCGCTGCTCGGCGTTGAGCACGTCGGCCGCGTCCAGCAGCGCCTGCAGCATCCGGCGCGTCACGGTGTCGCCGAGCTGTACCTGCTCGACGCGCAGCGCCTCGAGCTGCGCGCGGTCGATCGCGGGCGCGGCGAGCAGCTCGAGCGATTTGCGCCGCGCATCGCGATGGCGCTCGCGCAGCGGCGCAAGGTCGTTCGCGGCGGCCTTCGCGATCGTCGCGATGCGCGCGCGCTGATCGGGGGTGGCGTCGATGTCCGCGAGCGCCCACGCCACCATCGCGTCGATGCGGCGGCCCATCGACTCGGGGTCCATCGGTCCGTGCCAGCCGTGGCGGCCGAACGGTCCGGCGTGCGCGCGCGCGTGGCCGTACCAAGCCGCGCCGGTCAGCGCGATGGTGCCGGCGGCGAGTCCGGCGATCGTCCAGCGGCGCTTCGCGTTCGTCCGCGATCCGTCGGGTCGCGCGGCGGTCGCGTCGTTCTGCGCGCGGTCGGTGTTCGGCGTTTCGTTCATCGCGATCTCCTGTGGGGTCGGGCGTCGAGGGCTCGCCGCGGGACGGATGCGACCCGGCGGTCGGTCGCGTTCCGCGGCACGCCCGCACTGTGCCGGCCGCGCGTTGCTGCCGCTTGTGCGCTTTGTAAAGATGTGTAAACAGCGGCCGCAAGAGCGCTCGCAGCGGACCTGCAGTCGGCTCGCCGGCTTGATCCGCGTCAGGCACGCACGCGCGTGCGCATCGCTATCATCGCGCGCATTCGCAGTCTCCCGCGCGCAGCGCATCGCCATGAACGCCCCCGACTCGATCACCCGCCGCTCCAACCTCGATCCGACGCTGATCGAACGCACGCCGCCGCTGCCCATTGCGGCGTACTTCGACCGCGGCTGGTTCGAACGCGAAATGCTCCTGTTGTTCGACAAGGGGCCCGGTTACATCGGCCACGAGCTGATGGTGCCCGAGGTCGGCGATTACATGACATTGCCGTGGACCGAGCACGGGAAGATGCTGGTGCGCTCGGAGCAGGGCGTGGCGCTGCTGTCGAACACCTGCCGGCACCGGCAGGGGCTGATCATGGAAGGCCGCGGCCACGCGCAGAATCTCGTCTGCCCGCTGCACCGCTGGACCTACGACCTCGACGGCAAGCTGCTCGGCGCGCCGGACTTCGACCACACGCCGGACTGCGCGCTACCGCGCACGCCGCTCAGGCACTGGCACGGTCTGCTGTTCGCGGGTCCGCGCGATCCGGGCGCGGACCTCGCCGACTTCCCGCTCGCGGCCGACTACGACTTCGGCGGTTACGTTTTCGACCGCATGATCGTCGACGAGTGTCCGTTCAACTGGAAGAACTTCCTCGAGATCTACCTCGAGCTGTACCACGTCGAGGCGATGCATCCGGGTCTGCAGAAGTTCGTCGACGCCGGCAACTACGAATGGGGCTTCGGCGACCGCTGGAGCTACCAGATCCTCGGCATCAAGGACGAGTTCAAATCGCAGGTTTCGCCCAACTACCAGAAGTACCGCGACGCGATCCTCGCGTACTCCGGCGGCAAGCTGCCGAAGTACGGCACCGTGTGGTCGATCCTGTATCCGAACGTGATGCTCGAGTGGTATCCGTACGCGCTCGTCGTCAGCACGCTGATTCCGCGCTCGCCGGACCACACGACCAACATCGTCGAGTTCTACTACCCGGAGGAGATCAAGGCCTTCGAGCCGCAGATCGTCGAGGCGCACCAGGCTGCGTATGCCGAAAGCGCGGCCGAGGACGCCGAAGTCTGCGGCCGCCTGCACCGCGGCCGCCGCGCGTTGTGGCTTGCAGGCGAGGACGACGCCGGCCCGTTCCATTCGCCGCACGAGGACGGGATGATCCACTTCTACGACTGGCTGCGGCGGGAGATGAAGCAGCGCAGGACGGCGTAGGCGGCTACCATGCGCCGTCTTTCCCCTCTTTCGTAAGGGGGTCCCCAAGCTTTCCGGACCAGGATGGGGTTGAGTTCTCGGACGCTGGTGGCCCCCATGAAGTGCAGCGGCAACGCCTTCAGATTGGTGCCGCGCTGATAGAAGAAGCGCAAGCACAGTTCGGCCAGGGACCTGCGGTCGCGTGCGACCGTCGGCCCTGCGGATGGGCACGTGCTCGCCGCGCATCTTCAGTGCGGCGTAGGGCTGTCACTCATCGGTGTAGTACAGCGAGCGTTCCCTCGTGTGCGCCTGGATTTGGCGCATCAATTCGGACTGACTGTGGGCGGCTATCGGTATGGCTTTGACCGCGCCGTTGCGCTTGACGATGCCGAAGACGATGACCTTGCCGGCCGCATCCCAGCCGCGTTTGCCGTGGCGGGCGCCACCGAAGGTGGTCTCATCCAGTTCCATCGGGCCCGCAAAGGGCTCGCGCAACTGCTCGACGATGGCGCAGCAGGCCCGCAGCAGCCGGTAGAAGCGCTCCCGCGTGGGCGCGCTGCAGCCGCTGCGAAAGCGCTGCCGGTGCGCCGGCACTCCAGAACGAACATCTCGAGCAGGCGATGTTTGGTCGGCCCTCTCTATCGCACCGAATCCCGGCCCGAGGTCCAACTGAACCGCTGTGCGCAACGCCGGCATCAGAGAGCCAGTACGGCCGCGCTGTGCCGCAGCGCCGACACTTCTTCATCGCCAGACCAGTCTACGTTCGGTCCGGTTTGCTTGGGGAATGCCGAAGGTTTTGCACGCAGCGTTATCTGGAAGAGCGCGGCGATGAGATCTGCCGTCAGCCGCCGGTGCCGGCTCTGGCACCAGGGCGACGCGCTTTCACGCATACGCTCTAAGCGAAGCGCTTCGCAACGAACACGTCGCGCCCCCACCGATCGATGCGCGAGCTCGCGGCAAAGCCCGCGTGCTCGAAAAGCCGCAACCAGGTCGCGCGCGCGAACAGGCCGCAGCGATGGCGGTCGAGTTCGACGCGCACGGCGCCGTCGGCCTCGCGCAGCAGCAACGCGTACGCGACTTCGAACGTGTCGTCGTTCGGGTCCGGGTCCCAGCTCCATTCGAGATAGCGCAGGCCGCGGCCGTCGGGGCCGTCCTCGCCGCCGGTCGAGGTGCCGGGCGCGAACGTCTCGCGCACGCAGTCGGGCAGAACGAACACCGCACCGCCGGGGCGGCAGTGGCGGTACGCGGTCGCCAGCGTTGCGCGCAGCGCATGCTCGTCGGTCGCGTACATGATCGCGTCGTGGATCAGCACGAGATCGAACCGGCGTCCCAACGCCAGCGTGCGCATGTCGCCGCACACGTGCTCGCATTCCGAGTTGACGGCGCGGCTCACGGAGAGCATCGGCTCCGCGATATCGGTCAGCGTCAGCGCGAAGTGCCGTTTCAGGTGAAAGGCGAGGCTGCCGCCGCCGCAGCCGAGTTCGAGCAGCGTGCGCGGCGCGTCGGTTGCCGCGCACAGGTCGGCCAGCAGATCGGCCGCTTCCCCGACGTAATGCGATGGCGGAGACAGCAGCGGCCACCAGTCGGCCAGGGCCGAGTACAGCTTCATCGGCGCGCGCCGTTGCGGCGCGCCGGCGCCGCGCCCGCGTCGCGCAGTGCCGCGTCGATCAGCGCGTCGAGCATCCAGCGCGCTACCGCTGCGATCTCGCGGTCGCTCGCGCCCCAGATGTCCTTCAGCACCACGTACGGCTCGATGCCGTACACGACCGACAGCGCGCGCAGCAGCCGCTGGTAGTCCGCGGCTCCCAACCGCTCGCGCAGCGGGCTGGCGGCGCCGTCGAGGATCTTGCGGCGGTAACCGCGGCGAAACGGCTCTTCCTTCAGCAGTGCGCCGCGCTCGAGCGCCCAATGCTCGAGCGCCAGTTGCAGCGCCGCGCGCAACTGCGCTTCGAATTCCTTGAAGCGCGGGAACGTCTGGTCGAACAGGTCGCGCAGGCGCTCGCGGCCGTCCGTTTCGCGCGATTCGAAGCGGCGCACCGGACCCAGGCTTTCCTCGACCACGGCCGTCACCAGCCGGCTGCGGCTGGGAAAGTACCGATACGCGGTGGCGCGCGATACACCCGCAGTGGCCGCCACGTCGGCCACCGTCACCAGCCCGCCCTTCTGCATCAAGCGCATGGCGCCGTCGATCAGGCGCCGGTACGTTCGTGCGCGCGGGCCGTTGTCCGGCGGCGCCGGCGCCGACGTGAATGCGGGCGGACGTTTCTGCGGCACGTGATTGACGATCGCGAAAACGTGTTGCTATGGTAGCGGCGCGCGATGAGACATGTGTCTCATTTTGAGCGCGACACACAAGAACACGGCACACCGGAAAGCCGGCCAGACAAGGAGACAGAATGAAGGTCGCCACCTTCCGTTGGGGAGGTCGGCGCTGCGTGGGCGCATTGTCCGCCGACGCGAGCGAGATCACCCCGCTCGCGTTGCCCGGCGAACGGGCCGCCGCGGTGGGCGCACTGGCGCTGATCGAATGGATGAGCGCGGGTAAACCCGCGCCGCTCGCGTCCGGCCCGCGCCTGCCGCTGGCGGCCGTGCAACTGGAAGCGCCGCTGCCGCAACCGCGGCGCAATCTGTTCTGCATCGGTCGCAATTACCGCGCGCACGCGCGCGAGCTGGCGGGGACCGTCTTCTCCGATATCGCGAAGAAGGAGGACGGCTGGCCGATCGTGTTCACCAAGGTGCCGGAGTGCGTGATCGGCCCGGGCGCGCCGATCCGCGTGCCGGCGGGAATCACCGAGCAGGTCGATTACGAAGCGGAGCTGGCGGTTGTGATCGGCCGCGGCGGCGCCAACATCCGCGCGGCGCGCGCGCTGGAACACGTGTGGGGCTACACGATCGTGAACGACGTGAGCGCGCGCGACGTGCAGCAGCGCCACGTGCAATGGGATCTGGGCAAGAGCTTCGACACGTTCTGCCCGATGGGGCCGTGGCTGGTCGATGCGAACGAGTTGGACGCCCGCGACCTGCGGCTGCGCTGCTGGGTCAACGGCGAGCTGCGGCAGGAAGCGCGCACGTCGGAGATGATTTTCGACATTCCGACGCTGATCGAAACGTGTTCGCGCGGCATCACGCTGTATCCGGGCGACGTGATCGCCACCGGCACGCCGGCCGGCGTCGGCATGGGCTTTGCGCCGCCGAAGTGGCTGCGCAGCGGCGACCGCGTGCGCATCGAGATCGAGGGCATCGGCGTGTTGGACAACCCGGTGCAGTAGCAGGAGGCGCCATGGCAGATGTGCTGTTCACCAACGTCCGCATCCTCGACGGCTCCGGCAGCCAGCCGTATCCGGGCGAAGTGCTGGTACAGGGCAACCGCATCCGCCGCGTGACACGCGGCGCGCGCGCGCTGCCGGTGGGAGGCGTGTCGGTGGTCGACGGCGGCGGTGCGACGCTGATGCCGGGTCTGGTCGAGGCGCACACGCATTTCTCCTGGAACGACCAGCCGAGCCTCAATGCCATTCAGCGCATGCCGACGGAGGAGCACATCCTGTGGTGCGCGCACATCGCCAAGCGCTACCTGGACATGGGCTGGACGTCGTGCGTCGGCGCCGCGACCGCCAAGCCGCGGCTGGACGTCGTGATCCGCAACGCGATCGAAGCCGGCCGCATTCCCGGGCCGCGTTATCTCGCGGCGAGCCAGGAGATCACGGTGCCCGGGGGACTGGGCGACGAGACGCTGCCGCATCTGCCGTATCCGGAGTTCAGCTTCGGCGCCGTGGTCAACGGGCCGGAGGAGATGCGCAAGACGGTGCGTATGTTCCTGAAGTACGGCGTGGACACCGTGAAACTGAATCTCTCCGGCGAATACATCGCCGGCTTGCCGGCCGAGTTCACGCCGATGACGGACGAGGAGATCGCGGTGGCCGCAGCCGAGGTCCACATGCGCGGCAAGCGGCTCGCTGCGCACGCGCGCTCGGCGGAGTCCGTCAAGCAGTGCGTGCGGCACGGCATCGAGCTCGTCTACCACGCCAGCTTCGCCGACGAGGAAGCGCTGGACATGCTGGAGGCGAACAAGCACAAACACTTCGTCGCTCCGGGCATCGCCTGGCTGATCAATACCTCCTACCACGCCGCCGAGTGGGGCATTACGCCGGAGATCGCCAAGAACATGGGCTACCACCGCGAGTTGGAGATCGCCTGCGAATCGCTGCGCAAGATGCACAGGCGCGGCATCCGCATCCTGCCCGGCGGTGACTACGGCTTCGCCTGGATCAAGCACGGCACCAACGCCAAGGACCTGGAGTACTTCGTCAAGTATCTCGGCTTCACGCCGATGGAGGCGCTGGTCGCGGCGACGAAGTACGGCGGCGAGATCATGCTGCGCGGTCACGAACTCGGCCAGGTGCGCGACGGCTTCCTCGCCGACCTGCTGCTGGTGGACGGCGATCCGGTCGCCGACATCACCTGCCTGCAGGAGCAAAGGCGGCTGCTGGCGATCATGAAGGACGGCGAGTTTCACAAGGCGCCGGTCGCGCGCGGGCGCGAACGGCTGGCGGTCGCATGAGCACGCGCTTTGTCGAACGCATCGCCGTCGAGATCGACGGTGACGGCGAGGCCGTGCTGATGATCCACGGGCTGGGCGGCTCGTCGAACGTCTGGACGCCGCTGCTGCCGGAGTTCGCGCGGATGCGGGCCATCCGTTTCGATCTGCCCGGTTCGGCGCGCTCGGCGCGCGTCGAAGGTCCGCTTTCGATCGAGCGCTTCGCGCAAGCGGCGCTGCGCGTGGCGGCAGCCGCCGGTGTCGAACGCGCGCACGTGATCGCGCATTCGCTCGGTACGATCGTCGCGTTTCATCTGGCGGTCACGGTGCCGAAATTCGTGCGCAGCTTGGCGCTGTTCGGCCCGCTGCTGGCGCCGGCCGATCCGGTGCGCACGGCGCTGCGCGCCCGCGCCGCGAAGGCGCGCAGCGAAGGCGAGGCCGGCATGCAGGAGATCGCAGACAGCCTGGTGCAGGCCGCCACCTCCGGCGAAACGAAAGCGAAGCGCCCGGTCGCGATCGCACTCGTGCGCGAGTTGCTGATGCGGCAGAACGCGGACGGCTACGCGCGCACCTGTGAAGCGCTCGCCGATGCGCAAGCGGCGGACGTCGCGCGCATTGCCTGCCCGACGCTGCTCGTCACCGGCGACGAAGACGCGGTCGCGCCGACGCAGGAGGTCAGGCGCATCGGCGGCCAAATCGCCGGTTCGGGCGTCGAGATCCTGCGCGGCTGCGGTCACTGGACCACGGTGGAGCAGCCGGAAGCGTGTTGCGCGTTGCTGCGGCAGTTCTACGCGCGGCGAATGACGTGAAGGAGCAAGTCATGGCCAACGTGCTGTTCACCAACGTGCGCATCCTCGACGGCTCCGGCAGCCCGCCGTACAGCGGCGAGGTCCTTGTGCAAGGCAATCGCATCGCGCGCGTGGCGCGCGGCTCGCGCGTGCTGCCCGTCGCCGGCGTAACCGTCATCGACGGCGCCGGCGCCACGCTGATGCCGGGCATGGTGGAGGCGCACACGCACTTCTCCTGGAACGACGCGGCGACGCTGATGGACATCCAGCTGATGCCGCTTGAGGAGCACGTGTTGTGGGCGGCGAGTGTGGCCAAGCGCTACCTGGAGGCCGGCTGGACCTCCTGCGTCGGAGCGGCTTGCGCCAAGCCGCGGCTGGACGTCGTGGTCCGCAACGCGATCAACGAAGGGCTGATCCCCGGACCGCGTTATCTCGCCGCCAGTCAGGAGATCACGGTAGCGGGCGGCCTGGGCGACGAGACGCTGCCGCACATCCCGTGGCCGGAGTTCAGCTTCGGCGTGGTGGTGAGCGGCCCCGACGAGATGCGGCGCGTCGTGCGCATGTTCCTGAAGTATGGGGTCGATTCGATCAAGCTCAATCTGTCGGGCGACAACTTCGTCGCCAACGCGCCGGCGGAGACGACCTGGATGACCGACGCCGAGGTGGCGGTCGCGGTGCGCGAGGCGAAGATGCGCGGCAAGCGCGTTTCGGCGCACGCGCGCTCGTGCGCGTCGATCAAACAGTGCGTGCGGCACGGCATCGAAGTTATCTACCACGCCAGCTTCACCGACGAAGAGGCGCTCGATCTGCTGGAAGCGAACAAGGACAAGCACTTCGTCGCGCCGGGTATCGCGATCATCTACGCGATGCTCAACGAAGCGGAGCCGTGGGGCATCACCAAACAGAAAGCGATCGCGATGGGCTACCAGCGCGAATGGGACGCGGCGGTCGAATCGCTGCGCAAGATGCACAAGCGCGGCATCCGCGTGCTGCCGGGAGGAGACTACGGCTTCGCGTTCACGCCGCATTGCCAGAACGCCCGCGACCTGGAGTTCTTCGTCAAGTACCTGGGCTTCACGCCGATGGAGGCGATCCTGTCGGCGACCAAGTACGGCGCCCAGATCATGATGAAAGGCGACGAATTGGGTGAGGTGAAGGAGGGTTATCTCGCCGATCTGCTGCTGGTCGACGGCGATCCGCTCGCCAACCTCTCCATCCTGCGCGAGCCGCAGCGGCTGCTGGCGGTGATGAAGGACGGCCGGTTCTACAAGGAACCGGAGATCCGGAGCGCGCGCACGCGCTGGAGTCAGACGGCGGCATGAGCAGATTCTGGCGCTGGTTCTGGACGATCGCGATCGGGGTGCCGATCGCCGTCTTCGCGGTCTGGGCGATCGCGGACAACGCGCGGCTGTTTTTCGTCACGCTGCTCAACGGCCTGACGCTCGGGGCGCTGTACTTCATCGTCGCCGCCGGCTTCACGCTCGTGTTCGGGCTGATGCGCAACGTCAACCTCGCGCACGGTTCGCTGTATCTGCTCGGCGGCTACATCGGCTTCATCGTCGCCGAACGCACCGGCTGGTGGCTGCTGGCGCTGGCCGCGGGCTTCGCCGCGGCCGCGCTGGTCGGGCTGCTGATCCAGGTGCTGATCCTGCGCCACATGCAGGGACAGGACCTGCGGCAGACGATGGTGACGATCGGGCTTTCGATCGTGATCGCCGACATCCTGCTGTGGGTCTTCACCGGGCTCGTGCATCAGATGGAGGCGCCCGAGTGGTTGCAGGGGCCGCTGCGCGGCATTCCGCTGATCAACGCGTACTCGGCGTACCGGCTGAGCCTGCTCGCGTTCGGCGTCGCGATCGGCGTGGCGCTGTGGCTGTTCCTGAATCGCACGCGCATCGGCATGATGATCCGCGCCGGCGTGGACGACCGCGCGATGCTCGCCGCCGCCGGCGTAAACGTGAACCTGCTGTTCGCGCTGACGTTCGCGATCGGCGCCGGGCTCGCCGGCATGGGCGGCGTGATCGGCGCGGTCGAACTGTCCATGGTGCCGGGCGAGGACACGCGGCTGCTGCTCGCCTCTCTGATCGTGGTGATCGTCGGCGGCATGGGCAGCGTGGTCGGCGCGGCGTTGGGCGCCGCCATCCTCGGCCTGGCGGAAACCTACGGGCTTGCCTACGCGCCGACCTACAGCGTGGTGTTCGTGTTCGTGATTCTCGTGCTCGTGCTGGCGTTTCGCCCGCGCGGCATCATGGGCCGGCCCGCATGAGCGCCGCGCGCTGGCGCAAAGCGATGAGCACCGGCTCGGTCGCGTTTGCGCCCGAGCCCTCCGCGCGTGCGCTGCCGGCGCTCGCCCCCGCGACACCGCGCGCCGCGTTTCTGCACGCGATCAAGCCGCGCCACGTGCTGGTGCTGGCGTTGCTGCTGATCTTCCCGTTCGTCGCCACGCCGTTTTTCACGTTCCAGATCGGCGCGCAGTCGCTCGCGCTCGGCCTGGTCGCGCTGTCGCTGACCTTTCTCGGCGGCTACGGCGGCATGGTGTCGCTGGCGCAGATGACGGTCGCGGGCATCGCCGGCTACGCGGTCGCGATCCTGGGCACGAGCGCCTCGACCGAGATCAGCCTCGCCTGGCCGTGGTGGCTGGTGGTGCCGTTCGCGCTCGCCATCGCCACCGCCTGCGCGCTCGCGATCGGCTGGCTGTCGGTACGCACCGAGGGCATCTACACGATCATGATCACGCTCGCGATCGGCGTCGCGTTCTACTACCTGGTGCTGCAGAACTACAGCCTGTTCAACGGCTTCCAGGGTTTCCAGAAGGTCTATCCGCCGATCGTCGCCGGCGTGGACTGGCGCGCTCCGCTGCCGTTCTACTTCCTCGCGCTGTCCTGCGCGCTGGCCGGCTACTTCTTTATCAAGTACCTGCTGCGCGCGCCGTTCGGCATCGCGCTGCAGGGCATCCGCGACAACGCGCGGCGCATGAACTCGCTCGGCTTCAACGTCACCGCGCACCGCGTGGTCGCCTACGGCGTGGCCGGCGTGCTGGCCGCCGTCGGCGGCGTGCTGCTCGTCTGGTACAACGGCCTCATCACGCCGGGGTCGGTCGGCACCTCCTGGCTGATCAACATCCTGGTGATCGCCGTACTCGGCGGCATGAAGCATCCGATCGGCCCGTTCATCGGCGCCGTCGTATTCGTGCTGTTGCAGAACTTCGCGATCGATCTGATCGACCGCGAGCGCTTCAACCTCGTGATCGGCGGCGTCTTTCTCGCCATCGTGCTGTTTTCACCCGACGGACTGCTCGGCCTGTGGGCGCGCTTGCGGGCGCGCCTGCAGGCGGGTCGCGCCGTCGCTGCAACCGCGCGGCCGTCCAGCCGCACTTAGAAGGCGACAACAAGCCAAGGAGACTGTCATGAAGATGAGGAAACGGATGTTCATGCGCACGCTGGCGGGCGCGGCAGTCGCGGCCGCGTTCGCCGCATCGGCGTGGGCGCAGCAGCCGCCGGTGAAGATCGGCCTGCTCGCCACGCTCGAAGGGCCGTTCGCCGCCGGCGGCGCCGACGGCATGCGCGGCGCGGAACTTGCCGTCAAGCAGCGCGGCGGCGTGGTCGCCGGGCGCAAGATCGAGATCATCAAGGCCTCCTCCGACGCCAAACCCGACGTGGCCGTGAACGCCGCGCGCAAACTGGTCGAGCAGGACAAGGTCGACATCCTGGTCGGGCCGCTGTCGGGCTCCGAAGGCATCGCGGTCAAGGACTACAGCAAGACGCAGCCGCAGGTCACGTTCATCAACGGCTCCTCCGGCGCGCAGGCCACCACGCTCGTCAATCCGTCGTCCAACTTCTTCCGCTTCAACACCGACGGCGCGCAGTGGATGGTCGGGCTGGGCAAGGCGGCGCTCGACAAGGGCTACAAGCGCGTGATGGTGATCGCCGAGGACTACGCGTTCCCGTACTCGCAGGTGCAGGGCTTCATGTCCGAGTTCTGCCGGCTCGGCGGCAAGGTGCCGGTCAAGGCGTGGGTGCCGCTGGGCGGCAAGGACTACTCGTCGGTGATCGCGCGCATCCCGAAGGACGTCGACGCGCTGCTGGTGGTGCTGGGCGGCGCGGACGCGGTGAACTTCCTCAACCAGTATGAGGCCGCGGGCGGCGACAAGCCGATGCTCGGCGGCTCGATCACCGTGAGCCAGGACGTGCTGAACTACCGCGGCAAGCGGCGCGATTCGCTGGTCGGCACGCTGTCGGCCGGACCGCTGGCCGACGCGTACGACGCGCCCGAGTGGAAGGCCTTCGTCGCCGACTATCAGAAGAACTACCCGGTCTCGTCCGGTGCCTATCCGAGCCCGTCGCTGTTCGCGCTCGTGTACTACGTCAACATGAAGGCGGCGCTGGATGCGCTGGAGATGGTCAAGGGCGATCTGTCCGACGGCCACAAGAAGTATCGGGAGGCGCTCGCCAAGATGACGCTGAAGACCCCCGTGGGCGACGTGCGGCTCGACGAGAACCGGCAGGCGGTCGGCACCACCTTCGTCACCGAGGTGGTGAAAGACGACAAAGGCAACCTCTACAACAAGGTGCTGCGCAAGGTCGACAACGTCAACCAGTTGCTGGGCATGAAGAGGGAGGAGTTCAAGATCGGTTCGCGCGACGAGCCGAACTGCCCGTGACGGCGGACGCTTAGCGCCGCCTCAGCGGATGCCGCGTTGAGCCGACCGCCGCTGCGGCGGCTCAGCGCGGCGCACGATGCGAACGATGGCGAACCTCCAATCCAACGGCCTGCGCCGCCGCGCGCTGGCGACCGGTGACGCGCTCGTGCTCGAGCGCGTCACCCGGCGCTTCGGCGCGCTGGCGGCGATCGACGACGTATCGCTGTCGGTGCGCGCGGGCGAGCGGCGCGCGGTGATCGGCGCCAATGGCGCCGGCAAGACGACGCTGTTCAACTGCATCACGGGCGATTTCCCGCCTACCAGCGGGCGGGTGCTGTTTTTCGGCGACGACGTCACCGCCATGCCGCCGTACGAGCGCATCCGCGCGGGCCTGCGGCGCACGTATCAATCGTCGCTGCTGTTTCGGGACCTGTCGGTGCGCGACAACCTGTTTCTCGCCGTGCGCGGCGTGTCGCGCGGGCGCTTCAGCTTCCGGCGGCCGGGCCGCGCCAGCACCACCCGTGCGGCGGCCGAAGACCTGCTCGAGCGCGTGCACCTGACGGCAGTGGCCGATCTGCCGGTCGCGGCGCTGGCGCACGGCCAGCAGCGGCAACTGGAGATCGGCATGGCGCTCGCCGGTGCGCCGCGGCTGATCCTGTTCGACGAACCGGCGGCAGGGCTTTCGCCCGCCGAGCGGCGCGAATTGGTGGAACTGTTGCGGGCGCTGCCGGCGCACATCGGCTTCATCCTGATCGAGCACGACCTGGAGATCGCGCTGCGCGTGGTCGAGCGGGTGACGGTGCTGCACAACGGCCGCGTGCTCAAGGAGGGCACGCCGGGAGAGATCGAGAACGACGCCGAAGTGCAGGCGATCTACATGGGCGGAGGGCACTGAGGTGGCGTTGTTTTCGCGCCGGCGCGACAGCCGCGGCTCCGGTCCGGTGCTGCGGGTGGAGAATCTCGACGTCTATTACGGCCGCGCGCACGCGCTGCAGGGCGTGTCGCTGCTGCTGGAGCGCGGCGTGCTCGGCGTGGTCGGCCGCAACGGCATGGGCAAGACCACGCTGTGCAATGCGATCACCGGACTGCTGCCGGCGGGCGCCACCGCGAGCGGCAGCGTGCAACTGGCGGGCGAGGAGATCCTCGGCCTGCCGGCGAACACGATCACCGAACGCGGCGTCGGTTACGTGCCGCAGGGCCGGCGCGTGTGGCCGTCGCTGTCGGTGGACGAACACCTGCGGCTCGCGGCGTCGCACGGCGCGCGCGGCGGCTGGACGATCGAGCGCGTCTACAAGAGCTTTCCGCGGCTGGCGGAGCGGCGCGGCCACGGCGGAGCGGAGCTTTCCGGCGGCGAGCAGCAGATGCTCGCGATTGCCCGCGCGCTGCTGTTCAACCCGCGGCTGCTGGTGATGGACGAACCGACCGAGGGGCTGGCGCCGGTCATCGTGCAGCAGGTCGCCGCGATGCTGAAGACGCTCGCGCGCGACGGCGAGATCGCCGTACTGCTGATCGAACAGAACCTCGGCGTCGCGATCGACGTCGCCGACACGATCGCCGTGATGGTCAACGGCCGCATCGCGCGCACGCTGACCGCCGGCGAACTCGCCGCCGACCGCGAACTGCAGCAGCGGCTGCTCGGCGTCAGAGCGGGCGGCGAAGAGGAGGAAGCCGCGGCAGCGGCCGCGCCGCCGCCGGCGGTCGAGGAGATCCGCGTCCTGACCGTGCGCCGTGCCGGCGACGCCGATCTTCCCGGGGCCGAGACCCGCGACGAACGCGCGACGCGCGGCCTCACCCGCTGGAACGCCGCCAATCCGATTCTCCCGATTGCGCCGAGCGCGATCGGCTCGAACCTCCCCTCTCCTACGTCAGTGGGAGAGAGCCTGCCCCGGACCGAATCCGGGGGGCTGGAGGTGAGGGAGAGAGACGCCGTCATCCCGGTCTCCGCCACCGTCAACCGGGCCGCCTACGTCGCCGGCACGTTCGACACCAAGGGCCGCGAGCTCTTCTACATCAAGCAGTGCCTGGACAAGCTCGGCCTCCGCAGCGTGACCGTGGATCTCTCCACGTCCGGCGCCACGTCCACCGCGAACGTGCATCCGCGCGAAGTCGCGCGCCATCACCCGCAGGGCGAGCGCGCGGTGTTCACGGACGACCGCGGCTCGGCGGTCAGCGCCATGGCCGTGGCGTTCGAGCGCTACGTGCTCGCGCGGCGCGATCTCGGCGGGCTGATCTCGGCCGGCGGTTCCGGCGGCACGGCGCTCGCCACCCGCGCGATGCGCGCGCTGCCGGTCGGCGTGCCGAAGGTCATGGTGTCCTCGGTCGCTTCCGGCGACGTGCGGCCGTACGTCGGCCCGAGCGACATCTGCATGATGTATTCGGTGACCGACGTGTCGGGCATCAACCGCATCAGCGAAAAGGTGCTGGCCAACGCCGCCCACGCGCTGGCGGGCATGATCGCCCACGCGCGCCGCGGCGAATCGACGTCCAAGCCGGCGCTCGGCCTCACCATGTTCGGCGTCACGACGCCGTGCGTGCAGGCCGTCACCAAGCAGTTGCAGGGCGAATACGACTGCCTCGTCTTTCACGCCACCGGCACCGGCGGCCAGTCGATGGAAAAGCTCGCCGACTCCGGGCTGCTGGCGGCGGTGCTCGACGTGACCACGACCGAAGTGTGCGACGAGATCGTCGGCGGCGTGCTGTCGGCCGGTCCCGAGCGTTTCGACGCCATCATCCGCGCGCGGATTCCCTACGTCGGCTCGTGCGGAGCGCTCGACATGGTGAACTTCTGGGCCATGGATACGGTACCGGCGAAGTTTCGCGGCCGCAACCTGTACAAGCACAACGACAACGTGACGCTGATGCGCACCACGCCCGAGGAGTGCCGCGCGATCGGCGAGTTCATCGTGACCAAGCTGAACCGCATGGAGGGTCCGGTGCGGTTCGTGATTCCGGAGGGCGGCGTCTCCGCGCTCGATGCGCCGGGCAAGCCGTTCTGGGATCCGGCGGCCGATCGGGCGCTTTTCGGCGCGATCGAATCGCGGTTCCGCGCCGGCCCCAACCGGAAGCTTGTGAAGTCGCCGCTGCACCTGAACGACCCGGGCTTCGCCGATCTGCTGGTGCAGCAGTTGCGCGAAGTCACGTCGAACCTCGCCCCTCGAACCGCGTACCTTGCCTCGCGTTGACCATGCGCACCCCCCGCCAAACCATCCTCGAGCGGCTGCGCGCCAAGATCGCGCGCGGCCAACCCATCGTCGGCGGAGGCGCCGGCACCGGCCTGTCGGCGAAGTGCGAAGAGGCCGGCGGCATCGACCTGATCGTCATCTACAACTCGGGCCGCTACCGCATGGCGGGGCGTGGCTCGCTCGCGGGGCTGCTCGCCTACGGCAACGCCAACGAGATCGTGGTGGAGATGGCGCGCGAAGTGCTGCCGGTCGTCAGGCGCACGCCCGTGCTGGCGGGCGTGAACGGCACCGATCCGTTCATGCTGCGCGAGCCGTTTCTGCGCCGCCTGGCCGAACTCGGTTTCTCGGGGGTGCAGAATTTCCCGACCGTCGGGCTGATCGATGGCATCTTCCGCGCCAATCTGGAGGAGACCGGCATGGGCTACGCGCTAGAGGTGGAGATGATCGCCGCCGCGCGCGCGCTTGACCTGCTGACCACGCCGTACGTCTTCTCCGAGAGCGATGCCGCCGAAATGGCGCGCGCCGGCGCCGACGTGATCGTCTGCCATCTGGGGCTGACCACCGGCGGAGCGATCGGCGCGCGCACGGCGCTGACGCTGGCCGACTGCGTGCCGCGCATCGACGCTTGGGCGGAGGCCGCGCTGCGCGTCAAACCCGACGCGATCGTGCTGTGCCACGGCGGCCCGATCGCCACGCCGGCAGATGCCGAATACATCCTGCGCCGTTGCCCGGCGTGCCACGGCTTCTACGGCGCTTCGAGCATGGAGCGGCTGCCGATCGAAGAGGCGCTGACCGAACGCACCCGCCAGTTCGTCGCCATCGCGAGATAGGACACCCTGGAGACCGCCATGACCGGAACCGAGTTCGGATTGTTCATCCTCGGCCTGATCGCCGTCGCGATCGTCGTCGCCATTCTCGTGTGGTTGCTGCACTGGCTGTATCTGCGCAGCTCCAAGGAGCGCAGTTTCGTGCGCACCGGCTTCGGCGGCACCAAGGTCGTGCTCGGCGGCGGCGCGTTCGTGCTGCCGATCGTGCACGAGGTGATCCCGGTCAACATGAACACGCTGCGGCTGGAGGTGGCGCGCGGACGCGACAAGGCGTTGATCACCAAGGACCGCATGCGGGTGGACGTGACCGCCGAGTTCTACGTGCGCGTGAAAGCCGAGCCGCAGGCGGTGGCCGACGCGGCGCAGACGCTCGGCACGAGAACGCTCGAGCCGGAGAAGCTGAAGGAGCTGATCGAAGGCAAGTTCGTCGACGCGCTGCGCACGGTCGCCGCCGAGATGACCATGGAGGAGATGCACGAGAAGCGCGGCGAGTACGTCAAGCGCGTGCGCGCCGCGGTCGCCGGCGACCTGCTGAAAAACGGCCTCGAGCTGGAGGCCGCGTCGCTCACGCAGGTGGATCAGACCGCGATGGAGTTCTTCAACCCGAGCAACGCGTTCGACGCCGAGGGCCTGACGCGGCTGACCGAACAGATCGAGAAGCGCAAGAAGCAGCGCAACGACGTCGAGCAGGACACGATGATCGCGATCCGCAACAAGAACCTGGAGGCGGAGAAGCTGGCGTTGGAGATCGAGCGCCAGGCCGAGTACGCGCGCCTGGCGCAGGAGCGCGAGGTGGAGACCGCGCGCGCCGAGCAGCGCGCCGAGGTCGCGCGCACGCGCGCCGAACGCGAACAGGAGGCCGAGCGCGCGCAGATCGCCGCGCGCGAGGCGATCGAGATGGCGCGCATCCTGAGCGAGCGCGCGCTGGAGGAAGAGCGCATCGTCAAGGAGCGCGAGCTGCAGGCGGCCGAGATCGAGCGGCGCAAGGCGCTGGAGCTGGCGGAGCAGGCGCGCGCGATCGAGGTCGCCAAGCACAGCCGCGCCGAGTCCGAAGCGCGCGCGGCGGCCGAGCAGGCGCGCGCCAAGGCGGTGGCGGAGGAGGAGCGCGTGTTCACCGTGCGCGAGACCGAGATGGCGGGGCGGCGCAAGGCGATCGAGCTGATCGAAGCGGCCAAGGAGGCGGAGCGCGAAGCGCTGCGGCTGAAGGCGGCGGCGGAAGCGGAGAAAGCGGCCGCGGCCGATCGCGGCGCGGCGATCCGCGCGCAGGCCGAAGCGGACGCCGAAGCGGAGAAGATCCGCGCGCTGGCGGCCAAGATCCGCCACGAGGTCGAGGCCGAGGGAGCGCGCCTGATGAACGAAGCGCAGAACGTGCTCACGCCCGAAGCGCGCGCCTCCGCGCTGCGGCTGCGGCTGGTGGAGCGGCTGGAGGGCATCATCCGCGAGTCGGTCAAGCCGATGGAGCGCATCGAAGGCATCAAGATCCTGCACGTCGAGGGGCTGGGCGGCGGCACGGCCGCGGCCGACGGCGGCGCGGGCTTTGCCGACAGCGTGGTCAACAGCGCGTTGCGCTTCCGCGCCCAGGCGCCGCTGGTGGATCAACTACTGCGCGAGATTGGCGTGGGCGGCGGCGAGCTCGGCCAGATCGCACAGAGCCTGAGCGCAGCGGCGTTGCCGTCGGCGAAGTCGGAGTAGTTCCCGTCATTCCGAGCCGAAGGCGAGGAATCTCAACGTTCGGCGCGTTCGAGATCCCTCGCATGCGCTCGGGATGACAGCGTCCAATCCTCGGATCCTCCTCACCCATGATCAAGGTCTACACCTCCAGCGTCATCGACGTGCCGGCGGACGCCGTGTGGCAAGTCATCCGCGACTTCAACGGACTGCCGAACTGGCATCCGGCTATCGCCGATTCGCGCATCGAGCAGGGACAACCGGCGGACAAGGTCGGCTGCGTGCGCAACTTCCGCACGCGCGACGGCGGCACGATCCGCGAGCGGCTGCTGGCGCTGTCGGACTACGACTACCAGTGCACGTACGCGATCCTCGAGTCGCCGATGGGCGTGGAGAACTACGTGGCGACGCTGAAGTTGACGCCAATCACCGACGGCAACCGCACGTTCGCCGAGTGGAGCGCCGAGTTCGATTGTGCCGAAAGCCGCGAGCGAGAACTGACGCAGCTCATCGGTCAGGGCGTCTTCCAAGGCGGCTTCGACGCGCTGAAGCAGCGCTTCGCCGCAAGGCGGTGAACACCGGCTTTCTGCGGACATGCGCCTGCAACGCGTCACCCGCTCCGCGGTCATCGACGCGCCGATCGGGCGCGTGTGGGCAGTGTTGCGCGACTTCAATTCGCACCTTGCCTGGCATCCGATCATCGCTGCGAGCGAGATCGAGAACGACGAGGCGCCGGATCAGGTCGGTTGCGTGCGCAACTTCCGGCTCAAGGACGGCAACGCCCTGCGCGAGCAGCTCTTGGTGCTCGACGACCGCAACCGCATCTCGACCTACTGCATCCTCGACTCGACCATCCCGCTGCAGCGCTACGTCGCCACCGTGCGCCTGTCTCCCGTCACCGACGGCGATCGCACCTTCTGGCACTGGGAGTCGACCTTCGCCACGCCGCCGGGCCGCGAGCGCGAACTCGCCGACGCGGTGGGCAACGGCGTTTACGAAGCGGGCTTCAAAGCGCTCGCCGAATACCTGCGCGCGGACGGCGGCGCTACCGGGCGCGTCGCCACGGTCGCGCGCGGCGAGCCGCTGCCGGGCGAGGCGATCGTGCTCGCCGGCCGCGGCGGCCCCGAGCAGTTGCAGCGCGTGTCGATCGCCGCGCCGCCGCCGGGACCGGGCGAAGTGCGCATCCGCCAGCGCGCGATCGGCGTGAACTACATCGACGTGTACGTGCGCAGCGGCGCGTACGGCGATCTAGTCCAGATCGGCGGCGTGCCCGGCTTCGAAGCCGCAGGCACCGTGATCGACGTTGGTGCCGACGTGACGCACGTGCTGCCGGGCGACCGCGTCGCCTACGCCTGTCCGCCCGCGGGCGCATACGCGTCGGTGCGCACGCTGACTGCGGCGCAACTGCTGCGGCTGCCGGCGCACGTGTCCGAAGAAACCGCCGCCGCGGTGATGTTGAAGGGGCTGACCGCCGAGTACATCCTGTTCCGGCTGCACCCGCTGCGCGCGGGCGAGTCGCTGCTGGTGCACGCGGCCGCGGGCGGCCTCGGCATGCTGGTCGCGCAATGGGCGCGCGCGCTCGGCGCGGTGGTGATCGGCACGGTCGGCAGCGAGGAGAAAGCGCGCATCGCGCGCGGTTGGTGCGATCACGTGGTGGTGGTGCGCGACGGCAGCTTCGCCGACGCGGTGCTGGCGGCCACCGCCGGGCACGGGGCGGACGTGATCGTCGACGGGCTGGGCGGCGCCGCGCGCGAGGAGAACATGCGCGCGATCGCCGCGACCGGCCACTGGATCAGCGTCGGGCAGGCCGCCGGTCGCTGGCCGCCGATCGACGCCGACTGGCTGATGGCGAAGTCCGTCACGTTCTCGCGCCCCGTGATCTTTCACTTCACCGCCAATCCGCGCCGGCTGCGCGAAATGGCCGAGCGCCTCTTCGCCGCCCTGGGCGCGGGCCAGATCGCGCCGCAGATCACCCGCTACGCGCTGTCGGCCGCGGCCGACGCGCACCGCGATCTGGAGAGCCGCCGCACCGTCGGCCAACTGGTGCTGCTGGCTTGATCACCGTCCACCAAGGACCGGGGAAAGCATCAACAGACACCGCCGCGAGAAGACTCGCGCATGGGGCCTCCGTGCCACAGCAGCCAACGGATCAACTCCGTTTCGGCCGTTGTGAGCTCCCAATCTTCCTGGGTCGTTGAGTCGGAGTGAGGCATCTCTTCGGATGTTGGTATTCAGAATCACCGGCCTCGCGCAGCTTTTCGCGCGAGGTCCGGTGGACTGCAGGGCTGGCCGTCGAGGCGTTCCGCAATGAGGTTCCATGAACCGCCCCGACTTTCCCTCCGAAAAGTCCGCGGCGGTTCACCATCGAGATCGTCATCTTCCTGATCGCCGGCAAGCCCGACTTCCACTCGATCAACCCTCATGCCCCTCAACCCACTTGAATCTCAGCAGAGCTTCTCTCGAGGGGGTCGAGGCCCGCGTCAGGGTGAAGCGACCACCGCGTTCGCGCCGAGCCAGGCAACCAGTGCGGCGTCCATCGTGGCCGCGTGGATCGAGAACCAGTTCGGCAGTTCGGTGGCCAGTCGCCGCACGACCTCGTCGTCGCCTTCGGCGAAGCGCCGTTCGACTTCGGCGAGGACGTCCAGCACCTTGTCGTGCTCGCGCTGGTGGCAGTCGAACGCGGGGAATGCCGACTCGCGCATCCAGCGCTCTTCGTCGCCGAAGTGGCGCAGCACGTGCGCGCGCACCGCGCTTAGCGCGGCCGGCAGTCGCTCGGCCGGCGCATCGGTGAGCGCCGCAACGCACGCATCGAACTCGGCGTGCAGCGCGTCGATCGGTGCGTAGCCGAGCGGGATGGCGGGCGCGCCCGCGCTCATCGCGGCGGCGTGCCCTTCAGCCATTCCGCGAGCGGCGCGTCTTCTTCCTGCGCGTGGATCGCGAACCAGTTCATCAGGTCGGCGCAGTAGCGGCGCACGGCGTCGACGTCGCCGCCGTCGAAGCGGCGGCGGATGTCGGAGATCGATTCGAGCAGCCGCTCGTGCGCGCGCTTGTGGCGCGCGTAGTGCTCGTAGTTCTCCTGCAGCATCCACTGCTCCTCGAGCCCGCAGTGGCGCAGCAGGTGCTCGTGCAGCGCGAGCAGATCCTCGCCGTAGTCGCCTTCGCGCGGGTCGTTCAGCGCGTCGAGGATCGCCTGGAACTCCTTGTGCAGATCGTCGATGGGCTTGAAGCCCACGAAGATGTCGTCATGACGGACGTGTACCGGCGCCGCAGCCATCGCGAGCCTCCCTGATCTGGATAATCGCAAGCTAAGGCAGCGCACGGCCCCCGCCTTGATGCAGAGCAAGTCGCCCGCAGGCGCCCGGCCGGCCGCGCGCGCGCCGCGCGTCGAAATCCGACGGGAGGAGTAGAAGAGATGCTGCAGCTCGCCACCCTGATCGAACGCCAGGCGCGCTGCCGGGGCCCGTACCCCGCGCTGACGTTCGACGGCGAAACGCACGACTACGCGCGCTTCGCCGAGCGCGTGCACCGCACCGCCAACGCGCTCGCCGTACTCGGCATCCGCCGCGGCGACAAGGTCGCGACCGTGCTCGCCAACTGCCGCGAACTCGTCGAGCTGTACTGGGCCGCACCCTCGCTCGGTGCGGTCAACGTGCCGCTGTCGCCGCTGCTGCTCGGGCCCGGTCTCGCGTCGCTGCTCGCGGATTCGCACGCCGCCTGCGTCGTCACGCAGCGTTCGATGCTGCCGGTCGTCGAGTCGATCCGCGCCGAGCTGCCGCAACCGCTGGCGAGCCGCGTGCTGCTCGTCGACGGCGAGGCGCCCGGCTGCCTCGACCTGCGCGCGCTTGCCGACCGCGCACCGGCCGTGCCGCCGAACGTCCGGGTCGGGCAGGACGAACTCTTCAACATCATGTACACGAGCGGCACGACCGGGCTGCCGAAAGGCATCATGCACTCGCACTTCGTGCGCTCGATGTACTGCGTGCTGATGGCGAGCCGCTGGCGCATGACGCCCGAGTCGGTCGTGCTGCACACCGGCGCGATCGTCTTCAACGGCGCGTTCGTCACGCTGATGCCCTGCTTCTACCTCGGCGCGCATTACGTGCTCGCGCGCCAGTTCGACGCGCGCGCGGCGATCGAGTTGATCGAACGTTACCGGGTCACGCACACGATGATGGTGCCGGCGCAGATCGTGGCACTGCTCGACGCGCCGAACTTCGCGCCGGAAAAGCTCGCGTCGCTGCAGATGATCCTGTCGCTCGGCGCGCCGCTGCACCAGGAGCAGAAGGACCGGCTCAACCGCCTGCTGCCCGGACGCTTCTACGAGCTGTACGGGCTCACCGAAGGCTTCGTCACGGTGCTCGACGTGACCGAATCGGCGCGCAAGAGCGGTTCGGTCGGCGTGCCGCCGCCGTTCTACGAGATGCGCATCGTGCGCGAGGACGGCACCGACGCCGCGCCGCGCGAGGTCGGCGAAATCGTCGGCCGCGGGCCGATATTGATGGACGGCTACTACGGCCGCCCCGACCTCACTGCGCAGGCGATCCGCGACGGCTGGCTCTATTCGGGCGACATGGGCTACGTCGACGAGGAGGGCTACCTGTACTTGGTCGACCGGAAGAAGGACATGATCGACTCGGGCGGCGTCAAGGTCTATCCGAAGGACATCGAGGAGATCGCCGCGCGGCATCCGGAGGTCCGCGAAGTGGCGGTCTTCGGCGTTCCCGACGACAAGTGGGGCGAGACACCGGTGGCGGCGGTAGTGCTGCGGCATCCGGGTGCGGCCGCCGAGGACGAGCTGCGCGCGTGGATCAACGCCCGCGTATCGGCGCGCTATCAGCGCGTCGCGCGTGTAATCGTGATGGACGAGTTCCCGCGCAACGCAGCGGGCAAGACGCTGAAGCGCGAGCTGCGCGAGCCCTTCTGGCGCGGTCGCGAGCGGCGGATCTGAGGCACTGAAGAATGACGAAGGGCCAAGCGCCGTTTCGACGTTTGGCCCTTCAGGCGGGCTCGATGCCCGCTCGCTGATGGTGTACCTAGCGGTACACCATAACCGGGATGTTCGAGTGCGTCAGTACCTTCTGCGTTTCGCTCCCGAGTAGAACCGCGTTCAGACCACGGCGCCCGTGCGACGCCATGAAGATCACGTCGCACCCGCGCTGCTTCGCCGTCTCGATGATCGCCTCGTACGGCGAGAACGATTTCGCGACGACGGTTTCAACCGCCACATTAGCCGCTTTCGCGACACTTTCAAGTTTTTCGAGCCGCTCCTTCGCGACCTTCTCCATGCGGGCCTCGTAGTCCTCGAAGGACTCGGGCCGGTATTCGGATAAGGACGAATACGAATACGGCTCCATGACGGTCACGCCGATGACCTGCGCGCCGAGCTGCCGCGCCATTTGCACCGCGCCGTCGATCGCTTTCGCCGACAGTTCCGTGCCGTCGGTGGGGACCAGGATCTTCTTGAACACGCTGCCCTCCCGAATTGCCCTTTGAGACCATGCTATGCGGGCCCGGCCTGCGGTTCTTGACGGCCGTCAAGGGCGGACGGTGCTCGCGTCGTGGAGCGCGCGGGCGATGCGATCCAGCGCAAGCGCGGCGCACGCGAAGCCGAGCGGCGCAGTGACGGCCGCGCTTGAGCCGTAGCCCGCACAAGCGAGCCCGGCAGCGAGATCCGGTTCCGGCGCGCACGCGCCGGTCGGCAGCCGCACCGGTTCGTCCGAATACACTGCGGCCACGCCGAACTTGCGGATCCGCCCCGCCGCCTCGCGCGGAAAACCATGGTGCCGGCGCAGGCGATAGCGCAGCTTCGCGAGCAGCGGATCACCGGCGGCACGCGCCAGATCGTCGCTGCGGATGCGCGTCGGATCGGTCCGACCGCCGGCTGCGCCGCAGGTCACCACGTCGATCTTCGACGCGCGGCAGTGCGCGATCAACGCGGCCTTGGCCGACACCTGGTCGATGCAGTCGACGACCGCGTCCACGTCGCGAACGAGCGCGGCGACGTTGTCGGGCGCGACGAACTCCTCGATGCAGCGCACGCGCGCGGCCGGATTGATCGCGCGAACGCGCTCGGCCATCGCTGTCACCTTGGCCTTGCCGTATTCGTCGCCGAGCGCGTGGATCTGGCGATTCGTGTTGCTTTCGGCGACGTGGTCGAGATCGATCAGCACCAGCGTTCCGACCGCGCTGCGCGCGAGCGCCTCGGCGGCCCACGAGCCCACGCCGCCGATGCCGATCACCGCGATGCGCGCGCGCCGAAAGCGCCCGAACGCCGCGTCGCCGTACAGGCGCGCCACGCCGCCGAAGCGACGCGCGAGGTCGGCGTCGACCGAAGCCGCGATGAGTTCGTCCATGACGGCATTGTAGGAGCGACAAGCATGTCGCCGGCGGCGGCGAGTGGGTGACGAAGTTCAAGCGGCCGAACGGCGAAGGGACAGGAGCAGCCCCGCGCAGCAGCACGAACGACTGGCCTGGCAGCCGACGCAATCCGGCGTCAGCCGGTCCTACTTCGTTCGCATCGCCAGCACGACCTGATTACGCAGCGTGCGCAGCAGGTTCAACTCGTCGGGGGCGAGCCCGCGATCGTCGACCATGGTGCGGTCGGCGTAGAAGAAGCCGATCGCCTTGCCGTTCAGCACGAGCGGCATCAGCAGGAAGCTGCGCGTCGCGGCGAAGTCGCGCGCGAACCAGTCGGGCAGATTGGGACGCACCTTCTCCGCGTCGACGTTGGCGATCAGCAGGTCGCTTGCATGCGCGAGCGCCGCGTGGAACAGGTCGGCGCCGCGCGCGGGGAAAGAGAAGTTCGCGCGCGGCTCGCCGAAGGCCGCGCGCGTGCGGAACACGCCGGCCGCGGGATCGCGCACGACGAGCGCGGTGCGCGCAAAACCGAGGCCCGAGTACATCGCTTCGAGCACGATGCGGATCACGGCGCCGAGCTCCGCGCCGCGCGCGAGGCTTTCGGTCGCGTCCGCCAGTCCCGCGAGCAGAATCTCGCGCGCGTTGGCCGGGCGGCCGACGGCATCGCGCTCGGCGCTCGGCTGCACGGCTTCCGCACCGAGCTGACTGTCGGCCGGCAGCGCGTCGAGCACGCGGCGCGCGGGGCTTTCCGTCGGACTCAGACCGCAGGCGACTTCCATGTCGCGCGTCCGCGTAGCCGCGGCGTCGAGCAGCTCGGTCAGCCGTTCGCGCTCGACCGCGACCGCGGGCGCGAAGCGCGCGAGCACGCCGGCCAGCGCCTTTTCGAGCGCGGCGCCGCCGTTGGCGGCGAGCGTGCACGCGACTTCGTCGCCGAAGTGCGCGGCCGCACGCACGCGTTCGGTCGCGCCGCGCGGCGCCTCCAGCCGCAGCGGCAGCGGTTGCGCCGCAGCGGCGATGCGGTCGGGCACCGTCCAGAGTTTCAGCACGGCCTCGGTTAGCTCGTCGAAGCTGCGGCCGAGCACGCGGCGCGAGGCGGCGCCTTCGCCGAGCGCCTCCGCCTTCATCGCGGCGCGCACGGCGTCGAACGCGGCCGGCGCGTACACGGCGACGAGCAGGCGGCCGACGCTGCGGAACATCGCGGCGATCGCCGCTTCCTCGGCTTCCTCGTTGCCGGCGCCGGCGAGCACCTCGCGCGCGAGGCAGCCCGCGAGCAGCGCGCGGTGGAAATCACCGCGCAGCCGCTGGACGTTGCCACCGCCGAGCAGGCCGTCGAGCAGCACCAGCGAAACGACGGCCGCGCGCACCTGGTTGAAACCGAGCAGCATGATCGCGCGCGTCACGGTCGTCACCGGCACGCTGCCGGCCCGGTACGGCAGCGTGTTCGCGAGCTTCAGCAGCCGCTGGGTCAGCGTCACGTCGGCCAGGATCACGTTGGCGAGCTCCTGCACGGCCTCGGTGTCGCTTTCGAGCATGCGCGTCAGGCGCGCCAGCGTCTGCCCGATCGAAGGCAGCGCGTCGTGTTCGCGCAGCGCCTCGAACACCGCGTCGAGCGGCGAAGCGTCGGGCCGGGCAGCGGTGTCGGGCATCGAAGTTCACGGTGCCCATAGAGGCACGTGCCCGGATTGTGCGAACAAGCGCGCCGCCGCGAAGGCCCGAAATGGCGCCGCGCGACCGGTCAAACGGGCCTCGTCAAAGCGCAGGGCGCAGCGAGCGCGCGCGCAGCGCATCTCTTCCCCCTTTGAAAAAGGGGGACCGAGGGGGATTTCAGTGCCCTGGCCAGCGCGACGTGGCGTTCCTGTCGCGCTCCTCGCCCGGCGCGCAGATACTCCGTACCGCGATCGGGAATCCCCCCTGCCCCCCTTTTCAAAGGGGGGTGATGACGTCAGGCTTTCGGCAGCGTGACGCCGCGCTGGCCCTGGTACTTGCCGCCGCGGTCGCGGTAGCTCGTTTCGCAGACCTCGTCGCTTTCGAGGAACAGCACCTGCGCGCAGCCTTCGCCCGCGTAGATCTTGGCCGGCAGCGGCGTCGTGTTGGAGAACTCCAGCGTCACGTGCCCTTCCCACTCGGGCTCGAGCGGCGTGACGTTGACGATGATGCCGCAGCGCGCGTACGTGCTCTTGCCGAGGCAGATCGTCAGCACGTTGCGCGGGATGCGGAAGTACTCGACGGTGCGCGCGAGCGCGAACGAGTTGGGCGGGATGATGCAGACGTCGCCCTCGAAGTCGACGAACGAGTTGGGATCGAACGCCTTCGGGTCGACGATCGTGCTGTTGATGTTGGTGAAGATCTTGAATTCGCGCGCGCAGCGGATGTCGTAGCCGTAGCTCGAGGTGCCGTAGCTGACGATCTTGCGGCCGTCGACTTCGCGCACCTGCGCCGGTGCGAACGGCTCGATCATGCCCTGCGCCGCCATGCGGCGGATCCACTTGTCGCTCTTGATGGTCATCGTCGGATTGCGGATCGGGGATTGCGTTGTCGGACGCCGACGGTGCAATCGAAGGCGGCGATTCTACGTGGCGCCGAGCGGCCGCTAGACTTCGCGGATGGACGCCCGCTGGATGCCCCCCGCCCCGGCACGCGTCGGCGACGCGCTCGCCGACGTCGACACGCCCGCACTGATCCTGGACCTCGACAAGTTCGAATCCAACCTGCGGCAGATGATCAACACCACGCGCGCCGCCGGCGTGCGGGTGCGCCCGCACGCGAAGTCGCACAAGTGCGTGGCGATCGCGCGCCGGCAGGTCGCGGCCGGTGCCGTCGGCGTGTGCTGCCAGAAGGTTTCCGAAGCCGAAGTCTTCGTCGCCGAGGGGATCGCCGACGTGCTGATCACCAACGAGGTCGTCGGCGAACAGAAGCTGTACCGCCTGGCCGAGCTGGCGCGGCGCTATCCGAACGCGCGGATCGGCGTGTGCGTCGACGACGTCGGCATCGCGCGGCAGATCGGCGCGATCTGCCAGAAGGAGGACGCGCGGCTCGACGTCTACGTCGAGCTCGACGTCGGGCAGAACCGCTGCGGCGTGATCGACGCGTCGAGCGCGGTGGCGATCGCCAAGGCGGTGGTCGCGTCGCCCAAGCTCACCTTCATGGGACTGCACGCGTACGCCGGTTCCGCGCAGCACCGGCGCGGCGTGCCCGAGCGCCGCAGCGCGGTGCTCGCCGCGGCGCGCAAGGCCGACGAGGTGCGCGCCGCGTTTCGCGCCAGCGACATCCCGTGCGAGGTGATCACCGGCGGCGGCACCGGCACCTTCGCCTACGAGGCCGCGAGCGGCGTCTACAACGAAGTGCAGCCGGGATCGTTCGCGCTGATGGACGTCGACTACGCCCGCAACGAACCCGATCCCAACGCGCCGCGCTTCGAGCACGCGCTGTTCGTGCTCGCGACCGTGATGAGCCTGCGCTCGGCCGAAGGCAACGAGCGCGCCACACTCGACGCGGGCCTGAAGGCGTTTTCGACCGATTCGGGTCCGGCCCTCCCGACCTTTCCGGGCTGGCAGGTGCGTTCGGTTTCCGACGAACACACGGTCCTGCATCGAACCGGCCATGGTCCGCAGGTCAAGCTCGGCGACAAGGCGCTGCTGATCCCGGGTCACTGCGATCCGACGGTCAACCTGCACGACTGGATCGTCGCAATCCGCAAAGGCGTGGTCGAGGCCGTCTGGCCGGTCGATGCGCGTGGAGCGGTGTTCTGAGGACGTTAGGCGTCAGCCGCGTCGACCCGAGCGACGCGTCCACCTATCTGAAACGCCGAGGCTCCTCGCCTGGACGAAGAGCCGGACTTCCAAGACATCCCAGCGGCAGCCGCGAAGCGCCCACCTACAGAGTCGTCTGGAGAAGCCGAAATGCGGCTGCGCAGGCCATGATGATCCCGCCAGTGGCTGCAGACCGCAGCCATCGGGATGCCAGGCCCCGCGTCCCAAATTCCAGCGGGAGGGGATTGCATTCATGTGTCGAGCGAGGTAGAAATCGCGCGTCTCTCAATGGACCGAGAGGAGGCCTTATGCGGTTTTCTG
This sequence comes from Betaproteobacteria bacterium, assembly GCA_016861185.1. GTDB lineage: Bacteria > Pseudomonadota > Gammaproteobacteria > Burkholderiales > Burkholderiaceae_F > DSNY01. The sequence continues at coordinate 376,706 of BOKW01000003.1, forward strand.
GCCGGTTGTTGGCGACTCGGAAGCTCGTATTCCTTGTTCTGTCCCTCGGCGCGGCGATCTCGCCGACGCGTGCGCAATGGGAATGCACCTGGGAAAAAGTCGGTGCCGGTTGCGGCGGGTGCTACGGTTTCTCACAAGCCTATTGGAGGCAGTACAGTTACCCGCAATGCGTTCCCTGTAGCGCATTCTGCATCGGCGGTTTGAGTTCTCCCGCGAACCCGGCCGTAACGAGTGTGGCCGATCAACTTTCAAGGCCTGCCGCATCCGCTCCGTCCTGCAGCGACGATCCGACCGCGATCGCAGCGACACGTGGGCTGGCCGCGAACCACTGGTTCTTCAATATTGCGGTTCCACAGTCCGTGATTGCCGAAGTGGCTGCCATCAATGCCCCCGCCGCCAGCACGCTCCTCGCGTTCAGCCGGATGCGCAACTTCCCGGGCGACAAACGGTACGGAACGGTGAGCTACGGCTCGCTGCCGACACTGGCATCAGTCACCATGGAAATGCAGGATCCGAACTCGGACTTGGCAAAGGCAGCCGAACATCTTCCTGCCGGCCATGGCGGGGCCGTGACGTACAGTTCTCGGCGATTGACGGACGGGGCCGTGCGCGTCGAACTTCGCACGACCGTCGTGACGGACAACGGCAGCGTCATACGGGAGGTCGGAGCTCCAGTATGGGTGGATGCCGTCGCTCGCGGTACCGAGAACGTCGAACTGCGGCACCTGGGAACGCGCGCCTTCGAAAACTTGGAGGTCGTACGATGGGGTCAAGCAAACTGATCGGTCGCGCCAGTGAACGAGAGAAGGTGAGCCGATGCGATTCGCGCTGAAAAGCATTTCGTCTGCCGCTGCGCTCGCGGCGTTGATCGCAGGCTGTGCTTCGAGTAACTCGGAACCGGCCGCGACGCAGCGGAGCAATGAGTTCCTTTCAGGGGAGCGAGATTTTCGTACCGGAAGCCACATTCCGAGAAAGCGCGACGATGCCAAGAACGACGGCGTGACAACCGTGTCACCAGCAGCGCTCGACCAGCCGGGGAAACCGCCTGGTACATCGGACCGTTGAGGGCGCTTTCCCCCGCAGCGTGAACCTCCGCGCTCGGTCCGTGTGACTCTGATGCCGTGGCGCGCTCGAACAGATGCGACGTGTTCAGCGCGGCCCCGGCGGGCAGGCAGTCGCACTATCGCCCGAACAGCCGCTTCAGGAATGCCTTGAGCAGACTCCAGAAGCCGAAGCTCGCCTGCGGCGGCGGTGCGGGCGGCGGCGCGCCCGCTTCCACCGGTGCGGCGCGCGCGGCCAGTTGCGCGCCGAAGGCCTCGAAGAACTTGTCGGCCATCGCGCCGGCGGCAGCGTCGACCAGCCGCGAGCCGATCTGCGCGAGCTTGCCGCCGACGTGCGCGCTGGCGACAAAGCCGAGCTTCGTCTCGCGCGCGTCGACCTCCGAGAGCGTCACGCGCGCCTCGCCGCGCGCGAAGCCGGCGTTGCTGCTCGATCCTTCGAACTTCAGCGTGTACGCGTTCGGCGCGTCGATGTCCGCCAACTCGAGCTTGCCCTTGAACTTCGCGCGCACCGGACCGATCGCCGTGTTCAGCGTCGTCTCGTAGCGGTTGTCGCCGAGCGGAACGATCTCTTCGCAGCCCGGCACGCACTGCTTCAGGATCTCGATGTCGTTCAGCGCCGCCCACGCGGTCGCGCGGTCGGCCGGCAGCAGCCGTTCGCCCTTGAGTTCCATGGCAAGTCGATCCTTCAGTCCGCCACGCGGGCTGCTCGAAACTCCCCTCGCCCCGGCAATGGGGAGAGGGGCGGGGGTGAGGGGCTGGCGCCGCGCGCGCTTCCCCCCGACGCCAGCGTCCGCGCCAGCGCCGTCAGGCTGTCGACATTGTGCACGGCCAGGAACGCATCGACGTGCGGCAGGAGCGCGCGGATGCCCCGCGCGCGCGGCTCGAAAGCGTCGTAACGCAGCAAAGGGTTGAGCCAGACGAGCCGGCGGCACGATTTCGCGAGCCGCTCGGCCTGCGCCTCGAGCAGCGCGATGTCGCCGTGCTCGAGCCCGTCGGTCATCAGCAGCACGGTCGGATTGCCCGACAGCACGCGGCGCGCCCAGCGCAGATTGAACTCCTTCAGGCACTGCGCGATGCGCGTTCCGCCCGACCAGTCCTCGACCGCGTCGACGACCGCGGCGACCGCCAAGTCCGGATCGCGCGCGCGCATCGGCCGCGTGACCGGCGTCAGCCGCGTGCCGAACACGAACGCCTGCACACGGTAGTCGGCCGCGCTCGCCATGCCCGTCAATGCGTGCACGAAGTGCAGGAACATGCGCGAATAGCGCGACACCGAGCCGGAGATGTCGACCAGCACGACCAGCGGCTCGGGCCGGGTGCGGCGCCGGCGCAGCGGCAGCTCCGCGATGTCGCCGCCGCGGCGCGCCGCGGCGCGCAGCAAGGCGCGCAGGTCGAGTCGCGTGCCGCGGTGCGAAGGCGCGTGGCGCCGTGTGGCCAGCTCGACGAAGAACGGCTGCAGCTCGGCGAGCATGCGCTTGGCGGCGTTCCACTCGGCCGTGCTCATCGTCTCGAAGTCGGCCTTGCGCAGCTGCTCGCGGTCGGACCACGAGAGCTGCGCGTCGATCTCGATGCGCTCTTCGCGCTGCGGCTCGGGCGGCCTCGGCTCGCTGCCCTTGAACAGCGCCTCGCCGAGCCGGCGGTTCTCGGGCGGCGGCGGCGCGCCGGGCTTTTCTCTGACCTGCGGCAGCAGCAGCCGCAGCATCTGCCCGAGCAGATCGGGATCCTTCCAGAAGATATGGAACGCCTGGTCGAACAGCGCGCGGTGCTCGGCGCGGTCGATCAGGCACGAAGCGAGCACCGCGTAGAAGTCCGCACGCGATTCGATGCCCGCCACGCGCAGCGCCTCGAGCGCGAGCAGCACGCGGTCGGTGCCGACCGGCACGCCGGCGGCGCGCAGCACGCGCGCGAAGTGCACGACGTTGTCGGCCAGGTGGCCGGGCAGATCGGCAAGCTCGGCGGCGGGCAGCATCAGTTCGAGGCCGGTTCGAACCAGGCGGCCGCGGTGTCGGCGGCGCGCTCGACGGTGCTCGACGCGAGCACGCGGTGCTCGTTGACGAAGATCTCGTGATTGCGCTCGACTTCGCCGAGCCGGTAGACGTAGTTGCACATCAGCCCGTACGAGCGCGCCATGCCGTGCAGCGAGGTGTCGCCGAGCCAGTTCAGCCGTTCCAGCACCGCGCCGTTGCCGAGATGGAAGCGCGCGACCGCGTCGATCGGCTCGGCGCCGCGCTTGGCGCGCGCCAGATAGTACGCGGCGAGCGGTATCAGCAGCGGCTCGTCGGCCGTTGCGCCGTCGCGCGGCGGCCAGTCGGGCGCTTCGAGCCGTTCGAACAGCGCACGCAGCGCGGCACCGTTGGCGCCGTTGACGAGCCGCTCGCGCTGCGCGCCGAGCCACGCGCGGAAACCCGGGATCGGCGATAGCGTGGCGAAGCGCCGGATGCGCGGGAACTCGTTGCGCAGTTCGACCGCGACCTGCTTGATCAGGAAGTTGCCGAACGAGATGCCGCGCAGCCCTTCCTGGCAGTTGGTGATCGAGTAGAACATCGCGCAGTTGGCCAGTTCCGGCGCGGCCACCGGCGAGTTCACGTCGAGCAGCGGCTGCACCTTCGCGCTCATGCCGCGCGTCAGCGCCACCTCGATGAAGATCAGCGGCTCGTCCGGGAGCTGCGGATGGAAGAACGCGAAGCAGCGGCGGTCGGCCTGCAGCCTTCGCCGCAGGTCGTCCCAGCCCTGGATCTGGTGCACGGCCTCGTAGGCGATCAGCTTCTCGAGCACGATCGCCGAAGTGCGCCAGTCGATCCGCGCCAGCGTCAGGAAGCCGCGGTTGAACCACGAGCGCAGCAGGTGCCGCAGGTCGTTGTCGATCACGCGCCACTGCGGATGTGCATCGAGGCCGAGCAGCACCTGCAGCCGCATGTCGACCAGCGCGGCGGTGCCGCCCGGCGCCATGTTGAGCCGGCGGAACAGCTCCTGCCGCAGCGGTTCGACGACATCCTCGAGCCGCGCGAGCGTCTGCGGCGAAGGATCCTCGCGATACGCCTGCGCGGCCTGCAGCACCGCGTCCGGGTCCGGCGAAAAATCGCTCGCGATCGCGTCGAAGAAGCGGCGGCGCTGGGCCTCGTCGAGCGCCTGATACGCGGCGAGCGCGTCGCGCGCGACGGCCGCACCCGACACTTCGCCGCGCTCGCGGATCAGCGCGCGACAACGCGCGATCGCCTCGCGCACCGCGCGCGGCCGAGCCGGGCGTTCGGGCTTGCGGCCGCGCGCGCCTTTGGCCGTTCCCGCCCTCATGGCCGCGTCCTCATGCGGTCGCGAGCGGCGAACCGCGTCGCTCGCGATCGACCCAGTACGCGAACGCGACGAGCAGCCACTGCGCCTGCCCGACCCACGCGATCGCCGCGATCGAGGGCGGCGGCGGACCGTACAGGTTGCCGAAGTAGATCGCCGCGAGCAGCGCCACCAGCGCCCACAGGCGCCAGTCGCCGCGCCGCGCCGGCACGGCCCGCAGATACAGCAGCAGTCCGATCGCGAACAGCGGCACCTCGACCGCGAGCGTCGCAATCCGCGAGGCCCACAAGTTCAGCCCGACCGCGGTCCTGCTCCACGGCGCGAGCAGCAGGTCGGGGCGATGCACCAGCGCATCGAGAAACCAGTGGCTGAGCACGAGCAGCCCGACGATCAGTGCGCCGCGGCGGTTGCGCGCGAACGCGGCGTAGGCGAACGCGAGCAGCGCGGCCCATGCGGCCGCCGCGACCAGGCTGTGCGAAACCGGGTAGTGGACGAACACGAGCGGCGTGACGCCGCCGTTGGCGGCATCGATCCGCACGCGCTCGATCTGCAGCAGCAGCAGCGTCGGCCACAGCAGGTCGAGAAACTGGCCGGCGAAAAACAGCGTGCCGAGCGAAGTGCGCGGTGCCCATGCCTTGGCGGCGAGCGCGACGCCGAAGTGGCCGAGGAACATCGGTTCGCAGCGATCAGGGCGAGGTGGCGACCACCTGGCGCACCTGCTCGATCAGCCGCGCGGCCTCGGAGCCCTGCACGCGCGCGATGTCGTCCTGGTACTTCAGCAGCACGCCGAGCGTGTTGTTGACCGTCTCCGGTTCGAGCACGACCGCGTCGAGCGCGAGCAGCGCGCGCGTCCATTCGATCGTCTCGGACACGCCGGGAAGCTTGTACAGGTCCATCGTGCGCAGCGACTGCACGAACGCGACGATCTGGCGCGACAGCGCCTCTTTCGCCTCGGGCGCCTTGCGGCGGACGATCTCGAACTCGCGCGCCGCCGACGGGTAGTCGACCCAGTGGTAGATGCAGCGGCGCTTGACCGCGTCGTGGATCTCGCGCGTGCGGTTGGACGTGATCACGACGATCGGCGGCCGTTCGGCACGCACGGTTCTCCACTCGGGAATCGTGATCTGGAAGTCCGACAGCACCTCGAGCAGGTAGGCCTCGAACGGCTCGTCGGTGCGGTCCAGCTCGTCGATCAGCAGCACCGGCGGCTTCGAGTGCGGCAGCAGCGCGCGCAGCAGCGCCCGCTCGACGAGGAAGCGCTCGGAGAACAGATCCTCCGACAGATCCTGGCGCGACTCGTGCGTGGCCTCCGCAATGCGAATCTCCAGCATCTGCCGCGCGTAGTTCCATTCGTAGGCCGCCGCGTTGATGTCGAGTCCTTCGTAGCACTGCAGCCGGATCAGCTCGGCGCCGAGCCCGGCGGCCAGCACCTTCGCGATCTCGGTCTTGCCGGTGCCGGGTTCGCCTTCGAGAAAAAGCGGGCGACCGAGCTTCAGCGCGAGAAACGCCGCCGTGGCGAGCTGGCGGTCGGCGACGTAGTTCTGCTGCGCCAGCAGTTCCGCCGTGGCGTCGATGGATTCGGGCATGTGCATAGGTGGACGTTAGCCGATGTCGGTGAACCCTGCACGGCGGGCGCGCGGTCCCGCCTCGGCGCGCAGCGAACCGCAACGGGTCATCGATCGAGGGATTCCGCGATGTATCGCGACACCTTGGGCGGTTCTTCGCCGACGTGGAACGCGTAGCGGCGCGCGCGCAGCTCGGCGTCGGCGGCGGTGAAGCGCTCGAAGCGGCGCAGGTGATCGGCCCACGATTCGTCGAGGAAGTATTCGACGTAGCGCCCCGGGTCGCTCGTGTCGTGAAACAGGCCCCACGACAACGCGCCCTTCTGCAGGCGGTTGGCGCGGCTTTCGCGCATCACTGCGGCGAATTCCGCGGCGCGCGCCGGATCGATCCGGTACTCGACCGTCACCATCACCGGCCCCATCCGGTGCTCGACCGGAAACGCGGGAATCGGCTCCTCCAGGATGCGCGCCGGGGTGAGGTCGTGCTCGGCCTCGGGTGCGGCGTGATAGCGCCTCGTCAGGTACAGCGCGACGAGGCCGGTCGTCGCGGCGGCGACGTAGGTCCACGGCACGCCGATGAAGCCGGCGACGTAGCCCCACCAGGCCGCGCTCGCCGACGCCGCACCCATCATCGTCATCATGTAGATCGACATGCCGCGCGCGCGCACCCAGTCGGGCAACGCGAGCTGCGACGACACGGTCAGGATGTTGACGACGGTCAGCCACGACGCGCCGGCGATCATCATCGCCGGCACCGCGAGCCAGACGTTGGGCGCGAAGCCCACCGCGATCATCGCCATTCCCTGGATCCAGGTGCCGTCGCGCAGCAGCCGGTCGCGCGAGACCAGAACGCGCAGCCGCGGCAGCAGGAAGGCCGCCGCGATCGCGCCGAGACCGAGCGAGGCGAGCAGCAGCGTGTACGCGCCGGCGCCGCCGCCGGGAAGGTGCTTGGCGACCAGGGGCAGCAGCGCAAACAGCGTCGTCGTCTGCAGCGTGAAGATCGCGGTGCGCAACAGCACGGCGCGCATCGGCCGCGACTGTGCGACGTACTGGAAGCCGACGCGCATTGCGCCGACGAAACGCTCGCCGGGCAGCACGCTCGACTTCGTCTCCGCGCGCCAGCGCATGATCGCGAAGCCGGCCGCGAGCGACAGCACGGCGTTGAGCAGGAACACGTAGCCGCTGCCGAGGGTCGCGATCAGCGCACCAGCGAGCACCGGGCCTACCACGCGCGAGGTGTTCATCGCGATGCCGTTCAGCGCGATCGCGAGCGGCAGCTCGCGCCGCGGCACCAGCTCCGGAATGATCGCCGCGTACACCGGCCAGCGCAGCGCCAGCCCGATGCCGTTGCCGAAGGTAAGCAGAAGCAGCAGCGGCGCCGTCATCCAGCCCGCGAACATCGCCACGCTCAGCACGATCGCGTTGGCGGCGACCCAGAACTGCGTGAACATGAACCAGCGCCGGCGGTTCAGGATGTCGGCGAGCGCGCCGCTCGGCAGGCCGAGCAGGAACACCGGCAGCGACGAAGCCGACTGCACGAGCGCCACCATCACCGTCGACGTCGTGAGCGTGGTCATCAGCCACGCCGCCGCGACGTCGTTCATCCACAGGCAGACGTTGGCCGTCAGCCACGTGATCCACAGCAGGCGGAACACGGGCTGGCGCAGCGGCGCCCACGCCGAGGGCGGGGTGTCGGGCGCGGATGAACGCCCTTCGGATGCCTGCGTCATGGTCGCGCGATTCTATGGGCGCGCCGCGGCCTTGCCGCGGGTGCCCGACGGCCAACCTATGCAAAGCGACCGGCGCCCCGGAGCAACCTGGCGGCGATGGCCGGCGCTGCGGTCAGAAGGCGATGCGGACCGAATCGGCCGAACGCTGCGAGGGACCGTGGTAGACGGCTTCGATGTTGTTGCCGTCCGGGTCGATCACGAAGGCCGCGTAGTAGTCGGCGTGATACGGGCGCAGGCCCGGCGCGCCGTTGTCGGTGCCGCCCGCGGCGAGCGCGGCCTCGTGGAAGCGCTGAACGGCTTCGCGGTCGGCCGCCTGGAACGCGAGGTGCACGCGGGTGGCGCCGCGCGTGTGTTCGTCGGCGGTGCTGACGAACAGCTCGTCGGACCAGAAGTAATGCTCGCCCTCGCCTTCGATCTTGCGGCCGAGCGCCGCCAGCACGGCGGCGTAGAAGCGCTTGGTCGCCGCGAGGTCACGCGCGATCAGGTGCACGTGATCGATCAGGCGGCCGCGGTGAAGTTGCATCGTGTCCATGAACGAATCCGCAGGAACAAAGGGGCGCCGCAGCGCCCCTTTCGTGCATCGGCGGCACTGCTAGCCGGCGGCCGCGACGGCGCGCCTGGCGAGCACCGGAATCAGGTGCGCGCGGTACTCGGCCGAGCCGTGGATGTCGCTGTTCAAGCCCGTTGCCGGCACCGTGATGCCGTCGCACGATTCCGGCGCGAACTTCTTCGCGAGCGCGTCCTCCAGCGCCTTGACGCGGAACACGCACGGGCCCGCACCGGTCACCGCGACGCGCACGCCGCCGGCGGTTCTGGCCACGAACACGCCGACCAGCGCAAAACGCGACGCCGGCTGCTTGAACTTGACGTACGCGGCCTTCTCCGGCACCGGAAAGCTCACGGCCGTGATCAGCTCGCCCGCCTTCAGCGCCGTTTCGTACAGACCCTTGAAGTAGTCGTCGGCGGCGATGGTGCGCGTGTTGGTCTGGATCGTCGCGCCGAGTCCGAGCACGGCGGCCGGATAGTCGGCGGCCGGGTCGCTGTTGGCGAGCGATCCGCCGATCGTTCCGCGGTTGCGCACCGCGCGGTCGCCGATGCCGTTGGCGAGCTTTGCGAGCGCGGGGATCGCCTTGCCCACGTCCTTCGACGCGGCGACCGCCGAGTGCGTGGTCATCGCGCCGATCGTGACGGCGCCGCTCTGCAGCTTGATGCCGTTCAGCTCGGCGATGCCCGACAGGTCGATGAAACCTTCGGGCGCAAGCAGTCCAAGCTTCATCGACGGCAGCACCGATTGGCCGCCGGCGAGCACTTTGTCGTCGGCGTGCTGCGTCAGCAACTGCACCGCTTCGGAAACCGAAGTCGGGCGGTGGTAGTGCATGTGATGCATCTTCGTCTCCTCAGTGCTTCTGCGCCGCCTGGATCGTCTTCCACACGTTGTGCGGCGACGCCGGCATCGGCACGTCGCGCACGCCGAGGTGCGCAAGCGCGTCGACGATCGCGTTGATCACCGCGGGCGGCGCGCCGATCGCGCCCGCCTCGCCGCAGCCCTTGACGCCCAGCGGGTTGTGCGTGCAGGGCGTGCCCTTCGCGGTCTCGACCATGAAGTGCGGCAGGTCGTCGGCGCGCGGCATCGCGTAGTCCATGAAGCTGCCGGTGACGAGCTGGCCGTCCTCGTTGTAGATGCAGCCTTCGAGCAGCGCCTGGCCGATACCCTGCGCGAGCCCGCCGTGCACCTGCCCCTCGACGATCATCGGGTTGATCACGTTGCCGAAGTCGTCGCTCGCCGCGAAGCGGTCGATGCGCACCTGGCCGGTCGCCGGATCGACCTCGACTTCGCAGACGTACGAGCCGGCCGGATAGGTGAAGTTGGTCGGATCGTAGAAGGCGTTCTCGTTGAGGCCCGGCTCGAGCTTGTCGAGCGGATAGTTGTGCGGCACGTAGGCGGTCAGCGCGATCTCGGCGAACGCCTTCTTGCGGTCGGTGCCGGCGACGCGGAACTCGCCGTTGGCGAACTCGATGTCGCTGTCGCTCGCCTCGAGCAGGTGCGCGGCGATCTTCTTGCCCTTGGCGATGACCTTGTCGAGCGCCTTGACGATCGCGGTGCCGCCGACGGCGATCGAGCGGCTGCCGTAGGTGCCCATGCCGAACAGGATCTTGCCGGTGTCGCCGTGCTGGATGTCGACGTCGTCGAGCGAAATTCCGAGCTTGTCGGCGACGACCTGCGCGAAGGTCGTCTCGTGCCCCTGACCGTGCGAATGCGAGCCGGTGTAGATGGTCACCTTGCCGGTCGGATGCACGCGCACTTCGCCGGCTTCGAACAGGCCCGCGCGCGCGCCGAGCGCGCCCGCGATGTTCGACGGTGCGATGCCGCAGGCCTCGATGTAGCAGGCGTAGCCGAGTCCGCGCAGCAGCCCCTTCTTCGCGCTTTCGGCCTTGCGCTTGGCGAAGCCCTTGACGTCGGCGATCTCCTGCACGCGGTTCAGCGTCGCTTCGTAGTCACCGGTGTCGTAGGTCAGCCCCACCGGGGTCGCGTAGGGGAACGTGCGGATGAAGTTCTTGCGGCGCAGCTCGGCCGGATCCATCTTCAGCTCGCGCGCCGCGGTTTCGACGAGCCGCTCGAGCAGGTAGGTCGCCTCGGGACGGCCCGCACCGCGGTACGCATCGACCGGCGCGGTGTTCGTGAACACCGCCTGGATCTCGCTGTAGATCGCCGGCGTCGTGTACTGCCCGGCGAGCAGCGTCGAGTGCAGGATCGTCGGGATGCACGACGCGAAGGTCGACAGATACGCGCCCATGTTCGCGGTCGTGTGCTCGCGCAGCGCAAGGAACTTGCCGTCGCGGTCCAATGCGAGTTCCGCGGTCGTCACGTGATCGCGGCCGTGTGCGTCGGCGAGGAAGGATTCGCTGCGCTCGGCGGTCCACTTGATCGGCCGGCCGATACGCCTGCTCGCCCAGACGAGCGCGGTCTCCTCCGCGTACAGGTAGATCTTCGAGCCGAAGCCGCCGCCGACGTCGGGCGCGATCACGCGCAGCTTGTGCTCGGGAATGCCGAGCACGAACGCGGCCATCAGCAGCCGCTCGACGTGCGGGTTCTGACTCGTCACGTACAGCGTGTACGAATCGTCCGCGCGGTTGTAGACGGCGTTGGCGGCGCGCGGTTCGATCGCGTTGGGGATCAGCCGGTTGTTGACGAAGGTGAGCTTGGTGACGTGCGCGGCCTTCGCGAAGGCGGCGTCGGTCGCCGCCTTGTCGCCGCAGCCCCACGTGTAGCAGACGTTGTCGGCGGCGATCTCGTGCACGGCGGTCTTCGCTTTCGCCGCGGTCGCGGTGTCGACGACCGCCGGCAGGATCTCGTAGTCGACCTCGATCAGCGCCGCGGCGGCCTTGGCCTGCGCGAGCGTGTCGGCGACCACCAGCGCGACCTGGTCGCCGACGTGCAGCACCTTCTGCTCGGCGATGATCGGATGGCGCGGCTCCTTCATCGGCGTGCCGTCGATCGAGGTGATCAGCCAGCCGCACGGCAGCCCGCCGACGGATGCCACGTCCTTGCCGGTGAAGACACCCAGCACGCCGGGCGCCTTCTTCGCCGCGCTGGTATCGATCGACTTGATCTTCGCGTGCGCGTGCGGGCTGCGCAGGAAGTAGCCGTAACTCTGGTTCGGCAGCGTCACGTCGTCCGTGTACTGCCCGGCGCCGGTCAGGAAGCGGTAGTCCTCCTTCCGCTCGACCGCGCGGCCGATGAAACCTGCTTTCGGATCGTTCATCTTGGTGCTCCTAGGTCGCGTCGTCCCGGCGCGGGCCGGGACCCAAGTTGTCGGCTTTGGCCATTGGACCCCGGCCTACGCCGGGGCGACGGCTAAACACCCATCGCCTTCGCGCCCTGCGCGACGGCCTTGACGATGTTCTGGTAGCCGGTGCAGCGGCAGAAGTTGCCTTCGAGCCCCTCGCGGATCTGTTCCTCGGTCGCGTGCGGCCAGTGTGTGACCAGGTCGATCGCGCTCATCACCATGCCGGGCGTGCAGAAGCCGCACTGCAACCCGTGGCAGGCCTTGAACGCGGCCTGCATCGGATGCATCGAGCCGTCGGCCGGCGTGATGCCTTCGATCGTCGTCACCTCGGCGCCTTGCATCTGCGCGGCGAGCACGTTGCAGCTCTTCACCGCGCGGCCGTTGACGTGCACGGTGCACGCGCCGCACTGCGCCGTATCGCAACCGACGTGCGTGCCGGTCAGGCGAAGCTGCTCGCGGATGAACGTGACGAGCAGGGTATCGGGTTCAACTTCGGCCGTGACGGCCTGACCGTTGACCCGCAGTGAAAGCGGGACTTTCATCCATGTCTCCTTGGGAAGCGATCGCAGCGCCGTGGCGTGTTCTGATTCTGGCGCCCGCAGCCACTTTAGTCGCGCACGCTTGGACAAGGCAAGCGCGCGCCCGCGCATTCTTGTGATCGCGCGCCTATCGCGCCGCAGCAGCCGGACACGCGGTGACTAGAATGCGAACGGCAGACCGCTCTGCGGTCGGGAGCTCGCATGGACAGCGTCGACGTGCAGGTGCTGAAGAAGGCCGACGAATGGGTGCGCACCGGTCGCCGGGCGGTGATGGGCACGATCGTGCGCACGTGGGGATCGGCGCCGCGGCCGGTCGGCTCGCTCGTGGTGATCCGCGACGACGGGCTCGTGGCCGGCTCGGTGTCCGGCGGCTGCATCGAGGACGATCTGGTCGACCGCATACGCTCGCGCGCGCTCGCCGCCGACCGCCCGCAGCGCGTGAAGTACGGCGTCACCGCGGAGGACGCGTTCAAGTTCGGGCTGCCCTGCGGCGGCACGCTGGAACTGGTGCTGGAGCCGGTGACGGCGGAATCGCGCATCGACGAGTTGCTCGCGCGCGTCATCGAAGGCCGGCAGACCGTGCGGCGGCTCGAAATGCAGACCGGTCGCGTGACGCTCGCCGAAGGCACCGGCCGCGACGTGCTGTCCGCCACCGACGAGGCGCTCGTCACCGTGCACGGGCCGCGCCTGCGGCTGCTGGTGATCGGGGCCGGGCAATTGACGCACTACCTCGCGCAGATGGCGCTCGCGTGCGACTACGCGGTGACGATCTGCGATCCGCGCGAGGAGTACGCCGACGGCTGGCTCGTGCCGGGCACCACGCTCGTGCGCACGATGCCCGACGACACCGTCGTCGAGTTCAAGCCCGACATGAACACCGCGATCGTCGCGCTGACGCACGACCCGAAGCTCGACGACCTCGCGCTGATGGAGGCGTTGAAGTCGAACGCCTTCTACGTCGGCGCGATCGGCTCGAAGAAGAACCAGGCCAAGCGCCGCGAGCGGTTGAAGGAATTCGGCGTCACCGAGTCGCAGCTCGAACGGCTGCACGGCCCGGTCGGCATCAAGAACGGCGCGCGCACGCCGGCCGAGATCGCGGTGTCGATCATCGCCGAGTTGACCGCCGCCAAGTACGGCTACGAGATTCCGGCGCCGCAGCCGGTGTCGCCGGCGGCGGCGATCGAGTCGGGTTGCCCAGTGTGATGCGCCACGCAGTCAGGCCCTGACCTCGGACTTGCCGGTGGACTTGTCGCTCGGCGTCTCGTCGAACTGCCTAGCGTAGCCCTGCTCGACTGCCTTGCGGCGCGGCCTATCTGGCTTTCGCCGCGCAGCGCGATCGCATAGATCGGTCCGAAGAACCGTGCGCCCTGCGCCATCTCCGGCGCACCGACCGGAACCGGCAGACACGCGCCGCCGCGCGTCGAGCGTCCTACGTTTGGTAGGCCGCGAGTACGACATCCGCGCCGCGATCACGCAGCGCGATCAGCGCCCGGTACTCCGCGGAGTCGTGCCAGCGGCGCAGCGCCGCCAGGTCGGGAAACTCCGCGACGACGATCCGCTCGCCGTGCGCGCGGCCGTTCAGCTCGATCGCCTTCGCACCGCGGAACAGCACCTTGCCCTCGTGCGGCGGAAACGTCGCGCCGACCTGCTCGACGTAGCGCTGCCAGGCTTCCGGATCGGTGACGCGGATGGTGCCGACGAGGTAGGCGGGCATCGGTTGCGCTCGTAGTCGTATCGTTGAACAAGACGCAGCGCTCAGGGCCGGCCGGTTGACCCGCGGCGCAGCCGTCGGCGTCGAACCGGCCGAGCTATTCCGGCCGCAACGCGATCCGGAATATCAGGTGTTCGACACCTTGATGGTCGGGATCTTCAGCGACATGTCCTTCGCCTTCTCGGCGATCCTGATCGCGACCTTGCGCGCGATGGCCTTGTAGGTGCGGGCGATGTCGCTGTCGGGTTCGGCGACCACGGTCGGGCGGCCCGAGTCGGTCTGCTCGCGGATACGGATGTCGAGCGGCAGCGAGCCCAGCACCTCGACGCCGTACTCCTTCGACATGCGCTCGGCGCCGCCGGCGCCGAAGACGTGCTCGGCGTGGCCGCACTTGCTGCACACGTGCACCGCCATGTTCTCGACGATGCCGAGGATCGGCACGCCGACCTTCTCGAACATCTTCAGGCCCTTGATCGCGTCGAGCAGTGCGATGTCCTGCGGCGTGGTAACGATCACCGCGCCGGTGACCGGCACCTGCTGCGCGAGCGTGAGCTGGATGTCGCCCGTGCCGGGCGGCATGTCGACGATCAGGTAGTCGAGGTCCTTCCAGTTGGTCTGCGCGAGAAGCTGCTGCAGCGCCTGCGTGACCATCGGCCCGCGCCAGACCATCGGCTGGTCGGCATCGACCAGGAAGCCGATCGAACTCGCCTGGATGCCGTAGTTCTCCAGCGGTTCGAGCGTCTTGCCGTCCACGCTCTCCGGCTTGCCCTCGATGCCGAGCATGGTCGGCTGGCTCGGCCCGTAGATGTCGGCATCGAGCATGCCGACGCGCGCGCCTTCGGCCGCGAGCGCGAGCGCCAGGTTGACCGCCACCGTGCTCTTGCCGACGCCGCCTTTGCCGGACGAGACGGCGACGATGTTCTTCACGTTGGGCATCACTTTCAGCCCGCGCTGCACCGTATGCGCGACGATCTTCATCGTCACGTTGGCGCTGACGTTGCCGGCGCCGGCCGCCTTCAGCGCATTGACGACCAGACTGCGGATGCCGTCGATCTGGCTCGCCGCCGGATAGCCCAGCTCGATGTCGACGCTGACGTCTGCGCCGCTGACCTTGACGTTGCGCGCCGCGCGCGAGGACACGAGGTCCTTGCCGGTGTTGGGATCGACGACGGTCTTCAGGATTTCGTTGACGCGTTCTGCGGTGATGCTCATGTCGGGATCGCGGGTCGAGAATGCGGGAGGAATCAGCGGCGCAGTCTATCCGACAGCGCCCGCGATCGGCCTGCGATCGACCACCCCATGTGAGCTAGTTGCCCTTGTTAAACTCGCGGTCATTCGATCGCCGGCCATGCACTCGCACACACGCCCCGCCGCCCGTTCCGTCCGCCGCCCGCGGTGCGGGCGAATGTGCCGTCGGATCTAGCGACCGGCCGCCCTTGCCGGAACCCCGGCGCGCGGAAGCTCTCCGCGCAATCAGCAGTCCGCGATCCGAACCCCGACCTTCGCCCATGAGTCAGCGCAAACTGTTCGTCACCACCGCCCTGCCGTACGCCAACGGCAAGCCGCACATCGGCCACATCATGGAGTACATCCAGGCCGACATCTGGGTGCGCCACCAGCGGATGCGTGGACACGCGGTGCACTTCGTCTGCGCCGAGGACGCGCACGGGGCGCCGATCATGATCGCGGCCGAGAAGGCGGGCAAGTCGCCGCAGCAGTTCATCGCCGAGATGCAGGCCGCGCGGCAGCAGTACCTCGACGGCTTCCACATCGCGTTCGATCACTGGCACACGACCGATTCGCCCGAGAACGTCGAGCTGTCGCAGTCGATCTACCGCGCGCTGCGCGCCAACGAGCTGATCGACATCCGGCGCATCGAGCAGTTCTACGATCCGGTCAAGGGCATGTTCCTGCCCGACCGCTACATCAAGGGCACCTGCCCGAAGTGCGGCGCGAAAGATCAGTACGGCGACAACTGCGAGGTGTGCGGCTCGACCTACGCGCCGACGGATCTGAAGGATCCGTATTCGGCGCTGACCGGTGCCAAGCCCGAGCTGCGCTCCTCCGAGCACTATTTCTTCCGCCTGTCGGATGCGCGCTGCATCGCCTTCCTGCGCGACTGGACCGCCGGCCGCAACCGCCGCGGCGAGCCGCACCTGCAGCCCGAGGTCTACGCGAAAACGCAGGAGTGGATCGGCGAAGGGGGCAAGGGGCTCGCGGACTGGGACATCTCGCGCGACGCGCCCTACTTCGGCATCCCGATCCCGGACGCGAAGGACAAGTTCTTCTACGTCTGGCTCGACGCGCCGATCGGGTATCTGGCTTCGCTGAAGGCGTACTTCGAACAGGGCAAGGCGCGCGCGAAGGGCGAGACGCGCAGCTTCGACGAGTTCATCGTGGCCGACGACGTCGAGCAGGTGCACTTCATCGGCAAGGACATCGTCTACTTCCACACGCTGTTCTGGCCGGCGATGCTGAAGTTCTCCGGGCGCAAGGTGCCCGATGCCGTTTACGTGCACGGCTTCATCACCGTCAGCGGCGAAAAGATGAGCAAGAGCCGCGGCACCGGCATCGACCCGCTGCGCTACCTCGAAGTCGGCATGAACCCGGAGTGGTTCCGCTACTACGTCGCGGCGAAACTGAACGCGCGCGTCGAAGACGTCGACTTCAACCCCGACGACTTTCAGACCCGCGTCAACAGCGACCTGATCGGCAAGTACGTCAACATCGCCAGCCGCGCGGCGAGCTTCCTCGTGCGGCAGTTCGACGGCCGGCTCGCGCCTTCGGCCGATCCGTCGGGCGCTCCGGCGGGCTCGCATGCGGTCGCGCTCGCCTCGAGCGAGGAGATCGGCGAATTCCTGGACCAGCGCGAATACGGCAAGGCGCTGCGCGAGGTCATGCGCATCGCCGACTACGCGAACGAGCACTTCGACAAACACAAACCGTGGGAGCTGGCGAAAGATCCCGCGCAACGCGGGCTGCTGCACGCGGTGGTGAGCGACGTGATGCGCTGCTTCCGCGCGCTGACGATCTACCTTGCGCCGGTGCTGCCCGCCACCGCCGAACGCGTTGCGCGCGAGCTGTTCGGCACGGAGCGCGCGTTCGTCTGGGACGACCTGCGCACGCCGCTCGAGCGCATCGCGCCGTACAAGCACCTGATGACGCGCGTCGAAACCAAGCAGCTCGACGCGTTGTTCGAGCCGGCGGCACCGCCCCCCTCTCCCTCCGGGAGAGGGGCAGGGGGTGAGGGAAACGCGGGCCAACCGGATCAAGCGCAACCGCGCGCGGCGAAGAAGCCTCCGCTCGACCCGAGGCTGCTCGCCAGCGCGCGCGAGCTGCGCAAGACCGCGACTGATGCGGAGGCCCTGATGTGGGCGCTGCTGCGCGACCGCCAGATCGCCGGCATCAAGTTCAGGCGCCAGCATCCGATCGACATTCAAGGATCGCGATACGTCATCGACTTCTACGCGGAAGAGCCGAAGCTTGCGATCGAACTCGACGGCAGCCAGCATGCGGATCTGCAGGCGCTGCTGAAGGATCGCGAGCGTGATCGAACGCTGCTCCAGCAAGGCATTCGGACGCTGCGCTTCTGGGATAACGAAGTCATGGGTCAGACGACTGCAGTGCTCGAGGCCATCCATCAAGCGCTGGTGAACGCCGTTCCCGCGCCGCCTGTTCCCTCACCCCCTACCCCTCTCCCGGAGGGCGAGGGGAGCGTCGTTTCGATCGACGACTTCGCCAGACTCGACCTGCGCATCGCGCGCGTGGTCGACTGCGACTTCGTCGAGGGCTCGGACAAGCTGCTGCGCTTCACGCTCGACGCGGGCGAAGGGCGGCACCGCAACGTGTTCTCGGGCATCAAGTCCGCGTACGGCGAGCCGAAGAAGCTGGTCGGCCGGCTGGTCGTGCTGGTCGCCAACCTCGCGCCACGCAAGATGAAGTTCGGCCTCAGCGAAGGCATGATCCTGTCGGCGAGCCATGCCGACGAAAAGGCGCAGCCGGGCATCTATCTGCTCGACGTCGACAGCGGCGCGCAGCCCGGAATGCGGATCAAGTGAGCGCTCCGGGCAGCAGCGTCGTCCGCCGCGCGCCGCGGCTCGATCTCGCGATCTTCCGCCCGCGCCTCGTCGACGCGCTGCGCGGCTACGACCGCCGTCATTTCGCGCGCGATGTCGCCGCCGGCGTCACGGTCGGCGTGGTCGCGCTGCCGCTGGCGATGGCCTTCGCGATCGCCTCCGGCGTCAAGCCCGAACAGGGCATCTTCACCGCCATCATCGCCGGCTTCCTGATCGCCGCGCTCGGCGGCTCGCGCGTGCAGATCGGCGGGCCGGCGGGCGCGTTCATCGTGATCATCTACGGGATCATCGAGCGCTACGGTCTGGCCAACCTGCTGATCTCGACGATCATGGCCGGCGTGCTGCTGTTCGCGATGGGACTGTTCAAGCTCGGCAGCCTGGTGCGCTTCATCCCGGTGTCGATCGTGATCGGCTTCACCAATGGCATCGCGGTGCTGGTGGCGCTGTCGCAGGTGAAGGACTTCCTCGGGCTCGCGGTCGACAAGATGCCGGCGGATTTTTTCCACCAGATCGGCACGATCGCCGGCGCGATCCACACGGTCAATCCATGGGCGGTCGCGATCGCGCTGGCCTCGCTCGCGCTGGTCGTCGTCTGGCCGAAGTCCTACCAGATGGGCAACGTGCCGTGGAAGCGCTGGATCGCGCACGTCCCGGGAACGATCGTCGCGCTGGGGCTGGCCACGATCGCCGTCAGCGTGTTCCACCTCCCGGTCGAAACCATCGGCAGCAGGTTCGGCGGCATTCCGCAGGGGCTGCCGTCGTTCGCGCTGCCGGACTTCTCGTGGGATCTGGTCAAACAACTGCTGGCCCCGACGATCACGATCGCGCTGCTCGGCGCGATCGAGTCGCTGCTGTGCGCGCGCGTGGCCGACAACATGATCGACGATCGGCACGACCCGAACCAGGAACTGATGGCGCAGGGCGTGGCCAACTTCGTCGCGCCGTTCTTCGGCGGCATGCCGGCCACCGGAACGATCGCGCGCACGGTGACGAACGTGAAGAGCGGCGCATCGACGCCCGTCGCCGGCATGGTGCACGCCGCCACGCTGCTCGCGATCCTGCTGGTGGCCGCCCCGCTGGCGGCCAACGTGCCGCTGGCGGCGCTCGCCGCGATCCTGATGTTCGTCGCCTGGAACATGGGCGAGTGGCGCGAGTTCGCGCGGCTCAGGCGCTTCGCGCTGACCTACCGGACGATCCTGCTGGCGACCTTTTTCCTGACGGTGATCGTCGATCTGACGGTGGCGGTCGAAGTCGGCATGGTGCTGGCGAGCCTGTTCTTCATCTACCGCATCTCGACGCTGACGCGGGTGCAGCCGATCGCGCTCGCGCGCGCCGACGATGCGACGGTCGCCGGGCTCGAGGCCTACCGTCTGCAGGGATCGCTGTTCTTCGGCGCGGTGGGCAAGCTCGAGGCGCTGACCGATCCGGCGCGCTTCGCCGGCACGCTGGCGCCGCGCGTGATCATCCTCGACTGCACGCTGCTGCTGTCGCTCGACACGACGGGTCTGGAAGCCCTCGAGGCGCTGCACCGCCAGCTCGCCAAGCGCGGCGGCGCGTTGATCGTCTCCGGCGCCACCGAGCAGCCGCTGTCGCTGCTGCAGCGCTCGGGCTTCGTCGAACGCATCGGCGCCGACAACCTGGTCGCCGATCTCGCCGCCGCGCAGGCGCGCGCGCGGCACCTGCTCGCCGCGCTCGACGCCAACGGCGGCTAGAATCGCGCGCGCATCCGGATCCCGCCGCGCCATCGCATGACCTACGAATCCGACCTCACGAAGTTCATCCGCGAGCTGAAGCAGAAGCAGCCGGACCTCGAGCAGAAGCAGCGCGAGGGCCGCGCCATCTGGTGGGACAAGCAGCTCGACTTCGACGAGTTGCGCCGCTGGCAGGAATCGTGCGTGCCGCAGCCGCCGTACGTGTACCAGCCGAAGGTCAGGCTGTGAGCGGCACGGTGCATCCGGCCGTGCCGGTCGAACTCGCTGCACCGGCGGCACTGGCGGCCGCCGATTCGACGCCGGACGTCGTCGACGGCGTCGCGCTGGCGCGGCTGTACGGCGAGCCGCTGTTCAAGCTGCCCGAGGACCTGTACATCCCGCCCGATGCGCTCGAGGTCTTCCTCGAGGCCTTCGAGGGGCCGCTCGACCTGCTGCTGTACCTGATCCGCAAGCAGAATTTCAACGTGCTCGACATCCCGATGGCGGCGCTCACCGCGCAGTACCTCGCCTACGTCGAGCAGATCCGCAAGAGCAACCTCGAGCTGGCGGCCGAATACCTGCTGATGGCGGCGATGCTGATCGAGATCAAGAGCCGGATGCTGCTGCCGGTGAAGAAAGCCGAAACGGGCGAAGAGGTCGAGGATCCGCGCGCCGAACTCGTGCGCCGGCTGGTCGAATACGAGCGCATCAAGCTCGCCGCTGCACGGCTCGACGAGCTGCCGCGCGTCGGGCGCGACTTCGCGCGCGCGATCGTCACGATCGAGCAGTCGATCGTCAGGCGCTTCCCGGACGTCAACGTGATCGACCTGCAGCAGGCCTGGGCCGAGGTGCTCAAGCGCGCCAGGCTGCACGCGCACCATCACATCACGCGCGAGGAGCTGTCGGTGCGCGAGCACATGAGCATCGTGCTGCGCAAGCTGCAGGGCCGGCAGTTCGTCGAGTTCGGCGATCTGTTCGACGCGCGGCTGCTCGCGAAGGGCCCGCCGATCGTGATCGTGCACTTCCTCGCGCTGCTGGAACTGGCGCGCGAGAACCTGATCGAGCTGACGCAGGCGGCGCCCTACGCGCCGATCTACGTGCGGCTCGCGTACACGCCGAGCTGACCCGCGGCGCAGCGGCCGCACCATGCTCAGCGCCGAAACCGAAATCCTGCTCGGCGTGCTGTTCTTCGGCGCGGCGGTGCTGTATTCGTCGGTCGGCCACGGCGGCGCGTCGGGCTACCTCGGTGCGATGGCGCTGGTCGGCGTCCCACCTGCGCTGCTGCGGCCGACCGCGCTGGTGATGAACGTCGCGGTCTCGTCGATCTCGCTGTACAAGTTCGCGCGCGCCAACGGCTTCAACTGGCGGCTGTTCCTGCCGTTTGCCGCGACCTCGATGCCGATGGCCTATGCCGGCGGCCGCATTCATCTGCCGGTCGCGTGGTTCGGCGCGCTGGTCGGCGCGGTGCTGCTGTATTCGGCGTGGCGGCTGTTCGCCGAAACGCTGCGCACCGACCGGCCCGAGCGTCCCGTGACCGGCCCGCCGCCGGTGCCGCTCGCGCTGGTCATCGGCGCGGGCATCGGCCTGTTGTCCGGACTGACCGGCGTCGGCGGCGGCATCTTCCTTAGCCCGCTGATCGTGCTGATGGGCTGGGGAACCGTGCGCGACAGCGCCGCGCCGACGGCGGCATTCATCCTCGTCAACTCCGTTGCCGGACTCGTCGGCCTGCTGACGCGCCATCCGGTGCTGCCCGACGCGCTGCCGTACTGGGTCGCCGCCGTGATCGTCGGCGGCATGATCGGCGCCACGCTCGGCGCGAAGCGGCTCGGCAACCGCGCGATGCGGCGCGCGCTTTCGGCGGTGCTGGTGATTGCCGGCGGGAAGATGATCGTCTGACGCGCCATGCTTCGCTTCCTCGCATTGACCCTGGCCGCCCTGCTCTGCCTGCCGGCGGCGCGCGCCGACGACGATCCCCACCTCTGGCTCGAAGACATCGACGGCCCGCGCGCGCTCGACTGGGTACGCGCGCGCAATGCGGAGGCGGAGCGCGAATTCACTGCCGATGCGCGCTTCGAGCCGCTGCGGCGCGAGCTGCTGCGCGTGCTCGATTCCGACGGGCGCATCCCGTTCGTCGCGCGCATGGGCGCGCACTACTACAACTTCTGGCGCGACGCACGCAATCCGCGCGGCGTCTGGCGCCGGACCACGCTCGCCGAGTACCGCCAGGCCGCACCCGCGTGGGAAACGGTGCTCGACCTCGACGCGCTGGCGAAGGCCGAAGGCGAGAACTGGGTGTGGAAGACGCCCGAATGCCTGCGGCCGGCGCGCGCCGACGAGCCCTATCGCCGCTGCCTGCTGCAGCTTTCGCGCGGCGGCGCCGACGCGGTCGTCGTGCGCGAGTTCGATCTGCAGGACAAGCGCTTCGTCGACGGCGGCTTCGTGCTGCCCGAGGCGAAGAGCAGCGTTTCGTGGAAGGACATCGACACGCTCTGGGTCGGCACCGATTTCGGCCCGGGATCGATGAGCGTGGCCGGCTATCCGAACGTCGCCAAGGAGTGGAAGCGCGGCGCGCCGCTCGCCGACGCGCAGACGGTGTTCACCGGACAGGCGGCCGACATCGGCGTCGCGGTCGAATCCGAATTCGCGCGCAGCCGCCGCGTCGATTGGGTGCAGCGCTGGATCACGCAGCGCGACGTCGAGCGCTTCGTGCTGCTTGAGGGCCGCCTCGTTCCGGTCGACATCCCGCGCGACGCGCTGCCTCGGCTCTTCGGCGACCGCTTGATCGTTCGGCTGCGCGGCGCCTGGAGCGCCGGCGAACGCGCTTATCCGGAAGGCGCGGTGCTGGCGATCGACTTCGACGCCTTCCTGCGCGGCGCGCGGAACTTCGACGTGCTGTACACGCCCGCGCCCGGACGCGCGCTGCAGGCGATCGCGCAGACCGAGTCCGCGCTGCTGTTCACGGAACTGGATCGCGTGCGTGCGCGGCTGATCGAGGCGAAGCACGACGGCGAACGCTGGAACGTCCGGCGCGTTCCCGCCCCCGACAACGCGCAGATCAACGTCGCCGCGACCTACTGGGCCAGCGACGAGTACTTCGTCACCGTGCAGGACTTCACGACGCCGACCACGCTCTACCGCGCCGAGGTGGGTTTGGCGGACTGGTCGCGCGCCGAGCGGCTGAAGTCGCTGCCGGCGTTCTGGAATGCGGCCGGCGTAAGCGTGCGCCAGCTCGAAGCGACGAGTCGAGACGGCACGCGCGTGCCCTACTTCGTCGTCGCGCGCGGCGCGCCGGACGGTGCGCGGCCCGTGCTGCTGTACGGCTACGGCGGCTTCGAGATCGCGCAGCGGCCGTTCTACTCGGGCGTGTTCGGCAAGGGCTGGCTCGAACCGGGCGGGGTCTTCGTGCTCGCCAACATCCGCGGCGGCGGCGAATTCGGTCCGGCGTGGCACCGCGCGGCGCTGCGCGAAAACCGGCAGAAGTCCTTCGACGATTTCATCGCGATCGCCGAGGATCTCATCGCGCGCGGCATCGCGCGTCCCGAGCGGCTCGGCATCATGGGCGGCAGCCAGGGCGGGCTGCTCGTGACCGGAACGATGGTGCAGCGGCCCGAGCTGTTCGGCGCCGTCGTCGCACAGGTGCCGCTCACCGACATGCTGCGCTTCCACAAGCTGCTCGCGGGTGCCTCGTGGATCGGCGAATACGGCAATCCCGATAGGCCGGCCGACCGCGCGTTCATCGCGAAGTACTCGCCCTACCAGAACGTGAAGAAGGGGGCGAAGTACCCGCCGCTGTTCCTCGTCACGTCGACGCGCGACGACCGCGTCCATCCCGGGCATGCGCGCAAAATGGCGGCGCGGATGATCGAGTACGGGCACGACGTGCGCTATTTCGAGAACATCGAGGGCGGCCACGGCGCCGCCGCGAACAACGCGCAGTCGGCGCGCATGTGGGCGCAGGCCTTCACGTTCCTGTGGCGTTCGTTGTCCGCCGAGTGACATGGGTGTCGCGCGTCTGCGCTTCTACGAAGAGCTGAACGACTTCCTGGCGCCGGTTCGGCGCAAGCGCGAGTTCGACTACGCGTTCGCGCGCGCGGCGACGGTGAAGAACGCGATCGAGGCGGTCGGCGTTCCGCACACCGAGGTCGAGCTGATCCTCGTCGACGGCCGCTCGGTCGACTTTTCGTACCGGCTGCGCGACGGCGACCGCGTCAGCGTCTATCCGGTGTTCGAGGCGTTCGACGTGGCGCCGCTCGTGCGCGTGCGCGAACGGCCGCTGCGCAACACGCGCTTCGTCGCCGACGCACATCTCGGCGGGCTCGCGTGGCTGCTGCGCATGGCCGGCTTCGACACGCTGCACGACAACGCGTACGCGGACGAGGCGATCCGCCGGATCGCCGCGGCCGAAGCGCGCGTGATCCTGACGCGCGACCGCGCGCTGCTCAAATGCCGCGACGTCACGCACGGCTGCTACGTGCACGCGCTGCAGCCTTCGGCGCAGCTCGGGGAGGTCGTCGAGCGCCTGCAGCTCGCGGCCCGCATGGCGCCGTTCACGCGGTGCCTGCACTGCAATCTGCCGCTCGCCGAGGTCGACCGGGACGAGGTCGGGCACCGACTGCCGGAAACGGTTGCGCAGGCCTACACGCGCTTCAAGACGTGCGCCGGCTGCCGGCGCATCTACTGGGAAGGCAGCCACTGGCGGCGGATGCGCGGCCTGCTCGAGCGGGTCGCGCCGCAAGCGGCTGAGACCTAGGTCGCGCCGGGTTGATCCGCCGCGTTGCGCGCGCGTCGGCGCGAGGATTCGCTTGATCGCGGAGCGGGCCGACGCTTCAATGGCGGTACTCGCCACGGAACGCGGAAGAGCGCATGACCGAACCGACCGAGCGCGTCGCGATCATCACCGTGCACGGCGTGGCCGATCAGCGGCCCGGGCAGACCGTGCGCGAGCTGGCGCGTCTGCTGTGCCACGGCGGCGACGGTGCGCCGCGCTACGTCGAAGGCGAGCTGCACGAGGTCATCGTGCCGGTGAGCCCGCTGGCGCCGGCGCGCGAAGCGGAGTCCGCCGGCGCGCCGACGGAAGCGTCGAAGCCCAGGCCCGGACGGCCGAGCGACTTCTTTCTCGCGCAACGGGCACGTGCGCCGGACGCCGATCTGGGCCTTGCGTTGACCGAGCACCTGCTGCGGCGCTACCGTCCCGCCGAGCGCGACGCCCTGTACGAATCGACGCGCATTTCGCTGAAGCGGCGCGAAGACGGTACGCCGGTCGATCTGTACGAGCTGTACTGGGCCGACTTCTCGCGGCTGCAGCCCGGCGGCATCCGCGCACTGTCGGCCTCTTATCAGCTCTTCTTCCATCTCGGCACCCTCGCGCGCGACATCGTCGACCAGGCGGTGCTGGCGACCGGCGGCGGCCGCGCGCTGCGTGCGCTGCAGAAGCTGCACGCGTGGTCGGCCTGGCTGCTGAAGGGTCCGGCCGCGCTGCTGCAGCTCGCGATGCTGCTGCTGGTCGCGTTCGGGACCGCGGCGCTGGTCCCGCCGGCGCAGCACCGCTTCGTGCTCGCGCTCGGCGGCGGCGTGGGCGCGGTCGCGCTGGCGATTCTGGCGCTGCTCGCCGCGCAGCGCGCGAACGGCGCCGTGGCGAAATCGCGCGCGGCCCTACCCTGGGTCGCGGCGGCGGCGGCCGCGACCGCGATCGCTCTGACCGCGATCGCCGCGCCCGGTGCGATCGCCGAACTGTACTTCGCGACGGCGATCCTGCTGACGGCAGCGGTGGGCCTTCTGCTGGTGCGCCGTTACGGCGAAACGGTGCGCGGTGTGCGCTCGTTCGGATTCGCCGCCGTCGCCGCGGCCGCCGTGCTGCTCGCGGTCGATGCCGCGCGCATGCGCGCACACGTCGCCACGCTGTACGAGTGGATGCTGACCGCGGCGTTGCATGCGGGCGAATACCTGCTCGCCGCGCTGCTGTCCGCCTGGGCGGTGCTGGCGCTCGTGCAGATCGCGGCACTGGTACTCGGTTTCGCGCTCGCGCGTTCGGCCGAGCGCGAACTGGCGGCTTCGCTCGCGACCGCGCGCATCGGCATGGTCGTATCCACCGCGCTGTTCGCGCTGTTGAGCGTGGTGCTGTGGTCGGTGCTCGCCTACGTGACGGGACTCGCGCTGAAGGACCTGCTGTTCGAACCGGCCGTCTTCGGCAGCGGTTACCGGTCCGCCGCAATCTTCTTCGAGGCGCAGGTGCAGGACGTGGGCGGCCTGTTCACGCCGCTGCTCGCGCTGGCCGGGTTGGTCGGCGGCATCGTGCTGGTCGCGCTGGCGCCGTCGCTGCGCGAGGAGATCGCGCCGAGCGCGGACGCGCGTTCCCCCGTGTGGAGCGCGCGCCTCGGACGCTGGTGGACGCGAGGACGTACCTGGCTCGGCGGGCTGTTCGGTGTGGCCGTTCCGCTCGCCGCGATCGCGGGCGGCGTCGTCTACCTGCTGTTCCTGCTGGAGAAGTTCTTCGGCGTGCACGGCGCCTTCGAGTGGATCGACGCGCGCGACGAAGTGCTGGTGACGATCGGCAAGTGGCTCGCCGGCGGCGCCGTGACGATTACCGCGCTCGGCGCGCGCTTCACGCAGACCTTCGGCAAGCTGCGCGTCGCGCTCGATGCGGTGCTCGACGTCGACAACTACTTCCGCGATCCGGCCGACTGGCGCCCGCCGCGCGCGCGCATCTTTTCGCGCTACGCCGCCCTGCTCGACTACGTGCGCGCCCGCGACTACACCCGCGTCGTGATCATCGCGCATAGCCAGGGCACGGTGATCAGCGCCGACCTGCTGCGCTATCTGCGGCTCACGGACCGCCTGCGAGCGCTGACCGAAGCGATGCCGATCGCGCTGGTGACCTTGGGTTGCCCGCTGCGCGACCTGTACGCGGCGCGCTTTCCGCTGCTGTACCGGTGGATGAGCGCCGCACCCGCGTCCTTTGCCGAAGCCGGTCCGCCCGCGGCCGAACTCGGTGTCGCGCACTGGGTCAACGCGTACCGTTCGGGCGACTACGTCGGCCGCGCGCTCTGGACGCCGGGCGGCGACGACGCGCTGTTCCGCGTCGCCACCGTCGACGAAGAGCGCCGGGTACGCGCCTCCCGCGCCGGCGACCGCACGGAGTTCTGCCTCGGCGCCGGCGCACACACGCACTACTTCACGAACGACGCGGTCGCTCTGGCCGTGGAGGTCGACCGCTTGGTCGCGCGACGAATCGGCCTCGCGGGCTGAAGGGCGTCTTCACTCTGCGGTGAAGAAACCTTTCATGCGATCCATGAAACCCTTCGTCTGCGGCGAGTGTTTGGCGCCGCCTTCCTGCAGCGACGCGCCGAATTCGCGCAGCAGCTTCTTCTGCTTTTCCGTGAGCCGCACCGGCGTCTCGACGGTGATGTGACAGTACAGGTCGCCCGGGTAGCTCGAGCGCACGCCCTTGATGCCCTTGCCGCGCAGCCGGAAGGTCTTGCCGGTCTGCGTGCCCTCCGGAATGGTCAGGCTCACCTTGCCGTCGAGCGTGGCGACCTCGACATCGCCGCCGAGCGCCGCGGTGACGATCGACACCGGCACCTCACAGTGCAGGTCGTCGCCGTCGCGCTGAAACACCTCGTGCGGCTTGATGCGGATCTCGACGTACAGATCGCCCGGCGGACCGCCGTTCATGCCCGGTTCGCCCTTTCCGGCGAGCCGGATGCGCTGACCCTCGTCGATGCCCGCCGGGATGTTGACCTCGAGCACCTTGTTCTTCTTGATGCGACCCGCGCCGCCGCACGCCGCGCAGGGGTCGGCGATCACGCGGCCGCTGCCGTGGCAGGTCGGGCAGGTCTGCTGGATCGAGAAGAAGCCCTGCGTCATCCGCACGGCGCCGCTGCCGCCGCAGGTCGAGCACGTGCGCGGCTTCGTGCCGGGCTTGGCGCCGCTGCCGTCACAGGTCTCGCAGTTCTCCCAGCTCGGCACGCGGATGTCGGTCGCGAAGCCGCGCGCGGCCTGCTCCAGCGTGATCTCCATGTTGTAGCGGAGGTCGGCGCCGCGATAGGCGTTGCTGCGCCCGCCGCCCGCACGAGCGCCGAAGATGTCGCCGAAGATGTCGCCGAAGGCGTCGGCGAAGCTGCCGAAGCCCTGCGCGCCCGCGAAGCCGCCGGCGCCGGCCGCCGCGCTGGCGTCCACGCCGGCATGCCCGAAGCGGTCGTAGGCCGCGCGCTTGGAGGCGTCGGACAGGATCTCGTACGCCTCCTTGACCTCCTTGAACTTCTCCTCGGCCTCCTTCGCCCCGGCGCCATCCTTGCCCTGGTTGCGGTCCGGGTGGTACTTCATCGCCAGCTTGCGATACGCCTTCTTGATCTCCTCTTCGGAGGCGTTCTTCGCAACGCCGAGCACGTCGTAGTAGTCGCGTTTGGCCATCGTCAGTTCAAGACTTCATCACGCACAAACGCCGAGCCGAGCGAACGACGGCGTCGTCCGCTCCGACTCGGCGCGAAACCAGGCGTCCGACGCGTCAGCCGCGCTTGACCTCTTTGTAGTCGGCGTCGACCACGTCGTCGTTCTTCGCCGACCTGGACTCGGACCCGCCCGCCGCCGCACCGGCGGTTTCGGTCGCGGCGGCTTCGGCGCCCTGCATGCTCGCATACATCTTCTCGCCGAGCTTCTGCGAAGCGGCCATCAGCACCTGCGTCTTCGCCTCGATCGCGGCCTTGTCGTCGCCCTTCAGCGCTTCTTCGACGTCCTTGAGCGCGGTCTCGATCTTCGCCTTCTCGCCGGCGTCGAGCTTGTCGCCGTGCTCGGCGAGCGCTTTCCGGGTCGCGTGCGCGGCGGCGTCGGCGCTGTTCCTCGCCTGCGCGAGCTCGAAGCGGCGATGGTCCTCGGCCTTGTTCGCCTCGGCGTCGTGGACCATGCGCTGGATCTCGTCTTCGGTCAGGCCGGAGTTGGCCTTGATCGTGATCTTGTTCTCCTTGCCGGTGGCCTTGTCCTTCGCGCTGACGTGCAGGATGCCGTTGGCGTCGATGTCGAACGTGACCTCGATCTGCGGCAAACCGCGCGGCGCCGGCGGGATGCCCTCGAGGTTGAATTCGCCGAGCAGCTTGTTGCCGGCGGCCATCTCGCGTTCGCCCTGGTAGACCTTGATCGTCACCGCGGGCTGGTTGTCGTCGGCGGTCGAGAACACCTGCGAGTACTTGGTCGGGATCGTCGTGTTGCGCTTGATCATCGGCGTCATCACACCGCCCAGCGTTTCGATGCCGAGCGTCAGCGGCGTCACGTCGAGCAGCAGCACGTCCTTGCGCTCGCCCGACAGCACCGCACCCTGGATCGCCGCGCCGATCGCGACCGCTTCGTCGGGGTTGACGTCCTTGCGCGGCTCCTTGCCGAAGAACTCGCGCACCTTCTCCTGCACCTTCGGCATGCGCGTCTGGCCGCCGACCAGGATGACGTCGTCGATTTCGCCCGCCTTGATGCCGGCGTCCTTGATCGCGAGGCGGCACGGTTCGATCGTGCGCTCGATCAGGTCCTCGACCAGCGCCTCGAGCTTGGCGCGGGTGAGCTTCATGTTCAGGTGCTTCGGACCCGAGGCGTCGGCCGTGATGTACGGCAGGTTGATCTCGGTCTGCTGGCTCGACGACAGCTCGATCTTCGCCTTCTCGGCCGCGTCCTTCAGCCGCTGCAGCGCGAGCACGTCCTTGGCGAGATCGACGCCCGCCTCTTTCTTGAACTCGGTGACGACGTAATCGATGATGCGCTGGTCGAAGTCCTCGCCGCCGAGGAAGGTGTCGCCGTTGGTCGACAGCACCTCGAACTGCTTCTCGCCTTCGACGTCGGCGATCTCGATGATCGAGATGTCGAACGTGCCGCCGCCGAGGTCGTAGACGGCGATCTTGCGGTCACCGCGTTTGCCCTCGTGGCCGGCCTTGTCCAGGCCGAACGCGAGCGCGGCCGCGGTCGGCTCGTTGATGATGCGCTTGACTTCCAGCCCGGCGATGCGGCCGGCGTCCTTGGTGGCCTGGCGCTGCGAGTCGTTGAAGTAGGCGGGCACGGTGATCACGGCCTCGGTGACCGGCTCGCCAAGATAGTCCTCGGCGGTCTTCTTCATCTTGCGCAGCACTTCGGCGGAGACCTGCGGCGGCGCGATCTGCTTGCCGCGCACTTCGATCCACGCGTCGCCGTTGGGCGCGCGCACGATCTTGTACGGCATCAGGTGGATGTCCTTCTGGACCTCCTTCTCCTCGAAGCGGCGGCCGATCAGCCGCTTCACGGCGTACAGCGTGTTCTTGGCGTTGGTGACCGCCTGCCGCTTGGCCGGCGCGCCGACCAGGATCTCGCCGTCCTCCATGTAGGCGACGACCGAAGGCGTGGTGCGCGCGCCTTCGCTGTTCTCGATGACCTTGACCTGGCCGCCCTCCATGATGGCCACGCACGAGTTCGTCGTGCCGAGGTCGATGCCGATGATCTTTCCCATAGTCCCCTCTGCTGAATCCGAAAACTGCCGGTAAACCGAACTGCCGCTTACTTGAGGCTGCGCCGGAGCGCTTTCAAGCGCCGTTGCCGCGCGCGGCCGTGGCTTCCTCGCCCCGCGCAACCGTCACGAGCGCGGGCCGCAGCACCCGCTCGGCGATCATCCAGCCCTTCTGCAGGACGGTGACGACGTGGTTGGGAGGGCAGCCTTCGGCTGCGGGCACCGTCGAGATCGCCTGGTGCCGGTGCGGGTCGAACTTCTCGCCCTTGGGGTCGATTTCGGTGAGCCGGCTCTTCTCGAAGGCCGATCTCAACTGCCGCAGCGTCAGTTCGACGCCCTGGCGCATCGACTCGACCGTGGCGTTGTTGGTTTCGAGCGCCTTTTCCAGGCTGTCCATCACGGGCACGAGATCCTCGGCGAAGGACTCGATCGCAAACTTGTGCGCCCTGGCGATATCCTCCTGCGCGCGGCGGCGGACGTTCTCGGTTTCGGCCTTCGCGCGCAGGAACAGCTCGTAGTTTTCGTTCGCCTTGGCGAGTGCGGCCTGCAGTTCCTTTTCGACCTCGGCCACGCTAGCCGACGGCAATGCCGCCGGCTCTGTTTGGCCCCCTCCGGCCGGCGCGGCGGCCGTACTCTCGACCTCCGGAGTCCGCTCCGGTTCCGCCATGATTCCTCCGTATTCCCTCGTTCTGGACAAAGCAAATCAACGACTTGGGCCACATTGGGGGCATGACGGCCGATTTCAAGCCGCTTGCAGGGTGGCCCGCCGCGCGAACAACTCGTTACACAGTCGGGCCTTCGGCCGTCGCCGGCGGCGCCGGGCCCCGCGTTGATTCGCGCAGGTTCAACACGCACAGGAGTTCATCGTGAACGAGGCTTCATCGACTGCATCGCGCGCCGCGCCCGCGAAACTGCACCCGTTGCTGGTCGCTGCCGCGCTGTCCGTGATCGGCGCGAGCGCGCTCGCCGCCGTTGCGCTGATCAACGGCCACGTCGCGGCGCGCCACTTGGCCGGGGCCGAACAGGCCGTCGTCGCCTCCGCGCCCGCGCCGCAGACGCCGGCCGCCGCGGACGCGGCGCCGCCTCCGACCGTCGCTGCACCCGCGCCCGCTTCGAAACCGGCAGCGCCCAAGCGCGTGGCCAAACCCGCGCCCGCGCCGGTGGCGGCCGCAACGCCGGCCACGACCACGGTGCCCGCCGCACCGATGCCTCCGCCACCGGCAGCGCCGGTCTGCCGCGACTGCGGCACGGTTACCGCGATTCGCGAAGTGCAAACGCCGGGCAGCGCGAACGGCGTCGGCGCGATCGCCGGCGGCGTGGTTGGCGGCGTGATCGGCAACCAGATCGGCAAGGGCAGCGGCCGCGACGCGGCGCGCATCCTCGGTGCGATCGGCGGCGCGGTCGCCGGCCACCAGATCGAGAAGCACGCCCGCACGACCACCCGCTACGACATCGAGGTCCGCATGGACGACGGCCAACTGCGGACGATCAGCCGCAGCACGCCGCCCGAGCTTCGCATCGGCGATGCCGTGCGCCTGCAAGACGACACGCTGCTGCTGCACGACGGCCGCCCGGTCGCCGAGCGCCCGCAGCCGGCGCCCCTCGATCGCGGCGGCGCCTGACCCGGCGTCGCGCGCACACAACGGCAGCCGATCGGCCGCCGTTGGCATCCCGCTCTACGCGACGGTGCCTAGAGCAAGCGTTCTCGCCGGAACGCGTGATCGGATGATCTTCCGTCGGTCCTCACGCGGCCGTCACAATCCGGCCGCCATGACCGTCTTTCCCGACACCCAGGCCGTCGCGCTCCAGGATTCGCGCCGCCCCGTCGCGCGCGAGAGCTTCCTGAGCCAGACACCGCTCGCACTGATGGCGATCGTCGCGGTCGCGGCGATCGTGGCGGTCAACACCGCCGAAACCCCGGAATCACCCGTCGCGAACCCCGCACCGGGATCGCGACCGGCCGCGGCGCCGGCATCCTGCGCCGACTGCGGCGAAATCGTCTCGATCAGGCCGATCCCGGCCGCCGAACTGGGTGCGGCGGGGTCCGAGCACGGCTACGCGCTTGAAGTGCGGATGAACGACGGCTCGCTGCGCATCGTCAAGCAGTTGGCGAGCAGCTTCCAGGTCGGCGACCGCGTTCGCCTCAACGGCAACGCGTTGACGGTCGGCGGCTAGCGGCACGCCCCGAGAAGCCGCGCCTGCGCGCGGCTCTTTTCCGCCTGCGCTTCGCGGCGGGCGCGATCGGCACGCGCGACGGGCCATCCCTGCAGATGTTGCGCGGCCAGGTCGGTCAACGCGCGGATGAAGTCCGGCCGGTCGTTCAGGCAGGCGATGTAGTGGAACTGCTTGCCGCCCGCGGACAGGAACGTCTGCTTTCCTTCCTGCGCGATCTCTTCGAGCGTCTCCAGACAATCGGCGACGAAGCCCGGGCATATCACGTCGACGCGCGCCGTACCCTGCCGCGCCAGCGCTTGCAGCGTCGGTGCGGTATACGGCTGCAGCCATTCGGCCCGGCCGAAGCGCGATTGGAACGTCACGAGGTATTCGTCTTTCGCCAGTCCGAGCGCTTCGGCGAGCAGGCGTCCGGTCTTCTGGCATTCGCAGTGATACGGATCGCCCAGTTCCAGCACCCGCTTGGGCACGCCGTGGAAGCTCATCACCAGCTTGCCGCCTTCGTCCGGCGCGCGGCCGTGCCTGCTCCAGTACGCGAGCACGCTGTTCTTCAGCGCCTCGACGTACCCGGGATGGTCGTGGAAGTGCCGGACCGTGCGCAACTCGGGCACGTTGCGCGTGCGCGCGAGCACTGCGCTCACCGCGTCGAACGCCGAAGCGGTCGTGCTGCCCGAGTACTGCGGATACAGCGGCAGCACGAGGATGCGCTCCGTCTGCGCAGCGCGCAGCTCGGTCAGCACCGACGCGATCGACGGCTCGCCGTAGCGCATCGCCAGGCGCACGTCGACGTCGAATCCGCGCTCGCCGAGGTAGCCGCGCAGCAGCAGCGCCTGCTGCTCCGAGTGCACCTTGAGCGGCGAGCCGCGCGGCGTCCAGATCATCGCGTACTTGGCCGCCGACTTGCGCGGACGCAGGGTCAGCACGAGCCCGTAGAGGATCGGCCACCACAGCAGCCGTGGAATCTCGACGACGCGCGGATCGGACAGAAACTCGCGCAGGTACTTGCGCAAAGCGCCGGCGGTCGGCGCCCCCGGCGTACCGAGGTTGACCAGCAGCACCGCGGTGCGGCCGGGCGTTCCATGGGTGTACGGGGGTTCCGGAAGGAAGGACATCGCGGGAATCGGGCGGCGGCCGCATGTTATCGCCCTACCGTTCATGCCCCGAATGCGGCCGCCGAGCGGCAAATCGTCGCACTCGTTCGCTCGCACTAGCGCATTGCCGGTACATCATGCCCATGCCACATTTGCGCGATCCGAGAACGCAGGGAAATAATCCCCACGACCGCCTGAAAGCCTCGACGCCTTGAGTCCGCCTTCCCAGCCGTCGCGCGCCGACGTTCTGCTCAACGAGTCGCTGACGATCATGGCGCCGCTGGTGCGCGCGCTGATCGCGCACGGGGTGACCTATCCGCAGTTCGCGCAGGCCTTGAAGCAGGTCTTCCTCGAAGCGGCGCGCGCCGAGCTTGCGCAGCACGGCAAGAAGCCCTCGGACTCCGCACTGAGTCTGCGCTCGGGCGTGCATCGCAAGGACGTCCGCGCCTTCACCGAACGCGGCGCCTTGAAACCCAGCGGCAACCGCACGCTGTCGATGGCATCGCTGGTCTTCGCGAAGTGGAGCCGGGACGCGGCCTACGTCGGCGCCGACGGCGCACCCCGGCCGCTGCCGCTGCGCTCTCGCGCCGCGGACGAGTTGTCCTTCGAGACACTGACCTGGTCGATCTCGAAGGACTTCCATCCGCGCTCGATCCTCGACGAGCTGGTGCGGCTGAACCTCGCCGCGGTCGAGGGCGAAACGGTGCGGCTGAAGGCCGAAGCCTTCGTGCCGACCGAGGCGTTCACCGATCTTGCCCACTACTTCGGGGCCAACCTGCGCGATCACGCTGCCGCCAGCGCCGACAACCTGCTGCGCGCCGGCCGGCAGCAGCCGCCGCGCTTCCTCGAGCGCGCGACCTTCGCCGACGGCCTGACCGAAGCCTCGATCGAAGGGCTCGACCGGCTCGCGCGCCAGATCTGGGCCGATGCGGCCAAACGCATGTACGAAGCCGCAGCGCAGCACGTCGAAGCCGATGCGAGCGCGCCGCCCGAGCAGGCGAACCGGCGCATGCGTTTCGGCATCTACTTCTATTCGGAGCCGGTGCCTCCGTCCGCCGAGGGCGACGGCTGAGCGACCGGCGGCAGGACCGACGATGAAACCGAACTTCCGATTCCTCTTGGCCCTGCTGGGCGCGGCCCTCGGGCTCGCCGCGTGCGGGGGCGATCAGCAACTGGCGAGCGGCGGCGTCGGCGAAGGCGGCACCGGCATCGTGATCGGAACGACGACCGGATTCGGCAGCGTCATCGTCGACGGCGCGGCCTGGGACGACCGTGAGGCGAGGATCGAGGTCGAGGCCGATCCGCGCCTGCCGGCCGAACTGGCCGACCTGAAACTCGGCCAGCGCGTCGAGCTCGAATACGCGCACCCCGATGTCGCACGGCAGATCCGCATCGAGGCCGAGGCGATCGGCCCGATCGCTGCGATCGACCCAACCGCGGGCCACTTGACCGTCGCCGGACAGAGGGTTCGAGTCAACGTGGACCCGCTGGCCGGCCCGGTCACACTGTTCGAGGGGGTGGCGGATCTCGCCGGTCTGGCGATCGCCGACATCGTCGAGATCCACGGTTCGCCGCGCTTCGAGGCTGCGGCAGGGCGCAGCGTCGTGCTCGCCTCGCGCATCGAGAAGCGCGCGGCGCTGCCGGGCGGCCTGATTCGCGTCGCCGGCCGAGTGCAGGACTACGATCCGGCGACGCGCCGCTTCCGCCTCGGCGATCTGACCGTCGCCGCGAGTACGGCGCTGATCGTCCCGGCCAACCGGACCCTTGCCAACGGCCAGTCGGTCGTCGTCTGGAGCGACGCGCCGCTCGGCGCGGGTCCGACGCTGGACGCGCGCTTCATCCGCATCCGCGAGCGTGCGAGCGCCGACCGCGAAGCACAGGTCGCCGGCCCGGTGAGCCGCTACGACGCGGCCAACGCCCGCTTCGAGATCGGCGACATCGCCGTGGACGCACGCGCCGCGACGGTCGAACCGGCGTCGCAGACGCTCGCCGACGGCAAGTACGTCGTGGTCAAGGGCCGCTTCGGCAGCGACGGCGTGCTGCTCGCGTCGAAGATCAAGATCCGGCGGCCGGGCGCCGGCGATATCGAGATCGAGCTGAAGGGAACGATCACCGACTTCGCCAGCGCGGCCGACTTCCGCGTACGCGGCGTGCGGGTCGACGCCGCGGCCGCGCGCCTGACGGCCTGCCCGGCGACGGGACTGGCGGCCGATCTGTACGTCGAGATCGAAGGCGGCCTGCAGGGCGGCCGCGTCGTCGCGTCGCGGGTGAGCTGCCGTCCCGAGCCCGGGACGGGCGCCGTGGTCGAACGCAGGGGACGCGCGGACAACGTCGATGTGGCCAACCGCACGTTCGCGCTGACGCCGGTCGCCGGCACGACGATCGCGGTCGCCTGGACCGACACGACGCTGTTCGTCGCGCCGCTCACGCCGCAGACGCTGGCCGGGCGCGACGTCGAAGTCACCGGCTACTTCGGCGCCGCCGGCGTCTTCACCGCGCGCAGGATCGAACTGCAGAACTGATCCGGCGGTCACTCGCGCGACAGCGCGTGCGACAGCAGCTTGGCGGTGATGTCGACGATCGGGATCACCCGCTCGTAGGCCATGCGCATGGGCCCGATGACGCCCACCGTGCCGACCACCTGGCCGTCGACCTCGTACGGCGCGACGACCAGGCTCATGTCGTCGAGCGGCACCGTCTGCGACTCGCCGCCGATGTAGATCTGCACACCGTGCGCGCGGCTCGTGACGTCGAGAAGCTGCAGCAGCCGCGTCTTGTGCTCGAACAGATCGAACGCCGCGCGCAGCTTGCCGAGGTCGGCGGCGAGATCGCTGACGCCGAGCAGGTTGCGCTCGCCGGAGATCACGACCGGATCCTTCTGCTCGACCGCCTCGCTGCCCGCCTGCACCGCCGCTTCCATCAGTTTGGCGATCTCGGCGCGCAGCGCCTGCAGCTCGCCGTGCAGCCGGCGCCGCGCTTCCTCGAAGCTCAGCCCGGCAAAGTGCTCGTTCAGCAGATTGGCCGCCTCCAGCAACTGCGCCTGCGTGTACGGATGCTCGGTCAGCAGGATGCGGTTCTGCACGTCGCCTTCGGGCGTGACGATGATCATCAGCACGCGCTTGTCGGACAGCCGCAGGAACTCGACCTGGCGGAACGTCGACGCGCGCCGCGGCGTCAGCACGACGCCGGCGAACTGCGACAGCTGCGACAGCAGCTGCGCCGCCGTCTGGATCGCGCGCTGCGGCTCCGCGATCTGCAGTTGGCCCTGGATGATCTGCGCCTGCTGCTGCTCGATCGGCTGCACCGTCAGCAGCGTGTCGACGAAGAAGCGGTAGCCGCGCGGCGTCGGCACGCGTCCGGCCGAGGTGTGCGGGCTCGCGACGAAGCCCATCTCCTCGAGGTCGGCCATCACGTTGCGGATCGTCGCCGGCGAAAGCTCGAGCCCGGAGATCTTCGACAGCGCGCGCGAGCCGACCGGCTGCCCTTCGGCGATGTAGCGTTCGATCAGCGCCTTCAGCAGCAGGCGCGCGCGTTCGTCCAGCACGTCTTGCATCCTCGGTCGGGCGCGCATCGTTGCCGCCCGTGCGCGCTAGCTTACTGATTCTCTTGCTACAGTGCGCATCCATGGCGCGACCCTTCGGTCACGTGGCGATCTTCGGCAAACCGCGAGCGGAGGGCATCCGCCCGGTGCTGCTCGACATCGCGCAGGCCGTCGAGGCGGCCGGGCCGCAGGTGCTGTTCGACGCGGCGACCTGCGCGTCGCTCGGCGCCGACGGCGCGCGCTACACGGGCTACGCGCTGCCGGAGATCGGCGCGCGGGCCGACGTCGCGATCGTGCTCGGCGGCGACGGCACGATGCTCGGCGTGGCGCGCGAGCTGGCACCGTTCCGCGTCCCGCTGATCGGCATCAACCACGGCCGGCTCGGCTTCATCACCGATGTCGCGCGCGAACAGATGCGCGAGTTGCTCGCGGCGATGCTGGCCGGCCGCTACGAAACCGACCAGCGCAGCATGCTCGACGCCGAGGTGCTGCGCGCCGGCGCAGTCTCGTACCGGGCGGTCGCGCTGAACGACGTCGTCGTTGCGCGCGGCGTCACCGGCGGCATGGTCGAGTTCACCGTGCGCGTCGACGGCGTGACGATGTACAACCAGCGCGCCGACGGCGTGATCCTGGCCACGCCGACCGGATCGACCGCATACGCGCTGTCCGCGAGCGGGCCGATCCTGCATCCTTCGCTCGCCGGCTTCGTGCTGGTGCCGGTCGCGCCGCAGACGCTGTCGAACCGCCCGATCGCGCTGCCCGACACCTGCGTCATCGAGATCGAGATCACCGACGTGCGCGAGGCCTCCGCGCACTTCGACATGCAGACCTTCGCGGCGTTGAAACCGGGCGACGTGGTCCGCATCCGCCGCAGCGAACTGGTCACCACGCTGCTGCATCCGGTCGGCTACAACTACTTCGCCACGCTGCGCCAGAAGCTGCACTGGAACGTGATGCCGTCCGAACCCCACGGGCGCGTCTAGCGCCCGCGGGGTTCGGACGGCGGGCGCGCGCAGCGCGCTGCCCTGATGGACGAACGAGGGGGCTCGGCTGGCCCCTCGTGCTCCCCCAGCCATGTATGAGTCGTTCTAAAGTGTTGCTCGCATGTTGTTGTCACTCACCATCCGCAACTTCGTGATCGTCGACGAGCTCGAACTGGAGTTCGGGCCGGGGTTTACGGTGCTCACGGGCGAAACCGGCGCGGGCAAGTCGATCCTGATCGACGCGCTGCTGCTCGCGCTGGGCGAACGCGCGGATGCGGACGTCGTACGCGAAGGCGCCGCGCGCGCCGACATCGCGGCCGAGTTCCGCGTTTCGCCCGGAATCGCCGCCTGGCTCGCCGACAACGATCTCGCGGGCGACGACGACACGCTGCTCGTGCGCCGGACCGTCGACGCCGGTGGTCGCAGCAAGGCCTTCGTCAACGGCACGCCGGCCACGCTGGCGCAGTTGCGCGAGCTCGGCGAACGCCTCGTCGACGTGCACGGCCAGCACGCGCACCAGTCGCTGCTGAAGCCCGCGGCGCAGCTCGCGCTGCTCGACGAACACGGCGGCCACACGGCGCTCGCGCGCGAGGTCGCTGCCGCGTTCGCCGCGCACCGCGCCGCGGTCAAGGCGCGCGAGGATGCCGAAGCGATGGCCGCGAGCGCGCTCGCCGAGCAGGACCGGCTGCGCTGGATCGTGGAAGAGCTGGGCGAGATCGCGCCGACTGGCGGCGAATGGGAGCAGGTCGAGGCCGAGCACAAGCGCCTGTCGCATGCGGCGAGCCTGCTCGAAGGCGCGCAGGGCGCGGTTGATTCGCTGTCCGAAGCGGAGGACTCGGCGCTGACGCGCATCGACACCGTCGCCGCCCGGCTCGGGCAGCTCGCGCAGTACGACGAGCGCTTGAAGCCCGTGCTCGAAGCGCTCGAGGCAGCGCGCATCCAGGTCGACGAGGCGACCTCCGAGTTGCACCGTTATCTGGCGAAAACCGATCTGGACGGCGCGCGGCTCGCGGATGTCGAAGCGCGCGTCTCCGCGCTGCATTCGGCCGCGCGCAAGTTCAAGTGCGCACCGGGCGAGCTGCCGGCGCTGCTCAAGGCGTCGCGCGAGAAGCTCGCCGCGCTGTCGGCCGCGGCCGACCTCGATGCGCTGCGCCGGCGCGAGGCCGAGACGCTCGCCGCTTACATGGCGGTGGCGAAGAAGCTCTCGCAGAGCCGCAAGGCCGCCGCCAGGCGCATGGGCGCCGAAGTCACGCGCGCGATGCAGGACCTGTCGATGGCGGGCGGCCGCTTCGAGGTCACGCTGCACGAAGCGGAACCGGCCGCGAGCGGACTGGAACGCGCCGAGTTCCTCGTCGCCGGCCACACGGGAGTCGCGCCGAAGCCCCTCGTCAAGGTCGCCTCCGGCGGCGAACTGGCTCGCATCAGCCTCGCGATTTCGGTGATCGCCGCGACCGCCACCCCCGTGGCGACGCTGATCTTCGACGAGGTCGACGCCGGCATCGGCGGCGCAGTGGCGGAAACCGTCGGGCGGCTGCTCAAGCAGCTCGGCCAGTTGCGACAGGTGCTGTGCGTCACCCATCTGCCGCAGGTCGCGGCGCGCGGCGATCAACACCTCGTCGTGTCGAAGATCGCCGACGGCGAAGGCAAACCGGTATCGCGCATCGCTCCGCTCGACCGCAAGACCCGTGTCGACGAGCTGGCCCGCATGCTCGGCGGCCTCGAGATCACCGACACCACCCGCAAGCACGCGCGGGAGATGCTCGCCGGCTAGCGAGGATCGGATTGCGGATCGCGGATTGCGCTGCGCGAGCTGCTGCCATCCGAGCCGCCGCGCGGCGACGGATCACGACGCACGAAGAGCGACCTCGCTCGCTCGGCCGGGATCGGTGAAGTGCGCACGTCTTTGCGCAATCCGCAAGCCGCGCTGCGCAATCCTATTTGGGCCGATGCGGGCAGTTCGGCTTGACGCAGTCGCCGTACAGCGCGAGCGCGTGGTCGTGCAGGCGGAAGCCGCGTTCAGCCGCAATCTTCTGCTGGCGCTTCTCGATTTCTGCATCGACGAATTCCTCGACGCGCCCGCAGGTCAGGCACACGAGGTGGTCGTGGTGCGCGCCTTCGTTCAGCTCGAACACGGCGCGGCCCGCCTCGAAGTGGCTGCGCGCGAGCAGCCCCGCCTGTTCGAACTGCGTCAGCACCCGGTACACGGTCGCGAGCCCCACGTCCAGGTGCTCGGCCAGCAGCGCCTTGTAGACGTCCTCGGCGCTCATGTGACGCGCGCTGCCCTGCTGCGCATTGCGCTGGAAGATCTCGAGGATCTTCAGCCGCGGCAGCGTGGCCTTCAGCCCCGTGCTCTTCAGCCCGAGCGGCTTCGCTTCTACGGGGGGTGCGCCACGGCTGGGCATGATGGCAACTTCGTGCGGGATCGGCCGGCGTCGATGCGTCGGTATCATAGCGCCCGCCTTCCATCGAATCGGTTTCGTGATGCCGCCCACATCGTTCGCGCGCGCGCTGCTGGCCGCTGCCGCGGTCTTCGTCCTCGCCGGCTGCGAATCGGTTCGCACCTGGACGCCGACCTTCCTGAAGCCGTACCGGCCGGACGTTCAGCAGGGCAATGTCGTCACCAAGGAAATGATCGATCAACTGCGGCCCGGCATGTCGCGCGAGCAGGTGCGGTTCCTGCTCGGTACGCCGCTGCTGACCAGCGTGTTCCATCACGACCGCTGGGACTACGTCTACCGGCTTGCGCGCGGCTCGGGCGAGGTGCAGGCGCGCAAGCTCGTCGTGTTCTTCAAGGACAACCGGCTCGAGCGCTTCGAATCCGACGACATGCCGAGTGAGGCGCTCGCCGACAACCTGATCCTCGGCCGCAAGGCGAAGGCAACGCCGAAGCCGCCGCCGAAGGAGCCGGAGGCGCCGATCAGCCTGCCTGCGAAGTGAACGATGACAGTGACCGTGGCCATCGCCGGCGCCGGCGGACGCATGGGGCGGATGCTGATCGAAGCCGCGCTCGCCGCGGACGACATCCGCATCGGCGCCGCCTTGGACCGCGCGGGCAGCCCTGACATCGGCCGCGATTGCGCCGAGTTCCTCGGCCGCAAGACCGGCATTGCGATCGGCGACGATCCGGTGCACGTGCGCGATGCGCAGGTGCTGATCGATTTCACGCGGCCGGAGGGCACGCTCGAGCACCTGGAGCACTGCACCGCGCACGGGGTCGCGATGGTGATCGGCACGACCGGTTTCGACGCCGCCGGCAAGGCGGCGATCCGCGCCGCGGCGGAGAAGATCCCGATCGTCTTCGCGCCGAACATGAGCGTCGGCGTCAACGCCACACTCAAGCTGCTCGAAGTCGCGGCGAAGATCCTGTCGTCGGGCTACGACATCGAGATCATCGAAGCGCATCACCGGCACAAGGTCGACGCGCCGAGCGGCACCGCGCTCGCAATGGGCGAAACGATCGCGCGCGCGCTCGGCGTCAAGCTCGACGACGCGGCCGTCTACGCGCGCCACGGCATCACCGGCGAGCGCAAACCCGGAACGATCGGCTTCTGCGCGATCCGCGGCGGCGACATCGTCGGCGACCACACCGTGCTGTTCGCCGGGCTCGGCGAACGCATCGAGATCACGCACAAGTCCGCCAGCCGCATGACCTATGCGCTGGGCGCGCTGCGCGCGGCGCGTTTCCTCGCCGACAAGTCGAAGGGGCTGTTCGACATGCACGACGTGCTCGGCCTGCGTTGATGGAACTCGACACCCCGCTCGGCGTCGCGCATTTCTGGTCGCAGGCCGACGGCGTCATCCGCGCCACGGCGTACATCCTGATCGCGATGTCGGTCGCGAGCTGGTTCCTGATCCTGTGGAAGAGCTGGTCGTGGTGGCGCACGCGGCGCGCGTCGCTGCAGCTCGATCAGTTCTGGTCCGCCAAGTCGATCGACGAGGCGATCGCGCTGATCCGCCCGCTCGACAGTGAAGGCATCTTCGTGCCGATCGCCGCCGGCGGCGCGGCGGCCGCGCAGGCGCCGGTGGCCGAGGAAAGCCTCGCCGCGCGCGTCGACCGCTCCGAGCTGATCACGCGCGCGCTGCGCCAGCGCATCAACGAAGCGGCCGCGCGGCTCGAAGCGGGACTGACCTTCCTCGCGTCGGTGGGCAGCACCGCGCCCTTCGTCGGGCTGTTCGGCACGGTCTGGGGTATCTACCACGCGCTGCTGTCGATCGCGGCGACCGGGACGATCTCGATCGACAAGGTCGCCGGTCCCGTCGGCGAGGCGCTGATCATGACCGCGTTCGGCCTGGCGGTCGCGATCCCCGCGGTGCTCGCGTACAACGCGTTCACGCGCGTCAACCGCGTCGTGCTCGCGCAGCTCGACGGCTTCGCGCACGACCTGCATTCGTTCCTGACGCTCGGCGCGCGGCCGGAGGCGGGGTGACGATGAGCTTCGGCGGATTCGAGCGCGGCACCTCGCCGTCGCAGCCGATGGCGGAGATCAACGTCACGCCGCTCGTCGACGTGATGCTGGTGCTGCTGGTGATCTTCATCATCACCGCGCCGCTGCTGTCGTACGCGATCAAGCTCGACCTGCCGGACGCCAGGGCGCCGGCCGCGAACGCGGCGTCCGACGCGATCAAGCTTTCGATCGACGCCGACGGCCGCGTCTTCTGGAACAGCGAGCCCCTCGGCGAGGGCGAGCTGGCACCGCGGCTCGCCGCGGCCGCGCGCCAGTCGCCGCAGCCCGAGCTGCACCTGCGCGCCGACAAGGGCACGCGCTACGAGCGCATCGCCGCCGTGATGTCTGCCGCGCAGGAAGCGGGGCTCGCGCGGATCGGTTTCGTCACCGAACCGCCGGAAGCCGCGCCCACCGCCGGCCGGACCGCGCCGGCGCCGAAGAAGTGACCGCCGGGCGCGGTCTGGCCGCCTCGCTCGCGCTGTGCGTCGCGTTCGGCGCAGGGGCGCAGCCGGTCGCCGCGATCGACGACGCCGGCAGCCGGATTGAACTGGCGCGGCCGGCGCAGCGCATCGTCAGCCTCGCGCCGCACCTGACCGAGCAGCTCTTCGCGATCGGGGCAGGCGCGCGCATCGTCGGCACGACCGAGTTCGCCGACCATCCGGACGAGGCGAAGCGCATCCCGCGCGTGGCGCGCGCGCACAGCGTCGACCTGGAACGCGTCGCCGCGCTCGAACCCGATCTGATCGCGGTCTGGGGTTCGGGTTTTCCGCCCGCTGTCCTCGAAGCGCTGCGCCGGCTCGGCGCGCCGGTGTTCGTCAGCGAACCGAAGTCGCTTGCCGACATCGCCGGCTCGCTCGAACGGCTCGGCACGCTGACGGCAAGTGCCGGCGCCGGCGCGGCCGCCGCTGCGTTCCGCGCGCGCCTCGACGCGCTGCGCGCGCGCTACAGCGCGCGCCGGCCGGTCACGGTCTTCTACCAGATCTGGCCGCAGCCGTTGATGACGCTGTCGGGGCGGCATGCGCTGAACGAGGCGATCCGCGTCTGCGGCGGCCGCAACGTGTTCGAGGACCTCGCGCCGATCGCGCCGCAGGTTTCGGTCGAAGCCGTGCTTGCCGCCGACCCGCAGGTGATCGTCACCGCCGAGCCGGGCGGCCGGCGGACCGATGCGCTCGACGGCTGGAAGCGCTTCCCTTCGCTGCGCGCCGTGCGCGCGGGCCGGCTGGTCACGCTCGACGCCGACCGCATCAACCGGCACACGCCGCGCCTGCTCGACGAACTCGCCGTGCTGTGCGAGCGGATCGACCAGGCGCGTTCGCGGCGCTGAAGCGTCTTTAGAGCGCGTAGTCGTCGCCGAGCACGATGCGGCCGGCCGCGTCGCGCGCGAGCGGCACCCACGGCAGGTCGGTCACGCCGGGGTCGATGCCGGCCTGCTTCAGCAGCGTCGTCGCCTGCCCGCGATGGTGCGTCTGGTGGTTGAACATCTGTGCGACGCACAGCCACTTCGGCCGCGTGAAATCGCGTTTGGCCACGCCCGAGTACCAGGTGAAGTCGCCGGCCAGTTGCTCGCGGCTGACTTGCAGCGCCCACGCGGTGATGTCGGCGTCCATTTCGACGCGCGCGAGCCGCAGGCGGTCGAAGTCGTCGTACAGATCGACGCCGATCGCGCCGACTTCGTAGGTGCGCCCGTTGAAGCGGCCGAGCCAGACGCGGTCGGCCCACAGCAGATGGTTCAGCGTCGAATGCAGCGAGCGGAAGAACGCGCCGCGGTCGCGCTTGCGCTCCTCGTCGGAAAGCTGCGCGGCGCACGCGTACAGCTTCTCGTTCATCCACGCGTTGTACGCGGCGAAGGTCTGGCAGTACCCGGGATCGATCATCGTTCGGCCCATTCGGTCAACGCCTGCCATTGCGGCAGGTCCTTCTCGACGCGGCTCGGCGCGACGTCCCACAGCGTCAGCCCGTGCGCGGCAAGCTGCACGTAATTCTGCGTGTCGCGCAGGAAGCCGAGCACCGGCAGCCCGAGCCCCTCGACGAAGCGCTGCAGCTGTTCGGCCGCGCGCGTGCGCGCATCGACGCGTACGCCGAGCACGCCGACGCGGCCCGAGTCCTTCAGCATGCCGCGTTCGCCGAGCCGCGCGAGGAAAGCCTGCGTCGCATAGATGTCGAACAGCGACGGCAGCAGCGGCACGATCACGCGATCCGCCGCGCGCAACGCCTCCTTCAGCCCGTGTCCGTGGATTCCGGCCGGCGAATCGAGCACGACGTGGGTCACGCCCTTCGGCGGCCGCGCGATCGCGTCGGCGTCGACCTCCCAAGTCTCGATCTTCGGCAGCACCGACGG
Organism: Betaproteobacteria bacterium; assembly: GCA_016861185.1. Classification (GTDB taxonomy): domain Bacteria; phylum Pseudomonadota; class Gammaproteobacteria; order Burkholderiales; family Burkholderiaceae_F; genus DSNY01. The sequence goes on from BOKW01000003.1 coordinate 421,175, forward strand.
CCGCAGCTTCAGCCACGCGCGTGCCGACTGCTGGCGGTCCAGATCGCCCAGCATCGTGCGCCGTCCGCGCCGCGCGAAATAGCCCGCGAGATTGGTCGCGACGGTGCTCTTGCCGACGCCGCCTTTCGGATTGGCGATCAGGAAAACAGGCATGGTCTCCTCGCTGGGTTGCGCCCTGCCGTTCGCGCGGACGGGCGCCGAGAGCGCGGCGACTATACCGAACGCCGATGCGTCAATCCGGTCCGGCGACGAAGAACAGGCTGCGGCCGTCGGCCCGGACCACCTCGATGCGCGTCGCGAACAGCTCCGACAGCAGCTCCGGGCGCAGCGTCTCGCCCGCGGTGCCCGCGCGCCAGGCGCCGCGGCCCGACAGCAGCAGCGCGTGCGTCGCGAAGGCCGCCGCGGCGTTCACGTCGTGCATCGACGCGATCAAGGTGCGGTTCGCAAGCGGCGCGAGCCGCGCGAGCACGAGCGCCTGGTGCCGCGGGTCCTGGTGCGCGATCGGCTCGTCGAGCAGCACGAGCGGCGTGGCCTGCGCGATCGCGGTGACGATCGCCACGCGCTGGCGTTCGCCGCGCGAAAGCGTTCGCACGTCGCGTTCGGCCAGTTCGGCGCAGTCGAACGCCGCGAGCGCCTCGCGTGCGAGCCGCTCGCCGTCCGCATCGGCGCCGTCGTAGCGGTAGCGCGCGGTGAGGACCGTGTCGAGCGCGGTCGCGGCAAAAGGATCGATCCAGCGGTCGGTCACGAGCGCGCGCCGCTCGGCCAGCGCGTCGATCCGCCAGTCGCCGATCGCGCGCCCTGCCAGTTCGATGCGACCCGCGTCGGCGCGCCGCACGCCGGCCAGCGCCAGCAGCAGCGTGGTCTTGCCGGCGCCGTTCGGACCGAGCACGGCCCAGCGCTCGCCCGCGTTCACCGCGAACGACAAGTCCACGACGAACTCGCGCGCGCCCGCGCGCAGCACGAGATCGTGACACTCGATCACGGCCGCCACGCCCGCCTCAGCAGCCAGAGGAAGACCGGCACGCCGATGAACGCCGTCAGCACGCCGACCGGGAGCTGCACCGGTGCCGCGACCGTGCGCGCCGCGGTGTCGGCGGCGGCGACGAGCAGTCCGCCGGCGAGCGCCGCGCCCGGCAGCAGCACGCGCTGGTCGTTGCCGAGTGCCAGCCGTACGAGATGCGGTGCGACGAAGCCGACGAAGCCGACCGCGCCGGCCAGCGTCACCGCCGCGCCGGTGGCGATCGCCGCGACCAGCACCAGCGCGCGCCGCGTGCGCTCGACATCCACGCCCTGCGTGTACGCGAGCACGTCGCCGCGCAGCATCAGGTTCAGCGCGCGCGCGAGCTTCAGTGCGACCAACAGGCCGAGCGCGAGCAGTGCGAGCGCGACGAGCGCCATCCGCAGATCGGTCGCGCCCGCCAGATCGCCGAGCAGCCAGAACACCATCGTTCGCAATTGCGTATCGGTCGCCAGCGTCAACGCGAGGCTCAGGATCGCCGCGGCGAACGCGGCGACCATCACGCCGGTCAGCAGCACGCCGGTCGTCGAGGATTCGCCGTGCAGCGCGTCGCGCGAGAAGAATGCGCGCCGCGCGAGCAGGAAAAGCAGCGCGAGCGTGGCGAGCGCGCCCGCCGCGCTCGCCGCCTGCACGACCGCGACGCCCGCGCCCGCCGCGAGCGCCGCCAACGCGGCCACCGCAGCGCCTCCCGAGATGCCGAGCACGTACGGATCGGCGAGCGGGTTGCGCAGCAGCGCCTGCAGGATCGCGCCCGCGAGCGCGAGCAGTCCGCCGACCGCAAAGGCCGACAGCGCACGCGGCAGCCGCAGATCGAGCACGACCGCGGCGAGCGGCGAGGACCGGTCGCCGGCCAGCGCGGCGAGCACGTCGGCCGCCGGCGCATCGAAGCTGCCGATGAACAGCGCCGCGACGACGACGCCCGCCGCCGCGGCCGCGAGCGCGAGCAGCACTGCCGACGAATGCGGTGCACCCCGGAGCATCGCTACAGCCGCACCTCGATGCCGGCGAACGCGGCGCGCCGCTGCGTGTTGTAGCCGTCGACGGTTTCGTAGTCGGCGTCGGTCAGGTTTTCGACGCGCAGCTTCAGCTTCACCGCGGGCGTCACGCGCCACGCCGCGGTCGCGCGCGCGAGCGTGTACGCGGCAAGACGCGTGCGCGCGAAGGTGTTGAGGTCGCTGTCGTAGCGGGCGCCGACGCGACCGACCTCGGCGCCGAGCGTCCACGCGCCGAAGTCGCGATACGCGCCGAGGTTCACCGTGTAAGGCGCGCGCCGCAGCAGCCGCTCGCCGGTGTCCGCATCGACCGGGCGCGACAGGCTCGCGTTCGCGTCGAGGCGGATACCGCGCCAGATCGCCGCCGCGGCAAGCTCGATCCCTTCGGTCTGCGCGCGCGCGACGTTCTCCGCGCGGTTGGCTGCCGTGCTGAAAACGACCAGATCGCGCGTGCGCGTCCGATAGACCGACGCGCGCAGCGCCGTGTCGCCGAGCGCGTAGCGCAGCCCCGCCTCGACGCTGCGTGCCTTTTCCGGCCGCAGGTCCGGATTGCCGAAGAACGGGAAGTGCAGATCGTTGAAGCTCGGCGCGCGAAACGCGCTCGAGACCTGCAGCGTGGCGCGCAGCGCCGGGGTCAGCGCATAGCCGTAGGCGACGAGCCCCGTCGTCGCCGTGCCGACGTCCGAATAGTCGTCGTGCCGCACGTTGACCTGCACCTGCTGCGCGCCGGCCGCGGCGTTGACGCCGAACCAGCCGGACGCGACGCGCCGCTCGAACGAGGTGAGCACGCGCGCGAACGTCGGGTCGTACGCCGTCGATGCGCCGCGCTGCTCGAGGTATTCGAGCGCGAGCGAAGCGGTGACCGTCTCGGCGACGGCGACGTCGTTCTGCCAGGCGAGCTGGCGGTTGCGCGCGCGGAACTCGCCGTTGTTGAACGAAAACGGATCGCTCGCGGTGTTGCGGCTCTCGTCGCGCGACTCGCCGGCCGCAAGCCGCGCCGCCCAGCGTTCGCCGAGCGCGCCGCGCAGATGCGCCTGCCACGCGGTCAGCTCCGAGCGCTCGACGTGCGTTGCGGCCTGACCGTCGGCAGTGCTGTCGAAGTCCGTGTCGTTGCGGCTCGTCCAGGCGCTCGCCCCGACTTCGGCAGCGCCGAACGAACGGCTCGCGCGCAACGCCGCCGAGCGGTTGCGCGTGCCGTCGAGATCCGGATTGGCACCCGGTGCGAACGGCCCGGGAATCACCTGCGCGGTGTCGATCGCCGAAAACGGCCGGCTGCGGCGCGTGCCGACGGTCGCCGCGAGCCGCGCGCCTTCGCCGACCCACGTCGCCGATCCGCTCGCCGCGCGTGTGCGCCCGCTGCCCGCCTCCGCATCGAAGGCCGCGCCGGTGCGCGCGCCGCCGCGCGTGAAGATCTGCACGACGCCGCCGATCGCCTCCGAGCCGTACAGGCTCGACAGGTTGCCGCGGACGATCTCGATGCGCTCGACCGCATCGAGCGCGATGCCGCCGAGCGCCGCCGCCCCGCCGACGGCGGTGTTCAGCCGCACGCCGTCGACGAGCACCAGCACCTGGCTCGAGTTCGCACCGCGGGCGAACAGCGACGCCTGTCCCCCTGCGCCGCCGGCACGCGCGAACTCGATGCCTGCCTGACGGCTCAGCAGTTCGACCAGATCGGTCGCCTGCCGCTGTTCGATTTCACTGCGCTGGATCACGGTGACGCTCGGCAGCGCGTCGCGCAGGCGCTGCTCGGTGCGCGCGGCGGTGACGACGACGGTTTCGAGTTGCTGCGGCTGGATCTGCGCCGACGCGGCGCTGCAGACGAGCAGGAACAGGCCGGCCGACGCAAGCACGCGTCGCCGCGAAAGGAAGTGCAGGAACATGAAGACCTCGCGCGAGTGCCGGCCCACCGCCGGCGTTGTCGTACGGATCTGCGCGAGGAATCGAGAACCGGAGCCGCGCCGCTCACTCGACTACACGGCGCTCGCGGCCCGCATCCGCCGCCTCCCCGCGGCAGGCCCACCCCGCGCGCCCGTGCCGCTGCGTAACGGCGCGATGCGCGCGGCCGTCGGCCGGTCTCCGGGCTGCAGGTCCGCTGTCGCGCCTTCCCGCGTCCGCCCTCTGATCGAGCGTCGACGCAGTGGCCAGTGCGACAGGTGCCGAGTTCGACTCGGAGCCTGCTTACCGTTGCGGGGGCAGCACAGGTTCGGGCGTCGTTCGCACGCGCGCCCTCCTGTTTCCCGTTTCACCGGCGGATCGCTCCGCCGGCACCGAAGGCGGCGCGAGTCTAGCACCGGCGAACGCGGTGCTACCATCGCCGCCATGCAGGAGGAACTCGACGCGCTGACCGCGAAGCTCACCGAACTCGCGGGCCGCGTGCGCGCGTTGCGCGAGGAGAACCAGCAGCTTCGCGCGCAGATCCACGCCGCGTCGAACGAGCTCGAGCAGATGCGCAGCCGCGTGGCGAACGCGATGCAGCGGATCGACGCGCTGATCGAGCGATTGCCGGCGGAGGCGCCGGCGAACGCGCAGGAGTGATCCGTGCCCGCCGAGACGCTGACGCTGACGATCCTCGGCCGCGAATACCGCGTCGCGTGCGCGCCGGAGGAAAAGGACGACCTGCTGCGCTGCGCGCGCTACCTCGACCAGAAGATGGCCGCGATCCGCGACAGCGGCAAGGTGATGGGCGCCGACCGCGTGGCGGTGATGGCCGCGCTGCAGATCACGCAGGAGCTGTTCAACGCGAAGACCGGCGACGGCATCGCACTCGGCGACGTGCGCCGCCGGCTGCGCGAGCTGAACGCGCTCGCCGACGAAATGCTCGCTCCGCAGGAGAAGCTTTTTCCCTGAATCGCGCCGCCTGCTCCCCTCCCTGCAGGAAGGGACCAAGGGGAGGGGAGGCCCATCAGGCGCAAAGCGCGAGCGTTGCAGGATGAGGCGAGTTAAACTCCGCTCACCCTGCGGTGCTCGCGCAAAGGCCTTTAGTTCCTTGAACCGATGCGCAATGCGCTAGGTTGCCGCGCTCGCGTCGTGGTGCGATCGGCACGCGTCTGCTGAACCTAAACGCCGCGGACGGCGACCACCCTGAACCGATGGTTCAGGACACAGGCCGGGCGGCACGCGCGGGGATTCATTCGCTCGAGGAGCGCGGTCCGGCGACGCCGGACCGCGCCCTTTTTTTGGCCCGCTGCCGATGCGTTACTGGCTGATGAAGTCCGAGCCCGACGAGTGCTCGATCGACGACGCGCTCGCCGCACCCGGCGGCATCGTTCCGTGGACCGGCGTTCGCAACTACCAGGCGCGCAACTACATGCGCGACGAGATGCGGATCGGCGACGGCGTGCTCTTCTACCACTCCAGCTGCGACGAGCCCGGCATCGCCGGCCTCGCCGAAGTCGCGAGCGGCCCCTACCCGGACCCGACGCAGTTCGACCGCGCCAGCGAATACTTCGATGCCGCGTCGAAGCGCGAGGCGCCGCGCTGGATGCTCGTCGACATCCGCGCGCTGAAGAAGACGCGGCTCGTGCCGCTCGCCGAGCTGCGCGCGCACCGCGAACTCGCGAACATGGCGGTACTGCGCCGGGGCAACCGGCTGTCGATCACGCCGGTCACGGCCGACGAGTGGCGCTTCATCACGCGCACGCTGTTGAAAGGCGCCTGATGGACTGGACCTTCGTCGCACTGCTGCTCGTCGTCGGCGCGGCCGTGGGCTTTGCGGCGGGGCTGCTGGGCATCGGCGGCGGCATGCTGCTGGTGCCCTTCCTCACGATGATCCTGACGGCGCAGCAGGTGCCGCTGGACCACGTGGTGCACGTGGCGATCGCCACTTCGCTCGCGACGATCCTGTTCACGTCGGTTTCGTCGGTGCGCGCGCATCACCGCAGAGGCGCGGTGCTGTGGCCGGTCGTCAGGTCTTTCGCGCCGGGCATTCTGGTCGGATCGCTCGCCGGCGCGCAGATCGCGGGCCGGCTGCCGACGACTTGGCTCGCCCTCGGTTTCGCGGCCTTCGTCGGCTTTTCCGCGACCCAGATGCTGCTCGATCGCAAGCCCAAACCGCAGCGCGAGTTACCGAAGCCGGCCGGCATGTTCGGCGCGGGCGGCGTGATCGGATTGCTGTCGAGCTTCGTCGGCGCCGGCGGCGGCTTCATTTCGGTGCCCTTCATGGTCTGGTGCAACGTGCGCATCCAGAACGCGGTGGCGACTTCGGCCGCTCTCGGTTTTCCGATCGCCGCCGCAGGAACCGTCGGTTACGTCATCGCCGGCATGCAGACGAGCGGGCTGCCGAGGGGCAGCATCGGCTTCATCTACCTGCCCGCGCTGGTATCGGTGGCGGCGACGAGCGTGCTGACCGCACCGCTCGGCGCGCGCGTGGCGCATGCGCTGGACACCAAACCGCTGAAGCGGATCTTCGCGCTGATGCTGTACGCGCTGGCCGGCTACATGCTCTACAAGGCGCTGCGCGCGTTCGGCGTGGCCTGAGTCGACGCGTTCAACGGGCTGCCGATCCGCCCGGGTGCCGGCGATCGAGCGCCGCGCGCAGCACGACCGCCAGCACGCCGGCGATCACGGCGTGGCCGAGCGGCACGAAACGCCCTTCCGCGTGCAACGCCGCCGCCCAGACGAATGCCGCGAGCGCGCCGACGAAGAGCGCCGACCAGCGCAGCATCGCGTTTGCCGGTGCCGCCGTCAGCGCGAAAGCGAACGCCAGCGCGACCGGGATCCAGCCCGCGGCCGGCCGAACGAGTCCTGCGCCGACGAGCGAACGCAGCGCCTGCGCGTGCGCGACGACGCGCGGCGCTCGTCTCCCCGGCTCCCAGTTCGCAAGCGGCAGCGGAAGCTCGACACGTTGCGCGCCGGGCAACAGGTCGCCAACGAGCACGATGCGGTCGCCGAACACCGCGCGCAGCCGCTCCGCATCTCCGGTCCGATGCCAGCGCGCGGCGTATTCGAGCGGCACGTAAGCGAAGGGCGCGCCGCGCGTGAAGTCGATCCAGCCGTCGGCCGCGTCCGCGCGGCCGAGCCGGCGCGCGACCGCCTCGACGACGGTCGGCAGTGCTCCGACACGTGCGGGCGCGCGGCGGGCAACGCCGTCGACATCGATCGCGTCGAGCGGGGTACCTAACACCGGCGAGGCGCCGTGGCGCGCAGCCTCGAGCAGATCGTCCGGCGGAGGCAGGAATCGCCCCGACGCGTCGCGTTCCGCGACCAGCACCACCGGCGCTTCCGCGCTTGCCTGCGCGATGCCGTCGAGCAGTGCGCTGCGTGCGTCGGCACCGTACGCAGACGGCGCCAGATCGATCACGATGACGCGCGGGCCGGCCGACGCGATGCCGGCCAGCGCGGCGCCCAGCGCTTCGACCGCGCGCCGATCGGCAAGTCGCGTTGCGCCGATCGCGTGCAGGCTCGCGGCGTCGATGCCGACGATCGCGATGTCGGGCTCGAAGCGAAACGTTTCGGGCGCACCGCGCAAGCGGATCCAGCGCACCTGCACGTCGAAGGCCAATGCATCGACGTGCGCCGCCCAGCGCGACGTCCAGGGCAGGGCCGCGAGCGCCGCCGTCAACGCGAGCGCGCCGCAAGCCGCCGCTGCGCCGGTCCACGGGCGCGCGCGGCGTACGGCCGCTCCGTCGAATCGCACCACGCTGCGCCCTCCGTGTCTGCGCGAGCCGGCGGCCATTTTGGCACCGCGCCGCATGCGCGGGCTTGCCTCGCGCACGCGGCCACGGATAATGCCGGCACGAACGACGACGAGGCGGGGGTCGAGGTGGGTGGCAGCGAGCAACTGATTGCGGCGATCGGCGATCCGATGGTGCGCGAGCTCGCCACGCGCGGGCAGACGCGCACCTTTCCGAAGAACACCGTGATCATCAACGAGGGGGATCGCGGCGACTCGTTGTTCGTGATCCTGTCCGGCAAGGTCAAGGTCTACGTGTCGGACGACGACGGCCGCGAGATGATCCTCGACATCCACGGCCCCGGCGACTATGTCGGCGAGATGTCGCTCGACGGCCGGCCGCGTTCTGCCTCGGTGATGACGCTGGAGCCGACCACCTGCGCGGTGGTCACGCGCGACGCGCTGCGCGAGGCGATCGCGCACAACCCCGACGTCGCGATGGCGCTGATCTCGACGCTGATCGACCGCGCGCGCATCGCCACCGACAACGTCAAGAACCTGGCGCTGATGGACGTCTACGGCCGCGTGGCGCGGCTGCTGCTTTCGCTCGCCAAGGAGCAGCCCGACGGCAAGCTGGTCGTGCCGGAGCGGATGACGCAGCAGGACATCGCCGACCGCGTCGGCGCTTCGCGCGACATGATCAGCCGCATCTTCAAGGATCTGACCGTCGGCGGTTACGTCACGGTCGTCGACCGGCAGATCACGATCAACCGCAAGCCGCCGGCGCGCTGGTAGCCGCTCGCGCGCAGCAGAACGTCCGCGCCGGCGGGCCGCGCTCTTCCGATGGCCTCTTCCGATCTCGACGAGCGCTTCGCGCGCACCCTGCACCATCGCAACGCGCGGCTCGCCGCGGGCGACCCGCTCGCGCCGCCGATCGTGCCGACCAGCACCTACTGGCTCCCCGGCGACCCGGCAGGCGAATACCAGTACGGCCGCTGGGCGAACCCGACCTGGGCCGCGCTCGAAGGCGCGCTCGGCGAACTCGAAGACGCCGAGGTCGTGACCCTGCCCTCCGGCATGGCGGCGATCGCCGCGGTCTTCTACGCGACGCTGAAACAGGGCGACCGCGTGCTGCTGCCCTCCGACGGCTACTACACGACGCGCGCGCTGGCGGAGAAGTTCCTCGTGCCGCTCGGCGTTCGCTTCGATACCTGCGCCACGGCGGAAGTCGAACGCGCGCCGCTCCAGGGCTACCGGCTCGTGTGGGTCGAGACGCCCTCGAACCCCGGTCTCGACGTTGCCGACATCGCGGCGGTCGCGCGGCGCGCGCACGCGGTCGGCGCGCTCGTCGTCGTCGACAACACGACGATGACGCCGCTCGGGCAGCGTCCGCTCGAGCTGGGCGCGGATCTCGTCGTGTCGGCCGATACCAAGGGCGTCGCAGGCCATTCGGACGTGCTGTTCGGGCACGTCGCCGCGCGCGACGCAAGCCTGATCGCGCAGGCGCGCGACTGGCGGCGCCACGCCGGCTGCATCCCCGGGCCGTTCGAGGCCTGGCTCGTGCACCGCGGACTGGAGACGCTCGAGCTGCGTTTCGAGCGCATGTGCGGCAACGCCGAGGCGCTCGCCGCGCGGCTCGCCGATCATCCGAGGGTGCAGCGCGTCGCGTATCCCGGGCTCGCCGCGCATCCGGCGCACGCGCTCGCCCGCCGGCAGATGCGGCGCTTCGGCGCGCTGATCGGACTGACGCTGCCCGATCGCGACGCGGCCGAACGCTTTATCGGCGGCTGCCGTTTCGTTCGGCCGGCGACGAGCTTCGGCGGCGTTCACACGTCGGCCGAACGGCGCGCGCGCTGGGGCGATGCCGTCCCCGAGGGCTTCATTCGCCTTTCGGTCGGCTGCGAACCGCAGGAAGCGTTGTGGGCCGACCTCAAGGCTGCGCTTGACCACCTATGAGACGCCGTTGCAGCCCTCGCTGTAAGCGAATTTCCGACAGCAAGTCGCGGAGCCTGCCGACTCAAGTTCCCCCTTGCGGAGTTGCATGATGGGCATCTCTTCGCAACGACCCGGCAGGGAGGAAGGCATGGCCCAGAGCACCGCGGAAGAAGCCGTTTCGACCGAAGCGCTCGCCGCTTCGCCCTTCGGACTGATGCTGCCCGAGATCGCGCGACAAATCGTCGCGCGCGCGGCGGCGTCGAAAGTGCCGGGTCGCTTCTGCAGCCCGCTGTCGAACCCGAAGCTGCCGGGCGCCGCCGAAGACGACGACGATTGAGCGGGCGCGCCCGCGCGCCGTCAGCCGGCGAACACGCCGGCGTAGCGGTCGCGCAGCAGGTTCTTCTGCACCTTGCCCATCGCGTTGCGCGGCAGCTCGTCGACGATCCACACGCGCTTGGGGACCTTGTAGTTCGCGATCTTGTCCCTCAGCGCGGCGATCACCTGCGCCGCGTCGACCGTTGCACCGTGCCGCGCGACGATGACGGCGGCGACCGCCTCGCCGAAGTCCGGATGCGGCAATCCGATCACCGCCGACTCCGCCACGCCCGCCATCTCGTCGATGTAGCTTTCGATCTCCTTCGGGTAGACGTTGTAGCCGCCCGAGATGATCAGATCCTTCGAACGCCCGACCAGCGTCAGGTAGTTGTCGGGTTTGCCCGGTCCGCCGAACGCGCCGACGTCGCCGGTCTTGAACCAGCCGTCCTCGGCGAACTCCTCGCGCGTTTTCTCCGGCATGCGCCAGTAGCCCTTGAAGACGTTCGGTCCCCGCACCTGCACGTCGCCGATCTCGCCGGTCGCGCAAGGCTCGTTGCCTTCCTTGACCACGCGCACGTTGACGCCCGGCAGCGGCACGCCCACGGTGCCGGCCAGCCGGTCGCGCGGCGTGCCGAAGTACGGGTTCGACACCAGCATGATCGTCTCGGACATGCCGTAGCGCTCGAGGATCGTATGGCCGGTGCGCTTGCGGAACTCGTTGAAGGTCTCCGCCAGCAGCGGCGCCGAGCCCGAGATGAACAGCCGCATGTTGCGGCAGACGTGGCGGTCGAAGCGCGGCTCGGCGAGCAGCCGCGTGTAGTAGGTCGGCACGCCCATGAAGACCGTCGAACGCGGCAGCCGTTCGAGCACCTGCCGCACGTCGAACTTCGGCAGGAACAGCATCGTCGCGCCGGCGAGCAGGGCGGCGTGCGAAGCGACGAACAGCCCGTGCACGTGAAAGAGCGGCAGCGCGTGCAACAGCACGTCGTGGCCGCCCGCCTCGCGCTCCTCCTTGAAGCCCCAGAACTCGTCGAGCACGAGCGCGTTGGACGCGAGGTTGCCGTGCGTCAGCATCGCCCCCTTGCTGCGGCCGGTCGTGCCCGACGTATACAGGATCGCCGCGAGATCGTCGGCGCCGCGTTGAACCGTGGCAAACGAATCCGGAAACGGCGCGGCAGCGCCGAGCAGCGTGCCGTCGCGCCGTTCGCCGAGCGTCAGCACGTGCTGCACGCCGGCGGCGCGTGCGAGCGGCTCGATCTCCCGCGCGCGTGCCGGCGTGCACACGACGACGGCCGGCCGCGCGTCGTTCAGGAAGTACTCGACTTCAGCCCGCTGGTACGCGGTGTTCAGCGGCACGTAGACCAGTCCGGCGCGCAGCGCGGCCAGATACAGCATCAGCGCTTCGGGCGACTTCTCCACCTGGACGACGATGCGCGCGGCCGAACCGTCCGGATCGCGCGGCAGCTCGAGGCTCGCCAGCCAGCCCGCCAACCGGGCCGACGCGAAGTGCAGATCGCGCCACGAATAGACGAGGCCGTCGTGGGTTTCGATGCAGGGTGCGGCAAGGTCGCGCGGCAGGCGCGACTCGATCAAGGCGTAGAGATTGTCGTTCTTCATGTTCCGGTAAACCGCGGCGGGCGCTTGTCGAGAAACGCGCTCACCCCTTCCCTGTAGTCGTCGGAGCCGAAAAAGGAGAAGCTCGCATCCAGATCGTGCTGCGTGTACTGCATGCCGCGCGCGAGCAGCAAACGGATCTGCGACTTGTTCAACCGCGCCGCGAGCGGCGATCCTGCAAGCACGCCGGCGACGGTCTCTTCAATGGCCGCCGCCAGACCGTCGGCCGCGACCACGCGCTGGATCAGCCCTTTGGCGAGGGCTTCCTGGGCGTCGTAGAGCCTTCCCGCGAGCAGCAGCTCCGCTGCCACGCCGGGCCCGACCAGTTCGAGCAACGGACGCAGTTCGGGCAGCGCGAACGGAAAACCGAGCCGCCCGACCGGCGCGCCGAAACGCGCGCCTTCGGCGGCGATCCGGAGATCGCAGGCGAGAGCGATCTCCAGCCCGCCGCCGACGCACACGCCCTCGATGGCCGCGACGACGGGCTGCGGCGCCGCGCGGATGGCATCAAGCGCAGGCGCGAGCAGCTCGAGATGAAAGCGCCGGCCCGACGCCTCGTCGTAGCGGACCTCGCGGAACTCCTCGATGTCCGCACCGGCCGCGAAGTTGCCGCCGGCGCCGCGCACGACCACGCAGCGCACGCCTGCGTCGCCGGCGAAGGACTCGAACACGCGGCGCAGCTCGAGCCACATCGCCACGCCGATCGCGTTCAGCTTGCCCGGCGAGTCGAGCGTGACGGTGGCGACGTGACGGTCGGTGACGACGTGAATCGTGCCGGGCATGGCCTCAGATCGGAAGTCGGATTGCGGATTGCGGATTGCGCTAAGACCGGCGCGACGCCGTGCCGAACGCCTGCGCAATCCGCAGTGCGCGATCCGGGAATCAGTCGAGTCTCGCCCCGCTCGCCTTCGTGACCTGCGCCCAGCGTTTGATCTCGCTGTTGAGGAAGCGCGCGAAATCGGCCTGCTTCATCACCGCGATTTCGGAACCCTGCGTGGCCCAGATGTCGCGGATCTCCTGGCTGTTCAGCGCCTTGACGACCTCGTCGTACATGCGGTCGACGATTTCCTTCGGCGTGCCCTTGACCGCCCAGATCGCGTACCAGGTCGACACCTGATAGTCCGGCAGGCCCACCTCCGCGGTCGTCGGCAGATTCGGGAAGGCGGCGACACGCTTGGGTGCAGCGACCGCGAGCGGGCGGATCGAGCCGGCGCGGATGTGCTGCGCCGACGAGCCCAGTCCGTCGAACATCACGTCGACGTTGCCGGCGACCAGGTCCTGCAGTGCCGGACCGGCCCCGCGGTACGGGATGTGGACGATGAAGGTCTTGGTCTGCTGCTTGAACAGTTCGCCGGCGAGGTGGTGCGAAGTACCGTTGCCCGCGGAGGCGTAGTTCAGCTTGCCGGGGTTCGCGCGCGCGTACTCGAGGAAGGACTTCATGTCGGTCGCCTGCACGCGCTTCGGATTGACCACGATGACCTGCGGCGGCTGCGCGATCGGCGTCATCGGGATCAGGTCGCGTTCGATGTCGTAGTCGAGCTTGTAGAAGCTCGGCGCGATCGCGTGATGCACGGCGCCGATGAAGAAGGTGTAGCCGTCGGGCGCGGCTTTGGCGGCCACCGAGGCGCCGACGGTGCCGCCGGCGCCGCCGCGGTTGTCGATGACGACCTGCCGGCCGAGCTGCTTGGTCAACTGCGCCGCCAGCGGCCGGGCGAAGGCATCGGTGCCGCCCCCCGGCGGGAACGGAACGATCAGCGTGACCGGTTTTGCCGGCCAGCCCTGCGCGGCGGCGGTCGCGGCCGCCTGCGCTTGAGCGAGGATCGGCGCACCGATACCGGCGGCAGCGGCAAGCCCGAGGATCAGGGAACGTCGATTCATGTCGTCTCCTTGCTGGTCTGTCGAATCGGTTTTGGCGGGAACGTCGCCGGCGGACCGTGAAGTCTGCCGCAGGCCGGCCGCTCCGACACACCCTCAAACGCGGGGCGTCCCGCGGGCTTGCCGGGCTCGCAATGCCCACTGGGCACCGTTTCCGGCGGCGAATCGCGCGGCGTTCCGATGCTCCGTGTGCGGTGCAAGAAGGCACCGCCCGGCGAAGCCGCACGGATCGTACAGGCAGATGCCGAACGGCACACCGACCGGCGGGCGGCTCGTCACGGGGCCGCGCGCCGGTGGAAGAACCACAGCAGCACGGCGCCGATCGCGATCATCGGGATGGACAGCCACTGCCCCATCGACAGCTTCAGCGCAAGCAACCCGAGGAAGCTGTCGGGTTCGCGGCCGAACTCGGCAACGAAGCGCAGCGTGCCGTAGCCGAGCAGGAACATCGAGCCGACCGCGCCCGCCGGCCGTTCGCGCCGCGAAAAGAGCCACAGGATCACGAACAGCAGCACGCCTTCGAGCGCAAACTGGTAGAGCTGCGAAGGGTGCCGCGGGACGTTGTCGCCCGCCTGCGGAAAGACCATCGCCCACGGCCAGACCGCCGGATCGGCGGGCCGCCCCCACAGTTCCCCGTTGATGAAGTTGCCGATACGCCCGGCCGCGAGCCCCAGCGGCACCAGCGGGACGACGAAGTCGGCCACGCGCAGGAACGACTTGCCGCGCAACCTTGCGAACAGCCACATCACGACGATCACGCCGATGATGCCGCCGTGCGAAGCCATGCCGCCCTGCCAGATCGCGAAGATCTCGAGCGGGTGCTGCAGGTAGTAGCCCGGCTTGTAGAACAGCACGTAGCCGAGCCGACCGCCGAGGATCACACCAAGCACGCCGTAGAAGAGCAGATCGTCGACGTCGTTCCCGCTCATGCCGCGCCAGGCCTCGCGCGCGCGCAGTCGGCCGAGCAGCAGGAACAGCGCGAAGCCGACCAGATACATCAGCCCGTACCACCGGATCGCGAGCGGACCGATCGAGATGGCGACGGGGTCGAACTGGGGGTGGACGAGGGGCATCGGGATGCGGATTGCGGATCGCGGATCGCGCTGAACGGGAACCGTCGACGCTACGACAACGTCATCGGCAGCGCGCTGCGATAGTATCCCGAGCGCGCCTTCCTTCGAACGCCTCGGATACGCAATCCGCAATCCGCAATCCTCGATCCGCAATCCTATGCCTTACAACGAACGTAGCAAGAACGTCACGCAAGGCGTGGCGCGCTCGGCCAATCGCGCGATGTATTACGCGATGGGCTACAAGGACGAAGACTTCGACAAGCCGATGGTCGGCGTGGCCAACGGCCACTCGACGATCACGCCGTGCAACTCGGGGCTGCAGAAGCTGGCGGACGCGGCGATCGACGAGGTCGCCCGCTGCGGCGCCAATTCGCAGGTGTTCGGCGTGCCGACGATCTCCGACGGCATCGGCATGGGCACCGAGGGCATGAAGTATTCGCTCGTCTCGCGCGAGGTGATCGCCGACTGCATCGAGACCTGCGTGAACGGCCAGTGGATGGACGGCGTGATCGTCATCGGCGGCTGCGACAAGAACATGCCGGGCGGCATGATGGCGATCGCCCGCTGCAACGTTCCGGCGATCTACGTGTACGGCGGCACGGTCAAACCCGGCCACTACAAGGACAAGGACCTGACGATCGTCTCCGCGTTCGAGGCGGTGGGCGAGTTCACCGCGGGGCGCCTGTCCGAAACCGACTTCAAGGAAATCGAGCGGCGCTGCATTCCCGGCTCGGGCTCGTGCGGCGGCATGTACACGGCGAACACGATGAGCTCGTCGTTCGAGGCGCTCGGCATGAGCCTGCTGTATTCGTCCACGCAGGCCAATCCCGATCAGGAGAAGGTCGACTCGACGGTCGAGGCCGCGCGCGTGCTGGTCGAAGCGATCAAAAAAGGGCTGAAACCGCGCGACATCATCACGCGCAAGTCGATCGAAAACGCGGTGGCTCTGATCATGGCGGTCGGCGGCTCGACCAACGCCGTGCTGCACTACCTGGCGATCGCGCACTCGGCCGGCATCGAGTGGACGATCGACGACTTCGAGCGCATCCGCCGCAAGGTGCCGGTGCTGTGCGACCTGAAGCCCTCGGGCAAGTACGTCGCGACCGATTTGCACGCGGCCGGCGGCATCCCGCAGGTGCTGAAGATCCTGCTCGCCAACGGCCTGCTGCACGGCGACTGTATGACGATCACCGGCAAGACGATGGCGGAGATGTTGAAGGACGTGCCGGCGCAACCGCGCGCCGACCAGCACGTGATTCGCCCGTTCGACAAGCCGCTGTATCCGCACGGCCACCTCGCGATCCTGAAGGGCAACCTCGCGCCCGAAGGTTGTGTCGCGAAGATCACCGGATTGAAGAACCCCGCGATCACCGGCCCGGCGCGCGTGTTCGATTCCGAGGACGCGGCGATGGAAGCGATCCTCGCCGACAAGATCAAGCCCGGCGACGTGGTGGTGATCCGCTACGAAGGACCGCAAGGCGGCCCGGGCATGCGCGAGATGCTGAGCCCCACCTCGGCGATCATCGGCAAAGGGCTCGG
Organism: Betaproteobacteria bacterium; assembly: GCA_016861185.1. Taxonomy (GTDB): domain Bacteria; phylum Pseudomonadota; class Gammaproteobacteria; order Burkholderiales; family Burkholderiaceae_F; genus DSNY01. The sequence continues at coordinate 437,147 of BOKW01000003.1, forward strand.
CGAATCCGTGGGGCTGATCACCGACGGCCGCTTCTCCGGCGGCACTTGGGGCATGGTGGTCGGCCACGTCGCGCCCGAGGCGTACGTCGGCGGCAACATCGCGCTGATCAAAGAGGGCGACTCGATCACGATCGACGCGAACAAGCTGCTGCTGCAGTTGAACGTGTCCGACGACGAGTTGGCGCGGCGGCGCGCCGCATGGAAGCAGCCGCCGCCGCGCTACACGCGCGGCGTGCTGGCGAAGTTCGCGAAACTGGTGTCGACTGCCAGCAAGGGCGCGATTACCGACGAGCGGCTGTTCGGCCGGTAGCGTGTGCACGCGCCGGCGCTCAGCGCCGGCCGCGCTTGCCGCGCTCGAGCGTGCGCTTGATGCGCTCCTGTTTGGCCCGTTCGAGCTCGTCGAACGCCTTCTTCTTGTCGAGGCCGAGGCGCTTCTCGAACAGCTCGAACCAGATCAGCGCCAGCACGAACGGTGCCGAAACCCACCACCAGGACAACTCGGCGAAGACCGAAACGCCGAGCAGCTTCAGAACGAGCAGCGCGACACCGAGCCAGAGAAGCCACATAGCGAACACCGCCTCGCGTCAAGGGTCGGAAGCACATATTAGCCCTGAGGACGACCGGCCCATGCGGTCGGTCGGGCGCCGCTTTGCGCGATGAGTCAGCCGCTTGGGACGGTCAACCGATGGTGCGTCGAGCCGTTAGAATGCCGGACCCGATTCGCCCTCGCTCTGACGGAGTTGCTGATGAAAAAAGCCCTGTTCGTCGCCGCTATCGGCCTCACTTTCGTGAGCGGCGCCGCGTTCGCCAACGCGGATCTGGCCAAGGCCAAGAACTGCCTCGCCTGCCATACGGCCGACAAGAAGCTGGTGGGTCCTTCGTACAAGGACGTCGCCGCCAAGTACTCCAGCGACAAGGACGCGGTCGCCAAGCTGGCGAAGAAGATCCGCGACGGCGGCGTGGGTGTTTGGGGTCAGGTGCCGATGCCCGCCAACCCGCAGGTCAGCGAAGCCGAAGCGCAGACGCTGGCCAAGTGGGTTCTGACGCACAAGTAATCCGGTCATCGCGCAGCGCCCGGCGGGCGCGTGCGCCGACGGTTCTCGGGGCGCCTGTGGCGCCCCGTTTCATTCCCACGGCAGCGGCGGCGGTTCGATGTCCGCCGCACCGCCGCCGATCAGATCGGCGATCAACTTGCCCGATCCGACCCCCATCGTCCAGCCGAGCGTGCCGTGCCCGGTGTTGACGTACAGACCCGCGATGGGCGTCGCGCCGATCAGCGGCACGCCCGACGGCGTGACGGGCCGCAACCCGGCCCAGTACAGCGGCCGGTCGTAGTCGCAGGCCGCGGGAAACAGCGCCTGCACGCGCCGCGTGATCGCAGCGCAGCGCACGTCGTTCAGGCTGCGGTCGTAGCCGTTCAGCTCGGCCGTCCCCGCCACACGCAGCCGAGCACCGAGCCGCGAGAAAACGAGTTTGTATTCGTCGTCGGTCAGGCTCACGGTCGGCGCGCGCGCGGCGTCGACGACTTCGTAGGTCGCCGAATAGCCCTTGCCCGGGTACAGCGGCAGCCGAATGCCGAGCGGCGCGAGCAGCGCGCGCGAATGCACGCCGAGCGCGACGACGACCGCGTCGGCGTGCAGCGCGCGATAGCGGCCGTCGCCTCCGATCGCTTCGGCACCGCAGACGCGGCCCGCCTCGAGGACGAGCCGCGTGACCTGGGTGTCGAAGGCGAATCGCACGCCGCGTTGTTCGGCCGCGCGGGCGAGGCCTTCGGTGAAACGCGCCGCGTCGCCGGATTCGTCCTCGGCGCAGTAGTCGGCGCCGACGATGCGGCTGCGCAGCGGAGCCAGTGCGGGCTCGATCCGCACGGCCTCGTCGGCGTCGATCGAGCGCCGATCGCAGCCGAGCTCGCGCATCAGCGCCGCCGGCGCGAGCGACGCCTCGTACTCGGCCGCGGTCGTGTACAAGTGCAGGATGCCGCGCGACAACTGCTCGTACTCGAGCGTGAGCTCCCGCCGCAGCACGCGCAGCAGCGCGCGGCTGTACAGCGCGAGCCGCACGTTGTGCCGGATGTTGCGCGCGGTACGCGCCGGCAGACACTCGCGCAGGAAGGCGAGCGCCCAGGTCCACTGGTGCAGCTCGGGGCGAAGCCGGAACAGCAGCGGCGCGTCGGTGCGGCCGAGCCATTTCAGCACCTTCAGAGGTGCGGCCGGATTCGCCCACGGCTCCGCATGGCTGACGGAAATCTGGCCGCCGTTGGCGAAGCTGGTCTCGCGCGCCACGCCCGGCGCGCGTTCGATGAGCGTGACCTCGTGTCCCGCCGCGCGCAGGAACCACGCGCTGCTGGTACCGATGATGCCGCCGCCGAGAACCAGAACGCGCATGTCGCCGTATCCCTTGCCGGGTCGGCCGATTCTAGTAACCCCGCAAGTGCGCGATGCGGACGCGCAACAACGACCGCCCTCGCCCGGCCGCGGCTTCCTTGCGACGCGAGTGCACGCTAGTACAATCCGCCGCTTTCGAGCCGGGACCGGCCGTCGGCGTTCCGGGCGAAAGAAGAACGGTTTCGTAGTTGGTCGAAACACCTCGAGGAGAACGGTTCATGAACCACCTGATGAAGATCGCTCCGCTGGCCGTCGCGGCTGCGGTTGCGCTTGCCGCGTGCGGCAAGAAGGAAGAGCCGGCCAAGGCGGAGGCGGCCAAGGCTCCGGCCGCGGCCCCTGCCGAAGTGATCAAGATCGGCCATGTCGCGCCGCTGACCGGCGGCATCGCGCACCTGGGCAAGGACAACGAGAACGGCGCCCGCCTGGCCGTCGACGAGATCAACGTCGCGGGAGGTCTGGACGTCGGCGGCAAGAAGTACAAGCTGGAGCTGCTCGCGGAGGACGACAAGGCCGACCCGAAGGAAGGCACGCTCGCCGCGCAGAAGCTGGTCGACGCCGGCGTGGTGGCGGTGGTCGGCCACCTGAACTCCGGCACGTCGATCCCCGCGTCGAAGATCTACGCCGACGCCAACGTCGTGCAGGTTTCGCCGTCGGCGACCAACCCGAAGCTGACCGAGCAGGGCTTCAAGACGACCTTCCGCGTCGTCGCCAACGACAACCAGCAGGGTTCTGTGCTTGCCAACTACGCGGCCACCGAGATGAAGGCCAAGACGATCGCGATCGTCGATGACCGCACGGCGTACGGCCAGGGCCTCGCCGACGTGGTCGAGAAGGTCGCGAAAGAAAAAGGTCTGAAAGTCGTCGCACGCGAATTCGCGACGGACAAGACGACCGATTTCAACGCGATCCTGACCAAGATCCGCGCCGCCAAGCCCGACGTCGTGATGTACGGCGGCATGGACGCCACCGCCGGCCCGATGGCCAAGCAGATGAAGCAGCTCGGCATCAAGAGCAAGCTGCTGGCCGGCGACGGCGTGTGCTCGCCCGAGTTCATCAAGCTCGCCGGCGACGCCGCCGACATCCTGACCTGCTCGATGGCGGGCGAGGCGGTCGAGAAGCTGGCCAAAGGCGAGGAGTTCAAGGCCAAGTACAAGGCCAAGTTCAACCAGGACGTGCAGATCTACTCGCCGTACAGCTACGACGCCGTCTACGTGATCGCCGACGCGATCAAGCGCGCCGGCAAGGTCGACAAGGCCGCGATCGTCGCCGCGATGCCCGCGACCAGCTACACGGGCGTCACCGGCCAGATCACGTTCGACGAGAAGGGCGACATCAAGAACGGCGCCATCTCGATGTTCAACGTCAAGGACGGCAAGCTCAACTACATCTCGACCTCGCGCTGAGGCACGATGCCGGAACGAACGGCACCTTCGGGTGCCGTTTTTTTTGAGAGGGGCGGCGCGGCAGCCACGGACGCGCTGTAGGATGCAGGCGCGCCCCGGCGCGCCGGAGACAGAACGATGGAAACCTTCATCCAGCAGATCCTCAACGGCCTGGTGCTCGGCAGCCTGTACTCGCTGATCGCGCTCGGCTACACGATGGTCTACGGCATCCTGAACCTGATCAACTTCGCGCACGGCGACGTGCTGATGGTCGGCGCGCTGACCGCGTTGAGCGTGATCCTGCTCCTGCAGGCGCAGTTCCCCGATCTGCCCGGCTGGCTGCTGCTGGTCGCGGGTGTGGCCGTCGCGATCCCGACCTGCGTCGTCACGAGCCTGATCATCGAACGCGTCGCCTACCGGCCGCTGCGCAACGCGCCGCGGCTGGCGCCGCTGATCACCGCGATCGGCGTTTCGATCGTGCTGCAAACGCTCGCGATGATCGTCTGGGGCCGTAACTACATGACGTTTCCGCAGCTACTGCCGTCGGATCCGATCCATTTCCTCGGCGCGACAGTCACGGTCACGAAGCTGCTCGTCATCGTGCTGTCTGCGTCGATCATGGCCGCGTTGATGCTGCTGGTGAACCGCAGCAAGCTCGGCCGCGCGATGCGCGCGACCGCGGAGAATCCGCGCGTGGCGGGACTGATGGGGGTCAACCCGAATTACGTGATCGCGCTGACCTTCGCGATCGGCGCCGGACTCGCCGCCGTGGCCGGCGTAATGCTGGCGGCGACCTACACGGTCGCACACTTCTACATGGGCTTTTTACCGGGGCTGAAGGCGTTCACTGCAGCGGTGCTCGGCGGCATCGGCAACATCCCCGGCGCGATGGTCGGCGGGCTGCTGCTGGGCCTGATCGAGGCGCTCGGCGCCGGCTACATCGGCCAGTTGACCGGCGGCGTGCTCGGTTCGCACTACCAGGACGTGTTCGCCTTCATCGTGCTGTGCGCGGTGCTGATCCTGCGGCCGTCGGGGCTGCTGGGCGAACGCGTCGCCGACCGCGCGTAGGAGCGCTCCATGACGCTTCTTTTTCCGAACCTGCGCAACAACGCCGCCGCCGCGATTGCGGCGACTTTCGTCGTCGGCGCCGTGCTGATCGTCCTGCCGTTCCTGGTCGCGCAGACGCCGCTCGCCAACGCCGGCGTGCGCGCCCTCGCGTTCGCGCTGCTGTACGTGATGCTCGCGCTCGGGCTGAACATCGTCGTCGGCTTCGCCGGGCTGCTCGACCTGGGCTACATCGCCTTCTACGCGGTCGGCGCCTACATGTACGCGCTGCTTGCGTCCCCGCACCTGACCAGCAATTTCCCCACGCTGGCGGCGATGTTCCCGCAGGGGTTCCACAGCTCGATCTGGATGGTGATCCCGCTCGGGGCGGCGCTGGCGGCGTTTTTCGGCGTGATCCTCGGCGCGCCGGTGCTCAAGCTCAGGGGCGACTACCTCGCGATCGTCACCTTGGGCTTCGGCGAGATCATCCGCATCTTCCTGAACAACCTGAACGCGCCGCTGAACTTCACCAACGGCCCGCAGGGCATCACGCTGATCGATCCGGTACGCATCGTCGGCGTGAACTTCGGGCGCCCGCAGAACCTGTTCGGCATCGAGCTGCCGTCGGTTTACCTCTACTACTACCTGTTCCTGTTCCTCGCGATCGTCACGATCGTCGTCTGCATTCGGCTGCAGGACTCGCGGCTCGGCCGCGCCTGGATGGCGATCCGCGAGGACGACATCGCGGCCAAGGCGATGGGCATCAACGTGCGCAACGTCAAGCTGCTCGCGTTCGCGCTGGGCGCGACCTTCGGCGGCGTGGCCGGCGCGATGTTCGCGGCGTTCCAGGGTTTCGTGTCGCCGGAGTCGTTCTCGCTGATGGAGTCGATCATCGTGCTGGCCATGGTCGTGCTCGGCGGCCTCGGCCACATTCCGGGTGTCGTGCTCGGCGCGCTGCTGCTGGCGATCTTCCCCGAGGTGCTGCGGCACACCGTCGTGCCGGTGCAGCAGCAGCTTTTCGGCAAGGTGCTGATCGACGCCGAGGTGCTGCGCATGCTGCTGTACGGGCTGGCGATGGTCATCATCATGCTGTACCGGCCGAAGGGCCTGTGGCCGGCGCCCGAACACGGATTGAACCCGACGGCCCGCCCCGGTCGCGCCGGCGCCAAGGCGCAAGCCGCGTGAGGCCGCGATGAGCCATCCGATCCTGAAGGTCAGCGGCGTCAACAAGCGCTTCGGCGGTCTGCAGGCGCTTTCGGACGTGGGGCTCACGATCGAGCGGGGGCAGATCTACGGGCTGATCGGCCCGAACGGCGCCGGCAAGACGACCTTTTTCAACGTGATCACGGGTCTGTACCAGCCCGACTCGGGCACCTTCGAACTCGACGGCAAGCCGTATTCGCCGACCGAGCCGCACAAGGTCGCCGAGGCCGGCATCGCGCGCACGTTCCAGAACATCCGCCTGTTTCCCGAAATGACCGCGCTGGAGAACGTGATGGTCGGCCGCCACGTGCGAACGAAGGCGACCGCGCTCGGCGCGGTGCTGCGGACGAAGCGCACGCGCGAGGAGGAGGCGGCGATCCGGCGGCGTTCGCTCGAGCTGCTCGAGTACGTCGGCATCGCCAAGTACGCCGACTACCAGGCGCGCACGCTCGCCTACGGCGACCAGCGCCGGCTCGAGATCGCACGCGCGCTGGCGACCGACCCCAAGCTGCTCGCGCTCGACGAGCCTGCCGCGGGCATGAACGCGACCGAGAAGATGGCGCTGCGTGGGCTGCTCGAGAACATCTGCAAGGACGGCGTGACGATCCTGCTGATCGAACACGACGTGAAACTCGTGATGGGGCTGTGCGACCGCGTCACCGTGCTCGATTACGGCAAGATGATCGCCGAAGGCACCCCGGCCGACGTGCAGCGCAATCCGGCGGTGATCGAGGCCTATCTCGGCGGCGCGCACAAGAGCGTGGCGACGAAGGAGGTCGCATGAAGGTCCTCGCGCTGTTCAACAGCGGCCTCGATTCCCTCACCCCCGCCCCTCTCCCGCGGGCGGGCGAGGGGAGTTTCGAGCGCTTCGCGATGAATCGGATCGAGGCCTATCTCGGCGGCGCGCACAAGAGCGTGGCGACGAAGGAGGTCGCATGAGCAACGTCGTCCTGAAGGTCTCCGGGCTGAAGGTCGCCTACGGCGGAATCCAGGCGGTCAAGGGCGTCGATCTGGAGATCCGCGAAGGCGAGCTCGTCACGCTGATCGGCGCCAACGGCGCCGGCAAGACGACGACGCTGAAGGCGATCACCGGCACGCAGGCATGGAGCGGCGCAATCGAGTACATGGGCCGCTCGACGCACGGCATGGCGTCGTACCAGCTCCTGCAGGCGGGGCTGGCGATGGTGCCCGAGGGCCGCGGGGTGTTCGCGCGGATGACCGTCACCGAGAACATGCTGATGGGCGCGTTCTCGCGCAACGACGACGCCGGCATCCGGTCCGACATGGAGCGGATGTTCGAGACCTTCCCGCGCCTGAAGGAACGCGCGAAGCAGCTCGCCGGCACGCTTTCGGGCGGCGAGCAGCAGATGCTCGCGATGGCGCGCGCGCTGATGAGCCGGCCCAAGCTGCTGCTGATGGACGAGCCGTCGATGGGGCTTTCGCCGATCATGGTGGAGAAGATCTTCGAGGTCGTGCGCACGGTGTCGGCGCAGAAGATCCCGATCCTGCTCGTCGAGCAGAACGCACGGCTCGCGCTCGAGGCCGCGCACCGCGCTTACGTGATGGATTCCGGTCTGATCACGCTGTCCGGCGACGCGAAGTCGATGCTGCACGATCCGAAGGTGCGCGAGGCCTATCTCGGCGAGGCGGCGGCCTGAGTCGGCCGCGCTTCGCGTCAAGCAGCGTCGCCCGCGATGCCGAGCCTGCGCATCCACGCGGCCATTGCGCGTTCGTCCTCGCCGCCGCCGTCCATCGCGGCGAGCACGTTCGCGCGGTCCTGCGCGGGCCGGTTCTGGCTCAGCTTGAACTTGCCCTCGAGGCGCTCCACCGCGATCTGCAGGCCGACGATCGCGCCCTTCATCCGCTCGCGGAAGTCCTCGCTCAGCTCGACGTCCCATTGCGCGCGGTAGGCGGGATCGTGCGCGTCGATCAGCGCCTTCAGGATGCGCTCCTTGCCGGCGCTGTCCTCGACGCGCGCGAGCCGTCCGTGCGCGTGCACGACGACGTAGTTCCACGTCGGCACGGCTTCGCGCGTCGTGTACCAGCGCGGCGAAACGTAGCCGTTCGGCCCGTGAAAGATCGCGACGACCGGATCACCTTCGCGCAGTCGGCCGGCGTGCGGGTTGGCGCGCGCGATGTGGCCGAGCAGCGTGAGCGTATCGCCGCTTTCGCGCGCGACGAGCGGCAGATGCGTGAACTGCGGCTCGCCTTCGCCCGCCGACGCGAGCGTGGCGAAGGGATGCGCATCCATCACGGCGCGCAGCTGCGCGCGGTCGGTGACGCTGAAGTGCTTCGGCAGGTAGATCATCGCGCCTCCGGATCGGCGTTTGCCGCGTACACGTCGGGATTGTGCCGCTCCATCCAGCGCTCGGGGCTGGCGAGCGGCTTGAATCCGCAGCGGGCGTACAGGCCGTGCGCGTCGCGCGTCACGAGCGCCATGCGGCGCAGCCGCTGCAGGGCCGGGTACGCGTCGATCGCCCGCATCAGCGCCTGCGCCACGCCGCGGCCGCGCCACTCCGGCAGCACGAACACGTCGGCAACGTAGCCGAACGTCGCGCGGTCCGTGATCACGCGCGCAAAGCCGACCTGTCGCTCCTGCGCGAACGCGCCGAAGCACAGCGAGTGGTCGAGCGCGCGGTCGAGCGTGGCCCGGTCGATGCCGCGCGCCCAATACGACTCCTGCGACAGATAGCGATGAACGAGCGCCCGGTCGATGCGCCCGGCGTCCGTCGAGACTTCGATCGCCGGCGTCATGCGAGCGACTCCAGCACGCCGTCGAGCTGCGCGACCATGCGGTCGATCTCCTCGCGCGTTACGTTGAGCGCCGGCATAAAGCGCAGCAGCGACGGCCGCGGCGCGTTCAGCAGCAGTCCCTCGGGTTCGAGCGCGCGCGCGGCGTCGACGACCTGCGCGGCGATCGGCCGCCCGAGGTCGAGCGCGCGCAGCAACCCGCTGCCGTGTTCGCCGGCGAGGCCGCGCCGCGCCGACAGTTCGCGCAGGCGCTGCGCAAGGTAGTCGCCCTTCGCCGTCACTTCGGCCAGAAAGTCGGGCTGCGACACGACGTCGATCACCGCATTGCCGACCGCAGCCATCAGCGGATTGCCGCAGTACGTTCCGCCCTGATCGCCGTGCGCGAAGCAGCTCGCCCGCCCGCTCGCCAGCAGCGCCGCGAGCGGAACGCCGCCGCCGATGCCCTTGCCGAGCGTCATCACGTCGGGCCGCACGCCGGCGTGTTGGAACGCGAACATCCTGCCGGTCCGGCCGACGCCGGTCTGCACCTCGTCGAGGATCAGCAGCAGCCCGCGCCGGTCGCACAGTTCGCGCACGGCCTTCAGGAACGTGGCGCTCGCCGGCACCACGCCCGCTTCGCCCTGCACCGGTTCGAGCATCACCGCGACGGTCTTGTCGGTGATCACCGCTTCGACCGATGCGATGTCCTCGAAGCGCGCTTTCGGGAAACCCGGCACCTTCGGCTCGAACAGCTTGTCCCAGCCGGCCTTGCCCGACGCCGCCATCGTTGCCAGCGTGCGGCCGTGAAACGCGCCTTCGAAGGTCACGATCTCGTAGGCGCCGCCGCGCTTGAGTTCGCCCCATTTGCGCGCGAGTTTGATCGCGCCTTCGTTCGCCTCGGCGCCGCTGGAGGCGAGGAACACGCGCTCGAGACCGGAAAGCCGCGCGAGCTTGCCCGCCAGTTCGACCGCCGGCGCGTTGAAGTACGCCGGGCTCGGATTGATCAGCCGCTGCGACTGCCGCGCGAGCGCCTGCGCGATCTCCGGCGGGCAATGTCCGAGCGCGTTGACCGCCCAGCCCTGCACGAAGTCGAGATAACGCTTGCCTCGGTGGTCGACGATCCACGAGCCGCGCCCTTCGACGAACACTAGCGGCGGCCGCGCGGTCACTTCCATCAATGCGTCGACTTCGTACTGATCGAGCTTCATCGCCTCGTCTCCTGGGGTCGGAAAAACAAAAAGGCCGCGGGGTCCGCGGCCTTTCGTAGTCGTCCGTGCGGCCGGCCTACGCGCGCGTGCCCCTGCGGGATTCCGCATCACGTCGCGCGCGTCGCCGGTTCGTCAGCATGGGCCGAGTGTACTTCAGCGGCTCGGATTGCGGATCCCGCTCGGATTGCGGATCGCGGATTGCGGATTGCGATGGCCCCGTACTTTGGTCGTCCCGAGCGTCAGCGAGGGACCTCGAACTGGGATGCGCGGAGATCTCTCGCGCCCGCTCGGGATGACGGCGGAAGGAAAGAAACGCATTCCGCGATCCGCAGTCCGCGATCCGATCTCGATCCGCAATGCGCAGTCCGCAATCCGATCATTCGACCAGGTCCGCCTGCGAAGTGAACGCGTCGGCGAAGAACTGGTCCTCGGGCAGCCCGCAGTGCGCGATGAAGTCGCGCTTGGCCGCTTCGACCATCACCGGCGCGCCGCAGGCGTACACCTGGTGCGCGGAGAGGTCGGGAAAATCCTCCATCACCGCGCGATGCACGAAGCCCGTGCGCCCGGTCCATCCGTCCTCCGGCTTCGCATCCGACAGCACGGGCACATACGCGAAATTCGGCTGCTCGCGCGCCCACTGCTCGGGCAGCCCGTTCATGTACAGATCCGCGCGCGCGCGGCAGCCCCAGTAGAGCACGACCGGCCGCGCCGGTTTGTCGGGCTCTTCGCAGTTGATGCGCTTGAAGAGAATGTGCTCGGCGATCGCCTTGATCGGCGCGAAGCCGGTGCCGCTCGCGAGCAGAACGATCGGCCGCACGTTGTCCTCGCGCAGGAAGAACGCGCCGAGCGGCCCTTCCATGCGCAGGATGTCGCGCTCCTTCAGGGCAGGAAAGCCGTCCTTCGCGATGCCGAACAGCGCGTCGGTGAACTTGCCGCCCGGCATGTGGCGGATGTGAAGCTGGATCTGCTCGTCCGCGTGCGGCGGCGTGGCGATCGAATAGCTGCGGCGCGCACCGTCCCTGAGGATGAATTCGATGAACTGCCCGGCGCGGTATTGCAGACGCTCGTTCGCGGGAAGCTGCAGCGAGACGATCGCCACGTCCGCCGCCGGCCGCTCGATCTTCGCGATCCGGCAGGGCATCTTGCGGATCGGAATGTCGCCGAAGCCGGTCAGCTCGCGCGCTTCGATCACCAGATCGGTGTGCGGCCGCGCCGAGCAGAACAGCGCGTGGCCCTTCGCTTCCTCCTCGGGAGAAAGGGCCGAGCGCGCGTGCGGGCCGTGCACGAGGCGGCCTTCGATCAGCTTGCCCTTGCACGTGCCGCAGGCGCCGTTCTTGCAGCCGTACGGAAGACCGATGCCCGCGCGCAGCGCTGCGGCCAGCACGGTTTCGTCGCCTTCGACGGTGAATTCACGGCCCGACGGCCGGACGATGACGCGGTGACTCATACAATCGGTGCATGCAAAACGAAACGCCCGCGGGTACGTCGCGCAGTGCGCGCGTCCGCCGCGGACGCAGATTCGGTCGGCCGCGCCTGCTGATCATCGGCTGCGGCGACATCGGCCTGCGGATTCTCGCACGGCTGCGCGACCGCTATCGCGTCATCGCGCTCACTTCGACGCCGGCGCGCGTGCGCGAGCTGCGCTGCGCGGGCGCGCTGCCGATCGCCGGCGATCTCGACGCGCGCGCCACGCTCGTGCGCTGCGCGCCCTTTGGCGAGCGCGTGATTCATCTGGCGCCGCCGCCCAACCGCGGCCGGCGCGACCCGCGCACGCGCCATCTACTCGCGGTGTTCGCCGGCCGCAGCGCGCGCCTCGTCTACGTCAGCACGACCGGCGTCTACGGCGACGCGCGCGGCGCCTGGCTCGACGAGACCGCGCGCGCCGCGCCGGCCAACGAACGCGCGTATCGTCGCGTCGACGCGGAGCACACGTTGCGCCGAGCGGGCGCGAGCGGCGCGCTGCACGTCTCGATCCTGCGCGTGCCCGGCATCTACGACGAGCGCGAACGCCTGCCGCTCGAGCGCTTGCGCCAGGGCCTGCCCGCGCTCGCTCAGGCGGACGACGTCCACACGAACCACATCCACGCCGACGATCTCGCGCGCATCGCGATCACCGCGCTTCATCGCGGCGCGCCGCAACGCGTCTACAACGCGGTCGACGATTCGGACCTGAAGATGGGCGAGTACTTCGATCTGGTCGCCGAGCGTTTCGACCTGCCGCGGCCGCCGCGGCTGCCGCGCGACGAACTGAAGACCGCGGTTTCGCCGACGATGTACTCGTTCATGAGCGAGTCGCGGCGGCTGCGCAATGCGCGCATCAAGCGCGAGCTGCGCGTCCGGTTGCGCCATCCGACCGTCGCCGCTGCGCTGGCCGGGGCTGGGCCGCGCTGACGGCGTCCTCAACGCGTGAAGGGGGCGCCGAGCTGCTCGCACTGCCGGCGCGCGTAGGTGGCGCCGATCGCGCCGAAGTCCTCGGGCCCGTTGTTGACGGCGACGATCTTCTCGTCGCGGATGAAGAAAGTCATCGGGTAGAAGCCTTCGTGTTTGCCCGCCCAGTCGACGTCGTTGACCCACACGCACACGGCCCAGCCGTACTGCGTCGTGCGCACCCCCGTCGAGCGCTGGAACAGGATCTTCGGTTCGGTGCGGAACTCAACGATCGCCTTGTTCGCGTCGGTGAGCTTCTCCTTCAGATACGCCTGGATCGTCTCCTTCCACTTCACCGGTCGCGGACCGTAGTCGAACATGTCCATCTCGGACTTCGTGACCGGGCCGGTCTGGCAGCCGGCGAGCAGCGCCAGGGCGATGAGCGGAAAGACGCATTTAGCGAACATCATCGACTCCAGAGTCAGTCCCGCAGCGTCAGGCGCAGCGGTTGATGATCCGACGCATCCGTGGCCGTATCGATCGCGACTTCGGCGACGCGCTGCGCGACATCGGCCGTCACCGCGAAGTAGTCGCGGCAATGTCCGCCCATCGGCCACTGTCTTCGATCGTACAGTCCCGTGCTCGGCGGGTGCGGTTCGGCGCCGCGCGCCACCCGCCAGGCGTCGAGCAAGGGCGGGGTAAACAACGCTCGATACTCGTGCTCGTCCGGAAGAAAGTTCAGGTCCCCGCACAGGACGAGCGACCCGGGACGCGGCACCGGGTCATACGGGCTCGCGGCCGCCTTCGGCGGCTCGGCCTCGTTGTCCGCGACCTCGGCCTGCAGCGCACGCAACCGCTCGATCTGCGCCGCGCGATGAGCGGCCGAGTAGTACTCGAGGTGCGTCGTGACGATGCGCAGCGCTCCGGCGCGGGTTTCGACCACGACCTCGATCGCCTGCCGCTGCATGTGCTTGATGCCGCCCTCTGCGGGGTGCGGCAACAGGTGGCGGAACACCTGCAGGACGGGCAGACGTGACAGAACGAGGTTGCCGAACTGCCGACGCGCGTCCCCGCCGCCCTGCCGGTCGAGCGCGGCGCCGAAGAACGCGACGTACCGCGGGAAAAGCGCCTGCAGCTCGGCCACCTGATCGGCACCCCCGGCAATCTCCGGATCGTTGCGTGCGACCTCCTGGAAGCACAGCACGTCGGCCTCGCCCATCGTCTGCGCCACGCGCGCGATGCGCGCGAGGTCGACGCGGCCGTCGCAGCCGAGTCCGCACTGGATGTTCCAGGTCAGGATCGCCGTCACGTCGCCGCCTACTTGATACCGGCCTGCATGAACGACTGCATGAACTGTCGCTGAAACAGCAGAAAGGCGACCAGCAGCGGCGCGATCGCCATGATCGTGCCCGCGCTGATGACCGCCCAGTCCACGCCCGACTCCGGGGCACCGAAGATCGCCAGCCCCACCGTCAGCGGCCGCGTTTCGACCGAGTTGGTGATCACCAGCGGCCAGAGGAAGTTGTTCCAGTGGTAGCTCACCGACACGAGTCCGTAGGCAAGGTAGGTCGGCCGCGCCAGCGGCACGTACACGCGCCACAGCACGCCGAGAAAGCCACAGCCTTCGACGCGCGCGGCCTCTTCCAGTTCGCGCGGCACCGTCTTGAACGTCTGCCGCAGCAGGAAGATGCCGAACGCGCTCGCCATGTACGGCAGCCCGATGCCGAGGATCGTGTCGACCAGGCCGAGCCGCGCCATGATGCGGTAGTTCTCGACGATCAGAACTTCCGGCATCACCATCAACTGCACCAGCACCAGCCCGAAAGCGACGTTGTGGCCGAAGAACTCGAAGCGGGCGAACGCGTACCCGGCGAGCGTGCACAGCACCAGCTGCGCCGACAGGATTATCGTCACCAGGACGACCGTGTTGACGAAGTGCCGCGGAAACGGCGCGTAGGTCCAGGCCTTCGCGAAGTTGGAGAGCGTGAGCGGTGCGAACAGATCGAAATGCGTCGCCATCTCGGGGGGGTGAAACGCGGCCCAGAACGCATAGGCGAGCGGCGACAGCCACAGAGCCGCGAGCAGCCAGGCGGCACCCGTTTCCAGTGCGAACCCGGGCCGCAGCCTCACCGGTAATGCACCCGTTTCTCGATCAGTAGGAACTGCAGCACCGCCAGCACCGCGAGCAGCGCCAGCAGCACGACCGTCAGCGTCGACGCGTACGCCGTGTCGAAGAAGCTGAAAGCGACCTGGTAGATGTAGTAAAGGAGCAGGCTGGAGGCGTTGTCCGGCCCGCCCTTGGTGAGGATGAACAGATGGTCGACCAGCTTGAACGAGTTGATCGTCGCGTTCACCAGCACGAACAGCGTCGTCGGCATCAGCAACGGAAAGGTCACGCGTCGGAAGAAGTACCAGCGCGACGCACCCTCGATCTTCGCCGCCTCCGCCAGCTCGGGCGGCAGCGACTGCAGCGCCGCCAGATAGAAGATCATGAAGAAGCCGGCCTCCTTCCACACGACCATCACCATCGTCGCCGGCAGCACGAGGTGCGGGTCGCCGAGCCAGTTGTGGCTCGGCGCGCCGAACAGGGCGCCGACGCGATCGAACAGCCCGATCTGCGGCGTGTAGAAGAACAGCCACAGGTTCGCTACCGCGATCATCGGCAGCACCGTCGGCGTGAAGTACGCCATGCGCACGAGTGCGCGCGCGGGCAGCTTCTCGTTGACCCATAGCGCCATCACCATCGCGATCGCGATCGCGGTGGGGATCGTGCCGAGCGCGAACCAGGCGTTGTTGCCCAGTACCTGCCAGAAGATCGGGTCGTCGACGAGTGCGGCGTAGTTGTCGAAACGGACGAACCGGGACGGACGCACCGCCGTCCCGGTCGAGAAGAAGCTGTCGATGAGGGTGGCGACCGCCGGGTAGTGCGTGAACCCGACGAGCAGGATCGCAGCCGGCGTGAGCAGCAGCCAGCCGTAGACGTGCTTCATCGGGTGCGTCTTACCGATACGGCTTCAGCAGCTTGTCGGCCTCGGCCTGCGCCGCTTTCAGCGCGTCGGCCGGCGATTTCTGACCGGTCAGCGCTGCCTGGATCGCGTCGTCGAGCAGCTTGCGCACGCGCCCGGTCTGGAAGGTCGACAGCTCGGGGGTGGCGAATTCGAACTGGTCGCGCGCGACGACCGCCTGCGGAAAGTTCGCCGCGTACGCCTTGAGCTTCGGCGTGTTGTAAGCATCGGGCCGCGTGGCGACGTAGCCAGTGGCCATGCTCCAGTCGGCGGCGCGCTCGGGCGCCGTGATCCACTTGACGAAGGCGAGCGCGGCCTTGCGCTCCTCGGGCGTGGTCTTCTTGAAGAGATAGAAGTTGCCGCCGCCGGTGGGCGAGCCGCGCTGCTTCGACGCCGGCAGCATCGCCACGCCGAACGGGAACTTCGCGGTGTCTTTCACCGCGGTGAGGTTGCCGGTCGTGTGCCACATCATCGCGGTCTTGCCTTCGGTGAACGCCTGCCGCAGCGTGCCCCATTCGACCGTGCCCTCGGGCATCACCTTGTGCCTGGCGCCGAGATCGCGCCAGTACTGCAGCGCGGCGATGACATCCGGATGCGCGTAGTTCGTGCGGTTGCCGTCGCGGTTCATCAGATCCTGGCCGTTCTGCCGCGCAAAAGCCTGGAACATCCAGTACGGATAGCCGGTCGACGGCACCATCACGCCCCAGCGCGTGACGTTGCCGGCGGCGTCCTTCTTCACGAGCTTGGCCGCCATCTGCGCCATCTCGGTCCAGTTGGCGGGCGGTTTCTCCGGGTCGAGCCCCGCTTCCTTGAAGGCTTCCTTGTTCCAGTACAGCACGATCGTCGAGCGCTGGAAGGGGATGCCGTAGACCTTGCCCTTGTACGTCCCGTTCATCATCAGCGCGGGATAGAAGACCTTCAGCCAGGCCTTGTCCTCGGGCGCCGTGGCGACGTCGTCCCAGGCGACGATCACGTCCTGCTCGATCAACTCGTACAGGTCGATCGAGTAGAGCACCGACAGCGGCGCCGACTGGCCGGCCTTCAACGCGGCGAGCGCCCGGATGCGCGCGTCGTCGTAGTTGCCGGCGTAGATCGGACTCACCTTGATGCCGGGGTGCTCCTGCTCGAACTGCCGCGCGTAGCCGTCGATCACCTTGGTGAGCGGCCCGCCGACGGCGATCGGGTAGTAGAAGGTCAGTTGGGTTTCGGCGCGCGCGGGCCCGACGGCCGCGAGCAACGCGGAAAGCACGAAAGCGGACAGCCATTTCATGGTCGACGTCCCTTCGGTGGTTGGTTGAACGGGAATTCGATCACGCTAGTCACGCCGCCAGGGGAAGCGATTGACCCACGTCAGATCGCACGCCACTGGCTGCATCGAACACGTGAACCGAGCCGGGATCCCAGCCTAGTCGCACCTGCGCGCCGGCGGAAAGGCGCAATTGACCCGGAGCGCGAGCCAGAAGCGACTCACGGCCGACCCGGGCGGTGATGATCGTGTCGGCGCCGTGATACTCGGCGTTCGTGACCTCCGCAGACACGCCGCCCGCGTCGATCAGCCGGACGTGTTCGGGCCGCACGCCGAACGTCAGCCCCGCGCCACGGCCGCGCAGCACCGGCTCCTTCGCGCCGCGGATCACCGCGCCGTCCGGTCCGTCCTCCATCGCCACGAGGTTCATCGCCGGCGTGCCGATGAAGCGCGCCGCGAAGATCGTCTGCGGCCGCGCGTACAGCTCCTCCGGCGTGCCCTCCTGCTCGATGCGTCCGTCGCGCATCAGCACGATCCGATGAGCCATGCTCATCGCCTCGATCTGGTCGTGCGTGACGTAGACGACCGTCATGTCGAGCCGCTGCTGCAGCGCGCGGATTTCGACCCGCATGCCGTGGCGCAGTTGCGCGTCGAGGTTGGACAGCGGCTCGTCCATCAGACAGATCCTGTTCTCGGCGACGATCGCGCGCGCGAGCGCGACGCGCTGGCGCTGCCCGCCCGAAAGCTGCGCGGGTTTGCGCACGAGCTGCTCCGACAGGCCGACCAGCTCGGCCACGCGCGCCAGCCGCGCATCGCGCTCGCTCTTCGGCAGGCGCCGCACCTTCAGCCCGAAGACGATGTTCTCTGCGACCGACAGATGCGGGAAAAGCGCATACGACTGGAACACCATCGAGACCTTGCGCTTGTCGGGCGCGAGCCGCGTCACGTCGCGCCCGCCGATCAGGATACGGCCCTCGCCGGGTTCCTCCAGTCCCGCGATCAGCCGCAGGATCGTCGACTTGCCGCAGCCCGAGGGTCCGAGCAGGACGAGGAACTTGCCCGACTCGGCGTGCAGGCTCACGCCGTCGACTGCGCGCACGGCGCCGTAGCGCTTGGACACCCGCTCCAGGACGATGTCGGTCATGGGGCGGGGATTATGCCGTCGTTCGCTCGCGAGCAGCCCAGTTCCGGCAAGTCATGGACGAACTGCGCACCGGCCGCGCGGTGCGCAGACCCTCGGCGCCGCGGCCCGGCTCTTACGGACAGCGCACCGCCGGATTCCAATCGTTGAAGATGCCGTCGCGGTTGCTCTTCCACACCCACAGGTGCAACTCGTAGAACGCCGGCACGCCGTAGCGGTTCGGCGCGCGCACCAGGTGGAACGGATGGCCGAACAGTACCGGCGGCTGCGGATGGAGGGCGTCCCACGCATCCTGGAACACGATGTACTCCACGCCGACGAGCTGCAGCCTGCCGTCCTTGCCCGGCTCGTACATCAGCGCCTCCGGGCGCAACGGATCGAGCACGGCGTCGCCGGCGAGCGCGCTGTTCAGGTAGTGGATACCCATCGCGCCCTGGCCCGGCTGCTCGACGCAGTTCAGGAACTGGCTGTAGCCGGCGTCTTGCGCGGCGCCTACGTCCAGAAACGGCCGGGTGGCGAGCCGCACCTGCGCGATCGCCTGCTCCACGTCTCCGGTCGCGGCCGCTTCGCCGTGCGCAAACGCAGGCGTCTGCAGGGCCAGCACAATCGCCAGCGCGATGCCGGCGCATGTCGAATTCACTCGTTTCATGGTTCTGCTTCCCGGCGCAATCAGGGCAGGTAGAAGTAGGGATCGAGCACGCGGACTTCGGTAATGCGATCGACCGGCAGGCCATTGCGCTCCGCAACCTTGCGGATCGCTTCGGGGGTCGGCCCGTCGTAGATGCAGTACGTCCGTCTGCGGTCCGGCGTCACGTACGAGTGGACCCAGGTGACGTCGCGCTCTGTGTTGTTGGCGATCACGCCCTCAACGATCTTGCGGCCGTCGTCGGTGAGCGGGATCGCCAGTCCATCTGGAAAACTGCGTTCGATCAGGTAGCGGGGCATGTGTATCTCCTTGCTGGCGACGGCACGTCGCCGTCGCAGCAAGGTTCGCGCGCCGCGCTCGCGCACGCGTCGGCGGCATTGCCCAAATTGGCCGCCGCGCCTGCCTATTCTTCCGCTGTGGGCTCGACGAGCCCGCTGCGCTGCGCGCGCTGGATCGCCTCGACGCGCGTGGCCACGCCGAGCTTGGCGATCAGCGCCGCGACGTGGTGATCGACGGTACGCACCGAGCGACTCAAGCGACGTGCGATCTCGGCGTTGCGCAGGCCCGTGCACAGCAGCCGCAGCACCTCGACTTCGCGCCGCGTCAGCCCGTACGGGTTCTCGCGCGTCGTCGCGCGCGCGCCGCGCGGCACGCCGCGCACGCCGGCCGCGCGCAGCCGGCGGCGCAACTGTTCGACGGCGGGCCGCGCGCCGAGCGCATCGAAGATTTCGAGCGCTTGTCGCTGCGCCGCGCTGTCGCCGTCGGCCAGGGCGCGCGCTTGTTCGTACCGGGCGCCGATTCCCTCCCATGCCGCCGCCGCTTCACGCCAGCGGCCGGCCATCTCGTGCGCGAAAGGTTCCGCGCAGCCCTCGGGTGCGTGCTCAATGCCGCCGGCGCGCCAGCGCCACATCGCCAGTTCGCCGATGAACCACGAATGGCCGTGCCGTTGCGCGAGCGGAAGGGCGGCCGCCGCCTCGGCGTCGGCGCCGACGACGTCGCCGCGTGCGATTGCGGCCTCGGCGCGCGCTGCGCGCACCGGCGCGATCCGCTGCAACGTTCCGGTCGCTTCCGCCAGTCGCAGCGCCTCGTCGAGCACGGCCTCGGCGCCCGGGTCGCCGCGCCGAAGGCGGAGCCGGCCGAGCGCGACCAACGCCATAACGCGGCTCGTCGTCGCGGACATCGCATCGCCGAGCGCATCGGCCGCGTGCGCGGCCGCCTCGTCCCAGCGGCCGGTGTACAGCTCCACCAGCGCCAGCCAGGCGGTCGCGTAGTGCAGATAGAAGTCGATCTCGTGCTGCGTAGAGAAACGGATCGCCTCGCGCAGCCACTGCTCGGCCTCGGCAAGCCGCCACAGCTCGCCCGAACCCGAGCCAAGGTTCGAGTAGGCGTTGGCGGCGACCCAGTGCAGTTGCTCCGCGAGCGCAAGCTGCAGCGTCTGCTGCAGATAACGGCAGCCGTCGTCGTAGTCGATGAAGAGCAGCGCAGTGCCGAGCGTGCCGAGCGCGGCAGCGTGCGTCTCCGCCGTGCCGAGCTCTTGCGCCAGCGCCAGCGAACGCCGCGCCCATTCGACGCTCTCCGCGCAATCGCGGTTGAGCATCCGCAGTTGCGCCTGCACCCAGTACGCGTACGCACGCTCCTGCGACGGCGGCAGCCGATCGAGCAGCTCAATCGCGCGGCGGCTGTCAGCGTCCGCCTGCGCGTTGCGCAGCGCCAGCACTTGCACGAGCGCCATGCGGCTCAGGTTGTGCGCCTGCTGCACCGTCTGCCCGCTGCGCGCGTAGGAGGCGTCGAGCGCGCGGCGCGCTTCGATTGCCTCGACGAGCTGATCGGTGAGCTGGCATTCGAGCGCGTAGGCCTCGAGCCATTGCTGGCGCTGTGCTTCGTCGGCCGGCGCGCCGTCGCGCAGCGCGCGCGCCCATTGCGCGGCAGCCTCGCGGTGCGCACCGCGGTTGCGCGCCTGCTCCGCGGCGAGCGGCGCGTAACGGCTGACCGCCGCGACGTCGTGCGCATGCGCGGCATGGTGCACGAGCCGTGCCGGCGCGATCTCGCGGCCGGAAGCGATCAACGTGGCGAGCACGCGCGCGTGCACCGCCTGCGCCAGCGGCGGCGACAGCGACGCCTCGACCGCCACCCGCGCGAGCTCGTGGCGGAACGCAAGTGTGGTGCCGTCGGCGACCAGCAGGCCGATATCGATGCACGCGTCCACCGTGGCCGGCGGCGGAGCGAGCAGTTCATCTGCGACCCAGCGTTCGATGCGCGCCGGCACCACCGCGGCCAGACGCACCAGCTCCTGCGCCGGCAGCGGCAGGCGCGCAAAGCGCGCCAGCACCAGATCCTGCACGCTGCGCGGCACCACCGTGCCGCCTTCGCGCAGGACTTCGACCACGAAGAACGGGTTGCCGCGCGTGGCGTCGAATACACCGGTCGCCGAGCGCCGCGCGCGCCGCGCAAGCGTCTCGACCGCCTGCGGCGACAGCCGCTCGAGCTCAACGCGCGTGACCGCCGCGGCCGGTAGCTCGCCGAGCACACGGCGCAGCGGGTGCGACGCAGACACCTCGTCGTCGCGGAAGCTGACCGCCAGCAGCGCGTGCGTGCGCTCGATGCGTCGGCCAAGGAACTTCAGCAGGTCGAGTGTGGCGTCGTCAGCCCAATGCGCGTCCTCGATCACGACCAGCACCGCGCCCGCCGCCATCCGCAGCTCGTCGAGCACCGCCTCGAAAAGCGCGGACCGCGGGCCGCTCAGGTGCGCGGCGAACCGTGGGCGCCGGTCGCGTGCGATGTCGAGCAGCGGCGCCAGCGGGTGCGGCGTCTGCAGCGCGTCGCACGCGCCCCACCACACGGCGTCGTGCGCCGCAGTCAGTGCGCGCAGCACGCTCGTCTTGCCGATGCCCGCTTCGCCCGCGATCAGCACGACGTTGCCGCGCGTCGCTGCCGTCTGCAGGCAGGCGCGCAACGTCTGCAATGCTGGCTCGCGCTCGACCAACTCCATCCCGACTCAAGACCTCTCAGGCTCGATCATGTCGGGAGGATTCTGCCGCCAACCGACCCCGCATCGCGAGCCGGGGCGTCACGCAGCGTCGAGTTCGAGATCGCACCCGGCAGCGACAGGGGTCCGCCTTTGCGAGCACCCGTCGTGATGCCCGTCAGCACGGGCGGATACGACAGCTAGTTGTCGCGATCCGCGTAGACGCCCGCATGGGCTTCCGCGAGCCGATGCACGGTTAGACTCTCGCCGCTTTGTGGTGCCGGGAAGCTCACCGCCCGACCCGCGACTGCCAGTGGATGAACGGTCCGGCTCATCGCCTTCCCTCAGCGCAAGACCAACTGTGGGCCTTGGCCCCATCGGTGGTGAGAGCGGCGACGTATGAGGCGCTTGGTGCTGCTGAGTGGACTCGAACCACCGACCTACTGATTACGAATCAGTTGCTCTACCAACTGAGCTACAGCAGCAACGCAGGGGCGCGATTATAGGCCGGGCCGCCGGCTCGTCCAAGGGCGTGCATCTCAGCCCGCACTCGAACACATGATCACCACGATCCTGCTGATCCTGCCCGACTTCGCGCTGATCCTGCTCGGGCTGCTGCTAGCGTGGCGCTTCGGCTACGAGCGCGGCTTCTGGAACGGCGCGGAGAAGCTCGTCTACTACGTGCTGTTTCCGGGGCTGCTGTTCACCTCGATCAACGCGGCGCAGTTCACGCTCGGCGGCGAAGCCAAGGCGCTCGGCGTGGCCGTCGCGGCCTTCCTGTGCGCGGTCGCGCTCGGCTTCGTAGCGCGGCTGGCGCGTCCGCCGGCCGATGTCTACGCGAGCTGCGTGCAGACCGCCTTCCGGTACAACTCGTACGTCGGGCTCGCGCTCGCGCAGTCGCTGCTGGGGGCAAGAGGCGTGGCGCTGCTCGCGCTGATCCTCGCGGTGTGCGTGCCGCTCGCCAACGTGTTCGCGGTCTATGCGCTCGCGCGCCACCGCAAGACGGGGCTTGCGCGCGAGCTCGTCACCAATCCGCTGATCGTGTCGACGGTGGCGGGGCTGGCGAGCAATCTGCTCGGTTGGAAGCTGCCCGCGCTGGCCGCGGGCTTTCTCGCCAAGCTCGGCAATGCGAGCCTTGCGCTCGGGCTGATGTGCATCGGCGCGGGGCTGACCCTCGCCGGCGTCCACGCCCATCGCGGGCTGATCGCGTACTTTTCCGTCGTCAAGCTCGCGGTGTTCCCGCTGCTGGCGCTCGTGTTCGCGAAGCTGATCGGCCTTGGTTCGCTCGAGACGCAGCTCGTCGTGCTGTTCGCCGCGTTGCCGACCGCGTCGACGACCTACGTGCTCGCCGCAAGGCTTGGCGGGAACGCTCCGCCGGTGGCGGCAACCGTGACCGCGCAGACGCTCGTTTCGATGGCGACGATGCCCTTCTGGATCCTGCTCGCCGCGCGCTGATTCAGTGCGCAACGCCGTGCCGCGCGAGCGCCCACGCGACGTGCTCGCGCACCAGCGCGGACGGATGATCGGCGCGTGCGCGCAGCGCCGCGACGACATCGGGCGTGGTCGGCGCATTGCCGAGGGCGACCGCGAGATTGCGCAGCCAGCGTTCGTAGCCGATGCGGCGGATCGCCGATCCCGCGTGGCGCGCGTCGAACTCGGTTTCGCTCCAGGCGAACAGCTCGACGAGCGTGGCCGCATCGAGCCCATGCCGCACGTCGAAGTCGGGTAGCTCGGCCACGCGTGCGAACTTGTTCCACGGGCAGGCGAGCTGGCAGTCGTCGCAGCCGTAGACGCGGTTGCCGATCAGCGGACGCAGTTCTTCCGGGATCGCCGACTTGTGCTCGATCGTCAGGTACGAGATGCAGCGTCGCGCATCGACGCGGTACGGCGCGACGATCGCGCCGGTCGGGCAGGCATCGATGCAGCGCGTACACGTGCCGCAGTGTTCGGCCAGCGGCGCATCGGGCGGCAGCGGCAGCTCCGTGATGATCTCGCCGAGGAAAAACATTGATCCCGCGTCCTGCGCGAGCAGCAGCGTGTGCTTGCCGCGCCAGCCGAGGCCCGCGCGCCGCGCGAACTCGACTTCGAACACGGGCGCGGAGTCGGTGCAGACCCGGTACGCGAACGGACCGATCGCCTCCGCGATCCGGTTGGCGAGCTTCTGCAGCCGGTCGCGCAGCACCTTGTGGTAGTCGCGCCCGCGCGCGTAGATCGAAACGACCGCGGCTTCGGGTTCGGACAGCCTGTGCCATTCGCGCTCGATCCAGTCGCCGCCGTCGCCGCGCGGCCGATAGTCGATGCGCGCCGCGATCACGCTCGCCGCGCGCGCGCCGTCGGGCAGCAGCGTCGATGGATCGGCGCGCAGGTGTGCGTGCCGCGCCATGTAGTCCATCTCGCCATGGCGTCCCTGCGCGAGCCAGCGCTGCAGCCGTGCGCTCGCCTCGTTCACGTCGACATCGGCGATGCCGACGGCGGAGAAACCGAGCTCGCGCCCCCACGCCTTGATCTCGCCGGCAAGCCGCGCGAAATCGATCGCGCAATCGGCGTCGGTATGCTTCGCGCGCTCCTGGTTCATCGATGCAGTCTAGTGCCGCAAGCAGCACCGCTCGCCGCCGCGCATTTCGAACTCGCCGACGAAGCCGCCACCGCGCGCCTCGGCGCGCTGCTCGCGCACGCGCTGCGGACACAGGGCGCTGCGATCGAAGCGCACGGCTTCGTCGTCGGTCTCAGCGGCGATCTCGGCGCGGGGAAAACCGCGCTCGTGCGCGCCGTGCTGCGCGCGCTCGGCGAAACGGGCCCGGTCAAGAGTCCCACATTCGCGCTGCTTGAACCTTACGTCGTTTCGAGCTTAAACTTCTATCACTTTGATTTCTATAGATTCGCGGGTCCCGATGAATTCGCTGCTGCCGGGTTTCGCGAACTGTTCGGGCCGGGCGCGGTGTGCGCGATCGAATGGCCCGAACGCGCGAGGGGCGCACTGCCAACGCCCGATCTCGCGCTGACGTTGAAGGTGAAGGGCGAAGGACGTGGCGTCGACGCCGCCGCGTACAGCGCAACGGGAGCCGCATGTCTGAACGAGATCGCAGCCGCCTGGAGGATGTCCACCGACGCCGCCTGATGCGTGCGGGTGCGGCCGGCACGCTCGTTCTATCGCTGACTCCGTTCGAGATCGCACGCGGCGCCACGCTGCTCGGCGTGCGCGTCTGGCCCGCCGCCGACTACACGCGGGTGACGCTCGAGCACGACGCGCCGTTGAAGTTCAGCCACTTCCTGCTGCGCGACGTGCCGCCGCTGCGGCTCGTCGTCGACATCGAGGGTATCGACCTGACGCCGCAGCTGAAGGAACTGGTCGGCAAGGTCGAGCCCGACGATCCGTACATCGCGCTCGTTCGCATCGGGCAGAACCGGCCGCGCGTGGTGCGGCTCGTCATCGAGCTGAAGGAAGACGTCAACCCGCAGGTGTTCTCGCTCGAACCCATCGGTCCTTACCAGCACCGGCTGGTGATGGACCTGGTGCCGGTCAATCCGCCCGATCCCTTGCTCGCGCTGTTGCGCGAGACGGAAGCGCGCCGCGCGGGCGGCGCTTCTCCGGCGCCGGCTCCGGTTCCGCAGGACGAGGCGGCGTTCGAGCGCGAGATCGAGAGGTCGCTCGGCGCGGTCGAGACGAAACCCGCGCCGCGCACCAAGCCGCGCGAAGACGAGCGCGTGACGCGCTACGTGACCGTCGCGATCGACCCCGGCCACGGCGGCGAGGACCCCGGCGCGGTCGGCAAGCGCGGCACCTATGAGAAGAACGTCACGCTGTCGATCGCGCGCCGGCTCGCGAAGCTGATCGAAGCCGATCCGAACATGCGCGTGCTGCTGACGCGCGACGGCGACTACTTCGTGCCGCTGAACCAGCGCGTCGCCAAGGCGCGGCGCGTGCAGGCGGATCTGTTCGTCTCGATCCACGCCGACGCGTGGATCCGTCCCGACGCGCGCGGCTCGTCGGTATTCGCCCTGTCCGAGCGCGGCGCCACCAGCACCGCGGCCGCGTGGATGGCGCGGCGCGAGAACGACGCGGACCTGATCGGCGGCGTCAACCTCGGCCAGCACGACCACCAGCTCGCGCGCGTGCTGCTCGATCTGTCGACGACCGCGCAGATCAACGACAGTCTGCGCTTCGGCAACGCGGTGCTGCGCGAGCTGGAGCGCGTCAACTCGCTGCACAAGCCGCGCGTCGAGCAGGCCGGCTTCGCGGTGCTCAAGGCGCCCGACATCCCGTCGATCCTGGTCGAGACCGCCTTCATCAGCAATCCGGAAGAGGAGCGGCGGCTCAAGGACGATGCCTACCAGCAGCGCATGGCGCAGGCCATCTACAACGGCATCCGTCGCTACTTCGCCAAGCACCCGCCGCGCGCGCGTAGCCCGCTCGGGTGATGCCGTCGGCCGGCGGCGCGTGTAAATTCGCGCCCCTTCCGTACCGATGGCCGACTCGAACGAACTCCAGCAGCAGCTTGCGCGCGTCGCGCTCGGCGATCGCGCGGCGTTCCGCCGCGTCTACGAGCTGACCTCGGCGCATCTGCTCGGCGTCGCGCTCCGTATCTTGAACCGGCGCGATGCCGCCGAAGACGTCTTGCAGGAGGCGTTCGTCAACGTCTGGCACCACGCCGGCTCGTACGATGCCGCCGCCAGCCAGCCGATGACCTGGCTGATCAGCATCGTGCGCAACAAGGCGCTGGACGTCGTGCGCAGCGCGGCGGTCCGGCGCGAAACGGAGATGCCGACCCATGAGGACGGCGAGGAACGCGAAGTGGAAGACGACGGGCCGACGCCGTTAGGACTGCTGACGCAGGCCGCCGACGCGCTCGCCATCCGCGGCTGCCTCGAAGCGCTCGACGCGGCGCACCGGCAGAGCCTCGCGCTCGCCTACTACCACGGCCTGTCGCACTCGGAGGTCGCGGAAAGGCTCGGCGCGCCGCTCGGCACCGTCAAGGCCTGGGTGCGCCGCGGGCTCGAACGGCTGAAGAAGTGCCTGGACGCGCGATGAACTACGAACGCCCCGACCTGCTCGACCGCTTGGCTTCCGAGTACGTGCTCGGAACGCTGCGCGGCCGTGCGCGGCGCCGCTTCGAGCGGCTGCTGCAGCGCTCGGCTTCGGCGCGCGCGGCCGTGCGCGGATGGGAGGAGCGCCTCGCGGGGCTGGCGGTTTCGGTGCCCGCGGTCGCGCCCCGCGCGCGCGTATGGGAGGCGATCGAGCGCCGCACGCAGCCGGCCGGGGCGAAGACCCAAGCGTCCTGGTGGTCGTCGCTGTGGAAACCGGCGCTCGGCTTTGCCTTCGGCGTGGCCGCGACGATCGGGCTGGTGCAGACGATGCCGAACGCGTTCTTCACGCTCGACGAGATCGCGCAGCGCCAGCAGGCGCTGCCGCAGAGCTACGTCGGACTGCTGGTCGACAAGGAAGGACAGCCGACACTGCTCGTCAGCTCGACGCGCCACGGCAAGCGCGTCACGGTGAAGTCGCTGCGCCCGATCGAGGTCCCGGCCGGCAAGGTGCTGCAGGTCTGGGCGCTGCCGAAGGAAGGCGCGCCCTTCCCGCTCGGCGTCGCCCAGGCGACGAAGCCGCCCGGCAGCACGACCTTCGAGATGGCCGACACCTCCGAGAAGTTGCTCGCCAACGTGCCGCGGCTTGCGGTTTCGCTCGAAGATGCCCCGGCCAAGCCCGGTGCGCTGCCTGCCGAGTTCATCCTCGCCGGGCATTGCGTGAAGCTGTGGTAACCGCGTAAGGCATCGGGCGCAGGCGCGGGCACGTCTCGCCCCGGCGAAGGCCGGGGCCCGAGTTGAATCGCCGCGCCTGAGGAAATCCCCCCTGCCCCCCTTTTCCAAAGGGGGGGCGATGCGCGATCTGCAATCCGCGATCCGCAGTCCGATCCGGCCTGCATCCGTTCCCGGGTCCACCTCGTAAGTCGGTGCCGGAAGGGTCGAACCCTTCGTCGTCCAACCCACCCACGAGGAGAATTGCCATGAAACGAGTCCTGCTGCTTGCCGCGCTCGCCACCATCGCCTTCGGCGCGCAAGCGAACCCCACCGTCGAGCGCAATGGCGTGCTGGCGAACAAGGAAGGCCGCACGCTCTACATCTTCGACAAGGACGCCCCGGGCAAGAGCAACTGCTACGGCGGTTGCGCCGCCGCCTGGCCGCCGTTTGCGGTGGCCAATGCGGCCCTCGCCGGCGGCGACTTCACGATCGTCGCGCGCGACGACGGCACCGCGCAGTGGGCGTACAAGGGCAAGCCGCTGTACTTCTTCGCGGGCGACGCCAAGCCGGGCGAGATCAACGGCGACAAGCAGGGCGGCGTGTGGCACGTGATCCGCAGTGCGCCGGCGAAGACCTCGTCGTCGGACGACGCCTACGGGCAGCGCTATTCGTACACGTACTGAACGGGGCAATGCGGCGCGCGGTTCGCGCGCCGCGCCTTCAGTCGCGGTCGCGCGGCTGCGCCGACAGCGGCCGCGCGGCTGCGGGCGCCGGCCGCTGCCATGCGCCGACCACGCGCATCAGCGCCGCCAGCGCGAGCGGACCCAGCACTGCGGCAATGCCGACGATCAGGATGATGCCGAGGTTGTCGCGCACGATCGGCACGTTGCCGAACAGATACCCGCCGCCGACCAGCGAAACGACCCACAGCAGCGCGCCGGCGACGTTGAAGAGCTGGAACCTGCGGAAGTCCATGCCCGAGGCGCCTGCCACCAGCGGCGCGAACGAGCGCACCACCGGCACGAAGCGCGCGATCACGATCGTCTTGCCGCCGTGCCGCTCGTAGAAGTCGTGCGTCTTCAGCAGCGCCGCCAGATCGATCCAGCGGATCGTGCCGTCGTAGACCTTGCGGCCGAGCCACGAGCCGATCAGGTAGTTCAGCGTGTTGCCGAGGATCGCAGCGATCGTGATCAGCGTCATCAGCGCGTACACGTCCATGTAGCCGCCCGCGGCGACCGCGCCGGCGACGAACAGCAGCGAGTCCCCCGGCAGGAAGGCCATGAAGACCAGCCCCGTCTCGGAAAAGAAGATCGCAAACAGCGTGATGTAGACCCACACGCCGTGCTTCTGCGCCATGGCCAGCAGGAACTGGTCCATCGCGGTGAACAGGTCGCCCCAGTTGATGCCTTCCATCGGTGCCTGTGCGCGGCGTGTTGCGGTTTCCGTCCGCGATCGGCGGCGGGACGGCCCAGTGAGCGAAAGCGAAGCCGGCGGATCATACGCGAGCGATCCGGCCCGGCCACCCGGGCTTGCACTGAGGCAGCGCACGCCGCTTCCTATAATCGCCGCATGTCCTCGCCGCCGCTTGCGCCGGTTCTGAGGCGGCGCGCGATCCGTCCGCTGCCCGATCCATTGATCAGCCAGATCGCGGCCGGCGAAGTCGTCGAACGCCCCGCCTCGATCGTCAAGGAACTCGTTGAGAACGCCATCGACGCCGGCGCCACGCGCATCGACGTTCGGCTCGAAGGCGGCGGCATCCGCCGCGTGCTCGTCATCGACGACGGTTGCGGCATTCCGCGGGACGAGCTGCCGCTCGCGCTCGCGCGCCACGCAACCAGCAAGATCGCGAGCCTGCAGGAGCTGGAGTCGGTGCTTTCGCTCGGCTTTCGCGGCGAGGCGCTCGCCGCGATCGCTTCCGTCGCCGCCGTCAGCATCACCTCGCGCGAGCGCGAGGCGCCGAGCGCGTTCCGCATCGAAGGCGAAGGCGGGCCGATCGAGCCGGCCGCCGGACCGCCGGGAACGCGCGTCGAAGTCGCCGATCTGTTCTTCAAGACGCCGGCACGCCGCAAGTTCCTGCGCGCCGAGGCGACCGAACTGGGCCATTGCATCGCGCAGGTCGAACGCATCGCCGCTGCACACCCGGCCGTCGCGTTCACCGTCGCGCACGAAGGCCGAATCGTGCGCGATCTGCCCGCGACCACGCTGCAGGAACGGGCGACGGCGTTGATGCCGGAGGAGTTCGCGGGCGCGAATCGCGCGATCGAAGCGCAGGCGGGCGCGATCCGGCTGCGCGGCTGGGTCGGACTGCCGACCGCGGCGCGCGCGCGCGCCGACAGCCAGTACTTCTACGTCAACGGCCGCTACGTGCGCGACAAGGTGCTCGCGCACGCGGTGCGCGCCGCCTATGCCGACGTGCTGCACGGCCAGTCGCAGCCGATGTACGTGCTGTTCCTCGACATCGACCCGACCCGCGTCGACGTCAACGTGCATCCGACCAAGATCGAAGTGCGCTTCCGCGATTCGCAGGCGGTGCATCAGTTCGTGCTGCACGCGGTGCAGGAGGCGCTGGCGCCCCTTCGACAGACTCCGGGCGTGGAATCGGCGCGCATCGCTGCGCCGGCCGCCGCCGCGCCGTCGATCCCGCGAGCGCCGTGGCTGCAACGCGCAGAGCAGCCGGCGCTCCGCATCGCGCAGCCGGTCGCCGCATACCTCGCGATGCTCGCGCCGGCGGACGGGCGTTCCGCTGCAACGCCGGCCGCCGACATGTCGGCGTCCACAGAGTGCGGCGAAGACTTCCCGCTCGGCATCGCACTGGCGCAACTCGCCGGCATCTACGTGCTCGCGCAAAACCGCGCCGGACTCGTGCTGGTCGACATGCACGCCGCGCACGAGCGCATCGTCTACGAGAAGCTCAAGCGCCAGCTCGACGCGCACGCGATTCCGCAGCAGCGGCTGCTGATTCCGCAGGTCTTCGCCGCCGACGCGCTCGATGTCGCCACCGCGGAGGAGCACGCCGAGACGCTCGCCGCCGTCGGACTCGATCTGGCGCCGGCCGCGCCGACGCAGCTCGCGCTGCGCGCGGTGCCGGCGCTGCTCGCCGGCGCCGACGGCGCTTCGCTTGCGCGCGACGTGCTGCGCGATCTCAGGGAGTACGGCGGCTCGCGCGTGCTGACCGAGCACCGCAACGAGCTGCTCGCGACGCTCGCCTGCCACGGCGCGGTGCGCGCGAACCGCAGGCTCACGCCCGACGAGATGAACGCGCTGCTGCGCGAGATGGAGGCGACCGAACGCGCCGACCAGTGCAACCACGGCCGGCCGACCTGGATCCAGCTTTCGCTCCCCGAGCTGGACAAGCTGTTCCTGCGCGGTCGATGACGAGCAGTGTGCGGCTACACGTCGCCGGGCTCACCGCGACGACCGTACTGTGGCTCACCGCCGGGCTGTCGATGCTGCAGCCGCTGGCGACCGATCTGTACCTGCCGACGCTGCCGGGCATCGCCGCCTACTTCGAAACGACCGTCGCGACGGTGCAGTGGACGCTGTCGATCTTCGTCGCCGCGTTCGGCGCGTGGCAGCTCGTCGCCGGACCCGTGTCGGACCGCTACGGCCGCTATCCGGTGGTCGTCGGCGGCGCCTTCGTCTACTGCGGGGCGAGTGTGCTCGCGCTCGCTGCCCCGACGATCGGCGTGCTGATCGCCGCGCGCGTGCTGCAGGCGGTCGGCGCGTGCTCGTGCCTCGTCGGCGCGCGCGGCTTCGTGCGCGATCTGTACGCGCCGACCGAAGGCGCGCGCATGCTCGCGGCCGCGGCGACGATCATGTCGTTCGCGCCGCTGATCGGCCCGGTGCTCGGCGCCTACGTCTACGTGGCCTTCGGCTGGCGTTCCGCCTTCGCGCTGCTGGCCGGCTTTTCGCTGCTGCTGGCGACCGCCGCAGCGCTGAGATTGAAGGAAACGAACCAGCACCGCAACCCGCATGCGCTGCGACTGGCACCGATGCTGCGCGCCTATGCCGAGGTCGCGCGTTCACCGGCGTTCCGCGCGTACACGCTGTCGGCCGCCGCGACCTACGCGGGGCTGTTCGCGTTCATCTCCGGCTCGTCGTTCGTGCTGATCCGCGTGCTCGGCGTATCGACGACGGCTTACGGTTTTTCGTTTTCGACGATGGTCGCGGGGTATCTCGTCGGCACGCTCGTGTGCCGCCGCTTCGTCGTGCAGCACGGGCTGCAGCGCACCGTCTACGCGGGTGCGTCGCTGCAGGCCGCCGCCGGCGTGACGATGGCGCTGCTCGCGATCGCCGGCGTGCACGTGCCCGCGGCGATCGTCGTGCCGATGTTCTTCTACGGCATCGCCCACGGCATGATCCAGCCGCCCGCGCAGTCGGGCGCGGTGGCACCGTTTCCGAAGACGGCCGGCGCGGCAGCCGCGCTGATGGGCTTCACGATGATGCTGATCGCGTCGCTCGTCGGCTTCTGGATCGGCGCGAGCTACAACGGCACCGTCTATCCGCTGACGCTGACGATCTGCGCAACGTCGCTCGCCTCGATGCTGATCGCCGCGACGCTGGTGCGACGCCACGGCGATGTCGCGCAGCACGGTTGACGCGATCCTGCTGCTCGGCCCGACGGCCTGCGGCAAGAGCGCGCTGGCCATGCGGCTCGCGCGCGAGATCGCGCTCGAGATCGTCTCGGTCGATTCCGCGCAGGTGTACCGCGGCATGGACATCGGCACCGCCAAGCCGAGCGCGGCCGAGCGCGCACTGGTGCCGCACCATCTGATCGACCTGCGCGACCCGTCCGAGCCCTACTCCGCCGCCGACTTCGTCCGCGACGCCACGTCTGCGATCGAACAGATCCGCGCGCGCGGCCGGCTGCCGCTGGTCGTCGGCGGCACGATGCTCTACGCGAAGGCGCTGCGCGAAGGTCTGAGCGCGCTGCCCTCGGCCGACCGCGAGGTGCGCGCGCGGATCGAAGCGCGCGCACGCGAGATCGGCTGGCCCGGATTGCACGCCGAGCTCGCCCGCGTCGATCCGACCGCCGCCGCGCGCTTGCCGCCGAACGACAGCCAACGCATCCAGCGCGCGCTCGAAGTGTTCGAGTTGACCGGCGTGCCGCTGTCGCAGTTGCAGGCGAATCCGCAGAGGCCCCTGCTTGCGCTGGCAACGATCGCGCTGATTCCGCCGGATCGAAAGGAACTGCACCGGCGGATCGAGCACCGCTTCGACGCGATGCTCGCCGCCGGCTTCCTCGACGAAGTGCGCGCGCTAATGGCGCGCGGCGACCTGAACCCGGATCTGCCGTCGATGCGTTCTGTCGGCTACCGCCAGGTCTGGCAGCACCTCGCGCAGGCGACGCCGTTTGCCGAGTTTCGCTCCGCCGCGATCGCCGCGACGCGCCAGCTCGCCAAGCGGCAGATCACGTGGTTGCGGTCGATGAAGGATGCGGTCGTCGTCGACCCGTTCGAGGCCGACGCATTCGAGCGCGTGAAGGCGCTCGTCGTAGAACGTGGCTGATCGGCAGACCGGCGCCGCGTTCAGTACGTATCCAGCTCCGCCGGCAACCCCGCTGCGCGCAATGCGCGCAGCACTTCCTCGATGTGCTCGGGGCCGCGCGTCTGCAGCACCATCTCGAGCTGTGCGTTCTGCGCCGGCAGCGTGGTGAACGCACGCTGGTGCTCGACTTCCTCGATGTTCGCGCCCGCCCTGCCGACGATGGCCGCGGCGCGCGCCAGTTCGCCCGGCACGTCGCGCGTGGCCACGCGGATGCGCGCCAGGCGCCCGGCGCGGACCATGCCGCGTTCGATGATGTCGGCGAGCATCATCGGGTCGATGTTGCCGCCGGTCAGGATCAGCCCGACCCTCTTGCCGGCGAAGCGTTCGCGGTGACGGATCAGCGCCGCCAGCCCCGCAGCACCGGCGCCCTCGACGACGGTCTTTTCGATCTCCAGCAGCAGCACGATCGCGTGCTCGATGTCGCCTTCCGACACGAGCACGATGTCATTGACCACCCGCCTGACGATCTCGCGCGTGATGAGCCCCGGTGACTTCACCGCGATGCCTTCGGCGAGCGTCGCGTTCGCCGAAGGCAGCTCGATGCCTTTGAACAGCGCGTACATCGCGGGAAAGTGCTCGGTCTGCACGCCGACGACTTCGATGCCGGCCTTGATCGCGCGCGCGGCGATCGCCATGCCCGAAATGAGTCCGCCGCCGCCGATCGGCACGCACAGGCAGTCGAGCTGCGGCTGCGCCGCGAACATCTCGAGCGCGACCGTGCCCTGCCCGGCGATCACGTCGGCATCGTCGTACGGGTGCACCATCGTCAGCCCGCGCTCGGCGGTGAGCCGCGTGGCTTCGGCCTTGGTGTCGTCGAAGTTCTCGCCGAACAGCACGATCTCGGCGCCGAAGCCGCGCGTGCGTTCGACCTTGACCATCGGCGTGAACTTCGGCATCACGATCACCGCGGGCACGCCCATCCGTTGCGCGTGGTACGCGACCCCCTGCGCGTGGTTGCCCGCCGACACGGCGATCACGCCGCGCGCGCGCTCGTCGGCGGTGAGCCGGCTCATGCGGTTGTACGCCCCGCGCTCCTTGAAGCTCGCGGTGAACTGCAGGTTCTCGAACTTCAGGTAGACCTCGGCGCCGGTGATCTGCGACAGCGTGCGCGAGTGCAGGCACGGCGTGTTCTCAATCTGCCCGCGCAGCCGCTCGGCGGCGCGGCGGACGTCTTCGATCGAAATGTCGGGCGAATCGCTCATGTTTCTCCCCGCAGGACGGCGCAGTTTAGCCATGCGTCCTTACAATGCCCCGCATGCTGCGCATCGCGGGCCTCGCCAAACGCTTCGGCCGGCGTCCGATCCTCGACGGGCTCGACCTCGAACTGGCGGCCGGCGAATACGTCGCGATCGTCGGCGAATCGGGTGCCGGCAAGTCGACGCTGCTGAACCTGATCGCCGGGCTCGACGTGCCCGATGCCGGCGGCATCGAGATCGGCGGCGAGGTGCTGAGTCAACTCGACGAGGATGCCAGGACCCGTCTGCGCCGGACGAAAGTCGGCTTCGTCTTCCAGGCCTTCCACATCCTTCCGCATCTGACGGTCGCGCAGAACGTCGAGCTGCCGCTCGTGCTGCTCGGTGTGGCGCCGGCGGAGCGGGCAGCGCGCACACAGGAGCTGCTCGCCGCGGTCGGGCTCGGCGAGCGCGGCGACTCGTGGCCGCGCGAGCTGTCCGGGGGCGAGCTGCAGCGCGTGGCGCTGGCGCGCGCGCTCGTGCATCGCCCCGCGCTCGTGCTCGCCGACGAACCGACCGGCAACCTCGATCCGGAGACGGCCGACGGCGTGCTGCGGCTGCTCGCGCGCACGATCAAGGAGCGCGGCGCCACCGGCATCCTCGTCACGCATTCGCCGCACGCCGCGTCGACCGCCGATCGCGTGCTGCGCCTCGAACGGGGCCGGCTGTCCGAGACTGCGCGGCCGACGGCCGACGCCCGACGGCCGACGCACACGGCATGACCTGGCTCCTGCACCGCGTGATCGGCGGCTACGCGCGCGAGCACCCGCTGCGCGCGGTCGTGCAGATCGTCGCGATCGCGATCGGCGTGGCGCTCGGCTACGCGGTGCACCTGATCAACACGTCGGCGCTGGCCGAGTTTTCGTCGGCCGTGCGGCAGGTCAGCGGGCAGGCCGACGCGTCGATCGTCGGCGCGCCCGGCGCGCAGGGCGGTTTCGACGAAACGCTCTACGCGCGTGCGGTCGCCGATTCCGCGGTCGAACTGGCCAACCCCGTGCTGGAGATCGAAGCGGCGCTGGTCGAACCGGCGCGGCTGCGCGGCAGGCCGCTCCCGATCCTCGGCATCGACATGCTGCGCGCCGCGCTGCTCGCGCCGCAGACGATCGGCGAACCGGACGAAACGGTCGTCGCCGACCGGCGCTTCGCGCTGCTCGACGATGGGCTTTATCTGTCGCCCGCCGCGCTCGAACGGCTGCAACTCGCACCCGGCGACGCGATCGCGGTGCAGGTCGGCGGGCGCGTCGAACGGCTGCGCATCGCCGGGCGCGTGCCGGGCGCGCGCGCGGGACAGATCGTCGGCTCGATGGATCTCGCCTTCGCGCAATGGCGCTTCGACAAACTCGGACGCCTCACGCGCATCGATTTGCGGCTCGCGCCCGGCGCCGATGTCGCGGCGCTCGCGCGCCGTTTGAATCTGCCCGCGGGCGTTGACGTCGTGCGCGCCGACGAAGCGGCCGCGCGCGTGTCGAATCTCTCGCGCGCCTACCGCGTCAACCTGAACGTGCTCGCGCTGGTGGCGCTGTTCACCGGCGCGTTTCTGGTCTATTCGCTGCAGTCGCAGGGCGTGGCGGCGCGGCGCACGCAGCTGGCGTTCCTGCGCGTGATCGGCGTCACGCGCAGCGAGGTCGAGCGGCTGCTCGTGCTCGAGTCGATCGCGTTCGGCGCGGTGGGCGCTGCGCTCGGCGTGCTGGTCGGGCTTGCGGTGGCGGCGGCCGCGCTGCGGGTTCTCGGCGGCGATCTCGGCGGCGGCTTCTTCACCGGCGTGCAGCCCGCGCTCGCGTTCGATGCGGTCAACGCCGCCGGCTTCTTTGCGCTCGGTGTGGCGGCGGCCGTTGCGGGCGGCTGGCTGCCCGCACGCGAAGCGGCGCTGGCCACGCCGGCGCCGGCGCTGAAAGCCGGCAGCGGGCTCGATGCCGACGCGACCCCGCAGCGCGCCTGGCCGGGCTTCGCGCTGCTCGCGGCCGCCGCGGCGCTGCTCGCCGCGCCGCCGATCGCGGGCATGCCGATCGCCGCGTACCTCGCGATCGCGCTGCTGCTCGTCGCGGCGATCCTGCTGAAGCCTTCGATCGCGCCGTACGTCTTCGGTCCGCTCGCGCACAGGCTGCAGCGGCGCACGCTGCCCGCCGCGGCGGCACCCTGGTGGCTCGCGACCACCCGGCTCGCGGCCACGCCGCGCTTTGCCGCGATCGGCGCGGCCGGCATCGTCGCCTCGTTCGCGCTGATGGTCGCGATGGCGACGATGGTCGCGAGCTTCCGCCACTCGGTCGACGAATGGCTCGACCGCGTGCTGCCGGCCGACATCTACGTGCGCGCGGCGCCGTTGGCGACCTCGGGCGTGACCACCGCGGCGTTCTCCGCGCGCGATCTCGGCACGCTCGCGTCGCACCCTGCCGTGGCGCGCGCCGACTTCACGCGCAACCTGAAGATCTCGCTCGACGCGACACGCGCGCCGGTGTCGCTGATCGCGCGCCCCGTCGACCGCGCCAACCCGATCCGCACGATCCCGCTCACCGGTGCGAGCCTCGCGTGGCGCCCCGGCATGCCGCCGCCGGCCTGGGTCTCCGAGGCGATCGGAGATCTGTACGGCGCGCAGGTCGGCGGCAAGATCGAGCTGCCGCTCGCGGGGCGCGCGCAGCGCTTCGTCGTCGCCGGCGTCTGGCGCGACTACGCGCGGCAGTTCGGCGCGATCATCGTCGACGTCGAAGACTACGAGCGCGCGAGCGGGGATACCTCGCGCACCGAAGCCGCGCTGTGGCTGAAGCCGGGCGCGAACGCCGCGCAGGTGATCCGCGAGCTGCAGGGCAGACTCGACGCGGCGGCCGCCGACTTCCACGAGCCGGGCGAAATCCGCGCGATCAGCCTGCGCATCTTCGACCGCAGCTTTGCGGTGACCTACGTGCTGGAGATCGCGG
The DNA here is from genome assembly GCA_016861185.1 of Betaproteobacteria bacterium. Classification (GTDB taxonomy): domain Bacteria; phylum Pseudomonadota; class Gammaproteobacteria; order Burkholderiales; family Burkholderiaceae_F; genus DSNY01. The sequence goes on from BOKW01000003.1 coordinate 473,895, forward strand.
CGATCTTCATCGGGCTCACCGGCATCGCGGCGACGTTTTCCGCGCAGGCGATCGCACGAACGCGCGAGTTCGGCATGCTGCGGCACGTCGGCGTCACGCGCGCGCAGATCCTCGCGCTGCTCGCGCTCGAAGGGCTGCTGGTCACGCTGCTCGCGATCGCGCTCGGGCTCGCCACGGGGCTCGCGGTCGCGTGGGCGCTGGTCGAGATCGTCAACCCGCAGTCGTTCCACTGGACGATGGACTTCCGCCTGCCCGCGGGGCTCGTGCTCGGCCTGATCGCCGCACTGCTCGCCGCGGCTGCAGCGACCGCCGTCGTCGCCGGCCGCCGCGCCGTCTCCGGCGAGGCGGTGCTCGCCGTGCGGGAAGACTGGTAAGGCGGGCAGGCGTTTGAACCGAGACACCGAGAGCACCGAGATAAAGCAATGCATTTCTCTGTGTTCTCCGTGTCTCTGTGGTGAACCCCCAGTGTCCATGCTGACCCGCCGCCACCTGCTCCTCGCCGGCGCCGCGCTGCCGTTCGCCGCGCACGCGCGGGTCGAGTATCCGCCGGTCACGCCGCGGGCGCTCGTGTTTCCGCGCGATCACGGCGCGCATCCGGATTACCGGATCGAGTGGTGGTACCTGACGGGCTGGCTCGACGCGCAGCCCCCGCTCGGCTTCCAGGTGACGTTCTTCCGCACGCGCACGCCGATCGATCCGGCCAATCCGAGCCGGTTCGCCGCGCATCAGCTCGTCATCGCGCACGCGGCGATCGCCGATCCCGCACGCGGCGCACTGCTGCACGACCAGCGCATCGCGCGCGCGGGCTTTGGCATCGCGCGCGCGGCCGAAGGCGACACCGATGTCGAACTCGATCGCTGGACCTTCCGGCGCCGCACCGACGGCGCGTATGAATGCGCGATCCCGGCGCGCGGCTTCACGCTGCGGTTCAGCGCACGGCCGACGCAACCCATTCTGCCGCAAGGCGAAGCCGGCTTCTCGCGCAAGGGGTCGAAGCCCGAGCAGGCGAGCTACTACTACTCGCAGCCGCAGTTGCGCGTCGCAGCCGAACTCGTGCGCGAAGACCGGGCGGTGAAAGCGAACGGCATCGCCTGGCTCGACCATGAATGGTCGAGCACGCTGCTCGACCCCGACGCTGCGGGTTGGGACTGGATCGGCATGAACCTCGACGACGGTGCGGCGCTGACCGCCTTCCAGATCCGCCGCAAGGACGGCGGCCCGCGCATCTACGCGTACGCCGCGCTGCGCGCCGCCGGCAGCGCGCGCGTTGAGGTGTTCGCGCCGGACGAAGTGCGCTTCGAGCCGCTCGCGCGCTGGACCTCGCCGCGCACGCGCGCGACCTATCCGGTCGCACAGCGCATCGCGATCGGCGCACGCACGTTCGAGACGCGCCCGCTGTTCGACGACCAGGAACTCGACTCGCGCGCGACCGCAGGCGCGGTCTACTGGGAAGGCGCGAGCACGCTGCTCGAATCGGGCCGCACGGTCGGGCGCGGTTATCTGGAGATGACCGGCTACGTCGCGCCGATGCGGCTTTGACCTCGCGGCCCAAGCGAAGGCTTCACCACCGAGACACCGAGCACACCGAGAACTTCCAGGTTTTCTCGGTGCTCTCCGTGTCTCGGTGGTGCGTTCCTCGACCGTCGAGGTCGGCGACGCAACGGCGGTCCGGATGGGCAGTCGCATTACGATGCGCGCGAAGCTTGACTCGGAGTCGATGGGATGAAACAAGGCCAGGACTGGCTCGCGCTCGTCACGCTCGCCGCGCTGACGCTGTGCTTCGCAACCGTCTGGCTCGTCGGCAAGGCGCGCGTGAAATACGGCATCAAGGCGCCCGCGACGACCGGACACGAGATGTTCGAGCGCGCCTACCGCGTGCAGATGAACACGCTGGAGAACGTCGTGATCTTCCTGCCCGCGCTGTGGCTCGCCGGTCACTACATCGGTGCGACCGCTGCGACCGCGCTCGGTGCGGTCTGGCTCGCCGGGCGCGTGTGGTACGCGATCGCCTACCTGCGCGAGCCGAAGACGCGCGGCGGCGGCTTCGTCCTCGCGTACGTCGCCTGGGGCCTGCTGATGCTCGGCGCGGCCTGGGGCGTGCTGAAGTCGCTCGCCGGCTTCTGATCCGATGGTGACTTCGGCGGCGCCGACGAAGAAACTGCAGCCGCTGCGCGCGCTGCTGCCTTTCGTCGCGCCGTATCGAAAGCAGATCGCGCTGGCGCTGCTGTTCCTGGCGCTTGCAGCCGCCTCCACGCTCGCGCTGCCGTACGCGGTCAAGCTGCTCGTCGACGGCGGGCTGGCGCTGCCGGCGGACACGCAGCTCGGCGACCGGCTCGTTGCGATCCGCGAGCATTTCCTGCTGCTGTTCGGCGTGGCCGTGCTGCTCGGCACCTTCACCGCGGCGCGCTTCTACATGGTGACCTGGATCGGCGAACGCGTGACCGCCGACCTGCGGCAGGCGGTGTACGCGCACGTGCTGCAGCAGAGCCCGCAGTTCTTCGAGACGCTGAAGACGGGCGAAGTGCTGTCGCGGCTGACGACCGATACGACCGTGATCCAGAACGCGGTCGGCTCGAGCATCTCGATGGGACTGCGCAACAGCGTGCTCTTCGTCGGCGGGCTGGCGATGCTGGTGGCCACCAGCCCGCGGCTGATGCTGACGGTCGCCGGGATCATCGTGCTGGTCGTGCTTCCGTCGCTCGCCATCGGCCGGCGCGTGCGCAAGCTGTCGCGCGCGAGCCAGGACCGCATCGCCGACACCAGCGGCATCGCCGGCGAGATCCTCAACGCGATCCCGGTCGTGCAGAGCTTCACGCAGGAGGCCGCGGAGGCGCGGCGCTTTTCGGCGGCGAACGAAACAGCCTTCGCCACCTCGGTGCGCCGGACCGGCACGCGCGCGCTGCTGACCGCGTTCCTGATCGTCGGCACCTTCGGTGCGCTGCTGTGGGGTTTGTACGGCGGCGTGCAGGCGGTGCTCGCGGGGCAGATCACGGCGGGCCAGCTTTCGCAGACCGCCCTTTACATCATGCTCGTCGCGTCGAGCGTCGCCGTACTCGCCGAAGTGTGGGGCGACCTGCTGCGCGCCTCGGGCGCGACCGAGAGGCTGATGGAACTGCTGTCGGCGCGCTCGGCGATCGCCGATCCGCCCGCGCCGCGCGCGCTGCCCGCGTCTCGCGGCGGCGCGCGCGTCGCCTTCGAGCGCGTGACCTTCACCTATCCGTCGCGGCCTGGGCAGCCGGTGCTGCGCGATCTGTCGCTCGACGTCGCGCCCGGGCAGACGGTCGCGCTGGTCGGTCCTTCGGGTGCCGGCAAGACGACGATCTTCCAGCTGCTGCAGCGCTTCTACGAAGTCGACGTGGGCGCGATCCGGCTCGACGGCATCGACCTGCGCGAGCTGCGCCTGGCGGACCTGCGTTCGCGCATCGCGGTGGTTCCGCAGGAGCCGGTGATCTTCTCGGGCACGGTGCTCGACAACATCCGCTACGGCCGCGCGGATGCGTCGGAGAACGAAGCGCTCGCCGCCGCGCGCGCGGCCTTCGTCGACGAGTTCGCCGCGCGCCTGTCCGACGGCTACGCGACCTTCGTCGGCGAGCGCGGCCTGCGGCTGTCCGGCGGGCAGCGCCAGCGCATCGCGATCGCGCGCGCGATGCTGAAGAACGCGCCGCTGCTGCTGCTCGACGAGGCGACCTCCTCGCTCGACGCCGAAAGCGAACGCGCGGTACAGGCGGCCCTGGCCGCCGCGATGCGCGATCGCACGACGATCGTCATCGCGCACCGGCTCGCCACCGTGCAGCGCGCCGACCGCATCTTCGTCCTCGAGCAGGGCCGACTCGTCGACTCCGGCACGCACGCCGATCTCGTCGCGCGCGGCGGGCTGTACGCGCGCCTCGCCGAGCTGCAGTTCGCGGCGTGAGCTGCATCGTGAATCACGGCCGTATACTCTGCGCATGATTCATGCGCATGGAGCACCGACATGCTGCGCTTCGACGACGCCCCCAAACGCGCGACCAACCTGTCGCTGAACTCGAAGGTCCTCGACCTTGCGAAGGAGCTGGGGATCAACCTGTCGCAGACGGTCGACGCGCTGCTGGAGGAAGAAGTGCGGCGGCGGCTGCGCGAGCAGTGGCTCGAGCGCAACCGTGCCGCGATCGAGGCATACAACGCGCGGATCGAGAAGGAAGGCACGTTCGCGCAGCAAGTCCAGAAGTGGCTCGAAGAGAATCCGGATGGCTAGGTTTGACGTCTACGCCAACCCGATCGCGGATCAGCGTCGCGAAGTGCCGTACTGGATCGACGTGCAGGCCGACTATCTGCACGCGTTGGGCACGCGTGTGGTCGTTCCGCTGCGGCGCGTGCGACCCACGAGCAAGTACGCCGAGCGGCTGAACCCGGTGTTCACGGTCGAATCATCCAAAGTGTTCCTCGATACGGCCAACATCGCCACATTCCCCGCGCACCGCCTTTCGAAGCGCGTGACCAACCTCACCGCACACCGTTTGGACATCGACAACGCGCTCGATTTTCTATTCCAGGGCATCTGATGCGCCAGTACGAAGACTTCATGCGCCACGTGTTCGAGCACGGCGTCGACAAGCGCGACCGCACCGGCACCGGCACGCGCTCGGTGTTCGGCTACCAGATGCGCTTTGCGCTGCGTGAAGGCTTTCCGCTCGTCACGACGAAGAAGCTGCACCTGCGCTCGATCATCCACGAGCTGCTGTGGTTCCTGCAGGGCTCGAGCAACGTCAAGTACCTGCGCGACAACGGCGTGACGATCTGGGACGAATGGGCCGACGAAAAAGGCGAGCTCGGCCCGGTCTACGGCGTGCAGTGGCGCTCGTGGCCGACGCCCGACGGCGGCCACATCGACCAGATCGCGCAGGTGATCGGGCAGATCAAGTCGAACCCGGATTCGCGCCGCCTGATCGTCTCGGCGTGGAACGTCAGCGACATCCCCAAGATGAAACTGCCTCCGTGCCATCTGCTGTTCCAGTTCTATGTGGCCGAAGGCAGGCTCTCCTGCCAGCTCTACCAGCGCAGCTGCGACATCTTCCTCGGCGTGCCGTTCAACATCGCGAGCTACAGCCTGCTGACGCACATGGTCGCGCAGCAGTGCGATCTGGACCTCGGCGACTTCGTCTGGACCGGCGGCGACTGCCACATCTACAGCAACCACTTCGAGCAGGTGCGCGAGCAGCTTTCGCGCGCGCCCTTCCCGTATCCGAAGCTCGTGATCAAACGCCGCCCGCCGACGATCTTCGACTACCGCTACGAGGACTTCGAGATCGTCGACTACCAGGCACACCCGCACATCAAGGCGCCGGTGGCGGTATGAGCGCATCGGCCAGAGAACGCGGAGCAGGCGTTGGAACGCAATCCGCAATCCGCAATCCGAACCTCGTCTCGCCATGCCCCGCATCACGCTGATCGCCGCGGTCGCGCGCAACGGCGTGATTGGCCGCAGTGGCGCGATTCCGTGGCGTATTCCGGGCGATCTGCCGCGCTTCAGGCAAATCACGATGGGGCACCCGCTGATCATGGGTCGCAGGACATGGGGGTCGCTCGGACGGCCGCTGCCGGGCCGGAGAAACATCGTGATCTCGCGCACGCCGGGCTTTGCGCCGGCGGGAGCGGAGGTGTTCGCCAGCCTCGATGCCGCGCTGGCGGCATGCGCGGATGCGCCGGAAGTGTTCGTCATCGGGGGCACCGAGGCGTACCGCGAGGCGCTGGGTATCGCGGATCGGCTGCTGCTGACCGAGATCGACGCGGACATCGAAGGCGATGCGCATTTCCCGCCGTTCGACCGCAGCGCCTGGTGCGAAACCGCGCGCGAGGCGCATGCGGGCAGCGCGGGCTGTCCGTACGCCTACGCCTACGTGACCTACGAGCGCCGGTAGCGCATCGGCGCCACGCGCCGAAGCTGACCGCACCGGCGTTTGACAGGTAGCATCCGGCCGCAGGGCCCGCAGGAACCGTCTTCCGGAGAGTGGATGCGCTCTTTGCGACAGAAGCTGCTGCTTGCCACGATCGCCGTGCAGATCGCGGTCATCCTGGCCTTGCTGCTGGCGAGCCACCGCGCCATCCGCGACGTGCTGATGGCCGAAGTGCGCAACGATGCGCGCACTACGCAACTGCTGCTCGCCACGGCCGTCGCGCCGCGCGTCGCGGAGAAGGACTACGCGGCGTTGCGTGAGATCGCGCACGAAAGCGCGGCCGTGATCGGGCTCGCCTATCTCGTGCTGTACGACCTCGACGGCAGTCCGCTTGCTTCGGCCGGACTGCTGCCCGACGCCGGCGTGCGGGTGGCGCGCGCCGAGGACGAGGAATTCGTCGCGCACGACGGCGTCTTCCACATCGCCGCGCCGATCGGGCTCGGCGGCCAGCCGTACGGCCGCATGCAGTTCGGCATTCCGACCGAACGCCTGATGGCGGGCGAGCGCCGCCTGCTGTTGCAGACGATCGGCATCGGCGGCGTGGGACTGGCGGCTTCCGCGCTGCTCCTGCTTCTCTTCACGAGCGTGCTCACGCGCGGCCTGCGCGAGCTGTCGACGGCCACCGCGCGGGTCGGCGCCGGACAGTACGACATCGAAGTGCCGGTGCGCGGACACGACGAAGTCGCGCGCCTGGCGACGACTTTCAACGACATGTCGCGCGCGCTCGCCGAGCGCGTCGCCGCGCTGCGCGAGAGCGAGGCGCGCCAGCGCACGCTGGTCGAAGCGATCGCCGAAGGCGTTGTGTTCCAGGACGAAAAGGACAGGGTGCTCGCCTGCAACGAGGCGGCGCCGCGCATCCTGGGGCTGACGCGCGAGGAGCTTCTCGGGCTCGATTCGTTCGATCCGCGCTGGCGCGCCGTGCACCGCGACGGCCGACCCCTCGCCGCCGACGAGCATCCTTCGCGGGTCGCGCTGCGGACGGGCGAGCCGCAGCGCGAGTTCGTGATGGGCGTACTGCGGCCCGACGGTGCGACGGCGTGGATCTCGGTCAATTCGATGCCGCTCGTGCGCCCCGGCGACGACCGCCCGCACGCGACCGTCACGTCGTTCTCCGACATCACCGCGCGCATCGAGGCGGAAGCGCGGCTGCAGCAGATGAACGCCGAGCTGGAGGACCGCGTCGCGGCGCGCACACGCGAGCTGGTGACGGCGCTCGAGGCCGCCGAGCGCGCCAGCCGCGCCAAGTCCGAGTTCCTGTCGCGCATGAGCCACGAGCTGCGCACGCCGCTGAACGCGATCCTCGGTTTCGCGCAGGTGCTGCAACTGAAGGCCGACGCGCTGCCGGCGCGCGCGCGCGACCAGCTTCGCCAGATCGAAACGGCCGGCTGGCACCTGCTCGAACTGATCAACGAGGTGCTCGACCTGTCGCGCATCGAGTCGGGCACGATGACCGTGAGCCGCGAACCGGTCGACGTCGCACCGCTCGTCACCGAGTGCGCACGCATGGCCGATCCGCTCGCGCGCAAGCACGACGTGCAGCTCGTCAACCGCGCCGCGGGCGGCCAGGGGTTGCACGCGCTCGGCGACCGCACCCGGCTCAAGCAGGTGCTGACGAATCTGCTTTCCAACGCGATCAAGTACAACCGAGCCGGCGGCAGTGTGACGCTGACGCTCGCGCGCGGCGCCGACGGCTGGATCGAAATCGCGGTCGCCGACACGGGCCGCGGTTTCACCGAAGAGCAGCTCGGGCAGATGTTCCAGCCCTTCAACCGGCTCGGCGCCGAAGGCGGCCCGGTCGACGGCACCGGGATCGGCCTGGTGATCACGAAGCGCCTCGTCGAGCTGATGGGCGGCGTGCTGCGGGTCCGAACCACCGCGGGCACGGGCTCCGTGTTCACCGTGAGGCTGCCGCCGGCGCAGCGCGGCGCCGCTCCCGCGCCGGCGCCGGCGTCGGTGCAGCAGACGTCCGCGGCGGACGGCGTCCGCACCGTGCTCTACATCGAGGACAACCCGTCGAACGTCGACCTGCTGGCCGGGGTGCTGACGCTGCGCCCGGGCGTGAAGCTGGTCACCGCCGCCGACGGCGCCTCCGGCCTCGCGCTGGCGCGCCGGCAGCGGCCCGATCTGATCGTCGTCGACGTGGCGCTGCCCGACATCGACGGCTTCGAGGTGTGCCGCCAGCTTCGCGCCGAAGCGGCGTTCGCGCGCGCGCCGATCGTCGCGCTGTCGGCAAACGCGATGGCGAGCGACATCGAAAAAGGGCGGCGCGCCGGCTTCGACAGCTATATGACGAAGCCGCTGGACGTGCCGACCTTTCTCGCCGAGCTGGATCGGCTGCTCGGCCAACGCGAGGTGCTGCGATGAGCGCCGGTGGTCGCGCGCGGCGCAGGCTGCTGCGGGGCGCCGGTGCCGCGATGCTTGCGGCGGTGGGATCGCGGATCTCAGCGCAGCCGTCGAGCGGACAGCCGCTGCGCGTCGGCCTCGTCCCTTACCTGTCGACCCGCTCGCTGATCACGCTGTACCAGCCGCTGCGCGAACACCTCGAACGCGCGCTGCAGCGCCCGGCGCAGCTTTACACGGCGCAGGACTTCCGCACGCTCGTGGCCAACGCGCGCAACGGCGAGTACGACATCGCGCTGCTGCCGCCGCACATCACGCGCATCGCGGTGGCCGACTGGGGCCAGCAGTTCGTCGCGCGTTTCGCGCAGACCTCGGAAGTGCAGCTGGTGACGCTGCCGACGGCCTCGCTCGACTTGCCCGACGGCCTGCGCGGACGGCGCATCGCGGCGATCGATCCGCTGTCGATCACGACGCTGGTGCTGCGGCGCTGGCTCGTCGAACGCGGGCTGACGGTCGGGCGCGACGTCGACATCCGTTACGCGCACTCGATCTCGTCGGGGGTCGTCGCGCTCGAACGCGGCGACGCGGTCGCGCTCGTCGGCGCGATCGGCCAGTTCCGCGACGTGGTCGACGGCGTCGAAGGCAGGGTCAAGGTCGTCGCGACGCTCGCCGCGATTCCGACACCGGCCTTCGTTGCGCACCGGCGCGTCGCCGCCGCCGAGGTCGTGCGGATCCGGCAGGCGTTGCTCGCGTTCGTTCCGCAGTCCACCGGCGCAGGCATTTCGCGTTCGCCCTTCGTCGCGGGCGGCGTACAGGACTTCGCGCGCGTCGAGTCCTACGCGGCCGAAGTGCGGCGCCTGTTGGAGGAGACGAACTGACAATCCTCCCTGCCTGCGCTCGAGGAATCCCCCTGCCCCCCTTTACGAAAATCCCCCCTGCCCCCCTTTACGAAAGGGGGGTTCGTGCAGCGGAGTTGTCGAGCTGGGCGCGGCGCAAGCGCTGCAGCAGGAAACGCGCCGGATCGATTGCGTCGGCGAGCGCGCGTTCGACCGGCCACGGTTCGCCTTCGACCTGCGCGGCGATCAGCTCGGCGGCAAGCGGCGCCAGCGTCAGTCCGCGCGAGCCGAGCGCGAAAGCGGCATACAGCCTCGATCCGCGCGACAAGTCCTGCGCATGCGCGCCGCGCAGCGACGAGGCCGCGGCGAGCGCCGCGGCCTCGTCGGCGACCGCGCCCGCCAGCGGCAGGCGATCGCGCGCAACGCAACGCACACCGTCGAACATGCCGACGACCGCCGGCGTGACGGCATCGGCGAGCAGCCGCGCAAGCCGCTGCAGGTTGCCTTCGTGCACGCGCGCTTGGTCGTCCGCGTTCGTTTCGGGCGGCAAGGGCTCGTAGCTCGCGCCCACCCAGACCGACCCGTCCGCGCCGCGCACGAGCGAACCGTCGCCCGCCAGTCCCGCGCGCAGACCGGCGAAGCCCTCCGGTGCGAGCAGCGAAACGCGGCCGCGCACGGCCTGCACGCGCGCGTGCCGCACGCCCAGCAGTTCCGGCGCTTCGAGCGCCGTGGCGACGACGGCGACCGGCGCCGCGGCGAGTGCGCGGCCTGCGCCGTCGAATGCGATCCACTCGTCGTCGCTGCGCGCAAGCCGCCGCACGTCGCAGCCGTAGCGCGCATGCATCGCCGCGTCGTCCGACAGGAGCCATTCGCACCAACGCCTGACCGAAACCACCGCGCCGCGCGGAAACCACAGTCCGCCGCGGCGCGGTCGTACGCCGAGTTTCGCAGCCGCGGCTTCCGCGTCGATCCAGGCGGCGTACTCCGGCGGAAAGCCGAGCGCAGAAAGCGCGGTTTGCCATGCCGTCGCTTCGACCTCGTCGCTCGCCTGCTGGAACACGCCGCAGTCGCGCCAGAGCGCGGGGTCGGCAACCACGAGCCTGGCGCGCGCGAGCAGGAAGCCGGCGCGCGTCAGCCGCGCGAGCACGCTGTCGTCGGCGGCGATCTGCGGATGCAGCAGCCCCCACGGCAACGCGGACGCGCCGCGCGCCGGCGCCTCCGCGCGTTCGAGCAGCTCGATCCGCCAGCCGCGCCGCGCGAGCGCGGCGGCGACGTGACAGCCCGCAAGCCCCGCGCCGATCACGAGCGCACGACGCTCGCCAGCGTACGGTGCGGGGGGCTCGTGGCGGCGCGTTCTCCAGCGCGGCGCGAAACGCGCCGTCAGCATCTCGCGCTTGCGGCCGAAGCCCGCGCGCAGCGCGATCTCGAAGCCGCCGTCGGCGAGCGCGTCGCGAACGGCGCGCGCCGCGGTCCAGGTCGCGAGCGTCGCGCCCGGGCGCGCCAGCCGCGCGAGCGCCTTGATCAGTGCCGACTCCCACATCTGCGGATTGCGCGCGGGCGCGAAACCGTCGAGATAGAACGCGTCGGCGCCGCAGGCGAGCTGCGGGACGACTTCGCGCGCGCCGCCGAGTGCAAGCGTCAACACGACGCGACCCTCGTCGAACTCGAGCCGATGCAGGCCCGGCAACGGCAGTAGCCAGCGCGCCGCCAGTTCGCGCGCGAGCGCTTGCACCTCGGCGGGCGCCGCTGCCGTCAGATCGGTTGCCGCCACCGGATGCAGCTCGATCGAAACGAAGTGCAGCCGCTCGCAGCGCTGCGGATCGTCGCGCCACGCCTGCCAGGTCGCGAGGAAGTTCGTGCCGAGCCCGAAGCCGGTTTCGACGATCACGAACTGCGCGCGATCGCGCCAGCGCGCCGGCAGTCCGTTGCCAGCGAGAAACACGTGCCGCGCCTGCGCCAGCGCGCCGTCGCGACTCGCGTAGACGTCGCCGTAGCGCTCGGAAAACGGCGCGCCGGTCGCGTCGAACGCGATGCGCTCGGTTTCGATGCGGGTCGGCATGCGCTCAATCGTAGCGGCGGCTGCCGCCTCCTCCTTTGAGGAAGGAGGGACCGAGGGTGGACCGCTTCACACGCACCGAAGGTGCGTCCGTCTTCCTCCCCCTTTCGCAAAGGGGGACCGAAGGGGTTTTCCGGCGCGACCCGCGCGGCAGATTGGCCAGAGTTGCCTGTGCCGGCGCTGCGAAATCCCCCCTACCCCCCTTTTTCAAAGGGGGGTGATTGGAGGTCAGGTCTTCAGCGGCTTGAAGCGGATTCGCTTCGGCCGTGCGCCTTCTTCGCCGAGGCGCTTGACCTTGTCGGCCTCGTACTCGTGGAAGTTGCCCTCGAAGAAATACCACTTCGAGTCGCCCTCGCACGCGAGGATGTGCGTGCAGATGCGGTCGAGGAACCAGCGGTCGTGCGAGATGACGAGCGCGGTGCCGGCGAACTCGAGCAGCGCTTCTTCGAGCGCGCGCAGCGTCTCGACGTCCAGATCGTTCGACGGTTCGTCGAGCAGCAGCACGTTGCCGCCGACGAGCAACGTGGCCGCCAGATGCAGCCGGCCGCGCTCGCCGCCCGAGAGATTGCCGACGATCTTCTGCTGATCCGCGCCGCGGAAGTTGAAGCGGCCCAGGTACGCGCGCGACGGCATCTCGAACTTGCCGACGGTGAGGATGTCCTGCCCGCCCGAGATCGCCTCCCACGCGGTCTTGTCGTTCGGCAGCGCGTCGCGCGTCTGGTCGACCACGGCGAGCTTCACCGTCGGGCCGATCTTGATCTCGCCCGAGTCGGGCTTCTCCTTGCCGGTGATCATGCGGAACAGCGTCGACTTGCCCGCGCCGTTCGGGCCGATCACGCCGACGATCGCGCCCGGCGGGATCTTGAACGACAGCTTGTCGATCAGCAGCCGGTCGCCGTAGCCCTTGCTGACGTCGACGAACTCGATCACCTCGTTGCCGAGCCGCTCGGCGACCGGGATGAAGATCTCCTGCGTCTCGTTGCGCTTCTGGTATTCGTAGCTGGACATCTCCTCGAAGCGCGCGAGTCTGGCCTTGCTCTTGGCCTGGCGCGCCTTCGCGTTCTGGCGCACCCATTCGAGCTCCTGTTTCATCGCCTTGATCCGGGCGGCTTCCTGCTTGGCTTCCTGCTCGAGCCGCTGCTCCTTCTGCTCGAGCCACGACGAGTAGTTGCCCTTCCACGGGATGCCCATGCCGCGATCCAGCTCGAGGATCCACTCGGCCGCGTTGTCGAGGAAGTAGCGGTCGTGCGTGACCGCGACCACGGTGCCGGGGAAGCGCTGCAGGAACTGCTCGAGCCACTCGACCGACTCCGCGTCGAGGTGGTTGGTCGGCTCGTCGAGCAGCAGCATGTCGGGCTTGCTCATCAGCAGCCGGCACAGCGCGACGCGGCGCTTCTCGCCGCCCGAAAGGTGTGCGACCTTCGCGTCCCACGGCGGTAGGTTCAGCGCGTCGGCAGCGATCTCCAGTTGATGTTCGAGGTCGGCGCCGCTCGCGGCCAGGATCGCCTCGTACTTCGCCTGCTCGGCGGCGAGCTGGTCGAAGTCCGCATCGGGTTCGGCGTACGCGGCGTAGATCTCGTCGAGCTTCTGTTTCGCTTCGAGCACGTCGCCCAGACCGGACTCGACTTCCTCGCGCACCGTCTTCTCGGGATCGAGCTGCGGCTCCTGCGGCAGGAAGCCGATCTTGATCCCCGGCATCGGGATCGCTTCGCCTTCGATGTCGTGGTCGAGCCCAGCCATGATTCTCAGCAGTGTCGACTTGCCCGAACCGTTCAACCCCAGCACGCCGATCTTGGCGCCCGGAAAGAACGACAGCGAGATGTTCTTCAGGATCTGCCGCTTGGGCGGAACGACCTTGCCCACGCGGATCATCGTGTAGACGTACTGCATTGCTCTGTTGCCCTCGGGTCGCCCCGCGAGCGTCGTCGCAGGGCCGGTGTCGCGGGCGCGTGGCGCGCCCGTGTTGATCGAAGGCGCGAAGCTTACCGAAGAGGGCTGGGTCGGTCGGTGGATGACCTGCGTGCCTACGGTGCGACCTCGTTGCACCTGGGAGCGCCAGGTTCGGCGATCGCGTCGACGGTCCCCGTTCGCGTCAACGGTCAGATCGTATCCGGCTATGCGTCCAGCAGCGGCACGTCGATGGCCACGCCGCACGTGACCGGCGCGGCGGCGACGTACGCGGCGAGCCACCCGCTTCGACCGCAGCTCAGATCAAGAGCGCGATCCTGGGCAGGGTGGTGCCGACCGCGTCGCTGTCGGGTAGGACGACCGCCGGCAGGCGGCCGAACGTCAGCGGCTCCTGATCGACGAACCGGTCGGCATGCAACGGCCGGGGTGAACCCGGCCGCGTTTCTCTCCTGCCGGCAGCGACGGGTGACCAAATTCCGAAATACGCCGGATTCGGGGCGAATCTTTCCCAATCGGCGCGGCGCATCTTGCACGATTGTCGAAGGTCAGCCGATGGAGACATGACGTGACCGGACGCTACCCCATCCTGACGGCGGCGGCGATCGCGCTCGCCGCGCTGCAACCGTTGGCGGCGCTTGCCGCGGACACACCGCACTGGGTCCACTACAAGCTGCTCAACGGCTCGGCCGCGCTGCCGAAGAAGGTCGTGGTCGTACCGGCCGGCATCAGGGTGTACGAAATGACGGCGGGCGGCGTCAAGGAAGAGGTGCCGGAATGGAGTGCCGAAGCGGCGAACAACGTGCTGAAGTCGCTGTCGGCGGCGCTTGCCAGGAACGCCCGCCTGCAGGAAGTCAAGTTGCCGCGCCTTGCCGCCGCGGACGCCGCGAACCTCGAAGAACACAAGGCCCTGTACAAGCTGGTCGTCAACACCGCGGCGAGCTCCGGCCTGGAGCACAAGGTCCGGCACTTTGACTACGCGATCGGCCCCGGGCTGGCGGCCTTGCAGCGCGCGACCGGTGCCGATGCGGCGCTGATCGTGCATGGCCGCGACTACGCGTCGACCGCGGGGCGCAAGGCCAAGGCGGTACTCGGGCACATCCCTCTCGTGAACATCTTCACCGGCGCCGCACCCGAGCTGGGGTACTCGTTCGTGCACCTCGGCATCGTCGATCTGCGGACCGGCGATCTGCTGTGGATGAGCAGCGAATACCGCGACGGCGCGAGCAACCTGCGCAATCACGAAGATGCCAACGCAATCGTCGAAGCGCTTTTCAAGTGGTATCCCGGCATCGAGGAGTACCGCCGGGCGTACGTGAAATAGGGTGACGGCGATGAGACTCGCAGCGTGCCTGGCGATCGCCCTGCTCGCGGCCGGTTGCGCCACGACCGAGGGCGTGACGTCGCTGAAGAGCGCAGCCGATACGGAGAACCTCCACAGCATGGAGCGGCGCGTCTGGCACGAGGCGAACGGCCACGACGCGACCATCGAGCGCAGCGGAAAGATCTACGGCGACGCGCGCGCCACGGCCTACGTCCAGGGCGTGATGGACCGCCTCTTTCCGGAGTTCGGCGGCAAGATCACGGTACGCCTGTACGACTCGACCCAGTTGAACGCCTTCGCGATGCCCAACGGCAGCGTCTACGTCAACATCGGCCTGCTGGCGCGCATCGAGAACGAGGCCCAGCTTGCCGCCGTGCTCGCGCATGAGGCGGCTCACTTCGTCGAGAAGCACAGCTTCCGCCAGCGCGTCAGCGCCAAGAACACGGCGGCGTTTGCAGTGTCGGGCATTCCCTTCGCGAGCCTGGCGGCGGTTTCGTCGATCAGCGGGTTCTCGCGCGACCTGGAGCGCGAAGCGGACGCCAAGGGCTTCGAGCGCATGGTCAAGGCCGGCTACGATCCGGGCGAGGCGCACAAGGTATTCCAGCACCTGGCCGACGAGGTCAGGCTGCTGAAGATCGAAGAACCGTACTTCTTCTCGTCGCACCCGCAACTGACGGAACGCATCAACGAGTTCAAGAGCCTGTCTGCAGGGCGCTCCGGGGGCGGGCGCATCCATGCCGACGCATACAACAGCATCGTGGCTCCGATCCGGCTCGACGTACTGCGCAGGGATATCGGGCAGGACCGATATCAGAGCGTCATCCTCGTGATGGAGGACCGGAAGAAGAGCGCGCTTTATCCCCCGGCCAGCTACTTCTATCTCGGCGAAGCCTACAGCCGGCGCGACGGGAAGAACGATGCGGACAAGGCACTGGAGGCCTACAAGACGGCCGAAAGACTCGCCCCGACCTATGCGCCTACCTACATGCGCCTGGGCATGCACCACATGAAGGCCGGCAACAAGGCGACCGCGCGGCGCTACTTCGAGCGCTACCTCTCACTGGCGCCCAAGGACGCGAGCGACCGCGGCTACGTCCAGCAGTACTTGAAATCGCTATGAGAACGCGGGGAATCCGGACATGAGACGCATCCTGGCACTGACAACGGCCGCGCTGCTGGCGGGCGGCTGCGCGCAGACGACGCCGTACTGGACGCTGACCGACGACGCGAATCGCGTCGTCCACTCGACCAGCTTCCAGATCAGCGTGTCCAGCGGCTGGGTGCGAACGACCACGCCGCGCACGTACGAACGGCTCGACATCGACGGTCAACAGCGCACCATCCTGCTCGAGGGAATGACCATCACCCGCGACGGCGTCGGCATCCACGCCATCAACGTCACGCGCCGCTATCCCGACACCGCCTTCCCGACCCTCAAGAAGAAGAGCACCGCCACCATGCTCCCGCCGGAAGCAGCGGATCTCTACGTGGCCGAACTGCGCAAGCGCAGCGGTCTCGAGAGCCTGACGGTCGTGAGCAACAAGCCGGCGACCGTGGACGGCAAGCCGGCCTTCCAGGTCGTCATGCAGTACAAGAACGACGACGGCCTGCGCATCCAGATCATGTCCTACGGTTTCGTCGACAAGACGGGCTTCTACACGATCAGCTATCGGGCGCCCTACCTGTACTTCTACCAGCGCGACTTCAAGGAGTTCACGAACCTGGTCGCCTCTTTCCGCCAGTCGAAGGGCGCATTCGACCCGCCGCCGGAGATCCCGGCGTGGGCGAAGATCTTCACGTAACGCGGTTTCGGCGCGATTCAACCCGGCGCGTCAGTACCAGGCGACGCCAAGCGCCTTCGCGGTCAGCCTCCCCACCTCGCCGTCGATCGCGAGACCCTTGCGAAGCTGGAACGCGCGCACGGCGGCGGCGGTCTGCGAGCCGTATTCGCCGTCGATCGGACCGGGGTTGTAGCCGGCAGCGGCGAGCGCGCGCTGCACGTCTTTGACGAGCCGGCCGGTCATGCGCGGCGTCTTCACGCGCAGCACGATGCCGGCGGCGGGAACGGGCTGCGGCGCGGCGGGCATGCGCACGTCGATGCCGGGAACGAGCACGCCGACGTCCCAGCGGCGGCCGGCCGCTTCGCCTTCGATCACCCCGCGCGCCGTCGAGTGCGCTTCGACCGTCCTGCCGTTGCCGGCCGAGATCGCGACGTGTCCGATTGCGCTGCCGGGCAGCCGCAGCAGGAAGGCGCCGGGTGTCGCGACCGCCTGGCCGACCGAGATCACCTTGCCGAGCCGCTTCGCGTCCTCGCTCCAGAACCCGGTGAACGCATCGGCGCGATCCGGATCGGCGCCGGCGCCGCGCGGCCGGCAACCGAACAGCTCGTGCGTGAGCTGATACACGCACCACGAGCAGAACTCGGCGCAGTCCCACGGTCCGGCCCAGCGCGCGTTGTCCTTCGGCGCGAGCGCCCCCAGCACGTATTGTTCGCCGACGTGGCGGCGCGCGAGCTTCAGGAGTTGAGCGGCTTTGGCCATACCTGCCCCGGTTCGTTGCCTGCGACGCGGCGCCGGCCGATGGTGGCTAGACCACCAGGTCGATACCCTTCAGCAGCGCCTTCTCGATCGTGCCGATCAGCGCATTGGCGGCGTCCTGCGCGGCTTTCTTGACCATCACCTGCACGGCGAGAAACTCCATCTCGAGGATCGAGCGTTCTTCGCGCAGTTCTTCCTCGACGGTCTGCTCGTCGAGCGCGCCATCGGCAAATGCGACGAGCAGCAGCTTGAGCCGCTGCTCGCGCGCGCCGGCGATCCCCTTAACGAACTTGGTTGCCTTCGGCGCCTTGGTGCGCACGGCACTTTCGGCCGCCTGCACGGCGCTGGACCAGACATCTTTCCAGCCGATGCTCATTCGGTCCTCACTTCTTGGTCCGTCTCGCGACGATCGCCGTGCGGAACCGGTCTTCGAACGGCTGGCGGTCGGGCGCCAGCAGGCCGTCCGGGTGTGCGTTCACCTGGCGCTCCGGATCGGCGCTGAATCGCTTGTGGCGCGCGCGCGCTGCCACAGCAGCAGCGCGCGCAGGGCGTTCATCCGGCGCCCTTGATGAACTCGACCACCCGCGCCTTCGTCGCCGGGTCGTTGTCGAAGCCGCCATGCGTGGTGCTGGTGCTCGTTGCGCCGGGCGAGGCGTGCACCGTGGCGTTCTTCAGTTTCGGCGCGTACGGATCGAAGTACTTCTGCATGCCGAGGATCGGCGTCTGGCGGCCGCCTTCGAACGACTGCGACACGAGGTAGAGCAGCGAGCGCTTGTACGGCCCGCAGGTCGGGTCGTCCTCCTCGGCCTTGTCGGTCAGGTGGAACTGCTGATAACGCTTGACCGTGCCGTCGGCGATGCGCAGGCGCACGAGCTTGTCGAAGGCGTCGAGCCGAACGGCGGGCGCGAGGAAGCTCACCGACTCGAACTTCACCTTGGCCGCAAGCGCATCGACGATGTGCGAATGGACGATGCTGCCGGCCGAGTGGCCGACGAGGTGGAAGCGCACGTTGTTCTTCTTCAGTCCCGACTTTGCGAAGTGCGACCACAGCAGCACCGCGCCCGACTTGGCATCGCGGCTGATCGCTTCGGCGTTCTGCTTCATCTCGCCCCAGATCTCGGTGCCGGGCTCGGCGAGCACGCGCTCGACCCGCTCGTTCCACCAGCGCTCGGCCTTCGACCAGAAGCCTTCGCCCGCGCCGGCCGGCCGCGGCACGTCGCGCACCGCGTCCGCGATGCGATTGACCACCGTCGACAGGAAGTCGGTCTCCCACATCAGGTAGATCGGGAAGATCTGCCGCTCGTACAGCAGCGGGATCCACTCGGCGGCGTTCTGCGCCGCGTCCTTCTCGCCGACCAGCCCGCCGTGCGCGTACACGCAGACGTCGATCGGCTGATCCTCGAGCTTCCAGCGCCTGCGCGCTTCGGCAAGATGGATGTCGACGATCGCGCGCACGTCGTCTTCGCTCGTGCGGAACAGTCCGCTCGAAGACAGCCGGCCATTGTTGCCCATGTTCAGCACGAAAGGCGAGATCTCGCGGTCGCGCAGCACGGTGCTCGACGCCAGCGCGACGCGCCCTTTCGGATCGGTGCGCAGCGTCGTGGCGCGCGAGATCGCCTGGTGCTCCTGCGTGACCACGCCGAGTTGCGCAACCCAGCAGTCCATCGCGTTGTCGAGCCAGTCGTCGTAGGTCAGGATCGCGTAGCCGTACGAGCCCCAGTCGGTGTCCCACGAGTTCTGCAGCAGGAAGCCGCGCTCGTCGTAGCCGACGATCGCGAACGCGTGCCCGCCGTCGCCGCCCCGGTTGGGCGGGATCACGAAGATGTCGTCGAACGATGCCGGCCGCTTCTTGAGCGGACCCGCTTTTCCCACACCAGCGCCGCCGTCGGCACCCTCGTCCCAGCCCTTGTGCGTGTCCGCGCTCGCGTAGACGATGCCGACTTCGTTCAGCGCCGCGTGGATGTCGGCGATCTGTTTCTTGTCGATCCGGTAGTACGCGCCGAGCGGGCGTTTCACGGCATCGAGCCACCAGTCGTCGGCCGCCTTCTTCGGCGCGGGCGGCATGTCCACGCCCGTCTGCCACAGCGGATCGGCGCACGCCCCGTGCTTGTGCCATCCCTTCAGCGCGCCGCGCAGGCTCGAACCTTCGTCCTTCGAGCCCGGGAACTCGTCGTAACGGCGCGCCATCGAGTACAGCATGTAAGGCGAGATTGCCGGCGCCTTCTCGCGCTGCGCCTTGCGCAGCAGATGCTCGACGACCAGCGACAGCGAGAACCCCGTGCACGCGCTCGTGTCCTCCTGGTTCCTGACCGGCAGCGTGAACTCCGGGAACCAGCGCGGCTTCGGTGCGACCGCGACGTTGGGCCGGAACGGCAGATCGCGAAAGTCGATGCGGTCGGGGCGGACGTTGCGCTTGCGCGCGGGCGCGCCTTTCGCTTTCTTGGCCATCGGAATCCTCCGCCGATCGTTCGTTCTTCTTGCCGCGCCCCGCGCTACGGCCGCTGCGCGAGCGGGGCACTCTCGACCAAGGTAGTCGCGCGACCCACCAGCGTCAACGTGAATCGTCCGCGTCGCTCGCCCTCTCCCTCATGTAAAGGGGGGCCGAAGGGGGGACCACTTCACACGCACCGAAGGTGCGTCCGTCTTCCTCCCCCTCTTGTAAAGGGGGACCGAGGGGGATTTCGCCGTCCGGCGCGCGGGGTCGATGCGTCGGATCCGTGCGCGGCGCTTCTCAATTCCCCCCGCCCCCCTTTTCAAAGGGGGTAGAAAAGCTCAGCACTCGACGACGTTGACGGCGAGCCCGCCGCGCGCGGTCTCCTTGTACTTGGTCTTCATGTCGGCGCCGGTTTCGCGCATCGTCTTGATCACCTGGTCGAGCGACACGTAGTGCGTACCGTCGCCGGCGAGCGCCATGCGCGCGGCGTTGATCGCCTTGGCCGCGGCGATCGCGTTGCGCTCGATGCAGGGGATCTGCACGAGCCCGCCGACCGGATCGCAGGTCAGCCCCAGGTGGTGCTCCATGCCGATTTCGGCGGCGTTCTCCACTTGCCGCGGCGTGCCGCCGAGCACGGCGGCGAGCGCGCCCGCGGCCATCGAGCAGGCCACGCCGACCTCGCCCTGGCAGCCGACCTCGGCGCCGCTGATCGACGCGTTCTCCTTGTACAGGATGCCGATCGCCGCGGCGGTCAGCAGGAAGTCGATCACGCCGCGCTCGTCCGCACCCGGCACGAAGCGCGCGTAGTAGTGCAGTACCGCGGGGACGATGCCCGCTGCGCCGTTGGTGGGCGCGGTGACGACGCGGCCGCCGGCGGCGTTCTCTTCGTTCACCGCGAGCGCCCACAGGTTGACCCAGTCGAGCACGGCCAGCGGATCGGTCAGACCTGCGCCGGGCCGGGACAGCTTGCGATAGAGCGCCGGCGCGCGCCGCTTGACGCGCAGCGGCCCCGGCAGCTCGCCGTCGATCGAACAGCCGCGTTCGACGCAGGCCTGCATCACGCGCCAGATCTCGAGCAGCCCGGCGTCGATCTCGACGTCGCTGCGCCAGCGCCGCTCGTTGCCGCGCATGATCTGCGCGATCGACGCCCCTTCGCGGTCGGCGAGCGCCAGCAGCTCCGCCCCCGTGTGGAACGGATACGGCAGGATCGTCGTGTCCGGCGCGATGCGCTTGTGCGCCGTGCCGTCGGCCGCGACTTCGTCGCTGACGACGAAGCCGCCGCCGACCGAGTAATAGATCTTCGCGAGCCGCTCGCCGCCGGCGCGGTCGAGCGCGACGAAGCGCATGCCGTTGGCGTGGAACGGCAGCGTCTTCATCCGGTAGAAGAGCAGATCTTCGCGCTCGTCGAAGTCGATCGTGTGCTGGCCGAGCAGCCGCAGGCGCCGCTCGCCGCGGATCGCTGCGAGCCGCGCCGGGATCGAGTCGATGTCCACGCTGTGCGGCTCCTCGCCTTCGAAGCCGAGCAGCACCGCCTTGTCGCTGCCGTGCCCCTTGCCGGTCGCGCCGAGCGAGCCGTACAGCTCGGCGCGCACGCGCGCGACGTCCGGCAGCAGCCCCGCGTGCGCGAGCCGCAGCGCGAACAGCCGCGCGGCGCGCATCGGTCCGACCGTATGCGAGCTGGACGGTCCGATGCCGATCTTGAAGAGGTCGAAGGCGCTGACGGCCACGTTGCGCTCCGTTCGTTGCGAGGGTCGCAGCATCGCACCCCGCGCGACCGCGCGCACGCGGCTGTGCGTCAACGGGATCGGCTTCGCTACGATGCGCGCCGCTTGCCCATTCCCCGAGGCACCTTGCGATGACCCGACGACCTCCGCCCGACCGGCTGCGCGCCGGCGCCGCGACCCGATGAGCGGCCCGCTGCTGGCAGGGCTCGCCGCCGGCGCGCTGTGGGGCGTCGTGTTCGTCGCGCCGAAGCTGCTCGAGGGCTTCGCGCCGTTCGAAATCACGCTCGGCCGCTACGCGGCCTACGGCGCGGTGTGCGCGGCGATCGCGGCGGCGACGTGGCCAACGTTCCGCCGCGTGCTGACCTGGCGCAACGTCGCGATGGCCGTGCTGCTGGCCGCCCTGTCGAACAGCGTCTACTACGCGCTCGTCGTCGTCGCCGTACGCGACGCCGGCGTGGCGCCGACCAGCCTCGCGATCGGGACGATCCCGCTGTGGCTGGCGATGCTGGGCCGCTTCGAGGCGCACGTGCCGCAGCCGCCGCGCATGCGCCTCGTCGCGCCGCTCGTGTTGATCGCCGCGGGCATCGGGCTGATCAACGCCGACACGTTCGCGCGGCTCGAAACCGGGGAGCACTTCGCGCGCGGCGCGCTCGCGGCGCTGGCCGCACTGGCCTGCTGGACCGCGTATCCGATCCTCAACGCGCGTTTCCTGAAGCGCCGTCGCGATATCCCGAACGTCGCGTGGACCAACCTGCTCGGGCTCGCGACCGTGCTCGGGCTGCTGCCCGTGCTCCCCTTCGTCGCTGCGCCTGACGCGGCGGCGGTCGGCGAACGCGACTGGGCGCCGTTCGTCCTCTGGTGCGCGGTCATGGGCTTCGGCAGCTCCTGGCTCGCCACTTGGCTGTGGAACCACGCGTCGAGCCGGCTGCCGGTGTCGCTCGCCGGACAACTGATCGTCTCGGAGACGCTCTTCGCGCTCGCCTACGGCTTCGCGCTCGACGCGCGCTGGCCCAGCGCGACCGAACTGGCGGCGATCGCCGCGTTCACCGCCGGCATCGTGCTGGCGGTGCGGGCGTTTCGGTGAGTTCGGCAGCCCTACTTTGAGACGGGAACGGAGGGGGAGATCCGCTTTCACACGCACCGCAGGTGCGTGTGTCTCCCTCCCCCTTTCGTAAAGGGGGACCGAGCGGGCACCGCCGAACTGCGCACCGCGGGTGCGCCCGCCTTCTTCCCCCTTTGAAAAAGGGGGACCGAGGGGGATTTCCAAGGCGTCGATGCCGCGACGATGCTGCTTGCGGCGTCACCGTGCCAGCGTTGGAGGAATCCCCCCTGCCCCCCTTTACGAAAGGGGGGCGGAGGCGATCTTCAGGGCGCCAGTGCCGCGACGATGCTGCTTGCGGTGTCGGCGCGCCGGCGTCCGAGGAATGCGCCCTGCCCGCCTCTTCCAAAACAGGGGGAAGTCACCGCACGGCGTCGCGCATCGCCGCCAGCACTTGCGACTGCACGTCGGGGCGCATGACGCTCTCCATGTGCTGCGCCCGCTCGACCGCGATCAGTCGCTTCGGCTCCTGCGCGGCGGCCAAGAGCTGCTCGCTGTGCTTGAACGGAATCACCCGATCCGCGCGGCCGTGGACGAAGATCAGCGGCACGTCGATGCGCGCGAGCGCGGTGACCGGATCCTTGTCGGCGCCGGGCAGCAGCGGCAGCGCAAGCGGCAGGAAGGGCGCGAGCACGATCGACTGCAGCGCGGCGTCGCGTGCGATGCCGCGATAGCTCGCGAACGCCGAGTCGATGACCGCGAGCCGTACGCCGGCCGCGTCTTCGGCGAGCAGCCGCAACGCGGTCGCGCCGCCCAGGCTCTGGCCGAAGACGATCAGCTTGGTCGCATCGACGTCGCGCCGCGAACGCAGATGCGCCAGCGCCGCGCGCGCGTCCGCGAGCACGCCGTCGAGCGTCGGCCTGCCCTCGGATCGGCCGAAACCGCGGTAGTCGAGCATCAGCACGTTGAAGCCGGCGCGCGGCAGCCACGCCGCGAGTGGCAGATGGTTGCTGACGTTGGCCGCGTTGCCGTGCAGGTGCAGGACGGTGCCCGCTGCTGCGCCCTGCGCCGGCAGCCACCAGGCGTGCAGCTTGACGCCGTCGGCCGTCGCGAGTGCCACGTCCTCGTACGCGAGCCCGTAGTCGGCCGGCCGCGTGTATTGCACGCGGTCCGGGTAGAAGAACATGCCTTCGATCATGTTGCAGCCGGCGAGGACCGATGCGGCGAGGGCGACAAGGCAGGCGCGGATCGGCGCCGATTCGACCATTGCGGGTCCGGTCATCGTCGTGCCTCCGCACCCGAAGAAAAGAAAAGCCCACCGCGTTGCCGCGGTGGGCCGTCTGCCAGCAAGACCCCTAGTCTGGTCGACTAGCGCTTCGGGGCCTTCTTGGCAGGCTTCTTCGCTGTCTTCTTCATAGCGTTACCTCGCATGAAGCGCCGCCACACGACGGCACGCGAAGTCTCAGCGGAGCGCTGCGCGCTGTCAAGACTTTCGTGGTCGGCGATGTCGTCGATCCGCGGGCGGCGTCCGCGTCGAACGCGAGCCGCGGACCGACTTCACGTCACGCGGCCGATGCCACCTCCTCGGCGAACGCCGACATCGGCGGGCACGCGCAGAAGACGTTGCGGTCGCCGTAGGCGTTGTCGACGCGCGCGACCGGCGGCCAGTACTTCTGGCGCTTCAGCTCCGGGCGCGGGAAGGCGGCCTGCTCGCGCGAGTAGTCGTGCGCCCAGGTTTCGGCGGTGACCATCGCCGCGGTGTGCGGAGCGTTCTTCAGCGGGTTGTCTTCGCGGTCGACGCGCCCCTCCTCGACGGCGCGGATCTCCTCGCGGATCGCGATCATCGCGTCGATGAAGCGGTCCAGCTCGTGCTTGGCCTCGGACTCGGTCGGCTCGACCATCAGCGTGCCGGGCACCGGGAAGCTCAGCGTCGGCGCATGGAAGCCGTAGTCCATCAGCCGCTTGGCGACGTCCTCCGCGCTGATGCCGCAGGAATCCTTGATCGGCCGCAGATCGAGGATGCACTCGTGCGCGACCAGCCCGTTGCGGCCCGTGTACAGCGTCGGGTAGTACGGGGCCAGGCGCCTGGCGATGTAGTTGGCATTGAGCAGCGCGACCTCGGTCGCGCGCCGCAGGCCTGCGGCGCCCATCATCGTGATGTACATCCACGAGATCGGAAGGATGCTGGCGGAGCCGAAGGGGGCGGCGCTCACTGGGCCGACTGCGGGGCCGGCTGCCTTGCCAGAGCCCTTCACCCCAACCCTCTCCCCGTTTCCGGGGAGAGGGGGTTCCTTCGATGGAAGGTAGGGCGCGAGGTGGCTTTTCACCGCGACCGGGCCGACACCCGGGCCGCCGCCGCCGTGGGGGATGCAGAAGGTCTTGTGCAGGTTCAGGTGCGAGACGTCCGAGCCGTACTTGCCCGGCTTGGCCACGCCGACCAGCGCGTTCAGGTTGGCGCCGTCGGTGTAGACCTGTCCGCCGTGCGCGTGGACGATCTCGCAGATCTCGCGGATCGCCTCCTCGAAGACGCCGTGCGTCGACGGGTACGTCACCATCAGCGCGGCCAGATCCTGCGCGTGCTGGTCGGCCTTGGCTTTAAGGTCGGCCACGTCGACGTTGCCGTTGGCGTCGCACTTGACGACGACGACCTCCATCCCGCACATCTGCGCGCTCGCCGGGTTGGTGCCGTGCGCGCTCTCGGGAATCAGGCAGACGTTGCGATGCCCTTCGCCGCGTGCGCGGTGGTAGGCGCGGATCGCGAGCAGCCCGGCGTATTCGCCCTGCGCGCCCGAGTTCGGCTGCAGGCTCACAGCGTCGTAGCCGGTGCACTCGGCGAGCATCTTCTCCAGCTCGTCGATCAGTTGCGCGTAGCCCGCCGCCTGCTCGGCCGGCGCGAACGGGTGGATGTTCGCGAACTCGGGCCACGTGACCGGGATCATCTCCGCCGTGGCATTGAGCTTCATCGTGCACGAGCCGAGCGGGATCATCGTACGGTCGAGCGCCAGGTCGCGGTCGGCGAGCGCGCGCAGGTAGCGCAGCATCTCGTGCTCGGCGTGGTACTGGTTGAAGACCGGGTGCGTCAGGTACGCCGAAGTGCGCACGAGCGACGGCGGAATCGCGTCACCCACGCTGGCGTCGAGCGCATCCACGCTCGCAGTCACGCCGAAGACGCGCCACAGCGCCTCGACGTCCGCGCGTGTCGCCGTCTCGTCGAGCGAGATGCCGACCGCGTCCGCGCCGAGATCGCGCAGGTTGATCTTCTGCGCGCGCGCGGCCGCGTGGATCTTCGCCGCATCGACGCCGCGCACGGCGATCGTGTCGAAGAAGCGGTCGGTGACCTTCAGCCCCGCCGACTTGAGCCCGGCGGCGAGGATCGCCGTCAGCCGGTGCACGCGCTGCGCGATGCGCTTCAGCCCCTTCGGGCCGTGGTAGACGGCGTACATGCCCGCCATCACCGCGAGCAGCACCTGCGCGGTGCAGATGTTCGAGGTCGCTTTCTCGCGGCGGATGTGCTGTTCGCGCGTCTGCAGCGTCAGCCGGTACGCGGGCTTGCCCTGTGCGTCGACCGACACGCCGATCAGCCGCCCGGGCATCTGCCGCTTGAACGCGTCGCGGCACGCGAGGAAGGCGGCGTGCGGGCCGCCGAAGCCGAACGGCACGCCGAAGCGCTGGCTGTTGCCGACGACGATGTCCGCGCCCCATTCACCCGGGGCTTTCAGCAGCGTCAGCGCGAGCAGGTCGGCCGCGATCGCGACGAGCCCGCCGCGCGCGTGCACGACCTGCACGATCTTCGCGTAGTCGCGCACGTCGCCCGTCGAGCACGGGTACTGCAGCAGCACGCCGAAGGCGTCGGCGCGTTCGGCCGCCGCGTCGTCGCCGACTTCGACCTGGATGCCGAGCGGCTCGGCGCGCGTCTTCACGACTTCGATCGTC
This sequence comes from Betaproteobacteria bacterium, assembly GCA_016861185.1. Lineage (GTDB taxonomy): Bacteria > Pseudomonadota > Gammaproteobacteria > Burkholderiales > Burkholderiaceae_F > DSNY01. The sequence goes on from BOKW01000003.1 coordinate 499,956, forward strand.
TGCGGATGGCAGTCGCTCGACACGAAGAACAGGTTCGACTTGCTCTTGCACGAGCGCTTGGCGAGCGTCATCGCCTCCGCTGCGGCCGTGCCCTCGTCGAGCAGCGAGGCGTTGGCGATCTCCATCGCCGTGAGGTCGGCGACCATCGTCTGGAAGTTGATCAGCGCCTCCATCCGCCCCTGCGAGATCTCGGCCTGGTACGGCGTGTACGCCGTGTACCAGGCGGGGTTCTCGAGGATGTTGCGCAGGATGACCGCCGGCGTGTGCGTGCCGTAGTAGCCCTGGCCGATGAAGCTGCGGAACACCTGGTTCTTCGCCGCGATCGCGCGGATCTTGGCGAGCGCTTCTTCCTCGCTCATCGGCGCGGGCAGCGCGAGCGGCGCGCCGAGCTTGATCGACGCCGGCACGATCGCATCGACCAGCGCCTCCAGCGACGGCTGGCCGACGACCGTCAGCATCTCCGCGATCTCGGCCGCGTCGGGCCCGACGTGCCGGGCGATGAATGCGTCGTGCTGTTCGAGTTCAGTCAAGGTCATTTCATTCGATCCGTGTTCGTCGCCCCGGCGCGCGCCGGGGTTCAATGAGATCCCCGCTTGCGCGGGGATGACCCTGCGCGCAAGCGCGCAAGGTCACTTGTTCGCCGCGATCGCCGCCTCGTAGCCGGCGGCGTCGAGCAGCGCGCCGAGGTCGCCGGCATTGACGGGCTTCAGCCGGAACATCCACGCGCCGAACGCGTCGGCATTGATCGACTCGGGTTTGTCCTTCAGCGACTCGTTGATCGCCACGACTTCGCCGGCGATCGGCGCGTAAACGTCGGACGCCGCCTTGACCGACTCGACCACCGCGCAGGCCTCGCCGCCCTTCAACTGGCGGCCGACTTCGGGCAGTTCGACGTAGACCATATCGCCGAGCGCGTCCTGCGCGAACTCGGTGATCCCGATCGTCACCGTGCCGTCGGACTCCTGCCGCACCCACTCGTGGCTGCTCGTGTATTTCAGGTTGGTTGGGACTTTCACGCTGCTCTCCTGTTGGGTGTTCGTTCTTGCCGAATCCTGCGTCCTGAATCCTGACCCCTCAAACCAGCGCCTTCCCGTTCCGCACGAACGGATACTTCGTCACCAGCGCGTTGGCGGGCTTGCCGCGCAGATCGACCTGCACCGTGTCGCCGACCTTCACGCCCGCCGGCACGCGCGCGAGCGCGATCGAGCATTCGAGCGTCGGCGAATACGTGCCGCTCGTGGTCTCGCCTTCGCCGTGCGCCGTGGCCACTTTCTGATGCCAGCGCAGCACGCCCTTGTCGAGCAGCTTCAGCCCGACGAACTGGCGCAGGTTGCCTGCGGCGAGCTGCTTCTCCAGCGCGGCGCGGCCGATGAAGTCGCGCGACTCCTTGAAGTCCACGGTCCATGCGAGCCCCGTTTCGAGCGGCGTGACCGTCTCGTGCATGTCCTGCCCGTACAGCGCCATGCCGGCTTCGAGCCGCAGCGTGTCGCGCGCGCCGAGCCCGCATTGCGCGACACCTTCCGCGACGAGCCGCTCCCAGAGGTCGGGCGCTTCGTCGGCCGGCAGCACGACCTCGCAGCCGTCCTCACCGGTGTAACCGGTGCGGGCGATGAAGAACTCGTCGACCACCGCCGCGCCGAACGGCTTCAGTCGGTCGATCGCGGCGGCCGCGTCGCCGTCGAGCCCTTCGATCACCTCGCGCAGCAGCGCGCGCGCCTGCGGGCCCTGCACCGCGACCATCGCCAGCTCGCGCCGCGGCAGGATCGCGACCGGAATCCGGCGGTCGTGCGCGACCTTGTGCATCCACGCGATGTCCTTCTCCGCGGTCGTCGCGTTGACGACCACGCGGTAGTGGTCGGTGTGGATCCAGTAGACGATCAGATCGTCGATCACGCCGCCCGCCTCGTTGAGCATGCACGAGTACAGCGCCTTGCCGGGGGTGAGCTTGAGCACGTCGTTGGCGAGCAGCACGCGCAGGAAGTCGCGGCTGCCCGCGCCGTCGAGGTCGACGACGCGCATGTGCGAGACGTCGAACATGCCCGCCTTGCGGCGCACCGCGTGGTGCTCCTCGATCTGCGAGCCGTAGTGCAGCGGCATCTCCCAGCCGCCGAAGTCGACCATCTTGGCGCCGGCGGCGAGGTGCGTTGCGTATAGCGGCGTGCGTTTCAGGCTCATCGGGCACTCGTCAGCGAAAAAGAGAAAGGGGCGCGGACCGACTCGCGTCGGCTCGCACCCCTCTGTCCTTTTGCCTGAGAGTTTGAGGCGGTAGCCCGCCTGCTGCCCCTTCGGCGCCGGCATCACGTCGCGTGCGCCGGTCTCTCCAGAGTCGCTCGCGCGCCGCGGTTCCTTGAACCTGAGCGATTACGGGTGGATTGCGCCTTCGGCGGCGCCGGCCGCCTGAAGGACCGGCCGGCACGCTCTCCCGCGTCGCGCTGTGAGCGAGGGCGAAGGATACCCCAGCCTCGGGCGGTCCTAGGCTCCGTCCGCCTCGACTCGGCAATGCACGTAGCGGCCCTGCTATGGTGCCGACCGCATCCGATATGAAGCCGCAGCGGCCCGGTTGAAGCCCTTGGCGATCATGAAGAAGCGCGCCGAGGTTGTCGTGAGAAGGACGGGTGTGACGCCGGACGCGTTCACGCGGCAGGCGATCGAAACCGAACTGACGCTGGCCGAACGATATGTTCGCTTTGTCACCGAGTCGCTCGCCGCGGACAGGGAAACGCAGCGGACCGGCGAGGCGCTAGCGCCGGCTGAAGCGCGCGAGTACATCGAAGCACTCGCTCCGGGTCGGGTCGCAACGCGGCCGCGGCCAGAGTTCGAGTAGCCGCATTGCCCTCTGCCGGCTGCCACCGTATCCTGCGCGCGCCCGATCGTGGGCTCGCAAGGAGGAGAAAACCAATGCGTCTGCTGTTGTCCGCCGCCTTACTCGCCACCGCAACCTTCGCGCCGCCTGCGCCGGCGCAACTGCCGACGTCGTCGCCCGAATCGCAGGGCATGGCGAGCGACCGTCTGGCGCGCATTGCCCCGGTGATGAAGCAGGAGATCGACAAGGGCACGATGCCTGGCGCGGTCACGCTGATCGCGCGCAACGGCCGCATCGTGCACTTCGAGGCGCACGGCTTCCTCGACAACGGCAAGACGCGGCCGATGACGAAGGACGCCGTGTTCCGCGCCTTCTCGATGACCAAGCCGTTCGTCTCGGTGGCGGCGATGATGATGGTCGAGCAGGGCAAGTTCCAGTTGCGCGATCCGGTGACCAACTTTCTGCCGGAGCTGAAGGATCTGAAAGTTATCGTCGAGAAACGCGACGCCGCCGGCAACGTGACGCGCGACACGGAGCCGGCCGCGCGGCCGATCACGGTCCAGGACCTGCTGCGTCACACCTCGGGCTTCACCTACGCCGGCAGCTCGCCGTATCCGGAGATCCGCGACGCGTACAACAAGCTCGACATCGAAGGTCGCGAATCCGACATCTCGCCGGACGAGTTCATGAAGCGGTTGGCGACCGTGCCGCTTGCATACCAGCCCGGCACGCGCTGGGAGTACGGCATCTCGACCGACGTGCTCGGCGTGCTGCTGGAACGCGCCGCCGGCAAGCCGCTGCACGTGCTGCTCGACGAGATGATCTTCAAGCCGCTGAAGATGAAGGACACGAGCTTCCAGGTCACGCCCGAGCAGATGCCGCGCCTAGCCGACGCATACGACGCCGATCCGCAGAAAGTCTCGCTTTGGAAGTGGGTGCGCGTCGAAGCCGATCCTGCGAAGCGCTATCGACTCGGCGGTGCCGGCACGGTGACGACCGCGGCCGACTACTTGCGCTTCGCGCAGATGGTGCTCAACGGCGGCGAGTTGGACGGCGTGCGGCTGCTGTCGAAAAAGACGGTCGAATACATGCTGTCCGATCACATCCCGGGGCTCGCGGGTACGCCGGCACCGACGACGGGACCCGGCTACGGTTTCGGCCTCGGCTTCGGGATCCGGCGGCAAGACGGCTTCGCGATCGCACCGGGATCGACCGGCGACGCGATGTGGGCCGGCGCCGGCGGCACGAGTTTCACGATCGACCCGAAAGAGAAGATCGTCGGCGTCTTCATGGCCGCTGCGCCCACACCGCGGCTGCACACGCGCAACCTGTTCAAGAACCTGATTTACGGGGCGGTCGTGAAGTGAACTGTGAAGGTGGCCGGCTGAGCCGCTGTTCGGGCAGCCGGAGGCCGGTCACCTCGGACTGCGAAGATGCCGTGGCCGCGTAGCGTGGGCAACGCTGCGGCTGCAATGAGCCGACTTCGTCGCGTGGCGCTATCGAGGATTGCGGCGTGGCGGGACAGCGACCTGTGTCCTGGTTGGGTAAATCCCCGACAGTCGGGTCTTCCGGTACGGTGCAGTTTGGGTCGTTGCTTCGGCCGTCGTCTCCTCCGGTGGTGTCGCTTCGCTTTCAGGCGTAGCGAAGTCCGGGTTCGGCAACTGATCGAGGCCGAGCGCCGCACGCAGATCCTGCGCCGGATCGCGGAAGTCGAAGCCGGAAGCGCGAAGCTCGTGCCGGCCGATGAAGTCTTCGCCGAGGTTCGCCAGCTACTCAGGTGAAACGGGTTCGGTTTCACGACGCTGCGCGCGCAGGGCCTGTCGCCGAGACACAGTATTACGCAGTCATCATCCCGCGACTTGCGGAGCGACTCGTCAACGAGGTTGAGCAGGCGGAGCCGCTTGCTGCGCGGTTGCCCGAAGGGGAGTCGCCCTAAGTTCGGGACGCTGCGCGTGTTTCTCTGACGGTTCCCGTTCTCGCGCGTATCTCTGGACGGGCCGACCGAGGTGCACGTCCTCGCGCTCGCACCGTTCAGCAGGAAGCCCGGATACTGGCGAGCGCGGGCGCGCGATGCGTAGCATTCTTCGCAGGACCGATGACCGTCGATCTCGCGGGCCGTGCTCACCTTGAGCCAGGAGTCGGCGGAGCGGCGGCCGCGCACGAGCCACTTTTCGGACGGAAGATCGCTGTCGGCTGAAATCAAGTAGCCGCGAAATGCTGACCGCCACCTGTCATTGCGGCGCCGTCCGCATCACCGTTCCGCGGCGGCCGCGCAGCCTGACCCTCTGCAACTGCTCGATCTGCCGGCGGCTCGGGGCGCTGTGGGCGTACTGCCCGGCGGACAAGGTTCGCGTAGAAGCCGCGCCGGGCGCAACGCACGCGTACGCCTGGGGCGACCGCACGCTGCGGTTCGTCCGCTGCAAGTCGTGCGGGTGTGTGACGCACTGGGAGCCGCTGAAGCGGCGTCCAGGCAGCAAGATGGGCGTCAACGCGCGCAACTTCGAGCCGCATGAAGTCGCGGGCGCGCGCCTCCGACGGCTCGACGGCGCGTCGTCGTGGAAGTACCTCGATTGAAGCCGGCAACAGCAGTGCGGCTCATGGCACAAGTGCCGCCAGAAGCCTTGCTGCGGCACCGCTCCACGGACGGCACGCTCGGAGCGCCGATCGACTCGACCTCGGTAGTATCATCCGACTACCCAATTGTCGGGGCCGATTCCATGAGCACCGTTGCCACCAGCCTCAAGCTTCCCGCGCGTGTGAAGAGGCGGATCGAAGCGGTCGCCAAGCGCACCGGCCTGACCCCCCATGCCTTCATGCTGCAGGCGATCGAAACCGAACTGGAGGCGGCCGAGCGCTATCGCCGATTCATCGACGACGCGCTTGCGGCCGAAAAGGAGATGGAGGCGAGCGGCAAGGGCATTGCGCTCGACGAGGCGCGCGCATATTTCGAGGCGCTGGCGCGCGGTAGACCTGCTGCCCGTCCACGGCCCAAGCCGTGGCGCAAGTAGTCCTTTCGGTGCGCGCCCTCGAAGATATCGAGCGGCTGCGGGAATTCCTGCTCCAGACGGCGCCGGAAGTGGCTGAATCCCGGATGGCGAGCGTATTCGATGCGCTCGCCGTGCTGGACGCTCACCCGCGGATCGGACGACGCAAGAGCGGCGAACTGCGAGAACTCGTCATCGGCCAGGGTCGCACTGGCTATCTGGCGCTGTATGTCTACGACGAGATGCGTGACATCGTTCGGGTCCCGCGGCTGCGGCATCAGCGTGAAACGGGATACAAGGATTACTGAGGCTGGTCCCGGAAGATGAGCGGGCCAAGGGCCCACGTACGACCGGGGGAGCGGTTGGGGCGAGGGAAAGAGGCGCGATGCGGTTGCTTGGGATTCAACAGGATTGGCAGTCGACGCGACGCGCGACTGCTCGGACCTCGGCCCGCCTGTGCGTTGTGTTACCCCGCCCGCAGTCGCCGAGGAATGCAGAGTTCGAGCGTTTCGGGCATCTTTGAGACTTGCCGCAGCCCGGCAGCGTCACCTGGACCGGTCGGTCGGAACGAACTCCCGCGCGGCCGATCCAAGGTCATGCCTTCATCGCAGGAAAGGAGGCGCTATGAACCGGATGCGATGGCAGGACTGGGCGGCGGTCGTGTTGGGCTTGTGGCTGATCGTCGCACCGTGGGTGCTGGGTTACTCGGACGTAGGCGCTGCGACGTGGAGCGGCGTTCTGGCGGGGCTCGGTGTGATCGCTCTTGAATTCGCCGACGCGCTTCGTCCTGACCCGTGGCCCGAGCGGGTGAGCTTCCTGCTCGGACTGTGGATCGCCGTGTCGCCGATGCTGCTGGGCTTCACGACGCACTCGCTCGCGATGACGAACACGGCGGTGGTCGGAATCCTGATCGTCGTGCTGTGCCTGTCGGCGATTCCGATGCTCAGGAAGGGATCCAGCCCGAGCCACTGAAGCCAGACCACGAGGGCCGCGATTGCGGCCCTCGTTCCTTCTCCGTCGCGCGCGCCGGCGGGTCTCCTACGCTTTGCCCTTTGCTCTTTCGGCCTCGTACCGCGCCTTGTTCTCCGCATTCGGCGGATAAAGCCCCGGCAGCGCAGCGCCCTGCTCGATCTCGCGCATGATCCAGCCTTCGAGCCGTTCCTGCTCGACGGACTGCGCGACCACGTCGTCGAGCAGTGCGGCGGGGATCAGCACGGCGCCGTCGGCGTCGGCGACGATCACGTCGTTCGGGAACACGGCCACGCCGCCGCAGCCGATCGGCTGCTGCCAGGCGACGAAGGTCAGGCCCGCGACCGAAGGCGGCGCGGCGGCGCCGCGGCACCACACGGGCAATCCGGTCGCGAGCACGCCGGCGACGTCGCGCACCACGCCGTCGGTGACCAGTGCCGCGACGCCGCGCTTGTTCATGCGCGCGCACAGGATGTCGCCGAAGATGCCCGCATCGGTGACGCCCATCGCGTCGACGACCGCGATGCAGCCCGCGGGCATCGCCTCGATCGCCGCGCGCGTGGAGATCGGCGACCCCCAGGATTCGGGCGTGGCGAGGTCCTCGCGCGCGGGCACGAAGCGCAGCGTGAACGCGCGGCCGACGAGACGCGGCTGCTCGGACCACAGCGGTCTCGCGCCGCGCAGCCAGACGTTGCGCAGGCCTTTCTTCAGAAGGACCGTCGTTAGCGTGGCGGTGGTGACGGCGGAGAGGGTTTCGACGATTTTCGGGTCGAGAGGGAGGGGGTCGACGTTCATGTTCACGTGGCCGGTTGATTCGTAGTTCGTCGGGCGGGATTGCCCTCACCCCAACCCTCTCCCGCTGATGCGGGAGAGGGAGCAGGGCAAGTCATCCGAGTTCCCTGAGCCGTTTCTCCTGTCTGCGCACCAACCGTTCGATGTCGGCGATGTCGGCGTCGGAGAGCTTGGGGCCGGGCTTGCGGATCATCGCGGAGGCGATGGCGCCGCGCTTGACCATCAGGTGCTTGCGCACCGCGAGTCCGATGTTCGGCTGCTGTTCGTAGCGCGCGAGCGGCAGGTAGGCGTCGAAGAGGTCGTGCGCGCGCTCGACGTCGCCGCGCGCGTGCGCTGCGCAGACGTCGGCCATCATCTCCGGGTACGCGAAGCCGGTCATCGCGCCGTCGGCGCCGCGCGCAAGCTCCTCGGGCAGGAACAGCCCGCCGCCGTTGCCGGTGAGGATCGAGATGCGCCGCACCTCGCCCTTGTCGCTCGCGGCGCGGATCGCGGAGAGCTTGGCGAGCCCGGGGCACTCTTCGTGCTTGAGCATCACGCAGGTCGGAACCGACTTGATCACGCGCAGGATCACCGAGGTGGGCATCACCACACCGGTGGCGAGCGGATGGTCCTGCAGCACCCACGGCGTCTTCGGTCCGAGCACCTCGGCGACGTTCTCGAAGTAGTTGAGAATCTGTTCGTCGCTGCGCAGACCGCCGGCGGGTGCAACCATCACGCCCGAGGCGCCGAGGTCCATCACGCTCGCGGCCAGTTCCTTCATCGCGGCGAGCCCCGGCGATGAGACGCCGACCACCACGGGCACGCGGCCGCGCACGCGATCGAGCACGCGCTTGACGAAGCTGCGCGCCTCGTCGGTCGTGAGCTTGGGCGCTTCGCCCATGATGCCGAGCAGCGTGAGGCCCGTCGCGCCGCGCTCGAGATAGAAGTCGACCATGCGGTCGGTGCTCTCGAGGTCGAGCGCGCCGCTGTCGGTAAAGGGCGTGACGGCGATCAGATAGACGCCGCGTGCGGATTCGTCGAGTCGGGCCATGGAATGCAAGTGTCCTTGATGGGTCGGTCTTTCATCCCCCTTTTGTAAAGGGGGATCGAGGGGGACTCTCTCTGAGTGCGCGCCTCCGGCGCGCCGGACTCCTTCCCCCTTTCGTAAAGGGGGACCGAGGGGGATTTTGCGTTGTCTCGATTGTGGAGCACTGGAGGAAATCCCCCCTGCCCCCTTTACGAAAGGGGGGTGAGATGAGGCGCAGCTACTTCCTGAAGGCAACGCGCGGCGTATCGCTGACGCAGTCGACGTAGTACTCGATGTGCCCGTTGTTGCGCAGCTTCACCAGGCCGTGGATGTCGGTCTCGAAGCCGGGGAACTTGGCGTTGAAGTCGCGCGCGAACTTCAGGTAGTTGACGATCTTCGCGTTGATGCGCTCGCCGGGGATCAGCAGCGGGATGCCCGGCGGGTACGGCGTCAGCAGCACGGCGGACACACGGCCGTCCAGCTCGTCGATCGGCACGCGCTCCACTTCCCAGTGCGTCATCTTCGCGTACGCGTCGGCCGGCCGCATCACCGGCTCCATCTCCGACAGGTACATCTCGGTCGTCAGCCGCGCGATGTCGTTGGCGCGGTAGACGGCGTGGATCGCGTCGCACAGCTCGCGCAGACCCATGCGCTCGTAGTTCGGGTGCGCGCGCACGAACTCGGGCATCACGCGCCACAGCGGCTGGTCCTTGTCGTAGTCGTCCTTGAACTGCTGGAGTTCCGTGACCATCGTGTTCCAGCGGCCCTTGGTGATGCCGATCGTGAACATGATGAAGAACGAGTACAGCCCGGTCTTCTCGACGATGATGCCGTGCTCGGCGAGGTACTTGGTGACGATCGACGCCGGAATACCTGATTCGGCGAACGAGCCGTCGACGTCGAGCCCGGGCGTGATCACGGTCGCCTTGATCGGGTCGAGCATGTTGAAGCCCGGGGCCAGATCGCCGAAGCCGTGCCAGCGCTCGCCGGGCTTCAGCATCCAGTCCTCGCGCGTGCCGATGCCCTCCTCGGCCAGATGCTCGGGGCCCCAGACCTTGAACCACCACGATTCGCCGAGCTCGGCGTCGACCTTGCGCATCGCGCGGCGGAAGTCGAGCGCCTCGGCGATCGACTCTTCGACGAGCGCGGTGCCGCCGGGCGGCTCCATCATCGCGGCGGCGACGTCGCAGCTCGCGATGATCGCGTACTGCGGCGACGTCGACACGTGCATGTGATACGACTCGTTGAACTGGAAGGCGTCGAGCGCCTCGCGCTCGGAGTCCTGCACGAGGATCTGCGACGCTTGCGACAGCCCCGCCAGCAGCTTGTGGGTCGACTGCGTCGAGAAGATCATCGACGACCTGTTGCGCGGGCGGCCGTGGCCGATCGCGTGCATGTCGCGATAGAACTCGTGGAATGCCGCGTGCGGCAGCCACGCTTCGTCGAAGTGCAGCGTGTCGATCGCGCCGTCGAGCAGGCGCTTGATCGTCTCGACGTTGTAGACGATGCCGTCGTAAGTGCTCTGCGTGATCGTCAGCACGCGCGGCATGCCGGGGTCGCGCTTGATCAGCGGGTGCGTGGCGATCTTGCGCTGGATCGACTCCGGCTTGAACTCGTCGAGCGGGATCGGCCCGATGATGCCGTAGTGGTTGCGGGTCGGCATCAGGAACACCGGGATCGCGCCGGTCATCACGATCGCGTGCAGCACGCTCTTGTGGCAGTTGCGGTCGACGACGACGACGTCGCCGGGCGCAACCATGTAATGCCAGACGATCTTGTTCGCGGTCGACGTGCCGTTGGTGACGAAAAACAGGTGGTCGCAGCCGAAGATGCGCGCGGCGTTGCGCTCGCTCGCCGCCACCGGACCGGTGTGGTCGAGCAGTTGGCCGAGTTCTTCGACGGCGTTGCACACGTCGGCTCTGAGCAGGTTCTCGCCGAAGAACTGGTGAAACATGTGACCGACCGGGCTCTTGAGGAACGCCACGCCGCCCGAATGCCCCGGGCAGTGCCACGAGTACGAACCGTCCTGCGCGTAGTGCGTCAGCGCGCGGAAGAACGGCGGCGCCAGGCTGTCGAGGTAGGCCTTCGACTCGCGCACGATGTAGCGCGCGACGAACTCGGGCGTGTCCTCGAACATGTGGATGAAGCCGTGCAGCTCGCGCAGCACGTCGTTCGGGATGTGGCGCGAGGTGCGCGTCTCGCCGTACAGGAAGATCGGGATGTGCGCGTTGCGCCAACGGATCTCCTGCACGAACGCGCGCAGCGCCTCGACCGCCTCGTTCTGCGGGGTCGCGGGGTCGTCTGCCCGGCCGGCGAAGCGCTGCGGCGGGTTCGGCTCGGTGAACTCCTCGTCGTCGATCGAAACGATGAACGCGGAGGCGCGGCTCTGCTGCTGCGCGAAGCTCGACAGGTCTCCATAGCTCGTGACGCCGAGCACCTCGACGCCTTCGTTCTCGATCGCCTTGGCGAGCGCGCGGATGCCGAGGCCGCTGGCGTTCTCGGAGCGGAAGTCCTCGTCGATGATGACGATCGGAAAGCGGAAGCGCATCGGCACGGCGGTTCTGCGCGTGGTGGTCCACGCGCCCGTTCTCGCGGAAGAAGCCGCGGATTATCGGCGCGGAGACGGGGGTGTCAAGGAATGCGGCGCGCGGACTTGATGTCCGCCAAGCCGCGCGCCGTTGCGCGCGCCGTTGCGCGCGGCGCTACTGGCTGCGCACCATCTGCACGATGCGCGCGACGTCGACGGTGCGCGCCTGCTGCTCGATCTGCGGCTCGTACTGCTGCTGCAGCGACTTCGCCTGCCCGAGCATCGCGGCGAACGCGTCCTTCAGCATCTGCGCGTTCATCGTGCGCCCGCCGGCGTAGTAGCCCTTCGCTACGTGCCCGAGCGCGTAGGTCGTCGCGAAGGAGAACGCGATGCCAGTGGCGCCGCGCGCCAGCCCGCCGACCATGCGCCCCGCGGCCTTGCCGAACAGCCCGCCGATCAGCTTGCGGCCGATCTCCTCGAGGTACTGGCCCGTCAGTCCCACGCCGACGGTGGCGAGGAAGTCCTTGACGTGGCCGCGATCGAGCTCGTAGCCGTGCGCCTTGCCGATGCGGTAGACCATCTTCATCTGCAGCGGAATGATCGCCATCGACGCCATCGATTGCGGCAGCAGCTCGAGCGCGCCGTTCAGAATCGCGTAGTTCAGGATCGTTCTGTCCAGCTCGGCGTCGGACACCGACGGCGCCGATGCGACGACCGCGCCGGGCTGCGCCGCGGGCTCGAGCGGCACCGTCGCCAGCGCATCGGCAGTGGCGGCCGGTTCGGCCATCGCGGGCTGCGACAGTCCGAGCGCCTGGCCGAGCTCGGCGAGGAAACGCGTCTCCGCATCGTTGCGCAGGCCATCGGCATCGCACACGCCGACCGCCAGCTCGAACGCAAGCTGGCGCAGCTCGGGCGAGGCGAGTTTCGCGCCCTCCGCGGCGAGCGTCGTGCGCTTGAGCAGCACGTCCTGGTACAGCGCCGCGAAGTTGATTTCGCCGCCGCCGAGCGCATCGGCGACGCGCCGGATCTCCTCGCGCTCGCGCTCGGCTTTGGAGCCGTCGGCGAACGCAGCGAAAAGGGCAATCGTCAGCAGGGATTTCTGTTCATCGGCGGTCATCGTCGAGTCCTTGCGGCAGGGCGGCACACGGAGCACAGCATATCGGGGCAGCGTGGCGTCCTCCCGATCGGTGGAACCCGCCTCGCGGCGCGCAAGCGAGCGGCGGTTCCGGCATTCGCGTCGCCCGCCGGTCCGGAATATGCTCTCGATCTGCCGCGCCGGATCCCGCTGCGAGCCGCCGATGAACGCCGTCACCGAAAACGATATCTCGCGCATCGCCCGCGTCCTGCCGTCGTTCGCCTCCCTTCCGACCGAGCTGCGCGAGGCGGTGGCGCAGAACATGACGCTGATGAGCTTTCCCGCCGGCGCTTCGATCTTCCGCGAGCGCGACGGCTGCACGGGCCTGCCGATCGTGCTGCGCGGGCGCGTACGCGTAGCGCGGCAGCTGCCCAACGGGCACGAGGTCGGGCTGTACGACGTCGAAGCGGGCGAAACCTGCGTGCTGTCGACGAGCTGCCTGCTGGGCGGGTCGAGCTACGGTGCGCACGGCGACTGCCTGACCGACGTCGAGATCGCCGTGCTGCCGACCGCGTTGTTCGACCGCCTCGTCGCCGAGCACCGGCCCTTCCGCGAAGACGTGTTCCACATCTTCGGCGACCGGCTGATGCGACTGATGGAACTGGTCGAGGCGGTCGGCTTCCAGCGGCTCGATCAGCGGCTCGCGGCCGCGCTGCTCGGCAAAGGCCAGCGAATCGAAACCTCGCACGAGCAGATCGCGCGCGAGTTGGGCGTCTCGCGCGAGTCGGTCAGCCGGCAGCTGAAGCACTTCGAAGAGAACGGCTGGGTCAAGCTCGGCCGCGGCGTGATCGAGATCGTGCAGCCGCGCGCGCTGCGCGCGCAGGCCGCCGGCGGCGAAGCGGCGGTGACTGCAGTCACTGACTCGGGTGGAGCGCGGTCCTAGGCTGGTCGCGCCGTACTTGAGCAACCGTCGTACGATTCCCTGAGGGAGGAAAACATGAAGATCAATGTCGGTGGCGCGGATCGCGCGATCCGCATCGTCGCGGGCCTGGCGCTGATCGCGCTTGCGCTCTTCAACGTCATCGGACCGTGGGGCTGGATCGGTATCCTGCCGCTGGCGACCGGAGCCTTCCGCTTCTGCCCGGCGTATTCGCTGCTCGGCATGAGCACCTGCCCGATGAAGGACGCAGCCGCACCCAAGTAACCGCGGCGTTCGGCCGAAAGGGCCGCCCGGGTTCGCCCGCGCGGCCTTTTTGTCGTCCGTCATCCGTGGCCGCGGCGCACTGCTCTAGACTGCGCGCCGTCCCTGGAGGAGACCGCAATGAAAATCCTGGTCCCGGTCGACGGCAGCAAGTTCAGCAAGGCGGCGGTCGACTTCATCGCCTCGCGCACGACGCTGATCGGCGGCTCGCCCGAAGTGGAGTTGCTGAACGTGCAGCTCCCGATTCCGGTGCGCGCGGCGCGCGTCGTCGGCAAGGAGGTCGTCAAGTCGTACTACGAGGACGAGTCTGGACGCGCGCTGAAACCCGCGCTGGCGGCGCTGAAGAAGGCCGGGCTCGACGCGACGACCGCCTACGCGGTCGGCCACCCGGGTGAGCAAATCGCGGCGGCGGCCGACCGCGACAAGGCCGACCTGATCGTCATGGGTTCGCACGGCCACGGCGCGCTCGCCGGGCTGATCCTCGGCTCGACGACCAACGCCGTGCTCGCGCACACCAAGAAGCCGATCCTCGTGCTGCGCGCGAGGGAGGCGCCGAAGGGCGACTCGCTGAAAGTCGGCATCGCGGTCGACGGCAGCAAGTACGGCAGGGAAGCGGTGCGCTACGTGATCAGGCATCGCGACCTGTTCGGCGCCGCGCCGCAAGTCGTGCTGATGCACGTCGTTCCCGATTTCGCCGGTGCCGTGATGCCGGACATGGCCGGCATCGCGATGCCCGCGTTCACCGAGGACGAGATCAAGGCGATGCAGAAGAAGACCTTCGACGCCGCGCTCGATCCGGTTCGCAAGCTGCTGGACAAGGAAGACCTGACCGCAGAGGAAGTCTGCCTCGTCGGCAATCCGGGCGACGAGATCTCGGCCTACGCGAAGAAGAAAAGGCTCGACGTGCTGGTGATGGGCTCGCACGGCTACGGCGCATTCAAGGCCGCCGTGCTCGGCTCGACCGCCACGCGCGTGGCCGCGCATTGCGAGACGCCGCTGCTGCTGATCCGCGACGCGTAGTCGACGAGCGCGGAACGAAAAGGGGCGCCGCTGCGCCCCATCTTCTTTCCGCGGGCGCAGCGGCTACGCCGCCACCGGCTCCTCGACCGCGATCGCATTCGCCGCCGCGGCGACCACCGCGGCGATTCTGCCGACGTCGCGCAGCTGGTCGACGCTCATGCCCGAGTCCTTCAGCAGCGCGTAATGCGACTGCACGCAGAAGTGGCACTTGCCGACGATGCTCGCGGCGAGCGCGTACAGCTCGAACAGCCGCTTGTCGACGCCGCCGTGCGTCGCATACGCCTGCATGCGCAGTTGCGCGGGCCGCGACTTCAGCTCGGCGTCGTGCGCCATCTCGACGTACGGATACCAGACGTTGTTCATGCCCATCAGCGCGGCCGCGGTCAGCGCCGCGTTGACTTCGACCTCGCCGAGCGCCCCGCTCGCACGGATGATTGCGACGAGGCGCGCGTTCTTCGCCGCGTAGGCGGCGGCAAGCGCCACGCCGACCGCCTCGCTGGCCGGCAGCGTCGAACGCGCGATCGTCGCGTCCAGGTTCAGCCTCACGTCCTTCGCGTAGTCGGGGACGAGAGCCTTGATCTCGTTGATGAATTCCATCGGTGCGCCCTCAGTTCAACGTAACGCCGGCGGCCGCCGGATTCAGCGTCGCCGCGCCGACGCCGCGGTTGCACGGGCACAACTCGTCGGTCTGCAGGCCGTCGAGCACGCGCAGCACTTCCTCCGGACTGCGGCCGACGTTCAGGTTGTTGACCGACACGTGCTGGATCACGTTGTCCGGATCCACGATGAAGGTCGCGCGCAGCGCCACGCCTTCGGCCGCGTCGCGCACGCCGAGCATGTCGACCAGCGAACCGGTCGTGTCGGCGAACATCCAGTGGTTGAGCCGATCGAGGTCCTTGTGGTCGCGCCGCCACGCGAGCTTGCAGAACTCGTTGTCGGTCGAGCCGGCGAGCAGCACGGCGTCGCGCTCCTCGAAGTCCTTCGCCAGCTTCGCGAAGCCGACGATCTCGGTCGGGCAGACGAACGTGAAGTCCTTCGGATAGAAGTAGATGACCTTCCACTTGCCGGCGAAGGACTTCTCGGTGATCTCCTCGAAGGCCGACGCGCCGTTTTCCTCCGGGAAGTTGAATCCCGGCTTGACGCCGACGACTTTGAAGGCTTCCAGTTTCTGGCCGATCGTTTTCATTCGCACGCTCCGTTGCGGTTCGAGGTTGAAGGGGACGTTGAGATCCCGACGGGGCGAAGTGTGTGGGCCGCGGTGCACGATTTCCAATTGCATTTTCCGAAAGGACCGATAGGCGCCGCGCACCGATGCGAAAATCGCCGCCGTCATGGACGCCGCCCGCACGAACCCGACGCCGCGCCCGCTGCCGGCCGCGTCGCCGCTGGTCGCGTCGTCGGTGCTCGCGTGGTTCTTCGTCGTCGTCTGGGGCTCGGGTTATCTCGCGACCAAGGTCGGGCTGCAGTACGCGCCGCCGTTCACTTTCCTCGCGCTGCGCTTCGCGTTCGGCGCGCTGGTGCTCCTGCCGCTGCTCGTGTTCTGGCATCGGCGCGAGCCGCTGCGCTGGCCCGCGACCGCGCGCGACTGGGGCCACGTCGTCGTCGCCGGGCTGCTGATGCACGCGGCCAACCTCGGCGCGAGCCACTACGCGCAATACCTCGGCATGTCGGCGGGCATCGTCGCGCTCGTGCTCGCGGTGCAGCCGCTGGCGACCGCGATCATCGCGGCGGCGCTGATGAACGAGCGGCTGCGGCCGTACCAGTGGTTCGGCGTGCTGCTCGGCCTGCTCGGCGTGGTCTTCGTCGTCTGGCACAAGATCGACGTGCGCGCGGTGAGCTTCGGCGCGACTGCGGCGGTGCTGATCGCGCTGGCGGCGATCACGATCGGCACGCTGTACCAGCGCGCGTTCTGCCCGACGGTCGACCTGCGGCCGGCGTCGCTGATCCAGTTTCTCGCCACGCTCGCCGCGCTCGCGCCGCTGGCGGTCGCGGTCGAAGGCTTTCCGGTGCGCTGGGACTGGGGGCTGCTCGGCGCGATCGCGTATCTGGTGATCCTGGCGTCGATCCTTGCGGTCAACGCGCTGCACACGCTGATGCGGCGGGGCGAGGCCACGCGCGTGACGAGCCTGCTCTACCTGACGCCGGTGATCGCGGTAATCCTCGAATGGGCGATGTTCGGCGTGGTGCCGACCGCGCTGACGCTGATCGGCATCGTCGTCACCTGCGGCGGCGTGGCGCTCGTGGCCTGGCGCGCGCGAAGCCGCGAATAGCCGGCACCGCGCGGCGCAATCCGGCGGCGGGTGGCGCAAGGCGCCGCGTAAACTGGCGGCACAACAAGTTCATGCCGCTGTCGCGCATCATCGCTTTCGTCGTGCTGTCGCACACCGCGTTCGGTGCTGCGCGGGTCACAGCGTCGCTGTACGCGCTCGCGCAAGGCGCGTCGGCCTTCACGGTCGGCGTGCTGATGGCGCTGTTCGCGCTCGTGCCGATGCTGCTGGCGATGCGCGCCGGCCGCTGGCTCGATGCGGTCGGTCCGTGGAAGCCGCTGGCGACGGGCACCGCGCTGATGGGCGCGGGCGTGCTGCTGCCCGCGGCGTTTCCGTACGAGGTGGCGGACATCGGTCCGCTGCTCGTGGCCTGCGCGCTGACCGGCACCGGTTTCATGCTGCTGCAGATGACGGTGCAGCAGATCGTCGGCCATCAGGCCGCACCCGAGAGCCGCGCGGCCGCGTTCTCCGTGCTCGCACTCGGATTCTCGACCTCAAGCCTGATCGGCCCGGTCGCCAGCGGTGTCCTGATCGACACGCTCGGCCATCGCGCCGCGTTCGGCGCGATGTTCGTGCTGCTCGCTGCGGCCGCGGCGCTGCTCGCGCATCATCGGCGCCAGCTGCCGTCGCGCCACGCGCCGGCCTCGGCGGGCGAAGACAAGCCGATGTTCGAGCTTCTGCGCCACCGCGAGATCCGCAACGTGCTGATCGCCAGCGGTCTGGTCTCGATGGCCTGGGACCTTCAGACCTTCATGATCCCCGTGTACGGCACGCGGGTCGGGCTGTCGGCCTCCGAGATCGGGCTCGTGCTGGGCAGCTTCGCGGCGGCGACCTTCGCGATCCGGCTGGCGATGCCGCGCATCGCACGTACGTACCGCGAGTGGCAGGTGCTGATCTTCACGCTGTTCACGGGCTGCCTCGCCTTCGCGCTGATCCCGCTGTTCGAGCGGCTGCTGCCGCTCGCGGCCGCGACCTTCCTGCTCGGGCTGGGACTGGGCGCCGCCCAGCCGAACGTGATGTCGCTGATCCACGCGCGTTCGCCGACCGGCCGCGTCGGCGAGGCGCTCGGCCTGCGCGCGACGATCATGAACGGCAGCCACGTCGTGCTGCCGCTGGTGTTCGGCGCCTTCGGCGCGGTACTCGGCGCCGCGGCCGTGTTCTGGACGATGGCCACGCTGCTTGGCGCGGGCGGCACCGCGGCCTGGCGGCACGTGCGCGCGCACCGATGAGGCGGAACGCGAACCGGAGCGCGAACGCGGTCGCGAATCTGGCCGACGTGCCGCGCCTGTCGCCGCACGATCTGGCGCAATCGCTCGCGACGACGCTCGCGCACTGGCACGGTCGCGAACCGCTGTGGGTGTTCGGCTACGGATCGCTGATCTGGAACCCGGAGTTCGAGTTCGACCGCCGCGTGCCGGCGCGCGTGTACGGTTACCACCGCAAGCTGTGCCTGCGTTCGGTGCGCAATCGCGGCACGCCCGAATGCCCCGGGCTGGTCGCGGGGCTCGATCGCGGCGGCTCGTGCGCCGGCATCGCGTACCGCGTTCCGGCCGACAGCGTGCGCGCGCAGTTCGCACGGCTGTGGGAACGCGAGATGTTCATGGGCTCGTATGCGCCGCGCTGGCTGCACGTGCGGCGGCTCGACGGCCACGGCGGATTGACCGCGCTCGCCTTCGTCGTCCGTCGCGACGCGCCGAACTACTGCGGCCGGCTCGGCGAGCGCGAGACGATCGACGTGCTCGCGCGCGCCTGCGGCCGCTTCGGCACGAGCCTCGACTACCTGCTGCGCACCGTCGAGGGGCTGCGCGCCGAAGGGCTCGCCGATCCTCACCTCGAGCGGCTCGCGCACCGCGCGCAGCGGCTGCTCGGCAACGCACGGGCGCGCGGCTAGACTGCGCGCGCCATGAAGAACATCGCGCAGATCCGCACCGACTACAAGCGCGGCGCGCTCGACGAGGAGCACGCCGACGCCGACCCGATCCGCCAGTTCGCGCGCTGGTGGGACGAAGCAGTCGCCTCCGAGGTGCTCGAGGTCAACGCGATGACGCTCGCCACCGCCGACGCGCAGGGGCGTCCGTCGGCGCGCACCGTACTGCTGAAGGGTTTCGACGCGAACGGCTTCGTCTTCTACACGAACTACGAAAGCCGCAAGGGACTGGAGCTGGCCGCGAACCCGCGCGCCTGCCTGCTGTTCTTCTGGGCCGAACTGGAGCGGCAGGTGCGCATCGACGGCGACGTGGAGCGCACCAGCGCCGAGGAATCAGACGAATACTTCGCGAGCCGCCCGCTCGCGAGCCGCATCGGCGCGTGGGCCTCGCCACAGAGCCGGCCGATTCCCGGCAAGGCGTGGCTGCTCGCGCGCGCAGCCGAAATGGGCGTGCGCCACGGCCTGCATCCGGCGCGGCCGCCGTACTGGGGCGGCTTTCGCGTGCGCCCGCAGGCGATCGAGTTCTGGCAGGGGCGTCCGTCGCGGCTGCACGACCGGCTGCTGTACACGCGCGAGCGCGCAGGCTGGACCCGCGCTCGGCTCGCGCCCTGAGGCCGCGACCGCGTCTTAGCGCCTGCGGGCTAGGCCGTCTGCCGGCGCGCGGTGCCGCCCGGCAACCGTGGCTAGAATCGAACCTTCTGAGAGGGGCACCCCATGGGCGAAGAGAACATCTCGGTCATCATCGTCGAGGACGAACCGGAGTTCCGGCGCCGCTTCGCGCAGATCGTCGAGAACGAACCGAGCATGCGGCTCGCGGGCGTGGCGGCGAACAAGCGCGAGGCGCAGGCGCTGATCGAGAAGGAGAACTTCGACGTGATGATGATCGACCTCGGCCTGCCCGACGGCAGCGGGATCGACCTGATCCGCAGCGTCAGCCAGAAAAAGCCCGACGTCGACATCATGGTGGTCACGGTCTTCGGCGACGAGCAGCACGTCGTCTCGTCGATCGAGGCGGGTGCGACCGGCTACATCCTGAAGGATTCGACCCCGGCCGACGTGATCTCGTGCATCCGGCTGCTGCGCGCGGGCGGCTCGCCGGTCAGCCCCGTGGTCGCCCGCAGCGTACTGCGCGCGATCCGCAACCGCATGGGGCCGAGCACGCCGACGCGCGTGGCCAACCCGGAGTCCAATCCCCTGTCGGCGCGCGAAACCGAAATCCTGCAGCTGCTCGCCAAGGGCATGAGCTTCAACGAGATCGGCGAGATCCTCGGCATCTCGCCGCACACGGTGACCGCGCACATCAAGAAAATCTACCGCAAACTCGCGGTGCACTCGCGCGGCGAAGCCGTCTACGAAGCGACCCAGATGGGTCTGCTGAAGAGCTGACGCGGCGCGTGTCCGCGACCGCGATCGTCCTGCCGGCGGCGCGCAAGGTGCGCGCGGCCATCGCGGCGGCATTGCCGCTCGCGCTGGCGTGCCTGCTCGCCGCGGCTGCACCGGCGCGCGCGGAGGTCGTCACCGCCGTCGAATGGAGCGCAACCGCCGTCGGCGAAGCGCCCGCCCCCGACGCGCAATGGACCCGCTTCGATCTGCCGCTGCGTTGGTCCGCCAGCGAAGCGACTGCATTGCAGGGGGTGGCGCTGCGCATGAAGTTCCAGCTCGGCGCGCCGCCCGCAGAAGCGTGGGCCGTGCTGATCGGCAACGCCGCCAACGGCGGCCGCGTCAGTGTCAACGGCCGCTTCATCGGCGCGATCCGCATGCCCGACGGGCGCTCGCACGTGCGCTGGCGCCGCCCGCACCTGCTCGCGATCGATCCGTCGCTGCTCGTCGCCGGCGAAAACGTGCTGCTGGTGCAGACCGCCTACCGCGGCGGCATGCACGTCTTCGCCGGCGTGGAGGTCGGCACGCTCGCGCAGATGTCGGCGCGCTACGACGACCAGTTCTTCCTGTCGTACACGCTGACCTGGATCGGCGCGACGCTGGCCGCGGTCATCGCGTTGCTGTTCGGCGTGCTGTGGCTGCGGCGGCCCGAGCCGCTGCTCGCGCTGCTGGCGGTCGCGGCCGCTTTGTGGGTGCTGCGCTCGAGCTACTTCCTGATCGAGACGATGCCGCTCGCGCTGCGCCTGTGGCTGCGGCTCGCCTACTACGCGGCGAGCGGCGGCTTTGCCGCAGTGATGACGATGGCGCTGCTGCGGCTATCGGGGCGGCGCGAACCGCGCGACCTGTGGCTGGTGCTCGGCTACGCGGCGATCGGTCCGCTGCTGCTGCTCGTCACCGCGCAGCACGCGGCGCCCTTCATCGAGCAGCTCTGGATGCCCGGGCTCGTCGTGATGGCGGGCATCGGCTTCGGCTACGCGGCAATGCAGCGCTCGCGCCGGCGCGAAGCGCCGCCGCTGGTGCTGCTCGCCGCGATGGCGCTGACGCTGGCGGCGGCCGTGCACGACTTCCTGCTGTCGCGCGGCGTGCCGCTGATCGGCGACACGCTTGCGCTGCACTGGGCCGGACCGCTGCTGCTGATCGCGCTGGCCACCCCGCTGGTGGACCGCTTCGTGCGGATCCTGCGCGAAGCGGAAACCGCGCGCGCCGAGCTCGAAACGCGCGTGCGCGAACGCGAGCAGCTCCTGAAACGCAACTTCGAGCGGCTGCGCGAAAGCGAACGCCTGCAGGCCACCGCGCAGGAGCGCCAGCGCATCATGCAGGACATGCACGACGGCCTGGGCTCGCAGCTGCTGTCGTCGCTGATGCTGGTCGAGCGCGGCGCGGTGACGCAGGAGCAGGTCGCGCAGATCCTGCGCGAGTGCATCGACGACATGCGGCTGGCGATCGACGCGCTCGCTTCCGAGGACGCGGGCCTGCTGTCGGCGCTCGGCAACCTGCGCTTCCGCATGGAACCGCGCCTGCGCGCCGCCGGCATCGAACTCGCCTGGGACGCGCGCGGGCTGCCGGAGGAAATCGACATCAACCCGGACGCGGTGCTGCCGATCCTGCGCATCGTGCAGGAGGCGCTGACGAACGCGCTGAAGCACAGCCGCGCGCGCGCGGTGCACGTCGTGCTCGCGATGGACCACGGCGGCGATTCGCAGTGGCTGAACATCCGTGTCACCGACAACGGCCGCGGCATCACCGAGGAGCGCGTCGGCGGCCGCGGCCTGTTGAACATGCGCAACCGCGCCGGCCGCATCGGTGCGCAACTGAAGCTGGAGACCGTGCCCGGCGCCGGCACGATGGTGCAGCTCGTCTACCGCCTCGAACCGCAGGGCGCGACCACGACCACGCGCATGTCGCAGCTTTCGCTGAATACCGAAGCGATCATCGAGCGCGCCAAGCAGATCTGAACGTCTGGCGCGCGCACCGGCGCTGAATTGTCCTCAGCGCGCCTGCCGAATCGGCACTTCTTTTGTCCGCGCGCAGCGCCTAAGTTGTTTCGCAACGGAGGTGAGGCGGCATGTCGCATCGGCAACGACAATGGCTGCGGCTCGCGGCGCTCGAAGCTGCGATCCTGGCGATCGGGCTCGGCTCGCTGCTGCTGCTCGACTGGGCGCTCGACGCCGCGCTCGATGCCGAACTGCTCGCGGCCGGCATCGAGCTGGTCGCCGACTGAAGCGGATCCGCTTCACACGCACCGAAGGTGCGTCTGTCTTCCTCCCCCTTTTTTGCAAAGGGGGACTGAGGGGGATTTCGCCCCGGCGCCGCCGTTTCGTACACTGGCCGGCGTGAACCCCCGCGCCGGCGAATCGCTGTTCGAAGACGACGACGCCGAGCCGGCCGGCTCGCGGTCGGCGGGCCGCGGCGCCGTCGAGCCGGCGGCCTTCGCCGACGACCTGCTGCGGCTCGGCCGGCAGCTTCCGCGCGGCGTCTACTTCGGCACATCGTCGTGGAGCTTCCCCGGCTGGCGCGGACTCGTCTACGGCGGCGACTACACCGACGCGCAGCTGGCCCGCAGTGGGCTTGCCGCCTACGGCCGCCATCCCGTGCTGCGCGCGGTCGGCATCGATCGCGGTTTCTACCAGCCGCTCGCCGCCGCGGACTACGCGCGCTACGCGGCGCAGACGCCGGCCGACTTCCGCTTCCTCGTCAAGGCGCCGGCGCGACTGACCGACGCGGTCCTGCGCGGCGAACGGGGCGCACCGGCCGCCGCGAACCCCGACTTTCTCGACGCCGCGCGAGCGAACGAGGAGTTCGTGCGGCCGGCCGTCGAGGGGCTTGGCGCCAAGGTCGGGGTGCTGCTGTTCCAGCTTTCGCCGCTGCCGCGCGAGGCCACGCGCGGCGAGGCGGCGCACGCGACGATCGAGCGCATCGGCGCTTTTTTCGACGCGCTCGCGCGCGCGATCGACGGTCTTGCGCCGACCTACGCGCTCGAGCTGCGCAACGCCGAGTTGCTGACCCCGCGCCTGGTCCGCACGCTGCGCGCGGCGCGTGTGCGCCTGTGCGTGGCCGTGCATCCGCGCATGCCCGAAGCCGCGCGCCAGAGCGCGGCGTTGCGCGCGATGGAGGCCGCACCCGAAGAAGGCGACGCCTGGAAGCTGAAGGGACCCCTGGTGGTCCGCTGGAATCTGCATGCGGGTCTGGCCTACGAGGAAGCGAAGAACCGCTACGCGCCGTTCGATCGCCTGATCGACGCCGACATCGTCACGCGCGGCGCGCTCGCGCACCTGGTGCACGTCGCGGTTCGCAGCGGCCAGCCCGCCTACGTGATCGTCAACAACAAGGCCGAGGGCAGCGCGCCCTTGAGCTGCATCGAGCTGGCGAAGGCCGTGGTCGGCCGCTGAAGGCAGCGGCCGGCGCGCTCGGCCGAAATCAGTTTGAGGGGCACGAAAGCCGCGCATTCTCCGCTTGTCGGATCGGCGGGCTGCGGCTCTAATGCTCCCGAAGCGGAGCGCCTGCCTGCCGACGCCGCGCCTCCGATACGCGTTCCAGTCACGTTCCCGTTGCGAGGTGCCCGATGCAGGTCGATGTGAGCACGCTGATCACGTATGCGGCGATCGTCGTGATCCTGATCTGTCTCGCCATGGTGGTGTCGCTGCGCAAGGGCGTTCCGGGCGGTGTGGTCGGCCGGCAGTGGCGCGTGCTGACCTTCCTCGTCGCGCTGTTCACCGCGGGCTACCTGGTGGCACCGTTCTTCGGCGTGCTTCCGGTCGAAACGATGCGGCTGATCGTGTCGCTGATCTTCCTGTTCGGCGCGATCTACGTGCTGATCACCGTGCGGCTCGTCTACCGCGTGATCAAGGAACTCGCCGGCTGAACGGGACATGGCCGACCTCACGCCCGACCTGGTGCTCGCCAAGACGAGCAAGGGAACGCGCGAGATCGCAGAACGCCTGTTCGGACTCGACCTGCGCCTGCGGCGCGTGCTGATCCTCGTCGACGGCAAGGCGAGCCTCGGCGAGCTGATGCGCCGCGCGGCGGGTATTCCCGACTTTCTCGAGACCTTGAAGGCGCTCGCCGAACGCGGGTTTGTTGCGCCCGTCGACGGCGGTGCCGAGTCCGCGGATCGCGAAACGACGCGTCCGCTTGCGCAGGATGCGGCGCAATCGGCAGGCGCGCGCACGCCGCAGGCGCAGGTGATCGAGCTGGCGCACCAGCTGCTCGGCGATCACGCCGGGCGCGTCGTCGCGCGGATCGAGTCGGGCGGCGCCGGTGCGGGCGAACTCGGCATGAGTGTCGACGCCTGCTACAAGCTGATCCGGCTGACGATCGACGAAACGAAAGCCGAGGACTTCCTGCGGCGCGCGCGGCGGATTCTTTCCACGGGCTGACTCAGTCGTTCGGCCGGCCGCGCCGATGCACGCGCCCGTCCGCGTCGACCGCGAGGAAGTCGACGTTCTGTCCGCGCAGGAACGCGAGCGCCTCGTCCACCGGCTTGAGCATCGCGATCGTCGAGCAGGCGCCGGCTGCCACCGCGAGCGGAGCGCACACGGACACGCACTGCCAGTGGGCCGCAGGCCAACCGCTGCGCGGGTCGAGGATGTGGCAATAGCGCCGGCCGTCCTTTTCAAAGAAGCGCTCGTAGTCGCCCGAGGTGGCCACGGCTTCGCGCGCGATGTCGATCGCACCGATCGCCGCACCCCCGCCGGCGCGCGGATGCTGGATCGCGATGCGCCAAGGCGCACCGTCGGGCTGCGCGCCGATCGCGCGCACGTCGCCGCCCAGGTTGACGAAGCCGTGCCGCGCGCCCTGCTCGATCATCACGCCCGCGGCGCGATCGGCCGCGTACTCCTTGCCGATGCCGCCGAAGTCGATCTCCATGCCGGCGAGCGGCAACCGCAACCGCGGACGCCGCCATTCAATCTTCGACCAACCGACGCGGGCGAGCAGCGCATCGATCTCGTCCTGCGCCGGCACGCGGCCGCTGCGGAAGTCCCACGCGCGGCGCAGCACGCCAGACGTCAGATCGAACAGCCCGCCGCTCGCGGCATGCAGGCGCGCGCCGAAGTCGACCAGCGCGGCGGTTTCTTCGTCGACATCGACCGGCGCGCCGCCGGCGGCGCGGTTGATCGCCGCGGTCACGCTGTCGTCGCGATAACGGGAGAACTTGTTCTCGATGCGGCGCACCTCGGCGATCGCTACGTCGGCCCAGGCGCGCGCGGTCGCTTCGTCGCGCGCGTACACGCGCACTTCGCAGCGCGAAGCCATCGCGCCGAATTCGATGCCGAACTGATCCAAGGTTTCGGGTGCCGCCCGCGCGCGTCACGCGGACTTCTTGCGTTTCGCGGCGAAGGTCCTGCGGAACTTCTCGACCTTCGGCGCGACGACGAACATGCAATAGCTCTGCGCCGGGTTGTGCTTGAAGTATTCCTGATGGTAGTCCTCGGCACGGAAGTAATTCGTCGCCGGGACGACCTGCGTGACGATCTCGCTTGCGTAATGCGGCTGCGCCTCGGCGATCACGTCTTCCGCGATGCGCTTCTGCTCGGGCGAGTGATAGAAGATCGCCGAACGGTATTGCGTGCCGACGTCGTTGCCCTGGCGATTGAGCGTCGTCGGGTCGTGGATCGCGAAGAACACTTCGAGCAGCTCGCGGTACGAGACGCGCTTGGGATCGAACTCGATGCGGACGACCTCGGCGTGACCGGTATCGCCGTCGCAGACCTGCCGGTAGTTCGGCCGCTCGACGTGCCCGCCGGCGTAGCCGGACTCGACATCGACGACTCCTTCGAGTTCCTCGTACACCGCTTCGAGGCACCAGAAGCAGCCGCCGGCGAGCGTGGCGAATTCATGGCCGGGGCGGGGCCCTTGCTGCAATGGGAATCGGATCGACATGCTGTCTCCAGTCCTGGCGATGCGCATTCGTCGCCGGTACGAAGGACAGCTTACCCGCGTCGCACGCGACCGCCCGCGGCATCGCCGGAAACAGAAAGCCCCGCGCGAGGCGGGGCTTCCGGTCTGCTCGGGTGCGGTCGATCAGGACTTGCGCCGGCGCATCAACCCGACCAGCGCGAGCCCGAGCCCCAGCAGGCCGAGCACGCCCGGTTCAGGAACGTTGTTCCCGCCCGTGATGCCGTACAGGTTCACGTGAGACAGTCCGCCGCCGCGATCGAACACGTTGACGAACGTCCAGATGCCGGCGCTGACGCCGTCGTTGAGCGCATAAACGAACCACTCGTCGGGCTGATTGCCGGTTCCGAACTTGAACCCGATCGCGATCGAGTCGTAGGCCCCCCAGAGTGCGGGACTCAGGCTGAATGTGCCCGTGTCGCCGCTTTGGGACCACGATGTCTCGCCGATGAACCCATAACCTGCGCCCGCGCCGTTGATGAAGAGGTCGTTCAGCGGATTGCCGGTCAGATTGCCCGTGCCCGCGTCCAGGCAGGCCGACACGTAGCTGCTGTCGACCAGCATGTGGTTGAGCAACGGGTTTTCGCAGAGGATGTCTGCGGCGGACGCCGTGCCTCCGATGCACAGCGCCGCCAGCAGACCCGCGGCGAGTTTCTTGCACGCCTTCATCTTTGTTCTCCGTGGTTGGATGAGTCTTGGGAAACTTTCCCGACGGACCCATTTACGCACGGACCGTGCCAGTCAATCCAGACCCTGAAGAATCAATGGGATGCCCTCCCACCGACAAGACCTCTTCGGCGAAGCGTAAATCTTCCCGACACAAGAGCTGACCGAAAGGGCTGGCTGGCGACTCCGGGTGGAGGACGCGGGCCCCCTAGAGGACCGCGGGTCTGTTCGACAGCTCGTCCGGATTGACCGTGCCCTCGATGAGCGGGAAGGACTGCGCGAGCTTCTCGCCGACGCGCTCGATGCCGATCAGCGCGCCGCCTTCGAAGTCGCCGGCACGGAATCGCTCCCGCATCGCATCGCAGATCGCCTGCCACTGCTCGCGCGCGACATGCCGCGCGATGCCGCGGTCGGCGACGATCTCGATGCCGTGATCGGCCAGCTCGACATAGATCAGCACGCCGTTGTTCTGCTCGGTGTCCCACACGCGGAGCTTGGAGAAGATCATCAGCGCGCGCTCGCGCACGGGCGCGTCGCGCCGCAGGTACGACCAGGGCAGCGCCGTTTCGACCGCGAAGCGGATCTCGCCCGTGTGGCGGGTTTCGGTGCGCGCGATCGCCTCCTGGATGCGCGCAAGCGAGGCCTCGGGGAACGCCCGCCGGACCGCCAGCGGCGTGGCGAGCAGATGCCGAAGCCATCGGACGAGTCGCATCGGCTCACCAGTCGCTCGTCGCGCCGCCGCCGCTGAAATCGCCGCCGCCGCCGGAAGTCCAGCCGCCCCCGCCACCGGACCAGCCGCCCCCGCCCCATCCGCCGGGCACGAACACCCCGCCGCCGCGGCGTCCGCCCAGGACGCGACCGGCACGCGAGCCGCCGCCGACCGTCAACACGAACACCGCCAAGCCGGCCAGCGCGCCGAGCAAGCCGGATGCGAGCGCCTTGCCGGCGACGAGCCCCGTGCCGCCGCCGGCGAGCAGCGATCCGGGAATCCCGAAGATCCGCCGCAGGATCACGCCGATCACGAAGCCGCCGATCACGAAAGGCATCAGCAGCGCGAAGCGGTCCGCCTCCGCGTCGCTCGCGGGTTGCGCGCGCGGCGCAGGCAGGCCCTCGCTTTCGATCTGCCGGAAGATCGCGTCCAGCCCGGCGGACAAGCCGCCCGCGTAGTCGCCGCGTTGGAAGTACGGACCGACGACCTCGCGGCCGATGCGCCGCGCGGTCACGTCGGGCAGGGCCCCTTCGAGCGAACGCGCGACGTCGATGCGCAGCCGGCGATCGTCCTTCGCGACGATCACCAGCACGCCGTCGCCGATGCCGGCGCGGCCGATCTTCCACGCCTCGCCGACGCGGTGCGCGAAGTCCTCGATCGGTTCCGGCTGCGTGCCGGGAACGATCAGCACGGCGATCTGCGCGCCGTGCGCCATCTCGAACGCGGCGAGCTTGTCCTCGAGCGCCTGCTTCTGCTGCGGCGACAACGCGCCGGCGTAGTCGGTCACCCGCGCCAGCGGCGGCACCGCGAGCAGGCCGTCAGCGCCGCGCGGCGCGTCGGCGGCAGACGAAACCAGCGCCAGCGCGCCGAGCACGAGCGCACAGCACCAGCGGCCGACCGCGGACCGCCGACGCCCGACGACCATTACTTCTTCCCGGTGCCGAAGTCGACCGTCGGCGCCTTCTTCAGCCCGGCTTCGTTCTCGACCGCGAACTGCGGCTTCTCCTTGTAGCCGAACACCATCGCCGTCAGGTTGATCGGGAACTGGCGCACGAGCACGTTGTACTCCTGCGTGGCCTTGATGTAGCGGTTGCGGGCGATGCCGATGCGGTTTTCGGTGCCTTCGAGCTGCGTGCGCAGATCCTGGAAGCCCTGGTTCGTCTTCAGGTTCGGATAGTTTTCGACGACGACGAGCAGCCGCGACAGCGCCGACGACAGCTCGCCCTGCGCCTGCTGGAATCGTGCGAGTGCCGCGGGATCGTTGATCAGTTCCGGCGTGGCCTGGATCGAGGTCGCCCTCGCGCGCGCTTCGACCACGCGTGTCAGCGTCTCCTGCTCGAAGTTCGCTTCGCCCTTGACGGTGTTGACGATGTTCGGGATCAGATCGGCGCGCCGCTGGTACTGCGACAGCACTTCGGCCCACGCCGCCTTGACCGCTTCGTCCTTCGCCTGGATCTCGTTGTAGCCGCAGCCGGCGAGCAGAGACGCCAGGCCGACCGCAAGCAGGGCAAACAAGCGACGCATGATTCCTCCTGTCGTTGCTTCGGGACCGCGGCTCAATGTGGTTTCGCCGCGAACGGATACAAGGTTCAGCGCAGCCGCCGCGTCAGCGCCTCGTTGTACTCGAGCCAGGCGCGCATCGCGGTGGCGGGCCGGCCGCTCGCTTCGATCTGGATCAGCAGCGCGCGCAGGCGGCGGCTCGCGTGTGCCTGCTCGGCGTCGCCCAGCTCGCTGCGTTCGACCGCGGCAAGCAGCCGATTGACCTCGGCGATCTGCTCCAACTCCGGCGGGACGAATCCCGCGTTCTTCAGGATCCGATGCGCGACCCGCACCTCCTCGGGGATGAGCGGCTCGTTGTCGAGCGCGAGCGGCCTGCCCGCGCCCGGCAGATCGTCGAACTCGCCGCGCGCGATCGCTTCGGCGATCCGCCGTTCGACCAGCGCGTCCAGGCCGGGGAACGATCCGATCAGCGACATGCGCGCATCGTATCGGAACGTAGAATCGCGCGGCCGACGGGCATGATTTGGAGAAGACGCCCCACAGCATGAAGGTCTTGCTCGTTCCCCTCACCCCCGCCCCTCTGCTGGCCTGCGGCCCATCCCTCTCCCCGGCTGTCGCCGTGGCTCGGGACCGCGACTGCATGGCGTCCTGCGCCCTGCGGGCTGGTCCCGCGCTGCAGGCGAGGGGCGTTTCGCGAGTCGCTGCGCGACTTTCATGTCAATGCAAGCCAAAGCCGCTCCTTCCGCCGATTTCCGCCGCGCGCTCGCGCAGTACGCTACGGGCGTGACGATTGTCACGACGCTCGCGCCGGACGGCACGCCGACCGGGCTGACCGTCAATTCGTTCAGCTCGGTGTCGCTCGATCCGCCCTTGGTGCTGTGGAGCCTGTCTCTGAGAGCCGACAGCCTCGCCGTCTTCCGCGAGTGCGAGAAGTACCTGATCCACGTACTCGCGGTCGACCAGCTCGAGATCGCCAAACGCTTCGCCACGCGCGGCGCGGACAAGTTCGGCCCAACCGCATGGCGGCCGACCGACGACGGCTTGCCGCTGCTCGAAGGCTGCACCGCATGGTTCGAATGCGGCAACCGCAGCCAGTACGAGGAAGGGGATCACGTGATCCTGGTCGGCCGCGTCGAGGCCTTCCAGACAATCGGCGGCGCACCGCTGATCTTCCACAACGCGCGCTACGTGTCGCACCTCGCCGAGGAGCCGCTGCCGCCCGTGCTGCGCGCGCGGTGGGACTGACCGGCTAGACCGCGCCGAGCGCCTGCTCGAGATCGGCGATCAGATCGTCGATGTCCTCGACGCCGACCGAAAGCCGCACCAGCGAATCGCCGATGCCGAGTTGAGCGCGCACCTCGGCCGGCACCGAAGCGTGCGTCATGATCGCCGGATGTTCGATCAGGCTTTCGACGCCGCCCAGGCTTTCGGCGAGGATGAAGATCTCGCAGCGCTCGAGAAACCGGCGCGCCTCGGCCTCGCCGCCCTTCAGGACCATCGTGACCATGCCGCCGCCCGCGCGCATCTGCTGCCGCGCGAGCGCGTGCTGCGGATGGCTCGGCAGCCCCGGATAGATCACGCGCTCGAGCTTCGGATGGCGCTCGAGCCGGCGCGCCACTTCGAGGGCGTTGGCGCAATGCCGCTCCATCCGCAGCGCGAGTGTCTTCAGTCCCCGATTGGCCAGGAAGCAGTCGAACGGGCTCGGAATCGATCCGACCGCGTTCTGCAGGAACGCGAGCCGCTCGGCCAGATCCGCATCGCCGACGACGACGACCCCGTTGACGAGGTCGGAGTGGCCGTTCAGATACTTCGTCGCCGAATGCAGCACGATGTCGAAGCCGAACGAGAGCGGCTGCTGCACCCACGGCGAAGCGAAGGTGTTGTCGGCGACGGTGAGGATGCCGCGGCTGCGCGCGATGGCCGCGACCTCGGCCAGGTCGACGAGCTTCAGCAGCGGGTTGCTCGGCGTCTCGACCCAGATCATCCGCGTGTCGGGCGCAAGCTGCGCTTCGATCTCCGCGCGCGACGCGAAGGTCGAATACGAGAAGCGCAGATTGGCCGAACGCCGGCGCACGCGCTCGAACAGCCGCCGCGTTCCGCCATACAGGTCGTCGAGCGCGAGCACATGACTGCCCGCCTCCAGCAGCTCGAGCACGGTCGCCGCGGCCGCCATGCCCGACGAGAACGCATACGCGCTGCGCCCGCCTTCGAGCGCGGCGACCGCCTTTTCGTACGCCCAGCGCGTCGGGTTGTGCGTGCGCGCGTAGTCGAGCCCCTTGTGCACGCCGGGGCTCGTCTGCGCGTAGGTGGAGGTGGCGTAGATCGGCGGGATCACCGCGCCGGTCGAGGGATCGGGATCCTGGCCGGCGTGGATCGCCAGCGTGGCAAAGCGGAGGTTCTTTTCGGTCATGTCAGTGTTTTAGCCGCCGGCGCAGATAGTTCAGCAGATCCATGCGCGTGATCAGGCCGACGAACTGCTCGCCGCGCATCACGATCGGCACGAGCCCCTTGTCGAGGATCTCGGTTACGCGCGCAAGCGGCGCATCGGGTTCGATCGTCACCAGCACCGTGCTCATCACGCTTGAGACCGGATCGCCGAAGCGCTCCGGGTCCTTGATCACCGCGTGCAGCAGATCCTCCTCGTCGACGATGCCGACGACGCGCTCGCCGTCGAGCACCGGAAGCTGCGACACGTCGTACATCTTGCACCGGCCGAATGCGGCGAGCAGCGTGTCGTCCGGTCGCACCGTGATCACCGTGCCTTCGGCGTAGCGGCGCGTCATCAGGTCCGTCAGATCGCCCGCACTGCGCGACTCGATGAATCCCTGGTCGCGCATCCAGAAGTCGTTGTACATCTTCGACAGGTACTTCGCGCCGGTGTCGCAGACGAAGGTGACGACGCGCTCGGGTTCGCTGCGGCTGCGGCAATAGCGCAGCGCCGCGGCGAGCAGCGTGCCCGACGACGAACCCGCGAGAATCCCTTCCTTGCGCAGCAGGTCGCGCGCGGCGGCGAAGCTCTCGGCGTCGGGAACCGAATACGCCTCGGCGACGCCCGACAGATCCGCGATCGGCGGAACGAAGTCCTCGCCGATGCCTTCGACGAGCCACGAGCCCGCCGTGCCGATCTTTCCGGTCTGCACGAATTCGGCGAGCACGGAGCCCTGCGGATCGGCGAGCACCATCTTCACCTTGGGCGCGTGCGCGCGGAAGTAGCGCGTGAGCCCGGTCAGCGTGCCGCCGCTGCCGACGCCGCACACGACGGCGTCGAGTCGGCCGTGCATCTGCTCGAGGATTTCGGGGCCGGTCGTCCGTTCGTGCGCGAGCGGGTTGGCCGGGTTGCCGAACTGGTTCATGTAGACGGAGTTGGGCGTCTTCGCGGCGATCGCCTCGGCCATGTCCTGGTAGTACTCGGGATGGCCCTTGCCGACGTCCGAGCGCGTCATCACGATCTCTGCGCCGAGCGCGCGCAGATGAAAGATCTTCTCCTGGCTCATCTTGTCCGGGATCACGAACAGCGTCCGGTAGCCCTTCGCGAGCCCCACCAGCGCCAGCGCCAGTCCCGTGTTGCCGGCCGTCGCTTCGATGATCGTCCCGCCGGGCTTGAGCCGACCTTCCCGCTCGGCCGCGTCGATCATCGACACGGCGATGCGGTCCTTGATCGAGCCGCCGGGGTTCTGGTTCTCCAGCTTGACGAACAGCTCGCACCGGCCCGTATCGATCCGGGTGATCGGAACCAGCGGCGTGTTGCCGATCAACTGCAGCAGCGGCGACAGCGTCATGCTTTCCTCCCACGCGTGGCAGCGTAGTTTGCCACCGCCAATCCAATCTACCGCCGGCCTGCCAGGTGAATGCCCGCGACGATCAACAGCAGCCCGGCCAGGTGGTACGTGCGCGGCAGTTCGCCGAGGATCAGCGCCGACAGGATGCCGGCGAACACCGGCGTCAGATTGGCAAAGTACACGGGAACGACTGCGCCGACGCGCGCCACGCCGTGATCCCACGCGTAATACGCGACGATCGACGGCAGCAGCGCGACGTACAGCATCACCGCAATCACCGTCGGGCTCCAGTGAATCGCCGCGGAACCCAACGCGCTCTCGGCGAGCGTGAACGGCGCGATCGCGACGACGCCGAAGGCCATCTGCGCCGCCAGAAACGGGGCGAACGGCAACTCGGGCCGGCGCTTGCGCAGCAGCCACGTGTACAGCGTCCAGGTCAGGTTCGCCGCCAGCATGATCAGGTCGCCTGCGACGAAGGACAGCGCGAGCAGGTTGGCCGGATCGCCGCGCGCGAGCACCGCCAGCACGCCCGCGAGCGAGACGCCCGCGCCGATCCATTGCGCGCGGCGCGTCGGCTCGCCGAAAAAGAGCGCGCCGGTCGCCAGCACGAACACCGGCGTGGACGCCGCGATCAGCGTGACGTTCACCGCGGTCGAGGTCTGCACCGCGAGGTACTGGAACGAGTTGTAGCAGCCCACACCGAGCACGCCGATCAGCGCGACCTCTTTCCACTGCGCGCGCAGCCCGGGCGCGTGCGTGCGCAGCGCGGACCACGCGAACGGCAGGAAGATCGCGAGCGCGATCACCCAGCGAGCGAGTGAAAGCGCAAGCGGCGGCACCTGTCCCACGAGCAGCCGCGCGAAAACCGCGTTGCCCGCCCAGAACAGCGGCGGCAGCGTCAGCAGAAGTGCGGTGCGAGGGTCGATGCGTTGCACGCGGAAGTGTCGCCCGCGGCTCGCGTCGCTGCGGCGAAGAACGGGTATCGGGAAGCGCGCGAAGCATACCCAAGCCTAGAATCCGGCCGATGCGCGTCCTGTACGACATCTCGCCGAGCGTGGCGCCGGGCTTTCCAGTCTTCCCGGGCGATACGTCGTTCGCGTTTCGTTGGACCTGGAAGCTCGGCCAGGACTGCCCGGTCAACGTGTCGGAGATCACGATGTCGCCGCACACGGGCGCGCACACCGATGCGCCGCTGCATTACGACGACGCCGGCGCCTCGATCGGCGAAGTGCCGCTCGATCGTTACCTCGGCCCCTGCCGCGTGATCCACGCGATCGGCGTCGGACCGCTGGTCGAGCAGCGGCACGTCGAGCACCGCCTGCGCGACGCGCCCCCGCGCGTGCTCGTCCGAACGTACGAACGGGCGCCGGTCGACGCGTGGGATCCCGCCTTCACGGCGTTCGCACCGGCGACGATCGACCTGCTGCACGCGCACGGCGTGAAGCTCGTCGGCATCGACACGCCGTCGCTCGACCCGGAGACGAGCAAGACGCTCGACAGCCACCAGCGCGTGCGTGCGTACGGCATGGCGATCCTTGAAGGCATCGTGCTCGACGCGGTGCCCGAAGGCGATTACGAGCTGATCGCGCTGCCGCTGAAGTGGAAGGGGCTGGACGCCTCGCCGGTGCGCGCGGTGCTGCGCGCGCTCTAGCCCGGCGACAAACACGCATGGACACGACCCGACAGGACTGCGCCGCGCGCGACGCCGCCGATGCGCTGGCGCCGCATCGCAACGCGTTCGCGCTGCCCGACGGCGTGATCTATCTCGACGGCAATTCGCTCGGCCCGCTGCCGCGCGCGACCGCGGCGCGTCTGCGCGAAGTCGTCGAGCGCGAATGGGGCGAAGGCCTGATCCGTTCGTGGAACTCGGCCGGCTGGATCGACGCGCCGCGGCGCGTCGGTGCCAAGATCGCGCGGCTGGTCGGCGCGCAGGCGAACGAGCTGATCTGCGCCGATTCGACCTCGATCAACCTGTTCAAGGTGCTCGCGGGCGCGCTCGCGCTGCAGGCCGCGCGCCCGCGGGTATCGACGAACGAGCGGCGGGTGATCCTGACCGAGCGCAGCAACTTCCCGACCGACCTGTACATGGCGCAGGGTCTGGCGGACCTGCTCGGCGGCCGCCACGAGCTGAAGCTCGTCGAGTTCGACGAGGTCGCCGCGGCAATCGACGAACGCGTGGCGGTGCTGATGCTGACGCACGTCAACTACCGCACCGGCGCGATGCACGACATGGCCGCGCTGACGCGGCGCGCGCACGACGCGGGCGCGCTGGCGATCTGGGACCTCGCGCACTCGGCCGGCGCGGTGCCGGTCGATCTGAACGCAGCGGGCGCCGACTTCGCGGTCGGCTGCGGCTACAAATACCTGAACGGCGGCCCCGGTGCGCCGGCCTTCGTATTCGTCGCCGAGCGGCACCTCGCGGCGCTGGCCGACCGCACATTCGCGCAGCCGCTGTCGGGCTGGATCGGCCATCGGGCGCCGTTCGACTTCGATCCCGATTACGCGCCGGCACGAGGCATCGACCGCTTTGCCGTGGGCACGCCCTCGATCCTCGCGCTCGCGGCGCTCGACTGCGGCGTGGAGACCGTGCTCGCGGCCGGCATCGACGCGCTGCGCGCCAAGTCGGTCGCACTGACCGAGCTCTTCATCGCGCTTGTCGAGCAACGTTGCGCGGGGCTGGGCCTTGCGCTCGCATCACCGCGCGACGCGCAGCCGCGCGGCAGCCAGGTCTCGTTCGCGCACGAGCACGCATGGCCGGTGATGCAGGCGCTGATCGCACGCGGCGTGATCGGCGATTTCCGTGCGCCCGACATCCTGCGCTTCGGCTTCGCACCGCTGTACGTGCGCTTCGTCGACGTCTGGGATGCGGCCGAAGCGTTGCGCGACATCCTCGCCACCCGCGCGTGGGACCGGCCCGAGTTCAAGCAGCGCAAGACGGTCACATGAATGAATTCATCACCGAGACACCGAGAACGCCGAGAAAAGCATTCCGTCTTTCTCCGTGCTCTCTGCGTCTCTGTGGTTAACCAAGTTCCTTTCGCCGAGCGATGACGAATCGACAACACGACACCCCGCCCGATCCCGCCGAGTTCGGCGCGCGGATGGACTGCGCAGGCAGCATGACCTACGGCGACTATCTGCAGCTCGACGCGATCCTGTCGGCGCAGAAGCCGCTGTCGCCGGATCCGAACGAGTGGCTGTTCATCATCCAGCACCAGACGAGCGAGCTGTGGATGAAGCTCATGCTGATCGAGCTGCGCGGCGCGCGCGAGGCGATCCGCGGCGACCAGCTCCCGCCGGCCTTCAAGATGCTCGCGCGGGTGTCGCGGATCATGGAACAGCTCGTGCACGCGTGGGACGTGCTGTCGACGCTGACGCCGTCCGAGTACAGCGCGATTCGCCCGTTTCTCGGCTCCAGTTCGGGCTTTCAGTCGTGGCAGTACCGCGAGATCGAGTACATCCTGGGCAACAAGAACGCCGCGATGCTCAAGCCGCATGCGCATCGCGCCGATATCCAGGCTGAGCTGGAGCGGGCGCTCGCCGCGCCGTCGCTGTACGACGAGTCGATCCGGCTGCTCGCGCGCGGCGGCTTCGCGATCGACGCCGCCGTGCTCGGGCGCGACCTGCGCGAGCCGCACGCGTTTTCGGAGTCGGTCGAGCAGGCCTGGCTCGCGGTCTACCGTGCGCCGCGCGAGCACTGGGCACTGTACGAGCTGGCCGAGGAGCTGGTCGACCTCGAGGACGCGTTCCGCCAATGGCGGTTCCGCCACGTGACGACGGTCGAGCGCATCATCGGCTTCAAGCGCGGCACCGGCGGCACCAGCGGCGTGGCCTACCTGCGGCGCATGCTCGACGTGGTGCTTTTCCCGGAGCTGTGGAAGGTGAGGACGGATCTTTGAGGATTGCGGGGAGGCGACGATGACTTTCATCAAGCCCTACATCATCCGGCTGTCGCATTGCGACCCGACCGGGTACGTGTTCTATCCGCACTACTTCCACATCTTCAACGCGCTCGTCGAGGACTGGTTCTACGAGGCGATCGAGGTTCCGTTCGACCGTTTTCTGATGGAGCGGGGGCTGGCGCTGCCGACGGTGAAGCTGGAAACGACCTTCCTCGCGTCGACCAGGATGGGCGAAACGGTCGACTTCTGGCTGACGGTTTCGCACCTCGGCCGCTCGTCGATCCGCTTCACGATGGGCGTCAGCAAGGACGGCGAGGACCGCGTGAAGATGAACCGCGTGGCTGTCTGCGTCAGTCAGAAATCGCAGCGCCCGGCCGACTTCCCGCCCGACGTGCGCGAGAAGGTGCTGGAGTTCATGCGGGGGTAGCCGCCGGCCGCTCGCGCCTGCAGGCAGGAGTCCCTTGCCGAATCCCGCCCTCGCGCAATCCGCAATCCGAGCAACTACCACGCCCTTCGCGCCTGCTGCTCCTTGCGGATGCGCTGCACCTCGGCTTCGTAGGCGGCCGCGAAGGCTTCGTCGAAGGCCTGCTGGAAGGCGGCGTGCGCATCGCGGGCGATCGCGCGGTGCTGCTCGACGTACAGCTCCCACAAGCGCGCCTTGCGCGCCATCGGCAGGAAGCTGCCCAGGACGCCGCCGCCGGCGAGCCGCGCGGCGAGCGCTTCGGGCTCGAAGCGCGCAAGCACACGCTCGGACGCGACGCGCATCGCGGTCGTCGTCGCGGCGATGTGCGACTCGAGGTCGAGCACGGCGTCCTTGATCGCCTCCGGGCCGGTCATGAAACCGGGGATCGGCGGCTTCAGCACGTTGGCGAGCGCGCGCACGTCGTCCTGCGCGAACTTCAGCGGGTTGTTGATGCCGCGCACGCGCAGCGTCGTCACGTCGGTCTCGACCTCCTTCTTCGCTTCGCGCCGCGACGCGAGCAGCCGCCGCAGCCCGCCGATCGCGTCGCGCACCATGCCGCCGATCGTGCGCATCAGCTCGGGACGCGGACCGCCGGACAGATCGACCTTGACGCCCGCACCCTCCTCGAACGCGCGCCACAGTTCATCGACCGACGTCGTCGCGGCGCGCGCGCCCGCGGCCGCCATCGCCTGCGGGCGCGCGAGGATCCGCGTGTGCTGTTCGATCTCGTCGTCGCCGCCGGAGAACTCGTGCGCGGCCGCGGTGGCGATGGCCGCGGACGCGTCTTCGAAGTCGCACGCGATCGTGTAGTGCCCGATGCGGATGCGGTCGCCCGCCTTCAGCGGCACCTTCTGCCCCGACGCGAGCGCCTGCCCGTTGACCGAGGCGGGGTTTGTGCTCCCCATGTCCTCGAGGTAGTAGGTGCCGCCGTGAAAGCTCACGTGCGCGTGGAAGCGCGACACCATGCGCTTCGGATCGGGCAGCAGCAGCCGCGCGGTTTCGGCGCGGCCGATCAGCCCGCCGCTGGCGTCGAAGTGGGCGACCAGCGGCGTCGTGTCGGATTCATCGGGCCGCGAGATGACCTTCAGCGCGAGCAGCATCATCGGAGATCCATTCGGTCGATCGCGGCCACGACGGTTTCGCCCGCAGCCAGTCGCGCGACCTGAATCGTGACGGCGCTCGTCTTCGCCGGCGCGCCGTTGACGTAAAGCCGCGACTGCACTTTGTACTCGCCGGGCGGAACCCCCTGCGGAAAGGTGAACTGCAGCGTCGATACGTACGCGCCGCCGCCCGCACCCGCGGGCGCCGGCGTCTTGGCGATCTTGCTGCGTTCGACGCCCTTCGGATCGACGACGACGAATTCCTCGCGCAACTCGCGCAGAGGCTCCTTTGCACCCGGGACGACCTCGATGTTCGACCGCACCGTGACTTCGTCGCCGCCCTTCGCGGTCGGGCGGGTCGTTTCGGTGCGATACGTGGTGACCACCGGCGCCGGCGGAAGCTGGTTGTTGTTGGCTTTGCGGTACTCGTCGCCGACCTGCTGCGCCGTCTTGGTCTGCGACGCCTGGTAGTTGTACGCGACGCAGGCGAGCGCGCCCAGCCCGGCGCCGAGCAGTGCGCCCCTCGTGCGATGCCGGTCGCCGCCGATCACCGCGCCGGCTACGCCGCCGATGACGGCTCCGACGACCGGATTGCAGGGATCCTCGCTCGCGGCGCTGCGCCGCGGGCTTTGCGCACAACCTGCAAGCGCGGCGCCGACGGCGAGCGCAAGGCCGCAGTGGCGGAGTAGACGAAGCGGACGGGACATCGGCATGAAAAGAGCTCCGCGACGATCAATCTCAGCGCATCTTCCAGTCGCTCGACAGCGCGGCCTCCTGGCCGGCGCGCGCCAGTTTCAGCAGGCGCTGCGCCGCCGGGTCCTCGGGGTCGGCCTTCAGAACCGCCTCGGCGCGGCGGATTGTGCACGCGAAGTCGCGCGCGACCAAGCAGTCGCGCCCTTCGCGCAGCGCGCGCTGCATCCACAACGGGCGCGCCGCGCGGCGCGGGGATTCGTCGTCGATCGCGTCGGTTGCGCCTTGCACGGGCGCGGGATCGGCGCTCCGCGCAGGCGGAGGCGACGCGGGCCGCGCGGCTGCGACGCGCTCGGCCGGTCGCGGCGCCGACTTCTTCGGCGCCTCGGGCGCCGGCGACGGACCGGTCGCCGCGACGTTGCCGGCAGCCGCGGCGTCGGCGCCCTTGGCGGCGGCGGGTTCGCCCGGCTTCTGCCCCACGATCGCAGGTCGCACCGGTTGCGCGAGCGCCTTCGATGACGCCGCCAGCGCGCGCTCGTCGCGCTGTCGCACCGCGTGGATCGCCAGCCCGGCGACGACGACGATCGCGAGCCCGAGCGCCGCGCCCCAGACCATCGCGCGGCCAAAGCGCGGCGCGCGCTTCGGCGCTCGATCCGGCGCCGGCACGTCCGGTGCGGGTGCGGCCGCCGCGGGCTGCGTCGCCGCGCTCAGCGAACGGCGGAATTCGGCCACGCTCTGCGGCCGGTCCGCGGGTCGCGGCGCGAGCGCGCGATCGATCGCCGCCAGGAACGACTCGCCGTAACGCCCGCGCGCGGAATCGGCGAGCGGCTCGTGCGCGTCCTGCACCAGGCGGCCGACCGAAGGCGCGGGCGCGCGCCCGGTGATCGCGAAGTGCACGACCGCCGCGAGCGCGTACAGGTCGGTCCACGGCCCCTGCTTCATGCCGGGGATCTCGTCGTACTGCTCGATCGGCGCGAAGCCCGGCTTCAGGATCACCGTCAGCGCCTGCGTCTGCTCGCCGATCACGCGCCGCGCCGCGCCGAAGTCGAGCAGCAGCGGCTTCGGGTCGGCGCGGTCGCCGCCGACGAGCAGGATGTTGTCGGGCGAAATGTCGCGATGCAGGCAGTCGGCGCGATGCAGCAGCTCCAGCGCGTCGAGCAGTGGCACCAGCAGCTTGCGCAGCCACGCCTCGTCCGGGGGCGCGCCGCGTGCACGCAAAGCCTGCTTCAACGTGCCGCCTGCGTACAGCGGCATCGCCATGTAGGCGGTGCCGTTGGCGGCCCAGAAACGGAACACCTTGACGAGCGCGGGATGGTCGAACTGCGCGAGCAGCCGCGCCTCGTTGATGAAGCTCTTCAATCCGACCTCGAAGGTCGGACGGTGCTGCTCGGACTTGATCGTCACGCTGAAGTCCGGCAGGCGCGACGCGAGCGCGGCCGGCATGTATTCCTTCAGCGCGACCTCGCGCTTCAGCGAATGATCGATCGCGCGGTAGACGATGCCGAAGCCGCCTTCGCCGATCACGCCGGCGATCTCGAACTCGGCGAGCCGCGTTCCCGTCGGCAGCACGTTGCTGCTGCCCGCCGGCTGCGCCGTCGCGCCGCTCGCGGTCGGCTGAGTGACCGCCAGCACCGTGCTGTCCGGGTCGGACGCAACGGATGAGGCAGGCCGGTTCGGCGGCGTGGGCATGAACGAGGGACGCGCTCGCGGGATCGCCGCAGTCTATCCGCCGCCGCCGGGGGCCGCGAGCGCGAAAAGCGGCGCGTAAAATCGGCACTTCTCGACGGAGACGACCATGAACGCGCCGCACGCCACCAAGCAGTTGAAGGCCCAGTTCAAGTGGGAAGACCCGCTGCTGCTCGACAGCCAGTTGACCGACGACGAGCGCATGGTGCGCGACGCGGCGGCGCGCTATGCGCAGGACAAGCTCGCGCCGCGCGTGCTCGAGGCGTTCCGCCAGGAAAAGACGGATCTCACGATCTTCCGCGAGATGGGTTCGCTCGGGCTGCTCGGCCCGACGATCCCCGCCGATTACGGCGGTCCGGGGCTGAACTACGTCGCGTACGGCCTGATCGCGCGCGAGATCGAGCGCGTCGATTCCGGCTACCGCTCGATGATGAGCGTGCAGTCGTCGCTCGTGATGGTGCCGATCTACGAGTTCGGTTCCGAAGCGCAGCGAAGGAAGTACCTGCCGAAGCTTGCGACCGGCGAATGGATCGGCTGCTTCGGACTGACCGAGCCGAACCACGGCTCCGACCCGGGCAGCATGGAAACGCGCGCGCGCAAGGTCGATGGCGGCTACAAGCTGACCGGCACGAAGATGTGGATCACCAACAGCCCGATCGCCGACGTGTTCGTCGTCTGGGCGAAGAACGACGCCGGCAAGATCCGCGGCTTCATCCTCGAAAAGGGCATGAAGGGCCTGTCGGCGCCGGCGATCCACGGCAAGGTGGGCCTGCGCGCTTCGATCACCGGCGAGATCGTGATGGACGACGTCTTCGTTCCCGCCGAGAACGAGTTCCCGACTGTCGAAGGGCTGAAGGGCCCGTTCACCTGCCTGAACTCGGCGCGCTACGGCATCGCCTGGGGCGCGCTCGGCGCGGCCGAGGACTGCTGGTTCCGCGCGCGGCAGTATGTGCTCGATCGCAAGCAGTTCGGCCGTCCGCTCGCCGCGAACCAGTTGATCCAGAAGAAGCTCGCCGACATGCAGACCGAAATCACGCTCGGCCTGCAAGGCTGCCTGCGGCTCGGCCGGATGAAGGACGAAGGCACGGCCGCGGTCGAGATCACCAGCATCATGAAGCGCAACTCGTGCGGCAAGGCGCTGGAGATCGCGCGGATGGCGCGCGACATGATGGGCGGCAACGGCATCAGCGACGAGTTCGGCGTGGCGCGGCACCTCGTCAATCTCGAGGTCGTCAACACCTACGAGGGCACGCACGACATCCATGCGCTGATCCTCGGACGCGCGCAGACGGGCATTCAGGCGTTCAGCTGAGCGCGTCCGCGCGCCGCCCGCGCGAGCGATGGGCGTGCTGCTGACTGCGCTGCTCGGCGCGGCCGGCGCGGCGGAGCCCGCGTGGTCGGCGCAGGCGTCGCACCGCAGCGACGCCGCGCAGCCGGTCCTCGGGCAAAGTCACCGTCCGCGCCGGC
Source organism: Betaproteobacteria bacterium (assembly GCA_016861185.1). Lineage (GTDB taxonomy): Bacteria > Pseudomonadota > Gammaproteobacteria > Burkholderiales > Burkholderiaceae_F > DSNY01. The sequence continues at coordinate 541,764 of BOKW01000003.1, forward strand.
AGGCGTTCGAGCTTGCGCGCCGCTTCGGCGCCGAGTCACGGATCTTCGCGCGGCACGAGTACCGGATTCTCGACCTGCCCACGATCGGCGACCGCGAGGCCGACAGCAACGGCCACGTGCATCGGCTCGCGCTCGGCTGGCAGCGTGAGTCGGCGACGGATCGCGTGCGGCTTGCGGCAGCGCTGGCCGTCTCTTCGAACGCACTGAAGTATCCGAAGCAACTCGAGGCGCGCGACCTGCGTCCGGAACTCGCGATCGAAAGACGCATCGGCGACACCGTCCGGCTGGCGCTGTACGCGGACGATCGATTCGGACGCTCGCTGCTGTATCCCGGATTCGCGTTCGCGGTCGAACCGTCGCCCGCGCACGAACTGCGGCTCGGATGGCCGGACTCGTCCTGGCGCTGGAACGCGGGCGCACTCGCGGCAACGCTCGCGGTCGCTCCGGACGGCGGCCGCTGGCGCGTCCGCGACCGGGAGCTCGCGAACGCGTCCGCGCTGCGCGTCCGCGCCTGGCAGGCGGGTTGGACCCTGCGCTGGCAGCCGTTTCCTGCGATCGCGATCGAAGCCGGCGCGGGTCGGCGCTTCGGCACGACGATGCGCTATCGGCTCCAGGATGGCGATGCGGCGCGCGTCGGGATCCCGGCAGCGACGTTCATTCGCTTCGGCGTCGACGGGCGGTTCTGAGCGTCCCGAGAGCGGATCATGGCCCCTGCATCGCACGTCCCTCCGGAATGAACCTTCGCTCGATCGCCGCCGTCCTGGCCGTCCTTTCCGTCGCCTTCGACGCGCAGGCGCAGCCTGCAACCGCGCGGTTGGACGATCTGGTCCGCATGCGCATCGAAGGCGACCGCAGCGGCGTATGCGTCCAGGCGGCGCGCATCGAGCTCGGCGCCACGCCGGAGCTCGCCACCGCCGAAGCCTGCGCGATCCAACGCGCGGACCGCCCGCCGCGCGACGCGCGCTTCGAGGTCGGCTCGCTCAGCAAGGTCTTCGTCGGCGTGCTGCTCGCCGAGATGATCGAGCGCGGCGAGCTGAAGCTCGACGAGCCGCTGCAGTCGCTGCTGCCGCCGGGCACGGTCTTGCCGGCGAACGCCTCGATCACGCTCGTCGATCTCGTCACCCACACGTCCGGCCTGCCGGCGCTGCCGCCGACCTTCCGCCCGCGCGGAGGGTTCGCCAACCCGTATGCCGACGTCGGCGTCGATGCGATCTACGGCGGTTTCGCCGCGGCGAAGCTGGTGGGGCCGCCGCCGCAGCCGTACGCGTACTCGAACTGGTCATTCATGCTGCTGTCGGACGCCGCGGCGAGGCGCGCCGGCAAACCGTTCGACGTGCTGCTGCGCGAGCGCGTGCTGGCGCCGCTCGGGATGAACGACACGCGCGTGGCGCGCAACGACGGCCTCGTGCGCGGCCGCAGCTCCTACGGCGCGCCGGTGCCGAACTGGGACTTTCCGCTCGCTTTCGCCGGCGCGGGCGGCATCCGCTCGACGCTCGACGACATGATCAGGTTCGCCCGCGCGATGCTGGACGAAGTGCCGCCCGCCGCGCCGGACACGCTGAAGCGCGCGCTCGTTGCGTCCCGCATCAAGCTGCGCACCGCGAACGAGCGATTGGACCTCGCGATGGCGTGGCATCTGCTCAGGCGGCCGGACGGTTCGACGCTGACCTTCCACAACGGCATAACCGGCGGCTTTTCGTCGTCGCTCGCGCTCGATGTCGAACGGCGCCGCGCGTCGATCGTGCTCGCCGACGCCTTCGGCGGCTTCGACGACCTCGCGCTGCACCTGCTCGACCCGAAAGCGCCGCTCGCGCCGCCGCGGCGCGCGGTTGCGCTCGACCTGCAGGCCGCCGAGCGGGCGGCCGGCCGCTACGCGCTCGCCCCGGGGTTCACTCTCACGATTGCCGTCGAAGACGGTCGGCTCTACGCGCAGGCCACCGGACAGGGCCGCTTCGAGCTGTTGCAGGACTCGCGCGGCGACTACTACACGACCGCGGCCGAGCTGCTGATCCGCTTCGCACGCGACGCGGAAGGCCGCGCCAGCGCGCTCACGCTGTTGCAGGGCGGCGCGGCGATGAACGCGAAGCGGATCGAGTGAAACTCGCGCTCAGGTCTTCGCCAGCCCGAGCCGCTCCATCAGCGCGCGTTCCCTGGCGAAGGTCTCGCGCGCGTATTCGGCGTAGTCGGCGCTCGACCTGTACCAGACGTCCTGGTCGTAGCGTTCGAGCGTTGCCAGGTGTTTTGGATCCTCGAGGCCCTTCTTGAAGGCGTCGTGAAGCATCCTGACGATCGCCGGGTCGACGCCCTTCGACGTGCCGAGTCCGTACGGCGAGTTCGACACGATGCCGTAGCCCAGTTCCTTCAGCGTCGGCACGTCGGGCCAGCGCTTGGTGCGGCGTTCGCCCCAGGTGACGAGCAGCCGCAGCTTGCCCGCTTCGACGTGCGGCGCGAAACCGGTCGCATCGGTCGCGGCCATGATCTGCCCGCCGAGGATCGCGGTCATCAGATCGGCGCTGCCTTTGTACGGGATGTGGTTGAACTTGACGTTCTGCGCGAGCGCCAGCTCTTCCATCGTCAGATGAGGGCTCGTGCCGGTGCCGGTCGAACCGTAGTCGAGTTTGCCCGGATTGGCGCGCGCCCACTCGACGAGATCCTTGAACGTCTTGAACGGCGAATTCGCAGGCACGACCACACCGAACGTGTACCCGGTGATGCCGATGATGTAGGTGATGTCCGCGAGCGGATCCCAGGGCACCTTCTGCGTGTGCGGAATGCGGAACGCGCCGAGGGGAATCTGCGAGACCGTATGCCCGTCGGGCTGCGCGGACTTCAACGCGACGATGCCGAGCGTGCCGCCGGCGCCGGGGCGGTTCTCGACGACGATCGGCTGCGGCAGGTGTTTCGCGGTCGCCTCGGCGAGGGCGCGCATCGTCACGTCGGTCGATCCGCCCGCGGGCCACGGGCAGATCAGCGTGATCGGCCGCGTCGGAAAGTTCTGCGCGCGCAGCGGCGCGGCCGCGCCGGCGACGGCCGCGGCGCCCGCGGCCTGGATCAGGGTTCGGCGTTTCATCAGGTCTCCTCCTTCCGTTCATCCCCTCGCCCGATAAGCGGAGCGAGGGCGTGTTATCGCGCGCCGGTTGTTTCGAGCGTCGGCCGACGCCCGACCGCCGGCGCGCTTTCGGCCGCAAACCGCGCCAGCGCCGTATCGACGTCGCCCAGCTCCAGCTCGATCGCGAGCAGCCGCTTCACGTAGTGCGACACCGCGTACTCGTCGGTCATGCCGATGCCGCCGTGCAGCTGGATCGCCTGCTGGCCGATCGCGCGAAACGCGCGGTGCGCCATCACCTGCGCGGCGTCGAGCGCGCGCGCGCCGTCGGCGCCGTCGGCCTTCATCGCCGCGGCGAGCATCAGCGACTGTGATTGCTCGTACAGGATCAGCAGGTCCGCCATCCGGTGCGCGAGCGCCTGGAAGCGGCCGATCGGCTGACCGAACTGCTTGCGCGTGCGCAGGTACTCGGCGGTCAGATCGAGCACGGACTTCGCAAGTCCCACGCCTTCAGCGATGCGGCCGATGCGCGCCGCCGCCTGGCCCGCGTCCCACGCGTCGCGCGCGGCGCCGCCTTCGGCGAGCACGATCGCCGAAGACTCCGGGCACTGCACTTCGGCGGCCGGCGTGCCGTCGAACTGCCGCCACGCGCGGCGCGAGTAGTTCGACGCCAGCGCGAGCAGCAGCCGATCGTCGAGCAGCCACAGGAACGCGTGCGCATGGGCCGCATGCGCCGCCTGCCCGATCAGCAATCCGTTGTCGCGCCGCGCGGCGCCGACCGGTACGGTGATCTTCTGCCCGCTCGCGAGCGCCGCGAGCGCCGCGTCGCGCGTGCTCGACGCCGGCGCGAACGCGAGCATGCGCGCGGCGGCGAGCGCGCAGTCGACGAAGGGCTCGAGCAGCCAGCCGCGCCCGAGCACCTGCGCAACGAGCGCACCGTCGAGCAGCGGCCGGCCGAGCCCGCCGGCCGCTTCGGGCACGCAGATCGCCGTGAGCCCGAGTTCCGTCAGTTCGGCCCACAGCGGCGGCCGCACCCGCGCGTCCTCGCGCGCCTGCGCCCGCCGCGCCTCGAACGTGCAGCGCTCGCGCACCAGCCGCTCGCAACTGGCCGCGAGCATCGATTGTTCTTCACTCAGATCGAAGTCCATCTTCGTCCGCCCTTCTGAATCATCCCGCTGCGGTTTCGCCAGCGGTTCCCTCATCTGGCTGGGGGAGCACGAGGGGGCCAGCCGAGCCCCCTCGTTCCCTACCGTGCGACCGCGAAGCGGCGCGAAGCATGTGCTTCAGCCTACAGCTGAAGCACATGCTTCGCGATGATGCCGCGCTGGATCTCGTTGCTGCCGCCGTAGATCGTCACCTTGCGCAGGTTCAGATAGAAGGCGGCAGCCGGCGCGAGCGCCCAGCCGCCGTGCGCGCCGGCTTCCGCGCGCGCCGGCAGCGCAGCGGCGCCGTGGGCCTCGAGGATCAGCTCGGCGATGCGCTGATAGATCTCCGAGCCCTTGATCTTCAGCATCGACGCCATCGGCCCCGGCGCGCCGCGCGCGCGCGCCTCGGCGAGCACGCGCAGGTTGGTGATCTCGAGCGCCATCAAGTCGATCTCGATCTCGGCGAGCCGCGCCGCGAACTGCGGGTCCTCAGCGAGCGGCCGGCCGTTGCGCCGCAGCTCGCGCGCGAGCCGCTTCGCGCGCGCCAGCTCGCGCTTGTTGATACCGATGTTCGCGATGTTGGTGCGCTCGTGCTCGAGCAGATACTTCGCGATCGTCCAGCCCTGGTTCTCCTCGCCGACGCGCATCTCGACCGGCACCTCGACGTCGTCGAGAAACACCTCGTTGACCTCGTCGGAGCCGTCGAGCAGGTAGATCGGCCGCACGGTCACGCCGCGCGACTTCATGTCGATCAGCAGGAACGAAATGCCTTCCTGCTTCTTCGCCTCGGGGTCGGTGCGCGCGAGGCAGAACATCCAGTTCGCGTGCTGCGCCAGCGTGGTCCAGGTCTTCTGCCCGGTGACGACGTAGCGGTCGCCCTTGCGGATCGCGCGCGTCGTCAGGCTCGCCAGATCGCTGCCCGCGCCCGGCTCCGAATAGCCCTGGCACCACCAGTCCTCCGCCGACGGGATGCGCGGCAGGAACTGCTGCTTCTGCATCTCCGAGCCGAAGCGCATCAGCACGGGACCGACCATGCGCAGCCCGAAGGGAAGCTGGCGCGGCGCCCCGGCGAGCGCGCATTCCTCGTCGAAGATGTGCTGCTTGACGGGATCCCAGCCGGGCCCGCCCCATTCGCGCGGCCAGCTCGGTGCGCCCCAGCCCTTCTCGTGCAGGATCTTCTGCCAGCGCAGCGTGTGTTCGCGCGAGACGCGTTCGCCCGCCTCGACGGTTTCGCGGATGTCGGGCGGCATCGCCTTCGCGACGAACTCGCGCACCTCGGCGCGGAAGGCTTCTTCTTCGGGGGTGAAGTTCAGGTCCATACCCAACGCCGCCTAAGCCACCCGCTCGATCACCACGGCCAACCCCTGCCCGAGCCCGACGCACAGGCTCGCCACACCGTAGCGGCCGCCGCGGCGCTGCAGTTCGCGCGCGCAGGTGAGCAGCACGCGCGCGCCGGAGGCGCCCAGCGGATGGCCCACCGCGATCGCGCCGCCGTTCGGATTGACGCGCGCGTCGTCGAGGGGAAGCTTCATCAGCCGCAGGCAGGCGCCAACCTGGCTTGCGAACGCCTCGTTGATCTCGATGACGTCGAGGTCCGGCAACTTGAGCTTCGCGCGCTCGAGCGCCTTCGGGATCGCGTAGGCGGGGCCCACGCCCATGATCCGCGGCGGCACGCCGGCCGCGGCGGAAGCGACGATGCGCGCGATCGGCTTGCGGCCCAGCGCTTCCGCCGCGCGTTGCGAGCCGATCAGCAACGCCACCGCACCGTCGTTGATGCCCGACGCATTGCCCGCGGTGACCACGCCGTCGGGCGCGAGCGGCTTGAGCTTCGCCAGCGTCTCGAGCGTCGTGTCGGGGCGCGGGTGCTCGTCGGCTTCGACCGGCACCGTCGCGCCTTTCGCGCCCGGGACGGCGACTGCAACGATCTCACCCTTGAAGAAGCCCTCGGCGCGGGCCTTCTCGTAGCGCACCTGCGAGCGATACGCGATCGCGTCAGCCTCGGCGCGCGAGACGTCGAACTCGCGCGCCACGTTGTCTCCCGTCTGCGGCATCGTGTCGGCGCCGAACTTCGCGAGGAAGCGCGGGTTCGGAAAGCGCGCGCCGATCGTCGTGTCGAAGATCTGCGCGTCGCGCCCGAACGGCTGCGCGTTCTTCGCCAGCGCAAACGGCGCGCGCGTCATGCTCTCGACGCCGCCGGCGACGTACAGCTCGCCTTCGTCGGCCTTCACCGCACGCGCCGTATCGACGACCGACTGCAGGCCGCTGGCGCACAGTCGGTTGACGGTGACGCCGCCGACCCGCTCGGGTAGGCCGGCCAGCAGCGCGGCGAAGCGCGCGACGTTGCGCGAGTCCTCGCCCGCCTGGTTGGTGCAGCCGAGCACGACTTCCTCGACGCGCTCGGCCGCCGCCGGATGGCGCGCGAGCAGCGCCGCGATCGTCTGCGCGACGAGTTCGTCGGGTCGGATCGATGCGAGCACGCCGGCGTGGCGGCCGAAGGGCGAGCGCACGCCGTCGATCAGGTAAGCGTCAGCCATGGTTCGTTCCGTTGCTGGTGTTTGCTGCGCGCCGGCGGCTGGCACCGCCGTACGCCGTAGCCGAAGCTTAGTCCGTCGCCGACCATCTGCCGCGCCCGATCGATCGACGCCGGTACGATTCGGTGGCTCGAGCTCGCCCGAGCCGCCGCCGAACTCCGCCGACCGATGGTCTTGACCCCGACCGATCCCGACTGCCGCACCGCGCCGCGGTGCCTGGCGCGATGACCTTCGCCGCCGACCTCGTCGGCTACCTCGCCGCCGCGCTGACGACGATCGCGTTCGTCCCGCAGGCCTGGCACACCTGGCGCACGCGCGCCACGCACGGCATCTCGCTCGGCATGTACTCGATCTTCACCGCGGGCGTGGCCTCGTGGCTCGTCTACGGCATCCTGATCGGCGCCTGGCCGATCATCGCCGCCAACGTGATCACGCTCGCGCTGGCGCTGTTCATCCTGGCGATGAAGCTGCGGCACGGCTGACCCACGAACGAAAACGGCGCCCGCAGGCGCCGTCTCCTCGTCCGACGACCGCGATCAGGGCGTCGGCAGCAACGCGATGCCGCGCTGCGCGATGATCGCGCCCGTCGCGCGCGTGGGATGGAAGGCGTCCCAGTACAGGTACAGGTCGGGCTGTGTGCAGACCGAAAAGGTGGGTGTCGTCACGACGCAGGGCTGCGTGACGTTCGACAGCCCGAATTGCGCCGGGCTCTGCGTCACCTGCACCGACAGCGTGAACAGGTCGAGCAGGTAGATGTTCAGCCCCGGAGAGGCGGCCTGCAGCCCGGTCAACTGCGCGGCGAGGTTCTGGTTGAACCCGGCGGCGAGCTGGGTGGCGCCCTGCGCCGCGGCAGGGCCGAGCGACTGCGCCAGCGGGGTTGCGCCGACGTCCGGCGCGTTGGCCACGAGGATGTGTCGCGCGCCTGCGGCGTAAAGCCGGCTGACGAGCGTCACAACGTCGGTGATCGCCGCGGTGACGAGCTGGGTCGTCGTGATCGTTCCCGCCTGGATCAACGGCAGGCCGGCGGTGATGTTGTTGCCGAAGGTCGACGCGTCGACGAGATAGAGGAAACGCGGCTCCGCGCGGAACGAGACGCGGTTCAGGTACTGATCGACCTGCGCGGCCATGCTCGGCGTCGACGACTGCTGCGCGAGCCCGGGAATCGCCCCGGTGCGTGCGCCGGCGTAGGCGAAGTTGCTTCCGCCCTGCGTCGACGGCACGAGGCTACCGCCGAAGCGCGCGGCGATCGTTTCACCCCACAGCGTTCCGTTCGAGAAGCGGCCCTGCGCATACGGCGGCACCGGCGGGCAGCCCTGCGTCGCGGGTGTCGGGCAGACGTTGCCAGTGTCGGTCAGGCTCGCGCCGAACGCGACCGTCGTGCTGAACAACGGCGGCGGTGCGGGCGTTTCGTCGCCTCCGCCGCACGATGCGACGAAGATCGCGACCGCGGCGACTGCGGTCGCGCGGACCAACGGGCGCGCAAGGCGCGCAAGAAAGGCGTTCATTCGATGGTCTCCTCTGCGTGACTTCTTATTGCGCGCCGGCCCGTCCGGCGGCTGCTGCGACCGACTATACGCGGCGCGTCGCGCACTGTGGTGCGCGCGTAGCGCGCGGGCGACGCGCGGTCGGCTCAGCCGCCCGATTGCGCGCGCCGCAGCCGATCGTGCACCGCCTCCCAGGCGGGGCCGAAAGGCGGGCGAACGACCAGGATGCGCTCCGCGCCCGCCGCGTCGAGTTCGTGCAGCAGCGCGTACAGGCGGCGCGCGTAGTCGGCGGGCTGCGCCGGCGCGATCAGCCGCAGCACGACGTCGCGCGTGCGGTCGAGCAGCGCCTGTGGAGGTGCCAGCACCGCGAGCCGATGGCCGCGCAGCGCGTTGATGCGCGCCGCAAACTGCGCCGGGTCGACCAGCTCCAGTGGCGTGCGCGGCGCGTAGTGGCTTTCCAGCCGGCCCGACGCGCGCGGCGCATCGCGCTCAGCGTCGGGCACCGGCACGCCCAGCACCGCTTCGAGCTCGCCGCGGGTGACGATGCCGGGCCGCAGCAGCCGCGGCGTACCGGTCGACAGATCGACGATCGTCGACTCGATCCCGACCGGGCACGCTCCGCCGTCGAGGATCAGGTCGACCTTGCCCGCGGGCTTCTCGCCGAGGTCGGCGCGCACGTGCGCGACGGTCGTCGGGCTGATGCGGCCGAAGCTGTTCGCGCTGGGCGCGACGATCGCCTTCGTGCGGTCGGCGCCGGCGAACGCTGCAAGCAGCGCGCGCGCCCACGGATGCGCGGGCGAACGCAACCCGACCGTGTCCTGCCCGCCGGTGACGACGTCCTTCGCGCGCGGCGAGCGCTTCAGCACCAGCGTCAGCGGCCCGGGCCAGAAGGTCGCGGCGAGCCTGCGCGCGGACTCCGGCACTTCGCGCGCCCACGCATCGAGCGCGGCCGCCTCCAAAACATGCACGATCACCGGATGGTCGGCCGGCCGCCCCTTCGCGGCGAAGATCGCGCGGACCGCGGCCTCGTCGTCGGCATCGGCGCCGAGGCCGTAGACGGTCTCGGTCGGGAACGCGACCAGCCCGCCGCGCGCGAGGATCCGCGCGGCGCGTTCGATCGCTGCGCTATCGACCGGGTGCATTCACTTCGCCGGCGCGATGCCGAGCAGCGCCGCGGCTTGGTTGGCGCGCGCGAGCGCCTCGTCGACACTTGACCCGAGCAGCGTCACGTGGCCCATCTTGCGCCCGGGCCGCGCCTCGCGCTTGCCGTACAGATGGAGTTTGGCGCCGGGGATGCGCAGCACGTCGGCCCACGGCGGCTCGCGCCGCTCGCCGTGGCGGAACCACAGATCACCGAGCAGGTTCAGCATTACCGCGGGCGCGAGCTGTTGTGTGCTGCCGAGAGGCAGCCCCGCGAGGATGCGCGCCTGTTCGTCGAACTGGCTGCTGACGCAGGCGTCGATCGTGTAGTGCCCGCTGTTGTGCGGCCGCGGCGCGATCTCGTTGACGACCAGACGGCCCTCGTCGAGCACGAAGAACTCGACGCACAGCACGCCGACATAGTCGAGCGCCGCGGCGATCGCGCGCGCGAGCCGCTGCGCCTGCGTCGCAACCTCCGGCTCGATGCGCGCCGGCGCGATGGTGACCGCGAGGATGCCGCCGCGATGTTCGTTTTCGGCAACCGGAAACGCCGTGATCTCGCCATCGGCACCGCGGCAGACGACGCACGAGATCTCCCGCCGCAGTGCAAGGCGCTTTTCCAGCACGCACGGCACCCGCTGCAGGCGGGACCACGCCACGCGCGCCTCGTCGCGCGTGGCGACGCTGGCCTGTCCCTTGCCGTCGTAACCGAGCCGCGCCGATTTCAGGATGCCCGGCAGCAGGGCGGGGTCGAGCCCGTCGATGTCGTCGATGCGCTCGATCACCGCGTGCGGCGCGACCGGAATGTCGTGCGAGGCGACGAAGCGCTTTTCGAGGATGCGGTCCTGCGCCACCGCCACGCTCGACGCGGCCGGCCGCACCGCGCAGTGCGGCGCGAGGAACTCGAGCGAAAAAGCGGGCACGTTCTCGAACTCGGTGGTCACCGCGCGGCAGCGCGCGGCAAGTTGCTTCAGCGCCGCTTCGTCGTGATAGTCGGCGACGATCTGCGCGTCGGCCACCGCGCCGGCCGGGCTGTCTTCGATCGGATCGAGCACGCAGACGCGAAAGCCGAGGCTTTGCGCCGCCATGCAGAACATCCGGCCGAGCTGCCCGCCGCCAAGCAGCCCGAGCCACTCGCCGGGGAGGACTTGCGTGGCCGGAGTCGTCACGTCTGTGAAGAACGGATTGCGGATTGCGGATTGCGGATTGCGTTCATCTCGGCTTGCCTGCGGAAGCGGCGAACTGACACTGATGCGAGCGGCGAGAACCTCTGCACGTTGCGGGTCAGCGCAATCCGCAATCCGCGATCCGAGGCACGAGTCAAAGCGGCAGCGTCATGTTGCGCGCCTTTTCGGTCTGCGTGGCGCGGTACTGCGCGAGCTTCATCGCGAGGTCGGCATCGGCCGTCGCCAGCATCGCGACCGCGAACAGCGCCGCGTTGGCCGCGCCCGATTCGCCGATCGCGAAGGTGGCGACCGGCACGCCCTTCGGCATCTGCACGATCGACAGCAGCGAATCCTCGCCGCGCAGATACTTCGACGGCACCGGAACGCCGAGCACCGGGATCACCGTTTTCGACGCGAGCATGCCGGGCAGGTGCGCGGCGCCGCCGGCGCCGGCGATGATCGCGCGCAGCCCGCGCGCACGCGCTTCTTCCGCGTACGCGAACATCTCGTCGGGCATCCGGTGCGCCGACAGCACCTTCGCCTCGAACGCGACGCCGAACTCGCGCAGCACGTCGCACGCGTGCTGCATCGTGTCCCAGTCGGTGTTCGATCCCATCACGACTCCGACCAGCGGCGATGTGCGGCTCTTGGTATTCATGGCTCGACCAAAAGTGGGCATTGTAACGAGCGCGTCTTTCGATCGACATTGGAACCTCATTCGATCCACACCCATGCCAGCATCCATCGCATCGGCGCGCCCGCGCGTCGTCATCATCGGCTGCGGTTTCGGCGGGCTGTTCGCCGCGCGGCGGCTCGCGCACGCGCCGGTCGACGTGACGGTCGTCGACCGTACGAATCACCACCTGTTCCAGCCGCTGCTGTACCAGGTCGCCACCGCGGGGCTTTCGGCGCCTTCGATCGCCGCGCCGATCCGCCACGTACTCGCGCGCCAGCGCAACACGACGGTGCTGATGGCCGAAGCGATCGACATCGACACGCGCGGACGCGCGGTCGTGCTCGAGGACGGCCAGCGGCTTGCCTACGACTTCCTGATCCTCGCGCCGGGTGCAACCCACAGCTACTTCGGTCATCCCGAATGGGCGGAACACGCGCCGGGGCTCAAGACGCTCGCCGACGCGTTCGAGATCCGCCGCCGCGTCCTGCTCGCCTACGAGCACGCCGAACGCGAACCCGATCCGCAGGCGCGCGCGCCCTGGCTCACGCAGATCGTGATCGGCGCGGGTGCCACCGGCGTCGAGATGGCCGGGACGATGGCCGAAATCGCACGCCAGACGCTGCGGCGCGAGTTCAGGCGCTTCGACTCTAAGAGCGCGCGGGTGATCCTGCTCGAAGGCGGCCCGCGCGTGCTGCCCGCCTATCCGTCCGATCTGTCGACCAAGGCGCAGCGGCAGCTCGAACGGATCGGCGTCACGGTGCGGCTGAATAGCCGCGTGACGCACGTCGATGCGTCGGGAGTGGTCGTCGACGGTGAACGGATCGAAGCGCGCACGGTGGTCTGGGCGGCCGGCGTGCAAGCTTCGCCGCTCGGCGCGGCGCTGGCGCGGTCGAACGACGTCCCGCTCGACCGCGCCGGCCGGGTGATCGTGACGCCGGAACTGACGGCGCCCGGGCTGCCGGAGGTCTACGTGATCGGCGATCTCGCCGCGGCGGTGAGCGACGGGCAGCCCGTCCCGGGCGTCAGCCCCGCCGCCAAGCAGATGGGCCGGCACGCGGCGGAGAACATCCTGCGCGCGTTGCGCGGCGAGCCGCCGCGGCCGTTCCGCTACCGCGATTACGGAACGCTGGCGACGATCGGCCGCAGGGCCGCGGTCGCGCAGATCTTCGGCGTCAAGCTGTGGGGCTACCCGGCGTGGCTCACGTGGCTCTTCGCGCACGTGTACTTCCTGATCGGCTTCCGCAACCGGCTCGTCGTGCTGGTCGACTGGGCGTGGGCGTACTGGACCTTCCAGCGTTTCGCTCGCGTCGTCATCGAGGGAATCCGGCGCGGCTGAGCGCTGCGTCAGCCTTCGAGTTCCTTGCCGGTCAGCCGGCGCAGCGCTTCGCGGTACTTGTCCGCGGTCTTCGCGACGATCTCCGCCGGCAGATCGGGCGGCGGCGGAGCCTTGTTCCAGTGCTGCTGTTCGAGCCAGTCGCGCACGAACTGCTTGTCGAACGAAGGCGGCGAGCGGCCGATCGCATATTCGTCGGCCGGCCAGAAGCGCGACGAGTCGGCGGTCAGCGCTTCGTCCATCAGCCGCAGCGTGCCGTCGCGGTCGGTGCCGAACTCGAACTTCGTGTCGGCGATGATGATGCCGCGCGTGGCCGCGTACTCGGCCGCCGCCTGATACAGCGCGAGGCTGGTCGTGCGCACGCGAAACGCCAGCTCCGCGCCGACGATCTCGCACATGCGCTCGAACGGGATGTTCTCGTCGTGGCTGCCCGCCGCCGCCTTCGTCGCCGGCGTGAAGATCGGCTCGGGCAGCTTCTCCGCCATCTGCAGCCCCGGCGGCAGCGCGATGCCGCACACCTCGCCGGTCTTCTGATAGTCCTTCCAGCCCGAGCCGATCAGGTAGCCGCGCACGACCGCCTCGCACGGCACGGGTTTCAGTTTCATCGCGACCACCGCGCGGCCGCGCACCTGCTCGACCTCGTCCGGCGCGACCACGCGTTCCGGCGCGATGCCGGTCAGATGGTTCGGCACGATGTGCTGCAGCTTCTCGAACCAGAAGTTCGACATCGCGTTCAGAACGCGTCCCTTGTCCGGGATCGGCTGCTTCATCACGACGTCGAACGCGCTCAGACGATCGGTCGTGACGATCAGCAGCTTGTCGGCGCCGACCGCGTAGCTGTCGCGCACCTTGCCGCGATAGACGAGCGGCAACGACTTGATCGAGGTCTGGAACAGCCCGGCCCCCATGGCTTCTTCTTTCTCAGAGTACGAATCGGTTGACGAGGATCGCCGCCCAGGTGCCGCCGGCGAGCACGAGCGCCAGCATCACGGCCGCGCTGCCGTAATCCTTCGCGCGTTTGGCGAGCGGATCGATGCGCAGGCTGTCGCGGTCGATCGCCACCTCGACCGCGGTGTTCAGCAGCTCGACGATCGGAACGATCAGCACGACGGCGACCAGCAGGATCTTCTCGACCAGCGTCACCGGCAGCGCGACCGCCACCGCGACGAAGATCGCGCCGAGCACGACTTCCTGCCGGAACGCGTCCTCGTGCCGCCACGCCGCGCGCAGCCCGTCGAGCGAATAGCGCGTCGCGTCGAGCAGCCGCCGCAGGCCGCGTTTGCCCTTCAGTTCCTCGGCCGACGTGGGTTCGCTCGACATGGCCCGCATGATAGAGCCGATGCGTCGGGCACAATCGGCGCATGTCCGCGCCCGCCCCGCCCCGCGTCCTGATCGTCGAAGACGACCGCACGATCGTCGGCAATCTGGTCGAGTATCTCGAAGCACGCGGACTCACCGTCGACTCGGCGCACGACGGCGCGGCCGCGCTCGCGCGGCTCGCGAGCGACACCTACGACGTGATCGTGCTCGACCTCGGGCTGCCGCGCGCCGACGGCCTGCAGGTACTGCAGCACCTGCGCAGGCGGCTCGCGGTCGCCACCCCCGTGCTCGTGCTCACCGCGCGCGACGCGCTGGCGAGCAAGGCCGAAGCGTTCGAACTGGGCGCCGACGACTACGTCGTCAAGCCGTTCGCGCTGGCCGAGATCGAAATGCGCATCCGCGCGCTGCACCGGCGCGCGCGCGGCGCCGCGGTCGAAGACGTTCGCCGCGCCGGCCCGCTCGCGCTCGATCGCCGCACGCGCGAGGTGCGCGTCGGCGGCGTGCCGCTGAAGCTCGCGCCGCGCGGCATGCAGATCCTCGAGCTGCTGCTGCAGGACCCCGGCCGCGTGGTCACGCGCGCCGAGCTGGAAGCCGCGCTGTGGCCGCACGATCAACCGACGAGCGACGCGCTGCGCAGCCAGATCCATCTGCTGCGGCAGGCGCTCGCGCAAGCCGGCTACGACGGCCTCGAAACCGTGCACGGCGTCGGCTACCGGCTGCGCACCGAAGTTTCGTCGTCGCGATGAACCTGAAGCGCCGCGTCACGCTGGCACTGGTCGCGGTCGTCGCGCTGTTCGTCGCGGCGCAGGGCGTGCTCGCGTATCTGTCGCTCGTCGAGCAGGAGGACGATCTCGTCGACGAACTCGTGCTCGCGCAGGCGCGGCAGCTGGCGACGCGCGCCGAGCGCGGCGAGCTGCGCGGGCCGAACGGGGCGGCGCTGTTCCGGCCCGGGCCGAATCTCGCGGCGTGGTTCGTCGACGCCGGCGGCGCCGCCTCCCCTGCGCCGCTGCCCGCGCATCTCGCCGCACTTGCCGACGGCCCGCATCGGCTCGGCCGCCCGTACCAGGAGCTGCACGTGGTCGTGCTGCCCGCGGCCGGCGGACGCCTGTACGTGCAGTACGACGCCGAGCAGAACGAAGCGAAGGTGCGCCAGTTCGGCTGGTATCTGATCGGGCTCGGCGCGCTCTGCCTTGCGCTCGGCGCGGCGATCTCGTGGCAGGTCGCGAGCTGGATCGTCGGTCCGATCGAGCGGCTGACCGCGCGGCTGGCGAACTGGGCGCCCGACGGAGGACGCGCCGGTGCGCCGGCGAGCGACGAGGAAAGCCGCCTGCTCGGCGCCTTCGCGCGCGTGCAGGGCCGCTTCGAGCAGGCGATCGCGCGCGAGCGCGAGTTCGTCGCCAACCTCGGCCACGAGATCCGCACGCCGCTCGCGGCGCTGCGCACCGACCTCGAGATGCTGGAGCCGGCCGTCGACCCGGCGCAGAAGCCGCGGCTGCAGCGCGCGCTGGCCGCCGTCGACGCGCTCGCCGGCGCGCTCGAATCGGCGCGCAGCCTGTCGCGCGAGCGGCACGTCGTCTCGCAGCCGGTCGATCTGGCGCGCTGCGTCGACGACGCGTGGGCGAGCCTGCAGGCCCTGCCCAGTGCCGAGCGGCTCGCGTTCGCCAACGAAGTCGCGCCGGAGACGACCGTCGCAGCGGACCGGCACGCGCTGCTGACGATCCTGCGCAACCTGTTCCGCAACGCCGTCGAGCACGCCGCGCCGGCACGCTGCATCGTCCGCTACGCCGACGGCGCGATCGAGGTCGCCGACGACGGCCGGGGCATCGCGCCCGAGGATCTGCCGTTCGTCTTCGATCGCTACTACCGCGGCCGCATGCTCGATACGGCGGGCGCCGAACCGGACGGCGAGCGCGGGCTGGGGCTGGCGATCGCACGCCAGGTCGCCGATCTGAACGGCTGGCAGCTGGCGGTCGAGCCGGCATCCGCCCGCGACCCAAGCTTCGCGCAGGGGACGCGCTTCATCCTTCGGCTCGACCGGGATTGACGAAACTTTGACGTTCGTTTGACGCGGCCTCGACGGCCGCATCGCTAACTTCGCCGGGCATTGCCGAGTGCCCGATGCCGAAGTCCGCCGCCCCCCGTTTTCTGCTGGTCCATGCGCTGCTCGTTCCGGCGCTGCTGGCGCTCGCCGCGACGTTCGCGCGGCTGTCCGGGATCGATCGAGCGGTCGCCGACTTCTTCTTCGACCCGGTCCGCGGCGGTTTCCCGGCGCACGACTGGCGGCTGCTGGAGCTGATCGGCCATCGCATCGCCAAGTCGGCCGCCTGGGCGGTGTGGTTCGCGCTGCTCGCCGCGGCGGTCGCTTCGCTGCGCATCGATCGGCTCGCCGCGTACCGGGCCGTGCTGTGGACGACGGTGATCGCGATGGCGGCCGGCCCGCTGATCGTCGTCGGGCTGAAGGACATCAACGCGCATCCGTGTCCATGGGACCTGAAGCAGTACGGCGGCTACGCGGACGACACGGACGCGTGGTTCGTCTCCGCCGCACAGGCGGGGCGCTGCTTTCCGAGCGGGCACGCGGCCGGCGGCTTTTCGCTGCTGGCGCTGTATTTCGCCGGGTACGCGACGAACGACCGCCGGCTGCGGTACGCGGGGCTCGCGATCGCGCTCGGCGCGGGGCTCGTCTTCAGCGCGGTGCGCGTCGCACAGGGCGCGCACTTCGTCGGCCACAACCTGTGGTCGGCCGCGGTCGTCTGGTGTTCGGCGGCGCTCGCCTTCGCGCCGCTCGTGCACGCGCGCGGAAGACGCCACGATGCGCGCATCGCGGCTTGTGGCTGGGAGCCAGACCGTGGCGTCTCCTCCCTCACCCCCGCCCCTCTCCCAAAGGGAGAGGGGCGCTTCGCGCCGCCCGCTCGTGCGGGCGGGTTCGTGGGTCGGGCGCGATGATCCGCCTGCGCCGTCCGACGCTTTCCGTCGAAGCGCTCGCGCTCGCCGGCGCGGTGCTGCTGGTCACCGGCTTCAACGGGCCCTTCTGGCACGCGCTTTTTGCCGAACGCACGGGCGCGGGCTGGCACGACTGGCGGCTCGCGCTCGGGACGTTCGTCGCGCTGGTCGCGGCGTTCTTCTTCCTGATCGCGCTGGCGGCGACCCGGCACACGGTGCGCGCGCTGCTCGCCGCGCTGATCGCGATCAGCAGCGTCGCCTGGTTCTTCGAGCGGCGCTACGGGGTCGTGCTCGATCCGTCCATGCTGCGCAATGCGCTGCACACCGACGCGCGCGAGGCGGGCGAGCTGATCGGTCCCGGGCTGCTCGGCGCGCTCGCGCTCGGAATCGCGGCCGCCGCGCTGCCGTGGGCCGTGCGGCTGAAGACGCGGCCGCTGAAGCGCGCGCTCGCGGTGCGCGCCGGCGCGCTCGCCGCGGCGTTCGCGGTGGCGGCCGGCGCGCTGCTGCTCGTGTTCCAGGATTTCAGCTCGCTGATGCGCAACCGGCGCGAGCTGCGTTATCTGATCACCCCGGCCAACGTCGTCTGGTCCGCCGCACGCGTGCTCGCGACGGACGCCAGGAGCACCGTCGCACAACGCGATCCGCCCGAACCGGCCGTGCGGGCCGTGGCCGCCGCACACAAGCCGACGCTGTTCGTTCTGGTCCTCGGCGAAACCGCGCGCGCGGCGAACTTTTCGCTGAACGGCTATCCGCGGCAGACCAATCCGGAGCTGGAGCGGCTCGCGGTCGTCAATTTCGCGCACACGAACGCGTGCGGCACGTCGACCGAGGTGTCGCTGCCCTGCATGTTTTCGCCTTTCGGCCGCGCCGACTACGACGAGGACCGCATCCGCCGCCACGAGTCGCTGCTGCACCTGCTCGCGCGCGCGGGGCTGCGCGTCGTCTGGCTCGACAACCAGAGCGGCTGCAAGGGCGTGTGCGACGGGCTGGAGGTGCGCGACCTGAGCCACGAGAAGCGGCAGGGTGTCTGCGACGGGGAGCGCTGCCTCGACGAGATCCTGCTGCACGGGCTGCGCGGCGTGATCGAGCGCGGAACGGCCGATACCGTGGTCGTGCTGCATCAGCTCGGCAACCATGGCCCCGCCTACTTCCGCCGCTATCCGCCCGCGACGAGGCGCTTCGAACCGGCCTGCGAGCGCGACGAACTGGCGGATTGCACGCGCGAGCAGATCGTCAACGCGTACGACAACGCGATCCTGTACACCGATCATCTGCTCGCGCAGACGATCCGCTACCTCGACGGACTGCGCGACCGCTACGACGTCGCGCTGCTGTACGTGTCGGACCACGGCGAATCGCTCGGCGAGCGCGGGCTGTACCTGCACGGCATGCCGTATTCGATCGCGCCGCGCGAGCAGCTCGAGGTGCCGATGCTGTGGTGGTTCGCACCCGATTCAGCGCGCAGCCTCGACGTCGATCTCGCGTGCCTGCGGCGGCGCGCGGCGGAGCCCGCCTCGCACGATCAGATCTTCCATTCGGTGCTCGGACTGCTCGCCGTGACCACACCGCGCTACCGGGCGCAGCTCGATCTGTTCAGCGCGTGCCGTCCGATGCGGCTTGCCGGGGCGGCAACGGCCGGCTGAGCCGCGCGCCGCTTATCATCGGCGCCCTCGAATCCGAGGACGCCGATACGATGCCCGCGCTCGACCATTCCCGCTTCTACAAGTACGAAGAACTGACCGCCAAGCTGCTGGCCTTCGCCGAGGAGTTCCCGCAGCTCGTCGCGCTGGAATCGATCGGCAGGAGCTTCGAGGGGCGCGACATCCCGCTCGTCACCGTGACGAACCTCGCGACGGGCTCGGCATCCGACAAGCCGGCGTACTGGGTCGACGGCAACATCCACTCGGTCGAGCTGTCGGCGTCGACCGCGTGCCTGTATTTCCTGCAGTGGCTGACGTCCGGCTATGCGACCGACGCCGAGATCAAGCGCTGCCTCGATACGCGCGCGTTCTACATCTGCCCGCGCATCAACCCCGACGGCGCCGAATGGGCGCTCGCGGACCGGCCGAAGTACGTGCGCTCGAGCACGCGTCGCTATCCGGTCGACGAGGATCCGGTCGCCGGGCTGGTCGCCGAAGACGTCGACGGCGACGGCCGCATCCTGCAGATGCGCATCGCCGATCCGAACGGCATGTGGAAGAAGCATCCGCAGGAGCCGCGCCTGCTGATCCGCCGCGACCCGACCGACCCGCCCGGCGGCGAGTATTTCCGCGTGATGCCCGAAGGTCGCATCGAGAACTTCGACGGCGTGCACATCGAGTTCGCCGGCTTCATGGGCAACGCGCAGGGGCTCGACCTGAACCGCAACTTTCCTTCGGGCTGGCGGCAGGAACACGAACAACTCGGCGCCGGCCCGTATCCGACCTCGGAGCCCGAGATTCGCGCGGTGGTCGACTTCATCGTCAAGCACCCGAACATCTGCGGCGGAACGAGTTTCCACACGTTCTCCGGCGTGCTGCTGCGGCCTTTCGGCGATCGCCCCGACGACAAGATGCCGCCCGAGGATCTGTGGACCTACCAGAAGGTCGGCAAGAAGGGCGAGGAGCTGACGGGCTACCCGGCGATCTCGATCTTCCACGAGTTCGTCTATCACCCGGGCCAGTACATCGGCGGCGCGTTCGACTGGATCTACGAGCACCTCGGCATGTTCATGTGGACCGTCGAGATCTGGAATCCCAAGAAGGAAGCCGGCATCGACAACAAGGAGTGGATCCACTGGTTCCGCGAGCATCCGGCCGAGGACGATGTGAAGATGCTGCAGTGGTCGGACACGGAGCTGCAAGGCGCGGGCCATGTGGACTGGAAGCCGTTCGACCATCCGCAGCTCGGCCGCGTCGAGATCGGCGGCTGGAACCGCATGCTCGCGTTCACCAATCCGCCGCCGCACCGGCTCGAAGCCGAGGTCGCGCGCTTTCCGCAATGGCTGCTGTGGCAGGCGCTCGTCTCGCCGAAGCTCGAGGTGCGCGACGTTCAGGTGACGAACGCCGGCGACGGCACGTGGCGCGTGCGGCTGATCGTGCAGAACACCGGCTGGCTGCCGAGCTACGTGACCAAGATGGCCGTGCAGCACAAGCTGCTGCGCGGCGTGCTCGCCGAGATCGCGCTGCCGCCGGGCGCGCAGCTCGTCTCCGGCAAGCCGCGCGAGTCGCTCGGCGAGTTGGAAGGCTGGGCGTACCGCCACACGGGCATCAGCTTCTGGCCCGACCGCAAGCCGACCGACAACCTCGCCTACGTCGACTGGGTCGTGCGCGCCAAGCCCGGCACGACGGTCGAGCTGACCGCGTGGCACGAACGGGCGGGCAAGGTGCGCGCGCAGGCGACGCTTCGCTGAACCGCGGCGTCGGTGCCAAGCGATCCGCGTATGTCGAGATCGGCAGGCGCCCGCGCGTTCGGCCCGCGCGAGGGCGAACTCAGCTCGCTCCGATTTCCTCTGCATGCAAAGGCATGCCGAGCTGGCGCAGCGCCGACTGCACTTTCGCGACCGGTACTTTGCGCACGGTGACGCCTTCCTCGACCGCGATCGCCGCCGCCACGCCGGCCGCTTGCCCGGTCGCCATGCACGCCGGCATGTTGCGCGAGCGCGCGTGCGCGTCGTGATCGGCGGAGATCGAACGGCCGGCCACCAGGATCTGCTCGACGCCGAGCGGCACCAGGCAGCGATACGGGATCTCGTACGGCGGCATGCTCTGGAAGTCGACGTCGCCGCCCTTCGGATCGTGGATGTCGAGCGCGGACGAATCGGCGCCGATGCTGTCGTCGAAGCGGATGCCGCCGTGCGTGTCACGGCCGGTCAGCATGTATTCGCCTTCGATGTGCCGAGTCTCGCGCACGCCGAGGATCGGCGACACCTGGCCGATGCGCGCGGCTTCGAAGCCCGGAACGCGCTCGCGTAGGAACCGCGCGACGCCTTCGATCTGCCGGTAGCACTCGAGGATCGCCGCGGTGAATTCCGCCGGCGAGAACACGTTGACGCCAAGCACGCGTGTCGCGTTCACGTACATCTGGCCATCCGCGGTCTTCAGCGTGATGTTCTCGCGCTGCAGCTTAATGCCGGTCTCGGCCTGGAAACGCCGCAGCATGCCGTTGAAGCCCGTGAGCCAAAGGCCGTACGCGAGGCCTTCGTCGTCGGCCGGGATCGCGCGCGCCGGCACGTCGTCGGTCGTGCGCGCCCAGTCCGCGAGCCGCTTCAGATCGACATTCTTCATGATGAAGTACATGGACACCGGCTGCATCTTCGGATCCGCATCGCCTGAGCCCATGACGAACGGCGCGCCGGCTTTCGCCGCCATGTCGGCATCGGCCGAGCAGTCGATCAGCACCTTGGTCGCCACGAACTGGCGACCGCCCTTGCCTTCGATCACCACGCCCGTCACCGCGTCGTTCTCGACCACGGGGTTCGAAACAAATGTCTCGAACAGGATCTGCACGCCCGCTTCCACGCACAGGCGCGTCAGCAGCATCTTCATGATCTCGGGGTCGGTCGGCGAAGCGATCTTCACGCCGCCGGTCTTGGTCGTCGCCATGTAGTCCTCGCCGGCACCGCCGACCGAGCGCGCGAGGTTCCAGATCTCCAGCGGAATGCCGCCGACCAGCGCGCCGGAAGGCTTGGTGTTCAGGCCGAGCGTCAGGATGCCGCCGAGCGATCCGAAGCGCTCGATCAGCACGACTTTCCTGCCGCGCCGCGCGGCGGCGATCGCCGCGATCGGCCCGGTGGTGCCACCACCGACGACGACCACGTCGGCCTCCATCAGCACCGGAATCTCGCGCGCCGATTCCGTGATCGTCGTGCGTCGGGTTTTCATGTCCATTGTTGTTCCTCGAAAAGCTGCGTCTCGTCAGTCGACCCGCGCGCCGGAGTCCTTGACCGCCTTCGCCCACTTGGCGATCTCCTTGCGATTCCACTCGGCGAACTGCTCCGGCGTATTGCCCACGAGCACCGCGCCCGAGGCGCCGAGCTTTTCCTGCACATCCGGCATGCGCAGCACGGCGACCATGTCGGTGTGGATCTTGGCGACGATCTCCTTCGGGGTGCCGGATGGAACGAGCGCGCCGATCCAGGACACGGCTTCGAAGCCGGGCAGGCCCGATTCGGCCATCGTCGGCACATCGGGCAGCGAAACCGTGCGCTGGGCACTTGTGACTGCGATGGGTTTGAGCCGGCCGTTTTTGATGTGACCGGTGACCGCGACGATGTTGTCCCACATCAGCGAGATCTGGCCGGCCAGCAGATCGGTGTGGGCGGCGGGCGTGCCCTTGTACGGGACGTGCACGAGGTCGGTGCCGGTTGCGCTCTTGAACATCTCGCCGGCCAGGTGATTCGACGTGCCCACGCCGCCGGAGCCGAAGTTGATCTTGCCGGGGTTGGCCTTCACGTAGGCGATCAGTTCCTTCACGTCCTTGGCCGGAACCGCCGGGTTGGCGACGAGCACGAGCGGCGTGGTCGCCACCAGCGTGATCGGCGTGAAGTCCTTCAGGTAGTCGTAGTTGAGCTTCGAGTAAAGGCTCGCGCTGATCGCGTTGGCCACCGTGCCGAAGAAGATCGTGTAGCCGTCGGCGGGCTGGTGCGCGGCGATTTCGCTGCCGAGGTTGCCGCCGGCGCCGGGGCGGTTGTCGATGACGACCGGCTGACCCCACTTTTCGGAGAGCTTCTGGCCGATCGTGCGCGCGATCACGTCGGTCGCGCTCGCCGGCGGAAAGCCGAAGATGATCCTCACCGGCTTCGTGGGCCAAGCCTGTTGCGCCCGGCTCGCAGCCGGGGCGACGAGCGCAGCCGCGGAAAGTGCGAGCGAAAGAGAAAGAATCAGTGATTTCGCTTTCATGCGATCCTCTTCGTGAGTGGTTCAGTCGATGGTGGCGCCGGCCGTCTTGATCACGCCCGACCACTTCGCGATCTCGGCCTTCAGGTATTCGGCGAATTCGGCGGAACTGCTGCCAACGATCTCCGCCCCCAACCCCGCAAGCCGCTCGCGTACGTCCGGCAAGCGCAGGGCCTTCGTGATCTCGGTCTGCAGCGAAGCGACGATCGCCGGCGGCGTCCCTGCCGGTGCGAGCACACCGCCCCATGAGGTCGATTCGAAGCCGGGCAGCGCCGACTCGGAGATCGTCGGCACGTCGGGCAGCGCGGCCAGCCGCTTCGTCGCGGCGACTCCGATCACCTTGACGCGCCCGCCCTTGATCTGCGGCATCGCCGCCACGATCGTCGCGAAGGTCATCGTGACTTCGCCCGCCATCAGCGCCGTCATCGCGGCGGCGTCGCCCTTGTACGGGACGTGAACGATGTCCAGGCCCGCCATGCTCTTGAACATCTCCGCGGTCAGATGCGTGGCCGAGCCGTTGCCTCCGGAGGCGAAGTTCGTCCTGCCGGGGTTTGCCTTGATGTGGGCGATCAGCTCCTTCGCATCCTTCACCGCAAGAGCCGGGTGCACGAGCAGGACGATCGGCACCGTGCTCGTCAGCGTGATCGGCGCGAAGCTTGCGATCGGATCGAACGGCAGCGTCTTGTACAGGCCCGCGTTGATCGCATTCGGGCCGACGTTGCCCATCAGGATCGTGTAGCCGTCGGGGGCGGCCTTCGCCACCTCGGCGAGCGCGATGTTGCCGTTCGCGCCAGGCCGGTTCTCGATGACCACCGGCTGGCCGTAAGCCTCGGACAGCTTCTGGCCGAGGATGCGCGCCGTGACATCCGATGCGCCGCCCGGCGGATACGGAACGACGAACTTGATCGGCCTGGCCGGATAGCTCTGCGCGAACGCCGCGCTCGCACCCGCCACAACGAGCATCGACGCCGCGACCAAGGCGGCGACTCGAACGACTCGACTCATCGGGACTTCCTCCTCTGGCTGGGATTCACTCGGCGGCGACGCGCTCGGGTGCCGCGGCCCGCTCTCCGAGATACACGCCGGCCTCCAGAAGCTTCGCCTGCAAGGCAGCGATCGGAAGCTCCGGACACGGCGTGCCGCTTGCGGCCGCCATCGCGGCGGCCACGCCCGCGGCTTCGCCGGTCGTCATGCACGGCGCCATGTTGCGCGTGGCGCCGTGCGCGTACTCGCTGACCGAGACGCAGCGGCCGGCCGCCAGCAGGTTGGCGAAACCCGCCGGTACCAGCGCGCGGTACGGGAGGTCGTAGGCGCCGTCGCCGCCGATGTCGATGTGCTGCTGGCTCTTGCCGTCGGGATGATGGATGTCCACAGGGAAACAGGCTTGGCCGATCGCGTCGGCGAACCGGCGCCCGGCGCGGATATCGTCCTCGTTGATCTCGTACAGGCCCTTGATGTTGCGGGTCTCTCGCACGCCGACGAACGCGTTCGGAATGAACGAAGCGCCTTCGAATCCCGGAACGTGATCCCGCAGAAAGCGCGACAGCTTGCGCAGTTGCTCAGTCAGTTCGACGGTCGCCTGCGACAGCGACAGCGGATCGTTGCCGTTGACGTGGGCGAGCCGGCTCGCGTTCACGTTGAGCTGGTTCGGCCACACCGTGTTGGTCCAGAACTGGTGGTTGTCATGGTCGTACACGCCAAGTTCGCGCAGCAGCTTGTTCCAGCGCGAGAACGTTCCGTGGAAATACACCGGGAACGGGCGATCGACACCCTTCTTGGTCGCATATGCAGGGGGGCGCTCGGCGAGCGCGTCGCAGGCGCGGTGCGTGTCGACACCGACCGCGCGCAACATCATCGACACCGGCTGCATCGCGCCCGACCCCGTCCAGCCTTCGCGGCACTCGGCGCCCGCCAGCGCGGCGAGATCCGCGTCGCCGGTGGCGTCGACGAATACCTTCGCCGCGAGCCAGCCGAGCCGGCTCTTGCTCGCCACGCGAACGCGCCGCACTTCGCCGCCGTGCGACTCCGCCCCGACGAGCGCCGTGTTGTAGAGGATCAGCACGCCGGCCTGCGCCAGCATCGCCGTCGTCTCCATGCGGAACAGGTCGGCGTCGACAGGCGTCACCGAATGCACGTAGCCGTCGGGCAGCCGGACGTGGCCGACGGCGCCGCCGGCTTCGACCAGGCGGTCGACGATCTCCTGCGCGATGCCGTACACGACCTGGCAGCCATTCTTCGTCAGGAACGTGTGGATGCACAGGCCGGTGGCCGCGTTGCCGCCGATGAACGGGCGCGGCTCGACGAGGATGGTTTTCGCGCCCTGCCGCGCGGCGGCGAGGGCGGCCGCGATGCCGGTCACGCCGCCACCGGCTACGAGGACATCAAAGGTTTCGCCGGGGAGCAGTTCGTCTCGATGCACTGGATTTCCTTCGGAATTGATACGATCATATAGTCCTATATAGTACTAGTCAACCCACTCCCGGGTGATACCCTTAGGTCATAGGGGTTTGGTCCCCGGAACAACACAGACGCCATGCAACCAACCGACTTTCTGCACAGGTACGGGAAGCCCGGCGTGCCGGGCCTGCCCAAGTACGCGCAACTGCGCGAGACGCTCGTTTCGGCGATCCGCGCCGGACACTGGAAGCCCGGCGACAAGCTGCCCGCCGAAAGCGAGCTGACGCGGCTGACGTCGTTCAGCCTCGGCACCGTGCAGCGGGCGCTGCGCGAGCTCGCCGATGAAGGCATCGTCGTGCGCAGCCAGGGCAGCGGCACCTATGTCGCCGAGGGCCGGGCGCCGATCGATGCGCCGCTGCACCTGCGTTTCCTCGGCCGCGAAGGCGAGCCGCGTTTCCTGCCGCTGTTCCCCAAGGTCCTCGGCCGAAAAAGGATCGAGGAGCGCGGGCCGTGGTCCGAATGGCTGGGCCAGAGGGGCGCCAACATCATCCGCATCGACCGCAAGCTGAGCGTCAACGGCGAGTTCACCGTCTTCAACCGCTTCTACGTCAACACGGACACGTTCCCCGAGATCGCCGAACGGCCGCTCGCTGCGCTCGACGGCGTCAATCTGAAGCAGCTTCTGGGCGCTGCCTTCAACATGCCGATCACCGACGTCGAACAGCGGATCTCGTTCGTCAAACTTCCGCCGGAGGCGTGCACGGCGACGGGAGTGAAACCCGGGACGCGCGGCATGCTGCTCGAAAGCGCGGCGAGCGCGGGCCGCGGTTACCCGATCTATTTTCTCGAGTTGTTCATTCCACCGAACGAGCGGCAGCTCGACGTGTCATCGACCTGAGACAGCGCGGACTCGCGCTCACGATCGATCGAGTCGCCGGCCTCATGACCGCCACGGCGGTCGAGCGCCGCGCCGCCGTTTGCACACCGCTCGATCGTCGGGGCGTTCACGGTGCATTATTCGGCTCGAGCACGCCGATGTGCATGTCGTGATGCCAACCGCCTTTTCGAGGAACCCCAATGTCCGAAGCCTTCATCGTCGCCGCGTTGCGAACCGCGGGCGGCCGCAAAGGCGGCCGGCTCGCCGGCTGGCATCCTGCGGATCTCGCCGCGCAGGTGCTCGATGCACTGGTCGAGCGCAACGACATCGATCCGGCGTCGATCGACGACGTGATCCTCGGCTGCGTCGGTCAGGCGGGCGAGCAGTCGTTCAACATCGCGCGCAATGCGGTGCTCGCGTCGAAGCTGCCGGAGTCGGTGCCCGGCGTGTCGGTCGACCGCCAGTGCGGCTCGTCGCAGCAGGCGCTGCACTTCGCCGCGCAGGCGGTGATGTCGGGCGCGCAGGACCTCGTGATCGCCGGCGGCGTCGAGAGCATGACGCGCGTGCCGATGGGACTGCCCGCGACGCTGCCGTTCAAGCACGGCTTCGGCAGCTACATGAGCCCCGCGCTGCAGGCGCGCTACCCGGGCGTGCAGTTCAGCCAGTTCATGGGCGCCGAGCTGCTCGCCAAGAAGTACGAGCTGTCGAAGGACGCGCTCGACCGGTACGCGCTGCAGAGCCACCGGCGCGCCGCCGCCGCCACGCGCGAAGGGCGCTTCGAAGAGGAGATCGTGCCCGTCGAGGTGCGCAACGCCGACGGCGTGCCGACCGGCGAGACGCACGCGGCCGACGAAGGCATCCGCTTCGACGCGTCGCTCGAGGCGATTGCCGCGGTGAAGCTGCTGCAGGAAGGCAGCCGCATCACCGCCGCCACGTCGAGCCAGATCTGCGACGGCGCCGCCGCGCTGCTGGTCGCCAACGAGCGCGGGCTGAAGACGCTCGGGCACGCGGTCAAGCCGCTTGCGATCGTGCGGCAGATGACGGTGGTCGGCCACGATCCGGTCGTGATGCTCGAAGGTCCGGTGCCCGCCACACCGGTCGCGCTGCGCAAGGCGGGGCTGAAGATCGACGACATCGATCTGTTCGAAGTCAACGAGGCCTTCGCGTCGGTGCCGCTTGCGTGGTTGAAGGCCACCGGCGCCGACCCCGCACGGCTCAACGTCAACGGCGGTGCGATCGCGCTCGGCCACCCGCTCGGCGCCTCCGGCGCGAAACTGATGACCACGCTCGTGCACGCGCTCGCCGCGCGCGGCGCGCGCTACGGGCTGCAGACAATGTGCGAAGGCGGGGGGCTCGCGAACGTGACGATCGTCGAGCGCGTATAGCCGGCGCTACGACAGGTCGACGGTCGGAGAAGCCGGACACTCAAGGCGTGAAGCGGCCGCCGGTGTTGAACGTTCCGCTTTCCCTGCCGCCCCACACGACCAACCGGTTGCCGGTCCAAAGACCCGAGTGATCGAAACGCGCGGCCGGCGCATCGGTCGCGCTCATCGCCTGCCAGGCGTCGGCCGCGGGATCGTAGGCCGCGCCCTGGACGTGCAACTGCGCGTAGGCGCCCGAGTAGCCGCCCCACACGAGCATCCGGCTGCCCGTCCACACGGCGACGTGTCCCTCGCGGCCGCTCGGCGCGCACAGCGTGGAGGTCGGCTGCCAGATGTCGGTCGCGGGACGATACCGGCCGCCGCTGCTCGTCGTGCCGAAGCGCGCGCCCCAGACGATCATCTCCGCGCCGGTCCACACTGCCGTGTGCCCGACGCGCGCCGACGGCGCGTTACCGGTCGCTATCGGCGTCCAGGTATCCGCGAGCGGGTCGTAGCGCGCGCCCGTTGCCAAGTCCGACGCGCCGTCGCTACCGCCCCAGACGATCATCTCGCTGCCGGTCCACGCCGCCGTGTGCCTGCCGCGCGCGGCGGGCGCGCCCGCCGACGCAATGGGTCGCCAAGCGTTCGTCGTCGGACTGTAGCGCGCACCGCTCGCCAGCGGTCTGCCCGACGTGTCGACGCCGCCCCACACGATCATCTCGCTGCCCGTCCACACGGCCGTGTGCTGTGCCGCGCCGAGCGGCGCGCCCGCCGTCGGCAGCGCGCGCCACGCGTCGCTCGCCGGGTTGTACGCCGCTCCCGACGCTGAGCCGACGCCGAACGCGGTTCCGCCCCAGACGATCATCTCCGTCCCGGTCCACACGGCCGTGCCGTTCATTCGCGCCGGCGCGTTCGGCGCGATCGCCGTCCACGTGTCGCTCGCCGGGTTGTAGCGCGCGCCGGTGCTCGTGAAGTCGAAACGGTTCCAGTCGGTCAGGTACGCGAACCCGCCCGCGACGATCATCTCGGCTCCGGTCCACACCGCGAAGTGGCCCGAGCGCGGATACGGCGCGGCCGCCGTCGTCGTCCGTTGCCACGTTCCCAGCTCGACGCCGGTCGTAAAGGCCCACGCGTAATCGGCGGTCAGCGGGTTGCCCGCGAGGTCCTTGATGCCGGTCGTCAGCGTGGCCGTGTATTGCGTTGCGCCGGACAACGACAGCGTCGGCTGCAAGCGCGCCGCCGATTGCGCGTAGCTCAGGGTGCCGGGAACCGCGTTGCCCTGCGCGTCGCGCAGTATGAACGTCGTGGCGGACAGCGTGAGCGGATCGATCGGCTCGTCGAACGTCGCGCTGATCGTGCCCAGCGTTGCCATGCACGCGCTCGCAGCGGGCGGATCCGTCGCGGTCACGATGGGCGGCGCGGTATCGGGCACGGCACCGGTCGAAAAGCTCCAACTGCGATCGGCGGCGAGCGCGTTGCCGCCGGTAGCATCGCGCACGCCGGTGGTGACGGTCGCGGTGTACGTTCGCGGGTAGGCGAGCGGCGCAGTCGGCTCCAACGTCGCCGTGCGGCCGGATGCGTCGACCGTCACGCTGCCGGACACGGCGTTGCTCTGCTGATCGCGCAACAGGAACGTCGCGGTCGTGATGCTGGCGCGATCCATCGGCTCGTTGAACTGGACCGTGATCGACGCCGTGAGCGGAACGTTGACCGCGCCGTCGGCCGGACTCGTCCACGACACGAGCGGCGGCGTCGTGTCGGCCCGGCGCTTGACGAGGATGCAGGCCTCGCCCAACGCGCTGCCGCCGGCCACTCGGATCCTGTTGTCGCCGACGATCAAGGGGATCTCGCTCGTACCCCAGCGCGTCGAGCAGTACGGTCCGAGGATGCTGTAGTACCTGGCGGTCCACGCAGCGGCCGGTCCCGCCGCGCCGTTGCCCTGGTTCTGCCACGTCATCGCGTAACCCGGATCGGACGGGCAGTTCCCCGAATAAGGGCCGCCCGGCGTCGGCGCCCAGCCGCTGACTTCGATTGCGGGCTTGTCGGTCTCCCACGTGTCGGCGTAAGTCGGCGTGTCGATTGCAAACGACCCCTGGCACGCGGCCGGGCCCGGTGCTGGCTGGCTGTCGCCGCCACCGCCCCCGCCGCAACCGAACGTCGACGCGATGCCCAACGCCGCGACCAGAGCCCTCGCTGTCGCCCACCACACGGGCACACCTGCGAGCCGTCGCGAACGACCCGTCCCATCGCCAAGCGAACTGCGCGCCACGACTGTCCTCACGAACCGGCGTCACGCACTACCGTTACGCCTGCGCGTCGTCGCCTCGTTGACGTGGATCAACGGGCGTCGAACCGACGTGCGGCGGGCGGACGGCCGCCGCCGACGTGGAGCGCCAACGGCGACCCGCCAACGATGAGTTCGCGTTCAACGATGCCTCTGAGAGCCGGTGGTCGGAGGCGCTGCAGCCATCGCCGGATGCTCTAACATGGCCGCGACTGCAGGAGGCCCCATGAAGTTCAGCATCGAGTGCGAGCGCGAAGACGATGGGCGCTGGCTCGCGGAGGTTCCGGACCTGCCCGGCGTGATGGCTTACGGGAGCACGGCCGAGGAAGCGCAAGCGAAAGCACGGGTTCTCGCGCTGCGCGTCCTCGCGGAGCGAATCGAGCACGGCGAAGCGCGGCCGGTCGATATCAGCATCTCGGTCGCCGCCGTGTGACCCAATGACCTTCGACGAAGGCCCCGAGGGTCCTGGCTGCACCGCTGCGGATCGGTTGGGGCATCAAGCGGCAGTCCGGCTCGCATCGGACGCTCGCGCGCGAAGGCTGGCCGGATTTCGTGTTCGCGTTTCACGACCGCGAAGAGATCGACCCGAGGATGCTCGCGCGGATTGCGAAGCACACGGGGCTTACGCCTGATGACCTATGAGTCGTCTCCGCCGTCTTCGCCGTGCAATTCGCCACTGCTCCGAAGGACTCGACGTCAACGGCAGCGCGATCGCGCTCGGTCATTGGCGCGGCGCCTCGCGTGCCAAGCTGCTCACCACCCTCGTGCACGCGCTGCACGCGCGCCACGGACTGCAGATGATGTGGGGCGGCGGGCTGACGAACGTAACGTTCGTCGAGCGGGTGTGGCCGCGCAGTCTATTACCGCACGGCTCTCACAGACTTGTCGCCGCGGCACCCACACTCATTGACTTACTGGGCGAGGCGGCAACATATGGGCCGAGGAAACGTCCTTCGCTGGGCCATTGGTTCGCCAGACGGCCTCCGAAGCTCCACTTGGCGTATCTGGGGAAACGCAAAGGGCGATATTTACGTCGCCGTACGCTGCCTCGGCAGCGTCATGAAGGCGAGTTTCCATCGGGACGGCAAGTGTCACCTTGGATTCACTGAAGAGTACGCAAAGAGAGCTGCACGTGGAATCGAGAATGCATCACGACACTGGGAGAAGTGGAAGCTCCCTGCGGCACCAGTAACGCGCGGCCTTCGAATACTGGTACCGCACGCCGAGCTTCGTCGTTTCGCCGGCCATGATGACGGCGCTGTTGTGTGGCTACGACCGCCCGATCCCGGATCGATTGGAACGATCTCGATCATCTTTGCACCGTCGCAGACAAACCTCGAACTGCCTGCGGACCTTCCTTCTGCTCGCGTCGTCGGCCTCGTGTCGACTGGACTTCGGGACGCATGGGTGCTCTATGCGCATAGCGTCCCCGACGCGACTTGGACGCGGGTGATCGCCACGGAGCGCGCAAAGCTCGCCGCGCTGCCACGCCCAACCACCATATCGCCGAACATGCGAGCAGTCGTGTGGGATTCTCGACCCGACCATGACCGCCACGCGCTAGAGCTCGCATACGATCTCTGAGCACGAGCGGGCTGATCACCGCGTAGCCGTGCCTTAGGCAATCCAGTGCAGTCGCTTGTGCGAATCCCGGTCGCAACGACGTGAAGCGTCGAAACGCACTTACATCACTGAAACGCCACCTCCGCAAAGCTCCTCAGCTTGCGGCTGTGAAGCTGCTCCGGCCGCTGCGCGCGCAGCAGGTCGATCGCGCGCAGGCCGATGCGCAGGTGCTGGTCGACGCGCTCGCGGTAGAAGCGGTCGGCCATGCCGGGCAGCTTGATCTCGCCGTGCAGCGGCTTGTCGCTGACGCATAGCAGCGTGCCGTAAGGCACGCGGAAGCGGAAACCGTTGGCGGCGATCGTCGCGCTTTCCATGTCGAGCGCGATCGCGCGGCTCTGGCTGAAGCGGCGGATCGGCGTACGCTGCGGCAGCAGCTCCCAGTTGCGGTTGTCGGTGCTGGCGACCGTGCCGGTGCGCATCACGCGCTTCAGCTCGTAGCCCTTCAGCTGCGTGATCTCGGCAACCGCCGCCTCGAGCGCCACCTGCACTTCCGCCAGCGGCGGAATCGGCACCCACGACGGCAGGTCCTCGTCGAGCACGTGGTCCTCGCGCACGTAGCCGTGCGCGAGCACGTAGTCGCCGAGGTTCTGCGTCGAGCGCAGCCCTGCGCAATGGCCGATCATGATCCACGCGTGTGGCCGCAGCACCGCGATGTGGTCGGTGATCGTCTTCGCGTTGGCCGGGCCCACGCCGATGTTCACCAGCGTGATGCCGGCCCGGTCTTCGCGTACCAGGTGATACGCGGGCATCTGCGGCATGCGCGCGGGCGGTGCGCCTTGTTCGTCGGCAGGAATCGGCGGCAGTCCCGCGCGCGGCGTGATCACGTTGCCCGGCTCGACGAAGGCGCTGTACGCGTGGCGGGCCGGATCCCCGTCGGCCATCAGCGCGCGGCCGAGCCGCACGAACTCGTCGACGTAGAACGGGTAGTTCGTGAACAGCACGAAGTTCTGGAAGTGCTCGGGCCGCGTGCCGGTGTAATGGCGCAGCCGGTGCAGCGAGTAGTCGACGCGCGGCGCGGTGAACAGCGCCAGCGGCCGCGGCTCGCCGGGCGCCCGCTCGTAGGTGCCGTTGGCGATGCCGTCGTCCATCACGCCCAGATCCGGCAGGTCGAACAGGTCGCGCATGCGCGCGCGGCGCGCGGGATCGAGCGAGCCTTCGAGGTGCTCGTCGTCGTCGAGCGCGAAGTGCACCGCGATCGGCTGCCGGCTCGTACCGACTTCGATCGACACGCGATGGCTGTCGATCAGCAGCCGGAACTGCTCGCGGTCGTAGTCGGTGAACAGACCCGGCCGCGTCAGCGTGGTTTCGTAGGTGCCCGGCCCGGCGACGAAGCCGTAGGCGAGCCGCGAGTCGGCGCGCGCGACCGATTCGGTGCGCACGCGGACGAACGGGTAGAACGCGCGCACGCGCGCGCCGAAGTCTTCGCCGGCGAGGAAGCGCGCCAGCGCGTCGCGCAGGAACGCGACGGACTGCGCGTAGATCGTCGACACCTGCGCAAGCGCGGCGTCGGGATCGTCGAAGCGCTGCGGAGCGATGAAGGGCGGGGTGAGCATGATGGCGTTACGGCAGCGAGCGGATTGTGCCGCAGGCGCCCCACCGAACGCTTGCCCATCCGTACCGAAGGTGCGTCCGTTCTCGTCCCCTTTTGCTAAGTCACGTCGTAAGCAGCGTGTGCCTATGGAGGTCTGAATGCACGTGCTATGTATGGCCCCGCTTGGCCGCCCATTGGGCCTTGCGGCCGCGCATGCCCGGCGGTAGTGCCAGCCCGACGCGACGCCGTGTCATTTCACCGCTCGGATCGATGTTGGCCAGCATCAACGCGGCTGCGTCGGCGTAGGGCACGATCATCTGGGGCACCAGGGATGCGAACAGCGGAACCAGCAGCAGCGCCGGCAGAGAGCGAGCGAACGCGGGTGCCTGAACCGGCAACCGATCCACTGAAGTCCGCAGCCGGATGAGACCCAGCGCCGACTGCTCGACCATGGGGCCAGGACAGAGAAGGCGCCAATCCAGCCGCGACCGTACGAGCCGTTCAAAGTTGGCGCCGTGAGGCCAGTAGGTCGACTTCAACTTTGGCAGGTCGATACCGCGGCGACCCGATGTGTCGATGTCGAGCAGCGCCGCGCCCGCCACGAACCAGCAGACCGGCCGCTGCGACGGCAGAAGTTCGACGCTCGTGACAACGCGGTTGACGAGATCGACGAACCGTTCCCCATCGCTCACATGACCAGCACAGTTGATCAACACGTCGTGCCCGCCGAGGATTCGTGCCAGGTCGGCCAGTGCGATCGTGCTCAGATCTCCGCTGAGGGTCGAAATGAGCGGCCTGGCTTCCGATGGCAGCTTGGCCGGCGTGCGCACGAGTACCGTCACTTTGTGGCCGGCGGCAAGCGCCTGGCGCAGCACGTGATGCCCAAGCGAGCCCGTCGCCCCAAAGATGATTAGGCGTGCCATCGGGTCACGACACCGGCGCCGGTTCGGCGGCGACAGGCTCCGCGCCGGCCGCCGTCAGCGATTGCCGGCGGATCCTGAACCACGCCGCATACAGCGCCGGCACGAAGAAGATCGACAGCATCGTTGCCACGATCAGACCGCCCATCATCGCGATGGCCATCGGGCCCCAGAAGATGCTGCGGGTCAGCGGAATCATCGCCAGTGCGGTGGCGGCGCCGGCCAACGCGACCGGGCGTGCCCGGCGGACGGCGGCTTCCAGCACCGCGTTCCAGGGATCCCGGCCGGCGGCCAGCTCCAGTTGCACCTGGTCGACCATGATCAGCGAGTTGCGCATGATGATGCCGCTCAGAGCCGTGATGCCGAGGATCGCGACGAAGCCGAGCGGCGCCTGGAAGACGAGCAGCGCGGCGACTACGCCGATCAGTCCGAGCGGCGCGGTCAGCAGCACCATGAACATCCGCGGGAAGCTCTGCATCTGCAACATCAGCAGCGTC
The DNA here is from genome assembly GCA_016861185.1 of Betaproteobacteria bacterium. GTDB lineage: Bacteria > Pseudomonadota > Gammaproteobacteria > Burkholderiales > Burkholderiaceae_F > DSNY01. The sequence continues at coordinate 575,914 of BOKW01000003.1, forward strand.
AGGATCGTGACCAGCATTACCGGAAAGACGGCGGCCAGCGCGGCGTTCGCCTTATCGCTTTCCTCGACCGCGCCGCCGACGTCGATCCGATAGCCGAACGGCAGCTTGGCCTCGATGTCCTTCAGCTTCGGCCGGATCTCCTGCGTCACCGACACGCCCTGCTCGCCGTCCTTCACGTCGGCGCGCACGGTGATCGCCATGTCGCGGTTGCGGCGCCACAGCACCGGTTCCTCCAGCACGTAGCTGACGCGCGCCACCTGCGACAGCGGCACCACCGTGCCTTGGCGCGTATACAGGTTGATGTCCTGCAGCGTGGTCACATCGAGCCGCTCGGACGGCACCGCGCGGGCGACGATGTCGATCAGGTCTTCGTTCTCGCGCAGCTGCGACAGCGTGGCGCCGTTCATCACAGTCTGCGTGACGATCGCCACGTCGGCCGGCGCCAGCCCGAGCGCACGCGCCTTATCCTGGTCGAGATCGACCTTCAGCGTGCGTACCGGGTCGTTCCAGTCGAGCTGCACGTCGCGCACCTTCGGGCTCGACGCCACCACGGCCTCGACCTCGCGCGCGATCTCGCGCACCTTCTGCTTGTCCGGACCGACGACGCGGAACTGCACCGGGAAGCCGACCGGCGGCCCGAGCTCCAGGCGCGTCACGCGCACCCAGGCCTGCGGGAACTGCTCGTTGACGCCGGCCATCAGGCGCGCGCGCACCCGCTCGCGCGCTTCGGTGTCCTTGGTCATCACGACGAACACCGCGTAGCCGGGGTTCGGCAGCTCCGGATTCAGCGACAGATAGAAGCGCGGCTGGCCGGCGCCGGTGTAGGCGGTGAAGAAGCGGACGTCCTCGTCCTTCGCCAGGATCGACTCCATCTTCTTGACCTGCTCGGTGGTCGCCGCGAAAGATGCGCCTTCCTTCAGCCGCAGATCGACGACGAGCTCCGGGCGCGAGCTGTTCGGGAAGAACTGCTGCGGTACGAAGCGCATGCCGAATACCGCAAGGGCGAGCGCGGCCACCGTGACTCCGATAACCCACCACCGCCGCTCGATGGCCAGATCGATCAGGCGCCGAAGCTTGCTGTAGCCCGGCGTGTCGTAAGGATCCGCGTGCGCCCCGCCGTGGCCGTGCTTCGAGAAGTCCGGCAGCATCTTCACGGCCAGGTAGGGCGTGATGATCCCGGAGACGACCCACGAGAACAGCACCGCGATGCCGACGATCCAGAAGATGCCGCCGGCATACTCGCCGGTCGTCGACTGAGAGAATCCGATCGGCATGAACGCCGCAGTGGTGACCAGCGCGCCGGTCAGCCGCGGCTTCGCCGTGGCGAAATAGGAGTAGGCGGCGGCCTTCAGCCGATCCCAGCCCTCCTCCATCTTCACCACCATCATCTCGACGGCGATGATGCCGTCGTCCACCAGCAGGCCGAGCGCGATGATCAGCGAGCCGAGCGAGACCCGCTCGAGGTTCCAGCCCAACGGCAGCATCACCATCGCGACGACGCACAGCACGATCGGCACCGCCAGCCCGACGACGATGCCGGTGCGCAAGCCCAGGCTCACCAGGCTGACGATCACTACGATCACCACCGCTTCGAAGAGCGACTTCTCGAACTCCCCGATGGCTTCCTTGACAACTGTCGGCTGGTCGGCGACGCGCTCCAGCTCGACGCCGTAGGGCAGTTCGTTCTGCACCTTGGCGACGGCTTGCTCCATCGCCTTGCCCAGGTCGACGATGTTGCCGTCGTCGGTCATCACGATGCCGAGCATCAGCACCTGCTGGCCGTTGTGGCGCACCGTGTACAGCGGCGGATCCTCGTAGCCGCGCGTGACCGTCGTGAAGTCGCCGAGCCGGATCAGCCGGCCGCCGGCGGCGATCGGCACGTCGCGGATGTCGTCCAGGGACTCGAACTGGCCGGCGACGCGGATCAGCACCCGGTCTCCCTTGGTGTCGATCGAGCCGGCCGCCAGCAGACTGTTCTGGTTGGTAAGGCTCTCGGCAATCATCAACGGCGTGATGCCGAGGGCGGCGAGCTTGCGGTTCGAGAACTCGACGTAGACCTTCTTTGCCTGCTTGCCGTAGATGTCGATCTTCTTGACCATCGGCACCTTCAGCAGGCGCCGCTTGATGTCCTCGGCCACGTCCGACAGTTCGCCCATGCCGATGCCGTCGCCCTTGACTGCATACAGCAGCCCGGTCACGTCGCCGTACTCGTCGTTGAAGATCGGGCCGACGACGCCCTGCGGGAACTCGAGCTCGATGTCCTTGAACTTCTTGCGCGCCTGGTACCAGGCTTCGCGCTGGTCGGCGTGCGACGTGCCGCCCTTGACGGTGATCGTCATGCCGCCATAGCCCTGGCGCGCGTAGGTGACGACCTTCTCGAAGTGATCGAGTTGCTCGAACTTCTTCTCCATCCGGTTGAGCACCTGGTCCTGCACCTGCTGCGCCGTGGCGCCGGGCCAGATGACCACCGCCGTCATCGACGGCACGGAGAAGTTCGGGTCTTCGAGCTGGCCGAGCTTGGTGAAGGCGAACGTGCCGCCCATGCCGATGACGAGGATCAGGAAAAGCACGATGGCGCGGTGGCCCAGTGCCCATTCGGTCAGATTGAACGGTTTCATCGCTCGGCCACCTTCGCAGCGCCTTCCGCATGCGCCGTGCCGGGCAGCGCAACGCGCAGGCCGGGCGCCATCTTCTGCACCCCCGCCGTGACCACCTGGTCACCGGCCGCCGGTCCGGAGACGAGCACGTCGTCGTTGCGGTAGCCGTGGACCGTCACACCCACCAGTTCCACCGTGCCACTCGGTTCAGTGCCGGTGCGGCGGACGACCCATACCGCGGGCCGGCCCTTGTCCTGCGTGATCGCCGCCGCCGGGATCACCGCCGCCGGCCGTTCCCCGGCCGGACGCTCGACCACCAGCGTGGCGGTCGCGCCGAGCGGCAGCGGGCGAGGCGTGACGGGCTTCAGGCGTGCGCGAAAGGTTCGCGTCTGCGCGGCGGCCTGCGGCGCCAGTTCGCGCAGCACCACGTCGAACTTCTGATCCGGCGCGCTGGCGAGCCATGCCCTGTAGCGCGACGCCTTGAACACCGCCAGGTGATCCTCCGGCACGTCGGCGACGATCTCGGGTTCGCCTTCGTTGGCGATCGAGACGACCGGCATGCCTTCGGCAACCACCTGCCCTGCCTCGACGCGCGTCGCCGTGACCACCCCGCCGCGCGATGCGCGCAGCACCGTGTACTTGAGCCGGTTGCGCGCCAACTCGAGCTGCCGGGCCGCGGCTTCGGCCGAGGCCGTCGCGGTTTCGTGCGCCGTCTGCGCCCTCTCCTCGTCGGATACGCTGACCGATCCGTCCAATTTCAGGTCCTCGAGGCGCTTGCGATCCGACTCGGCCTGCCGCGCCTGGGCTACCGCAGCGACGTGCGCCTGGCGCGCCGCTTCCTCGGCCTGGCGGTAATCGGTGTCGTCGAGCACCGCCAGCACATCGCCTTCGCGCACCTTCTGGCCGACGTCGACCCTGCGCTGGAGGATCTTGCCGCCGACGCGAAAGGCCTCGTTGACCTCGTGCCGCGACTGCACGGTGCCGACATAGCGATTGGTCTCGCTGGCCTTGTCCCCGTCGTAGCGGACTTCGGCGGTGCGGACGGCGCGCAGCGGTTCGGCCGGCGGCGGCTTCGAGCAGCCGGAAACCGTCGCCGCGACCGGCGCGAGAATGAGCAGGACGGAAAGGAGCGAAGTCTTCATCGAGTTTCTCGTGCGATCGGCGCGTTTCATGAATTCGGGGACGCCGCAGCGCTGGTCTGCGCCGGCGCGGTGATCGGGTCGAACACCTGCCAGCCGCCGCCCAGCGCCTTGTAGAGCTGCACGCTGTCGAGCAGCAGTTGCGTATGGCTGTCGTTGGCGCTGACGCGGACCAGCAGCCGCTGGCGCTGCGCGTCGAGCAGGGGCAGGAGGTCGATCTGGCCGCGGTTGTAGAGCGACTGCGCGCGGCCGAAGGCTGCCTCGGCCGATGCGGCAGCGCCTGCCAGCGTGTCGGCCCGTTGACGCTGGTTGCGGACGGCGGCCAGGGCGTTCTCGACGTCTTCGAGCGCCCGCACGATGGCGTCTTCGTAGCGCAATACGGCTTCCGACTGGCCCGCCTCGGCAATCTCGTTGATCGCCCGCGTCCGTCCGGCGTTGAAGATCGGCATCGCCAACAGCGCCGCGGTGTTCGTATAGCGCGCGGAGCCGAGGTTGAAGTCGTTCACCTCGGCATGACCGCTGCCGAACAGCGCGGAGACGAATAGCCGCGGGAACCATTCCGCATGGGCCTGCCGGCGGCGCGCATTGGCGGCGTCGAGTTGCGCCCTGGCGGCGAGCAGATCGGGCCTGCGCTCGAGCAGCGCTGCGGGCTGGCCTGCGCGCGCCGGCGGCGCGACCGGCACGCTGATCGACGGGGCGATGCGGTCGGCGTTGAACGCCTGATCGCCGATCAGCACGGAGATACGGTGGCGCGAAACGGCGACCGCCGTCTCAAGTGGAGGAATGGCAGCGCGTGCCCGCGACGCGTCGGTCTGGGCGCGCTCGACGTCGAACGGCGTGGCGAGTCCGGCGCGGTGCCTGGCGTTGACGAGGCGCAGCGTTTCGTCCTGCGCCGCCGAGATCGCGCGCACGGTTTCGAGCTGGCGCAAGGCGCCGACCAGGGCGAAGTAGCTGGATGCGACGTCGGTCAGCACCATGAGACGAACGCCGCGCGCGCCGTGCTCGACGGCAAGGGCGTCGGCCTCGGCCGCCGTCGCACCCGCCCGCAGGCGGCCAGACAGATCGACTTCCCAAGACACGTTGATGCCGCCGACCGCGATGTCGGCGTCCGGAAGCGCCTGCCGCCTGGTCGCGTCGTACCCCGTATCGGCATGGAACGCACCACCAACGGCGCTGATGCTGGGCAGCAGCCAAGAGCGGCTGATCGTGGCGCCTGCGCGCGCGGCGCGCACGCGCTCGGCGGCGATCCTGACGTCACGGTTCTCGCGCGCCGCGCGGCCAATCAAATCGGTCAGCACCGGGTCGCCGTAGCTCTCCCACCAGGCGACCTCCGGCCCGACGTCCGATTCTGCAGTCATGGCGAAATGGCCGGGCACATCGACCGCTGGCTGAACAGCCGGAGTGCTGCACCCGGCCAACCCGATCGCGAATGAGATAGTCATCGCGACCGCCAAGGCACCCGCAGACGGTGGGGATCGGCGCAACCGTTCCGGCCGTGCCGGTCCAGGCATCCAGTTAACGCGAGCAAGTGGCAGCATCGGTCGTCGACTCGTCAATCAATGTGGCAACAGTAGTGAAGGGACTGCAGGAAGTGGTCAGCGAGGGGTCGCCTGTTCGTCGCCATTTCGTCAGCGCCAGCGAAGAGGTTCGGCGCGTCATATCGCGCAACTCGTCCCTCCCTTGGACACCGCTCGCAACGCAATCACTCGCCGTACCCGAGCGGCACGACCAGTCGCAACTGCACGAAGTTCTCGCCGGGATTCGGGCGATTTATGCCGGCGTTGGAGAAGTGCTGCATGCGCAGCGACCATTCCCAGCCGCGCGGCGCGGACCGATAGCCGACGGCCAGGTGATCGCCGAAGTTGAACGTTGTGGAGAAGCGCTTCTCGGGTGTGCGATACAAGGGCGTCAGCCAGTTGACGCCGATTCCGCCTTCATAGAACCAGCCGTGCATTGCGCCGTCTGGCCAGTAGCGAAGCGCCGGCGTAACCCCGATCTGGGTGACGGTGGCACCGGCGCCGTCGTCGACGCGCCACCATCCGAGTGAAACCTCATGGTGGCCGGCCAGTCGTCCGTGCTCACCAAGATGCCAGCCGCGCGACCAGTTCCACTGCAAACCAAGACTGAGCGTCGTCGTTTCGCTGGCACGGCCGCTCTGCACAAGTACGCCGCTCGGCGCGAACGCGTCGACACCACAGCTGCCGGAAGACTCCGGCTGTTCGTTCGCGGCGACGACGGCGTTGCTGATGAAGACGGACGCCAGCGCAACGACGATACGGCTGAGGATCATGGTTCACGGCTTGCAGCCGCGGAAGCACACGGGACCCGGGCTGCTCGTGGCGATCGGCCGTCCCAGCCGCCCTGCCCACGAATCGGCAGTAGGGATTGACGGCTGTTGCTGATCAACGAACGGTCAGAAGTACCATGACAGGCTCAGAGTCCCGAACTCGACGCGCTCCCGCTCCGTTTCGAACGTCTTGGTGAAGAAGGTTCTGCCGACGAAGAAGACGAAACCTCCATGACGCACGGCGACGCCGAGTGTGGCCATACCGATGAAGGGTTTGGTATCGACCGAGCGGCTGTTCTTGAACACCGTCCCGTCGAGCGGCAGGTAGTGGGCGACACCGTAGCCGGCAAGACCGCCGGAAAGCGAAACGGACCATCGATCCACTGGCCCGGCGCCGACCGTCGACGCCACGTTGAACCCTTGACGCAGCGCTGTTCCGCCCAAGGCCTCGATGAGATTCCAGCCGACTTCGCCGTACACACCGAGTCCGGCACCGGTGAAGTAGTTGCCGACACCCGCGTTGGCCACGGGAACGACTCTCCACGAGGCCGACTTGCCGAGATTCCCTTGAGCCAGCAGGTACGCGCCCGTGTAACCGACGTTGAGGACTGGTTCGTCCGGAAGCTGCGTGTCCCAGCCCATGGGCTCATCGGAGTCGACGACTTTGTGGAACCACTTTTGCACGTTGTCGGCTTGCGACGATGGTCCCACTACGCCGACTCTGAGCTGCCACGCATGCGTCGAACGTTCGTTTCTCGCATAGATGACATTGTCGAGGTACAGAACGCCGGCATACGGCTGGTCGTCCCTCGGCGGGTCCGCGACCTTGATGTCGTCTGGCGTATGCATCTCGTGGGCGATGGACCAGGCCACATACGTGCGGTAATTGCTGTTGCCGACGAACGGCAGGAACGACCAGAAGTCACCCCACCGGCGGATGAAGCTCCGCTCGGCGTAGGTGTCGATGGCCCTGGATACCCACGACACGCCGATGCCGTTCGTGTAGTTGTTGTCACTACCAGTCGGTATGTCGTTCTCCACCGTAACCGTCCAAGCGCCGGCATAAGAAGCCGTCGACTGTGCGCCGCAGTCCGCTGTGCCAAAGGACAGCAACGCGATCAATGTGAGCCACACACCCGCTTTCATGTCATCGACCTCATCGTCTGGGTGGACTTCGATGCGAGGAAGCGTAACGGGGCTCCCGCATGAAGTGGTCAGTGAGGCGTCGGCGTTCCGTCGCCGTTCGGTAGCGGTGATGCAGCGGCGATCGGAGCCGAACCTGTGGGCGCAACGCTGCGCCCCGGGAGAGACAGCGGTCGTCGAACGCGCGGGTCCGTCGTCGCCCGACGCGCCGCCGTCACTCCATCGGTGAATAGCGGTAGCGGCCGCCGACTAGAGCCCGGAGCTGAAGTGGGCGAACTCTTCGCGGCAGGCCTCCCCGAAACCCCTGAGCGGGTCGGCGTCCTCGGAGCGCGCGAGTTCGCGCACCTCCTCAACGCTCAGGTTCTTGGAGAAGTACTGCTCGGTGATCTGCCGTAACAAACGCTCGGCCTCCCTCAGTACCGCGGGGGAGGCGGACAGTCGGATGCGGTTGAGCAGCGCGTAGGCATTCAGCAGAGTTTCCGGCCTGTCCAAGGAATGGGTCATCGCGTCGATGAGAAGCTTGCTGCACTCGACGATGAACTCGCCATAGAGCGTTTCCCGATGGCGGAACTCGAGTCGCACCAGTTCCTGTCGATTGGCGGTCCTCTGCGTGATCCAAGTCGTGGCGACGGTCGCCGAACCACCTACCAGCGATCCCAGTATGCCGGACACGGCGCCGATCAGGCTCGTATCCATTCGTCGGCCCCGAGCTCTTCGTTTCGGTGTGGAAGGACGTGCCCGCGGCTAGGATCCGAATCGATCCCCGAAGCGCTTCTTCAGCCGGTCCACGACATACGCCTCGATCATGGCCGTCTGCGACTGACCCAGAACGTCGACTGACTTCTCGCGAACCGCCCCGTGCAGCTTCAGTAGGTTGTGCAGCTTTGCGAACGCCGCCGGGTTGTCGGTTCCGCACACCGTGGCATCCCGCTGCAGCACGCGCATGATTACGCCGGGTCGCAGCAGTTCTATCCCGCACAGCAGGGCCAGCCGGGCGATCTCGGTGTCCAGTTCTTCGAAGTTGTACGCCCACCACGCGGGCGGGAGGTCGTGGGTTCGCTCGGGCATGGTCATCCTCCTTGCATTGCCGCTGCGCGCCCGCTCCGTCGCCGCGCCGGGACCGCTTCCGCCCGGGGACCGCTCCAGCGGAGCACACGGCGAATGCGCGCGAGCGTCGCGAGCTGGTCGGACGAAGGCTCGATGCGCTGTACGCGCTTGTCCCCGAGCACGCGCTCGAGCAGCGTGAGCAGGCGATCGCGGTCCTTGCGCTTCGCCAGCAGGATCGGCAGCGTCTTGATCGCCTTGTCCGGCTCGTAGCGCGCGATGATTTCCTGCTCGCCGCCGATCCTCCGCACCTCGTCGCGCGGCAGGTCCGGCAACAGCGCCTTGTATTCCTCGCTCAGCTCTTGCGCGAGCTGAACGCGGGCAAGCGGCAGCGGCTCATCCCGGTGCGCCAACAGGAACGCGACGCGTGCCAGCGCCTCGGCGTAGCCGCCCTTGTCGATCGAAGCCAACGCGTTCTTGACGAACGGAAGCTGGCGCGAGTCGACGTGCCGCTTGCTCTCTTCGGCCGGCTCGTCGCCGAAGTAGGCAGCAAAGATGTTGCCGTAGATCTGGAAGAAGGTCGCTTCGGCGATCGCGTCGCGCAGCGCGCGACCGTAATCGAGGCAGGCGCTGGTGATCTCCGCCGCCGCCGCTTCGAGCCGCCGCGCGGCATGCTCTGGCTCGAGCGCCTGGCGTTGCGCCTTCACCGCCTCGGCCGCCGGCGCCAGCCACCACAGGAAGGGATTGAGATCGGAGACCGCCCATCGCTGGAATCGAAGCGGATGAAACTCGCGCGAAAGCTTGGCGCCGTATTCGTTGGCCACCGCCTGGATCGCCGGTCGCCCGAACAGCTCGTAGGCGCGTTGATTGAACTCGGAGACCGCACCTGCCGCCTCGAACGGTCTCTCGTCGACGCGCTCGAAGCGATTGAGGCGAGCGGCGATCTCTTCGAGACGCAATTCGACGAGATTCACTTCGTATCCCGGTGTGCCCTTGCCGGCGTCTTTTGACTCCGTGATCTGCATCCCGTACAGGCCCGGCGGCAGCGCCTCGATCGACTTCAGCACCGACGCGACCTGCGTTCCCTCCTTTTTCGCGACCTTCCCCGACACGAAGATGCCAAGATGGCCGACGCTTTCGTGTATCAACCCGACGATCACCTGGCCGCGGGCCTTGATCTCTTCGGTGCTGCCGTACACGTCGGCGACCCAGTTGAAGGCTTGTTGCGGCGGCGTGATGTTGTCGCCCATCGACGCGAACAGCACGATCGGCACCTTGATCTCGCGCAGATCGAAGGCGTTGCCGGCGCCGGCCTTCACCGTGCCGGACCAAAGCTTGTTGCCGACGAATAGGTTCTGCGTGATCCACTCGATCTCTTCGCGGTTCAGCAGGTAGTAGCCGCCCCACCACCGCTCGAACTCGAGGAAGCGTGGTGGCTCGCTGTCGATGCCGGCGAACACCTGGTAGTACTTGTCGAAAAAGGTATTTGCCGGGTTCAGATACTCGAAGTTCTGCACCAGCCAGGCACCGTCGAACTTGCCCGCGCCGAGATCCGAGCTCAGCGACGCCAGCCACGTGCCGCCGAGCAGTCCGCCCGCATAGCGCATCGGGTTATCGCCTTCGCCTTCGCGCCACGCTCCGCCCCAGTACGACATCGGTGCGCCGACGACCACGACCGGGCCGGTGTCGTCGGGATTGGCAGCCGCCAGCATCATCGCCGCCCAGCCGGCCTGACAGTTGCCGACGATTCCGGGCTTCGGAGCGCCGGGGTGAAGCTCGCGCACGTGGCGCACGAACTCGCGCTCGGCGTTGCACACGTCGATCAGCGTCTGCCCAGGCTGGGGATCCGGGAAGAAGATCACGAAGTACACCGGATGGCCTTCCTGCAGCGCCACGCCGACCTGCGAGTCGTCCTTGAAGCCGCCGATTCCCGGCCCATGGCCGCCGCGCGGGTCGATGATCACGTAGGGCCGGCGCTTAGCGTCAACCGCCACCCCCTTAGGCGGAACAATGCGTACCAGCGCGTAGTTGACCGGGCGCTCGAGCGTACGACCGTCCATCACCATTTCGTACTCGAAGCGCAGCACCGGCGGCAGCCCCTGGCGCTCGTGATCGATAAAGTTGTTGCCGCGCTGACGCAGCGTGTCCCACAAAAGAAGCGATCGCTGCGCGAAGTCGATGGTGTACTGCGCGCCGCTCGCCCACACCTGCAGCGGTGCCAGCGGATTGGCCGACAACTGCTCCAACTGCCCCTCGTACGCGTTACGCACGCGCTCTGCGAAGCGCTCGGTCGCTATCTTCGTGCGGCGCTGCACGATCTGCGCAACTTTGGTAGCCACGTCGTGGCTTTGCGCAAGGCGTCTGACTGGACTGTTCATCGTTTCTCCCACGCCGGATCGGCGTCCTCTACGTTCCTGGCGCTCAGGTCTCTTGCGATCGATTCGAGCAATTCGTGGCCGGAAGTGAACTCGCGCTGCCCGCCGGTGACGAGGTTCTCGAGGAGCCCGGCCAGTGCGTCCCCGCTGGCATCGTTGCGCAGCTTCAGCACGTAGGTGCGGCGGCTGGGATAGGTGGATTCGGATTTCAGGGTCATCGCAGGACCAACTGGGCGAGTCGAAGGAAAGGTAGCTGCATCGCGTCCGTGAGTGGTAAAGGAAAGGTCGTTGTTCGGTCGAGGTTCGGAACGAACGACGTGCCCTCATTTTTCCAACACGTAGCGGCCCGGGGCGTCGTCCACGGTTTGCTGACCGGGCACGCCCATGCGCGGCGGTGCCACCGGGGCCCCACTGAGCGCGCGTAGCCAGTCGCGCCAAGCCGGCCACCAGGAGCCTTCGTGTTCGGGAGCGCTCGCGAGCCAGCGGTCCGGATCGAGTCGATGCTCGCCTGCGGCACCCGTCCGCACCTGGTAGCGGCGTCGCGAAGAACCCGGCGGGTTCACGATGCCGGCGTTGTGCCCGCCGCTCGTGAGTACGAAGGTGATCTCGGCGCCGGTCAGGTAATGCAGCTTGTAGACCGAACGCCAAGGCGCGACATGATCGGTCGTCGTTCCGACGAGGAAGATCGGCACCTTGACGTCGGCTAACGGCACTGGCCGGCCCGCCACTCGGTAGCGGTTTTCGGCGAGATCGTCGTGCAGGAACAACTTGCGGAGGTACTCGGAATGCATTCGCGCCGGCAATCGCGTCGCATCGGCGTTCCATGCCATCAGGTCGGTCATCTTGTCGGACTCGCCGAGCAGGTAGTGGTTGACGAGCCGCGACCACAACAAGTCGTTCGAGCGCAGCATCTGGAAGGCCCCCGCCATTTGGTGCGCCGTGAGATAGCCGGACTGCGCCATCTGCGCTTCGAGCAGACTGACCTGCGCCTCGTCGATGAACAGTCCCAACTCGCCGGGCTCGCTGAACTCGGTCTGCGCGGCCAGCAGCGTCGACGACGCCAACCGGTCATCGCCGTCGCGTGCCATCGCCGCGGCACCGATCGAGAGCAGCGTGCCGCCGAGGCAGTAGCCGAGCGCATGGACCTTGCACTCGGAAACGATCGCTTGTACGGCGTCGATGGCCGCGTACAGACCGAGCCGCAGGTAATCATCCATGCCAAGGTCGCGCTCGTCCTTCGTCGGGTTCTTCCATGAGATGCAGAAGACCGTGTGCCCCTGGTCGACCAGGTACTTCACGAGCGAGTTGGCCGCAGACAGGTCGAGGATGTAGTACTTCATGATCCACGCGGGCACGAGCAGGATCGGCTCGGGCCGCACGTCGGCGGTGGCTGGCGTGTACTGAATGAGTTCGATCAGCCGGTTCCGCAACACCACCTTGCCCGGAGTGACCGCGACATTGCGACCCACGACGAACTGCTCGGCCCCCGGCGGCGGCAGGCGCGCCAGCATGCGCTGCAGGTCGGCGAGCGCATTGAATGTGCCGCGCACGAGGTTCTGCCCACGCTCGGCCACCGTCCTTCTCAGCGCGACAGGGTTGGTCGCCAGTGAATTGCTGGGCGAGGCCATGTCGAGCAGTTGCCGCGCCGCGAACGAGACGAGTTCCTCGTGATGGCGTTCGACACCGGCGACGCCGCGTGTGGCGGCCGTCCACCACTGTTCCGTGAGCAGGAACGACTGATGGAGTACGTTGAACGGCCAGCGCAGCCACTCTTCGCCCTCGAAACGGCGATCGCGCGCCGGCGGCTCGATGAAGCGGCGTGCCTCGCCAAACCCGGCCAGCCAGCACTCCACGTCGTAGCGAGCCACCTCGCCGGCGTACTCGAGAAACAGCAGTGCCAGTTCCATCCGCTTGCCCGGCGAGACAAGCAGGTTCATCGCCCAGTCGGCCGCGGCAAGCAGGGCGGAGGCGACCGACAGCGTTCCGGTGGCGCGCGCTACGGCGGCGCGCACTTTCCGGTCGATGTCGTTTCCGTGGACGGCAACGGCGGGAGCAGTCAGCGGCGGTTGAGCGAGATCCATGGTGTCAGAATCGTGCAGGTGAGAACGGACTGCCTCCAACCGTAGTCGCATCCGGGCGGCCGTGTGTAAGCGAAACGTCGGACTTCGGTCGCATTGCGTGCGCAATGTGCCGCCGTGCCGCCGGGGCACGACGAAGCAGGCGCAGGGCAGCCAACGCATCGCATTCCGAGGGCGCTCGGCGCGGACAGGTCAGGTGCCGTGGTCCGGCCCGCAGTGTGATGTCAATCGGCGCCGATCAGCGCGCGGACGTGCGCGCCAGCGGAGCGCGCCAGCGCCAAACGGTGGTAGCCCCCCTCGAGCAGCGAGACGATCCTGCCGCGCGCATGACGATTCGCGACCGCGACGAGCTGTCTCGTGAGCCATGCGTAGTCAGCGTCCGTCCACAGGAGATGGCTCATGTCATCCTCGCGATGCGCGTCGAACCCGGCCGAAACGAAGATCATTTCCGGGGCGAAGCCATCGAGGGCAGGGACCCACCGGGTGAGCACGGCGTCGCGCAGGGCGTCGCCTCGTGTATAGGGTTCGAGCGGAACGTTGCACATGTTCCCGCCGTCCGCCGCATCCGTGTCGTACGGGTAGAGTCCTCGCTCGAAGGTCGAGACCATCAGCACGCGCTCGTCCTCGGCAAAGATGTCCTGCGTCCCGTTCCCGTGGTGCGCGTCGAAGTCGATCAGGGCAACGCGCTGCAGGCCGAGCTCGTCCAGCGCGTGTCGGACGCCGACGGCGACGTTGTTGAAGAAGCAGAACCCCATCGCGGCGTCCCGCGTGGCGTGATGGCCGGCGGGCCGTATGTTGCAGAACGCCGACGCAAGTTTGCCCCGGGCCACGAGTTCGGTAGCGAGCACGGCGCAGCCTGCGGCATGCCAGGCAGCGTCCAGGGTGTGTGGGCTCATCAGCGTGTCGGGATCGATCCGGCGATATCCGGTCGTGGGCGCCGTTGCAGCGAGCTCGGCCACGTACAGCGCCGAGTGGGTGCGTTCGACCTGCGCGCGGGTAGCGGCGGGTCCCGACATGGGCACCATGAAGTCGAGGATTCCGTGCGCTAGCAAGTAGTCATGGATGACGTTCACCCGCGCTGGCGCCTCTGGATGATCGGGGCCCATCTCGTGCCGCAGACTGGCCGGATGCGTGACGTAGCCGTACAGCATGCCTGCGTCCCCCGTGCCCGTCTTTCAGTTCCGGTCCGCGGCGCGCGGGCCGTTAGGCCGGATGCGCCCGGCGGTGCGAAGTGCTCCGGCGCGGCGGCCACTTCGCAGATTCTCGCCCGCCACGGCCGAAGATTGCTCCGCGAACGACAGGGCGTCGGCGCCGCCCGTACGTGAATCGGCCACTAGATCGAGCGCCCGTCTGCCGCAGCGCATACCGACGCTACTTCATCGAGAGGATCCACGCGACGAGTTCCCTCGCTTCGGCCTCGGAAACCGCGGGTCGCGGACCCGCGGCGGGCATCGGTTCGACTCCCCAGTGACCGTAACCGCCCAACTGCACCCTGCGTTCGAGCACGCGATCCGCATTCGGGATGCCGCCGTAGTTCCGTGCAAGCAACTTGAAGGAAGGCGCCCGCCTCTCCATTTCCAGCGAGTGGCAGGAGAAACACTGCTTCGATTCGGCCAGGGCCTGCGGGTCTGCGGCGCCGGCAATGGGCGTCAGCGCAGTCAATACAGCGATCGTTCCGATTGCTCTCTTCATTCCTTACCTCGGTTGCCGTCGTGAATCGAAAGTCCGATGTCGGCAGGGCGTCCCCTTGCGGATGCGCCACCCCGAGGTCATCGGCAGTGGCGGGCGACGACTGCCCCGTCAGTCGAAAGGTAGTCCGCTACGGCCGCGCATTGGTCAGCGAATCGTCGAAGTTCAGTCTCTTCTGAACGCCGACGCGAGCGGACGGCGCGACTCCTCGCCTGGGCTGGATTCGCAAGCCTTGACGCTTCCCGCGCATTCGGAGGTCGGTCCGGCGCGATTGCTTTCGTCCACGCAGGATCCAACCGCGACCGAACGATGACCGTTCGCTGACGACAGCCGCGACGGGCGGCGTTACCGTTTCGTCGTTCGCTCCGGCGGCGGCACTGGGGCACCAAAGCGCAACTCCGGAACAGTTGCCGTCGCGTCTCACTTTCGATGACGTCATGACCTCGCAGAACGTTCGAACCGATTCGACGAGCGGCGCCGGGACCGCGCAGCCGCCAGTCCGCTGATGAACATCACCTCGTTGCTGTCGGCCGGCTGGACCGGCGACCACATGGTCGCCAACGGATTCATCGGCCTGCATCTCCTGGGCGCCTTGCTGCTGGGAATGCTGGTCGGATATGAGCGCTCTTTCCAGGGACGAGCCGCGGGCATGCGCACATATGGTCTGGTTTGCATGGCCGCCACGGCGCTGACCGTTTTCAATGGATTCGCGCCGCTGTGGTTCGGCACTACGGCGGCGACGGCCACGAACGACCCGACGCGGGTCGTGCAGGGCGTCATGACCGGGATCGGCTTCCTGTGCGCGGGCGTCATCATGAAGGATGGACTGAGCATCCGGGGCCTGAACACGGCCGCCTCCATCTGGACGGTCGCGGCCGTCGGCGTACTGCTCGGTGTGGGCTTCTACGCGGCGGCAATCCTGCTCGCCGTGCTGTCGGCGGTTTCCATGTCCGCGCTTCGCCGCCTCGAGGTTCGGCTTCCCGGGCGCTCGAGGCTGGACGTGCAACTCAAGTTCCGCGGCGAACATCTGCCGAGCTTCAGCGACCTCAGCGCGGCAGCCGCCGCACGTGGGCATCGAATCGTGCCCGAGAGCCTGGTCATCAGTTTTGCGGATGGGCAGCCCATCTGGCGCTTCTCGGTGGTCTCAATCGATCGAGCCACTGCGGCATCGCAGCCCATGCTGGCCGAGGAGCTGGCGACAGCCGAGGGCATCGACAGCTTCAGCATCACACCGGTGCGGCGCTAATTGCCCGCCACTGTCTTCCAGGAGAAGCGAGTGAGGAACCGAGTTCTTGCCCTGCTGCTGGCCGTCCCGCTGATCCTGCCCGTGGCCGAGGCACAAGCATCGGCACTGCGTGACGTCTTCAAGGCAGTCAGCGGCGCGGTGGTCATGGTGGTGGCCGAATCCGAGTCGCGCGCTGCGACGAGCAGCGACGGACCGGTAGCAGTTGGAGGTGTCGGTTCCGGCGTCCTGATCTCGCAAGACGGAAAGGTGCTGACGGCTGCGCACGTCGTGGAGTCGGCCGACCGGGTACGTGTCCAGTTCGCCGGCGGCGTCGTTGTCGCCGCGCGAGTGCTGTCGTCCGACCCCGTCGTCGATCTGGCGTTGCTTCAAATCGCGTATGTCCCACCTTACGTGGTTGCCGCTCGATTGGGTGACTCCGACCGCGTGGAAGTTGCGGATCAGGTGTTTGTGGTGGGCGCGCCCTATGGAATCAGCGAAACGCTGTCAGTCGGTTACATCAGTGCGCGCCGGTCGCCGGGTGAGTATTCCGGCGGTCCGGTTCCAGTCGAACTGTTCCAGACCGATGCCGCAATCCGCCCCGGCAACTCCGGCGGTCCCATGTTCAACATGGCCGGCGAAGTGATCGGAATCGTGAGTCACATCATCACCCGCTCCGGAGGCTCCGAGGGAATCGGCTTCGCCGTCACGGCGAACGCGGCGAGGCAACACCTCCTCGAAGCGCACGTTCTTTGGACGGGCCTATCCGTCGTCCGGCTGGCCGGGGAACTGGCGCGGCTGCTCAACGTGCCCCAGCCCGCCGGCCTGCTCGTAATACACAGCGCGGCCGACTCTCCAGGCGCACGACTCGGCCTGAGAACCGGGAGCACGCCGGCCGTCATCGGCGGCGTGCATCTCATGCTGGGCGGGGACGTCATTCTGGCGGTTGCCGGCATACCGATCGAGGCGAACTCCGGCAACTATCGCAGCGTCCGCGAGCGATTGCGCAGGCTGCAATCCGGAGAGGTCGTCACGATCACCGTATTGCGGGGTGGGCGGGTCGTTGACCTGAAGGCGACAGTCCTTCCGACGAGCAATTCAGATCCGATCTCGGTCGACCAGAGGCTCCCGCCCGTGCAACGACTGCTTGCCGAGGACCCTGCGACGCGTGGCCGCTAGGGTCGTCGAGCGGCAGACCGCGGGCCTATACATTCGTTGTGCAGACTCGGACAGATCGTCACCGTTGTCTTCCTTCTCGTTCTGGCCGCTCTGGCCGCGGCTTCCCAGGTGAGCCGTCCAGCGCGCGGATCGCAGAGGCCCACGTCAATGCGGTCGGCGGCAAGCGCCCGCGGCATGAAGACACCTGCGGCCGAGGCGAGTGATGGGGCCTGTCCGCGTCGTGGCCGGGCTCAATCGACGCCAGCGGCGCCCTGCACCACCCTGCCCCCGTGCGCCTGGTTGCGCAGGCCAAGGAGCAGACGCTGGAACTCCGGCGACGCGCGCAGCACCTCGCGCCCGGCCTGCACCAGCTTGCGAACTTCCTCGCTGCGGATCGTGAAAGCGGTCGGGATGCTGAGGACTCCTCGTCTCGTGTCGCCATCCTCGACGTTGTGGAGGCTGACGCTGACGACGTGCAACTCCGCATCGGCGGCGAAAGGACTGCCCTGCGTGCCGCGCTGCTCGAAGACCTCGCGCCGCCACCGCCGCATGTCGTCTTCCATCATTCCCAGGGTGATCTGCGTCAGTCGGGCCCCGGCACCGTAGACCAACGCGTCGATCACCTGGGGTATTGAAGGCACCCGGTCGCTGCGGTCGATGGACTCGACCAGTTCCCGCTCCGAGTTGACCGCGATGAGGACGATCTTGCGGATCGATCCCGGCGGGGCGCGTCGAAGACTCCCACTGATGGAGCCGGCGACGAGCAGACGGTCCATGATCGTCCGGACGCCGAGGTTGTCGGCGAGGCCGCCGTCCACGAGATGGATATAAGGCCGCTCGACGGATCTCAGATAGCTTTCCGCGGTGGAGCGGATCAAGCGGGTTCGGTAACTGTTCTCCAATGGCGCCGGAAGGGCGTCCTCCGGCACGCTGCAGTGGCCGGCGTGGTTTCGCAGCGTCATCGGTGTCAGCACGATCGGCACCGCCGACGAGGCGGCGACCGCAAACGACAGCGGCACGGCGGCCAGGTCCGAGCAGATCAGCGCGAACTGCTCACGGGTGAACTCGAAAGACGCGCCGGTCGTCAGGTCGGTGGCGGTCACGAGCAGGTCCGGGCCGCGCTCGCGGTTCAGCAGATCCGCATAGGTCAAGCCTCGATACAAGGTCTCGAGGCGTTCGGCGAGCACATGGCTGCGTCCGTACCAAGGCGAAGACAGCCGAAACAGGCGGATCGGCGACAACGCGAGTTGGATCAAATGGCCTTCGAAGTCCTGAAGCAGGTACTCCGATTCGAAGCGGGTCAACGAGTCGTCACCGAACGCGGCAAAGTGAGCCGCCAGGATGCTGCCGCCGGAAACACCGCTGACGAGGGCGACCTGGTCCAGGAGCGTCGTTGGCTTGCCTTGCAGCGTGAACTCGGTCGCCTTCAACTCGCGAAGCACACCGAGCCCGAAAGCCGCTGCACGCGCCCCGCCGCCGGACAAGGTGACCGCCACCAGCACAGGGCGCTCCTCTGTGCGCGCAGTACGAGCAAGATCGGTATCGCCCTGGGCCGGCGGGTTCACCCAAGGATGGAACGTGGAGCAGCCGGCCAGCAGCAGGACGCCAAGCAGGCTTGCGATGCCGGACAGACGAGACAGCCACGCCCCGAGCGCACGAAGAAGCCCCGCCTTCTGTTGGAATAGACAGCGCCAGCTCACCGCGCTGCGCGTCGCACCCGAGTCCTCTGCAAGGGACATCGTCACGTGGACAATGCCGGCTGCTTCGCTTTCCCACACCGGTACCCCACCGCGACGGAAGACCTTCAGCATCGCTACATTGTCCGCGAGCACGTCCGCCTCGAACTGCACCACGCCGCTGTCGCGGGCGATGTCAATCAGTTCCCGAAGCAGCCGGCCGGCGATTCCGCGACCCCGGTAGTCCTCCGCGACGGCGAATCCGATCTCGGCGCTCGACCCGTTGCGTGCGTACTGGCCGAGCGCGATGACGGTTTCATGACTGCCGCCGCACATCGTTGCAACGAGCACGACGTTGCGGCGGCCGTCCGGTTCGGTGACCCACTGCAGTTCGCTGTCGGTCAGCTTTCTCTTGGGAAAGAAGAAGCGCTGATAGACCGATCGAGGATGCAGCGCCCCGAACGCCTCCGCGATTCGTGCCCTATCGTCGGGCCGGACGGCGCGAATCATCATGCCGCCGGGATTCGCGTGAGGCTGGCTCATCGAGACCTGTCCGGGTCATTGCGCCTTGAAGCGTGTCGAGCCGAGCCTCGAAAGCTGTCATCGAAGACATGCTCGGCTCGACCACGGCGGTCGTCTCACGAGCCAGACTGCCTCGAGTACTTCCATGTCGAACTCGGGCGGATATGGGGCAGCACCCGGCGCATCCAGGACTGTTGCTGGCGTCGGCTGCGGCTCGAGATGCTGCCCGCGGATACGAGCGAAAGTCTTCGCAAGGTCGGTGCGTGCCGCCGGGACGTACTTGAACGCCGGCGAAAGGATCGATGTGTGGCCCTTCGGAAGTCGGTGCTCGTTCATATGACGTGCATGTCGGGGGGTCGGCCTGGCGGTGTTCATCTTTACAACTCCGCCGTCGCCTTCGGGGGTGAAGCGACGGCTGCGGCCAGGCCGATGGTCGGTACTTGTGCCCCATGGCCGGCGAGCCGAGCGCCGCGCGCGGCCACTAGGGCAGCCGCGCACGATGCGATGCGCGCTTCGCGCGGGTCGGCACGGCTGGTCAGTACGATCGGAACGCGGGCGCCGACGACGATGCCAGCGCTCGCGGCGCCGCCGAGGTATTCGAGCTGCTTAGCCAGCATGTTGCCGCTTTCGAGATCGGGAACGACCAGGATGTCGGCCGCGCCGGCCACCGCGGAAACGATGCCCTTCGTGCGCGCCGCGGCGGCCGACACCGCGTTGTCGAACGCGAGCGGACCGTCAACGATCGCCCCGGTAATCTGGCCGCGGTCTGCCATCTTGCATAGTGCCGCTGCGTCCAGTGTCGCGGGCATGTGGGGGTTCACCGTCTCTACCGCTGCCAGGATGGCCACGCGCGGTCGCGCCAGGCCGAAGGCATGCGCCAGATCGATCGCGTTGCGCACAATGTCGGCCTTTTCCTTCAGCGTCGGAGCGATGTTGATCGCCGCGTCGGTGATGATGAAGGGGCGTGGATAGGCCGGTGTCTGCATCAGGAAGCAATGGCTCATGCGGCGGTCGGTGCGCAACGGGCTTGCCACCACCGCGCCCATCAGCTCATCGGTGTGCAGGCTGCCCTTCATCAGCGCCTCGACGCTGCCGTTCAGTGCGAGCTCGACCGCGCGCGCCGCGGCGGCGTGGCTATGCGGCACGTCCTCGATCGCGAAGCCGTCGATCTTCAAAGACGACTGCTGGGCAACCGCCTCCAGGCGCGCGCGCGGACCGACCAGCACAGGGTCGATCAGACCGGCCGCGTGGGCATCGACGACGGCCGACAGGCTGACGGCGTCGCAGGGATGCACGACGGCAATCTTGATCCTCCCCAGCGGCCGCACGAACTGCAGCAGCCGCACCAAGTCGTTTCCATGGGACAGCGAAATGCGCACCTGGGGCAGGGTGCCGCGCGGGCGCTCGATGCGTTCGGTCGGCGCCAGCACCGTCGCCTCGCCCGAAATCACCGCGACGCCTTCCTGGTTCGTGCACCGGCAGTCGAGCGCTAGGCGATGCTTCGCTTCGTCCTTCGAGGTAACGGCTACGACGATCGTCAAGGTATCGCCGACGCGCACCGGCGCATGAAACTTCAGCGTCTGGCTCAGGTAGATGGTTCCCGGGCCGGGTAGCCGCGTTCCGAGCACGGCCGAGATCAGCGCCGCGCCCCACATGCCGTGGGCGATCACGCCGTGGAAGCGCGTAGAGGCGGCAAACTCGAAGTCGATGTGCTGCGAGTTGACGTCGCCCGACATCGCAGCGAATAGCTGTATGTCGGCGGCAGTCAGCGTGCGCTCGATGCTCGCGCGGTCGCCGATCGCGATCTCATCGAAGGTGCGGTTGCGGATGACCTCGAGGTCGTCGCGCTCCAGGGTGTTCGAGTCCATGGGTGCCTGTGGTGAAGTCACGTCCAAATCCAGAAGTGATCGCTGCTGCCCGGCTCACGCAAGAATGTGAAAGCCGCCGTCCACGTAGTGAACGTCGCCCGTGATGCCCTGCGCGGCGTCGCTGACGAGAAATGCGCACAGCGAGCCGACGTCGTCGATTTCCACTTCGCGCGGCAAAGGCGCGCGGCGGCGGGCTTCTGCGATCAACGCATCGAAGTCCGGAATCCCGGACGCCGCGCGTGTGCGAATCGGCCCGGGTGAGACCGCGTTCACTCGGATGCCGCGCGGTCCAAACTCGGTCGCCAGATAGCGGACGGTCGCTTCCAGGGCTGCCTTCACCGGTCCCATCACCCCGTAGTGCGGGACGACCTCCTCGGCGCCGAGGTACGTCATGGTCAGCAGCGTGCCGCCCTTGTCCATCAACGGTTCTGCCAACCGCGCCATTCGTACGAAGGAATGGCACGAAATGTCCATCGCGCGGGCGAAGCCCTCGCGCGAAGTGTCGGCCACGCGGCCGTGCAAGTCCCGCGCTGGTGCAAAGGCGATCGAATGCAGCAGGAAGTCGAGACGTCCCCAGCGTTCCCGGATCGTGTCGAACACCGCCTCCAGCGCGCCAGGTTGCTCGACGTCGAGAGGCATCGTGATGGCGGCCGACAAGTCGCGCGCCAGCGGCTCCACATAAGGTCTTGCCTTGTCGTTGAGCCAGGTCACGGCCAAGTCGGCGCCGCAATCGCGAAACATGCGCGCGCAACCGTAGGCGATGCTGTGTTCATTGGCGATGCCAACCACCAGCCCTTTGCG
The DNA here is from genome assembly GCA_016861185.1 of Betaproteobacteria bacterium. Classification (GTDB taxonomy): domain Bacteria; phylum Pseudomonadota; class Gammaproteobacteria; order Burkholderiales; family Burkholderiaceae_F; genus DSNY01. The sequence continues at coordinate 597,513 of BOKW01000003.1, forward strand.
GCCGCTCAGCAGCGATTGCGACCTCACGTCAACCTGCAACATGTCATCTCTCCAGTGCAATCCGCTCGTCACGGGACCGAACGCGGCGGAGTCTTGGTCGGCGCCCTTTCCGAGGCCTTCTCCATCTGCCCTTGATCGGCCGCTCTCGATTGTTTGGGTTCCGGCCGTTGCGCTCGGGGCAGCCAAATCTTTGGCGTCGCACCGAGCTCGTCATAGGTGAACGGGCTCGGTGGAGCCGGAGGTGCGACCTTGTTCTTCGCTGGCTCGGCCGGCCGATCCTTGGACGCTGTCACCGCGTCCGACCCAGCCGCTGACTGTGCATATGACGGCGCCGTAGCGATCATCCCGGCGATCACGACGATCGCGGCGGCGACCGAACGCGGACCGAATGACAGGCCACGCAGGCCGGTGTGGGGGAATGGCAGGCTACCCATCACAACTCTCCTTCTTCAGGTTTCGTTGCGACAACGCGTCGCAACTGAGTAATGACAAGGTAGCCGTATGCGATGGCCAAGTGGTAAGCGAAACGTCGATCTTCGGTCTAAGCGTCGTTCGCTACGTCTTGAACCTGTCAGTCACTCGGGCCTAGCGCGGTACCGAAGCGGACCGAACAGCGACCTTTCGCTGACCCTAAGAGTCGCGGGCGCACTTACGCTGGAGTCCATCCAGGAGTCAGGCAACCATGGCCGATGTTGTTGTCGTATTGAATGCGGGCTCGTCCAGTCTGAAATTTTCTGTGTTCGCCCAGGACGCCGAGGGGGACAAGCCGATCTGCCGCGGCCAGGCGGAAGCTCTCACTACGGCGCCGCGCTTCGTCGCGAAGGACGCGACCGGGAACGTGCTGGACGAGAGATCGTGGGGCGAAGGCGTCCCGCTCGGTCACGCCGGGGCACTCGACCATCTGGTCGCCTTCCTGCAGCGCCGGCTTGCGGGGCATCGCCTGGTCGCCGTCGGCCATCGGGTCGTTCATGGCGGCACCGAGTACCGGCGCCCGATCCACATCGACGCGGAGGTCGTCGCGACACTGCAGAAGTACATTCCGCTCGCGCCGCTGCATCAGCCCCACAATCTCGCCCCCATCCGCGCGCTGCTCGAGCAAGCGCCCGAACTGCCCCAAGTCGCCTGCTTCGACACGGCGTTTCATCGCGCCGCGCCAACCGTGTCGCAGATGTTCGCGCTGCCGAAGTCGATCACCGATCGCGGAGTGCTGCGTTACGGCTTCCACGGGCTGTCGTACGAGTACATCGCAAGCGTGCTACCGCAATACGACGCGCAGGCGGCGGCGGGCAGAACCGTCGTGCTGCACCTCGGCAACGGCTCCAGCATGTGCGCGATGGCAGGAGGCCGGAGCATCGCCAGCACGATGGGTTTCACCGCGGTCGACGGCCTGCCCATGGGAACGCGCTGCGGCAGTCTCGACCCCGGAGTGATCCTGTATCTGATCGACCAACTGAAGATGGACACGCGCGCCGTCGAGAAGCTGATCTGTCAGCAGTCAGGGCTGCTCGGCGTGTCCGGAATCTCCAGCGACATGCGCACGCTGCTCGCCAGCGAAGCGGCGGGAGCGAAGGCGGCGGTCGACCTGTTCGCCTACCGCATCCAACGGGAGCTCGGTTCGCTCGCTGCGGCACTCGGCGGTCTGGACGCGATCGTGTTCACCGCGGGAATCGGCGAGAACAGCGCGGTGCTTCGCGAGCGCGTGTGCCGCGGAGCAGCCTGGCTCGGCTTGCAGCTAGACGACCTTGCCAACGCGGGCGGCGGCCCACGCATCAGCGCGCCGGGAAGCAAAGTGGCGGCATGGGTGATCCCGACCAATGAGGAACTGATGATCGCGCGACATACGCGCCGGCTGCTCGGCGCGGTAACGGGCGACCACGCCGCGACTCCGGGCGCCACCACCGGCGCATCGATGGCGAGGAGCACGGCGTCATGATCTCGAACTCGCATCGGCCCCTTGAGCATCGGTCGGCGATCGTCACAGGCTCGACAAGCGGCATCGGGCTCGGCATTGCCCGGTCGCTCTCGGCCGCGGGCTGCAACGTGATGCTCAACGGTTTCGGCAACCCGGCCGAGATAGAGCGGCTGCGGCGCGAGCTGGCGTCGCAATACGGCGTTCAGTGCGTTGTCAACGGGTCGGACTTGTCCCGGCCGAGCCAGGTACGCGACATGGTGGGGCAGGCCACTTCTGCTTTCGGGGCGGTCGACATTCTGGTGAACAACGCGGGCATCCAGCACACCGCGCCGGTGGACGAGTTCCCTGACGAAAAGTGGGACGCGATCCTTGCGACCAACCTGTCGTCAAACTTCCACGCGATCAAGGCCGTGCTGCCGCAGATGAAACACCGCAATTGGGGACGCATCGTGAACATCGCGTCCGTTCACGGACTGGTTGCATCGACCAACAAGGCCGCGTACGTGGCCGCGAAGCACGCCGTCGTCGGGCTCACCAAGGCCGTAGCGCTCGAGACGGCGATCACCGGGATCACCTGCAACGCGATCTGTCCCGGCTGGGTGCTCACGCCGCTCGTGCAGAAGCAGATCGACGATCTCGCATCCCGCCAGAGGATTGCAGTGGCCGAGGCGACCCTTCGACTGCTCGGCGAGAAGCAGCCTTCGCTGCAGTTCGCGACTGCCGAGCACATCGGTGCGCTCACAGTGTTCCTGTGCTCGCCCGATGCCGCACAGATACGCGGCGTGGCCCTGCCCGTCGACGGCGGTTGGCTCGCTCGATGAGGGCAGAAGGCGCGACACCGAACCGAGAACGAGAATGCTCAACACCACGGCACACGACGCCATCGCGCGCATACCGAACGGCTCGACGCTGATGATCGGCGGCTTCATGGGGGTCGGCACACCGGAGGGTCTTGTCGACGAACTGCTACGCCAGGACAAGCACGACTTGACGGTGATCTCCAACGACAGCGCGCTACCGGGCGTGGGCATCGGGAAGCTCGTCACGGCCGGCGCCGTGCGGAAGCTCGTCGCAAGCCATATCGGTCTCAACCCCGAAACCCAGCAGAGAATGGGCGCCGGAACCATGGAGGTCGAACTGGTCCCGCAAGGCACGTTGATCGAGCGCATCCGGGCCGCCGGCTTCGGTTTGGGAGGCATCCTGACGCCGACCGGAGTGGGCACCGTCGTCGAGGAAGGCAAGCGCAAGCTGACGGTCGACGGTCGCGAGTACCTGCTCGAGGGCGCCCTCCATGCCGATTTTGCGCTGGTCCAGGCTTTCGTCGCCGACTATCTCGGCAACCTCACGTACGCGCTGACCGCGCGTAACTTCAACCCGGTCATCGCGATGGCCGGGGACACCGTCATCGTCGAGGCCGAGCACATCGTGCCCGTCGGCATGATCCCGCCCGACCACGTGATGACCCCCGCGCCGCTCGTGGACTACCTGATCGCGCAGGCCTGACATGGAACCCCAAACCTTGATCGCCCGGCGCATCGCGCGCGAGCTGCACCATGGCACGCTCGTCAACCTCGGCATCGGCATTCCGACGCTGGTCGCGAACTATGTTCCTGCCGGCATGCACGTCTTCTTTCAGTCGGAGAACGGCCTCATCGGCTCCGGGCCGATCCCTGCGGAAGGGTTGGCGCAGGCACGCCTCACCGACGCCGGCGGGCGTCCGGTCACGGCGATTCCGGGAGCGTCCACCTTCGACAGCGCGATGTCCTTCGGTCTCATCCGTGGCGGTCACGTCGACATGACGGTGCTTGGCGCGCTGCAGGTCGACGAGCGGGGCAGACTCGCGAACTGGATGATCCCCGGCAAGCTGATCGCCGGCATGGGCGGAGCGATGGACCTCGTGACGGGCGCGAAACGCGTGGTGGTGGCTATGCAGCACACCGCGAAGGGCAACCCGAAGATCGTCAAGCAATGCAACCTGCCACTCACCTCGACCCGCACTGTTGATCTCGTCGTCACGGACTTCGCAGTAATCGCGTTCACGGACCGCCGGCCGACGTTGCTCGAGGTGGCGCCCGGCGTGTCGGTGCAGCAGGTGCTTGCGGCGACGGAAGCCGAGCTCGTCGTGCCCTCGAATGTGCGGACGATGCTGCTGGCGTGATCGACGACAGTCCAGGCGCCATACGGCCAGCATCAGCGCTTCAGTTCGCATACCCTCGAGGTCAGGCGTGCGACGTACCGTCGGGGAGCGCTCCCCTCTTCTTCAAAACCGCCGTGTTCCGCGCTTCCGGTAGCTGCTGGAGGAGCGTCGCCAGCGCCTGCCGCTCCTTCGCACTCGCCCCGCCGCTTTGGCAGAGCTCGGTCAGGACGAGCAGTTCGAGCCAACGCGCCTCCTGTGTGCGGGCCTCTGCAAGCGCTCGTCTCAGCGATACAGCGGCCGCCGATCGTTGGCCGCGGCCGCGGGCGATCGCCGCCTCGGTCAGCAACAACTGCGGCAAGTACACGCGCTCGCCGTACCGCTCCACTATCTCGAACGCCTCTTCGAGCTGTCGCTGGGCCGCATCCCACTCGCCGGCAAGCACAAGCGCTTCGGCGGCGTAACCCAGGGTTTCGCTCACTCCGGCGATCATGCCGAGGCGCAGGTTCTCTTCGCATGCTTCTTGAATCCGTCGATAGCCCTGGTGAGGATTACCTTGGCGCGAGTCGGCCCAACCGCGAAACCACCGGCCCGCCGTTCGGCCGTGCGCAAGTGCGTGGTCTTCCACGAGCGCCTGCATCTCGTCGGCCAACGCGCCTACGCGTTCTGCGTCGCCGAGCCGCACTTCGCACAGCGCGTCGAACCAGATCGCAACCAGTCGAGCCATCGGCAGGCCCAGCCGGACCGCGTGCGCGTAAGCCTGCTCAATGCGAGCGCGGGACTGTTCGACGAAGCCGAGCTGAAGCAGTTCGAGACCGAGCAAACCGAGCAGCGTGACTTGGGCGAAGCTTTGCTCGGGCGTGGCGTCGACATTCTCCAACGCCGGCAGCGCGCGTTCGATCAAGGTGCAAGCGGAGCGCGGCCGGCCCTGCAACAGATGAACCTCGCCCTGTGCGGTACATGCGGCGAGTTGAAGAACGGGATCGCCTGCGGCGGCGGGCAGCCCGAGCGCCCGGTCCGCCAATGCGAGCGCCTCGTCGTACTCGGCGCGCAGACACAGCACGAATCCGAAGTTGTGCAGCAGCAGTCCGCGCATCGGATGCTCTGGGAGATCCGCGAGCAACTCATACGCCCGCTGAAGAGAACGCTTCGCTTCGGCGCCGGCGCCGAGCACATGGAATGCCGACATACCGTGTAACGTCGCAAGCTGCAGTTCCACCGCGTTGCGCTCGGCGTCCTGCGGCGCGCGCTCAACCAGGCGCAGTGCGCGTTCGGTAGTGTTCAGGCACTCGATCGGGGCAAGCTGCAACAGCGAGGTCTGGGCAGCCTCAGCGTAGTAGCGCAGGGCCTTCATCGCGTCCCCGCCGCGCTCGAAGTGCATCGCCAGTTCGCTCGGCACCGCCGGCACGCCTGCGGCCCGCTCGCGCTCGAGCGCCGCCCCGACCCTGCGGTGGAGCTCCGCGCGGGACGCCGCAGCCGTGCGCTCGTACAGCGCTTGCCGAAAGAGCGCGTGCCTGAACGAGTACGGTGACTCGGACGCGTCGGTCGGCTCGGCGGGCATGGCGTTCAGCCACAACTGCATGCGGGCGAGCTCTGCGCACGTTTGTCCCACGGCGCCGGCATCTTCTTCGAGCGCGAGAGCGAGCGTGGTGACGCGGAATTCGACGCCGCAGATGGCCGCCGCGGTAAGCAGCTTGCGATGCTCTTCGGTCAGCCCGGCGATGTAATGATCGATCAGCGCAGTCAGGTTCTGCGGAACTGCCGCCTGCAAGTCGGGAAGCCGGTGAATCGCGCCGCCGGTCTGTTCATGCGTAGCGGCGTTGGTCATCACCGAGTCTACGAACAGGGGAACGCCCTCGGTGCGATCGTGCAAAGCCCGCACGAAGGCCTCGTCGCCGGCCATCGATGGCCAGCGACGGGCCAGGTAGTCGGCTACCTCCGTCTCGGAAAACGAATCGAGCACGATCTCTTCGCACAGTCCGTGCAGGCGCAGCTCGCGCCGCAAAGCGTTCATCGGATGGTCCAGCACGACGACTTCGGCGAGGCGGAAGCTCGCCAGCCACATCAGCCGCCCGCGGCCGCGGCGCCTTGCGATGTAGTCGATCAACTGAATCGTCGCTCGGTCGCTCCAGTGAAGGTCCTCGGTGACCAGCAGCAGCGGCTGGCGCTCGGTATACCGATCGAGCAACTCGCCCATCTCGCGCAGCATCCTTTCCGGGCTGACGCCAACGAGCTCGCGCCGCAGCGCCTCGCGCTCGTCGGCGGTGCTCAGCCACGGCAACTGCAGCAGCCAGGCCGGCGCGACGGCGCGCAGCAGCGGCAGCAGCGCGCTGTCGGAGCGGGAGAGTTCGCCGAGCGCCTCGAGAACCGGAAGGTAGGCCTCGCCCTGCCCGTAGTGTTCGACGCAATGGCCGCGCGCGCACGCGACGCCGTGCAGACTGGCGACAAAGTGATCGATCAGTGTCGTCTTGCCGATGCCGGGCTCGCCGGCCACCCAAACAACCGAGCGTCTGCCGCCCCGGGCACTGTCCCATGCGCGGCGCAGCCGGGCGAGCGCGTCGGCGCGACCAACGAACGATGAAGCCTGCGGCGACGCCGTTTCGGCCGCCGGGGCGCTGCCGGGAACCACGTGCGGAGCTGCGATAAAGCGATATCCGCGCCGCGCCACCGTTTCGATGTATCGCGGGCGACGCGGATCATCGCCGAGCACCATCCGCAGATCGCTGATGGCCGTCTTCAGAACGGAGTCGCTGACGAACTGGTGTCCCCACACCTGATCCAGCAATGCATGCTTGGTGAGCAGCGCGGTCGGTTGCCGCGCAAGCGCGCACAGTAGAGCGAACGGCGTTGGCGCAAGTGCCATAGGCTGGCCAGCGCGCAGCAAGCGCGCGTTGGCCTCGTCGAGCTCGAATTCCCCAAAACGCACGCGCACCGGCTCCCCGGCATGCGAGTTGCGATTCGGAGGGGTGTTTTCGACCATCCGACGTTAATGGGTCCGTGAGCCCGGCTGTGGCGGTAGGGGGACGGCGGCCTTCAGCGTGCGGCACCGGCGATTATGGACTGTTCGGCAACGTCACCCATGCCCGAGGGCACGCCACACGTCATGCGAAGGCTGACGCCACATTTCAGATCCGTGTCCCTTGAAGTTGTGTAAGTCCACAGTGCGCGCAAAATCGCTTCGAGCGTCATCGATGGTGACGACAGCGAACGTGCATTGTCAAGCAGCGCGGGCCGCTGGCCCTCGAACTCCACCGCCTCCTTCAACGTCGCGAAGGAGCGGTCGATGGTGGCCTGGGCTTTGCGCCGGATCCGCACACTGAAGGCGCGGTCGGACAGTGAGTGTCCCGTGTGCAAGGCCGCCGAGGGCAATGTGCAGGCGGACTGCAACCGGGATGCACATGATCCGGCAATCGGCCGCTTCGCGCCACTCCGGAGCGGGTACGGTGGACAGGGCCGAGTCAGAGGATCTTCAGTCGCCTGCGCACTGCGCCGACCTGGAAATCCCCCCTGCCCCCCTTTGCGAAAGGGGGGTGTGGATCAGGCGATCGCGGAAGCGGCCGTTGCCGACTCCAGCCCCCACTTCGACTCGCGCAGCCATGCCTCGAGCTTCGAACGACGCAGCGGGCCGCTGATCAGGTAGCCCTGTGCAAGATCGCAGCCCAGCGCGCGCAGCTCGTCGAGACAGGCGTCTGTCTCCACGCCTTCGGCGACGACCTTCAACCCGAGGTTGTGCGCCAGCTCGATCGTCGAACGCACGATCATGCGGTCGTCGCGGTCGTCGGCCATGCCCATCACGAACGCGCGATCGATCTTCAGCTCGTCGACCGGCAGCCGCTTCAGATATGCGAGCGACGAGAAGCCCGTGCCGAAGTCGTCGATCGCGAGCCGCACGCCCAGCCCGTGCAGCGCGCGCAGCGTGGCGAGCGCGTGCTCCGGGTCCTCCATAAAGCTCGACTCGGTGATCTCCAGGCACACCAGCTCGGGCGGCACGCGGTGGTTGTGCAGCAGGTCGTTGACCAACTGCGGCAGATCGCGGCTCATCAGATCGCGCGCCGAGATGTTGACCGCCACCTGCAGCGGCATGCCGTCGGCCGCCCAGCGGCCGCATTGGCGCAGCGTGACCGCGAGCATCCAGCGCGTGATCACGCGGATGAAACCGGTCTGCTCCGCGTACGGCATGAACTCGTCGGGCGGCACGAGCCCGCGGGTCGGGTGCCGCCAGCGAACCAGCGCCTCGACGCCGCCGACGCGCCCGGACGCCAGCTCGATCTTCGGCTGGTAGTAGGCACGCAATTCGGCGGACTCGACCGCGCGCCGCAGCTCGCCGAGCAGCGAAAGGTGCTGGCGCTGCGCGACTTCGTAGCGCGCGTCGTAGAAGGCGAAGCTGCCGGTGCTGCGCTTGGCCACGTACATCACGATGTCGGCGCGGCGCATCAGCGTGCCGGCGTCGATGCCGTCGTCGGGATAGACCGCGATGCCGATGCTCGCGGCCACGTCGATCGGCTGGCCCTCGAACTCGATCGGCGCGCGCAGCGCGTTGACGATCGCGCGCGCGACCGCGCGCACCTCGTCGACGTCGGCGGCGGTCAGCACGATCGCGAACTCGTCGCCGCCGAGGCGCGCGACGGTGCCGCCGTCGCGCAGCACGCCGCGCAGCCGCTCGGCCACGCGCCTGAGCACCTCGTCGCCGGCGGCGTGGCCGAGCGTGTCGTTGATGCCCTTGAAGCGGTCCAGATCGAGCAGCATCACCGCGGCGATTCGGCCGCGCTGCGCCGCGTGCCGCAGCGCGACCTCGATGCGCTCGACCAGCCGTGCGCGATTCGGCAGCCCGGTCAGCGCATCCTCGTACGCGAGCCGCAGGACCTCCTGCTCGCGGCTGGCGATGCCTTCGCGCATGTGGTTGAGGCTGCCGGCGAGTACGCCGATCTCGTCGTCGCGCGCGATCGCGATCGGTGCGCGATAGTCGCCCTCCTGCATGCGCGCGGCGCTGCGCGTCAGCTCCGACAGCGGCTGCGTGATCGTGCGCGCGATCACGTAGCTCGCCGCGATCGCGACGGCGACGCTGACCGCAGCGAGCAGCAGCAGGAACATGCGCAGCCGGTCGAAGGCGGCGAGCACTTCGTCGAGCGAACGCTGCAGCACCGCGAAGACGCGACCACCGTCGCTCGCGCCCACGGCGAGCACGCGCGTTTCGTACTCGGCGCCGCCGAGCCGCAGCGACAGGCGCGCCTGCGGCTGCAGCGCACCGTTCTGCAGCGCCGCGCCGAGCGCCGCGCGCCGCGTACCGGTCAGCGTCGAAGCGAGCTCGACCGGCGCGCCGCTTTCGCGCACGTCGAAGAAGCTGACGTGCAGCTCGGTCAACTGGCGCAGCTCGGCCGCCAGCGCATCGTCGACCTCGAAGCCGAGCACGACCCAGCCGCCCGGCTTCGGCGCCGCGAGCGCGACGGTGACGAACTGATACGCGCGCTCGTCGAACGGCACCACCGTCGCCGCGCGCCCCGTCTTGTGCGCGGCGTCGATCAGCCCGATCGGCGCGAACGCACGGCCGCGCCGCCGCGGATCGACCGCGTCGGCGACGATGTTGTGATCAAGCCCGACGAGCAGCGCCGCATCGGCGCCGACGCGCGCGGCATGGTTGCGCAGCGCCGCCTCGGCGGCGGCAGCGTCGCGCGCAGCCACGGCTTCGCGCAGCGCGTGATCGGCGGCAAGCAGGGCGGCGGCCTGCAGCAGTTGCTCGCGCTTCAGTTCCAGCAGCCGCGCGAAGATCCTCTCGGCGGAAACGAGTTCGGCTTCGATCTGCTCGCGCGCGTTGCCGACGCCGGCCTGGTTCACGATCGCGAAACCGATCCCCTGGATCAACACGATCAGGACCGTAAACGACAGCAGGATGCGGGTGCGCAGTCGGCGCAAGCGCGGCATGGTCGCTCTCAGCCGCGCTTCCCCGCCGCGCCGGGCGAACAGGTCGGAGTGGTGGCCACGCTGGATCCTCGCGATGGCGCGCCGGGCGGCGCGACGCAAGCCACGATAGCGGGCCCGTGCGCCGCGCGATGCGCAACAAGGGCCGACTTGGCGGGCCTATTCGGCGGTTCCTGCGTCGCGGCTCTCTCCTTCGTCTGCACCTCGTCCCCATTCCGCAAAGGGGGACCGGAGGGGGAAGATCCGATTCACACGCACCGAAGGTGCGTCCGTTCTCGTCCCCCTTTTGTAAAGGGGGACCGGAGGGGGATCTTCGGTTGTCTCCCCCGGCGCAAGACCTGAGAAATCCCCCCTACCCCCCTTTTTCAAAGGGGGGGTTCGCAAGAGAAAGGGGGCATAAGCCCCCGCACTTCAAGCCGCCTGCGCGCTTGCCGAAGTCCTTTGCATGAGTGCCGGCGCCGGTCTCCGCATCGCCGAACGCGTCGTTCGATGCGCAGCGTTCGCGTGGCTGGCCTTTGCCGCCGGTGCGCCCGCGGCGAGCTGCGATGTCGCGCCGGGAGAAGTCGCAGCGGTGCACGAGCGCCACATGCGCGCGCTGAACGCTGCGCTCGGCGAAGAGCCGCGGCCGGTCGCGCGCGCACAGCGCGTGTTCGAACGGCTGCTCGCGGCAAACGGATTGGAAGGGCGCGGCTACGCGCTGCGCGCGTACGCGATGCGCGGCTTCAACGCGTCGGCGATCTATCCGCGCGGTGTGGCGCTGAGCCTGGTCGCGATGGACGACGACGTGAGCGACGAGGAGCTTGCCGCGGTGCTCGCGCACGAACTGGCGCACCTCGAACTGGGCCATGCGCTCGACCAGGCGTGCGAGCAGTGGCGGCTCGCGCGCAGCCCTCTCGGTTTCCTCGACGCCGCGCGCGAGTTCGAACGCGAGGCCGTCGACAACCCGTCCTTCGCCGCGCCGTTCGCGCGCCTTTCGCGCGCGCACGAGCTGCAGGCCGACGCGTTCGCGCTGCGGCTCCTGCAGGCGGCCGGCTACGCACCGCTCAGCCTGTCGCAGATGCTGGCGGCGCGCGCCGTCGCCAACCCGCTCGCCGGCACGCATCCCGAACTGGCCGAACGCCTCGCCGCGCTGGCGATCGCCGTCGCCGCGGTTCCCTGAGCGGCGCGAACGCTGAAAGGAAAACGGCGCCCGCGGGCGCCGTCTTCTCCACCACCGCGGCGCGAATCAGTGCACGTGCTGGCTCAGCTCGCCGGTGCGGTACTTGTGCGCGATCGTCTCCAGCGGCAGCGGCTTGATGCGGCCGGCCTGCCCTTCGCAGCCGAACTGCACGTAGCGCTGTTTGCAGATCGCCTTGGCCGCCTCGCGCGCCGGCTTCAGGTATTCGCGCGGGTCGAACTTGCCCGGGTTCTCGTGCAGGAACTTGCGGATCGCCGCGGTCATCGCGAGCCGGATGTCGGTGTCGATGTTGACCTTGCGCACGCCGTGCTTGATCGCTTCCTGGATCTCCTCCACCGGCACGCCGTAGGTTTCCTTCATCTGGCCGCCGTACTTGCGGATCTCGTCGAGCAGCTCCTGCGGCACGCTGGAGGAGCCGTGCATCACCAGGTGCGTGTTCGGGATGCGGCGATGGATCTCCTTGATGCGCTCGATCGCAAGGATGTCGCCCGTCGGCTTGCGCGTGAACTTGTACGCGCCGTGGCTGGTGCCGATCGCGATCGCGAGCGCGTCGAGCTGAGTGCGCTTGACGAAGTCGGCCGCCTGCTCGGGATCGGTCAGCAGCATCTCCTTGGTCATCGTGCCCTCGGCGCCGTGGCCGTCTTCCTTGTCGCCCTTCATGGTTTCGAGCGAGCCAAGGCAGCCCAGCTCGCCTTCGACCGACACGCCGACCGCGTGCGCCATGTCGACGACCTTCTTCGTCACCCGCCAGTTGTATTCGTAATCGGCGACGGTCTTGCCGTCTTCCTTCAGCGACCCGTCCATCATCACCGAGGAGAAGCCGAGCTTGATCGCGCCTTCGCACACCGCCGGGCTCTGCCCATGGTCCTGATGCATCGCGATCGGGATGTCGGGATAGGACTCGACCGCCGCCTGGATCAGGTGCTTCAGGAACAGCTCGCCGGCGTATTTCCGCGCGCCGGCGGAGGCCTGCATGATCACCGGCGCGTTGACCTCCTTCGCCGCCTCCATGATCGCCTGCACCTGCTCGAGGTTGTTGACGTTGAACGCCGGCACGCCGTAGCCGCTTTCGGCCGCGTGATCCAGCAGTTGACGCATCGAAACCAGCGCCATGACTCCTCCTGTATGAACTGTCCCTTTTGGACAAGCCGTCGAAGGCGACATTCTAGGCGGGCGGCGCGGCGCTCGATGGCCGCTCGTCGCGGAGGAAGGGTGGATGCTGGTGTAAGCGCTTTCGATGCGTGGTCGCGGTTGCTGAGGTTGTGAAATCCCCCCTGCCCCCCTTTTACAAAGGGGGGTTCAACCATTGCCACGCGGAAGACCTCCGCACCGCGAGCACTCAGCCCCCTTTCGAAAAGGGGGCGCACGCGAAACGTGCGGGGGATTTCAAAGGGGCCGCGCGCTTGGCGCGCGGGGGATTTCGCAACGCGACGCAAGCGCCACCAGGCCGCTCGCTCAGCCGAACGCTACGGTCTGTGCAAGCGCTCCTTCAGCAGCCGGCGCGCCTCTTCGAGCACCGGATCGCGGCCCGCGCGCAGGTCGGCGAGCGTGGGCAGCACGAGCCGCGTCGGCGCGAGCGGCTCGCCTTCCATGCGCCGGCCGCGCGCCGAGACGAAGCCGGTTTCGGCGATGCGCAGCCCGCCGCCGTCGGGCAGCACGTGTTCGGTGCGAACGGCGACCACGCAGCCGCAGGTCGACTCGCCGACCGTGATCGCGTTGCGCTGTTCGACGAGCGTCGTGGCCATCAGCTCGGACGCGCTCGCGGTGCGGCGGTCGGTCAGCACCGCGATCGGGCCGGGAAACGCGTCGGCCGTGGGCCTGAGCACGACGGCCGAGCTGCGTTGGCCCGCGCCCTCGCGCCTCACGCTGGTCATCACTTCGCGCGCCGCGGTCATGAACTGCGCGGCGAGCCACGTGTACATCGCGTAGTCGCCGCCGCTGTTGCCGCGCAGATCGAGGATCAGCGCGCCTGCGTCCGCGACCTGCTCGACCGCACGGCGCAGCTCCACGCGCACGTCGGCGGCGAAGCGCGTCAGCTTCAGCACCGCGATGCCGTCGTCGAGCCGGGTCAGCTCCACGCGCGGCGGCGCGCCGACCGGCACGACCGGCAGATCGACTTCGATCGGCGCCGCATCCGGCGCGCGCTGCAGGGTCAGCCGCAGCGAAGGCGGGGGCGCGTCGGGTGCGCCGCGCAGCAGGCGCTGCAGCGCGCGCAGGCGGCGGCCGCGCTCGGCCTCGGCGGTATCGCGCGGCAGCGGCATCACGCCGCTCGGCTCGCCGGCGTCGTCGACGGCCGCCGACGCGCGCTCGAAGAACGCCTCGTCGAGCGCCGTGCCGTTCAGCGCGACGACCACGTCGCCGGCGCGCACGCCGGCGCGCGCGGCCGGCGAGTCGGCTTCGACGGCGACCACCGCCGCCCGCCCTTCGACGATGCCGAGCGCGGCGCCCGTCTGCGGCGCGATAAAGCGGCGCCGGTCGGCGCTTTCCTTCGCGGTCAGCACGACCGTGTGCGAGTCGCGCAGCTCGCGCACCATCGCTTTGAGTGCACGGTAGAACTGCGCGTCGCTCGCCGCCGCGAGCGCCGCGGGCAAGTGCCGTTCGCGCGCGGCGGTCCAGTCGACGCCGTTGAACGAGGGGTCGTAGTAGCGGTCGGCGACGAGTTGCCAGACGCGCTGCAGGGTGGCCGCGCGCTTGCCCGGCGTGTCGTAGACCGGCGCAAGCGCCGTCTGCGACACCGGCGCGAGCTGCGCCGGAAAGTCCGCGGTTCCCGACGGCGGTCGCTCGGACAGCGTGCCGCAGGCGGCGAGCAGCAAGGCTGCCGCAGCGACAACGGCGGGATTCAGGATCGGAGAGCGCACTCGAATCGCGAATTACGGATTACGGATTGCCGATTGCGCTGCGCTGAACTGCCGTCAGTCCGAGCCGCTCCGCGGGCGGGAAGCTCGGACTGCGCAAATCGACGTCGCTCGCCGCGCCGGGATCGACGAGCGGGCACCCATCCGCGCGATCCGCAATCCGAGCAGCGCAATCCGAATCAGGCCCCACCCACGCGGACGATTTTGAGCGTGTTGGTGCCGCCGGCCTGGCCCATCGGTTCGCCGCAGGTCAGCACGATCAGGTCGCCGCGCTGCACGCGGCCCAGGTCGAGCAACAGCTTCTCCGCGGCGGCCAGCGCCGCATCGCGCTCCTGGCCGGCGGGAAAGTGCAGTGGCCGCACGTTGCGGTACAGCGCCAGCCGGCGTTGCGTGGCGACGCTCGGCGTCAGCGCGTAGATCGGGATATCGATGTCGTGCCGGCTCATCCACAGCGTCGTCGAGCCCGACTCGGTCAGCGCGACGATCGCCGCGCAGCGAAGGTGGAACGCGGTGAACAGCGCGCCGTACGCGATCGACTGGTCCACGCGCGTGAAGGTCTGGTCGAGGAACTGCGTGTCGAGCACGACCGCTTCCGAGCGGTCGGCCTCTTCGACGATCGAGGCCATCGTCTCGACCACTTCGACCGGGTACTTGCCGGCGGCCGTTTCCGCCGACAGCATCACCGCATCGGTGCCGTCGAGCACCGCGTTGGCGACGTCGCTCACCTCGGCACGCGTCGGCACCGGGTTGTGGATCATCGACTCCATCATCTGGGTCGCGGTGATCGCGAGCTTGTTCGCCTCGCGCGCCATCTTGATCATGCGCTTCTGCAGCGCCGGCACCGCAGCCACGCCGACTTCGACCGCGAGGTCGCCGCGCGCGACCATGATGCCGTCGGCCGCGGCGAGGATCTCGCGCAGTACCGGGACCGCCTCCGCACGCTCGATCTTGGCGATGACTTGCGGGCGGATGCCGTGCTTCTCGCCGGCGATCGTCGCGAGCTGCCGCGCCATCTCGACGTCGGTGCGGTTCTTGACGAACGACACCGCGACGAAGTCGGCGCCGCATTCCATCGCCGTTTCGATGTCGCGCACGTCCTTCGCGGTCAACGCCGGCGCCGACAGCCCGCCGCCCTGCTTGTTGATCCCCTTGTTGTTCGACAGCTCGCCGCCGATGCGGACGATCGTGTGGATCTCCGAGCCCTCGACGCGCTCCACGTCCAGCACGATAAGCCCGTCGTTCAGCAGCAGCACGTCGCCGGGCCGAACGTCGCGCGGCAGGTCCTTGTAGTCGAGCCCCGCGCGCTGCGCGTTGCCCAGCTCGCAGCCGGCGTCGAGCACGAAGCGATGCCCGGCCTGCAGCTCGATTTTGCCGCCTTCGAACTTGCCGACGCGGATCTTCGGCCCCTGCAGGTCGGCCATGATGCCGACCTCGCGCCCGCACGCGCGCGCCGCCTCGCGCACGAGCTTCGCGCGCGCCAGGTGATCCGCCGCCGTGCCGTGCGAGAAGTTGAACCGCACGACATCCACCCCCGCCGCGAGCATGCGCTCCACCACGAGCGGGTCGCTCGACGCCGGGCCGAGGGTGGCGACGATCTTCGTGCTTCTAGGCATGTTCGGATTGCGGATCGCGGATTGCGGATTGCGCGCCGGGCATCATTTCCCCTTCAACGAAGTCGTCAGCTTGGACAGCATACGGCCAACCTTGTCGGTTTGCTCGGCCAGTGTGGACAGCGCGTCCGGCGCGACGAATCCCAACCGCCGGGCAAGTTCGATCTGCGGTTCGAGTTCTCGGAGCGACCCTGCTGCAATCGAGAGGTGATTCAGGAAGGCAGCCGTCGACTTCCGGCCGTGGCCTTCGGCGATGTTCGACGGGATCGAAAGGGCGGATCGCTGCATCTGTGACGCCAGCACGAACCGCTGTTCGATCGGAAACGGCGCGGTCAGCGCGAATACCGACTGCGCGAGCTCCATCGACGCCTGCCACACCGACAACTCGGTGTACTTCACGCCGTTCTCGCGATCCGCAATCCGCAATCCGCGATCCGTTCAGCCTTTCGCCCGTTGCTGAAGGATCTCGATCGCCGGCAGCACCCTGCCCTCAAGGAATTCAAGGAACGCGCCGCCGCCGGTCGAGATGTAGCTGACGCGGTCGCCGATGCGGTACTTGGCGATCGCGGCGAGCGTGTCGCCGCCGCCGGCGATCGAAAAAGCGCCGTTCACGGTGGCCTGCGCGATCGCGAGCGCCATCTGCCGGGTGCCTTCGCCGAACTGATCGAACTCGAACACGCCGATCGGGCCGTTCCAGATGATCGTGCCCGCGCTGTTGATCCCGTGCACGAGTCCGAGCGCGGTCTGCGGGCCGACGTCGAGGATCATCTCGTCGGGCTGCACCGCGTCGGCGCGGCGGATCGTCGCGGCGGCCGTGGCCGAAAACTCCTTGGCGACGACCACGTCGATCGGCAGCGGCAGCGTGCCGCCCTTCTCGGCGAGCGTGGCGAGCACCTTCTTGCACTCCGGCACCAGATCCGGTTCGCACAGCGACTTGCCGACCTTGAAGCCTTCGGCGAGCAGAAAGGTGTTGGCGATGCCGCCGCCGACGATCAAATGATCGACCTTCTGCGCGAGGTTGTTCAGGATCGTGAGCTTGGTCGACACCTTGCTGCCGGCCACGATCGCCAGCAGCGGGCGCTTGGGGTTGCCGAGCGCCTTGCCGAGCGCTTCGATCTCGGCCGCCATCAGCGGGCCCGCGCAGGCGATCGGCGCGAACTTCGCGATGCCGTGCGTCGTCGCCTCGGCGCGGTGCGCGGTCCCGAACGCGTCGTTGACGTAGACGTCGCACAGCTTCGCCATCTTCTGCGCCAGCTCGTCGCTGTTCTTCTTCTCGCCCTTGTTGACGCGGCAGTTCTCCAGCAGCACGACTTCGCCCGGCGCCACCTGCACGCCGTCGACCCAGTTCTGCTTCAGCGGCACCGGACGGCCAAGCAGTTCAGCGAGCCGCTTGGCCACCGGCGCCAGCGAATCCTCGGGCTTGAACTCGCCTTCGGTCGGCCGCCCCAGGTGCGAGGTCACCATCACCGCGGCGCCGGCGTCCAGCGCGAGCCTGATCGCGGGGACAGAGGCGCGGATGCGCGTGTCCTCGGTGATGTTGCCCGCGTCGTCCTGCGGCACGTTCAGATCCGAGCGGATGAAGACGCGTTTGCCGCGCAACTTGCCGTCGCGGGCCAGAGCTTCGAGCGTGAGCACGTTCATGGGAGTTGCCGGGAAGAGTGGGAAAGCGGAAAGCGGCGCGCGCCGCGCGCGACGAAGGGCGAGGGTCATGCCTCGGCGCCGAGAGCTGCGGCATTATACGAACGCACCTTCGACGCCATCGTGATCCGGCTCACCCTCGCCCGCACCGAATGGGCCGCGCTCGTCGGCGCGGCGCTGATCGTTCTGCTGCAGCAGCTCGATGCCGCCGGCGCCGCGCTCGAATACCGCCGCGCGCTGCTCGCGGCCGAGCCGTGGCGCTTCGTCACCGCGCATCTCGTGCACGTCAACTGGGAGCACGCGCTGATCAACGCAGCCGCGTGGTGGCTGGTCGCGCGGCTGTTCGGTCCCGACCTCGACCTGCGCCGCCAACTGATCGCGCTTCTCGCCGGCGCGATCGCGATCGGCGCGGGACTCGCGGCGCTGCATCCGACGATCCTGTGGTACCGCGGCTTCTCGGGCGTGTTGCACGCGCTGTACTTCGCCGGCGCGACGTGCTGGCTCGCGAACGCGCTGGCGCGACCCGACACGCGCACGCTGCGCGGACTGTGGCTGCCGCTCGCGCTCGCGCTCGGCGGCTGGATCAAGGTCGTACTGGAGCAGCCGTCCGGAAGCGCCACGCCCTACGCCGACTGGCTCGGCGCGACGACCGTGCCGCAGGCGCATCTGCTCGGCGCGCTCGCGGGCACGTTGCTGGGATTCGCCTTCGCCTGGCGCGACGCCAAGAAAAACGCCGCGACGGTGCGCGGCGTTTCGTAGGCGACAGCGCGTTCAGGAGCGGCTGCGGATGCGCGCGGCGAGCCCGAACGCGGCGAGCAGCAGCAGTTGCCACAGCGGGAGTGCGCCGCCACCACCGCCGCCGCCGCTGGGCGGCGGGGGGACCGCTGCGCTCATAGCTGCAGCAGCGTCGAGCAAACCGGCGCCGCACAGGCCTTCACCCGGTTGTCCCGGACTGCAGTAGCCGCCCGTCGGATGGGGACGCGCGGTCGAAGTGATGAAGGCACGGAGCTGCGCGGGAGTGGCACTTGGAACGGCGGACTTGAGTAGCGCGGCCACGCCGGCGACGTGTGCGGTGGCGGAACTCGTGCCGGTGAAGCCGCCGATGGCGGGACCCGAGAGGTTGGGCGGAGTGGAGTCCGGGTTCGTACTGTCCTGCGTAGTAACGCCAAAGAGGACTGACGACCACGTGTAATAGCCGACATCCAAGTCCGCGATCGGGCTGGTGAGGACAAAGGGGGTTCCACCGCCCGGCGAACTAACTGCGATTTCCGGGCCGACATTGGCATAGGTGGCGTTGTCACCGTTAATCGTGTGCGCCGTGACCGCAAGCACGCCGCTGCAGTTAGCTGGTTGGCTCGCTCCCACGATGCCGACGCCGTTGATTCCGTTGCCTGACGCAGCAATGGGGAGCGCTCCTGCTGCGGTCACGTCGTTCACGGCATCCTGATATGCGCGAGAACACGCACCCCCTTCCCCGCCCAGACTCAGATTGATGATCTGCGCCGGAGTGCCGTTTACGACCAATCCACCGCCCGCACCCTGGACTGGAATTCCGACGGCAAACCGCATCGCGTCGATCACGTCCGACGATTGTCCTCCGCACTTGCCGAGCGCACGCAGCGGCAGGATGCGCGCATCGGGTGCTATGCCCGCAGTCGACGTGCCCGGCGGCGGCGGATTCCCAACACCGTTGTTCCACACGCCGACGATCGTTCCAGCCATATGCGTTCCGTGCCACGAACTGTCCGTATCGCCAGCGACACCGTCGTCACAGAAGTTCGGATAGTTCGCTTTGTCCTGTGCCGTCACCCAGTCGCCGACATCCTCCGGATCGGCATCGCGGCCGTTGTTGTCTCCTGCCACAAAATTCAGTGGCACACCATCGGCTATCCCCACATTTGACGAAATGAAGTCGTACCCCTGCAGCAGCTTCCCGGCAAGCTCAGGGTGCATCGACACGACACCCGTATCGATCACCGCCACGACCACCGTAGAAGCGCCGCGCGTCACCGCCCAAGCGCCTTCGAGATTCGCGCCGCCGGTGGCCGGCACTGTCTTGTTGTCCGCCGTAAACGTGCGCGTCGGCGGGTAGTAGTGCCAGAGCCGCGTCGTGTAGCTCGCGTCCTGCGGGACCTGATACGCGCGCACCGGCAGATCGGGCGACGCGTATTCGACGTTTGGATCGTTGGCGAGCCGCGCCGCGACCGCGTTCGCCTCCGTCAGCGTCATCGCCCGCTCGAGCCTCAGCACCGACGCGTTGCCCGACATCGGCCGGAACGCGCTCATGCGCACGCCCGCACTCGCCGACAGCGCGGCGACGCGTTCGGCGCCGAGCGGCTCCACCAGTTCGATCGCCTTCGGGTTGCGCAGCTTGACGATCATCTGGCGGATCATCGGCTCGCGCAGTTCGGACGCGGGCTTCTTCTTCGCGACGGCGACGGTGGCGTGGCCGACCGACGCGGGCCAGGCCGCGACGAGCGCGGCGGCGAACGCGGCACCGGCGAATGCGAGCTTCGGGGCTGGTTTCACGGGGCTCTCCTGCTGCGGACGTGGCGTGCGCCGCTCACTTGATCCTGACCGGCGCATCGAGGTCGACGTACTCGAAGTCGCCCGACGCTCGCAGCCGCTCGACGAGCGCCGGCACCTGCTCGCGCGCGGCGGGCGGCGTCAGGTAGACGACGTGCGCGCCGCCGGACATCGGTCGCGCGTAGCGGGCCATCGCGGGCTGCGGAAGGTGGCGCCGAACGACCCGCATCAGCGCGTCGGCATCGCTCGCCGGCGTACGCGGCTTGATCATCAGCGCAGCGATCGGCGGCGCGGCTGGCGCCGCGGGAGAACCGGCGCAAGCGTTCAACGCCGGAAGGCCCAGCAGAATCCCGGGCGTCAGGCGCAATACCTGTCTTCTCGGCAGCGGCATCGTTGTGGCGCGTCGGACGCGCTCGATTCGTGACGGCGAGCTTACGCGATGGCGGATCGCGCGACCCGTCGGACGAACGATCTAGCCGCCGGGCGTGCGGTCATCGCTTCGGGTATCACGCGCGAGTCCATGCCGGGTTGACCGGCGGCGGGGACTGCAACGATTGGAAACAAAACGGGCCGGCGGTGCCGGCCCGGGGGCATTCGGATCCTGCGCCAGAGGCTCTACTTCGCGTTCATCAGCGCAACCGTGGTGTCCAGCATCCGGTTGCTAAAGCCCTCACTCATTGTGTCTTCGGCCGGACGGCGGGCGCCGTCCTTAACTTCGGCTGCGCCGAAGTTAGCCTACGACGCAACGAATGGGGCACGGCTTCGATCAGACCGTCACTTCGCTGCCATCAGCGCGACGGTCGTGTCCAGCATGCGGTTGGAGAAGCCCCATTCGTTGTCATACCAGCTCGAGACTTTGACGAGGCGGCCGGAGACCTTGGTCAGGGTGGCGTCGAAGATGCTCGAGCGGGGGTCGTGGTTGAAGTCGCTGGAGACGAGCGGGTCGGCGTTGTAGCCGAGGATGCCCTTCAGCTCGCCTTCGGACGCGGCCTTCATGATGCCGTTGACCTCGTCGACGGTAGTGTCGCGCGCGGCGATGAACGAGAGGTCGACGATCGACACGTTGATCGTCGGCACGCGGATCGCGAAGCCGTCGAGCTTGCCGTTCAGTTCCGGCATCACGAGCCCGACCGCCGCGGCCGCGCCGGTCTTGGTCGGGATCATGTTGTGGCCGGCGGCGCGCGCGCGGCGCAGGTCCTCGTGATACACGTCGGTCAGCACCTGGTCGTTGGTGAACGCGTGCACCGTCGTCATCAGGCCGGTGACGACGCCGAGCTTTTCGTGCAGCGGCTTGACGAGCGGCGCGAGGCAGTTGGTCGTGCACGACGCGTTGGAGATCACGGTGAACGAGCTTTTCAGCATGCCGTGATTGACGCCGTAGACGATCGTCGCGTCGACGTCCTTGCCGCCCGGCGCGGAGATGATCACCTTCTTCGCGCCGCCCTTCAGGTGCGCACTCGCCTTCTCCTTGGTCGTGAAGAAGCCCGTGCACTCGAGCACGACGTCCACGCCGAGCGACGCCCACGGCAGCTCGGCCGGATTGCGGTTGGCGAGCACCTTGATGCGGTCGCCGTTGACGACCATCGCGTCGCCGTCGACCGCGACCGTGCCCGGGAACGAGCCGTGCGCGGTGTCGTACTTCGTCAGGTGCGCGTTGGTCTTCGGATCGCCGAGGTCGTTGATCGCGACGATCTGGATGTCGTGCTTCTTGCCGCCCTCGTAGTGCGCGCGCAGGACGTTGCGGCCGATGCGGCCGTAGCCGTTGATGGCAACCTTGATGGTCATCGAGATTTCTCCCTGGAGATGAGTTCGCGAACGACCTGCGCGGCGTTGTCTGCCGTCAGGCCGAAGTGCTTGTAGACGGCGCCCGCAGGCGCGGATTCGCCGAAGCGGTCGACGCCGAGCACGGCGCCCGCGGCGCGCACGTACTTCCACCAGAAGTCGGTAACGCCGGCTTCGATCGCGAGCCGCGGCAGCCCTTCGGGCAGTACGCGCGTCTTGTACTCGACGCCCTGCCGGTCGAACACCGTCGTCGACGGCATCGACACGACGCGCACCGCGATGCCTTCGGCGGCGAGCTGCTTCTGCGCTTCGACCGCGAGCGGCACTTCAGAGCCGGTCGCGACGATCACTGCGCGCGCCTTGCCGGCGCCGCCGGGCGCCTCGCTCAGCACGTAGGCGCCGCGGCGCACGTCGTTCGCGTCGCGCTCGCCGGCCACGAACGGCACGGCCTGGCGCGACAACAGCAGCGCGGTGGGGCCGTCCCGCCGTTGCGCGGCGGCCTCCCACGCGACGAGCGTCTCGACCGTGTCGCACGGCCGCCAGACGTCGAGGTGCGGGATCAGCCGCAGGCTCGCCGCGTGCTCGACCGCCTGGTGCGTCGGGCCGTCCTCGCCGAGGCCGATCGAGTCGTGCGTGAAGACGAACACGACGCGCTGCTTCATCAGCGCGGCCATCCGCACCGCGTTGCGCGCGTAGTCGGAGAACACGAGGAACGTTCCGACGAAGGGCAGGAAGCCGCCGTGCAGCGCCATGCCGTTGGCGATCGCGCACATGCCGAACTCGCGCACGCCGAAGTGGATGTGGCGCCCCGACCGGATCTCGCCGTCGACGTGCAGCGCGGCCGCCTTGCTCCACTTGGTCAGGTTGCTGCCGGTCAGATCGGCCGAGCCGCCGATCATCTCGGGTGCGGCTTCGGCGACGACTTCGAGCGCGAGCTGCGAGGCCTTGCGCGTGGCGACGTTCTCGCGTTTGCCGGCGGCGGCGGCGATCGCCTGCGCCACCTTGGCTGCGAAGTCGGCCGGCAATTCACCGCGCAGCCGGCGATCGAGTTCGCGCGCCGGCTCCGGATGCGCCTGCGCGTACGCGGCGAAGCGGCGCTTCCACTCGGCCTCGCGCTCGGCGCCGGCGGCGCGCGCATCCCACGCGGCGTAGATCTCGGCGGGAATCTCGAAGGGCGGGTGCGGCCAGCCGATCGTCTCGCGCGTGGCGGCAACTTCGGTCTCGCCGAGCGCTTCGCCGTGCGCCTTCTCGGTGCCGGCGCGGTTGGGCGAGCCCTTGCCGATCACCGTGCGCGCGATGATCAACGTCGGCCGCTCGGACTGCTTGGCCTGCGCCAGCGCGGCGTCGACCGCCGCCACGTCATGGCCGTCGATCGGGCCGATCACGTTCCAGCGGTAGGCGCGGAAGCGCGCGGCGGTGTCGTCGGTGAACCAGTGCTTGACCTCGCCGTCGATCGAGATGCCGTTGTCGTCGTAGATCGCGACGAGCTTGGCGAGCTTCCACGTGCCGGCGAGCGAAGCGGCCTCGTGCGAGATGCCTTCCATCAGGCAGCCGTCGCCGACGAACACGTAGGTGCGGTGGTCGACGATCGCGTGCCCGGGTCGGTTGAACTCCATCTCGAGCAGCTTTTCCGCGAGCGCCATGCCGACCGCGTTCGCCAGGCCCTGCCCGAGCGGACCGGTCGTCGTTTCCACGCCGGGCGTCAGCCCGTGCTCCGGATGTCCGGGCGTCTTCGAGTGAAGCTGGCGGAAGTTCTTCAGCTCCTCGAGCGGCAGGTCGTAGCCCGTCAGATGCAGCAGCGCGTACTGCAGCATCGAGCCGTGCCCGTTGGACAGCACGAAGCGGTCGCGATTGGGCCAGCGCGGATTGGCTGGGTTGTGCGACAGGTGTCGCGTCCACAGCGCGAGCGCGATTTCGGCCATGCCCATCGGCATGCCGGGATGTCCGGAGTTCGCCTTCTGAACCGCGTCCATCGCCAGCGCGCGGATCGCGTTGGCCATACGTACTTGCAACGACCGGGATGACGCGGAGTCGAG
This sequence comes from Betaproteobacteria bacterium, assembly GCA_016861185.1. GTDB lineage: Bacteria > Pseudomonadota > Gammaproteobacteria > Burkholderiales > Burkholderiaceae_F > DSNY01. The sequence continues at coordinate 621,099 of BOKW01000003.1, forward strand.
CGGAGACATCGGGCAGAACTGGGGAAAGTCGGGACGGAAGCGGCGGCGCGCGATGCCGGCGAAAACGCTCGGCGAAGTCGGCGGCGACGCTCGCGCGCATCTTATCAGGCGGCCCTCGCGCACTCTGTAGCCGCGATGGCGTATGCGCGGATTTGTTCCGGCGCAAATCCGCGCGCGTTAGACGCCGTTTTCGAGTGCGCGGGTCTTTCGCTCGACGGCGAATTCCTTTAGCATGCGCGCCTTAAATTTCGGTCCGGAAACAAGGAAGCAACGGGCTGCCAGTACGGCGCGTAGCCAGCGCCAGGCAACGATTCCCCCGCCAGATCCAATCGACGCGGGTCGGCCGTCGCAAGCGGCCACCGCAATGATCCGAGCGCCGCGCACCAGCGCACGGGTCCCGGGCCGATGGGTTGCGGTTCAAACCGTGATTCAGGTCGATTGGGCGGACCTGCTGGGGGACGAAGATGCAAGGCCTTCACCTGACTGGCGATCTGTTCGAATGCGGCTGCAGCGCAGCCTTCCTGACGGATCTCGAGAAGCTCTCCACGCTGTGCCGTGACGCGACGCTGCGCGCGGGGCTGACGATCGTCGACGAGAAGTACCACGTGTTTCCCGACTGGCAGGGTCAGCCGGGCGGCATCACCGGCACCGTGCTGCTCGCCGAATCGCACCTGGCGATCCACACGTGGCCCGAGCGGCGCGGCGTCACGCTCGACGTCTACGTCTGCAATTTCACCGGGGACAACTCGGGCAAGGCGCAGCAGCTCTTCGACGAGCTGGTCGTCGCGTTCCGGCCGCAGAACCAGGTCGTCAACCGAATCACGCGCGGCGATCTGGCCGCCGGCGCCGAGGTCACGACCACGTCGTCGGCCGCACCGGCTCCGGGCGCGGGCAGCAACGAGCTGATCTTCGACTGGCTCAATGCGCACTCGGGCTACGGCTTCACGGCGAAGGAGCGGCTCGAAACGCAGCAGTCGCCGTACCAGCGCGTCGAGGTCTACGACACGCATCAGTTCGGCCGGCTGTTCCGCCTCGACGGGCGCCTGATGACCTCCGAAGGCGAGGAGTTCTTCTATCACGAGTGCATGACGCACCCGGCGCTGCTGACGCATCCGAACCCGCAGTCGGTGCTCGTCATCGGCGGCGGCGACGGCGGCTCGTCGGAGGAAATCTTCAAGCACCCGAGCGTCAAGCGCATCGTGATGGCCGAGCTCGACCCGGTCGTCATCGACATCTCGAAGCGCTACCTGCGCGAGATCCACAAGGGCGTCTTCGACGACCCGCGGCTGGAGGTGAAGATCGGCGACGGCTTCGAGTACGTGAAGAACACGAACGAGCGCTTCGACCTGATCGTGCTCGACCTGACCGATCCGGATACGCCGGCGTTCCATCTCTACTCGGAAGAGTTCTTCCGGATGTGCCAGCGGATCCTGAACCCGAGCGGGCTGCTGACGCTGCACTTGGGCTCGCCGGTCTTCCAGGCCGCCACCGTGAAGAAGAACGCGGCGAACCTGCGCAAGGTCTTCCGGCACGTGCACCCGATGGCGCTGTACATCCCGTTGTACGGCTCGTTGTGGTGCCTCGGCGTGGCCAGCGACAGCGCGAACCCGCGCACGCTCGCCACCGAGGCGATCGCGCAGCGGCTCGCAGAGCGGCGCATCGGCGCGCTGAAGTACTACAACGCGCCGCTGCACTCGGCGCTGTTCACGCTGCCGAACTTCGTGCTTGAACTCACGGGCGGCGAGCTGCCCGCCGCGCCGGCGCGGATGAAGGCCGTCGCGTAACGCGTTCTGTTTCGACAAGAGCCCGGCCGCGTGCCGGGCTTTTCTTAGCCGTGCGCGGCGAGAACCTATCTCGGAATCCCCGACGGTCGCGTTGCGACGAGAAGCGGGCGGATGCTAGGCGGCGCGCGAAGGACAGTAGCTTGGCCTACGGCCGAGCGCGCCAACACCGCAGACGCCCGCTTATCGTCGCAACCCTGCGGGGCGGGGTCGCCTGGGGCGCATCGCGTCGTTGCGGCTCGGGTCCTTGGCTCTGGCCAATGGTCCCCTCGCCGCGCCTAGCGCTGCATCCCCAGGCGGCCCCGCCGCGGCCGCCGGGGATTCTGAGATAGGTTCTAGACTGCGCGACGGACTCAACGGCGGAGAACGACGATGAGCAGTAGCACGACGGTTTCGCGCAAGCCGGTCCGCGTCGCGTCGGGCGAGCTCGCGAGCGACGGCGCGGGCGTGCGGCTGCGGCGGCTGATGGGAACGCCGCATTCGCCGTCGATCGACCCGTTCCTGATGCTCGACTACTTCGACTCGCCGAACGCGAGCGACTACCTGGCCGGCTTCCCGGAACACCCGCACCGCGGCTTCGAGACGGTCACCTACATGCTCGCCGGCCGCATGCGCCACCGCGACAATCACGGCCACGAGGGCGTGATCGAGCCCGGTGGCGTGCAGTGGATGACCGCCGGCCGCGGCATCGTGCACTCGGAGATGCCGGAGCAGACCGAGGGACTGATGCGCGGCTTCCAGCTCTGGGTCAATCTGCCGGCGCGGCTGAAGATGAGCGCGCCCGCCTACCAGGAATACGGTCCCGAGCGGATGCCGGTCGAAGCGCGCGAAGGCGCGACGGTCAAGGTAATCGCCGGCCGCACGGCGCGCGGCACGGCCGGGCCGATCGCGACCGCGGCCACCGAGGCGTTTTATTTCGACATTGCGCTCGCTCCGGGAACGAGCTTCGTCGAGTCGATCGATCCCGCGCACGCGGCGTTCGTCGTCATCTACGAAGGCGCTTTGCGAATCGGCGAGCACGCGCAGGCGATCCGGGCCGTTGCGCTCGCTGCGCTCGGCGACGGCGACGCGGTGGTGCTGACCGCGGCCGATGCGCCGGCGCGCGCGCTCCTCATCGGCGGCCGGCCGCTGCGCGAGCCGGTCGCGTGGTACGGCCCGTTCGTGACGAATACCGAGCGCGAGATCGTGCAGGCGATGGACGACTTCCAGGCCGGCCGCTTCTAGACGGCGCGACGTCGATGGGCGCGCCGCGGTTCTTCGTCGAGAGCGGGCTGCGCGTCGGCGCCACGGTCGAGCTGCCCGACGCGGTCGCGCATCACGCGCAGCACGCGCTGCGCCTGCGCGACGGCGCGGCGATCGTGCTGTTCGACGGCCGCGGCGGCGAATACGCGGCGCGGCTCGCCGCCGGCCGGCGCGCCGCGGCCGAGGTGCTCGCGTTCGATCCAGTCGAGCGCGAATCGCCGCTCGCGGTCACGCTGATCCAGTCGTTCGCGCCGAACGAGAAGCTCGACTGGATCGTCGAAAAGTCCAGCGAGCTGGGCGTCGCCCGCGTCGTGCTCGCGCCGACCGAGCGCAGCGTCGCGCGGTTCGACGCGCAACGACTCGCGCGCAAACGCGCGCACTGGCGCGAGGTCGCGATTGCCGCGTGCTGCCAGTGCGGCCGCAACCGCGTGCCGGTGGTCCTCGACGCATCGGACTTCGCCGGCGCGCTCGTGCTGGCGCAGGATTGCGAAGTACGGCTGCTGCTGGCGCCCGACGCCGGCGAGGCGCTGGCGCGCGACGCGCGGGCGCGATCGGTCGCCGTGGCGATCGGGCCCGAAGGCGGGTTCACCGAGCAGGAGATCGCGCTTGCGCGGCGGGCCGGGTTCGTCGTCGCGGCCCTCGGTCCGCGCGTGCTGCGCACGGAAACCGCGGGTCCCGCGGCGCTGGCCGCGCTGCAGGCGATCGCGGGCGATCTGGCGGGATCGGACTGACCCGGCTCAGCCGTACACGACGCGAAACGGTACGCCGCGATCGGCAAAGGCGTCGGCCGCGTCGCGGAACACGTCGAGCAGCGCGGCGCGGGCCTCGTCGTCGAAGCCGCTTTCGCGCGGCAGGTGCTCGAGCACGACCACGTAGCCGGGTGCGCCTGCGTCGTCGGGCAGATCGGTCAGGCAGTCGTACAGGGCGTCGAGGTTGGCGCCGTACCAGTCGGGAAAACCGAAGCCCTTGCCGATCGCCTTCAGCACCGCCTTCTTGTCGTGGCAACCGGCCAGATCGACGTCGACGAAGCGTTGCCCGGCGGCGGCGGCCCACTCGCGCAGCGTGGCGACGGTGAGCCGTCCGAGCGGCCGCACGCTGTTGCTCGGCAGGTCGTTCAGCGAACTGGGCGGCTTCGGACTCAAGTTCACTCCCGGATGCGGCGGAAAGTCTCGTAATGATCGTCCGTGTACCAGTATTCGCCGCCGGTGGCCGGATCGCCGGTCGCGCCGCGGCCGGCGACGATGCGACGCGGCCCGCGGTCCCGGCTGCCGGGCGTGCGCACCGTGTATTCGGTGTAGTAGCCGCGCGGCTTCGCCGGCAAGCGTCTCTCGCGATTCTGGAACACGGTGCCGTCTTTGCGGTAGGGAAACGGTCCGCCGCGCTTGATCAGCGCCAGCGTCTCGCGCGCCTCGCGCGGCAGTTCCGTCGCCGCGATGTCGCCGATCACGCCGGGCGCTTCGCGCGCGGCGACGCCGAGTGCGAGCAGCGCGCCGATCAGCGCGATCAGCGCGCGCTCAAACCACGACGACCTTGGGTACATGCGACGGCGCCGGCCCGAGCCGGTCGGTCAGGAAGCTCAGCACCTGCTCGCTGCGCGCGAGCGTGTCGCTGCAGCCCAGGTCGATCAGCACGCGCGTGTAGGCGGACTCGAACAGCAGGTAGCTCGCGAGCGCGGCGCCGTTGCCGCGGTTCGCTCCGAGCACTTCGAGCAGCGCACGCACCGGGCGCGGCAGCGCGCCGATGTATTGCGCGGCGATGCCGTCGAGTCGTTCGCTCGGCGCGATGACGAGCGATTCGATCGGACGCAGGTTCAGCGCCCGGCTCTGCGCGGCGGTCAGCGCGGCCGCGATGTGGTTCATCTTGTCCAGTCGCTCGATGTCGGTGGCGAGCGCATCGAGGAAGATCGACGCCATCGCGTGGCCGGCGATCTGCGCCAGCGACGGGTAGCCGCGCGCGTCCATGCCGCTCAGCATGCCGGGACTGCCGAGCTGGCCGGCGCCGATCACCAGCACGCGCTCGGCGCCGAGGTGGATCGCCGGGCTGATCGGCGAGATCTGCCGCATCGAGCCGTCGCCGAAATACTCCGCGCCGCCCGGGGTGCCGAGCGCGACCGTCAGCGGCAGCGCGGGAAAGACGAAGGGAATCGCGCTCGACGCGAGCAGGTGATCGAGCGTGATCCGCGTATGCAGGTTCACGCGCTGCAGCTTGGCCGGCAGGTCGTAATCGTTCAGCGACTGGTAGAAGGTCACGTGCCGGCCCGACGTGTAGCTCGACGCGGTGACCGCGAGCGCGCGCAGATGACCGTGGTCGAACGCGCGCGCCAGCCGCGCAAAGTCGATCATCTTCGCCAGCAGCTCGCGCAGCGGCGCGTTGTCGAGCAGCGATTTCGGCCGCATCCGCAGCGACCGCCGCACCATCCAGCCGAGCGACAGCAACGTCAGCCAGCGCGCACCCGTGCGCACCACGCCGAGCAGGTCGGAGCGGTAGACCTGCTCGGCGTGGAAGTTCTCCCACACGTGGACGAGCTGCGCGACCGCTTCCTGGAAGTTGTCGGCGCGACAGGCGAGCGCGGCCGCGTTGATCGCGCCGGCCGAGGTGCCGACGACGATCGGAAACGGGTTGTGCCCCTGCGCGATCGTCGGGTCGAGCCCGCGCCGCACCTCGCGCAGGATGCGCGCGATGCCCTTCAGCACGCCGACCTGGTAGGCCGCGCGCGCGCCGCCGCCCATCAGGATCAGTCCCGCGGGCGAGGTGCGCAGCGTGACGCGGTCGGGCAGGCGTTCGGTCGGCAACACGCTCATGCCCGCATTGTGCGGGCGCGCGCGCGCCTAGGCCAGCGGCAGCGCGGCCTGGCGCTGCGAATTCGCATCGAGGACCGTCAGCGCGGTCATGTTGACGATGCGCCGGACCGTGGCCGACGGCGTCAGGATGTGCGCCGGCTTGGCCGCGCCGAGCAGGATCGGGCCGATCGCGACGTTGTTGCCCGCGGTCGTCTTCAGCAGGTTGTAGCCGATGTTGGCCGAGTCGATGTCGGGGCAGACCAGCAGGTTGGCGTCGCCGCGCAGCGTCGAGAACGGCATGATCGACTTGCGGATCGCCGCGTCGACCGCGCAGTCGGCGTGCATCTCGCCGTCGACTTCGAGGTCCGGATGCTGCGCGCGCAGCAGCTCGACCGCGCGCCGCATCTTGGTCGCCGAGCGCGCGTCGCTGGTGCCGAAGTTGGAGTGCGACAGCAGGGCGATGCGCGGCGCGATGCCGAGCCGCTTCAGTTCCTCGGCCGCCATGACCGTGATCTCGGCGATCTGCTCGGCGGTCGGGTCGACGTTGACGTGCGTGTCGACCATCGCGATCTGCCGGCCCGGCACCATCAGGATGTTCATCGCCGCGTAGACCGTCGCCCCCGGGCGCTTGCCGATCACCTGGTCGACGTAGGCGAGGTGCAGCCCGTGCGGGCCGAAGGTGCCGCAGATCATGCCGTCGGCTTCGCCCTTGTGCATCAGCATCGCGCCAATCAGCGTGAGCCGGCGCCGCATTTCGATCTTTGCGTACTGCTCGGTCACGCCGCGGCGCGCGGTCAGCCGATGGTAGGTCTGCCAGTAGTCGCGGTAGCGCTCGTCGAACTCCGGGTTGACCAGCTCGAAGTCCTGGCCGGGCTGCATGCGCAGACCGAAACGCTCGAGCCGCTTCTCGATCACCGCGGGGCGGCCGATGACGATCGGCTTGGCGATGCCTTCGTCGACGACGACCTGCACGGCGCGCAGCACGCGCTCCTCCTCGCCTTCGGCGAAAACGATGCGCGTGCGTCCGCCTTCGGCGACCGCCTTCTTCGCCGCGGCGAAGATCGGCTTCATGAACGTGCCGGAGTGATAGACGAACTGCTGGAGCTGCTCGCGATACGCGGCGAGATCGGCGATCGGCCGGGTGGCCACACCGCTCGCCATCGCCGCCTGCGCGACCGCCGGCGCGATGCGCATCATCAGCCGCGGATCGAACGGACGCGGAATGATGTAGTCGCGGCCGAAGCCGGTGGCGGTGCTGCCGTAGGCGGTGGCGACGATGTCGCTCTGCTCTTCCTGCGCGAGCTGCGCGAGCGCCTGCACGGCGGCGACTTCCATCTCCTTGGTGATCGTCGTCGCGCCGACGTCCAGCGCGCCGCGGAAGATGAACGGGAAGCACAGAACGTTGTTGACCTGGTTCGGATAGTCCGAGCGGCCCGTCGCGATCACGGCGTCGTCGCGCACCGCGTTGACCTCCTCCGGCATGATCTCCGGCGTCGGGTTGGCGAGGGCGAGGATCAGCGGTCGCGCGGCCATCTGCGCGACCATTTCCTTCTTCAGAACGCCGCCGGCCGAGAGCCCCAGGAAGATGTCGGCGCCGCCGATGATGTCGGCGAGCTTGCGCGCATCGGTCTTCTGCGCGTAGCGCGCCTTCTCGGAGTCCATCAGTACGGTGCGCCCTTGGTAGACCACGCCTTCGATGTCGGCGACCCAGACGTTGCTGCGCTTGATACCCAGTTCGACCAGCAGGTCCAGGCAGGCGAGCGCGGCTGCGCCCGCACCGCTGCAGACGAGCTTCACCTCGCCGATGTTCTTCCCGACGACCTTCAGCCCGTTGAGCACGGCGGCGCCGACGATGATCGCGGTGCCGTGCTGGTCGTCGTGGAACACGGGAATCTTCATCCGCTCGCGCAGCTTGCGCTCGACGTAGAAGCACTCGGGCGCCTTGATGTCCTCGAGATTGATGCCGCCGAAGGTCGGCTCGAGCGCGGCGATCACCTCGACGAGCCTGTCCGGGTCGCGCTCGGCGATCTCGATGTCGAACACGTCGATGCCGGCGAACTTCTTGAACAGCACGCCCTTGCCTTCCATCACCGGCTTGGCGGCCAGCGGGCCGATCGGGCCGAGGCCGAGGACCGCGGTGCCGTTCGTGATCACGCCGACGAGGTTGCCGCGCGCGGTGTAGCGGAACACGGTCGCCGGATCGGCGGCGATCGCCTCGCTCGCCGCGGCGACCCCGGGCGAATACGCCAATGCGAGATCGCGCTGATTGACCAGCTGCTTGGTCGGCGTGACGGCGATTTTTCCCGGCTGCGGCAGTTCGTGATACTCGAGCGCGGCACGGCGGAGGTCGGAGTGATCGGTGTTGGGCATCGGAGGAACCGCTGGATCGGAGCCGGCAATTATCCGCGTGGCCCTTCGCCGAACCAACGCGCGGCGATCAAAGCTGCCGCAACGGCGGCGCCTTGATCCGGCGCGCGAGCCGCGAGCTGGATCCGCAGTCGATGCTCTCTTTTTGTTCGTTTTGACCTAGACAAATGATTGACTTTGGGCAGCCTGCCAGTAGACTGCCGGCCAGTTCTTCCGCGGGCCTGCCAAAATCCGGGCGCAGAACACCCATTCTCGGTCGCTCCACTCCCTCCTCTCCTCAACCGGACTTGGGTGCGCTCGGACGGCAGGTCCTCTTTCTCTTCAAACATGAGCGCTTACTGACATCCAGTCGGCCACGGCTATGATCCGCGCCTGGCGCAGATCCATGCCGATGGCCGAGCCCGCTGCACGCACGCGATCGATCGAGCCCTTCTACGTGATGGAAGTGGTCAAGGAGGCCGCGCGTCTGGAGGCGAGCGGCACATCGGTCATTCACATGAGCATCGGCGAGCCGGACTTCACCGCGCCCGCCCCGGTGCAACGCGCGGCGATCGAGGCGATCGGCAAGGGCACCACGCAGTACACGCCGGCGCTCGGCATCCAGCCGCTTCGCCGAGCCATCGCCGGTTGGTATGCCGCACGCTACGGACTTCGGGTCGACCCGGAGCGCGTCGTCGTGACGGCTGGTGCCTCGGCCGCACTGCTGCTCGCGTTCGCCGCGCTGGTCGAACGCGACTCGGAAGTGCTGATGCCGGACCCGACCTATCCATGCAACCGGCACTTCGTCGCCGCCTTCGAGGGGCGGGCGCGCCTCCTGCCCTGCGGGCCGCAGACGCGCTTCCAACTGACCGCCGAACAGGTCGACTCGAACTGGTCCGCAGCGACGCGCGGCGTGCTGCTCGCATCGCCGTCGAATCCGACCGGGACTTCGATTCGACCGGACGCGTTGCGAGACGTGGTCGGGCGGGTCCGTTCGCGCGGCGGCTTCGTCGTCGTCGACGAGATCTATCAGGGCCTGAGCTACGACGACCCGCCGACGACCGCCTTGTCGCTCGACGACGAGGCGATCGTGCTCAGCAGTTTTTCGAAGTACTTCAACATGACGGGGTGGCGGCTCGGATGGCTCGTCGTTCCGCCGACCCTGCTGCCGGCGATCGAAAGGCTCGCGCAGAACCTGTTCATCTGCCCGTCGGCGGTCGCCCAGCACGCCGCGCTCGCGTGCTTCGAGCCCGAGAGCATCGCGATCTATGAACAGCGTCGCGCCGAGTTCCGGCGGCGGCGCGACCTCCTGGTTCCGGCGCTGCGGCGGCTCGGCTTCGACGTCCCGGTCGTTCCCGACGGCGCGTTCTACATCTACGCGGACATCAGCCGGTTCTCGGCCGATAGCTGGGACTTTGCATTCGAGGTGCTGCACGCGACCGGCGTGTGCCTCGTTCCGGGCCGGGACTTCGGCAATGCGGAACCCCGGCGCTACGTCCGGATTTCCTACGCCAACGCGTACGAACGGCTGGAGGAGGCGCTCGGCCGCCTCGAGGTGTTCCTTGCCGAACGCCACCCGGCCACGGAGTAAACCGCGCGGGGCTTCTGTCTCAGACCGCCTTGTCCGCCTTGCCCGCCGGCTCGGCGGGCTTCGGCAGCGCGGCGTCCTGCTGCGCAACTGCCGGTTTGGCCTCGACCGGCTGAGAGGCCCGATACCCGGCCATGATCGCCGCATCGACACGGCCAGCGGCAGCCATCGAAATCCGCCCGCGCTCGCCGAGCACGCGCGCCCCGTAGCCGCCGTCGTCCGGAAGATTGCCGGCGCCGACATAGAGCTGCAGTCCGCGTTCGACGGAGCCGCCGCGGCGGATCAGATCGTGCAGGATGGCGGAACCGACTTTGATGTTTGCGATCGGGTCCAGCGCCGCGTGCTCGCCGCCGTGCGGTTCGAACTTCTCGGTATGTACGCGCGTCATCACCTGCATCAGACCCTGTGCGCCGACCGGGCTCTGCGCGAAGGGATTCATGCTCGATTCGATCGCCATTACGGCGAGGATCAGCAGCGGATCGAGGCCGATCTCCCGCCCGGTTTCGTACGCTGCGGCCACCAGCACGCGAACCGCTTCGTCGGCGACCCGGTAGCGACGCGCCAGATACTGTGTGACGTTGCGCTGTTGCGCTTCGGTCTTTTCATCGACGACGACGACGGCGCGAGCGGCGGTCGCTTCGGGTTTCGCTTCGACCGCAGCTGCGGCCTCGGAAACAGGATTGATCCAGGCGGTCACCTGCACATGCTGCATCAACCGATCGCGTACCGACGCGTTGCCGACGATGGCGGCAGCGGCCACCAGGGTGACGCAACCGGCAAGCGTGACGAAGAACCGCGCCGTGGCCATCGCACCAAAGGCGACGTCGCGCGCGGCATCCAGCCATGCACGACCCTGATCTCCGAAACTACGCGGCGCATAATTCGTGGTGTTCGACATGCGTGCCTCCTTATGCTGAGCGGCCCCGGCTCGCTAGGCCGGCGGGTCGTCACTCACAGGTTGGGACGTCGACCGGATGGCCCACGTGCGCATCCAGACGTTGCTACCAGCCCCCGGCCGCCTGCGTGGCGAACCCAAGGGCGTCGACTTCGGGAAGGGCGCTGCCCTCAAAGAGCACCAACTAAGGGGCCCGATCCCCTGAGACCTGTCCACCCCCAGCCCGACTCGACTGTCGACGCATTCTTGGGATGGCTCTCACTGCCTAACGGCTGACTGGATTCTATGGGCGCAGCAAAGCGGGTCAACCCGCCGCAGGACGGAAGATCCGACAAAGGACGGACGGCATGTTCAGGGGAAGGGCCACACCGGGGCACGATCCAAGTGCAGAAAGCTAGGCAGATCAAATGGTTACCGGAAGCATCCGAAGCTGTTTGTCAGCTCTCACTCGCATCTAGTCGCGTTGCCGCGCCGCCACAAAATAGATGAAGTACTCGGACCTCCGCGATTTCATCGGCCAGCTTGAGCGAGCTGGTCAACTCCGCCGCGTTCGGACAATCGTGTCGCCACGACTGGAAATGACGGAGATCTGTGACCGCGTTCTACGTTCGGGCGGGCCGGCCGTGCTCTTCGAACGGGTTGCAGGCCATTCGATGTTTGTCCTGGGCAATTTGTTCGGCACGCCGGAACGGGTCGCGCTTGGCATGGGCGCGGAGTCGGTATCGGCGCTACGCGACGTCGGTGAGTTGCTGGCTTCGCTGAAGGAGCCCGAACCACCGCGCGGCTTCAAGGACGCGCTCGGCAAGGTCGCGATGCTCAAGGCGGCGTTATGGGACATGACGCCGACGACCGTGCGCGGCGCACCGGTCCAGCAGGTGGTCTGGGAGGGGGCCGACGTCGACCTGAGCAGGCTTCCGATCCAGACCTGTTGGCCCGAAGACGCCGGCCCGCTGATCACGTGGGGGCTCGTGGTCACCCGTGGGCCGCACAAGCGACGCCAGAATCTCGGCATCTACCGGCAACAGGTGATCGGCCGCAACAAGCTCATCATGAGATGGCTCGCGCATCGCGGTGGCGCACTCGACTTCCGCGATCACCGGCTCGCTCATCCGGGCCGGCCGTTTCCACTCGCGGTCGCGATCGGCGCCGATCCGGCGACGATGCTCGGCGCGGTCACGCCCGTGCCCGACACGCTTTCCGAATACCAGTTCGCCGGACTGCTGCGAGGCAGCCGCACCAAGGTGACGAACTGCATCGGCAGCGATCTGCAGGTGCCGGCAAACGCCGAGATCGTTCTCGAAGGATGGATCCATCCGGATCCGGCGAACGCGGATGGCGGGATCAGCGCGGCCAATGCCGGCTACGAGACCGCGCTCGAGGGCCCTTTCGGCGATCACACCGGTTACTACAACGAGGTGGAGCGCTTCCCGGTGTTCACCGTCGAGCGGATCACGCTGCGGCGCGACCCGATCTATCACTCGACCTACACCGGCAAACCGCCCGACGAACCCGCGATCCTCGGGGTGGCGCTGAACGAGGTCTTCGTGCCGATCCTGCGACGGACCTTCCCCGAGATCGTCGACTTCCACCTGCCGCCGGAAGGATGCAGCTACCGGATGGCGGTCGTGTCGATGCGCAAGCAGTACCCGGGGCACGCCAAGCGCGTGATGTTCGGCGTGTGGAGCTTCCTGCGGCAGTTCATGTACACGAAGTTCATCGTCGTCGTCGACGACGACGTGAACGCGCGCGACTGGAAGGACGTGATCTGGGCGATCACCACGCGCGTCGACCCGGTGCGCGATACGGTGCTCGTCGACAACACGCCGATCGACTACCTCGACTTCGCTTCGCCGGTGTCCGGACTTGGCAGCAAGATGGGCATCGATGCGACCAACAAGATGGCCGGCGAAACGACGCGCGAATGGGGCCGGCCGATCGCGATGGATGCCGCGGTCAAGGCGCGCGTCGACGCGATCTGGAACGAGTTGGGACTGTAGGGAGACAGCGATGGCGATCGAACGCAAGCCGGTCCGCCGCGGCGGCATCAAGTCGGCGGGCTACGACCGCGCCAGTCGGATCCTGGAGATCGAATTCGACAACGGCTCGATCATCCAGCACACCGCCGTCGGCGAGGAGATCGCGCGGCGCTTTCTCGCGAGTTCTTCGCCCGCGAGCGTCTACAAGGACACGATCCAGGAGGAGTACACGCTGCGGCGGATCAGGTAGTCAGCGGAAGAACAGCGTCGCCAGCCCGAGGAAGATGAAGAAGCCGCCGGAGTCGGTCGTGAAGGTCAGCAGCACCGATCCGCCGATCGCCGGATCGCGCCCCAGCGCGCGCAGCGCAAGCGGCACCGCGAGTCCGACCAGCGCGCCGACGAGCATGTTCAGCACCATCGCGAGGAACATCACGACACCCAGCTGCACGCCTTGCGGCGAGTCCTGGTACAGCAGGTACGCGAACACCCCGGCGAGGCCGCCCCAGACGACGCCGTTGGCGACCGCCACGCCGATTTCCTTGTAGATCAGCCGCCGCGCGTTGGCGCCGGTCACCTGGCCGAGCGCGAGCGAGCGAACGAGCAAGGTCAGCGTCTGGTTGCCGGAGTTGCCCGCGATGCCGGCGACGATCGGCATCAGCGCCGCCAGCGCGACGACGCGCTCGATCGTCCCCTCGAAGGCGCCGATCACGCGGCTGGCGAAAAACGCCGTGCCCATGTTGATCGCGAGCCACATCCAGCGGTTCTTCGCCGACTTCCAGACCGAAGAGAACAGGTCCTCCTCCTCGCGCAGGCCGGCGTTGGCCAGATCGCGCTCTTCGCTCTCCTCGCGGATCACGTCGACGACCTCGTCGACCGTCAGCCGCCCGATCAGCCGGCCGTTGGCATCGACCACGGGCGCCGACACCAGGTCGTAGCGCTCGAACGCCTGCGCGGCCTCGCTCACGTCGTCCAGCGGCGCGAGCGTCAGGATGTCGGCCTTCATCACGTCCGCGACCTTGGTGTCCGGCTCGTTGATCAGCAGACGGTCGAGCGGCAGCGAACCCTTCAGCATGTCGTCGCGGTCGACGACGAAGACCTGGTCGGTGTGGTCGGGCAGCGCGTCGAAGCGGCGCAGATAGCGCAGCACGACCTCGAGCGTCACGTCGTCGCGGATCGACACCATCTCGAAGTCCATCCGCGCGCCGACCGAGTCTTCCGGGTAGGACATCGCCGCGCGCAGCTGCGCGCGTTCCTCGGTCGTCAGCCCCTGCTTGACCTCCTCGACGACGTCGGCGGGCAGGTCGTCGGCGAGCGCGGCGATCTCGTCGGCTTCGAGCGTTTCGACCGCGTCGACCAGCTCTTCGCGGTCCATCGACGCGATCAGCGTCTCGCGCACCGCGTCGGAGACTTCGAGCAGGATCTCGCCGTCGCGTTCGGCCTTGACCGAATCCCAGACGACCAGCCGGTCGTCGCGCGGCAGCGCCTCGAGGATGTAGGCGATATCGGCCGGATGCAGCCGGTCGAGGATCGTCTTCAGCTCGGTCAGATGCTGGCGATGCACGAGGCTTTCGACCAGCGCCTTCTTTTCTTCGGCCGGCGTGGCCTCGCGGTGCACGAGCGACTCGACACGGCGCTGCTTCTCCAGCAGCGCCTGCACGCGCACGAGCGCGCGCTGCGCCTCCTCGGGGTCGCGCGCGGGCACGGCGGCGGCCGCCTGCTCTCCAACCGGTGTGTCGACTTCGCTCATGGCCGGCGCGATTGTAGGCGCCGGCGTCGCGAGTCAGGGGATCGGCACGCTGTACAGATAGCGCAGGATGTCCTCGGTACGCCGATCGAGGAACGGCCCGCCGCGGATGCGGCCGTAGCGCTTCGGGTTCGGCAGATACGCGGCGAGCCGCGCGGACTGCTCGGGTCCGAGCTGCGCCGCCGAGATGCCGTAGTAGTGGCGCGCCGCCGCCTCCGCGCCGAACACGCCGTCGCCCCATTCGACGACGTTCAGATAGACCTCGAGGATGCGGCGCTTGTCCCATGCGAACTCGATCATGTAGGTGATCACGAGTTCCTGCGCCTTGCGCGCGTAGCTCTTTTCGCTCGACAGGAACAGGTTCTTGGCGAGCTGCTGCGAGATGGTCGAACCGCCCTTGGCGGGACGGCCGCGCTTGAGATTCTCCTCGTAGGCCTTCTCGATCGCGTCCCAGTCGACGCCTTCGTGCACGGTGAAGCGTGCGTCCTCGGCGGCGATCACCGCGCGCTTCAGGTTGTTCGAAATGCGCGCGTACGGAACCCATTGATGCCGCAGCTGCGCCTTCGGGTTCTTCTGCTGCAGCCGCGCCAGTTCGCGCTGCATGAACGCGGTTTCGCCCGGGTTCTCCCAGCGCCAGTAGGCGACCCACCCGAGGTACCAGAACTGCACGGCGGCGAGCGCCAGAAGCGCGAGCAGGACCAGCCGCCAAGTCCAGCGGGTGACGAACCGCAGCGGGCTCATCGCGCCGCGGTCGCGGCGTTGCGCGCCTCTTCCTCGAGAAGGCGCCGCAGCTCCTTGTAGACGGGCGCTGTCGAAGGCCGCACGCCGCGCCACACGCAGAACGACTCGGCCGCCTGCTCGATCAGCATGCCGAGCCCGTCGGCGACCATCTTGGCGCCGCCCGACTTCGCCAACTGCATGAAGGGCGTGGGCTCGGGTGCGTACACCAGGTCGTAGGCGAGCGTGCAATCGTCGAAGGTCTCGGGGTCGATCGCGGGCATCGCGTGGTTCAGGCTGGTCGCCGTGCCGTTGATCACGATGTCGAAGTGCTCGGCGGGGACTTCGTCGAAGTGGATCGCCTCGATGCCGAACTCGTCGGCGAGTTCCTGCGCGCGGCCGTGCGTGCGGTTGGCCACCGCGATCCACTTGGGCTTTTCCTCGAGCAGCGCGCCGATCAGTCCGCGCACGCCGCCGCCGGCGCCGAGGATCAGGATGCACGATCCGGCGAGCTTGAACTTCAGCCGCTCGGTCACGTCGCGCACGAAGCCGATGCCGTCGGTGTTGTCACCGAGGATCACGTCGCCGTCGAACTTCAGCGTGTTGACCGCGCCCGCCAGCCGCGCGCGCGGCGTCAGGTCGTCGGCAAGCTTGGCGGCGTCGAGCTTGAACGGGATCGTCACGTTCAGGCCGAGATAGCCCGCGTCGCGCAGTCCGAGGGCGAACTCCTCGAAGCCGTCCAGCGGCGCTTCAAGTTTTTCGTAGCTGATCGACTGTCTGGTCTGCCTGGCGAACAGCCGGTGGATCTCGGGCGAACGGCTGTGCGCGATCGGGTTGCCGACCACGGCGTACTTGTCGACTTTCGGCTCGCGGCTCATGGTTTGGCTTGATTGGTCGACACGCCGCTCTTCGTTGCGAGCTGATCGTTGGTGAAGATCCAGGTCCGCGTAATTTCCAGGATATCGGTGTCGCGCGCAATCTCCGGCGGGAACGGCGGGTACGGCGCGGCAAGCTTGACGATACGCCGGGCCGCGCGGTCGAGCACCGGCGCGCCCGACGATTCCTCGATCGTCGCCTCGGCCACCGTGCCGTCCTTGCGGATCGCCACGGTCATACGCAGTGCTCCGTAGATCTTTCCGCGCGCCTCGTCGGGATAGTGCTCGTTGCCGATCTTCTCGACGCGCGCACGCCAGTCCTCGACGTAGCGCGCGAAGCGATACTCGGACGTGCTCGGCATGAAGTGATGACGGCGCGGGCGCTTCTGGTAGTCGGAGATCTGCTTGGCGATCTCGGCCTGCATCCGCGCGAGCCGTCGCTTGACCTGCTCGGCCGAGCCGGCGTCGGGTGCGGCGGGCTTCGACTCCTTGACCGGCGCCGGCTGCGCGAGCTCGCTGCGTTCGAGCTGGGCGAGCAGCTTCTTCTGCTCCTCTTCGAGCTGCTGCACCGTGCGGCGCGCGGTCTCCAGCGTGTCGCCGTCGCGCATCTCGAACGTGTTCGGCAGCGGCGAGGTGCGCCGTCCGGCGTCGTTGGCACCGCCGCCGTCGAGATTGGCCTGCGCGAGCGCCTCCGGATTCGGCGGCCGGACGTCGCTGCGCGCGTTGACCAGGATGATCTCCAGCGGCGGGTCGGTCGAACGCACGCGAAGAAACTCCGGATCGACGAAGCGGATCGCCAGCACGGTCGCGTGCAAGCCCAGCGAGACGGCGAACGCCGTCATCAGGATCTTGTCGCTGACGATGCTGTTGACGGAATGCACGCGAGTTCGGAACAGGACGAATGCGAAGTCGGGCCGATTGTAGCCAGCGCTGCGCGCGTCGATCCGCCCGGGTCAGCCGCTCTGCGGCGCGGGTGTCGCGTCCGGCGCCGCCGGCGCGTCGGGCGCCTCCTCGAGCGGCAGCTCGTCGAGGGAAAGCTCTTCCTCGGCCGCCTGCGCCGCGAGCACCTGGTGCACGCGCGCCCCCAGCACGAGATCGACCGTGTCGGCGCCGAGCACGTCCACTTCGAGCCGCTGCCCGCGCGGCAGCTCGGGCAGGCCCGGCAGCCGCATTACGAAAGGCAGTCCGTCGAGCCGCAGCACGTCGCCTCTGATCACGGTCGCACCGATGCGTCGGACGTTCTCCTGCTGCAGCCAGCGCAGGCACCAGTAGCGCTCCATCCGGTACTGGAAGTCCGCGTACGCGGTATACGCGGCGTCGAAACCGGAGACGACGGCGAACAGCTCCGCGTCGTTCGCCGCGTACGGCGCAGGTTCGCCGCGCGCCGCGGCGACGAGCTGCCGCTGGTTGACCAGATCGACGTAGCGGCGCAGCGGCGAGGTGCTCCACGCGTAGTGGTCCACACCGATGCCCTCGTGCGGCGCCGGCGTCGTGCTCATCCGCACCCGGCTCGCGCCGCGCTCGAAGCGTTGCGACCGATAGATGCCGGCGCGCTTCAGCTGCGCGAGCCAGCCGCCCCAGTGGCTGTTGGCGAGGATCATCAGCTCGGCGACGACCAGGTCGAGCGGCGCGCCGCGCTTGCGCGGACGGATCGTCACGTGCGCGTGTTCGCCCTCGCCGTCGATCACGAAGCCGTAGTCGACGCGGCCGAGCGGTTCGGGTTTGCCGCGCACCGCCTCGCGCGCCGCCAGCAGCACGCGCGCCCAGCGCCACAGGAAACAAAGCTCCTCGCCGAACTCGATCGGCAGCGCGCCCGCCGCGACCGCCTCTTCGGTGACGATGTCGTCGAGCCGGTCGTGCCGCAGATTGCCGGCGATGCACACGCGTTCGACTGCGGTGTGGCGCGCGAGGATCGCGTACGACTGCGGGTCGACGTCGACGTACAGCGAAAGTACCGGGACGATCTTGCCTTCGTTCAGCGAAAACGCGTCGATCCAGGGCTCCGGCAGCATCGTGAACTTCAGTCCGGGCGCGTATACCGTCGACATGCGCGTGCGCGCGACCGCGTCGAGCGCATGCCCGCGCGGGATCGCCACGCCGGGGGCGGCGATGTGGATGCCGACGCGCACTCGGCCGTCGAGCCGTTGCAGCGAGAACGCGTCGTCGATCTCGGTCGTCGCGCTGTCGTCGATCGAGTACGCCGCCGCGTCCGCCAGCGGCAGATCCTCCGGCAACGCCGGCGGCGGCAGATCCGCGGCGAAACCGGTGCCGCGCGGAAAGGCCGTCGCGAGGAAGCTGTCGACATGCCAGCGATAGGGCGAAGCGATCGCGCCGCGCGCCAGCAGCAGGCGCAGCGGCGACATCTGCAGCTCGTTCGCGGCCTGCTCGACCGCCTTGTATTCGATGCCGTTCTTGTCGGGTCGCACGATCAGTTGCACGCCGAGCTGCGCGATCGCAGCCGGCAACTCGCCCGCCTTCAGCGCGTCGACGTACTGCTGCCTGAGTTCCTCCTGCCGGCGCTTGCGCTCGACCGCGGCAAGGGCGGCCTTCAGGATGTCCGGCGGCGCCGGTCGATAGCGGCCGCGCCCCTTGCGATGGAAGTACACCGGCGCGCCGTGCAGCCTGAACAGGATGCTCGCCGCCTCGACCGCATTCGGCGGATGACCGAAGTACTCGCGCGCCAGGTCCGCGAAACCGAATTCGTCCTGCGGCGCGCACTCCCACAGGAAGTCGATGTCGATCGCCTCGGCCGCGTCGTTCGCCTGCTGCAGCAGCTGCGCAGGCGACGGCTGATCGAAGGCGAGCAGCACGTGCGAGGCCTTGACCTTGGTGCGCTTGCCGCTCGCCAGTTCGACCTGGTACGAGGCCTCGGTCCCGGCGAGCACGGTGCCGGCGCGGAACGCCCCGTCTTCCTCGAACAGCAGGTGTTTGGCCATCGCTACAGCTGCGCGACGAAGGTCTTGATCCCGCGCAGCATCAGCTCGACCGCGATCGCCGCGAGCACCAAGCCCATCAGGCGCTCGAACGCGACGGTCACGCGCTCGCCGAGCCAGTGCTGCAGGCGTTCGGCGAAGGCAAGGATCACAGCGCTGACCGCCATCACGACCGCAATCGCCGCGACCCAGGCCCACGTGCGCTGCGGGTCGCGCGAAACGAGCAGCAGCACGGTCGCCAGCGCGGATGGCCCCGCCAGCGCCGGCACCGCGAGCGGAACGATGAACGGTTCGCCGCCGGGCGGCTGCCCATATACGCCTTCGGGCGAAGGGAACACCATGCGGATCGCAACCAGCATCAGCACGACCGCGCCGCCGATCTGGAGGCTCAGCTCCGACAGGTCCAGCAGATCGAGGAAGGGCCGGCCGATGAAGACGAACACCGTCAGCACCGCGAACGCGATCAGGCACTCGCGCAGGATGATGCGACGGCGGCGTTCGCTGGGAACGTCGCGCAGCGCGCTGATGAAGATCGGCACGTTGCCGAACGGGTCGCACACCAGCAGCAGC
Source organism: Betaproteobacteria bacterium (assembly GCA_016861185.1). Lineage (GTDB taxonomy): Bacteria > Pseudomonadota > Gammaproteobacteria > Burkholderiales > Burkholderiaceae_F > DSNY01. The sequence continues at coordinate 640,546 of BOKW01000003.1, forward strand.
AGCACGACCGCCGAAACGAAGTTCGCTTCCATCGGAAGCTCAGTCGATCGCCGTTTCGGTCGCCCCGCTCGCGCGCAGCAGATCCGCCGGCGCGATCGGGAACACGCAGTGCGGCGTGCCGCCTGCCGCCCAGACGACGTCGAAGCGACGCAAGGACGTGTCGAAGAAGGTCGTCATCGGCGCCGCATGCGCAACCGGCGCCACGCCGCCGATCGCGAAGCCGCTCGCCGCGCGGACGAACTCGGGCGACGCGCGCTCGATCGGTTCGCCCAGATGCGCCGCGACCTTCGACTCGTCGACGCGCCGGTCGCCGGCCGCGATCACCAGCACGGCGCGGCCCGTGTTCGCCGCGCGGAAGACGAGCGACTTGGCGATCTGCCCGGCCGCGATGCCGAGCGCGTCGGCCGCCTGCTGCGACGTGCGCGCGGCGACCGCGAGTTCGACGACGCGCGAGGCGAGCCCCAGCGCGGCGAGCGCGTCCTGCACGCGCTGCGCCGACGCCGGCAGCGGTCCGGGTTTCGCTTCCATCAGACGGTCAGTCCACCGGTGACCTCGATCACCGCGCCGTTGATGTAGCTCGCCTCTTCGGAGGCGAGGAACGCGTACAGGTTGGCGACCTCCTCCGGACGCCCCAGCCGCTTCAGCGGCACGCGTTCGGTCATCTGCGCCATCACCTTGTCCGGGATCGTATGCAGGATCGGCGTGGCGATGAAGCCCGGGCAGACGGCGTTGCAGCGTATCCCCTTCGGGCCCAGTTCGCGCGCCCAGGTCTTGACGAAGCCGATCACGCCGAACTTGCTCGCCGCGTAGTTGGTCTGGCCGTAGTTGCCGTGCAGGCCGACCACGCTCGAGGCGTTGAGGATCACGCCGAAGCCCTGCGTGACCATCGTGTCGACGACCGCCTGCGCGCAGTTGTACGTGCCCTTGAGATTCACGGCGATCACCTGGTCGAACTGCTCGTCGGTCATCTTCTGCAGCCGCGCGTCCATCGTGATGCCGGCGTTGTTGACGAGCACGTCGACGCGGCCGTGCCGCGCCTTGACCCGCTCGACCATTGCG